>NZ_OZ224220.1:3767500-5167637 GCF_965152615.1 Nitrospira sp. Nam74 | reverse complement strand
TCCCCAGCCCTCCAGTTATACACAGGCTTATAAACATCTGTTGATAAACCACCTGGTTTTCAACGAATTAGGATTCATGATGTTCGCCGAGACCCCATCTTCGGCATCAACATTTTCTCCACAGTGAGTTTCCTGACGGCTCTATTCACACCTGTCCCACATCCATACACGACTCATCCACATGATCGCCACAGAAAGTGGCCTTTGATGAATGCCGAAAACAGTTGGATATTGCGCACTTAGATAATGTCACCAGTTTCCCCACGCCCTACTCTTCCTTCTACTACTCCGAAATGGCTTGTCCGCACTAATTCATCGGAAGAAGAAGGTGTTCATAGTGCAATGACTGCATCGGCCTCGAACATCATACGAAGGACATCCGCGTATGAAATCACCGGATACGACGACGTGATGTGTCGAGCACGCAGATCGTCGGACAATGCATAGACACGGTTCGTCGGCAGATCGGTGAGGCTGACGCCATCCTGAAGAAGCACGACTGCGATCTCTTTGCCCGATGTCTGATCGGATGCCAAGAGATTCGTGCGAGCAGGATTGGAATCTTTCACGAGATAGAGAATTTTTCGCAATCAATCACATCTTCGCTCAAAACACTAGGACACGATCGGCAGTCGCAATGGTAGTGGCAATGTCGGATTGAGCGGCCTCGCGCATCTCGAAATCCGTATCGAGAGAAAACCGTGACCGACTGTTGGGCTCAAGCAGAAACGGAATACTAAGTTCTTTGAACACCGGCAGATGTTTTTCAAGAATATCTACGTCCACGACATCATCCGTGTCCTCGGAGAGCAGAAGAGGAGCCTGGTCGAGCAGTATCACCGTTGTGGGGTTCTCTCCCGAGCCGAGCCCTAGCGCAATCCGGAGCGCTTCAACGGCCCGTCCTGATTTTCGAGGGTCTTCCTGGATGACGACGACAATACTCGCAGGCACAAATCTCCACTAGTTGAATGCGACAAACTGATCACATCCATTGATGATGTTCGACAGAACGACAAGACCGCACAATTGAATGCCGGGATCAAGATTCGCGGTCGAGACCCCTTGCTGCTGACATCCATACGCGCACGCAAACAGCTTTGCGCCCGTTTTCGAAAGACCGAGCAACTGCTGATCCGTGAGATTCTTGACTCCCTCATCGATCAGGTACAGATACACGTCGACATTCGACCGCAGACCTTCTTCACAGAGCCGTGTGACTGTTGACAGATTCGGATGAGAAGGAGGGGTAGATAACAGGATCCCGAGCTTCTTTTTCTGCATAGATATCAACAGGGTCAATCAAGAAGGCTCAAACTGCATTACTTATTGATTGTCCAAGGAAAAAGTACTCTTTATAGGCCAGGATGTCAACTGCAAAATCGGCCGGAAATCCTGTCTTGTCGGAGTCGTTCAGATAGGTGAAGAGCTACAGTGGAAAGGGGTATTTCTTCTTGCTCTTTTGTCTGCATGTTTCGGATGAGCGCTCGACCTTTCGCGACCTCGTCATCGCCTATCATGACGACATACGATGCGCCCATGCGATCCGCCTGGCGCAGGTGAGTCTTTAAGGAAGTAGCGCGAGAATCCATGTCCGCAGGCACTCCGGCCGACCGGAGATCATTCAGAATACGGGCGCCAATGGGAGACCCTTGCGTTCCAAAGGCCGCAACCGCCACGAGGTCAGGGATGGGAAGAACGACCGAGTCGGGAAGCATCAGCGAGACTCGTTCAAGCCCGACGGCAAATCCAATGGCCGGTGTGTTCGGACCACCTAAGGTCTCCACCAGTCCGTCATACCGGCCTCCGGCGCCAACCGCATTCTGGGCGCCTAAGTGCTGGGACGTGACTTCGAATGTCGTGAGAGTATAGTAGTCGAGGCCGCGCACGAGGCGAGGGTTGATGACATACGGGATTCCGAGATTCCCCAGGCCATCTTTCACCTCATCAAAATGCGTGCGTGACTTCGTTGAAAGCGAGTTCAGGATGCTCGGCGCATCTTCAGTCGCCGTCCGACATTCGGGAACCTTACAATCCAGGACTCGTAATGGGTTCGTCTCCATCCGTCGTTGACAATTCTGACACAGCCGGTTTTTCCGTTGCTGGAGGAAATCGACGAGCACCGCTTTGTATGCGGTCCGATCCGCCGGATCGCCCAGGCTGTTCATCTCCAGCGTCAGCCCGGGCAACTGTAACTCGGTCAGAAATCGCCAGAGCAGAGCTATGACTTCCACGTCAGCCAGGGGACTTGCGCTGCCGAACGATTCAACGCCGAACTGATGAAATTGACGGAGGCGTCCGGCCTGTGGGCGCTCATGGCGAAACATGGGACCCAGGTAAAAATATTTTTGCAGAGTGGCCGAGGCGCTCAAATTGTGTTCGATATACGCGCGCACGACCCCTGCTGTTCCTTCGGGTCGAAGCGTGAGTAGTTTTCCATCGCGATCCGCAAAGGTATACATCTCCTTTTCAACGATATCCGTGCTGGCCCCGATGCTGCGCGCAAACAGCTCAGTCAACTCAAAAATGGGCACACGAATTTCGCGAAATCCAAACAAACCGGAGAGGCGACGAGCCGCCGCTTCGATGGTCTGCCATCGGCGAATTTCATCCGGCAAAATGTCTTTGACGCCCTTGATACTGTGAATCATAGAGACGAAGCCAGTTGATGATCCGAACGTAAGAGGAAGGAATATAACCGCGGGGGTGGGTCAAGTCAACGAAACCGGACATGAATGGGAATGCTTGCAGGAGCTTGGAAGCGGGCGGTATAGTGCGCCTCTGCAAGGATGAAGGACACACAGTAAAGAAGGATGGCGCGATGCAGGATGGTCCCCATCGTCGGGTGATTGCGGTGGCCCCGATGCCGCCGGAGAAGTCGGCGTATGCCCTGGCACGCTATAGCCGCTCCCCCGACTCGATCGAAGACAGCATTCGTTGGGTGCACTCGCATTCATCGGAAAAGTTTTGGGAGCAGTTTTATTTTGCCTATGGACATGGCTCCATTGCCGATCTGGGGCATGCCATGGTCTGTTTTGAACACATCTCCGAGCTCGCCGCGATCCGCTTGGAAGATGAACCACTGTGGGACGGACAGGCTAAATCAAGCCGCTATCAAAACTTTGGTCCCAGCGGCTGTTACGTCCCCGACGCGATCCGCGGGACAGAAACGGAAGGCGTGTATCGCGGCATACTGGGCAGCTTGTTCAATGCGTACCAGTTACTGCACGACCCATTGAAGGCCTTCCTGTCCGCACGCACGCCTCGACCGGACAGCATGAAGCCCGCGGATTACGACCGGACGATTGCGGCGCGCACCTTCGACGTGACCCGCTATCTGCTTCCGCTCTCGGTCAGAACCAATGTGGGGCAAGTGGTCAGTATCCGGACGTTGGAGAAACAGATTACCCGGCTTTTGTCATCTCAGCTTCCAGAACTCCGGCTCATCGGAGAAGAGCTCAAAGAAGCCTGCAGTCGACAGCCGATGAATCTGTGGGGCGAACTATCCGGCCACCAGGCAGGGCCGGCCGAGCCATTAGCTCCGACGCTGGCCCGCCATGCCATGCCGAACGTTTATCAGGCCGACGTCTATACGGAGTTGGCCCGGTTCGCTAAAGATCCGCTCAAGGCTGCCGGCCTGGAGATGGCGGCTGCGACGGCGATTCCTGTGCCGCCGGTCGATTTGATCGAGCCCCATCATCCCGTCGATGAAGTGGCGGCGACTCTCCTCTATCGCGTCAGCCACGCACCGTATAGGGTCGTCCTGCAAGTCGTGCAGGGTTGGACAGACAAGCAAAAACACGATTTGATCGACGTGGCGCTACGCCGACGCGGGGCGTACGATGAACTGATCAAGGAATTCAGAAGCGGCTACGGATTCGTCTTTGACATTCTGATGGACATTGGAGGATGGCGCGATCTGCATCGGCATCGCCGGTGTCAGCAAGTCCAACAGAATTTTACGGCTGCGCATGGCTATGACGTTCCACCGGCCTTGGCGGAGGCGGGCCTGGATGGTGACTATCGAGCGGCGATGGACGCGGTAAAAATGGATATCGAGACGCTTCGGAGATCCGATCAGGAAGCCGCGCTCTACGCCATTCCATTTGGATTCAAAGTTCGCTGCCTCTTCAAAATGGATTATGCCGAGGCGGAATATATTGCTCGTCTCAGATCCGGTGTGAAAGGACACTGGTCATATCGCGCCATTGCATGGCAGATGAAGGAAAAGATCGCGGAGCGATATCCGTTTCTGGGTGAGAAGATTCAGGCGACACCGCCGAGCGAAGAAGACACCCTCACAAGATGAAGGCTGCTGATACGCCTGCGGTGCTGTCTCGCCGCACAGTCGAAGGCCGAATGTTATACTGACGGCAGAAAACAGGTCAGCGTGAAGAGCTGAATCATATGATTGACTATGCCAAGAAAATTGAAGATGCGCTTGTTCGAGGCGAGTGGACGACCGTTTCGGCCGCCGCTGAGGCATGGGTCTGCGCGATTGGCCTCAGTCATGATCCTCGCCCGTACTTTGTGCTCAATGTCGTTCAACTGATCAGGGGTGAATTCGGCGCAGCCTGGCAAACACACGCACGCGCACTTCAAGAACTGGCTGATATCGAAGTCATTAAAACCTGGGTTGATTGTCTACTCAAGGAACACCCGGACACCGCTCACATTCATTTCGTGGCCGGACTCTTTCTAGCGCAGTCCGGTCAGTCCGAACAGTCCGTCAGCCGGTATAAGGATGCGATTCGGCTCGACCCGCTCGCGCCACAACCGCATTACTTCCTCGCGCAGATTCATGAACGGGCCGACCGCATGGACATGGCCATCAAGGAATACCGTGAAGCGGTGAAATTGGATCCCACGTTCACGGCGGCTCGGACGAACTTAGGCGTAGCGTATCAGCAGCAAGGCCAGTATGAGATGGCCATCCCGCAATATCGCGAAGTGATTAAACTAAATCCTCGTGATCCGTTGGCCCATGCCAATCTCGCCGGCGCTCTCGCCGAGCAGGGCAAACTGGAGGCGGCGCTTGTTGAGTACAAGGAAGCCCTCAAACTAAACGAAAAAGATGCCGAGGTGCATTTTTCAGTGGGAGATATTTACCACCAAAAAAACCGGGTCGATCTCGCCATCAAGGCCTATCGCGCGGCCTTGGATGCCGATCCTGATTTCTCACCAGCGGAAACGGCGTTGGGCTGGATTTTGTTTGACGGAGGCAACAAACAAGAAGCCATGGAACGTTTCAATCGGGCGCTCAAGGGAAATCCCGAAGACGCGCAAGCACACTTCGGGCTCGCTCGAATCTACGCAGAACGAAACAAACCCGACATGGCCGTGGAGCTCTACGCCAAAGCCCTGAAGTTTGAAAAAGACCCGGACAAAAAGAGTACGATTATGTCGTATGCGTTTAAGGCAGGCGGCACCTGGGACCTGTAGGGATGTGGAGGCGTCGGCCAGATCTCTGTGCTCGCGCACCGCGCACGCTCGGAAGATGCCCGGTGGATGCGCGCACTGGACATCAAACCGACGCCTCCCACTCTTGTTCTGTATTGTGAGAAAAACGACAGAGAGTAGTCGCCGTAGCGTGCTGAAAACAGCTCCCAGCTTCGTTCTCAGTCGCTTGCCCACCTCGACGTAGCTACCACTACGCCTCGGAGTCAAAGCTCCCTCCGGCCTTGCTGGGAACCGTTTTGAGCAGCTTGCCTCTCCTGTACCCAGTCCTATGGACTGGTTGCTACGCCTGGTAAGAGACGCCCAGTGGAAATCTAACTGACTATTCTTGTTTGTGTAGTTAGAAAACAGAGGCTCACAGTGCAGCCTGCTCAAAAGAGTCATCCAACAAGACCGCAGGGAAGCCTTAACCGGAGGCGTAGCCTCGCCCTACGTCGAGGATTCAGGCGAACCGAGAACGAAGCTTCGGGAAGCGGCGCGTCTTGGCGCGCCTGGGGCGGCGCGGGTGAAATGATGCCGTTTTCAGCGGCCTGGCTAGAGCTCGCGGATGGCGCCTTGAAGTACCGTAATCTGCGTCACCGGATCGCCGGCCTTCTTCAGCTCGTTGCGGATCTGTTCTTTGAGGTAGGAGGAGTAGCCGATCTTTTCGACGAGCAGTTCTAAAAAGCGATCAGGGGACAGGAGCGTTTGCGTCTTGAGTTCGGTGACCGTTTCGTCGCTGACCGGCACATACGTGCTGCCGACATGCAGAATCACGTTATAGTACCGCCCCGTTCCCAACCGTTCGAACCGTACCCCTTTCACCATTCCTCCTCGAAATTGAAGTCGTATTGTAGACAACCACCAGCCCAAAGACAAGCCGCGCAAATCTTGTAGGAGCCGGCACCATACGTCATAATGACCTATGCATACGCTAGAACATCTTGTATTCGATAATACCTACGCGCAGCTCCCTGAAGCCTTTCATCGCGGCGTGTTGCCCACGCCGTTTACTGAGCCCGCGTATCTCGTTAGTTTCAATGAGGACGCGGCGCGTCTGATCGGTCTCGATCCAAAAGAGAGCAGGCGTCCCGACTTCATTGACTATTTCGGTGGACGACGGTTGCTGCCCGGCTGGGACCCCATCGCCATGCTCTATTCCGGCCATCAATTCGGCGTCAACGTGAGTCAGTTAGGTGATGGACGGGCAATCTTGCTCGGCGAAGTGAGGAGCGGCGAAGGGCAAAAATGGGATCTCCACCTTAAAGGGGCAGGCTTGACGCCATTTTCGCGTGACGGCGACGGCCGTGCCGTTCTTCGGTCGACAATCCGCGAATATCTCTGCAGCGAAGCCATGCATGGGCTCGGTATTCCGACCACCCGTGCGCTGTGCATCATCGGCAGCGACGAGAAGGTTTGGCGAGAGTCCATCGAGACCGGCGCGATGCTGGTACGAATGGCGCCGACCCATGTCCGCTTCGGGTCGTTCGAAGTGTTCTACTATCGACGTCAAGTTGACCATCTGAAGCGACTTGCCGACTATGTCATTGAGCAACATTTTCCGCACCTCATCAGTATGTCTGACCGCTACGTCGCATTTTACGCTGAGGTCGTGAGCCGCACGGCACGGCTCATCGCGCAGTGGCAGGCCGTGGGCTTTGCGCATGGCGTCATGAACACGGACAATATGTCGATTCTCGGGTTAACGCTGGACTATGGGCCGTTCGGTTTCATGGATGACTATGATGCCGGCTTCATCTGCAACCACTCCGATCATCATGGCCGATATGCCTTCGATCAGCAGCCGTATATCGGCCTCTGGAATCTTAGTTGTCTGGCGCAGGCCCTTCTGCCGCTCGCTTCTCAGGAGCCGCTGAAAGCCGCATTACACACATATGAGTCCGAGCTCAATGCGTACTATACGGAATTAATGTGTCGTAAGTTAGGACTCCAGGAGAGCGCCGAGGAAGACGGCGGTCTTGTGACCGACCTGTTGGCCTTACTACAAAGCAATCGAGTCGACTACACGATCTTTTTTCGGGCGCTCAGCGGCTTTCGGACGGAACCGGGCGCGGAGAACCATGCGCTCCGCGATTATTTCCTAGATCGTGCCGCCTTTGATGCCTGGACACAACGCTATGGTGCGCGCCTGAAGAGCGAACGGAGTCAGGATGCCGAACGCGGGGAGCGCATGAACCGGATCAATCCGAAGTACGTACTCCGGAATTACCTTGCCCAACAGGCCATCGAGCTGGCGACGGGCAAAAAGGATTATTCTGAAATCGACCGTCTCCATGCGCTGTTGCGCGATCCCTTTGCAGAGCAGCCGGGTATGGAAACGTATGCTGCGCCACCGCCGAATTGGGGGAAGCATATCAGCGTCAGCTGCTCATCTTAAGAAGGATGCTGAAAAAGCTCATCAGCTTCGTTCTCGGCTCGTCACCCATCCTCAACGTACCTCAGAGGGTACGCCTCCGGTGGCGATTTTGCCTGCGGCCTTGCTGCTGACCTTTTTGAGCATCCTCCAAGAGGAGCTTCCTGTCGATCCGATATCAAGATGCACCATAAGGCGGTAGGATGGAAAATCAAGGGAGTATTTAACGGGTACCTATGCTCGTGCACATCGTGGCAGATTATGGCCAGGGGGATTTGGCGTTTGCAGAGGTCGTTCAGCGACTCAAGCTCCATCTGCCGGACGCTGAGCCGGTCCTGACGCCGGTCCCGCCGTTTTGCACGCTGGCTGCCGGCTTTTGCGTCGCTCAATTAGCACTCAATCCGGCGCCCCCCGGGACCATCGTGTATCATAATGTCGCACCGCGAGAGGATGATGATACCGCTCGGCCCGCGAATGCCGGCGAGCGACTCAGTTATGCACGATTACGGACCGGCGTCCGAGTCATTGGCGTGAATGCGGGCCATGCCTTTTCGTTCATTCGGGATGAGGCGGAGAAACTACGATGGGCAGCTGTTGAGGCGGAGGGCTCGCAATTTCGTTCACGCGATCTCTTCCCTCAGACGGCGGCTGCGATTGCACTCGGCCGGTCTCAAGCCTTGGCCGAGGATATCGAGCCGCGCCTCATTCCGGATGTGCCGGCATCCCGCGTCGCCTACATCGACGGCTATGGCAATGTGAAGACCACCATCCGATTTGACAACAAGAGGTTCCGCGCCGGCATGAAGCTCGCGATACAGATTGACGGGGTCACGCACGACGCGCTCGTGAGTGACGGAACATTCGGGGTCGAAGCCGGGCTGCTGGCGTTCGCTCCGGGCAGCAGTGGGTGGAAGACCAAGCAGGGCGAACAGGTGCGGTGGGTAGAATTATTTCTTCGCGGCGGCAACGCGTGGGACCGGTTCAAACGGCCGCCGATTGGGGCGCGGATCGAGCTGAAGCAGTAAACGGCCTCCCTATTGAAGATCCGGAAAGAGCCACGGCACGAGGGCCGCACGGCGCGCTTCATAGCTTGAGATTTGCGTCTCATGCTGAAGTGTCAGGCCGATGGAGTCGAGTCCTTTGAGCAGGGAATCTTTCCGGAACGGGTCGACGTCGAAGCGATAGGACGTGCCCTCATCGGTCGTGACCGCTTGAGCAGCAAGATCCACGCTGACCTGATATCCCTCTTTTGTCGCGACATTCTGAAACAGCGCCTGCACCTCGTCGGCTTTGAGGACGACGGGCAGCACACCGTTTTGGAAGCAATTATTATAAAAAATATCAGCAAAGCTCGGTGCGATGATGCACCGAAAGCCTTGATCGAGCAGCGCCCAAGGAGCGTGTTCGCGTGATGAGCCGCAGCCAAAGTTGTCTCGGGTCAGTAGAATGGTCGCATGCTGGTAGCGCGGCTGATTCAAGAAAAAGTTGGGATCCTGCGACCCATCCTTCTGCTTCCGCCAATCGAAAAACAATCCTTCCCGCAGGCCCGTCCGTTTGATCGTTTTCAAGAACTGCTTGGGAATAATCTGATCGGTGTCGACGTTCATGCGATCCAGCGGCGCGACGACTCCGGTTAATGTGGTAAACGGTTGCATATACTCCTTCGGTGAAATGCTGAAAACCGCGTCGAGCTTCGTTCTCGTCTCGAAGGCATCCTCAACGCAGCTCAGAGGCTGCGCCTCAGGTGTCTTCTTCGCCTGTGGCCTTGCCTCGAGAATGGGTGCGTCTTAGCGCGCCTAGGACGGGGCGGGTGTGATAGATCGCCGTTTTGAGCGTCCCTACGACCACGTCCGAATATCTACGAAATGTCCTTCGACCGCTGCGGCTACCGCCATCGCGGGGGAGACTAAATGCGTCCGTCCGCCTGCGCCTTGACGTCCTTCGAAATTACGATTGCTGGTCGAGGCGCAGCGTTCGCCCGGCTGCAGCACATCGGCATTCATCGCGAGACACATGCTGCACCCGGCTTCACGCCACTCGAACCCGGCATCCTTAAAAATCCGATCCAAACCTTCTTCCTCGGCTTGTTTCTTCACCAGACCGGATCCCGGCACGACCATGGCATGGACGCTGCTCGCCACTTTTTTCCCCTTCGCATAGTGCGCTGCCAGACGGAGATCTTCGATGCGGGCATTCGTGCAGGATCCGATGAAGACCTTATCGAGCGTAATCTGCGTAATCGGCATGCCGGGCGTCAGTGCCATGTATTTCAATGCATGCTCGGTGGCCTTGCGTGACTTCTCATCGGGCATCTGTTGCGGGTCCGGAACCGTTCCGTCCACGCCGGAGACCATTCCCGGGCTTGTTCCCCAGGTCACCTGCGGAGCGATGTCCTCTGCTCGCAGCGCAACCGTCTGATCGTAGACAGCATCTGGGTCGCTGGCTAATTGCCGCCAGGCTTTGACAGCGCGGTTGAACAACTCGCCCTTGGGGGCCATCGGCCGTCCGTTAATGTAGGCGAACGTCGTGTCATCGGGAGCGACCATCCCGGCTCGGGCGCCGGCCTCGATCGACATGTTGCAGAGCGTCATGCGGCCTTCCATTGTCAGCGCGCGAATGGCCGATCCGGCGTACTCTATGACATAGCCCGTGCCGCCTGCCGTACCGATCTTCCCGATGATGGCCAGGATGATATCCTTCGCCGAACACCGGTCCGACAGGGATCCATCCACCGTGACAAGCATAGTTTTTGGCCGGGTCTGCACTAAGCACTGCGTCGCCAGCACGTGTTCGACTTCGCTGGTCCCGATTCCGAACGCCAGGGCACCGAAGGCGCCGTGTGTGGATGTGTGCGAATCCCCGCAGACGATCGTCATGCCAGGCAAGGTGAAGCCTTGCTCGGGACCGATGATGTGTACCACCCCCTGACGGATGTCATTCATGCCGAACAGGGTGATGCCGAATTCCTTGCAATTGTCTTCCAGTGTGCGGATCTGCGTCGCGCTGATGGCATCCGCAATCGGCAGTCGGCGATCCGTGGTCGGCACATTATGATCGGGGACGGCCAAAATCGTCGCCGGGCGTCGCGGTCGGCGGGCGGCCGCACGAAGACCTTCAAACGCTTGCGGCGACGTGACTTCGTGAACGAGATGGCGATCAATATAGAGGAGGGTGGTTCCATTGGACTCCCGCACGACATGGGCGTCCCAAATTTTGTCGAATAACGTTTTGCCAGGCATGACTCACTCCTGATTGAAGCAAGGCAAGAAGTATAGCAGTTTTATCAGATGATCTGAAAGACGAGAGCCGGCAGGTTCGGCACCGGCCTGACTAGCAGCTGTTCCACCATTTGAACCCCTCCCGCTCGATGAGCTCATCCGCCTCACGAGGGCCCCACGAACCGGCAGGATAGATAGGCACGCCATCAGGTGGCAACGATGCCCACACATCGAGGATCGGTTGGACCGTACACCACCCCACTTCAACGGTATCCCCCCGTTGAAAAAGTGTGGCATCCCCGACAAAGCAGTCGTGCAGGAGGGTTTCATAGCCAGTCTGCGGGGCATCGCCGAAATATTCGGAATAACGGAAATCCATATCGACTTTGCCGACACGCACGGCGGGGCCGGGAATCTTGGCGTCGAAGCACAGCGAGATGCCTTCATCGGGTTGAATGCGAATGATCAGCATATTGGGCGCCAGCTGATCGACCGGTGTTTTGCGAAACAACATGAATGGAGGCCGCTTAAACTGAATGACGATCTCGGTCAGCCGCTTCGCCAGACGTTTCCCGGTGCGCAGATAGAACGGCACATCGGCCCAGCGCCAGCTATCGATGAACAATTTAAGCGCAACAAAGGTCTCCGTGTTCGATCGCGCCGAGACGTGCGCTTCCTCGCGATAAGCCGGCACCGCTTTGCCGTCCATGAAACCTTCACCATACTGGCCCGCGACGGTGGAGCGAAGCACCTCGATCGGATGCAAGGGGAGGATCGCGCGCAACACCTTGGCTTTTTCATCCCGCACGGCATTGGCATCAAACGAGTTCGGCGGTTCCATGGCGACGAAGGACAAGAGCTGCAAGAGATGATTCGGGACCATGTCGCGGAGTGCGCCGGCCTGCTCGTAGTAACTGCCGCGGTGCTCGACTCCGAGCGTTTCCGTCACCGTGATTTGGACATGCTCGATATAGCGACGATTCCAAATCGGCTCAAAAATGCCGTTGCCGAATCGGAACACCAAGATGTTTTGAACCGTCTCTTTTCCCAAATAATGATCGATGCGATAGATTTGGTTCTCTTCCAAGTGCTGGCGCAGTTGGCGATTGAGCTCCCTGGCCGACTCCAAGTCGCGCCCGAACGGTTTTTCAAGAATAACGCGTCGCCATGTCCCCGGCGCTTGGGCGGTCAGCCCTTGCCGCGTCAAGTGTTCGGTGACCAGTGCAAAAAAACTGGGCGCGGTCGCGAGATAAAACAGGTAGTTTCCGCCGGTGCGGTGCTTCATCGCGACGTCCTTGAGGGCCTCTTGAAGTCGAACGTAGGCCTGAGGGTCTTGAAACTCACCCGGCACATAATAGATTCGTTGTTGCAACCAGTCCCATAACTTGGGATCCACCGGGATCGTCGCGAAGTCGCAAATGTCGCGGCTGAGCTTCTGGCGAAACTCCTCTGTCGTCATGTTCGTCCGAGCGAGCCCGACGACCGCAAATTCTTCAGGCAGGTGATGGCCCGCCGCAAGATTGTAGAGCGATGGGATCAGCTTCCGCTTGGCGAGATCGCCGTCGGCGCCGAAAATGACCATCACGCCGGACATCTGAGTGGGATCGGAAGAATCGGTGCTCATTACGGCCCCCCTGCGATAACGGTGACTTCAGCCATTATACCGCGCATGAACGTCTAACGGTTTTGTCGATACTTTGAAAAACAGATCATATCCATGCGGTTGTAGTGATCGGGCAAGAGCGACTCGGGTCGATAGCCAAGATTGAGAAACATCGTCACGTTGCGCGTCGTCCGCAACATCGTGCAAACATACAACTTGTGAGCATCTGTGACCCGTGCTTCCACGGCTTGTATCAGTGCTTTGCCGATCCCACGGCGCTGAAAGGTTGGACTGACGGACAGCAATCGAATCACGCACACGCCGCCCACCGTCCAAAATCGCACCGAACCGGCCATCGTGCCATCCCACTCGGCCACGAGAATCTTCTTCTCACCCGCATCGCGGTGAAGATCCTCCATCGTTTCAGTCGTCCATCCGGTAGTTTTGTACGTGCCTTCGTACTCGGCGAAGGCCTGGCGTTGTATGTCAAGGATCGATGAAAAGTCGTGCTCGCCGGCGACTCGTATGTGCAGCATCGCAGTGTGATGGTGATAGTGTCGAAATCAGGAATGCAAAGGAAGCGTCAATACCGACCCATGACATAAGACCCCGGGCCGTCGGCTTTCCTATGGCTCAGACATCACGGTCGACTGCCCCGTGTATTGCTATGCTGAACGGTCGGCATCCTAGCCCAAATGGAGAGGATTTGCCATTCACGATCGAGGAGAATTGTCCTACCTCAACAACGTCAGATCGAAGCGGCCGACGCGCGCTTCCCGCTCGTAGTCTTCACCGGGTGAGTCGAGTTGAACAATGACGCGAGTGCGCTGGTCTGCCGGCACGTCGTTCAGAATGTAATCCGTGGCTTGGTAAGCATCTCCCGCAAAATACATTTGGGTCATGAACGGGCGAAAGTTGGCATGCGAGACTTTGAAATGAATGTGCGGAGGCCTTGTCCAATGGCGGCCCGCTTGGTAGGAGCCCGGCTTGATCGTCTTGAACAGATAACGTCCCTCCTGATCGGTGACGCTCTTGCCCCAATACTGAAAATTCGGATCGAGCGGCGCCCGGTTATCGCGATCCCGTGGATGGCTGTACCGTCCGTTCTCCGATGCCTGCCAGATCTCGACCACGGCGCCTTCGAGGGGCCGGCACTGGTGATCGCGCACCTGTCCCATCACATAGACGATGGCACCCGTGGCCTTTCCCGCTTGTCCGTTGAGGCGGGTCAGATCGTTGTCCTGATCGAGCATCGCGTCAATCAAGGTCTTCGGTGGATAATAGGGCCCTTCAGTTTGAGCTGGCGTGATCGGGCAGTCGCGATCGGCGGCTCGTCCAACAAGTATCGAGGCGAGCCATGTCCCGCCAAGACCGAGGAGTCCAGCCAGGAGACTGCGCCGTGATATGCAAGGAGGCACATGAGATGGCTTCATGTCTTCCTCTGATTCGCATCGCGGCTGAGCGCCTCACGGATGGCATCTTTCGCGCCACACGTAATCGGATCGCCATGATTCGGACAGAGCGTCTGAAACGGAAGGTTCAACAAATGCTTTACACTGTCCCGTGTCCGTCGGGGATCATCTTGATACTCGTCGGGAACAAACGCCAACCGCCCACCACGATAGTTCGTTAACAAATCAGCACAAAAGACCACACCTCCGTCGCGCTCCAGATAGAACGAGTAAAACGCCTCGGTCGGCCCCGGCGTATGGATCGCGATGAGATTGCCCGCGAGATGATCGCCTTGGTCATACCAAAAATCGGGGTCTTCTTCGAAATCCACGGCCCCGGCCGGCGCATGCACCGGCACATTGAATTGCCGGCGATAACGCCACGCCGACCGCTCATGGCATGAGGCCGTCAAGACAATCGCGTGGACAGTTCCAAGATTTGTCAAATCCTGCTCAGCCATGGGCAACGGATCGATTAATACAATCCGACCATCCTCCACGGCGGCATAGCTGTCGCTTTGGGAATCAATGCGGTCGTCATGCATCGTCCACCGATAGACGCGTGGGGCAACCTCTCCTGCCGGCTTGGCGGTTCCTTTGGGTTCGGGCATGGTGTTCCCTTGGTTAGAACGATGG
Organism: Nitrospira sp. Nam74; assembly: GCF_965152615.1. NCBI lineage: Bacteria > Pseudomonadati > Nitrospirota > Nitrospiria > Nitrospirales > Nitrospiraceae > Nitrospira > Nitrospira sp. Nam74. The sequence goes on along the minus strand of NZ_OZ224220.1, from coordinate 5,152,922 downwards.
TGACGCGTCTTCGAGCGCGCGTAGTCGCTCAGTTAACTTCATGTTCTCCGAATAGTCCACCGGGCAATCGATTACAACAGGGCCATCGTGCCCACAGGCTTCAACCAGACAGGGCCGAAGCTCAGATGGAGCGGTGACGCGCATCCCTTTGGCGCCGAAGCTCTGCGTTAGCTTCACCAGATCGGGATTACCGAACTCGACCAGGCCGGTTCGCCCAAACACGTTCTGTTGATTCCAACGGATCACGCCATACGCATCGTCCCGCCAGACGAGCACGACAATGGGCAAGTGCTCGCGCACGGCTGTCTCCAATTCCTGCACGTTCATCAGGAAACCCCCGTCTCCAGTGACCGTGACTACCCGGCGATCGGGATAAGCCAACTTTGCCGCGATGGCGCCTGGTAATCCGATGCCCATGGCGGCATAGCCGTTGGAGATGATGCACGTGTTCGGTAGTTCGCAGGGAAACATGCGTGCCATCCAGAGCTTGTGTGCCCCGACATCGCAGACAACGACATCCTCCGACTGCACGACAGCCCGTAGCGCGTGAATGATATCTTGTGGCCGCGGCGGTCCAGCATGTGTGTGGCTTGCCTCCATGTCAAGCCCACTTGCCACGCGCTGCCGCTGTGCTCTTGCCCAGTCATGCTTGAACGGTTTCAATCCGGTTCCGATGTGCTCCAGTGATAAGGCCGGATCGCCCAGCACGCCGACGTCCACAATGTAATGCGCATCCACTTCTGCCGGCGTCAGATCAACGTGGACAATGTGTTTGTCACGGTTGGGATTCCAAAAACATGGCGCATACTCGACGAAGTCATAGCCGACCGCAATGACTACATCGGCCTCTTCCATCGCGAGATTGGAATAGTCTCGCCAGCGAAAGCCGATGGTATAGAGAGACAGCGGGTCGCTATCCGGCATGATGCCTTTGCCCATGAAGGTATGGACGACGGGGATATTAAGGCGTCTTGCAAACTGCCGGACGGCCTCATGCGCCTGCCGCCGGACCACACCATTCCCGGCGAGAATCAACGGTCGCCGAGCACCTTGAATGAGGTGAATCGCGCGTTGGACTTGCGCGTGAAGCGGTTCCGGCATCATGGGCCCCTGCACCAACAAAGGACGATCGCCTTCGGGATCGCTCATGCCGGCCGCCACATTCTCGGGCAACTCCAGATGCGTGGCCCCGGGCTTTTCTGTTTGGGCGACCTTGAACGCTTTCCGAAAGGCTTCCGGAATAACCGCCGGCACTGTAATCTGTGCCTGCCACTTCGTCACCGGTTTGAACATGGTCATGACATCAATGTACTGATGCGACTCCTTGTGCATGCGGTCGAGCGACGATTGCCCTGTGAGAGCCACCAGAGGCGCATGATCCATATTGGCATCGGCCACGCCGGTCAACAGATTCGTCGCCCCGGGCCCGAGGGTCGATAAGCACACGCCGGCCTTACCCGTGAGGCGGCCGTAGACATCCGCCATGAATGCCGCGCCTTGTTCATGTCGAGTCGTGATGACGCGAATGCGGGAATCGAGCAGGGCATCGGTAAGATGAAGGGTCTCTTCCCCCGGCAAGGCAAACAAGAAACGTACGCCTTCATTTTCGAGACAATGCACGACCAGTTCTGCGGCTTTCATAGATTCACTATCAGACCATTCAACGCCCTGGTCAAGTCGTCCTAAACGAAGTTATTTATGGAAGCTACTGCCGCATCTGACTCTCTCGGCCATCGCAGCTTTTTCCTAATTGAAACCGGAAGGCACGGCAGCATGTTCAAACAGGTCATCCAGCAAGGCCGCAGCCGAAGTCAAAGCCGCAGGCGTAGCCTCTGGGCTACGTTGAGGACTTTGAAGCGGCGAGAACGAAGCTGATGACCTGTTTCGACATCCTGCTAGAGGGAATCGAAAAGTCCGGCGGGAAACGGTATAGTGAGCAAAATGGGTAAGATGATCGATCGTGATGAAGTCGTCGACTTGGTCCTGAACCGCGTGAAAGGCAGCGGGGCCGAGTACGGCGATGTCCGTATGCTGGAGAGCCGGACGCAGGTCCTCTACGGTGAAGATCGCCGGATCGCCCGCATTCAGGACAGCGAAGACAGCGGGTTTGGCGTGCGGGTGCTCTATCATGGTGCCTGGGGATTCGCGTCCAGTTCCGTGCTGACGGCCGGGGAAGTGCGGCGCGTCACCGATTTGGCCGTTGAAATTGCCAAGGGATCGGCACGTCTCGTCAACGATCCTGTCACGCTCTGTCACGAGCCGGTCCATGTCGATTCCGTGGTCACGTCGGCGCGCGTGGATCCGTTTGCCGTGCCCCTCGAAGAGAAAACCCGCCTCCTGCTGGAGACCATGGAAACCCTGCACAAGCAGGCGGGTATTGCCCGCAGCAGCGCCAGCCTGTGGGCCCGGCGGGATAAAAAAGTGTTTGCGTCCACCGAAGGATCGAAGCTGCAATTCGACCTGTTGGCCGTTGAGGGTGATTTCGAAGCGACTGCCGTGCATGCGGGCCGCTTTGCATCTCGGAGCTTCAACACGCCTCATTTGCGGACGGGCTATGAGCTGATCAGCGACGCACAATTTCTCAAGGAAGGCCCACGCGTCGCGGCGCAGGCCGTCGAAAAAGTCAAAGCGCCTGAAGTCGCAGCCGGAGCATATGATCTCCTGCTCGATCCCGAACACCTTGCCCTCACCATTCATGAATCGTGCGGGCATCCGAGCGAACTGGATCGCGCGCTCGGCTATGAGGCGAACTATGCCGGCACGAGCTTTCTCACGACAGACAAGCTCGGCTCCTTTCGCTATGGTTCGCCACACATCAATCTCGTCGCCGACAATACGGAGCCGGACACGCTGGCCGCGACCGGCTATGACGATGACGGCGTGGCGTGCCAGCGCTGGGACATCATTCGCGAAGGCATGTTTGTCGGTTATTGTACGAATCGCGAGGTGGCGCCAAAAATCGGCCAGACGCGCTCGCGAGGATCGAATCGCGCAGATAGCTGGGGCTCCGTGCCGATGGTCCGCATTGCGAACATCGGCCTGGAGCCTGGAAAAGCTTCTGTCGAGGATATGCTTACCGACATCAAGCGCGGCATCTATATCGAAGGCCACGGCTCCTTCAGCATCGATCAGCGCCGGTACAACTTTCAATTCGGCGGCGATGCCTTCTGGCTGATCGAGAACGGCAAGCGCACACACATGCTACGCGACGTGATTTACCATGGCATCACGCCGGAGTTCTGGGGCAAGTGCGATGCCGTGGCCGATCCCTCGCATCGTCGGCGCTTCGGCTTCATCACGTGTGGCAAGGGCCAACCCGGCCAGTCCGGGTGGATGACCCATGCCGCTGCCCACGCGCGCTTTCGCAACATCAGTGTAATCCCTGGAAAGGCGGGGGCATGACGGATCAGCGTCCCGATGCCAGTGATGTCGTCAATGCCGAAGGTCTGATCACGCGCGATCAGTTTCGCCGGCTGGCCGATCTCGTCTTGAAGGTGTCCGAAGGCGACCAGACCTTTCTCTCGCTCCACGATGCCAGCGCGGGCACTACCCGGTTCGCCAACAATCAAATCGTCCAAAACGTCAACACGCACCGAGTTTCCTTGGCCGTGACCGTGGCGTTTGGGCGAAAGCAGGGCACTGCGACCGCCACGGATTTCGGCGAAGATGCCATCCGTGACATGGTCCGGCGCGCGACCGAGATTGCCCGCGTCTCGCCGGAAGATCCGGAATATATGAAGCCGCTGCCGCCACAGGAGTATGTGCCGCTGGAGACCATGCGCGAGGACACGGCGCTGGCCGGCCCTGAAAAGCGCATCATGTATGCGGCCGAGGCCATCCAGCAATGCCAAGCCGGTGGATTCACCGCAGCGGGCATCGTCGCCTCATCAGTCGCGGCGGTGGGGCTCGCCGCCAAGACGGGTTTGTTCGCCTATGAGCCGCGCACCGAAGCGAAGTTCAGCATCACCGCGATAGGAGGCGAGGCCAGCGGCTGGGCGGCCAACGTGCATCGTTCGATCGATGCATTGGAGGTACCCGGGCGAACCCGGCTGGCCATTCAAAAGGCGAAGCGAGCGGCGAAACCAAAGGAACTGCCGCCCGGCCGGTACACGGTGATTCTCGAACCATCCGCGATCGCCTGCCTGATCGGTCCGATGATTTGGGCGATGGATGCCAAATCGTTCTACAAGCGGACCAGCCCGTACGAAGGCAAGTTGGGACGGCTCATCATGGATCGTCGCCTCACGCTCAGCAATCAACCGCGGCATCCCGATCTGCTCGGCAACGGATTCAACAGCGAAGGGCTGCCGGCCGAAGAGTTAGCCTGGATCCAAAACGGCGTGCTCAAGCAACTCCGCTATGATCGGTACACCGCGCAAGAACATCACGTCCATCCGTCGCCGGCGTTGGACGCGCCGTATTTATCCGGCGATGGCCCCGAGGCCGCCAATATCGACGAGTTGATCAGGTCGACGCCGCGCGGGATCCTCGTCACCAATTTCTGGTACATCCGTGACGTCAACCCCACCGATATGACCCTCACCGGCATGACCCGTGATGGCGTCTTTCTCATCGAAGATGGCCGGATTGCCACGCCGCTCGTGAACTTCCGCTGGCACGAAAGCCCCTTCCGCGCGTTCAGCAATGTGGAAGCGTTCACCGCGCCCACCGATGCCGTCTCCAACGAAAACTGGAAAATGCAGCTTCCCGCCATGAAGATTGCCGATTTCAATTTCTCCAGCGTGACACGCTTCTAAGCAGTTTCGAATCTGGAAAAGGTTGTCCCATCACCGCCGATACGTGATTGCCCGTTAGCCGTCTTGCTCCTCTCCGGTGGTGAAGTTACGATGAAGGAAAGGTGGAGGTCCGCATGCCCGGAGCATCACGTGCCATGGGCAAGATCGCTCGCATCGAACAATTCCTGAAACACGACCTCTGGGTCATTGAGGTCGATTCGCTGCACGGCCTGCAACGGGTCGGCGTGCAACTCCTTCGGCTGATCTGGGCGGCGGCGACAGAGTTTAGCAATCGCCTGCTGGATGCGAGGGCGGCAGGACTGGTCTACACAACACTCCTGTCGTTCGTGCCCTTTCTCGCCGTCACGTTTTCCGTCCTCAAGTCCTTCGGCGTGCATCAAATGATAGAGCCGGTCCTGAAGCAAGTCTTGGAACCGCTCGGACCGAAGGGAACCGAAATCACCAACCAGGTGATCGGGTTTGTCAACAACGTGGAGGTGGGGGTCCTTGGAATCGTCGGCATCGCGGGGCTTCTGTACACCACCTATTCCCTGATCGACAAAATCGAAACGACGTTCAATGCTATTTGGCGCGTACGGCAGGGGCGCTCGTGGGGAAGAAAGTTTACGGACTACCTCAGTGTCGTGTTGGTGGGACCGGTGCTTGTGGTGACGGCTTTTGGACTGCTCGCCTCGGTCCAAAGCAATGCCTTGGTTCAGCGGGTTCTTGGGCTGCAGCCCTTTGGCTATGTCGCCGTCTGGGCTGCTAAGTTCATGCCGTTCGTGCTCCTGTGCGGGCTCTTCACATTTTTGTATAAATTCGTGCCGAATATTTATGTGCGATTGACATCCGCACTGGTCGGCGGGGTCACCGCCGCCTTGCTATGGGCAATCGCCGGGGAGGCGTTTGCTGCCTTCGTCGCGGCTTCATCCAACTACAGCGCCATCTATTCAGGCTTTGCCATTCTGGTCCTGTTCCTCTTGTGGCTATACATCGGGTGGGTCATCATTTTAGTCGGGGCCCAAGTGGCCTTCTTCCATCAGTATCCTGCCGCCTACCTCACGCAGTTCCTCTGGGCAGACCGGTCCTATGCCTTTCGAGAACGCCTGGTGCTGGTTTTGCTCGTGGACATTACGCGACGCTATCTTCAGGGTGAGCCACCGTCTCAACCTTCAGAACTCGCCTGCGAGCTCGATGTTCCCGTGTCTGTTGTCGAGGAGCAGATCGATGACCTGGTCAGATATGGCGTTCTCTGTCGAATGGTACAGCCTGAAGGCGTCGGGTTGGTGAAACCCCCGGAACTGATTTCAGTCGCGGAAGTGTTAGAAGCCATTCGAGACGGAGTCCCAATCGGGCGCGGTCTGCGAAGTGAGGTAACCGATGAAGTGGATCGTGTCTTGGAACGTCGCGACCGTGCCGTCAAAGACGCGCTGGCCGGAATTACCCTCCGGTCGCTTGCTCAAGGGCCCCATCAAAAATCGGCCGCACAGATCCGGGCGTGAAGGTTCGAGCGCGACCAATATGATGCACCCCGCCGTCGCGCGGTCCATTGGGCATTGGCGTTCTTCGTCGAACTCTATTTAAATTAAAGCCGCGCTGTCGTCATTTCAAATGGGCTGGCGAGAACTGAACGTGGGAAAGTGGATGGCCTGCCTGCAGCCCGGTGAATATACGATCCGCGCCCGGCTGGGGTGGAACTGGCTCGGGGATTCACTCGCTTATGAGTGTGTATTTGCTGGCCCTGTGGATGCTGACGTATTTAGGTCGCCCGTTTGAGTGAGCACGTGCGAAGATTGACTGAAAGTGTTAAGGGACTGTCATCCAATCGTCAGGCAATCTAATCCTGACAAATTTCATCGACCGTCGGACGTTCGTATTTGCTGATGTAACTATTATAGGTTTTGATTTCTTCTTCAAATCTGCACTCTGAATACAAACACCATGCAGCCTTCCTTACTTCACTATATTCAAGGCTATTTCTCTGGCATTGTGGGCATGTTCCAGCCATGAGAGCACCTCCGATTATTTGAGTGAATATTTCTTTTCATTGTGTCCGCGCACACTGCCAAACACTCGCTCATATGCTCTGGCCTTTACGCCTTCAAATACGCGGACCCGTACCTGTGCGAATTTTTCTAGGAAATCTTTTGAATCGGGGTCGGGGTAAGGCTCGATATACACGACCTCGTTAATCCCCGCATAGGTGATCTGCCGAGCACATTGGGAACAAGGAAAAGTAGTGGTGTAAAGGATGGCATCTCTCAGACTCTCTTTTCCGGCATTCATGATGGCCATATTCTCCGCATGAATTGCCGTACATCGAGACATTCCTCTATCAGGTGCATAGGCAAGCGCTAGACTCTTACGGCACTTTTTACAGCTGAAGTTTTCGCCAAGTGATTTAAAATCTTCTATGTGTTCGCCACATAGCGGACAAGCAGGACGCTTGGCTACCATGGATTCAATCTGCTCTCGCAACCTAGCATCTTTATAGCAGTAGTTGAAGAGTTTTGGACACGGTGTGAGCGGCTCTGGATTTTCATTGTATCCCGTGGCGATGACTCTACCTTTGCGGTCTGTTATCACAGCTCCAACCGTACGTTTCAAACATTGTGATCGTAAGGAATGTGTAAATGCTGTCGCCATTGCTACTTCATCATGGTGAGGTGCACGCACTGTTTCGCCCTTTAACAATGACAGATATTCGGCAACTTTGTTCTTCAAAGCTTGAACTGCCGCTGCCTCTGGATGATGCGAATCATCATTTCTTATGACAATATCAGCCTTATCAACACACAGCTGCACTTGTTGTCCGTGAGTGGTTTCCTCGTTATGGTCTCTCTTATCGTCCTCTAAGAATTCTTTATGATTGTCCTTATACTCGTTTTTTACTCGATCCCATCTTATATGTTGTGGGCACCAGACGGTTATGAGGTAGAAATTTGGAAATGTATGTCGGAGAAAATCTACCTCCTCGGCGTTTCTGATTCCATCAAAAACAACAAGAGATCCATCGCCAAGGGTGTCCGCCTGCTGTACTGAGGTTTCAGCGAGGATATGCGCCCCTTTTGATTCTCTTAGCTCATTGCCAATATCCTGCAATTCCTTCTTTTGCGGTTCTTTTCTTATCGCTTCCGCTTTTTTCCTTTTCTCCCGTTCGCTCCATTCCAGCTTAATCGGTTCAGATAACGAGACTCTTTTATATCCAGGAGCCGCAAGTGCTTTTGCTAAGGTAGTACAACCGCCACCAAAGGATCCGGTGATACCAAGTATGAGCGCTTTGCGGTCTATTGGCATTTCAATCAGTGGATCGCAGTATAGTGGATGATTGGATCCATGAAAGAAAATTGGGTTAGCGATTGTGTGAAAACGAGCTGAGAGTTGCTAGGTAAAATGCTTTTGGCGTAGATCAAGCGACGGAAGACCTCATGCCCTTAGGCAGGAGTTACTATAGAAGAAGTCATGCAAATGTCAATAAATCATTTAGTGACTCATAAACCAGAGCTAAGAGTAAGTTATATACCTTGTGGAAGATCCGAAATAATTTCCTTAGCTTTCATCGGCTGAACATCTTTCTGTGCGTACAAAGAGTTGAAGCCGCGCGGCATGAGCCGCGTCTACTGATCGCTTGGTGACTCGGTCGAATCGGATGCCGACGTAGTGGGGGTGCAGCTTAGCCACCAAAGCTTTCGGCCGGATCGGTCCTTTCTCGAACAGCGCAAGAATTTTTGCCTTCGGCCGTGCCAGCTCAGATGGTGGTACAACGCTTAGGTCACCCCAGCGGAAGCCATTGCTGGCATTTCTTAATTGACTCCATCCTTCTCAAAAAGTAGCCTGTCATCGCTTTCTAGTTTTACCTTAGGATCTTCGGAGGAATCGGAATGACAGTGATGAAACTATGGCGCCGCAGTAAGGGGCTTATCATAGGGTTGATCCTGGCGTGCCTCTGTTCAGGTTGCGTGGCATTGGCAGTGGGAGCTGCGGGCGGTGTAGCGGGCGCGGTCTACGTCATGGGCAAGTTGCAGGAAGAGCTGAATCACCCCATTACGGCCGTCCATGAAGCGACACTCCAGGGCCTGCGCGATCTAGATCTGCCTATCGCTGAAGACAAGTCGGACAAGCTGGCGGCCCATGTGGAGTCGAAACTGGCCGATGGTACTCATGTGTGGATTGATCTGAATTCAATTGCCGATTCGCGGACCAGACTCACCATTAGGGTCGGTGTCGTAGGGGACGAAGCTCGATCGCGCAAAATTCTTGCTGCAATCAAACCACATCTTTCCTGACAGCGTCGGTATGAGCAGCTGCCGTGCGCGGCTGTAACCACTTGATGTCATGGGCGCCTGGCGCGAAAGGCTTGCGGCATATCTGAAATAATGCCATCGACTGCCATGTCACTCATGCGTGCGATGTCGTCAGCATCGTTCACGGTGAAGACGAAAACCTGGAAACCCGCACCGTGCATTGATGCAACGACCGGCTTCACCACTCGATCAAACCTGATACCGACATGATGAGCGTTGAGCTTGGCCGGGATGCGAGCGGTAATGCGTGCACGGCTGATGAGTGGCATGATCGTGGCCGAGGGAAGCCATTCTCGCACACCTGATAGCTCTTTATGGTGGAATGACGCATAGATCACGGGGCTGCTGAACGCGCTTCGCTCCACGATTTCGGTCACCCGTTTTGCCAGGCCTCTGATTTTCAATTCCAACATGAGTCCGACCCGACCGTCTGTGACCTTCAGCACTTCCTCTAACGTCGGCACGTGCTGGCCATCTTTCGTTTTGATTCGTTTGAGCTGCGCCAGGGTGAGATCTTTGATTCGCCCGTGGCCGTTTGTCGTTCGGTCGATCGTTGCATCGTGGAGCACGACGACGTGGCCATCGCGGGTGAGGCGAAGATCGATCTCGACGTAGTCCACGCCGAGCTCGATGGCTGTTTCTATCGAGCCGATCGTGTTTTCCAGGACGTGGCCGGCGGCCCCGCGGTGTCCTATGCGCAGCGGTTTGCCCATAGGCCTCAATCTAACTGACATGACGATGAGTGTCGAACTGTTATAATGGGGCTATGGAGCACTTGAAAATTAAAACCGCGCGCCTCAAGCAGGTCGTAGATCTTACCGATCGGCTCAATCAGATACTTTCTGAGAACGCGATGGCGGAAGGGCTGTGCTCTGTCTTTGTCACCCATACGACGGCGTGCCTCACGACCGGTGAAGTAGGGGAAGGAACGGAAAAGGATTTGCTGGACGTCGTCGAACAGATGATCCCCAAAATCGACTTTCGACATGGTCATGATCCCTCGCATGCATGGTCACACATGGCATCATCGATTCTGGGTCCCTCACTCACGATTCCCGTGCTTGACGGCGCTCTACTACTCGGAACTTGGCAATCCGTGTTACTCGTCGAACTCGATGGGCCACGGGAGCGCGATGTGCACGTCACATTGATACGGTCAGAGTAATTTGTCTCCGGGCGGGCCATGTCGTTCTACTTTCCGCAGAACACTACGTTGATTTGTCGGTATCTGATTCAGTAAGGACCTGCACATTTCAGATACTACGCTCCCTGGTGTACGTCTCACGAAGATTCCTATTCTCCCCTTTCTGGCGCGGTGAAACGGAGTACACATTTGACGTGTGCCTTTGCCGCCGTGGACGGGACGACCGCGGCATATTACAGTTTGTATGCAAAAGGCACTCTGCCGATCCTGCGAGAGGGGCGACTGAAGCAGTCGCTTCAGCCGCCCGTTCCGACTACTGAAGGCCCAAGACGGACATGAGATAACTCACGACCTGCCAGGGGCAGTAGCCCAATGCTTGCTCAAGAGGGCACATCCGACTCACCTCCTTTCACGCCTCCCAGGTACGCCCAAGCCTTTCGAGGCGAACGGGACGAGGCTTAGGGTTAACGGTTAAGCGAATCGGACTATGTGAAGGTATCAGATGCGAAGCACGGTGCTTTTGATTGAACAGTGGGTGGAAGGAGCTGAGAACGAGCGATCCGGGATGCGCGTGGAGATAACTCTTGCCGAAAAGAGGCCAGAGCAGTGTTCGAGGAGTGGGCATCCCGCAAGCGAGATGGGCTGAACCGAATCTGTCCCGCTCTGTGGGCCTATCGTTGTAAAGGCATCACAGATTTGTGGAGGAACGCCATGATCCGAAGAGGAGCAGTCCGCTGGCATAGAGGCCGAGGCGGAAGGGAGCGGGAGGAGGCATGCATAGGCGTTGAACGTGAGAACGAGAAGCAGAATGTTTAGGAAAACGGCCGCCGCGGCTTTCATGTGTAAATTCTATACGCTCATACTGTGGACATCAATTGCGGGTTACTACCCACACGGCATCTGATCAATCTGATTCCACTAGTTTTGGTTTATGAGGAATTCCGGGGGAGTTAGGCAGATTGAGATTTCTGCGTGACCTTCACATGCGACGGTCGTCCAATGCGAGTATCAGGGCGTGGGTCCCGGCATCGGCCCTAGCCGTGCGCTTGTACTGATAGATAGGGCTGGTGAACGAGAGCGAGGCCCGGCAAAACGACTAGTCTCCGCAAAGTTTGCGATGTCAATCCAACTATTATGCTGAGCCTGAGCGGTTAGCGCCTTAAGAAGACATCAGCCAACAAATCCCGATACAGATCAATCATACGACTCGCTGCTGCATCAATTTTTTGGTACTTCGGTAGCTCTATGGTCAACGTCGTGATCGCCGCGCGGCCAGGAGTTGGAACTGGAGCCCAATCGCCCAGGGAGTTTCCCTCGGTCAGACGTGGCGAAAAATACTCCACGGTGGAGGGAAGGCAGGCGGTGTTGCCGGCGAAAGGAGAAAAAGATGCCGTGCTGTCCTCTGTCTTCGGAAGTGGATCTCGCTTAAGACGGTGAAGGGCATCCTTCAGCATACGACTGGCCAGTAATCTATCTGCTTTGTATTGACGAGAATTTATGACTTTATGAGAAATTGGATCCATGCCACGAGGATCGACAAAGATCCCCGGCCCTTCTCCTCCACACTCCGTTAGTTGGCCGTCCTTGCAGGGGTAACAAGTGCCTTCGCGACTGTGTGCGTGAATGGCGGCCAATCGCTCAGGCTGAAGGTGCTCAATAAGCTGGAGAAGCATGCGGGTCTCCGGCAACATCCGGATACTCGTCCGTTGTCCCCTAGCCGGTCGTTTGTGTGCCTTTCCGGATTTTGAGGGTACTCTAATAAAGAGCTCCGGGTCAGTGGACCTTCGCGCTCCATGGGAGCGCGCCATCTTATAGTTCTCCCCTGGCAACGGCAGATTCAAATTCGGCTCAATGTCGTGCCGCACAACTTTCGGCTTCTTCTTGTTACCGGCGCCGTCCTCAATGAGGCCAATGCCGCCTGGAACATAGCGTTGCCCGGTGGCCGAGGTTCTCGGAATAACGACCGGCACCAAGATGGTCGTGAAGAAGGGTGGGTCGTGGGCCGCGGCCCTGCGTCGAAGCAAGCTTCGAAGGCGATTCACCACTTCAATTCCTGCCGCTTCGTCACCATGAACGCCGCTAATGATCAGTGCCCGACGGTCTGTCCGTCCAGGGAATAATATGGCTCGTACTGGGTGGTTCGGCGTCGACCCCGGCAAGATCCCTTCGAACTCGACACCTTCTCCTGTCGCAGGTGACGTGCGCGCCCGCAAGAAGTCGAAGAACGAATCATTGTTGCGGAGGGCAGACACCACACTCGCTGCATGCCCGGTTTCAACCCGCGCCACAGTCATATCGCTTTGACATCCGGCAAGACTTGCCCATAGCAGCTCACTCAACGAAATAACAACGGTGACTAAATTCGCAGTGCGCATGTGATGGCTGGCAGATCAAGGCCGACCATCCCGAGAGTAATCACACTCTTGTAGAGACGCCATAAGCCTACCTGAAGAACGGTTGTAGAACTCTTTCTTACTAACTATAGCGAGGTGTTAGAGGTCTTGAACGTCTCTGGCCGGCTGTAATTAACGGACTTCGAACTCTCCGTAGAACCTGGTGAGGACATGCCTAGCCACCTTAGGGGTGATCAGTGATTTATCTACTCACCTCTCTCGCGTAAGCTACCCGACGAGCCGTCAGAGGAGGCGAACTAACTTTTAATCGTGGAGTTCATCATGAAAGCCGTTGTGTTTATCGGCTTGCTCGTCGCCATCACTCCCTTTGTGGGATGTGTCGGACAACGAGAGCCCGCGCAAACAACGCTGCAACTTGACAACGTGATGTCTCGACTCGACAACGTTCAGCGGAGTATGAGTGAGCAGACTGCTGCAATTGAAGCTCTGAAGGTTGAGACGAGAGCAGCGACTCTATCGGGCAGCAGTGAGGAAGCTCGTGTGGAAGAGATCAGAAGGCTGTCGGATGTATCGCAGGAGACCCATGCCGAGCTCGTAAAAGTTACGGCGGAGCGTGACACCGCAGTCGCCAACCTGCAATCGGAAGGCGCGCTGCGTTTTGAGCTTCACGAGCAGATCGGCCGACTTCAGGCAGAGCGCGATGAGCTCGAACGGGTCGCCACAGAGCTGAAGGAAAAAGCAGAACGCCTACAGGGCGAAATCGTTACCATGCAGAAGGAGCTCAGTGCCGCGCACCAGGAGCGGCAAGCAATGAACCAGGCCCTCGAGGAAATGAGGGCTGCCGCGCAAGCTGAAGGGCGTGAAAAGGAAGAGCTTTTTATTCGTCTGAATATGGCTGACGAACGGCAGCGGGAGATGAGTGCGACCTTGGAGGCCGAACAGAACGCAATCGTGGCGGTATCTCACGATCGGGATGCGGTTCAGCGACAGATCCATACCTTGCACGACGAGCTCACGCAGGCGCATGAGGCGTTGGCGGAGGCGGATCGTCATATCAGCCGGCTCAGCGAAGAGAACGATAGGCTCAAGGCGGAGGGGGCGCATATCGGCATGCAACACCTAGACAATGAGCTACAGTCGCAACAGCTTACCCCAGAGCTGAGTCACGCCAGGCGCCGGATATCAGAGATGAGCCAGACTTTTACCGCTGTTGACGAGCAGGGAAGTCGGGCGGAGCGCGAAGGACCACTGCTCGCGGTACTGCCGGATCGCGAGGGCAAGCTAGAGCAGTCTAGTCCAATGGAGACCACCGAGAACCAGGTGGTAGACAGGAAACCTCTGGAACCCAAGGGCGTGCCGGAGGATGAGCGTAGCCAACTGACAAAAGCTCAGGAGGCGTTGCAAAGCGTTTTTTTGGCTGAAATCGCGCATGAGGATATTAAGGTTCAGCAGTTGGAGGACCAGCTCATCGTGAACTTGAAGAAGCAAGCCTTGTTCAGCTACGGACAAAGTGAGCTCCATGCTAAAGGGCTGACGGTGCTGAGGCGAGCCAGTGCCGTTTTTCAAAGTCTCACCGACAAATACATCCGTATAGAAGGCTACACGCCGTATACCACTGCCGGCGCTAACCTGCAGGAACGTGTGCGCTTTCAGTCGAATTGGGTATTGTCCGGTGAACGGGCCATCGCGGTTCGTCAGTACTTTATCGAGAAAGGCGGCGTGCCGGCATCTAATGTATCAGCCGGAGGATTTGCAGTACGGGTCGGAACCACTGATCGAGGAGAAGAGTTACACGTCAATGAACTGCGCATCCATATCGGACTTCATCCAAAGGATCTGAGTGTTACGAGCATGCCTTAAAGCGAAGGCATGGTATGTAGTGCCTCGTGTCTTCGCCGCCTCATGGATCTCTTGCGCCAAGTGCGGCGATATCATCGCCATGTCCACCAACCAGCCAATAAACGAGCGTTACCGGAATAGACGTCTCGCACGTCTTGCGGAAGTCCGACCATCGTAAAGATCACATCGGACTGTTCGGCAAGCGATTTCGGAGTTTCAGCCCAGCGGCCTTCTTCGGCCAACCGACCCACCGCTTGCGCCTTCGTTCGGGTATGCAGCGTGATTCCATACCCGTGCTTGAGCAGGTGTGCCGACAGGGCCGCGCCCATGATGCCGATGCCGATCCAGCCGACTCGCGTACTCGAGGGGTACTATGTGTTGTATCCGAACGTCGCGCATCATTCACGACGCTCATAATTTGCATGTGCCGTCCTTCCGGAACATCTCGGTTCCTCCAATGATAGGTGAGACACCACAGCATGGGCAGGGAGTCAAGCGGATGCGCTCATGTCACAAACATTCTGAAATATTCCGAGTGAGCAGCTTAGGGATTTGTAGGTGCTTAACGACTAGACCCCTCCTTATCGAAGTCTTAGAGTAACGCTATGCGTTCGAGAGCGACCGGATATCTCGATGAAGCTATTTCCCCGCCCCCTTACCAGCACAATGTAAACGACAATGTTGGTGTGCACATCGAATGAGCATCCCTATCAAGCATGGTCCGAGTCAACGCCTCAAGGAGGCTGACGAGTGGAGATAGATAATTGCACCGCCGTCCACAAGCCACACAAAAGACGCGTACCAAGAGGGCGAGACCTCGTCGCATGACGTACACCCTTAGCGAGGAGCTTTCAATCGGTTTGAGCCACCTCTCGCTGGCGTAGATCAGATTGATGATGTGCGTAAGGAGGACCTGTGAAAAGACTCATGCTGAATCTCATGGTGTTGAGCTGTATGGCCTGTTCTCAAAATGTCACGATTCCGCCCGCCGGACAAGATACGGCCCCGAATATCACGATCAACGCGTTCGTGGTGCAGCAACCGAGTGGGTATAGCGGAGACGTGGAACCCGGGAAAGCCAATGTCGGCATGACGACGTCAGTCAATGTCACGCAAGGGGCGCAGGTGCAGTTCAGCGGCAGCGCCAAAAACCCGGGTGGCGTGCAGGAGTTTAGCATCAGCATGATGCAAGGCGGCAAAACGTTGTATCACGTGACGACCACCAGCACACCGGATGCGAGTGGGCGCGTACCGGATTTACTCAGCCTGGTGGGGACAAATGACGCCGGTGGCCCCGGCAGTCAACCGATGGTCGTGACCTTGTCCACGCCGGTCATCCTGACGGCTACGGCGACCAATTTCCATGCGATGAGCCAGAGCATCAACATAACCTATAACCCGGTGTCGACCAATATTATCGTTGGAGGAGGTCCCGGCACAGGACAGCCGCCTCCCCCGACCACAGGGCAGCTCTTTCTCTCGGCCAATCATGACTTGGGTCCGTTTCAAACGACGACCGCGCCGCCGGGATTTTGTCAGGCAACGCTTACATGGACGGTAACCCCGAACACCCTCACCGGGGCGACTGGTGTCAATACGCCCTATACGAATACCGTCACGGCAAATCCGACTCCGGCATGGCTGCAAGATGCAGCCTCAGGGTTGTATACGGCTCGATGTTCGTATGGGCAGATGGTCGGCAATCTTCGGACCGGCACATGGACGGTCGCTGTCAGCGCCAGCGGCGCCGGTGGCACCTGGCAGACTCAGTGCCAAGCGATTGTGTCGGCCGGCATGAACGGTAGGATATTCCGGTGGGGCCAGCAGGGCTGCCAATAGATTGGGCTAAATCCAGACCTTGTGGGAGGAGCACAGAACTGATGGCCACTGCGCTTCTGGGATGTGATCCCACGAGGGAACGCTTTGAAGTATTTCCTTTGAGAGCGAAGCGGCGCAGGTTCGGCAGCTCATCCGACGTGCCGGTGAGGCGGGGGGTGGCCAATCAGGGGTAGACAAGCTCGTGGTCGTAAGATGGCCACAGGGCGCTAGAGGGGAAGAAATGAGCCGAATGCCGATACATCTCCCTCAGCGGACATAAGCCTTCTTATAACCGGGATCTTCAGCATGTGGGGTTACGCCACAGCCGCAGATTCCGACACCGGCATGCACATCGCACTAACGCGACAAGGGAACATAGTAGTAAGTACCGTCTTTCCCGTTCACCTCGGGGACAAGGGTAGGCTCGTCATGCGGCTTCACGACAGTCACGGTGGAGATAAGCCCCTGCCGGTCTGATATGAGCTGTCCCTCGAGAGCGAACAGCCTGCCGGCTTCCACGGCGGGAGTCGGACCTCGATCGCTCCATACAACATAACTTCCACCAGGCGCGATACTGACCATTAGGTCGCCATCGCTCCAGAGGTATGACAGCCTCCCTGTGTTTCCCTTCCACACCCCCGCAACCTGAGCTGGAGTTTCCACTGAGACGGCATCCGAGGTCCGAGGTGGATGGCTGCGTGACATGCCGCAGCCCGCGAAAAAGACGGCGACGAGTAATACAAGACTTCTTTTGACCCAGTTTGGCATATCGGTGCCTCCAGAGTAAGCCGGGATCCCATGAGCGCCGATCCTATCCCATGTCAGGGGCCATTGCTACCGCTTGTTTCCACTGTGCTGACTACAAGGTCTATTGCTCTGGTTGAGTCATGCCTCAAGGGCCCGGCAGGGGATTACAGTTCCATACAGCAGATAAAGAAGCTCCACAACAAAACCTCGTGAAGTAGGATTTACCTGACAATTCACAAGCCGTTTTCTGACAAGGGCCGCGTCGGGCTCCTAGTACGATGAAGCAAAGAGAACGGTATCGCGAGTGAACCCAGATGCGGACCCGTATGGTGACGGCTATGGCCGTTGAGCAGATACGATGATTTCCGGTGTGGTTGAGGTAGCCTTAGCCCATCGGACCATGGTGTTGGTGCTCGGCGTGCTCCTCTTGTTCGGCGGACTCTATGCCTTCCATTCCCTTGATATCGTGGCGTATCCGGATCCGTCTCCCCCCATGATTGAAGTGATATCTCAAGAGCCTGCGCTATCCGCTGAAGAGATTGAGCGTCAGATTACGCTGCCCATTGAATTCGCTCTTGCGGCAATGCCCGGTCTAAGCCATACCCGCTCGGTGTCTCTTTTCGGCCTCAGCGATATCAAATTCTATTTTGACTACAACACGGAATACTTTCGGGACCGACAGGAAGTGTTAAGCCGACTGGCGTTTCTCTCCCTGCCGGGAGGCGTGCAGCCAACCATCTCGCCGTGGTGGGCGCTCGCGGAGATTTATCGATACGAGTTGGCGGGATCCGGGCAAACCTTGACGGACTTGAAGACCATTCAGGACTGGCATCTCAATCGGGAGTTCAAACGGGTGCATGGGGTCATCGACGTTACGGCGTTCGGTGGCACCACAAAGCAGTATCACGTGGAATTGGACCCTGGCCTCCTGTTCTCGTATGGCGTGAGCACTCCGCAAGTCATTTCCGCCATCAGCCAAAGTAATGCGAATGCCGGCGGCAACTACTTGACGCTCGGCGCGCAGAGCTTCGATATCCGTGGGGTCGGACTCATTCGAGATCTTGACGATATTGAAAACGTCATGATCGCAGAAAAGGACGGGACTCCGATCCTCGTCAAAAACGTCGGCGCCGTGAAACGGGGTTATCGTGTGCGCCTCGGCAAGGTCGGGATCGACGACCGGGACGATGTGGTGCAAGGCATCGTCCTGTTAATGCGTGGCTATCGCTCTCTGCCGGTGCTGGACCAGGTCAAACACAAAATTGCAGAGTTGAATGCCGGCCAGCTGCCGGAAGGCGTTCAGATCAAGCCGGTGTACGACCGAAGCGTCTTAATCCACACGACCATTGAGACAGTGATGGACATCGTGCTCACTGGAATTTCTCTCGTCTTCATCACCCTCTTTATCTTTCTCGGTCACTTTCGAACCGCTGTCATCGTCGCCCTGTCGGTGCCGATGGCCCTGTTGTTTACATTCATTCTGATGGTGGCCATGGGGGAGTCGGCCAATCTTGTCTCCCTCGGAGCCATCGATTTCGGCATTATCGTCGATTCAACCCTTTTGATGGTGGAAAATGTCTTTTATCAACTGACGCACAAGCGCGACTCTCGCGCATCCATCCAGGACGACATTGTCCATGCCGCCCGGGATGTGGGACGCCCCATTTTTTTTGCCACGTCGATCATCATCGTGGCATTTATTCCGCTGTTTACGATGACCGGCGTGCCGGGAAAGATTTTTGCGCCCATGTCATTGACCTACGTCTGTGCACTCGCTGGCGCCCTCCTCATGGCATTTACACTGGCACCGGTATTGGCATCCTGGCTTCTGAACACGAAATTGCCGGATCAGGACACGTGGATTGTCAGACGCATGCAACATTGGTATCTCAAAATGTTGGACCGGGCCTTGGACCGTGAAGGACGGGTCGTTTTGGTGGCAGGCATCTTGTTGGCCGGATCGCTTGGGATGTGGTTCCTCTTGGGCGGGGAATTTATGCCTCCTCTTGAGGAGGGCAATATCTGGCTCAGAGCGACGATGCCAATCGGCATTTCATTCGAAGAAGCCGGCCGTCTCGTGACGGACATGCGAAGCGTTTTCCGGACATACCCGGAGACCCGCACGGTGGTGTCCCAACTGGGGCGCCCCGATGACGGCACGGATCCCACAAGCTTCTTTAACGCTGAATTTCTGGTCGATCTCAAACCGGCCAAGACCTGGAGGCGCGAGATCGGCAACAAAGCCGAATTGATTTCGCGAATCGAGGCCGAACTGAGCGATCGCTTTCCCGGCATTACGCTCAATTTTTCGCAGATCATTCAAGATAACGTCGAAGAGGCCATGACCGGCGTCAAAGGGGAGAACTCCATTAAAGTATTCGGGCCCGATTTGGCGGTCCTCGAGAAGACGGCCAATGACATTGAGTCGATCATGAAGGATATCGCAGGCATCAGGGACCTGGGGGTGTTGCGCAGCCTGGGGCAGCCCAATCTCACGATCGAGGTCGACCGGTCAGCCACGGCTCGATATGGGCTTGAAGTAGACGACGTCAATGCGGTGATCCAAGCCGCGGTAGGCGGCCAAAGCGTGACGCAGGTCTTTGAGGGAGAAAAATGGTTCGAACTCGTGGTGCGGTTTCTCCCGGAGTTTCGTCGAAATGCTCAACGCATCGGCGATATTCAGGTCATCACGTCAGAACAGAGCCGCATCCCGCTCAAGCAACTGGCGACCATCAAAGAATCCGTCGGACCATTCATGATCTATCGAGAAAACAATCAGCGCTATGTTCCCGTAAAATTCAGCGTCCGTGGCCGGGACTTGGAGCGCACGGTTCAGGAAGCGATCAAGCGGATTGCCGAGCAGGTGCAGGTGCCCAATGGATATCATCTCGAGTGGCATGGTGAATATAGTCAGTTGCAAATTGAAAAGCACCGTCTGGCCACCATTGTTCCGGTGAGCCTCTTCGTCATTCTGCTCATCGTCTCCTATGCGCTCCATTCACTACGCGATGGCCTCTTGGTGCTGGCTGCGGTGCCGTTTGCTCTGGTCGGCGGCATTCTTGCGTTGCTGTTGACGGGGACCCATTTCAGTATTTCTGCCGCCGTGGGCTTTTTGTCGGTGTTCGGCGTGGCGATTCAAGGCGCGCTCATCGATGTGTCGAAAATTCGGCACTTTCTCGACAAGGGGTCGGATCTGAAAGCCGCCATCTTACAAACCGCCGAAGTCCGTATGCGGCCGGTGATGATGACGACCCTATCGGCCGGCATCGGACTACTGCCGGCCTCGGTCGCGACGGGAATAGGAGCACAAGCCCAGCAGCCGCTGGCGCGAGTCGTGGTAGGCGGCATGTTGAGTTCCGTTGTGCTCATTCTCGTGGTGCTGCCGGTGCTCTATCAAATGGTGCATCGACGCGATGCCGTTCCTACTCGAAGGCCTAGCCCATGACGAGCCTGATCCACAACAACACCGGCGTGATTCTGGCCTGCCTGCTGCTGGTGGCCGGATGCAGCAGAGATGGTGAGAGCCAAGCCGTCCCTGCTGAGCGCGCGTCGAACGCCGGTGCGAATGTGGTACGCGTCAACCCTGAAGCGATGCGTGAACTGGTCGTGAAGCCGCTGCTCCACAATGCGGTGAGGCAAGAAGTCATCGTTCAAGGACGGATGCAATATGGACTCGATGGTTTCGTGAGGCTCTCTTCACCGTTACCCGGCGTCGTCAAGTCAGTCCGAGGTCGCCTGGGTGACATCGCGCGTAAGGGTCAGGCGTTACTGACCATTCAGAGTGCCGACATCGGAACGGCCTACTCCGATTTCACCAAGGCCGAATCAGACCGGCGATTGGCACACCAGTCGTTTCAGCTTACCTCAGACCTTTACAAGGTGAAGGCACTTCCTGAGAAAGAATACGAGCAGGCGGAAAACGATCTGCAGAAGGCCGAGGCGGAATATGTACGCGCACGCGAACGATTGCTCGTGCTCAACGTCCCGGAGAGCGAACTGGCGAAGCCGGTGGACCAGCGTCAAATTACGGCTCGGTTTGATGTCAAGTCGCCGCTTGATGGCGTGATCGTTGACAAGCAGGTCACGGTGGGTCAGCTCGTGAAATCGGACGAGGTGCTGTACACGATTGCAAACCCGGATCTGCTGCAAGCCGTGGGGGAAGTGTATGAACGCGATCTGCGCATGCTGAAACCGGGGATGACCGCCTCCGTGCACGTCGACTCATTTCCGAAGATCGTTTTCCCGGCCACGATTGCCTATATCGGAGATGTCGTGGACGCCGCGACCAGGACGATTAAGGTCCGATGCGATGTCGCGAACCTCGATCATAAGCTGAAGGCAGACATGTTCGTACGGATTCAGATCGACGTCGCTTCGCAGACCGAGGGCTTAGGGGTTCCGCCATCGGCGCTGATTCGAATCGATGGCAAGACCTTCACCTATGTTCAACGGAGTCCGGTCGAGTACGAACGCCGCGAGGTCGTAACCGGACCGCTGTCCGGAGAACTCATCGAAATCCGCGATGGCGTCAAAGTCGGGGAACGTATTGTGATGAAGGGTGGGTTATTGCTCGAAGGCGCCTTAGAAAAGGGGCCGCCTCGGCCATAGGCGAAGGTCGCAGCGGCTATTCTTCCACGCGAGAAATGCTTTTCGCGATGGCCTGGACAGCCGGTTCATGGCCTTTCGCTATCCAAGTCCCGTCCAATGCCCGAGACTGCCCAAAGCGGCTCGGCACCTGTATCTCAGCCTGCACTCTGATTCGGTCGCCATCTGCGACTTCCGGGAAGCGGACGCGCGGCGCCCCGCAGATACCGAGCACCGCCACATCCAGCACCGCTCCATTCGCGCTGTCATCTTCCAGCAAAAAGGTATAGGCGCCATAACAGGCACTGCCCGATGGCAGATAGTACGGCTCCAACTCCTTGACGCGACCGACGACACCTTGAATGGTGACCTTCTTCAAATGAAAGGTCTCGGGATCGGCCACAATGTCGCTGATGGAAACGGAATCGTCGGAGAAGGCGGACGTACCCGTCAATAAGGCGATCAGAAAGACGAGTGCGACGACAAAGCAGTTGGTGTACTCCACAATTACGCTACACCAGCGCCTCAGATCAGAGATCCGCGTTAAGACGTCCAAGGACTTCCCTCACGCGCTACTCCAACACCACGTCGTGGTAGGACGGGTCGTGGTGGTCGGCGCCCAGTGTCCCGAGTGCGAAAGCACCGCATACACAGGCCTCTAGCCAACTGAGAACGGCTTTTTCGGCGGTAGATTCAGTGACTGCGCTCATTTGCTTGGTATCGCTAGCCCAACTGGCGAGACAACGGCAGGCATTAAGGGTAAACACTCTTCCACAGCCGAACAGAACTTCCGGAGCTTCACAGTATCGATCTTCCCGGTGTCGTATTGGTAGAGGACGTGTTGCGGTTTCCGGTGCGGCGACCCAGCCGAAGGCACCCCGAGCATCGTCTCCAACTTGCCTGCAATTCGTTGGACACATAGCGTCAGGGTCGCGTGCTTCGATTCCTCAATCAGCCGATTGATTTCTTCGTGCTCGTCTTTGTCGTCGTCATCGTCATGAATTACTGCATGCGACACTCCAAGGTGACTAAGGAGATTCATGAAGCGATGGATGTTGTGCTTTCCGATGCAGTCGAGGACGTAAAGCCCGCACTCGGCGTTCTTAATCTTACCGTCGCCAACAAGGCGAGTGACAAGTGCAACCTCAGTCGGGCCCTCCACCAGCAAGACGTGATTTGCAAAGAACACGCTGGAACGGTCCGGGTTGAGCCAGAGGAAGTACTTCACGGTTTCCATTTCCGGCTTCCAATCGTCCAACTCCAATCGGCTCTTAAGCTTCGGCCACTTGGTCGCGATCTTGTTGAGTGCCTGATTCGAGTCAACGATCTCCGTCCACGCCTTCGTTTCGATCTGCCCCACGGAGATCTTCCCGTCATCCCTTCTAAGCCGAGCGAGGAAGGAATGTTGTCGGCATTGCGACTAACGAAGTGCGATGAATGTGTCGAGCAAAGGACCTGTTGATCGGCCTTACTGGCCAGCGTCACGAGGTTTTTGGCAAGGAGCTCTTGTTGCGGCGGGTGAAGGAACGCTTCAGGCTCTTCGAACAGGATCAGGTTCAAGGATGGCGTGAAATCCTTGGTTTTTTTCGACGGCTTCTTCCCCACATTGCGCGCCCCGAGCTGTATCAGCGAATAGATGAAGTGCCGTTGAAAGCCGGACCCAAATTGGTCGGCCGCAAGTGCCTTTCCGTGAGAATTATCCACGCATTGGTAGGAGAGCAGTGTCTTCACGATTTCAGCCGTGGAAGGAGACCGAAGATCAAGTCGAAAGTGGATGCCCCAGGTGTCCAACAACTCGGTCAACTCTGATTCAATCCCTATCAAGGATCGACCCTCAGTGGTCTTTTCCGTCTTAATGCCTTTGGCAAACGTGTCGAAATCTTCCGAGAACTTCTGGTAGGACGGACTCGATTCAACGACAGCCTCTAGCACGTTCGTCAAGAGGTCTCGAAGCGCCGAGGGGCCGCTCAGCTTAGTGTGGTCATCCACCTTGCTCACGGCTGGGATGAATACGATGTCACCGAGCTTTCCACTTTGGACGTTTTTTGCACCATAGAAAGCATCCGTCGAGAGCATTCCGTCCGTCCTAAATCCAAAGATAGTTCCTTCGCGATTCTTGTCCAAAGCCTTGAAGTATTTTCGCACCCGAACCGTTTTATCGTATGCCTTGTAATCGTCGGCTAGTGAGGCATGCTCGGGGCCGGTCAAGCTGAAACTGAGATCGACCCAGGACTCCTGGTCGGTGGTGAGCACGAACGGAAAGTCTCGGTCGTGCTTGTATTTGAAACCATCCTTTTCGTAGAAGGCGCGGATCGCGTCGATGACGGTGCTCTTACCAGCGTTGTTCGGCCCAACAAGCAGGCTATACTCCTTGAGCACGATGTTCTGATGGAGAATGCCACGGAAGTTGTGAATCGTCACACTAGTTAGCCTCATGTGGTGGCATCCTGAACATTTCGATCCGTGTGCCCGGGCGGCAGTTCGCCCGACAGAAGCCCGGGCAGCGGCGTGTCACGCGAAGCTGAGTCTCCAACGACCGATTCCGTGAAGCCGAGCGTAGTCATGCGGCGAGTTCGTCTTCTCAGCACATCACATCGTGCCCATTACATTGGGCTGAAGGATACCCTTTTTCACTTGGGAAATCACCCCGCCGTGAAAGAGTGGCACAAACCATAAGATGTAACGCCAAACTGAATTCACGGAAACAATGGATGGGTTAATCGAGCGACTGGAGCGGATCGGATCGTCGGCCGCGAGGAGAATGGTCAAGGTTCCTTTGCTAGACTTTACCGTCTTCCCACACATAAATCGGGGTGCCCTGTTGCTTGGCCACCTTGCGAGCCACTTTGGCTGTCCTCCGGAGCGCTCGCCCGACACCCTTCCGCAAACTTTTGTGACTCCGTTTTTGGCTTCGCTGATTTGGGGAAAATAGCCTTCCCTTTGGATGGATACTTAAACGCAGTAACTGAGTCCGCAGAAGAGTTTTTTGCCTTTGATTTGCGAGCCGCTGTCATCAGCGTGTTCTTTTTTGCCATAACTCTTATAGGTCGGCCTTTTTGGAGCACTACCCATACCCGAGCTTCATGAGAAATCAATTTTACGAACCCACGCGCCAGGGCCGACCATAGATTTGAAACCGAAGTCTGATCAAGTTAGACTGCCGCTCCGAAACAACTTTTGCAAAAGCAAAGCGCACGCAATTGACCGCTGAAAGGACACTCGATGACACGATCTGATGGGCCACTGGAATCGTATATCACCTCTACGCGTCCTCGTTTCGAACAGATGCTTGCCGAGATGGTGGAAGTCCCATCGATCAGCATGGATCCATCTCGCAAAGAGGATATGCGCCGGATGGCGACCATGGCGGTTCAGCTCCTCAAGAGTCAGGGAGCACAGGCCCGCATTGTCGAAACCAAGGGCAATCCCGTCGTCGTCGGTGGCTGGTCGACCGGCAAGAAGCATCCCACCGTAACGATCTACAACCATCTGGATGTGCAGCCTGCGCAAGAACCGGAATGGCGGCAGGCCCCCTTTGCCTTTCGGAATGAAGACGGGGTCTATCGTGGGCGAGGTGCTACGGATGACAAAGGTCCCGCGTTAACTGCCATGCTCGCGGCTCGCTACGCGGTGGATCAGGGTCTGCCGATCAACATCCAGTTTCTGTGGGAGCTGGAGGAAGAAATCGGCAGCCCCAACTTCGCCATGGCGCTTGCGGCGGAGAACCGTATTCCAAGACCTGACTCAGTCGTCGTGTCGGATACGATCTGGATTGCCAAGGGCCGGCCCGCCATGCCGTATGGATTGCGCGGTCTCCTTGGCGCGCGACTGTCATTGCGGACCGGAGAGGTGGACGCCCATTCCGGCGTGACCGGCGGCGCCGCACGCAATCCACTGACGGAGCTCTGTGCGCTTGCTCATGCGTGTGTCGATGCGAAGACGGGGGGGGTGAAGATCCCCGGCTTCTACGATGACGTGGTTCCGCCGACGAAAGCGGAGATCAAAGACTTCCTCAAATCCGGCTTTCAGGTCAAACGGTTCATGGAGGCGTATCGCTTTCAGACCTTGAGGACGACGCAGGCGGAAGACGTGCTGCGGAGAATCTGGGCGGCCCCGACTTTCGAAGTGCATGGCTTGGTCGGAGGCTATACAGGCCCGGGGGTGAAAACGGTGGTGCCCGGCTGCGGCGAATTAAAAGTCAGCATGCGGCTGGTGCCGAATCAACGACCCGAGCAGATCTTCCGACTGTTCAAGCGGTTTGTGGCGAAGCAGAATCCCCGCATCACGGTGGATCCTGAAGGCATGCTGCAGCCGTTTCGCGGAGTGTTCGATGGTCCGTATGCCGATGCGGCCAAGCGGGCGGTCAAAGCGGGATTCGGAAAAGAGCCGGCCTTTATTCGAGAAGGCGGATCGATCGGAGCGGTCTCAATTCTACAGCGCGCTTGGAACGTGCCGATCCTCTTCATGGGATTGAGCCTGCCCGAGCATGGATATCACGCCCCAAACGAGTATTTCGATTGGGGCCAGGCGTCAGGCGGGATGCGGATGTTCGCTGCCTATTTTAAAGAGCTGGCTCAAATGAAATGAGCCCGCCGTTACTGAGTCGACGTGGCTGGTGTCGGTTGAATCTGAGCGGCACTGTGATCGCCGCCCGCCATCAACGGCTGGAAAGCCGGATCGGCCTCGACCACACCCTTCATATTATCGTTCGACAAGAGATACACCCACGACTTCGGTGACGCTCCCGGCAGCTTGAGGTACCAATCACGCGCTTCGGTGAGACGTTCCAACATCGCATGGTTATCCCGGTTCGGCGTGAAGAGTAAGCTGTAGGCCATCGTATAGGCGGCGGCGAACTTCTCCATCGGACGATCGGTCTGGGTGTACGCCTCCTCCGCGTCCTTGTACGCCTCTGCGATATTCGGATCGTCGAAACTGCGATTCCAGGCGACCTTGGCGATTCGCGACCAGGCCAGTTCGATCAACGCTCTGGCGCGCTGATTGGTTCGCGAGGCCGGGATTTCCTTCACGACGGCCTCATGGGTGTTGATCGCCGCCAATTGATCGTTGTTCCATCGATACACGATACCAAGACGGATCCGGTTTTCGAGATCCTCAGGTCTGACCTTGGCCAGCATTTCCATCGCCGGCAGCAACCGATAGAGATAATCCGCCGGCGTCGGCTTATCAAAGCCGCCCATTTCCATCCCCAACGAAAGTTCTGTCCGGGTGGTTTGCGCATACGTGTCCCAATAAAGCTGATCGAAGCGCATCGCCAAGGATTGATCGTTGACCTGAGTCTGATGCAGCGTCTCTGACATCCCCAACAAAGACTCGTAAAGATCGCGCGTTAAGAGCCCGAGCGCATCCGGCTGCTTGGGATCGATAATGAGCACGCGATTCAGTAAGGCGACTCGATTGTGGAGATCAGGCAGCAGCGAGGCGCGACCGACTGAGGCAATCAACAAACCCGGCGCGTCTTCGGCGCCCCACCACACGGCCGAATTCTTCACATAGCCACCGGGCTCCGTGACAAAGGGAATCGCTCCGCCCGGATCGGTGATTCGCGCCACGGGCAGGTTCACGACAGCCACGTCGCCAGGCAACCCAAGTTTTTTCAAACCGGTCACGGCCACCCAACTTACGTTGAGACTCTTGAGCGCCGATTTCGGACGCTTCACCGTATTGGTCCATCGATAGGCGTCCGGCGCGTACGTCACCGGCGACGTCAACGCATCTTTGTAGTTCACCCGCATAGTGACCAGCGTCGCGGGTGCTGCCACGACCGGCCCCCCTTCTTTGAGCCGAAACGACACGGCCGGTAACGGTTTCGTTCCCGCCACTTCAACCATCACACCACTGCCGGGTGGAGACGTGCCGACCCGATCCATGACAAAAAATGATGGCGCATAGCGAGTGAGATCTTCCGGAAAGAACACCAGCGCACCTTTTCCAGGCCAGATCGTATCCATCCCCTGCCCACGCCGCTCGACAACGGTGAGATGGGCTTGCTCAAGCGACTGCCAGCATGCGGTGTACACGGGGTCCGATTCGGCGGGAAAGGTAGACAAGCGCGATGGGGCCGCCACGGCCATTCGATACTGACAGGCAAAATCCAGACGCCCGGCCGCCGCTTGATTCCCGGACGCCACCGCTTCAATGTATTGCTGCACTACTGCTATCGCCGGCGATGATTTGTGAGGAGACGACTTGGCCGACTTCGATGATTTCGTCTGCGTACCGGAGGGCGCCGCCCCTGCCGCATCGCCAGTCCACATCCCTGCGCCCATGCAGAACACGACTACGCTCATGCTGACTTTCAGCAGTCCACATATTTGACGTCGAACGCGGCGGTGCATGCTTCTTTCCTCCATTCTTTAGAAAAGAGAAGACACTGTACCATGCGGTAGAAGCGGGTTTAAAGAGGACGGCATACCGCAGGATGTTGAAAAAACCCTTACTGCACCCGCCATAACCCCGGGGCCTGCCGGGGCAGGCCCTTCCCGTGATTTGTTCGCCCATCGCTCAAAGGCTCAATGTCTTGCAAAGGAGCATAGACGGTGTGTTCGACCCCTATCACGTAACGGCCTGCCGGGCGGGGGAAGGCAGCGAAGATAACAAGGGGGTAATCTGTCGGCGGATGCGGTCCGGGTCCGGCACGCCCTTGAGAAGAACTGATTGGCCCTCGCGTTCGGCGAGTTCAACCTCCAGCGCACCCACATTCAACCATCTATTCAAGAGCTCTCGTTTGACATCCACCGAGAGGATCCGGCTCAAGGGGATGTCCTGAATATGGAGCCGCCACAATCCGGAAAGGATCCGAATCCGTTGCGCACTGATTTGGTAGTACACCGCATAGCGAAAGAGCGTCCCTATGGCGAGGAAGAAGATCATCGCGAATGTATAGAGGATGGCGGTGAGCCATTGGCCGTACCGTAAGGCGACAAGCAGGCGCAATGCCGCTGCGCCCATAAAGATAAATAAGACGGCTTGATCGGCCCAAGCCGACCGCCCTTCCCAAATCAGGCGTTCATGAGGAGGCAGTGGAGGAATACGCACCATAGTTCTCTTTCCTCATTTCTTCTACCCTCCCCAAAAAAGGAGGGTGGTTGGTTGGCCTCCCTGCGCCCGTATTTCACCTTCCCGCCCCAGGCGCGCCAAAATGCACCCCCTCGCCAAAGGAGCATGTTCTGATTGTGCGCGCTAGTGAGCACCAAGGCTCAATCCACCCATCCTGTGCCCTCCTGACTCCCTCTCCTTTTCTCCTCAACCACTTAAAAAGAGGGGTGAGTGAGTATGGCGCGACACTGCGCGCATGCACCGAGCACCGCTTCGTGTGCGCGGTGTGCGAGCACACGGGCCAACTTGCTTAGCCCCCTCATTCCACCCGAATTGTTCCCCGCATTTCGTGTCCCGGCATGTCACACAGAAAGGGGTAGTCGCCTGGGCGCTCAGGCGTAAACCGGATGTCGGCGCGACCCCCGGACGGGATAATCACCTTTTTGAATCCATGGTCGCCAAATTCAGGTGCACCGTTGCCACCCACATTCAGACTTACCCCGGTAAAGAGCCCGTTCGGGACAAAGGCATGCAGTTCCGCATCTTCATTACGCAGCACCATGTGTGTCTTACGACCGGCGTGGAGGACAATGAGCGGAGGATCAAACTGCCTCGCATGCATGGTGATCAGAACGAGGTCTTCGGAGGCATCTTGCGCCAGAACGAGCGATGCATCACAAACGATATATCCGACCGCGAAGGACCAGACCACCAGCCCGAAGGCAGAGCTGAATCGTTGCAGTACGCTCATGCCCGATTGTACTGCGGATGAATGAAGCGACACCAGCATGTTAGTGTGCTGAGGCGTCACCATTTGACTGGTTATTCCGAGTCGGATCTGGCGTACCGCCGGCCGCAGCTGATCCACGTTCCACAAGTAGCGCCCCACAGCGGCCATGCCATGGGAGTCCGCACACTTTAATAGCTCGACTAGGCGCGGCTGATGGCCTTCTGAATTTCGCGACGCAGTTGTAGTTTTTTGGAGGGAGAAAGAGGAGCCGCCTCGAAGTGGCGACACAGAGATATCGTTTGGCGCAATGAGTCGAGAAAGACTTCACATTTCGGGCATGCCCCCATATGAGCGCGCACTTCCTGGCACACGTCGGCTGTCAGCTCATCATCAAGATAGGCCGATAGCCGCTGAAGAATTTTTATGCAGCCGGTTTTTGTATGCCGGTGACCTTGAGATGTCTTCCGCTTCACTGGCTTCATAGCGAATTCCTGCCGGCTATTCATCACCGTGTTCACGACTATGCGTTGCCGAGCCGATTCCTCGTGCGGTGAGCTCACGGCGAACGAAAAGCCGCGCCCGGTGCAGTCGCGACTTCACTGCGCGTTCGTTCAGTCCCATGACGGTGCCGACTTCTTTGGCCGAGAGACCTTCCATATCTCGCAACACCAGCACCAATCGATACTTGGCCGGCAATCCCTGAATCGCCTGACGAAGGGCACGGCGAAGCTGTTTGTTCTCCAACGCTTCTTCCGGGGTGAGCCCGTCGGCCCGGATCTGTAGTTGTAATTCGCCGTCCGAAGTCGGGATGAATTCCTCAAGGGACAGCTCATACTCAGGTTCGCCTTTGCGCCGACGCCGCATGGCAAGACAGACGCGCGAGGCAATGCGATACAGCCACGTGGAAAACTGCGCGTCGCCGCGAAAATGAGGCAGCCCTCGGTACGCGTTCAGAAACGTCTCCTGCACCAAATCCCGCGCATCCTCCACTTCCCCACACAGGCGTTGGGCGAAACGGTACATGCGTTCCGCATTGTCTTGATACATCTGATCGAAGATCGTGGCGGTACGACCAGCGGACGAGTCAGCGCGAGATGGATCTTCTCGTTGAATGGATGGTGACGTCACGTCGGCAGTCTACGAGGGAAGACAAAAGAGAGTCAACCGTGACGGTTTGGAATTGGAGAGAGACTGCTTCAGGTGGTCGCACGCCGGCGCCCTGAGAAAAGCTTGGTTTGGTTGGGGCGCACGAGGGAATCGTGATGCCTGGCGCCTGCAGTCTCTCCACTCAGCCATATGCATTCGTGGCAGAAGGCATGGCGGAGTTAAGGAAGTAGTTTGCTCCTAGCCCTTCGGAGCATCGAAGTCGGAGAGGAGGTCGGCTAATTCATTGGCGTGTTCCTCTTCCTTGGCCAAGATTCCCTCGATCATGCGGCGGCTGGTCGGATCATTTTCACCGAAGTACCGCGCCATCTCAGCATAGGTATCAATGGCGATGCGCTCGGCGATGAGATCTTCCCGTATCATGCTGAGCAAGGAGTCGCCCTCGGCGTATTCGGAATGACTCCGGGTTAACAGCCCCTCTGGATTCATGTTAGGTTCGCCACCGAGTTGGGTAATACGTTCCGCAATTTCATCGGCATGCCCCTGTTCTTCGGCCGCGTGCTGTTGAAACTCTTTGGCCACCGGCTCAGCATGAATCCCCGTCGCCATGAAATAATGGCGTTTGTAGCGCAGCACGCAGACGATCTCGGTCGCGAGCGCCTCATTCAAGAGCTTGATCACTGTCTCCCGATCTGCTCGATATCCCTCCGTCACCGCGCCCTGTTCCACGTGTTGCCGAGCCCGGCGCCGAATCTCTTGTACATCGGTTACAAATGTGCCTTTCATCTCCTCCTCCTCCTATCTTCTTTCGCTTGTAAAAGGGAGCCACCCTCCTCCCATTCCGGACGCTTCCATCACCGTTTCCTCGTCTGCCATGCAAAACTGGCGACGACCGCCGCCAACTCCACCGGCTCCACCGGCTTCGATACGTGCATTTGAAAGCCGGCCGACAGGGCTCGTAGCCGGTCCTCACCCCGGGCATAGGCCGTCAGTGCGACGGCCGGAATACACCCGCCATGGTCTGCGTCCATCGTCCGGACCTTGCGGATTAAGTCGTAGCCATCCTCACCCGGCATCCCGATGTCTGACACCAAAACATCCGCCTTCCAGGACTGGAGTGCTTCAAGCGCATCATGCGCCGACGACGAGGCCCGCACCTCGGCTCCGCACCGCGACAAGACTTCGACTAACAGATCACGGGTTTCCGGCTCATCATCCACGATCAGCACGCTGACGCCCTTAAGTTCCGGCACGCGCTCCATCGACACCCCATCTCGGGACACATCCACCGCTCTGTCTTTGTGGCCATTGTTGTCTCCCATCGGGATGCCGATCATCGGAAGCATCACGACAAACGTAGCCCCTTGCCCCTCACCTTCACTCTGTGCCTGTACGCTGCCGCCATGCATTTCGACTAAATGGCGAACGATGGCCAAGCCTAATCCCAGCCCGCCATGGCTCCTCGTAATCGAACTATCTCCTTGCCGGAAGAGATCAAACATATAGGGGAGAAATTCCGGGCTGATGCCCTGTCCGGTATCAGTGACATCGATCTGCACGTGCGCATTCCGGCGCTGCAGCGTAATCCGCACGCAGCCGTCGCGCGGGGTGAACTTGATGGCATTCGTCAGCAGATTCCACACGACCTGTTGCAGCCGGTCGGAATCGCCGGATATCAAGCCGGCTTTCCAATCAATGGCTTTTTCGAGGCGAATCGCTTTCGCGTCAGCGGCCGGGCGGACCGCATCGACGGCTGCCTCGATAATAGGGGCGAGCTCGAGAGGGCGAACGTCTAAGCGCAGTTTCCCCGTGCTGATGCGTGAGATGTCGAGTAGGTCCTCAATCAAATGGGATTGAAATTTCGCATTGCGTTCGATGCTGCCCAGGGCCCGTTGCCCGGTCGCCTCGTCTAAGGTGCCGCCCCGCAGCATCTGGGCCCAACCAAGAATGGCTGTCAGCGGGGTCCGTAGTTCATGGGACACCGTTGCAAGAAATTCGTCTTTGAGACGATTGGCATCCTGAGCGTCGCTGTACAATCGCGCGTTCGCTACGGCCAATGCGGTCCGGCGGGCTAACTCTTCCCCGAGCTCCAAATCATCATGCTGGAAGGGGTTGCGTTCTTCAAGGCGCCCCATGGTCATGACTCCGAGAGTCTGTCTGTGGGCCGCAAGCGGAACAATCATCACCGAGCGGCTCCCAAGCCTTTGATGGGCGGCCAGGTAATCACGATCGGCCGCGAGTATGTTCTTTCGGGCTGAGCAATCCTCAAATAAAATGGCATGGCGCGTTTGATGGACTCGTGTCATGGGGTGAGAGGACGGTAGTTTGTCCGGAGCGATCTCCCCGGCTAGTTCTTGAATCGATGGTTGTTTATCAGGATCCCGGTGAACAACAGTGGCCAGACGGAAACTTCCGTTCTTCATCATCATGCTAATCAGACAGTAATCCGCCATGGCCGGCACGAGGACACGAGCCACACGGCCTAATGTTTCAGTCGTATCCAATGTGGTGACGAGCACGCGCGTCGCCTCGGCGAGGAATGACAGACGTTCGTGTGCGCGTTGCGCCTCCACTAAGGCTTGATCGCGAGCCTTGAGAAACTCGTCTTTGGCCTGATTCGCTGCAAGCAATTCGCTCGTGCGCTCCTGGACCATCCGCTCGAGTTGTCCCGCATGCCGGGCAAGCGCCTGTTTTTGCTCATTGACCTGGCGCTTCAGTTGGCGGGCTTGAATGGCGCGGCCTAAGGACGCGATGAAATGGTCCCGTTCAATCGGCTTTTCGATAAAGTCATAGGCGCCTCCGCGTAGGGCGCGTACCGTTAAATCGCGCTCACCGTGACCGGTAATGAGCAATGTAGGAGTATCCGGGCGAAGTTGGCGGGCCTTCTCCAATAAGCTCAGGCCATCGAGTTCCGGCATCTTGATGTCCGTGACGATGGCATCGTAGTCCACTTCCGCAATGAGCGTCAGGGCGCGACTGCCGGAGTCGGCCGTATCCACCTCGATATCTCCCATTCGATTCCGAATATTCTCGGGCAGCGCTTCAAGGAGAGCGGGGTCGTCATCAACGATGAGAATGCGAGACATAGGCGGAGCACCCTGGTGAAGCTGCCAAGCAGCCTACCGAAACTAAGCAAATGACGGGCCGTCTTACAGGCCCTGAGCTAGTAAGTGGACATCTGAAGCAAGCTCCTATCAAAAAGGTAAACATCTCGCTCTTTTGAGCTTGTCGGATAGATCGGTCATCGCATATCGGCCATTGTGAGTCTGTCGGCCTACCGGCATACCTCCCGAAAACGGCGCACATGTTGTCCGGCGCCAGAGACACTCCGTCCCACTCTTGCCATATCTGTAGTACCTCATCAGGACGAGGACTCCGTTATTCAGCGTGTAGGGAGATCCGAGACTACCGGTATATTCCTTGCACAAGCAGAAGTTGACACAAGAAGGCGACCTCGGGGACGGGGGTTGTCACTAGGAAGTTGGAAGGAGCTTTTCCGTCTCTTTCATTTCAAACGAGAGGGGGCACGATATTATGATACGACAACCGTGGGTGAGAATAGTGAGCGTAGTGTCCATGCTGGCCTTTCCGCTTGGCGCCATGGCAGCTTCCCAGCCGCATGAAGGCGAGAGCAAGATCTTACAAGGCGAACGGCACGTAAGAGGGACAGTCGAAGAGATTAAGGGCGGTCAACTCCAACTCAACACCGGCGAGGTGCAACCCCGCTTTATCCCATTGAAAGCGGCAAAGGAAAAGGGGCTCCCCGAAATCAAAATCGGCGATGTCATTGAACTGACCATCAACGATCAAAACCTCCTCGTCGATTATCATGTCGTTGATGAATCCGGGCAGCCATTGGGACACACCAAGCATCAAATAGTGAAAGGGCAGATTGCTCAGCCGCTGGTGATCGGACATGATAGGGCGTTGATCCGTACTGAAGACGGCAAGGAGTTGAGCTTCGTGATTCGCACGCAGGCACGCAGCAAGATGGCGTCCATCCCCGTCGGGGTCGAAGCCGTCTTCATGGTTGATGAAACGAATAAGATTGTAGATGTGAACTTCGCGAACAAGGAAGCAACCGAGCAAGCCGGCAAAATGTTTGACGAGAAATCCTCGCCGAAAGGTGCGCAACAGAGAGTGCTCGGGACGGTGATGAAGCCTATGCAGGAGAATCGCATTACGATCCGCACACGCGACGGCCAAGAACAGCCTTTTGAAGTCAGGCCGTTGATGCGGGAGAAAATGGCCAAGCTGACCAAAGGAGAAGCGGTCGTCTTGCTCATCGATGGAGAGAACCAGGTGGCCGATGTGGCCATTCCTCCGGCGCAAGAGGGCGCGAAGTAGCGGCCACTTGCGAACGGAGGCAACGCTAGAATAGGAAGTAGAATCCGAACCCGATGGTTTCAATCTTTTGAGAGAAAAATTGCCCGTACGGGTTGAAGCCGCGGTAGTACGTGATGAGAAGTCGGAGGCGTCGGGTGGCCTGAGGGCTGTACCACTCCAGGCCACCCACGACGTTCGCGTTCACGTTCCACCCTAACTGCTCGAACGATTTTAGATCCGCAGCCGCCACGAGAATGGGATTCCCAGAGATAAATTCAAGCCCCTTCGTACCCCGCAATTCCATGCCCCATTGAAGTTTCCCACGTTTAATCTCGGGTTCCCGATGCAGGATGTATCCACCGCCGCCATAGACGCGTATCCACCGGTATTCAAACGAGCCCACGGCATCCGCTTCTTCAAAGCTATAGTTAACCCGGGGCACTTGCGGATTGTTCAGCAGGAACTCATCACCGAGGTGACTGCTTTGATGATACAAACGCACACGCGCTGAAAAGGGCCCCTCGCGCCAAGTTACTGGAAACCCCACCTGGAAATCTGAATTGATCAAGTCCTTGGACTGGGCGTCCAAATTGAACTGTGAGAACACGGCGCCAAACATGCTGACTTGAATGCCATTGCATCCTTGCTCGTACCGCCTCGTCCATAAGCCAAACGTCTCCCCGAAGCCGACAAACCCGGCATTGAGATGATTATTATTGGCCTGACGAAGTGTCACGCTTTGATAAGTTGCTTGAAACTGGGGTTGCTTCGGATCGGCCAACAGCGGCCGGAAGACATTGTCTTTCGGGAAGCGTCTGGATTCCGGGGCCTCCACCGTCTGTAATGCTTGCGGGTGTTCGGCAGCAGCATAACGGCAGTCCAGTGGCGGAGGCGGAGGAACAGGGGCTGACGGTTCCTCCGCAAACACGAATGACATTGGGGCTAGGGTTACTATGAGTCCCAGCAAGCCCCACCACATCGCTCTACTCATCTTTTGAACTTTGCGGATTCACGTGCTGGTGCCGGATGACTTCTGGCGGCCACGTTCACAAAGCCCGCAGAAATGCAGTCAGTGCGGCTTTCTCATCTCGGTTCAGTTTGAGCTCCAAGACAAGATTGAAAAACTCCACCGTGTCTTCCAAGGTCGGCAATCGGCCGTCGTGTAAATAGGGCGGCGAGTCTTTGATGCCGCGGAGGACAAAGCTTTTAATCGGCCCATCCGCCTCGGCGCCGAATCGTTCCAGATGAAGATCATGCATCTGATGATCGGTATAAGCGGGCGGCAGGTGACACCCGACGCATCGCGCTTTTCCGAAAAACAGCTCTTCTCCTTTAATCTCTTGAGGCGTGGCTTTCTTTCGATCCAGCGTACCGAAGGCATTGAGCTTTGGCGCGGGCGAAAAATCAATCATGTTTTGCATTTGCGCCATGTGGGCAACGGGCACGCGATCGATAATATTCATGCCTTTCTTCATGGCACGGATGGGGTCGCCATTGAAATACGCCGTGCGCTGCTCGAACTCCGTGAAGTCCTCCACGGACCGGATACTCCGCTTCGATCCGTGAATCTGCTGGTTAAACATACCTCGGAGGCTGGGCGTATCCAACCGAAGGCGCTCCCGCTGAGGACGTGTGTCTGGATTGTGATGGAATTGCCCCGTCGTATGGAAATTGACGTGGCAATCAAGACACGTCACTCCTAAGCTCGGCTTCACCGTCTTTCGGTCATGGGTCGCGTTAAATTCTTCCTGAGGAAATTGCATGACGAGCATGCGAAGTCCATCTAACTGGGCCGGGGTGACGAGGCCCCGAAAGAGGCGATCAAAGTTATCCATGCTGACCACTTCACCCTGTGAGACGTCGCCCAATTCCGGATGCGTTGTTAAGAAGATGGGCGGCGGAAATTCCGGCAAGAAGCAATCGGGCAGATCAAATTCAACATCAAACCGCTCCAGGCGCGGAAACTGTTTGATCTGGATCTGCGGAAAGACCTGTCCTCCCACCTCTTGCTTGACGTGCAGCAACCGGCGAAATCCTGGGGGAAAGAGCTTGTCTGACTTGATCTCATCGGCGTCCATTTGGCCCAGCTTGTCCCATGTCAGTCCGTTTTTGAGCTGGACTGCCGGTCCGACTGGCTGCGGTTTTCCCTTCGTCATGGTCATCCCGGTAGCGGTCTTGCACTCAAGTTGGTACCGCTCGGTCAGTAGTTTTTTCTGGCGAGCGAGGACCTGTGGCTTCTCCGCGATATCTTTGGCCATGGCCTCGTCGGCAATCTTCTGCGGATCTTGCCCGGGTGGGGCGCCGAAGACATCATACGAGAAATCGACCCCATCGAAGCCTTTCATCTTCGTCTCCGCAATTGCACTGTCCGTCTTATCCTTATCTTTACTCGAAGAAGTATCACGCTGGGCGGCACCCTCGCCATTCCATGCCCCCAGCGCGCACACGATACCCGCAACCATCCCGATCGTTCGAATCGTCAGATACTGACGCTTGGTTTGAATCATGGACGTCCTCCTACAATGTCTTTACTCTAATGGAGAGACAGCCGGCGTGCCGTCGGTAGGGGGACGGATTCGTTGTGAGAAGGAATGAAGAGTCGTCGGAGGAAAAGCGGAATGGACGGGCGCATCGACCGCAGGAGGCCGACAGCCGTGAAGAGCCGAGAAGTACGGTGGTCGAACAGCCTATTTCGGCAATTTCGGCATGATGATTTTCAGGGGTGCTCCAGTAAGAGCCTTCATGAAGACGACCAGATCAGCTTTCTCTTCTGGCGTAAGACCGAGCGGCTTCATGAGCGGACTCAGATGGGGATTCGGCTGCCCACCCTTATCTTTGAATTCGATCACGTCTTCCAAAGTTTTAAACACGCCATCATGCATATAGGGAGCCGTCTCGGTGACGCTCCGCAAGGTCGGGGTCTTGAAGGCGCCCTTGTCGCGGTCGCGCCGAGTGACGTTATAACGACCGAGGTCTTCCTTGAGCAGGCCCTCCTGCGGCACCCCTAAATTATGGAATTCATTGTCGGTAAAGTTAGGGCCGTTATGACAGAGAATGCATCGGGCTTTTCCTTTGAAAAGTTCCATACCGCGAATCGCCGATTCATCCATCGCATTCGACTCGCCCATCACGTACTTATCAAAGGCAGAGTTCGAGGACACAATCGTGCGTTCAAAGGCCGCAATCGCATCGGCAATGCCCTGCAAACTGACGCTGGTTCCGAACACCGCCTTGAACTGTTTTTGATAGCCGGCAATTTTGGCGATCTTCGGCACAACCGTTTCGTGCGTCTCAGCCATTTCAATGGGATTGTGGATTGGGCCGATCGCTTGTTCCTCTAACGAGGTCGCGCGGCCATCCCAAAATTGGAATGGATTGAACGCGGTATTGTAGACGGTCGGGGCCTGTCGCCCGCCGGCTGTCCCGAATGCGCCGATCGAGAACTGACGGGCATCCGCAAAGCCGGTGCCGGGATTGTGGCAGAAGGCGCAGGAGATGGCATTGTTCTTCGATAGTCGTCCATCAAAATAAAGCTGCTTGCCGAGATCGACCTTTTGCACATAGTTGACATTGCCCATCGGCATGGGGACGACGGCGGGCATGGGGCCGATATCGGGCACGGCGACTCCATCGATGACGACCATGTCACTGACAACGGATGAATTCAGTTCCTCTGCGGCGAGATCCAGGCGATCAACGGATAGACATGCAAGACCCAACACGATGGACAGCGTCATCAAGGCAATTGTCCGTATGCGCATCATGACCTCTCTTCTAGATTCAAGTCGTGCGGTGCCTTAGCTTCCGTTCGAATAGGGTGCCAACGTCGGCAGCCAACCGTCCGTTATTTCTGTCTGACTAAAATCCTGATTGGCGCGCCGGGAAAGCGATACTTTTCACGAATCTGTTTCTCCAAAAAGCGGATATAGATTTTGGTGATATCTTCAGGGTGGCCGACAAAAAGAGCAAATGTCGGTGGCTTGGTCGCGACTTGCGTCATGAAGACCGATTTCACGGCTTTGTTGGGTTTGCCTCGGCGAACCGGCAAGGGGTGCTCCACCATGATCTCTTGAAGAAACTTATTCAGTGCGCCGGTAGGCACCCGGTGCGTAAAGGCCGCCATCACTTCATCGATTTGCGGAAAGAGAACATTCCCGGTCTTGGGCTTGATGGCGGACCCGAAGACAATGGGAGCCCACGGCAGAAATCGATATCGTCGTCGCAATTCCAACTCGTATTTTGCCCTGGCGTCAGGATCCGCAGCGCGCAAGTCCCACTTGTTAATGAAGAGAACACACGCCCGGCCTTGCTTGAGAATGAGGCCGGCAATTTTGGTGTCTTGCTCGGTAATGCCTTCCACGCCATCCATCAACAACACCGCCACATCGGATCGGCCTAGGGCATTCATGGCCCTTGCCACGCTGAAGCCTTCGACGGCGCCGTGTTCGATGCGGCCGCGCCTCCGGATCCCCGCCGTATCCGTCAGGATGTACGGACGACCGTCATAGATGACGGCCGTATCGATGGGGTCTCGTGTCGTGCCGGGCATGTCACTCACAACCATTCGCTCTTCATCGAGCAGCGTATTGACCAATGTCGACTTGCCAACGTTCGGTCTTCCAACCACCGCGACCCGTGTCACGGCCGTCGGCCCTGCATCGGCGTCCTGCTGCGGCAACAGCGGATAAACCGCTTCCAGAAGATCGTCTACCCCCATTCCATGTTCAGCGGATGTGGGGAAGAGGGTTTCCTTGCCGATTCGATAGAAATCGGACATCAAACCTTCGGATGTCGGCGTGTCGACCTTGTTAACGGCGTAAAGGACCGGCTTTTTGACAGGCCGCAGCAAGGTGACAATTTCTGCGTCCGCCGGCGTCAAGCCACTGCGGCCGTCCATGACAAAAATCAGAATGTCCGCTTCAGCGATGGCGATTTGAGATTGTCGACGGATGAGAGACAACATGCTGTCGGTTGAACTCGGATCCAATCCTCCGGTATCGACCAGCCTGAACGGTCGGCCCCGGTAGGTGGCATCGGCATAATTGCGGTCTCGCGTGACGCCGGGAAGGTCGTCTACGATCGCATTTCGTTTACCGAGGATGCGGTTGAACAATGTGGACTTGCCGACATTAGGCCGGCCCACAATGGCCACAAGTGGAGGCGTGGTGGTAAAAAGATTCTCAGTCATGACATGCTCACGTCTCGAACGTATCATAGGAATTTTGTTAAAGACAAATAGGGCAATGGCAAGGACGAGCGCACTCTAACATAGTCTCGGTTATAATGACTTCACCGAATGTTATCTCAACCAAGGACGCACCGTGGGACCGATCAACGGATTTGACTGGACGCAAGTAGACGACGTGCTATTGGACATGGACGGAACGCTTCTGGATCGCCATTTCGATAATTTCTTTTTTGAAGAAGAACTTCCGCGGCGATATGCAGCAAAACATGGACTGCAGGCACTAGAAGCCCGTGAAAAGCTATTTGCGCTCTATCGAAAGGTGGAAGGCGAACTCGAGTGGACTAATTTGCACTATTGGAGCCGGACTCTCGGCATCGATGTGATCGCGATGACTAAGGAATTCGAGCACATGATCGGATTCTTGCCGCATGCCGAGGAGTTCCTACGCCACCTCACCGCGAAGGGCAAGCGCGTGTCGCTGGTCACAAACGCTCATACGGCTGGAGTCGCCATCAAAGTGGCGAAGACCGGGCTAGACACGTACGTCCACCGCATCGTGGATGCCTTCGAGGTAGGCTACTTAAAAATGCGAGCCGAATACTGGCCCATCTGCCAAAGACTCATCGGCTTTCAACCGAAGCGCACGCTCTATCTCGATGATGACGAGTCGTGCCTCAACGCGGCCCATGAGTACGGCATCGGCCACGTCTACCATAGCGCGAAGAGCAGTTCCCAGCTTCCGCCACAGCGGTCAATGCGGCATCACTCGATCGAGAGCTTGGCGGCGTTCCTACGGCAATGAGAATCGCGGTTGCTTTGGCATGGTCGTAGTGCGTGTCGAGCTTGTTCCGCCAGTTTGTCGGCTTTCAGTGAAAGAGTAATTCGACAGAATCGATTCCCTACAGCTGCTCTCGCGCCTCTGGCGGTCAGACGGCTAAATTCTTAAAACCTGAAGCAATCACGCGTTGACCTCGTATAACGACGTCATCGAAGCCCTCCGTGAGGCTTTCTAGCCAGTCTTCTAAGAGAAATGTTAGTCGACGGCGCATTCGTGCTCCGGAATATGGAGTCAACAACATCCCGACTGTCATGCCTAATAAAACTCCGGCGAGAAGAGTGGTACTACCCAGGATGAGCGAATCGCGATCGTACTTCATGTTCTTCCCCCCCTCTTGAAACAATTTACCGGATCAACCGTACCCTGCTTTCTATAGGGTGAAAGTGGTCCCTTTTAGATTACTGCGCAATGGTGGAGTTGAAAAGGAGGTGGTTAGACCTAAGTACAGCGTGAAGCTCAAGGCAGGCTCAATCTGCTCGCTTTATCCTGGCGGGTCACTTCAGTCGTATAGTTGTTAGAGCCGCGGGCATGGAGATAACTGGCCGACGCTCTAAAAAAGCAGCCTCTAGAGCTAAAGTGTTATCCTTGCCGGTGGGTTCCTTGACGATGAGTCTCACACCTGTGCCGGTCTCCATTGCAGTCCCAGCATGAGGATGCGCTGCAGCAGCGCTTCATAGGACAGGCCGGCACGCTTCGCAGATTCAGCGAAGTCTTCCCCCCGGGCAATCTGAGGGTTGGGATTTGCTTCGAGCACATAGGCTTTGCCGTCCTTATCCATGCGCAGATCGATGCGCGCATAGCCGCTTAGTTCCAATGCTCGATAGACGCGTCGACACAGGTGTTGGATCTGTTGGCATTGTTCCTCGGGGAGATCTGTCAGTTCGCTGGTTTGGATGCCGTGTTTCTCTTGATACTTCACACTCCACTTGACCCGTTCCGTGGCAATATGGTGCACGCCGTTCGGCATCTTGGTGAATTGCATTTCCCAAATTGGAAAGACGCGTAACCGCTGGTTCCCCATCACGCCGACGTAGAGTTCCCGTCCTTCAATGAATTGTTCCACCAGCGCATCCGTCCCAATGTTATCGTGGATGAACGCGACACGTTCCTTGAGCTTCTCCTCCGTGTCGACGACCGACGCTTGCGAGATGCCGAGGGACGCTTCTTCGGTCAACGACTTAACGATGAGGGGAAACGGCAGACGCTTGCACGCACGGATCTTTTGCCCTCGCCGAATGACAGCGAATTCCGGCATCGGGATCCGATGATAGGCCATCAATTTTTTGGACAACGATTTGTCCCGGGCCAACATCAAGCCTCGAGCGTTGCTTCCGGTGTAGGGCATGCGCAGCATTTCCAAAAAGCTGACGATGTTGTGGTCAAACATGACGATGTTGTCGAAGGCCTCGAGCAGATTAAAAATGATATCCGGTTCCCAGTCCTTAATGGCTGTCCGCGCCACCGAGAGATCGTCCTGCAAGCCCACCGGTTTGACTTCGTGGCCAAGCTTTTGCAGCGCCGCCACCACGTCGTACTCGGTTTTCCATTCGGCCTGCTCGGCGTCCGACGCGGAGGCATTGTCAGGAGGCACCAAATGCTTATGAACGAGCACGAGCACGCGCAGCACTTTCATAGTGCGATTCGATGCCCCCCGGTCACGAGATGGTTCATGACTTGTACGGTCAGTAACACGGTAAATTCCGTTGTGGCCTGCTCTTCGGGCACCGCGAGCCGCAGGTTCAATTGCCGACACCGGGCGATGAGATCTTCGAAGACCTGGTCGACCGTGTACTGATAAATGCCGGTCCAACCGGCAACCAATCGACGGACGGGCTTGCGGATACGAGTGAGGAATCGCATGGCGGTCATGTTGTGGGCAAACCCCGGCGCATCGGAGAACAGCCGGCGGAGGTCTCGATCGTAAACCGTGGGCCGATCGACGCCATAGTGCCGCCGCTTCTTCTTGTAATGCTGACGCAGGGTCTTGCGCAGACGCTTCAGAGGATCGACCTCTTCCCTTATGACCACGCGAGGCTCCTGGCCGGACAAGGATCGCATGAGTCGATCCACGTATGTGAGCTTTTTGAACGCGGGCCAACCTGCATACCGCTGTTCCCATTGAGATCCCGGCGTCAACCAAACGGCAAACGTTTC
Source organism: Nitrospira sp. Nam74 (assembly GCF_965152615.1). NCBI lineage: Bacteria > Pseudomonadati > Nitrospirota > Nitrospiria > Nitrospirales > Nitrospiraceae > Nitrospira > Nitrospira sp. Nam74. The sequence continues at coordinate 5,109,997 of NZ_OZ224220.1, read as the reverse complement.
GGCGAAATCCTCGTCCGGATGGCTTTGTGCATACCATGATCCCAGATGCGCGACAAAACTCTTGCTGTACGGTTTGAATGAATAATGATCGGGGTACGGGACTGAAGATTTTCCGAAGAGCTGCTGACGACGAGAACGGCGACGGATTGCAAAAGCATTTTCAATGGCGTGGCCGGCTTCATGCCGAAGGATGCGCATGCACCATTCCGCGTCGCCGCCTTCGACTTCGAGCATCTGATTCAATTCAAGCTTGGCGAGACGGGGGTGCGCGAGATAAAACGGAATGGCAATACCCGGCACGCCATCGGGAGTGAACCATTCATCAGACAACCAGAAATGCGGTCGGAATCGCAGGCCTCGCTCATCCAACTCTCGATAGAGTTGCGCGATCCTCTCCTCAAGGGGGCTCCCATCGAGCTGCAGATGGAGGTCGCAGAAGCGAAGATCGAGGAGTTGTTCGTCGCTCCAGGCCGCCCACCCCGGAAGGGGACCGACATCGGCGGGTGCAGGTGACGCAGCGCTGCTCCCTGCTGGTTTATCGGTAGTCATCAGTACCGCGCACCTTGCATGATGGGATCCGCCTTCATTCCCATCAGTATAGCAAAGGAATGTACGTAGCAGGGACGGTGCAGCGATGGGTTACCGGTCCGTGTTTTGAAAAGACCCCTGCTTGGGACGTGCGACGCCCCGATACATATCAGCGCCGGGACGCGGAATGCCTTCCATCACAAACCGATCCAGTTGCTTCACGGTAAAGCCGCTGTCTTGAATGATCCGATCGATCCGACGGTTAAGGTGACACCCGCAAGCAAACAGCCGTTGGAACGGATTCAAAATGTTCTGCCACCAGGCGACCTTCGAATCATCGCTTAGGCCATGCTCGAGAAAGATAAACTTTCCACCGGGCTTCAGCACCCGTCGAATCTCGCTGAGCGCGCGAAGGGGGTCCCGGATCGTACAGAGCGTCCATGTGCTCACTGCACAATCGAACCGTTCGTCTTCCCAGGGGAGCGTTTCCGCTCGATACCGAAAAATTTCCACCGGCACCGCCAAATTGGCGCTTCGCTCTGCCACACGCTTTGCAAGTAGATGACCCGGCTCAATGGCCGTCAGCCATGTGACCGTGTTCGGATAATGGGGCAGATTCAGCCCTGTGCCGAATCCGATTTCAAGCACGTTCCCGTAGACCTCCGCGAGCACCTCCTGCCGTTGCTTTTGGAAGGGTGGGGCCCTCATGACTCGATCCATGAGGCGCGGAAATATATGGTCGGCGTAAAGACCCATAGGACTCCTTCAGACGGACTTCATGGACGTCTGCGCGGGAGATACCACGCGCTCAAACATCACCTGCCCCAACAGACGGGAAAGTTGACAGTGGCATATAAGCACCATATGCAACTCGATATTGCTCCTCTTGATATGTCTGATGAATAGATATCACGTCAGCCAAAAGCTCTGTCAGGAGATCTTCACACTAGGTAGTTTGATCTAGCTTATTCATACGCGACTTCAACGACTTCGAAACTGGCAAACAATTTGATAGGACTGCATTAGATCATTGTATCTAGGTAGTATGACATGCTGCTTCCTTTAAACCTTTTCGAATATCGCCGCCGACGGTCTGTTGCACCAGCCCGCGTGATACTGCGAAAACTTATTATGCCGTGTATTCAGTTTGTCCCCATGTGGCAACTCCGGACTCGACTCTGGCAAGTTTGTGGCGCCAACATCCATTCATCGGTATGGATCGCCCGGACGGCGTTGCTCGATGAGGATGCGCCGGAACTCATTACGATCGAGGAAGGCGTGCGGATATCCTATGGCGTCATGTTGGTGACGCACAGTGATCTCGACAAGGAAGTCGGGCCCATTCACATCGGCCAACAGGCCTGGATCGGCGCAGGAGCGGTCATTCTGCCCGGTGTCAGCATTGGCGCTTACTCGGTAGTCGGCGCAGCCGCGCTGGTCAACAAGGACGTGCCAATCAATGTGCGGGTTGCGGGCGTTCCGGCAAGAGTCATTAAGAATGCCGGTGTGCCGAAGGAATGGATTCATATTACGGATGACAATTATGAGACGCTGGCTGGGACTCGACGAGCCAAGGATGCGGGGATTGCGCCGCCCGTGGCCTCAGTCGGTGGGCAGAATGGATCGGCATGATCAGCGAGGAAAGTTATTTAGTTGATTTCCGCGGTGCCTGATTGTCTGACTTATCGCCCTTGACGGCCTTGCCGACCGCGTCGACAGTGGTACTTGCCGCTTTCGAAATTCCTTTTCCGACTTCGTTTCCGACCTCCTTCACCTTTTCCATCACCTGCGGAATCGGTTTCGGTAAATCATCGACGCGTACTTCCGCTATGCCGGTTCCGGCTGCCAAGACCAGAACGCTGCACACGATTGCGACAGTCACACACGTTTGAATCGACGTCTTCATAGCAGCCTCCGCCGTCAAACTCTAGCATGATTTCGCCTGTTGAAAAAGCTTTGTACGGTTTCCCGCAGCACACGCGTACGACAGCGACGCCGTTACATGCCGAAAGTCGATGGACGGTTCCGTGTATCCAATTTCGCTCGGCAACGATTCGGCGGGATAGCTGTTGCCATCCGGGGAAAGGGTCCCTATTGTCCTACGGTCCCGTGTCCTCACGTTCGGTGGGTCACCGCTCACCCCGCTTGCTCCTTGACATGGTTGCCACTGTGTTCCTCGAGAGCGGATTCTTCACGGTCAAAACAGGACAGCCCGCACGCTTGACCACTTGTTCGGCCACGCTGCCCAGCATCAGACGTCGAAGCCCACGATGCCCGCGAGTCCCAATCACAATCCCGTCGACGGCATATTGGGCCGCCTGCTCAAGAATCACTTCCACGGGGTCTCCCGTCATATACAGATCGTGCGCGGCAATGCCCCGGCTCGTCAGAGATGACACCGCTTCCTGCAGCTGTAGCCGGCGATCGAAGGGCATTTCGCCTTTCATCGGCCTAAGCAAAGGCGATTGAGTAGAAGCGTCACCGGCATGCGCGTCGTTCGCCGAACCGGCGTAGATCAGAAAGAGTTCGGCGCGAAGACGTTTGCTCAGCATGACCGCAAAATCGATTGCTGCCTGCGCGTGAACGGAAAAGTCGGTGGCAACGAGCAGGCGGCGCAATCCCCCAGCAGTCCGAACTCCCACGGAGTCTCCGGCTATGGTTTCTCTCATGGTCAGCACCGCGCATGGCGCCTTGCGCACAATTTCTTCTGCCGTACTCCCAAGCCGTAGCCGATCCCACCCGGTACGGCCGCTCGTCCCCAACACGATAAGGCCGGCGCGCATCTCATGGGCCACTTCGAGAATACGAGATGCGGGGCTTCCTAAAACCAGCCGAGGTTCAGTCGGGATACCGACGTCGAGTGCTATCCGGGCGAGACGTCCGAGGTCAACCATCGCCTCGGTTCGTAGCACATCGACGTAGCGGCTTCCGATCGGCTTCTGGCGCCCGGTGCCGCCAACCGCCTTCACGACATGCAGGACGACCAGCCGGGCTGCCAGCGTGTCGGCCAGGCGCATGGCATACTGGAACGCCCGCTGCGCCGGTCTTGAAAAATCGGTGGCCAATAGAATCGTTCCACGCTGCTGCCTCTGAGCGCCGGCCATCAGGGCGTTCCCCGCCATGTTGCCATGTCTAATGTGACCTTCCCTTCGAGTGAGACTTTTCACGCATGATACTTCTCGTAGTGACGTTTCAAAGGGAATGGCGTCTGTCACTCGAGTCTAATACGGAGCGGCTCGTGCCGCTTTGGCGTGCGTGGCCTCGCACCATCGCCATTCGCTCTCGCAGCCGGGCCGCACTGGATCGAAGATTTCCATGGCGGGAAGGACGTCGTCGTATCCCTGGCCATGCATCTCCGCCGGTGCAATCCTAAGAGTCAATCCAGAAGCAACGCGACCATGAGACTGCACCTTACATGCAGTTATCCCGGGAGGCAAATGAAGATCGGCAGGCGCGGAACCTCTGCCGCCGAACCGCCGACTGACGGAGTCAATCCAATCCACGTCCGTACGTGATCACACCGTTACTTTCGACCCTGCGTCGAGATATCCGAAGACAGAGGATCAGAAATCGTGTCCGTCATCGTCCTCGTTACGGAGCGTAATGACTGCGGGGCATTGAGGATCAGCGGGACTGCGTAGTGACTTGCTCTGTCTGTTGTTCACCGCTCCGCCTTCTTGTCAAACGGGGATGAAAGATATTCCAGATTGACGCAAGTATTATGGCAGATCCAGCAGATAACGGAGGCCGTCTCCGGATGGAGTGGTTCGTTCGTGAATCTGATAGGGAGGAAAATCGTTCCGCAGGCGAGCGATCAGGCGTTTCATGGGCTGGTCGCCTTCGTGCTCGCACACCCACACTTCGATGCCTGTTTCCAGCTCATGAAACCGCCTCAGGACTCGGAAGCGCGGATCTTCCATATAATAGGCGGACAGCCAGCCGTTGAGCGCATGCACCACCCACCCATGCGCCTTCGCGTATTGAGAGCTTACACCGAGTTCGATGGACCGTTGCTGATGCTGAATCGGCAATTCCATAGTACCTGCTTTGTACATCAACCTCGGACGCCTACAGATACAGAGAGACTAAACGATTCCTGTGCCATCGACAAGCCTCTCTGTTGAATGAGAAAAGTGATTTTTGAGAGCACGAAAGGTTAAGATAAGCCGTGGATGAGAAAGTCCTCAGCAGAAGTGAAGTCATCTCAGCTCTGACCGCCCAGCGAACACAGGGTCGGCGTGTTGTCTTTACAAATGGCTGTTTCGACTTGATGCATATCGGCCATACGCGTTACTTGCAAGCCGCCAGAGAACTTGGTGATGTTCTTGTCGTAGGCGTCAATACAGATCGATCCGTTCAACGCTTGAACAAGGGGGCTGACCGCCCCATCGTGCCTGAGCATCAACGCGCCGAAGTGCTCGCCGCGCTCGCCTGCGTCGATTATGTGGTCCTATTCGATGAGCCCGATCCGGGGCCACTGATTACCGAGATCCAGCCTGATGTATTGGTGAAGGGAGGGGACTGGACTCCGGACAAGATTATCGGACGTGAGACCGTCGAAGCGCGTGGAGGCATCGTGACAACCATTCCGTTGGTCCCGGGCGTTTCGACCACAACGCTCGTGGAGAAAATACGAGCGGTGGAACCTCAGGTTCGGCCTTCGTGAATCTGCGTCGCGCAAGTCCATGCATATGAACTCACGATTCACCGATTACGAATAACACTCACATACACCATGCCTGCACCTCCTCACGCTTTCCAGTTTTGGGATCAGCTCCTTCAGCCGGTTCGAGACGCCGTTCAACACGCGGCGGGTCGACCGTGTATTTCGGGCATACATGGGGCGATGGGGGCATTCGCCCTCAGCGTACTCACACGTGCCGACGGCCCTTCCTTTCTCGTCATCACGGCCTCGGATGAAGACGCGGAGCGCGTCTATGACGACATGCGGTTTTTCCAGACCATGCTGGGCCTTCCTTCGGAGACCTTAGCCCTCTTTCCGGAATGGGAAACGCTCCCGTATGAGCCGACCGCTCCCGCACCCGAACTGATCGGGCGACGGGCACGGACCCTCCACCGTTTGTTCGAAGGAGCACGGACGGTACTCATTACCTCCGTCCCCGCACTGCTTCATCGCGTGATGCCCGCGTCTGTATTCAAAGACGGATGTGCACAACTGAAGGCCGGGGACACCATAGAACGGGAAAGCCTCATTGCGCGCCTCTTGCGCTTGGGATACCGTCGAGGGTCCGTCGTCGAGATTCCCGGTGAATTCAGCGTCCGCGGCGGCATTATCGATGTCTATTCGACTGCCTACGATGACCCGCTCCGGCTTGAATTACTGGGCGATACGATTGAATCGATCCGTCAATTCGATCCCTCGACACAAAAATCTACGGCGAAACTTCCTGATGCGTTGCTGCTCCCTGCCCGAGAGTTGCTGCATCCCGCAGACCGACTGGAAGCGCTCGAACCGCTTCCTCCTGACGCGGAATGGCGAAGTCCCACCGTGTACTCGTCCATGGAGACGCTGCTCAATTACTTCCATGAGCCACCCATCGTGGTCTTGGACCAGCCTGCGACCTTGGTCAAAAAGGCCAGCGAATTCTTAGATGAGGCCGCTGACGCCTATTTACGCTTGGGCGATGTTGCCGAACAGAAGGGATATTCCTCTCCAGAACAGCTCTATGCCGATTGGACAGAGCTCTCGACGGCCATGCAGCCATGGTCTTGGCTTGCGATGGAACCGCTGACAACCGGGGGGCCTGAGTGCGAGCCGATCGTGGCCTTCCCCGCGCAGTCTCCGGGCAGTGTCGGGCTGGCGCAACGCGGAACGCCCTTCCACGAGACCCTCGCAAAGTTAAATCAGCTCCGGCTCGTGGGACAGGTCGTGATCGTCGCGCGCACGCGAGGCCAATTGGACCGCCTGCTCTCCCTCTTTGCCGAACAGGATCTGCCGGCGACGACGTGGAAACCGCATGAGTGGAAGGCCTCGTCCCAGAAATCGCCGTTCGGGCTGATACAAGGCAACCTCTCCACCGGCTTCGTCTCCACCGATGGTCACCTGACGATCATCACCGAAGAAGAACTGTTCGCCAAAGGCATGCGCCATCGGCCGGCCCAGAAGAGCAAGACGGCAACCTTCTTGTCCTCATTGGACGACTTGAAGACCGGCGACTATGTCGTCCACGTTCAGCACGGGATCGCGCGCTATGAAGGGCTTCGGCGACTTGCTGTGCAAGGATTTGAGAGCGATTATCTGATCCTCCGCTTCGCGGGCGGCGATACCCTCTACGTCCCGCTTGACCGCCTCAATCAGGTCCAACGCTACAAGGGCGCGGATGGCCATGCCCCCAAAATGGACAAATTGGGCGGGAGCAGTTGGGGACGCACCACGGCGAAAGTCAAAAAAGGCATCGAAGAAATGGCTCACGAGCTGGTCGAACTCTACGCCAACCGGGAGGTCGTCCAGCGCCGTGAGTACGGCGAAGATACGACGTTGACGCATGCATTTGAAGCCGCCTTCGAGTATGAGGAAACACCCGATCAGATCAAAGCGATCGAGGACATCAAACGTGATTTGGAAGCGCCGAAGCCCATGGATCGGCTGGTCTGCGGCGACGTCGGCTACGGCAAGACCGAAGTCGCGATGCGCGCCGCCTTCAAAGTGGTCGAACACAATCGCCAGGTTGTCGTACTGGTCCCGACGACCATACTGGCCCAACAGCACTTTGAAAATTTCTCACAACGGTTCGGTCCCTTTCCCATTCGCGTTGGCACGCTGTCCCGGTTTCAGACAGCGAAAGAGGCGAAAGCCGTCCTGGCTGGCGCAGCCGACGGCAGCCTGGACATTATCATCGGCACACATCGCCTCCTTCAAAAAAACGTCGTCTTTAGAAACCTGGGACTGGTGATTGTCGATGAGGAGCAATGGTTCGGCGTGCGCCACAAAGAGCGGCTCAAACAACTTCGGACGCAGGTCGATGTGCTTACGCTGACGGCGACGCCCATTCCGCGCACCCTGCAGATGGCCATGTCGGGCCTGCGGGATCTCTCGGTGATCGAGAGCCCTCCGGCCGGGCGAATGGCTATCCGGACACATGTTATGCGTTTTAACGAAGAGACGATCCGCGAAGCCATCATGCGGGAGCTCGGCCGCGGTGGGCAGGTGTACTTTGTCCACAATCGCGTGCAAACCATGGAGCGGACGGGTACGTGGTTGCAGCAGCTCATCCCGGAAGCACGCATTGTGATGGCGCACGGCCAGATGGACGAACGACTCTTGGAAGGCGTGATGTTGAAGTTTCTGAAGCGGGAAGCCGATATCCTGCTGACGTCGGCGATCATTCAGTCAGGTCTTGACGTCTCCAATGCGAACACGATTTTGGTGAATCGCGCCGATACGTTCGGCCTCTCGCAGCTCTACCAGCTCCGCGGAAGAGTCGGCCGGTCCGGACAACAGGCCTACGCGTACTTTTTTACGCCGGATGAGGGGGCGCTGAGCACGGACGCCCAAAAACGACTGGTCGCGATACAGGAGCTCACGGAGTTGGGAGCCGGATTTCGGATAGCCGCCGCGGACCTAGAAATTCGAGGGGCAGGAAACTTTTTAGGCAAGCAGCAGTCCGGTCATATCGCCGCCATCGGCATGGACCTGTATCTGCAGATGGTCGAACAGGCCGTTCAACAGATTAAGGGCACGGTGGTCGAGGAAGAACCGGACCCGACCCTGCATCTCAACGTCTCCGCCTTCATTCCGGAGGAATACGTCGCCGATCCACACCACCGGTTGTCTCTGTACAAGCGATTATCCTCAAGTCAGCAAATCGGCGATCTGGCTTTGCTCAATGGAGAAATTCAAGATCGGTACGGCGCTCTGCCCGAGCCCGTCGAACGTCTGTTTGAAGTCATGCAGCTACGTATTATGGCGAAATCCCTGCGGCTCACCTCGCTTGAAATCAAGGAAAGCACCGCCGTGATATCCTTTGATCCGAAGGGTTCGATCCCGGAAACCGGTATCCGGACATTGATGGATCGCTACAAGAGCCGTTTTCGATTGGTGTCCCCGCTGTCCTTTGAGCTGCATTTGACCCAGACAGACTGGTCGGGCCAAGCGCCTGAACTCACCGCTGCCTTGCAAATATTGGGAGTCTGTGGTACCAAATCCGGTGCGGCTCATGCGGCCGTCTAACGGAACGACACTATGAGAAGGGGCTAATTCAGTCTATGTATGTGCTTCCACGCGCCGGACCCGTTCTCTATCCTGTGTGGCGTGCGGGTATGCTCGTGACCTACGGCCTCCTTACCATCCTCTCTCTCGCCGCGATGAGCGGATGCTCCCAACCATCAGAAGACTCTCCGATTCTTGCGATCGTGAACGGGAAACCGATTACTCAAAGCGAATTCGACTATCGCTGGTCTGAATTGTCCGACGCCGCGCGTGCCCGGTATGACCGCCAAGGGGGAAAAAAGAAATTCCTGGACGATCTCATCTCCCGCGAGGTGCTGTTGCAAGAAGCGCGACGTCAGGGCCTGGACCAGAGTCTTGTTTTACGAGAGCGCATGGAGCGGGTGAAGGAACAACTGATCCTGGATGAGCTGATGAAGGATGCTGCTTCCCAGCCGGTGCACATTTCGGACGCTGAGTTGGACGCCTATTATCAATCCCATGACGATATGTTGCTGTCGGCACGCCAGATCCGTGGGGCTCACATCGTCATGGGCAATCTCTTCCAAGCCAAAGACTTGAAGCACCAGATTGGCCAAGGCTGGAACTTTGCCAAGCTCGCCCAACGTTATTCACTCGATGAGAAAACGAAAGCGGACGGCGGCGAATTCAACTTTACCCGGAAGGGCGTCCTCGATCCTGCGATTGAACAGTTCCTGTTGACGCAAAAACCGGGGGCCGTCAGTGACCCGGTCGAAACGACCGCCGGGTTCCATTTGGTCAAAGTGATCAGCCGCAACCCGGATGAAGCGAAACATATCGAGGCCGTTCGCCAACAACTCAAGCGCGAGCTGTACGCGGAAAAGCGTCGAAAACAAGTAGAGGAGGTGCTGGCCAAGTTACGATCGTCGGCGACGATTCGTATGGCGGCCAGCTCCGAACTGCTGACGCAGGATGTCGGATCTCTGGCCGGCCGCACTCCGTAGTGTTTGGCCGATCCCCCGCTCATCTGTTATACGACTCACCGCCGTTTCGTCGTCTACATCAATGAATTTGTCGCCTTTACATGGCATACAGCCTCGTTTCCCCCTTCCAGCGTCCGGTCACCGCGGACTGTTCTGTGGTCTGATTATGGCTGCAGTTCTGGGGTTCGCTGAGCTCTCCATCGCTTCAGTGACCGATCGCATCGTTGCCGTCGTCAATACCGAATTGATTATGTTATCCGAGCTCAAGGCGGAGGTGGCGACCGAGGAGCAGCGCCTGCAGCAAATTTACCGCGGGGCAGAATTGCAACGGCGGCTTCGCCAGGTGGAATACATGGGGCTGACCCGAATGATCGAGCGGAAACTCCAATTGCAAACGGCCAAGACTAAAGGCGTTGAGGTCGCAGACGATGAAGTGCAGCGGGCAGCCTTGGAACTGAAGCGGCAGGGTGAGAAGATCGATGAGAGCAATCCTGCCGATAAAAGGAACATCAAGGAACAACTCCTGTTGATGCGGGTGGTGGACCGAGAAGTTCGAAGCGGCGTCATGGTGACCGAGTCGGAAATCCAACGCTATTATGAAAGCCACCAAACTCGGTTTCTCATGCCCGACGAATATCGCATTAGCCAGATTCTTATTCTCCGCAAACCGCGCGAAACCGCCGAGGAGACCGGTGAACGCGCAATGTCCATCTACTCGAGCTTGAAGCGGGGTGCCGATTTCGCTGAGCTGGCACTGAAACATTCAGATGGCCCTGAAGCCACGAAAGGCGGCAATATCGGCTTTGTTCGACAAGGTGAGCTCTTGCCCCAGATCGAGCGGGCATTGTCTGCCTTAGCGCTGGGGCAGGTGACAGAGCCGATCGAGACCAGTGACGGATGGCACATTATTAAGCTCGACGAAAAGCGCCTGCCACAGTATCGACCCTTTGCAGAGGTCAAGACTGAGATTCAAACGTTGGTGTTTCAGCAGAAGACTGAAGACGTCTACCAGGCGTGGCTGGGCGACCTGAAAAATAAAGCGTTCATCGAGGTGAAGTTCTAAGAAGAAGCTCTGAGCCGTCAGCTCTCAAAGCAAGGCGAGATTGTAAGTGCACTGCTGAACCGCTGGCGACAACTATGTTCTTGCCAGCGCACTTCTGATCGCTCCCCACAGGGCATCAGTCCCCTCGCGCGTGAGGGACGAATGGGCAATCACGGGGTCATCATCCAACAGTTGGAATCTCTCTTGAAGCACCGCCAGACAATTTCGGCGTTCATTCCCTTTCAGTTTATCCATTTTCGTCAATACGATGATCGGGCGATGCCCTAACCCTTTCAACCATTGATAGGCCGCCTCGTCCTGAGGTTGTGTGACACGGGCATCCACCAACAGGAGCACGGCGCGAAGGGTCGTCTGACTCGCGAGATATTGGTTAATCAACGAGCCCCACTCCTCCCGCATCGTCTTTGCCACTTTGGCATAGCCATAGCCCGGTAGGTCGACGAGATAGAAGTGGCGCAACAAGGGATCGGAAGTGGAGATCCTAAAATAATTCAGCAGACGCGTCTTCCCCGGCGTACGACTCACCTTGGCAAGTCCCTTGCGGTTCAGCAGCGTATTAATGAGCGAGGACTTGCCGACATTGGACCGGCCGACACAGGCCAATTCGAGCAGCCCATCGTTCGGACACTGGTCGAAGTTAGCGCAACTTTTTACGAACTCTGCAGCGGTGATTTTCATTTCAACAATATGCAACTATGCGTGACATAGAAGTACTCAGCCAGCCGATCGCCGATAGTGTGTAGCGTATCGAGTATCATCGGACTCATGCGCAAGTCAAATACGCAACGCCGGTTCGCACGCACAATGTTGGGGCTCATCATAGTGATCGGGCTCCCACTGGCCGGCATAGCCTTCTATTGGATGTGGACCCTTCCTGACGTGTCCGTCTTGGCGCACACCAATCCCACTACGACCGCACTCATGCAAAGCTGGCAGGATAAACATGCCCGCGCGATGAACCCCAAATGGATGTGGATGCCGCTGTCGAAGATTTCTCCATATCTACAGCGTGCAGTCATCGTGGCCGAGGATGCGGCATTCTTTCAGCACGAGGGCTTTGACTGGGAAGGCATCAGACATGCCGCGGTCAAGGATCTCGAAGCCGGCACGTTCAAAAGAGGAGGCAGTACTATCACGCAACAACTGGCTAAAAATCTGTATCTGTCTACCGATAAAACGGTGCTACGAAAAGCCAAAGAGGCACTCATCACTCGCCAACTGGAACATCAGCTTACAAAGAAGCGGATCCTCGAGCTGTATTTAAACGTGGTTGAATGGGGCCAGGGGATCTACGGGGCGGAGGCAGCAGCCCGGCATCACTTCGGCAAATCCGCATTCGATCTGACACCGGCAGAAGCCGCGCTTCTCGCCGCGATTCTCCCGGCCCCGACACACTACGACCCGCTACGCGCGACCCGCTATCTTTCAGTCCGTCAACAACAAATTCTGCGGTGGATGGACAAACGTTACTCTCGATCTCGTTCCGCGAGTTCTCACTGAGCCCGTCCGACAGAACGCTGCTTCCGGATGAGGCAAAAAAACCTTGCGATGATCGAACACGCGGGGTATTAAAGGTTGAGCCCGACTGTTGAAATAAGGCCAAACCAGGGAGCAGCAAGGACCCGTTACAGAGTTTCTACAGGAAGAGCGGTAAGCTAGATGACAAAGGAGAACAAGGATGGATTGGTTGTTGTTGATGATCGCCGGCGTGTTCGAAATTATCTGGGCCACTGGATTGAAATATACGGAGGGCTTTACACGACTTTGGCCAAGTGTGGGCACGCTCGCCGCTATGGCGATCAGCATGATCTTGCTGGCTCAAGCTTTAAGGACAATTCCCGTAGGAACCGGTTATGCCATATGGACGGGGATTGGGGCGGCAGGAACGGCTATCATGGGCATTGCTCTGTTTGGCGAATCCCGCCACATGGTCCGGCTGATGTGCATCGCGCTCATCGTGAGCGGCATTGTCGGGTTAAAAGTCAGCTCCGAATCATAGGAGCCAGCTCCAAAGATTTCCAAAGAGTGAGAATCCCAGCCGCCTGTTTAAGGCGGCCTAATAACTCACCCACGTTCAGGAGGGACGCGGCCTGCTACCGAGGTTCATCCTTATCACCGACTTCCGTATATTGGTGCTCACCGAAAATCGCCGACTCGTGGCTATAGTGCTTGAACTCAAGGAGATTATGCGAGGGATCTTCGAGGAAAAAGGTCCGGTGCTCAATCCGTGTGCCGGCATAGCGGAGGCGAGGCTGCTGATAGAACGTGAGCGCCTTGGCCTTGGCACGATCAGCTATTGATTGCCATTCTTGCTCAGATGTAAAGATCAGCCCAAAGTGGCGCGGATAAATTCCCTTCTGTTTTTCCAATGGCTGACTGGACAACTGCGCGACGATCTGATGCCCCCCTAATTGCAAGGTCATCGCCGAATCCGATTCTCGCCCGAGGGTACAGCCCAATCCGTCGACATAAAACCGTTTCGCCGCGATCAGATCGTGGACAGGAAATGCCAGGTGAAACAGAATAGAGCCCGTCACGTCGCCTGCTCCTTAAACGTTGGACGTTTCACTTCTCCTCACCTGATAATAATACCCATAGCACCAGGTCAGCATGGCGTGTCAAGAATTTTTACAGATCGCCCATTTGTCCACCGTTAATTTATAACCTAGCGGAATCATGTTAGTATATTGATACTTCCCGCGCTGCTACATCTTCAGTTCACGACGTCACTGTAAAAAGATCTTACACTTTAGTCGTACGACTTTAGTCTGTCGTAAGGGAAACCATGTACTTACGACCTGGCAATGCTATTGCGTACACATCGCATTGTAATTCAACGTGATTGTACATTTTTGTTCTATCTAATTTGAAGGCCACCATGAAGACCGAGCAATTCGCCTCATACATTTCTCGACGTGAAATAGGACTTATCATGAAACATCGGCTGCGACTTATCACCGTTAATCTTTGTCTGCTTCTAGCGGGGGGTCTCGAGACGACTTTGGCCGCGCCGGCTGCCGGTGGAGTTTCAACGGCGGCCATAGTATTTCACGTGGACTCACCCTGGCTGAGATTGACGTCCACTCACTCACCTAGACTTACGGATGTAAGTGGAGGGATCGGAGGGACCTCAGGACAATTCAGTGGTTTTGATTTAGATGCTATTCGACTCCCCACGTCATCGGCCGGACCCGACCCTCGGCCGGCGCATTCCCTGAATTAAGCGTGTTCAATCTCTCCCCGGCCGGAACACAATTCACAGCGGGGACCCAGAGGGCGCCCCTGAATTCAGCCCTTTTGGGGTCGTGGGATAGCAGCATCAACAATTCGGTTCCCACACGAGACGTGTTCCATGGGAATGCCACCACAGAGCTAACCGGCAATGGGTTCATCGGCCAAGGCAACTCGGGAATGGTGAGCTTCCACCACATCAGTACCGACGCTACAACAGGACTTTTCCACTACGTGGGGGAGGTTGGTAATGAGGAAGTGTTGACCACACGTCTCATAGTGTTGGGGCAGCCCAGTTTTTCAAGACCGGCTACCTTGCTTCTTCTTGTTTCCGTCGTCGGGGGGTTCGCAGTTTGGCGACGGACAAAGAAGAATTAACGGCGTACAGGTTCTATGGGAAGAGGAACCAAAAGGACTGCGCTGTTTACGCTTTATCGAAAGCAATCTGAAACGACTGGCCGACCAACCCCGTTCCAATAACCGGCTGCCATGCGGCCTGTGACATGCTGAATGGCGAGACGTCCGCCTCCGGAAAGGACGAGTGCGCCAGCCTCGCCCTGAACACGCCGCACCAATTTTTCTAGGACAATCTTTGTCGCTTTTTCTGGACCAGCACCTGCAGCTAGTCGATCGATGATCTCCTTGGCCACTGCCAGTCTGATAATGCTTTCGCCGATCCCGGTCATCGAGACGGCTCCTGCCTCGTTATCGGCATAGACACCGCATCCAATCAGGGGCGTGTCTCCGACACGCCCGGGCAGCATGATGGCAATGCCTCCCGTCGAGGCCCCTGCGCTGACTGTGCCTTGTTCATCCAGAGCGACGGCTCCCACTGTCTCGAGACCGGTGCTTCGAAGACGATACAGGCGTTTGAACAGCGACACTGTCTTCTTCTCGTCGGGCTGTCCCTGATCGATTGTGCGCACTGCGGGGCGTTTCGTGGAACGTGACTGAGGTTCTAATAGAAAATGGCGTGCAAAGCGTGATGCCGGCGGGCCGACCAACAGAACATGATTGGTTTCCTCCAGCACCAGCCGTGCGGCCGCAATAGGATGGCGAATCCCTTCGATGGCGGCGACCGCACCGGCTTTCAATTCGCGTCCCTCCATAATGGCGGCATCCATTCGACGAACCCCGTCTAATTGAAGCCGAGACCCGACGCCGGCATTAAAGAGACCTGATGCTTCAAGCAACCGGATCGCCGATTCCACCGCTGTGATGGCCGGACCGCTCGACGTTAAAACTTCAAAACCGGTCTGCAGCGCCTCCATAAGGCAGCCTCGTTGCGCTGCGCTCATCGCTCGCGACCCGGCGCCCCCATGCACTGCGATAATAGGGCGTGATCGTTTCAAGATAGATGACGTCCATATAAAGCATCACGAATAGCCATACGAACCTCTTTCTTGTGCTTCTCCAGCACCAACCGTGCCAAGACATCCACTTCCTGAGCAAGGCCGTAACCGACAGAAAATGGGCTGCCGCGTGGTCTCACGGCGACGTTGGAGATTTTCAGAAGGGGAGAACGGTGTCCGGACAGGGCGCCGTCTCGGCCGCGATGGAGCATGCAGGATGCTGCCGTAGCATTTTTCACATTCTACACGCTAGTTCAACAGAAGATCTTTGGCTTTGCGGTACGCAGGATTCTGCATGCGCTCGAGATCAGTCCGTACAAAACCAAGGCCGGTCACGCACAGTTCGAAGTTATCGGACAGCTTGCGGAACAAAGGAGACCGTTCGTCCGCCTCGCTCTCGTGAAATTGTGCCACCATGCCATACGACCGTTTACCGGTCTTCACATAGTCGATCAAAAAATCTTTGTGATAGATGAGCCCAGCCGTCTTGAGCCGCTTCAAGTACTCTGGGAAGAGGCCGGCCATGAAGAGGGTAAAATCGCCAATGTGCCGGTGCACTTCACGTTCACGCTCAAGTGACTGGGCTTGCAGCAATACTTCGGATTGATAGAGCAGATCGACCACGGTATCGACCTGCCGGCCCTCTTGATTGCGGACTTTATAGAGATGGTCAATGTGGGTGAATTCGACAAGGAGGTTTGACACATACTGAGCAATGTTCAGGTCGGGCCAGCCCAGTTTCTCAGCAAAGCTCCGTTCAGTCAGCGTGGTAAACAACCGGCGCAACGGATGATGGTCAGGGACCTCAGACTCCATAGTCGCCTCCCTTTGCATTCAGTATGCCATCGACTTTGGGGGCTGGCAAGTTATGCGTTATCCGTATCTCTTCTATGTCCCTCTTCGGATTCAGCGCGTGAAACTTGACTCTTTCTGACGAAGTCAGCACGGCTGTCCAAGAGAAACGTGACGGGACCGTCATTCTCGAGCGATACACGCATATGCGCCCCAAATCGCCCGGTTTCCACCCGTAGGCCGCAATCCCGCACAAGGCCCACGACACGTTCATACAGTGTGCGAGCCTGTGCAGGCGGCGCGGCACGGTCGAAGCCAGGTCGGCGTCCTTTGGTCGTATCTCCCAACAACGTGAACTGCGACACGATCAGGAGCGCACCCCGATTGTCGACAATTGACCGGTTCATCTTACCGTCGGCGTCACTAAAAACCCGTAGCCCGATCAACTTGTCCGCGATATATTCTACGTCGCCCTCACTGTCTTCCTTCGCTACACCCAATAAGACGAGCAAGCCGGCATCGATGCGCCCAATCACGGTGCCGTCCACCTCAACCGAGGCTCGGGTGACTCTTTGGATCACGGCCTTCATAGTCTGGTAGCAATCAGCCTTCAGCATAAACAACGATTCTGCTCCTTCGCTGACCGCTGATTGCTGACGGCTACTTTAATTGCGCCAAGGTTCCTTCCAATTGGAGCAGCTTGCGCTTCACCGGTAATCCGCCTGTGAAGCCTCCCAGTGAGCCATCGCTCGTGATCACGCGGTGACACGGCACGACAATCGGAACCGGATTTGCCCCTAAGGCATGGCCAACGGCTCGAGCATATTGCGCTCCTCCGACACGCTCGGCGACCCAACGATAGGACCGCACGCGTCCATAGGGAATCCGTAGGATGGTGCGCCAGACTTGACGTTGAAATGGCGTGCCGCTGGAGAGATCGAGACCAAAATTAAGCTCCTGCCGTCGATTCTCAAGAAACTCCAGCAGTTGGCTTTGTGCCTCGTGCACAACCTCCGCACTGGCCTTTTCCGCTGCTGGACTCTGCTTCGTCTGGTCCTTAGCGTCGAGCAGTTCGTCATGCACCGCTTGCCGCGAGAGCTTGGGAAGCACGATGCTGTGAACACCACGCTCAGATGCGCCAATGCCCATCCAACCCCATCGGGTCTGAAAAATACTGATCGCAGACACTCTATCGACTCCTATTTATTTTTGAAGACGCGCCGCAATTTCCCTTTGACGATGCCCACCAGCATGTCGAGTTCGTCGGACTGCAGTAACGCATGTACACCGACATATCCCGCTATGCTTAATCCTATTCCGACAAAAAGCATGATGGCCTTGGATACCCATTCTCCTTGACTTGACCATACGTGTAACCCGGCCACCCACACGCATGTGATAACCACTGGGATCGACGCCATGAGCACACGACCTGCCGATCTTCCAATCGAGGCCCAATCGACCCCGCCAAGCCGCCGATTGAGGACCGCCACCAATATGGTGACGTTCAGCATACCGGCCAATGCCGTGGCGAGCGCCAACCCGGCGTGGCGAAGCGACTCCATCAATACCAACGAAAAGACGAGGTTCGCCAGCACAGCGCCAATGGCCGTAAAAGCCGGTGTACGCGTGTCCTGCATGGAGTAAAAGGCCGCCACAATAATTCGCATCCCGGCAAAGGCCCAGAGGCCGACTGCATAGCACAGCACGGCCAGCGCGGTCCCGGTCGTATCGGCGGCCGTAAACGTGCCGTGCTCGAAGAATAGGTGCACGATCGGCGTGCGAAGCAGAATGAGGCCGAGCATGGCAGGGACGATGATAAAGATGATCATCCGCAGGCCAAATCCCAGCGTGCCTCGTAACTCATCCAAAGCGCCGCGGGAGGCTTGCGCGGAAAGGGCCGGCAAAATCGCCGTCGCGAGCGCCACCCCGAAAATACCAAGAGGAAATTGGATGAGGCGCATCCCATAAAACAGATAGGTTGGCCCACCGGCAAAAAAAGAGGCCAGAATCGTGCTGACCGTGATGTTGACCTGCGTCACCGAGAGCCCGAGCAACGACGGCAGGATCAACTGGCTCACGCGTTTCACACCGGGATGCAACGGCTCAAAGCGAAAGGCCATCAGCATCCCGCGCGTCCGGAGACCCGGTAGCTGCATGGCAAACTGCGCGGCGCCTCCGGCCACCACGCCGATGGCCACCCCATAGATCGGCTCATTCAAAAGCGGCGACACAAACATGGCGAAGCCGATAATGACAATATTGAAGAAGACCGGGGACAAGGCCGGAGCTGCAAATGCACGAAGCGAATTGAGGATGCCCATCGCCAGCGCGGCCAAGCTGATGAAGATTAGATAGGGAAACATGATTTGGGTCAGCAGCGTGGTGAGCGCTAACTTGGACGGATCATCATGAAATCCCGGCGCCAACAACCATACGATTCCGGGAGCCGCGATCATGCCGAGCAACATTATCAGCGTGACGATGGTCAGCAATGTCGTGAACATGGCGCTGGCGAGTTCCCACGCTTCGCGCTTCGTGCGACGCGTATGGTATTCGGTGAAGACCGGAATGAAGGCCGCCGACATGGAACCTTCGGCAAACAGTTCCCGAAGCAGGTTGGGGACCCGATAGGCAACGAAGAAGGCGTCGGCGGAGGCCGTCGCGCCGAACAGTCGTGCCAGCACCATGTCCCGGATAAAACCGAGAATACGGCTGGAGAACGTGGCCGCGCCGATCAAGCCCGCGGCTTTGGCAATAGAGTGGTTATCGTCTTTCGTAGAAACGGAGGCTTGTGTGGGAGCGGCGGAATCCGGCATTGGGGCGCGATTCTAGCCGGAACGGTATTGAATATCCACTGTGCCGTCACCTCATCAATGATCTCATATGAGCCAAGACCCGGCTGAGTTCAATGTGGTAGCATGAATGTCTTCGCCCGTTTCATGGAGGAATGTATGAGTGATCATCGCGACGCAGACCGGCGCATGTCGGGATCAGGATTCAAGCATGAGGCGCAACAATCACGGACGGCCTCGGATGCCAAGGATCCGCTGGTGTTGATTGATGATTGTCTGGCAGAGATGGCGGACGGCGATCCTCGGCAAAAGATTCTGTACAAGCTCCGTCATCTCGTGCTGCAGCAGGGCGCGGGCTCTCAGCAGCGTGAGGCCGAGCTTAAAAAACTCAGCGAAGTCGTCTCCAAGCTCACGGCGCCAGCCAATCGTATCGGCACCTTGTTAGAGATTCCGGCTGAGGGGCTCGCTCGGATCGTCGTCGGGGGAGCCGAATACTATACGAATGTCGATCCCCGCGTGGCCACGGGCGATCTAAAAATCGGCACGCAGGTGCTCGTCAATGAAGCGTATGCCGTCATTAAAACGCTTGGCTATGATCCAAACGGGCCTGTCCTCAAACTCAGCGAGCCGCTTCCCGACGGGCGCTTGCGTTTCGAGCAGGAGCCGGGTCGACAAGTGCTGATTCTTCAGCGATCGAGCGATCTTGCCGGCGTCGAACTAAAAGCCGGCGATGAGGTGCGGATCGATCCCAGCCATCGCATTGCCATCGAACGTCTCGAATCGAAGAAGGCCGACGCGCACCTGCTCGATGAAGTGCCGTCGGTCACGTGGGACCAGATCGGCGGCCAGAAGGCGGCAATCGAGGCGATCCGCAAGGCGATCGAATACCCTCTGCTCCACGCGGAGACCTTCTCGCGGTACCAATTCACCCAGCCGAAGGGCTTTCTTCTCTATGGTCCTCCGGGTTGCGGCAAGACGATGATCGGGCAAGCCACGGCCGGGAGTCTGGCCAAGCTGGTCAGTGACTCGAGTGACGGATCAGACAATCGCCCCAAGGTTACCGGTGGCGTCTTTCTCCATGTCAAAGGCCCAGAGATCCTCAACATGTGGCTGGGCGAGTCTGAACGCATGGTTCGCGATCTCTTCGATCAGGCCCGGGCTCGACGCAAAGCCGGCGCCTTGCCGTTCATCTTTATCGACGAAGCCGAATCCATCCTCGGCACCCGGCGCGCCATGCGATCCTTCAATATCTCCAACACGCTCGTGCCGATGTTGTGCTCCGAGATGGATGGCATCGAATCACTCCGTGATGTCGTGATCATCCTCGCCTCAAATCGACCGGATCTCATCGATCCAGCTGTGTTGCGTCCGGGACGCATTGATCGCAAAATCAAAGTCAGTCGACCGGACCGCGACGCGGCCGCCGACATCTTGACCGTTTATCTGTCCCCCGACCTGCCACTGGATGAGTCGCTGCTGATGGCTCATCATGGCGATGCAGCGGCGGCCTGTCGGGCCATCATCGCCCAAGCCGTTGATACCCTGTTTCGCCGAGTGGACGAAAACCGCCTCTTGGCCGTCCGTCTACGGAGCGGACAGAACAAGACCCTGTACCGCAGCGATCTCATCAGTGGGGCCATTCTTGCGTCCATCGTGCAGAGAGCGAAGGAGCAGGCCATCGAACGGTCGATTCAGCAAAAAGACAAGGCTTCAGGAGCGGGGTTGACGGCGGAGGACATGCTGACTTCGATCGATCGGGAGTTTCGCGAAGGGGAAATGTTGCCGCCGGACGATGCTGCAGAGGAATGGCTGAAGCTGCTGGATCATCACCCCGAACAGGTCGTCGGTGTGTCGTCCTATCGCCGCGGGCGGATCAGCGAAGAGCGACTCGTGGGACAGATTATATAACCGTCCGAAAGTCGTAATGTCTGAATATCATCAAATCGTGTTGGGACTTTTGGACGTTATGACGCGAAGATTTTATGACGATTCGTTTATTCGGCCTTGAAACGGAATACGGGATCACGCGGGAGGATCTGGCATCGGTGGACCCGGTAGTGGAGTCCATGGAACTGGTGCGCGCCCATCTCGCCGCAGCCTTCGAGCGGACGTGGGACTATAGCGGCGAAGATCCTCGTGAAGATGCGCGTGGCTTCCGAGCCGCGCAGCTTCAGCAAGACCGTGAGGAAGACGAGTTTGCCAAGCTCGATGCACACCGCCCATTTTCTTTCCATGAGATGAAAAGCGATCTCGTTCTTCCGAACGGCGCGCGCTTTTACAATGACCATACGCATCCGGAATATTCTACACCCGAATGCCGCAGCCTCATCGATGTGGTCACCCATGACAGGGCCGGTGAGCGAATTGTGCAGCGCGCTGCAGAACGACGCAATCAGGCTCTAGGCGGCCCGCACGTTCAACTCTACAAGAACAACACTGATTTTCACGGACACAGCTATGGCTGCCACGACAACTATCTCGTGTCCCGCTCCATACCGTTTTCCGAGATCAGTGCCGGGCTACTGCCGTTCCTAGTGAGTCGTCAAATCATCGCGGGGGCCGGCAAGGTGGGTATCGAGGGCCAAGAACAGGGGTTCCAGCCGGGTGTATATCAACTGTCCCAGCGCGCAGACTTCGTGGAAACCGAGCTGAGTGTCGACACGATGCACAATCGGCCAATCGTGAACACGCGCGACGAACCCCATGCGGATCGGTCGAAGTATCGCCGCCTCCATCTCATCGTGGGCGATGCCAACATGTGTGAATATGCCACGGCCTTGAAGATCGGGACGACCCGGTTAGTCCTGGACTTAATCGCACGTGGAGACGCTCCTTTCATAGAACTCGAGGATCCGGTCGCGGCGATTAAATCGATTGCCCGCGATCCTGAACTCAAACAGGTCGTGCGGCGCACATCAGGTGGATCGGTATCCGGGCTTGATCTTCAGGCAGAGTATTATCAAGCCGCAAAAACAGCGCTCGCCGGCCAGGACGAAGAAACCGACTGGATCTTGCGGGAATGGGGCGAGACCCTCGCGCTGCTGGCCGTCGATCGCTTTCAGCTCGTGGGCCGTCTGGATTGGGTGACCAAATGGTGGCTGCTGGACACCTTCGTACGAGAGGAGCGGCTTGGGTGGAATGATCCCTGGCTGGCAAGCCTTGACTTGGAATATCATAATGTGGATCCCGAGCGAGGACTTTTTGGGGGCCTGGAAGCGGAGGGCAAGACCGTCCGGATCACCAAGCCTGAGGCGGTCACCGCAGCGATGTCGGGTGGCCCATCCGATACCCGTGGAGGCATTCGAGGACAATGCATCCGCCGCTTTCCCGATGAGATCAAATCGGTCCAGTGGGAACACGTGCAATTCAAAGGCGGGCTCATGCCGAAAACGCTCGACCTGAGTGATCTGTTCGAGCCGGATGCCGTACGCACACTCTCCAGCATTCTTGAGACAGCCGACTCGCCGACAGAGGCGATCACGTTGTGGACTCAACGAAAGGTGAAACAATGAACCGTATCGCAACTCTAGAACGGAAAGAACGGCCATTCGATCCGATGCCGAAACCGACGAGTCCCTCTGAGGAGGGCGGCGGCCCCAAACGCCCAGACGCGGGATCGCCGGATAAGGACAGCTTGATGAAACGGATGAAAAAAGTGGATCCGAAACAGGCGGAACGGTATAGACAACGGACTGGGCAATAAGAGGTTCGGATAGGTCTGGGTGTGTCGCAGAGCGCGCATGATCAGAATGTGCTCGCTCGATGCGAGCAGTGAGGACAACCCAACCACCCAGACCTGTAACTACCGCGTCTGTTTCGGTATGGGAAGGGGAGAAGAAAAGATGGGGATGGAAGGGGATTTTCTGCAGTTACTGAAGGAGCGCGGGTACGAATTCTCCGCACCGTCTTCCACTGGGGAGGGACCTGGTGTGGGAGCGGCGGAGATTACGAAGGGAACAACCATCCTGGCGATGAAGTATCGAGATGGGGTCTTAGTGGCGGGTGATCGCCGCGCCACCGCCGGGAATATGGTGATGTACGATCGCACGGACAAGGTCCTGGAACTCGACCGGCACAGCGTCCTGGCGATTGCGGGTGTTCCGGCGACCGCCTATGAGATGGTTCGCATCCTCGAACATTCCTTTAAGTACTACCGGCGGACGCAACTGCAAGATCTCAGCTTCGAAGGAAAGCTCCGCGCCGTCGCGAAGCTTCTCAAGGAGAACGTGGCGGCCGCGCTCGCCGGTACCGGCGCTGTCGTGCCGGTCTTTGCCGGGTATGATTTCGAGCAAGGGTCGGCCAAGATTTATTTCTACGACATTCTCGGCGCGGAATTCGAGGGCGTCGAATACGCCGTATCCGGATCGGGCTCCCCCACCATCCGGGGCATCCTCCATTACCTCAATACATGGAGCGATCGTCCGCTCAGTGCGCTCCCTGAGGAAGACGCGATCATCCAAGCGTTGCGGCTTTTGACATCGGCCGCCGAATTCGATTCTGCGACAGGGGGTGTGAATCGCGACTCCAATCTGTACCCTATCGTCAAACTGATCACGGAGCATGGCGTTCAGGTGACGCCGGCGCGACGGTTGCAATCATTGTTTGAAGCCAAGGTGGCGCGTCATGTTTGAAGAACCCTATCGCTGGGTCGAAGCAATCGGCAATCGACGCCAGTATCTCGATGAACAGTTTCAGCAGGGCAGCCCGGTGGTGGCTCTCTCGTATGCCGACGGGATTTTGCTGCTCACCGTCAGTCGAGGCACGCCGAAACTGTACGAGATTTACGATCGAATTGGACTGGGCGGCATGGGCCATCCCGCCGATCTCGAGAAGTTGCGCTTTAATCTCTTAGAGATGGCGCATGTCGAGGGATTTAATCGATCGCCCTCCGACGTAACAGGATCTCGAATGGTCAAGTATGGATTGGCGCCCGTCATCAAGCAGGCGTTCGAAGAAGTGTACAAGGCGCCTTTTATCGTCAAGATCTTGCTGGCTGAACTAGGGACCAAGCCCGAACGAGATGGATTTTTGACGATCAACTACGACGGCACCTTCGAAGAGACGAAGGGATGCGCCGCCATAACATCGACACCCGCGATCCAGTCGGCCGTCGTTGATTCTCTGCGGCAGAACCCGGAGCTTGCCTCCGCTGCGTTGGGCTCAGCGGTTGAAGCCGCCTTGCGCGCGTGGTCATTGGGGTCGCTTGCTCAGGGCAAGGCCACGGAAGATCAAGAGGATCCCAAAGACAGCGGGGACGCTTCGTCGACGATTTCCCCTGACGCGACGGCGCTCGAAGACCACCTTCGAAAAACACTGGCCGAGAAGACCATCGAATGCGCCGTCTTGGAGCGAGCCGCGGCAGGCTCATCGAAGTACCGAGCGATAACACGTGATGAATTGAAAAATCTCACGCCGAGTTTTCTTAACATATAACCGAACAGAGAGAGGCGGCTCAAACACGATCAATTGCACCCGCCCTCAGATGGGCCAAGACGCGCCCCTTCCCAAGCAACAAGCCCGTAGGCCCGGCGATGGGGCGGCTCATTTTGAGATCGGATTCGTGAACCACCAAACTTTGTACACGGGATGATACTCAAAAAGGTTTTCCAATGCGGCCGCAGAGGAGCAACAACCGGAGACGTACCCTCCGGGGGCCGTTGAGCCTTGGTTCGACCTGAGAACAAAGGTCGAGTTAGAGGTCGCGTCTCGGCCGCGCCACGGTAGGGCGGGTGTCATCAGGACTTTTTCCGCATCACAAACTATGTTGAATAAGATCTTTGGCTTAGAAACCGAATACGGCCTCCTGATCAATCAAGATCGTCCCGAGCATTCGCCATCGTGGGTCGCGCATCGACTTCGGGATTATATCTTCCAAGTGCAACAACGCGGCGTTCTGGATCTGCATCATCGAGGACACGACGAACCACCGGGAAACGGTGGATTCCTGACCAATGCCGGTCGAATCTATTTGGACATGGGACATCTGGAATTCGCCTCCCCCGAGTGTGGGACGTTGGCCGATCTCATCGCCTCGGATCTGGCCGGTGACCGGATCCTGCAAACGGCCCTCCAAGACCTCGGGCTCACCGACACCGTGTCTTTGATCAAAAACAATATCGATCATGAGACGGACGCGACATTCGGTTCACATGAAAATTACCTTGTGTCGCGACAGTTTCCCTTTTCACGACGAGGCCTCAACCAACTGATTCCTCACTTGGTCACTCGACAGATCTTTACCGGATCGGGACGGATTGGCAGCGCCAGTACGCTCGATGGATGGGTGCATCGGGGGCCACTGATCGTGCATCGGCCTGCGCTCCATAACGACCCGGACGCACTGCCCTTCCAAATTTCGCAGCGAGCCGATCATATCGTGAATGACTTCTTTGAGTGGGTCCAGCAGAATCGCGCTATCGTCAACACACGAGATGAGCCCTTGGCGGACCCGAACCAGTTTCGCCGAATCCATTTGTTGCTCGGTGATTCTAATATGGCCGAAGTCGCCACGGCATTGAAGATCGGCACGACGTCGCTGGTGCTGCAGCTTATTGAGGAAGGCCATCACCCTACAGGGTTGGAAATCCAAGAGCCGGTCGAGGCGCTTCAGGACATATCCCACGACCAGGAACGCACGTGGCTGGTGAGCCTGGAGTCTGGCAAGACAATCTCGGCAATCGATGTACAGGAGCAGTATCTTAAGGCCGCCCAGAAGCATTGCGCCGGGCAGGATGAGGAAACCGATTGGGTGCTGGGGCAGTGGGAATCTGTGCTGAACGATTTGCGTGGGGACTATACCACGCTCGTCGGGCGCGTCGATTGGGCGTCGAAATTGTGGTTACTGGAATCATTTCGAGAAGCCGAGCGGGTGGACTGGAGCGATCCTATCCTGAAAAGCCTGGACTTGGAGTACCACAACTTGGATCCGAACAAAGGCCTTTATGCGGGGTTAGTGGAGGAAGGTCGCGTCCCACGTGTGACGACCGACACGGCAATCGAATTGGCTCAGCAGCATCCACCTCGAAATACCCGCGCGTTCGGTAGAGGACAAGTCGTCCGCCACTTGCTGACTCGAGGGCCAGCAGAGGTCACCGAGGAGGAGGACGTCGCCGCACGCTTCTTTCCCGCCTATGTCATTAACTGGTCAGCTCTTCAGTTACGAGGCCGCTCGCCGTTCCTCATGCCGGATCCATTTAAGACGTACGTGAGAGAAGTGAAGCACTATGTCGATGCGGCGGAATAATGCACCGGAACCCGAAGCGTCCGAAAGACGGATTGTTCCGTGACAGACAATTATTCTCCTGTCGTAACGTATTCACAATACAGCCATTGAAGCTGTCTAGCGCTTCTGATTTAAACAAAACGTTCCGCATCGAGTCTCGGGGTGAGTCTTGCCTTATAAGCCTCGAGGGACTCACGCGGCGCTAGGCCTTTGATTTCATATCGATCTTAAAAACACCGCACGCGAGTCATTAGACCGCGGCCTGGCCTGTGACTTGCGCCTAGGAGCGTTTTTTCGGGGCATTCACAATGAGACGAGACATCGATCCAATAAAGATAATTAAAATCCTGCCGCTCTCGAACAGGCCGGGAGGGCCACCGGGCCGGCCGGGTTCATGGTTAGCGCGTGTGAAACAAGCACTCCGAGCCACAAGAGAGGCCTTCACTCGGGTGCTGACTACTCTGCAGGCTCAAATAGCGCGGGTGCGGCCCACGTCACCATCAGTCTATGAGAGACCGGAATCCTCAGGGCGGCACGAGAATACAGAGGGATCACCTAGCCCGAAGACAATATCTCAATCAAACACTGAACCATCAACTGCTTCCCCAGCTCGCCCGGCGGAAGGCCTTTCCCAGCTTGAGCCCGCTGCACCACGCGCTGTGTCTGTCTGGTTCATTTCGATGCGAGAATCGATCATGGCGGGTTGGCAAGCGCGGCGCCGACGGTTTGACACGATGCGACACAGGTTCGCCGGGAAAGCCCTCCATTATGGAAAAAGAATGCGGCAGACGTGGGGGACACAGGCCGGTTGGCGCAACCAGACGGAGCGGTTGGTGCGACCTCTGACATCTGCGGTCCGCTCTCTCCGACGGCGTCACCAACGTCTAGAGGATGAATTAAGTTCCACCCATTCCATCATCCAAAGTCAGCAACGGGAAATAACTGAGCTGGCCTTTCAGCTTGCCTCTGTCCAGACAGAGATAGCTGCACACGCAAACACCATCGACGAGCTGACGAGGCAATTAAACCTGCTTGAGGCACAAGTCGGGCAATCCCTTCCTGCCACCCATGGCACCACAGGCCAAAGCGGTCCTTCCCCTCAGGGGAGGAGGGGAACTGCGGCGACCAAGAGAAATGGCCCCAATGAACCCGGTGCTCAATCGAGAGCGGAACATTAAGGGGTCAAGATAGTCACAACATCCGGTTTGCCTTAAAGCCTTCTCTTTTAGAACCCTCGCTCCACGATCAAATAAGATTAAATAAAGTGAACAGACAGGACTGGTAACCAGCACACGACATTGTAGTCGCTACCAGTCTGTCTAAGTCCAAGGACAAATCGTCCCAGTTTTCCTTGCTCGCTTTCCCTCTTCCCGGCTGGGAAGCTTTATGAAAACTAACGTCTTTTCACAATAGAAACCTGCCCGGTGAGTGGCGTACTCATTGCATTACCGCAATCGTGGGACTCCGATACCACTATAAGTCAGGAGGCAACCATGATGGCATTCACACGAGAGGAAACGAGGAATAGGTTGAAACATGGGATAGCGTTACTACCGTGCTTGTTGCTAGCGGCGGCCTGTAGCCATACAATACCCGAATATACGGCCAAGCCAGTCCCGCCGCCTCAGTATAGTGCCCCGGCGCCCGGCGCCATTCAAACTCCCATCTCTCAACTTCCCGACTCGGCGCTCCCCGTCACACTGGTGGTTGATCTGACACCTCTGGAGCAGACGTTACAGACCACCATGCCTGAGCGTTTCAGTGAGGCCAGGCATCCCTTGAGAAACGATTACCGATGGGATTTTGTGCGAGATGGAATGCCGCAGGTGTCCATTGAAGACGGATTCGTCACGATTCATACGACGTACACAGGTGATATTGAGGCGAGGACGCTGAGCCGCGGCTGCCGTCTCGACCCTATCTATCCAATCCTCGAGACGACCGGTCAACTCGACTTGCGACAAGAAGGTGAGTTTCTGGTGCTTGGATTAAAGAATCCCCAGACCACGATAGAGCTGAAGCCCGAGAGTGAAAGCAAGTGCAATATGTTCAACATCCCGGTCAAAGACCAGCTGGCTGAGCTCTT
The DNA here is from genome assembly GCF_965152615.1 of Nitrospira sp. Nam74. Taxonomy (NCBI): domain Bacteria; kingdom Pseudomonadati; phylum Nitrospirota; class Nitrospiria; order Nitrospirales; family Nitrospiraceae; genus Nitrospira; species Nitrospira sp. Nam74. Next base: position 5,081,796 of record NZ_OZ224220.1, on the reverse strand, counting down.
CAACCGTGGCGCACTGGTCGAAGATGTGAAGCATGCCGTCGATGAGGGAGGATTCAGAATTCCGTTGCAGCAAGTCTGGACGCGCTTAGAGAGTCCGGTCGCCGTCAACATCGTCAACATCAATACGCAGGCCTGCCTCTATGGGAAGCCCGTCGAAATGGCCGTCGGTACGTTAAAGGGCGATGTCCACAGGACGACCATTCCTATCATGGTGAAAGAAACGCCAACGGCCATGTTTGAGAATTCCTGCGGGAAGCCTTCCAGCAACTCCATGAAAGTGACCTCCGGGACGGCCCTCATGGAGGGGCAGCCGTATAAGGTGCTCGCGTCCGTTGCAGTCCCCTATTCCGTATTGGACCAAGTGCTCCAGGAGAAACTCTTTCACCAACAAATGACCTTCGGCGGCATGATGAAAGATAACGTGGTGATCGATCACGTCAGCGCCTCGGACTCGGCAGGCAGAGTGCTGATCGCGATTCGGACGGTCGGAGACATCAAGGGTCCCCTCTATTACTGGGGAACACCGAGACTGGAAGGCGGGGGGACCGTGATGACGATTCCCGACCTTCAGATGGCCGCGGAGTCAAAAAAAATGTTGGATGATATTAAGGTCGGATATTGGCAGCTCATCGATCAGCAATTGCGGGAAAAATTGCAGGCTGCCGCCCGGGTGGATCTCACCGACAGGATCGCCCGGATGAAAACCGCCATGACAGGGACGCATAAGAGCGGGGACCTGACGATGGATGTCCGTATGGCGAGGCAGCAACCCCAGCGTGCGTATTCGACGCCGGGGGCGCTCGTGGCCGATATTCTGTTTGAGGGAACGGCCAGCGCGTCGGCGCCGGTGGCAATGGAGACGGCTCCTGCCCCTGGAAAGACACCCACTGAGCCGCCGATTATTTCCCATCGGTCTAGCTCGATGTAAGGGCATCGGCGAGTGTTATGTGCCGGCGCGTGGAGAATGACGCGCGCCGGCCGCGCACTCCCTCTTCCCATCTTCATCATCATATCGGCTTTTCTTTGACCGTCTTCCCTGCGAACGCCGACAAGAAGCGACGCAGAATCGCCTGCTCAAGTCGAGACGTGCGATGCGCAGGAGATGGAATGCGCAAGAGCAGATTAATGCGGCCGGGCTCCGGCACATGAAGAGAAATGCGCGGTTCAACGGAAGGGGCATCAAGCCAAGCTTTACCTTCCAATTGTTTCATGTGGACACGCGCCTCTTCCATGAACGGGGCACATTCGCTCATGGCAATCTCCAACAAGAGCTTTTCCGCCGCTTGCCAGTCATCCTCCATCGTCAACGGGATGGTGAGCACCTGGACAACGTATTCTTCCATATAGGTTTCATTGATCACCGGATGACTGAGCAGCAAGCTGTTGGGGAAGACCACCGCCCGGCCGGTGTATTGCGAGGAGCTATGGCCGGGGCCGATTTCCAGCACCCTGGTCGCTAATAGATTTTGATCGATCACGTTGCCCCGCGTCCCGCTGATCTCAATCCGATCTCCAAGCGTATAAGCATTGGCGCCGGCCCGCAGCACCGTCCCACTGAGACAGAGGATCAGCTCTTTAGTGGCCAAAACAAGCGCGACCGCGATCGCGACCAAGGAGACGGCGAACGTGCTGAGTTCGTGCGCCCAAATAAAAGCCAAGCCGATGACAAATATCGCCGCCGCGCCATTACGGATCATCAGAACCCAGCGCCGCTTCGTCTCGACGCTGAGTGACGCGCTATGCGTGACCGCGCGCATGAGGGCTAGCCTCCCCGTGAGGACCAGCACCAGCAAGATGAAAGATTTTACGATATCGGGCAGAATCGCACTGTTCGAAAAGGGCAACCAATTCATGTTGCGGAGACTCCTCCGTAAGTGATCAATGGCAGATCATAGGCATGACAAATCTGATAGGCTAGAGTCCGGCAAGCGAGTGTGCCAATGTTGCCTCCCAATCAAACGCCTCGTCAGTATCTGATGCAGCTGCTGGCCGGTATCTCGCGCTCGTCGTATGAACTGGCCGTCCTGCTCGGCCTCCCGGAGCGTCAGATCGAAGAGCATTTGCGCCATATCGTGAGAACGCTCGCTCATGATCAGACGCGCCGTTTTATACTGGAGCCGTCCATATGCCAAAGCTGCCATTATGTATTTCGCGAACGAACGCGACTGACCCGGCCTAGCCGCTGCCCTCGTTGTCGGAACGAAGCGATTTCTGCGCCTCGATTCATGATCGACATTTGTCGATCCGGTTAGTCGCTTCTTCGATCATCTTTCATATGATGTGAGAGACGGCCGAGACCCCATGACTTCCATGGATTAATCGAGTCTATTCCATCGAGAGAATGTGGCCGCCTGACCGAGCGTCTGCCCGTCCATGTTGATCACGTTCCACACAAGCGCCTGCTCCACTACGAATCTCCGCCTTGTTTTTGATATCCGCACGCCACGATAGTCCGCGATATACCCACGATCCTGCGCGTCAGCGAGCATGCGCGCTCGTTCCTCCTGATCGACCGGCTCTGCCGTCAGCCTGGACGGCGTACGGCAGAACTCCTCCCACGTCATCTCCCAAAGGTCGAGTGCGGCACGATTGCCATAGTTCAGGATAGGATCCGACTGACCGCCGTGCGAGACCACAACGAACGGAACATGAAAAAGATCTTTCGCTTGCTGATCTATCGACCCGGTGCGTTCAATGAGTTCTCGTCCCGTCCAATGCCGGAAGCTCATGAGGAGCAGTTGCACCCATTCGAGCCGTTCCGGCCTTGCCCACCAGGCAGTCGTCGTCATCCTCATGCTCCATTAATCCTTCTTACCTACAGCGGCGCCTGCTGCACGGCCGGCCGCATACCCGGTCGCCCAGGCCCATTGAAAGTTAAATCCCCCGATTCGTCCATCGCAGTCCAGCATTTCTCCGATCACAAAAAGTCCCGGCACCTTGCGGGACGCCATGGAGCGGAAATCGATTTCAGACAACGGCACACCACCCGCCGTGACTTCCGCATAATTCCACCCTCGATCACGCAGGACCAGCAACCGAAACCCGGTCAACCCGTGCACGAGTTCCCGCCGCTGTCTTTGAGACAATTGCGCAATAGGCGTCAAGGGATCAATGCCGGCCCATCGACACAGTGCAGAAGCAAACCGCTCGGCAAATCGTTGGGACAGGGTTTTGGCGATACTCAGCCTCGGTTTGTCACGCGCTCGCTTCAGAAGCCACGCATCCACCGGGGCAAAATCTTCTCCTGGACAGAAGTTGCACATCATCTCGACAGGCGTCCCTGACGCCGAAGCCATCGTCCAGAATCGGCTGCTGTCCATCACCACTGGCCCGCTCATGCCGAAGTGCGTCCAGAGAAGACTACCCGTTCGGCGATCAGTGGCCTTTCCCGCGACGACAGTCTTCAGTTCCACGATTTGCGAAAGTCCCGATAGTTCCGCATGAAACATGGACGGGTCAAGCATCAGGGGTACCAATGCCGGATAGGTTTCCGTGACGGTATGTCCCAGCCGGCGAATGATGTCCCATCCCCCTCCATCGCTCCCTGATTTCGGTAATGATCGGCCACCTGTCGCCATGATGACCCGATGAGCGAGCAATCTGCCCCGACTGTGCTCCATGACAAAGCAAGGGGTCGTTGATACACTTTCGCCATGAGTCAACTTAATATCCGTGACCCGGTGGTTTGGCAGTAGGGTGACACCAAGTTCCTGACAGCGGCAGAGCAGCGCGTTAAGCACCGTTCGTGCCTTATCCGTCGTCGGGAACAGCTTTCCCGTTTCTTCCTGTTTCAGTTCGACACCCAGTGAGGCAAACCAACGGCATGTCATTTGCTCGGGAAAGGCCGCCAGGATATTACGAATGACGGGCTGGGAGCCGTGGAAGTCTTGAGGTCGCACCACGGCATGAGTCACATTACATCGACCACCGCCTGATACCAGAATTTTTGCGCCAATGCTTTTCGCTCCATCGAGCACAGCAAGACGAGGGGGTCCAGCGCCAGCCTGTTCAGGGATCGCTGCAGCTGCAAAAATGGCGGCGGTGAGTCCGGCAGCACCCCCTCCAATGATGGCGATATCGACCTCCTCAGGCATAGCGGGTCATTATAATCTGTGCATTTTGTCGTGCGCTGCAAGAAAACACCGACAAAACGACAAGCTCTCCGCGAAGCAAGTTTAGTCTTGCGTACTACTCCTGAAGGAGTTTGCCCAAATAGATTCTTGTATAAAAACGCGATATTCTAACAGCCATTTGCCAGATGTACGTTGACGTCTGACAAAGGCGGATCGTGCACACTTACAGAGGAGGTTGAGGAATGAGCCGTCGTACAGACACCGAAACGCTGGCGCTCCTTCGAGAGATTCGGGATCTTGTCCAAGTATTGGTGCTCCGGGAGATTCAGAATCCGGTTCAATTCTCCGACCTTGACAGCCAGCCGTCTCGAAAGCTCTTCTCCTGGGCCTCCATTCACAGGTCCACTGGGCCTCGCTCCGAAAAATAAGCCCGGCCGCGACGGCTCCGCAGGAGCCAGCCGTCGTCTCTCCTCAACATCCGGTTCACCATGGAGGTGACATGCCCTCCGACCATGAAGCGTTAGACTTTGTCACGATCGAAGGCTTACTGCGATATGGAGAGGTCGTTATGCGGACGCCGCGCATCGCGGCCGACCATATTGCGCTTCCCTCCGGCTTACCTGTCGGCTCCGATCGAATTCACCGCGCTCGCGAAGCGACCGAGGCCGTTCACCGGTTGGTCACCCGCGCCCAAGCAGGATTCTCCTCCGCGGCTGACTATCGAACGGCTCGACGCCGGATCCTGGAGGACGCATGTGGCGGCGATGCACTGGTGTTCTTTGCCGCCTGGAACCGAGTGCTCTCAGAGGGCGCGCTCACGTCCCTATTTCAAGCTCCAATCGGAACCGTCCGCAAACCGACCCGACGCCGGCCCGTCGCTATTGTGCCGCGCACGCAATTAACCCTGCAACTGGCGGAAGGCCGGATCGTTCTAGACCTCGGCGACGATCGTTACTGGCTGTTGCCTCGAGACATGTCGAACCGCACGCTTCTCTTCACCATGCGTCATGGAGTTTCGCACGTGGAGAGCAAAATCCATCGTGTCGGCTGCCGGTTGGCCAATACCCTTGACCCCGAGCGTGGCCGGACGAAGGCCGATGCAGTAGGAGCGGCACTTGCCCGCATGGTGGGTGTGGTGGGTCAGCAGCTCGATTTTCTTCACCTCCATAATTACCTTGATCCCCGCGCCTTTCTCCACTTTATCAGCCGCAGCCCCAATACGCGCGAGCTCTTCGAACGGGTCAGCACGGCTCTCGGAGCCGGCGCAACGGCTCTCGAACCGGTGTTTGAACCGGCGCTGGAATCGTCCGATTTCGGCTGGGTCACCGGTGTGGAGAAAACCGTGGAAGCGCAGGAAGCGGCGACCGCCTTCGGGGTCGATGTCAAGACCGCAAAACAGCTTCTGAAACATCCGCTATACAGCTATCCCGGCGGACACTCCTTTTTCGACCTCTATATCGATGTCATCGACGGACTTCATCAACTCGCGCAGTCGCATCAAGGCCATGTGGCCTGTTTGTATACACACAGCTCCACGATGCGGGCATTAATGATCTATCTCGACCCTCGCCCCTTCCATGAAGCCTTCAGGGAATTCAGTGACTACAAGGAAGATCAGGATAATGTAGTGTTACTGACGTATGAGCAAGGCCAGTTGTCCGGCTACTCGACGGCCGTCGGCTTGTCGGCCCATGAACGGACCACTCGCGAAGCCTGGATCTCGGCCGAGCAGTCTCGAAAGAACCACGTCTCGCTGAAGCCGAGACAGATCCGGCGCATCGTTGCCTTGGTCTCCGGCGGAGACTTTGCCGGGGCCGGGGCCGCCTTGAAGGAATTGTACGTGAGCGGAAGCCGGTTCGGCGTGTCGACCCATTTCGTCCGGCATGGGTTCCTCGGGTTGGCCAATAATTGGATTCAGGAGGTCCAAGAGCGGGATACACGCGGCATGGTCGGCCAGGCCAGTAGCCCGATCGGCAGTAGCCGCTTTGAGGATTTTAAAGACGAGCGGATCCAGCAGGCTGCGATCCGCAATTTACAACCTTATTTAGAAAACGGCGCCTTGGTCGTCTTGGGCGGCGACGGGAGTCTCCGAGGAGCGCGGGCCGTCTTTGAAACATTCGGTGTTCAAGTGGTCGGCATTCCAGGGTCCATCGACGACAACATCGCCGGAACCACCGCGCTCGGCTTTCATTCCGCCGTCGCACTCGCCAATCAATCCATCGAATCGTTGAAGGCCACCAGTGCCGCGATGGGCAGCGTCTTTTTCGTCGAAGTGATGGGAGCCGGATCCGGCCATCTGGCGCTCGCCTGCGCGTACCAAGCCCGGGCGGAAGGCATCCTGGTCAACGAACACCCAGACCCCGACGCGTATGTCGAGCAAATTATCCTCGGCAGGTTGAAACAAACGCTCGGCATTTCCAATAAGAGTCACTTATTCGTCGTGGCCGAACGGACGCCTCATCGGCACGATCCCTTGGGCGGGGTCCATGGTCTGGGCGAGTATGTGGCACACGCGGTCGCACAATGGCCGCAGTTTCAGGCGGGCCCCGGACGCTATCCGCTCAGCGTATCAACCAAGGCCACGATACTAGGCCACACCCTACGCGGCGCTCGACCCACTCCCGAAGACAAGGCCATCGCCCAGGATTTGGCGTATGAGGTCGTCCGTCGTCTGGTCGAGCAGCCGGAGTCCATCGTTGGGTGCATGCTCGCCTATCGCGAGCAGCAAGTGATTGAACCGATCCCTCTTCATGCCATCGCCCCCAAGCCGTTCAACTGGAATATTTTCAGCCGCATGCACGGGAACGAGTCTACGTAATGCTGCGGTGACCGCATATCGCTGGGACAGTTCGTTTCCGAACCCGACCCAACGAACACCCACTATATCACCGCGCCGAAGCCATTGAGGAACCAATCGACCACCGATATACCCATTCCCGCCGGTGAAGACTTCTTGCCGCGAATACTTCCATATAATGTTTAGGTAGATCCGCTCAAGCGGGATGTACTGAAGTCTCTTGTTTAGGTGCATCAAGCTTCACTGGATTGAGTCGGGGGCAGTTCCCACGCCGCCTGGCATCAGACCATAACGGCAAGGCATTGCCATTTATACCCTTAGACACCCTAGGTGTATGTATCATCAAGCCGGCGTGTCTTCAGCTCGGCAGAGGAGGTGAGGATGAGAAAGCATATTGTATGTGTGATCCACGGCATGTTAGCCATGAATCCGACTGGAGTGAGGAAACTCGACGGTCCGATAGAAACCCTCAAGAAGGTCAGTCAACAGTACCAATATTTCAAGCAGCCCGGCCAGGATCCGATTCGGTCAGAGAGTGGCCGCCTTTCTAGTTTACGGAGCCGAGAATCCGGCCGCATACTCCAATAACGGAAAGTCGGGCTCAGTCCATGCGGCCAGAATCGGCTCCACGATCCGCCAGGCCTCCTCGGCTTCATCATCGCGGATCGAGAGCATAGGATTGCCCTCCAAAATGTCGATGACGACATGCCCATAGGGCGGGATGTCGCGGGCCGCCAGCGCCAGTTTCAATTCGGATTGTTCAAGGTCGAACGGATCACCGGGTCCATTGATATTGATCGACAGCGCGATATGGTCCGGATCAATATCCAGACGCAACACGTTGGGCACGGGCTGTGCCCGTTGACCAAAGGCCAAATGAGGAACGGATTTGAAGGCGATGGAAATGTCATGCCGGTCTGCGGACAGGGCCTTCCCCGTTCGTAACATGAACGGCACGCCGGCCCATCTCCAATTGTCGATGAATAGGGTCACTTCAGCAAACGTCTCGGTGCGCCGGCGGCTATCGACACCGGGTTCGTCTGTATAATTCGGAATCAAACGGTCGCCGATACGTCCCGCTCTGTAACGTCCTCGTTTGGTGTATTGACGGACCTCTTCTGATGACAAGCGGCGCACCGCCCGGAGCACATCGACCTTCCGGTCACGAAAATCTCGTTCGTTCAACGTCTGAGGAGGCTCCATTGCAACCAACGTCAAAAGTTGGAGGAGATGGTTCTGAACCATGTCTCGGAGCGCTCCCGCTGTGTCGTAGTACCCGGCCCGGCCTTCCAGCGCCAAGGTTTCATCCCAGATGATGTCGATACGCTGAACATGTTGTAAACTCCAGAGCGGCTCGAAAATGCGGTTTGCGAAGCGCAGTCCCAGCAGGTTTTGCACGGTCTGCTGGTGGAGAAAATGATCGATCCGGTAGACCTGTCGCTCGGGAAACGTGTCGTGCAGGAGTCGATTAAGCGCCTGCGCAGAAGCCAGATCCAAGCCGAACGGCTTTTCGATGACGAGGCGGGCGTCTCTGACCAGGGCGACCGTCGCGAGCGCGTTGATAACAGGCTCGTACAGCGACGGCGGCAGGGCCAGATAGATCACGATAGGTTCATTCATTCCATACAAGGCCTGGGCCGCTTGCTTGGGATCAGCGACATCGGCTCGCCGGTACTCGAGCATCTTGAGAACTGCCTCACGCAGGCCTGGATCCAGACAAGCAGCATGACGATCCAGTCGCTCACCGATATGCCGGCGAAAGCCCTCCGTGTCCCAGTCTTCGCGGGCCACCCCCAACACTCGAAACCCGGGGGGCAGCCGTCCGCATTGGTGAAGAGAAGCAATGGCCGGCATGAGATAGCGGCCTGTGAGATCGCCCGATGCCCCGAAGATGACGAGTCGACGGATCATGCCCGCCTATTGCCAGATCGAGCGCGGACCACCGCGCGAGCAGGTGCGCCATCGCTCCGATGAAATTTAAGAGGCAGGCAGATCAAGTCATAGGCCCCGGCCTGCATACGCGACAGGTCCAGGCCTTCGATAATCCAGACCCCGGCTTCGAGCAGGACGCGATGCACTTCGGGTCCGTTTTTCTGGTACCCTCCGATCGACAAATAATCCACGCCGATCGTTTGCACGCCCCGGGTCATGAGCCAGCGCGCGGCATCGGTCGAGAGATACACGAACTGCTTGATGAAGTCCCGATCCGGCCATCCGTGTGCCGAATTGCGTGTCTTGAACAGCACTCGGTCGCCCGAAGCGATGCGATACTTACCCAGCTCCTTCACCGTAATCATCTCGCGGTCTCCGATTTCAATGACCAGGGCCTCGCCGATGGTCGCGCTCAACGGCATCTCCTCTAATCCTTTCCCTCCTTGAATGAAATGGAGCGGGGCATCCATGTGCGTACCCGTATGCGAGCCGACCACCAACGCCGACACGGTGGCCTCGTCTCCCCGCATCATCTCCATCACGCGCTCGATTTGTGGCGGCGGATTGTCGGGCCAATACGGCATGCCGTTTCGAATCGTCACCGTGATATCGGTCCACTCTGATCCCATCATGTCGCCGCTCCTTTGCCTTCCCATTCGTTGAGGTATGCGACATCCCTTGGTCCTGGGAGGTTCACCCATTCAGCAGGCGTCCCTAAGGGGTTGATGTCGAGTCCCACGAGCCGCATGGGGCCGAATTGGCTTTGGCCCTCGTCTTTTAGGTGGCGTGTCGTCTAGGGTTCTGGGGGAGACTTCAGTTCACGAGCCGGCTTCCGTTTCCGTCCCTTGATCAACACGACCACACCGACAATTCCGATGACAATGGCCAACACTCCGAGCAGAATAAGTGGGTCCATACGCCTCCCCGCACCCGCATAATTCGGTCCGTGCGGAATCCCGACAGATATGACGCATCAGACTACTTCAGAAATTTACGAGAAAACAAAGGACCGGTAAGGCGCTGAGTCGCTGAGACTAGGATAGCTCTGTTTGAGGGGGTTGAATATAGGATGAAAGGTCATGGCGGGGCTGGCGCCACGGCAGCATGGTGGTATCACGGCGTACGACGAGGCGCGAAGAGTCCTACGGCAGGACAACGTGCCGGCCGCACTACGATACTATTCCAAGCGCTCGATTCGCCGGCTCGCCTCTTCCAATTCATCGTCAGTCTTTGCAAAACAAAACCGCATAAACCGTTCCCCGTTCGATCCCGCAAAGAAGGCCGTCCCAGGCACCCCTGCAACCCCGGTTTTCTCCAGGAGATACATGGCTCGTTCCTTCGCGGTTACACCAGGCAAGCGGGAGACGTCGGCCAGCACGTAATAGGCCCCTTGGGGAACCGATGGTGTGAGCCCCACTTTGGCAAGCGCGCGGCAAAACCGGTCGCGCTTCCGTTGGTGTTCCGTGCTCACGCCGGCATAGAACGACTGCGGAAGTTGCTGAATCCCGGCTGCGACACCGTATTGGAGCGGCGCGGGCGCGCACACATAAATCACATCATTCATGGCACCGATGATCTTCGCCCATTGTGGCGCCGCCACACTGTAGCCGATCCGCCAGCCGGTGATACTGAACGTCTTCGAGTACCCTCCGATCGTGATCGTACGATCCGCCATGCCGTTCAATGAGGCGAAGCTCACATGCTCACGGCCGTCATAGACGAAATACTCGTAAATCTCGTCGGTGAAGACGAACAGGTCGTGCCGACGCGCCGCATCTGCAATCATCAATAATTCCTCGCGGGTAAATACTTTTCCGGAGGGATTGCCGGGAGAATTCACGACAATGGCCTTGGTCTTCGAGGTGATCATTCGGTCAAGCTCGATCGGATTGACATTCCAGTCAGGAGGCCGCATTGATACGTACCGCGGCACGGCGGCCACGGCCATAATGGCTTGAAGATGATAGGCGTAATACGGTTCGAATAGCACGACCTCGTCGCCGGGATTCAGCAATGCAAAGCAGGCCGCCTGAAAGGCCCCCGTAGCCCCGGCACTCACCGTGATATCCGTTTCCGGGTCTACCTCGAACCGGTTATAGTCCCGCAACTTGAAAGCAATGGCCCGGCGCAGTTCGGGGACGCCATCGAACCGGGTATAGATGTTACAACCAACGTCCATCGCGTCCTTTGCGGCCTCCAGCACAATCTCTGGAACAGCCGTATCGCACACTCCTTGGGACATATTGATCCCCTTGACTTTCGCGCACGCTAGAGTCATTGTTCGGATGTCCGATTGAGCTAAAGCAGTTGATCGATCACTGGGTTGTCTCAGCACGCCATCCTCTCCTGTTGTGTTGCGTCGCTTTGCATGGCACCCACGCACCTGCCGCAAGCTCGACATCCTGTTTGATTTTAAGCATACGTGATCAAACTCATCTCGCCGCTAAATGCCGGGGCGGCGTTCCGCGATCGGCTGAAGATCAAGGCGCTGGTCGCCGCGCACGACCTCCAATGGAAGAGGTTGCCCGGCATCGATCTGGCAAGCTCGTTTGGCTTCTCGCTCCGTTTCGATGAGCGCGAAGGATACATGGTTGCAAGCTATGACGGCATCACCAACCTTGAGGCCGGCTTTTTCGGCCGGCGAGCCACTGGAGATTTCCTGTACGAGGTACACATGTGAGCGGGGCCATTCCCGCCAATCCCACATTACCCCGATGCGTCCGGTTCCGATGATACCCGCCTTGATGCCGAATCTCGTGATAATGCGATGGGCAATAAGCCGCGCCAGGTTATCAGGCGTCGCGCTGATAGGATCATTGGAATGGCCCTCCCCATCAAAGAGTAGCTGGCCTGTTTCAACATCGATCATGCGCAGCGTCAGCGCCACCTTCGCCGTCTTGTCCGGCTCGGTGTTTTCCCATTGCTGGACTTCACCCACGATAATGGCTTTCGCGCCGGCGATCTTCCCGATGCGCAAAGCGTTCGCGTCCTCGGAATGTTTCAACTGCACAACCTGTTCGTCAAAGACCTGTTCGAGCTTTGCCCGTTCTACAATGGTCATGTCGAGATCCAACAAGAGGTTCGTCACGATCGCCGACACTTTTGCTCCGGACCCGGGCGCATTCGGCGCATCCGCAAACGTCATGACCGCCAAGGTTCGATACTGTTCGATGGTCTGACTGCTAATAGGACCGTAGCCTGCAGTTGCGGGATAGATCTCCCGATTCTGGGCATTCGGCACGACCTCGGTAATCATACTCGCACCCGTGCAACCCTTCCGCTTCTGCAAGAGCGCCAGGGGCGGCCCCCACACGCACAGTTGGTTGTTGATCAGAATGAGATGAACGGGGTGTTCCCGATGATTGGTCGCGACCCAGTTGGTGAACGGATAAAACATGCACCCCCCGACGAATACCGAGACCGGACACAACGCAAGTTCATAGAGCCATTGCCGGCTTGTGTTCATATTGTATTGCCACACCGACACGCGGCCGTCATCGCGAAGTACGAGATCGGGGGTCCCGATCTTGTTGACCACTTGATCCTTGGACATGGACGGCGACAGCCGCTCCAATTTTCCTTCAGAGTTCACGAAGGTGTAGGCCACCGCACAGCCCGAGAAGGTCATCATGAGAAAGAGGCTACAGGCTTGTTTCAACATAGGGTACACACACCATCAATGGCGGTCAGACGGAAAGGGTAGCATTGTGAGGTGGAGCAGGCAACCAGGCGGAGGAGAGGCCAAAGCCACGCGAGCGTGACTATCGAGAGGCGTTCAAAAGTTCCTGGATCTTTTGAATGAGCGCCTCAAAGGTAAACGGTTTATGGAAAAACGGCGTATTGGGATTGAGCGCCGCGTTCAAAAACACCCGATCGTCTCGATATCCCGACATGAGAATAACTTTAATGCCAGGCCGCAAGGCCATAATCTGGGGGGCCAGCTCGACACCGCTCATTCCGGGCATCACGACATCGACGAGTAAGAGGTGAATCGGCCCTTCAGACTCTTTGCAAATCCGTAAGGCATCCTCTCCACACCCCGCTTCAAGGACGGAAAATCCGTGTCGCGTCAGCCAAAGCGATAGGACCGCCCGCATTTTCGCTTCATCATCGACGATCAGAATCGTTCGTGGCTGTGACGGGGCTCGCTGGCTATCCTGCTTTGGATGAGGCATCTCAGTTCTGCTTCTAAGGCCTTCTTCGCAAGCTAAGGGCATTATAACTGGTAATAACAGAATTTGCTCTTGGGGAATGAGGCCCGCGGACATTGCGAAAGATGGTGTGAGCGGGATGTGAGCAGATCGATGACAGTGAAAGCGACAGGTATGTTGAGAAGGAAGCGACTACCAGACCTCCGATCGAAAACTTAAGGGTCCGGTACCGTGCTGCTGCAAGCCGAGGACGATTTCATCCCGACAGAGTGCGTTTCCACACATGCGAAGATGGCACTCGGCAAGGTCGGGAACGACTTTGACTAAAGGCCCCATATCGATCTGCCGGCTGCCTTCGCATGTCTCACTCGCGCGGACAATTCTGCCCGTCCCATAGGTCCAATCAGGAGGCCATGCACGTGTCAAGACCGGGTAGTACCGAAAGTTGTCCGGAAATCGGCGTTCCAAGTCCAGCAAGCGCTCGTGCTCCATCAGTTGCCCGTAATGGCGCACGCTCGCGACCAAGGTGAATCGGCAACCCGGCGAATGGTCGTGACGGCCGAATCGTAACGCCTGCATATAGTCGAGATACGCCAAAAACGGCGTAATCCCCGTACCGAGGGCGACCGCCACATACCGCATTGTCGGCCACTGGTCATCCGGCTCCAGCCTTAGGTTTTTCACATCGGTCTGTAGGGTATTCTCGAACACGTCGAGACGGTGTGCATCTGGGTTAATATTGAGACGAACATCGATCGTGCCCCCTTCGCGATGCAGACGTTCTACTTCTTCGGTTTGCCACCAGATGGACGTATCGGCTCTGGCCTCATGGGTGTGATTGATAATCGTTTGCAACACGTGAGGAGCAGTCAGTGACGCATTGGAACGGGTATACATACGGCGCCGGGGCTTGGCCGTTCTCGCCCCCAGAGGCCTGGCCAAAAAGGCATTGCCGGGCCGCATTCCATCGTGAAGAGGGTAACGCGCCCCGGCCATCTCATAAGTTTCCGGCAGCGTCAATTCGATGAGACGAATCTCGCCTGGATCAACGGTCTCGACTTTGGTGATGCGCGCCGGCACAAACACTTCGCCTGCAGGCATGGCGGCCACCTCATGAACGGCTATTGATGAAAAGAGTAACATAAAGCCAGCCATCCATCACGCTCTAGCGTGCAACCGCAACTGTTCTGGGGGAAAAGAGACATGATCTCGGGGCCCTGAAGCGTGGTCGGCTTGCTCATGTCTCCCCAGTCGAAACGTTCCTGGAAGGCCTCAATGGCCATGCTGCCAGACAACAAGAGCCATGGCAGCTTGTGTTGTCTATCTGCTCTTTGGTGCAGCCAACGTGATCATCATGTCCGCCTCATGACGAATATGTTGACGCTGCTTAGGTCCTTCGCCACTTGATGATGTTCCCTATAGATGACGATGTGACTTCTGATGTGACTTCCAAGGAAGCCCTCTGGATCTTCACACCCGTAGGCCTCTACTTGTCTTCAGAAGGTCGGGACTGACCGCCACCCGAATTTAAAAGCCGTTGCTGATACGTAGAATACAAGCCGTTCCGTATCCTTAAAGGCAAAGCGTTATATAGGGAGGTCTGGAGAACGAGTGATATCTCGGGGCACCGTTCTTTGCATACCGATGAAGGAAGGGCGGTAAGGGAGTCGCAGCAATGTCTTACATTACAGTCTGTGCGTTCACCCATCGAGAAATGAGGCCGTGGACATGCAGTCGTCGCTCAAGGCGGAACTGTTTGGAATCCGGGCAGGTACCGGGCAGTCGTTATCGCGAATAAAGTGCCGCCCGCTTCTTCAAAGCCTTATGGCTCTCTCTTCTGGGCTTGACGAAGATCATCAAGGCCGGCCATCGCCTCGCTAACGTAGTAAGCATAGCGGTCTTGCGGCAACTCCTCGCTCACCCTTTTATACAGATCTTCAGCAAGAGCAAACAGTCGCCGTTCTTTTGCCAAATGCGCAGCACGAAGAGTGCAGTCGGCCAGCATCGCTTTGGGATCCGCGGCGGTACGGACGGGCAGCGGGTCGACCCAGGGACGCACGGGTTTCAGCATTGGCGAAGGAGGCGGTACAGAGTGCCCTGCCCACACGGAGAGATGATCCACATCTGACATCACCTCATCCAACTCGTCACGGGATAGACAGTGCCGGTATTCGTCCCACATGGTCATAAAGGGTATTACCGGAGTGACGCGATGGGCTGGACGCACCACATGGGATTGGCAAGCCGTACAGAAAAGCAAGACACCCAGGCTGTATGTGAGGAAGCGAAAGATCATCGTGCGCACTTTATGATGTACTGTCTTTTTTACTCTGTTATGACCAGTCACTGGTATCGGGTAAAGCCCCTACTAGAACTGGTCCCGGGTTGAGTAGGGTCTCATCGACCGCGTGGGTTTCAGAGCGACCATTACGAGGAGCGCGAGCATCCTGAACCATCATACCGCGATCTCGATCCTTGTTCAGAATGGGTTAAGGTGACGTGCCGCTGCTTGCCGTCCGGGCGGAAGTAGTGGAAAGTGCCTTACAGCAGAGATAGTTCAATGAGAGTGAAGCGGTGGGTCAATGCTCTTCGAGTGGTTCGGTGTTTCCCTTGCGAATCAGGTCGACCGTCTGTTGAAGCACTAGATTGGACATCTGTAACACGGTGGCAGCCGCTACCATGACTTCCATTCCTTTTTGCATCGCCTCCGAATTGCGTCCGGCTGCCTGCAGTGCTCGAAACTGAGCCTGCTTGTCCTGCAGGATGGCTGTCTGGGCTTCCAGGAGCAAACGATCCGCTGCCGACGTCATTCTCCATCCTCCCGATGCATTGTAGAGCACTTAATTACTACAGTCGCTCCGCTGCGTCTATTCGACAAAAGTCTCACGCGAAGATAATGAAAAGGGCACAACCCTGCTCATAGGGATGCAACCCCGGATGTCTGACGGAAACATAATGAAAACGCGCTGCAAGTGTGTTAGGCGCCACAGTTCTGTTACAAGTGCCGACAGTTCTGGTAGTTTGCAGTGACCCATGCTGAGCATGGCCGATGCTTTCTTGAACCCATGACTGACGCAAGCACATGAGTATATTATGTCTCTTTCAAGCCATGGCGCATCCGCGCAGCGGCCCGAAGCACGATTCTCGGAGCGGCGAAAACTGCTCGGCTGTGAAGTTCGGTCTCCGGTGTTTTTATCTGGGAGCGATCGAAGTGAAGGAACTATCAAGAATCTTTCGACGGGAGGCTGCGCGGTACATGTCATGGCCTCCTACCAGACGGATGAGGAAGTTTTGCTTGTGTTTGTCCTGCCCGGGTAGGATAAGTTTTTATTCGTGCCACGATGCGGTGAGGGGTTGGCCTTTCTTAGGCTCCAGATTCTGTTGGCGGCATGATCAGGCGACACTCGCGGTGTCTGCCTATTTGGACAGGCTGACCCAACGGGAGCGCAGCAGAGGGATTGCGATCTATTGACGTTCACATGAGCTTGCTATGTTCCTCATTTCACGTTCCTCCGGCAACGGACCCGGCTATCACTTACGCGTTCCGGGTCCACTGTCCCGGTCCATTATTTACGTAACATCTCCACGGTACATGACCCACTATACATTTTTTTACAGCGTTGTAGGATGAAAGCCTACGCCGTTCACGGCGTCTAGACTCTGGAGGTGCCATGAATTATTGCTTCGATCATGAGCTGGCTGAACGTGTGGCTGTCCAATTAGAGCGGAATCGATGGCGTGCAGTCCTGGCCAAGTACATGAGTCCCCAGATGGTACGGCAAATACTGGAACAGGTGCGCGATGAAGCAGAAGCCTCGGATCACGACCAAACCACGAAGGAGGGAGACTGTGCACACGAATGATCCTGATCGGTGCCCAGAGGGTCGCGATGGAATGCGAAACGGCGTCACGGCGGTACTGCGGTGCCAAGGGTCGATGCACCATCAAGGGCCACATTACTTTGCTGAAGACGATTATCGCGTGTATTGGGTGGATGTCGCCTGAGCTGAGGTGACCTCCGCCCTCACGTTACCGGGCTGGATTACTCTGCTTCAAAGCATATGACCGGTCACGGCTCGCTCAGCGCACGCGAGCACTATCAGCGGGCAAACGGATGATAAAGGTTGTCCCTTCACCGACCCGGCTGTGCACCTCGATCTCGCCGTGATGTTCTTTCACGATGCCATAGCTGATGGAGAGACCAAGGCCCGTACCGTGCCCACTTGGCTTTGTCGTAAAGAAGGGATCGAAGATACGCGGGAGGAGCTCAGAAGGAATACCCGATCCCGTATCACCGAAGACCACTTCAACCATCGTCTTTGCCGTACGAGAGGCGATTGAGATCGCTTTTGTCTCAGCCCCCTCGAGTGCATCCCGCGCATTCGTCAGGAGGTTGACGAAGACCTGCTCTAGCTGAATTCGGTTTCCTGGAACGATGAGATCCCCAGGCGAGAGGTCCAACTGGATCACGATATCACGCATACGGAATACTTCGGCGACGAATGAAACCGCGGAATGAATAACCTCATTAATCGAGATGGAGTCACGGTGGGGTGACGACAATCTTCCAAATGTACGCAAGTGGTTAATAATCGCCTCAGCACGGCGGACCTGTCCTTCCGCTCTCCTGAGATTCGACACAATCGCTTCATGGGTACCCGTCTGGACCAGGCGGTCAATGGCATTCCCCACGAACAGCGTAATGTTATTGAGAGGATTATTGATCTCATGAGCAATGCCGGTCGCAAGTTCCCCGATGCTGGCGAGTTTGGCCGATTGAATTAATTGCGCTTGTTTCTCCATCAGCTGTCGTTCTCGTGCTTCCGCCTCGCCCAACAATTGTCGAATGTGCTCCTCCGTACGCTTACGGTCGGTAATGTCCTTGAACACTACGACGGCCCCCTGAATCCGCCCTTCGTCCCAAATCGGCGTCGTCACATAGTCGACGGGAAGCTTTTTACCGTCTTTCGTCCAGAACACCTCCGAGTCGACGGTATGAACCTGTCCATCACGCAGGGCGGCATAGATCGGGCACTCAGATGCGGAGTAGGGTGTCCCATCCGGATGCGAATGATGCAACACCTCATGCATGGGCGCCCCACGCAGTTCCTCGACCGTCCACCCGAGCAGCCGAGCAGCCGCGGGGTTCACGAACGTTGAACGACCCTGCTGATCAATGCCGTAGATGCCATCGCCCGCAGACTCCAGGATCAGTTCATTGTGCCGTCTGAGTTCATGAAGGGTCTGCTCGACCCGTTTACGTTCCGTGATGTCCCTGGCAATTTTCGACGCTCCGATGACATGTCCGCCTTTATCGACGATGGGTGAGACCGTCAGTGAAATCTGAACCGGTGAACCATCTTTTTTCACCCGTACTGTCTCAAATGGCGGTACGCGTTCGCCTCGCAGAATGCGTGCAAGGATTTCTGCCTCTTCAACTTGACGGTTGGCCGGCATCAACAGAGAGATATGTCGCCCAATGACATCTCCAGCCGTATACCCATAGAGATGTTCGGCGCCTCGGTTCCAGGTCTGGATAATGCCGGTCGGACTCTTGCTGATGATCGCATCCTCGGACGACTCGACGAGAGCGGCTAAATGACGGTTTCCCTGCTCAGCTGTTTCGAGTGCCTCAAGGGCAGCTTGAAGATGGGCGGTACGCTCTTGTACCGCTTGCTCGAGAACTTCATTCTGTCGTTCGAGCCGACGGGTTTTATCTTGAACATCCCTCGATAGCGCCCGTACATGAATCGCACGGGTGAGCCACGCTAGAAAAATGTCTGTGTCGATGGGTTTTTGAATAAAGGCATACGCCCCGGCCTTGAGTGCCCGTACGCCTAACCCATGGTCGCCCTCGGCCGTCATGAGCAGTATGGGAGTGTCGGGTTGATGCTCATGGATCTTTCCCATGAGCGTGAGTCCATCCATGCGGGGCATTCTGATGTCGCTGACGATCGCATCGTAATTGTGCTCATTGAGCAGCGCGAGCGCCGCCTCAGCCGAAGTCGCGGTGCTCACAACGGCTCGGATTGAACTGGATTCTAGTATTTCCCCCAGTGCTCTCAAAAGACGAATGTCATCGTCAATGAAAAGGAGTTCCGGTGCCATCAGACTCCGTTACACACGTGAGATCAGCAAATTTTTGACAGCATAGTCTACCTTGGCCGTTAAAAATGTAGTCTTGTAACCTACGTGTAATGACGTACAACTGTTAAGTGGTAATCCGTCCGCCACGGAAAGGAGGCGAGGAGTACGGTGAGATATCGTCAAAACTGAAACGGCGGCTCTCAATAATAGAATAGAAGGTCGTTTAAACGACACCTATCTTTCGGAGGAGGTAGGTACTAATAAACCCTTCGGGGCACAAGCCTAACGGGGCTAACGGTAAGAGAGGGACGTCTTGGAGGCCGATTAGCTCGGCAGCACGCGGGCAAATTCTTCTTTAATGACGCGATAGCAATCGCAGGAAGACGCTTCAAGCCGGTTCCAGTCCAGCACCGTAATTTGTTTGCGGCCGTGCTTGACCAGTCCCGCTTTTTCCAACATTCCCGAGACAATGTTCACGCGCGCACGGCTTACGCCTAACATCTCGGACAAAAACTCCTGCGTAAAACCAAACACATCGACATTGGTTCTGTCATGCATCATCAGGAGCCATCGGGCATAACGCTCTTCGACCGAATGGAGACTATTGCAGCCACCTGAGCGGGCGATTTGGATGAGGAGCGCGTGGGTGTAGCGACGTAGTATGATGTCCAGAGTTTCTTCAGTCTTGGCCACCCGTTTGAAATCTTCCACGCCCACCCGCAGTGCTGTTCCGGGGACCTGCGTGATGCCGCGCGAAACCGCCACATCGATGCCCAAATAGGCGGCGATGCCGAGCATTCCTTCGTTACCGACCGTTGCAATCTCAATCGTTGCGCCATTCTTCATTTCTGTCATCAAGGAGATGACGCAGGTGAGTGGGAAGTATACAGAGGTGATGGAGTCTCCCGGATGATACAGAATGTCCTCGACCGAAACCGACACGATCTGCGCCTTCGCACAGAGCCGATCCCTGCTGGGCTTTGGTAGCCCTTCGAGTAACCGGTTGTTCGAGGATTGGTCGGCGTCTGCTTTACGCATTCTCATTCCTTGATCGGGTTTTATATGGCTCCTAGGCTCCCTTAGCCAGTCGGCGTCCCGGAAGCCTGCTTGTCAGACGGCGACCCCGACAAGCTCTCCTCTTTGCCCTGCACGTATACAATATGTTCACGAACAGGTTGGCACATCATCCTCATGAAAGCAAAGGAACCATTCTTTTTCCGGAACGGCATGATACCGAAGCGAACAGGCAGGACATCGAGAGGGTCCGCATTCGCACTGAATACTTTACTCAGTTGTGCGACATTCTCTGCAGGGTGAATGTCGTCAAGTTTGAGATGGAGAAACTCCGTACGCGTGTATCCCGACCAGACAACGGTGGCTTGATTGACGTCCACAAAGCGGAGCGTGTTCACATGAAACGCCCACATGGGTGACGGATTGTTGACGAACAGATTGTCCCAATCGGTGGACAGATCCATGGCGGGCAATGTCCTACAGGAACTTCCGTCTTCGTGTCTGTCATGGACGTGACATTCGGCCGCAAAAAACGCTGTCCTGCCGGCATCCCGTGCAACTCCCGCGTACGAAACTGGCTGTCAGGGAACTACACGTGATCTTGCTTCCCTCCGAACACATGGCGTGCTATGGAATCCCAATGCCGAAAATTCTTCTCATAGATGATGACGCCGTTTTTCTCAACGCCGTGAGTGCACTAATCATGGACGCGAGAACGGATATCGCCATTGACACCGCGGTGTGTGCGGAAGCAGGGTTGCTCTTGATTGGCGTTGTTGACTATGATGCAATCATCAGCGATTTTCGGCTCTCAGGATTGGACGGGTTGCGATTGCTGAGAGAGTGCAGGCGGCTTCGACCCGGTACGCCGATCGTGTTGGTGACCGGGTATGGTGATCGTGAACTGGAAACCGAGGCGTTACATTTGGGGGCCTACGCCTTTATCCATAAACCGGTCCAACCTCACGAATTGCTCTCCTTGGTCGACCGCGCTGTGTATACCGCGGGTCAGGCACGGTCACACGAAAACAACAAGGGATCGGAAGCGCCCTTCATAGAATTCTCAAATGAGCGTGAGCGACTGTGGGAGAAGGTTCGAAAAATATACCGAAGTATGCAGCAAGATCTCGAGTCCACGGGCAACGAGACGACACATTAACATTCCTCACCTTCTGGATCCATCTTCCTTTGAGACTACCTTGCCTTTCATAGTTCTGGTTGGGTCACTTCACTGATTTCCCTCTTTAGCGCCATGCCGGATGATCTATTGCCTTGGATAGGGAATGACCTGGCAAAACCAAATGCATAGGCAGTCTCCTCAATGGATAACAATCGATAATGAAACGTCGATGAAACTAACGGCATGAGAGGAACGTCGGCCTTCCTGGAGCTTTCGGCGTCAATTTCTTTACGCCATCATCAAACCGACAGCACGACCCGTGCACTTGCGCGTATGATCCGTGCGGTACTTGCCATGGTTCACCAAAGGATGCGCAGGATGAAAACACGTTTGTGGGTGCTTCACCTTCATGGGGCTTGTAGTGGTCGCCCTGGCGGGCTGCGCCGCCGAACCGAGTCGGAGCAAGCGGTAGAAACGTCTGCCTATGGAACCGATAGCCCTTATGAGAACTCCTTCCCAAGTCGCCAATATGGGCCGCAGGATAGGGCAGGCAACCAAATGCAAAACGGCCTGCCGCCATGGTCGGGTGTTAACACACCACCCGCTGCTGACGCCGTATGGCTCCTTCTGCATTGTCAATCAGAGTGAGCCAACCGGAATCAATGCTCCATTGATGCCTTGTGCGGCATCAGACGCTAAAAAAATGAGGACTTCTGCGATGGCGTCTGGCTTGACCCATTTTGAATGATCGGCGCCCGGCATACTTGTGCGATTAGCCGGTGTGTCGATCGTGGTCGGCAGCACGCCATTGATCGTGACGCCAGACCCTGTTAGCTCCAACGCGAGCACCCGAATCAACGCTATCAAGCCGGCCTTTGATGTAATATAGGCGGCGGCTCCTGGAAAGGGATCCTGCCCCGCACGCGCGGCGATATGAATAATGCGGCCGTTGCCGGCTGCGGATAGGTGCGGAATGACCGCTCGGGACAACACGTACGCTGCCGTCAGGTTCAGTGAGAGCATGGTGTTCCAAGTAGCCGGACTCGTCTCGACCAGTCGGCCGGCAGCAAAGCCGCCCACCAAGTTCACCAGACAATCTAACCGGCCGGCATGATCCAGCACTTGGCTCACCGCCCGTGCGACGCTCGTCTCGTCCGTCACATCGGCATCGATGCCCAACTCATCGGCTCCTGGCTGACTGGCGGCATGGCGATCGATGACGATCACTCGCGCACCGGCCTTCGCAAAGGCCGACGTGACCGTTTGCCCCAACCCTCCTCGTCCGCCCGCAATGACCACGACTTTTCCGTCTACTGCCATCGTTTCTCTCCTTGTCAATTGTTGGACTTTACCCGACTGATGGAAGCCAGCCACGCTTTGGCCCCTCCGGCGTGAACCCTTGTTTCAAAGGTGGTAGCGTGAATGTAATTAATGGTCCATCCGGTACGAAACGTCGCATGGATCTCTGCTTGCGAAATCCGCCTCAGCCCCTCATGGGTTTCTTGATCGCTGAAGCACAGCATAAAATAGGTTCCCCCCGGCCGGAGGACCGCGGCAAGACTCGGAAGAAAGCGACGACGTTCCTCATCGGTGAAAAGATGAAAGAGGCCTGAGTCGATCACGGTCTCAAACGTCGTCCCGAGACAAGCTAGATCGAGCGCATCCACGACTCGGAAGTAGGCGCGCACCTGCCTGACTCGGGCCTTTTCTCTTGCCATCTCAATGGCCCCGCGTGCCGAATCGATCCCGTTCACGTCGAATCCTAGCCGCGCCATATAGAGCGCGTTCTCGCCGGTTCCGCATCCGACATCTAAGAGAGGACCTCGTATCTGTTGAGATTGCGCCAACGAAACGAACGCCGGCTGAGGGAGACCGATTTCCCACACAGGTCCACCTGTCTCGATGACGCCATGTTGACCTTCTGTCACATCCGTCGATGCGGGCCTGGAAGAGAGCCAATACTTTTTAGCTTTCGTTTTTATCCAGGAGAACATACACGCTCCTTAGCGTCACGATCTAGGGGGCATGCCGATCATCACGCGGCTATGTGCGGCGCCCGTCTAGCGTGGAGAGCCGTCTTGGCTCCGCCGTGAATGGGTGTCGGCGAGTGTGTTGAGCACGATGCCTGTAAGATCATCCTCGTCAATCTTCAGCCCATTTATAAAGCATGTAGGAGTCGCCGCGATTCCTTGTCGTCTACCACTGGCCACGTCGCGATAGACCCGCTTCGCGTAAATTCGTTCGCGCAAGGCTGCTTTAAAGATGGTGCAGTCCAATCTCAGGCGTTCAGCGTAGTCGAGAAGATCGCGCTCATCGAGGGCCGCCTGATGCGTAAAGAGCAGATCGTACATCTCCCAGAAGTGGTCTTGTGCGCCGGCCGCCTCGGCTGCTTCTGCCGCTTGCTGCGCGTGCGGATGTTTGTGGAGAAGCGGAAAGTGCCGAAAGATGTATCGAAGGTGTTTCCCCACCTGCTTCAACAGCGTTTGGATGATGGGATAGATTTGTCCGGAATACGGACATTCAAAATCCCCATAGGCGAGCAATGTGACCGGCGCAGTGCCAGGTCCTTTGACGTGATCCCACTCGTCTACGATGAGGGGTACTGGTCGTACCGTTGACATGGAGGGACTCCTCCCTGCTGGATCAGCCGAATCGCTTCCAGGTCCAGTTCCTGTTCCATGAAATGCACAACCTCATCGTTGATAGCGAGTTGATTGCGAAGTGCGATGGTCGGCATGGTTCAAGGTCCAAGATGTCGTGCCTGATACAGCGAAACGACTTGGCGCCTTTGAGAGGGAACAATCAGGGTGGGGCTCTCAGGGAGGCGACGGTCCCACGCGACGGTTGTAATGGATCGTAGTCGAAACGTAATCCAGCCAGGGCCATCCCTCCATCATCAGTGCGTTCAGTCGATCCAAGGCCGGGGGCGACTCCGTCTACTGTCGCCAGCACCGTTTTGTGTTCCAACTCATGGCGACTCTTGGGCAGCACCAGCGCCATCAAGTGTTCGTGGTCCAACTCGATGACTTGACCCGGCTGCCGGCTCGCTGCGCTTGCTCACCTCCATGATCTTATCTGCTGTTTCAGACGATAGGCGTGGGCGCATCGGAATACAAGTCAGCATGCCGCTTACAACATCAGACTGATGCCGTCAGCTGCTCAATTAACACAACAATGTGAGCCCATCCGTCCTCATGTAGGCTCAACTGTCGGCCATGCTTTGACGCCGATCCGATAGAGACGCCAGCCGGAGCTCATGAGAAACAGGCTACGCCTACCTTCCGGTCGGATCCTCGTCATCTTTATCGCCGCGATGCTTTGTTGGCTTTGCTGTCTTCCAATATGTTGAGCACGAGTTCATCCAGGCCGCCGAACATATATTAGCTCCCACGGCAACAAGTCTGGCCATTTGCGCCGAATCAATTCTCCAAAGAGCGGCACAGTGACATGCAATTGATGGAAAGAACCGCCACATTCCTGTGGCACTATATTGTCATGGAGCAGAGCGGCGCCGCCTCTGGTCTCATAAATCCCATGGCCGACACCAATAAGTTGCTACAAAGGCAATGCCATTGACCGAGTTCATCACGAAGCCTGTCCCTTTTGCTGGGCCGTTTGCCGGTTGTAGATGATGGCGTACACGCACGGGACGAAAAATAGCGTGAAGACGGTGGCCAGGAGCAAGCCGCCGATAACGGCGCGGCCCAGCGGCGCATTCTGCGAATAGCCCGTCGCCATAGGGACCATCCCGATGATCATGGCGGAGGCGGTCATGAGCACGGGACGAAAGCGGGTCGTCCCGGCTTCTATCGCGGCCTTGATGGCGTCCCCATGCGTTTGGAGCCGTTCGCGCGCATAGGATACGACGAGAATCGCATTGGCGGTCCCTGTGCCCATGGTCATGATGGCGCCCGTCAGTGCGGGCTCCGACAGACGCGTATGGGTCAGGAACAACGCCCAGGCGATGCCAGCCAGCGCACCGGGCAAGGCGGTAATGATGATGAAGGGATCGAGCCAGGATTGGAAATTCACGACGATCAGGAGATAGACCAGCATGATTGCGGCGAGCAGTCCGAAGATCAGCTCGGCATAGGCCTCATACATCAATGAAGCCTGGCCATGGATTTCCAGTTCGGCGCTGTGGGGCTTCTCGTGCTCCATGCTCTTGGCAATCTTTTGGACATCCGCTAGTACTCCGCCGAGGTCGCGCCCTTCGGCGGAGACGTAAATATCGAACAAGGGCATGATATTCCCGTGTGTGATCACGCCCGGCGTGCCCTCCGGTGACAGGTTGGCCAAATTGCCGAGCAACTGCACATCATGATCCTTATGATCCTTTAAAGAATTGTTCGAAGCATCAATTGGAACGGTCTTCAGACTATTGACGCTGTTGATCTGCGGCTGTGGCGTATAAACGTTGATCGGGTATGACATGCCAGTCGAGGGATCGAGCCAATAGATTTGGTCAACCTGTTGGCTGCCGGCGGTCGTCATGAGCAGATTGTCCGCCATGTCCTTCAGGGTTCGGTTGACACCGAGGCCGAACGTGCGGTTGCCTTCGACCGTGAGGGTCGGCGTACGCATCGTCTGCTGGATCACCACGTCGGCGGCGCCGGGGATCTCGCGAAACTTGGCTACCAATTTGCGGGCGAACTCGTAGTTGGGGTACATGTCCGGGCCGTTGACCTGCACGTCGATCGGCGCGGGCGCGCCGAAGTTGAGAATTTTGGCGGTCAGATCGGACGGCTGAAACGTAAATTCGGTGCCCGGATAGCGCTCCGTCAACCCCTTGCGGAGCGTGCGCCGGTAGTCCCACACCGGCGACTTTTCATCGTGCAAGAGGATCGTCAGATCACAGTCCTGCGAGCCGATCGTCGGTGTCGGAATGAAGGCGAGATTGTGCGGTCCGATCGGTAGGCCGCAATTGCTCACGATGTTCTCGACTTGACCTGGCAGCAACTCCTCGATGCTGTCGGAGACCAGCGTGGCGATCCGCCCTGACGCTTCGATGCGTGTCCCGAGCGGCGTCCGCATATGCATCTGAATGACCCCCGACCGGATCTCGGGGAAGTAATCGCGCCCGAGGAAGAAAAAGAGGGATAGGGAGCTCACCGCGATAGCCAGCGCGATGGTGACGAAGGCGCGGCGGCGGCCGATGACCCGTTCGAGCAGCGCGCCGTAGCGACCAAGGAATCGATTGAAGTGGTGCTCGAGCCCCTGCTGAAAGCGGACGAAGACGTTCCGTGGTGCAGCTGCTCCGGCCTGGTGGTCAAGCTCCATCGCATGGGAGGTGTGATGCGCCGACAGCATGTACTTCGCCATGGTCGGGACTAGCGTGCGCGACAGGATGAACGAGGCCAGCATCGCGATGATCACCGCCTCGGCCATAGGCTTGAACAGGTAGCCGGCGACGCCGCCGAGTTGAAAGAGCGGGAACCAGACGATCGCGATGCACAGGGTCGCGACGAGCGTCGGGACGACGATCTGATTGGCGGCATCGATGATGGCCGTCTCCAGCGGCTTTCCCATTTCGAGATGGCGATCGATATTCTCAATCATCACGGTCGCATCGTCGACCAGAATGCCGACGGCCAGCGCCAAGCCGCTTAAGGTCATGATATTGACCGTCTCGCCGAGCCAATGCAGGCCCATGATGGCAGTGAGGATCGATAATGGAATCGACGTCCAGACGATGACCGTGGCCCGCCAGGAGCCGAGCAGCAACAGCACGATGAGGCCGACCAGCGCGCCTGCAATCATCATCTCATGCAGGACGTCCGAGATCGAATCCTTCACGAAGGTCGAGGCATCGTCCAGGAGTCGGATCTCCACCCCCTCCGGGGAAACCTGCCGGGCGCGCGGGATCATCTTCTTGATCCCATCGACCACCTGCAAGGTCGAGGCTTCCGTGCTCTTCATGACGACGATGATGACGGTCTGCTTGCCTTTCACGAGCACCGCGTTCTGTTGCACCCGGCCCATGAGCTGCACGGTGGCGACATCGCGCAGATAGACGAACGCGTTGCCTTCCCGCTTGATCGGGATACTGGCGAAATCTTCAATTTTCATGGGCGATGCGTTGGTCAGGACGATCCAGTCGGTCGACTTGATCTTGATGTCGCCGGACGGCAGCACGAGGTACTGCTTCATGAGAACATCGTGAACGTGAGACGGAGTCAGGTGACGGGCGAGCAATTTCTGCTGATCGAGGTTGACCATGACCTGCATGGCCTGGCCGCCGTATGGCGCTGGCAGGATCGCGCCGTTGACGGTCACGAGCAAGGGTCGGATTCGCATGTAGGCGAGGTTAAAGAGTTCCGCGGGCGTCATCGTCTCGGAGCTGACTTCAAGCATGGCCACCGGAATGGAGGATGGCGCGAGCCGCATGACCATGGGCGGGGAAATATCCGGCGGCAGCGCCTTGACGACGTTCTGCGCAATGCCCACGATATCCGCTTCGGCTCGGCCCACATCCACGCCGTCCTGGAGATAAATATTGGTGATGCTGTTGCCGAAGTAGGAGTGACTGTGGATGTACTTGATACCCTCCACCGTCGAGGTCAGGAAGCGTTCGAACAGATAGGTGATGCGCCCTTCCACCTGCTGTGGCAGCAGACCGGAGTAGATCCAGACCACGGAGGTGACGGGAATCGTGATGTTGGGAAAGACGTCGGTCGGCATATGGAGCACCGTGAGTCCGCCGAACAACACGATGAGGATGGACATGACGACGAAGGTGTACGGCCTGCGTAGGGCAATGAGGACGACTTGGTTCATGTGCAACGACCGAGGAATAAGGTTGTGTATCCTAGGCAATATGAAGCAAGCCGCATACCAGAAGGCGCGCGGCGAAGTTATGCGGTCCGAGCTAACATAAGTACTGGCCTTGAACCAGGCTTACTGTGGTTTAGGAAGAAAAGGTGTTTACCGCACGGCGTACCTTTCGCGAACGCAAGAGCACGGTGTGTCACCAGCGCACGGATCGTACTGTGCGCAATGTGATCAATCAGTCGCCGGTTCGTATCGGGCAGGACCTGCTGTCACCGGCGGATGTCGAGGTGAGAACGACAGCGATTGCGACCTGAGCATGGTTCTATCGCTATAACGTGAAGTACGATCCGCGCCGGGTCGTCACATATCGCAACAAAGATACTGCTCGCCGGTGTTTCTGATCACCGGGCGTCCAGTGAACATGACCTGGGAGAACTGATCCTTGCGAAGTTCGCGGCAGGAAAACCTGGGACGGGCGGCATTCGAGCGGAGTGATTCGGATCTATCGAAAATCTTTGCCGGTGAAGTGACTCGCCGCTGGCGTATCGTTCGGCGAATGACGTCAACGCACTGCAGGCTTCGTCACATCGTTATTGATCCGGTTATTCTCCGCGTTGACGTCGATCCCCCCGGCAGGCGGCGGTTTCTTGAGATTGGTATATTGCAAGGTCCCGAAGGGCTGGATCTGTTCGTCGCGGGGTAATTGCTTGCGGTCCCACCCTCCTCCGAGCGCGCGGAGGAGCGCCACCGACGATCTCAGCAATTCGGCCTTGATCTGCACGGAGTCGATGCGCGCCGATAGGGTTTGGACCTGCGCGTAAATAAGCTCCAGGCTGGACGCCAGTCCGCCCTGATAGAGCTCCGTCGTGAGATTTTGCGCCTTGAAGTTGGCCCCGACGGCGGCGTCTTGCCGTTCGGCCGCGACGGTGAGTCGATTCGTGAGGCTCAACCCGTTCTCGACTTCGCGGAAAGCGTTGAGCACCGTCGAACGATAGCGGTCTTCCATCTCCCGGTACGCCGACCAGGTCTTCTGCAACTGGGCGCGGCGATACCCGCCCTCGAAGGCTGGCACCGACACCAAGGAGCCATAGGACCAGAACCCGCTGACGAACTTGGCCACTTCGACGGCGCTGAAACCGACGTCGAGGATGCCTCCATCGGCTCTGAACCGCACATCCGGGAAAAAAGCGGCGCGCGCGATACCGATGGCGCGATTGGCCTCCGCCATCCGTCGCTCCATCGCGGCGATGTCGGGGCGCCGTTCTAACAGGGTGGACGGAATGTTTTGCGGAATTGTGAACTTCGCCACGCGAAGATCATCGACCGGGTCGATCTTAAAACTGGCCGGCGCCATGTTGACCAGGATAGCGATTGCTTGCTCGGTCACTTGGCGCTGGCCTTGGATCTGCGCATACTTCGTCTCGGTGCTGAAGAGCAGGGATTCGACGCGGGCGACGTCGAGCGCCGATGCGATCGCGCCGGCGAACTGCGCCTTCACGAGGCCGAGCGAGCTTCTATAGAGATCGATCGATTGCTTGTAGATGGCCGCCTGCGCATCGAAGCCGCGCAGCGTCCAGTAGTTGGCGGCGATTTCGGCCTGCAGGCTGAGGCGCGCGAGCCCCCAGTCGGCGGCGCGCCCCTGGGCGCGGTAGATCTCGACGCGCGTGGCGTTGCGGATCGCCGACCAGAAGTCCGGTTCCCAGGACGCGATCCCGCCACCGGCAGCTAGCGGTCCGGTCAACGGAGTATCAGGGTCGTATACGGAGGGATTGACGTGTCGGCTACTGTCCGTGGCTTTCCCGCCGAGGCCGAGATGTGGAATGCGCTGCGAGCGGACCTGCATCATCACGTCGCGGGCCTGGACGAACCGCTCCGCGGCGGCCTGCAGATCCGGATTGGCCGCCATGCCTTGTTCGACGAGCCTGTTCAGCACCGGATCGTTGAACACTGTCCACCAATCCGAACGCAATTCGCCATCCGACGGGTTCGCCTCGACGAAGGGACTCGCCCCACGCCATGACACGGGAACGACATATTCGGGCGGTTGGTACGTGGGCGCCAGATCGACGTGCGGCAACCAGTCCGTACTGCATGCAGACAAGGTGAGCGCAAAGACGGCGGCGCAACGGGCCGCGTGGCGGCGAAATCCGGACGACTGATGTCCAATTGGGAAGCAATCCGAAATCATGGCTGGGTGTGCGAGGAAGGTTGCGGCAGCTGTGCCGGCTGCGGCACTGCGGGTGCCTGTGGCGGCTGTCCCTGTGCCGGCTCAGGCGAGTGTGCCGGCTGGGGCGCCTGCTGCGGTGCGGCGCCGTTGACAAGATCGTACCCCGCCGCCGGCGTGACGATGCGCACCTTGTCGCCCTCGAGCAACGCGGCGCTCGGGTTATTCACGACGCGGTCGCTTGCGGAAATCCCCTGTCCTACTTCGACCGCGTTGTCCATCAGTTTATTCACGGTGATCGGTCTCAAGTGCACGCGGTCGTCCTCCGCCACCACGGCCACTTGTGTGCCGTGCTCCTGGAACACCAAGGCCGTGGACGGGATCATGAAGGCTTGTCGATCGACCGGTGCCGTGAGGTGGACCTGAGCGTAAGAGCCGGGCCAGAGCGCTCGGTCTTCATTGTCGATCGTGAAGACGGTGACTGCAGTACGCGTACTCACATCGAAGCCTTTTGCAACCGTTAGGAATTTGACGGTGAAATGGCGATTGGGCAATTGCGGCACGGTCACGTCGGCTGTCAGCCCCGGCTGGAGAAACGGCCCAAACGTCTCCGGCACGCTGACAAAGAGACGTAACGTATCGACGACCGCTACCGTAAAGAGATTGGTGATCGCATTGGGAGTGCTGAGATTGCCTTCTTTACTAACCAAATCACCGACGTTGATGTTGCGCTGGGTCACCACGCCGTCAAAGGGCGCGACGATCGTTTTGAACCCAATGAACGCGTCAATGTTTCTGATCTTTTGCTCCGCGGCCTTGACGACCGCCGCCTGGGCTCTCAGTTCTTGTTCCTTCACCGTGATTGACTGCTCGGAGACCGCATGATTGGGGCGCAATGCCACCCAACGTTTGGCGGTCACCTCGGCGAGCTTATACCTCGCACGCTCCGTTTCGAGATCCGCCTTGGCCTGCGCATATTCGGCGTCGAGGTCGGGGGCGTTGATTTCGGCGAGGATGTCGCCCTTCTTCACCTGATCGCCGTAGTCCTTGTACCACATCTTCACATAGCCGGTGACCCGTGCGTAGATCGGTGCCTCATACCAGCCCACAATATTCCCTGGCAACGTAATGGTTTCGGTCGCCGGCACAGGCTTGGGAGAGATGACGGCGACGGTGGGAACCGCGCCCTCGACCGTCTCGTGGCGCAGCGCCGCGGCATCGCTTCTGCTCTCATAAACCCGATAACCGAGATAGAGCACGCACAGAAGGATCGCCGGGATTGCAAGCCGTGTTCTACGCAGGGTCTCCATCTTAGGCATCCTCCTTTTGGCGAGCGGCTCGCCTCTCGTAGACGATGGCGTAGACGCACGGGACGAAAAACAAAGTAAAGACGGTGGCCAGGAGCAAGCCGCCGATGACGGCGCGGCCCAGTGGCGCATTCTGCGAATAGCCCGTTGCCATGGGAACCATCCCGATGATCATGGCCGAGGCGGTCATGAGCACCGGCCGGAAACGGGTTGTCCCCGCTTCGATTGCCGCCCGCAGCGCGTCGCCGTGTTCTTGGAGCCGCTCGCGCGCATAAGAGACGATGAGAATCGAATTGGCGGTCCCTGTGCCCATAGTCATGATAGCGCCCGTCAACGCGGGTTCTGAGAGCCGCGTATGAGTCAAGAACAACGCCCACGCGATGCCCGCCAGCGCGCCCGGCAACGCCGTAATGATGATGAAGGGATCGAGCCAGGATTGGAAATTCACGACGATCAGCAGATAGACCAGCACGATCGCGGCGAGCAGCCCGAAGATCAACTCGGCATAGGCTTCGTACATCAGTGAGGCTTGGCCATGGATTTCGAGCTCGGCGCTGCGGGGTTTCTCGTGGTCCATGCTCTTGGCAATCTTCTGAACATCCGCTAGTACTCCGCCGAGGTCGCGCCCTTCCGCGGAGACGTAAACGTCGAATAAGGGCATGATATTCCCGTGCGTGATGACGCCCGGCGTGCCCTCCGCCGTCAGGTCGGCCAGATTGCCGAGCAACTGCACCTCATGATCCGACGCATTGTTCGAGGCATCGACCGGGACGGTCTTCAGACTATTGACGCTGTTGATCTGCGCCTGCGGCGTATAGACATTGATCAGGTACGACATACCGGTCTTGGGATCGAGCCAATAGATTTGGTCAACCTGTTGGCTGCCGGCGGTCGTCATCAGCAGATTATCGGCCATGTCCTTCAGGGTTCGGTTCACACCGAGTCCGAACGTGCGGTTACCTTCGACCATGAGGGTCGGCGTGCGCATCGTTTGCTGGATCACCACGTCCGCGGCGCCGGGGATCTCACGAAACTTGCCCGCCAATTTGCGGGCGAACTCATAGTTGGGGTACATGTCCGGGCCGTTGATCTGCACGTCGATCGGCGCGGGCGCGCCGAAGTTGAGAATTTTGGCGGTCAGATCGGACGGCTGGAACGTAAATTCGGTGCCCGGATAACGCTCCGTCAAGCCCTTGCGGAGGATGCGCCGGTACACCCACACCGGTGACTTTTCATCGTGCAAGAGGATCGTCAGATCGCAATCCTGCGAGCCGATTGTCGGCGTCGGGATGAAGGCGAGGTTATGCGGTCCGACCGGCAGGCCGCAGTTGCTGACGATGTTTTCGACCTGGCCGGACAGCAACTCCTCGATGCTGTTGGAGACCAGCGTGGCCAGGCGACCGCTCACTTCGATACGGGTTCCAAGCGGCGCGCGCATATGCATCTGAATGACCCCCGACCGGATCTCGGGGAAGTAATCGCGCCCGAGAAAGAAGAAGAGGGACAGGGATGCCAGCGCGATGGCCAGCGAGATCGTGACGAAGGCGCCGCGATTGGCGATCACCTGCTCGAGCAGTGCCCCGTAGCGCTCGCGGAATTGATTGAAGCGGCGCTCGAATCCCTGCTGAAAGCGGACGAAGACGTTCCGCGATGGGTTCGCGGCCACCTTACTGTTATGGTCAGGCGGCTGCGACATGGTGGCCCTTCATCATATATTTTGCCATAGTCGGCACCAGCGTGCGGGACAGGATGAAGGAGGCAAGCATCGCGATGATCACCGCCTCCGCCATGGGTTTGAACAGGTAGCCGGCGACGCCGCTAAGTTGGAAGAGCGGGAACCAGACGATCGCAATGCACAGGGTGGCGACAAGTGTCGGGACGACGATCTGATTGGCGGCATCGATGATGGCGGTCTCCACCGGCTTGCCCATTTCGAGATGGCGATCGATATTCTCGATCATCACAGTCGCATCGTCGACCAGAATGCCGACGGCCAGCGCCAACCCGCCCAGGGTCATGACATTGATGGTCTCGCCGAGCCAATGCAGGCCGATGAGGGCGGTCAGGATGGACAGCGGAATCGACGTCCAGACGATGACCGTGGCCCGCCAAGAGCCGAGCAGCAACAGCACAATGAGCCCGACCAGCGCGCCGGCAGTTGCCATTTCATGCACGACGTCAGAGATCGAATCCTTCACGAAGGTCGAGGCATCATCGAGGAGTCGGATCTTCACGCCCGGCGGCGAAATTTGCTCGGCGCGCGGGATCATTTTTTTGATGCCATCGACCACATCCAGGGTCGACGCCTCCGTGCTTTTCATGGCGACGATGATGACCGTCTGCTTGCCTTTCACCAGCACCGCGTTCTGTTGCACCCGGCCCATAAGCTGCACGGTGGCGACGTCACGCAGATAGACGAACGCGTTGCCTTCCCGTTTGATCGGGATATCGGCGAAATGCTCGATCTGCATGGGTGACGCGTTGGTCTGGACGATCCAATCGGTCGGTTTGATCTTGATGTCGCCGGACGGCAGCACGAGGTATTGCTTCATGAGAATATCGTGAATATCCGATGGCGTGAGATGACGGGCAAGCAATTTCTGCTGATCGAGGTTGACCATGACCTGCATGTCCTGGCCCCCGTAAGGGTGCGGCAAGACGATCCCCGGTACGGTCACGAGCAGAGGTCGTATTCGCATGTAGGCGAGATTGTAGAGCTCCGCAGGCGTCATATTGTCGGAGCTGATTTGAAGCATGGCCACCGGGATCGAGGATGGTGCGAGACGCATGACCATGGGCGGGGAAATATCGGGCGGCAACGCCTTGACGACGTTCTGCGCAATGCCCACGATATCCGCTTCGGCCC
This sequence comes from Nitrospira sp. Nam74, assembly GCF_965152615.1. Classification (NCBI taxonomy): domain Bacteria; kingdom Pseudomonadati; phylum Nitrospirota; class Nitrospiria; order Nitrospirales; family Nitrospiraceae; genus Nitrospira; species Nitrospira sp. Nam74. Next base: position 5,047,514 of record NZ_OZ224220.1, on the reverse strand, counting down.
GGCCTACATCGACGCCGTCTTGAAGAAAAATATTCGTGATGCTGCTGCCATAGTAGGAATGGCTATGGATGTATTTGATGCCTTCCACCGTCGAGGTCAAGAAGCGTTCGAACAGATAGGTGATGCGCCCTTCCACCTGCTGCGGCAGGAGGCCGGAGTAGATCCAGACCACGGAGGTCACGGGAATCGTGATATTCGGAAAGACGTCGGTTGGCATGTGGAGAACGGTGATTCCCCCAAAAACCACGATGAGGATGGACATGACGACGAAGGTGTACGGCCTGCGCAGGGCAATGAGCACGATTTGATTCATGGGCGTAGTCTACCACGAGCGGTTTTCGTTTCAACCATGGAACAGGCACTCGACGCTGCGACTCATTGCATTGGGTTACGAACTTCTTGTCACCATGTCAGTAATCGAGAGGTCTGTACCAACCGACCTGAAGGCTTAGCAAAATCCTTACCGATGCGGGTCGCTATAAAAAGAATTACACCATAGCCGAGGAAAGAATGTGCGAAACGGCACGATAGTATCGGCTGCTGTTCTGTTTACCACCTGGCCCGGTCTAATGATCCAACAACAAAGCGAGAAGAACAAAGCCGAAGAACGCGCAGTGCGAATAGTGCGAAATCTCACATTTTGACCATGTAGGCCCGTGCGATTCGGTTAGACAATCCAGGAGAAATGATTAAAACCTATGGTGACTAAACGACTTCGTAAAAGGCATTGAGTGGAAACTGTAGGTGGCATTGGGCTTGCTGACAAACGATTCAGGCGCTGTCCCATTCGGCAAACATAATCGTCATAAGGGCTGATGGGTGTCTTTCATTCTTGCATATCAAATTTTTAACGCCGATGGTCTGACGCTTTGCGCTCGACACGCATCAGCTCCCATATATCTATCAATTTTGTTGGAAGGCCTTCGGACAATAGATAGGAGGAGGGTCTTCCAACAAATGGGAAAAGGAGTATCATGGCGGGAATTCTGAAATTTGGTGTGGCGATGGCTGTCATCAGTGGGCTGGCAGGGGTCGTTGCCACCGGGGACGCCGTTTGGGCCGAAACCTTGACAATCGGCGCCGCCCACAGTTTGAAGCCGGCATTCCAGGAAATCGTGCCGATGTTCGAGAAAGAATATGGCGCCAACGTAAGCGTCGTATACGGTCCATCGCACACGCTTCGCCGGCAAATTGAAAAGGGCGCTGCAATCGATGTGTTCCTTCCGGCGGCGGTCGACGACGTTGAGCAGTTGCACAAGAAGGGACTGACGCTCAAGGGAGGCCCTCGAATTTACGCACAAAGCTCCCTCGTGCTCATCATGTCCTCGGGCTCTCGAGCCACACCGATCTCTTTTCACGAGGCGCTGAATTCAGCAAGCCGCCTTGCCATCGCCGATCCCAAAGTCTCCACGCTAGGAGAAATCACGGCCCGGGTCCTGACCAAGCTCGATCCTGCATATAAAAACCATTTCAACCTTGTGCATGCCCAACATAGTGAGGACGTCGTGGCTTTAGTGGCGACGGGGAAGGCCTATGTCGGCTTGATCTATCGCACGGATGCGATCAATAGCGGGCAAGTACGCATCATTGATGAAACCCCGACCGGAACGTATACGCCGGTACAGTTCGGGGAAGCGGTGGTCTGGACGTGCCGGACTGCAGCCCTTGATGTTGCGGAAGAATTTCTCAATTTCATGATGAGCCCCCGCATACAAAAGCTCCTGCTGAAATATGGATTTGATGCCGCGCCATCAAATGGGTAATGCTGCCCTTCGAGCGTTCGTTACGGACATGTCGCAGTGAACATCGAAGAGACTATGCAGTCCCAATGTGGGTGGTCTATCGTTCCACTTTTAGGTCGGGGGATACGATGCGGTTCTGGAAGAACAGACTGAGGATCTTCGGGACTGTCGCAGCGATGCTGAGCCTTCTCGGAGTGCTGGCCGGTTTGGGATGTGCCTCTGGACAACAGAGGACTGAGCGACCGCCGGCATCGTCGCCCGTCGGTCCGGCCCACGCCACTGATACTCCCACAAGTGAGCCGCCCGGTTCAGGGCTAACAAAGCCGAACTAATCCAGGCAAAGCGTGCGGCATTCCCGGGCACCAACTCGGCCGTCCTCGTGCCTAAATCTAGGCAGATGAGCCTAATCCCAGGTGCACTCAGTGGACGCCGAACATCCGGGTGGCTGGTTGGGCCAGAATACCAACTCCCTTTTTACGATCTGTAGAGACTGAACAAAAGTCGTAAACTGAAACCGTAAGAAAATGAGAAGAATAGATCGATACGAGAATAAAGTCGTAAACTAGGACTTTCCGCTTTAACTGATTCAGTAGTTTTCCAGTCCTTTCAGGAAGCATAGACAACATTCTATCGCGCATTTGTCACCGGATCACCGTCTTGGTCTAACATCCAAGACACCCTCCTAGGGCCTTAGCCGCACTACACATGCATCTAGCACTTCTTGAGACACATCTCTGCCGTGCCCCTCGCCCTAGACGGCGATGTGGAGAGTACTTCTCAATGCGTCACCTCTTGACCCACCGCACTTTCGAGTTGAAACAGGTTCCGTTGATAGGCGGTCAGGGCATCCACATAGTCCAGCTGGACCGCAGCCGATGTGCGGGCGGCATCGAGCAAGTCGAGAATGGTGGCGCCCCCGCGTTGATAGGCAGCTTCGATGATCGAGAGACTGGACCGCGCATCCTCCAGCACCCCTCCGTGATAGATTTCCACCAATCGCCGGCTCTGCAGGAGCGTGCGATAGACGACATTCACGTCATTTTGGGCCGCCAGCAGGGTCTTCTGAAGATCGGTCTCCGCGGCTCGCACGGCCACCTCAGCCTGTACGATCCCGCCTTGGTTCCGGTTAAACACGGGCAGGGGGATCGAAAGTCCCAATGTGTACTGCTGTGGGTTATCCGGGCCTCGTGGCCCTTGCAGGGTGAAGCCGGGTCCGAACGCTGGATCGGGGTACTGGAACGCCCGGGCTAACTTGAAGTCCACCTCCCGCTGAGCACGAATCAGCTGTTTCATACGAATATCAGCACGGTTCTCCAGCGCGGCGCGCTGTAAAGCTGCTGGATCGGGATCCACACGGCGATAGTCCAGGTCCGTGAGTAAGGCCAGTGTAACGGTGGGGGAGACCGCCAGGACGATCCGTAAATCGTTGAGGGCCGATTCCAGCTCCTTCAGCGCCTCGATGACTGTGCTCTCGAAATCGACGACCTGAAGGCGAAGACGAATCAGGTCCACGCCGGAAATGAACCCCTTCCTCAGACGAATCGTATTGATGTCCAAGATACGCGAGAAGCGGTCGCGGTTCTCTTCGGCCAAGGCGAGACGCCGACGCGCGGCCTGCACCTGTACGTAGCTATCTTTGACGGTGAAGCTCAACTGCCGGATGGTATCCTCGAAATTGGCTTCTGCGGATTGTAGGCCAAACCGAGCGCTTTCAATTCGGTATCCGCGCTTGTTTGCCACTTCGAACAGTTGCTGGACACTCACCGCGAGCGAATTAGAGTTCCTCAGAGTATTGCCCTGCGTGAAAGCTGCAAGTGTCCCAACGGTTAATTCCGGATTCGGGAAGAGTCGGGCGGTGATCTGCTGCCCCTTGGCCGTGTCGATTCCATATTGCGCCATGAGCAGATCCAGATTTTGCCGAAGGAAGAGGGCAAGGGCATCATTCAGTGTGAGCTGAAGATCACCTGGTGGAGTGGGACCCCTGGTGTTCAGCGCTGCCTCTGTCGGCTCCACTCGGAGAATGCCTAGCGGGAGTACCATGACCAGGAGCAGAATTCCTATCTGTCCTAGACGCGTCAACCCAGTTGTGACGCCCAAAGATCGTGGAGCAAATCGGGTACAAGACATCACTATCTCCTTGCTGTCGAGTAACGGCTGCATAACGAGTTGGCCTCGGGGCGACCACAGCTCTGCTTGATCAAAGATGGCCAATGCAAAGACCACGAGAGCCGCGCGAGGCTTCGTAGACAATGCGTGAAAAAGGCTGACTAGGGTCTGGGCGGAGCCCGAGTGGGGATCGAACAGGTTAGACAAGGTGGAAGGGGGGCATGAGACTCGACATGTGGCGACGAGAACACAGGCCAGTGTTGACGTCTGTCCCAGGTGACACTACCTGATGCTCCATCGCCGTGTTGGCCATGACGGAGAGGAGAGGTAGGAGAAGACTCAGAGACGTCGAGGCCCTCGATGTCTGTCACCGTCAGCTGGCGAGTCAGCGTATCAAATTCATCACAGGAGGCGAGGTCAACGAGATAGGGACATCCGAAGAACACAAGGGTGAAGAGGTATGTGCCGAGGCGAAATGACATGCGATCAACTTCTAGCACGACAAATCCCAACTCAGAGGGTGTAGTCTCTACCGCTTAGATGAAGGGCTCATGAACACGGGATGAAGATTGGACGGGACCAGGCCCGTTATGGACCTTAAGCCACCGAAAGGGAGGACTCTACCTGACTGTCAGTCACTATGCTCTGGAGAGAGTATTGCCTGCAGTGAGAAGGATCAGTACTTCCTGGAAGTCTTCGTTCTACTCATTATGATGGAGGCTTCTATGGCGACCAAGAAAAAGCAGCAGGACGTGGGGCAAGTGCTCTTTGTTGGCATTGATCTTCACCGAAAGAATTGGCATGTCACGGTCAGAACAACGGAGGTAGAACTCTTCCACGGCACGATTCCCGGTCGATGGGATGCGTTGCAGGCCCTCCTCAGTCGTTACCGCCGTGCCGTGCTGCACGTCGTCTACGAGGCGGGATATTTTGGGTACTGGCTTCACGATCGGCTGGTGGCGGTGGGCGCCACCTGTATCGTCACGCCGCCCAGCTTGATTCCTCAGGAGGCGGGCAATCGAGTGAAAACCGATCGGAAGGATAGCCGAAAACTGGCCCTGCTGTTAGCGAAGGGGCTGCTGAAGCAGGTCTGGGTACCAGACGAAGAGGGTCGGATGCACCGACAGGTCATTCGGCGGCGCCGCCAGCTCATTGGCGATCGTGTTCGCACGCAAAATCGCATTAAAGCGGAACTCCGATTCTACGGCATTGAGCTTCCTGAGCCCACAGGGCCATGGACCCGTATTTACCTACAGAACTTACAGCGTCTCCGGTTCTCTACCGCGTGGTTGCAGGACAGTTTTCAACGGCTCTTAGAGGAGTACGAATTCCTCACGGGTCAGATCGTCAAGCAGACCAAATTGCTCCGATCACTCGCAGAAACGGACCGCTATCGATCGCAGGTTCAATGGCTCCGAACCATTCCGGGCATTGGTCTCATTGCGGCGATGGAGTTGCTGTTAGAATTAGGCGACCTGCACCGATTCAGGCACGGCGATCAATTGGCGGCGTATGTTGGGCTGACGCCCTCACAGCACTCCAGTGCGGACAAGGTCCGTATGGGCCGCATTACCCGGTCCGGCAAAAATGCGCTCCGCGGGACGCTCATAGAAGCCGCGTGGCGGTTTCTCACAAAAGATCCCGGGATGCGATCCATTTATGACCGATTGAAACTACGAACAGGTGCGAAGCGCGCTGTGGTCGCTGTGGCCCGTCGTCTGCTCCTGCACGCCAGACGCGTGGTGATCCTCCGGCAGCCGTACCCTGCGTAAGTCCATGGCGCCGAGAAGCCAACTGTGGATTCAGAGGACGGAAGGAGCGTGACTTTATCTGCCTCGTCGGCAGTGACGGGGCGTCTGTCAGTATGCTCCTTCTTCTCATCGATATCCCTCGAATTGATGACCTGTGGTCGGCGTTCCGATCACGAATAGCAGATTGGGAGGGCTTCTCAGGGACCTTGACCTTTGACATAGCAGATTAAGTAGAAAATATGTAACTCGCTCTGACCTGGTCCTTTTGTTCGGCAATAGTTATCGGATGCGATACAAGAATTGAATGCGTGGATCTTTCGCAATATCTTCGGGACTGATAAAGTTGCCGGGGTTTAATGGAAAGGTGATGCCCGCTTTTTGAAAACAGGCATAGACGAGCTCTGAACATATGTAGGTGTCATTCTTCATGAGATCATCATTTGGGATGTGCAGAGCAATGCGCGCCGCGATCGCGGCGATTTCTTCCCGATTGTAAGGGCGCGTCAGTTTATCTAAACCAAATGTGGCGATCTGCTTGATTTCGCTCTCACTCAGACCTGGCTGATAGCGCGCGAGATAGACGGTTCCATTGTACGGCTTTCCCGGCGCGTCATAATCCGTCAGATATTTACTGACTGGCGCTAACCGCACGCCCATATCTTCCACACTTTCCAGAAGAATCACGCGGTCCAGCTCATTGACCCGTAACAGTATCCCAATATGGCTCCAGAGTGACTTCGAGGCCTCTTCGATCGCTTTTGAAACAAGGTATTGACCCGAGCAAAATATGAGATCTCCTGATCGTATGTCCGGTCGAACCGTGGCATAGTCTGTAACCGCCCAGTTCTTCAGAGTGTTCGCGTCGTATGCCATTATTGACCTCTCACAAGGGGTTGGTTGGCTTAGAGCATTCGTTCTGCTGACTTTCGGCAAGCGCTTAACTCATGGAGCATAACAGAAACTCAAAGCTGGGGTGCGAGGGGGGGGATTCGTGTGTTTGGCACATTGATTTTCGAAAGGAAGATGAGCATTGTGCCTGACCGTCTCGGAGAATGCTTGAGCTGATCAGTTCAGCTTGGAGATCTTTCGGGACCGGGGTCAGGCGCAAATGGGTTTTCCGTGAACCTTAGATTCATGTCTAAAGGCGACGCGATTAATAAGCTCGGTGTGTCTGGGCATGTTTGATCTCGAACAACCAGTCGGGATGGCTGAAGGGCCGAGCTTGCCGCCTCAGTAGGATGGGAGTCAGGAAAATGATCGGGCTTCAGCGTACTGTATGGCTGGATGGGAATCGTGGCGCAAGAAATCTCTGGGGGCCCGGCATGATGCAGTAAGTGAGTCGATCATGTTGGGCTAAGCGCCTAAATACATGAATAGGAGAACCAAAGGTCAATTGTGCTACCCCGCCTTAATGATGATGGAGCAAGAGCGCTAGACGGTGGAGAATTGTCCCGGCAGGCTTCGGCCAATAAAGAACGAACAGGAGGCACAAAAGAAATCCGAGCGAGATCCATAAAGATGGTGCCAACCATAGCCCTAAGACTCGGGACCATGGATTTGGAACGGGACGGCGTTTCATATATGCGCGATCTGTTAATGCCATCAGCAAATCCTGCCTGACTCACACCGTTTTCATGGTACCAAGAGGTCGCCGGAAACTACAACAAAGATGCTTACGCAGACCGATGAACTCTGACCCATCCTTCCCAAGGCATCATCGCCGCGGAGTTCTACGTCATCTAACTTCCGGGCTACACTTCCGATGGACCACCGTAGTCGTTACGCCTCATACGACGGGGCATTCGTATGACAATACATTGAGCCGTCTGCTGATTGGCACCCTACCCCCATAAAATGGACTACTGGGCAACACTCCGTAAGGTTGCTGCTGGCCAACTCGATTCAGTTGAGAAGGGTCACACTAAACGAAAGACTATGCCATGGCTCGATTGCAGGCACTGTTGCCGTGCATGTTCCTCTCATTCGGGCTCGCCTTTTCGGCCCTTATGCCATCGGTGCATGCAGAGCAAACCGCCCCAAGCGAGCATTGGGGTGCTATTTCCTATCCCGATCTGGATCGCACTCTCCTGACCGGTATCACAGTAAATCGGTTTACGGAGTTCAACGGTAGAGGCGCGCGATTCAATGCGATTAACCAATCGGCGGGGTTTAATTTTGTCACGGCCACGTGGACTGAGCGGATACGCCAACTCCCTGGATGGAATACCAATCTGACCATTGGGGCCGGCCCTACCGGGCACGAGCCGTCGGAAAACTTGCAGAATGGCTTTGTCCATCGTTTGCTGGGCATCAATGCGGTTCCGGTGGATCAGCGGCGGAACGGGGTCGCCGATTTCATGATTAGCGGATCGGTGACTCGATGGTTTAAACCTTTTGGAGCCAGTGAAGTGGGGTTCGTCGGCATGGGAGCTGCCGTAGGCTCGTTGTACCAAGAGATTTTTTGGCGGGTCGGGCTTCGTCGGATGTCATTGGCTGAGGTCATTACATCGGTCGGCTTCGAGCCTCCCGCGCCGGTCCACTGGTTGTCTCAATTTTTCCGCTTGTCTGTCATGGGGCGGTATAGCCGCCTCTACGAAGGCGCAGCCTATGATGGCTCCGTGATTGCAAACCAAGCGTGGATCGGACAAGTGTCCGCGACGCTGGGGGACTATCGAGGGGAAGGACCGCCACGCTGGGAATTCGAGTTTGCCGCAATGGTCGATTCCGGGCTATTCGCCACCCCCAGCGGACATGGGATCGAACGACGATTTGGCTCCATTGCTTTGCGGTATCCCTACGGAGTCGTCGAAACCTGGAATGATGTCCTGGGTCGCACAGATTCTGGGCCTACCTACGGGTTCAGAATCATGCTTGATCTGGGTCGATTGTGGCCCGCTTTGCTTCCGTGACGACGCATCCGGCCAACCGGAGGGAGCATGACGAATAACTACAATACAGTTCTGTTTGATGCGTTCGAGAATCTCTGCAGCCGCATGTCCACAGCGATGATGGCATAACGCCAAGAGCTTGCCTCGTGCTGAACGACTTCACCTTCCGATCACTTTCACACACTTTTCGTTTCTCCTGGATCTCTTCAAATAGGATCACTAATATAGCCTGGCAGAATTTCTGTCACCTGCAGCACCCGTTGTTAGCGCGGCGAAATGACAACCTGAGCTTATCGGAATTAGGAAAGGCGAGACGCCTATGACAACATCACCACGAGGGAGCGTACAGGCGGACGAAGCCCTGCGGGACAGCGAAGAACGGTTGCGGTTGGCACTCGATGCCTCTCTAGCAGGCACATGGTCCTGGAATGTTGAGACAAATAGGTTCACCTGGGATGAACGCTATCACCGCTTATACGGGTTCGACTCGCAGGAACCGTGCTCCTTCGACGCGTGGATCGGCCGAGTGCATCCCGAAGACCGCGACCACTTGGTCAGGCGTATCCGGTCCTTGCTGAGCTTGACCGACGACAATGGGTGGAGCCAGGAGTTCAGGACGCTCCATCCCCTGAAAGGGGAGCGATGGATGCAGGGGCTCGGTCGCATCGACCGGGATGCAACTGGCAAGGCCATCCGTATCGCCGGGATTAACTTAGACATTACCGAACGCAAGCGGGTGGAGGAACGACTCAAGGAACAAGCTCACCTGGATGCCTTTAGCGCACGAATCGGCAAGCACCTGATCGAGAGCGGTGACTTGACCGACATGCTGCGGAGGTGCACTCAGACGATGGTGGAAGATCTGGGTGGGGCCTTTGCGCGCATTTGGATCTTAAATGAACCCCATAATATGCTCGAGCTTCATGCCAGTTCCGGCTTGTACACCCATTTGGATGGCCGCCATGCCCGCGTTCCCGTGGGCAGCTTGAAAATCGGCCTGATTGCTGCTGAACGAAAGCCTACTCTGACCAATAAAGTGCTTGGGGATCCGCTCGTGCCCGACCAGGAATGGGCGAGGCGCGAAGGCATGGTGGCCTTCGCCGGGTATCCGCTCGCCGTCGAGGATCGGGTCATCGGAGTGATGGCGATGTTCTCCCGCCACGCGTTGTCGGAATCCACACTGAAAGCGATGTCGATGGTCGCCGACCACATTGCTCTGGGCATTAAGCGCAAGCGGGCGGAGCGGGCATTGATCGCGAACGAGGAACGAATGCGCTTTGCCATGCAGGCGGCTCGCATGGCCAGTTGGGATTGGGACGTCCGCACCGGTCATGCGACCTGGTCCGAGCTGCATTTCACGCTGCTGGGGTATGAACCGCTCGCCTCGCGCGAGGGGACCTACGAGATGTGGGCGAGCCGGGTTCATCCCGAGGACCTCAATCGCGTGCTGGCCGAGGTGGAATCCGCGAAGCGGGAACATCGGTTGTATCGCCTGGAGTTTCGAGCGATTCGCGCCAACGATGGTCAGATCGTGTGGCTCTCTGGAACCGGCGAGTTCTCTTATGACGAGCACGGCGAGGCAATGAGGTCCTCCGGAGTCTTCTATGACATCACCGAGCGCAAACTGGCGGAAGAATCGTTGCGTGAAAGCGAGAATCGGCTGAGGGCGTTCTCCGAGCAACTCGAACACTTGGTACAGGAACGCACGGAGGCACTGGTGCAGTCCCAGGACCGCTTGCGCGCGCTGGCCACAGAGCTGAATCTGGCCGAACAACGGGAGCGCAAGCGACTGGCCGCAGAACTTCACGACCACCTGCAACAGATGCTCGCGCTGGGTCGGCTCAAACTGGGGCAAGGCAAACAGTTGGTTGAAGCTAATCCAGTCTGTGCCAAACTGATCAACGAAGTCGATGGCATTCTGACCGATGCCTTGAAATACACGTACACCCTGGTCGCTGAACTCAGCCCTCCCGTGCTGCGTGATCACGGCTTGCCGGCGGGGCTGAGATGGCTCGGCGAGGCGATGCAAAAGCATGACATGGCAGTCAGGGTGACCGTGCCGGAGGAGCGGCTCATCCTGCCCGAGGATCTGGCGGTGCTGTTGTTTCAATCGGTGCGCGAGCTGCTGATCAATGCCTGGAAGCATTCAGCGTCGGGTAAAGCCGATGTGACCATGGACACGCACGACAGCCGACTTCGAATAGAGGTGCGCGATCACGGGAAAGGCTTTGAACTTGCTGCGGCTGAAACGACTACGTTCGACGACACTTCTTCGAGATTCGGTCTCTTCAGCATTCGTGAGCGCATGAAAGCGCTGGGCGGCTCATTTGAGATCGAATCCGCTCCCGGCCAGGGGACCATCGCGAGACTCACGTTGCCGCTGACCGGAGACAGTAGGAGAGGAGCAGCGCCCGCCATGCCGCCGGTCCGCGAGGCCCTATCAGGAATTCAGAACGCCCGACCGCAACGCTCACCGGCTGCAAAGAAAGAGCGCATTCGCGTGCTTGTCGTTGATGATCATGCCATGTTTCGCCAAGGGCTGAGGTCGATCCTGGAGACCAATGCCGACATCGAAGTTGTTGGCGAGGCGTGCGACGGAGAAGAAGCCCTGATTTCTACTGAGAAACTGCAGCCGGCTGTGGTGGTCATAGACATAAACATGCCCAAAATGAACGGGATCGACGCGACAGCTCACCTGAAAGCCCGCTATCCGAACCTCATCATCATCGGGTTATCGGTCAATGCCGGCGAGGAGAACCAGAAGGCGATGAAGCGGGCCGGAGCCATGAGACTTATTACGAAGGAAGCGGCCGTCGAGCAATTGTACGCCGTCATTCAGGAGACCGCCTCTCGGAGCACGAGTTCACTTCTTCAATTGGATGAGAGGTCTTGAGGGAGCAGCCAACCTTTGCCATCCTCGCATGGCGTAAGTACTTCTCGGGGACCATCGGAGACGTGGACAATTCAGACGGTCGTAAAACGGTCGTATAGGACAGCTATTTCCCAGTGATTCCTGCGCACTTGATCTCACTCGTTCTCATGTCGCAAGCCGCGGACTTTCTAGACCAGCGTGCGGTTAAGAAACTACGATACTACAGGCAACCATCGCAGTTCGCTCCGTGATAACTCAGCCGTGAATGATGGCCTCATGAAGGTGCCATAATAGAGGAAGATATATCACAGTCCATGTCTGCGGCTTGATCCAACTTGTAGCAGAGATATTCCACAAATTCCCTCATCTCATCGACGGAACTCATTGCCCGACTGTAACTGCCTGCCATTGTCAGAATCATCGGCAAGCCGCTTCCTTGAATGTATAGATGGGCAGGTTCCCGCTCTCCTGACCATAGATGGTCAACAAAATCCATTATCACTTGTATTGCCGTCGCATCATCAAAACTAAGTTCGCCAGCCAGTCTAAATCGGTCTTTTTCAACTCTATATGGAAGAAGCAGCGGAACAGCTCCAGCCTGAACGCTTCTCCTTGTTTCTCAAACGCACCATGCGCCATGAGGTTTCGAAGCTGTCGCTGTATCAAAACCAAACGGTGAAATAGCGATTTTGTCTTCCTTTCATTCAAATCCAGTACACACCTTCTGGATGCCCCTTACACTTTTCGAGCGCTGCTTATACTGCGCAAGCGATTGGTGCCTCTCTGTATGGCGGCTACATCCTCGTCATTCAAATACGGGCCAGTACCCAGCGTGAGTCCATGTCCTATTGAGCAGAAGGTGTTCCTTGGTACAGTGTCTGCACTCCTACCGATGTAGAGATGCGAATGGCGTGTGCAGATTGAATTTGTTGGCTAGATGGAGGGGATTGACAGGATCGCAACGGTTGACGGAGTTGAACGGGTTGTCGGGATTATATCGATTGAGAGGGTTCGCCGGATTGCCGGGGTCAAATCGATTGATTGTGTTAAATGTCCATGGTGGATTAGGTCGGGGCGGTGCCCGATTGAACACCGCTCAACCCCGTTAAGGGAACAGTGAGAGACCTGCTCTCCACACGTCACTTCGGCATGCACTCTGCCCTACATGAAAGATTTCTAATCTGGCCTTAATGTCGCCTTCATCTTTGATTGCTACTGTGACCTGCGGTGAAGGATCTCAACAGAGGAGGCTGCGCGATGGAATGCCGGAAATGCCGCGGGCTCATGATCGAGGAGTGGTTGGCGGACGAACTCGATGAGGCCTATGTCTGGCGCTGTGTGAACTGCGGATCCGTCATGGACCGGATGATCGAACGCAATCACCAGCACAGGGTGGGAGCGGCAACAACGGCGCCATGCGGGAAGTCATAAGGAACGCAGTCCATCGCTGCTGATCACGATTTGCCCAGGGTCACGTGCAGCACGTGCTCTTTGCCTTCCCGCAGGACGCGGAGAGCGACTCGCTGGCCCGGGACGGTGCGCTCGATAAGATAGTTCTTTAAGTGCGCACCGTCGGCAATGTCGGTGCTTTCGATTGCCAGTAACACATCTCCCTTTTGCACGCCCCCTTCACGCGCCGGCCCATTGGCTTCGGCCACTGCCACGCGCCAGCGGGTGCCCATTCGCACCGCGGTCAGAGCCGTCCCCAATTTTGAAAAGCCGGGCTGCTCGCCATTAATCAGCGCCGACGTGACGCGATGAACCAATTGGCCGGGAGAGGCAAAGGCCAATGGACTGCACGGCTGTTCTCCACGATCAGACGTCGTTTGAATCATGGCATGCATGATGCCGATCAACTCGCCTCTGGCATTGAAAAGGCCTCCACCCGAATTACCGGCGCACACCGAGAGATCGATTTGAAATAAGCGCGTGTCGACGGTGGGCAGGAAGGTGCTGGGATTTCCGATGCGGCCAAAGGCGATAGCGGGTCCCCATCCCAAGGGATACCCGATTGTGAACACTTCCTCCCCTGGCTCGGGATCACTCGGTGCGATCGAGACGTTCGGCAGTCGGCCTGACATCTCTTGCGGCAAACGATACACGGCCAGGTCCAGAAATGCGTTGACCCCTACGAGAGCGGCCGACACTTCATCAAGATCTGCCGTGAGGACCGTGATCTGTTTCGCCAGGGCGCGCCGGCCGGCCTCATCCTGCTCGGCGACGTGGCGAGCCGTCAGAAGGTAGCCATCGTGGACATGAAGGGCTGTTCCTCGCATCACGAAATGGGCTTTGCCGCCCTGGCGCTGAGCATCCTCACCGGGCTGCAAGACACCGAGCGTCGCGCGTTTCGCCTGTTGGATACCCGTGGGTGAGCGGCGTTCTTGGCCTTCGGCCATGCCGATGGTTGGCCAGATAAGCAACAGCAGCACGCCCGCCACGATGGCCCGTCGATGCTGATGCGTGTATGTCCTTGCTTGGCCGAGAGCTATCACGCGACACGCCAACGTCATCGGCGTTCTCGTGAACGAACTTGCCGATTGTCATTGGCGCTGCCGGACGCGCCTGATGCCTGGCTGGAGGGGGAGGGAGGGGACTGCCGCGCGATCTGAAAAACACCACCGGGCCGGCTCGGAGCTGTGTCGCTACCAATGCGGGTGTACCACCAGCGACCTTGCCCTTTAGCTGCGTTTTGCATGAACGTCACCTCGAATTCACCATCTCGATCATTGTCTCGCTGCGACCAGAATCCTTTCCAGACGCCGCCTGAGAACGTAGTCGTAATAAATTGACCATCTTTCCAATCATACGTTCCACGCCCATATTCATTCAGCGTAATCAGAATGGTTTGTCCACTTTCCTCGTATTTCCACGTGCCGGCGAGTGAAGGATATGGCGTTGCCGCCGTGGTGGGCGGCATCACCGCTGCCTGTGAATGCTGCAGGTGCCCCCCGGTGTCCTTGACACACCCGAGGATCATAGCGGTTAGAAGAAGAGGCGAGAAGGCGATCGCTCTGCTGCACCGTTGCCAACGAAGTCGTATCGGTCTGCGTCGTCCGACCATCCTTAACTCCTCGTCATCTTGCGATATCGAATTCGGTGCGGTTGTTCCGCGTCCCTGCCGAGCCGCTTCTTACGATCCGCTTCATACTCGCTGTAGTTCCCGTCGAACCATGCCACCCGACTATCGCCTTCAAACGCCAGGATGTGAGTGGCAATGCGGTCCAAAAACCAACGATCGTGGCTACTGACGACCGCACACCCTCCGAACCGTTCCAATCCCTCTTCGAGGGCACGCAACGTATTGACGTCCAGATCGTTCGTCGGTTCATCGAGTATTAACAGATTGGAGCCTTCTTTCAGCATTCGTGCCAGATGCACCCGGTTGCGCTCGCCACCCGACAGATCCTTGACCTTTTTTTGTTGTTCGGTGCCGCCGAAGTTGAATCGTCCACAATAGGCACGTGAATTGACCTCCACTTTGCCCAGCTTGAGCGTGTCCTGACCGTCTGAGATTACTTCCCACACCGTTTTATTCGCATCCAAGGTTCGATCCTGGTCTACGTAACCCAGTTTGACTGTCTCACCGATTGTCAGTGTGCCCGCATCCGCCTTATCCTTGCCGACAATCATCCGAAACAGGGTGGTCTTTCCCGCTCCGTTCGGCCCGATCACGCCCACGATGCCGCCGCGCGGCAGACTAAAACTCACATCCTCAAACAGCACCTTATCGCCAAACGCTTTGGCGAGCCCTTTGGCTTCGACGACGACATCCCCCAAGCGCGGTCCCGGCGGCACATAAATTTCGAGATCATCAGCCTGCTTGTCCTGTTGCTCCCCGAGCAATTCCTCATATCGGGTCACACGAGCTTTGCCTTTCGCATGCCGGCCTTTGGGCGACATCCGGATCCACTCCAACTCGCGCTCCAGCGTCTTTCGCCGTTTCGATTCAGCCTTTTCCTCTTTTTCCAGCCGCGCCTGCTTCTGCTCCAGCCAGGACGTGTAGTTCCCTTGAAACGGAATGCCTTGACCGCGGTCCAGCTCCAAAATCCACCCGGCTACATTATCGAGAAAGTACCGGTCGTGGGTGACCGCGATCACGGTGCCCTTATATTGTTGAAGGTGCTGCTCGAGCCACCCGACCGATTCGGCGTCGAGATGATTCGTGGGTTCGTCCAACAGCAGAATATCCGGCTCTTGAATGAGGAGCCGGCACAGCGCTACACGACGCCGCTCACCACCGGAAAGCACATCGATCTTGCTATCTGGCGGCGGACACCGAAGCGCATCCATCGCCACCTCGAGTTCGTTCTCCAATTCCCATCCGTTGGCCGCCTCGATCTTTTCTTGGAGCTGACTTTGCTTCTCCAAGAGTTTTTCCATTTCTTCCGGCGAGATGTTTTCACCGAGCTTGTTGCTGACGGTCTCATAGTCGCGCAACAGCGAGACGACCTCGGCGCGGCCTTCTTCGACAATTTCTTTGACGGTCTTGGTTTTGTCGAGCTGCGGTTCCTGCTCCAGCAATCCGACCGTATAGCCCTTGGACATGGTGATCTCGCCGATATAGTCCTTATCGAGACCGGCGATGATTCGCAGTAACGTACTCTTGCCTGAACCGTTGAGCCCGATCACTCCGATCTTGGCGCCATAATAGAACGAGAGATAAATGTCTTTTAGGACCTGCTTCTTCGGTGGATGGACCCTGCCCACACCGATGAGCGAAAAAATTACTTGCTTGTCATTAGCCATGCATCCTCCGGTTATCAACCAGAAGCTTTGTACCGCACCGATCCCCCCATACGCAATGTGATTCCGACGTGCCCACCCTGTCGGACAGCGCCTACTAGCATAATGATGCAGCACGCAGTATCATCATTCACCCGGAGGTGTCGGCATGCTGCCTATAGCATTGCTCATCGCCTTACTGATCCTCACCTGGGGCGCCGCAGTGGTGTCGGTCTATATGGAATCTGACGATTCCGGCCGCACGCCTGATGAAACCGGCCAGGATGAGGACTATTACAACGCCGCATAACGGCGTTAACTGACTAAGGCACGTACTGCGGCAGATGCTCTGAGTGCCGCGGAGGGTGCGGTGTACCTTCGGTCCTTCCTCCTGTAAGTTCCGATTCTCCCACGATTTCCATCCTTCGCTTTTGCTTGTGGTATGGTAAGCGACCGTGCATATTCCCGACCCAACGAGCACTCGCCCTTCCACGAACGGCGCACCCGTTCCTGTACCGGCAGTCGTACGGCGCTCCCGGTGGCGCGCGCTGGCGCATCGCAATTACGCCCTCTTTTTCACCGGCCATGGCCTCTCGCTGTGCGGAACCTGGATGCAAAGTATGGCATTGGCCTGGCTGGTCTATCGGCTCAGCGGCTCCCCATTTCTGCTCGGGCTCGTGGAATTTGTGGCCCGCGCGCCGATCCTCGTGTTCGGCATCGTGGGTGGATTGTTCGCTGACCGCTGGCCACGGCGGGAACTGATGATCATCGCGGAAGCCTCTTTGCTCGTACAGGCGACTCTCCTCGCCATCCTGACCTTGACCGGCACGATCACCATCGAATGGATTCTGCTGCTCGCGTTGCTGTTGGGTATCTTCAGTGCGCTCGAGATTCCCGTCCGGCAATCGTTCGTCGCCGATCTCGTGCCTCGCCAAGACATTCCTTCAGCGATTGGATTGAACTCTTCACTCTTTAATGCGGCGCGAATTGTCGGCCCCTCATTGGCAGGGCTTATCGTCGGCCTCGCTGGAGAAGGGGTGTGCTTCGCCATCAATGCCGTCAGTTTCTTGATTATTCTGGTGTGTCTTTGTGCCATGCATCTTGAGCCTAAGCCCCGACAGCATACCGGCAATGCGTGGGCGCAGTTACAGGAAGGCGTGCGCTATGCCTGGCACACTCCGCATGTCCGGGCCGTGCTGTCCGTGACCGCCATGCTGAGCATCGTGTCCATGCCGTACAGTACCTTGTTGCCTGTGTTCGCCCGGGACATCCTCCACCGTGGACCGGAAGGATTGGGGGCCCTCATGGCAGCAAGCGGCATCGGAGCGCTCGCCGCCGCATTGCGCCATGCCGGGCGGGATACCGTGAAAGGCCTCGGGCGCGCGATTGCGCGAGCAGTCGCACTCTTTGGAGTGTCATTGATGGCTTTCTCGGCCAGTTCCCTCTTTTGGGTTTCGATCGTGGCAATGGTCGGGATCGGATTTGGCATGATCAGTAGCCTCGCGGGCATCAATATTTTGTTGCAGAGTTTAGTGCCGGATGCCCTGCGCGGCCGCGTCGTGAGTTTTTTCACGACCCTCTCATTAGGCCTGACGATCTTTGGCAGTATGTTGGCGGGAATCGGCGCCACCTATTTGCCGGCCCCGGTCATCGTCCTGATTGGCGGATTCATCACCTTACTGACGGCCGGTGTATTCTGGCGCTCGTTACCGGCGATACGACGACACATTCGAGAACACGGCCTTATTCCCCCCGAACAAATGACTGCATCGTGATGGCCCTTATACCGGGGCGCGATCCCAATATCGGCCGGCTTGCTCAACACACTCTGACGGCTTCAGGCCTTCTATGTGAATTCATCCCAAAGGTGGGTCTTCATGGTCTTCGCCTGTGAGAGCAACGGTTTCCTTCCCTTCCGCTTCTTGTAGTTCCGACAGGATCCCTTCAAGAACCTGGCGTCGCTGTTGAATGGCTTTCTTCGGCAAATCCTGAGCCGATTGCTCTTGTGCGGATTCAGGCAAGTTGACCAACGTTTCAGCTTCGGCCAGCGTCGCATACTTGTAGGCCTCAACACGTGCATCGGCCGGTCCGAAGTGACGGCCCAAGAGCTCTTCTATCTCATCATCGAACTGAGCCAGCTCCTGTTCATTGGCTTGCCGGTGACCCAAGGCTTCCAATCTTTCAAGTTGTGCGTTCAATTGAGTAATTCTGGTGATCGGCGAAAAGGACGAATTGGTATTCGGCATAACATCCTCCTTACGAGAGACAAGCGTGCCCTCCGCATGTACAGCAAGAGCCGGGCCTCATTGTTTTCAACTGAACGGTTATCGAACTGCTGATTTATCAAAGTGCTCCAACCTACGGGCCCGAATCGAGCGATCGAAAGCGACCCAACCGCTCGGAGCAAATTGTCCGGGCAGGACACTCCATCTCGCGCAGACTGGCTAACCCTTGCATTGCCCCGTTGATCGCGAACACTCTATAATTCCGCCAATGAAGCGTCTCGCCGACAAGGTGACTATCGTCACGGGAAGCAGTAGCGGAATCGGAAAAGCGATCGCGCGCGTCTTTGGGCGGGAAGGCGCCCGTGTTGTTGTGGCGGCCAGACGGCAGAACTTGTGTGAGCAGACGGCCGCGCAGGTTCATGCCGACGGCAGTCAGGCCATTTCAGTCCCAACGGACGTGACCGACGAGTCGCAAGTGGATCATCTCATAGCCGAGACGGTTCGGCAGTACGGGCGACTCGATATTCTGGTGAACAACGCCGGGATAGGAGGCGGAGGGCAGATTGTCGATACCAGTACGGAAACTTTCGATCGCGTCATCGCGACTAATTTACGAGGGACATTCCTGTGTGCTCGCGCGGGCTTTCGGCAGATGAGAAAAAATGGTGGCGGCGTCATCCTCAACATGTCCAGCGTCGCAGGCGTTCAGGCGTGGTCTGGTACCGGTACATATAGCGCATCTAAGCACGGCATCATGGCATTAACCAAAGCGATGGCGGATGAAGGGCGGCCATACAACATTAAGGTTTGTGCGATCTGCCCCGGCGGGGTTGCGGACGAACTAGTGGACGCTTCCCCTGAGGACATTGAACGCAGTGGTGCGATCAGCCCATTTGATGTGGCAGAGACCTGTGTCTACCTGGCCACGCTCGGACCGAATTCGATCGTGCAGCAGATCGTCCTCGATCGGAGAATGGCGGATTGGTAAGGAGGGTCGCATGACACCGCAAGTAGTCCGGGTTCACCTTCATTGCTGTCGGCCAGCCGCTGATGCCTCTAGCTCCTCTAAGCCGCGCAGAAACGTCGCAATGCCGTGACACGTTGCTCTTTGACCCGTCGTCGGTATAGGCGATGGTGAAGCCCTCTACAGGGCCACCTGCCATTCTGTATTGATGTCTGCTAAGAAGGATATGAAACATTATGGTGAAGCCGGGCCGGTATCGGCATTATAAGGGAAACGAGTACGAGGTGATCGGATGCGCTCGACACTCTGAGACGGAAGAAGAGTTCGTGGTGTATCGAGCCCTATACGGCGATCGTGGATTGTGGGTCAGGCCGAGCGCCATGTTTATGGAGGAGGTTCTGATCGAGGGCAAGCGAGTCCCGCGCTTTTCACTGTTGCTGGACGGGAAGCATCATGAGCGTTGATTGGCGTCGAGGTGCAAGACGGCTGGCGTGGGCCGTCTTCTTGGTTCCGATCGTGCTCTTTCTGGCGTACCTGGTGTTTGTTCTCAACTGGAGTTTTTCGGATGGGGACCGCGTCGGATATCTCCAAAAATTTTCGCATAAGGGCTGGCTTTGCAAGAGTTATGAGGGTGAAATGGCGATGACGACGGTGCCCGGGGTCGCGCCTATGATATGGACGTTCAGTGTCTGGGACAAATCCGTCGCGGATCAAGTCAATGCATTGCTGGGAAAGAAGGTCCTGCTGCACTATCGGGAGTTTCGCGGCATCCCAACCGACTGTTTTGGTTCTACCGATTACTTTGTGGATGGCGTACAGGAGGTTACGGATTAATTCGAATATCCGTGAATGCCGTTGCCAAGCGGTTGAGATGGAGGCCTGCTGATTTCACTCGCCCACCTTGGGGGCGCCAAGAGGCGTCCCACCCCGCGAGTTTCTCGCTCGTGAGGAGCGACGCAGGCGTACTTGCGGTCCGTCGAGGAGACGGAACGAGAAAAGCGCCGCCGGACGAGAGGATCGGCACTGGTCGGTGTTCATGAATGATCCCGGCTAGCGTCCTTCACACAATGGCGAACCCCGGCTTGCAGCACAGCGCGTTTATCGCCCGATCGGTCGGCATCGTCGCGATTGCATCGGGATTCATCATGGGCATGTACGGATTGGATCATCCCGACTCGGTGTGGCTTCGGACCTCGTTGGGATTGATTGTCACCGGCATGTTGGCGCAAGGATATGCTCTCTATTGTTCCCTTCGTCGAATACGAAATCAGAATCGTCCACCTCGATAATAGCGGTAGCGCCACAGGGATGTTATGAAGTTTTGCAGTGATTGCGGGTCGCCGGTCTCGCGTAGAATCCCGCCGGGAGACCTACTCTCGCGATTCGTTTGCGATAGCTGTCAGACGGTCCATTATCAAAACCCTAAGATTGTCGTCGGGTGTCTCCCGGAATGGGGCGACGAACTCCTGCTATGCCGCCGTGCCATCGATCCACGGACGGGATTTTGGACGTTCCCGGCCGGATTCATGGAACAAGGTGAGAGCGCCGAACAGGCCGCCGCACGCGAGACGTTAGAAGAAGCCGAAGCCGAGGTCGAGATTGCATCACTCTATGCCGTCTTCAGCCTTCCGCACATCAGCCAGGTCTATATGATTTTCCGCGGTACCATGCGGACCCCGGATTATGGCGTCGGAAGTGAAAGCCTCGAAACGAAGCTCTTCCATCACGACTCGATTCCATGGGATACCTTGGCATTTCCGGTCATTGCCGAAGCGCTGCGTCGCTATGTCGAGGACAAAGGTCGCGGCATGTTCGACGTCCACCTCGGAGTCGTGGCTCCACGGAAAATCTAAAGACCATGCGATGCGTCCGATTCGCCTTTCTCTTTTTGCTGGCATGCTGGGCATTTCCCGTTGGGTTCTCACTCGCCCAAGACACACCGGTTGCGCTTGAAGAACGAGCGGCCACTACAGAACAACAGCCGGCCTCCACGGAAGAGAAACGACCCTATACACTCACCGTCGGCGTTCGTGAATGGATCAGCCAGGGACGAAGCGCGCATAACATTGGCGCGCCGGACGGGCATCCGAATGTGCTATCAGAATTGACGTGGAGAGGCATGAATAGTGTGGTGACAGAGCTGAATGCCGATCTTATCTTTCAGCGTTTTGTGATGACCGGCTCCATCGGGTACGGAACCATCGGAAGCGGGACTCTGCGCGATCAGGATTGGGCGGGCGACAACCGAACACAAAAGATATCGGAAACGCTCTCGCGTTCGGATAACGGCAGTGTCCTGATGATTTCTGTCACCCCCGGAGTAAGGGCGTTTCAATGGACGGCGGAGGACAATCCGGTGTTGGGCGGAGTGGACATACTGCTGGGTTATCAATACTGGCGCGAGACGTATGCTGCCTACGGTGTCCAGAATATTTTCCCCGGCGGTCCGGGTATACCCAGCAACATAAATGCCCTGACACAAACCAATACCTGGCACAGTCTTCGCCTCGGCACGCGTATTATCGTCCCGATCTTGTCCCGGATCGCGCTGAAGGGAAGCGTCTTCTATATCCCCTTCACGTCGTACCGCAACGAAGACATCCATCATTTACGGACCACTGGACCCGGTGCGCTCCGGCAAGACCCTAGTTTTTTAACGACTGCCAGTGGCGGCAGTGGCGTGCAATTGGACGGATCGCTCTCAGTACGGGTGTGGCGGCAACTGACTCTGGAAGCCGGGTACGCCTATTGGGATATCCGGTCGGGCAGTGGGACGGTCCAAGCATATCCCGCCTCAGGAGGTATCGTCCAGGAACCGCTCAATGTGGAGAACACACGTCGTCAGGGCGTATTCTTCGCCGTGAATTGGATCTTTTGATTGCATAACGGAGGATGCTGACGGCGTGATGGAGAGTGAGACGCTCACGCACCTTGGGCATGGAGAAATTCGAAGAGGCGTTTGTTTTCACGTGCGCTGCGCAGGAATTTAAAGCCGATCCGCTTGGCATTCACGGACCGTACCATCGCGGCCACTTCCACGGGCATCCCCTCCTCACCGAGAAACAACTGTAAATAGAAAATATCGTCGATCTGGACGATTGTCTCGCATTCGATGATGCATCCGCCCATTGAAATATCCCTGATCATACCGGTTCCGCGAATGCGGCCTCCCGAGAAGGACAGCGCGAGTCGAACCGGGATGCGTTTATGTTCGCGACGGTCCAGGAGATGGTTCGAGTAGCGGCGCCCCACGTGAAAAGCCAGGAATCGGTGACTGCACGCCTGGCACCGAAAGGGTGCCACGAGCAGCAGCATGGCCACACGTTCGGCATAGTTAAAACAGTGCGACCGCAGGACGTCATTTTTCCCACAGTCAGGACAGCGAAGGACTCGTGCCATCGACGACTCGCATCGTGAAGAATTCACGTGTTCTGGTCAGAGTATAGCTGACTTATGGTTTTTTGCTCTGCAGTGCCGGGCAGAGACTGGCGGGGTTCACACCTTTTCTGCCATGAGATACACTGATACTGTCGAGGAGGGGAAAGGCTATGGCCAGGAATCGAGATTTAGAAATCCTCCGGCAGGCCGTCCGGCAAGCCGGACAACAAGTGTTGAAGCTGGCCGCAGAAGGATTTGAGACCCATATCAAGAAGGACCGCTCGCCAGTGACAACGGCAGATTTGGCGGTCAATCAAATCCTGCATGAACGGCTTCTGACAGCGTTTCCGCACGATGCCTGGTTATCTGAGGAGAGTCCGGACGGGCCACGACGTTTGGAGAACAAACGGGTCTGGATCATCGACCCGATCGACGGTACAAAGTATTTTATGCGGGGGGTCCCGCAATATGCCATCTCAGTCGCGCTCGTCGAATCCCACCAACCCGTCGTAGCCGCCGTCTATAATCCCGCCACAGACGAACTATTTTCTGCCGCTCGCGGGATGGGCGCATGGCTCAACGGCCAATCCATACATGTCACGCCGGTGTCCGACGGTCGACCCGTCGTCTTGGTGAACCCCCCTGCTTTGGAAAGAGGCATCTTCCGGGCAATTGAAGCGGCCGCCGAGTGCCGCCCGATGGGTTCGATCGCATACACGTTAGCCCAGGTCGCCGCCGGCCGAGCCGATGCCACACTGAATCTGGACGGATTAAACGAATGGGACGTGGCAGGCGGTGTACTGCTCGTCGAAGAAGCGGGCGGAATGATAATGGATCGCAATGGCAGCCCGCTGTCGTTCAACCAACCAACCACCACGATTCGTGGCATCTTAGCAGCGAACAAGGACCTGCTCGATCGTTTGCTGACCTTCACTCATACCTTATCTCGATAAATTTTCTCTGCACCTGGGATTCCACTCGGTCCGACAGCGAGGCGTGGCGCTCGCGTACAGCGATTCGTGTTCTCCCACGGATAGCCCCTAGGCGGAGCCCGCACATAGAGTGATAGCAGTACAGTGTGTTGGTAGTGTTTGACCAACGGGCAATCCGTACAAAGGAGGCACAATGTCGACCATCGAAAAATCCATCGAAGTCAATGTTCCTATCAGAACTGCGTACAATCAGTGGACACAATTCGAGGATTTTCCCAAATTCATGGAAGGCGTCAAGGAGGTCAAGCAGCTGGACGATAAGCGGCTGCAGTGGAAGGCTGAAATTGGCGGCAAAGAAAAGGAATGGGACGCCGAAATCACCGAGCAGATCCCTGACAAGCGTATTGCGTGGCGGAGCCGGACGGGCGCTCCGAATGGTGGCGTCCTGACGTTCCATGAGATTTCGCCGACGACCACGAAGATCATGCTGCAGCTGGAATATGACCCTGAGACCTTCGTCGAGAAGGCGGGCGATGTCATCGGGGTGGTTTCAATGCGGGTTGAGGGCGATCTCCAACGCTTCAAGGACTTCATTGAATCCCGTGGCCAAGAGACGGGCGCCTGGCGTGGAGCAATTAAAGGCGGTGATGTCCGCAAAACGGGTTGAGAATTGATTCACCACCTTTTCTGTTAAGGGAGGCCTTCATGGCTCACAAAACAGAGACGACTATTCCGACTCCGATACAAGTGCAAAAATTTCTCGGAGGGGTTGACTATCCAGCAGATAGGGGCTCATTGGTAGAACGAGCGAGTGAAAACGGCGCAGATGAAAACGTGCTCACCGCCCTTAGCAAATGAGCGAGAAAACATACAAGAGTCCGAATGATGTCTCCGAAGAACTGGGCAAGTTACGGTAATGCGTAAGGTGCGGTTCGAGTAGATGTGTGGCGGCCTCCAGACGTGCTCTGGGGGTCGCCGAGGCCTTCCTACCCCATTATCATGTCCTTGAGTTTCGTCAGTGATCTGCGTTTCTCCCGTCTGATATAATCCCGCCTTTGCGCGTTCAGGGTCACCTGCATGAAGATCGCCACATTTAACGTCAATTCGATCCGCATTCGTTTGCCGATTGTCCTGCAATGGCTGGAGCGACATCAGCCCGATGTCCTGTGTCTTCAGGAGACCAAGGTGCAAGACGAGCAATTTCCCGTCCTGGCCTTCGTCAGTACAGGGTATCATGTGGCCTATCGAGGCATGAAATCCTATAACGGCGTCGCCGTGCTCAGTCGCAAAGCTCCGGAGGCTGTCTTTTATGGGTTTGACGATCAGGCGCCCGAACCGGATGATGAGCGGCTCATGCGCGTCGTGATCGACGGGATTCCAATTATCAACACCTACGTCCCCAATGGTTTCAAAATCGATTCACCCAAATATACCTACAAGCTCGGCTGGTATATGCGTCTGCGGATGTATTTTGAGAAACACCTTTCTCCCGACCGACCGGCGGTCTGGTGCGGGGACATGAATGTCGCTCCCGAACCGATCGATGTCCATAGTCCTGAAAAACATCTGAAGCACGTCTGTTTTCACGAAGATGCGCGACGGGCCTATAAAGAGACGCTGGCCTGGGGATTTACCGATGTCTTCCGGAAGCTGTATCCCGATCGGCAGCAGTTTACGTTTTGGGATTACCTGCGCCCTAGCTCCCTCGATAAGGATAAGGGATGGCGGATCGACCATATCCTTGCGACCGGACCGATGGTCGACAGATGTACCAAGGTCGAGGTCGACATCGAACCGCGCCGCGCCGCGTCACCCTCGGATCACACATTTCTATGGGCCGAATTTTCAGGATGTTGATACACGTTCCCGGCTTCGTTCTCGCGGCCTTGCTGAGAAACGCTTCCAAACATCTGCCAGCGAGGCTGGAATTCCTATAACCATATGAGACAGGACTTGAAAGCACAGCGGGGCGTGCTCCTGGTCGGACATGGCGGCATTCCGAAGGATTACCCTCGCGAGCTGATAACAAAGCTCAAAACCCTGGAAGCCCGACGACGAGCCGGAAAAACTGAGCCGACCGCCGAAGAAGTTGAACTCGATCGGCGCATCCGACAGTGGCCAAGGACTCCTGAGACAGACCCTTACCAAGCGGGCTTCGAGACGCTGGCTACCCACCTCAAAGGATTATTAGAGGGGATACGCTTCGCGCTTGCCTATAACGAATTTTGTGCACCAACTGTAGACGAAGCGCTGGAAGAGATGATTCAGGCAGGTGTCGTCACAATTACGGTCGTTCCATCCATGCTGACCCCGGGTGGCAGCCATTCTGAAATTGAAATCCCTGAAAGCCTGGAGCGCATTCGTGTGCGCTTTCCTCATACGGATATTCGCTATGCCTGGCCCTTTGACCTTCCGGCGGTGGCCACCATGCTCGCAACCCAACTGCAGCGTTTTGGCTCCTGACCGTCCCCGCGGCTCCAAGGGGAATGATATAATCCCAGCGATTACTACTACATCAAGACGCGATGAACCGCTTTATCCATTTTCTCACGATTCAGGCCTCCATCGGGATGATGGCCGTCGCTGCCCATCCTGCTCTCGAGGCTCATGATGCCCTCGCAGCAGACGCGCCGTCTGAAATAACCGAGAATGCCGCGCCTCAAGCTGCCGCGCCTTCTGCCGAACCCGCCCCGAAGGCTTCTTCCGAAGAACCCGAACCGCTTGAACCTGTTGAATCTCAGGCAGAGCCGCATCCTGCGGAAACACATCATGTGCTGGGCGTGACCAGGCTCAATGCCGGCGATCTCATCGGAGCCATCGAAGAATTACGCGAGGCGCTTCGCGTGCAGCCTGAATTCACCGACGCTCGGATGAGCCTCGGCACCGCGCTCTATCAAATGGGCGACCTCGAGGGCGCGACTGAGGCCTACCAGGGCGCGCTTCGCACACATCCCGATCTCGTCCAGGCGCACGTGAATCTTGCCACCGTCCACATGGCCAAACGTGAATGGGCGTCCGCCCGGAATGAATTGCAGTCCGCGCTTCAGCTCCAACCCGATTTGGTTCGGGCGCATTACGCGCTCGGCGTCGTTCGATATGGCTTAGGGGACCGCCGAGGGGCGATCGAAGCGTATCGCGCGGCTTTGGAGCTCAAACCTGATTACGCCGACGCCCACTATAACCTCGGGTTGCTCCTCAAATTGGCGAACCAGGAAGCGGAAGCGGCACAGGAGTTTTATGCCGCGGCTTTGGCCGGCATGCCGAAAGCTCAGTATTTTCTCGGGAGCGCACATGCCTCCGGACGGGGAGTAGAGCGGGATCTCGTGGTGGCCGTGCAATGGTGGTTTCGCGCCGCCGAGCAACACGAGCCGCAAGCTATCGAGGCCCTCTCACAACTACGCCAGAGCGTCTTCACGAAGAACAAGCGTCCGGCCGGAGAGCGCGATGCGATCATTCACGCCTTTGCGGAATTCAGAAACGAGTTGTGGAAGGAGTATCCTGAATTCGACCGGCAGGCCAGCGATTGCGTCGGCGCCGCGCTGATACAACAGGACCGTCTGCGGGAAGCCCTGCCGGTACTTCTTCAAGAAGCGATGGCGTTGAGCGAACCGGCTCAGGCTGCTCTGGAAGCGCTCTACGAACGCGGAGTGGAAGGCGAACTGGCGCCGTATGATGCGCGCATCCAGGCGTTCTTTAAGATGACCGCTGAGGAAGGCGTGCCCCGTCCGCGTCTGGTGATGGCACGTGTGTACGCGCACGGGCTTGGCGTGCCGCAGGATATCAAGAAGGCCAAGGCGCTCTTAAGGGGAGAATCTTCAGACGAAGCCAAAGCCCTTCTGCGGGACATTTCCGCCTTGCAGCCGAACCAGCAGTCATCGGGAAAATCGAAGTCCGCGTCGAATGCATCGCCATAATACGCTCCCCATAGTGAAGAGTCTCGTACGATCGACAGCCGGGATAGCCTCTATCATTGCGGTCGTGAGTCTTCTCGCTGTCTCGCTGCTCGAACGCCTGGCTCCCACATCAGTGACTGCCGCCGTCGACGGGAGCCTCTACGACACCTGGGTGCGCGTCCGTGCCCCTCTTCAAGTCAGTCCATCCCTGGTTTTTATCACACGAACCATCGAAACCGATATTCGCTTCGGCACCGGCGCTCTAGATCACGCACTGTTAGCGCGCATGATTACGGCGCTCAATCGTGCCGGGGCCTCAGTGATCGGTCTCGATATCGAGCTTGAGCGCTCGGACTCGCGAGGGCATAGCGCAGCCGGCGATGCCATGCTGATTGAAGCGACGCGTGTGGCCGGTCGCCTGGTGTATCCGCTTCCAGCACGCTTCGTCACCGTCGATCAGACTGAACCGACCGCGCCTCATCTCATTCATTCCAGCTGGCCGACGCTCACGCCGCGGCAAGCGCGCGTTGTTCGTCCCATCGCGCCGACCAGCGATGAACTGCCCGCGCTTCACCAATATGCTTTGAGTATCGGGCACATCCTGTCGAATAATGCGGGTGACGACCGTCGAGCTCTGCTGTTCACACGTATGGGCGATCGCGCTGTGCCGGCCTTTGGGCTTGCGCTGGCCGCATCTTTTCTTCAAGTGGCTCCCCAAAATACCGGGATCCGGCCGGATCAGATCGTCCTCCACGAGGCACGGCTTCCTGACGGACAGACCCGCAAGATTACCATTCCCGTTGACCGCGACGGACAGCTCATCATCAACGAGGCACGCAAAGCCGATCTGTTCTCACAGTCGTATCCGTTCATCCAGATATGGGACGCCATCGACCACGGCGACATGGATCAATTGCAGGAATGGGTGGGTGGCAAAGTCGTCCTGATTCTTGTTGATGACGCGCAAGCTGGGACCAGTGGGACTCCGCTGGATCGCAGGTCTGGGGGGGCCCTGATCCACGCACAGCTGCTCAATACGATTTTGACCGAGCAGTGGGTCACAACTTCGCCGGCCATTCTGACCGGCATCACGGCCCTCCTCGTCGGCGCTCTAGCCTCCTGGCTGCTGCTCTCCATGCGCGGCTGGCTCGCGATTACCGCGGTCGTATTTCTGGGCTTGGGGTATATCGCGCTGGCGGTGGTCGCGCTCTGGTCCGGTCATCTCGTTCTGCCATTGTTGACTCCCCTGGCGGCGCTGACTGTCGCTGCGGGAGGCACGTCGCTCTGGATACATTTCACTGCCTCGCATCGCATCGGCCTGCTTGAGACGAAGATGCAGAAGATCCAACAAGAGCTGGCTGTCGTACGCGAAGATTTGGTACGGCGCGAATCGGTGGTAGAAAGTCTGGAAGAGGACTTGGATGCTGCGCGCGCCGCCGTGGCTCGGTCCACCGGGAAGGAACAGGAGCTCGCACGCTCTGCCGAGGCCTTGAGAACCCAGTTGGCGGATGCCACGAGGCAGGAAGAGTCGAGCCGCATCCTGTTACAAAAACTGGAACATGAGTTGTCGGGTCTTCGGGTCGCCTCCGCCCAACCGGCGGGAATGCCTGAGCCCGAGCAGGAAGATCTGCGCCAGGAATGTGAGCAACTCGGGATCGTCACGCGTGATCCGCATGTCCTGAACGTCTTTCGGGATCTCAAAAAAGCCGCACGCTCGTCGCTCTCGATTCTCATCCTTGGCGAAGCGGGAACCGGGAAAGAATTGTTTGCACGGGCTGTGCACCGGCTCAGCGGACCGGCGGCTCAGCCCTTTGTCGCCGTCAACATGGCGGCCATCTCTCCCGAACTGTTTGAAAGCGAGCTGTTCGGCCATGTGAAAGGCAGCTTCACGGGTGCGCTCACCGATCGGAGGGGGTATTTCGAGCAGGCTCATCAAGGAACCATCTTTCTCGACGAAATCGGCGACCTTCGAGTGGATCATCAGAGCAAACTCTTACGGGTGCTTCAGGAACAATCGTTTTATCGGGTGGGGGACAGCAAACCGACCTCCGTCAATGTCCGGGTTGTCGCCGCCACGAATAAGGACCTGCAGCGCGGCGTCATTGAAGGGTGGTTTCGGGAAGATCTGTATTTCCGTTTGAAAGGAGTCGTGCTGCATGTGCCTTCCCTTCGTGAACGGCCACACGACATACGGCTCCTCGCTGAGCGGTGTGTTCGACAGGCAGCGACACAGACCGGTCGCCATGACGTCGCGCTCTCGCAAGACGCCTTGGCGACGCTCCAAGCGCATCGATGGAAGGGCAATGTGCGTGAACTCCAGCAGTGCCTGCAGCAGGCGGTGGCGCTAGCGGAGGGACCACGGATCACACGAGCCGATTTACGGCTGACCACCGATGCCATCGCGCCACCCACGGCGATCAATGCTTCCGCCTCCTCTGCCGTCGACACAAGCGGAGACCCCGCCGTATTGCGGGCGCTGCGTCAGCATGACTTTGACATGCAGGCGACAGCCCGCGCCTTGGGCTGGGATCGCAGCACGGTCACCCAGCGTTTAAAAGGCATGGGTTTCCGTGCGCTGGTCGAAACTGACGGTGATCTGTCCAAAGCAGCCGCGGCGCTGGCCGGGAACGCCTCGCTCACCCGGACCGTCGAACTGAAGCTACAGGAGTATTACGACCACCTGATCAAAACCATCCAGGATTATCAATCCGCCGACGAAGCCATTGCCGCCTGCAAGAAGCGCTTTAAAAACCTCCCGGACCGGCACTTCCAGTCGGTTCAAATCCTGATCCAGCACTACTTTCAAGGGCGTTAATCCTTCTTTTTTTCCGCTGACCGCTTTCCCTTTGACTACCCACGACTTCGTATAGGTCTTCTCTTTGCGGGGATGCGGGGATCTCCCCGCATGACCATGAAGGGACATCCCCACTCGTAGACTGGGCGAAAAGCTTAAGCCATTGGATTCCTGAAAACTTTCTTCTCTGTCGTGACTTGCCATTGAACAGGCACTCCGGTTGCTCAGTGGGTCAAACACGCCCTGCCGCATGACGCAGAGAAAGGAGGTGAAACACACGCGGCCTGGCTGAAGGCAAATCGCAGCACACCCCTTTACGAGCAGACCATATGGAGGAAGTATGTCAAAGCCAATGGAGCAAGCATCTTTTGCAGTGAATGCGCCGGGGCGCGTGAATCCGGCCGGCCAGGTACCCAAGAAGGATCAAGGCACCCCCGATGACCTCAGCATGAAGCATGTCGGTATCGCGGTCGGCTTGTTTGCGATGCTGATCGGCCTCTTCGGATATGGCTTCTATGTGCAACAGTCGCGACTGACCGCAAAGGAGTCCGGGATGAAGATTGCCGAGGTCACGACGATCGCCAAATCTGATACATCGCTGATGGTATCGGACGCATCGGCGCAGGCGGCGGTTCCCACGACCATTGCGGCCGTGACTGTGAAAGAAGAGCCGGTCGCCTCCCCCACCCACATCCAATCCGTCCATGCCGACATCTATTTCGACTTCGGAAAGACCCGTCTGCGCGCGGATGCCATCGAGACGCTTCAGCAACAGGCTCAGCTTCTCAAGCAGGACGGCCATTGGGCCGTGCTGATTCAGGGCTATACTGATCGGCATGGCTCAGTTGAATATAACAAGACACTGGCATTGCGACGAGGGGAATCCGTGAAGCAATTCCTGACTGAACTCGGAATCCCTGCAGAATCGATGAAGGTCGTCAGCCTCGGGCAGGACGCCATCATCTGTGACGATCAAACGCCAACCTGCACGCACCTAAACCGGCGAGTTCATCTGGAGCTGGTGAAACTGGAAGCGCCGTCTGCCTCCCTCGTGCCCATCTCAACCGTTGCGACGAAGGAGGGATCAGAAACCGATCCGATCACGAGGAATGTTGATTCGGGATCCGATCAGAACCACGACGCCGACGTATTGCCGGGCGCCTCACAGGCCGAGGCGGCACAGGACACCATCGTTCCTTCTGAAATGCACTGACAGTACAACGGGTGTCGAGGTGGAACCGGACTTATCCGGTTCCGCCTCCAGCCAAATGGTAGTCAACTCAAAAGGAAACCCATGCTTCCCTATCCCGGGCGTTTTCGTTTCAAGAGTGCCCCGCTCAGGGGCTCGCGCCTGATGTTTGCCTGGTTTGTGTTTCTACTCCTGGTAGCTGTCCTCTCGGTCGGCATGCTGGTCTCCGCCATCGTACAGGCGGCAGAAACGACATGAGTTAGGACATCAGTCCTCGCGATGCCACCGGCACATTACTCTTCAAGGCCGACACTGCATACGTGCTGATGGCCGGACTAACGGCTGGCGGTGGTTTCTTCAGCAGTGCGCCATTCGACCCCACCGATGGTGAGGTCCATCGGGGGGAGCGACTGACCATGTATAGGACGCAGCTCCAGAACGAGCAAGGGAGAGAGTTGGTGAAACTCTGGATGCTGTTTGAGAAGGTCCTGAAACTCCTGTGACAGGCGTACCGTGAAGGTGCCCGGCTGATTCGTTGGAAAGATGGAGATCTCGCCGAGCAAGAGCCGTGCAGGACGATTGCCGTGTGCCGGGTCGGTCCATGTCAGATACGCGTACACCGACACCGGGGTGAGGGTTTCGTTATGGATCTGAGTGACGGGCAGAATAAGGAGTGAAGGCGCACGTTGTAGCACACCATTTGGAATGGCCAGGACCGCGCGTGGCTGGGTATGGGTCAAGTGGACGTTGGGGCTCTGTTCTGCCGACACGTGTGCATCAAACCAGAAGGAAGAACCAACAGCAACAAGCAATCCAGTGGCGCATGCCGCGAGCAGGATGAACCGATGATATGTGCTCCCTGCTCGCGACATGTGCTCTCCACCTGATCCTATTCTAGTTGTAAGGGACCGATGATGCCAAGCATGAGGCGATTCTCCTAAATTCCGCCTTTTGTTCGTGGTCCAGGAAGGGAACGGGTACGAGCTGGAATCGCAGAATTCTCTCTTTGGCCACGCCAAGCTTTCATTGCCGGTCAGCTCGCGGTAGATTTCTTCGAAATAGTAGAGATAGCCGCGATGCCAGCGAAACCGGCAAGGGATCGTCGACGGCCATGAAAGGTCGAGAAGATGAGGTTAGTGAACCGAAAAGGGGATTGGTGCAAAGGTCAACGCGAAAATGGCGAGGGCTGCCCAGCCGACCCATATCCGGGTTCGACCGAGAGCCGTATCGGGATCCAGGACGGGTGGGTGCGCCAGTCCTAGAATGCCTGCCATGCCGGCCCAGAGAAACCACCCCGGCCATCCGATAAACCCCAAGACCAGGAGAACCGGCAGGATCGTCAGCGCGATGGTGCGTTGTCGACTGCCCCACAAAGCGTAGGCAACGTGCCCGCCGTCCAGTTGGCCGATCGGAATCAGATTTAAGGACGTGACGAAGAGGCCGAACCAGGCGGCAAAGGCCACCGGGTGGAGCACGACATCATAGCCCTCCGGGATGGATCCCATGACGACCCACGTGAAGAATTGCAGTAATAAAGGCTCGCCGAGGCGCAATCCGAAGAGCCCCTGATCGACGACGACCGTCGACCATCGAAGTCCGAATACTAAGGCAACCACCGCGACGACAAATCCGGCAATGGGACCGGCCACGCCGATATCGAACAAGGCTTTGCGACTTAGGATGGGACCACGCATGCGGATGATAGCCCCGAACGTCCCGATAAAATGCGGTGGACCCGGAATGAAGAGCGGCAAAGAGGCCGGGACCCGGTGAATTCTCGAGAGCAGGTAATGGCCGAACTCATGCGTCACGAGAATCCCGAGAAGCGTCGCAGCAAAGGGGATGCCTTTTGTCAGTGCCGTGGGATTCTCGCGCAGAAAGCGCCACGCACCCACAAACGGATCCGCGTTTGTGGCATAGGCGCCGGCCCATAAGGTCGTAAAGACCGTGGCGACAAACAGGCCAACGGGCCATACCCAGTCGGAAACCTCCGAACGGGGCAGTATGTCCCGCTCAGCCATCGAATGAGCGCCAGGCTGAGGGTCTGCTGGAGTCCAGCCGCGTAGCTGCTCAATGGCGGGGTCGTGGATTGCAGGCTGTTGTCGTTCGTGATCCATGTTAAGCCGGTAGGGCAAATGGATTGTGCGCGACTTCTTCCTGAACGGTAGTTGCGGGTCCGTGACCGGGAAGCAGTGTCGTGTCGACCGGCAATCTTAACACGTGTTCACGGACGGACTTCAAATGTGTCGGATACAGCGTTGCCGGATTTGAACGCCCAATCGAGCCTGCGAAGAGCGTATCACCCACAAAGCACATTGGGCTCGTATTCCTCTCAATCCGATAACACATTCCCCCCGGCGTATGCCCCGGTGTCGCCATGAATTGGACGGTCAGCTTCCCCACAGAGATCGTATCCCCATGTTTCGGTGATACGAGCAGGTTGCGCTGTGGTGACCAGGAGAGCAGTGACACATCGGCTTCGCCTAGATAGACGGGCACTCGCGTATAGTCCAAGAGTTGTTCGACTCCATCCGCGTGATCGGAATGGCCGTGCGTCAGGCAAATCGCCGTGAGGCGAAGATGGTTTTGTTGAAGAAACCGGACCATGGCTGCCGAGTTATAGGCCGTATCGATGAGAATCGCCTCTCCGGAATCGTGGACCACATAGCCCTTGACCTCATATCCACCGATGTCACCAAAGACGGTTTCTACACAAGACGTCGCCTCCGAGGAAGGCAGTGATGGAGCCCACTGGGCGGCGGCAATGGCAGCCAGGGCATCGGCGCGCAGGCTCAACGTCTTCGCAAGGGCACGCACCTCGACGTCACTTGGGATGCGGCCGCCGCGTTCGAGGGTTGAAAGATCGCCGGCTCGCATGCCGCTTGCTTGAGCCACAGTCTCCACCGAACGGCCCTGCCCCAAGCGAGCTTTCTTCACGATATCACAGAAGTCGTCTTCGAGTTTCATGCAGTAGCTCTCAGCTTACAGCAATGAGCGTTCGGAGTATTGCGGTCACTCACCACAAGTCAGTTGTCGCTTCTTTCACACTCTAATAACCGCCTCGGATGGAAGGGATGGATACGGAGGTTTTCGTCACGGCGGAGCGGCATCCTAATGACCCTTGACGCTGCCTCGCTGCGACGGCATTGCGACGTTTCGTCGCAGCTTCATAGTTGCAGGAGGCCAACGTACAATTTGAGTGGCGGTGTAACTTCATCGCATTGTGGCGAAACCGGAGTGCCGCCCTTCCCAAGCCGAGGCCACCACCACTTCACCCTTCCGGGTCAAGACGGATTTCCTTGACCTCGCCGAAGCCCGTCAAGACGCGCCCCGTATCGGACGGTCCCACCGCAAGAATCTTCAACCGTTCCGGATGGAGCTGTTCACGGGCGACGCGGAGCAAATCTTCCTTCGTCAGCTTCATCACCTTGTCGCGGAGCTGCTGGAGAAAATCTTTTGGCAACCCATCGTATTCCAGTTGGAGACGGCGGCTCACGATGCTGGCCGGACTCGCGAACGAAAAGATGAAGGAGTTCACAAACGCTTCCTTGGCTTCCTCCAATTCCACGTCGCTGACCGGCTGTTCACGCAGGCGTTCGAGATTCGCCACCAGCGTGGCGATGACCTGTTGTGTCGAGGCCGTCTTCGTCTCGGTTCTCATGCCCCACACCCCGCGTTCGTAAATGCCGCCTCGCAGGACACTGCTGATGGAATAGGCAAGGCCTTGCTTCGTGCGCACGTCCTGAAAGAGTCGGCTGCGGAAGGAGCCACCGCCAAGGATATCGTTCAGTACGACCAAAGCCGGATAATCAGGATCGGTTTCTTTCAATGAAAGATGGCCGGCACGCAGATGAGTTTGAGAGGTCGGCTTACCGACGAAACGGACTTGCCGAGTGTCCGCGGGTTCGATCGGAAGGGACGCCATGCGCGCCGCCTGTCCCGGCGTCCAGTCGCCAAATAGTTCCCGCAACCGGCTCACTACGGTTGCTTTGTCAAAGTCTCCGGTGATTCCGAGCAATATCCCATTAGGATGGAACGTTGCGGCATGAAAGCCGATGAGATCTTCTCGCGTAATTCGCGCAATCGATTTCATCGAGGTCTCGCGTGCAAAGGGATGAGATGGCCCATAGAGCAGTTTGGCAAACTCACGCGAGGCGATGGATTGGGGCTGATCGTTTCGACGCCGGATCGACTCACGCGCCTGAAGCTTCGCCAGTTCAACCCGAGCCGGATCAAACGCGGGCCGTCTGAGGACATCCGCAAACAGAGCCAGCCCACGATCCAGATCTTTTTTCAATACGTCGAGCATTGCGACACCGGATTCCACTCCAATCGAGACCGACATCGCCATTGCGAGGCGTTCTAATTCCTGGTCCAGATCGGCTGCGCTCGTGTGCTGAGTACCTCCGGTCCGCATCGTCAGTCCGGTCAGCGCGGCCACCCCGACCTTATCCGATGGGTCCATCCATCCCCCGGTTCGAATGGTCGCGGAAACCGTCACCAACGGAAGTTCATGATCCTCCAACAGGTACACCACCATCCCATTGTCCAGGACAATGCGCTCGGGTTCGGGCGGATTGAGTTCGACCGGTGGGAACTTCATCTGACGTGGATCCGCTTGATCTGCGGACATGTTTCGCGGTGGTTCTGAGGCCCCAACAGGACGTGCCATCCCGGTTGCTAGAGCCGTGGGCATGAGCAAGAGGCAAATGAGGAGTCCTATCCTGTAATAACGAGATACGGCATCAGTCAACGCGTTCATGGTGTCACCAGATTCGTTGCGGCGGAAGAAGTGTGAAGGCTTGCGGGTTTCTTATTTGGCGCGACCGGCTTGACTAGCGTCGCCACCGTCCGATTGTTTCGCGTGAGATACTGCGCCGCCACACGCTGAATGTCGGCGGGCGTCACTGCAGCAATGCGTTCCCGAGCGGTGAGCACGTATCGCCAATCCTTGGCCACCGTCTGAAAATAGGCCAACTGCGATGCCAAGCCGCTGTTCGACCGTAGCGATCGTAAGAGCTCGGCGTCCAGATTGTTCAAGACCTTTTCTAATTCGGCGGCCTCCACCGGCTCGGCCTTGAGTCGTTCCAGCTCTTCCGTAATGGCGTCTTCGACTTCGCGTGCCGTATGAGGCGCAAGCGGGACGGCGCTCAGCACGAAAAGATTCGGCGCCTGGGCGCCCGGAAAACTCGTTTGGGTATCGACGGCCGTGGCGAGTCGCTTTTCACGGACCAGCCGTTGATACAGGCGTGACGTTTGACCTTCTGATAGTATGGAATCCATCACGTCAAACACAAAATCATCCGGATGTCCCAAGGCCGGCTTGTGGTACCCGAGGAGCAGAACCGGCTCGGCATCAAATTCAACCTCAAGGCGTCGTTCACCGCGTTGCGGCGGCTCAACAGTGACGACTCGCGGGGGGGCCGTCATGGCCGGAATCTTCCCAAAGGTCCGCTCGATGAGCGCGATGACGTCCGGCGCGTGGATATCGCCGACAATCGCGATGACCGCATTCGCCGGTCCATAATAGGTCTGAAAAAAGGCTTCCGTCACGGCCGGAGTGAGCGATTGGATATCCGAAGCCCAGCCGATGGTCGGAAAGCCATAGGGATGGGCCTCGAATGCCGCAGCGGCAAACGCCTCATAGAGGAGTCCGTTGGGGTTGTCGTCGGTTCTCAGCCGGCGTTCCTCCAGCACGACGTCCCGTTCCTTATAGAACTCCCGTAAGACCGGACTGCGCATACGATCCGATTCCACCGCCGCCCATAGCGGAAGACGATTGGAAGGCAGGCTCACGGTGTAGCGCGTGATGTCTTTTCCCGTGGACGCGTTCAGGCCCACGCCGCCATGGCGCTGATAGAGCATGGCCAGTTCATTGCCGACGACAAATTGCCCGGCCCGATCCTGGGCCTCGGTAAATTGCCGGCGAAGCTGCTTCAATGCCGGTGATGACGACTCGTCTTGTCCTTCAGCTTGGAGACGCTCTCGGACCTGCTCGATGTCACGCTGGATCCGATCCAATTCCTCGAGCACGGGCTGTTCCCCCGCGTAGTCTTTCGTGCCCAGCGTGCGCGTGCCTTTGAAGGCCATATGTTCATAGAGGTGCGCCAGGCCTGTGGCGCCGTTATGTTCATTGATGCCCCCCACGCCGAAGGTGAGGTTAATGGAGACGATCGGACTCTGATGTCGCTCCACGAGCAGTACGGTTAACCCATTCGCCAGCGTGTGCTTGATCACCCGCTCAGCCAGCCCGGGCGCGGATTGGCCGGCGGCACCAGCCGGCACGTTGGAAATGATCACGAAGAGGCTGATCGTGAGGAAACTTATGACAAGAGAGTGCTTCCGGTGTTTCATTTGAAAATATCCATCAATTCCTGTGGTGTTTCGATAAACCAATCCGGCTTACAGGCATGCATTTTTTCACGGTTACCCATGCCATAGCCGACGGCGCAGACCTTAATTCCGGCGCGATGCCCGCCATTGATGTCATTCGTGCTGTCCCCGATCAACACCGCCCGGTCTTTGCTGACGCCGAGGGTGTCCAAGATATGGACGATCATGCCGGGCTCCGGCTTCAAGCCGAAGCCGTTGTCGCCGCCCACGACAAAGGCGAAGTGATGCGAGCCCAATCCGGCCAGGATTTTGGTGGTGTACTCCAACGATTTATTGGTCGCAACGGCTTTGTGTTTCCCAGCAAAATGGGTCAGGACGCTATCGATGCCCGGATAAAATTTCGTGCAGTCGAGGCAATGGTCCAAATAATGCCCGCGAAATATCTTGAGTGCTTCCTGGTAATGGTCTAAATTTTCTTCACCGACGGACAAGTGGAGCAGTCGCTTGACGCCGTCGCCGACGAAACTGAAAATCTCTTCCTCCGATCGGACGGGCAATCCCATTTCGCCGAGCGTAAGATTGACGGCTTTGGCAATGTCCCATTTGGATTCGATGAGGGTGCCGTCGAGATCGAAGATGAGCAGGTCCACTGAATGCATCGGTCGATTATACCAAAGATGCGCGGCGTATTCTTATCTCTTCCGATACGAGGAAGAACACAGTTAGATACAAGATGATAACCCGTCCGCAACCCTCGCAACGGTGTGTGCAGTATGTCCGCGGATCAATGGCTCCTGACAGTCTCGTGCTGAGGCATATCACTTGCGATTCACTCATTGAAGGATGCCGCGCATCGCGTTCACCCTTTTGGGAAGAAGAGCCATGAGCCATAAAATGATCGTGTCTGTTGTGTTGACCTGTCTGGCGATCGCCGTACCACTGTGCCTCATGTTTCTTCAGATCGATACGTGAGCGGCGTGGGAAAATGTTGTACCACATGCCTATACCCCA
This sequence comes from Nitrospira sp. Nam74, assembly GCF_965152615.1. NCBI lineage: Bacteria > Pseudomonadati > Nitrospirota > Nitrospiria > Nitrospirales > Nitrospiraceae > Nitrospira > Nitrospira sp. Nam74. The sequence goes on along the minus strand of NZ_OZ224220.1, from coordinate 5,008,714 downwards.
TTGACCGTTATTCAAGGCATCACGCTGGAGATTAAAGATCGCTTGAACGAAGAGGGCGTGGATGGCATCCAAGCTTTGGCGATGGCAGATGTCCCTAAGCTGAGACCAGGCGAAGTTGGCAGTGTCTTTGTCGACGAAGCGGAGTTCGCTTCCCTAGGCGGCTTGGGCATTCGGACCTATAGTGGCCTTCTGGCCTATCGAAACCAAGCGGGTGCGAATCCGGTTTCAGGAAACACACCGTACAATGAACTGTCTGAATCGCTCCTTCGAAACCGGTATCTGACCTGAACCTAAAATCTCCTTATTGATCAGCCGCCCGAGTCGCAGGAGGAATCATCGATGAACCGTCTTTCGTCCCCAATCGAGCGTATGCAAAGCCACTATACGGCCATTGTCATCGGATCCGGATACGGCGGGGCCATTGCCGCATCACGGTTAGCGCGGGCGGGGCAACAGGTCTGCGTGCTGGAGCGCGGCAAGGAATTCCTACCCGGCGAATATCCCGATACGGAATCGGAAGCCCTGTGCGAAATGCAGGCTCATACGACGGATGGCCATATCGGCCCCAGGACCGGTCTCTACGATTTCCATCTTGGCCCGGACATCAATGTGTTCATCGGGTGCGGGTTGGGTGGAACTTCCTTGGTGAATGCAAACGTGTCACTGCGAGCCGAGCCGAGGGTGTTCGAAGATCCACGATGGCCCAAAGTCTTGCAGGCGGATCTCACGACGCTGGTAGAGGACGGTTACCGCCGAGCCGAAGAGATGCTCAAACCTTCCCCATATCCGAACGACTTTCCCGCGCTACCCAAACTCCATGCCCAGGAAAAGTCCGCGGCTGCGATGCAACAGCCCTTTTCTCGCCCTCCGCTGAATGTCACTTTTACCGATGGCGTGAACCACGTGGGAGTGGACCAGCGTGCGTGCGTGCTCTGTGGAGATTGCGTCTCAGGCTGTAATCATCGAGCGAAAAATACCGTCCTCATGAATTATCTGCCGGATGCATGGAACCATGGCGCTGAAATCTACACGCATGTAGCCGTCCGTCATCTCGAACGGCGCAATAATCGATGGGTTGTGCATTACCAGTTGTTGATTTCAGGACGTGAAAAATTCGATGCGCCCACCATGTTCGTCACCGCCGATCTCGTCGTCCTTGGCGCAGGCACGCTCGGCTCCACCGAAATTTTGCTCCGTAGCCAAGCCATGGGACTTTCTATGTCCGAACGGGTCGGGCATCGTTTCACCGGCAATGGCGACGTGTTGGGCTTCGGCTATAACACCGATCAAGTCATCGATGGCATTGGTTTCGGGGCACGACCGCCGGATGGTCGCGAGCCAGTTGGACCCTGCATCACAGGATTGATCGACCTTCGCCTCCGCCCCGATTTGGAGCGTGGGATGGTGATCGAGGAAGGGTCGATCCCCGGTCCGCTGGCCGCCTTCCTGCCCGCGGCGCTTGCCGCGGGCGCGAAGTTAGCAGAGCAGTCCGGCAGCGTGGTCGATAGCATCGAGCGAAAAGGCAGGGAACTAGCGAGCTTTGTCAGGGGCCCCTATCATGGCGCAGTGCGGCGTTCGCAAACCTATCTAGTCATGACCCATGACGACGGTGAAGGCCGCATGGCCCTTGACCGACATGATCAACTGCGCATCGACTGGCCTAGCGTAGGCCGGCAACCCATCTTCGAACAGGTGGATCAACGGCTCAGGGAGGCGACCCGTGCTCTCGGCGGGACCTATGTTCCCAATCCCCTCTGGACTGAGTTAATGACCCATCCCCTCACGAGTGTCCATCCATTAGGCGGCTGCGTCATGGCCGAGGATGCATCGCACGGAGTGGTCAATCACAAAGGACAGGTCTTTGCAGGACGAGCGGGGACGGAGGTGTATGACAGCCTGTACGTGTGCGACGGCGCCGTTATCCCTCGGCCGCTGGGTGTGAATCCGTTGCTCACGATTTCAGCGCTGGCAGAACGATGCCTGGCTCTGTTAGCGAAGGACCGGGGCTGGAGTCTTTCCTATCAACTCCCGTCGGCCCCCAAAGAGACCGTCGTCCCGCCGCGCATGGGCCTGCAGTTCACTGAAACCATGCGCGGGTATGTCTCGTTGAACGTCATCGACGATTACCAGCGCGCAGCCGAGCAGGGACGGATTGATCAGTCGCCGTTCGAATTTACATTGACGGTGATCACCGATGATCTAGAGCGTATGCTTGCCGATTCGACGCATCCAGCGAAGATGGTCGGTACGGTGACGGCGCCGACACTGGCGGCGAAGCCCATGACGGTGTCTCATGGCGTCTTCCAACTATTCACTGAAGATCCTCAGCGCGTCGGCACCCGCCGGATGAACTACCGTATGAATCTGGTGACGGAGGAGGGCCGGCAGTATTACTTTGAGGGATTCAAATCCGTCCATGACGACCGGGGGATCGATCTGTGGTCGGATACGACGACCTTGTACATCACGGTCCATGGCGGACATGATGCAACCCATCCAATCGTCGCCAAAGGCATTCTGAAGATCGCGCCGGCCGATTTTGCCACACAAATGACGACGCTTCAGATCACGAATGCGCCCAATACCGCGGAGCGCCTTGCCGCGACGGCTCGCTTCGGTACGTTTTTCAGCGGCGCCCTCTTCGAGACCTACGGTGGCATTCTGGCCAAGCAGAGCGTGTTCGATCCCGATATGCCACCGCGTAAAAAGCGGCCGCTTCGTGTCGTGGCTCCGCACGTACATGTCTGCACGACCAGCGACGGTGTCCAACTGCGTTTGACGCGCTATCAGGGCGGGAAGAAGGGCCCGGTGATCCTTTCGCATGGCTTAGGCGTGTCCAGTGCGATTTTTTCATTGGACACCATCGACACCAATCTCCTGGAGTATCTGTTTGCACAGGGCTATGACGTCTGGCTGCTGGATTATCGGGCCAGCATCGATTTGCCGGCGTCCCGCACGCAATTTACGGCTGACGATATCGCGCAGAAGGACTATCCGGCGGCGGTTGAGGCCGTCCGCCGCGTCACCGGGGCGGCGACTGTACAGATGGTGGTGCACTGTTATGGGTCGACGACGTTTTTCATGGCGATGCTCGCCGGCTTGCAAGGCGTACGATCGGCTGTCTGTTCTCAGATCGCCACGCATATAGTCGCGCCCGCGATGACGCGGTTCAAAGTGGGACTTCATCTTCCAGAAGTGCTCCAAGCTATGGGGGTCGACTCGCTGACAGCCTACGTCGATCGCCATGCCGACTGGAAAGACCGTCTCTTCGATTTGGCCCTGCGATGCTATCCTGTGGCCTCGGAGGAGCGGTGTAATAGTCCCGTATGTCATCGCATCACGTTTATGTACGCCCCGCTGTATGAGCATGCGCAGCTCAATACGCTGACGCACGAGACGCTCCACGAAACGTTTGGGGTCGCGAACATGCGTGCCTTTGAGCATCTGGCGCTCATGACCAAGACAGGTCATCTGGTCACCGCCACCGGCGATGAAGCGTATCTTTCCCACCTCGATCGGCTTGCTATTCCGATTACCTTCATCCACGGCGAACGCAATGAGTGCTTTCTTCCGGCCAGCACGGAAAAGACCTATGAATTGCTGGTGCAGAACAACGGTACGGGCCTGTACCGCCGTCATGTGATCCCGGACTACGGCCATATCGACTGTATCTTTGGCAAGAATGCCGTGAAGGATGTCTATCCGCTCATTCTCCAACATTTGGACGAGACGGCCTGACCCATCATGATTCCGAACCGTGGGGGTTCACTCAGTTCCCGGGCATAAGGAGATTGACCATGTCAGATGCCGACAAACAGAAGATGGTGGGGTGGTACGATCCAGGCCAACTCCTACGAACCGCCGGCGAAGTCGTGATTTCGACCGTCTTTGGCCGCAATGCCGATCAGCGGTTGATTGAAGCGTTATTTGCCGGGCCTGATGAACTGGAGGAGCAAGATCTTTTTCAAGATTATTCCGAGAGCAACGAGCTCTGGCTGGACTATGTGGCGGACCTCGGAGACGGTTGGAACTCGACCTATGCCGTAGCCTATCATTTGAGCCAAGCCAAGCTGTCGGTCAACCATGAGGGAAAGCGCTACGATACCATCAGAGGCACCGCTTTGGTGTTCGGCGGAGACGAAGTCTATCCCACCGCCAGTCGCTTGGAGTACAAACGGCGAACATTTCATCCCTATGACTGCGCCTTTCATGGTGCGACGACATCCCGCCCGGACATGTTTGCCATTCCTGGGAACCACGACTGGTACGACAGCCTGGTGTCCTTCACGCGGTATTTCATCGACAAAGATGACATTGCCGGCTTTCACACGCCACAGCTGCGCAGCTATTTTGCGATGAAGCTCCCACATCATTGGTGGCTGTTGGCCACCGACGTGCAACTGGGCTCCTATATCGATGGGCCTCAGGTCGAGTATTTTGCGCGCGTCGCCACGAAAATCGATGCGGGGGACAGTGTCATTGTCTGTAACGCCGAACCCGTGTGGATCTATGACCATCTGTACAAGAACACAGATCCGAACATCGATGATAGAAATCTCGACTTCTTCGAGAAGGTCATCCTGAAGGAGAAATCCGTGCGCGTATTTTTGGCGGGCGATCTTCATCATTATCGGCGCCATGCGGCCGATGATCAGACGCAAAAAATTACGGCCGGTGGAGGCGGGGCGTTCTTACATCCCACCCACGGGGCTGATGTCGACGAGATTCAAGAAAACGAAAGCCAAGACAAGGCACAGCGACCTCGTCGAACCTTTACGCACAAGAAGAGCTGGCCCTCCGCCGCCGTCTCACGACGTCTGTGCCTGCAGAATCTGTTGTTTCCCATTCTTAATCCGAAATTCGGCATCGCGCCGGCCATCTTGTACCTTCTTACCGCATGGTCCGTGATGGCCCCGATCGGCGACCTCGGGCTTTCTGACATCGCAAGTGCCACCCACATGACGATACTGACCGCGCTCAACAATCCTTTTGCCGTGTTCTGGAGCGTGACCCTGTTCTTGGGGTTCTGGCTGTTTACCGATACCCATGTCACCTGGTATCGATGGACGGCGGGAACCATCCATGGACTGACTCATCTGCTTGCCGTGTTTTTTATCGGATGGGGAGCGGCCTATGTGGCGGTGCACGATATGGGGCTGCCGTTCGGATCAATCCCTCAGTTGCTGCTTTCCGGAGCCATTATCTTCGCGGCGGGCTACCTCGTCGGCGCAGTGCTTCTCGGGGTGTATCTTCTAATCTCTCTTAATGGCTTCGGGCGCCACGCGAACGAAGCTTTTTCGTCGCTGAAAATCGAAGATTGGAAGCACTTCCTACGACTGAAGATCGGGACCGATGGCACGCTCACCATTTTCCCCATCGGGATCCGGCGAGTCCCCCGGCGATGGACCGAGACCCCTCATGGCAGCCCCGGTCCACGATACGTTCCAGATGATCCAAAGGCCACCGAGCCGGAATTGATTGAAGCTCCCATTACGGTGACGCCTCTCCGACCGTCACCTGCACGATCCGTCGCACGCTAGCCAGTGAGCGAACCGGCCGGCTTGGTGTTTGCTCATGGGGTCAGATGGGGCGAGTGGAGCGACCCGAGAGCCATAGCAGCGACGACGGGATGATTATTTGCTGAGAAGCCGCAATTCATCACGCAGGGCTGTCAGTTGGGCGATGTGGGAATGATCGGTTTCCTCGATGATGGCCTGTTTCACATAGTTCATGATGCGTTTTTGGCCCACGTGCGGCGGAATGATGGGTTCGACTACGCGCCACATGCCGTTCACAGCTTTAATGCGGAATCCGACTCGGTCGACATGGGGTTCGGAGAGAAAGACGGCTTTTTCGAGATATAACGAGCCGAGCACTTTATATTCCACCGGGATCACGACGTCTAAATTGTTCTTGACGTCCCACTGGCTCAAGTCCTCAATGACTTCATAGCCGCTGACGACGACCAGCTGTCCCCAGACGGGTTCCTCACTCCACCCGACATAAGGCTTTTGACTCTCCCTGGTGAGTGAGTTCAAACGCGCGCCCTTGTTATCCAGCTCTAAATATTTCTTCAGAAGGATGGCCGGATCCTTGACCAGCGCACCCGTTTGAGCCTGCCCATCGCTGAAGACTAGCGTGAGGCAGGCTAAAATGGTCACGAAGATGAGCTCTCTCACCTAGAGGATCTCCAGTTTTTCCATGCTGAGCGCCATAGGATGCTCAAAAACGGTCATCCGACGAGGCCGCAAATGAGCCAAAACCGGAGGCCTACCCTCTGGGGTACGTTGAGGAGTTTTGACGAATCGAGAAACGAAGCTCGGGAAGGGGCGCGTCTTGGCGCGCCTGGGGCCGGGCGGGTGTAATGAGGCCATTTTCAGCATCCTACTTATCCGACTTCGTGGAGCTTCATCAGATTCGTTCCCCCGCGCAAACCAACGAGCGCCCCCGACACGATAACGATGCGATCTCCGGTCTTTGCCAATCCTTCGGCTTTCAGCCGGGACTCGACTGCGCTAATGCGTGCGTCGGTTTGTTCGATGAGCGGCATCGTATAAGGCAGGACTCCCCAGCACAAGGCCATGCGCTGACGCACTTGCTCAAAGGGCGTGAAGGCAATGATCGGAGTCGTCGGCCGCTGTTTCGACATCAAATGGACGGTCATGCCGGACTGACTGAACGCGACGACCGCTCGCGCCCCGGTCGTGAAGGCGGCAGAAGACGCCGCGCCGCAAATGGCCTCTGGAAACGAAGCAGAGCCTTGGCCGGCCTCGGATCGGCGGTTCAGGCCTGGCTCCTTTCCTTCTTCGGCAGCCCGAACAATGCGGTCCATGACACGGACGGTCTCGTCCGGATAACGACCGACGGCCGTTTCGGCCGACAGCATGACCGCGTCCGTCCCATCAAACACGGCGTTGGCCACATCGGAAGCTTCCGCCCGGGTCGGACGGGCATTGTGCGTCATCGACTCCAGCATTTGCGTCGCCGTAATGACGAGTTTCCGCCGGCGATTGGCCGCGGTGATCATCCGTTTCTGCAACACCGGCACCGCTTCCGGTCCCATCTCCACCCCGAGATCACCCCGTGCGATCATAATGCCGTGTACCTGATCAAGGATCAATTCCAGATGTTCGACGGCTTCACGCCGTTCGATCTTGGCAATGATGGGAGTTTCTCCCCCGTATTCAGCCATCAATTGCCGCGCTTCCATGATATCGTCGGGTCCTCTCACGAATGAGAGTGCAACATAATCCACTTGATGCTTCAGGCCGAATCGCAGGTCTTCGCGATCCTTCTCGGTAAGCGTGGCGGCGCTAATGGTGCTGCCGGGCAAGTTCATGCCCTTGTGGGATGCGATGATTCCTCCGATGTTCACGCGACATTCTACTGCCTGGTGCAAGATCCGCTGGACAGTGAGTTCGATGAGACCATCGTCGATGAGAATGCGTGCGCCGGGCTTCACATCCTGAGCGAGATGGGGATAGGTGACCGGAATCTCGAGAGTATGGTTGGCGACGCCCGTGCCTTTCATCGGAGGCTCGATGACGAGCAGAACGGCCTGGTCGGTATGGATTTCTACGGCATCCCCGGGCAGATTCCCGATGCGAATGCGCGGCCCCTGGAGGTCCTGGATAATGGCCACCGGCGTGTCATGCCGTTCGGCCGCTTTGCGAATAGCGTGAATGGCACGGGCATGAGAGTCCTGGGAACCATGGGAAAAATTGAGCCGGGCCGCATTCATGCCGCTCTGAATCAGGCGGTCAAGAAGCTCCGGCGATTCACTCGCGGGGCCTATGGTGCAGACGATTTTTGCGTTTCGCATTCCGGCGCAACTCACAGAAGCGCGGCGGCCATTCTAACAAAGGTATACCGGGGTCGCAATGCAACGCGTATTTTCTCCGCATTCGACTGAGATCCACCTTGCCTTGAACGGGGCTGCATGGTACCGTCCCTCCGTTTTGCCGGTGCCTTCCATGGTCGGGAGCAGACGATTGATGCGAACCGTCCTCTCCGTAGTGGCCTCCCTCGTTTTGGTCGTTCTTTCGATCAGTGTTTCAGCCGAACCGTCCCGTTCAGGACAGGCCCATTTTCAGACTTCATACCGGAGTAATGGATCGAGTTCGTGGACTGTTCTTGCCGCGCCCCCTTTGCCGGAGGCTTCGACTGCCGAACGATCAGCGCGACCTCTTGTAGGCGTTCCGCCGCTCAAGGCCCAAGAGATCCTCGAGGCGGTTCAAAAGCGACATGGCGAACCACTGCCAGGGTATGCCGGTGGAAGGACATTTCATAACCGTGAACGGATACTGCCCCCCGGCCACTATCGTGAATACGATGTGAATCCAAGGATCGCTGGCCGCAGTCGCGGGCCGGAACGATTGGTGATCGAGCAACGGACGGGCAAGGCGTATTACACCGGCGATCATTACGTCACCTTTATCCCTATGAATTGAGGCATCCAATGGGTATTGACCATCTGCGGTCCACACAACCTCCATATGTAGAATTGCTCGTGCTGAAGAAAGGGCAGTCCTATAAAGACTCCATCACGCCGCCCCCCGGGTTTGTCCTGAAAGAGTTTCATGGCCGGAAATGCCGTACGAAGGCCGGCCTGCTCGGCGAGTTCCCCCGCGTCTTAAACTTTCCCTCCTATTTCGAAAAAAATTGGGATGCGCTTGAGGATTGCTTGACGGACCTGCAATGGCTGCCTGCCCCGGGATATCTCTTCATCATCACGGAAGCCGATCAAGTCTTGCCGGACCACGATGACGAATATGAGACATTCATTAAAATCCTGGAGGAAAGCGGGAAAGTATGGGCAACTGAGCAGGACCTGCGTCCCGAAATCCCATTTCACGTTCTGTTCGCCCTTGAAGAACACAACAAATCGAAGAGAAAAGACTGGCTGATTCCAATCATTAAAAAATGAAAGCTCGGCCGCATCGTCTTGACCGGTTTGTCGACCCCATGGTACGGTTCACCGGTTTTTATGAAGACGACCACTTCCAAGAAGCTCTTTACCGCTGCGCAGCAGCTAATACCCGGCGGGGTCAATAGTCCTGTCCGTGCGTTTCGGTCGGTCGGCGGCCACCCTCTCTTTATCAGACGCGCGAAGGGGGCACGCCTGTATGATGTCGATGGTAATAGCTTCATCGACTACGTCCTTTCATGGGGTCCGATGATCCTTGGCCATGCGCCCGCGCCCGTCGTTCAAGCAATCACGAGGGCCGCGGCAAATGGAACAAGCTATGGTGCGCCGACGGAGCTAGAGGTCAGACTCGCGCAGTTGGTCACGGAAGCCGTGCCATCCATGAAGCAAGTACGGCTGGTCAATTCTGGAACCGAAGCCATCATGAGCGCCATTCGGGTGGCGCGCGCACACACCAAGCGCGATGGCGTTTTGAAATTTGAAGGATGTTATCACGGACATGCCGATTATCTTCTCGCCAAAGCCGGCTCCGGTGTAGCGACATTGGGCCTGCCGGATTCCCCGGGTGTTCCCTCGGACTTTACCCGCCATACATTGACCGCTCCATATAACGATGTGAATCGCGTCAAGAAATTGATCGAGGCCCATGCAGACAAATTAGCCTGTGTGATTGTAGAGCCAGTGGCCGGCAATATGGGCGTCGTGCCCCCGCATGACGAATTTCTGCCGATGCTGCGGGCGCTCACACGCGAGCACGACATGGTGCTCATTTTTGATGAAGTCATTACCGGGTTCCGAGTGCACTACGGGGGTGCTCAAGCGGTCTACGGCATCGAACCCGACTTGACCTGTCTCGGGAAAATCATTGGCGGTGGATTGCCTGTTGGCGCGTATGGCGGGGCACGGGAGCTCATGCAACAGGTCGCTCCGGCTGGGCCGGTCTATCAAGCGGGAACGCTGTCAGGGAACCCATTAGCTGTGACGGCCGGCATTGCGACGCTGAAGCAGCTGAGGGCTGTCGGCGTCTATCGTCGGTTAGAAGAGCAAGCGTCCATCTTCGCCGAAGGGCTGGGAGAACGCGCGAAAAAGGCCGGCGTGCCGCTCACACAAACGCGGGTAGGGTCGATGATGGGAGCCTTCTTTACCAAAGAACCCGTGGTCGATTTTGCGTCGGCGAAGCAGTCCGACACGCAGCGCTATGCGAAGTATTTTCATCGCATGCTCAGCAAGGGTGTTTACTTGGCTCCCTCTCAGTTCGAAGCCGCCTTCTTGTCGACCGCCCATACTTCGCGCGATTTAGCACAGACGCTCACGAGCGCCTATGCCGTATTTCGAGCACTGTAAACTCTGACCGTATCCGGATGGATACGGTCAAGGTCCGTGGAGATACGCTCTGCTCGACTACTCGTCGTCTTCGTCCTCCGCGTCCAACGCTTCTTGCCGCTTCTGTTCTTCCATCGCGTTATGCAGCAACATGCGGATGAACATGGAGTAGAGAGAACCCCTCTCTAAGGTCCCTCCCGGGGGGATTGCGATTTTCCCTTCTGTAATCATACGATCGAGCCAGGATTTTTGATCCGGCGCGATCAGAACGGGAATCTCGACTAATCCAACTTTTCCAAACATATCCATAAATCTGCTCCTTCCTGAAACGTTGAAGCCATTTCAGCACGCGCATTTTTGCTTTGTCAACAGAGTGCGCATGAGTCTTGCAAATCATTACGTCCATGGATGGTCTTGATAGAGAGGATGGCGTGAGACGTATGAAGGATCAGAGGCGACGTGCAGTCTCGACAGGATTCGTCGTGTTGCTGTGCGGATTGCTTGTTGGTGTCGCGGCCCCCGCGGTTGCGAGCAAGAGCTCGTCCAAGAAATGTGATGTAACGCCTGGGGCTCGCATGACGGCCGCGGCAGTGCCCAAGACGCCGGCCGTCGGGTTTTCACAGGTCCGTACACGAAGACCCCATGGGATCAATTCATTGCGCCAGACGAACGCACGGCGGGCCATAGGGCGAGGTCTCACGCATCTCAACAATTCACGCGCAACTCTAGGACAGCGGGAGCAGACCTTAGATTCGTCGCGTATCCACGTCATCGATGGGGATACCTTCGCATATGGTTCCGAACGAATCCGTATTCAAGGCTTCAATGCTGCCGAGCGCTCTGATCCCGGTGGATTTGAAGCGACGCGTCGCCTCGAGATGCTGCTACACCAGGGACAGGTGACGATGATTCCAAAAGCGACCGATATCTACGGCAGGATAGTGGCTCAGATATTCGTGGACCGCCTCAATGTGATCGACCTGCTCAACCTACAATAATACTTCCATATCATAACGTAGGAATTCGTCTGATACCGTAAAGAACGTTAACGACCTATACTTTTTTCCAATTAGACCCGGTCTTTTGTCGGTCGAAGACCTAAAGGAATACTTTGAACGCCATCACGGGACTGAAGGAAGAATTCGGACACGGCGCGAATCAAGACAAGGATCAGCCGCACCCGCCAGGAAAGGCTGCGACCGCCCTTAAACTGGCTCCGATCCTATGCGTAGCAGTCGGCGTCTTCATCGTTGATCTCTTGATCCCCAAGGGTTTTGCTGACGGCCTCTTGTATGTGGCGCCAGTTGCATGGATCGCACTGTGGTCGACTCGACATGAAGCTTCGTTAGTCGTGCTTGTGGCGGCAAGTTGCACGGTGTGTGCTATCGTTGGTTTCTTCCTGTCTCCGCCAGGGCTGCCGTGGTTGGGTCTTGCCAATCTCGGGATCACGATTTTTATTATATGGCTCACGGTCGTCTTGTCGTTGACGAGAAAGCGTGTCGAAGAGGAGGTGAAAGCGCTGCGCGGGTTATTGCCGATCTGTTCCTATTGTAAAAAGATTCGGGATGACAAGGGATATTGGAAACAGATCGAGGTCTATATTGCAGCGAACTCACAAGCCGACTTCAGTCACGGGCTTTGTCCTGAATGTGGCATAGAGCACTATCCGGACATCTTTCCACAAGAGCACACCGGCACCCATTCATAAGCTATTTTTTGGTCTTCTTTTTCTTGCCGTCTTTGGGATTCTCCGCGAATAAAAGCCACGCCAGGACGACAAATCCTACCGCCACTGCAGAGATCGCCAGCCATGTGCCGAGTTTGTCCATTCGTCTTATCCTAACTGCTTGCCCCGACCAAGCGCGACTGGGTAGGCACCCGATTGTCCCGGTGTTTCACATGGCGAGGTCCCGGGCTGTTCGGGCATGTCCAGTAATGGTTGCGGCAACCGTCTGAGTTTCCCCTCGAGAGTGACGGCGGCGAGTGTCGCCGATCCTTGAACTACGATCCTTCGGCTTGTCCGCTCACGAATCGTATGCGAGAACGTCAACGTTGTCTTACTGCGGTCCGCCACATTCGTCTCAACCGCCAGCACATCGCCGTAGCGAGCGGGTGAACGATAGTGCACTTCCACATGAGTCACCATGAATTGTGTCCCATCCTGCAGGAGTTCTGAGACTGAAATCCCTCGATCTTTCAAATACTGCGTCCTCGCGCGCTCGAAATATTTGAGGTAATTGGCATAGTACACAACCCCGCCGCAATCAGTGTCTTCATAGTAAATGATGATGTCCATGTCGTGAAACGTAGTCTCAACGGTCCGTCGTATGTCCTGACCGCAGCCTGGTGCTGAAGCGCTGATCAGTAACGGTGATCACAGAGCTAAGACGGGGAATTTCGGCAGCGAGCCATCGCTGATGGAGGTAATTTTGATGACGATCTCATACAATTGGTGAAACCGTTCGGCCTTGATCGGTTCGAATCCGTGACCCAGGACCGCATGGTTCGCGGCGTCCATTAACGGCTTCATCTTGGCCCATTGAGCGAGATAGGCCTGTCCGATCGTGTCGCCAAGGCCAGCCAACGCTCGAAACTGGCCAAGCAGCGGTAACTTGTACTTGCCATCGACATCATCGAGCCAGCAGGTCTGACAATTCTCCTGAAGTGCCTGCGGCAGTTGCTCGGGCTGCACGTCCCAGCTTTTGATGCGATGGTGCTTCCACAGACGATGTTGGGCGACCGCTTCCAGCGCTCGAAGCAGAGTCATTACTGCGGCTTCGATGTGGTGATCGATCTCGGCTCTCCGCCTGGCATTGGCCAGGAGATCGTATGCCACCGCTTCCTTGACATCTCCGGGATCTAAAATAATTTTCTCCAGAAAGCTGATATTCAGTTTCAAGTGTGGCAGAAGGCTTTTGAGTTCCGGCGGACCACCCCAGATGGACGCCATTTCGAGTGCTTTCAGCGACGTCTTCAGTTTGTCCCACGCCGCGCGGTGCTGAAAACGCTCCCACAATCCGTAGCCCTCGGCGAGGTCTGCCAAGGCTCGATATAAAGGCTTCTGTCCACCGCTCACCCGCAATTCAAGTTGGCGGAATACGGCTGCGGAGGGGACAAAAGCGCCTCGGTTAAACAGATCGCATCCATCGCGACGAGCCGATGCAGCCGCCTCATCCCAGGGATTGCCCTGAATCCAAAGCCGTTCATGGCCTGCAACAGCAATTCGTTCTTCGTCGCTCGAAGCGGTTTCACTTGAACAGAGGGTGACGATCCGGGAGCAATAAGGTGTGGCGGCGAGGGTCATGGCTCCCGTCATCGCCGGGGTAGCGCCGGTAAGATCCATCACCAGTTCGCCACTCTTCACGTCCCAGGTCTGCAGCAGATCGGGAAGCGTTCGGGCCAGCGCTTGGTATGAGGACATCAACCGCGACGCGTCCGTCGTCACCACCCAATCCCATCGTTTCGGCATCTGTGCAATGTGGGGCTGGATCGATGCCTCGATCAGGCTTTTCACCGATTCCGGCACGAAAAAGCACAGTAATTCAGGCTTCAACCGGTTGATGGAATAGACCGCCGCCGAAGCATCATCCGTGACCGCGATCAGCAGTGCTTTGGTAGAACTGTCGATGGCCATAGCGAGCTGACTATAACATCCGAATCCGTCTCGATCAATCGATGCATCGCGAGCCAATGTGGTCGGATTTTTAGGGGATCAGATCTTCAGAAGCTCTAGAGCATGCGAGCCGGCAATGTTCGCGTTGACCATCTTTCAGGATCGACCGAGGGGTCTGGTCCTGCCATTCCACGTTTCCTTTTTTGTCACGGTCAGGCTTGGCCTAACTCGGCTACATGGAGGACGGATGAAATACCTGAGGCTGTCGGGTTGAAGGCTGATTATCTCGCTATGACCAGAAGGAAGTATTCAACCCATTGAGTGTGGATCAGAATAGATACTCTTGTATCTCGAAAGATAATCCGCCCCGCCGCAACATTCTTGAAACATAGTGCTTATCCAACTCGGTGCCTTGGAGGAGAGTTGCTGATAGGCGCTCTAGGGTAGCACTCGGGATTCCCCCTCGATAGAGGCGGCCTAAACCGCCTCTTCATAGGCAGCGATCTGTTTCTTCTCTGAGACCTGTGCAGTGTGCTGACTCACCCGGGTGAACAGCCAGGCCCACGATATAACATAGGTGAAGGCGCAGGCGAGTATTATCCATATTGTCATGTGTTGACCTCCAACAAATCGACTCTTCATCCGTATAGCAGACTTTGGACCAGGCGTGTGGTGGGCGGAATGGCTCAATAAACTATGCTCAGTCCACTTCCCTCAACATCGATCGGTGTTTCTGACACAGTGCAACGTGAAACAATGAGACACCTTGTGTGCCGTCTCGGAGAAACGGTTGCTTCGGCAACAAGCCGATTATCCGGCAGCATTCTGCCTAGCATGGACGAGTTCAAGCAGGGCCAGGGCTATGCCTGAATCACGGACGGCGATTTGTGGATTATTGCTTCGGGTTGTGATGACACGCAGAAATCTGCCGAGAAGCTGTCTTGACCGGTTCAGTCATTAGTACGGCATGCGATAGGTGTAACACCGAGGGATACAATAATGCTCGATTGAGACAAAAGTAAAAAAAAGAGAAGAAAAATTTTACTAGCCGCTCAATCTCTGCTATATCAAACATGACATTGGATTAAATTTCGTAAAACTGAAAGGGGGTGGAGTTCCAATGGCGACGAAGAAAGCAGCAGCGAAGAAGCCCGCAAAGAAAGGGGCCAAGAAGAAGTAGGCCACTTATCCGGGAGGCGACGGCCACGTCGCCTCCTTGGATTTTCCTTTCATCCCCACTCATCTCTTCCGATCCATCTTCAGTTCATTTTTTCACACGGCCCATTCGGAGCATGGTGCGCTTCAACCATCAGGCGTGCTCATAGTCACGTCGCATTTAAGAACGCGAAGCAACAAAGAACTCATGCACGATCTGCGCGAAGCGAAACCGTACGGACGTACGAAAGCTGCCGATGGTATATGGTCTCTCCTTTTCAGCCCTGCCATTGTTTTCGATCTCCGGTACCTGTCATCAACTCACATGGGCAGGCCAAATCGCCGATACTCAGCTCCCTTCAACTAAAACATCATTCTGACGGGGCCGTAAGTCAAACGTTCATAGATGGCCGCGGGCATCGAGCAATAGGCTCAGGCAGTGACTGGGATCCCAGGAACATCGCCACATCTGACTCGGCTAAGACAACGGCCCTCATCGGTGGCGGATTTTTACCCAGGTGTGTGAGCCATATAATTGCGCTCCACCACCATTGACCCAGCCAATCCAGAGAGCGCCTTTATTGAATGCTTCAATTAGACCCTGGATGCCTATCCGTTCGAGACGTTTTATCCTGGGATACCGTTGTGCCGGAAGGTTGTCGCTTTTAAAATGTCCTGGATTCAACCGGTTATCACGCCTTTTGGGTGTGAGAAGTAGAAGAAGGCCGGACCCTCGGGCCAAAAAAAAGGGAGGCGATGGCCACATCGCCTCCCCCTGATCTCCTCGAATGAGGGGGTCCCCTCAGCGAGAAGAAGGCAGCGTTTGGATCGAACCCACAACCCAAACGCAGATAGCTTATCACGAAGTCTGAAACGAGAGAAATGAATAGTTGAATAGTAAAATCATACACTTATGATTCTGTCTGTCTTTGAAAAGACCCCCTCGCCCTTGATGTATATCAGTGAGGCGGCGTGGTCTGGCGTGATCTATTGATGTTTAGAAAATAGGAGCTCTGCTCTTTAGCCGCAAGTCCTACCCCTATGAAGAGGTTGAGGCTGCGACGTAAAAAGACGAGGATAGTCCCACTATCTGTCTAGATTAGGAGGCGCTATGCATATGATGCTGCGCTGAGATGGCTTGCTGAGCTGGATGACATCGACTCAGGTAGCGACCTATGCGCTTCATATGGCAGTGTCCAGTCAGCGCGTGTAGTCTGCGATGCCTACGGCGCTTCCATGAATTATGGTTTTGTGCAGATGGCTACGGTTGAACAAGCTGAAGAAGTCGTGAAAGCGCTGGATGGATGTGATCGATTTGGGGCTCTGCTGTACGTCGCTCGGACATATCCTCGCATTAGCCAGGTGCACTCACGACAACAAATCTATGGCACTAAAAGGAATCCCACGGATGCGCATTAAGCATGGCCACAATGGTGTCGGCGATAGTCTTGGACCGCCTTTTCCCATTCAGCCACTTGCGTGCCCGTGAGGCGGGAGGCATTGTCCACCGTGACCAAACAGCCAATGGTAAGAAAAGCATAGACTTTGGCCGGATCCACGTTGGCGGCGATCAACGCCTCTGTAATCATGGTGCGAACTTGTATTTCGTCGAGCTGCTCTGAGCCTGTAGGTTCGTATTGGTCGACGGATCCGGCCCCAGCCGCAACGGCGCGTTCGATATTTGCCATATCGAGTGGATCAATGAAGATAAGCTCATGGGCCGAGTAGTACTGTTCAGCGCGCCGCTCGTTCTGCCTAGATTCAATAGCCATTGGGTATCCCTCTTCCTCGTGTCCCAATAGTAATACCCGTAAACATTGTGCGAGAAAATCATTCGAGAGGAGCGGTCGGACTGTGTTGGGTGCACCTAAAGGATGAGAGAGCACGTTTAAGCAGCAGGCCTGCATACTCAAAAGACAGTCGAATGGAATGAACGGCTGCCTTTTGATCGGTTGATAAAGGCATGGACAAGCATGGTATTTAGGAACATGGTGGAACTGACACCGAGATAAATCAGTCTGGAAATGTAAGCTGGTGCAATGCGAGCCGTCGGAGGAACCGCTTCATAACCGAATGTCACCAGCATGATCATAAAAAGCGTGGCAGTGAGATGAAGAGCCGTATAGGGCAGTGGTGATAAGTGCCGACTGCCCATCAAGGCGGCAATAGCGGCAGCTGCGGACACAATGCCGACCAGCATGGCGGCATAGGCTTCGTACATTATTCCTCCGGTTTCTCGATGGCGTCGGTTTCATGAAGGATAGCAGAACTTCTAAAAATGGTCCGCTCCTCTAATTGAAGTGGACAACGCCGGTATGAATTGACTCGGGCCAGTCAATGTCATACCAAAGTTGCCATCCGGTTCGGAAGTCCCCAAAATCGACAGGTGGGAGGATTTCCGGCGTCTATGAAATAGTTGGACAACTCGATAGCCCAGACGGCGAGTACCGAAATACCGTATGTTGCACATCGGCGAATCGGCGGCGGACAGGTGGAAATGGTTAAGTTCTCACATGAGATACTGAGTGGCATAATGGCCAGGAATAAGAGACGCAATGGCTAAAAAGCGTCATCGTGCAACCGTTTGTCATCGTTGCCAGCGAGTGCTTGACTTAAGCCAGCATGCTGCTTGTCCCACGTGCGGGGCCCAGCCGGCTGTGGGCGACCATGGAGCTCATCCTGAGCGCGTCTTCAACCGTTCGCGTTCAAGCGATACGCGGAGGGACTTCTATGAAGCCCATAAACGCCTCGCCATTGTTATGATCCTCATCATTTTCACTTTTCCTATCGCCGGAGTCTTCCTCGGGGGAATACCCGGCCTTCTCTTCGGAGTGGCGAGCTCCGTCTTAGGCTATTATCTATTACCATCTGTCGTTCACGTAGTGCGTCGGATTAGTAGAGGAGGCTGACGGCTAAAGTGGCTGGCGCTCGTGTGGACAACACTCGATGGGATGTGGTCAAAAGAGTGCGAAGTCCCCCGAAAGCTTAGTCGTTAGGACACGTCGAACCATCGACATCACCGTTAGGCGGAATAATGTCCATGGAGGCGTTCACGTTGCAAGCGCATGATATGCCTGATCAGGAGCTCGCGCTCCTGTTCGGATATTTGAATGAAGCGAGCATGTATACGAAACCTTTGGGCTCGATGAGGTTGCGGCTCTTTCCTCAACACCTCGGCATGGACTACGAGGAGGAGCTGTTCATGTAGCCGGAGCGTAATGGTGAGAATCTCTCCAGGATTGTGTGCGACATCGGACGCGAACCCGATACCCCCGCCGCTAATGTTGATTGATTGTTCAGTGAGGACACTTTCTTCGGTATCCGTCTGCAGCTGAATACTGACAGGCACCACAATGGTCATCCGAAAGTGATGACGGCGGTCTCGTGCCGACGGTTCCTGGTCAGGCAACATAGCAAGCAGAAGTATAGCAGACCATGGTCTGCCAAAGTTTCAAAGAGAAGGCGGGAGATGACCATGCCTAGCGTTTGCATTTCCGGATATTTCGGTCAGGAGCCTGCTTGCTACCCTTTCGTGCAATGCAGTGAATGCCTCACGGTATCTTTGGACAACGGCATCCTGCTCCAATAATTCCGGCGAGACGCCCCAAACATCAATGACCGTCTCACGAAACAGGATCAGCAGTACCTTGTGACGAGGCCTCACGGCAGAATCCGCTGGGTTGGCATGATGAAAGCGATCCACATATCTTCGATATGCAGGCCGTGCCGCCTGCCATTCCGGAAGAAACACAAGCGTTTCAAGGTACGCCACAGTTGAATCCGCTTCATGTGCCTCTCGTGGTGCACATCGAAGGAGGACGGCGGCGAGCGCGGTAATATATCCGACCAGCTCATAGCGTATGACCTCATCGACTTCAGGGGGCATTTTCCGACCACGGAAAAAGTCTCCCCCGACTTTCAACTCGACATACAGCGCATCGAGCATTCCATAGGCTTCGGCACTGTTCGCAATGATGCTTTTCATCAGCCTCCTGGCACGATGTTCTCTCGACTCTTCTGCTCGCGTCTCCAACGTCACCCTCATCTCCATCTACCCATAAGGGCCGCCCCTCCGGGGATAAAACTCTGGATGTTCGGAAAGCAAATACAAGGCCCGACATAACGGGAGCATCTTTTATGGTAAGGATCGCGAATTATAGGAGGAAAGCGGTTTTCTCAGCTGAGAGGAGCTGGACGGCCATGACGAAAAACCGTGGTTGTATCAGAAAAGATAGCGCGGCGTGTCAAAAATTGATACAAACGGTCGGGCTCTTACTGCTACGTGTTAAACCCACTGTGCCTCTACAGAAGAGATGGCTATAATGCCGTGACTTTGTCGACGAAATAATCCATTAGGGAGGCTATGGCAGGATGGAAGAGGAGAAATATAATCCGTTTGGTTCGCCAGGGAATAAAGTGGGACGAGGTAGTTCAACGGAGCGGGATCGTGCAGAGCGCGACTCACCAGCAGAGAAGTCGTCCACATCGGGTCGCGCTGTCGGACGGCGGAAACGACCAAAGACCGATCGCATCCGATAATATCGTCTTTCATAGGGTAGGAGTCGCCTGCTTTGCATCTAGTCTTGTTAAATCAAGAGGAGCATCGGCTGAGAGGTGATCTTGAAGTCCCTCATCGGTGATCGCGGTAGGATCACAGCACCCAACGCCCGATCTGTTCTCGCAATGCTTCAAAGGTGAACGGTTTCACGAGATAGCCCTGTGCACCCTCGTTGACAGCCGTCAGGGCTTGGTCTTGACGACCGCTAATGACAATGACTGGAAGTTTCATTCCTTCGGCTCTGAGGTGCCGCAGGACTTCAAGGCCGGACACCTCAGGTAGACCTAAGTCAAGAATGGCCGCGTGGAACATGCCGTCGGTGAGCGCATCGACGGCGTCTTTCCCGTTCGCAACCGCCTGAACCGTAAACCCTTCGCCTTCTAGAATCTGTCTAACTACCGCCTGCGTTTCTCTGCCGTCCTCTGCTAATAAAATTGTCTTGGTCATCATACTCCTTCATCGCGTCGTGTTCCGGTGCGCACGTAGCCAGTTGTATAACACACCTGGTGGGCCATTCGCCTCTATCTATCCTGACGATTCGTCTATTCATTCCTGCCATCATCCCACATTCGAGTCTTACGATTGCCGACAGTATTTATACCCCGGGACAGATAAACAATAGACAGCGGAGGATATATGAAACACCAACTCGTCCAACGGAACGACCGGAAGCGCCGTCGGCCGGAAGAGTTCACCAGTCGAGAACAGGAAATTTTACAACTCATCTGGTTGGGACTGAAGAATCAGGAGATGGCCGTTCGTCTAAAGATCAGCATTAAAACTGTCGAAGCCCATCGCGCCACCATGATGAAGAAGATCCGTGTCACCAATACCGCTCAATTGCTGAAAGCGGCCATCCAGGGTGGCATGATCGAAGTCGTCTAGGTTGACGGAAGTAGCCTAGAAATAAGCCGGTTCACCCATGCCTGACGCCTAGAGTCCGACTGTTCCTTGAACTCATTGACGTCTGAAGATGGGTAGAGACCGGCAGACGCCGCTTGGATTCATTAACCACTCAAGCTTTTCCGGCTTTTAGCCGTAATGGAACTAACGACGGGGAGAAGCGATCAATGGCTGTGGGCAGCGACCGGGAAATATCCAGGAGACCCACCTGGCAGCGACCGACTCTAGAGCGTCACGTCAACGATCTTGAACTCGCCAGCATTGACGTGATCATTCAAATGGGGGCGGTACATGTTCCCACCTCGGGTGATTATAGCCACGACACTGTCACTGAAGGAGAGGTCAGACGCATCATTTCATCAACACTGTTTGTAGCAAATGTTGATCCCGCGAAGATTTATGCCTATTTGTGCACCGGATATTTAGTTACGGTGGAGAATGTGACAAACTGGAATCCGAGCCAACTGATCGCTTGGGATCATGCAATCGCGGCATACCATCAGAGCAATGGAGCGCATGCCTAGCGTACACCCTGGTCGTTATTAGCCTCACCGTAACGGCTCGACCCTCTTTATATTCCACTAGACAGATCAGTAGATGGTCCAATCGTAGGTATCTTCACGCACACACTGCTGCCCTGCCCCGGCATCCCGTTGATCGTCAGTTCGCCGCGCAGCAGCATGACGCGCTCTCTCAGGCTCAAGAGGTTGTGAGATGTGGGTGGCGTGTCGCTGTCCCTCAAGCCGCGGCCGTTGTCGCTGACCTCCAGGATGAGCGAGCCTGCCTCTTTCTTCAGAGTCACGCAGACGACGCTGGCTCTCGCCTGGAAGGCGACATTGGTCAGCAGCTGCTGAACAATCCGAAATAGGCCCGTTGATAGTTCACCATCGATTCGGTCGATGTCCTTGATCGAGACGATACATCGAAGGCCGGCACGATGCTCAAAGATTGAGGCTTGCCACTGAATCGCCGCCGCCAGGTCGAGGTCATCTAGAATTTCGGGCCGCAGCTCACTGCAGATCCGCTGAATCGTGTCTGTGATGCGATCCACGAGATGGGTCATGAAGCGAACCTTTAACAGGGCCGGCAATTGTTCTTGCGGCAAACGAGCGTCTAACCATGCCAGATCCATCTTCAGGGCCATCAAGAGTTGACCAAGATCATCATGAAGATCGCGCGTGATACGAGCCCGCTCATCCTCTCGAGCCATGAGGACCTGCTCGGAGACGCGATCCCATCTTAACGAGCGGCGATGGCCTTCCTCTTGTCGTTGATCTCTATCAATTGCCGCCGTACCTTCATGATCACTGGATAAGGGACGGGGGACGTTCAATGAGGCCGCTGCATTCTCCTCACGGCGCGCCGAACTCGGTGGTTGTCTGATCGCGGCGCATAGAAGAAAGACGGACAGGCCATCTTCATGTGGAATCGCATCAACATCGTACCACTGATCTTCCCCTGCAAAGCGAGCTTGGAAGTGAATGGGAAGCTGTTCTCGAACCGCACGCTGACATTCCTGTTCAAATTGCGAACCGACCAGATCGAAATATTCTTCCCACAGCCCTTTGCCGAGTAACTCGTCCCGCCCCTTCAACCGAAAGACGTGTGGTACAGATCCATTGACCCATGCGATCCGCCAGGCCCGATCGAGTGCCAAGACCCCATGTCGAAAGCTTTCAAGTGTCTTTGCGAGTCGGTTTCGCATGTGCTCCGACTCGGCAAGCACCTCCTGACGCCGGATCAACATACGCTCCTTCGCTTCGAGCAGGAGACGAGCATACGCTATCGCTTTTCGAGCGCGTTTGGTATGGCGATTTGCTTTCCGAGTGAGCTGATGAGTTTGCCAATCGAATCTGCTTTGCTCAATGACCCGATTCAGCATGGCCATCAAGACATTGGGCTCAATAGGTTTATGAAGGAAAAAGTAGACTTCGCTCAATGTGGCATAGGCCATGAGATCCTGGCCCAGTTCGGCCGACATCAAGATAATCGGTATATCAGGGTGCCGTTGTCGAAGGATGGAGATGCATGCGACACCGGGCGCATCAGGCAAGCGTGCATCGCTCACGATGACATCGCAATGGGCATGGGCGAGCTTTTTAAGACCGGCGTGCAAGGAGGAGGCGGCATATACCTCGACGCCAGGGAGTCTGCGTCGCACTGTGTCGGCGAGGGCAGTGAGCACGATGGGATCGGCATCAAGAATGAGGATATGCATGGCGACCACCGATGCCTGAAAAGTTGCTCAGTACTGATTCAATAGCGTAAAGACTAGCACGCATGCGGACCCTGTGCCATGGCAATTTTTGCGATAGCGTGCTTATGGCGGCCCTGTGCGAGCCCTTTGGCCTTCTTCAGGGCCTTTTCTTGACAGGCTAGGTAAAGCCCTTTACGCTCTGCAGTGCGCGGGGTTCGTCAATGGTGTGGTGGAGCTGGCTGTTATTGGGTTTAATGCTCTTGGCCGCCGAAATGGCGACGCCTGGCGGCTTCTATATCCTCTTTTTCGGACTGGCGGCGCTGATTGTAGGCGTCCTTGCCGGACTGGAGTGGCTCAACACGGCATGGCTGCAGTGGCTCCTGTTCTCGATCCTGTCTCTTATCTCGCTGTTCCTCTTTCGGAATTCACTTCTCGTGTGGATGAAGGCCCATGAGCCTGTTGGGCAGGATGTGGACTCAATGGTCGGTGAAACGGCCGTCCTGACGGAAGACCTGCCGGCCGGTGCTCTTGGCAAGGTGGAATTGCGCGGGACTACATGGAGCGCACGGAATGCCGGACATACTATGCTGACGAAGGGACATCGCGCGCGAGTGGAACGGGTGGATGGGCTCACCCTCTTGATAACCTCAGATGACAGATAAAGAGATGGTTGTAAAACACTCAAAACGGCAGCCCACAAGCCCGCGGGGGAAATCGAAGCCGAAGGCGTAGCCTTATGGGCGTCGTTCAAGACTTTGATGAGGCGAGAACGCAATGGAATGTTATTTTTCAGAAGCCTGAGGAAGGAATACCATGGAGGACACGGCTATGTCGGGTGGCTTATTTGTCGCGGTCGTGCTCGCCTTTCTCGTCGTCGTGGTGATTGCTAAAACGGCTCGGGTCGTCCCGCAGCAGAGCGCTTTTGTAGTCGAGCGACTCGGGAAGTACCACACGACGCTCAATGCCGGCTTTCATATCCTGGTGCCGTTCCTCGACGTGGTTCGTTACAAACACTCCTTGAAAGAAACCGCCATCGATATTCCGGAGCAGATCTGTATCACCCGCGATAATGTGCAGGTGGGTGTCGATGGAGTGCTCTATCTAAAGGTATTGGATCCACACCGAGCCTCCTATGGTATTTCGGATTACCAATTTGCCATCACGCAATTGGCACAGACGACGCTTCGAAGCGAAATCGGCAAAATCGACCTGGATAGGACGTTTGAAGAACGAACCAACATCAATATTCAAGTCGTCAACGAACTGGACAAAGCCTCCGAGCCGTGGGGCATCAAGGTCCTGCGATATGAGATTAAGAACATCACTCCGCCGCGGGATGTGCTGGCCGCGATGGAAAAACAAATGCGAGCGGAGCGAGAAAAGAGGGCAGTCATTTTGACCTCAGAAGGTGAGCGCGATGCCGCCATCAATCAAGCGGAAGGCGTGAAACAGCAAGTGATTAAAGCCTCCGAAGCGAAAAAGCAGCAACAGATCAATGAAGCCGAAGGCGCCGCATCCGCCATTCTGGCCATCGCCCATGCTACTGCGGAGGGACTTCGCAAGGTCGCGGAAGCGACGCAGGTCCAAGGTGGCTATGAAGCGGTTCAATTGCGTGTGGCTGAACAATACATCGGCAAATTCGGAGAACTGGCAAAATCGAGCAATACTCTCGTGCTTCCGGCCAGCCTCTCCGATGTCGGGTCCATGATTGCACTTGCAATGAACGTCATCGGGCGGCGGCAAGAGCCGTCCCCTCTGAAGAAATAGGCGGCCGTTCAACGTCGAGCCTGTTTGACACTAAAAATTCTCTAGCCTACAATCCCGTCGGATGAAAGAGCACGTCATACAGGCGTTTGAGGAGAGTGCCGACGTGAAGCGGCGCTTCGTGCAGGAACATGCCGATCGTATCGTGCAGGTTGCGCAGATCATCGCTCAGGCGTTCCGTGAAGGTCACAAAGTGCTCCTGTTCGGAAATGGCGGCAGTTCTACGGACGCCTCCCACATTGCCGCGGAATTCGTCGGCCGGTATAAACGGGAGCGTCGCCCCTTGCCTGCCATTGCGCTTGCGACCGACATGGCGGCAATGACGTGTATTGCCAACGATTACGACTTTGCGGACGTGTTTGCGCGCCAGGTCAAAGCCCACGGCCAGAAAGGCGATGTCGTGATTGCCATCAGCACGAGCGGCAATTCGCCGAATGTGGTCAAGGGACTGGAAGCAGCGCGCGAGTTAGGACTCACGACGGTCGGATGGACCGGCGGCAAAGGTGGGAAGCTGACTACATTGGTCGAATACGCCTTCGTCGTCCCTTCTACGGTGACCGCCCGTATCCAAGAAAGCCACATTACACTCGGGCATGTGCTGTGCGAGCTCATCGAGGAAAGCCTGTTTGCAAAAGCGTAAGAAGGCCAGGCCGCCGGTCCTCCCGATCGATGTTTCGAAGCTCAAGACCTATCCGCTGAGTCGGCGCCACAGCAAAGTGCAGCTGTCTGATTTCGCAACCCCGTGGCGGCGCGGCGAATCTTTCAAAGCATTTCTCGATACACTCCCCGACATGCTCGGGGTCAAAGCCCTGCGCGCGGTCGCTCACGCCATCGTGAAGGCACGGCGGCACGATCGCCCTGTGATTGTCGGTATGGGCGCGCACGTCACCAAAGTGGGACTCAATCCGATTCTCGTGGACCTTATGGAGCGTGACGTGGTGACGGCCGTAGCCATGAACGGTGCGGTGATCATTCATGACTTCGAGCTGGCCATGATGGGGCACACCTCGGAGGAAGTCGATGCCGAAATCGACTCGGGTCGATTCGGGATGGCAGAAGAGACGGGCCGCATGCTGAACGAGGCCATTATCAGCGGAGCAAAACAGGGGCAGGGGATTGGCGAGGCGGTCGGCGCCTATATCAACCTTCGCAAGAAGGAGTTTCCTCATCATCGGACGAGTCTCTTGGCTGCAGGAGTGCGGCTTGGGGTTCCCATCACGGTCCATGTCGCAATGGGGACGGATATCATTCATATGCATCCGGCGGCGGACGGCGCATCGATTGGAGCCGGGTCCCTGTTGGACTTTAGAAAACTCGCCGCAGTCGTGGCCAGGATGGAAGGCGGTGTCTATCTCAATCTCGGGTCTGCGGTGATTCTGCCCGAGGTGTTCCTTAAGACCGTCACACTTGGACGCAATCTGGGTTCTCCACTCACCAATCTCACGACAGTCAATATGGACTTTCTGTCGCACTATCGTCCGTTGACGAACGTCGTCAAGCGGCCGACCCAAAAGGGCGGGCGTGGGTATTCGCTTACCGGCCATCACGAGATCATGGTGCCGCTGTTGGCCGCCGCCATCATCGAAGCTCTCGGAGGACGCTGAAAACGGCCCCCAATTTCGTTCCCGGCTTGAAAGAGTCCTCTACGTACCCAGACGGTACGTCTGCGGCGCCTGCTTCGCCTCGGGCCTTGCTTGGGAAGGAGGACCTTCTGGCCGCTGGGGCGGATGCAAAGACGAGCATGCTCAAAATCTTACGATGAAACTAGACAGCAAAAGAGGCACGGAAGCGCGGCCGACTTTGATCTCGGATGCATGGCCGATGGATCGATTACAAAACGCCTGGCGTGAGCTCAATGCGAGGTATTTTCAAGAGCGGTTGCGGCCTATCTCAATTGTGTGGAGTCGTCGGCTGACGGCGTCGGTCGGCATGTTTGTGAGTCATGTGGGGCCCAAAGCGCCTTGGACCGGTTCTCGCATGCACGATGCAGAACGACGGATCGTTCGGTTATCGATTCCGCTGCTTCAGGATCAACCGGATCAGGAAATTGTCGGGACGCTGGCGCACGAGATGATTCACCAGTGGCAATACGATATTCTGAAGCGGCACCCCAACCACGGGCCAGAGTTTCATCGAATGATGGCGATCATGAACCGAGACGGTCTCGGCATCATGATCCGCCACTCGTTGGACAAGGCCGTCCATGCGCTGACCAAATACACCTGGCGCTGTACGGAATGTGGCCGTGATTATCATCGGCAGCGGAAGACGATTCGTCCCGGTCGTCATCGCTGCGGCGAATGTCTCGGCAAACTGCGTGAAGTGCCTCGCGCGTCCGTGGATACCAACGCGGCGTCACTGCGGGAGCTTGTGCCGACAACCATGCCGCCTGGGACGGTTTCCCGTGTGGGTGTCTCGGCGTCTTTTCTGCAAATGCCGCTGCCCTTCACTAACCATTAGTGTGTGACCACGATGCCCCGCTGGCCTCGTCGAATCTTATTCGGCGATATCGATGCGATGTACGCCTCCTCGGCGATCGTTGCCGACCCAGCACTGGCCGGCCAACTCGTCGCGGTCGGGTCTCCGCCTCCGCGCGGGATTATTATCGCGGCCAGTTATCCGGTTCGTGAATATGGCGTCAAGGCCGCCATGCCGACGGTGCACGCTTTGCGGCTCTGTCCTGGTCTCATTCTCATTCCTCCTGATCGAGGCCTCTATAGGCGGATGCACGAACGAATGTGCGAGGTCACTGATCAGTTGTTTCCAGAGACGGAATGGACCAGTATCGACGAATTTTATGCAGATACGACCGAGCTGCAAGCGCGTTATCCCGACCCACGTGCGTTCGGCCATACTGTGAAGGACGCACTCTTTGTGGCCACGGGCCTACGCTGTACGATTGCCTTCGCCACCGGCAAGACGGTCGCAAAGGTGGCGGCAGACTGTCACAAGCCGGATGGCTTAGCCATCATCGAGCCGGGAACCGAAGCCACCTTTCTCGCCTCCCGTGCGGCCAGATCGCTGCCCGGCATCGGGCCCAAGACCGCTATGGCGTTGGAGTCACGTGGCATCCGCACCATTGCGGACCTCCTCGATCCAGTGTTTGAGGCGGCACTGCGACGAATGTGGGGCCCGCGCTTGGCTGCACTTCAGGAATTGGCAAAGGGCATCGATCGGGACCCCGTGATGGCCGGCCGCGAGCCCAAGAGTCTTAGCCATGAGACGACCTTTGATGAGGACACCGCCGATCTGTCGTTTCTCACTCGAACCGTCCGCGGGTTTTTAAGCGAGCTGACCCACGACTTGCGCATGCAAGGCCTGGCCGCGGCTGCCTTCACCATCAAGCTCAAAGACGCCACGTTCACTATCACTGCGCGTCAGCGGCATTTCCCTGAACCCCTCAACTATGATCCGCCGATGTGGAGAGCGATTCAACCGGCGCTCAGCGCCTTAGTGGCGCCCCGCACGCGCTACCGGTTGGTCGGCCTCTCCCTGACTGATCTCGTCCCGGCTACGGAGAGCCTCTTCGATCAACGCACCACCAAAGCGATTGCCGCCATGGACGCCGTCATTAACAAGCATGGTTCCAGTATCATCCGCTTGGGTGGTCTTCCTGAAAATAAGTGATTCTGTCCCATTGCTGATATCCGCCTAATCTTGTGAGCGGTTTCCCGTCTGTGTTAAGGTTTTTGGCTTCATACGGAGTGTTAGGACCGGTCCTATTGAGATATCCATGAACACACAGAACGAACCGCAATCGTACGATCATCGCCGCATCGAAGAGCGGTGGCAAACGTATTGGGATCGCCACAAGACCTTCGCCGCGCAGGAAACGCCTGCCAAGCCGAAATACTATTGCCTGGAAATGTTTCCGTATCCATCCGGCCGCATTCATATGGGTCATGTGCGGAACTATGCCATCGGCGACGTCATCGCTCGCTACAAGCGTATGCGGGGCTTCAATGTGCTGCATCCCATGGGCTGGGATTCCTTCGGCTTGCCGGCGGAAAATGCGGCGATTGCGAAGGGGGTCCATCCTTATCAGTGGACGACCGAGAACATTGCGTACATGCGAAACCAGCTTCGGCAGATGGGATTGTCGTACGATTGGTCCCGAGAGGTCACGACGTGCGAGCCGGAATATTACCGCTGGAATCAGTGGTTCTTTTTGAAGATGTACGAACGCGGCCTGGCTTACCGAAAACAGTCGGCGGTGAACTGGTGCCCAAGTTGTGAAACGGTCTTGGCGAACGAGCAGGTGGAGGAAGGCCGGTGCTGGCGCTGTGACTCCGTGGTGGTGCAGAAGGAATTGGAGCAATGGTTCTTTCGTATCACCGCCTATGCCGAGGAGCTTTTGCAAGGCTGCGAACGGCTCACGCACTGGCCGGCGCGCGTCCTCACGATGCAGCGCAACTGGATCGGCAAGAGTGAAGGGGTAGAGGTCGAGTTTCCGCTCGTCGAGCCGTTGCGGGACCTCAAGGCCGTCCGGATTTTCACCACGCGACCGGACACCATTTTCGGCGCCACGTTCATGAGTGTCGCGCCGGAATCACCGTTAGTCGAGCATCTGATCGCCGGCCGTCCTGAAGCCCCTGCTGTCCGCGAGTTCGTCGAGCGCGTGTCCCGGCAGGATCGTCTCGTGCGACTCGCTGCCGATCGCGAAAAGGAAGGCGTGTTTACCGGCGCCTATGCGGTGAATCCCTTTACGGGGACGCGCATTCCCATTTGGGTGGCGAATTTTGTGCTGTATGAATACGGCACCGGCGCGGTGATGGCGGTCCCGGCGCACGACCAACGCGATTTTGAATTTGCCGGTAAATATCGCATCCCCGTCAAGCTGGTGATTCAGAATCCTGCAAAAACACTGGATGAAGCGAATCTCGATCGCGCATATGTCGAACAAGACGAGGCAAGCTCTTTGGTGAATTCCGATCGCTTCTCCGGCTTGTCCGCGCCGGTGGGAATCAGGCGCATCGCTGAAGCGATTGAAGAGCAAGGGATCGGACGGCGCACGATTAAGTACCGTTTGCGTGATTGGGGTGTGTCCCGACAACGATATTGGGGCACGCCGATTCCTGTCATCTATTGCGACGATTGCGGAGTCGTACCGGTCCCTGAATCGGATCTTCCGGTTCTGCTGCCAACCGATGTTCCGTTTACCGGCAAGGGCGCGTCTCCGTTGGCACAAGCCTCGTCTTTTGTGGAGGTGCGCTGCCCCACATGCGGGAAGCCGGCTCGACGCGAAACCGATACGATGGACACCTTCGTCGATTCGTCGTGGTATTTCCTGCGCTACTGCTCTCCGCATGCCGATCGGGTGCCTGTCGATCCTCAGGCAGCCGGGTACTGGATGGCGGTGGACCAGTATGTCGGCGGCATCGAACATGCGGTGCTTCATTTGCTGTACGCGCGGTTCTTTACAAAGGTGATTCGCGATCTTGGGCTGACGAAGGTCGACGAGCCGTTCCAGAGTCTGCTGACGCAGGGCATGGTTTGCAAGGAAACCTACCGCTGCCCAGTGCATGAATGGTTATTTCCATCCGAGGTCGTGGGCTCGGAGCAGGACGGTTATCATTGCTCGATGTGTCAGCGTCCTGTCGAGAAGGGCCGTGTCGAAAAAATGTCCAAGTCGAAGAAGAATGTGGTCGATCCGGAACATTTGATCAGCACGTACGGCGCAGATACGGCCCGACTCTTCTCGCTGTTTGCGGCGCCACCCGACAAGGATCTCGAGTGGAGCGATTCCGGCGTGGAGGGCTCGTATCGATTCCTAAGCCGTGTGTGGCGGTTACTGGTCGATCTGCATTCCGACCCGGGCAAGCAGGCCGGCGTATCGAATGATGCCGAAGCTCTGCCTGCGAGGGTGCAAGAGCTTCGACGGCTGACGCATCGAACGATCAAACGAGTCACTGACGACATCGAGCGAGAGTTCCAGTTCAATACGGCGATCGCCGCCTTAATGGAATTCGTCAATGGATTGTATAAGTTCACAGCCGAACGCGGCGGCGCGGCTCAGCCCGGTGAGGCGGCCGCACTGCATGAGGCGGTGCAGACGCTGATCCTGCTCCTTGCCCCGTTTGCACCCCATGCGGCCGAGGAATTATGGGACATGCTGGGTGGGACACCAAGCGTAGCGGCGCAGCGTTGGCCTCAGTACGATCCGGCACTTCTTCTCAGCGATCGACTTACCATTCCAATTCAGGTCAACGGAAAACTCAGGAGCAAAATCGAAGTGCCGGCGGATTGGAGCAAAGAGCAGATCGTCGAGCAGGCCTGTGGAGATGCGAAGGTTGCCGAATGGCTGCAAGGCAAGTCACCACGCAACGTCATCTACGTCGACAAAAAACTCCTTAATTTCGTGGTGTAAATAGAGAAAGCCGCCTACTGAATGCGAAAGACTCAGCATACAATGTGGCACCGGGGCTTTCGAAGTGCCTCTCAATTGACCAGGTCCTCAGAGCTTTTCCATGTACTGGCAATGCTGGTCCTCCTTGTAACGATCAACGGATGTGGCTACCAGTTCAGAGTGGCAGGCCAGGGACCGACGATTGGAGGTGAAGCTCCCACCAAACCCAAGGCCGACGCCCCGACGGTCACCATTGCCAATTTCCAGAACTTGTCGACTGAACCGAACTTGGAAACGAAATATGCCCAGTATACGCGGCAGGAGTTTGCGCACGGCAGCGGAGCCCAGCTCATCACCGGCTCCGGACCGAGTGACCTCGTCCTCAAAGGCCAAATTATTTCGGTGATCGTCCCGACCATTAACTTTACGCTGCAGCAGACGCTTGAAAGCCGGGTCACCGTCTACGTCCATGCGACCATCCAGAATACGAAAACTCAACAGAGTATCTTCGCTCAAACGCTTACGGCATCGTCGGAATTCTTTGTGACCAAAGACTTGCAATTTAATCGCGTACTGCAGACTCGCGCGTTGGAGCAAGCCGGGCAGTTCATTGCCCAAGACCTTGCGTCACGGTTTCTGAACCATCTCGACAACTATGGTACGGCTCCGCCGCCGGCCGGAGTCGGTGGGGGCGTGACGGTACCCATACCAGGCGGATTTACCCGCTAAACGCATTCGCAATGAAATCGTATGAATTGCACACTGCCTTGAAGAAAAGCGGCCTCGGCCCGCTGTATCTTGCTCTCGGCGAAGAGGACGAGCTGAGAGATCAAGCCGTCGCCACGATAAAAGCCTGCCTTCCCCCACAGGATGGGCTTGGAGACTTCAACTGCGAGGTCCTCTATGGCGACGAGAACGATGCATCCGAAATCCTCACGCGTGCGGGGGAGGCTCCTGTGTTCGCGTCGCGCCGGCTCATCATTGTCAAAGCCGCAGAAAAATTATCGGCTCGTGACGGTGACCTGTTAATTCCCTATCTCACGTCGCCGTGTGATTCAACCACCCTGGTGTTTGTCGCAAGCAAGGTAGACGGGCGGACGAAGTTCGCGCAGGCGCTCAAGCAGCGGGCCGTCATGATCGACTGCGGGGCATTGCCTGATCCTCAGCTCGCGCAATGGATTCGTGCGGAGGCCTCCCGTGTGGGCATTCGTCTGGACGATGCCGCTATTCTGCTGATGAGGGACTTGGCCGGAAGCAATTCGTTGTCCTTTATCAAACGAGAATTAGAGAAATTGGCGGCCTACGTGCCGCCCGACCGGATTGCAACACCGAGCGATATCGAAGCCTTGAGGGGAGGGGAGGTCGGCGCCTCCGTCTTCGATCTGACGACGGCCATCGGAGAAGGCGACCGCCTTCGCGTGCTTCGCATTTTTGCGAGGAATTTGGAAACGGGCGAGGCGCCGTTGCGGATACTCGGCTCGCTGGTGTGGCAGTACCGGCAACTTTGGAAAGCGAAGGAGGCTCTCGAAGCGGGAAAAGGAGAATCGGAGGCTGCGCGAATGTTACGCGTACCGCCGTTCAAAGTTAGGGACTTCGTAGGACGATTTTCCGACTCTCACATGCAAAAGGCATTTCGTTTATTCGCCGAGACCGATAGCAAGCTAAAGGGTGCAAGTGCAACGGCGCCTGCGCGATTGTTGGAATCCGTTGGGCTGGAGCTCTGTCGGTTGGCTGAGCGGCAGCGGCCGAAAGGACTCGCCCACGCCACGCTGCCGCAAGCAGCAAGAGGGGGGGCGACGCCGAGGCAAGCGATGCGGACGACTAGGTCCGTGCCGCGGACAACGCGTTGACTTTTGCGGCGAGGCGAGAGATGCGACGGGAAGCTGTGTTGGGCTTGAGCAAGCCTTTCGTGACTGCTTTGTGCAAAGAGGCGGTGGCATCGCGAAGATACGTTTTCGCCTGGTCGGCATTCTTTTCATCCACAGCGCCCATTACTTTTTTCACCACATTCTTAACGGAACTGAGCGCCGCTCGATTGCGCAGATGGCGCTTTTCGGATTGGCGAGCGCGCTTGATCGTTGACTTGTGAATGACCGGCATGTCCACCCCTCGTGAAAGTTTAAAAGAGCCTATTTTTGTAGCATAGGCGCCTCTAACGGGTCAAGAAGGAAAGGGAGGGGGTGGTCATGCTTCCCCTTCTTGCTCCCGCAGCGCGCACAATTGGAATGTGCTCGCTGGACGTGCGCAATAAAGGAAAGCATGTCCACCCCAGCGGGTAGAGGTTGCAGAGCAGTCAGGTTAGGTGCTTGAGACTGAAGAAGGGGAGTAAGGATCAAGAAAGAGCGAAAGGAGTGGACATACGGTCTGCCCCCGTAGGGTCAACGAGCCCAGTGTGGTTGGCGGCCTGGTAAGCGAAAGAAAGCCGGGCAGAGCACTTGGGCAGCCCAATTGAAAAAAGAGCAGTATTACAGCACGTGTTTATGGATAATGTGCGGGCCGATGCCTAGGATTGTAGGATTCGGCAGTCGGGTGAAGCACGATGGAGGAGGGGCAATCATGGCGAGGGTAGAGGCGAAGGACCGTCTGATTCTGGCACTTGATGTGCCGTCTGCGGAAGAAGCTGAACGGCTATTGGATCGTGTAGGAGATGCCGTTAGTTTCGTTAAGATTGGACTGGAGCTGTATACGGTGGCGGGACCTGAGATGGTACGGCGCGCTCTTGGGCGCAAGAAACGTGTGTTTCTGGATCTGAAATTTCTCGATATTGAGGAAACGGTGAAGCGAGCCACGGCACGAGCCGCAGCCATGGGCATTGACTTCATCACCGTGCACGCCAATCGAAAAGCGTTAAAGGCCGCGATCGAGGGGCGAGGTCCGGTGGCATCCGATGGATCAGGACTCAAGCTCTTGGCCGTCACGGTGTTAACGAATTTCGACGCCGCCGATTTGCGCGATATGGGCATTCAATGGGGCGTGGCTGATCTGGTCGCCGCGCGGGCCAAACTTGCCGCTGAAGTCGGGTTGGATGGCGTGGTGGCGTCCGGGGAAGAGCCGTCGGTCATTCGACAAAAAGTCAGCAAGGATTTATTGATCGTGACCCCCGGTATCCGACCGACTGATAGTCGTGCCGATGATCATGCTCGCGTCAGCACACCGACGAGCGCGATTATGGCCGGTGCGGATTATTTAGTGGTAGGGCGGCCCATTCGAGACGCCGCTGATCCAAGGACAGCTTCCGAAGCCATCGTAAGTGAGATGCAAGCGGCCTTCGACGCACGGGGGTAGTAACTCTGTTGCGAAGCCGTTTCTCCATTTGTTAAGATGGCGCACCTGCTTATTACGCGCTCAGTTTCCCCTGGTGGTGGGTGTAGCTCAGCTGGTTAGAGCGCCGGATTGTGGATCCGGAGGTCGCGGGTTCGAAACCCGTCACTCACCCCAACATTCTCTCGCAGTCTCCAATAGTTACACCGTGGGACAGGGGCAGATGACCAATTTAGTGACCAGGTTGAATGCCTGGTGAACCGGCTACAGGCAAAAGGGTTGGCGGTTTCCCACTTCGGCGGCAATTTTTCAAAGTCACTTGCTGTGGTTTGCTGACTCTTTATCAGCGCGCCGTACGTTCGACCCTACACGGCCCACCGAAACAAAAAAATCAGGTAATTAGCATGTCGCCACAAACTGGGCGGGCAGAAGGTCCCTTCGTAGGTACCATCCGAGGTACCAAGAGTGAGAAGTGCCTCTCTCTTCGTCCGTGGTAAGCTTAACAGTGGTCAACTATTCCGTTGACTCGCGAGAAGGATCTCTGTAAGGTCTGCAACGACACGAAAATAACCTACGCATTTCAGACCATTTCGCTTATTCACCGCTTCCGTATTTATCGAGTATGATCTGTAATTCCTGGTCATCGTAGAGGGTCATATGGCTGACGCTATTGATGTAGCTAAATATTTTATTCGACTGGCGGCAGCCGAAGATGAGCCGGATCAACTTTCCCATCTGAGGCTTCAAAAGCTACTGTACTATTCTCAGGGCTGGTCGTTGGCCCTCCGCAAGAGGCCCTTGTTTGCAGACCGAATAGAAGCATGGGCGCACGGGCCCGTTGTCCCGAGTGTCTATCCCGTGTTTGCCTGCCATGGGAATGATTTTATCCCGTCAGATTTCCTAGAGCTTTCAGAGGACGCTCTTGATGGAGATGAGCAGGAGCTTATTGAATCGGTGTGGAATGCGTATAAGCCATTTTCTGCGCTGAGCTTGCGCGAAATGACGCACAAGGAATCACCGTGGCGAGAGGCGCGTGGCAGCTGTCGAGCCTACGACCGGTGTAACACGGAAATTACTCAACATTCGATGAAGAAATATTTCAAATCAATCGCGCCAAAGAGCCGTGGCAAAAAATAAGCACAAGAAGAAGCCACCCAAATATTTAATTCAGCCCAGCCAGCATCTCACTCTTGATAGTCGATCAGCCCCGCCATTAAAGCCCGTTCACACGCCCCTGACTGTCTCTTTTATTCACATCAAAGCTGGCAGCGAATACTGTTTGAGCCATTGTGAAAAGCCTGAAGTGAAAGCGGTGATGAATTCGCTTCGCCTCCTTACGACAATGAGCTGGCTGGAAGTCATGAATACCGGGGGAAAACCGCACGGAGGGAAGGTAGGATTGGGGTATACGCCCTACCCCCATTTAACCTGCGACGGTATTAGTAAAGATTGCCAGATTGCCGGAATCCGAGCGAGCGATGAATTTCGCATTTTTGGTTTTCACATGGACCACGTTTTTCACGTGCTGTGGTTTGATCCACACCATGAAATCGTCCCTACTTAATTGCCGAATTGTCGTCGGGTGAGAATGCGTCCAGGGATATAGCGACACTGAGCGAAATCATCGAAGGCGATGATGTGATTCATGGAAAGCACCCTATCACCCAATGGGCCTATACCTGCCATCGCGCCTGCTGGACTGGCCGGTTTCCATGGGATACACCGAAGGCACCATCAACTTACGCGGTAGACTGAATGCGCCTCCTTCAAGCCTATGATGCCAACCTATGCATGCCGGGTTGATCCCAAAACGCTCTTCCTCTATCCTCAGTCCTAACTACAGTCAGCGGCGCGTCATGAAATACTTCCCCGTCGAGCTGTTTCACGACGTTATTGGCCGCTTCCTCAGACCGCATCTCGGCATGGCCGAAGCGTAACGAAAAGCCTAGGGAGTCATACGCGATCTCGGCTGATAGAACCTCGCCAAACGGTTGCAGTAAAGCGGCAAGGTCAGTAGAAGTAAAGTCACGGGGAAGCGGATCGATGAAAATGCGATAGGGCATGGCCAGCCTCCTCACCGTAAGTCGTTGTTCTAGATCCATTAGCCGACTGATCAGAACGCGCCCTCCGCCACAGAGCCATAAAAGAACTGCTTGAGTCAATCACCGATTTGGGTCATTCTCTGTAAGCAGTTTGGCTCTATGGCAATAATCCGAATCGATCATGCGGTCGTCGGCCTCGTACTCCGATCCTACAGGGACGCAGGCCGATATCCGGCTAGCTTACTCGCTCATTTTGAGTAATGTCATCAACGTTACACTCACCCCTCACCTCTCTTAGTCAAGTGGGTATCTAGACGATGGAAAGTACTCACAACGGACATATTGAGGAGGTTCGGCGTTTTTTGAAAAAAGCGTTTCGTTTACAAGAAGTAAGCGATGCCACAGAGATCGATACTGACTTTGCTTTCGAATATGACGGTATCCCTCGTCGCATCACCGTAGCGCGGGGCTTTTTCGATAGCCTAACGAAAGGCGATGTCATCGCCATCTTGGAATGCTGGAAACTTGCAGAGAAGGTGGTGAGTGCAGCGGGAAGGACTGTCTATGTCGGAGAGGACGGCCTATCAACTTTGGAATAGCGTGCTTCTCGATAGAGCAGAAACGGGGGATGAGGATTGAAATGCGCAGTTAACGCGTTTCATCTAAGGCTATGAAGTCGAGGCCAGCTTATCTGAGGCGCACGGCGATAAGTACCATGAGAAGGATCGAGGCCCACCATGGAGCCGACGCAACCAAGGCCGCTAGGGCCCATGCGATAGCCCATACACCAACGAGAAAAGCGCCAAGCTTTAAGGCTCCGTACACCATCACTTAAGCAGTTATCATAGTCGTTAGGTACCTGCCTATAAGGAGGCGTTTGCTGGCGGCGTAGGGGGAGCGGTATGGATTGAAGGAAGGAATGGGGCTGACAAACGGTATGTCGCGATTAGCCCGGTCCGCGCACGAAACGTCTCAGTGAGTGTCAATAAGACCCTGTGCAAGCGCAACTTTGAGCAACTCAGCCGCATTGCGGGCCCGAGCCTTTGTCATTATCGTGGCTCGATGCGATTCCACGGTTTTCAGGGAAATACCCAACCGCTCAGCAATTTGCCGGTTTGTTAATCCCGTCCAAATCAAGGTGAGAATCTCTTTTTCACGCGGCGTTAGATCCTCCGGCCGCCGTCGGTGGGCTCTCTCCTGCCATCTCTGACTTCGTGCCATTGAAGATCTCCGGGTGACAAGGCCGATTTGCTATACCACCCGATGCGGAGTAGACCGAACACACAGTGCGGAACGCCACCGAAGAGCAGTCCGACCCGCCAGGTACGCCAAGTTGATTCATACCTTCAGCGTACTATCTCACCCAAGAGTCATGCATCATTTCATAAAGTGAGTTCTCGTTCTCCACGCCAGCGCCCCTAAGCCCGTTGCCAACAACATGAGAGACGACGGTTCTGGAACGGCTGCCCCTCCGCCTTGCAACGCCTGTGGTTCTCCATAAATGAAATCGTCCATGACGACATTCTCGAATCCGTTTGCGGCACCAGTTAAGGGACCATTCCCATTCGTGAGTCGAACACGTGCCACCCCTTCGCCAAAACCTGAAACACCGACGAACGAAAGGCCTTGTGAGGCAGTCGGAGCGAAGAACGTTCCCAACGATGTATTACTGGCATTGAAGTACTGAATAGAAGTCGTGTTTGCTAGGTCGACATCAGTAAAGACAGATCCGAACCCGCTGACTGTCGCCGGAGTGTTACTTCCCGGCACGACAAAATTAACATCCACTATGTTGCTATCCAATGCGGTGAAAAGGCGTTGCGGGCTAAAAACGGTGAATTTATCGGGAAACTGAGCATTGATATTCCCGAATCGCACTGGTGTGTTCGTCGGATTGACGGCGTTAGCACTGACCTGGAAGCCACTGCCGGGTGTGGAGAAGAGGACTCCTCTGGGGGAATTGACGTTGAAGAAATTTGACGGCAAATTATTGGGTGCTGACAGGTTGTCTGGCACACCATCCCAATTGATTTCACGGCGGCCCGTGGCGAATGAACCGGCTACATTGGAATTAAGGGACCCTCCCAAGTCGCTGCGAAACGCATCAACTGCGGATTGAATAGCAGCCGGATTGGCGCCGCTCCCCTGCTGAACAGAAACAGCATACGAGGGGCCGACGGTGATAAGAGCCATCCATACCAACCCAACTACCAACGTGATCGTTTTGCCTGGCGACATAGGACACCTCCATCGTGGTTTGTCTCTTAGGCTCAGAGGTTATCCCAGGCCAGGGTCCTTCACAATGTCACAAGGGGGAATTGTACTGTCAGGCCGGTACGGATAGGAGGTTTCCTAGCGATTGGAAATTACGGTCCGAGGTGGTGCACAAGGACGTTGCGGCACTGCTCAATCCAAACTGACCCACTACCCATGTGATCGCACTGGTGGATCGCTATTGAATTCTGTAGGCTGTGAGGACACGTGTAGTTTACATCTTCACATTGCCGCGCGGTTGAAGTCTTTCCTATTCTCCAACGCTGTCTGACATGGTCATTTCTCGTTAATAGAGGCGAGAACCAGGTTCTGTCTGATATCGCCGCCCCTCTTACGCGGGGTACAGTGTGAAGCATGACGGGTTGGCCGATTCGGACTCTTTAGTCAGCTTGCTGGCCGGCAAGCCTTAGCCGCTGACTAAAGGTGTACGAGACGACCGTCACAGGCGGGGAAGACCTCTGACAGTCTGTGTCACCTTAACCACGTGTAGAGGGTTCGGATGGGCTCTTTTCCCTCCTCCCCGCCTTCATTTCTCAGACCGTGGTCCTTAGTCCATCAGCTCCAACTTCTTGACCGCCTGCATCTCCACATTGACCGCACGGTCGAAACCCTTCATGTTGGAGAAACCCATCCGGGTTCTCTTGTCCCATCAGACAGGCTGACATAATGACTTCTAGGTAACAAGCTGAAGAATTAGGATGTGTCTGATATCGCTCTCTCGTGCCCGCGTCATACACTACAAAACTAGGAGCTGGTTGGGTGCCGAATTCACCGGCATTAGCACCTTGCTGAAGGTGGACGAGACGACCGACCCTAGCCAGAGGCGGGGAAGGTTGTTACGATATGTCTGGCCCTCCGCATGTCGTACAGGGTAGGCTTCCCTTTCCCGCCTTCATTTACATCGCTTCATTTACGTCAGCTCAATACCGGATCCGACCCGGTGGTCGGGATAGCCATCTCGGCCCGCACGACCCCAAGAAACTCCGAAGCAAAAAAAGGCCGAGAAAAGTAGAACTTCTGTTAGGTCGTACGATACTAAAAATAAGGAGGTACGTTATGACTCGTCTGACGACACTTGGCGTAGCCACCGTGCTGCTATTCACAAATACACCACTTGGCTTCGGGCAGACTGGATCGGGGGGAATGTCAGGCGGCGCGTCTGGCAAAGGTGGAACCCAGCAATCCCAAGAAATGATGCACCAGGATCGCATGAAGGAACAACAGGAAGGAAAGGAGTCACCCCAGGGACTGAGTTCTAGCACAAAGCAAGAGGAAGCGGGGCAGATGCCTCAGAAAAGCCGAGAAGAGAAAGAACGGGAACGTGGGAAGAAAGGACACTAGTTCGCTACGCCGATCGATGGCAAACTCCGGATGGTGCATACCTTATAGGAGATTAGAGACATGGCGGAGCTAAAAGACCCGGCCAAAAAGACGGGCGTCACACATTTTGCGCTGAAGAGGAAAAAAAGAATCAGGAGCGAGTTCCTCCACGGGGAACGTCCAAAGAAGAGATCAACACGACATCCCAATCCGGACAGGAGCAGAGTGCGCTGTCTCAGGCGTCGGAGGATGCTGACGAGCAAACCATCACCCGCCTTAACCCCAAAGGCGGCAAAAGCGGTGGTGGGCCGGATTAGTGTCTTGAACGATGACACCTGTTGCACAATGTCGGTCATCGCTGGCGTTGCATCTGCACAAATGGGAAGGCAATCAATCACAAGGTGAATGATTCGACCTTTGGTCCTACCGACGTTCACCGTTCCGCCATCCATTCGAGCATCGGCCGTCTTGAACTCGTCGTGTTGCACCTGGACGGTTGTTAAGAGCCGATGAAACGAGATCACCAAGTCTAATCGGTTGCCATACTGGCCTTTTCAGTTTTTGCACGACGGGGAAAGCCGAAAAGATCCGGCTCAAGGGCATTGATTGTCCTGAGAAACGGCAAGCGTTCGGGCAGCGTGCCAAGCAGTTCACCTCCAAGCTCGCCTTTGGCCAGGACGTGACCGTGAAAACATGACAAGTATCGCCGGACGGTCGGTGATGTGATGCTACCCGATGGGCGAATACTGAACCAGGAATTGGTTAAGGCGGGCTGGGGTGGTGACAAGTATTCAAAGGACATGACGCTGAGAGACCTTCAGGAACAAGCAGGGCTGGCTGAGCGTGGGCCTCATTAGGCGGATGATTCGACTGGCTCTTTGAACAAGAATTGGCAATCGCAAGCATGTAGATCAAGAAGCGGGCCTTCATCTTCATGAAGACCCGCTTCTCCTAGGGCATAGCCTCGGAGGCACTGGTCATCTACCCACTGATACCGTACTCGAGATATT
Organism: Nitrospira sp. Nam74; assembly: GCF_965152615.1. Classification (NCBI taxonomy): domain Bacteria; kingdom Pseudomonadati; phylum Nitrospirota; class Nitrospiria; order Nitrospirales; family Nitrospiraceae; genus Nitrospira; species Nitrospira sp. Nam74. The sequence continues at coordinate 4,968,022 of NZ_OZ224220.1, read as the reverse complement.
CACGTGACTCGTCCCTGAGTTGCTGAACGTCCTGACCATGTTGCTGGCAGCACTGCTCGTACTGGTGATCGTCGCACCTCCGGATTGGATCGTCACAACACAAGATGGTGTACAGCTCACATTAATATCGCCGTCACCGGGCAAGGTGAACTCCCGCTGTCCTTGCACCGTAAAGGTCCCGACCTGGCCGCCCTGCACCTCCGCGAGTTGTGTATCCGTCATCTCTTCTCGAACATCCACTTCACCGAGGGCATGGAACCCGCTTGTGTCTCCCCCTAATGCCAGCGTGGGCCCGGAGAACACAAGCAACGCCATCGCCATACCTATTCCATACTCTGCTGTGCGCTTGACTGTCAGTTGTCGCATTGTCCCTCCTTCGTAATCAAAGTGCCCCTCCCAAGTGTGTATGTGTGAATGTTCGCGCTGCACAGGCATCACAACTGGCCGAACATTACTACAGCCTAACGGCTCGATCCATCATGCCATGTCGTACGTGGATGTCGTCTGTTTTCTACGTGCCGTCAACCTGTCCTCCTATTATGTGTAGCGGCTAGGGCGACGCAAATAACGTATTAAGTACGATTGTCTCCTTATAGTGCGACAGATACAAATGCCCGTCGTGGGGATCACTACATGCAAATGCGAATGCCAACTGAGCCGCACTCTGCATTGAAAGGAGGTGGGTGAAGATGTGGAAATAGAACATCGGCACTGACGGATGGTCGCCTAGAGAGGATGGTACGTACAAAATCGTTCCATCCGCCCCATCATTGCTCCGATCCTTAACCTACGGAGGTTCAGATGGAAACCCTCAAGCTACAAGTTGAAGAACTGGAAGAGCGGATCGCGCCGGCTATCGTCCAAGTCAACGGGGGCGGCAACACCCCGAACGGCAATGCCAACGGGATTCCCGCCGAGAACCCGGCTGGCCACGAGCCTCCAGGCCACAACAAGTAAGCGCGGTTGTGGGGCGTCGGCCTACCGGCGCCCCTGACACACGCCAACGTTTCTTTGGTGCAGGCGAGGACCACCAAGATTACCAAGAGCGGGAAGTGCGAGGGAGGTGGTGAAGATGTGGATATGAAGAGACCCCTCCTGGAATTTGAAAACGCTCAATGAGACGGTTGGTTTCCATTCGCAGCGAAAAGGAGGTTCTTATGCGTACTCTCAACCTGAAAATCGAAGAGCTGGAAGAGCGGATCGCCCCGAAGATTACGACCGAGTTGACAAATCCGGGCGGAAACACCCCCCAAGGCGGCGGGGCAGCCAACGGGCAGGCGATCGACGAGACGGCCGTGAACCCCGCCGGGCATGCACCTCCCGGTCAGAACTAGTACACGCAGTTGCGGGGCGTCGGCGTGCCGGCGCCCCATACGCCAATGTTCAATCAGACCGAGACAAACGCCCCGGACAACAACAACCGGAATGAGGTTTCCGGCGAATAACCCGAGTATCCAGCTATCCAGTTGAGCCAGCGGAATATGGATCTTTCCACGGCCCTACCACAACTCTGTCACGATCTGCGTTTCAGCAAGCAGGTCACGCCCGAACAACGCATCTTTATCGTCAAAGACCCGCGTAATGACCGCTTCTACAAAGACGCGACACCCCGTGAACGGAAGATCTATCTGATCTACAGAATCTTGGCCGCACTCTTTTCCGCCTGGCTGCTCGGCTCTCTAGCCTGGTGGCTGGGAGGCAGTTTAGTGCAACGGTATCAAGGATTCGGGTTCTTGCTCTTCGTCTCCCTCGTCATGGCGGTCTTCCGACATCCAGTGGGGCGCGCATGGAGAAGCGGGTTGGGTTGGCTTAAGGCTGTCCCAACCGCCATCGGACGTGTGAGGACTTCAAAGCGGCCGGTAAAAGTGATGTTGTTCGTTGTCGTGGCGTTCGCGTTTCTCGTCTTGGGCCGGCTCGAGCTGACCGTTTCCGGAGAGTTTAGGGTGCTCCCCATTGAAAATGCCGATGTCCGGGCAGAGGTCCCCGGTATCCTTGAAGAGGTCTTTGTGAATGAGGGTGATTTCGTCGAGACCCGTACAGTCATTGCGCGTCTCGCGGACCGCGACTATCGGTCCGAGCTGAAGGAGGTCAATGCCCAGCTCGATGAGAAACAGGCTCGATTGAGGTTGCTCCGGGTTGGAGCACGGCCCGAAGAGATTGAGGTGGCACGGAAAGCGGTGGCCGCGGCAAAAACGCGGCAGGAGCAGGCCCAGAAGCGCTATGACGAATCCTCACTGTTTCGCACGGAGCGGTTAGCTCGTGCGACGGCGACCGTGGAGAAGAGTCGGGAGCGCCTGAAGTTCGCGGAGCATAATTTCGAGCGGGTGAAGGCCTTGTTTGGGCAAGGCTTCATCTCGAAGCGAGACAGTGATGATGTCGAGGAACAGCGGACGGTCCGTGAGAAGGAGTTAGAAGAAGCAGAGGCCACGCTCCGACAGGTTCAGGCCGATACGCTCTCGGAATTCGTGAAGGACTTGGCGATCACGGAGAGGGATTCGCATGAGGCACAAGCCAAGCTCACCCTTGTGTTGGCCGGCAGTCGGCAAGAGGACATCGATGCCACGAGGGCCGAGATCGCGCGGTTAGAGGCTCGACGGGATCATTTAGAAGAGCAGCTAGGACTGCTCCGTGTCATCGCTCCGCATCCGGGCGTGATCACGACTCCTCGCATCAAGGAAAAAGTTGGCCAATTGATCAGCAAGGGGGATCTCATCGCCGAGGTCCACGATCTCAGAATGATTGAAGCGGAAATCGCGATGCCCGAACAAGAGATTGCCGATCTCGCCGTTGGAGAAGCCGTGCGCCTCAAAGCTCGCGGATATCCCAGTGAAACATTTTCAGGGACGGTCACGGCAATCGCCCCCGCGGCGAGCGACCGGCAAGATCTCCCGGACTCTAAAATCCTCCGAGTACGAACGCTCATCGAGAACCGGTCCATGCTGCTACGGTCCGAGATGACCGGCAACGCCAAGATTTACTGTGGCAAACGCTCGATTCTCGAGCTCCTGACACGGCGGATTGTCCGATATATCAGAGTCGAATTCTGGTCCTGGTGGTAGCGAGTATCATTTTCCAATGGTCAAAGGTAAATCAGCGAACGAATCAAAATAAATCCGGTCCACCCCCCAACGCTGTCAACGAATTGATGTAATGCCAATCGCGAACAGTGCCCTCCGCGTTCATGTCTGCCAAGCATGCACCTTTACCGAGTAAATTGAGGAGTTCTCACACACCAAGCTGAATTGCCCCAGCAGGTAACATTCGTTAACATTGCAACGCGTAGTTTTCATGCCACTGGATGAAATTGCTCTCTTAGAGGGGTGGTGATGGCTCGTGCCAGCCCGTCTGACCGTCGATGGGCTCCCTGAATGGTTTACTGATTACGATTTAAAAGAGTTGTTCACGCCCTACGGCGGCGTTCTGACCGCACACATCATCGAAGCGCAGTACATTCCTTCGTACCGTTACGAGTTGGTAGAAATGCTGACGATGGTAGAGGCAGAACGAGCACGCGAGGCGCTGAACCGGACGAGGATTGACGACCATTTAATCCTGGTGTTCATAGTCTCAGATGAAAACGGACGTTGAGGTGCTCGACCAAGTACGTTTGCTCACATGGCGGACCATGATCACTGATTGGTGTCCAGAAGGGACTGGCGAATCGCAAGTGATCCCAAGACTTTCCCCTCACAGTTGCTCCCCCTGAAGATGAGCAAGAGCCACTGTACTGGTGTGGCAAGCTGCCGTATTTCGCTGTTACCTTCATCGGTTTGACGAAGAGAATTTAATGCCGCCGGCGAACGGCTGCTCCGCTACGTTTTGTTCCTGTCGACCAAGTAACCACGACGTGCCATGCCGGTGACGACCTTAAAATCATAGGATGCCTAGCATCAATGCTCGCAACGCTCCTGCTAGAGTCCACTTTCAGTTCAAATGCCTTAAGAGAACTGGGTGATGTTTAGAATACGTAAGACGTTATTGAAACGTCTAGGAGGGATTGTTAGGTCATGGAGCTGAGATCGCTGGAAGACTCGGATATTGCTGTGGTAGTGGGATGGTTAAGCGACCCCCAGAATTATCAGTGGCTGGATTTCGGCAATGGCATTCAGAGCCTATCACCGGCGTTGTTGAAGGTTATGAGCTCGAATGCGAAGCACTGTTTGAAGCTGTATTCGTTGAGTGACGGCGAGCACCCTCTTGGCCTGGTGGCGCTTACCAACATTGATAAACATTTCAACACAGCCCTTTTGTGGTATGTGTTGGGCAATAAGATGTTCGCCAATCAAGGACACACGACTGCGGCCGTGTCGAAACTCTTAGCGACCGGCTTCAATGAGCTTGGGCTCCGGGCAATCAACGCGTGGGCCGTGGAAGCCAACCATCCATCAGTCCGTGTACTAGAGAAGAATGGGTTTCGCTACATTGGCAAACAGCGGGCCTGTCACGTGGTCGAGGGGAAGGTCATGGACCGGCTGCTGTTCGATTTAGTTGCTGAGGAGTACCGCCAATACAGTGACCGCCACGCCGCTGCACTACCGCGCTAGACCTTCCCTATCTATAGGGACTGATCCTCCTCCATCGGCCGACGCGCCCACACACCAAATACTATTTGGTGCCGTTCATAGCGATAGAACCGTCTACCGCCGATGGTGATGGCGGGGCCCGTGCCAACCATACCGATGTGGATAGGTGCGATACGGGGGAAAAAAGCGTGGCGGATAATAGAACGGGCTCGAATAGATCGGAGGGCCGAAGCCTGGGCCATATCGATACGGGTGAGTGGGAAAGCCCGGTGTGTAGAACGGGTCAGCGTACAGTGGAGGGTAATAACCGGTCGTTCCGTAGAAACCAATGCCGTCCAATGTTCCTGCACAGCCAACCCCCAGGATGAGAAGGAACATGACTGCGAGTGCGGTAAGCGCGCTTCTCATAATTCATGCTATCGCACCGCAGGAATCGCCGAGTAGTGGTACTTGTACGCAACGCCACCGTCACCAGCAGGAGCAGAGTTAGCTCGTCCATGTGTCGTGTGTTCTGTGATTCAAGCATGACATGCCCTTTCGCCGACGGACAGTTGCCAGAGACGTACGGTACAATTTGGGGATGGAAGCAGTCCGAGGAAAAGAACTACAAGCGGAAATCCTCGCGCACATTTTGGACGACGTCATCGCCATCCCAAGGACCCGACTACGCTTTGGGATGGATCCTATCCTCGGCCTTATCCCCGTGGTAGGGGATGTCCTGACCGTAGTCTGCGGGTCGTATATTCTCCTCGCCGCACGCCAGTTACGTGTTCCCTCACAGGATCTTGTCAGAATGATGTATTACCAATTGCTGAACGGTGTGATCGGGGCCATCCCAGTCTTCGGAGACCTCTATTCGTTCGGGTTCAAAAGCCATGCAAAAAGTTCGGCCGTGCTAGTAAGCGCGTTGAAACGAACTGAAGGGACGGCCTGCCCGATCGTGGTCCCCCCGCCGACCGTACTGGATGTCGGGTTAGTGTGTGGCATGACGGCACCGATTGCTATCTTGGCTGGATTTGTAGGCTGGTGGTTCTGGGAAAGAAGAAATTTCTCACTGATCTCTGTTTTCTTTTGATCACGGATGTGTAAGAGCGCCCGTCGTGCTTCACTGCATCGCGCCTCACTGTTGTGTATCGAGGATGACCCCGGTGTGATGATAGACGATCAGCGACTGGGTCGCTCGCTGGGTTCTTCGCCTTTGTGTGGTTTAAGAGCGTCCTTTGCAGGCGGCGCTGTCTCAGGATTTACCGACATATTGGGATCTACATTCGGCGGAGGGACGGCTGAGCGCGAATCTGGAATAGCCGATGGACGTCGCTCTATCCCTGGATCAATTTTCGATGGGGGAATGGCGGGCGCACCTGATTGCGACGGGTTTTCGGGGGCAGTCGCCGGCGGCGGCCCCGTTCCTTTTTCCGGGGGCGGGACAGGAGGGATTACGTCTCCGGCTAAACCGATTGATGACTCCAACAGTACGAACAATAGGCCGGCAATGAGTCGCGCTAACATACATCGAGTTTAAACCGGGGATTTGAATGATTCAAGGCAAGAATACCTCGAAACCTGTAAGCAAAGAAGGGGCACGAGTCGTCCTGTTTCTATCCTGAGCGAAAGGCACGCGCCGCATCCTGAGGCTTCATTCCTGGCGGCAATCCAGATTTCCACTCAGTGTCGTATTTAGACTTATGCCAATACTGCTCTCCACTCTTCTTCAGGCACCAATGACCGCCGTGGTGCCATAGCTCAATTACAATGTCGTTGGGCATGAGACCTCATAATCCAAATTGTTTATAACATTACCGGCTCGTTTAAAAGAGATTCGGCAGACAGGGCCGCGGATGCAATATCTGAGGGTGGCTGGAAAGACAGGCGGGACATGTCGCCGTCACTCCGTGATGTCACGAATGATGCGGCACGGGTTACCAACGGCGAGCACACCGTCGGGAATATCCTGGGTCACCACGCTTCCTGCCCCAATGACCGATTGGGACCCAATTCGGACCCCAGGAAGGATGATCGCGCCGCCACCAATCCAGACGTTGGAACCAATGTCCACAGGCTTCCCGAATTCCTGTTGTTGACGGAGCATGGCATTTAGGGGGTGTAGAGCGGTGTAAATCTGTACCGCCGGACCCAAGAGCGTGAAGTCCCCTATGCGTACGCGGCACACGTCCAGCACGACACAGTTGAAATTAAAAAAGACCCGCTGCCCAAGCTCGATGTTACACCCGTAATCGCAGAAGAAGGGCGGCTGCATCCACACCGTGTCACCTCCCGTACCGAATAGTTCACGCAGGACTCGGTGGCGCTCGTCCTGATCTCCTTCTCGGCTCGCGTTGAGGACATGGCAGAGGTCTCGGGCACGCGTTCGAGCAGCGACCAGCTCGGGATCGAGCGGATCATACAAAAGGCCCCCGAGCATCTTCTGACGTTCACTGAGCATCCCGCTCCGGTGCGCTGTACCATTCTGGATGATTCGCCGAGTTACAGTGCCAATGTCGGCACCCTCAATACGATGAAATCGTGCGAAACGTAAGAGTTCTCTAAGAACCGAAATCAGGATGTTAGATTAAACGACAGCCTTTAACTAGGTACGGGCTCCGAACATACCAGGCGGGATGTCACATTCGCCAGATGATTCACGCCAAAACCGGCGACCTTCTATCCTGAGCGAAAGGCCCGTGCCGCATCCTGAGGCTTCATCCCTGGCGGCAAACCAGACTTATACCCATACTGCTCGTTCTCGGCATCGAACAGTGACAGAGGCTAGGGTTTTCCTTCGATCCGGTAATAGAGCACAGACTCGCCGAACTTGTAATAGCCCTGTCGTGCAGGCAACCACCATGTGTCATGCCGATGAGGACCGTTAAATCATGGGATGCTTGGCATCTATCGTTGCACTCGTCATGTAGAAGAAGCCTCGGAACAATGGTTGGTGCATCGGTTGATCAGAACGAGACATCTCAAACGAATGATCGCTAAGCTCCCCTGGTGGTGCCGAAGGATCATAAGCAGCTTGGGTATCTCGTACTACGGCTGGAAGCTGATTGGGATCGGAGGACAATCACAGTCGGCCTCTTATTGCTATGCCATCTGGCACAAGCATCTGACCATGGCCCAGCAGCATGGCGTGCATGGCCATCCCAACACGCTTGTTGAGCTTGGACCAGGACATTTCCTCGGGGTCGGGCTCGCCCCATTGCTCTCAGGCACAAATCCCGAGTTTCTGAACCTCACTGACGACGACTCAACCATGCGGTCGACATTTCTACAGGCCATAAAATTGACGTAGGCCAAGGTATGGCGATTGCCGCTTCATGATGTGCGACTGAAGAATCGATGGCTTTATTAGTGAAACCGAGTCCGAAGACAGCATCTCCCAAGAAAGACTACGCGAATGTGTAATGCTCGGCATACTGAAGCTGGCTTTTGTCACAGTCCTCATCTTCCCATCTGCACCTATCATAATGCCCCAGCGAAAGGAGAGGAGAATGCGATTAGAGAATAGGCACCTAACTGTTCTCATTTCCGTATGGATTGCCCTAATGTCCCCTGTAGCCGTTCAAGCAGTTCCGTTTAGTATTACCAGCACGGTGGTCCAAAGTGGCGTTGATCGCCCAATCGGCAATGGGCCGCTTGAAGTGACCAGTGAGCCAGGCTTTAATTTTGCCGGGCAAGATTACACGGCCCTGCGAAGTGTTGATCGGGTGTCCATTACGCTCACGCTTTTAGACGCCGATTCGGCGATGGGTGACAGGGACTTTGGCAAGCTGACATTAATGCTGGAAGGCGTGAATACGGGCATTCTTCTCAATGGATTTAGAGATTCGGAACTGGACACACGGACTATTACAGGCTTCCCGAGCGACGAAGACCAAGTTCAGATTCTTGCTGGACTTAAAGTCGATGGCCATGTTGAAGCATGGATTCTGTCCACAGACCGGCCGAGCTTCAATCGAATCGGAGTTCCCTCTAGTGCGGAGGCGACATTAGTATTAACTGGAGACCGTGTTGCGAGCATAAATGACATGCAATTAGAGGACATTAAATCGCAGCGGTCGATTGCTAACCCAGAACCCTCGACATGGCTGCTGCTCCTTTCCGGTCTTGCTCTATTCGTCGGCTATAGACGGGTGGCGGCGTGGCGGGCTTAGATTAGGCGGCGCTGGTACAGATACCACATCTGCTTTGTCCTATATAGGACACGCTGCTGTAACTTGTTGTAAACGGTTGTAGGCTATTGGGCAGGTGAGTCTACTAAGCTATTGGTCTTGCTGCTGTTCGGTAATGCTTTTAAGGTGAGGGCCTTATACCATTATGTAACAGACCCAGCGAACCGCGAACTATATGTGACAGTGAGCTCAGTGGAAAGGCATAGGGAAGGCATTCCGTCGACAACGCAATCCCAGGCAGGACATTACCACACGTGAAAACCACGGACGGTCTTGCATCTGCCGTGATCGGGAACGAGCCGTACGTGTTGGCAGTGCTGCTGTCTTTGATGCCGGCCCGGACAAAACCGAGTCCAGGAAGTCGCTTACTATACCGGCATACTGCGCCAATGGACCGATGGAGAAAGGCTTCTCGACGAAGTAGTCCGCATGGCCATTGATTGCGGAATCCGCGACTCCGCCAGGCGTACCCCCGACAAACCGCATAACAATCCGCTCCTTGCCTCTGAGGCTGAAAAGGGAGGCCGATCGTTTTAGCCGTGGAGAGTCACTAGGGTTACGACCGAAACGACCTAAACGACAAAAGCCCCCGTCGTGAAGGACCTTAGGTCGTTAATGTCGTATATGTCGTAGCCTGCATGGTGGGTCGTGCCGTTGGCGATTGATCGGCGGCATAACCTCGACGTTCGTCGTACGACAGCTGCGGAATTGTCCGCTTCCTGAGGCTCATCTATGATCAGTCCCTCACAATTTCGAGGGAGTGATTATGTCCTGTCCACGTTGTGCCGGGCTCATGGTCCCTGTCGGGCTCATTGACTGGGATGGCGCATACCTGCTGTGTCCCGCCCATAAGTGCATGAACTGTGGAAATGTCGTGGATGCAGTCATCGCCGGCGGACATCAGTACTCACACGCGTGCCATGCGGACCGTGCGAAGTCCTCGATGTCCCGACCGGCTTTTCCAAACGTGTGTGAATCAACAACCCCAGCGTCTCCTATTGACGATCGGACCCTTTAAGCGGGCACATTATGCTTATTCTTAAGGCTGATCGGCTGGGCACAACGGCTCGCGTGCCTGTCTGCTATCCCGTCATTTTTCAAACCGATTGGTATATGGATGAAGGAGAGATCCTCAATCTGTCCCTTCCCGGTTGCGCAATCGAGTCGCCTACGTCCTTAATCCCAGGCGAGTACGTTCGTTTGCAGATGCTCTTGCCCCGTCATGCGATTCACGTTGAGGTCGCAAAGGTTCGGTGGACCGAGCGCAATCGTTTCGGACTTGAATTTCTCAAAATGGAAGAGAGCGGCAAGAAAAAACTGTGTGAGTTTGTGAGCAACTTTTATGCGTGAGCCTCTTATGGTGAGGGCGATGCGTGGCCAGATGGCGTCGTCCAGCCTTCTAATATGTAGGGTTTACTATCGCTCAATTGTGTCGTTGAAATTGTCGGAAATGGAGCGTTCTCATGAGCGAAACAAGAGTGACGTCCTCCATCTCTGAATCCCGGACCGACATACCGACAAGTCACTCATTGCCGCCCTGGGCGCGGGGTATGGCGTCGGTATGAGATTTACCGACACATACGGACAGGGGACGACGGTTGGGGCATCCATTGCGAGGCAGAGGCCACGTGTCGGTATTGATGGTACCGACGCGAATTGTCGGTCCGAGTGCGAGGGTAGGCCCTGTTGTCGGTATGTCGGTACCTATTCACGAAACGTGAGACCGGCCACGCAGTATAGCGATGAAGACCGTCACGTCTTTCAGTGAAGTTTGAAGGTTTAGCGAGTTGTTCGCACGAACGGGACCATTGTCATTCGTGTCTTAAACATGCGAGAGAAACGGATATTTGCGAACCGACACACTCTCGATGAGTTCCGGCAACGATTGAACCAGGTGTCAGGCGTGCAGTTTGGTGAAGAGGACCTTGATGGAAAGCTAAGATTTGATCTGAAGGTGCTTGAAGCTCCTCGAAATCTAGAACGGTTCAAGGAGGCAATACTCTGGGTAGTTATCACCGCTCGGCAGGCCAAGATCTAACTTCGGTTCTTTCGAGTCGCTACGAAGAGAATTACCAACTCATTTCGGTTTTCAGGGGGGCTCCTTTGTTGATACACTGGCCCCCAGTGCCGCATGTACCAGTGACTATGACGATGGGTGATCTATGAAAGCCCGATTCATCGCCGCAACCGTTTTATTACTCATCAGCAGCAGTACCATTCCGGCCATACCAACCGTCTCTTTAGGCGCGATGGAGGACCGAGAGAAGAGCGCGCCGCGCTCCTCCGTATATAAAGGGGAAGTGGTTGTGCACGAGAAAAACAAACTCATCATGAAAGACTCGAACGGACAACGCATGGAATTGCAGCTTGATGAAGACACCTTGATACAAGGGCGTCCAGGGGCACCGTTCAGGCCGGGCGATCCAATCGAAGCCGATGTGACACCCGAGGGGCACGCGAAATCCATTCGCCCGATGAGATAGACAGCCCTACTCCATAAGACTCCGCCCGAGATAACCCTCTTTTCGGCAGCTGTGCCTTTCGTGGCGAGACGTGATGCTGTCACGCGAGCCGGTCACGGCACCCAAGTGATTGCGGACACAATGGGAAGTTCTTAGCTCAATGGGAAGAATCTACGCACGTGGCACGGGAAGGTCGACTGAAGAGATTGATGCCAGGGTTTGCGTCGCATCTCTTATACGCTCTTAACCACGTGTAGGCATCGGGCAAGGCGTTGTACCATCGTGCTGTGGCGACGACCTGGAAGGAATGGTCGGCTAAACGACAAAACGCCCCATACGTCGCTAACCACGCCGGTCCACTTCTGACCAAGGTGAAGATTCCAACCTACAGAATGACGGCATGAAGAGGTGTTCGGACCAACTAACCGACCTGATGTCGGATTCGAAGGATCGTCCGTCCGGCGCCGAGGGAAGATATGCATCGTTATGCGCTTAACACATCATGTGATCACAGTCCTGATGATATTGAGCTCGGTTCTCGCCGGGTGTGCTCGACAGGATCAGTACATCGCCGCAGCGTTGGAGCATGCAGATCAGGCCATAACGAACGGCCACCGAAAGGATAACAACGCTCTCGCTGAACAAGCCACTGTGGCACTCCGTTACGCATGGCTTGCGGAACGGAACAACCAAGGCCGTCGTCTACAAGACCCAATACGCGTATTAAAGGAGGCCATCAATCATGCCCGCTATGGTCGCACTGAGGCCGGTGTACAAGCCGTCAAAAATGCCTACAAGCTGCTCGCTGAGATTGAGTAAACGCCAATTGCGGTTGAGCGCGGGGACCCCAATCGCGGCCATGGGAACTTGATAAAGGACTGAATCGCTTCAGCGCACCTCGGACTCTTCAGCAATAACCCGAAGCCTCGGCACTGCGGCGACTCAAGCTATCCCGACACAGTCGTGGCCCGGTTCTTTACATCACAATACGACTCCGACTGCCTGCGGCAGCCGTATCGACACGAGATACTCCCATTGATCAGAAATGGAATAGCGAGGTCGCATTGATCCTCATCATCGCCATCTCAACCGATGCCTCCTCGACCCATTAGGTGTTACAAGGTGCTCAGTATGACGATCACGACCTGTAGAAGGAGAGAAAAATGGTAAGGATGTACCGAAATGCCGTCATTATGATAGCGGCTTTAGCGTTTGGAGCGTGCGCCATGACCGGTGCATCAAATGACGGGATGCCGCAGCAGAAATCGGGAACTAGGGAGGAGGGCAAGACCGGCACGCAAATGAAGGCACAACAAGGATCACCCGAGGCCCGGCTGCTGGGATTTCTCAATCACGCGAATAAAGGAGATTTGGAAGGGGGTCGTCTTGCACAGGAGCGCGGCGATAGTCTGGCGGTCAAGACCTATGGCCGAGAGATGGAAGTGGACCACATGCAGATGCTTCAGGAATCAGCAGGTACCGCGGCGCGTCTTGGGGTGCTACCTGTCATCGGGCCCGAGACACAGTCACTCGTCCACGATCATGAGAGGGCCATGCAAAAGCTGCAAGCATCATCGGACAAGGAATTCGACCAGTCGTATGTCTCCCATGAGATTGAGATGCACAAGCAGGTCTTGAAAACGTTGGGCTCACTGGCAGGGCAAACACGAGATCCGCAGCTCACACAAATGGTGGCCGGTGCGCGTCCCATCCTGGAGGCCCACCTCAAGGCCGCCCAGCGGCTCATGGCTGAACAGCAGGAATCTGAAGGACCGCTAGGCGAAAGCGGTCAACCTGGGGAGGAAAGGAAGCACCGCTTTTCACCCTGAGAGTGTGCACCAAAGGATTCCAGAATTATATAGTGCGAAGTGTATGGCATAGCGTCTCCATACAGCGAGGACAACAAGCCGCGGGCGTAGTGCTTTCTCTGTCGTACAGAGAGGCTTTGACGGCGCCATTACCAGAAGAAAAGGGAAATAGGTACATGAGCATTGAGCCAGATCCATCCAGGGTGCAATTTGACCTTACGAAGGAGCAAGCCGAGCTGCTTCGTGATTGCTTGTTCATCCAGGCTGAGCAAAATCCTGGTCAGCGGACCAAAATCCTGGCCCTTCATGAGCAGGTGATGGGGGCATTGAGCGACGTGAAGCCGCTCCAGCCTTGAAGGCGTTGCTTATTGGAGACCATGCTGGTTTGTGGAGGATGATCCCAAAAGGTCAGTCCCACCAGCGCAAGGTAGATGATGTGGTTTGGACTGTGATTCCCCAAAGATAAGTCACGTGGACCGTTCCGTAGAGTAGTAATCACACGTGGTTTGTAGCCGACGCGCTGTGAAAGGTATGCTTTCTATACAGGTACACCGCCCGGCTTTATGGCGTAGATACCTGAGACGAAGGAGAGAAAGGAATGCACAGTATGATAAAAGCTATCCCAGTGTTTACGTTGCTCGCGCTGTTGTTGAGCGTTGGGGTGAGCACGTCAGAAGAAGCTATCGGTCAGAACCCTAACGCACATCAAAAAGAAGCAGATGTTCTGAACGGGGTGATCGGTGTATCGCTTCAGGTTGGGGCGGAGCGGGTGGGAGATCCTGCGGTCTTATATGTGGGCATGGTACATCCTGAGGGGCCGGCTCATGAAGCGGGTCTCGCACACGGAGACGAAATTACGGCAGTGGACGGCGTGCCTGTGTCCGGTAAGACGTATGAGCAGCTTGTGAAGACGATTCGTGGCACAGCGGGGACTGTTGTCAAACTGGGTGTGAAAGGTGAGGCGGGGACGCGAGAAGTTTCTATCCCGCGTGTGCCGAGCGAGAGCCTTTCGAAGGGACCAGTGGGAAGCTACGGCGTCCCGTCTCGTTGAATACCTCCTGAAGCGGCATAAGATTACGAATGCGTTCTCATGACCCCGACACGGTTTGGCTCCACTGCCCTCTACTCAGGTTGCAGGATATCTGTTGGCATTCAAGCGTGATTCATGCATTGCCACCGTCCATCACACACGGTCTTTTCCGCAACGACGAAGGCTTGCTCGCACTCAAGGGATTGCGACGCTTTTAGTTTGCCAGGACTACATTGCGGTCGCAAAACCATTCGTTCACGCCTTTGTCCACGCTCGGTGCTTCCTTCTTATTAACGTCTTTTATACCCGAGGCGGAGCGATGCGCTTGTCAAGTTGCGCGTCCGAAGGATGTCGCACCCGCGATTGCCTCTCGTCTTCGACCATCCTGCGGTGCGACTCGCTCCATGAAGGAAGTTCAGCAGTGTCCTGATTCCAGTGGACAACGGACGCCTCGTCACACCAGTTGAAGAGCTTCGGCATCGCACCCTTGTGGGCCCCTGATTGCATGAAGGCTCGCATGGCGTCCTGTCGGACCATGCCGTGAGTGACCAGAACGTCAGGCGTTGATTCGCGCAGTCCCGTCGCGTTCAGGTTCCCTGGCGCACGCCTCGCGTGCACGCCACTCAAGAAAGCCAGCCACAGGAAGGCCGGAAAGAACCTGATCGAACGCAGACATATCGTGTCACGGAGATGAAGATCAACTTATCCGCCATGGCTGCGGTGTGAAAAACAGTGCCCCCTGATTCGGACGTCAGACAGTCACCGACCAAGGGCTTCGACATAACATGCCGACACACATGCTCGCTACTCCAATGCTGTAATGGGCTTCGGAGTGTGACGATTACAGCAACCTGAAATAACCCGTATTCCCCTGAGGGGAAACGATCGCAACCTCGTGTTGATGATCTGCGTTTCGGGATTGCGGTGGTTCTGCCATGACACGAACCACGAGATCGCGGTCCGTCACCATGTCGAGTAGCCGTTTTCCCGTCGCAAATTGGAATGGCACCTAAGCAGGGTGACACATGTGCTGCTCTCCTATTTATATATGGCATCGCGCTTGCGCCTCTAAGGCGGTGTGGATCTACAAGGATAAAAAACATGACCTTGAAAGGAGAGCATACGATGAGACCAATCGAAACATTCGTTTGGCGCTGGCACTGGGTATTGGCACGGCGAATGCCGCGACGCTTCCGTCTCAAGAGGGTCCGGTAGGTGAGCAACGTGTCATGCCTGCTGAGGAACACGTCGTCACAGGCGGGGCCAACGTGACGATTGCTTTTACCCTCATGGTGCCGGAAACCAACCAGCGCATCCCAGGCGTTGTCAGTGAGTATACTGCCGGTGAGGAGGAGATTATTCCGGCCCTGGACGATGCGTTGATGGGGATGAAACCAGGCGAGCAGAACCGAGTAGAATTACGGCCTGACGAGGCCTTTGGACCGTATGATGATCAGAAGATCATGGAAATCCGCCGAGACCTGCTTCCCCTACAGCACGGACAGGATCGATCTACGAATTGCTTGACGGTCAGCCAATGACCGTCGTGGACCTTAACCACCCTCTTGCCGGCAAACATCTCATCTTCGATGTCAAGGTATGGGAGTGGAACAACTGGCCAACGCGCTGGGGGTTTTGTAACCCTCAGAGTCCGTGATGACGCTCTTTGGTCTAACGACTTGATTAACGAACATGCAGCTACTGAACACAATTCTCTTCGCTACGGATTTCTCTGAAGGCGCAGGGCGTGGGCAGGAGGTTGCGTTCTTTCTCGCGTCGGCGTGTCGCGCTAAACTCAAAGTCCTGCATGTCGTGGCATATCAGCCGAGTGCATTTCCTGATTATGTAATGAGCGACGAGGTCATCGATGAGATTCGCTTTGGCATCAGGCGGCAGCTTGACGAATTAGTCAGCCGCGCAGGGGAACGTGAGGGGTAGCCAGCAGATCATCGAGACAGCGAGGATACTCCTTCCGTGATGGAGTGGGGAACCATCGGTCTGAACTTCAGTCTGGCCGAACTGGCAGAGGGTGAGAAGGTGCGCGAGCAGCTGCACAATCCTCAGGAACGAAGCCTGCACACCAATCCGGTGACCTGTTATGCGGACCACGACATCGAGGACTGCCTGAAACAGGTGAGACTGCACCCGGTGCGTCGCATCCCCGTAATCGATGAAGACGGCTGTGTAGGTATAGAGCGACGCCCTCTTCGACGGTCGCGATGAAGCTGACGTTTAGCGGACCCCTCTGTATTAGGGCGAACTTGGTGTAGCGTCCGAACCCGATTCCTTGACTATCTCCACCAGCGTGATATCAAAAACCAGATCTTTTCCGGCCAGCGGGTGGTTGGCATCAAGTTTGACCCCACCTTCCGAAACATCCGTGACGCGCACTGGAATCCGTTGTCCATCTGCATCAGGGACCTGCAATTGCATGCCGACTTCAGGATTTACCCCTTCAGCTCGGAACATCGCGCCATCAACTCTGACACAAAGCGCTTCTTGGTATGGGCCATATGCGAGGTCACTGGCGATCCGCTCTGTCTTCGACTCTCCCGGTGTCATTCCTATGACAGCCTGATTCAATCCACTAATGACATCGACAGTTCCGAGGGTGAATTCCAAGGCGTCTTGTCCTTCTGAAGAATCGAAGACCTGCCCGTCCTGTAGCTTTCCCGTGTAATGCACACGGACTGTATCACCCACTTGAGCATGTCTCACCGTGTATCCTCCAAAGAAATCATTGCTTGTTCAAGGCAGTGCCGGGGCCGCAGTTATTTTATTCCAATGCTAAAGACGTCATGCTTGCTCGGCATGGCTTGCCGCCTTTATCGGGCCGGATCCACATCCATACGTTCGTGACGTCTTCTGCCGGGACCTGCCATTGCTCGTGCTCAAATGTCGTACCGGGAGGACTAAAATTGTACTCCTGGCACAAAATCTGTCGGTACGTCTGCCCTCCATCAACGGAAATTGAGAGCGCGAGTTCTTGTGTCCTACTGACGTCCGGTTCTTCGACTTCCAGAGTCACTCGGTGAAGCGTATGTGGAGTGTCAAAGGAGAACACGACGCTTTGGTCGCCCGGCTCGTCGGCAATCCAGCGCGTGCCGCCTGGGCCAGAATGGCCATCACAAATACAGTCAATTGGATGTTCGGGCATTTCTGAGGACACCGACACGACAGCGTCATCAGCGAGGGAGATTGATTCTTGTGAAATACGGGGATGGCGGGACGACTGGGGCACTTTGAGTATGGCTTTTCGCAGCATGGGGTGTCTCCTCCTTCAGTAACTGAGACGTGACCACACACTTCTCGTTGGTTCGCTCTGCGCGGTCGTTCGTACACTTGTACCGTACGTGTGGAGGTCAGAGAATATCAGCCAGATCCTCTAGTTCCTGTAGGCACTATCAAGCCACGCGGCTGCTTGCTAACACTCTGGCATCGAGAATTCCTCGGCCCAACTGCCGGCTCCCCGCTGCAGGTCCGCGGCTCTACGCTATGATTCCTGGTTTCGATGGCCGGGCATTTCTCCGGGAAAGCCAACGGCTGTAATGGATGCCTGGGCACGCGAAGTTGGAAGCACGTGGGACATGATGATCGGCGGGGCTTGAGGTCCTTCCTCCTACTCCGCAAGTGCAGTGTCCGACGGCCGTCACTCCTCCGCGGGGATGCTGATCACGACCGCCCCCATCACGTCTCCACGCTTGAAGTCGCGCTTCGGACTCACCGGATCGGAATTATGGCACCCGATGCAGGCTTGCGTCACAGCGATATCGGCATAAATGGCCGTGAACCATTTATCCTTGCCGGTTGTCATATTTGTGCCAGTTGTAACGATACCGGCATACGACCGGTCCGGGTTCGCCTCCACCGCGTCCAGTCCCTTCTTTTCAAAGTCCGACTCTGGAGCATTGTCAGGATTGATCGGCCAGCGGCTGATGAGCTTATAGCGAACCGGACTGCCGGTGGTCGCCCCAAGGTTATTGGCCTCCACCAGGAATTGCGCGGGCAGAGGTAACGTGGGCGCCGTACGCCAGTTGTGCGAGGCGACCATAGCGCCTTTCATTTGTAGCCGCTCGACCACCTGCACTGTATAGAACATACGATGCGATTCGATCACGGCATGTAGGTAGTCGGTTGCCTGGATGGCCGGCATCTTCAGGTTCACGCCCCTATCCGGTTGGCGCTCCTTCGATCCGAGGGAAAGTCCCGCCATCAAAACGACCATACCAATTGCGAACATACCCAACCCCAATTGACGATGCATGCTCCCCCCGTTTCTCTGCCATGAACGGGCAGCCGTCTGAGTTTCCGTTACCACTTCATAACGACAAGTGGTTTCTGATTCTCACACGCAGGATTATGGCTGTGAAACCTAAAATCCGATCGATCTCAATTCCGCCACGGTAGAAGGCGTAAGGCAATGACGACGTAGAACGTGTCTCAATCCAAGACGTTTTGGTCTTAGACAGTCGGCCTGTTTTCTCGTTCGCGTTTGTCTTGTTCGCGCGCTTCCTCAATAGGAAACTTTTCGCATGGCTTATGGGCACCATGACCGCCTCGACTCACTTCATCCCGATAGCGTTCCTCTTCCTTCGCTCGCTTCCGGTTCGCCTCGTCTAAATCCGTATGATCATCCGCCATGTGTCCAACCTCCCTTTACAGAGAAAGGCTTGAATTTACATGTCTTCGATACGTAACGCATGATTCATCGTACTTGTGCGTCGCTATTAAATTCTGTAGGCACGCAGACGACAGCTGAAACCAGTGGCATAGCTCTAAGCACCACGAGGTCAGCTCATTTCCACACCGAAGGACAGCGGGACTAATTTCTTATGATAATAGCCGCGATAGCCTTTTCAACGATGGCCTTGTGTTTCAATTGGGAGATAGCTTTATCCTGGTCAAAGTGCGCTAGGACTAATGGGACAGCATGTTGTGTAGGTTTGCGATTATGTCAGCTTCACGCCTGACTATGTTGATACTGATTTTCGTGCTCCTCGTCTCCTGCGATACTCGTCCTGTTGGTCTGCCTACTGATGAAGCTACGAGACCATTACGTGTCAAGGCGTTCCATGGTTGTCACGACGGCGACACCTGTACGGTATCGCTGGCGGATCTCCCTCCGCTCTTTGGCAACCATATCAATATCCGCATCCTTGGGATGATGCTCCAGAATTTGAACGCGCCCTGTGAACGTGAACAGTCGCTGGCGCAGCAGGCCAAAGCGTTGACAGAGAGCACCCTTAGAGAGGGGAAGCGGATTGAGATCACCGATGTGCTGCGGGATAAAGATTTTAGAATTCTTGGACGGCTTGTGGTGGATGGCGAAGATCTGGGGTCGGAACTGTTAGCCGCTGGATTAGCCGTTGCCTACAATGGCGGGGCCAAGATCACAGACTGGTGTCGATGATGGGGGGCAACGTCACGAAAAACTAAGTAGGTCACGATGAGAAGATTGTTCAGCTCTAAAAGGAATCGATTCCGTCATGCGTTTACTGCAGCATGAAGAATTCCGGTGTGTCGCCATACCATAATCAATGCCGCTCGGTTCTACACCTTTCATGATGATAGGCCGACCTGCCTTGCCACAATGACGGCAACAATCGTCTGGTACAAGCGAATGGACTAACGTCATCGCGGTGCAGGAACGCCCCAGTTTTACACCAGGCGCTCCGCCTAGGTCGGCCTCCTTCGCGCCTTCTTTCGGGTCGTCGGAGAGATCGCGCTCGCCCTTCGGTTCACAATGATCGGGCAAGCTGTAATAAGCGGCCTTTCTGGTCCGATTGTCACGCAGCTCGCTTGGCATGTCCAGGCCTGGATACTTCCCGTAGGGTATCGTAGATCTCCTGCGGGCTTTGAATATATAGGGCCAGATCCCCTTGGGAAATGATGCCCATACAGCAACCATGTTCATCTATCACGACGATGCGACGGACCTGATGCTGCTTCATAAGCTGCTCACAGTATTCGACATTGTCCTGTGGACCACAGGTCAGGAGATGGGTCGTCATACAATTCGAGATAGTTACTGCTGCCGGGCTGTAGCCTTTGGCGATCACGCCCAAACAGAGATCTCTATCCGTCACAATTCCAATCAGCTTCTTGCTCGCACCATCGATAACTGGGAGCGCCCCAACATTTTCTTGCTCCATAATCCTGGCAGCTGCCTCAGACGTCATACTCGGCGTGCAAACTTTCGGATTAGGGGTCATCAAATTCTTCGCATTCATGGTGTTCTCCTCTTCGGCTGACTAATTGCGGTAAGTGGCGTTGTGCTTTGGTGGGAAGGTAAACGCGTGTCGCGTGTGTTACCGGTCGCCTCAATATGGCGTATGTCTTTAGGTGCAGCAAGCGGCCGACTGCTTACATCTTGTCACTTTGCTAGACACCCTAATAAGATGGCTGAACACCGTGATCCTCAAACGGAGACAATCAGAAGTATCATGACCACCGATGTGGATTACTGCTATGAGGATGAAACGGTCGAAGAAGGGGCGCAGGTAATGCAAGATCGTCAGGTGCGGCGTATGCCCATCATTAATCACGACAACGAACTGGTCGGCATCGTGTCATTGGGCGACGTCGCCGTGAAGGGCACCGACAAGAGCACGACCGTGGAGGCCCTGAAACAGATCTCCCAGCCAGCCGCCCCTCAGCGAGAAGGCATGTAAGCGTTCGTCGGTTGACTGCATGGGCTCCATGATGGTGACCATGCCTCATCGGTGAGGAGGGACAACAACCGCATACAACCTTGTTTATCTATGCCATGAGCGCGTTTAAGCCGCATGCGATCACAAGATGCGATACGTCTGTTGAAGGAAGGCATTAATCACGCACGGTATGGTCGCTCGGACGCCAGTGTACAAGCCATCAAAGATGCCTATAACCTTGCTCGCAGAAATCGAGTAGGGAAGTCGGCATACTGACAGCAAGTGCGAACTTACAACAGCACGAATGCGGATTGTACGGCGAGAACCGGACATCGTGAACCGCTCACAAACTGCCGAGCAATCCCGCGCAGATACTCGGTGGCGAGCATGGCGCAACCCAAAACATGACGGCAAAACATTGCTGGGGAAGCGGCGCCCACACAAGTCGGCTTGGCGCTTCGGCTGAATTGTCCCTTCGCGCCTGATAGACGACCATCACTGCCACAATACCTTCGGTATCCCCAGTACCTCTCACGTCTCTGCGGGCGAGACCGTTCACTGCAGTTTAAGGGATGTCACGGTAGCCCGGCTCGGCTTGTCGCCTTTGTCCGGCTTAATCACGAGACGAAGATGGGTCATATTCTCCACGGGCACCGCCCACCATTCGCGCTCAAAGGTCGTGTTAGGCGGCGAAAAGTTATATTCCTGTCTGAGTATCTCGTGATACCTGTGGCCCTCATCAACAGAGACGGCCAATGACACTTCTTGCGTCCGGCTGACCTCCGATTCCTCGATCTCCAGATTCACCTTCTGGAGGCGTTGCGGGCGGTCGAAAGCGAGAATAATGGTTTGTTCACCGACCTCTCCGGCAAGCCACCGCGTTCCACCGGGTCCATTGTGGTCATCAAACACATGGTCAATCGGATGCAATGGATCCTCCGACGATACCAGCACGCTGGCCACGTCGGGGATCGATATCATGGACGCACTCGTCGCGGGCGGCACCGTCTCGCTCGGGTCCTGTTTTACAATATGTTTTCGTAGCATGCGGCGACTCCTCGTCCAGAGCACGGTCTATCCGCGACAACGGTTTTCGATCACGTGTCCATGATGTTCAGAATTGGACCATCTCAGGCTCCACGGCAGGTGGAAATCCATAGCGCCGACCATAATAGAAGAGGATTCCGGCGGTAGACAGAAATATCAGACTGGCACCCATTAAGCTCTTGACCGGGGTAAAGACATCGGCGGCCCATCCAAAGAGGAGCATGCCGAGCATGGAGGCTGCCATGGCCGCCGTGCTGAAGGCGGTCAGTACCCGCGCCATGATCACACCGGGCGCGAGTTCCTGTAAGAAGGCCCAGGTAATGGGGTTGAACAGCGCCAGGCTTCCGCCCAGTGCGACCATGAGCGCCATGGCCAGGAGCTTCCATTTAAAGAAGCTCATGGCCGCCATGGCGACGGCACCCAACACCAGGGACGCCGACGCAATGCGTAGCCGGCCACAGAAGTGTAGGTGCGTGAGACTCGAAAGCCATAACGAGGCGAGTAACATGCCAATTCCCAATAACGACCATAAGCCGCCTAATTCGACGGCTGCCATTTCAAAGTGAGATTTTGCCAACGCAGGTAAGAGAAACACCACCGCACTCGCCGCCATGCTGTACAAGCTGGCGCCGAACATCAGCGCCATGATCATGGGATGACTCCCGAGAAATCGAAAACCGGTGAATACCTCTTCTATAAACGTCCTGGTCTCTATTCCCAAAGGTGCAGCCGGCGGGCGAAGGTGTATGGGGAGGAGACACAGGGCCGACAACAAGAACGTCACGACATTCAGAAACAGGACGTTGTGCGCCCCGACGAGGGCGATCCCGAGACCGCTGAGGGCGGGCCCAGCCAGCATGCCGATGTTGTTGGTACTCTGGAGCAACGCATTGGCAGGCGTGAGGCGCTCCGGCGACACCAGCAACGGGATGGAGGAAGCCAACGCCGGGCCAAACACGCTGGAGAAGAGCGCAATCAGAAAGACCAGCACATACAGACGAGACAGGGTCAGCACGTTCAGCAGGTGAAGCAACGGAATCAGGAGGACGAGCAGAGCTCGTAACACATCAATCCAAATCATGACGGGCTTTTTCGGGACCCGATCCAGGTACACGCCGATGGCCGGGCCTAAGAACAGGGGTGGAATGGTTTGCAGGAGCCCGATGACGGTCGTCTTCAGCGTCGATCCGGTCAACTCATAGACAAACCACAGCAAGGCGAACTTGTTTAAGCTATCCCCCACCTGCGACACCATTTGGCCCGCCCAGAGACAGGCAAAATTCCGATCACCAAGCAGCGTCCATCCACTCTTCGCTGTCGCAGCGGTCATGCGTCTTATTCTATTCCGACCGCCGCCTCGTGCGGAGTGGGAGGACGTATAACCGATGTCAGACGGCGACCACAAGGGGAGGGGGCCTGACTGACAGGACGGTGGGAGTTCATCAGCATACAATCAAGGCACAGGCGTGTGCGACGCGAATTTGACTTGCTGTTGAGGTTGAGATGTCTTCAGTGGCCGCGGCGAAAGCAGATGTTCAGAGGGCTTCTTCTCGCGATGCTCAACACGCGGAGACGGGATGGCGATTGCTCAAGATCCCGGACCTGCGGTGGTTGTGGATGGGCCAAGCCGTCTCACAGATTGGCGAAGGGCTCAATAAGGTAGCCCTCTTGTACCTCGTCTACAACCTCACCAGCTCCACGCTCATGATGACGGTGATTGGGATTTTGGAAACCCTGCCGCCCTTACTACTTGGTCCGCTGCTCGGCGTCTACATCGACCGATTCTCGAAGAAATGGGTCATGATGGGGGTGGACACCTTGCGAGCCGGCTTGGCACTGATCATCCCCGTCCTCTATGGCATGAATGCCCTGACGCTCCCGCTCGTCTATAGCGTAGTCTTTGTAATGGCGGTCGTCGGCACCGTATTCGGGCCGGCCTTAGCGGCGAGCGTGCCGCTCATTGTACACCGAAGCCAATTGACTCCCGCCAATGCCTTAGTCGGCAGCACCGCCATGCTGGCCATGCTGATCGGCCCGGCCTTAAGCGGCCTCGGGATCGCGACCATCGGCATGCAGGTCGTCTTGTATGCGAGCAGTGTGACCTTCGTGCTCTCCGTCCTCTCCCTGTCCCGGCTTCAGGGCACCAAAGCGCAGGCTCAGGCGCGCTCAAAAGAAGGAGAGAGCTTCGTCAGGGAACTCCGTCAGGGGCTGCGGTTCGCGTTTATCGAGCAGCGGACCATTGGTGGGTTGGTGGGTACCGCATTGTGCTATAGCCTCGCATCCAGTGCATTTGTCTTTCTCCTCCCCGTCTTCACCGAAAAAGTCTTGCACGTGGGAGCGATGATGCTGGGATGGCTGTGGTCCGCGTATGGCGCGGGGATGGTGGCGGTCTCTGTCGCCTTAGCCTGCACGCGACAGCAGCACCGTTCGACTCAGCTTGCCATCATTGCCGGCGCGATGGTGGCCGGCGGCCTCGCCAGTTTTCTGTTGGCAGGCACGAGCGACACGTTTGTCTCCATGGGCCTGGTGGCGGTGATCGGTGCTGGGCTCGCGACCTTTACACCGGTCATGTGGGGACTCTTGCAAGACATGACACCAGCCCCACTGCGAGGCCGCATCTTTTCGATTTTTAACACCGGCGCCATGTCAGCCAGTATGCTCGGAATGGTCGCGTTTGGATGGGGGACGGATCGTCTCGGGCCGCAAGTCAGTCTTGTCGCCATGGCGATGATCTTCTGGCTGACAAGTGATTTCCCTACTGCTACGGCAATTTGCCCATCTGGGAGCTTCCAAACGCAAACAGCAGTAGAAGCGTTATAGGCCGGCAGTTAAAGCCGGGTCCATTTCAACATTTTTGCCGACAACGGGACTGGTTCCACTAATCTCTAAGTAGAACGAGAAGAATCGGTACCGCGTGTCCTAATAGTCGGAAGGTATGTCGCTATCAACACATCGTTATGAACGAGCGGGAAATGCTCGCTCGGATGCTGTAAAGGGAAGGCAATCTTGCCTTGAAGTTCCTCCAGATGTCGATGTAGGCGTTCCGACCACACTGCTCTACGGCGCGGGTCACGCGTCCCCACCTTAACCACAAGTTTGCCAACGGGCCGAATAGCCCAGCCTGATAGGCGCGCTTTCGACGTCTGCCTGGAGTCAACCTCAATCGGGTGCTTGGGATCCTTCAACACACGCCACCCCCATTAACGCATGTTCGAGTGGGACTTGACGCCTGGAAAGTTGAGATTATCTTATCGCCCAGGACGGGACAGAAAGGGCCATCATAGAAAGGAGGAGACCATGGCACTTGCGTCTGTTGATGTGGATCGATTGCTCCACGATACGCTTCGCAGCATGAACGCGTCCGGCTGGGCGCCGTCCTGCAATGCGTATGAGGATGAGCACGGGTTCCATATTGAGGTGGCGCTTCCGGGCGTGGATCGCCAGGACATGAACATCCTGTTCGAGGATGGGGTACTCACGGTGAAGGGCGAGCGTAAGGAGACCGGCAGCGACAATGCTCGTCGATACTTCGCTCAGGAAATCGGGTGGGGTGGCTTCAGTCGGTCCTTCCGTCTCCCCACGTATATTGATCCGGATAAGGTCTCGGCTTCATACAAGGACGGGGTCCTTGTGTTGGGATTGCCAAAGCGGGAAGAAGCCAAACCGCGACGGATTGAAATTAGCTAAGACATGTGAGTTCGCAAGGCAGGTGTAACAGGGGTGAGGTGGAGTGACCACCTCGCCCCATACCACCCAGGTCCATGGCTTCTCTGCTATCAAAGCGTCCCATTCTTGCCTCTTCCAGCGACAAGAAAATCTTAACGGTAGACAAGGTGTGGACTAGGCTGTGCCGGAGCACGCGGTGAGTGGCGCAAGGCAACAGTCCGGGCAAGCATGGTGGTACTTTATGGATGGCGGACAATTGCAGAAAAACGAACCACGCTTTCTCAATGGTCGTGTGCGGCTGCTGACCGGGGATCTCACCACGCAAGCTGTGGATGCCATCGTTAACGCGGCGAATCCAACATTGCTAGGTGGCGGAGGCGTCGATCGAGCGATTCACCGAGCCGGTGGTCCTGAAATTTTGGCTGCCTGTCAAGAGTTGCGACAAACCAGCTATCCCCACGGTCTTCGGACAGGCGAGGCGGTTATCACACCAGCAGGACGGCTCCCCGCACGGCATGTGATCCATACCGTCGGGCCCGTGAAGGGCACCAATCATCATCACGACGCGCAGTTGTTAGCCGCCTGCTACCAGAATTGCCTGGCCCTTGCTGTGCAGCACGGTTTGGTCTCTATCGCGTTCCCTTCTATTTCTACCGGAGCCTATGGGTATCCCAAGGCCGAGGCCGCGGAGGTCGCGTCTCGGGCCATCTCAACATTCCTTGATGCAGACGTCTCTCTGACCGAGGTGCGGTTAGTCTTTTTTTCAGATGCTGACCGGCATGAGTTTCTACGGGCACACGTTTTTCCTTGTTGAAGTTCCCCGAGTGTGTGGAGGGTCAGGGGCGTATGGATGATACCGCTCCCGTCTCCATTTTGGCTGGCATGGCAAAGAATAGGTGCCACCATACAGAGATAGATTGAGCCAGAGCCGTGTGTACCCGTGGGGACGGAGCGACGCTGTAGACCCGCTGCATTGCTCCCTTGGAGGCTCGGCACCATTCCGCGGGACAAGGATGACTGTTGAGTTGCTCCCCTTGAACCAAAGCGTCGGCTGTCTTATCCGCCGGCACCTCAACAAAGGCGCCAACCTGGTTGTTGGTTTACAGGGAGGGAGAATAGCCCGACGGCCTCCGGTTTGCGAGTAGGGCTAAGGGTCTGGAGACCAAGGAATCATTGCAGCCTGAGGGATGTCACGGTGGCTCGGCTCCGCTTCCCGCCTTTGTCCGGCTTGACCAAGAGACGAAGATGGGTCATGTTTCGACGGGCACAGCCCACCATTCGCGTTCGAACGTTGCGTCAGGAGGTGAAAAGTTATATTCCTGTCTGAGCACCTCCTTATACGTCTGGCCGCCATCATCAGAGACCGCATTCTTGCGTCCGGCTCATCTCAGGTTCTTCGATCTCCAGATTCACTTTTTGAAGGCGTAGCGGCCGGTCGAAAGCTAAAATAACGGTTTGTTCACCGACCTCTCCTGCAATCCACCTCGTTCCTCCAGGTCCATTTCGGTCATCAAACACATGGTCAATGGGATGTCGCGGATCCTCTGACGACACCAACACACCCGCCACATCTGAAATAGATATCATCGTGGCACTCGTTCCCGAACGCACCGTGTCGCTCCGCTCCTGTTTAAGAATGTTTTTGCGTAGCATACCCTCTCCTAAACGATGGCGTTCTCTCGGCAACCACTGACGAAGGGATTCAGTCTTTTAGGGACCTTTACATCACCAATTTCATGATGACCTACTGGAGGTGCTGAGTCATGTCGTTCACCTGGCTTTTTGAAGCAACAACTCGCTTCCAATAGGAGCGATTCGTTGCGCTTCCAGCAAGCCATGTCTAGCTCTGGCGCTGAGCGTTCCAGTCAGCGAGAAATTTCTTGAGGCCGATGTCGGTCAAGGGATGCCTCACAGCTGCTGATAGACGCTATAGGGCATTGTGCAGGCTGTCTCCTCCCGCTAGGGCCGCTTCTGCAACATACAGTCACTTGTGTCGCAGATCGGGCAGCTAATGCATGTGTATGTCAGCCGGGGTAACCTTGTCTCGAATTTCCGACTGGACGTCTTTCACCGATTTCACAGGCCATCCACCTTCTACTCAGCGCGCTGCCATGTTCGTCTTCTAGTGCCAGCATCCCGCCTGGTTCATCTTTTGGAATGATAATGCGGGCAAGGCCACCGACAGAGCGTGGCCCCTGACTGCAGCCTGCTACCCGGTCCGTCTGGTGTCACGAAGAGATCTGCCTTCCACCGAAAGCATCGCCTCTTTGACGATACCGAACGCGCCGCCTCCCAGTGATGCACCAAGCGTCACAATCGCGAGGAGGAAAAGCCACCAGGCCGCCGAGCCAATCTGATTGAGGGCCTGAGTCGCTACGTCAACCGATTGCTCTTTTGCGTTCTGTACGGCCTGTTTAATCGGGCCAATGGCGCCGAGCGTGGACTGCACAACCTGCTCGGCCTGAGGGCGTGTCATTCCGAATTTGGTCACCATGACATTGATCGCTGCGTCACGATCCAGCGCCATCAACTTTTGTTGCAATTCGGACAGGGCGGAATCCGTCACCTTAGTCAACGGCTGTCCGCTTTGCGCCTTCTCCGTCGCCGCGCCCGCGTCCTTCTTGATCTGCTCGGGCTGCAGCTCTTGTTTGCCCGTTGCGGCGAGCACGGACTCGACCTGCTTACGAATGTCGTCCGTAGAGAGAGTGATGTTGGCGTTGCTTGCCACCTTGGAGGCCGCCGTGCCAACCCCCCGGCCAATGGACTGAATTGCGGTTCCGAGCGTGCTAAAAATGCCGCCAATCATGAACGAGAGGGCCGTCGTGGTCAGCCACGCGAAGGCAAGCCAGTTCAACCCCCAGACCGTGGCGCCGTGATAGACGCCATCCATCCGGTTGGCAGCCCCGGCAAGGCGGGCCGCGACATACCCACCGACAAAGGCCGCGATCAACATTGAAAGGCCGGTCCAAATTCCCGTCCCGAGCGGGATCCCTTGCATAGCTTCCGATGCTCGGAGATCAATGGACCACGCGCCGATGGCTAACCCGAGCAGGGTGAGCATCATCTGAGTCGCCAGGCCGACCACCCATCCGGCGAGGAGCGCACCCCATTTTATTCGTGATCCGCCCAAGGACCATTGTTGCATTGTGTGCTCAACCTCCATAACAGAGTCTCCTTTATATGTTGCGTCAGGTGTTCCAGGCTCGCTTCATCGTATCCACTATGTCGGCGAAGCAATAGCGGGCATCGCGCTGATAGGGGGTAGGCGTACCCTAAATCCTTTATCCGTCGACTCACTCGTGTACGGTCAGACGGCTGGGTACGATGCCGTGACGCCAAAGGACATACCCGGCAGCTGATGGATCACTGCATGTCAGAAGGAGGGTCACCATGCTGAATGAAGTAATGAATACCAACTTGGAGGATGGGGAGCCACGAACCAACAATGTTCCTTTTCCTAGTTTTAGGCCTTACCCGCTCACATGGGACAACCGGCGTCCCACAACGGAAGCAGCAGTAGCCAAGAAGCATGACGCCTCCAGTTATAGACGTATCCATACCTTTCCCTTTGGGATGTACGACGTCACCTCCTACTGTTGATGTCCAGCATTGCTTCAGGACGTACTTCGCTGCATGAAGGGGCCGGCTGTGCTCACGGTGAACGGCCAGCGTAAGGAAACCAACTCCGACAAGGGCTGCCGGTATTTTGCCCATGAAATGGCGTGGGGCGACTTCAGCCGAGCATTCCGACTGCCTTCGTATATTGATTCGGAGAAGGTTGCGGCTTCCTTACAAGTACGGGGTTTTGCGTTGAGCTTGCTAACGCAAACGAGACGTTCGTACGAGAATACCCCCAGAGCACGAACCGTCATGCTTCCATTTTCACGCCTTACGTTCGCCATATCACAGTCATCTATGTTTGGTGGCACGCCCGTAGCCCCGTTGTAGGCCCGTGTAACTCTACATCGGTTAAGATGAAGAGGTTAAGTAAACGCTGGTTGCATTGGCATCCTGCTGAAGCTCTGCCCCCCTGCCCTCCTACAAGCAAGCGAGTGTCAAGTTTTCCGATACCACAAGGGTAAGCGCCGTACAGCGAAATGTAGCGCATACTGTTCTGCAACGACCAGAAAGCACGAGGGTTTTTCCCCTCGCTGTTCGCTTGTCGGACGCCAAGTCGCCGTCAAGATGTGTTAACAGCGCCATAGTCGCCTTGCCCTGCGCATGTGACATCCCCAAGAGATCACGTAGTAGATTCGTTGATAAATCAGAAATATACCGCTCGACGGTCAAACACCAACGGGACTGTGCTCCTTGCGGTATTGAACTTGCGTTGAAGTCGACCTTTGACGGTCATTACTGCAGACTACCGGAGGAGGATGAGAAGAATGAAAAACCAAGGATCGTTACTCTTTTTTGTCGTCGCACTGCTCGCTGTTATAGGCGTTGCAGCAACCGTAAATGCAGGAAGCATTATTTTGACCGGCCACGATACTGATGATCATGGCGCGTCTAACTATATGAATTGGGGTCTCACTGCTTTAGTGAATAATGGAAACGGCACGGTCATTCCTGGGAGCCCGACGCAACGGATTGGATACATTGGCAATTCCAGTCCTAATCTTGGCTCATACCTAGGCAACTACAATAATTTTGCCTTCTACGATCTCGATACACCGACCTGGACGAATGCGTTTACGGAAGGCAATAGCGTATTGGTGATCGGGAGTGGAAGTGATTTCGTGAGCAGTGCGGGGAGTACCACACTGAATGCAAATCAGTCGTTATTTACCAATTACTTTAATGGTGGTGGCAATCTATTCGTCAACACTCACCAAGGGCTCGGGAACAACTTTTATAATTTCCTGCCCCCGATTGGAACTGCTACAGCTTCTAACTTAACCACGTGCAGTTCTGAGACTGGAAACGGTCTATGCATGAGACCTACGCCAGCCGGCGCTACAAGCGGTCTTGGACTTTCTCAAATTGTGGAAGCGGATATTACCCATAATCAGTTTTCCGCCTTATCTGCCTTCACGTCGTTGGAGGAGTATGTCCCAACCGGGAACGCGATTACGATCGGGCTTTTTGGTGGACAGATCAATGGTGGAGGGTTCACACCAACTACTCCGCCTGTCACGCCGCCTAACGGCAATGGTCCCGTTGTTCCTGAACCGTCAACTCTCCTTTTGTTGGCCTCTGGAGTTGCGGGCCTCGGCATCTGGCGTTTTCGACACAACAAATAGATGCTCGTTCCGGAGCCGGCTCAGTTTGTTGGATCTAGGGGGCATGCCGCGCTGCCGCGACTATCGCTGTGAAAGCCGTTTGACCGTTTCTGGGGAGAGCTGAAAGCCGCTGAGCTGTCGAAGGAGCTGTTGGACACTCGCGATAGTGTTCGCGCGCTCCGGTATGACCTGCAGGGCATGCCTCAATACAAGCAGGAGATCTTCCTCAAGCAGCCGTTGACATCGCGGGTCGTGCTGATGCTGATGCGCCAGCCACCATAATCCGGTCGCCGGAAACGCAAACAGACCATCTGACCGGCGAGGCAGCCCGTGATTGACCCATCGTCGCAGGGAGCGTTGGTCTATGCCAAGGAGTGCGGCCGTTTTATGGATGTTCAGCCGTATCTCTGACAATGGGCATCCCTTCGTTTTCATCAAGCTGCTTCCGGTTTCCTACCAGATTTATCGGACACTGCCAAGCCCAAATGAGAAAGGTGCGCTCACTGAAAAGACGCGGTGTGTGCCCCCGTACCGCGGGGACCCCGAGGAAGGACCCGTGAACACTGTGACGTCGCCAACGATGGTGGTTCGGCCGGTTCGGCCACACATTCCGTGTGCTGTGACACGGACACGTGCCTCTTGTTGAAGAGGTGCGCCGGCCGCGGCGTTGAGCACCTATTGAAATGTCCGGCATTACGAAGCCCTGCTTGCGATAGGTGGAGCCAGTAAGCGATCCACCTCTAGACTACTCTTTCGTTCAGCACGTCTAATCCAGTGCGTATACAGATCCACCGTGATCTGGATGGAGGAGTGGCCTAACTGTTTCTGGACATATACGATATTCGCGTCTTCTACAATCAACCTCGTCGCGAACGTGTGACGCGTGGCATGTATCCACCGATAATCTAACCCCGCCTTTCGTAACAGCGGTTTCCACACCCGGTCCCGAAAGTTGTTCCAGCGAATAATGCTGCCAGCGGGGCTGGCAAATAACCACTTGGGTCGTGGCTGGCCGAGGAGGGCCGCTTCGGCTTCTTGTAACGCGACATGTTCTTTCAGGATGAGCAGTAGATCCTGTGAAAGATCCACCTCCCGTCGTCTCCCACTCTTCGGCGAGTCCTCTAAATATCCCATGGTGAAGTTGCGCTGAATGACCACATACCGGTCGCGAAAGTTGATGTCCTCTGGCATCAAGGCGACCGCCTCGCCAAACCGCGCTCCGGTTCGAAATAAGGCCAGAATAAAAGGGTACTCCCGCGGGCAGGCGTGTTTGGCGATCTCTAACAAGTGAACCTCCTCTTCATGCGTGAAGACCTCCACATGTTCTCCCTTCTTGGGCAATTGGATTAGGGCCGAAGGCTTGTGTGCGGGATTCTGGAGCACCAGACCTTCCTCAATCGCTTGAGAAAAGACAGAGGATAACGCGCGGACGATATTGTGGATCGTCTTCGGTTTCAGCCCGAGAGAGTGAGCGTGGTTCGCCAGGGCGCGCACCTTCGTCCGGTCAATCGAGGCCAGTGGGAGTTGTCCGAAGGCCGGCAGTAAGTGTTGCGCAAGGAGCCCTTCATAGCGACGAAGGGTACTCCGCTTCAGTTGCTTCGTCCGGCGCGAATCGAGCCAGTTTTTGGCGAACGTGCGAAAGAGCATGGTCCGTTGCTGCGCCTGTTCGTGTTCGGGAAAGAGTCGACCATCAGCGGCGGCCCCCTTGCGACTATCTCGCCATTGTCGGGCTTTCGAAATGGTGGGGAAACCAAACTTGCGCCACAGTTTCCCGTTGAGCATCAGGCGGACCATGAACTTCTTTTGCCCCTGTCTGTCGAGGTACCAGAACAGGTTCTCGTCCACATAGTGGCAGGTGCGCCGCTGTTTCCCGTCGCCGCGGTCGTCGCTCGACACGTGTTCCTCCGCCTCAGCCATATGTCGCCTCATAAGAAATTATCTCTCGCTCACCCATTGTTAGCTTCCCACTCGAGACATCCCGGTCACACATACTGAAAGAGCGGCGCACTCGGCCCACTGCCTTCTAGCAGATAGAGCGTTTCACGAGCGCGCGTCACACCTACATAAAAGACGCGCCTCACACTATCTTGACCTTCCTTGGAGCTGATCCACGTCATGTAGCCTCGGCGCGAGAGGTCCGGAAAGAGGTACACCACGTCCGCCTCGCCTCCCTTGACGGAATGAATCGTGCCCAGGATGAGGTCCGGCTTTATGAGCGCGTCAGCCCCGTAGTCTTCGGCAACGCGGCAGGCATACCGCATTCGTCGCTCAAAGGAGGGGAGTAAGCGTTCTCGATACCAGGAGAGGTTTCCAGACGTGGCCGCCTCAGGTGCCGTTGGATCGGTGAACCACGCATCCAACTCTTGATCTCGGACGGGGAAAGCGGAGAGCGCCTCCTCCTCCGCCGCTGTTCGGATCGCGGTTTTGGCCTCGGCTGTTAGCACACCATCGACGTCCAAGACGGCTGCCCAGTGGTGCACGTCCTGATAGGTCCAGCGGCCGCCACGGTTGACACGGAGATACGCGAGCACGCGGTCGACGGCCGACATGGTCCCCGCTTTGAGGTGTAGCGGGTTCCAGTCGGTCCGCTTGACACAGTAGGGGTTATGGAACGGGACGCCCCGCTCACGAAGGAGCCGCTTCAAGGGATTCAGCATATAGCCGCAGGTAGCAAGTATCGCCACGCGCTTGCCGTCTTCACGATGGACGCTCAGCCGGTCCAGCAACCGATTGGGATATTTCCACGTAATGCCGGGCGCCCGCTCCACGACGCCGTCTGCTTGCCGAGGATGATAGGTTTTGGGCTCGCGCCCCTGCAGTTGTCCAATCCATCGAGCGGCCACGACATGGACTGCGCGCGGAACGCGGAACGATTCACGAAGCACCTGTTTGCGATCAGCGGGAAGGTCTGGAAGGAGGAACGCTTTCGGAGATGCGCCTTTGAAGGCGTAGATACATTGATCGTCGTCGCCGGAAAGCACAATTCTGTGCATATGTTCTCCCCACTGTCGAACCAGTGCCAATTCGTTGGCGCTAAAATCCTGCACTTCGTCGGCAAAGAGCACCACGGCTTCCTGTGGCGGGAGCCGGCGCTCCACACGACATCGCTCAATCAAATCGGTGAAGTCAACGACAGAAGCCTCGTGCTTCCAGTCCTCCCATGCCTCAGCAAAGTGCTGAACGGGTTCGGGCCACGTCTCGCGTGGAGCCATACGGGCTCGTAACGTCGAATAGCTTTCGAACAAGCCATCTCCGTCCCTGTGATCATTTCGATCGAAGTCGATGCCATGGTAATCATCGAGATCGGCAGGCGTCCCGCCTTCCATGGACCATCCCGGATAGGCGGTGTTCCAGCTGACGAGTGTCTTCCCGACCGCTAACTTGGGGCGACCCAGCTGCCGGTAGCACAGCGCGTGCAGGGTGCCGACCTGGCCCCGATCCAGGGGTAATCCCCGCTGAATGAGCTCCTGTGCCGCCGCACGGGTGAAGCTGGTGACCAACACCGCGTTGGACCCGTACTCGCGGCACGCCTGTTCAATCAATTGCGCGAGGTGTGTGGTCTTGCCGGTTCCCGGAGGGCCGAACACACGCCTCTCGCAGATCGCCGGAAGGTCGTAGTGCTTATTCATGTTATTCATCTGATGCTCTAAGTCATTGAATTCACGAGCCGTGAATAACGAGCCCGCTCGTCCTTATTCATCACTTTGCGCCGTCTTTTTGCAGACTTTGGTCACTGTGAATAAGAATAAGAAAGTGAGCATTCCCCGGAGCACCAGAAACGTTCTAAATCTCCGCTTGTGATTCATGGCTGCCCGTTTCCCGGCTTCCATGTCCACACCCGCTTAGTGGTGCGTTTTTCATTTGGACCCTTAATGTTCTCGGTGCGAACCGTGCAGCTGATCCGCCGGAGCTTCACGACGAGGTGTCGTTCGGTCACTCGTTCCTGGCGGCACACGGTGACAAAGCGATGTATCCCGGCCAACGTGAACACCATGTTCTTGCCGTGCCAGGCCGGCGCATCCGACGCAATGGCGCGCTCCCAATTGCTCTCCGCTTCGACCCCCTGAGCTTGGTACGCCTCGAGCCAGGCTACGACGCTCCCTCGTTCAGTGGCCTCGGGGCTTGTTTCGACATCCTCGATGATGCCGATCAGCGCGCGGACAAGTTGGTCCCAGACTTTTGGGTTTTGGGGCTTAAACCATCCCGCCCCGGCATCGCACACGGCGTTCCGAAACTTGGACTGCGAGGTCCACTTGTCCACGGTACGCAGCAACACGAGCTTTCCGTTGATCTCCAGTTCATATTGATTGGGATCTGCTGCGTACCGAATAAGCCGCGTAATCTGACAGTTCAGCGTACTATTGATGATCGCGAGGCACTGATCTCGATTCTTCAGCACGTCCGGCGGCAGCTCACCTCCTTGGCGAAGGGCGGCCACGTGGCGTTCCTGCTGGATGGCGCACCGTGCTCCCGAGGCCGCGCTTAAGGTGCGTTCGTAATAATCTCTTCTCTGCTTCAGGTCTGCTCCGTATTTGCGGCGATGAGCGACTAACAAATTCACAATTTCCTGAGGGGTCCATCCGGCGGCCAGAGCGCGCTTCGCAAGGTCAAAGTCATAGCCACTCAGGCTTGTATCCTTCAGATCAGGATTAGTGTGTTGCCAGGTTTGGCGGAACAGGGGATCGCTGTCGGCAAGGTGGATGAATTTCTCTGTCGGCGCATCCGCATCTGGTCGTAGCGTGAAATGCCATTGCACCTCTTTCGTCTTGCCCGATGACTGTGACCCCCCTGCGGGTTTAAGGCAGTGTCGTTCTATGTCCTCCCTTGAGTAGATCGTATTGGTGATGCTGAGAAGTCGAGTGGGGACGGGGTCCGCCTTGCGATTCCAGAGACCGGGCAACCGCATCACTCGGGCGAGATCTCCCGTGGCGTCAATGTCCCATCCACGCGACTGGGCCCGTGCCCGCCAAGTGTCGGTCCATGCTTTCGCTAAGGCCATCGCTTTTGTACGCGCCGCTGTTGTCTCCAGGCGCCAGAAGTCTTTGAGAATCCACCAAGCTTGGAGCCCGTGGCCGCTATGCACGATGGCAGAAGGAGGGATGTCAAGTTCTCTAATGAGTCCGTGCGCAGCCTCCGCGTCCGGAGGCAGGTTCTGCTTCTTGTGGCCGACTCCTTTGATGTCGATGTCCAGCCAGAGCGCAGGAATTCCAACGATTTGATCAGCCGGACACCGCTGATGCGGTCCAAAGGCGCGGGGAGCCAGTCCGCATCCGATGTACACGTCTTCCTTCTCCCCCATGCCATGAGCATGTCGACAGTCGCCTCATTGATTGCCTCCACCCATTCCGACCGTTTGCTTGGTAGCCCCCAAAATAGGACAACGTAGCCAGCGGGAATGTGGGGCAGCAAAGTGTTGAGGAGGCCCCGGAGCTGTTCGCGCGGCGTTTCGAACATTCCTATACCTCCACTATTTGGCGCTGGGTTTGGCAGTGCCAGCCCATGCCTTCAACTGTTCCACATCGAATCGTTTGGCACGCCCCAGCTTGTGGACGCCAGGCGTGCTCAACGGCAGTTTGTACAAAAACTCACGGGATACGCTTAACCGTTTCGTGGCCTCATCTACTTTCACCCAATCGCCCATGGTTCCCTCCTTTGCAATAGAACAACACCAAGTTGTTCCTCGTCGTTAAAACACAGATGGGCTATGCCAACAATCCCAACATGGAAGATTTAGGATCGTGTTGGTACCAACACGTGAACATTTCTTGGCTTACACTTACACTTGGCTAGCACGGCTTCGACTGCTGTAACGAAGGTGAGATTTGATTCGAGTTTAAGCGCGAACAAAAAATGGAAGTAGCCGCTAGAGCGTCATGACATGGAATGGATTGCCGTGGTCAGCACTGCCCAAGGACTCGACAGCGTCGCTTGAGAAGGAATCCCGATTCGGGGAGCGCGATGAGGTATGAAACAACCCTGGGGCGGCACTGTGCACAACTTGTACAAGTGCGCCGACTCCCATATTTATCTTTATGGTCGGGCGACTGCAGGCTGCGTTGTAGTCATTACGCCTTGTACGGACGGGGAAGGCATTCAGAGGCGGCCGGGTAATGCTGAAACATGTGCCGCACCAGGTTCAGCACGAAGCAGCCTTCGGATGGCAGAAAGCGATTAGTGAAGGTCCTCCGACCATGGT
The DNA here is from genome assembly GCF_965152615.1 of Nitrospira sp. Nam74. Classification (NCBI taxonomy): domain Bacteria; kingdom Pseudomonadati; phylum Nitrospirota; class Nitrospiria; order Nitrospirales; family Nitrospiraceae; genus Nitrospira; species Nitrospira sp. Nam74. The sequence goes on along the minus strand of NZ_OZ224220.1, from coordinate 4,931,246 downwards.
GGCCAACGATTTTTCTCAGCCAGTATGATGAGGCGCTTAGCTCGCTTAAACCCTATTTCCGCGCGAGGCCGAGCTGTTTTTAATCCATAGACTGTTTGAGCGATTGGCCCAAATGCTAACCCTTCACATGTCCGCAGGTCATAACAGTGGAGATACCGTACCCACGTACTAAAATTACTGATCGCCGGTTTCAGGCTGCTACTGTGCGGTATAGACACACTCGAAGTCCAATATGTGTTTTTGAGTGAGTATACTGGATAGAAATGCTGCATCTTGCAGGTGGCATGCCTCGCTTCAAGGATAGGCTTTAAACCATCAAGGATGGTTTGGGGGTTTTTGGCATGGTTAATACAGAAGTAGGAATAAGGCAGGTCGTGCTCGAAGATAAGGTGTCTCTCACCTCTAGCTTTGAGATCGCCTATGCCTGCACGAGCCCATAAATCAGCTCCTGGATCATTTGCATCCTCAGGATAGGAGAGCACTATATGACAATTCGGATCTAAGTAGCGATGATGTTGACCCTGTAAGACGCCCCAGGTGATGCCATATTTTTTGAAAAGCCGTTCGGTGGAGGACTTTTTCGCTCTATTAAAAATCCGATGAACTTCGGCCGACCGCAACAGGGCTTCGACTCTCAAAAATTCAAGCATGGCCCACGGGTTGAGCGCTTTTGTCAATTTTGGGTTTAAGCTGGGGATGGGTGGTATGGTGTAGGGGTAAGGGTGTTTAATGGTCGTCACGCCCGGTCACAGATTTCGTCGACGTAGGTCGTCACATGATCAGCCTTATTAAGCCTCCGTCTAGAGTGACCAATAAGGTGACCACTAGCCCATAACATATTAGGGTCCAAGGGACAAGACCAGGAAACATGTTCTTTTGCCATTCCTACGTTTATGCCGTCTCCTGTTGTCTGGAGTGTCACAGGATGCTGCCAGATCAAAAATTCGAAACCCGTCACTCACCCCAACATTCAGTGGGATATCTTCATTTCGGTTCAATGGGTTAATCTTATTCAGGTGGTCAGCGTGCGCCCGGGTGACCACTTGGGTGACCCCCTCATTGGGCTGTTCCTCCTCACAGGGCGCATCCATCAGCCGGTCCACTTGTAGCGTGTGCTGGCGTTTCGCCAGCTCCAACCAGTGTGTATAGGTGTCCACCGTCAATTTGATCGTCGAGTGTCCCAACTGGTGTTGGACGTAGACGATATTGGCATCCGCCATGATCAAACGCGTCGCATAGGTGTGTCGAATGGCTTGGAGGGTGCGATACCGGAGTCCGAGCCGACGCAGCAGCGGCTTCCAGATGCGATCGCGAAAATTGTTCCCACGAATAAGTTGCCCCTCAGGAGACTGACACAGCCAGGGCGATCGCCGCTCCCCGTCCAAGGCTGCCTCGGCTTCTTGCAGTGTCAAATGATCTCGCAGGACTGCGAGGAGATCCCGCGTCAAATCTACGCGGCGGCTCCTCCCACCTTTTGGCGTTTCCTCTAAATGACCATGTGTGAAGTTGCGTTCGATATAGACATAACGCGAGCGCAGATCGACATCTTGGGATTTCAATGCCACGGCCTCGCCCACGCGCAGCCCGGTGCGAAAGAGGAGCAATATGAACGTGTAGTAGGCAGGCAGGCACGCTTTGACTGTATCGAGAATCAGGCACTCTTCCGCATGGGTAAATACATCGACGCGCGGCGCGTGACGGACGATGCGGATCAGCTTTGAGGGATTGCGGGCGGGGTTGTGTGGGACGACATTTTCTTCATTCGCCAGCGTAAAGATTGCTGACAATGTCCGGATGACGTTATGAATAGTCTTGGGCGCAAGTGGGCCAATGCCTTTCCGCCTGATTTGCTTCAACGTCAGCCTATTCGCAAATTCCCGTACCTTCCCTCGGTCAATCTCAGACAGTCGCATCTCGCCGAAAGCGGGAAGCAAATACACACGCAGCGCGCTTTCATAGCGTTGAATAGTCGAATGCTTGAGGCGCTTGCCGGTACAGGTCTGGAACCATCGTGCCGCATACTCGCGAAAGAGTGGCGCCTCGGTAGTCAGCCGTTCTTGTTCGGGAAACATCCGACGTTCCGCAATCCTGCCTCTGCGACTATCCCGCCACGTCGGGCGTCCGTGATGGTAGCGAACCCGTACTTGCGGTACAGCCGTCCCCGGTGCTTAAGACGCACCATGAAGTGCTTGCTCTTCGCTTTGTGACCATAGCTAAAAATGCCGCATTCTTCCCGGCGTGGATTGCTCTTCGTGTGGGCCGTGTCCGAGACCATCGGTACGTCTCCTTTCGTCGTTGCCACTTGGTGGCGGTCGCTAGCCTTACCGTCGCGTCCGTTTTTCTGTTCTCGCAAGCGCGCGTTCGATGAATCAAAAGTCTTTCCATGTAACTATGGTCCCATGGGACCATAGGACCATTATATAGCCGAGTGATGTCAAAAGTCATTATTTGACATGTTCTCTGTAGGTGACTATCCTGGCTAATTATGAAAGGGAAGACCAAAGATCACGAAAAACGTCAGGTGGGTGTTCGGATCGATGCGACACTATTGGTGGAGGCCAAAGTTCTCGCTGTTAGGCAGGGCAGGCGGCTCAATGACCTGATCGAGGAAGCGTTACACGATGTATTGAAGAAGCACAAAGGACGGCAATAGGCGTGAGACCAGCTTCATGAAGTCAGTCGTCATCGAGACCCCGATCCTAAACTCGCCATTCGAAGAGCCGACCCGCCATTTTCGTTTTTCCGATGAGGGTATTACGAACGAGATTGATGACGGACGCCGAACGAGTTCATATTTCGTCCCCATCGCCAAGCCGAAGAAGAAGAACGCCAAGCAGCTTCAATTCGATACGGAGTGGACACAAGACCGCATTGAAGAGAACAAGCTCGTCAACCAGATTCGTGCCCGCGTGGCCCTGTGGAGGGAAGGCGGCTATGTCGGGGTGACGCCGACTACTGCACAACTGATTGCTTATTGGACCGATGCCCACCGCGAGAAGAAGCTTTTTTTCTGCCAGAACGAAGCTCTTGAAACCGCTATCTACATCACTGAGGTCGCCAAGAAGTATGGGGATGCTTGGATTGAGAACAGTATCCGTGAGGCGAACGACAGCTCCAATCCCCGTCTTCCGCGCGCAGCGTTCAAGATGGCTACGGGCTCCGGCAAGACCGTCGTCATGGCCATGCTTATCGCCTGGCACACCCTCAACAAACTTGCCAACCCGCAGGATGCGCGCTTTAGTGATGCCTTCCTAATCGTCACGCCCGGTATCACGATCCGTGACAGGTTGCGGGTACTACTGCCGAACGACCCGGAGAATTATTACCGGCAACGCGACGTCGTTCCGATGCAGCTACAGGTTCAGCTCGGTCAAGCCAAAATCATCATCACCACGCCTTTCAATTACGAGAGAAGGTTGCGGCTGGCAAGATTACGAAATCGATTCTTGCCGATGGGCAGCCAAGCCCGTTTACCGAAACCCCTGACCAGATGGTGCGCCGGGTCTGTCGTGAGTTGAGTACGAAAAAGAACATCATTGTTCTCAATGACGAAGCTCATCACTGCTACCGCCGCAAACCCGATGCCGACGATGAAGCACTCACGGGTCAGGATCGCGTCGAAGCAAAAAGTCGTGAGGAGGAGGCCCGCATCTGGATTTCTGGCATCGAGGCCGTAAAAGGCAAGATTGGCGTAAAGGCCATTTACGATCTCTCGGCTACACCGTTCTTTTTGCGTGGTTCTGGCTATCCCGAGGGCACGCTGTTTCCATGGGTGGTCTCAGATTTTTCCCTGATCGACGCCATCGAGGCCGGTATCGTCAAGGTGCCCCGTGTGCCCGTTATCGATGATTCTATGACCGGCGAACAGCCCACCTACCGCGACCTGTGGGTGCGCATCCGTGAGCACCTGCCCAAAAAAGGGCGCAAATCAGACGCGTTGGGTAGGGAACCAAAGCTCCCTGTCGAACTACAAGGGGCGTTGCTTAGTCTTTACGGCAACTACGAAAAGTACTATCGCATGTGGGAGCAGAACGTGGAGGCCCGCGCACGTGGTATTACGCCGCCAGTGTTCATCGTTGTTTGTAACAACACCAATGTTTCCAAGCTGGTCTTTGACTATATTGCCGGTTGGGAAAAGCCGATCGGCGGACAGATTATCGCCCAGGCGGGGCAGTTACCAATCTTTCGGAACGACGATGCCAATGGGTCATGGCTCCATCGCCCCAACACCATCCTGGTGGACAGCCAGCAACTTGAGTCGGGCAATGTGATGAGCGACGAGTTCAAGAAGATCGCCGCTCGCGAAATTGAGGCCTTCAAGGACGACTACCGCGTCCGGTTCCCTGGTCGTGATACGGATAATCTTGCAGATGAAGACCTGCTTCGCGAAGTAATGAATACCGTCGGCAAGCCGGGGAAGCTCGGGGAACACGTTAAGTGCGTGGTCAGCGTCTCCATGCTTACCGAGGGCTGGGATGCCAACACTGTAACCCACGTTCTCGGCGTGCGTGCCTTCGGCACGCAACTGCTCTGTGAGCAGGTCGTTGGCCGTGCCCTGCGTCGCATGAGTTATGCCCCCAACGACAAGGGGCATTTCGATCCTGAATATGCCGAGGTCTACGGCGTGCCATTTTCATTCATTCCGTGCAGCGGCGCAACCAAAGATCCCAAGCCAGGCCCGCTGCCCACGCGAGTTCACGCTATCGAGAGCCGAATCGCATGCAAAATCACTTTTCCGCGGCTCCTCGGCTACCGTTACGACACGGCGGGTGAATTGCTAACAGCGACCTTCACCGATGAATCACGGCTCATCCTATCCACTGTCAACATACCCACCAAAACTGAGAATGCGCCCATCGTCGGCGAGACTAGCATCCACACGCTTGACGATCTGAAGCGCCGCCGGCCGAACGAAGTCGCCTTCCTCCTCGCCAGGCTTACACTCGAAAAGTACTTTCGCGACGACGACGGCAACGACAAGCCGTGGCTTTTTCCACAATTGCTCGGCATCGCGAAGCAGTGGCTTGCTGAACAGGTAACGCTCAAAGACAACACTTTCCCGCAACTATTGTTGCTAATCGAGTTTGCGCACGACGCTGCCGATCGGATTTACAAGGCTATCGTCGCGTCAACCGACGGCACCGCAGCGCTCAAACCCATCTTGCGCCCGTATGACACCATCGCGTCCACCGATTATGTTGATTTCGACACCACGCGATCCGTCTTCGCCACCCGCGATGACAAGTGCCACATCTCACACGTAGTGGCCGATACAGATTCCTGGGAACAGAAGATGGCCGAAGCCCTCGAAGACATGCCAGAGCTCATCCGCTACGTCAAAAACCACAACCTCGGTTTTAATATCCCCTACACGCTGAACGGTGAGGAAAAGAACTACATTCCCGACTTCATCGCCTGCATTGACGACGGTCATGGACCGGATGACCTCATGAACCTCATCGTCGAAGTCACCGGCGAGAAGAAGAAAGATAAGGCCGCCAAGGTCGCCACGGCGCGTACGCTATGGGTACCGGCCGTCAATAATCACGGCGCATTCGGCCGCTGGTCATTCCTCGAAGTCGCAGACCCATGGAATGCCCAAAATCTTATCCGCGGCTTTCTGACACAGGTGCAGGCGTAGCCAACAAAGGAAGTCGCCATGGCTAAGAAGAACAACACAAAGACAAAGGTTAAGAAGAACAGTACTAAAACAAAGGCTAAGAAGAACAATACCAAGACAAAAGTCGAGTCCATCCGCCACAAGGATAAGCGTGCCAACATTCCCACAGAGGAACTGCGGGATTTTGTCGCCGACGAAGAGCTCTCAGTCAAAACAATGCTCTACCCGCGAGATCAGTCACTCGATCCGCAACTGATCTGGAAGGGTAAGGACGAGCAGGACCGCGAAGACCTTGCCGTCCCAATCGTGCCTGTTTACATCCAGGAGAAGATTCACCCGCAAGCTATCATAGACGCGCTGCCGCGTATCGTGCAGTCAGACGACAATGAGCCGAACCTGTTCGCGGACTTCAACGGCGGACCGCAGGACTTCGACCAGAAAATCGACTTCTATCACCACGAGCAGAACTGGACCAACCGCCTCATACTTGGCGATTCGTTGCTGGTCATGACCTCGCTGGCCGAGAAGGAAGGGATCAAGGGCAAGGTACAGGCGATTTACATTGACCCGCCCTATGGCATCAAGTTCGGTTCTAACTGGCAGGTAAGCACTCGTAAGCGCGACGTGAAGGACGGCAAGGCCGAAGACGCCACCCGTCAGCCCGAACAGGTGCGCGCCTTCCGCGACACCTGGAAGCTGGGGATCCACTCCTACCTTGCCTACCTCCGCGATCGGCTCGTCGTGGCGCGCGAGCTGCTGACCGAGACCGGCAGCGTGTTTGTCCAGATCGGCGATGAGAACGTCCACCTCGTACGGAATTTATTGGACGAGGTGTTCGGGAGTGAGAACTTTTGCTCGCTGATCAGTGTCGCAAAGACAAGCAGTGCAACAACCGAACTGCTCGCTGGTGTGGCGGATTATTTGCTCTGGTTTGCAAAGAGCAAGGAAGTGGTCAAGTACCGAAATCTCTTTGCGATGAAGGCAACGACGTTAGAAGGAAGTGCATATGGCCGCGTTTTTTTGAGCGACGGGCGAAAGCGAACAATGACAGCGCGTGAGCGTGCCGATCCATCCCTATTGCCTGAAGGAAGTAGGATTTATCGCATCGACAATCTCACAAGTCAGCGGCCACCAGGCGATTTTCCGGTCGAGCTTAATGGTCGGATGTATCGGCCGAATCGTGGGTATTGGAAGACCAGCCAAGCTGGAATGGAGAAGCTTAAAAATGCGATGCGGCTTGAAGCGACGGACGGCGGACTTTACTACGTCCGATTCCTTGATGACTTCCCGGTCTTTGGTATGTCTAACATCTGGTCTGACACAGGCGTAGTAGGTTTTGCATCTGACAAGAAATACGTTGTCGAGACATCAACAAAGGTCATTGAACGCTGCCTCCTCATGACTACCGACCCAGGCGATCTTGTCCTCGATCCAACCTGTGGCAGCGGCACGACAGCCTACGTCGCTGAGCAGTGGGGCCGGCGCTGGATCACCATCGATACTAGTCGTGTCGCCCTGGCGCTTGCGCGCACCCGTATGATGGCCGCAAAGTATCCCTACTATCTGCTGGCAGATTCGCCAGAAGGCATGAAGAAGGAAAGCGAACTGACCGGCAAGATTCCACCGGAATACAAGACGGAAGGTGACATCCGCAAAGGGTTCGTTTACAAGCGCGTGCCTCATGTCACACTGAAATCCATCGCCAACAACCCAGACATCAAGGAGGGACAAACTCGGGAACAAATTGCGGCTGCCATCGCGCGTCATGCCGATACGGAAACCCTCTACGACCAGCCCTACGAGGACAACAAGCGGGTTCGGGTCTGCGGGCCGTTCTCGGTGGAGAGCCTGTCGCCACATCGTGTCCTCTCCACCGCCGATGAGAATCAGGACGGCACGGTGACTGAGAAGGAAGCCCGAAAGGAACAAGACTTCGCCACAATGATCTTGGAAAACCTCAGAAAGGCCGGCGTACAGAACACTCGCAAAGGCGAGCGACTCACCTTCGAACGCCTCGATGCCTACGCCGGGACTTGGCTTCAGGCTTCGGGTCAATACACCGATGCCGATGGCAAAACCCGCCGTGTCGCGGTCTCTATCGGATCTGAACACGGCACTGTCGGCCCGCAGCAGGTTAAGGAAGCCGCCAAGGAAGCGGTGCAGGGTGTCGGCTTTGACATGCTCATTGTCTGTGGCTTTGCTTTCGACCCCCACGTGCCTGAAGAGGTGAAACGTTATGGCAAGCTGACGGTGCTGCCAACCAAGATGAATCCCGATCTGTCGATGGGGGATGAACTCCTCAAGAAAACCGGTGCGGGGAACCTTTTCATGGTCTTCGGGGAGCCCGATGTAGAGATTAGGAAGGAGCAGGACGGGCAGATCGTGGTCGAGATCAAGGGTGTGGACGTGTACGATCCAACCATCGGGCAGATACGCAGCGCTTCCACCGATGACATTGCGTGTTGGTTCATCGACACCAATTACAACGGCGAGAGCTTCTTCGTACGTCATGCCTACTTCACCGGCGCTGAAGAACCATATGAGAAGTTGAAACGGGCGCTACGGGCCGACATCGACGAAACGGCATGGGGCAGTCTCTACACCACCGTGAGCCGGCCCTTTGCCAAGCCTGAGTCAGGCAAAATAGCGGTCAAAGTCATCAATCACTATGGTGACGATGTTTTGCAGGTGTATATGGTCCATTGAGGCCTATAGTTCTATGGGCGTATGTCTGACCCTAGTTGTAAATGGATGTCATTCTTTTCCAAAAACCCAGGTGTATGATGCAGACGAAAACCACATCACCCTCCCTCAGTGGAACAGCGTTTGACTGTCCTCACTGCGGCGCCTTCACCACACAATACTGGTATGAGTTGCATGGAGAAGCCATAGCAAACGAACGAAGGACACCGCATATACCGGATGAACAGTGGCAAGAAAATGTTCGAGAACTTCCTGTGGATCATCCCGTCAGGGCGACGTTGCTTGATTGGATGAAGAAAATGGAACGCGGTCAAGTTTTTCTTGGGGAAAACGGTAGCGGGAAATATACTTCATACCCCAGCGTTAACAATCTCTTCATCAGTAAATGTTTTAACTGTCAGGAGATTTCGGTTTGGGTCCATCAAAGCCTAGTTTATCCCCCACAAAAGTCGGGGTCTGCACCAAATCAGGATTTGCCTGACGAAGTGTTACAGGACTATGAAGAGGCGCGAAACATCCTCAATCTGTCGCCGCGAGGTGCTGCCGCTCTCTTAAGGCTCTGCGTACAGAAACTGTGCGCATGGCTCGGCGAAAAAGGAAAGAACATCGACGACGACATAGCGAGCCTCGTGGGAAAGGGTTTGAACCCTCTTGTGCAGAAGTCGTTGGATATTGTGAGAGTGATCGGAAATGAAGCTGTGCATCCAGGCGTTATTGATCTAAAGGACAATCGCGATACTGCTCTAACACTTCTAGACGTCGTCAATCTGATCGCCGACCAGATGATCACTCACCCCAATGCTATAAACCACCTCTACGACCAACTCCCGCAGGATAAGAAGAAAGCAATTGAGCGGAGAAATGAAAAAGCGTCCAAGAAGATCCAGCCATAGCTGTAGGCTCCGCACTTAGATGCGAATCTGATATGCTTATCATCAGCCTCACATCAATTGTCCCTCCGCTGCGTACCACTTATTAACTGTGTGATTGGGCGATTTGTTCACTAAGCTTTGAAGTCCGAGGCCTCTATCGGCCTAAGGAGTTTGGTACCGCACTATTCGGCCGATCTCCTTTTCAGCTTCGCAATGCCGATCTCATAGACGAAACTCCTCTACCGGAACGTTTTTTAGTGACCACTATTGAAAGCTCTATCGAGCCTCTTACCGCATGCAGCTTTCACATACCCCAGGCAGCAATTTGGGGCTTTCAAATCAGTTAGTTTTGCAGCTATTGCCAAGTGGGCCGCAAACCAATCGACTCCTACTCTTGTTGGTATCGAGGCCAACGTACCAAAATTGGACCATCCAGGTGTTTTAGTTCAATGAATGGTGGAGGGCACGCGAAGAAGAGTTTTTAGGGTCTAAAGCAGTTCATGCCTTTCGAGATGTGCTTCGAGTACATCTCAACAGCGACGTGGACGACGTACGAGGCTATGAGAAAGAAGAATCCAACCGGTCCCTTAGCCATTTCCTACAGGCGAGGAAAACGAATGGTCACTCCATGTCGCTACGATTTTATTTACGGTTTAGCATCACTTCGCCGTTCATGCCGTCGATTACCCTTATGGGGAGTCTATTTCCTGCGGTAGCGACCATTCGATGGTATTGCCCGTCTTTCGCAGGCGGAAATGCGTGAGAATCGGGAATGCCCAGATGGCTGCGTTGTTGGACATACCAAGTAGTCAATCGAGGTGGCAAACCTATATGTTCGCATTTCTATCCAATCTGCATGCAGAACGAAGCGACTTCTCGCGGGCACACCGCTCAGCTGATGGTATTAGACCCTTTCTTTCAATAAGACCTCCGGCATCGAACCCACCGAGAACTCGTTGTATGCAGCCATCGTAATAAGTTCCAGCTCTGATAATATCAATGGCGTAGAAGTGGAGCCAGGCTTGCATAGATTCGGTTCACTGATGACAACATGTTTTCGGCAGGCCAGGGGCCGTTTCTCATAGACGAGGCATGTTCCCTCCTGACTGAGAAAAACACAGCGGCGATCGGCTGGGGCAAGTTTCTGCCATGTTGCCGTTGTGGCCCCCACTTGCCGGCGGAGACGGTCATAATCAATATCGATGTTTTGCTCAGCGGCAACACTGAGCAACAGTTTCCCTTCGATGGGCATGATGCCGACATAGATCTCACAACAATACGAACACCCTTTTCGGCACCGAATCAGTGCCATCTGGTCTGGCCTCTGGACTTTGTCTATCTCATACTCATGCTCACAGAGTTCATGAAGAGCATCAGCCTGCTTTAGCGGGGCGTCGGCATGATCTGTCGCCAGTGCCCGAACTTGATTCACATAAAAATTGAACGCCTTTGCCATGTCTACACGCTGGTCACCGGTCCATTGTTCCCACAGCGCACGGAAGTTTTCGGTCATAATAAGTGTCAGCTCATAGATGTTTGGTGGGTACTGCTCCATAATCATTTTCTAGTAAATGTGATACCGAGGGTCGGTCAAGGACGTGCTCAACATAGACTTCTCCGCTGGCAACATCAATCAAGCGTTGTACCCAAGCAGTAAGTACCTACCCATTCTACGAGGCTGCCCGGTAACATCCAGTATGAATGGTTCTAGACCTGGATTCCGAATAGATCCCGCCAGGTATTTCAGAGGTCATGAACAAATCGTGAGGACAAGGTTTTGGTCCTCTCGTGATCATTTGAAGGTTTTGCAGCTGATATGAGCGACAGGCCAAAACAAACGTCAGGTCAGTGGAAAAGTGAGGTTTTAGTCCCCTCAACAATCCCCCGCCCAGGAAGGACCCTGACCACCACTTCACCACCATCGCCCAACCAGGACGGAACTTATTGCCTTTGACAGGCTGGATAGGGTGTCCGGTGACAGCGGGGTAAACAACGCTATTGGAATCGCCTTGCATTGCCACACCCCCAATGTCATAGTTTTAGGGATAATGACTTAGTAGTGACGAAGGTATATGAGCGCACCCTCTGACGGTTCTGACGAGCATAATGAAAGACCTCCGGCAGGTTTCGGGCTAGCAGTGAACAGTTATCTGAATCATTACGTCAATGTTGCGGATGCAAAGGCTGCTGGAATAATCACGGGCAATTTCGCGCTAATTGGCTTCCTAATTGCGCAATGGCCTCAAGCGCTTATTCCATTGGCATTCCACTGGATGGCATTCGGCATGGCGGTGTTTTCCGGTATTACCCGGCTGGCTCGTTCTGTATCCTAGGACGTTAACAGGGGGAACCGGGTCAATCTTCTGGGAAGATATTCAGGCGAAGGCCAGTTCTTCTCAATATTATGATCAACTACGCTCGCTTGATAAGGCCGCTGTTGAAAGAGAGTATGCGAGCCAAAATTATTACGCTAGCAAGGTACTTCACGCAAAATACGAGAAGGTCCGTCTCTCAATGGGAGCATTTTATCTGTCTTGTCGTGGGTTAGAACATGCCTAGATGGAATACACAATATTATGATTCTCTCAGGGAGCGATTCTCTCTGATAACAAAAGAGCTTCCAAATCGTCTTGATGATGTAATAAACGCGCGCGTTGCTCCCTCTATTGACGACATTGCTATAGGATCGGGAAAACAGACTCGAGCGGCTGTTTTGTTTTTCGACATAAGATCGTTCAGTACGAGAACTGGCTCCGAGGACCTTGCCGAGCTAAACAAGACCCTTCACATGTTGGATTGCGTCATTCCCATGGTAATGCACGTTATTTACGACTTCGGAGGGTATGTAGAGAAGAATACCGGCGATGGTGTTATGGGGATACTAACAGGCAAAGATGATGAAACTTCCCTTCCCGCCCTTGAAATAGCACTCACCGTTTTCTATCTGCTCAATAAATTAATAAATCCATATCTCCTCTCGCACGGGATACCCGGTGTAGACGCGCGAATTGGAATCGATGTCGGTCGCCTTTTACTTGCTCGTATAGGTACACCGAAAGGCTCAGCAAAACAGGATCGTAATTTTCTTACGGCAATTGGTCCAACTGCTAATATTGCATGTCATCTACAGCAAATGGCAGAAACGAATCAAATCTGGGTGGGAGACATCGTCAAAACAAATTCTCCATCAGCGTGGCAAGATTGGTTCATCGATGTCACACCGCAAAATGACTGGGGGTGGAATTACACCGCAACTGGCAACACGTATCGTGTCTGGCATTTCCATGCGCATAGACCTGACGTGGAAATGCCATCACGACCCAGCCTGTTAAGTTCGCTTTTTATTCCGAAGTCTTAGGCGCGGCGCAGTCTAGTCCTCAGCTTCGTCGAAAAGCGAGGACTCGTGGTTGTCTCGTCTCGCCGTCTTCTTTTTTTTTGTCATCGTAGGCCATAGCCTTTCAGCCTCATTTTGATAGGGGTTACTCTGTGGTTCAGGGCTCAGCTGGCAGCCCACTGCGAACCACTCTTGCCAGGAGCGGCCCATGCGGGCTCCACGTGAGGTGTGCTTGTCCAGTGCATAGTCAGGAATTTCAAGTCTCCAACCCTCCTGCAATCGCCGTTGATTTACCACGCATTGAAAATGGTCGGCCTCTCTGGATTTCTGGGATCGGCACAAGTACAGAATTGCGTTCGCGAGAGCTAGTCGCATGCTGCCGTCTCGTCCCGCCCTCGCGAAGTCTTCGAATTGGGTCTTGAGCGTCTGGATCAGGATGATCGCTGTGGGATTCCCCAAGCCAATGTCTTCGTTGACGATGACTTGCAAGCGCGTCCACAGAGCCTTGCCGTATTTTTCGTACAACTCCAAGGCCCAGAACATTGCCTCGACTTCGTGGCCTCGACGGATGTCTTTCTGTAGTGCAGAAATGACTTCGCCGAATTGATACCCATTCTCCGTCTTGAGTTGGTACATGTGTCCGCCTCCCAACTAAGTGCCGTGATCATCCCTCATGAGGGTCGTTCATCACGACTTTGGCGCAGGAAGCAGCGTCAGTGGAAGCACTTGAACGAATAGTGTTTTCTCGCAGGGCTATGGGTGGCCGGCATACGAGGCCCACGCACTTTTCGCCTCATTCGTCCCTCTGCGCGCCTGAATGGCCCCGATATACGCCAGGAATGTACTTTCCTGACCATCAAAATCTTGTCGTAGTTTTCGGCCGGCGGCGCTCGGGCTCCGCCATAAGCTTTTCGCGGTTTCAGGTGTCGTCAATGTCCTGAGCAGTTCAGCTTCATCGGGATCTCGGTACTGCATACGTCCTCCTTGGTTAGTGTGAGAGACCTCCTTAACGTGTCGCGTTTCCAGGATCGAGGAATGGCGTTGTATCGTGGAACGATTTGAAGGCCACGAGGCACCACCCGGGCTTCTCTTCCTCACGGGACCGGATCTCTCCGATCATGAGTGCGTGCTCCGTGCGTTCGATCGAGAATTTGTTGATGTCCGTTACGTATACTGGATCTCCCAACTTTGCATTTTCGAGCCCATCGACGAGTAAACGGACAGTGCCACGACTGTACACCAGGATCTTCTCCGGGCTAATCGCCGCCAAGTAAAATCCTGCGAATTCCTGCGGCACGTTGTAAGTCCGAATGTGGCGCACTCGGCCGTCCTCGCACACGCCTACGGCCGCACCTGGGCACAATATTTTGTCTGGTCCGGGGCCGGTCATTTGTCGCTGGGTCGTGGACCCCCACAATCGCCGAATGCCAGGGTTCGACGCGCGCACTGCCAGTTCGTAAGACCCCATGCCGGGGATCGGAGAGAAGTTACTCACAAGCGTTTCACGGGGGTCATAGGTGTCGATCATGAGTTCTCCTTTTGGTTTGTGGTAGGTGCGGATTGTCCATCGGCGGCAAGCAGTCACATAACCCCTTCCCGAGGGGTGCAAAGCGTCTTGCGCAGATGACAAGCGCCAGTGTGTTGTTAGTCATCGCTCGTTCTTAGGTCCTCGTCCGTCTGGCCGCCGTTCACTGGGATACTCTTCACTCATGCTTCGAAGCTCATTGATTGGACATAAATTCAGGCAAGGCATCGCGTAGTGCTTGTTTCCATAGATTCTCGTCATAGCTGACGAGAACGTAGTATTCTGCTTGCACTTTTGTAGTTTCGACCAATAGAGCTTTGGCGTTGGATTGCGCTATCACTCCTATGGTCAACATGTCGTCAGTCCACAGTTGGCCCATCTTGAGATCAACTCCTTCATCATTGCCTTCATGTGGTTGCCCGAACAGGCCCAGGGCTAAGGCAACCTGCACCTTCGCTAGGTGCTCAAGTTGGGCGATGAATGTTCGGTCTGATAGCGTCAATCGCATATGTCCTCCTTTCGGTGACCATTTTGGCGTTCATGTGGTGCTTCGTTTCTGTTTCCGCGGCGTCATCGGCTTTCCCTTCCATGTGGGCGAGGTGGCCAGGTGGTGAAGCCCCGCCACTTCGCGGTCTGCTCAGCCGCTACGGAGCCGAATCCGCGCGGGGGAGCGGACACATTGTTCTGACGACGACGGCTCATCGTTCAGCGTCTCCCAAGGGCGCCAGCAGATCTGCGCGAAAGAGACCGCCAGGGACAGCGACCCAGATGGTTCCCGCATCCTCGATGACCGTCTCGACCGTTGCTTGTTGGATGCCTTTTATCGACGTCCATTGCACGGGGCTACCCAGCACTAGCCTTGAAACTTTTTTCGCCAGCTTGGCGGTCTGCTGAAAGCCGAGCCAGTCGCCTTCGTTGTAGCGAGCTTCACAGGCGTCAATAGCGCACATTAGGGGCTTGAATCGAATATCGTCCGCCGGAATTCCGTCCGCCAATGCTGCAATCTCACGTAAAGCTATGAGCCATCGCTCTGCCGTCGGCGGAGCGGCCCTTTACAGTTCGATCTGCCGCAGCCGTTCAAGGTAACTCATCGCCACACCTTTCTGGACGTTGCGAAAAAAGAGAACAAAGCGAAACAAGCCATCAGTTCCCCGCCATGAGTTGCGAATTATGCGAAACAAGCGAAGAAAGAGCGTGTTAATTCTCTTCTTTCGCTTGCTTCGCACCCAGTCGCCACACCGTTCGGGGTCGGCCACCGGTGCCAACTTCCACACAGTGGATCAATCCGGCGGCCGTCAGACTGGCTTTGACCCGGTCCAGCCGTGCAGCGCTCTCGTGACGAGCGAATAGACCGGAGATAGCAGAGTTATCCAGACTGCCCTTCTCCCGTACCGCCCGAAGGATCGTATCCGCAATCGGATCGCCGAGGGCTTGGCCAAAAATGTGACGCGTGGAAGCTTCGGCGTAATCCCATAATGCGAGTGCTGCCACGAGATGGGCGCGATCAATGCACGCCTGCCCATCAAGTGCCGCATAGAGTCCCGCAATACGCATCACGTGCGCCTCGCCACGTGCCAGTAGGGTCCCGGCCAATCCAGGTTGGTCTGCCGAGAGGGAACTATAGGTGGATTGCCAGACATCACGGGCAGCGGCCGTCATGCCGATCTCCGTCAAGATTTTCGCCGATTCAATGGCCGCGGCTAGACGGGCGGTCAGTTTCGTCAGCTCTGCCTCTGGGGGGCTGAGCGGGAACGGCAATTCCTTGGACCGTTTTACGAGGAGCCAGAGGAAGCGATTTGCGAAGCCGTTCGATTTTTCGGTGTCATCTAAGTGTCGAAGTAGTTCGTCTTTTGTCACATGGCCAACAATGCCGATGTGCGGGGCCGTCGCGCGGATGCGTTCATTCTTCGTCATCGGAGCCAAGTCGCTGCCGTCCCAGGCGTCACGAATGATGCCGCTCAAAGAATTGCCGGTCCGGCCCATCACTTTGAGTACAGCGCCAAACTCGGACTGCACCAAGAACAGACGTTTGTCCTCGATCCCTAGATCGACGCAGATTCGTTGCATTTCGCCAGTCGGCTTTCCGTGCAGTTTGACGGGTTCCTCGCGGAACTGTGGATCCCGCACCGCGTACACTAAGCCCTCGCCTGAGCTGAGCGTTCCTTTATAGAGGCCCCGGGTCCAAGATGGATCGGCACGCTGAATGACCGGCTGCGTTCGTTTGTCGGCCGTGCCTTTGCGGCTCTTAGATGAGAGTCCGCACAGCACGACCCAGATCCGCAAGGAATGTCGGCAGCCGTCCAGCACTAGGTGCGGCTGGGGTCCGATGAGCGTGCCCAACTCACCTAGGAGGGACGCCAGCAGGGCGATGGGGTCCGCTTCTGTGCAAGGCGCTAAGGTTCGCACGATGTCGCCGCATACACCATGTAAGGCGGCCGCATCCAGCGTCGGCCATGCCTCACCGGCCGCCACGGAAGGCGCCGCAGCGACTGCCTCTGGTGTCCGCTGCCCCTTGTGCGAGGGATCGCCTCTTTCCCCGGCAAGGATGGCTAACGCGGCCTGCGTCCGCGCGAGCGTGGTCTGAAATGCGATGCGCTGGTGCTCCAATTGAATGCCGGGGTCCGCGCTCATAGGATGTCCCTTTCTAGAATGAGATGGGCCACGGCCACGTTATCGATGATCTCGTCGAGGTCAGACTCACTCCATGCGAAAATAGACATGTCCCGAGCGACCCGGATGAGCCGATCCGCCTCGCGCAGCTCATCCATGGAGCAATCGATCGCGGTGCGAATCTCAGCGGTGTAACGTCGCTCCTCATCACGACGCCGTGCGGCGAGCTTCCGGGCACCAATCGCCGCCTGCATATCCGACGATGGAGTAGGTACGATTCCAAGTCCCGCATACCGGGCCAGTATCTCGACCGCCTGAGGGAAGCAGACGCCATCACGTTGCATCACGAAACTAAACAGGTCACCGCCCACACCACAGCCAAAGCAGTGGAAAAGCCTGCGGTTGAGATCGATGTGGAGGGATGGGCGATGGTCTTCGTGAAAGATGCAATGTGCGACGGCCTTCGTTGGCCCCGTGACGCGATATCCAAGGAGGGACTCTTTGAAAAAGGCGTCCGCGTTGATGCCCCTCAACACAGCTCCTTTGTCAACGCGGAATTGGCGTCTTGTTTTTTGTGCGTCGGCGGCGACGGTTGTCATGATCGCCTTCCTTCGAGTGCATCGTCCGGCCTCGGCCTGGCGGTGACGGCCTCCTTCTCCATGTAAGCGAGTAGTTCTTCGGGGTTGTAGCGTACCGCTCGCCCGCATCGGTATTCCCGAATCTTGCCCTCCCAACCAAGCCGTCTGATTGTGAAATGCGAGAGATCCTTATCTTTGGCTAGCTTCACGGCACTTTGTAGCTTCACTGTGACCTCCCTATGCAGGCATATCTTGCATAGGCCGAGAGTAGCCGAGCGTAGCTTATGATTCTTGGACAACTTCCCGAGGAAAGTATCCAAGATTGGGGTGCTGATAGGGAACGAAGAGCGTTACTTCGCGGCGGATAGGAGCTTTTGGATATAGGTCGGTGCGGAATTGTGCAGATGCGCTAAGATTCGCAGCATAACATCGAGGTCAGTCACCCACGTTGTTACGGCATCTTCATTCAATGGTTCAAGAGTCCTGGAATAGTTGCAGCCGCAGGGAAAGCCATCTAGCAATTTGACAATATCTTTCCAATATTGTTTGACCCAATCCCACCGTTTGTTCGCACTAGTTGGAAAGGGATATTCGCTAAGGAAATGCGCTAACAATTTACGTTGCATATTCAAGCTGCCGAGATAATGGGTACTTTTTCGCGGGACTGGTGCGGATGCGATCGCCTTTAGCGTCTCAGTATAGAACCTTTGTTTATCGATTAGACGTGGGTCCCGTTCAGCGCCTGCTAAGTACTGGCCTAGGCCTTCCAGGAACTTCGCTTCTCCTTCATCGCGTGTCCGTGTTCTTGTCAGCATCGCGGTAATAATTTGCCGCAGGAGCAGGGCATCATGCGGCAACTTGTCCTCGGCGGCAGCGGCTAGGCAAGCCCAAGTTTCCAGCTCTTCTAAAGGTAATTGTGGCTTGTCAGGGCGGCGCGGCATGCTTTTCTATTTGTAATGGGTGACCCCTTTGGTGACCACCTCCGGCGCAATTCTGGTCAACTCGACGCAATACGAACCGCCGGCGACTTGGCTACGCTGTGGTGCCCAAGCCGTTGATTTTGTGATACCATGCCATTCCAGTAAACGTCAGTCAATATTCTCGTATGCCGGTACGAACTGTTCCCATTTCTTTTCGAAACCCGTCACTCACCCCAACATTCTTACTACATATCGATATATCAATTGGTCTCACCGAGCACCTTATTGAGGTGCCGGCGAAAGTCCTCGCCCTGTGAATCTTAATCAGCGGGCCGTTTACTCCAATTTAAGCTGCCGTCGTTTTCGGGGGATACGTCATGATCATTCCTGTGATCACGACATGCTGATTCTCAAGAATAGCGCCACAGGGCCAAAAGTACAGGAACTCGTATTATAAAACTCACTACGGCGACGTGCGCTGCAGGGCTGCTTGAATCTTTGCGATGACGACATCGGGGAAGGCCGGCTTGGGGAGAAACGCATAGGCGCCTGCTTGGGACGCTTCGTTCTCAACGCTTTCTGTTAGATTTGCGGTCATCACAATGACGGGTGTCTCTGCGACATCGGTTCTGAACTGTCGTAAAAGCGCCAGCCCTTCAATACCAGACATGTGAACATCGAGCAAGATCAGTTGATACGGCGAAGTCCGGAGCAACGCAAGCGCCGCCTCTCCAGTCGCAACCGTATCAACAATAGTGTCCGGAAGACGACTACTGATAAGAGCAGGCAAGACGGCCAACGTAACAGGATCGTCATCGATAATTAGAACGCGATTCAAGTCGCCTCCGTCATCAACACCTAAGGAGTTTACCCACTACCAGCCACGGGCATCCTCGGGATATCTTATGCCGATGCTCGACCATGCCTATCTCATCCATTCCACTTATGGCCCACAAGTACAACCCTTTCGACTCGCGCTGTCCCAAAATCAAGTTTGGCGGTTTCTCGACATGCCGGATGCCCTCATTCTTGAACTCTTCTTGATTGAGTATTGCTCACTTGGCGTGGCAATGACAGAACCAGTGGAGGGCTGGATTAGGCGCGCCGGAGAACGATGTCAGGAACTGGGCTTTGCCGAAGTTGGAGCATTTCTCGTATCCCATGCCAACCAAGAGAAAGATCATCATTTAGCTTTCGTAGATGACACGCGATGGCTAGTTGATCAGTGGAATACCAAGCATGATCGGCAACTTAATGCAGACGAACTCCTAAGCCAACCCCTTACGGATGGAGTTCTGAACTATCGCGCGTTGCACGAGGCGACTATTTCAGGTGACGCTCCTTATGGCCAACTCGCTATCGAGTTTGAAATTCAGCGGCTCTCCATCACGTATGGTGCTGCTGCGATGACAAAAATTGCTAAAGTGCTCGGCCCCGACGCGATCAAAGGTCTTCGATTTCTTGAGAATCGTGTCAAAGAAGCAAGCTGGCATACCTCCATGATTGAGTACCAACTCAATCAACTGCTTCATGACATACCGATTGCTCTTTCTGTCTTCACAGGGACCGCTAGGATGGCGCTAAAGACGTATGGTGAGTACCTCGGCGATTGCTTAGACCTCGCGTTTGATCAAGCGATAACGAATCATTAATCTAAGACAAGCTTTTCATCTCACCATGCACTATAAGCCTAGCAATTGGTGCCTTTGCATGATGCACGCTCTTTCCAATGGCCCACAATACAAGGGAATGTGTAGTACTTGCATCGGCGATATTTAGGTGAGGAGAAGGAGCAGGGAAACGGACATGGATTCTCGAGCTACTTCCTTAAAGACTGGCCTGCTGCCGATGTGGTCGACACCCGCTTAAGCCCCGCGTGAACAGTTGGCATTCCATTGAGCCTAGCGTCGACATGGAGTCCTCAGGGGCAGGGCGGGGTTGGGCGCTCCGATAAGCCCGTAACAGAAGGACGGTGAAGCGATCAATCAACTAGTGGCTGGTTCAATTCCAGCCAATATTTTGCGATTGTCTTCGCGGTCTCGATGAATGCATCGAAATTGACTGGCTTGACAATATAGCTGCTAATTCCCAATTGATAGGATTGGTAGATGTCCCGTGCTTCACGGGACGACGTTAGCACTACGACTGGAACATGGCGTACAGCCGGGTTCGCGCGAATCTGGCGCAAGACATAGTGCCCGTCGACCAGAGGCAACTTTAAGTCCAAGAGAATCAGCTTCGGAAGCGTAGGCTCATCCCGGTTGGCGTACGCGCCGGTACGGTGAACAAAGTCGAGCGCCTCTGCCCCGTCGCGCACGATGTGAATATGTTTCGTTCGACTGTATTTCTGAAATGCATGCACTGTCAGTTCAGCATCGGAGGCATTGTCCTCGATCAGCAGAATATCAATTGGTCCTCTCGTCATCTCGCTTGTCTCCTTGTAACATGAAGTAGAAGTCGCGCCCTTGTGGACTTCTGCTTCCACTCAGATTTTCCTACCATGTCCTGAAATAATTCGATGCACAATGGTAAGTCCGACTCCTGTGCCCCCATAGAGGAGGCCGTGCAAAAGCAAGAGCCACTGACGGGTGAGTCCCTTGCGGGGAACATCGATTAAAGGGGTTTAGCTTTCTTTGCCTCTTACCTCAAAATTATACTCTGTGGCTGGTGCTGGGAAGGCGTATGGTAAAAGTTGTCCCTTTGCCCAATTCACTAGTCAGCGTGATGTCTCCATTGTGCGCCCCGACAATTTCTTTGACGATGGCCAGGCCAAGCCCCACCCCGCCTGATTCCCGGGATCTGGCATTATCTACCCGGTAAAACCGTTCGAAGATGTGTGGAAGGTGTTCTGAGTCGACTCCTTCACCCGTATCCGAAACTTCGATGATCGTGCTGTCGCGGTCGGATCTCAAGCGCACGGCGATCGTGCCGCCTGGCGAGGTATGGCGAAGGGCATTATCGAGCAGATTGAAAAAGACACGCTGAAGTTGCTCCCTGTTGGCGAAAACCGACAGAGCGGGCTCGGCGTCTAGCGTGAGCGTGATCTCGCGGTCTTGTGCCAGGAGCATAAGTTCATCAATAAGTTCTTGCAATAGTGGTTGGATCGGGACGGACTGCTGCATCGATGCGAACGCGTCTTGGCCCGCGAGCCTGGCTAGCGTGATCAACGAACGGCACAGGTTGATCAATCGTTCGACGGCTCCAAGATTACTGATCAGGGTATCTCGATATTCACTGGCCTTCCGATTTTTTCGGAACGCTACTTCAAGATTGCCCTTTAAGGCCGTCAAAGGAGTTTGAATCTCATGCGCGGCATCGGCCACGAACCGCCGCTGGCCGTCGACGACTTTCTGGATCCGGTCCATCATCGTATTGAAGGCCTGTGCGAGACGTCTAAATTCATCATATGGCGCATCGAGACTGAGGCGTGTGCCAAGCGAAGAGGGTTCGGAAATCTTCTGCGCCGTCTCGCTCAAAACTTCGACAGGGGTCAGGGCCTGCCGTGCCAGCCAATTACTCCCCCACCAAGCGAGCAGAAGAACAAGCACCGAGGCGCCGGCCAAGAGAGCGGCTAAGCCGTTCCACGCCTTTTCCATGAGCCGAAGCGGTGTTTCGGCTTGGAGAATGTATCGCACATGGCCTTCCTGCCGCATGGGGACCCAGACCCGACGGACCGAGACGCCCGCCGGGTCCCGAACCGTTTCGAATACCTTGTCGCCGCTCATGACTTTCTGCAAATGGGCTGGATCCGCTAATGGAGGCGTCGCGACGGCCGCTCCTTTCCAAAAGACGGTTCCATCCGATGACAAAATCTGTATGGATAGTGCGGCTTCGCGCAGCTCAATCTGCTCGCCCTTGTTCGGGACGGCGGAGCGTACTTCTGCCTCTTGCCCCTTTTGGGACGCCTCAAGCAGCATGCCGAGGTTTCGTCCCGCGATATCAGCCCAACTCTCGGCCATAGCCTGGAGCCGTGAATCGACGTATTTATGGAGAATTCCTACAAAACCCGAATAGACCGCCACATCCAAGGTGACCAAGAGAAGCGCGATGAGGCCGAGGGAGGAATGTTGAATGCGACGCCGAAATGAGCTCACAGTTTCCCTGGCGGTGTCTCCAGGACATACCCGACGCCACGCACGGTTTTAATCAGCGACACGGAAAACGGCCGATTGATTTTTGCGCGAAGGGCGCGAATGTGAACGTCGACAATGTTCGTCATCGAATCGTACCGAATATCCCATACGTGCTCGATGATCGCCGTGCGGGTCAGCACGCGATCTACATTTCGCAGCAGATACTCCAGGAGCGCATATTCCTTGACCGTCAATATGATTTCCGTTCCACTCCTCCAGACGCGATGGGCAGCGGGGTCGAGTTCCAAATCCGCGAGTTTCAGCCGCCCCGAGCCCGGGACCGTCGCCCGGCGGAGCAGGGCTCGTATGCGGGCTAATAATTCAGCGAACGCAAACGGCTTCGTCAGATAGTCATCGGCTCCACAGTCAAGACCACAAACCTTGTCCTCAGTCGAGTCACGGACCGTCAGAAGCAGGACCGGCGCTGTGTGACCTTTGTCCCGCAGGATCCGACACACGCTTAAGCCATCTTTGCGGGGTAGCATGACGTCCAAGATAATCAAATCGTACGCGGCATGCTGTGCAAGCGCGATCGCCGCTTCTCCATCGGTTGCGATATCAACGGCATAGCGTTCTTCCTGTAGGCCCTTCTCAAGGAATCGCGCGACGCTGGCGTCGTCTTCCACAATGAGGAGTCGCATTACGCTGTGGTACACCCTTCTCGTTACTGAATGACTGACATAGAAAGCGCCTACATAACTATCATGAACACGGATCGATTCGGAACGCTTGAGTGGATGCTCAGCAAATCTTCATCTTCGGTTAACCGTCGCTTCATAGATCGCCGGTATGATGGTGGCCGTGGTAGGGCCTGGTTCCCCATTCATCCTTAAACGAGCGCGCGACCGAGCCAAAGGAGGCTCCCATGCGACACCCTGATCGAGGCAGACTCGATGGAACACGCTGCAGGTCTGGACCGATTTGGTCATTGAATCCGGGAACACGGACTCGACAGAGGGGCAAAGTAACATGGGCCCATCATACGCGATCACAAGGGACACGAGCGGATTGCCGCAAGACAGGCCTAATGGTGACGGAGCAGCGTTCAACAGCATCCGATGCCGTGCCTTCGTGGACCACCCAAGACACTGAACTTGTCCTGGCTACAGCCACGCTGATCATATCGCAGTATTTCTACGAGAGCCCGGGATGGGATGGCCCCAAAACAGTGGCGGCCCTTCGGGACATGATCTCGCGATTCAGTTTGTTCAAGCACACCCTATGCCGGAATGATTAAGAGCCACAATCTTACAGATCCTGAGCTGGTTGATCGTGGTGACCGGTATGGCGATGTTCCTCGCATTCTGCCCACAATGCCCTTCATGACACGGACCGGTTCTGTGCAAGAAATTGTCTCGGGATCTCTCCTCAACCTCACGATCCAGAAGGATGATGAGGTCCGTTGGTCAACAAACGGGATGGGACGATGTAAATCATCTTTCTCGATTCCCTCATAGGAAAAGTGAACTGTAAGCGTGGATTTGGCCTGCTCGATCATCGTCAATGCCACTACGCGTCGATACCAGGAGAGTGCCAGCTTGTGTTTTGCGCAACCTCGCTCCTTGCACTATACGATGCGGCTTTGACCGAGCCATGCCGACAGGATGGCTGAATGCCGCACGCGGCATCGTGGTGGAAGACCATGCAGGCGAGTTGAGTAACCCTGGGGACAGAGAAAAGGCAGATGCATGCTAAAGAAAAGAGCGATCTGCACCGTGCCGAGTCTCGTTGTGCTCATCATGTTCATGGTCTCGATACTTTTTCTTAACGTCAATGCGGAGGACCTCAATGTGGCGACTGTTTCGACCGACACTCCACGCCGGCTCAACGGCACGGAGAAGGAGTCTCTCGTTGTCACGTCAAAATATTACATCGGTCCCGAAGATGTCTTAGACATTAATGTGTGGCGAAACAAGGATCTCTCGAAGATCGTCATGGTGCGCCCAGACGGGAGAATCTCGCTCCCACTCATTGGCGACGTACAGGCGAGCGGGCTTTCGCCAGCGGAGGTCACCGCCGATATCAACAGACGGCTGAAAATGTTCGTTGAGAGTCCCGCTGTGTCGGTCATGGTGAAGGAGGTTAACAGTTATAGCATTTTCGTTATGGGCCAGGTGGCGAATCCCAGCCGTTATTTTCTGAAGAGTAAGACTACACTGCTTCAGGCCATTACATTGGCAGGCGGATTTACAACGGAGGCCGATAGAACCCGAATCGCGATCCTCCGTTGGCAAGATCCGAGGACCGAGGTCAGATTGACGGCCAATTATTTGGACATTGTCCTCAAAGACGGCGTCGGTGAGAATGTGATTCTCCGGCCAGGGGACACCATTGTCGTCCCTTCAGAAACCATGCTCCTTATCAAGTAATGAAGCGGCGTTTTCAGCATCTTCGACCTGCTTCACCAATGCCGCAGGCTTCCAATGCAATCAGGCTTTGGTCGAATAGAACACTCCCGTGACAGGGGTGGACCGACTACTACATCGGACGTCACGAGTCCTTCTGATGCGACTTTGCCGCCATACGATGGTGCCGCCCCACTAGTCAAACACACGAGTAGCTTCCTGTTTCAGATCGTTCCAAGATGTGAAGATTTCTCGGGCGAGGACGTCGCGCTTAATCTTGGTGATCCAGAATTCGACCTGGTTCAGGCAGGGGTAATAGGCCGGCGTGAAGTGCAACTGCACAGTCGGATGGTCGCTGAGAAATCTCTGCACCTGTTTGGTCTTGTGCGTCGAGAGATTATCGAGGATCACATAGATGGCTTACTTGCGCGGCTGAGGTTACACGTCACTAGTCTGTTCTCGGACCCACCATACGTCTCCCAGTACCGGTGACGGGTGGGAGAATGGTTACTCGGTAGTCTTAAGCCTACGGCAAAAGAAGGCTATATGAGATTGTCCTCCATGATCCAATCGTTCTGCCCTCCCACCTTGACTGCGGCACGCACCTGTATCGGTACCCTTCGAGAGCCTCTGCTCAACCCGGTGGACGTGGTCGGGACGGCGGCTCGCTTCACACACCTGCCGCTGTTCATCGTCGATATACACATGCGTTGACTTCAGTGAGACCTCCAAACCACAGTAGTACATGCCACCTCCTTACGGTGAGTGGTTTGCAATCTCGTCACAACAGACCATATCGCACCTCGTCCGGGGATTGGCACCCTTCATAGCTTCTTTTTGACATGACCTCTTTATACTGCTGATTAGCTATAGAACTACGAATTCCTATGAGCGACCACCATGAAGCGTCTTGAAATGGCCAGCCCGCATGATAGAACAGCTACAACGCATAGCCGGCGGTACTCTTGTGAGTTCTTTGGGGATCAAGACTGGAGGTCAGAAGGTCAAAATCAACTCCTAGTGGAGCCGGCTGGTTGGGCGATATTTCATGCAGATAGGGAATCAGCGAGCGCCCACAGCAGTTTTGCTCCGTCACCATGCCATGCACTGCCATGCATGCACGCAAGTGTTGCTGGGTTTGTCGAGGCTAGGCGCTCTAGCATCACGCGCGCGTTCTTCGTGTGTGAGAAATAATCCATCTTGTGGCGGAAGGCCTCACTCGGTCCAAGAATATCCGACTCCGTGATGGGCGGAAGATCAGCGCCTCCCTGCGTGAATAGGTCGCCACAGAGCAAGGTAGAGGTTCGTTCTTCCATCAGAAAGCCACATTCCCATGCATGAGGCAGATGCGGCGTGTCGAACCAACGCACGGCGTGACTGCCCAGAGGGAACAACTCTTCATTGGCAAGCGCACGGGGCGCCCGATCAGCAAGGTCGCCGATCGATACGGTGGCAGCGACAGTGCCGCATAGTGGTATGGAGTTTGGAGCCACTCCAAGCCATTCATTGAGCGAGCCGCACTCGTCGGCTTCAACATGGGAAAATGCAATATAGCGCAGTCTCTCAACCGGTAAAACGCTTGCCACTGCTTCGCGGACGAGTGGAAACATCTTTCGGGGGCCGGTGTGGAAGAGCAATGATTCCTCATCGAGGATCAGGTATTGGTTGAACGAGAACCCGCCTACCCCTTCGATCACGATCGGCGTGTTAATGCGATAGATTCCCTCAGCAATTTCGTGCACATTCGTCCGGGACTGCCTATTCGTAACGGTCATTAGAATCTCCTTGCCATAGGTTGAACGCTATTGGCATTCAGGTGTGTGCCTCCAAATTAAAGTAATTCATTGTCAGACATGATTTCTTTTTCAACCTCCGGACGATAGAGGAAAAGCCCTGAAAAATCCAGCGTCACTGAACTTCAAATCAGCCGGCTTTTGACCCATGCCTTATTGGGAATATTCCATCTACCAACTTCTTGGCAGCCATTCCATCCGTCTCACAAGAAGGGACCAATTATTGGGGCGTCATCCTTTCTTAGTCACTCGATGAGAAAGATCGTGCGCCACTTCGCACTGTTCTGGCGGGAATGCGTATGCGCATGTAGCCACCGGCAGTCAGAGATCCTGAACCTACAGCCGGGAGCAAGAGGACCTCTGTAAAGCTTCCAACTTACTCCAGCCCACGTGCGGATTTCACGGTGAGCCTTAGGTAAAGTAGGCTCCTGTGAGCTGGAATAGACCTGATAAGGGTGGAGGAAACGCTTTCCTAAACGGTGGCGTCTGAATTGAGGATCAAATCGAGGCGAGCCAATTCCGGGTGGGTCAGCAGAAAAGTTCGGAAACCCTTTGCGTACTCACCCCCATTTTCATCGTCATCGTCTTCATTGATTTCAATGACTTTGCTTTTGCGGTGAAGTTGTCTCACTGGTCCGTTGGTTGCTGCCGGGTTGCGGGTTGCTTCGTAAGGCACGCTCTCCCGGCACTCCATCGACTCTATCCGTTGCGTGTGTCTTCCCATCAGGCATGAGACGAACTGCGCTCAGCATGAGAGTTGGAAGGTTTTGTTGAAGTTGTTGATCGCGAATGGCCGCACACCGGTACTATACGTATGCCGATGAGCCCTGCAAGCTTGCGCACCCCTTCTAGGCTAGATAGTTAAACGTAGTAGTAGCTGCGATAGACACGTTAGCTGAAATCACCTAGCATGCTTTCATCCTATTGGCTGTCCTTGCGTCTGAACGCTAGTCGATGTACCGCAGAATGGAGGTTGCCCATCCAATGTATGTAAAATCTTTAGCTATTGATATAGCTACGCGATGTAGCTGCTTTCTCTGTACTGTGCTGCAGACTGAACGTGTGGATGTGTCCAGTCAGTCTTCTGTTTTACCGCGGTTTGATATCTTCACGATAGAGACTTGCGAACCGACGGTTGCTTCGGTTGATAAAACATAAGACACTGTTCGATCGCGCGCGCCTTTTCCATCTGATGGATGGGCGCACTCCATGGATCATCCTCGAACTCGACTTCGTTCACTCAAAGCTGTCGTCAGATGTTGCCCATCGACTTCCGACGTCCACCTGCCCGGCGCCGATATAGGACGTGCTCCTCCGGGTACTGTGGCCGCTCTATGATGCGCTCGTTATGGTCACGGACCATCGAAGCCGCGAGTCTACTCTACTGGTGTCGTGCCATCGCCTTGGGGAAACCTCACCGTGACTTCTTCGGTTCGTGTTCTCTGGCCAATCGTTGAGCCTCCGCGATCTGCGATGGTGACAGCTGTGTGGCCAGGAGATCTTGTTCATATGTGGCGGGTGGAAAGGACTGTCTCGCTGAGAGTATCAGCCACATGTACGCTTTCACCAAATCCCGCGACTGGTATTTTCCGTTCATCGACGCCTCAGCTAGAAAATATTGAGCGACGGCGTCACCTTCTTGAGCTGCTTCGCGTAACCAAAGGTGAGCGGCTTGGCGCTCAAAAGGAATCCCCCGGTTCCGGCGATACATATCCCAGAGATGCCACATCGCCGCCTGATATCCTTGTGCCGCGGCACGTCGATACCACCGAATAGCCTCCGCATAGTCTTGTAGTACTCCTTGGCCTCTCTCGTAGCAAGCAGCCAGCTTGAACTGCGCGCGAGCTTCCCCGTGCTCAGCTAACGCTTGCCAGGATTTCCCTCCAGCGACGCAATCATCCGGCTCAAATATCGTGTTTGCCCCAACCAAGATCAACATGGCTACGACAGCAAGCGTCGGAATTTGCACGTACTGTGATGCTGTTGTATCCACCTCGCACCGCCGTGGCCGCCCGCACATGCAAGTCACGCTTTTTAATGTTTGGTCTTCGCAATGATCCCGACCTGAAAATTCAAACTCGGCCACGGTAGCCCAGGTAAGATGCCACTTACTTTTACAATGTCACACAGCCCCGCAAGTTCGTCGACAACTGTTCGATCATCGAATCCCTTATTGTCACGCCGCTTCACTTGATTCAGCCGTCCCATAGCACAGTACAGAAATTCACGGATAGGGGTGTTTTTAAAATTGTAATCTTCCATGCGCATGATCTTCTTCAACCCTCGCCGAAGAAAAAAAATAACTCCCCGTTCAACGGGAATCGTAAAGAACAGATAGCCTTCCACGACCTCATTGAGCCTTTCAAGGTACGGGCGCAGCAAATGCGGAGGAATGTGTTGGACGGTCTCCATGCAGATGCCGACAGTATAAGGGCGCGGGGGTATGGGTATGTCGGGGGGCTCTAGACAATATTGTAATGAGATGTTTGGCCGATCTTTCCATTTGAGGCGTCCAATATCCAACCCGCCTTCCCAGTTGGCATCGAGGCCAAGATATTCTTCCGGCTCATCATTTAAGAAGGAGAGGGTCTTCGCATCATAACAGCCGAGTTCGATGACTCTTGGTCGCCGAATGTTCAATGTGCTCATACTCTGCCTGAGCCAATAAAACCTCCGTAAATGGATAAAGCGCCTCACTCCTCCTGCAAACAGTCTGTCGTTATAGGGCTTCTTAAATTTTGATTTGTTCGCCATAAGAAGACGTCCCTTTCGCTGGAGAGTGCAGAGAGCGATCCGAATCGACGCAAGCCCTCTCATAGCACGATCTAAATCGGGATCTGCCAGACACGAAGTAATGCAACCGGTTTAAACTTGATAACCTAAGCCATAAGTGTCATAAGGCGATATGGGCCAGACGGAGGCGTACATAGAGTCCCTTGAGGCACGAACCTGCTAGATCGTTGTGGCGAGGCATGCTTATTCTTAATCTTTCCGTGTCGAGTGAACTAACATGTATACGGCGGGAACAAGCGCATGGCGCTATGCGAAACCGCGAAAAGTAGAAATTTCACTTACGGCGGATATTTCCGGTAGGCCTTGGCAAGACACAGGTGGCTTCGGGTTTGAACGCCACGCTCGGCACTGAACTGATTTGAAGCAGACGTGTGAAGTTCAGTTTCCATTCCTCGTGGACCAAGGCGTGGCTCTCACGCGAATGTGAGCCAATCCACCTACAGTGCCGCGGA
This sequence comes from Nitrospira sp. Nam74, assembly GCF_965152615.1. Lineage (NCBI taxonomy): Bacteria > Pseudomonadati > Nitrospirota > Nitrospiria > Nitrospirales > Nitrospiraceae > Nitrospira > Nitrospira sp. Nam74. Next base: position 4,901,568 of record NZ_OZ224220.1, on the reverse strand, counting down.
AACGTGCCCTGTTCCTGGTCCATTGCAGCTTCACTTCAGCGTTTGTGACGCTGAGTTTCGGACAATGTCGAGAGAAGCACAATTCTGGCCTTCAGATGGTTGAAGGCATGGCGTTGCGCTGCGTGGGGCAACGTGGTCGATTTATCATCGTCCCGGTCAGCGTCCCACGACAACAGGAAGGCTCATGTATGATGATTGGGGAGGCGGCGATCGTCGTCTTAGCGTGTCTGCCTCTCGAGCGCGTCTGAGGCGGTGGGTTTAACTCTCTGTGTCAGTTTCTCAGCATAGACGTCGGGGAAGTGTTTAGGCCCGCACTCTGGACACATGCCATGACTAAAGTCGGCCTCGGATCGTGCGGCGATGTACCACTCCAGTTGCTGCCAGTACCCCTTTTTGTCCCGAATTTTCTTACAGTATGAGCAGATGGGTAGGAGACCCCGTAGGATCTTGATATTTCCCTCCGTGTGCTTCCTTAGCAAAGCGAGAAGCGTCATGACAATAATGAGAGTGAGCGCAATGATACGGTTATCATTAGCGACTGGCTGCGGCTCGGCATGAGATTGCAGAGACCCCGCGCCGGTGAGGGTCATGCATACCGTGGCGAGAAGCACGACACGGTATGCCTGCGTTGGGCCGGACCACAAGACTAGAAAGCCAAGGGGAATTAGGTAAAGGCACGCGGCGGCGGTGCCGAGCGGAAGCGATACGTCGGCCGCGAACACGGCCAGAACTAGGAGATACGCCACGTACAACTGGGCCGCCGTGAGTTGTTTCCCCGCAGCAGGCAGCACGTGATGCTGCCAATCAACGATGGGGCGGTCATGCCGGCGGTCGCCTTTACCCGTGTGTCGTAACATTCCGCTCCCTATTTTCCTTATTCTACTGCTTATCATGACCGTCATAGTGCGTAGTATATGAGACTACAAATCTATAGCGGATCTTGGTCTTTTAGTAAACTGTACATATGTACTTATCGAGATTGAAGTTTATCTGATTCACCTCGCCGGTATGGTGTGCCGTGAAACCTAAGATGTGAGATGGTGAGGGCGTTTGGCTTATTGGCGCATTATCCCAACGCACTGCGAGAGGCTTTTGGCGGGAATTTCAGGGGGGTGCCTAGCTCTGTCCTTATAGGGTCAGAGCTTGCCAGCGTGTCATCGCTCCGCATCGTCTTCCCCGTCGGGACGTACTGCTAGAGTGAGACGTGCCGACGGGATGCTTCACTCATGAGCACGGGCCCGTGGACATCGGTCGCTAGGCAACTCGCGCACGTCTCATGTCGACAGCCTCTGCGATAATTGATGCGTACCCGTCCGCTGCGTTCTCAATGGAAAATCGATGCGCGATTTTCTCTCTGGCCCGGAAGCCGAACCCGCTGAACCGAGACGGATCGGCAAGAATCATCAAGGCGGCACGGACGAATCCATCAACGTCCTGTGGATCGAACAGTAATCCATCTTCCCGATGGGTGATAACCTCCGGGATGAAGCAACGGTTTGACGCTAGAATGGGAATCCCTGCGGCCATGGCATCGAATAGCGCCCAGTTGCCCGCTCCCTCAAACGTCGGGAAGACGATCAGGTCCATTGCCTGGAGGTGCTTGATAAATTGATCGCGGGGCATGAACGGTTTAAATATGATCGCCTGTTCGTCCACCCCCTCGGTGTCTAAAACATGCCGCTTGAACGACTTTTCCACCAGGTACGCGGTCTCATTGCCGTAGATCGTCATTTCATCACCCACGACCAAGAACTGAACGTCCTGACGGACCCGTCGAATCTCCTTGGCAACTTTAATGAAGACATCAAATCCACGCATCGCTTCCAGGGTTCGACCTGCAAATCCCACGATCGTCGCCCGATCTGGCAAGTCCAAGTCATGGCGGAGGGCGGTCTTATCAAGCACGTGAAGGGGGATATTGAACCCCTCGGCTTGGATCCGAATCTTGTGTTGTAATTCCTCCGGGAAGAGGTGTTTGGCATGCCGCGACGGAACGAGACAGAGATCCGACTGAAGAACGCTTGCGTGGATCAGTGCGCGCAACGACACATCGATCAGGCTCTCAGGGTATTGAGCCGGGAATTCCTCACGGCAGTAAATAGGGAAGTATCCGGGCAGTTCAACGTAGGCGATCACGGGAATCCGGAGTATCTCGCGAATGAAGAAGATCGTCCCAAAAGACGCATGGCCGACGACGACATCGACGTTGCCCGCGGCATGTAGATGGGATACGGCTTCGACGACGGCCTTGCCGCAACGAACGCCTTCTTCCAGGCACTGACTGTAGTAGTTTCCGGAAAGCGGCGCAGACTCTTCCTGAAAGCCATAGTAGGCAATCGGCGGATCGTCACGGCGAACGGATTCAGTGAACCTGTCCTGGACGAGGCAGGCACACTCCCATCCGTCTCGTTTCCCGAGGGTATGGGCAATTTCCGTAAACTGATTGGGATACGATGGATGAACGAACAGCGCCTTCATGGCTGACTGGACAGTCGCTTCGCTTCATCGATGAGGACCTGTGCCTGCCCCGGCCTTTTCAGGCCCAATGTCGCCGCCACCTCCGTTGAATTCGCGTCGGCCAGCGCTCGCGCATCCCGAATGCCGGCGGCCGCGAGCTTCTTCGCCTGCCCCCTGGTCAGTCCCTTAACGGCCGTGAGCGCATGTTGAGGGCCGGCGCTACCCCGATCGGGCCTCGGCGGAACGATGACGGTGGGGCCAGGGCCACCGGGACCGACCGGCGGACGCACGATCGTGGGGATTGTCACAGTCGGCCTCGTGATGGTGAGCGTCGGCTGCGTCAGCGTCAAGGTCGGAGCCGTAACTGTAATTGTCGGTCGTGTGATCGTTGCGGTCGGCGTGGTGACCGTGGGTGTGGGCTGTTGTGGTTGGGCCACCCAGAACCACATCTCGAAATCACCGCCCCGCCGCCCGTTCCCGCTGGGAAGTCTGATCCCCGTCGCCTGGCCCGCCGGCACTCCGAAGGCTTCGCCGTCCACATATTCCTTCGAATCGTTCCGTCCCCAGATGAAATTGCCTTTTAAGGTAAGACGGGCGAGCACTCGGTCCACCTGGCCGCGGGTTTGGTTTTGAATCGTATTCAGCAAACTTTCGGCCAGCCACTGCTGCACGCTGTTGGGCGCTTGCGTCGACGGCGACCAGAAGATATCGTTGCCGTCGGCATTGACGTTTCCCGCGAGTGTAAGGGTCTGAAAGCCTACAAAGCCTGCGTTGCCGACCTTCCACAGCTCTCGATCAAGGCTACTGATGGGCCATGGCAAGTCCAGCGTCACGAGGCAAACCGGATTGGGCAGTCCCTTTTCGTTGCGCACGCTGTCTTGAAACAACGGCTTGTCGCATGTGATGCGGAGGCCTCTCGCGAGTTCACGTGGATCGACAAACGTATCGTTTTCCAGGGGCTTTCCGCTCAACAGCGTCACCTTCTGAATCTGAATGCCCGGCTCCTCGCCACCGGACGACCGACACAGAATATCGAGAGCCTCTTGCACCGTCTTGGCGCCGCTCAAGTTGTCGCACTTCGCCGGATCGTACGACACGTCCGATGCTGTGATGGCGGTTAGTGGAGGAAAGAGTTCGCGGCAGTCGATCGGCGCGCCGAACGTTTCGCCAGTGAAATCTACTACTGCCAGCATGCAGTAGTGGTGTGCCGTGCCATGCCGCTTCTCAAACACCGGCGCAGGGGGAGTGCCGCCATCCCGTGGCCATTCGACTTTACCCGTGAGCGTTCGTGCGGGAATCAGCCAGTAATCGCCGCTAGCGAATGTGCCTCCGTCGAACTCGATCTGGACGCCCGCCTCCAGCTCAATGGGACTGTTAGCCGCGACCGTCGCCGTACCATCCCATCGGCGCAGCATTGGGTTCGCGCCGACGGCGAAGCTCAGACTGTTTGGGTTCAACACCGTCACGGATGCCCCGGTCACGGTCTTGACCTGAAAAAGAGCGCCCGGTTCTCCTCGAAGCACTCGCTCCTCATCGGTCAATTCGACCCATGTTGCGCCGGCAAAGCCTAAGGCTTCGTCGCGGCCGGGATCCTCGACCACGATGGTGAGAGCGTTGGAATCGACGCCTTTGACTTTCGAGACGATGCTGCCGTTATCGCGCGACCATTTGAACGTGGTTGCATTTTGGAGGACGTCGTGAATCTCGACGCGATAGAGTTGGTTCTCCAGTCGCCGATATCCGCCACCTGCGGGCACGAGGCAGTCATTGCCGGGATCCGCGGATTTCACCTCTTGCGCCCGCAACCTGCCCGTGGGGTCCGCCGGACTGGTAAAGGCGCCGCAACTCTTGCTCTCCACCGGTGCAATCTTGACCTGCCAGACCACCTGGCTTCTCGTGGCGGTATCGGGACCGTTGAGCGCGGATTCCCGCAGGAGGGGAAAGTCATTGCCATACTGGTCCACGGGACTCAGATGTCGCTCCCATACGTCCAGATAAACGGCATAGGGTCCGCTCGCGGTCGGCATCGTAGCGCCCGGGAAATCGATTTGTTGGGTGAAGAGCGTGCCATTGGGATCCTCGTTCTCACACAGGATGCCGTCGACATAGATCCGTCCCGGTGCGATGCGCAGGTCACGGCCATTTTCCTCAACGGCCACTTTGAAGTGGATAAATTCATTCGGTGCATGCTTCGGCGCCCCGCATACACCCACAACGTCGCCGGTCGTCGTACGATCCACGTGCATGCCGATGTCGGCCTGCTCGTTCCAATCGGCATCGAGCAGCACGCGTCCCTGTTGCAGACGCACGCTGCTGTAGTGGTTCGAGGACCGGTAGGTTGAACGACTGAGATCACCTTTCATGGTTGCTCCTGCCTCTACATTTCTAACGCATTACAAATTAGTGTGCCCCTGCTGCGGCGCGAAAAAGATACCCGCCTCCAGGCCGAAGCGCAGATACTCATCCAGCGCCACGCCAAGATTGCGCACCCGCTGCGGCCCCTGGAGGAAATGCCATGCGCCCATTTCGCCTTCATCGTCCGCCCCCATGGCGATTTCGGATGGGCAGACGGTTGTCAGCATGGCATAGCCGGGATCGCCGAATGCCGCCGAACTGAAGAGCGGCGCGATCACCTTGGCGCTGTTGTTGTCCGTCGGCTGGCATTGAAATCGCCGAGGGGCCTCGGACTCGAGTGGCAAATAGCTGAAGCGCACACAGCCGACCTGACGGCGTACGATGTGCACCAGGCCGACGAAAATGCTATTGGTCGCCTCCAACGTCTGCGCGTTCGTTCGGCCAAAGATCGTGCTACTGTCGACACTCAGCGCACGCGCGTCGATGCTGCCGTCTACGATGCAATCGACGACGCTCAAGACGCGAGCCGAATCACCGGGCTTGAGATCTCCGGAAATGGTGCGGGTGAACGTGATTGCCAGATCCGGATTGCTCTGACAGAGGAATGTCGTGGCGTTCGGGGCAAGTGTGCAATGAGCGATCTGCAATGCGCCGAGGTGACCTGCCACCACGCTGAGCGTCCCTTCGAGCAGTAGTCCGTTCAGAATCAAGCGGCCGGCGGTCGGGCTGTGTGCCGGCGCAGTCCCGACGATTTCTATCGTGCCCTTCAGATGCGGTCGTACGCCTTTCGGTCCCAGACGGCCGGTCAACCGTGCTTTGGGATGCAAGGGGTCATCCGTCTCTTCTTCAGGCCATTGTGCGGCCACGATGAGGAGCTGGCTCGCGGCTGGAATCTTGATGCGCGTCTCCGGGGTATTTAAATCCTCTTCATGGGTCAGGCTGTCCATCAGCACAATGATCCCACGTGACCCCGGCGGCTGCTGGTTCCATTCCTTGACGGCCTCGGTCAACGTCGCCTTGATTTGATGCTGCGACGGCGGCGGGTTTTCCATCACACCGATCTGCCAGGTCGTCCCGGCTTTGAGCTCCTCGGCCAGCGAGACGCGCCGGTCGTACGGCCCGCCACCGAGATCACCTGCGAAGCCATACGCGAAACTGACCGTCACGTCATCGCTTGGCGCATCGGCAAAGGCGATACGACCGAGTTGTGGATCAATGGCCACCTTGCCCGCCGGCGCATCGTGCGCCCAATTGCCCGCGCCGGCGTCCGACAAATCGCATGAGACAACATGTCCGGCGTCTAGAGCGGCCCCGCCAATGGTGAGCTGTACGCTGTTTGCCCCATCCGCCGAAGCGTAGAAGTGCTCAAGGTCGTGATGCAGCATCAGTCGTGAGATCGGCATCGGCACATTGATTGGTTCAGTCAGATGCGTCAGACCTGTTTCGGTCTCGGGCACGTTGAAGAGCGGGCGCCGACCGCCGAGCGGATCGAACGTGAAACGCTTCGCATCGATGTGTCGTGCCGTCACGCCGGTCAGAAGGTAGCTCTGAACACGCCACAGAAAGAGACCGACGTAGGGAATGTTGTATCGGCCGCGGGCGTTATCGATGTGCCGCATTTCGGCGGTATGGGCGGCGGTTTCGAATGGAGTGTTCACGAATTGCATGGCATCCGCGCTGCGGATATCGACAGTGGACGGCGATTTGAGTCGGACGTGATTCACGTGTTGCGTCGTGGCCAGTCGCTCGAAGAACTCGACGGCACGCGACGGCCAGCCGGTGAGATCGCGTGCCAGCTGCTCGAGCACGGCAGCCGTGCCTTTACGGCGCCGGTAGGCGAGCGTGTTCGCGACATATCCGCGTTGGCTGAACGTACTGTCTTTCGTTGCGAGCAGACCGCGAACGCCGAGCAGGTCCCCGATGTAGGGCACGACCCACTCGTCGCATGTCTCGATAAACCAGTTGTCGTAGAGCCGCGCAATGTCCCCTTCGACCAGGTCGACTTCGCGCTCGATCACGGCGAGTAGCGCGCGCAACGGATCGCCCTGCGCCCGATCGCGCACGCGATACACTGCGGGGAGGAGATTGAACAGTCGTCCACTCATTTCGCGGCCTCCGGTGCAATCGGCGTGAGCGTGATGCCGAGCGGGTTGACCACCAGAAGCTGGGTGAGGCTCGCCGGCTCCGGCTTGTCCTCCTCCCACAGCACGGCATCAGCGGGCAACATGCCATGTGCGGGGAGAGACGGGGACTGATCGAAGCGATACAGCGCGTCAAGATCCACGAAGACGACGCCCGCCACGGCTTGAATGACGCGGATGACCTCGGCCGCCGTTAGGGCCTGACCGAACGCACGTGACGCAAAGGCAAATGCCCCCGTCAGCGCCGCGTTGATCCCAACCTCGACATCGACCCATACGTAACGTGGATCAATCAGCACGTTGGCGCTGAGGTTGAAAAAGACCGGCTGATACGTGTCGACGCGGATGCGCAGCGACGGATCTTTGGATCGCTCAATGGCGTCCTGGAGGTGTTGCCCAAGCGGCGAAGCCGCGTCAACACGGTGGTCGGACAGGCCGGTGACCGTGCCGCCTTCGATCGGGACAGGCGCTTCCGATGCGACGGTCAGATGAACCCATCGGACGCCGCTATGCCAGAGGCCCACCGCCTGGGCCTTGCCGATTCCCGCAAAGGCCCGAGCGAAATCCTCGACGTCCTGCAGGGAGACGATGCGCTCCATTGCCAGGACGGTCAGCGGCGCATTGATACGTGCATTGTCGCGACTTTCCGGATCGGCGCCACCGGACGCCGGCAACGGGTTTGTCACGCCTCGAATGCCGAGGGGCCGCGTCATCAGCAGTGTCAGCTTGTCGGCCGCCACCATGCCCGCTAGACCGATGCCGCTCCGATAGGTCGCCATTACGTTCCCCACACCGGTCGGGAGTCGAGCGCCTTGGACCCCGTCGCCGAAGATCACGCTGGCCTTGGCCTCGTCGTCAATGCGGATCAGATACGCCTCGCTCTTTGCATCAAGCCCAACCAATCGTGGCGCTTCCTCCCAGAGCACGCGGTTCACGCGTACGTCGAGGGAACTTTGCGCGCCGGACGGATCGGACGACGCCGTGTACGTCAACGGAGGTTTTTTTATCATGAAGCCTTGATTGAGCTGTGCGGTATCTCCGCTGCCCAGGACTTCAGTCACCGTTTCGCCGTGCGTGGCGAGCACCACGTTGGCATTGATCGTCACCGTCTTGCGCACATATTTGAACTTCATGCCGGGAGACTTGAACAACAATGTGGTGAACCCCCCGCTGTGTTCGATCGTGTCGATGATCACGACTTCGCGCACGGTCACACCAGGCAAGTCGTCCCGCTCGCCGCTTACGGCAATGGGTTGCCCCATCTCCAGGTTGAGAACCATGCGATCGAGGGTCAGTTGATGTTGTTCGGCGGTTCCCTTGCCGATCGGCTCTTCGATCGGCAGTTGGACCAGCGCCAGCCTGTCGCTCAACACGTGGGCCGTGGTTTTTCGAACACTAAAGGTCTCGCTCTTCTCGGTCGTTGTGTCGCCCAGCACCGTTCCGGTATCGGCAGCGGCGAGTTTTAAGCCCGTCGCCTTTGCACTGAGGCTGAAGCCGGCCAACGACGATTCGGTCGCCGCAGTCACGCGGAAGGCGGTAAACTGCTTGGTCGGCAACTCGAAGACGGCCCACCCGTTGCTGGTCATGCCGGGGACCGAGCGTTCTAGGAAGCAGTCGGCGTCTTCGTAGTATGGCGCCGCGGTCGGTGGCGAGATGCTCGGCTTCAGCGATCGTTTCCAGACGGAGAGGCCGCCGTCCCATGGATAGAATGCCGCCTGCACCGTGTTCGTCAGGCTCGCATAGGCGGGTGCGTTGTGTCCGAAGAAGCCGAGTTTGGCGCGCATGGCGAATGCTCCGGGTGAGCCGGGCGGCAGTTGCGTTTTCGGCTTGGGATAGTTGTAGGCGCCGTAAATGTACCCAAGTGCGGAATTGGCGCTCCAGCCCTGCATGGTTAACCAGGCCGTCAATTCATTGTTCTTCCAGGTCTGGGCGACGATCTGTTGGTCGACAGAGTGAGAATCGAGAGACAGGGATTGAACCTTCACTTGTGCCTTCATCAAGCCGCCTAGGCGATAGCCAGTGGACGCGGGTATCGCGGCGTCAAACTCCACTTTCGTGCGATTCAGCTCGTTTTCTTCCGTAACGCTCAAGACCGTTTTGACCACCGTTTGCGTCGTCGTGCCGTTCGCCTGTCGGCCGGCGAGCAGAATTATATCCCCGCTCTTCAGATTCGTTGTCGTGCCGGCGACGTAGAGCGTATTGATCTCCAGGCCCTGAACCGTGCCGGTGGTCGGCACGGGCGTATCGCTATCAAGAGGGTGGGTCTGAGTCACATCGAGCGTGGCGGCGCCGCTGCCGAAGCCGACGCTGATGCCAAGCAGATACACTTTGGCATTATTGATGGCGAGCTCCTGCGGACGCATTTGCCGCGGCTTGAGCGCGTTCCATTCGACCCGCGCCGTCATGTCTTCGCTGGTCTCGAAGGTCTGTGGTAGTTCATTCTGTCCCGGTACGCTCTGCACCTTCGTGCCCTTGGCGACCACGGCACTCACCGGCGCCCCTTCGGCCGTATCCACGGTGAACGCCAGATACGCGCTCGCTGCGACGCCCGGGCTTAACTCATAGCCGATCAGTCTGGCCTGTTCGAGGATGGAGCGCCGCTCGGTCGCCGTACGGAGGAAGCCTTCATTGGCCACCCGTTCTTGATAGAAGGTGAGCACGTCACCGACGGTCGCCCAGGCATCCAATAGTGCAATGGCAGGGTCGTCGCTTGCCCGCGTCGACAAATGGGCCAATGGATAACGGATCTGGTTCGGCGCATCTTCAATCCCTTCGTGTGGCAGGTGCGTCAGCATTCGACGCATGAAGGCCCCATGAGTGCCGATGCGATACGTCAACGACGGCAGCCCCGGCGGATTGTCCACGGTTGGATCCGGAATGTTCGGATCGCAGCAGCCGCAATGATCCAGGTTATTCTCGCTCATCTCAATTCTCCAACACCCACAGGAATGCGCGCATGCGGGGATGAGGCCCCCTACAGCCCACCCTGCATCACGAACTCCAGGCGGCCGTTCTCCTGCGCGCTGCGATCGTTGTCCAACCGTGCGATCTCCAGCCGATACAGGGAGATGAAGCCCTGGTCAATCTCGCCATGCGCGTCCTGCCCGTACCGCTGAAAACGGTCGATGGTCATGACGCTCTGGACACCGGGTACTTGCATGGCTCGCGCGATCACCTGGCTCAAATAGACCGGTTGGCCGAAGGTGAAGTTGTCGGGGTGAAAGAAGCCCCGGGAGCCATCAGGCAGATCTCGATTGCCAAATACGTCCAGCAGTGCCTCTTTCACGACGGCCTTATACGTATGCGGCTTGACGCAAATCGTGAGTGCGATGTCGAGCGGCACGTAACGCGGTGCGTCAATCTCCAGGTCGTAGCCCGCCATACGAAAGGATTCAAGAAAGTCACGAAGAGTCTGTTCGAACGGGGCATCCACCGGTTTTCCGCCTCGCCGGTCGACGGTTACGAACATGGTGTGCCAGCTTCCCGTCCACCGTCGCGTCGCTGCCGCGCGTTGCACCTCGGGATGGCGTTGCGCCGCCGCCGCATAATCGTCTTCCGTGACGGCGCGCTCCTGCGTCCGAAAGGCCTGTGGCGCATACAGCTTCACTTCTCGGATCGGCTCCGCGTCGAGTCCGCCCGTGGCGGGCAAGGGATTGCGAACTTTGACGCCGTCAATCGCGGGCACCAGCCGGGTGAGTGCTTCCGCGCCGACATTGCCCGCCTTGCCGTTGCCGATGCGGTACACCGCTTTGAACGTGCTGCCGGCGGAAGGACGCCGTCCCAGTTTATCGTCGCCGAATCGCAGCGATGCCCGGCCATCCTCGTTCATCTCGACGACGAAATCCGGGGCGAAGCGGTCGCTGCCGAGTAGATCGCGACGCGGCTGCCATAGTTCTCCTTCGCCGCGCAGCGTGATAGCCGGGAGCACCGTGCGGATGTCGACCTGCATCGCGGCAGCCGCCGGTTTTCCACGTGCGACTACCGCATCGTAGGCCGATGCCTGCGTCAAGCCGCTCCGTTTCAGCGAGGGTCGATAGGGGCGGCCTTCCTGGACGAGCGATGGAACAAGATCATCGCCTGCCATCGCAGAGGCGACCGTCACCCCGTGATCGGCCAGCGCCACGTTTCCACGGACGACCGCGGCCTGCTTTACGCCGCCTGCTCCGTCGTCAAACTCATTCAGGCACAGGGGGAATGGCAGCGCATCGTCGGCGTGCCAGACGATGTCCACGACCACGGTCTTTGTCAGTGGATCGACCCGCTCGACCGGTTCTTCAGCCAGCCTCACCGCGTGACGGTGCATGCGATCGGCGTCCTCCGGCAAGCCGCTCTCCGCGCCGAGGACTTCCTCGAAGATCAGCACATCGCCCTTCTTCAGGTCGAACAACGCCTTGGAGCCTTGAAGGGTAGCCCGCGTGGCTCCTGTCGGCAGGCAGCATTTCGCGTCGCCCCACGTGTACAACGCGATTGCATTGCGCGAGGCCTTAAGCGACACCACTGCGTGCAGCGTCTCGAACACGACTCCCGGGTCGTCCGACTGCGCAGTGCCCGACGCGGCGAGGACTTGAGTTGATTTTGGAATCGCGGGGGCGAGCACAGTGCCGCGGTCAGCTTGTGTCTCGAAGACCAACCATGCCCTCGCGTTGGCACCGTCGTGCATGAAGTAATCCACCAACCGCGCATGCCGCCGTACGGAGGCGCGGCGTCGCGCCGTGCCCAAATAGGCTTCCGTCGCCACCGAGTCCTGGTAGTAGCTCAAGTAGTCGCCCACGTAGGCCAGCAACTCGACCAGCGCGACACCGAGGTCGGCCGGATTCCGCTCTAGCCAGTCCGGCATGATGACGGCGAGTCGATCCAGGATGAGCCGGCGAAAGCTCGCATAGTCTTTAGCGAGGTAATTGATGTAGGGCGTTGTGAATTGCGGCTCCGGGCACGGGTCACGTTGAGCACAATCGAAGTCGCTTTCGCAATGCACCTTGAATGAAAAGCTCACCTCGGCCAGCAGGGGATCAAAACCGGACGGTGCATCATCGATCACCGGCGACGTCTGCAAACGAAGGGTGTAGGTCGAAAAGTCGCCCGCTTGATTCGTTGTCAGGGCGAGGACGTTGTTTGACGTGCCGGCGACCGTCTCCACCCGTACGTCGGTAATTCGGACGCCGCCTTCGATGCGGAAGTGGTCGGGCGTCAATGCCGGGCCGGCGGGTACACCGTCGGGCTGACCGGGCAGATTATGCAGAAAATGCACCAACAGCGTCTGGTGATCGGCCGGCGAGACTTCGAGAAAATCGATGCCGTTCAGGAACGGTTGGCCGTTGCCGTTGACCGCGGCACGGACTGAATCGCGCCGCCTTACATTGCTGCAAAAGTACTGAGTCGCCACTTACACCTCGGTGCTGAATTGCGCGGTGACCCGTTGCTGGGTCCGTTTGATCACGTAGTCGACTTGCACGCGCAACGTCGAATCAACGGCGTCAACCTGAACGGATGCAACCTGAATCAGATCGGCCAGATACTGCTGCAGCGTCCCTTGCACGAGGAACTGAACTGCAGCTGCCATTTCCTGGCTATTCGGCGCGAACACCAATTGCTGTAACCCACCGCCGAACGCCGGGCGATTGACGCGTTCGCCAGGGGCCGTGAAGATCAGTTGTTCGATCAAATCGTGAACGTGATCGTCGTCGCCGGTCGTCGCGGTTCGCTTTCGGTTATCCACGTGAAATGGAAAGTCGATGTTCATAGTTCAGCCTGGCTCTTCCCTGTCGAGGGACGTTATGTAGCCGTCACCCGTGTCTGCGCCGCCACGACCATCAGCGGCGTGCCGTTGGGTACGCACGTCGCCTGGCTGTCGAACAGGAGCAGCGGCTGGCCGTTGCTCGTCACGCGCGTCGCTGCCGTCATCCATTGCGCAGTGACGCACGGCGTGAGTACGCCGCCCGGCGCGAATGGGCACCCGGCGACGATGTACGGTGCGGTCACCACCACGGTAGGTTGGCCGCCCACCATCACCCGCGGGTTCGGGGCCGTAGGTTGGGCCTGACCGCCATGAGCGCACAGTACGGTCGCGCCGACATGTAGAACAAAACCCGGCATTGTCCTTCCCTCATCTAATCAGGCGACAACAACAGGATGGTCAAAAACGGTCGTCCAGCACATCCTGCTACACAATAACCAAGGCGCCGTTATTCACTGTGACTGTCGGTCCGGTCATAACTAGACTGGCGCCCTTGCCGTTTTGAATATAGATTCCGGTATCGTTGACGATCAGCGTCGCGCCGGTCGTGCTCTTGAGCATGATGCCGCCTGTCGGACCCGGTAGATCGCTGATAACTAGGGTGTTCTGCGCCGTCGTCTGCAGCACGATGTTTGGACTGGCCGGATTGCCCGCCAGCGCCAGTGCCGGGACCTCCGCTGCTGAGCCGTAATAACAGCCGGTCCAAATCGGATAGTCGGGATTGCCCTGTTCGAACTCGACCCAGACGCCGGAGCCGATTTGCGGAATGAAATAGGCGCCCATCTGTTTGCCCGCGATTGGGAAGCAGGGCATGGCCCACGTGCCGGGAATTAACCCTGACACATCCGTCACCGTTACCTGTAGCCGCGCCATTTGCATGGGGTCCACATTGTTGACGACCGTGCCGCGGTATTTGCCGAAGAATTTCTTGGTTTCACTCATCGCGACGGACTCTCTCCTTCATGCAGCGTTCATCAAAGGGCATCATGCCGGCACGCTCCCCGTCGTCGAGATCAAGCCATTGCGGACCAGGCTGAAGTTTTGTTTGTATTCGCCTCGCTTGATGGTGTGCGTGACGCTCTTGACGTAGTACAGTCCGTCGAATGCCGTCCCCACCCCGCGGAGCCCGACCAACCGCCGCGGCTTTAAGCTTTGCCCATAGCGCGTCACGTCGAGGGTCCCCGTCGCCGTCACTGCGTCTGACGTCTTCGCCGCCTTGGCGAGTCCGATCAACGCTGCCTGGACGGGCGAATATTTCGCCGACTCATTGATGATCTCGAAGTTTTTGGGAATCGGCGGAATTGCCCCCAACGGCGGACTGAGCGGCGTGATGTCTGGAATCGGGATGGGGATCGGGACCTTCGTCAACTGGTTCTGAATCAGGACGATCGGGAGCGTTTTGCTTTCCGTGTCGAATTTGAAGTCCACATTGTCGACATTGGTATGCGCGTCCATATTCGCGTTCAGCGCAGGCTGCGGCGTGCCGATACGAAGTTCCGGCCCCCAGTAGGCGAAGCTCATCCCCGGCTGAGGGCCCGGCTCTAGATAAAACGAGTAGCCCACATCGTCGGCCAATTCCTTGACGTAGCCGAGGTCTTTGCCTTTGTGGGTGGGAATGCGGTCGGTCGGAATCGGCACGTCAACCAGCACGCTCGGGATCACTTTCGGGATGATACCCAACACGGCGTATTTAGACAGCACCAGCGCGACGCGGGCGAAGTCGGGCATGGCCGGATACGGAATGCCGCTGAAGTCGATCAGCCCCATCAATGCCGTGAGGTCTTTCCCCTTCACCGTGAGCGTACTCATGCCGGCCTGATTGCCATGCGAGATCTGGTGATGTGTCATGACGCCGTCCATCAAGACTTCCGGCGTGCCGTTGACCGTCACGACGATGATGACCCGCACAACCGGGATCATCGCACCGCCCGTCAAAAAGAACAGCGTATGCAACGGTGAATTCTTGCTGAGATTGAACGTCAATTCGAAGCCGCTCGTCGTCTCCCCGGATGTCACCATCACCTGCACACCGGTCAGCGCCTCCAGCACGTCGCGAGAGGCGGGCACCGGGACCGCCGGGCCAATCATCAACGTGAGATTGATGCCTTTTAACATTGGTCCATCCGGTTCACCGGCCCGCCTGTTTCATGAGGTGGTGCACCTTATCCCATGCCTTCCGGCAAGGTGATGCGAATGCGCCGTCCCATCGTCTCGGTCAACTCTTCCGGCCGCATCGCCGCATTCGCATCGCAGATGCGCCAGAATTGCTCCGGGTCGCCAAGATAGTGCGCGGCGAGGTTATCCAGCCGGTCGCCCTGCGCGACGCTGTGCTCCTGCAGCGTGACAAAGCGCTCCGGCGACGGCACGAAGCGACGCCGCACATACGCAATGATCCGCCCGTCGGATGCCGGCATAGTCGTCGTGGGAATGCCATGATAGCGGCTGTTCGACGGGAACAAATTCACCGAGGCGTCACCGCCTTGCAACAAGGCTTGTAATTGCGCGAGGGGATCCGTCATGGAATGCCTCCAATGCCCAGCGTGCTCAGCGCTCCGCGGTTCTGTTTGGCCAGGTGTTCCTTCTGCTGCTGATAGATCATGAACAGACTGCCGCCCTTCGTGTCGAAGCCCAGATCGTCCACGCTCAGCACACGCATGCTGAGGCTTACTTTGGCGCGAATGGGATTGAGCGAGGGATCGAACGCCTCTTCGGTGATGCTGAGGTCGGTGATCCGCACGGGCAGAATACGGTTCTTGCTCCACACGAACAGCGTCAGCAACGCCTGCATCGGCGCGATTTCAAGCGTGCCGCTTTGCGCAAGCGCGTTGTTTGCAACGAGTTGATCGCTCGACGGATAGACAATCGTTTCCAGCGCGGCGAGCTGCGGGTGAATGCCCGTCTGGGCAGTTTGGCTGTCCCCGATCTCCATTTGGTCGGTTGCGTCGATTTCAGCGTCAAGCTTGATCGTTTCGATGGGCGGCCCCTTCAAGCGGAGCGCTTCGGAGCGATGGCCGCCCTCGCTGCCCGTGCTGAAGCTTTGCGTCTGCAAGGTTCGGCTCAACGTGTCCGGGTTGTACTGCAACGTGATGACGCGCTGCACGGCGGACGAGCCGGGATCAATCAGCACGAGTCCGCCTTTCACTAGGCGCGGGGAATTGGGAAAGGTCGTCATACGTGAGCCCTCACGCGATAGTCCGCTTCATCCAATGATTCCGTATTCGTTGTTTGGCCGAACGGCGGCGCCCACTCCATCTTGACGATCAGATCATCGCGGTCGAAGAACCAGCCCAGATCCTCATCGAACACTTCGAGCTTCACCGGTTTGTCAAAGGGCATCAGGGACGTCAGCGGCACGGTAAACGTGTGGCTCTGCCCGTCGTTCAGCTTCGTCACCGGCGACGTGAAGGCTTGGCTCCCACCGCTCACCTTGACGTAGACCTCGTCGGCCCCGAGCCAATCCTCCGTTTTCACTACATTCACATCCACCAGCGCGCTGCGGTGCGTGAGCGATGCTTCGATCTCGCGCTTGCGGGCCAGCTTCTCGTCGCGCTCGTTTCCTTCTGGCACATCCGCCAGCGCCTTGGAAATCGAGGCGAGTTCCGCAAGCAATGCGGCGGTGTCGCTTTCAGTGCCTGCCGCCGCTTGCGGGGCCGCCTTCTTGGCTTCGTCACCGAACGTGGACATGCCGAAGTATTTCGCGTCCGTCTCCGGCGGGTTCAGCCGCTTGCCTGCCGCATCCACGAGCACCTTGTCGACGATGTAATTGGTCTTCTCGGCGACGGCCGTGACGAGCCACCCGTCGCCAGTCGACTTGGTCGACGCGATGCGCCATTCGAACATGTCCGCGCGACCAATGTTCGTGTCGCCCCAGGCAACGGCCTCCGGCAGCGCCTCTTCTTCGGCCATACGCCGGGTCTCTTTGTTCTTGACCTTGATCTTGTACCGGTACGTATAGGGGATGGAGATGAGTTGACGCGTCGCGCCGCCCTTTCCTTTTTTGCCGACCGGCACCCATTTTTGCCATTGCGTTGTCGGCAATTCCGGGTACTTGTCGATGAACGCGGTTTGCTGATCCGCTGGGGAGACCTTCTGATTGCCTTTGTATTCGATGTAATAGACGGACAGTGCCTGATAGTGTTCGACCTTCTTATCCTTTTCCTTGCCCACCGACTCAGTACCGAAGACTTGTTTATGTGTCGGCGCAACGACCTTTCCCTCGCCGCCGAAGGCTTTGTCCAGGGCATCAAGCATGCGGGTGCTGCGCCCGATGTTGCACCCTTTGATGTAGATTGTGGTCTGCTCGTCGATGATGCCGTTCGGCAGGTTGAACAACCACGATTCTTGGGTGAGCGCCGTGGTCAGATCCCCGTATTGCACGTGCGGTTCTTTTGCCTTATCGCTGTCGCGCAGCTTAAAGGACAGGGTGCCGTCCTCATTCGCGTGCGAGACCAGATACAGATTCCCCACACGCTCACCCGCATTGCGCAAGTAATCGAACACGCTTTCCAGGCTGCGATGCTTGTTGTCGTTGACCAGCGTGGCGTTCGGCAGCGTCGCCTTGAAGTACTTGACCGCCTCTCGATAGAACGGGTTCTTTCTCGGGTTCTTGTCGACACCCATGATAAAGACGATGTCTTTGCCCGGCGGGGGCACCTGTGTGGGCGCCGGCTTACGGTGGATAGCGGTCCGATGAGCACGGTGTCTCGCCGGCGGGTTCACGGGCCAGCGCGCCGCGCCCGGTTCCACCACTGCGCGGCTGATCCGATCGGCTTCCAGTTCGGAGGAGTGCGAAGGGGGCACGATACCCGGCGGTGTGTGAGCTTTGTCCAGCGGCGCGGCGGCCACACTGTTCTCGCCTTTGGGCGGCTCGGCCTCAATCGGTGTGTCGGACGGCTCTTCCGACGCCTCAGGTTCCGCTGCCGTGGCCATCGGCCCGATCGCCTGAACGGCCTCCTCATTCGCGCCCTCAGCCAGCGGCAGGTCAATCTGCTCGAACGCCAGTGCCGGCGGCGTGCGTTCACGTGTCTCACCGCCGGTCGGCATCGCACCGTGCTGCTGCACGACATGCGTCAACTCGTGCGCCAGCAACTCTTGCCCGCCACGGGTGGTCGGCTCGAATTCGTCTTGGCCGAAAATAATGTCCTCGCCCACCGTGAAGGCTCGCGCATTCAAAGCCTTCGCGCTGTCGGCAGCCTGTGGTCCCGTATGGACGCGTACGGCTCCGAAGTCCGCCCCAAAGCGCTCTTCCATAAAGCCTCGCGTCTCGGCATCCAAGGGCGCCCCCGGAGATTCCCGACCCTCGCGAACCGCCTCGGCGTCGCCGGTCGGCTCGGCGCCGTTCATCGCGCGTCGCTGGGTGGCGATCCTCGCCGCGTCGGCTTTCCATTGTTTCTCGTAACGCTTGAAGATGAGCTCCGGATCCTGTACGTGCTTTGGATCGAAAGCCGCTCCATCACGGATACGCTCGGACACCGTCGTCTTCCATGCTTCCACCTCCGGCAGCAGGGCGGTGTCGCGTTGCGTGAGAAGATGCCGCATGATGTCGGGCCGCTTCTTGCTCGACTGGAATTTCTTGTTCATCGCATGCGCAAAGCTGACGAACAGTGCCTGCATCTTGTTGGCGTTTCGATAGAGCGGGAGATAGGGCGGAATGATGTCGATGGCCTTTCTGTATTTGGCTTTGAGCGCATCGAGCTCCGGCCACGCCATGATGTTCACGACCTCACCCTTGAGCGCCCGCTTTGCCGGCGTCTCCACTAGCTTGAGGAGTTCTGCTCGATAGAGCGTCATCAGCTTTTCGCCCAGCTCCGCTTGCGCCGATTCTAAGATCGGATCAATGCCGGACATCCTTTGCAGGTCGAGGCTGGGCTCGAGGGCATGTCCCGCGAGGGCCGCCCGGTTCAGGATGGCGAGCAGATGATCGAGCTTATCGAGATAGGGCCTGGCTACCCCTTCCGACTCGGCCGTTTGGGAGATGGGTGTCGGCTTGTCGGCGACCGTCTGTTCGGCCTCGCGCGTCTTCGCCGTGCGCTGCCCTGTCAGGGCTGTCTCGAGATCGACGCGCAACGGATCGGTGTACGCGGTCTTAACGGATTGAATGAATGCCTGCGGAGCAAGGGCAAGCTTTGCGTCCACGAGATCATCGAAGCGCTTCAACACCCGGTTGGCTTGGCGCAACAAGCGTTCTCTCACGAACACCTTCACATGCATGAATTCGTATTTGTCCGGACATTTCTTCTGCAACGTCTGGGGATAGACGAGGTAGTAGCCGAAGCTGTCCGCGAAGTCGTCCTGCGGATCCGTTGCCGCATAGTCACGGATGAACTTGGCCTCCTTGCTGTAGCGGTAGTAACTCGGGGAATTGGTCAAGGGATAGCGGTTATAGCGATAGAAGTAGCCGTCGTATTCTACCCGCGCATATCGATCATCGTTCTGACGCTGCTTGTCGAGCTTGTCGTTCACCTCCGTCAGCTTTTTTCTGTCGGTATCGTCCTTGCTCAAACGTGCGAAATCGTCGCGGGTCAGTCGCTGCCATTGTGAGACTCTGGCAAATTCTCTGAAAATAGCGACGTCGAACGGATCGTCCTTGTGTTTGCCCGTCTCGTCGGTGTCATGAAACTGGTGGCCGAGTTCATGCGCAACTTTGTGCAAATCGAGTCCGTGGAACAGTTCAATGCGGCCGGACTGGCTGAATGACGAACCACCGACCCATTCGCGGCCTTTGCCCTCAGCCCGCTCGGCACGGCCGAACAGCTGAAACTCCGGATTGGAATGAAGGATGTCGGCGGGGATTTTGGAAAGAATCTTGTCCATCGCGCTGAGGTCGTCTTTCGTCCAGGGATGGCCGAACGCGTTCGTGAGAAGCTCGTTGAATTCCAGGTTGTATTTAAGTTCGATGCCGAATTCCGCTTTTTTCTGGTCAATCAACTTGGTGAGCCGTTGCTCGAACTCCTTATTGATCTCAGTGATCCTACCCGGGTCGACCTCCGGGTTTCCGGTCGCCACAGCCAGACGGCGGTGGTACTTCAGCAGTTCGGCAGCGACATCACTGGCAGCACGTTCCAGCAGCGCTTTCACTTCTTCCTGCGTCCGTTGGCCCTTGTCGACACTGGCCTTGGCATCGATTTCGAAGATGGCGCTCAGGCGAGTTTGCAAGCGTCCGCCGTGCTCTTCGTTCACGCTCGCAACGATCGTCTCGTAACGCCGCCGTGGATCGTCATTGTCGATGGCATCGCGGAGTTGACTGAGGCGGTCCTGTTCCATCAACAGATCGAACTGATCGGTTGTGGTCGTCCGCTCCAGCAAGACCACGATGGCCTTTTCTTCGTACTCGCGTACCCACCACATGGCGATGAACGCATCCAGATACATCGCCTTCACCCGCTTCTGCTCGATGTTCGTCGACAGCAGCGTGAGCAGGTCCCGATACTCGGCGCCGTGATAGTCATCGAGGAGCTGCTCGAAGCGGTCCCTCTTGTTCAACGCGACGAGCGTCTCATCGAGCATGAGCTGCCAGACCACCTTCCGTAGAATTTTCAAACCGGCTTGCTCGTCGTCGTCCAGGGTGGCGCCGTCAAGCAGATGAATGAGCAAGATGGCGGCTTCGTCTGGTCGGACAATCTTCAATTCCCAATCGCTGTGGTGTGTCAGTGCGCGCACGGCGTCGTCGTCGCCATGCAACGCCACCTCCAGCGGATCGGGTTCCGGGGCGTCGGCATCCTTCTTGTACATGACTGTCCCTGGCGCGGGTGACAGCGCCATCTCTCGCGCGCCGCCGCTTTGCTGAACGACATGCGCGAGTTCGTGAGCAATTAATCGCTGCCCCTCGGCCGTGCGCGGTGAATAGTGGCCCCCGGCGAACACCACGTTCTCACCCACCGTATAGGCCAGGGCGTTGACGGCCTGTGCGCTCTTGGCCGCCTGGGCGTCGGTGTGTATCCGGACGCGGCTGAAGTCGACCCCGAAGCGGGACTCCATCGTCGCACGCGTGCCCGGGTCCAACGGCTGCCCGCTGGTCCGTAACGTCTCACTCAGCACTGCCGGGGCAGTGTCGACGTCAATGCTGCTCGCGGCCTTGCGCTGTACCGCCCCTTCGTCTTCCTTTTTATTCGCGTCCTCAGACGGTTTCTGTTCCGTCTCGCCCGTGAGCTTGACCGTCGGCGGGGGAAACGCCCCGCCGCCGGAGATACCTTGCTTCTCCGTCAATGGCACGGTCGGTCCTGCACCCGAGGAGCTTCCCGCGGGGCCGAACGAGAGCGGGGAACCAGCCGGCATTCCTATCCGCGACGAGATCCACGCATCGACCATCCGACGCTCGCGGTCGCGCTCCTCGGGGGTCTTCAATCCTTCGCGAAACGCGTCCATGTCTCGCGCCATTCTGGCCGTCTCGGCGCGAAACTTCTCACGCTCCGTCATGGCGGGCTTCTTAGTGCTGCTCCTTTCGCTTGCTCCTAACGGGAAGCTGAACGTCGCCATTACCTTGGTGGGTTTGTCCACCGGCCCTTCATAAGTAATCTTCATCTTAAGGCCGGGTTTGATCGTGTCGAGCGAAATCTCAGGGATGCCGACGGGCAATTCGCGATGAGTCGCGGCCAGGGCGGTGACGGCACCGGCCACCGCCGCGCCCGTGATGACCTTGCCGGGCAACGTCGAAATGAACGCCTCGCCCAGTTGCTCCGCTTTCTCTTTGATTTCCTTCCCCGGCGGCGTTTCCAAAAACGCTGCCCCGGCTTTTTTCGCGGCTTCTTGATATTTCTCGTCGTCGCTCTTCGGCCCCGACTGCTTCTCTTCGCGTTGGAGGACAGGAATCGCCCCAATGCTGAATGCAGGCCGCCTCCCTGCGGCAGAACCGTTGAGCACGGCATCCGCCGCGCGATCCGCTTCGCGCTCGTATGCGTCCGCGGGATCGTTGATGAACGGCTGCGCCGACCGGCACTGGAGCCTCTTGCCCGAGGCATGCGCGGGCGACACCGAAGCGCGCCCTTTGGCGGTTACTCGCTCGCCCATGTGTCCAATCCCCCGTATACCGCCTCGGCAATCTGGCCGCCGGTGGTCTCCGGCTTTGCGGCGGCACCGGCGCTAAACGATCCGGCATTCACGCGGCCCACGTTTCCGCCATTCGCCAAGGCCGGCGGCACGCCTCTTTCCAAAAACATGCGCGAGAGTTCACCCTGCACCGCTTCGGCGATACGGTAGCGGTCACCCGGCGTAAAGCCATGCAGAACCAGTTCGTCAATGTGCAGGCGGATGTTCACGTTGCCGCCACCCAGCCGTAGACTTCGGCGTCGCTCAACGGCTTGTCCAACTTGGCGTATTCCGTCCGCGTCGCTTGAAGAACGTGTTTCATCTGCACGGCCTCGTTGGCGTCCGCTGCCAGAAAGGCGGCGTTCACGGCGATGTTCCGAATATGTCCACCAGGCATGGTGAGCCGCGCCAGTTTCTCGATCTGCAAACCCGCAGTTGGCATAACGGATGGAAATACCGTTCGCCACATCTCGGCCCGCTGTGCGACATCGGGAAAGGGGAAGGGGACGACGAAACGAATGCGACGGAGAAAGGCAGGATCGAGCGCATGCTTCATGTTGGTCGTCAGAATGGCCAATCCGCGATACGCCTCCATCCGTTGCAGCAGGTAACTGACCTCGATGTTGGCGTAGCGGTCGTGGCTGTCCCTCACGTCGCTGCGCTTGCCGAACAGCGCATCGGCTTCATCGAACAGCAAGATCGCAGCGCCTTCCTCGGCGGCGTCGAACACCCGGCGCAGGTTCTTCTCCGTTTCCCCGATGTACTTGCTCACCACTTGGCTCAGGTCGATGCGATACAGGTCGAGCTGTAAGTCATTCGCCAGCACCTCAGCGGCCATGGTCTTGCCAGTCCCGCTGGCACCGGCAAACAGGGCACTAATGCCCAACCCGCGCCGGCCCTTGCGCGCGAACCCCCATGTCTCATACACCTTCGTGCGGTGCCGCACCTGCATGGCAATCTCGCGGAGCGCCTGCATCTGCGCCGGCGGCAACACAATGTCATCCCACGATGCGGCCGGCTCGATCCGTTGCGCTAAATCATTCAAGCGGCCGCGTGAGCTCGTGCGGGCGGCGTTCCAGAGATATTTCCCTGGTGTGTGATCATCGGCAGAGGGCGAGGCGCCGCGCTCGTTCGCCCACGGCCCATCGATCAGCCGGCGAATCGTCCCCGCACTCAAATCGAACTGGGCCACCAGTGCATCTACGCTGCCGTTCAGCTCTGCACCCGCGTGACCGAGTGCCTGCCGCCACAGCGACCGCTGCTCATCGGTCCGCGGCTTGTTCACGTCAATCGAGATCGTCCGGCGCGACCACTCACCCAATCCATCGCGGCCCGAGACAAGCACGGCGCACCGGGCGCGTTCTACAAACCTGCGTACCGGACTGATTGCCCCATCGCCGTCGTCGATTTCGATTAGGAGCGCCGCACCCATGAGCGCCGCCTCGCGTTCCCACAATCGCTGCATCGCCGCCGACTCGGCCGAGGAGGTGGGCACGTCGGACGCAGACATCGCATAGAGGCGCAGGCCCACACACGCGCAGGCCGCCGCCGCGACGGCGCGTGAGTCCTCCCGGGCCGTTCCTAACAAGTGCACCGCCTGAAGCTGTGCGGCGTCGCCGACTTTTCGCCAGGCATGTTCGATTCGCTCCACCAGGTTGAGGTGTGACGGCGCCAACGACTCGTAGCCTTTTACCGGCGTCACCAGGCCGGCCAACCGTGCATCCAGTTCCTGGATGCCGAGGAGATAGTGCAGAACCCGTTCGTCAATGCGCAGACGGGCCTGCACGATCCTGTTTCCGCCCTGGAGGTCAATCAACCTCCAGTGCCGCAATGGGCCGCCGGGCGAGAGTGCACTCCAATGCGCGCCAGGCAGCTTTGCCAACGTCAATTCGAAGGTCGGCTCTCCGATGATTTCGGCGAATGCGCTGTCCAACTCGATCCCAGCGCACAACAGCAGGACGTCGCGCTCGAAGGGAGAGAGGCCGAACACGGTGCATAGCCGATCCAGCGCCGGAGCCTGGCCCGGTGAGGCTTGCGGCGTGTCGGCCGAGCGAAACATTCCGTACAGGCGCGCCAATTCAGCCATGAGGCCTTGCTGATTGGCTTCGAGCCGGTTGCTGCGTCGATCGACCATAGTCATATCGTGATTGATGGCGACACGTACTTCCCTGTGCCATTCACCCCAAGCGGACTTTCCGCGCCATCCACCTGCACGCGGAGAAGATAGGCGCCAGGGGCGACAAAGCTGACGGCAAAGACGATGGTGGCCGTGTCGGGCTGGTTCGGGGCCACAATGCCGTTCTCCTGGGGAGCGGCGAAGCTGTATGACCGCGCAGGACGCGTGTTGGGCGGATTAAGTTCATTGAGCAAAAGGGTGACTCGCTGACGGCGCCCCACGCGCGGCGCGAAGTTGACCGTCACATTGGCCGACTGCAACGTCACGCCATCCACAATCACGAGAGCTCCGTTCTTCAAAGTTGGCGTCACGCCACCGACCGCCGGCGATGCGACGGCCGGCGCATCGACCGTCGGATGAAGGACAAATGCCCCGACATTCGACTCGAAGCCGCGATGCGGCTCATCTGGGGACGCTGTATGGAGGTCGAGCCGATGGATCACTTGTGCGCTTTGCACCCCTGCGCGCAATCCGGCGGGGACCGGAACATTAAGCACGGTATCAGTGACGTCAGTTGGTGCAGGGGTGATCTCTACTTCGCCGATGCGGACGCGCGTTACGCCGCCGCGCAATTGATACCCGCGCATAACTAGTGTGCTGCCTTCGACAATCCAATCATCCGCACCGGTCTTAGCCTCGATTATTTCAATCACCGGCTGTCGCCATGTGAAGACGTTCACGTTGTGCGATCGTACAGGCAGGGCGCGCTTGGTGCTGCGTTTGCTTTCGATGAGGACCACAGAGGCCTGGTAGACGGCCGACGGACGATAGTGTGCTTGTAGCGCCGTCCACAAGCGCGACATCTCCTCGGTGCTCAGACTCTGCGGGGAAATCTTGATCTGTTCAATCTGATCCGCCAATTCGGCCGCGACCAGCGCTTGCTGCGCCGGGGGCAAGACACTTCCCGTTACCGGGGGCGGCGCGCCCAATGCAAGACGGATCGCGTCACGTGCCAACACCGGAGTCTCGTGTAACAGCTGCATGGCATAGCCCAAGAGGATCTCCCCGTGAAATTCCTGCTCACCGTAGGCGGTAAGCAGATAGTGCAAGTCCAGCGCAAGCGGCGGGTTCGTCACCCGGTCACCGGGCCCATCACGCGACGGCAAACCCACATTGCGCCAGCCCTGGTTCGGCGTCGCCTGAAACAGAAACAGATTGAGCTGACTCTTCTCCTTGCTGTCACCGGTCTCGATCCGATCCGGTGCCAGCGCCGTCACCGTCACGTTTCCACCGATGGCCCCGGTAACATCCTGGTCAATCAGTCCGTTGTTGAGCAAATCACGCAGCACCGCCGTGACGGCACCGATGGCTAAGGCGTTGCTCATCGATTGGCTCGGGGGCGACCGCGCAAGTACTCTTCCAGGGAGTTCTTCTCGGACCTCGACGTCGGCCGTGCCGGCGGGGCCGTATTGGACATGATTGCACGCACGTCCACGCGGCCGATCGTCACATGAATCGTCGGCATGGCGCTTGGCATGTTGCCGTGCGCTGCTTGATCTGTAGGCTTGGCGTGTGGCGCGACTACACGCGCATTCGGGCCCACGCTCGGCGTGAGCCACCGTGCACGGCGCGACGGTGGCGTGCGCAGCTCCGGCCCTCCGGCATCGTCCGATTCGCCGGCCCCAGGGGATGAATTCAGGACCCGACGTAGTGTTGGCATCTCGTGCGTAAGCGAGGATGCCGCCGATGGGGCGACGGGGGTGAGGCGGGGTGTTGGCATCTGAATCGTCGCGTGGGCCGCGTTGATTGCCGATCGAACGGCACTCACACGCGGGTCCGGTCTCCGTGCCGACTGGTCTTGAATCTCTGGCGATGGTGGCCCCGGCGCCTCTTGCCAGGCTGTACGGCTCGGGAGATCGGACGGGCGCGGCGGGGTCTCAGCCGTTACATGCATCTCGCCCATTCGAGGGACCGGCACGCTGCCGATCGGCTCGAATCGAGACGGCAGGCGCGGTTCAAGCACCGGAAGTAACGATGGCGCGTCAACGCGATGGCGTTCAATGAGTCTCGCGAGAAAGTTCATCGTACCTGTTCAATCATTGATAGATAACGCCGCCGGCGGGGCGCGCTCATTGCCAGGATATCGGCCTCGGACCAGCCATAGGCATACGCCAGCGCGTGCACTTCATCCAACACGCGCTTCGCCCAGACATCAATCTCGCGCCACAAAAACGCCGCCACGTCGAACATCGCGTTCCACTCCTGCGCGCAGACCGGACATTGCAGCGTGACGTTCACATCGGCTTGCGGGTCAGCCTCACTCATCCGCTCTGCGACGGCGTCCACCACGGCGTCCGGCAATTCGTGGGCCGGTACGACCCTGTCTCCATGCCGCGCCTCAATCGTGCAACTGGCGATCATTACACGTTCTTGCACCGTGGCATCACTCACGCTTTCGGCGTCCATCACATCGAGACTGTTCGCTGCGCGAGCCCGAACGGCATAGCCGTCCATATGCACGTCGAAAAGGCCGTCGGGGGGCTGCTCCACGCGAATGTCCTCGGCATTGAGGCTCAGCTCGAATCGCTCCCGGCAGCCGGGGCAGCGCGCGAGTGCGATGATGCCGGGACCGAACAATTGTTCGCGCAACGACAGCAACTGCGCATCCCGACGGCCGATGCTCATCTCCGCCGCTGCCTGATGCGACATATTGGGCAACGCCATCATCAAGAGCGCGAGGGCGCGCTGAACGGAGGACAGAGCCTGTCCGGCCTCCCATACGTGAAGCAGTTCGGTGGCCGACGGAGTCTGCGCGAGCATCCCGTTCACCATGGCCTGCTCTCTTGCAGGAGCGTCATTCCTTACGCTCCGGTGAAGCTCGGCTCGCTCGGCTCGGGTACTTCCACATCACGCTCAAACCCTTCGTGCTCAAGCTTGAGGTGCTGGATGGCCACCGCATTCGCGTTGGCGTCGAGGTCGGGCAACGATTGATACTCGGACACCCAACATCGATAGATTTTGTACGACAGGGCGAGTTGGCCGGCCTCGTTGTACATCTCCAGGATGATGTCCTTACGAAAATCCTTGAGGGATATTTCTGCGCCAAGTCCGGAGCCGAAGTTCCATACCTTGTTGGCCCACTTCTCGAATTCCGTATCGTGAGTGACGCCTCGCTCCAGCGTGATGGCCTCATATTCCGTGCGTCCCGGCGACTTCCGGCTGCTGCTCGCATCGCCGCCCTCCCGATGTTTCACGACTTCGGTCGTGCGCTTAAGCGCGCTTACCTTGCTGATCCCCGCGACATAGCGGCCATCCCATTTCACGCGGAATTTGAAATTCTTGTAGGGATCAAATCGCTGCGCGTTGACTGTGAACTGAGCCATCTGCCCTCCTTTGGGTCTCGCGGCCGGCTATGTCTGGATCTGGCCGGCCATTTGCTGCAACTTGATGATGACGAACTCCGCGGGCTTCAGCGGCGCGAAGCCGACGACGATGTTGACGATGCCCAAGTTCACGTCGTTTTGTGTCGTCGTCTCTTTATCGCACTTGACGAAGTATGCGTCACGCGGCGTCGTGCCCTGGAAGGCACCCTGCCGGAACAGGTTGTGCATAAACGCGCCGACGTTCAGCCGGACCTGCGCCCACAGCGGTTCGTCGTTCGGTTCGAAGACGACCCACTTCAGGCCGCGGTACAGGCTTTCCTCGATGAACAGCGCCGTGCGTCGCACCGGCACGTATTTGTATTCGTCCGCCGCCGCATCGGCGCCACGCATCGTGCGGGATCCCCAGACGACGCGGCCATAGATAGGGAACGTGCGCAAACAATTAATCCCGATCGGGTTCAGCAGGCCGTTCTCGGCGTCGTTCATTTCGACTTTCAGGCCGGCCACGCCGCCGAGAGCCGCATCGATGCCGGCCGGTGCCTTCCACACGCCACGTTGTGCATCGGTGCGGGCGATTACGCCGGCCACCAGGCCGCACGGTACAAAGACGTCTAACTGACCGTCGAGCTTTGGGTCGGCTTGGATGATGCGCGGAAAATACAGAGCGGCGTTGCGAGCCGCGTCGCCGTTGAGATTCATTCCGCCCGCCCCGGTCTGCGCGGCGGATACCGTGGTCCATGCGTTCTTGGGATCGACGATGAGCATGGCGCGCCGTCTGGCGCAATAGGACAGTGCTTCCTGATAGGCGTCGTCAGGCACGTCGCCGCCCCGTGCATCGGGCAGGAGACACAGGAGATTGAAGAGATCCGCGTTCTCGAGTGCGTACAGGCCGGTTTTGGCTGACGGGCTGCCCTTGAACTCCGCCGAGCCGACGGGATCGCTGTCCTTGGCGACATCGGTGGCAGCGGCAGATTTGGCCGGCACGGACTTTGTGTTGTTCGTCCAGACGTCGGCATCGGTCAAGGCGCCTGCATGTGCGGCGGGGCTGGTATCCGAAGGGAGGACGACGCTCCCGCCCACGACCGCCAGTGCCGACTCGGCCGCAAGGACGCGATCAACGCGGCGCGCGCTTTCCTTGGTGGTGAGGTTTAAAAATGTCTCGATTGACCCAGTGGCGGCATCGCGCAGGGTCAAATCGAAGACATCGGCCGGCTGCACGCCGAGTCGCTGGGCCACGGCCTGCAAGTTGGGATCGGTGGCCGGTTTCTTGTCCACGCGAGCACGGACCTGCATTGCCCATGCGCCTTCCGAATTGGCCTGCAAGGTGAGATTGGTCACGTCGTAAGTGGCTTTTGACGCGCTTCCTGCAGGTGTCTTGTATAAGCGGACGATAATGGCCCGGCTGCCGCCGTTCACGAAGAAGTCACGCACGGCATAGCCCAGCGTCATGTTGCGCTCGAGGCCCCCGAAAAGGCGCTCGAAATCACTGAAGCTCGTAATCGTCACTGCCTGGTTCACCGGGCCTCTCAGGGCTTTGCCGAGAAACGCAGTGATGGAGGTGGCGACGCCGGTAATGGTTCGCACGCCGCTCGGAATTTCCTCGACGTAGACGCCCGGGTAGCTCGGGGTGACAGGCATGTGCTCTCCTTTCTTCGTTCGAAAAGGTCGGCAGCTTAGGGGTTCGCAGCGCCTGCCGACCTTTGGCGCAACACATTCGTAATCGTTATGAGATGCTGTTTATCCAGACCGTAGACGACATGTGACGGTGTCGTCTCCCGATGAATGATCCAACCGCAGGCTACCAGTTCGTCGATCGCGATTTGCACCTGTTCTCGCTTCGCCCTCCGATCGTTTGGGGGCAACCACCATCGGGCAATGCCGTCTATTGTGTCTTTAGCATCGGGATGTTGAACTAAGTAACGGAGGATTTCATTTATCACCGCTGAGTTGCTAGGACCTGAGCCATCCGTCGTCAAAGGTGGCACCCTTTTCCCAGGATCCGTCGCACATCACGCAAGGCGGGTACCAGAAGAAGAGGACGCTAACTTATGAGGATCGCTGGAAAATTTACAACGGTTACAAGGTGGTGAGGTGTACGCACCGCATCGTATCGATATTGGTTCGCAGGGACGCCTGAACAGGCAATGAAATTCCGATGCGGCTCTTATGCCCAAGTCACTGCGGTCGCCTTGCCGCATCCGTGCCATTGCTGGTCGAGGGAGGAAATGGCTGCAACGGCGTCAACAAAGTTCCTGGAAGGCGCGCCGATCTAACCCATGCTTTTCGAGCAATCGTTGAAAGGTTCGCCGCTCTTTTCCTGCCGCCTTGGCGGCACGAGAGACGTTTCCCTTGGAAGCCGCCAGAAGCTTCGTTAAATATGTCCGCTCGAAGTCTCGAACCGCGCAGGCCTTTGCCTCGCGCAACGAGGTCGCATCGGTGTGATGTCTTCCATCCGGCAGAGGCAGATCGAGGTGATCCGGACCCAACAGCGGTGAAGGGGCCAGCACAGCCGCGCGCTGGATGATTCCTTCCAATTCTCGCACATTGCCCGGCCAGGGATAGAGCAGGAGTTTTTGAAGAGCCTCGGATGAGACCGTGACCGGCCCTCGATTCGTCTTAGTGCCGTACTGACGTACGAAGTGGGAGACAAGCGCGGGGATATCCTCGGGCCGGTCTCGGAGAGGTGGGATGGACAACGAGAGGATGTTCAACCGGTAATACAAGTCTTGACGGAAGCGCCGACCTTCGACCTGGCGCTTGAGATCGGCATTTGTTGCGGCAATGATTCGCACATCCGCGACGGTTCTCTTGGACGATCCCAGGGGACGATATTGTCGATCCTGCAAAAACCGAAGGAGCTTTGTTTGGGCGGATGCGCTCAGGGTATCGATCTCGTCGAGGAACAGAGTCCCTCCTTCCGCCTCGGCCACCAGCCCGGGCTGATGAGAAAACGCATTGGTGAACGCGCCGCGCACGTGTCCGAACAATTCATTCTCGAACAGCTGATCCGGAAGCGCTCCGCAATTGACCGGGACAAACGGTTTCCCGTTGCGAGCACTGTGATAATGGATGGCCCGTGCGAAGAGTTCTTTCCCGGTTCCCGTCTCACCGGCAATCAAGATCGTCGCGTCCGCATTCGCAAGCAAGGGAATTTTCTCCACCTCGCGCACGAAGCATTCGGCCTGGCCCACCAGACAATCCACCCGAAATCGGTCCGGCTTGATTGTGCCCGGCATAACCGCATGGCTCCCCATCGTCTCTTTCGACAGAAGCCGCTCGATACGGGGCATCAGTTCGATCGGGCGGAAGGGACAGAGGAGAAAATCATCAAGACCGTGGTTGAACGCGCGCGAGACGTTCGCATGGCTCTGCTGGCTGCATAACAGTCCCAGCACGGGAACGTGCGCCCACTGCCGTCGCAACGATGGCAGCACCTCCGATACCGGCATCGCGGGTGACGGCCGAAGCAACACACATTCGGGGCACGGTGCACGATCATTGACTGCCAAGATGGTCGAGACCTGAATTCCGATGTCGCCTTCCGGCAGACATTGCCGAACGAGCGCGGGAAGCGAATGTTGATGGTCGCCAGGGCACGATTGATTGGCAAGATCAAGAATTAAGATGTGAGATCGATGCATCTCATCCGATCCTTGGGACGTTGCGACACGAATAATGCTCAGGGTGCATAGGAACTGTAGTAAGCCCCAGGAACTGCCATGAGTAAATAGCGATGCCTATGCAAGTCTCACGTGTTAAAGCCGGCATACCCACCTCAACGATCAGTGAGGCAAACGGATCATCAAATATGCGCATAGATGACCAGAAGATAACTAGGATGGCAGTCCAGAGCCGGCGGTGATCAATCCTGAGTTGGTCCGCTTCACCTTGTTCCTACTGTGAATTTAACTGGCGGGATTCTTCCTCCGGTAGAAGGCCCTACTACGCCAGAGCACTTTAACGAAGCATATGTATCTAGGCAAGTCAGTAGATGTTAGTAGGTACAGCCGTGGCGAAAGAATGATGTAAAGTATCTCAATGGCCTGATGGCCGATCATTTGGGAACGAAGAACTTACAGCGTACCGTGCCGCAGAAACGCGGGCTGAGACGGCGTGGAGTGATGCCGTGGTCTAGAGGCCATAGAGAGGTGCTTGGGAGCTGAGGCGGCGCGTCAGGAGCCGCATAAATACTTTGACACGCTCGAGACAATCGGATGCGATACACCCGATGGCGATCCGTTACGCCGGACAGGGTTTACTTCGCCACGAAATGCTCTCGCCGGCTCACCGCCACATCGCTGACAAACATGGTCCCGGAATGTTTGTTAAAGAGGGGGCCGAGTCCGGCTAGGATGGGCTCAATCTTCTCCTCGGGCACCACGGTAAATACGACGACCTGACTACTGACGTCGTTAAACATCAGATGGCCTTCATGGAACCCGTGATGACCTTTTCCAGACACATTATGAATCATGGTGTACCCGGTTGCCCTGACCCGGTCCAGCAAGTCAGTCACAATCTTGACGTGGTCGCCTTGGACCACGATTTTAATCTCTTTCATGGGATGCAGCGTTAGTCTCCCCATGTGTTCCTCCTTGTAGCGGCGTCCATCCAGTCGTCCCCTCATACGCGTAAAACATCTCATCTTTGGGATCCAGCGCGACGAGCGACACCCACCGGTAATTACACAACCGGCCGAGCAGCGGGTGCTTCAAGATAATCGCTTGAATCCGCTCTCTCGGCGCTTCAATTACAGCTAGCAATCGCATCGGTTCGTGATAGGGTCTCGGTCCATCCAACACCGTCTGGGCCGGCAGTCCGATCCGCAGATCGCTGCTGACCCCGCTCATGACACCCACTCTGCCCACGACATTGTGATAGACCTTGCTGCCGCTTCCGTAAATTTCATTGTCGACGGTCGAGAAGTAATGCTCCATGTTGATCCATTGCGCCACCACCAGAGGCGCCGTCATGATGGTTTCCAACAGCCGGCCTGAGTCATCCTGACGAAAGTCGTAGGAATGAAGAAATGCACGCCCCTCCAGGTTCAGGGTGCGCGTCAATTCTCGTCTTCCGACGATGAAAAAACTGTTCCTGGAAAGGCCCCATTCAGGACGGACCTGCGCCCAGTCGGCACTCCTCCGCCTGGCTCGGCTCTGCGCGAGGCCGGCTCGATGAGCAGCCGTCAGGCTTTCAAGCGCGGCCCCGCGATCCCGTGCGGCGTGCGCTCCGGCCTCGGTGAGGTCGGCCATCAAACGGGACAGATCCTTCCGATGAGTTGCCGGCACGTCCTCCAGATCGACGATGCGCAGCTCGTCGCAGGTCGTATCATGATGAGCGGCGACAAAATGCGTGTCGCTTGGAATCGTAATGCCTCGCGCGTGCAGCATGTCACGAACGGCCGGCCTGTTGGCCATCGCTGCAAAGGCTCTCGCATTCGGCAACCCATGATTCCCCCCGCAAGCTCCACAGTCCAACGCCGACTCATAGGGATTATTATCGGACGTGCTGCCATGCCCGCAGAACACGACAAGCCGTGCAAACCCCGCCGTGAGCCCCATCAACCGGAGTCCGGCTTCAACCCCGTAGGCCTGTTCTGCGATGGAAAATCCATTTTGTGTGATCCGGTCTAGTCGCGCGGAGATACCCCGCGGGGACATGGTCAACTCGCGCTGGAGTCGCTCATAGAGTGCCTCCTCCTCGGACGGCGAAATGGCCAACGCCTTGCCCACATGGCCGCCTTTTCGAGGATTGGTCGGCTCCAGTGCCTGAAGGCGAATGCTCTCGAGCAACGCTGGCGTGACGGCTGCCCCCCGCAAGTGAAGCTCTTCACGAAGTATTTCCCGGATGTGCGCGCGCTGTTCCGAGGCAACCATTTCTTCAGCCTCTGCTCGCGTCAATTTATCGATCGTCAAGGTCGTGGCCAACGGCGGTACAAAGAGCCGCTTCAGCCATTGCGTGGTGCGATGGTACCAGAGCGGACAGAAGGTCTTTCCGAACAGCGGAAGGCTGAAGAACCACCCCAACGCTTCCACCATGACGTACGGCGTGATGACATTTTGTTTCAGGTCGTGCAAGAGGGTGTGGCCTGCCTTCGTGAATTGTGCAGCCAGCCGATGCCGCTCGGCTGTTTTTTCATGGTAGCTTCGGGGAATCTCCCTGATGTGATTCTTGGGTTTGAGCAACACCGGACAATGAGTGATACTTTGTTCGGCGCCAAACGCCCGATACTCCAGGGGGATGCCGAAGAAGCCCGCCAAGCCGAAGGTCGCGTAGCCTCCAAGATTTTCAAGGTGCCACCTGAACACTTCAGAGCGGACGTCGATGCAGAAGACCAACTGGGCCAGAGGCCTCGAGGGGCCGGATCTTGGCTCCGGTGATTCGCTGTGGGCGCGGTTGGTCATGCCGTCGCGCAGCTGCTGAATCACGGCTTGGCGATGAGACAACTCGAATGCCTCCAACCACCGTTGGCCGTGTTGCGACTCCGGAAAGCTCGCTAACCACTGGAGGATCGTCCGTAGATCAGAAGGGCTGGTCGTGACAATGGACGTCGCCGGCAGGCCGAAGGCATCAGCCAATTTCAAGAGACGCCGTCCCACGGTATGACGAGCGTCCTGGCTTTGCGTCTGCTGGGCTTGCGCATACAGGCGGGTGGCCAATTCCTCCCATGCTGCAGCGTCGCGCGTTCGGCGCAGCTTTCGGACCTCTCGGAGGGCCGATTCAGCCAGGCAGCCGGCGTTCCAGGCCCGCCTCAGCCAAAAGGCATGAGGCGTAAGGTCCATGAACTCATGAAGCGCCTCATAGTGTCCCGCCAGCCCCAACGACTTGCGGCAAGCCTGGTCGACCAGTTCACGCTCGTAAAATAGGCGCACAGCCAAAAACTTTACCAGATCGATGGGATACTGCTCTTGCCACGGATAATGACTTTCGGCAGAACGCCATTTGATGAAGCCGGTCCAGCCCGGGAGCGCGGCCAGATGCCATGTGAGATATTCCTGCCAAGCCGATTTGGGAATTCTCAAGACTCGCAGACTGTCCAACACGGCATCTTCTGGGCGATCAGAAAGCTCGGCAATTTTATGCGCCCCATCCGTCACCCCGATCAGCCACAGGTTTAGGTCGTGCGGAGCGAGCGCTTTCCAAGCTCGATAGAACGTCCGCTCTCGACCGGGCATGGACCAGGAAGCTTCTCCCTCATCCAAGAATACGCTGCACCACTTGATCATCTGTTCATTGATGCGTGTGACGAGATCAGTTCCCAACGTGCGGTCACACCAGGTGGAGAGCGTTTCCCGGACAGGCAACTCGTGAGCCGCCCACGGGAGGAGCGGCTCGGGAGCTGTGAAGACAGAGGCATCGAGAACCACGCCTATCCCTTCCGTCACTTCGCGGAGCGTATCCTCGCTGGGGGAACCGGTGGTGCCGCCGGTATCCTGTTCCATCACACCGTGGACCATTGAAGCTGTCAACAGCTCAAGATGAGAGGTCGAACGGCCGCCGAAGACGACGTGCTGATCGGTGACAAGAGGGGCAAGTGCCTCGATGAGGTGTTCTGCTCGGATGCGGCCAAGTTGGAAATAGTGGCGGTAGGCTTCGTTGGGCAGATAGCCGCGCCCGCCCAATAGGTCCGCTCCTCGCCGAACCGCCTGCTCAAACGGCATCTCTTCGAAACCGTGAAGCGGATTATGGTGAATGAAGGTCCGCATGGGCCAATACGCCGCAAAGGCTTCACCGGCCAACTGCACATAGGACCGCAGCTCCATCCTCTGAGCATCGGTGAATGTGCCGCTCTGCATGGCCATAATCCGTTCTCGAGTCACGCGAGATGCCGATGGACCTCGTTACAGACCACGGGCCTTTCTCCCCATGGCTCGAACGAGGTCTTCCACATAGAGTCCGTTGAGAAATGCCACGTATGCCCTGGTCCTGAGCGCCTGTGCCCATGTAGGCATGAGCCATTTCACGCCATGCGCTTTGCCATAAATGAGGATCCACACGGCGATGACCATCATCGTCGAGACCAGCACAAACGTATCGAAGAGCGAGCGGTCCCACTCGGCTGCCCGAAAGTATTCGGCCGACTCTCCCGGTATGGGATACAGGAGGTGAGTGAAGGCTTGGCCGGCCCAAAGATACGTCAGGCCGATGAGCGCCAGGGCCGCGAGCATCATGAGGGATACTTTCCAGGATGCCACAGCATTCAAACGGTAGAGACTGAAGATCGCTTGTGAGGACGTGACCCAGCCAAAAAAGAGGAAGATCATCGCGCCCTGCTCCTCGAGCAACGCAATCCGCACGAACCCATGGGCAGCGAGCAGGGTGATCAGCGGCAGAATCAGTGTCACCGTGAAGCCCGTCCCCCACGCCACCGGTGAAAAGGTGCCGGCACTTTCCTCTCCCGCGCCGGGAGGCAACTTAAAGTCGGCTCTCGACTTATGAATGTTGGCGCCGGAGTTCAGGAACAAGGTCGCTTTAAAAAGACCATGCGCACAGAGATGAAACACCGCCAGCGCGAAGGCGCCGAGGCCGCACTCCATCACCATATAGCCCATTTGCCCCATCGTAGAGTACACCAACGTCCGCTTAATACTGGATTGTGTCAACATCGTCGCAGCGCCGATCAACACCGTGACGCCGCCGACCACGAACATCAGGTGAAGGGTCATTGGCTCGAGGCCGAACAGGGGAGCCAGTCTGTTGACGAGAAATCCGCCCGCGTTGACGATCCCGGCATGGAGCAGGGCCGAGACCGGTGTCGGCGCCTCGATCGTGCCCGGCAACCAAATGTGGAAAGGAAACTGCGCCGACTTCGTCATGACGGCAATCAAGAAGAGCACGGAGGCGACAGACACGACATCGAACGCCGACCCGATTCCCAGCCACTTCGACAGATGGATCGGCGCCGCTTCGAGCTGCTCAAATAGCAACGTGAGGTCGAGCGTGCCATACGAGCCATACAGCACCGCCAGCGCAAGCCCAAACGCCGCATCGCCGATGCCCTGAACCCATAGCGTCTTGCGCCCAGCTTCTTTTGCTGCGCGACTGGCCGGATTAAAGGCCAGCAGCGTGGCCAATAACCACGTGATAAGATGCCACCAGACAAACATCCACAGCAGATTTCCGCTGGTGACTAGGCCCAGCAAGACGAACGTCAACATTCCCAAGAGCGCAAAGAATCGAACGAAGCCCGGGTCGCCCACCATATACCGCGTTGAATACGCGTGAATGACCAAACTCACGAGACTGACGAGCACCATCATGATGGCAGCGAGCCGATCAACGTACAGCGTGTAATTGACTGCGTCCAGCCCGACGAGAATGGCTGCAGGTGGTATCGCTCCCTCCTGGAGGACCACCACAAGGGTCGAGATCGAGGCCAGCGCGGAACACACGAGTGCGCTCACGCCAATACGCGCACTCCGCTCGCCCAAATGTCCTTTAAACATCACGATCAGAACGGCACCGACAAGCGGCGCTATGATCGCAACAAGTGGCAGTATGAGCTTCATTTGCGGACCCATAATAACCGACGAGCACGGTGTGCAGGAAGATCACAACCTTCTACCATGGACTGGCCCTTTCCCATACGGAAGCCAATCGACAAGCCGGCAATGGCGCCATTCCTCATCACTTCAAGCGCTGCTCGATCCGCGTGTCGGTTTATTTGGGACAGAGTCATAGCCATATGAGCGACATTAACGATATCGAGACTTCTATGGCACAATACCAGGCGCGTGGCGGTGAGCAAGGCCACAACTTCCTTCAACTCTCTGGCCGCGCATTCGCCGTGCAACAACTATTGGTGAGACGACTCGGCGGAAGAGTTTCAATGGGTGCCAAACAAAGCGTGTGGGCTCGTCGGCAGAGAGAAAGCGCTTCGTTAATCAGGGCGGAAATCGCACGTCTATTTTATCGGTGAAGTTTGCAATCAGAGCCATCGAATTAAAAACAGGTATAACGGCATTCATCGCTCCCCGAGCCTCACTTTGCCGAGAGAACGGTTGAGAAGACCGACTTTAAGGCAACGAAGCCGTTTTTTGCAACTTCCCTGCATGCGGATGGTTCTGCATCAAGATTGGTCGTCATCGGTTCCACGAAAGCGACTAGGTTTCCAGATCTGGGGCTGACCATCAGGACTCTCTCAATACCAGTGCAGACCTCGCTAATTCATCCTATAAGCTACTGCTGCCCGTTGCTCTTCAAGACCTTCGGTTAGGACTCCCGATACCCCTTCACAAAATACAACTATAAAGCGAACGGTCCTATGAAATAGGTCGAGAATCGCGACCAGTGCCAACTCGTGTGGGAAAATTTCCGGTTGGTGCCAAAGACTTGGAAATACGGCGCTACACAAATATAGATGGCTTTTGGTAAGTCATTGATATGTAATATGGGCGTGGCGGCAAAAACTCAGGGGAGCTGACATGGAGCAATTAGTTGATTGCCTTGACTGTTCCACAAGGATGAATAAGAGTTGTCGCTCGGCTGTTCTGGGCGTTGTTTGAACTGCTCATCATTTCATCAACTGTGAAAGGGCAAGGATAGCGGCATGTGGCTTCTGACGCTCGTTCCGCTGTTGCCTCTTTTTGCGGCGATCATCGTCTTGGTCGGTGAGACCGAGACGCACCACGCACGAATGCGGCTCGGCGTTCTACCTCTAGTGGCGGCGTTCGTTGGCTCTCTCGTGACGTTGGTAGTCGTGTCGAACGGTGCTGTCAGCCTCCGGTTCTATGACCCGTCATCGGTCACGAATTTTGCCCTACCTTTCGGCTTCCACTTCGACCGGCTTAGCGCAGTGATGATGGTCCTGATCTCGGGAGTCGGCGCCATCATCTATCGTTACTCCGTGAATTACATGTATCAGGATCCGGGTTATCGCAGGTTTCTCGCCCTCATTGGAGTCACGACGTTCGTCCTCCTCTGCATGGTATCGAGCGCCAATCTCCTCATGCTGTTTGTGTCCTGGCAACTCCTGAGTTATCTCCTCTACCTGCTCGCTCACAACCTCAGCCACGCCGCCACACTTCAAGGGGCGTTCAGAACCTTTACACTCTTGCGCGTCGGCGATGTAGCGTTTCTCGGGGGGATCGTGCTCGCGCATTCACTGTACGGCACCATCGAGTTTCAAGAACTGTTTACCAGGGCCGCCGAAACACCAATCATTCTTTCGCCCCTTCCTGGAGTCGAGATGAGCGGTGCGACCGCCGTGACGCTTCTGATTTTCATCGGGGGCATGAGCAAGTCGGCACAGTTTCCCCTTCACATCTGGCTTCCGCCCGCACTCTACGCTCCGACTCCGGTCCATGCCCTCCTGCATGCCGGCATCATTAACGCCGGCGGCTTCCTGATGAACCGTCTCGCGCCTTTGTACGGATTGAGCCCCACGACCCTGCACGTCGCATTCGTGATCGGCACGCTCACCGCCATTCTGGGCGCCTCCATGATGCTGACCCAGAATGACATCAAGAAGACGCTCGGTTTCTCTACGATCGGCCAGATGGGCTACATGATCATGGAGTGCGGCTTAGGGGCCTTCGCACTGGCGGTCTTTCATCTGATCGCGCACGGGCTCTTCAAGGCCACGGTGTTCCTGAACTGCGGAAACATCATCCATAAGGCCCGGCAGGAGCCGGTGTTTCCGCATGTCACCCATGCGATCGAAGAAGAGGAATTCTCACGGCTGACCTGGTCGACCGGGTTTTTCACGACGTTGCTGATGCCGCTGGTGATTTTGCTCGTCGCTCATGGCATCCTGCAGATCCCGATTCGCGATTCGCAAGGCGCGGTGATCTTCCTCTTCTTTATCTGGGTGACGTCCTCCCAGGCGATCCTGACGCTCACCCGCCTGCGCGCCGTCGCCTCGTGGAAAGTGTCGGCGGCCATGCTTCTGACGCTGCCCATCGTGGTCTTCACGTATCTCTTCGCAGCGGAACGCTTCACTGCGTTTCTCTATCCTGATCGAGAAGAGGTGGCTTCTTATTTCCGGGCTGCCGCGCTTCCAGGGCCACTCTTCGATGGCCTGGTCGCAATGACGACCCTGCTCATCCTTCTCGGCTGGTCCTATCTCTATGCCCGGACCCGAGGTCACAGTATCCGGCTGCCTCGCTGGCTCGAAAGGCTTCACATCCGTCTTTACGTGTTGTTCATGAACCGTCTCTATCTCGATTTGATCTATTCGAAATTGGCGCGGGCCGTGATGGGCCTGGCCTCTCGCCTCGACAAAGGTCCGTTCGGGAGGACGTTGTGACGGCACAGATGACTGGTCCTCTCCTGCTCGTCGCCACTCCGGTCCTGGGTGCCATGGTGGGCCTGCTCATGTGGGGGAGACCGCGGGAGCTGAAGCTCTGGCTTCTGTTCGCCACGATGATCAGCCTCGCTACAATTGGGTGGGCAGCGGCAAATCTGCCCGCGCTGCCAGGAGGGCTGTTCCTGCTCGCGCTCCTTCCTCTCATGGCGTTCGTCACACTGCTGGGACAGCCGATACACGGGGGGACCTCTGCCGCCTGGTTAATGACGCTGGTGCTGCTTGGATTGGGATTGGGAGGGCTGTCTTCTGAGACTTCTTTATCTCTGATCTTCTTGTTGCTTCTTCTTGCCTTCGTCGGTCTGATGCTTTTTCTCTACCGAAGCCATGCAGGATTGAATGCGTGGTTGGGAGCCGGGACGTTCGGTCTTGGAATGCTTGGGATCGTTGTGGCCTTAACCACGGGTCCTCCGGTATCCTCCATCGCGTTCACAGTCGCATGCGCTGTGGGGCTTCCACTCGTGCCGTTTCATAAGGGCTATATCGCCGCACTCACGGGATTGCCGGGAAACCTGCCCGCCTTCTTGGCGCTTTTACTGCCTGTCATGGGATTCCATGGGCTCATGAGTGTGCTCCCTCGGCTTCCAAATGCGTTGATGGGGGTGATAGGGGTCCTGGCTCTAGCAGGAACGCTCTACGGCTCCTTAAAGGCATTGACTCAATCTCGCGCGGCATCGGTTGCGGCCTATGGCGGTCTAGCCTTTCTCTCCATTCTCTGGTGGTATTTGGTGACGATTCGGGTCGCGCCGTCTCAGACTGTGGTGTACCTAAGCGCCGTCAGCCTCGCGACCGGCGGACTGCTCCTTGCCTGGTACATGTTGCGGGCTCGTTATGGTGAGATCGGGCTTCGCGCGCTGAGCGGGCTGGCCCAACCCATGCCTCGGTTTGCGGTCGCGCTGTCACTGTTGGCGCTCGCGGCCTTGGGTCTGCCACCGTTTGGAGTATTCTCCGGTTTCATCGGCTTGCTGCTCGCTCCATCGTTTACGTGGTCGGGTGCACTCATCGTCGTTATCATCGCCTGGCTAAGCGCCTCGTGGTATGTGTTCGACCTCGTCCAGGGACTGTTGTTTGGTGGCCAATGCCAAGCGCGACGGCATGAAGACCTGCGCGATTACGAACTGGCCTCGCTCGCCATCGTCCTCGTGCTGCTAGTCGCTTTGGGCGTCATGCCCGCTCACCTTTTCAGTATGGGGCC
The DNA here is from genome assembly GCF_965152615.1 of Nitrospira sp. Nam74. NCBI lineage: Bacteria > Pseudomonadati > Nitrospirota > Nitrospiria > Nitrospirales > Nitrospiraceae > Nitrospira > Nitrospira sp. Nam74. The sequence continues at coordinate 4,860,859 of NZ_OZ224220.1, read as the reverse complement.
AATCAGCCTTCAGCACACGGTCGTGATGGAGTTCCTGACGTGGAACAAATAAACCCCGCCGCCGACCTTGAAACTCGCCGCATGGCGCTTCGGGGCATCGTCCGTGTCGCCGGTGAAGTGATTGCGCGCTACTGGCCTATGCGGACCTTCGTGCACCACAATCCATTCCATAGCCTCGAGTATCTGCCTTTTGATGAGACGGTCCGGCGCGGCCAGAAGTTTCTGGGGGGCCGGGGCTATCTCTCCGGCGAGACCTATCGTGGACACCTCCGCTCCGGCAGAATAGTGCTTCGCCATCTCGACGAGGCGTTACAGCCGTTGGTTCGCGATGGATACGTCATCGTGGGTCCGTGCCGCATCGCGCACCGGGAGGTCCTGCGGGCATGTCTGACCCATGGACTCTGCACGGCTGTGGATGAGCCATTCGATGCCTTGTTGGATCACGGTTCGAACGAAGAACTCATCAACGCTTTAGTCGATCACCTCGCGCCGGCTTTGAGCGCGCCGACAATGGAGGCTCAAATCGCCACGGTCATACGGGAAGACAACGCGGCGTTGGGACGCCATTTGACCCTCTCCGACTGGTGCGATCGCACGCTGGGCACGCAGATCGTCAGTCTCGTCAACACCGAATTGATCAAATGGTGCGGAGCCTTCCTCGACGAGGGCCATGCGACCTGGCCGATGCCGGGACGGGAACAGGGGTTCTATGCGGCCTGGAAATCCCTCGCGGCTCAGGAATGGTCACCGTGCGGCATCAAAGACAGTGGCCGTAAGATTGCCGAACTGCCAGAGTACCCCGAAGACGTCGTGCTGGAGAGCCTGGAGATGCTCGGGATTCCCGTTGAACTTCGGCAGGACTATCTCTCGCTTCAACTCACGGCGCTTCCCGGGTGGGCTGGATTCATTAAGTGGCGGGAGGAGCAGCGGGACTATGCCTGGCAACAGGCCTGCCCTGTCAGTTTGGTAAAGTTTCTCGCCGTCCGTCTGTGGTATGTCCGAGAGCTGGTCGGAAAAGCCGGACGCGAAGAACTGGGGATCGACGGCAACTTCCACGCCATCTCTGCTTACATGCACAACCATCCGCACGCCTACTTCTTAAGGAAGGAACAAGTGGCCGGCCGCCTGCCGGTCATGTACGCCGAGCAAGTAGAGCGCCTTTCACGGGACGGAAGCAACGGATGGAAGGCCTTAGCCGATCGCCTGCACATCGAGGCGGGACCCCAACGGGACCGGTGCTTGCGGCTTACGGCAGCCCGTCGCCTGGTGGCGCTCGCCCGGGCGTTGGACATCGTGCCGACGGTATTGCTTGATGGCGCGCCGAACGATCTGGCCACGCTGGTCACATGGATGGACGCCTTCCCTGAACCGGATCACGGCCCGGTCTGGCTGAGGGCGTTTGAAGCCGGATACCACGAACAGTTGTTCGGCATGCTGATGCGGACGGCGTCCACGGCTACGACGGGACGTCCCGAAAGTTCCCCTCCGGTGCGGCCGCAGTCGCAATCGGTGTACTGTATTGATGTGCGGTCGGAGCCTTTTCGGCGTCAGTTGGAATCGACCGGTGACAATGAGACCTTCGGCTTCGCCGGCTTTTTCGCCGCCTTTATTCGTCATCGCGCATGGGGCAAGGAGCATTACACCGAACAGTTTCCGGTGATCATGCGGGCTCGCAATGAGGTGCGCGAGATCCCCCGCAGTTACCTCGAACACATGGTGACCAAGCACGAATCGAGAGCGAAACTCCTTCATGCCGGACATACGCTCCTTCACGATTTGAAGGAGAATGTCATCACGCCCTATGTCATGGTCGAATCGCTGGGATGGTTCTATAGCGTTCCCATTATCGGCAAAACGGCATGGCCTGCCCTCTACGGGCGTCTCAAGGCGTGGATGCAGCACCTCTTTGTCCCTTCGATCGCGACCAGCCTCACGGTTGATAAATTGCCATCGAGTGATATCGAAGAGATGCTGCTGTCGGAACAGCGCGCCGTCATCTGGAAAGCTTTACGTGACCAACTCGGTATCCGCGGTTACCGAATCCCTCCGGAATTCGTGGAGGTCTTGCGCCTTCAGGCTTTGAATGAAGAAGCCGGCCTGGAGACGTCTGTGATCGGGGCCGCTCAGGAACTCGCGCTTTCCAAGGAGGAAATCGCGGCATTTGTGGAGACGCTACGGCGGCAGTATCGGATCAATCAGCGGTCGGTCTCATGGCAGAAGGAACGGATCACGCGCACGGGATTCACACTCGATGAGCAGGTCCTCACACTGGAGACGGCGCTCCGCATGATGGGGTTGACGCGCAACTTCGCACGAATCGTGTTGTTCTGTGCGCACGGCAGCACCTCCGAGAATAATCCATTTGAATCGGCGCTGGAGTGCGGCGCCTGCGGAGGCAACGAGGGGAAACCCAATGCCCGTGTGCTTGCCATGATGGCGAACAATCCCAAGGTGAGAGAGCGGCTGACGAAAAACGGCATTGACATTCCTTCCGACACTCATTTTCTCGCCGGCCAAGTGGATACCACCACGGATGAAGTGCACCTCTTCGACCTTGAAGACGTGCCGGCGACGCATCGAAAGGATGTCTCCCGGCTGCTGGAAGATCTGCACGAGGCCGCTGAGCTCACGAGTCAGGAACGTTGTACCAGGCTCCCTGATCTGAAGGGTGCATTGTCGCTCGCGCAAGCGCGAGCCTGTGTGCGGGAACGTAGCGCGGACTGGAGTCAGGTGAGACCGGAATGGGGCTTAGCCGGCAACACCTCGTTCATCATCGGCCGACGGGAGCTCACGAAAGGCCTCAATTTAGCCGGGCGGGTCTTCCTGCATTCCTATGATTATCGAGAAGATCCGACCAACCGCTTGCTCGAGGTCGTCATGACCGGGCCGCAAGTCGTGGGCCAATGGATCAATATGGAACATTATTTCTCTGCCGTGGATAACGAGGTGTACGGAAGCGGCAGCAAAATTTATCATAACGTCGTGGGACGGCTCGGCATCATGTCGGGTCCCTGGAGCGATCTGCGGCTGGGGCTGGCTCGGCAGACGGTGATAAACGGCGAGGCGCCCTATCATGAGCCCATGCGGTTGTTGACCGTGATCGAAGCGCCGCGCGCGAACATCGGGAAACTGATCGGTCGGCACGAAGTGCTGCAGCATTTCTATCACAACGAGTGGGTGCACCTCGTCGGGCTCGATCCGGAAGATCGAGCCTTGTACCGGTATCGACCGACTGGAGTGTGGAGCCGGGTTGAAGGTGTCCCGGAATCCTGAGCGGAAGATTCATGGAAAGGAGTTAGGTGAATGAACGGGCTGACGTTGCATCCGATGAAGGAAATTCGTGTCGTCGTCTCGGGCGAGCATCGTGCGTTTGTCACGGAGTTGCTGGATAAGGTACAAGCGACTGGTTACACGGTCATTGGCAATATCTCCGGGAAAGGCCACCACGGCATTCGTGAGGCCCACTTTATGTTCAATGAGCAGGAAAGCCTCGTGATGATTATGACCGTGGTACCTGAAGAGAAAGTTGAGCCAATCTTAGCCGGACTGCGGCCGCTGTTCGACAGGCACTCCGGGGTGATGTTCGTGGCTGATGTGGCGGTGAGCCGACGGGAATACTTCGGGAAGCCAAGAACAGGCTCCTGACCTCGCGCTGAGCCTCAGTTCGATGTGCGTGCAAGTGAGCAGACCAATGATCGGTCCTCACGCCGATCGGCCTTGCGTCTCATAGGCGTGTTCTTCTAGCAATCGCCCCTTCCGCCCTTCACCAGCCACAGATTGCTGCGCAAAAAACAGGCCTCGGTTGATATCGGCGATGGTCACCATCCCAACAAGCTTGCCTTTGCGCTCCACTACTGGGATGCGCCGGAAGTTTTTCAGTCCCATATAGGATGCGACTTCCAGCACCGGATCGTCTGGGCTGACGGTCAGCGGATTCCGACTCATCACGTCTTCTACTTTCTTTTCTAAAACTTCCGAATAGCCGGCTTCCATTTCAACGAAATCCCGGCTGTGCACATTGTCGTGAATGTAGTCGCCGTAGTTCGGATAAAGCGGAATCATCACATCGCGTAGGGTCACAATCCCGATCAACTGATCGCCATCCTCAACCACAGGGATAGCTCCGCAACGCCGGATGAGCATTTTCACGACGACGGAGCGGACCGTCTCTGTTTTCATGGTGGTGGCTAGTCCAGTTGACATGACCTCATGGATCAGCATAGCGGCCTCCTTTCTTCACTTCGAAGCCATTTTATTTCCTGCCGAAGTAGTGCCAAAGATGCATTTGTACCGAAGGAAGGCAGCACCTTCGCCTGCACAACAGAAGGCATACTCACAGCTTCATCGTTGACGGTAGACCCCCATTCTCTGCGGGATTGCTGTGCGTGACGATAGCAATGCAACTGTGTGAAAAAGAAAACGCTTGGGTAGTTTATTGCGATCCCGCCTGTCACCAATGAATGGGGTGCAGAGTGACCGGCCTAACAGGGACACTGAATTCCATTCAACCAATAGAAGAACCAAAGAGCAGTGGCACAGGTAGCATAGAAAATGGCCTTGCCTACTTTTATCTCCCAGTCCTGAACCTCTTGTTCTTTCTGGGTAGCCTTTACGGCCGTTGGATCGATTGGACGGTACTCTTGTCTAATAGCGGGCTCCATGGGTGATCCCTCCCGGAGGCACAAAGAAGAAAACTTAGGAAAGATGGTTCAAAACAGCTACGCGAAAAGAGACCATTTCGAAGCTAAAATGCGACACCAAACAAGTCCATACGCTGTAGGATGTATTTGACTCAGTCGTTCGGGTGAATTACGACGAATCATGAAGGAGCGTGCTCGTTTTGTGTCTACAAGCTTTTGGCGAGCCTGAATCACTAAAGCCAAAAACCTTGGACTCAAGGGATGGATGGATTGAGCTCGGCGAGGCTCTTTTCTAAGCGCTGTATCTCAGAGTCGACCGTGAGCAATCCGAAGCACGGAATTCTGGCTTGATGGCCAAAATCGAATCCCGCGATATCTTGTGGGATGGTAAGAGAGTTGTTGTTTGTATCTCTCTACCTTCCATGTCGAGCGTGAGAAAAAAGGGAATCAAAGACACAGATCAGTTGAACCTATTTTGAACAGAGAGGTGCACACGCTTTCAGAGGATGCTGAGGTCACCTTCAAGTAGGAAGAGAGTGCTCGCGTCAACCAGCCATCCCGGGGACATTTCTCTCGCTGATCGTAGCCATTCGGGATGTTGGAGTCCGTTTTCTCACTGCGTATTCTACTTGAATCAGCCACTCGTAATGCTCCAAACCAGCCATCTGAAATGCGCTGGAGACGTTATGTCCACGCGACTAATGCGACATTTCGTCAGCTATCGAGTAAGTGCGTCAGCTTCGGCGGCCTTTATTCACGCTTCCTTGCAATCACCGCAGCCGGGCGAATCGTTAGGATGAAGGCTTTGGCAGCGGGCCTTTCTTGATCGTAGGCGCGGGCAATATCCGGCCGCTCCCGCAGGTAATCCCGAAAAGCCAGATGACGTTCGATTTCAAGCGAACCTAGACTCTGCCAACGCTGGCCGCCTGGTGCCGGCCGATGTGGTCGAGCGGAATTTGTAACTCTCCGGGCTGAACCGGGACTTAACTGTTGCGTAAGCATTGGTGAGGGATGATTAGACTACGATACATGGCCAAAGTTGTTGATCACGTTTGCACGGCTTGAGCGGTTACGGAGTGCGGTCAGCTTGCGCAAAGTGAAATGTGCGCTAGACTATGTAAGGTTTACTCTGCTGGACACGCACTCATAAGACAACAACACTCATGTTGGCACGATACGTCATTGTATATAGAAGTACTTAAGGTTCGAGTCAGGACTCGTGCGCATTCAGCGAAGGAGATCATTATGAGATTGTTCTCTAAGGCAGCCTTGTCCGCCGCCCTGAGCTTCACCGTGTTGATGACCGCGGCGTGCGCGACAAAGGATTGTGTGCCACCGCGAGGTGTGGCTTCATCGGTAAGGCCGGCAACGGCTGTTGCTTCCCTTGATGAGGAAGAGCGCACCGGTTCTGAAAGGAGGGCAGTCCTTTCACTCACGGGGCAATTCTGCGAGTTCTATTTGCCCCAGGTTGGGGCCGCGCTGGAACGGGTTCCTGGTGTCATAGGAGTTGATTTCAAGACCGTAAAGGGCGGTGCGGTGGTGACCTATGAGTCTGGTAAGCTCAGCCCGGTCGCCTTGCTTTCAGCTGTCAGCAGCGTAAAGGGCGACGGCTATTTCTGCAAAGGCAAGGTGGTTCCCGGTTGACCACTTAGTAGCAGACGGCCAGGGCTTTTTGCAGTGTCTGAAAGTAGCCGGGTAGCCCGCCGTATCGTGCGACTGCTACGCTAAATTTACTATAAAGCTACCCCCACGCTCCAAGAAGCGCTGCAGCCATAATAAATGCTCCCTAGACCAGCAGGACGTCGTCCGTTGGTCCAGTCGGTGCAACACGATTTTGATTTTCGCCGGAGTGTTAGGTGCCCATGATTGTGTTTCAGGACCCGGTGAGGCGAGGTGTCTAGCCAACGATAGGCAGAAGATCAGAGCCAGGTAGCTTCATGGGGTGTAAACGACTCCAGTGTACGACGCCTACATGCCCGACCAGTGCCGCGAAGATGAAGATGACGGGATGGTACTCGATGGGAGCGGCAAACAGAAGCGCACACGACATAAGAACGACGAGGAAAGCCAAGCGGGTTGTCTTTGGTATCATGCTACGGACAGTGTAGCAGCCGTCGCCATGCCGGCTGCTGTCCAGTGTTCTTCATTCGGTGGCCGTTGAAGTGGTTGTTGTAGTGTAACCAAGGTTCATGACTTATCCTCGGTGAATCGGCTCGCCTCTTCATTCGTAACAGCATCGGTTCCGTCAGTACTGCCAGCTCACGGAATCGACCTCCAACTAACCAACAGCAGATACGACCGCTCCCGGGAAACTGCCGGTCATTTAAAAGCCCTGCAGTTCGTTCAAATGCAGGTGTCATCCGATTCAGTTGTCAGAGGGAAGGTCGCAGCAGAAAGGGAACTTGTTTATGGACCCGCTGCTTGAGATCAGGAATTTCAAGGGCGACTTCGAGGTCACTTAGCTTCCTGCAGCGATGAAGTTTCACTAGCGTCGTCTTCCAATCCACGGTCTGCGGCGCATCGGTTTGACTACGCCCATTGTTCTTCAGTAGGATCATGCCGCGCGTATTCATTGTCGTCTGTACAATTGAGGAGTTCCCCTGTCTGTTTCGAGTGCAAAGCGACCCTGGGCGTCCGTGGTGATACCAATCAAGGATGAGCGGGATAATCTCGCCCCTCTCACCGAACAGTTGCTCAAAGTTTTAGGAGCCCGGTCCGAATCTGAGAACGCCGCCTTTGAAATCCTGTTTGTTGACGACGGGAGTGTGGACGGGAGCAGTGCGGTCCTCGATCAACTTGCGAGGCAACACGACGCTGTAAGCGTGCTCCACTTCGACAAAAACTATGGAAAAACCGCCGCGCTGGACGCCGGATTCGAGCAAGCCCGTGGGCAGGTGATCATTATTATGGATGGTGACCTGCAAACCAAGCCGGTGGACATTGAGACGCTCCTGCCGCATCTGGCGCAGTACGATGTCGTGTGCGGACGGCGCGCAGTTAGAAACGACCATCTCATCCGCAAAATCTCCTCGCGGATCGGCAATGTCGTACGCAATGCAGTGACACATGATGGCATGCATGACACCGGGTGTGGCTTTATGATGTTTCGTCGTGCGGTCATCGAGAAGTTGCAACTCTTCGAGGGGATGCACCGCTTTTTCCCGGCCCTTGCCTTAATGCACGGGTTCACCGTGACGGAAGTGCCGGTCCCGCACTATCCCCGCATGCATGGGGTTGCCAAATACGGCATCGGCAACCGACTCTTCAAAAGCCTCTACGATTTGATGGCCGTCCGCTGGATGCAGACCCGCTGCCTGCGCTACCGCGTGCGTCAGGATCAGTCGACGCTCAAGCGCGAAGCTCCTTCTCAGACGCTGATGTCTCGTCCTCCGATCGAATGAACGAATCCAATCAGGTCGGCAAGGGCACTCACCTGTTGTTGGTCATCGGGTTGGCCTGCGTCCTCTTTCTATCCGGGCTCGGATCGGTGGGGCTCACGGACCGGGACGAAGGGAGAAATGCCGAAGCCGGCCGGGAGATGCTAGAGTCCGGCGACTGGATTACCCCCACGTTTAATTATGAGCCACGGTTTATCAAGCCGGCTCTCCTCTATTGGCTGATGAGCGCTTCGTACTTCGCCTTCGACGCGAATGAGCTCACAGCCCGTCTTCCATCGGCCGTGTTCGCCATCGGGCTCGTCAGCATGCAATATCTCTTCTTGGCGCGTATCCGTGGGACGGCGATCGGAGTGCTTGGCGCGTTGATGCTCCTGTTGAATGTCGAAGTCATCATCTTGGGGCGGCAGGCATTGACCGACATGGTCCTGATGTTTTTCACGACCCTGGCCGCCTATGCGTTTTGGTTAGGCTTCAACGGCACGGAGCGACGCCGACACTGGCTGGTCATCTCGTATACGGCGATGGCGTTGGGGACGTTGGATAAGGGACCGCCGGGCTTCCTCGTACCCCTTCTCGGTATCGTACCCTATTTGACGGTCACGAAGCAGTGGGGGCGGTACTGGCGTGAAGGGTTCCCTCTCGGAGGGTTGGTCGTCTTTCTTGCCTTGGCTCTCCCATACTATGCCACCATGTTCATGCTGCACGGGTCGACCTACAGCTCCCAGGCGCAGATGCACACCCTTTCGCGCTTTCTCAATCCCTTTTATGGTTGGGGCGGGACGATTTTTTTCTACGTGCCCGTCCTCCTTGTAGGTTTCTTCCCGTGGAGCCCGTTCTTGGCCGTGGCTCTTTATGACAGTTACAAAGGGTGGAGGCATCGCCATTTTCAACGCGCCTCGAACGAGCGCACCCAGGGTGGCGAGGCCTCAGGAAAAGATGATTTGGAACTGTTCGGCGCACTCTGGTTCGTCGCCACCTTTGTCTTTTTCAGCCTGGGGGCCACCCGGCTCCCGCATTATGTCGGCCCGCTTTACCCCGCAGCCGCCATCGTCACTGCCCTGTACTGGGCTCGCGCCGCGCACAGCCCCGCGCCCCGTGGCTTTCGACCTGCACTAATGGCAACGATCATATTAGGCAGCGTGCTCGCCTTGATGTTTGCTGCGCTGCCATCCGTTTTTAACGTCTTTGCCGAAAAAGTGTCGAAAGACTTTCCATACGCCACACAGTTTGACTTCGGTGCTGGACCGTATGCCACAGCGGCGGTGCTCCTGATCGGCATGGCGGGACTGGCCTATGTAGGGCTCTCGCAGTCCCGGCGCGAAGGGGTATTCTGGATCGCGGGAACGACGGTCGCGCTGGTTATGCTGATCACGTGGCACTTCACATTGGCCCAGCTCAGCCGATATTTCCTCGCCCCTCCGCAAGAACTGGCCTCAATCGCCGGGCCGCTCCTCAAACCTACAGACCGATTGATCGTATACGGGCCGAATCGACCATCAACCGTCTTCTATGCCAAACGGAAGATCGTGGTGATACGCCGGAATGAAGAAGACAATATTCGGACGTATGTCAACGAGCCGGGTCGCACCATGATTATTCTGCCAGCTTCCGTGCGTGACAAACTGCCTGAGGAAACGGTCGCCTATCCTGTCATTCAAGAACGATACGGATGGATTCTCATCGCCGAGAGTTAGCAACGAGCACGATCCCAAACCTCCTCTGAAAGTCATTGTTCGTAATCCAAATATCGGACATAAAAAAAAGATATTTGGCAATAGATCTTCCGACCTTGCTATGGCATTTTTCCCTTCCTGGTCATTCGTTAATAACGCTTACTCATAAGAAAGGGGTGTTCCGTGAAAAACAGCGGCTATGTCGTGTGGGTAAATGACAAGTCGTTTTGGCATCGCACGCAAGAGAGCGCACAAAAGCGTGTATTTAAAGCAGAGTTGCGAGGACAGGATGTGTTCATCCATGCATTGGACCGGGGACCAGATCGCCCCAGACCCGTTAAACCAAAGGGCCGTAGAGCTGCTTAGCAAGGCTTTACGAACTCCGACCAGATTGGCAGAGTAGGACAAAAGCCGACCGTGTAAGTCACGTTAAGGAAGGCGGCTGACAGCAGCCAGCACTTTTACTCTACTGCAGAAACGAGCATGACGACTCTTCCTCCGTTGCCGTCAGACTCTATAAAACACAAACTTGGTATGTGCTGCTTTTTGATCATGTCGCTGGGAAAAGCTCAGATACAAATCTTGGAGAGCGTAGGGATAAATAGGATGGCCGCCAGAAGGGATTCTGACGGCCATTCTAAGGAGAGGAACGGTCAGTCTTTCAGTTTGGCGAGATAGTCGCCGCGCCCATTCGACCAGAGCGCAATGCATCCCGATCGACTCATGCGATCAAGCGCGAGGAATAGCTGCGCCCAATTTCCCGATGGCAGCAGTAACCCAAGCTGATCAAGCGTCTGCACTCCCTCACGTTCAAGCACGTCAACCACCCATTCCTCCATGGAAAACATCTCGTCGAGGGAAGTCGATGCACGTTCGCTTAGGAAAGCCTCGTTAGCGGTCTCCATTTCTCCTCCATAGTTCATTTTCGATGGGAGTGTTCCATTTGAAACTGCCTTGTGCAGAGAGGTCGACACGGAAAAGCAACATGCGTCCTCTCGCCCTACCGGTGAGGACTCCCTTGTCCACGCCATCATGTTGTGTGAATTGGATCCTGAAGACGCCGTTGTCATTCAGGGTAGACAAACCGTACACCGCGCCGACATGGCCGTCAATCGTACGAACCATGACAGATGAACGATGGATCCGACGGACGCCTGCGGGTGTGTCTGCGGAGCCCGGTCCTTTCAACCTTACAGAACCGGGCCATGCGAGGTCTTCGTCTCACATGATGGGCCGGTGATCCTTTCCATCGACGTGCGGGATCTGCTGTTCGAGCTGTTTAAGGATCGATTCGGTTGGTTCCCAGCGTAGAGCATCCAGGCGTTCAGCGAAATGAAATCTATGCGCGTCACTCTCCTCCAGCCGGCAACTTTCGCACGACCGCATCTCATGTTCGTTATGTGACTCCGCCCAATTCCTGCACCCGTTATCGTCAAACGAGACCAGCGGAAAATGGGCCAAGGCATACACGATGCGGCCATCTTCCACACCATAGAGGGATTCAGCAAAACGAACCGCATGTCCGGCTAAGGCCGGAACCCGCTCCTCGCCTTGCAGAAGTCGGGCATAGCGTCGCCATGGAAGGCGGCGCACATGATCATTTTCGTCAACAAGGTATGTCCGCACGATATCCTTCACAGCCATCACAGCACCTCCCGGTGAAACAATCACCCCTGAGAGATTTGCAAATTCGATGCACGAAGCTATGGTGACCGAACGAATTGAAATTTGTTGACTTCCCTTTTACTGCTGCCCGCATTTTCATAACAATAAGATACAGCCCATGCGAAATAGATACACTAAGCCTGTGTATAAAAGGCAGACATAAAGGACAAAGAGGATTCAAGCGGGGAGCAGATTATCTTGATCCCGGACAAAAAATTCGTAAGCAAGCAACCCACCATCGACGCGTGGGAACGCTGACGCTGAGCATTGTGCCGGTCCAATCTATTTAAACTCTCGCGGAAAAAGTCTTGCGGCAAAAAATTACACGATCTGCTTCTTCGATGCGAATACTCACCGCCTAAAGATTCTGACCTCATCTCCCGATAAGGACCTCATGTAGAGCCAAACAGCTCTGAATTGTAGGACCGTTTCTATGCCGCTAAGCGGCTGAACAAACAAGGAGGCAGACCATGGCATCAGGTCGGGTATTAGTCGTGGACGACGAACAAAATCTTCGCAAGGCAGTGCATCGGACGCTGACGAAAGCCGGCTATGATGTCATTGAAGCTGAGGATGGGGAAAAAGGAATCGCAGCCGCTCGGTCGGGAGATAACCCTCTCCGGCTGGATGTCATTATTTGCGACGTGCATATGCCAAAAGTGGGAGGCAAGGAAGTCGTCGCCTATTTCAGGTCACAATTCCCATCGGTGCCGATCATCGTGCTGACCGGCGATCCTCAGTACAAAGACGCCTCCGAGTTTCTCACCAATGGCGCCTCTGCCTATCTCGCCAAACCGTTTGAACCGGCGGCATTGGTGAAAACCGTTGCGAAGTGCGTTGAAAAGCATGTGTTCCACCATTGATCGATTCTGATCGGCGGTCACGTAATTGACGGGCGCAACTCTTTGATCCCGGGCGATGGCCCGGGTAAAACAGGATTGATCGACGTGCACACGATTGGCTTGCCTCCTGAAGCTCTCTATCCGGAACTCGTCACCTTCACTCATCTCAACCCCAATCCCGTACTGGTTTTGAATTCAGACGGCCATGCCACGTATCTCAATCTCGCGGCCAGACAGGTTCAGAAAGATTGTGGGCTCGAGGACGCTGACGTTTTGAAAATCCTCCCCGTCAATATTGTGGAGATTATGCGGCAATGTCTCGAGTCTGGGACGCAGGCGCGGCGCTTAGAAAGCCAGATTCAGGATCGATGGTTCGGGTGGAGCGCGTATGGAGTGCCCGGGGGGCAGACGGTCTATTTCCATGGCGCCGATATCACCGGCTACAAGCGGGCCGAAAAAGAGCAGAACGAGCTGAGGCTCAAACTTGTGCAGAATGACAAGATGGCGTCGATCGGGCAATTAGCGGCGGGCATTGCTCATGAGATTAACAATCCGCTGAGTTTTGTGGTGCTCAATCTCAATCACATCACGAACTATGGGCGAGGACTTTTGAGCATCGTGCAGCTGTACGACAGGGTCGCCGCACTCGTCAAGGCGGGGGCCGTGTCGGCAGAAGTGACGGCCGCGCTCGCCGGTGTGGAGGACATCAAGGCGAAGGAGGAGTTCGAAGAAATCCTGGATGAGCTGCCATCCCTACTACAAGAATCGCAAGACGGCGCGGAGCGAATCCGCGCCATTGTCCTGAATCTCAAAGAATTCTCCCACACGGGGGAAGGGGCGCAGAAGCACGCGAATCTCAATCGCTGTTTGCAATCGACGCTCAAAATCGTCTCGTATGAACTGAAGTATAAAGCCAAGGTTATCGAACAGTACGGAGACATACCCGAGATCCTGTGCTATCCGCAGGAATTAAACCAGGTATTCATGAATCTGCTCGTTAATGCCAGCCACGCCATTAAACAAAATGGGGAAATTCGGATTGTGACGGCACGTCGAGATGAACAGATCATGGTCGAGATCAGCGATACGGGATGCGGGATTCCTCCTGAAAATATCTCGCGCATCTTTGAAACGTTTTTTACGACGAAGGAAGTCGGAAAAGGGACGGGATTGGGACTCAGCATCAGTTCCGAAATCGTGAAAAAACATCAGGGACGCATTGAAGTGCAGTCCACGGTGGGAGTCGGGACGACGTTTCGCATTTGGCTCCCGATCGGGCAGGGCGGTCCACAGGCGAAAGAGGATCAGCATGCCGGCAATTGTCGAAAGCTATAAAAAGCTCATTCAAGCCGGCGATCTCCCACCACTGAGCCAGGTGGGCCTGGAAATTTCACGCCTCGGCGAGCGAGACGATCTCTCGGCTCCGCAACTCGCGCGGCTTATCTCGAAAGACGCCGCCTTGGCGGCAAAAGTCCTCCGAATCGCGAACTCTCCATTCTACGGCTTACGTACCCAAGTCAAGACGCTCGACCATGCCATCGTGGTCTTGGGCCAGGTCAGTATCGTCTCGATCTGTGCCGCCTTTACGCTGCTCGTCCGTTTGAAGACGCCACAAGCGCTGGGCCACGAGCGATACGAATCGAACGCCCTTCGCAGTCATTCGGTGCTCACAGCGATCTTGGCGCGGTGGCTGGCCCAACGATTTGCCTCTCCGCATGTACCCATGGCTGATTCGTTCTTGGGCGGATTGCTTCACGATATCGGGGAATTGGCCACCGCCGTCTATTACGCCAAGCACCTCGGCGACATACGCCGGTACGAGCAGGAGCATCCGGAGATCACGACCGACCAGGCAGAGCGGGCCATCCTGGGATTTGATCACCAAGAACTCGGCGCCGAAGTCCTCAACCACTGGCATTTGCCGCAACAGTACATCGAAATGGCGCGGCATCATCATGATGCCCTGTACGCCGTTGAAACCAACGAGGGGATGATGGTTGCACTGGTCCAAGCCGCGGACCAACTCGCAGTGATGCTTACGAGCGCCGCAACCCATCTGGTGATCTCTGGCCAGGGCGAGCAAGAAGGCTTTCAGGAATCCTTGAAAGCTTCGATTGCCGGCATAAAAGGCGTAACGCCCGGCATTGTCGAAAAGCTGGAGAAAGACATAGGTCGGATTGTGGAGGAAGCAAAGGCGATGATCGAACAGAGTGCGGCATGACGGCCACTGAGCAGAAGGACCAGCCATACATTCTATGTGTCGACGACGAGCCGGGTATCGTCCGCTCGATTCGGAGAATCCTGAAAGCGGAGCCGGTCAACGTCTTGATTGCGGCCAGCGGACCAGAAGCTTTACAGATCCTCCACACGCAGTCCGTCGCACTCATCCTGACCGATTATCGAATGCCGGAGATGAACGGCATCGAATTGTTGGAGCAAGCCGCACCTCTGTGTCCCGACGCCTTTCGAATAATCCTCACCGGCTATGCCGAAGCCCACGTGCTGGTGGAGGCAGTCAATCGCGGGCAGATTTATAAGATTCTGTACAAACCGTTTCAGGAGGAAGACATTAAACTGACGGTCCGATCGGGTCTGGAGCACCATGCGAGAAACCGTGAAAACCGCGCATTGCTGGAGGAACTCGGACAACGGAACGAGCAGTTGGCCACCCTGAACCAAAAGCTCAAGAGCGGATTAGAAGGCACCCAGGCAGACTTGTCCATTTCATCCACCGCCCTAGGCATCGCACAGCAGCTGCTCAACGAAATTCCTGCAGCGGTGATCGGGGTCGAGCCGTCCGGACAGATCGTTTTTGCCAACACACTGGCCAATGCGTGGTTTGCTCCCCCAGCCGCTCCGCGCCTGTTTTCGCTGGTGGGAGCGTGGTCATCAGATGTGCTGCCGGAATCAGTGCATGAACCGCTGAAGGATGTGAGCGCGATGCCTTTGATGAAGATCAAAGATCTGCGGGTGCAAGTGAAGCCGGACCTCGCGTTGCAGATATCGTGTCGCGCAATCGCGAATGGCGCCGGAGGGGAAGGGCGTGCGTCGACCGTGTTTCTGTTTGCAACTGAGGCGGCCAAGACAGCCGTTGACGGCTAAGGTTCACGAGACTGAAAGTGCTCTTCGTCGCTTCGTAGGTACGTCACCTGCCGACACGGCTCCCTCATTTCGTGGACGATCCCTTCAGCTCCGGTGTGTCGGATGAAGACTCCTTCCGAATCATGATGGCTCGGCCTTGCCGGGTCAATTTCGTCTCAACGTAGTCCCCGGCACTGATGTCCCTATCACCTGCGGTGTCTTCATCCACCAAAACGGTGATGTCCTGGCCTCTCCCATCGCGAACCACATAACCGCCGTCTTGCAGCCGCAGGACCATGCCATTGACCGTACGCGTGCCTGCTGCTTGGCCCGGATTCACCGTGGGATCCGAAATGCCGGTATCCTGACGCTCGAAGCCTGGCTTATGTGACGCGGTCCCGTCTTTGTCATCAGTGAGAGGCGCCGCAAGTGCAGGGGCAGTCCCGAGAACCAGACAAAGGCCGAACAATGGGCTCCATTGAATGCTCATGATCATTTCCTCCTGCTGTGAGCCTACGCCAGTTCATTGGGCGCTCCCATCAGTGTGATCGGAAAAATCAGGAGGTCAGAGGCTGTCGAGCGGTATGTAGGACCGATTACCACGCATGAAGTGAGACTGACGTGCTCCTCAATGCAGGAGGCTCGGGTTTACAAAGGACGAAGATCTGTATGCGGGCGTTCGGCCCAAATTTCCGTGGCTTGTATCGAACGGGGCTGAAGGCAAGGGCAGATCTTGCGCGATGATGTGAATGGAGGGAAAGAAAACGGGACTCCCTTCAGCACAAACCGGAGCCCCGCAAACAACCAGGATTCAGGTTAGATTGACCGCGGCGTCGCGATCGTTGCCGGCGCACCGACCAGTTCCGGTTCAACCAGCCGGTCAGTCGTGGGGGCGGCCTTCGCCGGCTGCGGCCTATGACTCAGATACAGCGCCAGGCCGGTAAAGACCACGCCGCCGACGGGATTACCGGCAGTAACCGGCAACTGATTCCATAACCACCAATCTTGTAAGCTCACATGAGCCCCCATCATCATCCCGATCGGAATAACAAACATGTTGACCACCGCATGCTCGAAGCCTTGCGAGAAAAATAATGTCACGGGCCCCCAGAGCGCTACCACCTTCCCGACAACCGACGTCGCGGAAAAGGCCATGATGACCGCCAGGCTCACGAGCCAATTGCACAGGATCGCCTTTGTGAAAACAGTCACCATTCCCGCCATGCCGTAGGCGGCGTACCCCGTGGTCTTGGCTTGCGCCATCTCGACGAGCTTTTTCCCCACCGGGGCAATGTCCCCCGCACCATTCATCGTCAAGGCAATAGCCAGCAGAGCCCCATACGCGACGCTTCCCACCAGATTGCCGAGAAATACCCAGCCCCAATTGCGAAGCACCCGCCCAATCTCTGCCCCCGGCTTCCCCGCCACGGTCGCACAGGGCAGCAGCGCAAAACTTCCGGTGAGCAATTCCGTCCCGAGCAATACGACGAGACACAGCCCAAACGGAAAGACCAGTGCGCCGACGATCGGCTGGCCCGTCTGGAGCGTCGCCCCGACGGCCATGCTTGTCGCCACACCTAAGTAAGCGCCGGCCAACGCGCCGCGAATCAGTAGATCCTTGATGGGCAAGTGGACTTTCGACGCCCCGGCAGCCTCCATGCAGCCTGCGATATCCTGCGGCCTCACATAGTCCATGACATCCTCCCTCGCTTCGGGGCGACGTGTCACCGTCCCCCCGAGAATCGTGTGATCCTTCTCGGGTACAGACGAAGGATGCCGGTTATGTCGTTTGTTCAATGTGCGGCAAGAACTTGCCATTCCAGGTCATCAAGACCCGATCCTCGCCCTGGCTGCCTTTGATTTTCTTAATGCTAAACCTGAAATCGATCGCCGACATGATGCCATCGCCGAATTGCTCGTGGATGATGTCCATCATCGCCTCCCCGTAGTGCGCGCATACCTCCGTCATCCGGTAGACGTGCGGTTCTTGCAGAATGGCCGGATCGTACGACCGAACGGGCGCCTTGCGCATTTCCCGGAGCAGGTCCTCGGTGAGCATCGGTACCAGCTTCACCAATTTGTCTTCGGTGCCTTTTTTCAACTGCGCCTGCCGCCGAAACAGTTGCGCGACATAGACATTACATACGCCGAGCTCATCCGCTAGTTGATCATAGGTTTTTCCACACGCCTCTTTGGCCGCTAACAACTTCCCGACAACACTTTTCTTATCCATGGCCGCCCTCCATTGTCGGACTCCACTCGTCAGAGCGGAGCCCTATAGTGATATTAAAAACAGACGAGAGTAGATGGTGCCGAATCGAACCGGAAGGATGGCAATAAAAAACGCCCTTCCGGTCCACCATGAACCAAAAGGACGTCATTGTCCTGAAGCTGAATCGCGGAGGGGAGACGTCGTTGTCACCCCGGTGTTAGATTCCTACTTATAGGCGCGTGCTGTTCTCCTGTCAAGAGATTCGCAATGCTTAGGACCTTCGTCCTGCGTTGAGCAGGAACCCTTTCAAAGGGTCAGCGTGCGCCGCCGGGACACTTCGAAATTTCCTGCGTACGTAAGGTGAAGGCGGACAGGCAAAGCCGGGGAGAACAAGTAAGCTGCACATGTCAGCGACGACCGGCACGTGGGTCTCATTCTCCTTCGGAAGCAATGGAGGGCATTATGGCTAAGAATGAGCAGGGCATGATCTCTTCGTCCGGTACAGAAGTGTGGCCGAGCTTGCCGCTCGACGCTTGGCAAGACACGTATGCGACCGTACATATGTGGATGCAGGTCATCGGCAAAATTCGACTCGGCCTGGCCCCCTACGTCAATCACTGGTGGCACTCGACCCTGTATCTGACATCGCGCGGTCTGACAACGTCACCAATTCCGATGGGGGCTCGCCTGTTTCAAATGGATGTCGATTGGCTCGATCATCTCCTGCGCATCACGGCTGCGGATGGAGAGAGCCGTACCATTGTCCTGAAGGCACGTTCCGTGGCGGACTTTTATCAGGAGACTATGGAGAGTCTGCGCTCGCTTGGTCTGGCCGTCACCATTTGGACCACGCCGGTTGAAGTGGCCGACCGGACTCCCTTTGAACAGGATGAAAAGCATGCCGCCTACGATCCCGAATACGCCCAGCGGTGCTGGCGCATCCTGCTGCAGGCTCACCGGGTGTTGACGGAATTTCGCGGACGGTTTATCGGCAAAGCGAGTCCGGTCCATTTCTTTTGGGGAAGCTTTGATCTGGCCGCGACGCGTTTTTCCGGCCGCCCTGCCCCCGAGCATCCCGGTGCACCCAATCTCGCTCGGTTCGTGGCACGCGACGCCTATTCACACGAAGTCAGCAGCTGTGGGTTTTGGCCCGGCGCCGGTCTCGGGATGCCTGCCTTTTATGCCTATGCTTACCCTGAGCCGCAAGGGTTTGCGGATTATCCCGTTCAGCCGGAGGGCGCTTTTTACCATTCACAATTGAGAGAATTTATCTTACCGTATGAAGTGGTCAGAACCGCCGCATCCCCGGATGCCGCCCTCATGGCGTTCGCGCAAAGCACCTATGAAGCGGCGGCCGTCCTAGGGAAGTGGGACCGGGTGGCATTGGAGCGTGCAGAAGGGACGACGTGGCAGTCAAGACATAGCTGGTATCGCTGACGATTCCGGTGGGTTGCTCGAAACAGCGCTGGGCAGGGAGAAGCCAGAGGGTGTGAGGTAGTATCAGCATGGAAAGCCTGCACGACCTCGAGATCATCGTGATTCTGCTGGCAGTGGTATTGGCGCTGACCACGCTGGCGCACCGGATCCTGCTGCCCTATCCCATCCTGCTCGTGGTCGGCGGCTTGATTCTCGGTGTCGTGCCGGGGATGCCGCGCATTCAACTGAATCCCGACCTCGTGTTTCTGGTCTTCCTCCCACCCATTCTGTGGGGGGCGGCCTATTTCACCTCTTGGCGGGATTTCCGCCAGAATCTCCGTCCGATTACCTGGTTAGCCGTAGGCCTGGTTCTCGTGACGACTGCCATGGTAGCTGTCCTGGTGCATGAAGTCCTACCAGGAATCAGTTGGGCGGGGGCGGTGGTGCTGGGAGCGATCGTGTCCCCGCCCGACGCGATCGCCGCGACTGCCATTGCCCGAAAGCTTGGCATTCCCCGACGCCTCGTCACGATTCTTGAGGGAGAGAGTTTGGTCAATGACGCGACCGCGCTGGTGCTCTATCGAACGGCGGTCGGGGCCGCCGTCAGCGGTTCCTTCATCCTGAGCGACACGCTGATCCAATTTGTGCTGGCCGCCGTAGGTGGCATCGCCGCCGGCCTTGCGGTGGGAGCGCTGACACGCTGGGTGCTACGCTTTACCCGGGACAGTTTTAGTGAAATCGCGATGACCCTGCTCGCGTCATATGTGGCTTGGGTCATCGGAGAAGTGCTTCAGGTCTCGGCGGTGCTGGCATGCGTCGCGGGTGGTCTATACCTGCGTCGGTATTTCAGCGAGATCGTGTCCCCGATGACGCGCATACAGGGGCGGGCGGTCTGGGAAACGGTCATTTTCATTCTGAACGGCATCATCTTCATTCTGATCGGCCTTCAAGTCGCTTCGCTCCGTGAAGAAATACTGGCCAGCGGCCTCAGCGCATTATTGTTGAAGGCAGCACTCATCAGCGTCATGGTCATCGGCGTGCGGTTAATCTGGGTCCCTTTGGCAGCCTATCTTTCCTGCGGACTCATCCCGTCAATTCGTGCACGCGAGGCCATACCGCCAAGCCATATCTTCCTCATTGCGTGGACTGGGATGCGCGGCATCGTTTCCCTCGCGGCCGCGCTAGCGTTGCCGCACGCGGTGGGTTCCGGCGCTCCGTTTCCATACCGCGCCGAAATCATCGTCATCACCTTCGTCGTCATTCTCTCGACGCTCGTTTTGCAAGGACTCTCGCTGACACCGCTGATTCGAATGTTGAACCTAGAGGTCGATCAGACGCTGGCGCAGGAAGAGGCCCTGGCACGGCAGCAGACGGCGACCGCGGCGTTGAATCGACTCGATGATCTGGCGATGGCGGACTGGACCCTGCCCGATCATCTCGATCGGCTTCGGATTCATTATGGGCGGCGGGTTCAGCGTTTTCTCCATCCGGAGAAGGACGATCCGGATTGCTCCCCACAAGGCGCGGAGGCGTTTCGCCGGTTGCGGCACGAGACGCTGACCGCCGAGCGAGTAGCGGCCATCGATTTGCGCAATCGCGGTGTCATCGGCGATGAAGTGCTCCATCGATTGGAACAAGAACTGGATGTCGAAGCGATTCGCCTCGGGCTCGGTGACATCCGATCGAACGAAGCCGTCCCGAGCCGTGGCGGGATCGAAATAAGTGATCGGCTATCACCAAAGTTGTAGCGTTGATTACAGGAAACCTCTGTACCAAAACCCTGCAACACGCTGAAATCAGGATACATATAAGGAAGATGCCGTTCGAGCCCATTCCCGAATGGCCGTACCTCCGTGTTTCAAAAACGTCCATTCCACTGATAGCCAAGCGATGAAGTTCCGGCTCCAATTGCCGGGATCGTTTGGGAGCGATGCCGCTATGGTCCGTGTTCTGCTGGCAGAAGCCCATTCACACCTTCGTGCTGCCTTGCATGAATATTTAGCCCAGGGGGAAGAGGTTGTATGCGGCACGGCCGACACGCCTGAAGCTCTGTGGAACCGACTAGGGCATGAACAATGGGATGTCCTGATTCTTGACGTGTGCCTCCCCGGGCAGACGAAGTTGAAGACTGTCGCCACGCTGCATGACCTGTATCCCAAGCTACCCATTCTAGTGATCTCCTTCGCGAAGGATATTCCGCTCCGGCATTGGCAAAAGGCAGGCGCGAGCGGGTTCATCTCTAAGACAAGGCTCTATGCTGAACTGAGTGAGGCGGTGAGGGCCGTCAGTGAGGGCGAGAAGTATTTTTATGACGATGAGGATGAATGAGAGGGAAGAAAGTAGCAGGTGTTCATGAGGAGGGCATGACTGCCTCTCCTCGTAGTTCGCATGATACCTTTTTCAAATCATTGACCAAAAGTCCGAACAGCCGATCGTGCGTCGCATGATCGCGAGCGCGAAGAATGCTGGACGGATGAAACGTCAGCAGGAGGCGGGAAACCAAGGGGCTGGTGAAAAAGTTGCCGTGTTGATGGACCACGGACACTTGTCCGCCGATGAGCGCCTGAGCAGCGGTTCGGCCGAGACAGACGACAATCTCCGGCTGAACCGCCCGAAGCTCCGCTTCAAGCCAAGGTCGGCACGCCATGATTTCGGACGGTCGAGGCGCTTGATGGCGCCGATGCCTACCTTCCAAGACGAATCGAAAGTGCTTCACGGCATTAGTCACATAGAGCTGCGAACGCCGGAGGCCCGCCTGTTCCAGAGCCTGATTCAACACCTCACCGGCCGGGCCGATAAAAGGTTCGCCGGCGAGATCCTCCTGGTCACCCGGTTGCTCACCGACTAACATTACTCGCGCATTGGCGGGGCCTCGCCCGAAAACGGTCTGCGTGGAGGCGAGATGCAGGTCGCAGCCGGTGCATGTCGCGGCAGCCTGTTCGAGTTCAGGCAGCGTACCGGCCAGGGGTAGAGTAGCCATCCGTTGCCGGCTGCCGGCCACGCGACTCACACTCGCCCGGACGTCATGCGTCAGCGGCATGATGAGACGCGATTCAGGCAAACTCTTCCAGAACCGTCCCGGCAGTTGGGCCTGCATCGCCTCTGGGTTGATCCGCAACGGATTGAACGTGGCGGCGTAATAGGTTCGCCAGACACCATCTACCGCATCCTCACCAGGCGCGTCGCGTTGCGCTACCCCAGGGCCGAATTGCAGCGCCTCGCCATTCCAGTGCGCCGATTGATCCGGCGTCAGAATCGACCACCGCAGTGCGGAGAACCGCTCGACAAAAAACGGCGCCGCGAGTGGGAGGACCGCATGATCAGGTTGGTGCCAAGCCACATAATGTTCTCCACCGACATCAAAGTGGCGGCGAAACCGCACGAACGCCTTCATGCGATACGCATCACGTTGTACCTGCCGTTGCATCTTGAGCAGTGTGCCGACCTCGTCATCCACCTCGATATCCAATAGTCGCGGTTGCGTGAATGTCACCCGCCACAGTACGGAATAGAGCAAAGCCCATTTACGCGGGTTACGATGGCAGGCCACTGCGCGAGTTATCTTGACGAACCGGGCCGGAATGTGAACTCGACGGTCATGTTCCGACGGCTTGGGGTCGCGGTCGTCCTTGTCAAACAGGCCCAGTAACGCGTGCTGCTCCGTCATCGCTTCAGTCCAGAAAATCTCCAATGGCGGTCTCGTGGCAGCAAGTTGCGTGGTCGCGGCAGCGAGCCAGCCTTCGGCGGTAGGGATGAATCGAACCTCATGCATGCTTAAGTCTGCCCGGAATCGGCCTCGAATGCCGCGGTAAACAGTTCCAACTGAGCAGGTTTCGTGAGCAGTGCCGGAAGATCGTCCCGATCCAGGTGTAACAGATTTCCCGAATGTGAGTGACCGGGTGTCGATAAGAACGGTCGAATCCGCCGGATGGGCACGTGCAGTTTACGGAGATCATCGAGCGTCAGCCGATGAAACCGACGAATGGACAGCACCTTGTCCACATTTTTGTAGCCAAGCCCGGGAACGCGCAGCAAGGTCTCACGCGGCGCTCGATTCAGATCGACAGGAAACTGCTCACGATGGCGGAGCGCCCAGGCAAGTTTTGGGTCCACATCGAAGGGCAGATTCGGATCCTCCGCCGTCGTCAATTCGTCAACCGAAAACCCGTAAAACCGGGTCAACCAGTCCGCTTGGTAGAGACGGTGCTCGCGCAGCAACGCAGGGGGCTGAAGCGGCAGACGCGGATCGGCGTTGGGGTAGGGACTGAACGCGGAATAATACACGCGTCGCAAACCATAGCGATGGTAGAGTCGCGCCGCCGTGGAGAGTATGGCGGCATCCGTGCTCGGGGTCGCCCCGATCACCATTTGCGTCGTTTGGCCGGCCGGCGCGAAGGAAGGAGACGATCCCCGGCGCGCGGCGTTCCCATGAGAAGCGTGGACGCCTTCGTGAATCTGCGCCATCGTGTCCTCAATGATCTCCAAGTTCTTGTCCGGCGCCAACTGCGCCAAATCGGCTTGTGTCGGCAACTCGATGTTCGCACTCAGGCGATCGACCCACCGCCCCGCCTCCTCGATCAGCCGCTGAGCCGCCCCGGGAATAGCTTTCAGATGAATGTAGCCGCCGAAATGATAGATGCGCCGTAGCGTTCGCACGACCACAATGAGCTGTTCCATTGTGTCATCCGGCGAGCGAAAGATGCCCGAACTTAAGAACAAGCCTTCAATATAGTTGCGCCGATAGAAGTCCAGCGTCAGGTCCACGACTTCCTGCGGCGTAAAGGCAGCCCGGGGAGTGTCGCTCGAGACACGGTTGACGCAAAAGACGCAGTCGTAAATGCAGTGATTGGTCAGCAGAAGTTTCAGAAGAGAGATACAGCGGCCATCCGGCGTAAAGCTGTGGCAGATGCTGTGGCCATCGGAGTGCCCGACGCCCTGACTATTTCCCGGCCGACGGGAGCCGCTGCTGGCACATGACGCGTCATATTTGGCGGCTTCCGCGAGAATCTTCAGCTTCGTCGTAAGCGGCATCGTTCATTATACTGGATGGCCAAGAATGACGTCGTAGCAGCGGAACCACGTTGAGAATCAGGACCAGCGCAAGCACATTAGCGGCAGGGTATAGGGCCGGTATGGTAAGCGAGCAGATTTCATAGCGGACAGCGATGAAGCACGCCATGACGGAACCGCATTCGGATAGTTTTCATCCATGTAGGATAATCACCGTCATACTCTTTACGACATACCTTTCATAGTGCGCACGATGGTCAGTGACGGTCCGACCCGGCTATATAAGACACTCCTACGCAATCCTCAGCAATACAGGAGTGGTTAGCCATGCAAACTATCATGGAGCAGCGCAGACGACGGCCGGCTCTTAAGGAGCCAGCCAGGATTCTCTTAGTTGATGATGACCCTGATTTGTTGTTGGGACTTTCTGACGCGCTCAGATTCTGGTTGGCCCCGGTCGTGATCGACACGTATCTCAATCCACACGAGGCGCTCCAATGCCTTCAGGCGTCACCATATCGGTACCAGCTCATTGCCACCGATTTTCGTATGCCGAGGATCAATGGACTCACATTCGTACGTCAGGCCCGTCAACTGTGCCAATCTATCCCGATCGTATTAATGACTGCGTATGATGTTGTGCCGTCATTGGACGAAGCACGCGCGCTAGGTGTGTATGCCAGCATTCGCAAGCCTTTTGTGCGCGACGAGATGATTGCGTTGTTCAGCCGTGCACTCGCACAAGGCCGTCGCGATTGTCATTGATGCCGAACAACGACCTCCGCAAGTAAATCGATCCAGCCTCAACGGAAGTCACAGCTTCAGTCTGAGAGACGACAGGCCGAGGGCGCTAGCCGGCATGTTCGCTCACAAGTCGATCACTCTCCGGGAAGCGAGGAGTCTCGGAATCTCGAGGCGAAGACCGCCACTGATTGCTATTCAGTACGGCGGTGGGGAAGTGATGGATGGCTAGGACGTTCGGGAGGCGATGAGCTCGCGGATCGGTTCCTCAGCCTCTAAGGACTGAAAGGTAAGGCCATACTGTAGCGCCACGGCCCACCGGACTTCAGCCGTGGCAATCGCGATAGGGGCGCGTCCGGCGCCCTGATAGATCAGCAGGCTCACGGCATGGCCGATGCGAAGCGGCGTCCGGCTCACTATGCGGCAGCCCTTGACGGATACGTCATAGAGCACGCCCGTTCCCTCACGTTCACCCGAAAACGTCACAGGCAGTTTAACGGGAAAGCGATACGCCTGTCGCTGGATCATGAATACTCCAACTGGTCGTGTCTATGTATATCAGGGTAGGCACGATTTATCCAGCTCCATGCGAGGGTATATACGGTCACATGCTGAAGTGGCGATAGTGGCGGCAAAAAGGCGCACGGAGTTACGGCGGCCGAATTGTGAAGCGGGAAAGAATCGGGGAGAACTTCTACTCGGGCTTGTCCGTTCCCAACGCATCGTCGAGGCGTTGAGTGAGCAGTTTCAGTCTGGCGGAAAGCCGCTCACGGTGATTCGCCAATTCGCGGAGATGAATATCCGGTGGGGTGAAGGCAGAAGGCAAACCGCGTTGCAACATCCGGGAACGAAGAATCGAACGCGTCACAGCCGAATAGATGACATCCGAGTCGACCGGCTTGTGAAGAACCGCATAGGCCCCATGCTTCAACGCATCTTGCTCTAACGCCTTGGAACCGTAGCCCGTGACCACGATGACCGGCGTATCCGGGCAGGCTACGGCGCATTCCTGTAACAGGTCAATTCCGTTTAACCCGGGCATCTGAAAATCGCTGATCACGGCGTCGAAATGCCGCCGACCGAGAAGGCGCAACCCGTGCTCGGCCGTGGCGGCCGTTGTCATGTTGATGTCGCGATGACCCCATTTCATCGCTTCGGCGACCGAGTCCAAGAAGACGGGATCATCATCAATGAGCAGGATATTATGCATGGTGAATATCTAAGGGATAGACGCGTCCAACGCAAGACGGTAAAAGGCTGAGAATCTTGTGCCAATCTTGCCTACACGCTGTGAGGCCAAATGCCCGTAGCCCGCGTGGCAAACGCTGCCGTATCCTTTAGGGAGAAGCCTTATGAACACCACAGAGTTGCTCAGAATCAGGCGAGATCGCATCCTTCAGCTTGCGGCCGAGCATGGGGCCCACAACGTCCGTGTATTGGGTGCAGGGGCACCGGGCGACGAGCAGCCTGACGATGACATCGAATTTCTCGTGGAGATGGAGTGCGGGCGCAACGTCCGGGATGCGATCGAGCTCGGCAAGGAACTAGAAAGACTCCTGGAGCGCAAGGTCGACATCCTCAGGGACGCAGATCTGAGTCCATATGTGGAACACTGCATCCACGGCGAAGCCGTCCCCTTATGAAGGCGGTCGCATCGACCTTCATCCACCTTCAAGACACCCTCGACCACATCACAAGAGCCCAGGACGGGGGCCGGTAGCGCTTCTTTCGCCGATACGACGCACGCTACAGTACCGCTCAGTCGTGCAATCATCGGCTGTGACTAGCCAGGGTGAAGCCGACGGCGACACGTCAATCGATGGGTCCGAAGATGGACTTGAGCCAGTTCAATTCCCGGAGTTGCTCGTTGGCCTCTTTCAGCTCACGGGTCTGCTCATGCACGCGGGCATCCAGCGTGGCACCCAGCGTCTCCAGCTCCCGGCGTTTTTCCCGTAACGCGTAGTTCACGTCTCCCAACTCACGCGTCAGATCAACCGCACGTCGATGCAGTTGGTCCAAATCCATCTGAAATTCTTCGATGTGTATCTGCTCAATCATAATGCCTCCGGGCACGATAACTCAAAATGGGTCAATTCGTCCGTGCGCTGATGGCGGGCCCCAACCATCCTCTCGCAGTCTTGGGGCCGGCCGGTATCCAGCGAAGGCGACCTCCTCGACGAACCAGCTCCGCTCCCGCAATGATGCAAACACCGCCGATGATGGTCGAACCCTCGAGCTCTTCACCAAAACAGAGGCAGGCGAGGAGGATCGTCAACACAGGGACCAGGTTATGGTAGACGCCGACCGTCATGGGACTTAACGAGCGCTGGGCCATGTACCGGAAGAGAAAGACGGCAGCCGTCGCCGCGCCGACGTAGACCACCAAGACGAGGATCACCGGCGAAATCGCCGCGGACATCGGCACGGTCCATCCCATCGCCCCGAACAGAATCATGACCAGCGACAACAGCAGCGAGCTGCCGCCGAACATCAGCGTGTTCGCCGGTAACGGGCTCACATGTTGGACGACGCCGGCACTTAAAACGACGTAGGCGGCCATCATCATGGTGAACAGCAGCACAAGTCCGTCGCCGATGGCGGAGCCGGCCCCAAACCCATGATGCCCATCCCAGATCGCGATCACACAGCCGGCCAGCGACAGCAGAATCCCCATGATCTTGAACGAGGTGACCTGTTCTTTTCCACGCAAACTACTAAACAGGGCCGCCATGGATGGCATGAGACTGTAGATCAAAATGTAGTGCGTCACGCTCGTATACAGCAGGCCCCACGCCGCCACCGCATACGACGCGACACCCAACAGTCCCAGCAGGGCCACCGGCACCGTAGCAGGTCCGGCCATGTCCTTCACACCGCGACGGTCCCACAGGATCGTGCTCAGCATGAGCACACAGAAGCCGATCAACACGCGGAGAGTCGCCAGCGCGATCGGATGGAGATCGCTGTGCTGAAACACATACTTGATCGTCGGGGTGATGGAACTCAGCAAGACCACCGCAGCGAGCAGACAGAGGAGGGGAGGGAAGGACGTCGCGTGAGGCGACACAGGATCTCCATCTGCTCGCTTTCTGAAATCAGATGGCGTTTTGAACCATGAGTCCATGGTGATGGAGCACGCATTCATCGTACCACAAAGTGGATAAATCAATCGTGCTGATTTTTTAGGAATAACGAAATGAAAGGCGCGAGATGCTTGTTTTGTGCGGTATCTCAGCGGATACAGAGCGTATCGTGGAAGATACCGGTGCGGGGGGAATGCAGGGATAAAGATTCTATAAAAGCAAGCGCAGGATGCTGGTTCCTAGCACACTCTCTACAGCTTATCCTTCTTTCCGTGGCATTTGGCCTTTCATAGAGACAAGCTTGTTCCGAAGATCTTCTTCGTTGTAGTCGGCGGCCGCCGCAATACGAATGATGGGAATACCGGCGCGCGACAACACCGCATTAACAAAACTGTCTCTCTCTTTGGTCTTGTCTCGCTGATGGGATCGATCATCCAGTTCAATGACGGTTTCAGTCTCAAGGGACGTGGGATTCACCAGAACAAAATCAACTCGTTTCAGGTTGATCTGATTAGTGAAGGCACACTCTTCCTTTCGATTTTCACTTGCGCAATGCACAAGCGCCCAGACAGGAATTTGGGCATAAACATCGTAGTGATCGCCGACCGCGGTTTTCAATGTGTGATAGAAAGCCATTTCACCGCGACTCAGGATGTTCCTCTTTTTAAGCGTAATGCCGGAGGGAATTAGCGCTTGAGGGATGGAAGGTGTACGTCGCCCCTGTAATCGATCCACCAATTGTCCTATAAAAGATCTTGCCAATAGAGCCACAAGAAGAATGACGCCTACTAAAAGAAAAAACCTGCCGTTCTGCTTCAGGACATCAAAGGGAGTAAACATCAGATGAACGCCTTTCGTTATGACAGGACAATGGAACCGTGCGAAAACTATAGCAGCTCTTGGTATTTCTGCTTCCTGTCACGCTGATCTCGGCTGCTTACCTTCCTCCAGTAGCTTTCGAAATTCTACTTCGCTAAACTGCTCCCCAATTTGCCTTAGGCCCGATATTCTGCATGCATGAATAAGAAGGACCTTAGCGAACGCGATATCTGCACGAAGTTCATTACGCCAGCCCTAGAACGGGCCGGGTGGGATGTAGCATCGCAGATTCGTGAGGAGGTTTACTTCACCAAGGGCCGCATTATCGTTCGCGGCAAGCTTGTCACGAGGGGTAAGGCGAAGTTTGCCGACTACATCCTGTACTACAAGCCCAACATCCCCATTGCCGTCATCGAAGCAAAAGACAATCACCATCCCGTCGGCGGTGGAATGCAGCAAGGCCTGGAGTATGCGGCGACGCTCGACATTCCCTTTGTCTTCTCATCGAATGGCGACGCGTTTCTGTTCCACGACCGAACCGGGCAGGGCGGGGAGACGGAAACCGAGATACCGCTCGAAGCCTTCCCCACGCAGGAGAAACTCTGGCAGAAGTACCGCTCGTGGAAAGGCCTGAAGCCTGCGCAAGAGGAAGTGTTCCTTCAGAGCTTTCACGACGACGGCAGCGGTAAGGAGCCACGCTACTATCAGCGCATCGCAATCAATAAGGCCATCGAGGCCATCGCCAAAGGCCAGGACCGCATCCTGCTCGTCATGGCGACCGGCACTGGGAAGACCTACACTGCCTTTCAGATCATTTGGCGCTTATGGAAAGCCAAGCGCAAAAAACGCGTCCTCTTTCTCGCCGATCGCAATGTCCTGGTTGATCAGACCATGGTTAACGATTTCCGCCCGTTCGGTAAAACGATGGCCAAGCTCAGCACCAACTCCAAGACCATCGAGCGCGAGGACGGAAACGTGGTGGATCTGCAGACCGCCGTAGACAAGAAGCATCGGCGAATCGACACCTCGTATGAGATTTACCTGGGACTCTATCAAGCCCTCACTGGCCCTGAGGATCGGCAGAAACTCTACCGCGAACTCTCGCAGGACTTCTTTGACCTCATCGTGATCGATGAGTGTCACCGGGGGAGTGCAGCAGAGGATTCCGCGTGGCGCGAAATTCTTGACTACTTCTCCGCCGCCACCCAGATCGGGCTTACTGCCACACCAAAGGAGACAGAGTACGTCTCCAACATCCACTACTTCGGCAAACCTGTTTACACTTACTCGCTGAAGGAGGGTATCCGTGACGGCTTCCTCGCTCCATATAAAGTGGTAAAAGTCCATCTTGATGTGGACGTGGAAGGGTACCGTCCGACAAAGGGAGAGACCGACAAGTATGGCAACGAGATCGAAGATCGTATCTTTAATCAGAAAGATTACGATCGAAACCTCGTGATCGACGAACG
Organism: Nitrospira sp. Nam74; assembly: GCF_965152615.1. Lineage (NCBI taxonomy): Bacteria > Pseudomonadati > Nitrospirota > Nitrospiria > Nitrospirales > Nitrospiraceae > Nitrospira > Nitrospira sp. Nam74. Next base: position 4,830,810 of record NZ_OZ224220.1, on the reverse strand, counting down.
CACCAAGCGCGTCGCGCACAAAGTCAGCGAGTTCTTGAAGGAAAGCGGCGACCGCTTCCAGAAAACCATCGTGTTTTGCGTGGATACCGAGCATGCCGCCCGCATGCGTCAGGCCCTGGCCAATGAGAACCCCGATCTTGTACAGGAGAATAGTCGCTACGTCATGCGGATTACCGGCGATGACGCGGAAGGCACGGCACAGGTTGGCAATTTCATCGACCCGGAGGCCAAATATCCGGTGATCGTCACCACATCACGGCTACTCTCCACCGGTGTCGATGCTCAGACCTGCCGCCTGATCGTGCTCGACCGCGAAGTCGGCTCCATGACTGAGTTCAAGCAGATTGTCGGCCGCGGCACCCGGGTCCATGAGGACACCAAGAAGTACTATTTCACGTTGATCGACTTCCGCAAGGCCACCAACCACTTCGCCGATCCTGATTTTGATGGTGAACCGGTGCAGATTTATGAGCCGGGGGAGAACGATCCGGTTGCACCACCGGATGATGTGCCGCCTCAGATCGATGAAGAAGACCCAATCCCCCCGACACCCGGGGAGGAGGAAACAATCATCGTCAATCCCGTCTCGCCGGATATCACGATCCCGCCAGGTGGCGCTGCCCCACGCAAGTATTACATTCGCGGCGACGAAGTGAGCGTCGTTGCTGAACGCATCGAGTATCTCGATGAATACGGTAAGCTGGTCACCGAAAGCTTGCGCGACTATTCGAAGAAGACGCTCCGCAGTCGCTATGCCAGCCTCGACGCGTTTCTAAAACGTTGGAACAACGCGGAGCGCAAGCAGGCTGTCATCGAAGAGCTGGAAAACGAGGGCCTGCTCCTCGAACCGTTGGCCGACGAAGTAGGCAAGGATCTCGACCCGTTCGATCTCATCTGTCACGTGGCCTTCGATCAGCCGCCGCTCACTCGACGTGAACGTGTGGAGAATGTCCGTAAGCGGAATGTCTTCACCAAGTACGGCGTCCAAGCCCGCGCGGTGCTGGACGCGCTGCTGCAGAAATACCAGGACGAAGGCGTCACTGGCCTCGATGATCCGCGCATCCTAAAAGTTGCGCCGTTCGACGTCATGGGTACTCCGATGGAATTGCTGAAAACCTTCGGCGGACGAAACGGCTTTGAAAAAGCGGTGCATGAACTTCAGTCCGCCCTGTATGGAAAGGTAGCTTGAATACGCATGTCAGTTAGAAACGCCGTCAAGTCCATTCAAGACATCATGCGGCAGGACAGCGGCGTTGATGGTGATGCACAGCGCATCTCTCAGCTCTGCTGGATGTTCTTCCTCAAGATCATCGACGACCAGGATCAGGAGCTGGAAGCGATGCAGGAGGGCTATCGTTCACCCATTCCAAAAAAGTTTCAGTGGCGCACCTGGGCCGCCGACCCTGAGGGTATGACCGGCGAACCCCTCATGGCTTTTATCAATGACCAGCTATTTCCCTCTCTCAAGGAGCTGTCCGGAGCGAAGGACGGCCGCCGTCGTGTTGTACGCGATGTGTTTGAAGACGCCTACAACTATATGAAGTCAGGCCAGCTCATGCGGCAGGTCATCAACAAGATCAATATCATTGACTTCAACAACCTCACGGAGCGTCAGCACTTCGGCGACATCTATGAGCAGATCTTGAACGATCTTCAAAGTGCCGGCAACGCAGGCGAGTATTACACCCCGCGCGCCGTCACCGCCCTCATGGCCGACCGCATCGATCCACATCCCGGCGATATTCTCTTAGATCCAGCGTGCGGGACCGGCGGCTTCCTCACCTGTGCCATTCGCCACATGCGCGAGCGGTATGTGAAGAAACTAGCGGACGAACAGAAGATGCAGCAGGCTCTGCGCGCATGCGAGAAAAAGCAGTTGCCGCACATGCTGTGCGTGACGAACATGCTGTTGCACGGCATTGATGATCCCTCCTTCGTCCGCCACGACAACACGCTGGCCCGGCCCTACATCAGTTACGGGCAAGCGGATCGCGTGGATATCGTGCTGACCAATCCGCCCTTCGGCGGCAAGGAAGAGGATGGCATCGAGAGCAATTTTCCGAAGCATTTCCAAACCCGTGAGACGGCGGACCTCTTTCTTGCTCTAATCGTGCGCCTGCTCAAATCCGGTGGGCGGGCCGCCGTCGTCCTGCCTGACGGCTCGCTGTTCGGCGAAGGCGTAAAAACGCGGCTCAAGGAACATCTCATGGAGGAGTGCGACCTTCATACGATCGTCCGCCTGCCCAACAGCGTCTTCAAACCCTACGCCAGCATCGGCACGAATCTCTTGTTCTTCGAGAAGGGCCAGCCGACGAAAGAGACCTGGTTCTACGAGCATCGCATTCCCGATGGGCAGAAGGCGTACTCGATGACCAAGCCCATCCGCGTCGAGCACCTGAAACCGTGTGTGGATTGGTGGGGCGGGGCAAAGCGCAAGGGACGCAAGGAAACAGATGTCGCCTGGAAGGTCACCGCCGATGAAGTGAAAGCCCGTGGCTACAACCTCGACTTCAAAAACCCGCACACTGTCGCCGACGACCACGGCGATCCGGAGCAACTGCTGCAACAACTCGACGCAGCCGAAAGGGAGACCGCCAACCTTCGTGACCAGCTAAAGGCCATTCTGGAGAAGGCCCTGCTGCGATGAATCCAGCACAATTCTTTTCCCATTTCGACCGCCTCAGCGAAACGCCCGATGCCATCCCTAAGCTGCGTCGCTTCATCCTCGGCCTGGCGGTGCGGGGAAAGCTCGTTGAGCAAGAGCTGAGCGACGAACCGGCGTCCGAATTGCTCAAACGCATTCAGGTGGAGAAGGCTCGGTTAGTGAGGAGTGGCGACATAAGACGGCAGGTAGGCATCTCTCAAGTCGAGGAGACTGAATTCCCTTTCGAGATTCCGGCAAGCTGGCGCTGGGTGCGTTTAATCGACGTGCTGACCAAACTCACCGACGGCACACACCATTCCCCAACCAACCTGACAGACGGCGACTTCAAATACATTACGGCAAAGAACATAAAGCCTGAAGGCGTATCGCTCGCAGACATCTCGTACGTGACGGCCAAGGTTCACCATGAGATCTATGCGCGGTGTAACCCCGAAAAGGGTGACATTCTCTACATCAAGGACGGAGCTACGACCGGCATCGTGACAATCAACGACCTCGATGAACCATTCAGCATGCTGTCCAGCGTCGCCTTGTTGAAGCTATCCACCGGAGTTTACAACCGTCTCATAGCTGAGTTTCTGCGGTCCCCGTTCTTCTATATGCAAATGCGCGGCTTCATGAAGGGCGCTGCAATCACCCGAGTCACCCTAAAGCGAATGGCTCCAGCACTTGTTCCCCTCCCACCCTTCGCCGAACAGCACCGCATCGTCGCAAAGGTGGATGAATTGATGGCGCAGTGTGATCGGTTGGAGGCGGCACAGGCGGAGAGGGAGAGCCGGCGTGATCGTCTGGCGGCCGCATCCCTGCATCGCCTGAACCAGCCCGCCGATGATGCGTCCGCTTTCCGCGAGCACGCCCGATTCTATTTCAATCACCTCCGGCACCTCACTACGCGCCCCGAACACATCAACCAACTCCGCCAGACCATCCTCAATCTTGCCGTCCGTGGCCAACTCGTATCCCAAGACCTCACCGACGAACCTGCCTCCGAACTTCTCAAGAGGATTCAGGCGGACAGGGCGCGGCTTGTGAAGGAAGGCGCGGTTAGGAAGCGGAACCCCACATCATTGGGAGACAGGGACGCCAGATACGATCTCCCCATGACATGGAGGTGGGAATTACTAGGCAACGTCATCACTCAGATGGATTCTGGCTGGAGTCCGGAGTGCGAACCCAAGCCAAGAGTGTCTAAAACAGATTGGGGGATCTTGAAAACGACGGCCGTTCAGAAATTGAGCTTCGATGATCGGCAACACAAGGCGCTCCCGGCAAAACTGAAGCCGCGGCCGGAATATGAGGCAAACGCTGGGGACATACTTATTACACGGGCTGGCCCCAAAAACAGAGTTGGGATTTGTTGCTTAGTTGAAGTTGTCGAGAAGCGACTGATGATTTCTGACAAGATCATTAGATTCCATCTGTTCTCAGGCTTGGAACCGAGGTTCATCGCACTTGCACTAAATGCTGGCTACTCGTTGCAAGCGATCGAAAATAGTAAGTCAGGCATGGCGGTCATGCAAATGAACATTTCACAAGAAAAGCTGAAAGTGGTTCCGATTCCAATCCCACCCCTCGCCGAACAACATCGCATCGTCGCCAAAGTCCAAGAGGTGCTGGCCCTGTGCGACCGGCTTGAATGCCAGATCACCACCATCCAAACCGAAAGCCGCGGCCTCATCGAAGCCATTCTTCACAATGCTCTCGTATCGGCAGCCTGATCTAGTAGCGGAAGGAAACGCATGGATATTGCGCCAGACAAGCAGAACATTGATCGAGTTTTCTCCAATACTGCCTACTACATAGACTTCTACCAGCGCGATTACCGGTGGACGGACGAACCGGTGCTACGGCTGCTGGACGACATATTTTTTAAGTTCAAAGAGCAATACGCCCGCTCCAGCGACCTTGACCCAGCCAAGGAAACTATCACGGCACATTACCCATGGTATTACCTGAATACCTATGTCACCAACGTCGTGGAAGGACGGGTCTATGTGGTGGACGGGCAGCAACGCCTAACTACGCTGTCACTGGTTTTGATCAAACTGCGCCATCTAGCAAAAGCACATGGGTCGAAGTTAGCTGGCTGGATTGATAGCAAGATCGCGGGGCAGTCCGGGTTCGAACAAGAGTTTTGGATGAACCATGTCGGTCACAGGGCCACCCAACAAGCGCTGTTCGATGGTATGGACACAAAGATTATCAACAGCAGCAGTGGCATCACGGCGCAAAACATGGTCAATAACTACGTGACGATCAGCACCTTCATGGACAGGGAGCTGAATGATAAGCGCTGTTTCGAGACGTTCGTTTTCTATTTTCTGCATCGCCTGGTATTGATCAACCTGTCGGTTGAACAGACCGATGTCTCAATGGTCTTCGAAGTCATCAATGACCGTGGCGTGCGTCTACGACCCTATGAGATTCTCAAGGGCAAGTTACTTGGCCAGATCAATAAGATCGAATTGGAGAAGGAGGACTACAACAGCCTCTGGGATGGGCGTGCCGCTGCCATCAACGCCTTCAAGGAAGACGAACTCGATAGCTTTTTTCGTTTCTACCTCAAGTCAAAGTTTTCTCCGACACGCAACGACGGCCAACGCTTTGACGGAGACTATCACCGGGCAATGTTTAAACCAGAAATGGATAAGTCGCTTGGCTTGATGCATAGCCCGGCCAAGGTGAAAGCGTTTCTGAAGGGCGACTTCACCTACTATACCGACCTGTACATCAAGCTGCGGCAAGCCTACGCCGGAGATCAAACGGCGTTTCGGTATGTCTACTACAACGCGCTTCTGGATCTCGATGCGCCATTTCTCCTGGTGCTGTCCGCTTGCGTGCCGAATGACCCGGACGAGGACAAGAAGATCACAATTATTGCACGCGAAATCGATCGCTACTTCTCTCTACTCCAGCTCCAGAGTGCTTACGACAGCAACGAGTTTGCGGATTCTCTTTTCCCCATCTCAGAAGCCATTCGAGGCAAAGGAATAGTGGCTATTCGTCCAGCATTCGACGCCCAATTGACAGCGATGATTGCTGCTCGCCGCAATGTGAAGGACGCGGAACCTCTAAGCTATGCAGCGTTCAAACAGACCGGCATCAACCTGAATACCCGCTTCAAACGCTATTTCTTCGCGCGGGTCGATGAGTTCCTTGCCCAAAACATGAACCTTAATCCTAAGCATCCCATTTCTGATCTGGTGACGAAAACAGGAGCGAAGGCTGGCTTCCATGTCGAGCATATTCTTTCATGGAATGAGGAAAACAAGGCGCTCTTTAACGGGGAAGAAGAGCGCTTTGAACAGGAGCGCAACCGGCTCGGCGGGATTCTTTTGCTTAAGGGCAAGGACAACATCTCCAGCAACAATGAACCCTACCGTGACAAGCTGAAGTCCTATGCCAACACACTTTACTGGAATGAGACTCTACGAGCCGACAGTTACAAGTCAAAGCTGGATATGACAGGACTCAAAAATCGCTATGGTCTCGAACTAGAGGCGCTCGACCAGTTTGGGCCGGACGAACTGGAAGCTCGGCACAAGCTGCTTTATAAGCTGGTTGGAATCATCTGGAACTGACTCTTTTTCGAACCGACCACTGGAAAGGAAAACCCCTGGCGATGATTCGTAAGGTTCAACGAATAAAGTCGTTCGGGGTCTACTCCGATTTTCGATGGACGCCCGAACTTCCAGTGTTCAATAGATATAACCTACTTTATGGTTGGAATTACTCGGGTAAGAGCACGCTATCACGTGTGTTTCGGTGTTTTGAGCTCAAGCAATCCCACCCGGACTTCACCGGGGCGGAGACCAGACTTGAAACGGAAGATGGCCAAATTCATGAGTCTGCAAACGGGTGGAGTGGGTTTGTTGTTCGAGTGTTCAACGCGGATTTCATTCGTGACAACCTCAGCTTTGATGATGGAAACGCGAACCCTATTTTGATCTTGGGAAAGGAGGACATCGAGAAACAGAACACCCTTCAAAGGAAGAAGGATAAGAGGGACCGCCTCCGAATGGAGATTGAAGAGAAACGCGCAGAAAAGAAGAGCATTGCTGAGAGCATTGAGTTAGCGAAAACGTCGAAAGCCAGAGATATCAAGAAGATCCTTTCTCTCCCAGATTACGACAAGACGCGCTTCGGGCAGCAGATCGATGTTGTTGTGGTTGATGTAGATAAGTCTGTATTGAGTGATTCCGCCTTCCAACGTGTGATGGCAACTTCCCTCTCCTCTGACAAGAAGGCGGAGCTTTCGCGCAAGAGTTATGTACTAACCTCAACTTCTGCGCTTACGGACAAAGCAGCTCAATTGCTCAAGAGGACGGTTGGCGCAAAGGCGATTGAGCGTTTTAAAGCTGACCCAGAACTAGAAAAGTGGGTGAATTCCGGTCGTTCTCTGCACGAGACGAGTGACAACTGCCACTTCTGTGGATCTGCCCTTCCATCAGGTCTGTTGGATAAGCTAGCCGAGCACTTCTCGACTGATTACGAGAATCTTATGCGCGATCTCGTCTCGCTAATTCAAGAAATAGAGTTGGCAGCATCTGAGACTCTTAGTCTTGACGACGAGGCACGGTTCTACCCGGAATTGTCTAACAAGTATGGGTTCTTAAAGGGCAGGTTGGAAGAACTGCTTCAACAGCGAAAGAAGGCATTGATGACACTAGCTGGAGCACTTCACGATAAGCAGACAAAGGCGTTTGCTGTGTCCACATGCCCTAATACTGCGGATCTGTCTGAGGAGTTAAGAAATCTAGTCAGTTCCGTTAATGTTGAAATCGATGCTCATAACCGTCGGACCCGAGAATTTGAGCAACTGAAGAAGGATTCAATTGCTCAGCTTGAGAAGCACCATGCGGCTCAGTTTATTTTCGAGCAAGACTACAAGGGAAAGCTGCTGGCGATTAGTGACTTGGAGAAGACCATCGCTGAAAAGGTGGAGGAACTGAACACCTTAAATGCGGAAATCCTCACACTTGAACAAGAGGTTTCAAAGGCAGCAACGGGAGCAGAGCGCATTAACTTGTATGTATAGCTCAAGACTTCATCGGACAGACAGCAAGTCCTCACCGGGTTTAGGCTGCTAACATTTTCTCCTTCGCCAGCGGCACACTGTCCCCAAACGTTTGCATCGGCGTTTTGCCGTAGCACCAGCGGCCTTGATGGGACCGCTGTTCGTTATACTCCCGCAGCCACACGTCCAAATCTGCCTGGAGTTCGTCGAGCGTCCGATAGATCTTCTTCCGGAACACCACACGGTAGAACTCGTTCAACATGGTCTTGTGGAACCGTTCGCAGATCCCGTTGGTCTGAGGATGCCGGGTCTTAGTCCGCGTATGATCGATGTTCTCCACGGCCAGGTACAGTTCATACTCATGGCGTTCGGGTGCGCCACAATACTCCGTGCCGCGATCGGTAAGGACCCGATTCAGCGGAATGTCGTGCTGCTCAAAGAACGGCAAGACCCGGTCATTTAGCAGTTCCGCCGCCATCACCGGTGTCTTGCGGTCGTACAGCTTCGCAAAGCCCACCTTGCTGTACGTGTCGATGAAGGTCTGTTGATAGATCCGGCCCACGCCCTTGAGGGTCCCGACATAGAACGTGTCTTGCGCGCCACAGTAGCCGGGACATTCGCTCTCAAATTCCCCATGGGCTTCTTTGTCCGCCTTTGCCCTCTCCAAGGCCACCACCTGGGCTTCCGTCAGCACCCGCCCGTCTTGGGCGACCTTGGCCTCCAACGCCTTCAGGCGTTTCCGCGTGGTCTCCAGGTCATGCCGCAGCCAGATACCCCGGACGCCGGCCGGTGAAATCGTCAGGGCCTGCTGGCGCAGTTCGTTCGCGACGCGGACTTGGCCCCACGCGGGTTGGTCAATTGCTATCTGGACGATGGCCTGCTCCACCTCCGGGGCGACGCGATTCTTGAGTAGCGGTTTCTGCCGGGAGATCTCTTGTAACGCCGCCTCACCGCCCGTCTCGTACAGTTCTTTGAACCGGTAGAAGCTATCTCGGCTATACCCCATCAGCTGGCAGGCCTTGGAGACGTTGCCCAGTTGCTTCGCCAGTTCCAATACACCCACCTTGGTCTTGATGATCTTCTGCTCCGTGGTCATCGTCCTCGCTCCTTTCTTGAAGGCGAGGACTCTATCTGACTGTCAGTCACTATGCTCTGGAGAGAGTATTGCCTGCAGTGAGAAGGATCAGTACTTCCTGGAAGTCTTCGTTCTACTCATTATGATGGAGGCTTCTATGGCGACCAAGAAAAAGCAGCAGGACGTGGGGCAAGTGCTCTTTGTTGGCATTGATCTTCACCGAAAGAATTGGCATGTCACGGTCAGAACAACGGAGGTAGAACTCTTCCACGGCACGATTCCCGGTCGATGGGATGCGTTGCAGGCCCTCCTCAGTCGTTACCGCCGTGCCGTGCTGCACGTCGTCTACGAGGCGGGATATTTTGGGTACTGGCTTCACGATCGGCTGGTGGCGGTGGGCGCCACCTGTATCGTCACGCCGCCCAGCTTGATTCCTCAGGAGGCGGGCAATCGAGTGAAAACCGATCGGAAGGATAGCCGAAAACTGGCCCTGCTGTTAGCGAAGGGGCTGCTGAAGCAGGTCTGGGTACCAGACGAAGAGGGTCGGATGCACCGACAGGTCATTCGGCGGCGCCGCCAGCTCATTGGCGATCGTGTTCGCACGCAAAATCGCATTAAAGCGGAACTCCGATTCTACGGCATTGAGCTTCCTGAGCCCACAGGGCCATGGACCCGTATTTACCTACAGAACTTACAGCGTCTCCGGTTCTCTACCGCGTGGTTGCAGGACAGTTTTCAACGGCTCTTAGAGGAGTACGAATTCCTCACGGGTCAGATCGTCAAGCAGACCAAATTGCTCCGATCACTCGCAGAAACGGACCGCTATCGATCGCAGGTTCAATGGCTCCGAACCATTCCGGGCATTGGTCTCATTGCGGCGATGGAGTTGCTGTTAGAATTAGGCGACCTGCACCGATTCAGGCACGGCGATCAATTGGCGGCGTATGTTGGGCTGACGCCCTCACAGCACTCCAGTGCGGACAAGGTCCGTATGGGCCGCATTACCCGGTCCGGCAAAAATGCGCTCCGCGGGACGCTCATAGAAGCCGCGTGGCGGTTTCTCACAAAAGATCCCGGGATGCGATCCATTTATGACCGATTGAAACTACGAACAGGTGCGAAGCGCGCTGTGGTCGCTGTGGCCCGTCGTCTGCTCCTGCACGCCAGACGCGTGGTGATCCTCCGGCAGCCGTACCCTACGTAAGTCCATGGCGCCGAGAAGCCAACTGTGGATTCAGAGGACGGAAGGAGCGTGACTTTATCTGCCTCGTCGGCAGTGACGGGGCGTCTGTCAGTATGCTCCTTCTTCTCATCGATATCCCTCGAATTGATGACCTGTGGTCGGCGTTCCGATCACGAATAGCAGATTGGGAGGGCTTCTCAGGGACCTTGACCTTTGACATAGCAGATTAAGTTCTAGCTTTCACAACTTGTATCTTCGAGGCTATTTTGGCAAAGATGACCTTCAACTCACTGTGTCACCAGACAATCGGTTTCTTATCACTCGCCAAGGCGTTGCTGCCAAGAACCTAAGCGAGGGAGAGAAGACCGCCATAGCATTTGCCTATTTCATCACGCGGCTCGCAGAAAAGGGAGCTGACATCACGGAAACAACAGTTTTCATTGACGATCCTATTTCGAGCCTTGATGCCAATCACCTGTTCAATACGGTTGCATTGATAAAGACCCAGCTTGTTGGCTGTCGACAGTTGTTTATTTCGACTCATAACTTCGAGTTCTTCAATCTCCTTCGGGATTGGCTGATTGATGTAGAAAAGCCAAGTAAAACGCTGCCACACAAGGATCTGAAGAAATGGCGGGCCTTTCTGATACAGCGATCTTCAGTTAGCCAATCGGTTATTCGCGAAATTCCACCAGAGCTCATTTTATTCAAGTCGGAGTATCACTATCTCTTCTCTGTACTGCATCAGTTCACCTCGCTAGCTGAAGTCGACTTCGCACAACTCTTTAATCTTCCCAATGTCACGCGGCGATATATGGAGGCCTTCGGAGGGATTATGATTCCGTCCTACGCCGGGCTACAGAAGAAGATGGAGAAGCTGTTTCCTGATGTCGCAGAGAAGGAGCGCGTGTGGAAGTTCATTAACCACTACTCGCACAATACGACCGTGACCAGATCACTAACAGTGCCTGACACAAGTGAGTGCAAAGCGGTGATCGCATGTTGCCTTGGAGCAGTACAGCGATGGAACAAGGAGCACTACGACGCCCTGCTAGAAGCGATCACATAAAAATGCACAAAAACAATGGGGCCACGTCTTTGTTTCTTGTGCCTGGCACGCAACTATCAGGGGGTTGCCCGTCTCGCTACATCCGGCCTCTTCGCTCACCACTCCTTAACCAGAATTTCTTTATCAAGGTCTATGGGGGCCGTGATTCTCTAGCCCGTCGCGGTCATACTCGTTCGGCTCCAACTTCTTAAACTACCCTGACCTATAAAGGTCAGGCTCTTGCCGAGTCGCTACATTAACAGCCTTTTTGCTCAAGATCGGTTTTAAGCCGGTTCGGTCGATCTCTATCGTTCGGACACTCGCCTTGTGACGTTGTTTCTTTGACCCTCAGCCCGTCACACCTTTTTCCGCTCAGGCCAGATGTCCTTAGCGCCTGGCGCGGATCGTCGACAGAAACTGATTCACTTCCTGTTCCCCGCCACTGAGTCATCAACAACTTTCGGCTGAGAAGATCTGTGTGCGCTTATCTTTGATTCAATAGATTTGCGAAGAGAACACTCCATCGGCTCGCCAAATCGTAGCCGTAGACCCAATAATAAAATGTTGCGCCCAGGAGCGCATGAGAAACAGCAAGAGGCCAGAGGAGGCGATAACGGAGATACAACACACTCCAGAGAGTGCCGCCAAGCGCCGTCAGCACGGCAATTCTGATGTCTGTGACATGGACTGCGCCGAAGATAAGGCCGTTCAGCGCGGACTGAAAGAGCGGATGGAGCGAAGGGAAGAGCGTCCGCAGCCGACCCAATAGATAGAACTGAAAGAGTGTTTGTTGGATGAACGCCCAGGGTAAGTACATCAATATGGCGATCGGCAGTTTCCGATGCAGAATTCTCGCCGCTACACCGGGCCAATCTGCTCCGCGATACCCAATCGCGGCTCCCATCAGCAGAAATAGGACCACCGCCAGGGCGGTCAGCACCATCGTGCTTAAGATACCATGCGGTAGCCGTGCTCGTTCGATTTCGAGCGGCCACTGTCCCCAGATCTCAGTCCGTGTGTAATTCATATTGAGGAGGACGAGCCCCAGCGCGAACAGGGCGAATCCGATATCGACGAAGATTGGTCTTCGTGGAAACAGCAGCAGGAAGGTGATCGTTAACACCGCTAGGATCAGTAGCTCGCACGCCACCCTTCGCCGGTGAGTCATCTTCCCTGCCCGAGGCTGTACATGAGTATGCAGTGCGCATCTGGAAGCACGCCTTGTATCTTACCTCCCACCGGAACGTTTAAGTCTAGCGGGCCACTGGTGGCTCAAATCCGTTGGGAAATGAGAAGAGACGCGGGCAGAAAACAAAGGGGGGACGATCTCTATCTTTCGGAACACTCGCCTTGTGACGTTGTTTCTTTGAACCTCAGAACGTCACCCTTTTTCCGCTCAGGTGACGAAGTGCTCAGCGCCTGGCGCGGATCTGGATAAAATCCTGGTGCACGGGAATGCGATACCTGCCGCCGGCGGTGGCGAAATGAGCTTTGAGGTAGGCTTCCACGTCCTGTCGGCGAGGCGGTTGATGCATCTGGATCAGATTCAGCATGAATTCAGCCACCGTATAGGCGGAGGCAAAGTCGGGGGTGTCGACATGCGCGGGGTCGAGTGTCGTGACGACCTCATAACGGTCCCTGTGCTTCTGTTGAAAGAGGTCCATGACGTGGCGCAGTTCGAACCGGTGATTGAAAAAGTGATGGACCATATTCATACAGCCGCTTTCCCGGTTCTGCAGAATGATGACGGTGACGCCCGTTGGTGACATCCAGGAGACCAGGCATTCGAGGTGTGCCAGCCACTCCTCAGGGGGAATGTAATAGAAGATGTGTGAACAAAGGACAAGATCGCCCTTGGCGGCGGGATTGGCCTTGAGAATCGGCTCTCCGATCACTTCGGCACGCGGAAGGGCCTGTTGGAGGTGGCTGAGGAGATAGACGTTCGGTTCGATGGCAATCGTGCGGTCAAACGCCTCGGCGAATGAGCCAGTCACCGCCCCATTGCCTGCCCCGGCATCGATAAAGACGTGTCGGATGGGCATGGCGTCCACCACCTGCTGTAACCATCGCTTGGCATTCCGTTTCTGATCGGTATGGTCCAGAAATACCTGAAAGGCCTGCTTGTAACTTTCCCCCTGTGAATCAAAGACCTGAATTGTGTCCGATTGCGTCATGGAGAACCTCCCTCCCGGCTGTTTGAATTTCCATGCAGTGTGAAGATACGCCTTTTTGTCGAAGAAAACTCGCATGGCGAGCGGAACAAGGAACAGGCTCATCTTTGGAAACATCCCAGCTGGTACGACCATCACGTATCTTCTGGGGGCTCTCCATTGTCATACGACAAGGTTTCCGGTACGGTACCACACCATGGAGCGGTCCTTCACTCCTCGCGTCCTCACGCATCAGGAGGTTTACATCATGACATCGAAACTCATAGCGGGTGTGGCGATTGGAGTCTTGGTGCCCGTGATCGCCGCTACCGTCGAAGCGGCGCAGTTCAACGGCTCGTGGAAAGGGACGCTCACCGGCGCTGATGGGAGTGCAGCCGAAGTCCAAATCGATTTTGGTCCGCAGGGCTTTCCCATGTACTCGTACACCAATAACAAACGGGTGACACGTCAGGTCGAGTTGTCGCAGGTCGGGCAGATGGTGGAATATGTTCCGGCGGGAGGCGGAGTGCAACGGGTACTCGTGAAGACGCTGGAGCAAGGACAGGGCCGGCTTTCGATCGGCATTGTGTTTTCCTTTGAACGGGCGAGCCAGGGCTACCTGCAACAGAACCAGCAATCGACCTTGTTCGAGTATGTCCTGGATCCGGAAGGCCTGAAGATGCGGGTGACGACACAATCTACCGCCCACATGGGCGATAAGGACATGATCGTCGGCGGCAAGCCGAACTCCGCCGTCGTTGAAGGACTCTTGCAAAAGGTGCATTGAGTTCAAGTGTAGACCTCCACACTTCCGCCATATCGTCCGAACATCTGGCGTACGGACAGATCGGCCGTCTAGTTTTTTGGCGGCCTCTGGGCATCACTAAATGTCTTGGCTTTGAGGAAGACACATGGCCGAGGCAGGAACGTTTTGCAAGCTCCCCGTCTCGCTATATGCGGCCTTCGTTGCTCATCACCCTCTTGTCAGCGACCATCTCACTAAACTCATTGCGTAGTGATTCCTTCGCTCTTGCCCCCTTCGACACCCGCAACTAACATTCGTACTAGAGTGATTGCCGGCAATGGTTGCGTACTTCCTCCGCATGGGTGGAGAGGTGATCGCCGTGCCGTGTACGAATATAAATGCCTCGACTCCGGCAAGGAATCGGTGCTGAAGCTGACTCTGTGGGATCACGAGAGCGCTGTGACCTGTCCATCGTGCAGCAGTCAGCGAATGGTGCAGGATCAGCAGTGTGATGGCGAAGAGAAGCCGGAAGAGTTGATGGCCATCAGACCCGCACGACCACGGGCCAACGCAGCCCACCTTCGCGAGCAGAGGGGGAGGTGTGACATGTACATTCATCGGCCAGTCCTTATCCTGACGGTCGCCCTTCTGGTGGGCGTGCCACTTGCGCTCGCGGGAGCAAACGGAAAGCAAGCGGACCAGAAGGAGGGTATGCCGATCGTGCTCTCTGATTCCGTCAAGATGAGGGGGACGGTCGAGGCGATTGATTACGACACGCGCATGGTCACACTGAAGGGACCCCAGGGAAACACAATTACCATGAAGGTCCATGATGACGTCGTGTATTTTGACCAGATACAAAAAGGCGATGAAGTCGTGACTGAGTATTACGAGTCCGTCGCGTTGGGGATGCGGAAACTCGACCAGGGTCGGATAAAAAACCAGGTGGAGGTCGCCGAAGCGGTTCCGCCCAGGGAAAAGCCGGGGCGGTTTGAGATGAAGACTGCGGAAGTAGCCGCCACTGTCGAGGCGATCGATTACGATCATCGGACGGTGAAGTTACGTGGACCAGAGGGCGATGCCCTGACGATAAGAGTGGACGAGCAGGTGAAAAGTCTGGACAAGCTTAAGCGGGGTGACAAAGTGGTCGCGAAGATCACTGAAGCCTTCGCGGTCTCGGTTCTGAAGCCGTAAGAACATTAAGCAGGCGAAAAGGGTTCGGGGAGTCGTATTTAGTCGCGAAGCCGACCTCAGCCGCTCTGGGCTTGCTCTGTGTGGCAATACGCCACTTAACAGGCCACTGAACCCCAAGTCCGTCGATCCCAAGCGCTCCATTCGACGCCGATCAATTAGTTCCAGCAACCCATCCGACAAACACCCTTCGCGTTGCATCGGCGGCGGAACACTTCGACGAGCGGGAGTGTCAGGAAAGATCCGAAACTGAAATGGACGATCCGGTCGAAGTGATTGCGGTGAAAATCGAACCACTGGTCCAGCCAGATGCCAAACGGGACCTTTGGGTACGTGTAATGAACCGCCACGGTATGGAGCGTGAGCCATACCGTAATCAGGACATACGAGGCGTTCGACAGCGGAACTCTCCGATGCGTGGTCACGAGGACGCTGACGAACAGGACGGGCAGGATATTGGCCCCCACCAGATCCTCGGACCCGCAGCGGCGATCGCCATGACGACGAACAACGCCGGGTCCCACGCCAACATCAGCTGAGGAATGAGGCGCTGCGAGGCGAGACCGTTGCATCACTGGCTATCCACATACCGCTTGACGCCTCCTTCTTTCTAGGTGTAGCCGGTCAGCATTGTGTAGGATCTGTTCACCACACAATATGAACGTCGCGACGAGTAGTTCTGTGAGAACACCGAAGTACGCGACGCAATGGTACGTATCGATACTAGAGCCGATTTAAAAACCAACCATTTCAAGATGCTTACATTTTGACCTTGGCGGGCATGCTAGAACGGCCACGATCATCTTACCAACGCGCGTCTTTCCTCTTGAGGTCTTGTTATATCGGCAAGTCTTTTTCCATTTCCCATAGCTGTCTAGGACAACACTGGAGGGGCACATGGCAAAGACAACGGAGACCACTTCCTTCACGAAAGACATTCAAGGGCGCTATCTCTGTAACGACATCAGCGAGATCAATGCATGGAAGGGAGGTGGCGGGCGTCCCTTTGACTTCATCGTCATCGGCGGCGGCACTTTTGGCGCGGCGATTGCCGAACACCTCTGGTTTCGTCAAAAACAGACAGGCGGTGGACTACGCACGCTCGTGATTGAAGCGGGCCCATTCACTGTTCCCGAACATGTGCAGAACACAGGGATCCAAGGGTTCACGGACCCGCCGAATCCGTTCTTCCTCAATGAAAACGCGCCGCAGCCTGAACCCCCGCGCAATGAGGTGTGGGGTATTCCGTGGAAGTCATCCACTGCGTTCAAGGGGTTGGCCTACGCCATTGGTGGGCGTTCGGTATATTGGGGCGGATGGTCCCCGCGACTTCTTCCCGAGGAGCTTACGACCTGGCCTGCGAGCACGGTGACCGACTTGGACGCACGCTACTTCGACGAAAGTTCTCGGCAGATCGGGGTCGATGATACCAATGACTTCATCTTCGGCGAGCTGCACAATGCCTTGCGTGCGCAACTCTTTCGGCAAATTGGGACGGCAGGGGCTGCGATCCCGTTAAGCCAGCTACCGCCGTCCCCGTTGCTGAGACCCGGCGCTGATCCGGCGCAGCTCCTCGGCTTGGATTCAACGGCTGGCCTCACGCCGGATGATCTCCGAAACCTATTGAAGCTGGAAGCGCCCCTGGCGGTACAGGCCCGGCCTCCTCATGCGGGCTTTTTCCCGATGAATAAATTCAGCACCATCCCGCTCCTGATGAAGGCCGCCCGTACGGCGGCCTCCGACTCGAACGGTGACGATGCGAACAAAGAATTCATGGTCCTCCCAAACACTCACGTCTTGTCGGTGCGAAAAACTCAGACTTCATCAGGCACATGGCTCGTGACCGGTGTCGACACGAGCAACGGCTTCATTGAGCTGGCCCCCGGCGGAGCCGCGGTGGTGGCCCTTGGTACGATCGAGAGTGCCCGGCTGGCACTTGTCTCGTTCGACGGCACGAGCATTCCAACCCTTCCGCTGATCGGAAAGAACTTGCTTGCCCATCTCCGGTCGAATTTGGTCATCCGTGTCCCACGCGCGGCGATTAAAAACTTGTCAGCGATTACGAACGAGCTACAGGCGTCGGCCTTATTCCTGAAGTGTCGTGCCAAGAAACCGAACGGCGATGTTCTTGGCCATTTTCATCTTCAGATTTCGGCGACAGGCGGGGGCAACACGGCTGGGGCCGAGGATGAACTCTTTCGGAAAATCCCGGACGTGGACTTTTTCGACCAACTCCGAACGTCGACCGATACGCACGTGGCCATCGCAATCCGGGGGATTGGCCAAATGGCTGCCGCAGATTTCAACGATCCGGGGACGCATCCCAGCCGCGTGGAACTCGACCTGCAAAGGGATGAATATGACGTGCGCCGTGCCTTGGTCACGATTACAGCCCAGCAGGGGGACAATGATCTTTGGGATGTGATGGATGCCACGATGGCGAAGGTGGCCGCGATCTTCGCCGATGGGCAACCAATCCAAGAAATACAGAAGAATCGCGATGGGTTAGGGACCACACACCATGAAACGGGTACGTTATGGATGGGCACCGACGCGACCAGAAGCGTGACTGATCCTATGGGCCGGCTCCATTACACCGAAAACCTGTACGCCGCCGGCCCATGTTTGTTCCCGAGCATTGGCTCGCCGAATCCGATGCTTACCGGCATTGCGTTGGCGCGACGCACGGGGGACCACATCATGAGTCCGCCCGCGTTCGTAGCCGATGCCGGCTTTGAAGCGCTTTTCGACGGTCAGACGCTGGGCAACTGGAGAATGTCGACCATTCGCAACCAACCGGGGCGTGATAACCCCGGCACGTTCCGCGTCCGGCGGGGCGCCTTTGAGTCGCTTCCCGGGACGGACCTCGGCCTTCTGTGGTTGTCCCGGCCGACTCCACCGCGATTTGTCCTGCGGTTACAGTGGATGATGACAGCGCAGGATGACAATTCAGGCGTATACATTGGCTTTCCCGATCCAGAGGCTCAGGGCTACGACAACACTGCCTATGTGGGTGTCAACTTCGGCTTCGAGATTCAGATCGACGAACTGGGCCGTCCCGATAACGCGCCCGTCCACCGCACGGGCGCCATCTACTCTTTTAAAGGACCAAGCGATGGACCAGTGACGGTCCGAGCACTCGGCGAATGGAACGACTACGAGATCACCGTCAACGGGGCAAAGTTTACCGTTGCCCTGAACGGGCAGGTCATCAATCGCTTCAACTTCACGGGGGATCCTCAATCGCCGCAACGCGGTCTGCCCTCAACGCCGGCGCAACCGCGGTTCATCGGCCTCCAGACGCACACCGGTCATGTGCTCTTCCGGCACATTCAGTGGAAGGCCTTGTGAGCGAAAGTAGAAGGGAAACAAAGAGTCGAGACTTTCTGCAAGGTACTTTATTGCGGCTTGCCGTTGAGCGGCCGCTGATCTCTTCGATGAAACAGCCATGAATCACGAGATGGCGCTCTTTCATCTCGCTATGAGGCCATTTCAAGACGTCGAAGAAGACAACTCATCGGGAAGTTAGAAGACGAAGAGCCCTGAGGGTGTACGATTCCTCAGGGCTTTTCTATGGCATGCAACAATTGGGAGCAGACCGCCTACGCTCACTTCACCGCTGGTGCCGGCGCGCCGGCGCACAGCACTTCCCACTGAGCGGCGAGGTTGGGACTGCCGCCACCCCATCCGGTGATGGTCCCACTGCCATCCACTGACACTCCGGGCTCATCCCATTTTTGCGCGACGACCCGGTTTGTGGCGAACCGTGGCCGGCCCTTTCCGGCGCCGTCTTCCCAGACTCCGGCATAGGTATAAGTGCCACCATCAATCGCGGTCATGCGACCTGCCACGCAGTCTGCGCTGGCACGATACAGACTTCTAAATCCGACCCAGCCGCTTTTGACTTGCTCTTTCGCGCAATACTTGTCTCGGGGCTTGTACGTTGCGCACCACTTCTCGGCGTCCTCGGGCGCGATTTTCGCTTCCACCATGGCGTTAGCGGTTCCGATTCCGGATTTGGAGGTGACTTGCGGGTTGAGGCACTTAGGAAGGTTGCAAATCGGCATGTATTCAGTGCCGGCACTCGATGCGACACCGGCAAGAGAAAACACGGCGGTGAAGATCACCGCGGCACACAGCCAAGCCAAACTGATCCTGAAAGTAGGCGCGAGATGTTGCATAGGTTCTCCTCATGTGGTGATCGGGTTTCTACTGGCGCATAACGTAGAGCACGGCCGTTCTGCTGTCAATTAGGAACCCGGACATCAGGAATTTATCGCGACTCACAAGGCGTGATTGCGTAGTGATTTGTTCCCTCTTGCCCCCATGGTTCCACGCGACTATTCTTCATGGTGATTCGGCACTGACTGTATACGTCATCACGAGAGTGAGGAGGGGATCCGCATGCCGATGTACGAATACAAATGCCTCGACTGTGGCAAGGAATCCGTGCTGAGCCTGACGCTGAGGGATCACGAGAGCGGGGTGACCTGTCCGTCGTGCCAGAGTCAGCGAATGGAGCAGTTGATCAGTAGTGTGAGTGCCAAGACGAGTCGGAAGAGTTGACGGCTATCGGAACTTACACCGTACCTCTCGATGTCTCACCGGTTTGGGGCACAGAGGCTGAATACTCCCTTCTCCCAGACGATTGAGGAGGAGGCGTCGAAGTTTCTCGCTCGCTGCGCATCATCTACCGAGACGGCGATCTTCGCCCAAATCTAGAGATCCGTCTGCTGCCGGCTCCCCAGTGCTGTTGTTCTTGCTCCCAACTCACAATGGGAGGCCGGTCTTGTCTCTTGTATCAGTCCCCAAAGATGACGACTTCGTCATCTGTCACACCCGCCCCTGTTCGTGAAGACGTTCGATAAGGGATGCGCCAACCAAAGGTCTTGACCATACAACCCATCAATAAGGCAATCTCAACGCCGACGATCAAAGTGGCGACGTTTAATATCGAATGGATGGACGACTGGTATCAGGTGGTCAGCGATATACCGCCATCTTTGAAAAGAATACGAATGCTCTTGGACCATGCCCTCCTTTCTCGAGAACCGATTCGGACAACGGCCTTGCGGAGAGTGCCGAACTCGGGAAGGTCCATCACGCGGAATATAACGGTCAGGTTCGGAATGGGTAAACATCGCGAGGATCGGCCGAATGACCATCGGCCTGTCAGGGTGAAGTTCGAATACTGACGTTGATTTGTCGCCAACGCTTTAAGAAGTGTAAGACCTCGGTTTCCTGCGCCCTGTCCCTGTGCGGACGTCCCACAACAGATCACTACCTGACAGCGCAATGAGGATACGAAATGACCGAACCACTGGCATCCGTTGTTGGATCATCCGCGTAGAAATAGCATCTTTACGCGAGAGGTCATCTTGATTGCCGAGGGTCTGTCCAACCAACTCCTGGCCGCCCTTCCGCCTGAGGAGTTCGAGCGCGTCGCGCCGTATTTAGTCGATCTCGATCTTCCTCTGGGTCGCGTTCTGGTCAATTCGGGAGACATCATACATGAGGTGTACTTCCCAACGACGGCGATCGTCTCACTGATGAATGTGATGAGGGATGGGGAAAAGGTGGAGGTGGCGGTCGTCGGCCATGAAGGCATGATAGGGATCCGCATGTTTTTTGATGATGATGAAGCCTTTGCGCATGCCATATGTGAGACGCCCGGCCATGCCATAAAGATGGACGCTCAGAAATTTTGGGCGATGATGAGGGCACAGGCCGGGATGCGCCACGTTGTCCATCATTATGTCCACGCTTTTCTCTTCGAAGTCTTTCAATCTGCGGCATGCAACAAGGTACACACGATTCCACGGCGCTTTGCCCGGTGGATTCTGACAAAACAGGATCGTGCGCGCACCGATTCGTTTCCGTTGCCGCCTGAACTGGTCGCCGAGATGCTGACGATTCGGGAGGCAAGCGCCTGCGCCGTACTGGATCAATTCATACACGACCATCTCATCGACTATCAGAACGGCGTGGGCAGGGTTATCAATCGAGAGGGCCTTGAAGCCATTGCCTGTGAGTGTTACGCGCGGGTTCAAGCTGAAATGAACAAAATCCGGTTGAAGCGAGAAATGAGAGAACCCTAGACCGTAGAAATGGACCCGATGCACGGGCTCGAGTTGAAGATTCCTCCGGTCGCAGTCGTTTTCCTCGTGGCTTCGCTCATGTGGCTCGCCTCATGGGCCATGCCGGCATTCGGGTTCGAGTTTCCCGCCCGTGCGCTTCTGCCAGCGACTGTTGCCGTTGCAGGCCTCATAATCAGCGGGTTCGGGATTGCGTCATTCAAGCAAGCGCGGACGACGGTCAATCCTCTGAAACCAGAGTCAGCGTCCTCATTGGTCGTGTCCGGCATCTATCGGCTCACACGCAACCCGATGTATCTCGGGTTTCTATTGGTCTTGCTCGGATGGGCGCTGTTCTTGTCGAACGCACTGGCCTTGCTGTTTCTTCCGCTATTCATCTTCTACATGAATCGCTTCCAAATCGAACCGGAGGAAAAAGCGCTTCATTCTCTCTTCGGGCAACAGTTCGTGGCCTACGCATCTCAGGTGCGTAGGTGGCTATGAGGCCTGACACGTCCGTCAACATGATTCTGACGTCCCTGCATGTACAGATGGCACTACGTGTCCGTCAGCATTTTCAATTCTCGGTAGCGTTCTTCAGACGCAGAGTTGAGGCCTCGGTCTTCTGATTGCAAAGGAGCGACGTGTAGATCGGGCGAGAAGTGCACGACGTCCGGCCGGGATGGTATGATGGCGCTGTTCGACAGACCGCATTTTGTACTCTACATAATGAAAGGACATCATGGTCACGAATCTCACACGTCACATCATCGGAATCTCTTTAGGTCTCGCCCTGTTCGCGGGCCCCGGCCTTGCCGCAGAACCGGCTGATGTCGAAAGGTTCGTTAACGCACGCATTGATATCGGCGAGATGATGACGAACTACTTTGCGGGTGGCGAGCGGTTCAAGGAAGGACAGCGGCCGTCGCCCGAACAGATGCGCGAAATGGGAACGGATATCAACTCGAAACTCGGCAAGCTTCTCGAGAAGTATGATTTGACCATTGACGAGTATCGGAAACGCAGCCCGGAGGTCTTCGCCGACGAGGCGGCGGTGAAGCGCTATCTCAACGAGCATCCGGATCTAAAGCAACGGTACGAGGCGCTTCCACTGGATCGCATGGGACGCGGAGGCAGCACCGGGCGCGGGTATTAGCTGAGTGAACCCAGGCTATCGTTTGATCATTGTCGACAAGGCGGGGGTGCTGGTTTCAGAATTTCAGCTGACGGAGAATGCTCTGGCGCAGCCGGAGGCGTTCGTCATGTCGATCAAGCAGGCAATCGAGGATGCCGAAGATGAAGAGCCCTGAAGTCGGTGCGGCTTCAGCCATTTTCCGCACAGAGCGGACGGTACGCCGGGATCGTCTGGTTTAACTCGTGCGATTGCGCCTTTATGGCTGCCAGGGCCTCGGGGAGGGTGGTCGTTCTGAATTCGACCGTGTCGCCAGGCATCAATTGCCCGGCCAGGTGGAGGTCCGCTGAAATCACGACCGCGATCTTCGGATACCCGCCTGTAGTTTGTCGATCCGCCATCAGGAGGATCGGCTGTTCATTCGGAAGGACCTGCAAGGCGCCCATCGCTGTTCCATCCGAAATGCACTGCCCCGTTCCCGCGTGCGTTAGCTTGGGCCCCTCTAAACGGTATCCCATACGATCCGATTGGCTGGAGAGCCGGTAAGCGTTTGTCGTGAGCACTTCGAGCGTCTGTTCCGAGAAGGAGGCGCGTTGCGGGCCTGGCAGGACGCGAAGAGTGGTGCGGGACGAGTAGGCGGGACGCAAGCTCCCCGGAATAGACCGCCCGATCCTCGTGCTCCTGTGCGAGGACTTCGCTCCGCTTATCAACACGTCACCCTGTGTTAACGCACGGCCTTTCATTCCGCCGGTCTGACTGGATGTATGGGTTGACCGGCTTCCCAATACGACAGGCACATCGATGCCGCCGGCGATGGCCAGGTAGCTGCGAGCCCCTGCACGGCGTGCTCCGAATGCGAGTCGACTGCCTGCCTTTACCACTACGCTGGCCCAGAGCGGCATGCCGATGCCATTCACGGACGGCGTGAGATCGGCTCCCGTCACGGCAACGATCGTATCCTGTTCAAACAGGAGTTCCGGACCTTTGAGGGTAATTTCCAGCGCGGCGTCCCGATCTCGATTGCCTACCAGTCGATTGGCGACGATATATGAATATCGGTCCATCGCGCCGCTGACGGGAACGCCATACTGCTGATAACCGTATCGACCCAGGTCTTGCACGGTCGTAAACCACCCCGGCTTGACCACTGTAATATGGGCTGGCTCACGCATGTTCATTGTGCACCGCCGCGACACGAATGCCCGCCGACTCGAATTCATGGCGGATCATCCATGCGAGAGGAACGGCATCGAATGTATCGGCGTGAAGGCACACGCTGTCGGCTCGGACCGGCAACGAGGCCCCATCGATGCTCATCACATAACCCCTCATGAGTTGGCGAACCTGCCGTCGAACGTCCTCCTCTGTCTGCAGCACGGCGCCGTACTCTGACCGTGGCACGAGCCTGCCATCCGCCCGGTAGGCTCGATCTGCAAACGCTTCCTCAACGACAGTGAGACCCCCCGCCCGCGCCGCTTTAGTGAGTTCCGAGGCTGCCAGGGCATACAGGAGGAACGTGCGATCGATAGCTTGCACCGCGTTCACGATGGCCTGGGCGACTGAGGAATCTCTGGCGGCCATGTTGTACAACGCCCCGTGGGGTTTCACATGCTTGATCGTGAGGCCCTCGCGTGCCAGCACGTTAGCCAGCGCTTCAACCTGAGTGATGACGAGCACTTTGATTTCCTGCGAGGAGACGATCGGTTCCGTTCGTCCAAAGTGGGCGGGGTCACGGAATCCTGGGTGCGCCCCGATGCCTACGCCATACTCCGCTGCGAGTTGTGCTGTCCGGCGCATGAGGTCCGGTGTCCCTGCGTGTCCCCCACACGCAATATTCACCGACGTGATGAGCGGCATCATGTCCGCGTCGATGGCGCGCCCTTCAGGCGTGTCCCTTTCCCCCATGTCGCTGTTCAAATCAATCCGCGTCATCATGCAGTCCACCTCGAATGCGATCGAAGTCCTGTGGGGCTATCGGCTCGAACCGGACCAGATCCCCGGGATTCAGGAGGAACGGTCGGGGGTCGTTCGGACGATAGAGGGAGACCGGGGTGCATCCGATCAGGCGCCATCCGCCCGGTGTTGACGTCGGATAGATACCCGTTTGGCTTCCGGCAATCCCGACTGAGCCGGCCGGTACCGTGATGCGCGGTGCCGCCAGGCGAGGCATGGCCAATGGCTCCGGCACCGAACCGAGATAGGGAAATCCAGGACTAAAGCCGAGCATGTACACCCTATACTCGACGGAAGCGTGCAATCGGATGGCATCGGCGACAGACATTTTGGCAAAGGCCGCGAGGTCTTGTAGATCTGGGCCATACGGGCCTCCGTACAACACCGGGATCGTGTGACGCCGGCCGGACGATGTCGCCTGGCATGAGTTCGTGTGGGAAAGCCGGCACAGGCGGTCCATCAAGGTGTTCACGTCCAAGTACAGGGGATCGACATGAATCGTCACCGAGCGATAGGTGGGGACAACGTCTAAGACGCCCTCCCAGGCTTGTGCGCGCACGGTGTCGGCAAATGCAATGACGTGCGCGTTCAACGTCGGATTGATCTCGTTTCCGAATTCGATCGTGACGGCTGCATCGCCGAGAGGTAGGAACCGGAAGGTGGATGCCCTCAATGTAGGTGCGTCAGACATGGTGTCGTGTCAGGTGAAGGTCTACAGGCGGATATAACCTATAGGGTTTATCGTCTCTCGTAAAGCAGCACGGCTGTGGCACAGAAGAAGGTGACGGGAATGAAATGGCGAGTTTACGGCACGCTCAAGAACCTTCACCTTGCCGGCGCCCGCCTAATCGACGATCAGTGTGCCCGCCATGTTTGCGTGACCTTTGCGGCGACAGGAATAGAGATAGGTCCCCGGTGGAGGGGCAAGGACAATCCGAAGGGACTGCCCGGGGCGAAGAATGGTGGGGGAGGAATCGGCAGGCTCATCGGTCGCCCGAGATGGCGGTGTCTCGGCGGCGTACGTCAGGATCGGGCTGTCGAACTCATGGACTTCCCGGCCGGCGTTGTAGACCGAGAGCCTGAGAGGAGATGACGCTTTCACCTGAACGAAGTCTGGCACAAACCGGTAGTCTTCTGCGGTGAGGAATACGGTTTGCCTCGGTGCGTCACAGGCCACGAAGGACGCGAGACACAGGCAGAGGATGATGCCAAGAAAAGGAATGACCGGATTCCATCGCGCCGGAAGCTGAGACCGAAACATATTACATTTCTTGAAGGCTCACGCAGGGGCGTTGCCGCGCTTCCACTTGATGCTGCAGCCGATACTGGGCCTCTGGTTGCGGTCGACCGGCTTTCCGGCGAGCACGGCATCGATCGCTGCGCGCAGATCGCGGCCGGTGACCGGCTTGTTGCTGCCGGGTCGGCTGTCGTCGAATTGTCCGCGGTAGATCAACCGGCGCTCGGCGTCAAAGAGATAGAAGTCCGGCGTGCAGGCGGCCTTGTACGCCTTCGCGACTTCTTGGGTCTCATCGAAGCAAAAGGGAAATCGAAATCCGAGGCGTTGGGCCATTTCCTTGAGGCGCTCCGGCGCGTCATCCGGATAGTGGGCAGGATCGTTGCTGCTGATCCCGACGATGCCAAGCCCTGTGTCCACGTAGTCTTGTCCAATCTTGGCGATCTCGTGCTCGATGTGCTGAACATACGGACAGTGGCGGCAGAGGAACATGACCAGCAATGCGGGCTTTCCGGTAAACGAGTCGAGTGAATAGATCTGCCCGCTCACGACATCCTGCAACGCGAACTGAGGAGCGGCTGTTCCGAGTGGGAGCATTATCGAGGCCACTGACATAGATACCTCATTCTGTCATTGAAAAAGGACCGGTACTCACTACGGGCGAAAAACGGACTCTTACCAAGAAACAGGCACTAACCTGCCGTGTGGGCTCCCACCCGATACAGTAGCAGCAGACTTCCTTGCGACTCAAGAGCCGGGTCGAGGACGTGTGCGATGATGGTATGAATCTTCGTCATCCATTCAGGTTGCATCCGCTCACGTCGCATCCGCGTCATTTAATCCTTGGAACGTTGACGTGGGAAAACCCGGTGCAGTCCCGCTGATGTCTCATGTGAACGTTGCGGCTCACCTTTTCTTTAACAGCGGCTTGCCTTCCACCGCGCATATTCATCCAGGCCCTTACAGAGATCTTTTATGAGCCTAAGCCACGTGACATGATAGGCCTCCAACAGGTATTCTTACCGTTACATCTACATCATGCCTTGGTAGTGTCTCATGGTGTCGTAGGGGGCCTTACATGCCCAGCCGTCTTCTCATCGTCGATGACGATCCCGACCTTCTGGTCATCCTCCCCGAAGCGATTCAGCTTCGTTTGCCGGACTCGGTAATTGACACGGCCCCGTCCAGTCAGATGGCGTTGGAGCGGATTAAAGTTGTCGACTATGATGCGATCGTCACGGATATTAAGATGCCCGGCATGGATGGCCTCGCGCTGATGCAACAGATTCGTCAGATGCGGCCGAGCACTCCCACCCTGCTGATGACCGCGCACGGCGAACATGACTTGGCGGTTAAGTCGCTGGAGAGCGGCGCCTATGCTTTTCTCCAAAAACCACTCGACCGTGTGTTCCTCTCGGCGTGGTTGAAGCGGGCGATCGAGCTGCGGCAGCTGACTCGTGCGCTGGAGGAGAGCGAGGCGCGTTTTCGTATCCTGACGGAGGCGGCGTTTGAGGCGATTGCGCTCAGTGAGAATGGTCATGTTCTCGACGTCAATCAGGCATTTCTGAGTCTCTTCGGCTACGAGCGGCAGGAAGTCATAGGCATGGCCCCCGCTGAGTTTCACCCGCCGGAATTTCGGGACGTCGCCCGCCGCATGAATCTGTCGGGAGACGAGATGCGGTACGAAGCCGTGTGCCGGAAGAAAAATGGCCTGACGTTTCGAGCTGAAATTCGAGGACGAGCCGTACCCTACCGGGGGCGCACAGTCCGCGTGACGGCTCTGCATCCAGTGAGCGGTATGAAACAGGATGTTTAGACTGACGGAACGAGAAAAGTCCTGCCTGAGTAAGTATCGGTTGTCCAGCAGGCGTTGATGAATAGTCCACGTTACGCTCATTTCTCCAGAGTAGCCACAATCGTCTTATCACCTTTCACCAGAAGGCATTGCTGGAAGAGAACGGCGCCCCCCTCCGAGGGATCATGCTAGAATTCTTGTGACTTTCCGGAAAAGATACAGCTCGACACGAGCGTTCTGGCCTTACGACAGGAAATGACAGGGAGGTATGGTGAATGGATTGGCACGAAATCGAACAGAAGCTGCCCACGATGAGTCAGGAGCAGCTAATCGAGTCACTCAAGGTCTGTCTGCAGCTCATTGAACGAATGGAACGTGAACTCGGGGATGGAGCTCGCAAGATGGATGAAATGACGGCGCTCCTACATAAACTGTCAGAAGGCAAATCCGTGAACGAAGGGACATAATCTCACTCCATGCATGACTCGCCTTTTCCCCATCAACGCTTGACTTCATGCGGAGGGGTGCCTAGCCGTACGCTGCTGCCGGTCTCCATGCAAACAGCCCCTTAAGTAAACAGCATCGTTACGACGGCGATGAGTGCCGGCACGAGAATAAACGAGGCAGGACGTAGGCTGTTCCACAGTCCCCCTGGCTTGCCCGTCACCTGGGGCAGGATTCTGTGGACGCGCGGGCACTCCCAGAGGACAAAGGGTATTCCATCACGGTCCCGGATTTCAGTCGCTACTAAGCTGTTCTGACATGTCGAACACATCATGGGATGCCTCCGTTTCTCCGGACTATTGCGCAGTGCCCTATCCTTCATTCATTGGGCATGCCTGAGGCGATCTCCGTGATCGTGCCGCGATGTCAGCCGCTTAAGCGCATAGCGCAGAGGGCGTGGTCTTATCGAGACAGTCCAGATTGTCTCATGAGACGGTGGTCTCCGCCTCCTTCCGGGGATCATGTTACAATTCTGCTTACTAGACGAGACGATGACTCCTCAAGGTCAGCTCCTGTACGCCTGCAACCATGAGCCGCGCGACCTTGCTCCTTCTCGTTCAGCTGGTCTGTGGAGCGTGTTGGGTGGTCGAGTCGAGCGCGCCGTCCTTCACCGATCTCCCACTCGACCTCAGACGCGACCACATGGTCAAAGAGCAGATCATCGAACGAGGTATCGGCGATCGTGCTGTCATCCAGGCCATGCGGCGGGTGCCGCGTCATCGCTTTGTTCCCGAGGAATCCCTCCCGTTGGCATATGCCGATCGACCTCTGCCGATCGGCTACGGTCAGACCGTCTCGCAGCCGTACATCGTGGCGTTCATGACCGAGGCGCTTGAGCTGAAGCCGGGGGATCACGTCCTGGAGATTGGCACGGGGTCGGGCTATCAGACGGCCATTCTGGCGGAAATTGCGGCTCAAGTCTTCACGATTGAAATAGTAGAGGCGCTGGCGGAGGAGGCGGCCGCCACGCTCGCGGAACTCGGCTACACCAATGTGCACACGCGAGTCGGGGATGGCTTCGGTGGATGGCCTGAAGCAGGGCCATTCCAGGCTGTTATCGTCACGGCCGCCTCTTTAGACATTCCGCATGCCTTACTGGAACAACTGGCCAGCGGGGGACGATTGCTTCTTCCCGTCGGCAGAGCCGAACAGCATCTCGTCCTCTATCGGCGCACGGCTGATGGCTATACTCGCAGTGATCTTGGCCGTGTCCGTTTTGTCCCTCTCGTTGATCCAGACGGCTTACCACGATAAAGATCACGAGCCGATGAAAGGCAGTATGGAGATCAGGATGCGTGTCGCTATGAACGTGTCCTTCTTCCGGGAGTGCGAGCTTTTTACACATGCGAGTATTTAGCATCTCCAGGGTGGCCTTATAGTCCTGTGTTGATGTGATGGATTTCAGCGTTGAGGCGAAACGTGCAATCGTGGCGGAGTCATTGCTCGCTGAAAGAATCGAAGGAATCGTTGACAGTATCTAAAGGGTTGGTGTTGAGAAATTATGTCGGTAAATGTGACGATGATGTCTCGAAGACTATGGGCAAGGTTCGCTGTTGCAGTCTCGCCGAATTAGAACGCTTTTGTGTGATTGAAAGCCCCGACGCTGGTGCATGGACGTCCGTACTGAACCCGTATCAAGGGAGGGTCAGTTCCAGCCTTGGCGTCTCACCCCCGATTTGTCGCGCGAGATCCCGGTACTCCGGCTCGTTCAAGCCGATTGCAGCCCGTCGAAGGGGCACGTGGAGGAGTGATGGACGGAATTCTGTGATCTGCATGTACGGGAAGCGCTTTTCGCCCGTTGCGAATGGCACCAGGAAGTCGAGACCCTGGCGCAGGCTGCGTCCATCTGCGGTGCGGTAGTGCCAGAGGTCCACATTCACGCGGTCGCCGAGCGCAGCCAATTGCGTGAAGGCGGTGAGGTTGAAAGTGCTGTAGTCCCACGCGCGTGTGCGTTCGAGCTCGCGCGGCTGCCTGCCGTCCGGCTCGAATTCCTCGCGGATGTCGGCCTTCGCCTGCTCGAAGTTCGTCCGCCCCACCTCGGGCTGCCCGGTATAGAGGGCGAGAGAGACCACCTGCACGTCGTACCAGGTCTCCTGATTGTTTCCCCTGCGCGCCTCGTCGCGTCCAAGTGAGCTCTCGAGGAGCCACTTCAGGTAGTCCCGCATCCAGTCCTTGAATGCCGTGTCGTTTGGCGCGCTCCACACCGACGAGCCTTGCAGAAGTATCACGCCATCGATGATCGCCGGCAGGAACCGGGTCTCGATGATACCGGCCGCTCGCCCCTCAGCGATGCCCGGAATACCCTGCCCAAACCGCAGGTGTGGATTCATCCGCGTCGCCGCATTGAGGAACCAGACCCGAACGAGTCGCGCGGCGTGCTGCGCGTACTGTTCGCGGCCGGTGAAATGAAAGGCGAGCGCGAGCGTCGAGACGGTATCGGTGAGGCGTTCGAGATTCTCGCGATCGGTGATTCGATCGATCTCCGGGTTCCGCCGGCCGTCCCGGCGAATGTACGGTCTGCCATCCGGTTTGGACGGGTCGGGCCACCAGTACGGCGCCTGGCTCATGTAGTCGTGCTTGTCGCCGCTCGGCGGTGTGATGTCCTTGTCCATCACGGACATCGGCGCGACGCTCAGCGCGCGGTTCGCGTCCGCTTCGAGCGCCGTCAGCGCGGTCCTGAACTGTGGTTCTCCCCGACGCAAACTATCACGTACGCGCGCCACATGTGCGCTGTCGAATATCAGGAGTTGAGGACTGCTGGACGGCGCGCCCGGTGCCGACGGAACCGTCGCCGACGGATTGGGAGAGCCAAGAGTGATGGTCTGTTCGAGTGGGGTCTCGGCCGAGGAGGTTCCAACGTGGACGGTGTAGTCCCCCGGAGCTGTCACCCAGCCGCCGCGCCCCCACCCTGGTACCGGCGCGTCGTTCTCGGGCACCCAGTAGGAGAGCGGATGGTTCGACGCGGACGAGTCGATGGTGAGGGTCACCGTCTGGCTCGCGCCTGGCATCAGATCGACCTTCCGAAACCCGACCAGCCGCTTGGATGGTTGACCCGCCGCCGCGGGCAGCGTGACATAAACCTGCGAGGCCTCAGCCCCCTGCCTGGGGCCCGTGTTGGTGATCGTGTACGTGACCGTCACCACGGCGTGACCCGTCTGCTGAAAGGTGCTTCCGACTGAAAGACCACTGTACACGAACGTCGTATATGACAGACCGAACCCGAACGGGAACACCGGGGTCACGTTGTTGGCCTCGTACCACCGGTAGCCCACCTGCAGCCCTTCCGTGTACTGCGCGGAGAACCGTTGCCGGTTCAACCAATGCGGGGGAGGAACCCAAAGGCCGGGGAACTGCGCCTCTGTGGCATAAGCAGCCTCCCGTTCCGAATTGCCGAAGGTCATCGGCAGCTTGCCGGACGGATTGCGCACGCCGAAGAGGATGTTGGCAACGGCGTTGCCGTCCTCCTGCCCCGGATACCAGGCCTCGAGCAGCGCCGGCACTTTGTCGAGCCACGGCATCAAGACCATACCCTCGGTCTTGAGCACGACCACCATCTTCTGCGCCACACCTGGGGCGGCAGTCAGCTCTCTCATGAGCCTTTCTTGGTTGGTTCCCCCGCCTCGTGGCGGGTTGGGCAGATCATACTCGCCCTCGTTCAATTCGTCATACGCACAGAAATTGACATCGGCGGGCGGGATGATCGGCAGGCTCAGAGACTCCCGGTCGCACAGCTCGTGCGGGTTGTCCCCCACCATTACGATCACCACGTCCGACTTCTTCGCCAGTTCGACAGCGGCGTCACGGTCAGCTTTGCTTCCGGTCCCGCCCGCACTTTCGACAGCGACGTTTCGGTCAGCTGCACTTTCGTCAGCGGCGTCTCGGTCAACTGCACTTTCCTCGGCGGCGGCTCGGGCAGCTGCACTTTCGTCAGCGGCGGCTCGGGCAGCTGCACGTCCGGTCCCGCCTGCACTCTGGTATGTCACCGTGGCTGAGGAGCCCATCGCCCTCAGCACGTTCTCGAGGCCTTGCCGTGGCGTGACCGTGTAGGGAGCGACGACGTTCGTGTTGTTGGCCCTGACGGACCGCGGCGGCAACTTCGCCATGCCGGCGTACCACTGTGCGCCAATGAGCGCGACCGATCGGATGTTCGTCGCGTTCAGCGGCAGGAAGTTGTTCTCATTCTTGAGCAGGACGATCCCCTGCTCGGCAATCTCGCGAGCCACCCGGCCGTGGGCGGCGAAGTCGGGAACTGACCCGTAGAGCGCATCGAAGTTTGTGTCGAAGTGCCCGAACTTGAACATCTGGACATAACGACGCCGGAGCATCTGGTCGAGGTCGCTGACCGTGATGCTGCCGTTGGCGAGCGCGGCCCTGATGCCTTCGCTGCCCGGATTCCCGCGCTGCCCTGGCTGCGGATCGAGCGAATAATGCAGGGGTGTGATATGGGACAGCTCCCAGTCCACCCCCGCCTTAATCGAGGGGGCGACGTCGTGCACCGCGCGTCGGTCGGTGATGACGTATCCTCCGAATCCCCAACGTTCGCGCAGTGTCGTCTTGAGTAGGTCCTGGCTTGAGCACGCGGAGACGCCGTTGATTTCGGGGAAGGCGCACATGACGGAGGCTGGCTGAGCCTCCTTGACCGTCATCTCGAACGGCAGCAGGTACAACTCATGCAGCGCGCGTGGTGGGATGACGGTGGCCATTTGGCGCCGCTGTGTTTCCTGCTCGTTGCCGGCGAAGTGCTTCGCATTCGCGTGGATGCCATGGGCCTGGATGCCTTTGATCTGTTCCACTGCCATCACCCCTGACAGGTACGGGTCCTCGCTTTGGTATTCGTAATTACGTCCACCGTAGGGATGACGGTGCAAGTTCATACCGGGCGCGAGCATGACCTGGTGCCCGTCGCGCCGGGTTTCATCGCCCAGGATATCGCCTAATCGACGGTTCAGTTCAGGATTGAACGTCGCCGCGCTGGCCGGGGTTGACGGCAGCCCAGTCGCCACAGGCTCAGGGAGGCAGTCACCCCCGCGGACCCCGGTGCCGCCGTTGATCATGCGTACGGTTGGGGTTTTGAGTTCGGGGATACCTTGGATGTGACGCCCGATCGGCGTGAATTCACACCCCGGCGGCCGGTTCGCAGGATTCTCCGCAGGCCGCGTGTCGTTGGAGAGCTGCTGAACCTTCTGTTCGAGCGTCATCCGCGGAATCAGCAGGTCGGCGCGCTGTTCCGGCGTGAGGTTCGTGTTCATCCACGGCAAGCCGGGCGCCCTCGACACGTCGCGTTGGGCGCAGCTTAGACCGACGAATACAAGAGCGACCATCATTACCGTTCGCAAAACCTTGGACATAATGTTCCTCCTTGAGCATTAGATCGCGAACGGATGGCCCAGCCGTTCGCGGTCCTCCCAGCTCGCCCTCGTTGGACCGGCATTCGTTTACGGCCTGCCGAATCAGCGGCCACTTCACTGTCTTTTGGTGATCGCAGCTACGGATGAAGAGCCGATGGGAGGTCACCATATGACCTCCCATCGGGAAGCCCTCAGGGTAAGGAGGCCAGTCCAAAGTGCCTGAGGACTGCATTGCTGTGACTGACCGTACCCCGTCTACCGAATGGCAACAGGAAACGCTTCGGCGCCTTGATCCTCGGCAGCGGCTTTCTTGACGTCCACTCCGCCGCGGTTCAAGGGAAGCAGCCGCTGGTCATCGGCCGGCAGCACCCGGAAATAGCCCCATTGCCCCGATTGGGAGTAGGGCAACCGTTGGTTGCTCCAGACATAGTCGCCCGGTAATTTATACGGACCGCCGGCGGATCCAATAAATGCATCGATCACTTCCGAACCGCTGAATTCCACGACGCTGATCTCATCGGCGCCGCGCATGTATGGCTCGATCGGCCACTCATGCTTCTCAACGCTGAACATCTGATTTTGTTCGTTGTTCGCGCCGAAGACATGGATCCGCACGGGATCGCCGGCGTGCGCCTCGATGGTCGGCGTCACCGGGTCTTCCGGCTTGTCGGCCGTACACGGCTGAAACATCTTGCCCAGTGAACAGCCAACTTCCTCCCGGTATTTGTACGGTTCCGAACGGTAATTGACCCCGGTGAGTCCCGCGACGTTTTGCACATACGGCATGAAGCTGGTGCCGATGATATTGTCCTCGTCCTGGAAGAAGAGTGCCACGTCGCGATAGTTCATGCGCATCTCGTTTCCCGGGATGGTTCGATCGATGATCACATCCGCCGTCCAACTGTTCTTCGTCGAAATATCCGCGCCCGTCTTGGGATCCCGGTACTTCGATCCTTTGGGACCGATGATGACGGCGCCGAACAGGCCGTTGCGCGGATTCAGCATCACATTCCCCCAGTCCCAGACCAGCGAACTCGTCTCGCCCAGGAACGGATCGGCATAGTAGGTATAGGTGCGGTCACTTCCCGGGGCAATAGTCTGATCGCCCGGATTCTTCCCGACGTTCGCGCCCAGCGAGTCCTTCGGATCGAACGCGAGTCCGATGGCCGAGAAACTCGCATGGCTCTCCTTCATCTTGTTCTTCAGATTGACCTTAATGCAGTCTCCAATATTCGCGCGAATCGTGAGCGGCATGGGTTGCACGCCTTCTGCGACCTTCGAGACGTCCTCTTCAAGCGTGTAGATTTTGGCATCGGCGTTCGCTATCTGGATCGTTCGCTCGAAGTCGACCTCGATTGTTTCGGGCGCGTTCGGATTGAACTTCATGCTCGGGAAGTCTTGCGCGATCACGTTGAAGGTCTTGACGGGCGCATCTTCCGGGCAGACGGCCTGCGCCTTCGGCAGTTCGTTTCGTGCCGAATAGCCGGCTGGAAGTTTCTGAAGATCAGGCACTTCCTTGTCTAACACGCGGACGATGCCCCACGCACCTTCAGAGAATTTAGAGGAGCGCCCATTGAAGTGGATATAATCGCCCGGCTGAAGCCTTGGCCCTCCGGCTTGCGGCACGACCAAGTCGTACCGTTCCGCGATGCCGATATGAATAGAATTTTTCCTATTCGCATCCCCCGCGTACCGTTCTGTGAGAAACGTATGCCCCGACAGCGTCCAAGTCATCGTTTCGTTCATAAGGGAATGCAGCAGCCGGAAGACCATCGTGTCTCCAAGATATGCGCGCAGCAGCGGGGTATCCGGATCTCCATGGATGGCACTGTTGAAGACTTGTGAGGCATCCGGGTTATTGGCCAATCGCTGCGCAATAGGCTCCGCCCGGAAGTTTAGGCCGCTCCCGGTCGTGTGTGTCCCACCGTTCAGGAACGGCATCGGCGTCATCGCAATCTTCTCGGGCATCATGAACGACACCGTCTTGCCGGCTTCTAAGGCCACTTCAATCGGCTGGCCCGGCGGATTGCCGGCAGTCACGATATTGACCGTGTGCGGGACCGTATCGTGAACTTGCACCATCAATTCGCGGAAGCTGCCATTGACACCATATCCGACCGGTTCCGACGTTCGGATGTCGGCAATGGGGCCACTCCGGATTTCCTTGCCGGTCTTGGGATCATGATAGGTCGACCCAACCGGTTCGATCAGCAGGGTTCCGAAACCGCCATGCGGCCAGGTGGTCGCCCCGAAGGCGTGGTCGTGCCAGAAGACCGTTCCGACATCCGAATCCGCCCAGAGCCGTTGCCGTACGAATTCCACCGTCACGATGTCGTTAGCCGGATGGTCGAACCGAAGCGGCTTTTGGAACGTGATAGTGTTCCCCTTAATCGCCTTGATTCGCGCCACTTCATTGCCCTTCACATTATCGGCGCCGACCAGCAGTTCGGTCCCGACATGGTACTGAGCCGCGTTCTTGACCGTAATGCTCGCCGCGCCTTTCTTCGCTGGTGCCGTTATGACGGAGTTCATTGGCGCAGGCAGGCCCTTTTTGGTCTTCTTCTCCAGCATTGTAAAGGGACGGACCGACTGCTCGTAAGACATACCGGTGATGACACCGTCCGACGCCTGATTATCGAACTGGAGGAAATGGGGATGGATGTTGATTTTCGAGGATTGGAAATTGGTGTAATCGTCGTCCTCCCATTCACTGGTCAACATCCAATCGACACAGTCGTATATGTTGGCGCGGTAGACCAGGGGGTACTTCAGGTCGTCGTTGGCCCGCACGGCCGCTTCTTCTTCGTGGAGCACATAGATGAGTCCGGTGGGATCGACCAGCGGCGGCTCCTTGCCCTGCTTCTTCGACATGGTGATGGGCAGCTTGATAAAGTGAATGTTGTAGTATTTGCGGCCGGCATTTTCGGGACACAAGCTCCACCGGCCATTTTCTCCCGGCTTCGCATTCTCAGCCGTCCGCTCCCCATTCTCGTCGACGTGGATCGGCTCCAGCCACGGGGCGCCTACATGCCCGGGCGAGAAGATGACGCGCTTTCCAAAATGAGGGCGCAAGTGCGGGAATGCGACTTTCCCGGTGGTCGGCTCAAACAAAATGGGCTGCCGCTGTCCCGGAGTTTTTGATTTATACTTGGGGTTCACGATCGTGCTTTCTTTTTCGGTCATTGCCCGGTGGCCTTCCCATGTCCAATCGAGCACCGTCGCATCGTACGCGACGATCTGGGCCTTCTCATCGTCTTTATGACCGGGCTTTCCCTGCGTCGGTAGTTGCATCTCCACCCAATCCTTAATAGTCACCACTGCCGGATTGGACTTCCAATTGGACTTTCCCTTGTCCACGATCTGGAAGGTTTTTCCAAACCAGTCGACGGTCCTGCCGACGAGCGCATCCGACGTCACACCGGGTTTGATGCGGCCCTGGCGGTCGGGCAATTCGCGCAGATCCGGCATGACGTCATTGTGATAGTCCCCCTGCTGCAGCGTGTTGTAGACGCGCCAGTAGCCCCACATCCCGGAGACGTAATGGTGCGCGACATGACAATGAAACAGAAAGTCGCCCGACAGTTGCTGACACAGCCCCGACCCGCACTCGGTCTCGAGATCGAGCGCCTCCGACGGCCCGATCACTTCCGTATCCACGCGGTCGGTCTTCGCGCGAATCACGGGATATTTGACGGGTCCATTCTTTGCGGTGTGCCACAGGGGCATCTCGTCGATGGCTCGCGGGCTGCGAGGCCACCGGATCGAGCCTCCGTGTGGATGATGCGAGTGGAACACTTCCGACCCGCCATGCACCAAGCGATATTTCGCCGGATCGCCGATGTAGGATCGCGGGATGGTCGTGGGGGCATCTCCGAATGTGTAGGAGCTATACCCCAGCGATTCATCTTCGAAGCCGAAGTACTCATGCTGCAGGTGCATTTGGTTAATCCCAAACGGCTCGCTGCGGTAATTGAGCGCGCGCCCGCCGGGCCGGTACGTGTCGGTGAGTGGATCGCGTTGCGGGAGAAACTCGCCTTTCTTGTTGACCGGGCGGAAGGCTTCGTCGCCGACTTCATGATAGATGATGACAAATTCCCGGAAGTCCGGACCGGTTCCGTTCCGAATGATCGCCTGCCAGCCGCTGGTCATCGGCGTGGGGTCACCGCTTCCGACCGGTTCAAGGTATTCGGACCCTTTCGGCTCCACCACAAACGTCCCGAAGAGGCCCATGACGGTCAATTCCCGGTCGTTGCTGTAACTGTGGAACTGCCGGGCGCCTTCCTGAATTGTGGGATGGAGATACCATTCGAAGTCTTGGCTCGCCCCTTGTGCGACGATCGACTCAGTGTTCGTCGTCGTCGCCGCCTTTCCCGTCGTGCCGATGATCATGCTGGACCCATGAATGTGGAGGCTGACTTCCTCGCCACCCTCGAGTTTGTTCTGCAGCTTGATCTTGACGCAGTCGCCCTGGTTCGCCCGAATGACCAGCGGTTGAATCCATTGGCTCTGCAAGCCATTGATGACTCCACCGGGGTCGTACCCCTCCATCTCACGCGCCGCCTTGTTCTTTTCCTCTTCTTCACGCACCTTGTCGACATTCTCGGTGAGGACGTACATATACCCCGGGTAGAAATCCAGCCACTGGTTGAGCGAGATTTCGACGTTGATGGCCGAGATATCATAGGACCGCACCGGCGCTTGGGCGGGACATCGGCCACCTTCTCGAGCAACCGGTTCAGTCCGTTGGTCGGACATGAGCAGTAGGTCCTGCCCGCCGGCGCCATATTGGTGCATCATCGCCATATTGTTGTAACCGCCACCGGTATGCTGCATCGCCGCATCTTGGTTCAGTTGCACCATAATGCGCTCGTGCTGACGTTCGACCATCGCGGCCCGTTCAGGTCGCCCCTCGAGCACGTCCTCAAGGACGGTCTGCCCTTTCAGCTGTTCGGTCCAGCTCGCGTGAGGGTGGGACATCGCTGACGGTGGATCGAGCGCCGTATGCTTCGGGGCCGGTTCAGCCCACGCCGTCAATGGCCCGCATAGCAGCAGGACGGTGCCACCCAACACGTACGTACCCGCCATTCTGTGAAGTGAAGGTCTAAGAGCTTTCATGATCCCCCTCCATGGAAGTAAGTGAACGGGGCGACAGCGATGTGCAAGAGCCATACGGCCGTGAATAAGACGTTATCCGGGTTCAGCGTGCCACCCAAGTGTCCTTTGTGCAGGCCTTGTTTCATATGGGTTGGCCGCCCCCTCTGAGATCCATCTAGCGAGGGGATGGATACTAAGCCAAGGGAGTGTTCGACAGGAATCAGGCCGGATGGAGCTGGCTCGTAGACACCGCAGGAATACTCCCCCCTCAACCCTATCGCAGGTCTCTATAGGATGATGCGCAGGCTGCGTAAGGATGAGAATTCGCGCGTGCCGGCGTTCTAAGTCCTCGTCAAGCAGGCATCGCTAACGGTAAGTTCGGATGGCCTCAAGCATCGCGCGGTTATGTGCAGGATTCAGGACAGAAAGCAGATGTGTGCCATGCTGTGTTGGTGTAGGGGCATCTTTATTGAAAAGCTTCACCTGTATGACCATCATTTTTCTATAAAAATGGCGGGGACGTACGGTACAAGGCAGGCGGAGTCGAGATGTGAGGTCTACTTCTATTGTCTGGTGTCCCATGGATTCATTCACCAGTGAGTCGGAATGCTGGATGCTTGAGGCTCTCTCGGATGTTGTTTCAGTCGATCCGAACCGTACCCTGGTCCATTCGACAAAGGTAGATTCCTCAGCCGCTCTGTCTGGGAATCGTCGGATGGAATTCGTGGTAGGTGGCGATGAATACGATCGTCTACGACGGTGAACTGTCTACAAGAACTAAAGAGTCGCATTCACGTCGAAGGGCAAGACGGTTTGAGCGTTCGACGCACTTCACTGTCCGCTCTCGAGCGTGGGTAGGGGAGTGATTCGAGGCTTCATTCGAGATGTTCGTTCCTTCATCTCCAGATCAACGGATTTTAAGGCGTTGAGCTGCTTTGACAGTTCTTCTACTTGCTTATCCCGATTCAAGAGCTCAAGAAGAAGCCAGTCGATAGTATCCGTGATTACTTGCTTCTCCTCCAGCCTCGAAGAGGTCCCTAATACGTTCAGCCATGACCTACTTAGGTTCGCCGCCGTACTTTTCGGCGCGGTCCTGATGACTTCTCGGAAGTGGGCCACTGCCGCATCGGAATTGGTGTGTAGCGTCGAGAGCGCCGTCATAAAGTGCAGCCGATCGCACGATCCTTCCTGGCCGCACAGCAACAAGCGTTTCTCGCTTTCGATGGTCGATGGCCGAGGTTTCAGGACTGCAGCCGGACGGTCGGCGGTACGGTCAGCCGGACGGTCAGATGAAGAGGACATCGGCTTTGACGGCTGGGACGATGTCGTGGCGCAGCCGACCACACTGACCACGCCGATCACCACAGCGGCCGCAGTAGACACATGCCGGCATTTCATCATCGACATCGTTATGACTCCAGCGGCAGAATAAAGCGCATCGTTGTACCTTTCCCCAATTCACTTTCGGCCCAAATCCGGCCGCCGTGGCCCTCCACCACTTTTTTAGCGAGCGCGAGCCCTATTCCACTGCCCGGCACCTTGCTTGGCGTGCCGGTAGAACCACCATAAAAGTTCTCAAAGATATGCGGAAGTGATTCGGGTGCGATGCCGCGCCCCGTGTCCGACACGGAAATCTGCAGCGTCTTCTTCTCGACGTCCGGCTCCAGTTTTAAACACACTAGTGCGCCTTCCGGGCTGAACTTGAGTGCATTAGACAGGAGATTATCCAGGACCTGTTGGATGCGAGTTTCATCGACATGGACACGAACCGGTTCGGAGGGCGCATTGACGATGATTCGGATGCGTTCGCGCTCGGCGAGCAGCCGCACTTTTTGAATCGCCGCGTCGACATTACGCATGAGGTCGATCGACGTGGGATGATAGACCATCATGCCGGACTCAAATTTGGCTAGATCCAGCAGGCCGCTGATCATGCTGATCACTTCGCGGCTGCTTTCTTCCATAATTTGCAGCGTGCTGCGCTGATTGTCGGTGATGGGGCCCGGTATTTGTTCCAGTAGTAGCTGTGTCCCCGCGTGGACGGCCGTCATGGGTGAGCGGAGTTCGTGCGTCATATGAGAGAGGAATTCCGCCTTCATGTCATCGAGTTCTTGTAGTTTCGTGGCCATCGATCGAACGGATTCGACGAGATCGCGCAGATCGCTCGGGACCGGCACATTAATGGCGTTCCGGAACTCACCTAGGCCGATCTTTCGGATATGTTCCTGCAGTCGTCGAAGAGGAGCCACAATGGTATACGTCGCCACGCCCGCGAACACGATCCCTAATATGGGGGCGGCTATTCCCAGATAGGCTGTGAGCCGCTCGGCTTGCTGCGACCGCTGCAATGAGTCTTTCAGCGCCGCAGCGACCAGGGTTTCATGGATGTCTAATGATGACTGGAGTGCCGCCGAAATCTCGCCAATTAGGGCCTCCCGTCGGTTCTCATACTCCGACAGTTTCTGACGAGGCGTCGATGCTTTCGGTGTCGTATATCGATGGAACAACGCTGCATACTTTTCCTGCAAGGCCTCCGCTTCGATCAGAAACCGGCGTGAATCCTGCGACCCATCCTGATGTTTCAACGAGGCGACGGTTCGTCGGAACTCGTTCGCTTCCTCATTGAACTTCTCGAGGAACACGTGATCGCCGACGGCGAGATACTCTCGGTCGCTCCGCTCTTGCGCATAGATGTTCGCGAGAAGCCATTTCGCTGTATCGATCGCTGGATAATGGTGCGCAACCAATGAGGTGCTTTGTTCGATAATCTGACGAATCTGGTAAAGAGCAAACATGCTGACCGACGCCATGACAACAATAATCGCCAAAAACCCGATTGTCAGACGTCCAAAAATACTCAATCGTATCGGACCCATGCCGGAACTCCATCAGAGATGCAAAAAGTCTAGCAGTAATCTCTCTATGGTCAATGTACGGGGGGCTGTATCGCTCTTTCATCAAGTACCAAAGAGTCCTAGGCAAAATGTGCCGGCTACGAAAGAATCGCCTCACTAACCGTCATCATAATTGTAAAGATACAGTGGCCCTTATCCGCGCTTGCGGGGTGAGTCGATCGGTATTTTCTTGGATATTGACATCTCTGGCCGGGGGGTCCATGCTCGGATTTGCTTTCCAATTGCTTCCCTTCAGGAGGGTAAGCCATGGATGATCCGGGGTAGTTTGGCTGTCCTTCGCTAATCTATCGTTTCCTCGCAGTACGTCTCGTACCGCTAGCATACTTATCCATATAGCCCTGTTTGCTTCGACGAGTTCTCGACGGCCCCTCACATTTCATCACCTTCAAAGGAGGACGCTATGAACCGACTCATCGCTGCGCTATGGGCACCGCTCTTCTGGATCTTGCCGACAGTGGCATGGGCTGAAGAATCGCATGGCTATTCGAGAGGCAACGCATTTATCTACTATGCGGCGATCGCGACTATTTTAGTCTACGGCATTAACGATACCTTTCGGAATAGAATGTTGACCTGGGGTGCTGCCATTGTCATTCCGGTGACCTTTTATCTCATGCTGCCCGCTAAGTAGGCCTTTTAAGAGAGGCTGAGCCTGCAGTCACTGTGGCAGCCCCATTCGAGGGAGGATGTACATGGGTCCTACCAAAGCGATTGTGAAGGGAGATAGTCTATTTGAGGCCCGGTCCGGAAAGCTCATCTATCGCCAGGCTTCAACAGGACCGCCGCTTACCGAGTATGCCGGCCGTCACTATATCGTCTTGCCGGAAGTGGATAAGGCAGGGCAACCGTGGGAATTGGACGGCAGCCCGGTGTACTGTCTTCATGGTTCGCGGTATGAAACGCTGGACGATCAGCGGCGCCATGTGGCTCGCTGTCCCGATTGCGGCGGAATGGCGGTTCGGATGGAGGAATTAACGCTGGAAAGGGATTGTATTCGGTGCGTCAAGTGCGGACACGAATTCGAGGCGCGATTGCAAATGATGGAGAGTTGATTGCCGGTGCCGTTTGCGTGACAGTTCATCGAAAGGCAGTCTTACAACTTGCCATGAGCCGCGAACGGCAATTAGGCACATAAAGGATTTTCAACCCTATGGTCAAACATTGTTGGTAT
Organism: Nitrospira sp. Nam74; assembly: GCF_965152615.1. Lineage (NCBI taxonomy): Bacteria > Pseudomonadati > Nitrospirota > Nitrospiria > Nitrospirales > Nitrospiraceae > Nitrospira > Nitrospira sp. Nam74. Next base: position 4,788,516 of record NZ_OZ224220.1, on the reverse strand, counting down.
GTGGTCATCCTGTTGCTTCTCACGTCCGTAGGGCTTTCATCCTGTTCCCGAGCACCCGTGCGAGATTCCGATGCGCTGTCGCGTTCGTATGATGCGCCGCTCGCTCAGGTACAGGACGCGGCGCGCCACGGATTTCAACGGCTTAATTTGGACATCTTTGAGGACAGCCCAGATCGGCATCACCTTCAAGGAGGCCGGCATTCTGAATTCACGGGTAGAGGTGAGACGATTACGGTGTGGCTCGAAGAAGGCGGTACAGGCTCGACGAGGGTGTGGATCGATACCCGGAAGGCGGGTTGGGTTTGGGGCCGGGCATTTATAGACTGGTCGCCAAAGCTGCTCGACCACATTCAGCAGGACATTCAGACACCGACACGAGGATAGCCTGGGAGGAACCACACGATCTATTCGTTCTGTTCCTCTCCATTTTCCTGTTGAACAGTGCAATCAACGGGCAGCGTGCAGTCAAGCTAGGTCGTGTTCAATCAGCCAGGGCGTCTGCCCGAACGGCGGCACGTAGTGGCCCTGCGTATGATGTTATCGCCGAAGTGGAGAGCGCCCCCATCAAACAACCGCAGGCGGCCGGATACCGCCATGCCTTTGACAAGACGGATTTCCCCCAAATGGTTTAGTCAAACTATCGGCGTCGGTCCCGGCTTCTATTCCACATCGAATTCAGTGGACATGCCCCTTGCGAAGTGCGGCATCCCGGATTCAGGGTCGACAAAGAAACAGATCAAACCGTAGCGGCCTCGTGTCAAATCCACCATGAAACTTCCTTCCTGATCCTGTTCCAGGCCGGCCATGCCTCCTACAGGGCGCCCCGGGGGAGAACCAGAGGCATTGGGTTCAAAAAACGCCACGAAATCTTTCAGCGTCGCGCCGGGATTGAGCTGAACCAGAACAGCCTCATGCGGCTGAACTCCGCGATTCACGAATCGGACCCGCTGCTTTCCTGCTCGAAGCGGTTGCTGGACGTGAAAGCGAAAATCGAGGGCGCGTATCACGGAGTCCGCATGGTCAGGGTTTTGGAGGCGTCGTCTTCGTTGATCTTCGATGACCCGTACCGGCTTGATCATCCCGCTGGCGAAGTGCGGTTTTCCCTGCCGGTCCGGCACCTGGCAGATCAATACATAGTCTCCGGCTTTCAGATCAAGGGTCGCCTCGGCGGTTTCATTGCCCATCGCCGCATTCGGGCCTCCCGCATAGACTGCCCACGCCGGTGTGGCGAGCGGCTCCGCCTCGATGGCCGAGACAAAATCCTTTGCCGTCTTTCCTCGGGTCAGTTTGATCAATTGGGCAAGATGGGGATCGTGTCCCTGGTTCACGAGACGCATGGTGATATGACCTGCGCCCATACTTTCAGGTCCGTCGAAGGCATGATCCCGAGCCGTGAATGTCACGGCATCATCGGACGAGCCGGTCAACACCGGTTGTGTGTGGCAGCCTGCGTTGATCGTCATGAACACGACGATCATGGCATAGACTATCGCTCGCATGGCGGTCCTTTCATTTATCATATAAGAAGGCGGTCCACGACCGCGCGGACGATTAGCATAATTACAACTCGTGGCCTATCGGTGTACGTCCTACGTTGAGGCTCATCCGAGGCGGTCTCTATGGCGCGATTATCGATGTGAAGAAGAGATGAGCCACCGGTGCACCCGGATGAGGTGTCGGCGCAAGATGGCGGATCCTGAGGCGGAGGTCGGGTCCGGAGACGATCTATTTGAGAATGGTAAACGTCGTGTGCATTCCACCCTTCATATGTTCCGCCATATGACAATGATACATCCAGGTCCCTACGTTTTCGGCGGCCATATTCACGGTTGCCATAGTGGCCGGCAAGACCTCGATCACGTCCGTGTGTCGGCCATTCCACTCAACGGTTTCGCCGTGCCAATGTGCGGTATGCAGATCGCGCTCATCTCCCATTCCCAAGACGTACCATCGGACCGTTTCCCCCTGGTGGATGTCCAGCCCCGTTAGGTTCCCGAACAGGTAGCCATTGATCGACATCATTTCAACGCCGCCCTGCTTGTCGGATTGGGCCTGTTCCGCTTCGATAAAAATCATGAATAACGTGACAAACTCGCGCTGAACGTCTTTTGGAGAACCGTCCTGCCGCGCTTTCCCTTGCGCGGTCACGATGATGGGACCAAGCAGTCCTGCATTGATGTCCTCCGGCTCATCAACGTGAGAGTGATACCACCAGACGATCGAACTGGCGTCCCGGGGGCCCGGCGCACTCCGTTCATCAGCGATCCACGTATAGGTATAGCTCTCGCCGGGCTTCACGCGTCCGCCCCGTCCGGCCGGATGATAATACGCTCCTTCGTCGTCCTTCGTGTAGCGGAGACCGTGCGGATGCATGCTGTAGGGACGATCCCCCTTATTCCTAAATTGTACAATGACAGTATCGCCGACCTCTGCACGGATGATCGGCCCCAAAATACCTAACCATGCGGGGTGTGCCTTGCGAGTGTGAAATTCTGCATTGGTATATTCGATGAACCGCGTCTTGTGCCACTTCGTATGACCGTCCACTTCTGGCGGTAAAGGGGCATGATGCGTCACATCTGTACCAGCGGGCGCATAGTCCCAAACTTCGTCCTCTGCCGCAATGAAGTATTCTCGGGTCGCCGCCGGCGATGCGGCTGCGGTGAATACCAAACAGCCAAGCGCCAACACCAGCAGATATGTAGTCCGTAGCATCATTCCAATTCCTCACGGTTCCGTCTCTTTAGCTCATGCAGTGGCGCCGGATCACTGTTCCGCATACCAAGCTGGCCGAATCATTGCCGCACGCCCTTGCCAAAAGAACCATACGTGCACGCCACCAGGCTGACTGTCGGCGTGATGCGTCATGAGCGTAGGGCACGAGGAGAGTGATCGGTCCTAATGGCCGACAATCCTCATGCTTTCCAAGAACAACCCTACGGAATCCAGACCTCCCCCCTCTGACGCTTCAACTACGCGACCCGCCTACAGCGATGGAAGACATTTAGAATGATTGTATTAGATTCAATTCGACTGTGACGAGAAGAACGAAGTGCGATAGTAAAAGGGAATGAAGTGTGCCTGGGCGCATGCCCGTGCTTTACCCAGCATCAGCGGTTGTCTTCATGAGTACGGTCACGTTTCTGATTGTGGACGACGATGCGGGTGGTATAAAAGCGGTCTGCGCACTTCTGCAAACCCACTTCGCAGACATGAAGTGTGATACGGCTCTGTCCGCGGCCGCAGCGATTGCTCTGTCCGAGCGACATGACTATGACGTGATTATCAGTGACATCAGAATGCCGCAAATGGATGGATTTGCGCTGACACGCCGGATTTCACAATTTCGACCTAACACTCCCATCATCCTTGTGACCGGGTATGGCGATCATGATTTGGCCGTCAGCGCGTTGAACGGCGGCGCGTACGCCTACATTCAGAAACCCATCGAGCCTGGGTACTTTGTAGCACTGGTGCGGCGGGCGCTTCATCTGCGTCACCTGGCGCGCGATCTGGAGCAGCACCGAGCGACGTTGCAGCGCCGGGCAGAAGACCTGGAAGGAGCACTCCAGAGCCTGCAGCGTGAAATGGCTGAACGGCAGGCGGCTCAGCTCAACCTCCACGAAAGCGAAGAACGCTTTCGCGTGCTGGTGGAGCAGGTGAAGGACTATGCGATCTTCATGATCGACGTTCACGGACGGGTCATGACGTGGAATATGGGTGCAGAAGTCATGAAAGGGTATCGGGCAGACGAGATCATAGGGCAGCCGGTCTCCCTCTTCTACACTGAGGCTGATCTTCAGCGAAAGAAACCTCAGCGGTTGTTGTCTGTCGCACGCACCGCCGGACGTGTTCGGGATGAAGGATGGCGCGTCCGGAAGGACGGGAACCGGTTTTGGGCGGATGTCATTATTACCAGGCTGGAGGATGACACGGGCCGAATACGCGGATTTGCCAAGATTACCCGTGACCTGACGGAGCAGAGGCGCATGCAACAGCGTGCCGAAGAGCGGGCTCGTGATCTGGAAGCCGCCAATCAAAAGTTGCGCGAGCTGGATCAGCTCAAGTCCGCTTTCGTGGCCACCGTCTCCCATGAGCTCAGGACTCCTTTGACCGCCATTAAGGGCTATTCCAACAATTTGCTGGCCGGTGTCGCCGGCTCTTTGCCTGACAAGGCGGTTTCATACCTCACACGTATCGAACATAATGCCGACCGGTTGACCCGGATGATTAGCGGTCTGCTTGATCTAGCCCGTATTGAAGCGGGTCAGCTCACGTTACGCGTGGGCCCTGTCATGTTATCCGACGTGGTGAAAGAAGTTGTGGAGGGCCTGCAGAGCCTTGCCCGGGAAAAGATGATCGTGGTCACGAGCCACAGCGAAGACCTCCCGGCCATCCAGGCAGACCGCGATCGGGTCTTTCAGATTCTGGCCAATTTGATCCAGAATGCCGTGAAGTTTACGCCACAGCGCGGACGTGTCGACATCAGCTTGGCCACCAGTGACGATGGCGGTGTAGAAGTCACGGTGCGCGATACGGGACCCGGCATCCCGGCCGACAAGCTTGACAAGGTCTTCGAAAGATTCTACCGACTGCCGACGATAGGATCGGAAAGCGGCGGAGCCGGGCTTGGCCTCGCGATTACGAAAAGCCTCGTTGAGCTGCATGGCGGAAAGATACGCGTTGAGAGCACCTGCGGCGAAGGCAGTCAGTTCGTCTTCAGGTTGCCGCCTATGCCGGCGACCCCTCACCAAGAGCAGCGGTTTCCCCTTCGCCCAGAGCCCCAATGACTATGGAATCTCAGACTCCCGTTCCTGATCGACAGTCGAGCTCCTCGATCTTGATCGTCGATGATGAGCGCGATATCACCTGTGCACTTCAGGATCTTCTTCAGCACAAGGGGTATCGCACGGACGTGGTTTCCACTGGGGGCGGCGCTATTTCTTTAGTCGAACAACGACACTATGGGGCCGTTCTGTTGGATATCGGCCTCCCGGACATCAACGGGATCACTGTGCTGAAGCGCCTGCAAGAGATCGATCCGAAACTGCCCATTATCATCATTACCGCCTATACGAAAGAGGAAGACACCGTCGGGGCCCTCAGCAAAGGGGCGTTTGCCTATATCATTAAACCCTACAATCCGCAGGAGTTGCTGGCCGTGCTGCAGCGAGCCATCGGCGTGCAGGCGTTAGCCGTGAAGGCCGAGCGGGTCGAGCGCGATCTCAGTGCCAGTGAAGAACGGTTTCACAGCGTAGTGCAGACAGCCAATGATGCCATTATTCTCGCGGATCGACGCGGTGATATTGTGTTCTGGAATGACGCCGCCCGAAGGTTGTTTGGTTATACGTATGAAGAAGTCGCCGGAAAGCCGCTCACGATCATCATGCCGTCCCGCTTTAGGGCTGCTCATCAAGCGGGATTTGAACGGTTGCAGTCGACCGGTGAGGCCCGGGTCATCGGACGGACCATCGAAGTGTATGGGTTGAGAAAGGATGGACAAGAGTTTCCGGCCGAACTGTCAATCGGCACAGGGAGCACGGCGGAGGAGCCATTTTATAGCGGAATCATTCGAGATATCAGTGAGCGCAAGCAGGCCGAACAAGCGAGGGCCCGATTAGCGGCTATTGTTGAATTCTCGAACGATGCGATCGTGAGCGGTACGTTGGACGGCATTATTGTCACGTGGAACCGGGCCGCTGAATGTCTCTACGGGTATACGGCCGAGGAGGTACAAGGCCGTAAGGTCTCGATGCTCTTACCTGAAGACCGTCCCAATGAACTGGAGTCTGTTCTCCAGCGCATTGCGCGAGGGGAAGCGGTTGAGGCCATGGAGACGGTTCGGAAACGAAAGGATGGAAGGCTGCTTGCCGTATGCCTGACGGTATCGCCCTTGAAAAATCAGGCCGGCGAAGTGTTCGGTGCGTCGGCCGTTGTCCGTGACATTACGGAATACAAACGCGCAGAGCACGAGCTGCGCGAGAGCCAGGAGCGATTTCGTCAGCTGATTGAGCTTATTCGTGAAGTGTTCTGGCTCAGCAATCTGGAAAAGAGCAGGATTCTGTATGTCAGCCCGGCGTACGAAGAGATTTGGGGGCGGTCGTGTGCCAGCCTGTACGCGTCGCCCGAATCGTGGCTCGATGCGATTCACCCGGAGGATCGGGAGCGAGTCAGAATGGCCTCGTTAACGAAGCAAGTCGCCGGCGACTACTGCGAAGAATATCGGATCGTTCGTCCCGACGGAACGATTCGCTGGATTCGGGATCGCGCTTTTCCAGTACGGGATCATGCCGGGAACGTATATCGGCTGGCGGGACTGGCAGAGGACATCACTGCCAATAGATAAATTATCGTGATAGGAACGCGCATCGTGAATGGTTGCTACTGCTGCCTCTGATTGGCGAACGATCTCCAGTTTGAGCGCGGTTGATGTGCATTCCTATTCGTCGGAGAGGGGGGCCGTTCCGGTTGACACAGCGTCCGTCTCACTGAAGGTATACGAGACGGGCCGGGACATATTTTCCCCGAGATGGTTGACGGCCGCAGCGATGAGATAGTCGATCATGCTGTGCATATGCGGACTCTGCTGACTTCCGTCCGCCTCTCCGACCCAGAGCGGTTGAGAGGGATTCGAAATGGAAAAGACCCGTAGCGTCAGTTGGCCTTTATAGCGCGGCGCGGTCCCTGCTCCTCTGCCTACGAGAACCGCTGGGCCTCCGCCTGATGGTTTTTGGAGCTTCTGAAACCCATAGGAAAACTCTACACGATAGTCGGCATCTGCCAGCGTCGTGGCCTGGGCGTATCCTCTTGCCGCCAGCGTGTGCATGATTTTTGTCGCGATTTCATTTTCGCGAAACAGATTGGCAGCCCCTTCATTCAAATCCACGAAGAGACGTTTTCCTGTGATCGGCACCACCTGATGACTGAGGCTCTCAACCTTGACGGCCACCTCTCCGGTCAAAGTGCAGGCGGCGAATGCGAGCGGCAACACCATGAGACCCACTACCTGTGTGTTGAACGAAGGCGTTGGTTGTGGTCGAGGCATGATGCCCTCCCTTTTGACAGAGGGTTGAGCAAGCCATATGCCACGAGGCACTATTTGAATATATCTGAGTATGAATGCGTATATACGCCGTGAGTAAGTTTGGTTTCATAACCGGGCGGTACCGTTCGTGCTGTCTCCCAAATAAAACAGTGTTGGATAGATCGTACACAAGAAAGAATCTATGAGTTCGAAGGGAAGAGTGCCGTTCGGAGAGAGCTGCAGGCCCATTAGCGCTTCTGCCCCTCGGGCTGCATCTCTGCGACGAGCATAAATTTGAGGACCTCTGCAGGGGCAATACGATTCAAGAAGGAGGGCGGGAGTTCACCTATTTGGACCATGCGGACAATGCTGAGGTCCGCCTGGTTCCCCAGGTCCACGATGCGCGTCTCCAGCTCCTGTTCAGTCTGTTCATAAACCAGGACGATGGGGCGGAGCCGGTCTGCTGAATTGACGCTCGCAACGACTGCGATTGAGCGATCCGAGAGTTCTACCAGCGTGCTGGGGGGATAGACACTGAGTACTCTGACGAGGGCGGTAATCACCTTGATCGACAGCGATGCCTGCCGCTTCACGTAGAGCTCGGACAGCGCCTGATTCGGCTGCAGCCGGTCGTGCATGAATGGAGGATTAATCAGGTCCTGGTATTCGTCCACAACGGCCAAGATTTGTGCGAGCGGATGAATCTGTGCGGCAGATATCCCCTGCGGGTAACCGCTCCCGTCAAGACGTTCATGGTGCTGCTCGACAATGCCGGCGATTTCCGGCGGGATGCTTGGCAGCCCCAGAATGAGGTCCTTACTGTAGACAGCGTGGCATTGATACACCTTGAGTTCCGCTCTCGTCAGCGGCTCGCGTTTGAATCGAATGGATGACTGTAGACGATGTTCACCTACGTCATGCATGAGTCCGGCGAGCGCAAGCAGGGTCAACTCGTTCGTGGACAATTCCAGGTCCCGTCCGACGAGGAGGGACAGTAGGCACGTGTTCACCCCATGAACGGCCTGTGCGTGATCCATCCCGCTTAAATGCATGACGTCGGCCATGCCGAGGAATGCCTCTGGCTGGAGGAGCTGCTGGGTAAACTGCGACACGATGGTCCTGGCTCCTGCCGCTCCAACGGTCTGGCCCATCTGCGATTTGTTTGAGCGCTTCTCGGCTGCGGCGCAAGGTTTGTCCGTACAGAGTGTTGGCCTGCTGTAACGCAAGATGTGGCGCCCCCGGTGGCTTGGACCCAGAGGGTGATGAGTGTACCTCCGGATCTTCGATTAACGCGTGGAGCCCTGAGAGACGTGAACATGAGGGGACATCCGGCGCAATCGTCGATTCAGGATCAGACAGAGCCGGGTGGTAAAACAAACAATCTAACTTGAGGCTGCGAATGGTCTGTAGCTGTTTCGGCGTCGCAATCTTAAACCGGTTTTTAGGAAACGGATGTTTATACCAAGGCAGATCGATCCAAATCTGCATCCCAATCCGTAGCGAGCCGAATGCGATGGAGGTATACCCCAGCTTCGCCGGGGTATCAAAGAATTGAGCAAACATGTACTTATACATGTCCTTATATCGGCTGGAACGGAACGGGTCTTGAGGAACGGTAAGTATCCGGCCGACATGATGTGCAACCTATCAACGCCGTCCACCTTTCGACCATCGCCATTTATCTGGGGGGGTTGCGGCGTCCCGCCATTAATTATCATTAGGGACCCCCCCATTGGCGCGGAAAGTCATGGGGGGCGGCGTCATGAGGAGACTCCGCCGGTGCAACGTGAGCGCTTGTCCGTCATCCCACTTGTCTTCGGGGTTCGGCGGGTAATGAAATCTGTTCCAACGCCTGTGCCATTGTCTTTTCTTCGTTGGTTTTCACGGCTAAATCGCCCAGCGAGACGATGCCCACCAATTGATTGTCTCGATCGATGATTGGTAGGCGGCGGATCTGACGATCTTGCATCACCTGCGCCGCCTCGTCCACGTCTTGATCCTCATAACAATAATCCACCTGTCGGGTCATGGCGTCCTGGATCTGTTTCGTCTCAGGATTGTGCCGATCAGCGATCACCCGCACAACGATATCGCGGTCCGTCAGCATGCCCACCAATTGATTACACTCGCAAATGGGAATCGATCCGACGTTCAATGCTTTCATTCGTTGAGCCGCGCTTTGCACCGTGTCAGTCGGCAAAAGAGTCGTGACTCTCGTCGTCATCACCTCTCGTAATAACCGGCTTGCGCCTGATTCTGCCCTCGCCATGGTCACCTCCTAGGCGGCAAGATTGGTCAGCTTTCACACGATTGCTGGTGTACGCGTCTACCGGCAATGGGATATCGGCTGCAATTCTCGTCCAATTCGTCTGACGTCACGTAGGGTTTAGTCTCACGCTGCTGTAAAAACGGCGCGAACATACCGGCGAATGGACACCATGCGCACCATGCAATTTAGAGGAAAGCGGACATGATGCGGTGGGCATCCGGTCACCCATGAAGGTGAAAGGAAATCATCCAGCCGGGGAATGGGCGCATGATGCGGCTCGAGTTACAGTGCACTCCCATCAACGAGTCTGTATGCCACAGAAGGGGGCATTTATGGCTCTTACACATAATAATAAGCCTTGGTTGATCGGTATCATGGCGTTCATCGCACTGTGGCTCATGCTGAGTGGAGGCGCTCTTGCCGGACAACTCTGGCTCGATGAGTTACGCGATACCCTCGCCATCTACCAAGCCTTCTATCCGGAGGGTGACTGGAGTCCGTACCTTGAGAAATTGAATGTCGTCGGACAGGGCATCACTCATGGAGATTCACGCATGATCGCTACCGCAATGGAAGAGTTTTTCACGATGCTCCGGTCGCAGGCACATGGGATCAACGGCATTGCCGCGCACGCGCTCTATTGGATTGCCCTTGGTTTACAACCACACGATCCGGCGTTTGCGACGGCAGTGCCACTTATAGGTGGTCCGGGTGACTCCTCGTACCGTCCGGGGTGAGGCCATGACGATTTTTTGCTCAAGGAGGGTGATCATGAAACGGTATGTTGCCATGCTCGCAGTGCTTCTGGGTGTCGGGTGTCTCGGTTCGCTTGCCTTTGCTAATCCCGCCTTGCTTCCGAAGCATCCGGGGTACCCGGCATCGAAAGATACGTCTCCAGTGACAAATCAAGCGTTGGCGAATGACCCGGGACAACTCAGCCTCACTCTGGAGCAGTCTTCTCTCGAAGGCGCCTCTTCGGAGGATGCGCATGTAGCTCAGCGTCTCCGGGGTTCTCAGGATAACAGCATGATGGAGGGATCTGACACCGGCATGGAAGCCAAACCATCCATACAAGACAAGACCCGCATGCCGAAATCAAGCGAGGGCAAGTAGCAAACCACAAGATGGTTATGGCCGAAATGCCCCGCGCCCGTCGTACTCGCCATGCCGGTACTGGTATGGCGAGTACGGCCTGAGAGACCGGGAGGGATAGTAAAGCCAGGCGAGTCGTGTGCATTCCTGGAACGCCGCAAGCTGCACTCAAACCCATTCAGAAAATAGCTACCCCCGCAGATCAGTCCCATTCTTCCGAGGTATGAATCCTACTCGGTAGGTGGGAGGCGGCGAGTCGCGCTGTATGTAGAGAGCCGCTCACCCGACCGCCACAGTAGTTGTCCGATTTGTCCTGGTGGCAGCGTAAGGCATATTACCTCCGCCTGCATTCCCTGTGGAATCATTGAGCTTGTCAGAGCGTTAGGGAGTTTGGTCTGATCCTATATTAGTCTAAGGGGATAAGTGCGAGGTCTTCTTGCTATGCCGAATGGACTTTGCTTCACTGCCGGAAAGAGACAACGCTATGATGACGATCAGCGAGAAGGAAGAAAGAATAGAGGAATTCCATCGCACGGCGAAGGGCATTTTAGAGTTACTTCAGACCGGCGAGATCTTGACGGGGTACCAGGAACACACGCTGAATCGATACGATTCATGATTTGCAGGTGGGATACACCGAGTGGCTGGCGCGGCAGCCGCTTAAAGTGCAGACCTTTCCGCCCGATGGGGAGACCTGAGTACCGACGTCGCCGGCAACCTGCAGACGCGGATGGTCACCATCGATCAGTCAGGCGCTATACTGCTGGACTTTTCCTTCAACCCGCACGTCTTCTCATTGCTCGTCCTCCCACTCTGTTGACAACGGGTTTTTGATTTTGACTGACGCATGCCGATCCTCATAAGATGTGCAGTCGGACAACAATACTCTTCATCAAGGCAGCAAGGGGCATATGACCGATGACTCTCAATAACGGTGGAATTTGGGCTTCGTGCAACGTGTTGGGCAAGCTAAGGAAGGTCTGTGTGATGGCAGTCTTGATCCAGACCATTGGCATGATGTCGGCGTTTCCCGCGAAGGCGGGGCAAGACGAATGGCTGCAAGGCAATCGCATTAAGCTCCGCCCGGGTGGATTCGACGGACAGTCGTTGACGACGATGGAGATAGGGTCGGGCGGTGACATCTTGATTCGGCAGGAGGCGAAGGAGAAGAACGAAGTCACGACTCTGACACTGTTGCTCGTTGGGGGAAAAGCAGTGGCCGTGTCTGGCGGCGAGCTGCCTAGCGGAGGCGAGCTCGAGGTATTGGATCGGGCCGGTCTTCAATTGCAATTGGTGGAATACATCTTAGGGCGAGCCTATCCGGATGGGCCGGGTTCTGTGCCGGGCCACGAGAAGATGGCCATTCAGGAAAAAAAGGACCCGATACGGATTGGGACGACCGGATCAAAAGGGTATTTTTCACCACCGTGGAGCGTGGTCGGCCGGGCGACCCCGCTTGCGCCAGGGAAAGTGGGCTTTGACTTTACCTTCTCATTTGCGCCGGAGCAATCAAAACAAAAAAAGAAAAAGTCCACCAAGCTGAAGTTTGCCGGGATTTGGCAAAGGGACCCACGAACGCCGACCTTCGACGATCGTCTTCCTCTGGCCGGATGGAAAGTCTATATGCTGGGAACGCGCACCGGTGAACAAGCCGCATCGTACGGAGTGGTTCCAAGCGAGAACTACAACACCTTGGGCGCCCTCCGCCAGGCTCTTAGCAAGCAGCCGTAGCGGGCCACGCCTTGATGGAGCATTCGAGTTCAAGGGGCAGCATGATGAGGGTCTGCAAGACAAGCCACCCACTGGTGTCCACCTCCAGCTCTAGCCGCCTCGGCATCATTCTGGGAATCGTCAGCATGTCTGCCGGTGTCTGTAACGCGTTGCAGGACCCTTCGGTCTCCTTGGCGGGTTCAGCATCTGCTGAAAGGGCGCCGATTCAGCACGAACGCCTCGTGGCTGACGGCATCGTAGAACGGTATCTGATGGATCCGCGTGGAGATGTCGAGGGAATACTGTTAACCGACGGAACCCAGATGCACGTGACGTCACGCTCAGTGGCGGATTTCACCAAGGCGATCAAGCCGGGGGACCATATCCGGGTGGAAGGCATACGGAAAAACGGCAATCAGGTCGTCACTCCCAATGTGATCTCCAATGAGTCGACCGGCACTCGCTTTACTGTCCCTTTACGTCTCGATCTTCCGGCACTACCGCTGGATCGCTTGGCCATGACGGCGCTAAAGGTTGAGGGTCTCATCCGGGTCCTGCTCTACAGTCCATTGAGTGGCGAGGTGTATGGAATGGTCCTCTCCGATGGCACGCAAGTGCGGTTACCGCCGGATGTCAGTGTGGAATTTCGGCGGTCGTTTAAAGTAGGAACTCAGGTGACCGTTGAAGGGTATGGAACGGAGAACCAACACGGAAGAGCCCTTGAGGCGCTGTCCATGTCCGCAAACGGAGGACCACTCATCCCGCTTGATCTGACCATTCGCCATCTGCCGTAACAGGCATGATGTGTCTGCTTCAACCTAACTGACGGGCCAGTGCATCGTCAGTAAGTCGTACGCCCACGCTGCACCGCTGCTTTAGTCTACAGTAATCTAGATCATGCATAGCTATGCTATTGTACCTAGGCTATCCTACACAGGAGGACGTCATGGCTATCGCGCACCGCCTATTGGTCTTCATGACCATTCCATTCATCACCGTCATGTTCTTCCCGTTTTTTGGCTGGGCCCGAGTTGACGAGAGCCGGCAGGGGCACGTGTTAACAGTCGAGGGTCAGGCATTTGTCGCCCGAGCGGGCAATGCACGGCCGCAGTTGGTAAGCTTTCATGGGCAGGTGCATCCCCATGACGTGATTGAAACGCAGCTTGCCTCGCGTGTGAAGGTGCTTCTTCCGCAGGATATCCTTCTGACCATCGGAGAAAATAGCCGCGTTGAGCTCGCTCAATTTTCTATTGGAGGATCGCAACAGGCGCGGCTGATCTGCGAGCGAGGTATTATCCGAGTTAATGTCGGTCCACTACCCGGTGCGGCGAACGGGATCACGGTGCAGACTCCAATGGGTCGAATGGTATCGCAGGGCGCGTATTTTATAATGTGGGCGGGGGAACAACTAAGTCAAATCGGGTCAGTGGTCGGCGGGATACCCGCATCTTCCGGCGTCTTCAATCTTGGCCCGGAAGGCAGCATCTTGCTGACTGTAGATAGCGCATCGGTCACGGTGAGGCCTGGTCAAGTTGCGATTGTAGATGCGGCGCAGCATCCTCGCCTTGTGTCGCAGTCGCATCTTCCAGCTCTGACAACTGTGGTGGAAGCGACTGAGCTTAAAGATGTGCCGACCGAGAAACCCGCTAAGGAGATCCTTGCCAGTATCTCTTCATTCGCTCCCATGTTGTTTACGCCGCCTGCCGTGATCTCCGGCGCTGCAGCGGCGGCTTTACATGCCGGACAGAGTGCGATATCTCCGGCAACCGCGGGAGCGCCAGTGGCGAGCCTGAGCCCAGCTTCCCCTCCCACTTCCGCGCCCGCTCCTGTAGCCTCCCTACCTGCAAGCGTCTCACCGGTTGTCTCGCCTGCGCCCGGTCTAGCGCCGTCGACTGTCGCAACGGTCCCGGCCGCCCTTTCTAGTACGGGCCAACTGTTGAACTCACTGCTGGGAAACGGTCAAGTCAACGGCAATGGACAGGGAGGAGTCCGTCGACGCTGAAGGATGATGAACATTTCCACGTGATGGGATTGAACGATAGCGGCGGGCTCGCCATGAGATCGGGGAATTCCTGTGTCGGGGAATTCCATCGGTGTAACAGCCAAAAGGGGGTGTCGGCCTTCCTCAAGTGCGTTGAGCACGGCGTAGGAGTTCGGCGCCATGTTCGAATCTTTGCTGTCTGAGGACATCACCGCTTTCTTCATCGTCACGCTCCCTTCCGCCTATCAGCGTTTCTTCATGCCTCCCCTTTCGCTTGAGCAAGCCGGGGCTGCTCGCGCAGAATTTCAGTCAATAACGGCTACGGAGATATGGATCACCTTCCCGCCGGGAAAACCCTCCGCCACGCTCGGTTACATCCAGGATTGCGGCTTGTCATCGGTTGTCTCATGACGTCTCACGTGAGACGACTCTCGGGGGAGTCTTTTTCTTGCTGCCACCTGGGTACTCCTCAATATATCAATACCTTGCTCGGGTATTCTCCCAGGTGTGCTTCTTGAAGTGTTTATGGCAGGACCCATTGAGAACAAGGAGGCCATCATGAACTGCGAACGATGTCAGGGGCTGTTGCTGGCTGATCGATACAATGTCCTGGCGGGCGTCGATTTACGGGAGTGTGTGATGTGGCGATGTGTTAACTGCGGCAACATCCTTGATGCTCAGATCGTCATGCATCGAGCCTTGCAAAAACATCATCTGCCAATCGCCGCGCCTTCGGACGATGCCGTCGTCCTGCTTCAGGAGTCGGCCGTTGCCGGAGGATGAGGAAGGAGCGCGCTATACTCCCCGAACAGGTATTCATCCGAACGGATGGCGCTGAGACGGTGACGACCAAAGGATTTGATGTCCTGAAGACGGCTCTGCGCAAGCCGTTCTCCGGCTGAGTCCTCGCGGCAAGTCGCGCAGGACGTGACAGAAAAAGGCGCAACGTTCGAGCACCCGAGACGATGTCTGTTGCAACATTGACTCCACGTGCGTATCCACGATCTCAGATCACTCACGGGTCTCTTCTCCGGCGTATGGATGGCCATGGAATGGCGAGCAATCTTTCACTGAAAGGCTCTCAGACCCAATCGTCATGCATGGGCCGGACACGTATCTGACGCTGCTATTGTCGCTGCCTGATGCGCCTCTCAAGATCAACGTGGCGGTTGTTCGATGGGGCCCGCCAAGTGTATTCGGTGTGAAGTTTCAATATGTTGAGGCGACCATCCATGAACGGTTCGCTCAATATCTGTCGACGCTGAATCTTCACGTTGACTCCTCTCACATCATCGTTATCCATAGACCGGAGACCCGGCGGACCCTGACATCCGTCTCTCGCCACTAAGGTGATAGCTGTGAGACGTGGTGGCGAGGGACTTCCCACGTACATGCTTTGCACACCTGATGTAATTTTTAGTGGACTTTAATGCCCGGCGCCAAGGTACTTATGACCATTGACATAATAACGTATATATACATACTTACAATAGTGGTCATCACTAAGTGAAAAATGTGTTCCGCGCGAAGATTCTCTGAGGCTTTTGATCGCATAGGTCGCGTGAATCGCAGCTCTGAAGGACTCGTAAGTGTAGCGCGAGCGTCTGCGCCAGCACGGAAATGGGACTATCATTTGGCAAAGTACTTTCCAGAACGTAGGCTCGCTCTCTTCCCGCCTTCTCGCTGTAGATGGATGCATGAGCCTGTGCGACCATATCGGTTCTGCTCCATGATCACCTCGCGGGTGATGATGAGATAGATTCCGTCAAGATCATGGACCGTGCCATAGGATAAGCCCGCGAGTCGGGTCGGCGTGCCGGCATAGAACATGGAGGACTTCATGGACTTTCGCGAAGATCTGAAACAGGAAGAGCTTCTTGTCTTAGAAGGCTATGGACGCAGCCTGTGCTCGGCGCCCGGCGAAAGGCTCTCCTTCAATCCCAACCATGAAGCTCTCTTTGTGATGAGTGGTGTGCTGCAAGCGAAAGCCATCAATGCAACCGGCAAGACTATTGTCCGGAGATATACAACCGGCGACGTGCTCAATGAGTTGTCCGTCGTGGCCGCCCACGTTTCTCTATTGAGTGTGAGTGCCTTGATGCCCAGCGTGTCTCTTGTCCTGAGCCAGGCCAATGTGGAGTCGCTCATTACTGAGCAGCCAAAAGTGGCTGCAAAGTTGTTTCGCCATTTCGCCAAACTGATTATTTATCGGACGGTCTCACCGCACTCCAACGGCCCCTCCTCCCATGTCGCGCGGCGTGCGCCTGAGCCGCTTTCACAGGCGTCCTAAGTCTCGCCGCGAGTTCCGAAGGAGTTCACCATACCCGCACTGCCACGTCCGACGCCCAACCGACTCCTGCAGAGCTCATCCCGGCCGACCCCGGGACTACGTCATTTGAATCGAACCAGTAGATATACTAGATTCGTTTATCCCTTGCTTGCGCAGTTTTTTGCCGTCCGATGAAGGGGGCGCACGTCCCTACCACGTCGTAGCGACCTATGGTAGTGATTTGCAAGGAGGTTTTACATCATGCGGGAGGCGGGGCGAGTCCCTCCACTCATTTTCCGCTATGGTATTCCGCTCTTTGCAGTGGCCTGTGCACTTGGCCTCACCTCTACGATCCTTCCGATCCTGCCGGGCGTAATATTCTTGCCGCTTCTTCTTGCCGTCGCGATCAGCGCTTGGTACGGCCGGCGCATCGGCGGGTTCGTCGGTGTCGTTAGCGGTAGCCTTGGAAGCGCCTTTTTTCATCTTCCACCCGTGTACTCGTTTCGAATCGCTGCCCCGGATGATGCCACCCGTCTTGCTGTCTTTGTGCTTGCGGCAGGAGTGTTGGTGTGGTTTCTCGACTCTCGGCAACATCTGTCGGATCAATTGGCCATGCTCCTGCAGCAGGCAACGGAGCGGGAGCGCATCGTGCGGCAGAAACAGCAGGAAGTCATCCATGCGGGCAAACTGGCGACCATAGGGCAGCTTGCGGCAGGCATCATGCACGAACTCAATAACCCCCTGAACAACGTGAATTTGTATCTGAGTATGCTGCGGGACCTTGCCCGCACTGACGAGCTCGACTATGCGAAAGTCACGTCTGCGATCGAGGAGGCTCAGGGGCAGGTTAGGCGTGCGGCTGAAATTGTCTCCCATCTGCGTGTGTTCGCACGAGGAGGCGAAGCTCCGCAGCACCCGTGTTGCATAGACGACGTCATCCACCGGGCCCTGAGCTTCGTTCAAGACCCGCTGCGACTCGCCAGCGTTACGGCGACCTTCACCCGTTCCCCCGTCGACATGTTTATCAAGGGCAACGAAACACAGCTGGAACAGGTGCTCGTGAATCTCTTACTCAATGCCAAAGACGCGATGAGCGACGCCTCGATCAAACGGATCACGATTGCGAGCAGACAAGAAAATGGATCGGTGATCGTGGAGGTTGACGATACAGGCCCAGGCGTTGCGCCGGAGATTGCTCATGTCCTTTTCACACCGTTTATTACGACCAAACCTTCAGGTGTCGGCCTCGGACTTGGTCTCTCGATTTGCGCGAACATCATGCATGCGCATCGCGGTCGCATCGAAGTTAGAAGTAGTCCTGCCGGGGGCGCCCGTTTCGTCCTCACCTTCCCGGTCACTCAGTCGGCCATTCCATTGGAGACAGCGCCGGAACAGGTGCCTTATAGTTTGTGAGACCGCGGCTTGCTCTGACCGCGGTCGAGCCTCGTTCACCCGCAATTCCCAACTTCCTAATGGGATCGTCCGCTGCCTTAGAGATTTCTAAGCTTTAATTAATCCTCCGCTCATATTCGCCTGTTACGTTTCTCGGAGCTCAGAATTATTCCTGAATTAAACATGGATGTATTGGGGTTGTTGTTCATCGAGTCTCGATTGGATCGTGACATGCCTGCGATGGCTCACGTCTATGTGAGATCCCGCACCCTCTCTCGACCACAGCGAAACAGGGAGGCACACGTGCTTACCCCAGGCAGCGCGAATTGGCATCAGTTCGAGAGGGAACTGGATCGCCTTCAATGCGAGCTGGACGACATTAGGCGAGAAGCACAGCTACGCTTCGCCAACTCGAGCGCCAAGCGATATAGGACAGGTTCGGGAGCCCTTCGTCTCCTTCGTGGAAGGCGCTACGCGAAAGACGACGGCTTATCCTGAGTCGAATAGGGTGCGCGACCCGGGGACCATTGATTTTCAGCCGGCATGACGAGGAGAAGATGATCCCTGACGGTTGACCCGTTCAGGGAAGCCATGGCCCTATAAGCTTCTCGACTTGTTCCCATCGCAACAAACCCGAATTGCAGCGAGCTCCCCTCTTTATTCCTTACCACCTCGGCTTTGAAGACCGTTCCAAAGTTGTTAAACAAATCAGCCAGGTCCTCACTGCTGAACCAGGCGGGCAAGCCATCTACAAACAAGTTCATCGTGACCTCACAATAGGGACGACCAATCGAAGGAGGGAGGCCGTCATCCCAATACTCGACTGCACTGCCGCCATTTGCTGTTAATAATGATCCTTATACACCCGACGTATTAGGTGCAAAATAGGATCAAACGGAACCATGACTGTCGGCCATGTGCTTAGGACAAACAAACTAATAGAGCGGGGACCGGGGATGATATAGTGCTTCTAGATTATTCGGCTGATGACCTTCGAGGCGCGAAACCATGAGGCATCGTAAGTGCGCAGACTGCTTCATAAGATCGTAGGCCACAACCGAGCTCCGTATCGGAGGAACACGTACGTGTGCGGATATACGCACTAATCTTAAGATCGCCGACGTGCCTTCCGATACAACAACAGAGCCTGAACATGTCATCATTCATTCAAGAGATCGATGCCCGCACGCAACTGGCCGGCGCCAACCGTTTTGAAATATTACTGTTCTCCATGGGTGTCGCTGAGATCTACGGTATCAACGTCTTCAAGGTGCGAGAAGTGTTTTCCTTGCCGGTCTTGACCCGCCTGCCTGAAACGGACGCCCGCATTGAAGGGCTGCTGTCCGTGCGCGGGACGACGCTGCCTGTGATTGATCTTCGGAACGTGCTGGGCCTTCCGGAATTTCCCCGCCAGGACGGCAAAGCCGACCATCTCATCGTCACGGAATACAATCGGAATGTTCAGGCGTTCCATGTACGGCATGTCGACCGGATCGTCCGTGTGTCGTGGAGTCAGGTGGCACCGCCGCCGGAACTTGTTCAAAATAAGCTCAAACCCGGAACCATTACGGCGGTGGCCAAGATCGATGCGGACACGACCGTGCTCCTCGTTGATGTGGAAAAGATATTGAGCGACCTGATGCCGGAACATGAAGATGCGCTTGTACAGCAGGTGCAGGCTGCACCAACGGCCTTGACCGGCAAACGGGTCCTGTTTGCTGACGATTCAGCGGTGGCCCGCACGCAGATTCGCAAGACGCTTGCGCGCCTCGGCGTCAAAGGAATTGAGACGACCACCGGCCAGCAAGCCTGGGACATGCTCGTTCATCTTGCGGACGAAGCTGAGGCACAGCACAAGGCTGTGGGGGACATCATCTATCTCGTGTTAAGCGACGTCGAAATGCCCACCATGGACGGCTTTACGCTGACAAAGCGCATCCGGGCCGATGCACGATTCCATGATATCCCGATTATTCTCCATTCGTCGCTCACCGGCGTCTGCAATCGTGAACACGGCAAAGCCGTCGGCGCCACGGACTATGTCGGTAAGTTCGATCCGCAAGAACTGAGCGCGGTTGTATTAAAATACTGTGCCGAGGGCGCGACACCTCGGCTGAACCAGCCCGCCGCTCTCTCACACATTCCATAGTTTCAACCCGGTCAGAGACGCACTAGGCACTCCTCCGGCTGTCGGCAGCGCCGATAAACGTTTCGGCCTTGATTCGCGCCGACCTTGGTGTTCCCACACACCCGGCTGACTTGCTGCGGTGGTATAGGCGCGCCCGAAACCGGCAATGAACTGGGCGGACTGGATGTTGAGTTGCCAGAGTTGGAAGTCCGCGAGAGCCAGGGTGACGGTCGCATCGGGAAAACGCTCGGTGAATTGACGAGCCGATAGGTCATACGTCGGGGATTCCCGATCGAGGGAATGTGCCGTTCCTTGCAAGATGAGTCGTTTCAGGGCGAGAGGATTTTTCTCCGGCCCGTCGCGTTCCATGATCAGAAGCGACATGCGTGGGTCGCGAAGCAGATTCCGTGTGTGCGCCGCTAATGTGCTGATGTGCAAGAGGAGATCGGTCCACCCTTGTACAGACACGAAAGGCACCGCCGATGCCAGCGGGAAGGCTTCGCCGATGGTGGCCAGCATGCCCACCCGTGTGGCGTGGAGCAGCGATTGAACTTCAGCCTCGATATGCATGAGCGATTTTACCTTCCGTAATGTTAAACGGTGGTGTGTAGTAATGGGCTTTGATTCGGCCCGCCGTGTTATCCGATGAGCTGCTCGATCTTCTCCACGAGCACCCGCACGGGAAACGGTTTGATGAGATATCCCTCGACCTGCAAGGCATACAACACGTCGGGCGCGGGAAGCAACGACGCGGTGGCAGTAATGAGCATCACTGGAATATGCTTCAATTCCTCGTCGTCTTTCAGCTGCCGACAAGCGTCCAGTCCATCGAGCAATGGCATGCACACGTCCAAGATCACAAGATCAGGCTGGTGACGCCGTACCAGCTCTAAGGCGTCCTGACCATTTACGCCGGCGGCGATCTCATAGCCGCGCTTCGTGAGGGGCAGCGTCATGAACGCGACCATATCGGGATCATCATCTGCCACGACAATGCGCTTCGACATATGAGCCGCCTTTTCCGGTGTCACTCCAAGTGGGTTCAATCAGTGACCTGATGATTTCTGTTTCGCGCCGCCTCGTTCGTCACGTCTGTCTGCTCCAAAAGGCAATTGAGCGCTTCGGCAGGCGTAATACGGTCGACCAGGTGAGCAGGAACCTCCGCCGGACTCATGACCCGCCGGATAGAGAGGTCCCGTCGTGCATGAAGGTCCACCACATGTACCTCAAGCTCCGAACTGCGTTCCTCATACGCCATGACAACAGGTCGAAGCCGGTCTCGCGAGTTGGTGTACAGCACGATGCCGATTGAGCCATCGGTTAACTCCAGCAGCGTGCCGGGCGGGTAGACGCTTATCACGCGGACCAGTCCAATGATGACCTTGACTGATAATTGTTGCTGGCGCTTCACATAGAGGTCCGCTAAGGCTTGATTCGGATGAAGGCGGTGATGGGCCTCGCGTGGATTGGTGAGATACTGATATTCGTCGATCACGCGAACAATCTTCGCGAGCGGAAGAATCTGCTCGTCGGTTAATCGTCTTGGATAGCCGGTTCCGTTCATGCATTCGTGATGCTGGGCGACGATGTCTGCCACTCCGCGCGGTATGCGAAAGAGTGGGTCCAGCATTTCTTTGCTATACAAGGGATGCAGTTCAAACAAACTCTTCTCTGCTCGGGTGAGCGGCTCTGTCTTCAATCGGATTTGGGACGGCAACCGCTGCTCGCCGATATCATGAAGGAGTGCCGCCATCCCCAGGATTCTCATTTCTTGCGGCTCGAGCTCCAATTCCCGCCCGACCAGCAATGAGAGGATGCAGCAATGAAGGCCGTGGGTCGCGTGCGCGCGTTCCGAGACATTCAGGTGCAAGACGTCCGCCAATGCGACTGGTGTCTCTCTCTTCATAATCTGATCTACAAGAGTCTGTACGAGTGCGCTGACACTGCTGCTGCCGGCTTCCTGTCCCGCGCATAGTTGCCGCAGACAATCCGAACTCTTCCGGAGAGTGTCCCGATAGGCCTGATTCGCTTGTCGGAGTCCACTCCGAATAGTGGAGGAAGACAGCGCTTGACGAGGGGGGCGATCATCACCGGGGTCAACCAACTCAGTGGGAATGCTTTCGAGTCCATCAAGACATGCTCCGTCAAGGCAAAGATCCGGCTGCGGTTCTGAATCAGGGGCAGGTCTATACGAAGCGGGATGGTAATGAACCGTGGTCAAGTTGAGGTCGCGGAGCGTTCCAATCTGTTTTGCCGACCTTATCCGAAAGCGGTTTTTTGGAAAGGGGTGTTTATACCAGGGGCAATTCAGCCAGATTTCCATCCCGACCGCAAGACGGTCTATGGAAATCGGTTCGTACCCTTCGTCGTGTGGATCTGTTTGCAGTGTCCAAGCCACTGAATGTCGATCGCCGCTGTTTCTCTTTATTCATCGGATGGCGCTCCTTGAAACTGTAGGCCAGGCCTGTCTCGTATGCTCGATGCACTGGAAGATCAACAGGCCTGGAAGCGATTACGCTTCTAGTCGCTCGTCGCGACTCGATCCCCATAACTCCTCCATCAACACTTTGGCGCAGGCGATGAAGGGAATCGCCAACAGTAAGCCGAGGACGCCGCCAATTGCTCCGCCGACCAGCACGGCCAGTAGGACCGTCAGCCCGCTCATCTCCATCGTGCGACTTTGAATCCACGGCGTCAGAACCCATCCCTCGAGAAAGGCGACAACGATGAACACGACGCTGGGCCATAGCACCACGTCGTGCCAGGTCGGTGTCCCTCCTGATGAGACGGCGTCCAAGTACTTGAGGAATAGAGCGATGGGCCACCCTACAAGTGAAAGGTAGGGCACAATGGTCAGCGCTCCGCTAATGAGTCCGAGCAGCAAGGAGTAGGGAACATCGGACCACGCCCAACCGACCACAAGTCCGGTTGCGGTGATGATGCCGATCAGTAAGCGGCCGCGAATGAAACCGCTCACAGCCTCATTCATTCGATAGAGGATGCGCCGCACTTTGGCCCCCCGACCCCCTGGAACAAGGCGCTGAATCGTCGAGCGGACCTCGCCAAAGTGCCAGACCAGCAAGAAAAAGAAGATTGGCACCAACAATGTGGAGACCAGCACTTCCAAGGTGGTTGCCACGATCCGTCCTAACAAGCTGACCGCCTGACCGGTTCCTGTGAGGACCGGCGAGAGGGTCTCGACCGGTTTCTCCTGAAGGCCTTTTGCGAAACGCGCCAGATGATCGCTCATGTTCGCCAGCTGCAAGTGGTATCGGGTATCGACTGTCTTGATGTAGTCGGGAGCACGAGCGGAAAGTGCTGTTACCTGATCAGTCAATAAGGGACCGACCCATGTCACAAGCAGTACCATGCAGACCGTGAGGACGATCGTGAATAGGAGTGCGGCGCCCCATCTCGGTACTCCAATCCTTGAGACCATTGCTTCGACCAGGGGCTCGACGAGGTAGGCAAGGGCAAGGGCGATGAACACCGGTGCAAACAATCGGCGCAGATCGTAGATCAGCCAGAGGATCAATGCAATGAGCAGGAGTCCAACGAAATCCACAACAGGCTGGATTTGCCACAGATGACGGTCCGCAGTGCGAAGGGGACGGGGCGGTGCGGATCTCATGATACCACGCGTCCCGTGTTCATGCCGGGTAAGAGGTCGGCGGCTGGACCGAGATTCGCATTGGCCAATTTGGTGGTGACATAGGTGTATTCGGCGCCAAAGAACAGGATCATGGCTGAATAGTACACCCAAAGGAGAATGACCGCGAGCGACGACGCCGCTCCATAGGCTGAAGCTACACCGGTTTTCCCAAGATACAGCCCGATGCCGACCTTGCCGATAGTGAACAACATGGCCGTCACAAACGCTCCGGTCCATACATGCCGCCAGGCGATCGAGGTGTCGGGCAAGATTTTGAACATCATCCCAAACAGGACAGTAAACAGTGCCACGGAAACGACGGCCGAGAGAGCATGAAGCAGCATTTCAGGCCCCGGAAGCAGCGTGCTAAAGAAACGGCCGACAGCCGCCACCGCTGTGCTTAATGCGAGCGACACAATTAAGAGAAAGCCTATGCCGATCACCAGGCAGAACGAAAAGATGCGGCCTTTCAACACTCGCCAGAGCGCAGTGGTGGACGTGTCCTGCGGTTTGATTCGCCAAATCAAATTCAGCGCATCTTGCAGTTCGACGAAGACTCCGGTCGATAGAACAACCATGCCCGCGAGGCTAATAACAGTCGCCGTCCCATTGGCGTCCGGTTGACGGGTGTGCTGGATCATACTTTGAATGGCCAGGGCGCTCTCCACACCTACTAAGCCCTGGATCTCTTCCATCAGCCGGCCTTCCACGGCTTCTTGTCCGAATATCATGCCCGCGACGGCAATGACGATGATTAACATGGGTGCTAAGGAGAAGAGCGTGTAGTAAGAGAGGGACGCGCTTAGACGCAACGCATTATCGCTCCACCATTTCATGCCTGCGTGTTTCAGGACTTGCCATTGTAATCGTAATCTCATGTGTATGGTGCACTGCACGTCTGTAAGCGCCGTGGGGTGAAGACGCCCGGGGAGCATTCGCATGCCGGCCAAGAATAAACAAACGTGTTACTTATTGTAGCCATCGACTATGCGCCACGCGGACGGATATTGAAGAAATATGCTGAAGGGCTAACGCTTACGCAGTGGTCGCCGTCTTGTGTCTTCTGCAGCACGGTGGAGTCATCATGGTTTCGGCAGGAGAGTGAGCCAATCAGAAAACCGAGTACACGCGTATGATGAAATGCTCGGCAGGAGGATCGCAACAGTGACCGGCCAGAGCAGACGCCGGCCACTATCTGGTTCTGATCACTGTCGTCTTTTGGTGGACTCCTGCGTGTCTCCCGGGAGCGGCATCCCGTAATACTCATAGATGATGAGCGCCTGTTCCTCGCTTGCCAAGTCGGGCCAATTGTTCTTATCGAAGCCCGGCGCCTGCTTCAAATCTTTCTTACTGACGTCAAGCACAATAGCTGTACGATCGCGTGTCAACTGGAGCGCCTCCCACGGCACCGCAAAGTATTTTTCCCCGATGCCGAGAAATCCTCCAAAATCAAGGACCGCATATCCGATGCTGCCGTCGGCAGGGTCAATGACAAGATCCTTGATGTCCCCAAGCTTGTTGCCCTCTGTGTCTTGAACCTTCATGCCTACTACAGCACTGACCTTCAGCACGCCGCTCTTATCGCGTGCCTCGACCGAGGGCGCGTTCGCCGTCAATACAGCCATGAGTGCCAACGTCACGATTCCAACTTGACGCATGATCATCCTCCACATAGTGAATCCCTTCTTCATTCTCATCCAAGTGAGACCCACTGGCAACCTCTATTCTCGCTTGCCCCACGGAGGATCGAAATCGCCAGCGAAAATGCTGATTGGTCTCATTGGAGATCCGCCAGAAGTGAGGTAAGCTAGCAGCCAAAGTCCCAATCCAAATTGGAATGTGGAAGGACAGTTTTCCTGGAATCAGTAGTGCTATACGACACACGAAAAATCTGACGTACGAAGGGATAGTGGACACTATGGCTACAAAGGGCAAATCCGGGCTTATCGGTATTCTCGTTGGGGGAGGACCGGCGCCCGGCATCAATAGCGTGATTGGAGCCGCCGCGATTCAAAGTATCGTAAGCGGTCGAACCGTCCTCGGAATACGAGACGGCTTTCGGTGGATTATGGAAGGTGACACGACGCGCGTAAAACCCTTGTCCATCGACGAAGTCAGCCGAATCCATTTTCGGGGCGGCAGCCATTTGGGCACATCGCGCGCCAATCCGACGAAAGACAGCCAGCATTTGGAGAGCACGCTAAAGACGCTTTTCCAGTTACAGATCTCCGGGCTCATCACGATCGGCGGGGACGATACTGCCTTTTCCGCATTGAAACTCGAACAGATGGCCCAAGGGCGCTTGCAGATCGTGCATGTCCCAAAGACAATCGACAATGATCTCGATCTTCCCCACGGGATCTCGACGTTCGGGTTTCAAACGGCGCGTCATGTAGGCGTTGATCTCCTGAAGAATCTCATGGTCGATGCGCAAACGACATCGCGTTGGTATTTGGTCGTCACCATGGGTCGCAAGGCCGGACATTTGGCGCTCGGAGTCGGGAAGGCGGCCGGTGCGACGCTGACGATCATCCCCGAGGAGTTTCGCCACAAACCTGTCCGGCTGGCGACGCTCGTCGACATTTTGACGGGCGCGATCGTGAAGCGCCTCACCATGGGACGCGCCGACGGCGTCGCCGTCCTTGCCGAGGGGCTTGCGGAATTATTAGACGGGCACGACTTGGCCGGACTGGAAGGTGTCAGTCGGGATCCCCACGGCCATTTGAGACTGGCGGAGGTCAATATCGGAGAAGTGTTGAAGCGGGCAGTCGCGCAACAGCTGGCCTCGTTCGGCATTCCTTGTACCCTCGTCGAGAAAAACATCGGATACGAACTGCGGTGCGCCGATCCCATCCCGTATGACATGGAGTATACGAGGGACCTCGGCTATTGTGCCGCGCAGTTTCTCCTGGAGGGCGGGAACGCCGCGATGGTATCCATTCAGAATGGACGTTTTACTCCGATTCCATTTGACCGCATGGTGGATCCAGCAACGGGACGAACACGGGTCCGTATGGTAGACATTGACTCCGAGTCTTATCACGTCGCTCGCCGGTTCATGATTCGGTTATGTGCTGAAGACTTGGAGGATCGAACGATGCTCGAGCGGCTGTCCGCGACGGTGGGACTGACACCACGCGCATTTCACGAACGGTTTGCCTACCTGCTGAATGAGGCATAAGGGAGCGGGTTCATGATCCTTTCGATTCCGCCGCCATCGCGTGCTTTTCCTGAAGGCCGATATTCATTTCGGCGGATAGAGCCACAGCCTTACTGTTCCATGGTCTACGCTACCGGTCACCCCACTTCCTTCCTTCCTACGTCACATCGGCAGTAGCGCCGACCACTGACAGTGAAGAGAGCATGTTTAATAGAGGCAGCATCTTACGTGGATCAGCAGCCAATGGAGAAGCGCTGAGGGTGAACTGAAGGGGCATATTTTCTGCGCTGGAGAGAGACACCGGCATTCATGTTGGAGGTCAAGGGTTCATGGACAATGAAACCAAAGCGAAGAGGATTCGTGAGTGGATCGATCCCGAAGAACGTGTGACGGTGGACTTCGAGGATGAGAGAGATCTCAATGCGGAAGTCACCGGGTGCAACGCGGAAGTCGTTACCCTCGCGCTTGAGACAGCCTTTCCGCATCTTCGGCAAGACCTGACGATCCCCTTAGGGAAGGTGGACGTCGGGGAGGATGAAGCAAAGTATACGCGCGATCCGGAGAAACCGCTTCGCTACGGCAGATTGCGATTAACCATCCATCAAAATCGACCTGAAATGGTGTAGGCGAGCGCCCGTTCTCCGGATGGGTATTCGCGGTATGGCACTACGGATTCATCGAACGGACTTTGGCGTGATGGGGAAGATCATCCCGGCCACGGCATGCCCTGACTCCTGAAACACGCTGACCTGAGTGGTCCATCCTTCTTCCGTACACCAACGGTGTTCGGGAAACGTTTCTGCTGCGGGATTACGTTTTCGACCTGATTGCTCAGCTTCGTCTTTCGTGCGACTATCGGACCCGGGATCTACTTCCCGTGCCTCCTACCCCTTTATCGACCACCGCTATGCGACGTGCTGTCATCAAGCGATGGCTTTTTGTGTGTCTCGTCCTGAGTGTCCTAGCGGCATCTTTCCTCCTTCTCGTCCACCGATCCGGCAAGGGCACCAGCCTCGCGAACGTTCCTGACACGGCGGCCCCGACCGTTGTCGAAATCGCCTCCGTGGCGATCGGTCGTGTCGACGAAATCGTACGGGCGGTAGGGACGTTGGAAGCCAACGAATCCGTCATGATACGGCCTGAAATCCCGGGGCTTATCACTCGGGTGTTGTTCACTGAGGGGCAGGCGGTGGAGAAGGGGATGGTCTTAATCGAACTGGACGATTCAGAACTTCAAGCCCACATGGCGGATGCCGAGGCGCAATTGAAGATCGCCCGGCTCACCTACGATCGCATGATGCAACTGACGGGGAATCAGAATCCGTTCGTCTCGGAGCAGCAGATCGATCAAGCGATCAGCAGCTTGGGCATCGCCAAAGCCAATTATGCGCTGTACCAGACTCGTCTGGCCAAGACGAGAATCCGCGCGCCATTTTCCGGCTATGTCGGGATTCGCCGGATTTCGCCAGGCGACTATGTCCAGACTGGTCAGGACCTGGTTAATCTCGAAGATCTGCACACTTTGAAGATCGACTTTAAAGTTCCGGAGACATTCTTAACCCGGTTGTCGATCGGACAGCGCGTAGAGATTGTCACGGATGCCGATCCGACGCATCCATTTAGCGGAGATATCTACGTCCTCGATCCACGGGTGGATTCTTCAAACCGTGCGGTCCGTGTGCGAGCACGGGTTCCCAACCAGGGGGGCACCCTCCGTCCCGGTTTGTTTGCCAACGTCAATCTCACCCTTGGGGAACACTCCAACGCCATGCTCGTGCCTGAAGAATCGGTCATCCCGCAACGCGATAAGAATTTCGTCTATCGAGTGCAGGATCACACGGCGCGATGGACGGAAGTGGCGCTTGGTATGCGCCAGGGCAACCGGGTGCAGATACTTGATGGCCTCCATGAAGGCGACGAAATCGTTCGCGTCGGACATCAGAAGATCAAGGATGGGACCACCGTCGCCGCGAAGTAAATGTATAAAAGGAAACGGCGCGGAAGGCTATTTCGACAGAATTCCACCCAAAACCGTTTCTACCTTTTGCCCGACACGGCTCGTCACCGCTGTTTCCTTGCGTCTCATTTGCCTGCGTGGCTCCATCGGTTCGAATTGCGCGAGATCGGTGGCCGGCACGAGCGCGCTTGACGTGAACATCTTGCTTCATCGTAGCGCCGTCGCGCCAGAGGAAGGCGGCGGGCGGTCTCCGATTCGATCATACAGGCATAGTCCTACCGCGCGGAATGAGCTGCGGACGTGTTCTTCCATGTCAAAGGCGTACTTGGCATGCTAGATCTCTTCCCGGTCCGGTTCCTTTTCGATTCGCTCAATGACCTCAGCCTTTCGTTGACACTCCACACACCGCCGGGCAAACGGGACCGCTTTCAGCCGTTCCGGAGTAATCTGGCGTCCGCAATCTTCACAGATTCCATAGGTGCCTTCGTTGAGTCGCCGCAATGCCTCATCAATTTGATTCCGCATGCGGTTCCGGACTTCCAGGATCGAGATCTGCTGATCCCCGGTCGAGTCTTGCAGGGACATATCCCCGGTGTCCGCGACCGATTGTTCGCGCTGTATCAGTTGATCGGTCCGATGTCTTGCCAAGAGTTCATCGATGTCGCGCGTCAAGACGTTCCGTCGCTCTAGGAGCATGGCCCTGAGAGCCTCTTTGCGGTCGTCCGGTTTTGTGTCGATCGCGTCTTGGCCCGCACCCGCGTTGTCTTCTACTTGGTTTCCATTCATGTCATCCCCCATAGCCCGTATCAGCGCACTGTATGGCCAAGTCCGGGATCCAGCTATCGGCTAACCGGCATTCGCGCTGAAAGGGCAGGCGAAGGAGGGCCCGATGTCACCGCTTACGCAGAATCAGTCGTCCGTGTCCCGACTATTGATCAGGTGGTGTCGGATGGCCAACAGTAGCGGCGCTGCTAGGCTGTCCAAAACATCCGGGAGGAGCTTCCATGCCGAATATCAACAACGCGCCGCAAAAACAGGCATCACGCATTATGCATTGGAAGAAGAGTCGGAAATCAGCGCGGCGTGCCTCCACGGGGAATGATCAAGGAGGAGATGAACGCGACATCGCAGCCCGGTAAGGACACTGGGGCGCAGACGCAGGCGCTGATGGGCTCGGAAGAGCCTACCATCTCGCGGCAAGGAGCAAAGGGTGGGAAAAGCAGTGGTTCGCCGGCAGGATTAACGCCGTCCAGCAAGAATAATAGTCGCCATGAAGCATACACCGTTCGAGAATCCATGCCGCAAGGATCCATCGCCAAGAAAAGAGCCGCTGAGCTTAAAGCCGCCGGCGCACGACCCGCTACGCAAGAGTCTCCTCGAGAAGACCCGTCGCCGGAGGAACTGCCGCTATGTGTTGCGCACGGCATGGTGCCAGGGGGTGTGCCACTTTACTGTGGATTCAATTGATCCATAGATAGTCGCCTAGAAACAGTACGCCAAGGGAAATCCCTACGCCCAGAGCAATGACCATCCAGATGCTCCTGTATCGCATCGACTCATCGGACTTGCGGCCGTTCAATGCGACGATGCTCTATCGTCCAGGCTTTCTCGACTGTTCGGGGTAAGGTCATAGTCGCCATATTGAAACTTTGTCATGACTCCGACCACGAGCGTGGCGATGAAAAAAAACAGAAAAAAGTAAAAGACAATCCGGAACGGTCCGATATAAGGCGTGTCGAACACTCCAAAAGCATATAAGGCCGTCACGAGTACGATTGTGCCTAAGACGACTAGGATGGCCATGGCGCCCCTCCTTTCCTTCTCTTTCGCGACACACGCCTACGCAACGATCGAGCGCTATGCCGCCGTGCTGACTAGGGATTCTAGTCGTCCAGTGAAGTCCTCAACAGTGGCAGTTGTCTGTCAGTCCATTGGCGCCAGTTCTGCACTCCAATCGGGTATGGGATCAAGCGCACTGATACGGACCCAGACAATTGTCTCGTGGGATCGCGATGCTTAGTGCATAAAACTTGGCTGTACGCGACCACCAGGTTGGGTTGAAAACGCAAGTATGTTATGTAATAGCGCTTCATTGGTGATAGGGTGGGAGATGAAACCACGGGTAACCGAACGTTTTCCCCTTCGTTCTCGTGTCTTTTTTTCAGGGATTGATGTCGCCGTGGAAGGGGAGGGCAGTCTCTCCGACCTTTCGAAAACCGGATGCCGGGTGCAAAGCGAGACACAGCCGCCGAACGGGATTGAACTGAAGCTGGAACTCTTTCTATCGGACTATTCGTGGCCGATGAGAGTCGATCGAGCGGTCGTTCGCTGGATAAAAGGCCGCACGTTCGGCCTCGAATTTATCAGTCTGCAAGCCGCCCAACGGGACCGATTGATTCGAGTCATCATGAAATTAAAGCAAGACGTCGGACATTAGAGCGAGCTCGAACCGTTCCAGCATTCCGCTTCGGATCTTTCCTGATCCTCTCATAAAAAGCTCAAGACTTCACACAGCACGCCACGAACAGGATAAGGATCACCTATGACGCAAGAGACGCCGACAGCTCGCATTACATTACAGAGGAACAAAGATCAGCCGACTGTTCCCGGGCATCTCTGGCTCTATGCGGGAGCAGTCGGCAGCGTCAACGGTGTGCCTGAAGCGGGCGACCTTGTCGACGTCTATACCCATTCAGGTCGGTTCTACGGTCGTGGCCTGTTCAATCCGCATTCTAAAATTCGGGTGCGCCTCCTCACGTTCGAGGAGGAGCCGATTGACGAGGTTTTTTGGGCGAGACGATTGAGGGAGGCTCATGAATTGCGTCGGCGAGTGGTGTCGGGGACCGATGCCTATCGTCTGATTCATGGAGAAGGTGATCTGCTGCCGGGGTTGATCGTGGATCGCTATGGCCATCTCTTGGTGATGCAAACCCTGTCGTTCGGAATGGACCGTCGAAAGGAACTGTTGGCTGATCTGCTGAGGCAGCAGATCAAACCCGAGGCGATCTATCTGCGCAACGATGTAAAAAGCCGTACATTGGAAGGCCTACCTATGGCGCAAGGTTTCCTGCGGCGCCAATCGCCGACACGGATCGAGATTACGGAGGGACCCGCCCGGTTTGAGGTAGATGTGGAACGGGGACAGAAGACCGGCTGGTTCTGTGACCAGCGTGAAAATCGCCTGGCAGTCGCCTCACTGGCGAAAGGTGCCGCCGTTCTGGAAATGTTTTGCCATACGGGCGCGTTCGGGATCCAAGCGGCCTTGCAAGGCGCGAGGTCTGTCCTTGGAGTAGACGTCAGTACCGAGGCCCTGACTATGGCGCGCCGGCATGCCGAGATGAACCAGGTGAGCGAGCTTTGTGAGTATCGACAAGCCGATGCTTTCGAAGAGCTGCGCGCACTGGATCGGGCCGGACATCGATACGACCTCGTCATTTTGGACCCTCCGGCATTCGCCAGAAGTAAGCACGCGGTGCCGCATGCGGTCGCCGGCTACAAGGACATTAATTTACGCGCGCTTCGACTGATTCGCCCCGAAGGATTCTTGGCCACGTGCTCGTGTTCGTATCATGTGAGCGAGGAGAGTCTATGGCACACAATATTGGATGCCGCGCGAGACGCCAAGCGGCAGCTAAAGCTTGTTGAAAGCCGTTCCCAATCCCGTGACCATCCCATGCTCCCTGCGATGCCGGAGACGAGCTATCTGAAATGCTTTATCTTCCAGGTCTTCTAAGAAATTAGGTTATCACTGCCGTCGGCATCTCTCTTCAGCTGTTCGCCGACCCTCGGGACGCCGACTGCTAGCATGGTCGTGCCTTCCGTCGAGTGCATATGCGTAAGCTTATGTCTTACATCGCATGACTCGTTCACTGATGCCATGCCACGGAAAAGGTCACTATCATCCTCCAACTTTGGGCGGTATTCAGGCGGACGAATAGGGGGTAGGCAATGTGGAAAAAAGAGGGTGATATGGGGAGCACGAAGGATGTGTCTACGGACGGCCCCAAAGAGGGCGAGATCATTGCTTTTGTCGGGAAAGGCGTCACATTTAAGGGTGCCATGACCTATGAAGGGACCGTCCGAATCGACGGCCGGGTTGACGGAGAAATTGAAACCAGCGGAACGCTGATCGTCGGAGAGGAAGCGGTCATTACCGCCACCGTCCATGCCGGGACTGTCGTGAGCAAGGGAAAAATTACCGGCGACGTTGTGGCCAAAGAACGGGTAAAACTGATGTCGCCCGCCATGCTGAGCGGGTCGGTCAAGGCGCCTGCGTTTTCCATTGAGGAAGGTGTGACTTTTGACGGCACCTGCGCGATGACGGGTGCCCAAGTGCATGATCTGGAAGAGGCGCGTCAAGCGAATCAAGCCGCGGGCAATGCCAAACGCATGGTAGGCTAAAGATTGTTCCGGACCTCATCGTGCTTTCTCCTGGAACCCTGGAGAAAGCACGCTTCCCCTGCTGCTCAGTCTTTATTCCGTCGGCAGTACTCTTCATAATGGCCATGGTTGTGGTGCGCCTCAATTCCTGCCCTGCCGAAGGAGTCGAATCATCGCTTCCACGCACGATGCCGTTGCTCGCACTTGTCGAGCGTATGATCTGCATTTGGAAACATTTATTCAGGTGTGGGGGCGTCGCGCCTATCGATGGCCACCTCTATTAAGAGAGGTGCTGCGGCAAGTGCCGGGGAAAGCGCGCCTGCTCGATCTCGGATGCGGGGCCGGGCAGGATAGCCGGGCGCTGAGGCGAGCCGGCTTCCGGGTCATCGGACTCGACCTGAGTCCTCGACTTCTGGACCATGCGCGTCGACGCAGTCGCAGCCTTAGTCTCGTGCGGGCCGATATCCGATATTTGCCCTATGTCCCCGGAGTGTTTGACGGCATCTGGGCGGCCGCTTCACTGATTCACCTTCCTAAGTCTTCCCTTTTAGTCTGCCTGCGCTCCTTGGCCGATCTCACCACACCAGGAGGGAGACTCGCTGCGACCCTAATCCATGGTCGGGGCTCAGGCGCGTTGCAGAGTGGCTGGATTCCCGGCCGGTACATCAGTCGTTGGCACAAGCGGGAATTGGCCCAAGTCGTGGGTCGTACAGGATGGACAATCGTAGAGCTCAAAACGGTCTCCGGTCACGAACGAAAGGGACGGTGGTTGAATCTTATCGCCCGTCGATCAGATGACTCTGACCGACGTCCCATTGCTCGATCACGGGCTTAACGAGCGGCGGCCTTCGTGAAGGTCCGCCGAATAGATCATCCACAGCTCGTTCAATGCCAGACGGCCTGGCGACACCGCTTTTCGCCGTCTGCCTGCAATTCGACGGTCCCCCCCCCTTTTCCTCGCACAGAATATGGTTATGTATGAGAATAACCAACAAGCGGCGATTAACATTTGAGGTGCGATGTGGAAAATTTGAAAGAGAATTCAGTTGTTTCAACGCTTCCCGTCATTCCCATCAAGCGGTCGGTTCTGTTCCCGGGCGTCATGCTCCCGATCACAGTGGGTCGGGCTCGCTCGGTGGCGGCGCTGGAAGCGGCATTGGAGACCGAAGAAAAGACGGTCGTCGTCGTCGCGCAGCGAAACCCCGACCAGGATGAACCGGGTATCGACGATCTCTTCACGATCGGAACAAAGGCGGTGATTAAGCAAACTGTTCGGACGGCGGAGGGTGTGGTTCAGGCCTTGCTGCAGGGGCTCGAGCGTGTCGTGTTGCTGAAGGTCGAACAGACGGCGCCGTTTCTGAAGGTTCGCACGCGCCAGGTGGCAGCTTCGCTGGATACCGGGACGGAAAGCGATGCGCTGCATCGTGCGTTGCTCGATAAGATCGACGAATTGCCCGGTCTCCTTCAGTCGTCCGGGATACGCGACGTCGTCCAAGCCTTGCACGCAGAGCGCGATCCGGTGGCGCTGGCCTATCGGGTGGCGTCATTGCTGAATCTCACCGTGGAGGCCGAACAGGCGTTACTCGAAGCGGCGACACAGGACGACCTGCTCCGGCGGCTGTACGCCGTGTTGACGCATGAAGTGCAGGTTCTGCAGTTGCGCAACAAGATCGCGAATGATGCGCAAGCGGAGATCGGGAAATCTCAGCGTGAGTATGTCTTGCGCCAACAGCTGAAGGCGATTCAGCAGGAACTCGGTGAGGAAGATAGTGACAGCAGCGAACTGACTCATCTCAAGGAACAGATCGATCAAGCCGATCTACCGGAAGCGGTTCGTAAAGAAGCCAATCGTGAGCTGACACGGCTGGGCAAGACCCCGGCGGCATCCCCAGAGCATCAGGTCATTCGGAACTATCTGGAGCTGGTGTTGGAGTTGCCGTGGAGGAAGGCATCGGCCGACCAGTTAGATTTGGCACGCGTGCGACAGGTACTGGACGAGGACCATTACGGCATTCAGGAGGTGAAGGAACGGATCGTCGAGCATCTGGCCGTGCTGAAGCTGAATCCATCGGCCAAGGCTCCTATTCTCTGCCTCGTTGGCCCTCCGGGCGTAGGAAAGACGAGCTTGGGGCAATCGATTGCCCGTGCTATGAGCCGAACGTTTGAGCGCATGAGTCTGGGTGGCGTGCATGATGAATCCGAACTCCGAGGTCACCGCCGCACCTATATCGGTGCCATGCCGGGTCGGATTATTCAGGCCATGCGGCGGGCAGGGGTGAACAACCCGGTCCTGATGTTGGACGAGGTGGACAAGTTGGGACGGGATTTCCGAGGCGATCCGGCCGCGGCGCTTCTGGAAGTGCTCGATCCGGCACAGAACCATACGTTTCGGGACAACTATCTCGATCTGCCCTTCGATCTGTCGCAGGTGTTCTTTATTACGACGGCGAATGCGCTCCATCCTATCCCTCAGCCGCTATTAGACAGGATGGAAATTATTCGCTTGCCGGGATACAGCGAACAAGAAAAGCTGGAGATTGCCGTGCGGTATCTCTGGCCCAGGCGGCTGAAGGAGGCGGGTCTCACGGCCGAACAGGTTCGATTGGATCAGGAGACGCTCAAGGACATCATTAGCCGGTACACTCGAGAGGCCGGTGTTCGTCAGCTCGAGCAGATGCTCGGGCGGGTCACTCGAAAAGTGGCGCTGAAGCTGGCGGAGAAAGGACCGGACTCGGCGCCCGTCACGATTACCCGTGAGCAGCTGAGCGACTGGTTGGGTACCGAGCGGTTTATGCCTGAAGAAGCACGAAAGGCCCTGCCGGCCGGCGTCGCCACTGGGCTGGCCTGGACAGAAACGGGCGGCGACGTGCTCTATGTTGAAACCTCGCTGTTGCCGGGAGGCCGCGGACTGACCCTCACCGGACAATTAGGCGAAGTGATGCAGGAATCGGCACAGGCGGCTCGCAGCTATCTGTGGTCGCACGCCGAGCCTTTAGGGATCGATACGGAACGCTTTAAACGAAACGGTGTTCACATCCATGTGCCGTCGGGGGCCATTCCAAAAGACGGACCATCGGCCGGCATTACAATGGCCACGGCATTGGCTTCGCTGTATCTCGGGTTGCCCGTCCGTCAGGACACCGCGATGACCGGAGAGATCAGCCTGAGCGGGCTTGTTCTCCCGATCGGCGGGCTTAAAGAAAAGGTGCTGGCGGCACGGCGTGCCGGAATTACCCGGATCATTCTGCCGAAAGCCAATCAGAAGGACCTCAAGGAGATACCCGAGGAGGTTCGGGCCGAAATGACGTTTGTGCTGAGCGAGACCATCGATGATGTACTCGCGGCGGCACTCCGTGGCTGGGAAGGTGTTGCAAGATCCTCGGTCTTGGAAATGGTGTGCAGTTAAGCTGGATACAGCCGGGACGCTGTTAGCGTCCCGGCCTGGTGCAGCGTTCAATTCCCCACCTTCCTACTCGTTCCAGTCTTCACGGCATGATTGCCATGATGAAGTACGGCAAGAAAACCGCGAGAGATCGTTGACTCAGTAGAGTGGGCCAACTATCGCAATTTTTGGCTTTCCGGTGCTTTTATCGTAGGCACAGAACGCCCTGTTCTCCCTAGTCCATTTTTCGACGAAGTCGCCATCCGGTGCTACACTTCTACCCAGTTCCTCAGGATGGCACGAAATCCGTGAAACAAGATAAGAGCGCGGAGTTATTACGCGAAGTCCGTCGCCACATGGGCGATGGAAAGTTCAGTCGAGCATTCGCCACCCTGAAGGATTTGTTGGCCTCGAATCCATCTCACGAGGAAGGGCGTCGCCTCCTCGCTACACTCCTTCTGAAATTCGGTAACCTGGCTACGGCGAAAAATGCCTTCGAAACTCTGGTCAAGGAAGCCTTGCAGCGCCGAGATTACTCCGAAGTCGAGTCGTTGCTCCGCGAATATTTGATCGCCGGGCCACGGTGTGTGGCATTTATTGAAATGCTTGGCGCAGCTCATGAGGCAAAGGGCGATCCTCTTGGGGCGGTGTTCGAGTATGAAAAGGCCATCGACATTCTCTTGGAAGACGCCGATCCTGAGCGGCCGACATACGCCCAGGACCTCTTTGAGAAGATTAAGCAGTTAGCCCCTTCTAGTTTTGTGGCCAACCGGGTTGCCGCCAAACTGCAGCCCACGAGGCCGCAGCCGAACACTCCCGTAACCACGGCAGCATCGGACGAAGATCATGATGCCGGCGCGAAGTTCGGCGCCACAGCGGCCGTTTTATCGGAGCCTGTTGAGGAAGCATGTGTCAAAGCCGACACGGATACTGATGACAGCGGCTTGGAAGCAGAGGTGGACGTTGAAGCAGCGCCAGTTGCTGACGTTGACTGTGACGAATTAGAGCGCGCTTCAGATATTGATCCGCTACCGGTCATTCAGATTTCCGCTGCACCGGCGATTCCGCCCACGCGTTTAGAGCCGGATGAAAAGATTCCCTTTCCGCCGGTCAATCAAATCTCTACAGAGCAGCTCTCTCCGAAAAACGATGCGGCTGATGAAGAGAAGCTGGAATCATCGGAACCGGAATCGGATGGCATCACAGGTGGCAATGATCCAGTCTGTGAGCCCGATGGCGTGGACCTCTCTTCTGACCACTCCCCGATTCCCCTCTGCGGATCAGACGCCGCACGAGAAGTCGCCAATAGAGCAGAAGAGGTTGCAGAACACGGCCAATCGAAGGAGTCATCTAAGCAAGATGCTCACGGCTCGACACAGGGCACGTATTGGGAACGTGTTCTGGGAAGGCCCATCTCCATAATGTCCCCTGAAGAAACCCCAGTCGTAGCAGCGGATGTCGAAAAGGCCACTGCCATGGACATAGGCGGCCCCAAGCCGGGCCGTCGTTCCGGCCGGGATATAAGTCGATGGCTCTCATGCCGACTAGGAATTTTAAGCCGGCGCCTCAGGGAGACCACGAATTCATTTACCAAGCTGGCCCTATTCGTATCCCTCGCGATCATGGCATGGGCGATACTGATTATCGGAGGGACGGCGTCATTGTGGGTTGGGCTTGAGCAGAAACCGTCCGAGACGTTTCAGCGTGTGATCAACGTGGCGCCGTCCAAGGCGGTGGAAGACTGGAAGAATAACGGATACATCCTCCTGGTAGGATTCGGTGCCCCCCCGTCGCTGGACCCCATGCAGGTCGGATACGATCGGTGGTTGAGTGTGGCAACGGAATCGTCTGCCGGCTGTCCGAGTAGCATGAAGCCGCGGCCGATGGAGCGGCAAAAGCCGGTCGACTGGTTTAATGCGTCTGATCCATCGACGCAGTCTGCGGGGGAAGGCGCCCGAGTCAAAGAGGAAATTGATCCGCGAGGTGAACTGGCGAGTCGGTATCGACGATGGCTAAATTTATCATTTGACGATTGGGGATTCAGCCATCTGGGGAATCCCGATTGCGGGCGGATCCTTGCCGTGCACCGACTCTATGTAGCGGAAGGATTTACGCAAACGATCAATACGGGCTTGGATCGCCTCGAGACCGATTTCACCGCATGGCGGAAAGTCCTGGCGCAAGCCAAAACCGTGTCTATGAAAACGATGGCTACCGACGCCATCAACGACGATCTGGCCATGATGTCGGCGCTCCTGAACCGACCGACCGTTGAAAACAAAGTCCTCCAGCGCGTGATTAGAATGGCACGCCCTCTGGACCTCGAAGAGAAGTCGCTTCGGTGGCCAATGCAAAACGAATTCGCTTTGTCGGTCAAACGAATGGAGACGCGCGTTCGTCCCCACGTCGATGCCGATCGCTCACTCGCCATCGTCGTGGCAAAGATATCCCTGCCGAAACAGCGGACGCTGAATATGTATGCCGCATACTACGATGCTTTGATTAAAGCCGCAGGGTCGCCTCATTCACGGACGCCGACATTCTACGATTTTGCCAATACGCCGGCTCGCACCTGGCTCGATTATCTATTGAATCCCATCGACAATCTCATCGGTCCCGACCCAACGCCCGATTGGGATGCCATCATCGGAACGATCATGGAAACCGATGCCCGCCTTCGGCTTGTGGGGTTGCAAGCAAGGCTTCGTACTCCCTCATCGGACATGAGCCTTGTGGCTCGGATTGCCCAAGCGGGACCGAACTTCTATGATCCCTTCACCGAACTCCCCATGTTGCTCAATGCGACTCGAGGCACGCTCTATAGCGTCGGCATGGATCACAAGGACGACGGCGGCGATCCCACCTTCGACGTGAGCATCCCCTTTCTTCGGTAACCTGTTTTCTTTACTGCCTACACAAACCATTGCAAAGCGACTCGCTTGACACGCCCGAGGGCTTATCACAGAATCGAGCTTCTCTTTACCTTATAGCGGGGCCGTTATGTTCGATTCACATGGTTCATCGCGGTTCCAAAAGGGCGGAGTCTTTTCCTCCCCGCTTCCCACCCGCATTGTGTCCAACGAAGAATTCGTACCGCCACTTCAAACGTCGGCTCAGGCCCGCGTCGAGTCGCTGATCCACTCCGATGCGACGCACGCCGCCTCCCGACTTGGGGTCCGTCGGCGTGATTTTTTGAAAGCAGCCGGTGGGATGGCGGCGGCCTTCCTCGCTATGAATACCGTCTTCGGCAAGTTTTTCGATGTCCTTGATGTCGAACTCCTTGAAGCAGCCGCATTCACTGAACGCCAAGGCGCTCCATTTTTTATCTTTGACGTGCAGACCCATTATGTGAGCTCAAACTATGATCCTACTGATGACGAAACGCGACGTCGCGGCGCCGTCGGCAAACAGGCGCTATTGGGTCTTCGCCGGCGGGCTAAGGACATGGGCGTGAACCCCATGCTCGCACAGGATCGGGGGACCCTATCCGATTTGTCGTGGGAGAATTTCGTCAAAGAAGTGTTTCTGGATAGCGACACGTCGATGGCGCTGATCAGCACGCCCCCCGGCCCTTACCCGCAAGAAGCGGTGGTGCCGCCCAAGGAAATGACACATATCCGGGATGAACTGAACCGGCTGACCGATTCACAACGCATGTTGGCCCATGGTCTCGTGACGCCGCAACTGGGGTCAGCCGATCTCGATTTTATGGAGATGCAAGCTGGGGCGCTCAAAGTTGACGCATGGAAGTGTTACACAGGGTCACCGCCAAAAGGCGTGTCGCACGGATGGTGGATGGATGACGAGAAGCTTGCCTATCCGATGCTGGAGAAGGCGCGCGCGCTTGGTGTGCCGCGCGTATGCGTCCATAAGGGGCTGCCCCTGGGTCCCGAGGAACAGTACAACCACCCACGCGATCTGATCCAAGCCGCCACTGACTTTCCGGATATTGATTTTCTCGTCTACCATTCCGGCTTCAAAACCGTGACCTCGATAGAGGACACGTTTGCTCGGACAGGACAGATACCGTGGACCAGCGACTTCTGTCGAATGAAGTTGGCTAACCCGAAGATCGACAATGTCTATATGGAGCTGGGATCGACGTTCGGTCAATTAGTTATCACCCATCCCGAGGTCTGCGCACATTTGTTGGGCGAGATCATCCAGGCCTTCGGGGTCGATCACGTGCTGTGGGGGACGGATTCCATTTGGTATGGCACGCCCCAATGGCAGATTGAGGCGTTCCGTCGGTTTCAGATTCCCGACCGTCTCATTGAACAACGTGGCTATCCTGTGCTGACTCGCGAGGTGAAGGAGCATATATTCGGCTTGAATGCCGCCCGCCTCTTTCATATCGATACGGCTGCGACAAGACACGATGTGCCGACCGACTATCTCAATCGCATCAAAATGAGTTATCTTGACGAGTCGCCCGAGCCGAGCCGACGATTCTATGGATGGGTGAGGAGATGAGGGACGGTTGTCGAACTCGCATGCGCGCGCACTCTACCGAAAGAGGCGGCTTGTCAGGCGGGGTGGCGGGTGAGATAGATTGCGCAGTAGGGGACAGGCTCACCATCCCTCGGATGCTGGGTGGTTAAGGAAGATCGGAAGTGCTTGCTCGGTGTGCTCAGTGGGGACAATAGGCTTCTCCCTCTGTGAGAAGACAGGGGGACGTCCTCCCTGGCCCCATCATCCCACCATCGGTCTGGTCAAGGAAAGAGATCAGACTAATCTGGCAAGGAATAGGAGACAGTAGTGCCTGACCGTTGTTGTTGAGGAGATTTGACGGATGAAAAGCGAGATTCTTTATCCTGGCGCCTTTCCAATGGTCCGCATTGAATTGGCGGCCGGGGAAAGCGTGAAAGCGGAATCGGGGGCCATGGTGGCCTCGTCGCCCACCATCGACGTGGACAGCAAGATGGAAGGCGGGTTTCTTGGTGCCCTGTCGAGGAAGGTGCTGTCAGGCGAAAAGTTTTTCTTTCAGACCCTCCGGGCCAGCCGTGGACCCGGCGAAGTGCTGCTGGCGCCGACTGTGCCGGGAGACATTCTTACCTTCGAACTTGACGGCGTGAATGAATATTTGGTGCAGAAAGATGGGTTTTTGGCGGGAGCCGAGGGCGTTAAGATCGAAAGTAAAATGCAGAGCCTCAGTCGCGGGCTTCTCGGTGGAGAGGGGTTTTTTATCCTCAAGATCAGCGGTAACGGTCCATTGGTATTGAACAGCTTCGGGGCGATCCATACGATTACGCTGCAGCCTGACCAGGAATACATTGTCGACAACAGCCATCTGGTGGCTTGGACGGCGACAACCTCCTATAACATTGAAAAGGCCGCCGCAGGCTGGATCGCAAGCTTGACCTCAGGCGAAGGCTTCGTCTGCCGATTTCGAGGGCCGGGCGTCGTCTACATTCAAAGCCGCAATCCGCGTGGCTTTGGATCGTGGGTGCGCCAATTCCTTCCTACCGGGGAGTGAAAAGGGGGTTAGGGCTATGGGGGGTAGACAGGGAAGTGAAAGTCCCACTTATGGCCACCGTCGATTTACTCTGATCTCTCCCTCCATATAACTCTACCCTATGCCTTTTACGCCCAACGCTCTCTACTTCAGCCGCACGCTCTCTGCGACCGGCCTGCCATGCCGTCTCGATGTGTCTTCTACCGAACTCAACATCGGGTTATCGGACTCAAAGGTCCAGACGATGCCTTTGGAGCGACTGGTGATCAAGAGCGGCGGCTTTGATCATGATCACCTCGTCTTAAGTTGGATGATCGATGGGGAAGAGCATCGGGTATACACGAAAGATCCGGCCGTCATCCACGCGCTGAAAACATCGGCCCATCTTAACGTCAGCCGACACACTCATCAGTCTATCAAAGTCGCTGCACGAGCACGCCAGTCGACCAAAGTTTGGATCTGGACGGCGGTGGCGTCGATTATCGCGGTACTCGCCGGACTTTGGGTTGCTTCAGATGTTCTCGTGCGGATGGCGGTCAATCGCATTCCAATTGAATGGGAACGCACTCTCGGCGAATCGGCCCGTCAGCAGATGCTGATGGGAGAGCGTGTGGTGACAGAAGGGCCCGCCGTGAAGGCTGTTCAGGAGATTACGCGACGATTGACGGATCACATTTCCGGCACCCCATATCGGTTCGAGGTCACGGTGGTGAGAAATGATGCCGTCAATGCCATGGCCCTCCCGGGCGGCTCCGTGATTGTCTATACGGGTTTGTTGAAGCAGGCCGAGAGCCCTGAAGAGGTGGCCGGCGTATTGGCGCATGAAGTCAATCATGTGCTCTTGCGTCATGGCCTAGAAAGCATGGTGCAATCCGTCGGCGTCATGGCGTTGGCGATGGTTCTACTGGGCAATCAGCAGGGGCTAATTGGGGCGCTGGAACGCCTGGGCATTCAACTCACCACCATGAAGTTCAGCCGCGAGAAAGAAACCGAAGCGGATTTAGAGGGTCTTCACTTACTCCATCAAGCCCGCATCTCTCCGGCAGGCATGATTCAGTTTTTTGAACGTCTGGCAAAGATGGAAGGCGCGCCGGTGGCATTGCTGTCGACCCATCCCATGAGCGCCGAGCGTGCCGCACGGCTGAAGCAAGAACAAGACGTGTTGCCTGCCGACACACCGGCTGTCCTTGCATTCGATTGGCAGGGTCTGAAGGACGGGCTATAAGGCACTGATGGCGTCTGTCTGATCCTACAAGTGAAGGCCGATTTTAATACATGCAATCATCAACCATGCCGATATGGACGCCTCGATCACGTCAGTTAAAGTGCGAGTAGATTACACTGTAGATGTTAATCCGTATTGCTCTCCGTATGGTGGAAATCCTCCATGTGGAGTCGGCAGTGATCTTCTAACATTGGAGGAAAGCCATGAAGAAAGAGTTGTTTTTTGCTGCGATGCTCATGACATGTTCGCCCATCGCTGCGCACGCCGCGGCCGGTACAATGGAGTCGGGTCCGGGATGTGG
This sequence comes from Nitrospira sp. Nam74, assembly GCF_965152615.1. NCBI lineage: Bacteria > Pseudomonadati > Nitrospirota > Nitrospiria > Nitrospirales > Nitrospiraceae > Nitrospira > Nitrospira sp. Nam74. The sequence goes on along the minus strand of NZ_OZ224220.1, from coordinate 4,745,139 downwards.
CCTTGGGGCGATGTTGTGGGCCGATTCTGCCTCCAAGAAGCATATCCTTCAACAATCATTGATCGCGTCGACCAATGCAACGGGCATGCAGACCTTCGCCATTACCAGCGGGACGTCCGGTTGCACAAACGATGGCGTCATTGTTCAAAAGGAGCGAGTCAATGTGTTTGCGGGTATCAATTTCGACAGTCTGACCCAAGAAATGGCCCAAGGCTCCGGTGAACACCTCTCGTCCCTTGCAACCCTCATGGGCGTGCCGGTGGAACTGCAGCCGCAATTTTTCGCCCTCGTCCAGGAGCATTACGACGCGATCCTTCAAGCTGAGAACGCGACGCCGGTCACGATGCTGAATGGTCTCTACCAAACCATGGCAAGCGACCCCGCGTTTGCCCAGCTCGCTGCCAAAGGCTAAAGTTATAGGCGCGCTTCTAAGACTGCCTTAAAAGCGCGCCGTTCATTTGCTCGGTCTTACGAGCGTGCTCTTTGCCTCTAAGAGCATTAGGAACCGGTCTCGGCCAGAAGAGTGGTGTGTCCAGCGTCCCGCCTGCTGTCGGGCAATAAGTTTCCAGCCCACTTCGTTTTGACTATCCGGGTACGTCGTCTTCCTCGAGGCGTAGGACGAGAGCGGATTCGCACGAAGGGTCGCATGGCGTAAGGTGCGATCATCACTAGACGCGGCATCAAGATGCAAGCGGAGTAGTAAGGGACTCTCATGAAGATATTGGTCGCCATTGATGAGACGGATTATGCGACCCGTCTCGTTGAGTACGTCGGCAGCCTTCTCCGGGAAACTCCCCATGCCCGGGTCACGCTTTTTCATGTCCTTCGGCCCATGCCGAGAAAATTATTAGAACACGGAGGAAGCGAAAGCCCGGTGCTTGAAGATCAATTGCAGGATGCCCTCAAGAAAGAACAAACCGAGTGGCTCCGTGCTCAGCGGGAAGCGGAGTGTCCTTATCTTATGAAAGCGCGCGAAGCGCTTGGGAAGGCGGGATTCCCGCTCGATCGGGTCGACCTGAAGTTTGGGCATGAAGATGGGATCGCTCAAAATATTCTTGAAGTAGCCTATGGGGATGGCTATAGCACGGTGGCGGTTGGGCGCTATGGGACGTCCAGAACCAAGCGGTTATTCGGGGGCGGCGTCACGGATCAGTTGCTTCGTGATGCGGCTGGTCTGGCCGTGTGGGTGGTAGAGTGAGTCTGCTACCATGGAGCGAGATGCAAGAGCCTTTGAGTATCAAAGCTGCCTGAACCCACGTGACGCCAACCAAGACGATCTTTCTGTTCGATGTCGATAACACGTTGCTGGACAACGATGGTGTCACTGACGATTTGAGGGAACATCTTGAACGAGAAGTCGGCCATGAACGGCAACAACGCTATTGGATGATCTTTGAACAGCTGCGGGAGGAATTGGGCTATGCCGACTATCTGGGCGCATTGCAGCGCTACCGGTTAGAAGACCCGCGCGATCCTCATCTTCTCACCGTGTCCTCTTTCCTCGTGAATTACCCTTTTGCAGATCGGCTCTTTCCCTATGCGATCGAGGTGGTGACGCACGTCAAGCAATGGGGTCAGCCGGTGATTCTGTCCGACGGAGATGTCGTCTTTCAGCCCCGCAAGATCGAACAGTCAGGACTGTTTCAAGCTGTGGACGGGCATGTGCTGATCTATATCCATAAGGAATGTGAACTCGACGACATTGAACGGCGGTACCCCGCCACCCACTATGTACTGATCGACGACAAACTTCGGATTCTGACAGAAGTGAAGAAAGCCTGGGGCGCCCGTGTGACCACGGTGTTTCCGCGCCAAGGGCACTATGCCACGGACCGGGATGCGTTGGCTGGCCTTCCATGTCCGGATGTCACCATCGATCGAATCGGTGACTTACTGAAGTATGATATTCAAGCCCTCGTCGGTTAACCGTGCCGATCTTGAACTGAAAGACGGCTCGTCAGGAGCCGCTGACCGGTATGTCTGGGCGACCTCAATCAGCCTGTTCCGGCATCATCCGTGTCGCCGTCCAAGCATTAGACGGTTATCATGTCCGGTATCCATCCACTTTACGTCGATGTCCTATGTGAAGTAGGCTTGTCTTGCCTTGCTTACACTCTTTCCCCTCGCCGTCGCTGCTTTGCGTCACTGAGTGCCTCAATGGGAAACGTGTAAGAAATGGATAGCCGGATGAATGATTCGCCTGAGTCGCGACATGTCGACTTGTTGGTAGAGCGCTACCGCACTCTTCTTGGCATCTCCGAATCCATTGCCCGTCTGGTCGACGTAGGGGCGGTGGTGCGCGATCTTACCGATCGACTTTCTCGCGTGGCCCGGGTGAAGGTGGTCGGCCTGTCCTTACACAATGCTGAACGAGGCGTGATGCGATGGCACACAATCCAGGGCAACGTGCCGGCCGACGTGATGGGCGGTCGCGAATGGCCCGTGGCGGACTGTCCGGACGGGTGGGTCTGGGAGACTCAGCACACGCTTCTGATTTCCGATCTCGAGCAAGAACACCGCTGGCCGGAAGTCATCAACCTCATGCGGGAAGACGACATGCAATCCGTGTGCGTGGTGCCGTTAACGACGGCTGTCCGCAAGCTGGGGGCCATTGGCTTCGGCAGCTTGCAGAAGGAGGCCTACCGCGAGCTGGATATCGAATTCCTGCTGCAAGTGGGAAAGCAAATTGCCGTGGCGGTGGACAATATTCTGCACTATCAGGACCTGACCCATGATCGTGATCGGTTGCGCCTACTTTTGGACGTCAATAATTCAGTCGTGTCGGCGTTGGAATTGCGCGACCTGTTCGGCGCAATCGTCACCTCGCTTCGCCGCGCTCTGCCACATGATCGCACGAGTCTTGTCTTGCATGAACCCGAGCAGAACCGATTCCGTTTGTTGGCTTCACATTTTCCTGATGGAAACGGTTTTATCCAAGACGGACTGCAAACTCCGGTAGAGGGCACTCCAGCCGGGATGGCGTTGACGTCCCGTAAGCCTATGGCGTTCCAAGAAGAGGAGCTCAGGCAATTTCCATCGGAAATCGGGCAGCTATTGGTGGCGGAAGGCGTCAAATCGCTGTGTTGCGTGCCGCTGTTGTTGCACAATCGCGTCCTAGGCACCCTGAACGTCGCCACCCTGCACCGTCGGGTCTTTACAGGGGATGAGGTTGAGTTGTTGAGCCAGGTCGCCAGCCAGTTTGCCATTGCCGTGGAAAATGCCCTGGCGTATCGGCAGATTACGGAATTGAAAAACAAATTGGCCGAGGAGAAACTCTATCTTGAGGAGGAAATCCGAACCGAACACCGTTTTGAAGAAATCGTCGGTGACAGCCTGGCGCTCAGAACGGTTCTGAAGCAAGTCGAAACAGTCGCACCGACCGATTCCACCGCGCTGATCCTGGGGGAGACCGGCACCGGTAAGGAATTGATCGCGCGTGCCATTCATCGGCTCAGCGGGCGACACCTACGCACCTTCGTGAAATTGAATTGCGCGGCCATCCCGACCGGCCTCCTGGAAAGCGAGCTCTTCGGCCACGAACGAGGCGCCTTCACCGGCGCCATCGCCCAAAAGATCGGGCGCTTCGAGCTGGCTGACGGCGGCACGCTCTTCCTCGACGAAGTCGGTGACATTCCGGTCGAGTTACAATCGAAATTGCTGCGGGTTTTGCAAGAGCGTGAATTCGAGCGGCTGGGCGGGACTCGCACCATTCGGGTCAACGTACGGCTCGTGGCCGCCACAAACCAAGACCTCATTCGGATGGTCGGTGAGAACCGCTTTCGCAGCGACCTCTATTACCGGCTAAACGTGTTTCCCATGACCATGCCGTCGTTGCGGGAGCGAGCCGGCGACATTCCCTTGCTCGTTCGCTATTTTGTTCAACAGTATGCCGCCCGCATGAACAAAGTCATCACGACGATTCCTACGAATGCCATGGATGCCCTCTCTCGGTATCATTGGCCCGGGAACGTCCGTGAGCTGGAAAATTTCATCGAACGCTCGGTGATTCTCTCGGAAGGCACAACATTGCAGGTGCCTCTCGCGGAATTGAAGGCCGCCCCCATTCCTCCCACTCAACAAATGCCGACGCTCGAAGATGCAGAACGGGACCATATCCTTCGAGCTCTTGATCAATCGAATTGGATCATTGGCGGCCAATCCGGCGCCGCCGCCCGGCTCGGCATGAAGCGGACGACGCTCAATTCAAAAATGCACAAGCTCGGGATCGTTCGACGTGCGCGTCGGTAATTGATTCAATGCCTCGCATGGTGCAAGCGTCAGCCATCCTTCCACTGATCTTTCCCGCATCCCTCGCATCGCATTGAGTCTTCCCCCGATAGCGCCGGACGGATCCCTATCATAAATAAGGGAAGGACTCGGCGCGCCACGGCACCGGGGTCAAACGATCTTCCAGGCGGCGCATTGAAGGGGGACGATAACATGGCGATCCAAGAGATGAGGCGAAACGGACGATCAACTACCGAACAGCCAACCGCCCTCCGGCGCACGTCACGGGGGAAGCGTGACACTGCACTGAAGCGGGCCCCGGTTCTACATACGTGATTGCACGTCTCTGACTGCTGAAAGGAGATAGGTCATGAAAGCTACCTGTTGGTATGGCAAGAACGACGTGCGGGTGGAAGACGTGCCCGACCCGAAAATTCTTAACCGACATGACGCGATCATCAAGATCACCTCGACAGCGATCTGCGGCTCGGACCTGCACCTGTACAACGGCTTCATTCCGACTATGGAAAAGGGTGACATTCTGGGTCATGAATTTATGGGTGAAGTCGTTGAGGTGGCCAGTGAGGTGAAAAACGTACGCGTGGGTGACCGGGTCGTGGCATCGTTCCCGATCTCGTGCGGCAAGTGCTTTTTCTGTCAAGCAGACCTCTTTTCCCTCTGTGAGAATTCAAACCCCAATGCCTGGATGGTCGAAAAAATGATGGGGCATGCACCTGCAGGCATCTACGGGTACTCGCACATGCTGGGCGGCTTCGCGGGGGGACAGTCCGAGTACGTGCGTGTGCCGTTTGCCGATGTCGGAACAATCAAGGTTCCGGACGGATTGTCGGACGACAAGGTCCTGTTTCTTTCCGATATCTTCCCGACCGGGTACATGGCGGCGGAGAATTGCAACATCAAGCCGGGAGACACCATTGCCGTTTGGGGGTGCGGCCCGGTGGGTCAGTTTGCGATTCGCAGTGCGTTCCTGCTGGGAGCCGAACGTGTCGTGGCCATCGACCGCTTTCCCGAACGCTTGCGCATGGCCAGGGAAGGCGGCGCGGAGACGATCAATTACGAAGAGGCGAACGTCTATGACACACTCATGGACATGACCGGCGGACGCGGACCCGACTCGTGCATTGATGCCGTCGGCATGGAGGCTCATGCGCCCGGAATCATCGGCGCCTACGATCGTGCAAAGCAAGCGATGATGTTAGAAACTGATCGGCCCCACGCGTTGCGTGAGGCGATAATGTGCTGTCGAAATGCCGGGACCGTATCGGTCATCGGCGTGTATGGCGGATTCATCGACAAGTTCCCTATGGGGTCCATCATGAACCGGTCTCTCACCATTAAGACAGGCCAGGCACACGTGCAGCGCTACATGCGTCCGTTGCTGGAAAGGATTCAGAACGGAACCATCGACCCGAGTTTCATCATCACGCACCGTTTGCCGCTGGAGGAAGCGCCCAAAGGTTACGACATGTTTCTGAACAAGGAGGACGAGTGTATTAAGGTTGTGCTCAAGCCTTAAACCATAAATGGCTTACCATCGAAGGTGGAACTCGGTGTTGACGCGGTCGGAAGGAGAAAGTATGGCGAAGCAAGCCGTTGTTCGTTCAACTACCGGACAAGCCACCTATAAAGACTGCCGTAATGAACTTCCGCTGTAGCGGCGTGTCCGTTGTTGCGAAACCCCGTCATCACCATATCGTCCGGCTGCTACGCCCGTCCTCTCCCCTCCTGGTGAAAAGTTCTGGAGCGTCCATTGATCGAGGTTCTGTGTGGATCCTCCGGAGCCCGATTTAAACCGCCGCGAGAGATGAGAGTCGAAGCTGACCAGCGGGAGCCAAGTCACTGTGTTCCCTTCACCCTTTGAGTGGGAGTTCGCGGTCCCGCGATCGACGCACAATACACAAGATTAGTGCAGGAGGGCATCCTATGGACAACGACACGAACGATCGGCCGGTCCTCAACTATATTGAAGGCCTGATCTCTGAGGAGCATCGGCTTTATGGACAGGATTCTATGAGCGATGCGGATCGCGAGCGCCTGTCAAAAATTAATGTGGAATTGGATCAGTGCTGGGATCTCTTGCGGCAACGTCGAGCCCTTCGCCACACCGGCGGTGATCCCAACGAGGCGCGGGTCCGTCCACCAGAGGTCGTCGAGAAATATGAGCAGTAGCCCGGGAGCCACCTTAGCCTGAGGAAGGGAGTGCTACGATTCTGAGAAGATCCGTTTGCCGGGCATTGAAGAGACCTCGGAGCTGAGGGCGAGGGGATGTTTTTGTCCATTTCTCTAATGGACATCATCGTTTCCAAATTTGAACAGTAAGACAAGCGGCGCTTAAACCTTCATCGCTGACGAAATCCTTCGTCAGTGACGACCTTTCGTCACCCCCGTCGTCACGCCGACCCCATTACCGTCATCTTTGATTCTTCTCCGAGATAGCATTTGGATGACGCTACACTAACTTAGCTGTATTTCCTGCATCATCTCGATCCTGGAATGGTCCTTGCGTTAACAAGCGGCAATAAGCATGAGAGAGATCCCATACAAGGAGAAGCACCATGGAAGCGTTATTTAAAACAGACGACTCATGGGCGAGTTTAGTTCTTCGCGCCACGCTCGGTGTGGTGATGTTTGCGCATGGAGCCCAGAAACTGTTCGGTTGGTTCGGCGGCAACGGGTTCAGCGGCACGATGGGATTTTTTACCGACGTGATGCATTTGCCGTGGCTCGTCGCGTTTCTGGTGATTATCGGAGAATCGTTGGGAAGCCTAGCCCTCATCGCGGGGCTCCTAACCCGGTTTACCGCCGCCAGCTTCATCGTAATCATGCTGGGGGCGATCGCCACAAGCCACTGGCCTCAGGGCTTTTTTATGAACTGGTTCGGTCGACAACAGGGAGAAGGCTTCGAGTACCATTTACTCGTGATCGGCATGAGCGCCGCCTTAGTCCTCGCCGGTGGAGGCAAATGGTCGATTGACGGCGTGATCGCCCGAGGGATCTCGGGTCGGCAGCCCGACGAGCGAGGCCTGCGAGGTAACAAAGAATTCAAGGCCGTTGGATAATGTGAGAAGGTCTGTGCATTGATATTACCGGAACATTTCTGAACACAGAGCGGCTCGTCAGCCGTAGGGGAAGGAGCACCATCATGTTTGCCGTCGCAGGGGTCACAGGTCGGACCGGGTCGGTCGTGGCGGCGACACTCCTAGAACGGAAGCAGTCTGTGCGCGTGATTGTGAGAACCCCAGAAAAAGGCGATGCGTGGAAGGCAAGAGGAGCGCAGGTGGCGGTGGCCTCGTTGCAGGATACTCCGGCGCTCACGCAGGCCTTAAAAGGTGTCAGCGGCGGGTACTTTTTGATGCCGCCGACCTACACGGCCAAGGAGTATATCGAGGATTGCAAGGTGGCAGCAGATGCTATCGCGTCTGCCGTTGAATCGAGCGGCCTTCGCCATATCGTCTTGCTCTCATCAATCGGAGGGCATTTGAATACAGACACCGGACCTATTCGGGGGCTGCACTATGCCGAACGCCGCCTTGGCACGGTGGCGCAAAGCATGACGGTTGTACGGGCGCCCTACTTCATGGAGAATTGGGCGCCCGTCTTGCCCGTAGCCCGGTCGCAAGGCGTGTTGCCCTCTTTTCTGGCTCCGAGTCGGAAGATCCCTATGATCGCGGTCCGTGATATCGGGCATATTGCGGCCGAATGCTTACTCGATCAACCAAAGGGACGAAGAATTCTTGAACTGTCCGGTCCACAAGACTACAGTCCAAACGATGTCGCGGCGGTCATGGGCGCGCATCTCCATCGACATGTGAAAGTGCAGCCACTTCCACTCAGTGCGGCGCTACCAACGTTCACGGCGATGGGGTTTTCGGAAGACGTGGCGAGGTTATTTGAAGAGATGTACGCGGGACTCGGGAATGGCTACATCACGTACGAAGGGAACGGCGCCTGTCGGCCTCGCGGCCTGGTGACGCTGTCCGAGGCCCTGTCCGACTGGATGTCCGCCTCACTGGAGTGCGGGGCGGGCGGCCCCGCTGCATGAACCGCGCTGAACGATCACCAAGAGATACACGGCATGATTGTGGGGATATCCGTCCTTTTCCGAGTTTGTCGATGGTCCTGAGGAGCTCAACATGATTGGACATCCGAGACGCCTGGTATTGCTGGTGTGGTTTCTATGCGCAGGAATGCTGATCCTGCCCGGCTGTAAGAAAGAAGCGGCCTCGAACCAGCCTCCGCCAGTTCCCACGGTTGAGGTCGTCACCGTCAGCCTTCAAAACGTTCCGGATGAGCCTGAGTTTATCGGTGAGGCCCAGGCCTCCCGGGTGGTTGAGATCCGGTCACAAGTTACCGGTACCATTAAAGAACGGTTCTATGAAGAAGGGCGTGACGTCAAGAAAGGGGATCGTCTTTATCAAATCGACCCGATTCCATTTCGCGCCGCCGTGCTGAGCGCGCAGGCAAAGGTCTCACAGGCCGAAGCGCGTCTGATTCAGGCTAAACAAAATCTGAATCGAGTCAAACCGCTGGTCGAGGAACAAGCGGTCAGCCAAAAAGATCTTGATGATGCCATTGCCGAAGAATTGAACGCGAGAGGGGCGTTGGAAGGCGGAAAAGGCGAGTTGGTGAAGGCCAAGTTCGACTTGGACAATACGCTCATCACCGCGCCGATTTCCGGCCTCATCGAGCGGACCCGGTATTATGAGGGCCGTCTCGTCACCGCCCAGACCGATCTCTTGACGATCATCCATCAAGTCGATCCCATGTACGTGATCGTCAGCGTGCCGGAGAGCTTCCTGCTTAAACGGCGACGCGACATTGCGTCCAAGCGAATTCATGAACCGGACATCTATAAGCTACGCGGCACGATCACGTTTTCCGACGGCACCAGCTACGCACATGACGGCGTCCTGGATTTCGCAGATGTGGGCTTACGAGTCGACACGGGATCGAGAGAAGCGCGCGTGTCGTTTCCCAATCCCGAACGGGTGCTACTCCCCGGACAATTTATGAAAGTGCGGTTCAAAGGATCCGTCAAAACCGACGTCATCCTCGTCCCGCAACGAGCGGTGCAGCAAGGGCCGACGGGACCCTTCGTCTATGCGCTGGGAGAAGGCGACAAGATCGAAATTCGCGATGTGAAAGCCACCGGCTGGCAAGGCACCCAGTGGCTGATCGAAGAAGGACTCCGGGACGGCGATCGGGTCGTGTTGGATGGTATGCAGCGATTGGCGCCAGGCGCCCAGGTCAAACCGGTTGTCGTGGCGTCGTCAGGATTACCGGCCATGCCACGCTCCGAACCATCTCACACGGCGGTCGACGGGGCGGCGGCGGAGACGAAGAAGGAGGGCACGCCGTGAGCCCGCGTTTCTTCATCGATCGTCCCATTTTTTCGTCTGTCCTCTCGATCATCATCGTGGTCGTCGGCTTGGTCGCTATGCAGGCCCTGCCGGTCGCGCAATTTCCGCAGATCACGCCTCCGGTCGTCCAAATCGATGCCGACTACCCGGGTGCAAGCGCCGAGGTCATTGCCGAGTCTGTGGCACGGCCGATTGAGGTTCAATTGCCGGGCATCGATCATTTGCTCTATTACGATTCCACCAGCACGAATGACGGCCACGTCACCATCAAACTGACGTTCGAAATTGGCGCCGATGTCGATATCGCAACGGTGCAGACGCAGAATCGTGAGAAACTGGCGGAGCCGCAGCTTCCGCCGGAAGTGATTCGCCGAGGTATTACGATCAAAAAAGTGTCGCCGGATCTCGTCGCCGTGCTGACGCTGGAATCCAAAGACCCTCGATACGACGCCTTGTTTATTTCAAATTACGCCATTCTCCGAATCCTCGATAACGTCAAGCGTTTGGAAGGCGTCGGCGATGCGATGGTCTTCGGCGCGCAGAATTACAGCATGCGGATTATCCTCGACCCCGTCCGTATGGCCCAACTCAGTCTGACCCCGAGCGATATTGCAGACGTGGTCCGGGAGCAGAACCGGGATTTTCCGGCCGGGATTGTCGGCCGTGAGCCGGCGCTCCCTGGTACGGAACTGACCATTCCGGTCATCACGCAGGGACGCATGACGGACGCTAAAGAGTTTGAAGAGATGATCGTCCGTGCGATGCCGGATGGAGCGATGGTCCGCTTGAAAGATGTGGCGAGGGTTGAACTTGGCGCACAGTCGTACGATTTGGAAGGACGGTTCAAGGGTAAACCAACGACCTTTCTCCTAACCTTTCTGGCCCCGGGTGCCAATGCACTCGATACCGTGCGGCGTATCCGGCATGAGATGGATGAGCTGGCCAAAACCTTTCCGGCCGGCATGACTTACGACATTCCTTACGACACAACGCGGTTCATCGAAGTTTCCATTAAAGAAGTCGTCAAAACACTGGCTGAGGCCATGGTGCTCGTCATTCTCGTGGTCTACCTGTTCCTACAGACATGGCGTGCCACGATTATCCCGGCCGTCGCGGTGCCGGTGTCATTGATCGGCACTTTCGCAGGGATGGAAGCGCTGGGATTTTCCATCAACACGCTGACGCTGTTTGGAATGGTCTTGGCAATCGGTATGGTGGTCGATGACGCCATCGTCGTTGTCGAAAACGTTGAGCGGCACATGGCCGAGGAACGTTGCTCCTCGAAGGAGGCGGCCAAGCGGGCAATGCAGGAAGTCATGGGCCCCGTGATTGCGATCGTGCTGGTCTTGGCTGCGGTGTTCGTGCCGGTCGGGTTTTTAGGCGGCATTACCGGTCAGCTCTACAAGCAGTTCGCCATTACGATCGCGATGTCGGTCGCCATTTCAGGCGTGGTGGCTCTCACGCTCAGCCCTGCGCTCGCCGCGATTCTGCTCAAACCTGGGCATGCCGGGCAGTCCGGTCCGTTTTTCCGGACCTTCAATAGGTTTTTCAGCTGGACGCAGGCGCGCTACACAGGCAATGTGGGTAGGGTTCTGAAGCATTCCGCCCTGTCGATTGCGGTGTTCGTGGTGCTGATCATGACGGCACTCGGTCTCTTCAACATCATTCCCACCAGCTTCCTGCCCGAAGAAGACCAAGGCTACTTCATCAGCGTCGTGCAACTTCCCGATGGAGCTTCTAAAGAACGTACGGATGCCGTAGTGAGTAAACTCGAGCGGTATTTTCTCTCCATTCCGGCGATCCACAGCACGGATGCGCTCGTGGGACAAAATTTTGTATTCGGCACACGCGGTTCCAATACGGCCACGATGTTCACGCCGCTCCGTCTGTGGGATGAGCGGAAGGAGCACGTCAAGGAGCTGATCGGCGCCGCGTACGCCGAGTTCGCGAAAATTCCGGAAGCCATGATCTTGGCCTTTAACGCGCCGTCGATTCGGGGCCTCGGCGCGACCGGCGGTTTTTCTGCACAAGTGCAGGATCCCAGCGGTGGCGATTTCAAACAGTTTGCCGCGGTCACGCAAGAGTTTCTGGCGAAAGCAAGACAAGAGCCGGCGATTGGCGGAATTAGTACGAGCTTTCGGGTCAGTTCACCCCGCATCTACGCGCACATCGACCGGGAACGGGCCAAGTCGCTTGGCGTCCCCATTTCGGATGTGTTTGATTCGCTCCAGGCCTTCTGGGGGAATTTGTATATCAATGACTTTGTGAAGTTCGGCCGGGTCTACCGCGTGCAGACGGAGGCGGAGCCGGAGTTCCGCTCCAGGCCGGAAGATATTTCGAAAATCTATGTACGCGCCCAGCGGCCCCAAAATAGGCAGGGACCGATCATGATTCCGATCGATACCGTGGTCACAACTCACTATACCAGCGGGCCGGATCCTGTCACTCACTTCAATGGCTACAACACGGCGCTGGTCCTCGGTGCTGCGGCGCCGGGCTATAGTTCCGGGCAGGCGCTCGAGGCCCTCGATCGCGCGGCCGCGCAAGCGTTGAACCCCAAGGGCTACTCGCTCGATTACAGCGGGATTTCCTACCAGGAGCATCAGGTGGGTGGGCAATCGATGTTCGCCTTCGGGTTCGGTCTGCTCATGGTGTTTCTCGTGCTGGCTGCACAATACGAGAGTTGGAGTGTGCCCTTTGCCGTCATTCTCGCCGTGCCCTTCGGCGTCTTCGGTGCCTTGCTCGCCGTCTGGGTCAGCGGACAGACTAATGACATTTACTTTCAAATCGGCATGGTCACGCTCATTGGCCTGTCTGCCAAGAACGCCATCCTGATCGTTGAATTTGCCAAACGCCGGTATGAGCACGGCATGCCCGTCGTTGAGGCCGCGATCGAAGCTGCAAGACTTCGCTTCCGGCCCATTATCATGACCTCGATGGCGTTTATCGGCGGCGTGTTGCCGCTGGTCATGGCGACCGGGGCAGGAGCTGCCAGCCGCCATTCCATCGGCATCGGCGTCTTCGGCGGCATGCTGGCGGCGACGTTTTTGGCAATTTTTTTCGTACCGCTGTTCTTTGTACTCATTGAGAAATTAACGCCGGTTCGGCCTGGTCCTCCCGAGGTGCCATGCCCGCCGGAGCCGCAGCCCATTGATTCAGAAGAGATGGCCTCATATGGAGGAGACAGAAATGGCGATGCTAGTCGCGATACTCGCGATGCTGCTGACGTCGTGCGCCGTCGGCCCTGACTATTCACGACCGGACCTTCCCACTCCGGACTCCTTCCGCATGGCGGAAGACGCCGAAAGAACCTCTATGGCTAATCTGCCCTGGTGGGATTTGTTGCAGGATGAAACGCTTCAGAAGCTGATCCGTATTGCCTTGGAAGAGAATAAGGATTTGACTCAGGCCATTGCCACCCTAGAAGAGTATGGCGCGCGCTTGCTGGTCGCTCGAACGGATTTCATCCCGCAACTCAGCGTGCAGGGCAATGCCCCCGCATTTGGGCGGATGACTCGATTCCTGGTGCCCGGGTTTCCGAATCCTTTCAACTACTACATTCAGGGGAATCTCAACTGGGAGATCGACATCTGGGGACGCATCCGGCGGTCGAACGAGGCGGCCCGTGCCGAATTGTTTTCGAGAGAAGAGAACCGGCGGGCCATCGTTTTGCAACTCGTCAGCGGGGTGGCGGAAGCCTACTTCGATTTGCTGCAATTCGACATGCAGTTGGATATTGCGAAGAACACGCTGAAGTCCTGGGAAGACTCCGTAAAAATTGCGAGAGCCCGGCTGCGGGAGGGCGTCATTTCCAAACTGGATGCCGACCAGTTCGAAGCGGAACGGGCGAACGCCGCGGCCCGGGCCGCCGAGTTGGAGCGGCAGATGGTCCAAAAAGAAAATCAGATCAGCGTGCTGCTGGGGCGCCATTCTCAAGCGATCCCGCGCGGCCGATCGTTGACCGAACAGGTGGTGCCGCCGTCGGTGCCGCCTGGCCTCCCATCGGAGCTGTTGCAGCGCCGTCCGGATATTGTGCAGGCAGAGCAGACGCTCCATGCGGCGACCGCCAGAATCGGGATGGCGAAAGCCGACCGGTTTCCGAAGCTCTCTCTCACCGGCATTCTTGGCGTGGCAAATCCCAAGCTGTCGAGGATCTTTGATGTCGGCGGTATCGCAGGAGGAGAATTCGGCGTGCTGGGACCGAGCCTAACGGCCCCGCTGTTCAATGCAAACATCCTAGGATTTCAACAGGAGGCCGCTGAAGCGCAGGCTAGACAGGTGCTGGCTCAATACGAGCAATCGATTCTGGTGGCGTTTCGGGAAGTCGAAGACGCCCTGGTGGCAGTACGGACCGCCCGCGTACAGCGTGATGCGCAAGCCGAGCAGGTCGAGGCGTTACGATCTGCCTTACGGCTGGCCAATCTTCGCTACAAAGGGGGGCTTGCGAATTATCTGGATGTGCTGATCGCGCAGCGAAATCTGTTCGATGCGGAATTGTCGCTCACGGGCACGCACCGCTTGCATCTTGTTTCGATCGTGCAACTCTACAAGGCCTTGGGTGGCGGCTGGCCACCGAACGGGACAAGGCCGGCAGAACCGAGCCTTGCCCTCAGGACCAAAGGATAATCATCGTAACGCCGGCTCAAGCCGATTTAGGGAATGTCAGGTTGATGCGATGGTTACGGACTACAGAGCAACAACGTTGGATGACCGGCATCACGCGGTGCCTGAAGTCCGACGCGTTCGCTCTGCATGCATACGGAAGGCTACGCTGTTGTGATAGTGTGGCCCGCATTGCAATCACGCTCCCATGCGGAGGGACAACATCCGGTTGGTTCGGCACGACCTCCCGTGCATAGGCGCTAAGAATTAACATGTCAAATATGCCTGATAAACAGATTGTTCGAGCGGTGAGCGAACGCTATGCCCGTGCGGCGTTGACGGGTGAGCAGATGTGTTGTCCGACTGGCTATAACCTTCAAGACCTTCGGTCCTTCATTCCCGAAGAAGTGTTGCGTATCTCATACGGTTGTGGAACGCCTGCTGGACTCGACACAGTACGCCCTGGTGAAACCGTTTTAGATATTGGATCAGGGGGAGGCATTGATTGCTTCGAAGCCTCGCGGCGTGTCGGTCCTCATGGTCGTGTGATTGGCATCGATATGACAGAGACCATGCTGACTATTGCCCGCCAACATGCTGCGACCGTTGCCGCCAATCTTGGCTATACCACATCGAATGTTGAATTTCGTAAAGGACAAGCGGAAGCGATGCCAGTCGAAGATCAGACCATCGATCTGATCATCTCCAACTGCGTGATTAATCTTGCTCCTGATAAACGAAAGGTCTTCGGGGAAATGTACCGAGTCCTAAAGCCAGGCGGTCGGTTCACGATTTCAGATATTGTGGCTGATCAACCCGTGCCCAATTACCTTCTCTATGATACGGAGAAATGGGGGAATTGCCTCTCCGGCGCCTTGCAGGTCCGTGACTATATGACTGGCCTGTTCGAGGCGGGATTCCTGGGCATCCATCAGGTCAAATTTACCCCATGGCAAATCGTTGATGGACTCCATTTTGTGTCTATGACATTAACCGGCTACAAATTACCCGTCTCTGATCACGCAAAGAGCGCCGGCTTTGTCACGCTCCGAGGACCATTCCGCCGTGTCACAGATGAACTTCGGCATACCTATGAGCGAGGAATTTCGCGAGCGCTCGATCATCGCTCGCTCCAGTTACTGCAAACTCCGCCATTCCGCGATCTCTTTTTCCTGACAGACCAGCCGCTGTTGCTGCATGCGTCGGACCCACGCTTGACCGCCATCCTGCCTGAAGACGCTCCCTGTGTGTGGAAGGGTGACTTTGCTATCCTCACCGGGCCGTTTGTAGAAGTGCACGATGACGATCATCATGTCTATTCACGGGGACAGTCATTAGAAATCTGCTCCAAAAGCTTCAAGGTCCTGCAATCAGAGTCCTATCGTTCCCATTTTGCCGTGATCAATCGGGCCAGCCATGGCATGTCTGGAACGGCGGCGGCGTGCACTCCCGATGGCGCCTGCTGCTAGACTAGCCCTGGGCTCAGTGACTCATTAGTCCCAGCCTTGGTCCAGTGGTACAGGCGCTTGTTCCCTTCTTCAGCCTCCATACATGGCAAGATCGTGCGTCTGGATAATGCCGCCAGTGATAGAAATTAGCCTTGAGCGGAATCTGAAAGACTGTTTGGAATTTTATTTGCATATATTCTGGCGCAGGTGTGGTTCAGTTTACGGACTCTCCAGAGCACAAGGCTCTCCCGTGAATACATAAGGCTTTTCAGTACTGCTCTATTCTGATAGAGTGCCGCGGCAATTCAATGGCATCACGCGAGCGGAGGATGGAGTGCAAAGATGGGCAGGTGCGGTAATCTGCAGGGCGTTATTACTCTCGGTTGCGGTTCACTTAGCCGGCTGTGCAGGATGGTCTGAGTCTTCCCTCGATCCTCTGACGCGAACGCCTTCAGCCTCGATGTCTCTTGGGACAGCTGACGGTAATGATCCCATCCGGATCATCGACCGTGGACAGATAGATCGAGCTCTTGCCTTGGAGTCTGATGTTGACGGAGCGCGGAGTGCCGATAGTCCTGCCGCTCCGGCCGCCTTGGTGGCTGCAGAAAAAGAACCTCCGCGTGCTGAACCGCCTCCCAAGCAAGGCAGCCAGGAGGAACAGGCCGTCGACGATCTGTACGACCCGTTCCAAAAGCCAGGGGAAGAGTCCGAGCAAGTAGAAGAATACGATCCATGGGAGCCGTTTAACGTCGCCATTTTCAACTTTAACCGGAAGGTAGATAAGTATCTCTTAAAGCCGGTGGCGACGGTCTATGATAAGGTCGTGCCGGATGAGATCGAACTAGGCATTCGGCGGTTTTTTCACAATGCCCGCTTTATGCCGCGCTTTATGAACAATCTCTTCCAGGGCAAGTTCAAAGGAGCCAGCATCGAGATGGGCCGTTTTCTCGTAAACAGCACTTTAGGCTTGGCAGGATACCTGGATTTTGCGAAAGAAGTATTTGGCTGGGAAACGACGGATGAAGATTTTGGCCAGACGTTGGGCAGGTATGGAGTCAAACCCGGCCGGTATCTCGTGCTTCCAATCCCGCCATTTGTGACGACGGTTCGTGATTTGGTCGGCTATATCGGGGACATTTTTTTGGACCCCATCAACTATTTGGTGTTCCCGTCCATTCAAATAAACAACGCACCTGCCCTGATCGGGCACACGCATCGCAACACCATCACAGCGCTTCAGTTCGGAACCCGCACAGTAGACGTGATCAATGAGCGCTCCATCAATCTGGAAAACTTTCAAGGCGTAGAAGACTCAACGGTCGATCTCTACGCTACTATCCGCAATGCCTATCTGCAGAAGCGAGCGCAGTCTATCAAGGAGTAGCGAGAGGTTCGGTCCTCAGCGACGAGCGCTGAGTGGTACAATCATGTGACCGACTGACCCAACCGAAGTGCCTTTTGGCGGAACCCCGCACAGCCCTCTGGACAAAGGACTTAACAGTGCGAGTACTTGTCCTCAATAGCGGCAGTTCCTCGCTCAAGTTCCGGTTGTGTGACGTTTCTCTCCCGCGTTCGTCGGACCACCACATCAATCAATCATCAAATGTCGCTTCTCAAACCTCAACGCTCCAGACGCTGATAGCAGGCTCAATCACCCGGATCGGCCAGCGTGCTGCTCTACAGATTTTCGGTAATACGGCGACGGCAGAGCGTGAAATTCGCGACCATGAGGGTGCCGTCCGGTGGGTTTTTGAGCAATTTGACAAGGCTTCCGTTGAGGCGGTGGGACATCGTGTCGTCCATGGTGGGGATCGCTTCAGCCAGCCGGTGCGTGTCACTGATAGCATAATCACCGAACTCGAGCGGCTCAATGAGCTGGCTCCGCTGCACAATCCTCCAGGTCTTGCCGTGATACGGGTCAGCCGCTCTCTTCTGACAGCGGAGGTGCCGATGGTCGCCGTCTTCGATACGGCTTTTCACGCGGCTATGCCGGCAACGGGGTCGACCTATGCCATCCCGACCGACCTTGCGGCACGACATCGCATCCGACGCTATGGCTTTCACGGCATCGCCCATGCCGCGCTCGCTACGAGTTATGCTGCGGCGACCGGCCATTTGCTCGACCAGGTGAAACTGATCACCCTTCAGTTGGGAAACGGCTGCTCGGCGGCAGCCATCCGGGGCGGCCGATCCATCGATACCTCGATGGGCATGACGCCGTTAGAGGGATTGGTGATGGGAACGCGGTCCGGCGACATCGATCCGGCCGTCGTGGCCTATCTATCGCGTCGGGAAGGCGTAGATCCTCAAACGGTCGAGCAGTGGTTGAATCAACAATCAGGGTTGCTCGGAGTCTCGGGGCTCTCGCACGACGTTCGGGATCTGCTGAAGGCCGAACAAGAGGGACATCCACAAGCTGCCCTCGCGCTCGATCTCTTCTGTTATCGGGTGCGGAAATACATCGGCGCCTATCTGGCTGTCCTGGGCGGCTCCAATGCCATAGTCTTCGGCGGTGGCATCGGTGAGCATGCTGCGGCGATTCGGGCGCGGATCTGTGCCGGGATGGCCTGGTGCGGCCTGGTACTGGATCCGGAACGGAATGCCTCGGCTGAGAACCCACAGCCTGGTCAAGTGATGAAAATCAGTGCTGATTCGGCCTCCCTGCCGGTCTATGTCATCGGGGTTGACGAAGAAGCTGCCATCGCCCGCGAAACGGTGGTCTGCCTGCAATCCATCCGAGCATGATAGGTTCCGTGCGCGCCTTGAGGGTATTGCATGGAACCTCAATGTGTACCTAGAAGAAGTACTTATACGTAACCTTCAGGCCTACATCATTTTGTCGGCGTCTCTGGTACAAGGTAGGCTCTTTGTCGAAGGAAGTATCCGGGACTCTAGCAGAGGAGGGTGACAGGCATGAGTGCAGTACCAAAGAGCAGGATACCGGACATTCTAAAAACGTGTGAACAGGACGTGCTGAAAGAATGGCTGACGCATCAATTGTCGGCGACGACATTGCGAAGCGATTTGATGAAGGAATCGGAACTGCGTCAACAGTCCACAGAGTTCATCAGGCTCTTGTCTGAAGCCACCCACCGCGGCACCGCCGCCGATTTGGACCGACAAGAGTGGGCTGCGCTGAAGGGCTTCCTGTGCGACATATCCGCATCGCGTGCGCGTCAGGGGTTCACTCCGTCCGAGACCGCCACGTTTGTCTTGTCCTTGAAACAACCGATTTTCGATCGCCTTCATCAGGAGTACAGTAAAGATGCGGACGGTTTGTCGAGAGAGGTCTGGAATGCGACGGACCTGCTCGACCAACTGGCGCTGTTGACCACTGACGCTTATCAAAAAGGCCGCGAGGAGTTGATTGTCCGACAGCAACGTGAACTCATGGAACTCTCCACGCCGGTCGTCCGGTTGTGGGATGGGGTGCTGGCCCTTCCGTTGATCGGTACCCTGGACAGCGAGCGGACACAGGTCGTCATGCAAAACCTGCTGGAGAAAATCGTGGAGACCGGTTCGGCCATTGCGATCATCGACATTACCGGTGTTCCGATTGTCGATACGTTAGTGGCGCAACATCTACTCAAGACTGTCGCCGCCGCCCGGCTCATGGGGGCAGATTGCATTATCAGCGGCATCCGGCCCCAAATTGCTCAGACCATCGTCCATCTCGGCGTGGATCTTAAGGACGTGATCACCAAGGCGACGCTCTCCGATGCCCTCTCCATCGCCTTTCAGCGTACAGGGTACGTCGTCAGAAAAAGCGCCGTGAGTACGGACTCGGCGCCTTCGAACCTCGGCAACGGCAATCCTGGACATCCTAAAGGGGCACCACGCGGCGGTCGTTCGCATGATATGTAGCATGCTGAGGCACCAGATGGAGTGACGGTGCTATCCGTTCTCATGCACCCATCGCCGGATTATTGGACTCTGGATCCGTATCATCTCTCACTCGGAATTCAACCCTCGCACTGATGGAAGGGGCCTCATGGAACGCATTCCGATTCTCAAGCTGGGCGAGTTTCTCCTGGTCACGATTCAAGTGGATATGCACGATCGTTTGGCGATGACGTTGCAAAATGACGTCACCGATATGATCGTCAAGACGCATGCACGCGGCGTAATGATCGACATTTCGATGTTGGACGTAGTGGACTCCTTTATTGGACGCATGCTGGGTAGCATTGCGTCGATGTCGCGGATCCTTGATGCAGAAACCGTCGTGGTCGGCATGCAACCGGCTGTCGCGATTACGCTGGTCGAATTAGGGTTGTCGCTCACCGGGGTGCGAACGGCGCTCAATGTGGACAAGGGCATGGAATTGCTTCGAGAGTCGATCGAACGAAAGGAAGCGAACGGTGCCGTTGTCCGTGACTGAATCGATTCCGATCCAGTCGTCGGAAGATATCGTTCGCATGCGGCAGTGGGTCCGTGCGAGGTCCGTCGAGATCGGCTTCACCCTGGTGGAGCAAACAAAGATGGTGACGGCTGCGAGCGAATTGGCCCGCAACATCCTCGACCATGGTGGTGGAGAGGGGACTGTTTACCTGGAATTCATTACCCATCATGCCAAAAGCGGCATTCGGCTGACGTTCGAAGATAAGGGGCCCGGCATTGCCGACATCGAGCAAGCCTTACAAGATGGATTTACCTCGGGGAACGGACTAGGATTGGGATTAAGCGGCGCGAAGCGATTGGTCAACGAATTTCAGATTGACTCGCGTGTCGGCGAAGGAACACGAGTTATGATCACGAGATGGAAATGAGCCCGAATTCCGGAGAGGATACTGTGATCGAGAAAGACGCCGGCTCCCCCTTCCAGCAGGAGGCGGTCTCCGAGTTGGAGAACTTCACGCCGTTCCATTCGATGTGGATCTTGATTACGGATTCCAGCCAAGTGCCGGGCGCCAGGCGCGCGGCAGCCGACCTTGCTCGACGCAATGGATTCTCTGACACGCTCGCTGAAAAGGCGGCGCTTATTGCGACCGAGCTCGGGACGAATCTGGTCAAGCACGGCGGTGGCGGGGAAATGTACCTTCAGATGGCGCGCGACACGGCAGGGGCGGACCGGTTGGAAATTGTTTCGGTAGATAAAGGTCCCGGTATTGCCAATGCTGGGCAATGTTTGAGCGATGGCTATTCCACGGCCGGCAGTTCCGGCACGGGTCTTGGAGCGGTTCGGCGGCTGTCTGATGGATTTGATCTCTTTTCACGGCCGGGTCAAGGCACGGTCGTGTTGTCGTGTCTCTTCTCCGCTCCCTTACCGTCTGTTTCGCGGATGAAAGCTCTGGAAATAGGAGCGATCACCAAGCCGAAAAAGGGTGAAGACGTGTGCGGCGATCACTGGAACGCGACTGAGCAGGGAGGCCAATGGCAACTTTTCGTGGCAGATGGTCTTGGGCATGGCCCTCTTGCCTCGGATGCCGCCATGCAAGCTGCTCGACTGTTCGGGACGGCGGGCACCCGGACGCTGCCCCGGTTATTGGAGGTAATCCACGCCGGGTTGCGCAGCACCCGTGGGGCAGCGGTAGCGGTTGCCGATATTGACCTGGGGCGCCAGACCGTCCGATTCGCCGGTGTGGGAAACATTGCGGGAGCGGTGGTGTCCGCCGCCGGAACGAGAAATATGGTGTCCTTGAACGGCACGGCGGGCGTCGAAATGCGAAAGATCACGGAATTCAATTACCCTTGGTCGGATGACGCACTGTTAGTGTTGCATTCGGACGGCTTAGGCTCCCATTGGAACATCGATGAATACCCGGGACTGTATCAGCGGCATCCGACGGTCATTGCGAGCGTGCTCTACCGAGACCACGATCGCGGGCGGGACGATGTGACGGTCGTGGTGGCAAAGCAAGTTCGGTCGCCGCAAAGGCGAATATGAAAGGTACTGCACTTTTTAATTGAGGATCGACTCTCCATGACTCCTCTCTTCACGGTAGTGATTCAGTATCAGCATGACGTCGTCCTCGCGCGGCAGCGCGCCCGACACATTGCCTCATTGCTTGGATTCACTACTGAAGAGCAGACTCGCATGGCGACTGCAGTGTCGGAGCTGGCTCGTAATGTCTTTCAGTACGCGCACGCTGGAAAGGTCGAGTTTTTTGTCGAAGGCAAAACGGCCCCCCAGCTCTTTCGCGTCAAAGTCTCCGATTCAGGGTCAGGTATCGCGAACCTTCAGGAAATTCTGGACGGCCAATATCACTCGAAGACCGGTATGGGCTTAGGCATCATCGGCGCGCGCCGGCTCGTCGATCAGTTCTGCATTGAATCAACCGCCGGTTCGGGAACGACCGTGTGGCTCACCAAACTCTTTCCCAAAGGAGCCCCGGCGCTTCAGCCGGCTGCCCTCGGATCCTTGTTGGACCGCTTGGCGCAGGCGCGGCCGGAAAATCCCTTCGAAGAAATGCAACGGCAGAACCAGGAGCTGTTGCGCGCATTGGCAGAAGTGGAGCGGCGTCAAGAGCAATTGGTTCAGCTCAACCGCGAACTCGAGGATACGAACCGCGGCGTGGTGGCGCTGTATGCGGAACTGGACGAGAAAGCCGATCATCTTCGGCGGGCGGATGAATTGAAGTCGAAGTTTCTGTCGAATATGAGCCATGAATTTCGCACGCCGCTCAATTCGATCCAAGCCCTGTGCCGTATTCTCCTCGATAGAACCGACGGCCCTCTCACGTCGGAGCAGGTCAGGCAACTGACCTATGTCCAACAGTCAGCCGACGATCTGTTTGAACTGGTGAACGATTTGTTGGACATTGCCAAAATAGAAGCGGGCAAGGTGGTGATCCGGTCGGCAGAATGCGATGTGGCCACACTGTTCAGCGCGCTGCGCGGGATGCTGCGTCCCCTCCTGCTCAATTCCGATGTGCAACTGATCATCGAAGAGCCAAACGGCATTCCGATGATGCAGACCGACGAAGGGAAGGTCTCGCAGATCCTTCGTAATTTTTTATCGAACGCCCTGAAATTTACCACCAAGGGAGAAGTTCGCCTCACCGCGGCGTTCTCCCAGGAGACCGACACCGTAACCTTCTCCGTGGCCGACACCGGCATCGGCATTCCGCCGGAGGATCACGAGCTAATCTTCCAGGAATTCACCCAGCTCGATAATCCCATCCAGCGACGCGTCAAAGGGACCGGCCTCGGCCTTCCCTTGTCGAAAAAATTGGCCGAACTCTTGAGCGGAACCATTTCAGTGCAGAGCCAATCGGGGATGGGATCCGTCTTTTCCGTGTGCCTTCCGCGCGTGTACCTCGAGCGCGGCACGCCGGAAGAGCCGATTCCGCTTCCAGAGATCGACCAGTCCCGCATTCCCGTCTTATTGGTCGAAGATGAAGCCGGGACCATTGTCTTGTACGAGAAGTACTTAAAGCATACCGACTTTCAATTGTTCCCGGTCCGGACGCTGAGTGAAGCACGACATGCATTGGACGCGGTCCATCCAAGGGCGATTATTCTGGATATTCTCCTGCGCGGAGAAGACGCATGGCTCTTTTTAAGCCGCCTCAAAAGCGATCGAGCCACGAAAGATATTCCGATTCTGGTCGTGACCAGTATTGAAGATCAGCAAAAAGCACTGTCGCTCGGCGCTGATGCTTATTGCGTCAAGCCGGTGGATCGCTCCTGGCTCGTGAGTCAGCTCACCCAGCGCACTCGACGGATGCCGGACGCTCACGTGCTGATTATCGATGACGAGCTGCCGTCCCGATACGTTTTGAAGAGCCTCTTTAAGGACTCGGGGTATGCCGTGATGGAAGCCGTGAGCGGCGAGGAAGGCCTTCGCATGGCTCGGAAGCACCTGCCTCAGGTGATTGTGCTCGACCTGGTGATGCCGGGCCTCAGTGGTGTAGAGGTCTTGGAGTCGCTGAAACATGACCCTGTGGCTCAAAGCATTCCCGTGATCATCGTCACGTCCCGAATTGTCGACGATGAAGCGCGTGCACGCCTGCTGCAGCAAGCCGCGGGATTTCTTCCCAAACATAGTTTAACGCGAGACGCCTTGCTGGTTGCCGTCCGCCAGGCGATCGAGCGCGTCGGCCTTGCCACAGGCGCGTGACGAAAAATGAGGGGACTATGCGGAAGAATCTAATTCTGGTCGTGGATGATACCGAAGCGAACCGTTACGCGAAGTGCCGGATGTTAAGACACGCGGGCTTCGAAGTCAAAGAAGCCGCGCTGGGGGAAGAAGCCTTACAAATCATTGCTGCAGAACGACCGGGCGTGGTCTGTCTCGATGTCCTTCTGCCGGATCTCAATGGCATTGAAGTGTGCCGACGTATCAAAGCCGACCCTGGGCTCCGGACGATGGTCCTGCAAATGTCGGCTTCATTCGTGGGCCATGAAGATAAAGTGCGCGGCTTGGAAGGAGGGGCCGACGGATATTTGGTCTCTCCGTTTGAGCCCGAAGAGTTTGTCGCCACCGTACGATCGCTGGTCCGCATCCAAGAGGTCGAAGACCGGTTACGTGTGTCGGCCGGCGAGTGGCGAGTGACGTTCGATGCCATCAACGACGGCATCCTCCTGCTGGACGAGGAAGGTCGGATCCTTCGCTGTAATCGCGCGATGGCTGGGATCATCGGGAAGCCGTTCCAAGATATCGTCGGGCAGCGCTATGTCGATATCCTCGCTCTCTCCCTAGAGAAGGGCGGCGACGGGTGCTTGTCGTGGCCCCCGGCCGCCAGACAGGAGACCGTCTTGCAGATCGGGACGCGATGGTTTCAGGCGACGATGCATCCTGCCACGGACAATGGGGCAAGCCAGGGAGCCGTCTGTGTCATGACGGACATCACTGATCGTCGTCGGCAAGATGAGGAAATCCGCCACTTGAACGCGTCGCTGGAAGAACGCGTTCGAGAGCTGCAACAGTCGCGGCTTGAGCTTCATGAGAAAGTGACCGATCTGGAGCAATTCGAAGATGTTGTCGTTGGGCGGGAATTAAAGATGATCGAGATGGAAAAGGAGATGGACCGCCTCGCCAAGGAACTGAGTAAATATCAGCCCTCGCACACGGGTCGTCCTGCGGCTAACGAATGATCTGCAACCGCCTTCCTACCTTGGCAAAGGCCGCCACCGCGTGGTCGAGATGATCGCGTGTATGGGCCGCTGACATCTGAACCCGGATCCGCGCCTGACCCTTCGGCACTACCGGATAGCTGAACCCGACCACATAGATGCCTTCGCGCAACAATTCCTCCGCCATCTGTGTAGCCAGCGACGCATCGCCGAGCAGAACTGGAATAATAGGATGGCGGCCGGACACTACGTCATAGCCCAGAGCCGTCAATTGCGAGCGGAAGAAGGCGGCGTTCTCGCGCAGGGTGGTTCGTAACGCGTCACCTTCAATGACCAATTTCAGAGCCCGGCGGGCGGCACATGCAATGACCGGCGGCAGCGAATTGGAAAACAAGTACGGACGCGATCGCTGCCGGAGCAGTTCAATGATTTCCTTATGGCCCGAAGTGAATCCTCCTGACGCGCCACCAAGTGTTTTGCCTAAGGTGCTCGTCATGAGATCGATCCGATCCGCTACGCCATAATGATCGGGCGTGCCGCGGCCCGCTCTTCCGAGCACGCCAGTCGCATGACTGTCGTCCACGACGACGGCGGCGTCATAGCGTTCCGCCAGGTCCGCGATTCGATCCAGCTTCGCCAGATCGCCATCCATCGAAAAGACGCCGTCGGTCGCGATCAGCCGGAGCCGGCACGATGCCGCCGCCTTCAACGCGTCTTCCAATTCGGTCATGTTCGAATGGGCGTAGCGGAACCGCGTGGCCTTGCAGAGGCGAATGCCGTCGATCAGGCTGGCATGGTTCAAGGCATCGCTGATGATCGCATCGTCTTCCCCTACAATGGTCTCGAATAGCCCCGTATTGGCGTCAAAGCAAGAGCTGTAAAGAATCGTATCCTCGGTACCGAGAAACGTCGAGATCTCCTGCTCGAGATCCTTATGGATATTCTGCGTTCCGCAAATGAATCGCACAGACGCCATGCCGTAGCCATGCTCACGCAATCCGTCGGTTGCCGCCTGCACGACGTCGGGATGATTGGCGAGTCCCAGATAGTTGTTCGCGCAGAGATTCAACACATGGCCTTGCGCCACTCGGATCTCCGCCCCCTGAAGGCCGAGCACAGGACGCTCGGTCTTGTACAGACCGGCCGAACGGATGTCCGTGAGCTGTTGTTCGATGGCGTGTTTTAAGGACTGGTAAGACATGTTAGCCGTCAGCGTTCAGCTCCGGGCTCTCCAGTCAGGACTGAGGGATGAGAGCCGATGGCTGATCGCTTCAAGAATCACGGAATCAAGACCACCTTCCCGCATTGTCCGGCTTCGATGAGGTCGAACCCTTGGGCGAAATCCGCCATAGGGAATCGATGCGTCACCACAGGACGGATATCCAGCCCCGCTTTAAGGAGACCGGCAATGCGATACCAGGTGTCGAACAAACATCGTCCCGTCACGCCATAGACCCGGATGCCCTTGAAAATAATTTCGTTCGGGAGATCGAAGCTGACCTGTCCTTTGGGGATGCCGAACAAACTGACACGTCCCCCATTCTTGACGGCTCGGAAGGCCAGGTGAAGTGCTGTGGGTTCCCCGGACATTTCCAGTGCCGCATCAATGCCTTCACCTTGTGTAAGGTCGTGGATTGTGGCCGCCAATAGCTCGGGAGCCTCAGCCTTCGCATCGAGGGCATGGTCGACTCCCATTTGCTTGGCGAGTCCAAGTCTATAGCCGCTCACGTCGGTTGCGATAATCATGGACGCCCCGGATGTTTTGGCCACTCCCGCTGCTAACAGCCCGGTCGGACCACAGCCGCTGATCAGGACCGATCGCCCAGCCAAATTCTCGACCAGCGCCGCATAGACGGCGTTCCCCAGCGGCTCTTGGACGCAGGCGAGTTCCGGTGGGAGATCCCGGGAGGTGATCCAAAGGACACGCTCCGGTAGGACGACATATTCGGCGTAGGACCCATCCACATCGACGCCAAGAATGCGGTAGTTCTTGCACACGTGTGCTTGGCCGGTCCGGCACTGAAAACACACCCCGCACGTGAGGTGGGATTCCGCCGCGACATAATCGCCGACGACGACCGAGGTGACGCCGTGTCCCAGTTCGACCACCTCGCCACAGAGTTCATGGCCGATGATTCGGGGAGGATGGATGCGCTGCTGCGCCCATTCATCCCATCGATAAATATGTGCGTCCGTGCCACAGAGCGAGGTCGCTTGAACTCTGATGAGGACTTCCCCGTCGCCCGGCCGAGGGTCGGGAACCTGCTGCAACACGAATCCGGGTTCCGGTTTGGTCTTGACCAGCGCGCGCATGTTCTCATTATAAGGCAAACGTAGAACGTAAGGGCAAAGTGAGGGCCGAATCCCTATTTTAAAGACTGGCGTTGACGGTCCCATCGTAAACCAGTAGGCTTTTCTCCATGGTGAAACGACGCAGACCAGTGATCAACTTTTACCTCTCACCTTTACCTTTTGCGGAGGAGTCGATGAAGCATTGGCTAAGCAACATTCTGGGAACGGCGGTAGGGATCGCATTGATAGTCGGCATTGTACAGCGGGCCTCCGCGGAGACAGCTCGATATGATGTGGATCCTGACCATTCGACCATCGGGTTCAGCGTGGATCATATGGTGGTGTCGAAGACTCGCGGGCAATTCACGGACTACACCGGCTTTATCGAAATGGACCCAGACGCCAAGACTGTCAAGACCATCGAAGCGACCATCAAGACACCATCGATCACGACCAACCATCAAAAGCGCGACACCCATTTAAAAGGCCCTGACTTTTTCGACG
The DNA here is from genome assembly GCF_965152615.1 of Nitrospira sp. Nam74. NCBI lineage: Bacteria > Pseudomonadati > Nitrospirota > Nitrospiria > Nitrospirales > Nitrospiraceae > Nitrospira > Nitrospira sp. Nam74. The sequence continues at coordinate 4,717,667 of NZ_OZ224220.1, read as the reverse complement.
TCGAGAAGTATCCGACGATGACTTACAAGCTGAAGAGCTATCACAAGAACGGCGATGGCTATACGGCGATCGGCGACCTCACCATTCACGGGGTGACAAAGCAAGTGACGCTTGTCGGCAACTTCAACGGCGTGAATAAAGATCCCTGGGGCAATACCCGTGCAGGCTTCACGGCGGAAGGCAAGGTCAACCGGAAGGACTTCGGGATCAATTGGAACAAGGCCCTTGATAACGGCGGCGTGATCGTCGGCAATGAGGTGCTGATAAAGTTGGATGTGGAGGCCATTAAAGCGAAGTGACTAGGATGCTGAAAAGGCTCCATTTCACCCGCCCAGCCCCAGGCGCGCCAAGACGCGCCCCTTCCCGAGCTGCGTTCTCGGTTGTTCGGGCCTTCAACGTCCTGTTCTAGGGGGGCGCCCGAACGACCGCAGCCTTGCAGGGTAACTGAGCATGCTCGATTCAATACACTCATCTCTACGCTCCCATCGCTATCACCCCACCCCCTTGAATTGTTCCCGCCTTCAATGCTTGCAACGCCGTATTCGCTTCTTCGAGTTTGAACCGCTGCGTATGCGGACGAATCGGAATCCCGGCGGCTTCACGCAATAAGTCGAGTCCGTCCTGCTTAGTGTTCGCGGTGACGCTGCGGAGAATGCGCTCGCCGAACAGCTCGCGGTCGTAATCGATGGACGGAATCGGCGACATGTGAATGCCGGCGCAGGCGACGGTGCCGCCTTTGTCCAATGCCCGGAGCGCGGGGATGACAATGTCGCCAGCCGGAGCAAAAATGATGGCGCCATGGAGTTTTTCAGGGGGGATGTCTGTCGCGCCTCCAACCCAGGCTGCTCCCAATTCGCGGGCCAGAGCCTGATGCTCCTGTCTCAACGAGCAGACAAAGACGGAACAGCCCCAATGACGAGCGACTTGAATCGTAATGTGGGCCGATGCTCCGAAGCCGTACATGCCCAGTCGCTGGCCGGGCCGGATGCCGCTGAGGCGGAGCGCGCGATAGCCGATGATGCCGGCGCAGAGCAGAGGGGCGGCCTCTTCATCCGTAAAGACTGAAGGGATCGGGTAGGCAAAATGCTCCGGCACCGTCGCATATTCCGCGTAGCCGCCGTCGACATGGTATCCGGTGAAGGTGGGCGTCGAGCAGAGATTCTCTCGACCACTTCGGCAAAATTCACAATGCCCGCACGTTCGCTGGAGCCAGGCGATACCCACCCGGTCCCCTTCTTTCAACGCACGTACGTTACGTCCGACACGATCAATTGTTCCGACCGTTTCGTGGCCGGGAATAATCGGGCGCTTGATAGCCGGTAAGTCCTCTTCCACGATGTGCAGATCCGTCCGGCAGACTCCGCATACGGTCACCTTAACGCGAACCTCGTCCGCGGCCGGCTCCGGGATCCGCATGTCTTTCAGGACAAGGGGGGAAGCGCCTACATCTCCGCCGCGCTCTAATACCATAGCTTTCATAAGATACTGTGATCCGCTTTCGTCCTCTGGTGGTGTGCTGACGAGTATAGGCAGATTGTATTGAGAACGATGGGTGTGGATCAATCTGTGAATCAATCACCAGGTCGTTAAAGTTTTGATCGTCCGTATGGTATGATGCGCCCCGCTTTACGATGGTGCTGAATGGAGCAGCGATGCGTGTTATGACTATTCGCATAGCCATGGCGGACACATCACGATGATGATCCTTCTGGCTTGGATCCATGTGTTGGCGGCTGTGGTATGGCTGGGCGGGATGGTGTTCTTGTCGGTTGTGTTGGTCCCCGTTTTCCGGCGAGGCACGTTTGGTGCCGACCGCCGGATACTGTTTCAAACGCTTGCCCGGCGTTTCCGCATCATCGTGTGGATCATGATCGGTATCCTCGTGCTCTCAGGACCGCTACTGATCAGCTCGGGAACCGGCACGCTCGAAGAGCCTGAGGCCTGGCGGTCAGTGCTACAGCTGAAACTGTGGATCGTGGCTGGATTGGTATTGCTCACGGGCGTGCACGATGTCTGGCTAGGGCCGTTGGTCGGACGGCTCAGGCGCGAGGCTTCTGAAACGCCCAGCCCAGCCGATCTTCTGCTCATTCGTCTCTCGGCCGTGGTAGCCCGCCTGGGACTTTTGCTTGGCGTCATCGTGCTATTTTTAGCCGTGGCTTTGGCGAGGATCTAGACGTCGCTGAACTGTGTCTATGATGGGTCTGTCTACGGAAACGGCCGCGGCAGGTATGTTAGACTTTCGCATGCTCCGATGGTTGGTCAGCGCCTCATTGGTTGTGTGGCTGCACGCCGGAGGAATGGCGTGGGCGCTCGAATTCTCTGCCGATCAGATTACCAAAATAAACGGACACAGCCGAAAAGCGAATATCTATTATCGAGACGACCGCTGGCGTCTGGAGCATCATGACCTCAATCCCGTCAATGTGACCATTGTCCGCAAGGACAAACACGTCATGTGGTTGCTCCTGTCCCGCATGCGTCATTTTAAGACGGTCCCGTATGATCCGGAACAGGCGCCGAAGGTCCACGAAAAGTTGGATGGCGAAGTGAAGCGGGAAGAAATTGGAACGGAAACGCTGGATGGGCATCCGACCACGCTCTATGAAGTGACTGTGCGGGAAGCGAATCGAGAGAACGTCTATTATCAGTGGCTTGCCACGGACATTCATTTCCCGCTGAAGCTTGCGCGGAAGGACGGCAGCTGGCAGGTCGAGTATCGCCACGTCGCCCTTCGGCCAATTTCTGATTTTCTCTTTCAATTGCCTGTAAATTTTCAGCCTTTAGAACAATTCGATAATACGGAACAGTCACAATCGAAGCAGCGACCGATGTAGGGCAATGGTTCAATATAGCCACGGAAGAGGTGGGCTCGTGAATCAACGGTATTGGGGAATAGATAGTCGTGTGGCAATCTTTACCTTGTGGGCCGCACTCTTGGGAACAGGACTCGTCTGGGGACTCGATGTGGCAGACATGACCAACGAATGGACACCCGAAGGGAAAAAAATAGCCACGGAGCGGGCCAAGCTTCCGACGAAGGACGACGTGGTGAAAATTCCTGCCGGGGACTTTCTCATGGGCAGCAGCAAACACGTTGATAGGAACTCTTATCAGCCGGAGTTGCCGCAGCGACGAATTTACCTCGATGCCTATGAAATCGATAAATATGAAGTGACGGCCCTCCACTTTCTGAAGTTTGTCCTGGCGACGGATCGTCCTCCCCTCATAGATTGGCGGTACGACGGTGGGAACTTCCAGGAAAGCATGATGCACCATCCCGTGATGCACGTGTCCTGGCACGAGGCAGATGCGTATTGCCGGTGGGTAGGCAAACGGCTGCCCACCGAAGCCGAATGGGAAAAGGCGGCACGCGGCGAAGATGGGCGTATCTATCCCTGGGGGAACCAACCCGCGGGGCTTAGCCGTTCGAATTTCGGTCGCACGGGCCTCTCTGGTCCGGTACGGGATCGTCCCGAGCGGTTGTTATTGTATCCTCCCATCATTTCGGTCGATAAGTATGATAATGCGCTCAGTCCCTATGGGGTCTTTCAGATGGCGGGCAACGTGGCCGAATGGGTTGCGGATTGGTATGACCCCAAATACTATGCGATGGGACCTGACCGCAATCCGATGGGGCCGGCGCAGGGCACGCAAAAAGGCTTTCGCGGCGGTGGGTGGATCGACAGCACGCCCGCCGTACGGGCGGCCCAACGGAACGGCGCCGATCCGAATGTAAAGATGAACTGGCTGGGATTCCGATGTGCGCGTTCACTGCCCGATGGTGCCGCCGAAAAGGCAGGCGATGCGAAACCGGAGGGTCAGCCGGCTTCCTAGCCTAAAAGGTGTGCGAATGAGATCTCTGAGGTCTGCGGAACTGGCTTAAGAAGCGCCTGCGGCCAAGGGGCGTTCGAGCGTGTGAAGGCGATCGATGGTCAGGCGAACTTCGCCGTATTGTCTTCGGAGCGCGATGATGAGCTCGAACGGCACATTGGGATCGTCGAGCGCCTCTTCGAATATGTGACTGACGGCTGCTTCCGTGTGCTCGCATTCCTGCAAGATGGCTTGTTCATCTGGCGTGGATGGCGAGATGACTTCCACTAGTGCCGATGGCGTCGTTAAGCCATTCAGCATGTCGGGTTCTCCTCCCAACAGACGGATTCCCATGCGCAACTCCGAAGCCATCCGTGCGCGCTGATGCGAATACTGTTTGAATGCCGTTCGCAGTTCGGTGTCTTGGACGGCATGCGCGGCAATCCTGAACGTCTGCTCACTGGCTTTACACATCGCCAACACACGATTGAACGTGTCGATGACCAGTTCATTCGTCGTGCTCATATCGCACTCTCTTCCGATCGCCCCGAGGCGTATCACTGGCGAATCTTTTCGTCTTCCTCTTGTAATGTCTTGCATGCAATACAGAGGGTCGTCATCGGGCGGGCTTGCAAACGCCGTAAGGGAATCTCTTCGCCGCACTCCTCGCAGATGCCATATCGATTGGCGGCTAAGCGAGCAAGCGCATCGTCAATTTGCTTCAGAAGATTTCGTTCGCGCTCCTTCAGACTCAACATGAAATGTTGGTCCACCTCGGCCGTTGCCTGATCATTCAAATCAGGACAGGCTGTGATTTCGATTCCTTCAGACAGTGGTTTCGCGGTCACAAGTTGAAGGAGGTCTGCACGCTGCTGTTGGAGATTGGAAACAATCTCGCGATATTTATTCGTGGACGCGTCCATGGATTTTCCAGCCGCTATCTCTGTCGGTCTCGTTGCCACTCCCGCTTGTCCCATTGTCACTCTCCCTTCCTTGGATACCTTCATCGAAACTAGCTGTACATATAAGAAACAATTCAGTCGGGTCCTATCGGATGGCTGCCTTTTCCAGTGTAAGGGCTTTACCTACCTATTGTATTAATGGTCAAACGTATGGTCAATAAGCCGAACGTCGGCATGGGACGAACCACGGCGACAGCAGCTAGGTGAACGCGGCACGCTTGGTCTGAAGAATCTCCATCGCCCGTCCCGCGGACTCTTTGACAAGGACGCCCATCTTGGGATGAGAGGGTTCGAGATCGACGGGGAACCCATAACTGTGCAGTCGTTCTGTCGCGGTAGGCCCGATGGACGCCACCATCAGCCTGGGTAATGCCTGACGAAACCGGTCTCGGCCGGACATGCGTGCCAGGACTTGGAGCGCGTGATCGACCTGTACCGCATTGGTGATGAGCAGCACGTCCACCTGCCCCTCAAGAATCGCTTCGAGCACTCGCTGGAGCGGTGCGATATCGTCGGGCAATGTCCATCGATAGACCGGCACACGAATGACCTGCGCGCCACGTCCGCGCAGGGCTTCGATCAAGTCGGTATTCGTCACGCCATATTCCTGCACGGCAATCCGAAGACCGTTCGCCGGGTTTGTGCGATCGAGCGTATCGAGAATGTCGCGCCAAGTATTCGGCTCCGGAACTTCGATGGTGGGCGTCAGCCCAAACTCGCGCAACACGGCTTTTGGCTTCGGCCCACGAACCATGAGCGTCGTTTTGGATAGGGCGGTCCTAATCCGATCCAGGTCGTCCTGCGTGCGTAAGACATCGATCATGGCCTTCGTGCCGACGCCTGTCAGCAGAATGACTATGTCGACGTCCCCGGCAAAGAGCCGCCGACCAAACTCCAGGACTTCACGATTGTCCTGAAGAGGGACCTCCTGCATCGACGGCGCCACCAGGGCCTGTCCCCCATAGCGTTCAATGAGGCGACTCATCTCGTCCGCCATCCGACTTTCAAAGGCCGCGACCCGGAGGCCGTTGAATTCGTGCCGAGTAATCATAGCTCCATGCAAACGTCAAAATTAAAAAGCAAAACGTTAAAGCAAGTTTTTCTTTGCTATAGAAGCGATTGGTCCGAAAATCCTTGTTAACTCATCTGTGTCATTGATGGCATTTTTAATTTTGCTGTGCCGCATCGGCGGCGCAGCGAAAGCCGGTGGAGTCATTCCTGTTCGTGGGGTCGCTCCTGACTCGTGTAAAGAGCCGTACGAGGGGAGTCTCGACTGACCACCCGGAACTTCGCAGGACTTTATAGGTCCCGGTGTCCGGCCCTTTGGGATTGGCCTCCGGACTTTTCTCATAATAGAAAGGGTCGTACCAATCGGCGACCCACTCCCAGACGTTGCCGGCCATGTCATATGCGCCGAAGGGGCTTTTGCCGGCCTCATAACTGCCGACGGGCATCAGCGTTTTTTCGCCTTGCCACTGCTGGCCAAAGTTAAGATGCTTCTGTGTCGGCTCGACGTTCCCCCACGGGAAACGTCGGTCATCGGTCCCGCGTGCAGCCTTTTCCCATTCGGCTTCGGTCGGCAACCGTTTACCGGCCCACCGGCAGTAGGCATCGGCATCCTGCCAGTCGACGTTAATGACCGGGCGCTCCGCCAATGATTCGGAAAGATGATCGCTCCAGAGGGTGCGTTTAGGATACTTGGGATTTTCCGGGGTCCGGTGCCCCGTGGCTTTGACGAATTCGGCGTAATGTCCATGCGTCACTTCGTATTTGTCGATGTAATAATTGTCGAGTATAACCTCGTGCCTGGGATATTCATCGCGTCCGCCGTCCCGGTCGCCTTTCGGAACGCCCATCGGAAAGGGACCGGCCGGTATCAGAATCATTGGCGCGCCGTCTTTCCCCAGCACTTCAGTCGCCGGATTCGCGGTCGGTTCGGCGGCGGCCGACGACTGAGACCATAGGACCAGGGCACTGATGACGCATAGCGCAAAGGTTCGCATAGGCTCCTCTTGGGCGATAAGATAGTGAGATCGGAATCGTATCACACCGTTCACCGCGAGTGTGAGCAAGTTTCAGCAATTTCGGGAATTGAGATTGACCCGAGAGTAGAGTGCACCCTATAACTAGCGCGAGTGCGGGTGGCACGGCAATGAATCTGGAGAGACATGAATAATCCGTCACGGGGAGTGAAAGGTCTGTGGCATGTAGCGCTCAAGGTCGCGGATCTTACCCGCTCACGCGCCTTCTATGAAGCTCTATTCGGCATGCGGGTCGTGTGGCACCCTGACCTGGAGAATGTGTACCTCAGCTCCGGGCAGGACAATTTGGCGCTCCATCAAATTCCGCTGTCCCAGCTTGCCGAGTATAAGCAGGGCAGTGGGCAATATCTCGATCATGTGGGATTTATCGTCGATTCATCTGATACGGTGGATCAACTGTTTCGCCAGGCGGAACAGGCTCTGGCAACAATTGTCCAACGTCCCAAACGGCACCGCGATGGCAGTTACTCGTTTTACTTGGCCGACCCCGACGGGAACACCGTGCAGGTGCTCTATGAACCGCACATCTCCGGTGAAGCGCCGGAATAATTCAACATAAAAATGTAAAATGTAAATTCTATTTTGCACTTTTCATTCTTCATTTTGTACTAATCTTCTATGGCGACTGTTTGGGACACCCTTCGCAACGATCACTACATCGGTCTGGCGCCGTGGGCGTGGGTCCAATTCGAAAGTGGTGAAGCGCCCGGGCCGCTGCCGTTCCTTGGCGGAGTCGCGCCTGAGGTACTGGCCAGCCTGCACGAAGCCCACCGCGTTTTGCTGAGCGGCGTGGAGACCGCCATCAGTGACGTGTTTTCGCACCGGGCCTCCTTAGATGATCCCTCCCGCCGAACGCTCCTGGAAGATGCCTATGCCGAGCTGGTGAACTCGCGGCCACAACTAAGCCGTCACATTACCTGCCGCCGCCGGCCGGACGGCACGTTTCTGTGGGACTATCCTAAAGATCAGACGAAGTCGGCTACGATTACGAATATGGGTCTGCGCGTCTTTCACTCGGTCAAGCGGCAAGCGATTCCATTGCCGTTTAATGGACCGATCGGCCCTGCCGTCGGCAAGTTTCTCGGCTATCTGGACGGCACCTACCGAGTTTCAGAACTTCGTACGGTCGCCACCGCGCTGGGCCGCGATGTCTCCCGCTTTATCACGGAATTACTGGACGTACTCAAGAAGTACGACTGTCTGAGCATGGGATCGCAGACCACTGTTCGCGCGCACTGGCTCTCCACCGTCCGCGATCAGGATGTCGTCCATTTCGGGCATGCCGCGTTGCTGTATCGACAACATGATCAGTGCCTGCTCTTCGATCCCTGGCTCATGCCGTGGTTTGCCGAGTCGCCCGTGCCATCCCTATGGGGTGAGCTCTTGCCCCGGCCTGCCGCGATTTTCTTGACCCATGATCATGACGACCATGTCGATCCACGCACGCTGGCGCACCTTCCGAAAGAGATCCCGGTCATTGTTCCGAGCCGACGGAACCGTCGCACGCTGTATTATGATTATCCCGCACTCCTTCGAGAATTCGGATTTACGCAGATCGTCGAGCTCGCGCATGGCGACGCATGGAAATTCGATGGCGGCGCCGTGGTGTCCGTCCCGTTCTTCGGCGAAGATCCGTGCGACATCGAGATGCCGAGAAACTGTTATCTGATTGCGGATCGCGGACGAAACGTCCTGGTGCATGTCGACAGCGGACCCACGAATGCCGGGAAGTCGGCGGTCAAGGACGGTGTTATCGATGAGTTGGTGAAGCAGTACGGTCCGATGGCCATCGTCTTCGCCTCGCAACAGCAACTGCTCGAGATACGGACCTATGCGGCACATGCCAGCCTCTGCCCTCCAGGGACATGGCTCGACACCGGGGAAAACGGGTATCTGACGAATCGCTATCTTTCGGAGTTAGTTGCGGCAGCCAAGGCCCGATTATTCGTTTCCTATGCGACCGGCGGCGCCGATTGGTATCCGGACCATTTATCGTTCATGTTCAGTGATCGGAATCCGGCGCGGACGGCGCTTCTCACGGCAAATTGGGAGCCGCCCGCACAGCTCGCAGAACTCATCGCGCCGCACGGCTGCGGGTACCACTACAGTCACGCCATGGATATCTTCCGCGCGCGGTCAGACGGCGGAACGGACATCGTCTCAGGCGCAGAGGCGCTGGCTCCGTTGAACCTCTATCGTCTCGATCATGGCGATCCGCCATTTCTTGCCGCTTTGCATCGCGCTCGTTAGCGCCATCACCGGAACAATGCCTCCAATTGCTCGAGCGTGACACCGTGCAGGGTGCGCACAATGCAGTGTGCGTCCGTCAGCTTGTCGCTTGGGTAGGTTGTCGCGACCGCCAACACCTTCATGCCTGCGGCTAAGGCCGACATAATTCCAGCGAGTGAATCTTCAATGACGAGGCATTGCTCAGAAATGATCGGTGCCTCCGAGGGCCGGCGTATCTCATTGAGTCGGTCGAGGGCGTGCAAGTAAATGGCAGGGTGCGGTTTTCCGACGGGGACATCTTCAGCGGATACCAGTGCATCGAACCCCTTCTCAATCGGCGTGCCGCTCAACGCCAACAGGACCTGTTCGCGTCTTCCACCTGTTGCGATGCCGAGTCGATAGCGTTGGCGCGCTTGCGTGACCAACTCTACGACGCCGGGAAACAAGGGTGGGTGGTGGTGCGCCACATATCCTCGAAACAGGACGGCTTTGCGTTCGTGGATCCTCTGCTCGCGCACGGGATCGGGATAGCCGGTGATCGCGGTTAACATGGCGTTCAAGCAATTCCGCTCATCCATTCCAAGATAACGCCCATAGTAATCTTCCTTGGTCAGTTGGAGCCCGTCCTCGGCTAGAGCCTGTTGAAAGGCGAGGAGATGGGGCGTTTCATCGTCGGCAATGACACCGTTGAAATCGAACAGCACTGCTCGGAGCGACGGATCGACCATAGCGGGGTGCACTGTACCACGCGCGCACTGTCGCTTGCTCGCTTCCATACCCTGTTGTATGGTACGGACCACTGATTTGAGCCGAACGATAGTCGGAGGAGTGCGTGACAGATAATCATGTTTTGAGCGATCTGCTGATCATCTTTTCAGTGTCCATCTCGGTCGTTTTGATCTTTCAGCGTCTTCGCTTGCCGTCCATTGCCGGATTTTTAGCGGCCGGTGCGCTCCTCGGTCCGCATGGTCTGAACCTGGTGTCCGATGTGGCTCAGGTCCACGTCATGGCCGAGATCGGTGTCGTGATGTTGCTCTTCACCATCGGGATCGAATTCTCGACGGCGCACCTCACGGCCACCCGTCGCCTGTTATTGATTGGCGGGCCGCTTCAGGTCGGCAGTGTCGTGCTACTGACGGCCATCATCGGCCGGTTCTTTGGCTTGTCTTCGGGACAAGCCATTTTCTGGGGATGTCTCTTGTCTTTGAGCAGTACGGCCATCGTGCTAAAGATGCTGGCCGATCGTGGCGAGACGGATTCGCCTCATGGGCACATCACGATCGGGATCTTAATCTTTCAAGATCTCGCCGTCGTGCCCATGATGCTGCTCACGCCGATGCTGGCCCAGCCGATCGACGGAGCCGTGCTTCCGTTGTTGGGGGTGTTGCTGAAATCCGTCGGACTCGTGGCGTTGATTGTTGTCACGGCCTGGTTCCTTGTTCCCCGACTTCTGGATCATATTGTGCGCAGCCGCAGCCGCGAGCTTTTTTTGCTGACGATTATCGTCCTCTGCCTGGGCATTGCCTGGATGACCTCGCTGAGCGGATTGTCCCTTGCGCTCGGGGCGTTCATTGCAGGCCTGGTGATTTCCGAGTCCGAGTATAGTCACCAGGCGATGGCCGAAGTCCTGCCCTTTCGTGACAGCTTCAATAGCCTCTTTTTTGTGTCCATCGGGATGTTGATGGATGTCCGGGTCGTGTTCGAACATCCATGGCTCGTGCTCGCAATGGTTGGGGCTGTCATAGTCGGCAAGTTTATTACGGCCACCGGATCAGTCTTGGCCGCGGGCATTCCTCCGCGTTCGGCCATTCTAGCGGGTATGGCCTTGGCCCAAGTGGGAGAGTTCGGGTTTATTTTGGCTCAAGAAGGGCAGGAGTCCGGCCTGCTGGTCGGCGAACCCTATCAGTTATTTCTCGCGGTGTCTGTTCTGACGATGCTGTTGACGCCGTTTTTGATTCAGGTTTCCCCTAGGCTTGCGCGGCGGGCCGAAGCGTTGCAGCGCGCTCGACACTGGCTTCCCGGAAAAACGGCGGCCCATCTGGCGCAATCCGAATCCATGCATGTGAAGATTAAGGACCATGTCATTGTCGTCGGTTATGGGTTAAATGGACGGAATTTGGCCCGCGTGCTCAGTGAAACCGAGATCCCGTATGCCGTCCTGGATCTCGATGGCGATAAGGTTCGGCGAGAGGCGAAGAACGGCGTCCAAATCTATTATGGGGACGCCACAAGTCCGAATGTGCTTCGCCATGTACGCATCGACGACGCGCGAGTCCTGGTCGTGGCGATTTCGGATCCGTTTTCCGCCAGACGCACCGTCCAAATTGCTCGGGGGCTCAATCCGCACTTACACATTGTCGTCAGAACTCGGTATTTACGCGAGCTTCAAGAACTTCAAGAACTCGGCGCAGATGATGTCGTTCCCGAGGAGTTTGAAACCTCTATTGAGATCTTTGCGCTGGTCCTCCGTACGTACAAAATGCCGCAGGAATTCGTCATGCAGAAGGCCGAACAAGTGCGTCGCGAGGGTTATGCCCTACTCCGCCGTAGCGCTTTGCCGGAACTGGCGCATCATATGCGAGGCGGGACGCTTACAGACGTTGAAGTAGAAACGTGCCGGATCGATCCGGATTCGCCAGCGGCAGGCAAATCCCTCATGCAGGTTTCCATACGTCCCAGAACGGGCGCATCAGTGATTTCGTTGACGCGGAGCGGCATCACTCAGTCGAACCCTTCAGAAAAAGTGCGGCTTGAAGTCGGTGATATTCTGGTCTTGTTGGGGACTCGCGCGCAAATTCAGCGCGCCATCGGACTGTTGATCGATACGAAGACGGAATAGGTGTCGTGGAGGAGACCGATTTAGGGACGGCGTCCGGCCATAAGCTCATACGCTTCGTTCAGCGTACCGACCTCGATGACGGTGATATTGAGCTGGCGTCCCAGTTCGAAGAGATCCCACTCATCAGTACGGGCCTGACCTGCCGGAATCAACATGATATGCATGTTGGAGCGGGCGGCCCCTTCCAGCTTGCTTGGTAAGCCGGCGACCGGTTGGATGTGTCCGTCCGCCGTTATCAGGCCTGTGACCACGGCGTCCGGCCTGAGTGCATCCCCGCGCCAAGCGGCAATCAACCCCACAGCGATGGCGCTGCTTGCACTCGCTCCATTCGTGTAATTTGCATACGCACGATTCTTGATTGTGACCGTCCAGCCTGTGGCGTCCTCTTTGATTGCCCGGGCAGCAGCGGTGACGGCTATCTGTACGCCTTCTTTCCATTCATCTCCGACAGCGGATCCATGAGATCGTTCGCTAAACTGAATTGTTGGCCCCCGGTTCATTCGGTCTTCATCCAGTTGAATGACGATGTAATGTAAGCTGCCGACCTGCGCTCCGCCGATCACACCGATGGCCAGAGCCGGAACGGTCGCAAACCGGTGGGGTTCCGACCAGGCAAACGAGGGGGAAAAGAGTAGGACAGCGATCCCGAGCACGATGCCTGGTTGATGCGGCGGAATAGGTATCATCGAGAAAACACTTATATCAAAATCGCAGCCGGGCGGCTATGTGGAAGTGCCGGCGTTGCCTTGACACCGAAAAGAACCAGGGACTATAGTCAATTTACGGTGTCTCGCGTGATTTTCAGCGAACATACAGCGAAAGCAGGTGAATGATGAATGCCACCAAATTAGAACCAGCCGCAGCCCTCGCTGAATTGCAGGAAACGAAACCGGACCGAGTGACCATCGTGCTGCTGAGCGGCGATATGGATCGTGCCATGGCGGCCTTTATCATTGCGACGGGCGCAGCGGCCATGGGCATGCGTGTCACGATGTTCTTTACCTTCTGGGGACTAAATGCCATTAGACGCAAAGGGGCATCCAGCTCCGCGAAGGATTGGCTTCGCCGCACGTTCGGGATACTCAATAAAGGGGGGGCGGAGGCGCTGCCTTTGTCGAAGTTTCACTTTGGCGGTCTCGGGACCTCGATGATGAAACGTGTGATGCGTGAGCATCGCATGCCCGGCATCCCGGAATTAATCGAAACCGCTCAAGACCTCGGCGTGCATTTCATTGCCTGTACGACCACCATGGGTCTCATGGGCATTACAAAAGATACGTTGATAGGAGGCGTCGATCAGCTCGCCGGAGTGACCACTTATCTGGCAGAGGCCAAACAGGGCAGCGTCAACCTCTTTATTTGAGAATCGATTCGGAAGGCTCCGAAAGGAGGCAGTGCATGATTCAGGCGGATGTAAAGTTGGACACGCTCGGGTACTTTTGCCCGATGCCGATCATTATGACGTCAAAGAAGATCAAAGAGCTCGTGGCGGGCCAAGTGTTAGAAGTCATCTCCGATGATGAAGGGATTAAGAAAGACATGCCGGCATGGTGCTCCACGACCGGCCATGAGATGGTGGGCTTGGAGGAAGAAGGGGCAGCGCCCAAGCTGATCTATAAGGCGTTTGTGAAAAAGACCGTGCGCTGATCTCCATATTATTCCGCAGCCTCGCAGCCGGATACTCGCAAGGTATCCGGCTTCTTTTTCTCACCTTATCCACAGCTTCCCCCGGTTCAGACCAACAGATTCTCCTCATGGTTATCCACAACATATTGGATCGGTTGATGTTTAGCTATCCTGTATCTTGTACTTTTTTCTTGACAAGACCTATTCTCATTGATATAGGACGCTATCTCTTGTGGAGGATCAACCTGAACTCTCTCCGTCACAGGTTGTCTGCCGTCTCCTCTAGGTCCCGCCTTCTATGCAGCAGCGTTTTTATCCCAAGAAGCAGTTCACTTACCCATCCTCTTTTAGGAGGTTGACACGTGAGCGTAAGAACCTTCCATCCCGGCGATTTACACCACATCGGTCCATCTGTCCTCACCGAGACAGACACCGTCCAGTTTGAGCCGATCATCGCAGACGGTATCTATCACGGCATGCTCGTGCGCTCCTCGCTCGAGCGAGTGGCGCTGTTTTATTGGAGGCGGCTCAATCTCGCCCTATCTGACATCACCAGGCTGCGACAAGCGCTGATCCGATTTCACGCAAGACGCGCTGTCTTATATGTCGCAGCAGACATACCGATTCCAACCTCGTTGACGCTGTTGGCCACCCTCTCGAAGATTGCCATTGTGCGGGAAGACCCAGTCACCATGTAATGCACCGTTGTGCACCACATGCCAAGGGGGAAAAGATGTCAGGACCATTCATCCTCAAATATCTCCATCTCTTTCTCCGAGAAAAGTCAGCAGGGGCCTTTATTCTTTCTCGCAACGGCACCTCAGCGGATTTTGTCGGATCCAGCCCTGACGATGTAGCGGATGCGATTCGGCGGACGGCGAGGGATTCCGAATACCGATATTTTTGGTTTGCCATGACCTCGACATCCGAACAGGCGTACGAGCTTGAGCACGGCTGGTATCACCGGTACCGTCCAACCGATAACACGACCTCCCCTGTTCCGTACCCGGGTCTCGATTGGCGATGCACCATGAAAGGATGTGCCGCCTGCGCCCTAGCCGAAGCCCGAATGAGTGCTTAACGTAGTTCTGCCGTCTGCCCGAGAACCCCCCGCGCCATCGTCTTGACTTCACCTTGTGATGGCATTACGGTACCCCGCGGTGTATATCCGGCCCCTCGCAAGCCCGGTCTCCTATGCCATCAATCGCCAATAAGTCCTTGTTAGTGGACAATTGCGGACAGCTCCTGACGCTACGGGGCGATAACTGCCCCCGTCGGGGCCGCGAGATGAGGGACGTCAAGTCGATTCGAAATGGCGCCGTGTTAATTCGAAATGGGGTCATCTCTGCCGTCGGACCGGCACACCGCGTTCGCAAGGATCCGCTGGCGCGACGCGCGAAGACACTAGATGCTCAAGGTCGTGTAGTCATGCCTGGATTTGTCGACTCACATACGCACGCCTTATTTGCAGGATCCCGCGTCGACGAATATGTGGCCCGCATTCAAGGGGAGACCTATGAAGACATCGCCCGAGCGGGCGGCGGAATTCAAGCAAGCGCGAAATATATGCGAGCGACTCGACTCCCAGCCCTGGTGGATCAGCTCTGCCGAGCCGCGCAACAATTTCTTGAATATGGGACGACGACTGTAGAGGTCAAAAGCGGGTATGGACTTGACATCAGCCAGGAAGTCAAAATGCTCACGGCGATTCGGGCGGCGGCCGGTCGTGTCAACCTCGATGTGGTCCCGACGCTCTTGATTCATGATGTGCCTGGTCGATGTAAAACTGAGCGGTCAGCGTTTCTCCAGCAGATCATACGGGATTTGATCCCACACGTTGCCCGAGCAGGTTTGGCGGAGTTTTGCGATGTCTTTTGCGATCGTAGTTACTTCTCGGTGTCTGAAGCAAAACAGGTGTTGAACGCCGCCTCGCGCGCCGGACTCGCCTTGAAACTGCATAGTGAACAGCTCACTCATTCAGGGTCAGCCTCTGCCGCGGCCACCCTGGGTGCAGTGTCGGTCGATCATCTCGATCATGTGAAGGCGGATGATATGAGGCGGATGAGCAAGAGCGGGACGATTGCGACACTTTTGCCCGGAACGACACTCCACCTCGGCGACACGCGATATCCGCCGGCCAGGAAACTCATTGACAACGGTGTCCCGGTTGCAGTGGCCACTAATTTTAACCCAGGCAGTTCTCCATGTCTAAATATGCAACTCATGCTGTCCTTGGCCTGTTCGTACATGCACATGAGTCCAGAAGAAGCGATCGTCGCCGCTACGATCAATGGCGCGCATGCTGTGAAGCGGGGCGAGCGAATGGGCTCACTAGAGGTGGGGAAGCAAGGTGACCTCGTGATGATGGATGTATCCGATTATCGAGAAATTCCTTACTTCTTCGGAATGAATCATTGTATGCATGTCGTGAAAAATGGTCTCGTCGTATGGTCGAAAGGTCACGCGTAGCCATGGAGCAATTGGTCGAGTGTATTCCAAATTTCAGCGAAGGGCGTCAAGCGGACACGGTGCGTGCGCTGGTGGCGGCGATTCGAGCGGTCCCGAGGGTCTTACTCCTGGACGAGGAAATGGACGCGGACCACCATCGGTCTGTGCTGACGTTTGCCGGAAATCCGGATGCCGTCTCTGAAGCGGCGTTTCAGTGCACACGCATCGCAATGGACTTCATCGATCTCCGACGACATCAGGGCGGACATCCCCGCATCGGCGCGACGGACGTGATTCCGTTTGTCCCTATCCGTGGCGTCACCATGGAAGAGTGTGTGGAACTCGCCAGAGGACTGGGAGCGCGGATAGGACGAGAGCTCCATATTCCGGTGTTCCTTTATGAGCGATCGGCGTCGCGTGCTGAGCGGACCAACCTGGAAGCGATCCGGCGAGGTGGCATCGAAGGTCTAGCGGCCCGAATGGGAGCAGATCTCACATGGGCGCCGGACTTCGGCCCGTCACAACTGCATCCGTCTGCGGGAGCGACCGTCGTCGGTGCTCGCCCTCCGCTGATTGCATACAACGTGAATCTCCGCACAGACGACATCGAAATTGCAAAAAGTATTGCCAAAACCGTTCGCTTCTCGAGCGGTGGACTTCCCTATGTCAAAGCCATCGGCGTCGAGCTCGCCAGTTGCCGTCTTGTTCAAGTCTCTATGAACTTGACCAACTATGAAGAAACGCCGATTCATGTGGCGTTCGAAGCCGTCCGACACCAAGCGGAACAGCGGGGGGTGCAGATAGCAGGCAGTGAAATCATTGGACTGATTCCTCAGCAAGCTCTGATCCAGGCGGCCGAGTCTAGTTTAAAACTGCAACGCTTCAACTCGTCCCAAGTATTGGAGACGCGACTGGAAATGGTTATGGGTCGAGAAACTGAGGCATCAGGACAACACCCAGGCAATCACTTGCAGGACCTCGGTGGATCCGTGTCTTCATTTTTGCAGGTCGTATCCGATGGGACCCCGACACCGGGCGGAGGAAGTGTCGCCGCTTTGGCGGGAGCTCTCGCTGCCTCGCTTGGCATCATGGCGTGTCGGATCGGGCCGCCTTCGCAGAAACCAGAGGACAGTCGTGGACATGAACAATTAGAAGAGCTGGAAGCTAACGAGCAACGGCTTCAATTGCTGGCTGCGGAGCTTAAAGAATTGGTGCAGGCGGATGCCGATGCGTATGCATGCGTCGTTCGGGCCTATCGGATGCTGAAGAGCGATCCTGCCCGTCAGGCAGCCATCTTGCAAAATCTGCGGGCAGCCACGCTCGTTCCATTAAAAACCGCCGAACTGGCCAATGATGTCGCGATGCTACTCCTCGCGTTGCGGCAGCAGACGAAGGCCTCCGTATCGTCAGATTTAAAGGTCGGGCTCTTCATGGCGCGGGCAGCGATCGAAGGTGGACTTGAAAACGTCAGCACGAATGTAAAACAGTCTAAAAATCAATCGGTTGACAGCGAAATTGCGAATCGTATCCACATCCTTGAACAAAGTCTTGTGGAACTCAAGAGGCTATGCTAGACTCCTCGACCTCAACCAGTTCGCATCGTATTGGAAGGAATCACGTAGCCGATATGGAAATCAAAGTTTTCAATAACAATGTTGAAAAGGCGCTTAAGGTCGCCAAAAAGAAGCTTGCCGGGGAAGGTCTGTTTCGGGAACTGAAACGCCGGCGGTTTTATGAGAAGCCCAGTGTCCGGAAAAAGGCAAAGCAGCGTGAAGCCCAGCGCCGCCGTCAGAAATGGCTCGCGAAACGGAAGATGGAGTAAGCATCCTCGCCTGATCTCCTTCTCACCTGTCTCATTGTTCAATTTCAGTTAGTGTTTCATGCGGAATGAAGAAATTCATGCCGCCTTGCGCATCCTTCGTCGCGAAGTCCGGCAATGGCAAGAGCCCGTCGTCGGAGTGGTTGCCAAAGAATCGCGCGATCCATTCCGGATTCTGATCGCATGCGTCCTCAGTTTGAGGACCAAAGATCGCACGACCGCTGAGGCGAGCCAACGCTTGTTTGGGCTCGCCTCCGATCCCGCATCCATGCTGAAGCTGCCGCTTCCGGAGATCCAAGGAGCGATTTATCCGGTCGGGTTCTTTCGGACAAAAGCCAAACAGATTCATGCCATGTCTGCACGTATCCTCGAGGTCTACGAGGGGCGGGTTCCCGATTCAATTGATGACCTTCTGACTTTGCCCGGTGTGGGAAGGAAGACGGCTAACCTGGTCGTGACAGTCGGATACCGTAAGCCTGGTATCTGCGTGGACATCCACGTGCACCGGATCAGTAATCGATGGGGGTATATTCAAACCAAGACGCCTGCCCAAAGCGAGGAAGCTTTGTGTCAAAAACTTCCCTCCCGATACTGGATTACCTTGAACGACCTGCTCGTTCCATTCGGTCAGAACATCTGCCAACCAGTCTCGCCTCACTGTAGCCGCTGTAAGCTGACGAAGTATTGCGATCGAGTAGGCGTGACTCGGTCGCGGTGAGAAATTAAAAAATTCAAGGCAATGTTTAAAACGTTTTTCTAACTTTGAACGTTAAAACTTTGCCTTCCGTTTTCATCATCAGATGAAAAGAGTCGTTTCTGCGCCCGCAGTGAGTGAGAGGATAGTGGGAAGGCCCATGACTTCATCGACGTTCTTGGCTACGGTGTCCTGTTCGACGCCCATATATTCGAGGCCGGCACTGCACGCGACGAGCCGAAACTGGCCGACCTGTTTTGCTTCCTGGAACATCTCCGAAATCTTCGGCACCTTTTTTTCTTTCAGTAAGCGGGCGACTTCCTCAGCACTCCCACTGTACTCCGGCGGAAAGTCGATGACGTCGATCTGCCCTTGAGCCAATTTCTTGATCGTCCAAAATAGCAGGACGACCATGACGTCTTTCCCCATCGCGGCTGCAGTCAATCCCAGTGTGGCTACTTGGTGCAATTTATCGTATGTCGCATTGTGGGCGAAAATCACGAATCGCGGCTTTGGCTTCATAAGGACTCCATTGAGGTCGAGAGAATTATAACGTTGGTGCCGGTGAGTAACAACAACGGCGTCTAGGTGAGAGGCCTGGAGCAAGGAATGGATAGGCGGCCTTGCTCCGCAGCCAGTTGTGCGTCCGTATAGCCTGCGTCGGCGTGCCGCAGGATAGCCAGGGCGGGATCGTTGGTCAACACCCGCTCTATTTTTTCATGTGCCCCCGGTGTCCCATCCGCGACGGTCGCTTGTCCGGCGTGGAGCGAATAGCCCATGCCGACGCCGCCGCCGTGATGGAATGAGACCCAACTGGCGCCCGAGGCGGTATTGAGCAAGGCATTCAGGATAGGCCAATCTGCGACCGCGTCACTGGTGTCTCGCATCGCTTCGGTCTCGCGGTGGGGAGACGCAACTGATCCCCCATCGAGATGATCTCGCCCAATCACAACAGGAGCTTTCAACACTCCTTTGCCGACCAATTCATTGATTTTCAACCCCATGGCGGCGCGTTCGCCGTATCCCAACCAACAAATTCGAGCAGGCAACCCTTGGAAAGGCACATGCTGCTGCGCGAGGCGGATCCATCGTCGGAGCGATGTATTGTGAGGAAACAGATCGAGCGCCGCTTGGTCGGTGACCGCGATGTCCGCCGGGTCACCCGACAGGGCGATCCATCGGAACGGTCCGCGGCCTAGGCAAAAAAGCGGACGTATGTAGGCCGGCACAAAGCCGGGAAAGCCATAGGCATCCTGCACGCCGCGCTGATGCGCCATGGTGCGAATATTGTTGCCATAGTCAAAAACCACCGCCCCAGCTTGTTGAAGCGCCAGCATGGCCTGAACGTGTGCGGCGATCGAATCGAGTGCGCGTTCCGTATACTCAGAGGGTTTCTGCCGCCGAAGCGCCGCTGCTTCCTCCAATGAGAGACCGCATGGGACGTATCCGTTCAGCGGGTCGTGTGCCGAGGTCTGATCCGTTACGAGATCAGGGACTACGCGTCGACGGACGAGTTCCGGCAACACATCAGCGCAATTTCCGATCAACCCGACCGAGAGCGCCGACCGGTCTTGCTGCGCCGCCCAGAGCCACTGCAGTGCTTCATCGAGCGAGGCCGTCATGCGATCGCAGTATCCGGTCTGAATTCGCCGGGAAATCTTTGCCGGATTCACTTCCACGCACAGCATCACGGCCCCGTTCATCGTGGCTGCCAGCGGTTGAGCGCCGCCCATGCCGCCCATGCCGCCCGTGAGGATGAATCGGCCACTTAGATTTCCGCCGAAGTGGCGATCCGCGGCGGCCGCAAAGGTTTCATACGTACCTTGTACGATGCCCTGCGTCCCGATGTACATCCATGATCCTGCCGTCATCTGACCGAACATCATCAACCCCAGAGCATCGAGGCGACGAAATTCGTCCCACGTGGCCCAATGGCCGACGAGATTCGAGTTGGCGAGAAGAACGCGCGGAGCCCAGTCATGCGTGCGCAGCACGCCGACCGGTTTGCCCGATTGGATTAACAGGGTCTGATCGTGCTCCAGTGCCTGCAGTTCCCGAACGATCGCGTGATACGCCTCCCAGTTTCGAGCGGCTTTGCCGACTCCGCCATAGACGATCAAGTCTTGCGGGCTTTCCGCCACCTCATCGTCCAGGTTGTTCATCAGCATCCGAAGGGCGGCTTCTTGAGGCCAGCCTTTACACGACAATGCGGTAGTACGAGGCGCGCGAATCGACATGTTACTTCTGTTTTAATTTTGTCTGGGTCTTGACGCTGTTAATGAAATCATCGATGACGGTGTCCACCTCGCTGGCGGTAAGCGGCCGATCGTGAGTTTCGCTCTCGTCCACGAGATACGCATCGTTTTCTTTTTCTTGCCGAATGACGACCGTGTTTTCGGGCGTCACTTCTACGAGCATGAACCACTCTTTTACCCCTTTTCGAAGGGAGACCTCCTTCCCGAGCCCCTTTTTCGTGATCTCAATCTCGAGGTCTTGGGTTGTGGTGGTGTCCGGTACGGTCGATACCGATGGGTCCGCGGCAAACGAAGCAGGCAGGAACAGACTTTCGACACACAGGATCAAGGTCGCCACGACGCGGATAGCAGGAAGATTCTTCAGTCTCTTCATGGGACTCTCCTTCGTCGAATGGATGTCGACATGCGAATGGCAGGTAGAACGCCACTGAAGACCCCGTCAGCAACGAGCGCGCGAATCCGTTCAATGTCAATGGCCAGCACGCGGTCTTGTGTGAGACGAGGGACCCGTCGACGAATGGATTGTAACGCAAGGCGGCTCCCGACACCGGGTTGAAGCGGGCGATGAAAGTCGACGCCTTGCGCGGCGCATATCAGTTCGATCGCGAGAATATATTCAACGTTCGACACGATCTGTCGTAGCTTCAATGCCGAACCCATCCCCATGCTGACATGATCTTCCTGGTTGCCGGATGTGGGAATCGAATCGGCCGAGGCCGGATGGGCGAGGACTTTATTCTCCGACGTCAAGGCCGCGGCTGTGACTTGCGCCAGCATAAAGCCGGAATGCAAGCCCGGCTGCGGACTGAGAAATGGCGGCAGATCGCCGTACTCCGGATTGATGAGCCGCTCGATGCGCCGTTCGGCAATACTCGCCAGCTCGGTCATCGCGATCGCCAGATAGTCTAAGACCAACCCTAACGGTTGGCCATGAAAGTTTCCTCCCGACACGACTTCATTGCGATCCGGAAAGACCAAAGGATTGTCCGTTACACTGTTGATCTCGATCTCAAGCGTCGCGCGGACGTGATCCAGCGCATCGCGAACCGCTCCGTGCACCTGGGGCATGCACCGCAGGCTGTATGCATCTTGCACCCGCGGACAGCCGACGTGTGAGGCGCGAATCGCGCTGCCCGCCATCAGCGCGGATAGATTGGCGGCGACAGTCTGCTGCCCGC
This sequence comes from Nitrospira sp. Nam74, assembly GCF_965152615.1. Lineage (NCBI taxonomy): Bacteria > Pseudomonadati > Nitrospirota > Nitrospiria > Nitrospirales > Nitrospiraceae > Nitrospira > Nitrospira sp. Nam74. The sequence goes on along the minus strand of NZ_OZ224220.1, from coordinate 4,695,765 downwards.
GATAGGGACGCAGTTTTTGAATACGCGGTTCGAAAGCAACCGGCGTACCTTTGAGCGCTTCGACAGACAACGCGCCTGCGACGTCCGCCGTATCGACCAACTGCTCGCATCGACGGAGCGCCAACAAGCCGAGCGACAGCATGGCCTGGGTCCCATTGACCAGTGAAAGTCCTTCCTTGGCTTGGAGTTGGAGTGGTTGTAGCCTTGCATGTGCCAACGCGGCCCGTCCCGGCAGACGCCGATTGTTCACGAGCGCTTCCCCTTCGCCGATCAGCACGAGCGCAAGATGCGCCAACGGAGCGAGATCACCGCTCGCACCGACCGACCCGCGGCATGGAACAATCGGCAGGATATTGCGATTCAAGAGCGTGAGCAAATAATCGGCCACCAACGGCCGTACTCCGCTATGGCCACGGGCCAGGACATTGGCCCGAAGCAAGAGGAGGCCACGGGTTTCTTCCGGGGTGAGGGGATCGCCGACGCCGGCCGCATGGCTTCGAACTAAGTTGAGCTGTAGTTGGGCGATATCCGAAAGAGAAATGCGCTGGTCGGCCAGTTTGCCGAAGCCTGTGGTCACGCCATATACAGGCTCAGGATGCGTGAGGACGCGTTGGATCACGCGGTGAGCGGCTTTCATCCGTCTCTCGGCTTCAGGCGACAACCGGACCAGTCGCTTCCGGTGGACGACTTCGAGGAACTGAGATGGAGTGAGATCTTCCCCGGTCAGTAAGAGTGCGGTGTGTGTTGATGTGCGTGCGGCAGGGCTCATCGGGCGGATTATAGCCCTTTGCCCGTTTCTCATGCTAGGATAACCACCGATGGAGGCACTCTTATCGAAAGACATTCTCTCAGGCCTAGTCATCCTTTCCATCGTTGGATTTATTGGAAGCCTGATCGCCATTCCCTTGATCTTAGTTCGACTGCCCCCGAATTATTTTGACGAACGCCATCCGCGAAAATGGATGGAGAATCATCATCCCGTTCTCAGGCTCATCGGCCATGTCGTCAAAAATGTGGCGGGCTTCGTCTTGCTGGCAGCCGGCATTGCGATGTTGGTTCTGCCCGGACAGGGGATTCTTACCATGCTGATCGGCATTTCTCTCGTTGATTTTCCAGGGAAACGCCAATTAGAACGGAAACTGATCGGCCAGCCGGCCGTCCTGAACACCATTAACAAGGTGCGCGAAAAGTTCGGCCAACCGCCGCTCACGGTCGCGCATCATTCGTAGCCATTTCGTCACCGTTCATCATGGTTGGCGCGCAACACCTCACACGCAAGACGTTCTATTTGATCGACGGAAGCGCCTATATCTATCGGGCGTTTTTTGCACTGCCCCCGCTTTCCAACTCCAAAGGTCAGCAGACCAACGCCGTCTATGGCTTTACAACGATGTTATTGAAAGTCCTCCGCGAGCATACCCCGGATTGCTTAGCGGTCGTCTTTGATGAAAAGGGGCCGACGCAGCGACATGAGGAGTTCAAAGAATACAAAGCGCAGCGCCCCGAAATGCCTCACGGCATGCAGGCACAGATCCCTTTGATCCATCGTGTCGTGCAGGCGATGGCGGTGCCGGTGATTCGGCAAGTCGGACTGGAAGCGGATGACCTCATCGGCACGCTCGCGCGCAAAGCTGAAGCCGCAGACTTCGATGTGGTGATCGTGACTAGCGACAAGGACATGTTCCAACTGCTGGCGCCGACGGTCCGCATTTACGATCCTGTGAAAGATAAATGGTTCGGCGAGGCCGAATGCCGAGAGCGGTTTGGCGTGGAACCGGCCCGGGTGGTGGAAGTTATGGGTTTGATGGGGGACACCATCGATAACATTCCAGGCGTCAAAGGCATCGGCGAGAAGACCGCCACCAAGCTGATTACCCAATTCGGGACGATTGAAGAACTCCTGCAGCGAATCGATGAGGTCACGCCGACCAAAGCAAAAAATCTCCTCCTGGCACAGTCGGACATGGCGCGCTTGAGCCGCCGCCTCGCCACCATTCAGGTGGATTGTCCCATTGAGTTTGATTGCGAAGCCTTCCGGCTCATGCCCCCTCCCTCTGAACCGCTTATCGCGCTCCTTCAGGAACTCGAGTTTTCCACGCTCCTGAAAGCGATTCAGCCGTCTGTGGCCACGGTGGCCCTGGGCGCCGACGTCATGAACGTGGGCGATCCCACGGCGGCGCGTATGTTCGCCGGGTCGATTGACACCATGGGGCCCGAAGATTCGATCGCCGTTTATTGCGTGTTGGACGATGCCATGGGTGTGCGAGCAGACGTACGTGGTGTGGCCTTGGCTTTGGCGAACGGAACGACGGCTTTTGCTCGACTGAAGGGGAGCGGGGATTTCCCGGCTCTCCTTGGGGATGTATTAAAGAGCCAAACGCGTCTCAAGGCCCTGCACGATGCCAAGCCGACGCTGTTGGCCGTACAGAGAAGCGGCCTGCCGCTCGCGCCGCCCTGGTTCGATACGATGATTGCCGCCTATCTGCTGAATCCCAACCGTCGAAATTACACACTGGAGGCGGTCGCGCTTGATGTACTGGGTTATCATCTGGGCGCCGCCAAAGCCGAGGAGTCGGATCAGCCGCCTGCCGATCTATTCAATCGACATGAGGGGTCTGCTGCGGAGGCGGCTGAAGCGGCCGCTGTGGTTGTCCGTCTGGTCCCTATTCTCAAGGACCGGCTCGTGGAGCAGGGGAGTTGGCGTTTGTTCCAAGACGTCGAAATGCCTCTCGTGCCTGTGCTTGCGGAAATTGAACGCAATGGCTTTGCGCTGGACGTGAACGTGCTCCATAATTTGGGCAAGGAATTGGATCGGGAAATGGACCGCATCAATTGCACGATCACTGCCCTGGCCGGTGAGTCGTTCAATTTCAATTCCCCCAAGCAGCTCGCCGCGATCCTATTTGAGAAATTGGGCCTCAAGCCTATCCGGAAAACCAAGACCGGCTACTCAACGGATGAAGACACGCTCACGCAACTGGCCGCGCAACACGAACTGCCGGCTCATATTCTGGCGTGTCGCAGCTTGAGCAAACTGAAGTCCACGTATATCGATGCGCTGCCGGCGTTGGTGAATCCGGAAACAGGCCGCCTCCATACCTCGCTCAATCAAACCGTGGCGGCGACGGGGCGTTTGTCATCCACAGAACCCAATCTACAAAACATTCCCGTCAAGGGCGAGTATGGCCTGCGCATTCGTGAAGCCTTTATCGCCGCGCCGGGTCATGTACTGATTGCGGCGGATTATAGTCAGATCGAGCCTCGCATTTTGGCGCATCTCTCCGGTGACGAACGTCTACTCCGGGTGTTCGAACGAGGTGAAGACATCCATACGGCAACGGCGGTCGATATCTTCAATCTTGTCCCGGAACAGATCACGCGAGAAATGAGGCGAATCGCAAAGACGGTTGTCTTTGGCATTCTCTATGGCATTAGTCCGTTCGGATTGTCGCAGACACTCGGCATTCCCCAGCAGAAAGCCCGCGAGTACATCGATGCGTATTTTGCGCGGTATTCAGGTGTGAAAGCGTTTATGGATCGTACGCTCGAAGAGGCGAAACGGACCGGCTATGTCACGACGATCTTAGGCCGCCGCCGGCCGATTCCTGAGTTGAACAGCCCGGATGCGACGCAACGCGGGTTTGGCGAGCGTATGGCGATCAACAATCCCATTCAAGGCTCTGCCGCCGATCTCATCAAAATGGCGATGATTGCGGTAGGTGCTCGGTTGAAGAGCGAGCTTCCCACCACAAAAATGATCCTCCAGGTTCACGACGAACTCATCTTCGAAGCTCCGGAGCCGGATCTAGAGCAAGCCAAGCAACTTGCCAAGTCGGAAATGGAACAGACCGGCGTCCGCCTTGGCGTGACAGTGCCGCTCAAGATTGATATCGGCGTCGGCTGCAATTGGCGGCAAGCACATCCCTAAGAGGATGTTGAAAAAGCACTATTGCATCCGTCCGACCCTAGCCGAGCCAAGATGCGCCATTTCCCCCAGCTTTGTTCTCGCGTCGCTCAGAGCTCACCGTACGGTAACAGTACGCTTCAGCTCCTCATTCGCTGCGGCCTCGTTGGATGGGCTTTGGGGACATCCTGACCTCTATGCTGACGTTTCGGCGCCGCAATGCGCACAGTGGACCTTGCTGAACAGCTTTTTCGACATCCTGCTGGTTTGTGGCGGTTCGTTGCGATTTCTCCTCTACGGATTTCTTGTTTTTCTCAACCATGAGCGAGGTGCCTATGCCAAGCACATACTCCATGCCTGTTCTGGTTTTACTCTGCATCTCGCTCATGCTCGGTCCTTCTCTATCCGCCGATGCTGATGGAAGAGGCGCCGATCCAACGGTCCGACCAGTGAATCGTCTGCTGGGCGAAGAGCCTACCGGTTCCCCGAGCGAGGCAGATGAGGAGCGCGCAGTGATGGCACAATTGGACAAGGTGCGCGCCAATCCCAAAGAACGGCGAAGATTGATCATGGTTGCTCAGATGTTGCTTGGACGATTCGGGTATGGGGTCGGACCGTTTGACGGTCGATTCGATGACAAAACCAGACGGGCCGTTCAGTACTACCAAGAATCGAATAAATTGTCGGGGAGCGGGGAGCTCGATTATCCGACTCTTAAGAAGCTGCTACAGGATGCGGATTGGCTCGAACAGCTTCCCGTGCAATTGCCACCTGCCGTGTTTGCCGGGGATGGGTGGGAGGCGTCTGTCTCGGCCAGTGGCACGTGGACGACCGCGAACGGCCGCGAAGAGATGTCTCTCCACACGACACACATCGAATGTAGCCGGAAATGGAACTTCTGCCTGGAATCGACCGCAATGATCGGGGAGGGCAATCAGCTCATTCTGAGCATGGACCATGAAGAAGTGGAACGATGGGATGATCAGGAAATTGTCACCAAACCAAAAGAGCGGGACTGCGTCACCGAAACCCTACGACTGAGCCGCTCGCAAAAGACGGTGACACGTGTACGCACTCGCACTATCGGGGAGCCATGTCGGCGTTCAGGTGGCCCAGACGTGACACTGCGTTTAGACGATGGTGTTACGATATGGAATAACTTGGATCCTGCCCGCAAAGAGGGATACCGCCGTATCATGAAGACAGGAGATTTTAATTTTGAAGATGCGAAGGAGTAGGGCTGCGGTACGTGTCAGGTGCCTACCGGTACATACAGACTTCGCATGATTTCCGTCGTATTAAACAGCATCGTATTCATTCTCGTGTACGCCGCATGACCATAGATGTGGTCCTTCGCGCTGCTTATCGCCGTCGAATCCTTGTAGTCCACCAGCAAGCAACGGCCGTCGTTGTGGCATCGCACGCTTTTGCGCGCACATTCGAGCCAGCGTTCAAACCCTTCGTAGGGCTCCAACAGTTCCCACAGAATTTTGTTCACAGCCTTCGCCTCGGGTGAGGCCGGCACGGCATCACTTCCTCCGACTGCGAGCTGCTGAACATAATCGCCGCCCCACGCGATCGGCATCTCCATGGTGATCTGCGGGAGTTCCATTTTGGCCAGCCAACGTTTCCCGTCGACTCGCATTGGACGATGGTTGATGATGTGCAGCAACTGACCAAGGCTGGAAGGATCCCACCCATAACGCACTGGCGTTCCGAATGTGACGACATCGAGCTTGGCGCCATTTAGGGCCTGATCGGGCGACTGTTCGAGCAGGTCAATGTCTGGTGTCGACTTGCCCGTGTGCGTTGAATAGGCCTTGAGTGCTTGCAAAAACGAGGCGCGGACGGGCGACTGGTTGGGCGCCATTAAATTCGAGGCCAACGCCATCACGAGACCGGCATGACCGTGGGCTTGCACTAAGATACGGTCGGCTGGTTGGAGCTTTTGTTCGGTCGCAAGGGCCCGCAGCCGACTGATAACCTGTATGGCTGCTTGTGATCGACCAATGTGATGATGTTCCGACGACCATAATATGCGCTGGCAATCTATCGGTCGTTCGGTTGATCGATTGATGGCTTTCCTGAACAGCTCGACATAGGCGTGCGAAAAATTGGCTGCGTCTCCGGCCTGATTATCGATCAACCGTTTGGTCGACTCGTCATCCGGGAGAGGCGGTGTTGCATCTTTCAAGGCAGACACGCCGTTGGTGCCGTCCCGCATAAGTGCGAGCAGTGCATCCAGACCGGCGATCCCGCGGGAGTATCCGCGCTTTAATCCGCCCACTTCGTCTAGACGTTGCATGCCGAACACATCGGTTCCGGATGCTGTGCCGTGCAGAAAGACTACCATCCGCACACCGGCCTGAGCGAGCTCACGCCCCATCTGAGCCATGGCGTCTTGCCAGGCCAACGAATCCGCAGGTGCACCGACGACCAGTTCTCGATATCCGACTCGGTCTCCCGGATCGGATCGTGAATACGCCGCGTGTTGAAAGTTGTTCCCGATCGGCATAGCGAATCTTTACCTGAATCCGCGGCGATGTTCAATGGAGCGAACGACAGGCATGAGGCCGAATCGGCTTGCCGTTCAAGCCCGCGAAGGGTTGACCGGCCGAAAATGCGCATGATAAGTTACAGGGCTTCGATCCAGTGGAACCTGAATATAGTGGGTGTGTATGCGCTTTCTTAAATCGGGTGTGATACTCACAACGATATTCGCGATAGGACTTTTCTTTGGGGTTCCCATTCTCCCCGTAGGATATGCCGCGAAGACGGGCGCCGCTCCGTCCAAGGACGCCAAGCAGGCGTCACAACCTGATATTCAGCCGGAACATGTGATCCTGTTTGTCCTTGAGGGTGTCGGAAAAGATTCCCTCAAAACAGGTGCGATGCCGGTACTGAGTCGGCTTGTGAAGGATGGGTCGGTCACCTGGTCGGCCACTGCGGTAACGCCACCGCTTCGCTTGCCGGCCATGGCGTCGCTCTTTACCGGCATGCCGGTCGAGAAGCACGGGATCACTTGGAATGCTTTCGACTTTATTCGTGGCTATCCTCGGCCGCCCACCGTCTTTGACTATCTGGATTTGAGCGGCGGCAAGGACAGCGCGATTTTTTTTATGGATGAGTCGCTCTATCAGTTGGCGAAGCCGGAGCCGTATACGGATTATCAAATGTGCGGGCCGCTGAAGCCTGAATGCAGTCCGGCGACCCTGGTCAGCTATATCCGTCAATACTTTAAGAAGGCGACCAGTGGACATGGCTATGGCCATGCGATTTTGTCGCTACCGCATTTCCTGGTCGTCCATTTACCCGAACCTATTCGCGCCGGTGAAGCGGATGGCTGGAATGCGAAGCCGTATCGCGATGCATTAAAGACTGTGGACGCAGCCATGGGTTCGGTGCTCGATCTATACAAAGAGCTTGGGTTGTACAACCGGACGACGGTACTCGTCACTTCGCTCAATGATATGGGATCGGTGCAGGCAAAAGGTAATGATCACGAGAGCGCATCGCAGCCGCCTCATGTGCTTTGGTTGGCCTCTGGGGCAGGCATCAAAGCGGGGCATACGATCGCACAGCCTGTTTCGATCCTGGACACCGGCGCCACCGTGTTACGCACGCTGGGGTTGGAAACCTATACGGAATGGGACAGTCGTCCCGTTGAGGAAATCTTCCGATCGGCCCGGACTGCCGCGGCAGATCAGCCTTCACCCCCTTCAGCGGTTCAGTAATTACCATGCAACGCATCAGACTACTTCTCACACTCTGCGCATACCTTACCGTGGCGGCAGTGGCGATTGCCGAGGCGGGTCCCCCGGCTGCCTATACCAAGGAACATACCATTACCATTGATGCGACCACGCTGCATCCGCCGAGCTGGTGGTATGTGCCGGGCGTCACGCCATTGATATGGAGCATGGATCCTGAAAACACCGAGGCGTATCGTACGAGCACGGCACGCGAACTCAAGCTCAAGCCCGGTTCGTATCGATTTGGAACATTCACCTTTGATTTTCCGTTTACCATCAACCTGGATGGGGTGTTGGAATTTCCGACGACGCTAGATCAATGCGTGTCCGGGCGCGGGACGCAAAAGTTGACGATCAAATGCAGCAGAACGCAGCCCTATGGCGGTCAGCCTGAATATAGCTTCAAATAGTTGCAAGAGGTTCTGCCATGACACCGGCAATTGATGATTTGCTCGAAGCCCTGGAAGACGTCGACGATGCGACGCGGGAAGAGGCAGCGAAGACATTGGCCGAACTTGCCGACTCCAGTACGCTGGAGCCGCTGCTCCAGGCCTGTGCAGACGATTTCTGGTCGGTTCGAACGCTGGCGGGCTGGGCCGTGGCGAAGATCGGCGGTCCAAAGGCAGTCGAAGCCCTGATAGGCCTTTTCAACGACCCCATCATGGAAGTCCGCAATGAGGCTGTGGCGGCAATGGTTCATCTGGGCGAGCCGACCGTGGAGCGGCTGATTCACGCGTTAAAAGACGAGCGTTGGCGTGTGCGCGAGCATGCCGCCAAAGCCTGCGGAGACATTAAAGACGCTCGAACGGTGGACCCCTTGATCGTGGCGTGTCGTGACCGCGATGGGGCGGTGAAGAGCGCGGCGGCTGAAGCCTTGGGGAAAATCCGTGCTGAGAAAGCCGTGCCGGCGCTCATTAGATTGTTCAGGGACTCGTCGAAAACCGTTCGAGAGACGGCCGGGACGGCGCTCGTCACGATTGGGGAGCCATCGGTCGACCCCTTGTTCAACGCGCTGGCTGATAAGGATTTTGTCGTGCGCTGCCACGCCGTCCGCGCATTGGGCGGCATGACTACCGACTATCAGATCGGCCGGTCTTGGGTGAAGCATCCCAAGGTGGTGGACAAATTGCTCGACATGTTAAAGGACCCTGATCGCGCGGTCCGCGAGGATGCCACGATCGCGTTGGGCATGATCGGCGATCCGCGCGCCGTGAATGGCCTGATCGAAGCCATGAAGGACGGGGCAGTGAAGCGGCATGCCATTATGTCGCTCGGCATGATCGGCGATGCGCGGGCACTGCCGCCCGTGTTGGCTGCGTTGAAAGGCAAGGGCATTCCTCAGGATGGGACACCGACGCCCGGTTGTATCGTCAGCGAGGAAGCCTTTATCAAGGAGGCGGCCGCGACGGCCTTGGGGCACTTTCGCGATCCGCGCGTGATCCCCAACCTCATCATGCTCCTGAAAGATGCCAATTTGCGCGATCGCGCCTCAGCGTCGCTCGTGCTCATCGGCGATACGGCCATCGAGCCGTTGGTGGCATTCCTGCACGACCCGAAAGCCTCGGAAGTGGAAACGGAAGGCGAGCGGGTCATGTCCTTTGCAACAAGCCGACTGACCCTGGCCGATGCGCTCAAGCAAGTGGTTGTAGAGACCTTAAAGAAACTGGGATGGGAGCCACCCCAGGAGGATGAAACGGTCAATTCCAGCGAAGCCGACAATCTACGCGTCAATATGCCCCTGGGGGATACCGGTCGCTTTGGGCCGTCCGGCGATCTCGCCAAGGGGGCCATGTAACGACGCGGCGCCTATGTGCTCACCATGGCAGACAGCGTTCTCGAACAGATTGCTGCGCTGAAGGATGAAGACTGGGCCGTTCGTGAGGAAGCGGCCGCGACCCTGGGAACCTTCGGCGATGCGCGGGCCGTCGGGCCACTTGTGCAGTTGCTTGGCGATGATGATCGAGCCGTGCGCGAAGCGGCCATGCAAGCCCTGAGGGCCATAGGTGAGGCGGCTGTTCCCGCGCTAGGTTGTTGTCTGGAAGATTCGAATCTGACGGTTCAGGAATCTGCGACGTCCATTCTGGCGACGATTGCAGACAGCCGTGTGCTGGATGTCCTTGTCGGCGCGCTGTCCAGCAGCGACTGGATTGTCAGAATGCATGCAGCGAAAGGTCTTGGCCGGATTGCTGAGCCACGGTGCATCGCTCCGATGGTGCCGTTACTACAGGATAAAGTGAAAGCTGTTCGCGTCGAAACAGCTGCGGCGCTGGCGGGTATCGGCGCGGCGGCCGTGCCTCCCTTACTTGAAGCGCTTCAGAGCAAGGAGTGGCTCGTGAAGCTCCATGCCATTGAAGCGCTGGGGAAGATGCGATCGCCGGACACCGTCGAGCCATTGTTGTTTGTCTTGTTTAACGACCCGGATACAGCGGTCCGAACTGATGCCGTTCGTGCACTAGGGGATATCGGAGACTCACGGGCAGTCGACTATCTCCTGACAGCACTGAATGATCTCGATGTGAGGCCGGTCGCTGTGGAATCTCTTGGCAAAATCGGCGACCGGCGTGCAGTGCCGGCGCTCGTGAAAATTGTGAACGGATCGAGCCGGCCGGATCAGAGCCGGCCGCTTGATGGATGCGGGGATCGATGGGATCAAGAGATGATCGTCATGGGATTGGCGGTCCGCGCCCTGGGCGATATCGGGGACGAAACGGCGATCCCTGCCTTAATCGCTGCGCTACGCTACACCGTGACCCGCTCGGAGTCCTCCACGGCACTGACGCGATTTGGGCCTTCGGCGATTCCGTTTCTTCTCGAGATCATCAAGAAAGAGCGCGACCAAAATATCGTCTACTATGCGAAAGAGGCCCTCAGTCAATTGGGATGGAGAGCGGGACGAGTCTCGTGATGAGCGGCGAATGAGGGGTGATTATTGAACAAGCGCTTCACTGATCACGCCGTGTTTTTCTAAGGGATCATGCCGAAAGAATCACTCGAAACTCTAATTTCCGAACTCGTACACGAAGAAGACTGGCGGCGAATGCGCGCAACGGCGGCGTGCCTGGCTGGCGGTCCGAAAGCCGTCGAAGGCTTGATCCATGTCTTGGAGACCGGTCCGGCGCCTTTAAAAATCGAAGCGGCCGGCATGCTGGCGCGCGTCAAAGATCCGCAGGGCGGTGCTCCTTTAGTGCGTCTGTTGAGCGATGATGATCCGGCCGTGCGCAAAGCCGGCGCGATTGCGCTGGAGCAGTTAGCCGGTGTCATGGATACCGTGGCGGCGACCGCGCTCGTTGAGCATTTGCACGAGTGCCGGGACGATGAACAGCGGAACGTGATCGTCCATCTCCTTGGTGTCACGCCCACGGCGATCAGACCGCTTACGGCCATGTTGAAGCATTCTGATGAGACCGCTCGTCTGACGGCTGCCGATATCCTCGAACATCTGTTGGACCCGCGCTCGGCTGACGCGTTGGTCGACGCGATGACCGATCCTATTCTACAGAACATTGCGGTGCGGACCCTGAAAAAGCTGAGTGCCATTCAGGAGCGCATCGATCAGGCGTTCGACGCGCTGAGGAGCGTCGAAGAATCATCTGAGCGAGAAGATGCGCGGATGTCTACGATTATCGACCTGTTGGGAATCGGCCGTCCGAGCGTTGAAATTCTCATTGGATATTTGAATGATGATGATTGGGTCGTCCGCGAAGCGGCGGTCGACCTGCTCGGGAAAATCGGTGACGTGCGCGCGGTGGAACCGTTGATGGAGCGGCTCCGGGTGGATAAGGATACGGGAGTAAAAGAGTTGGCGCTAAAGGCGCTGGGACTAATCGGTGATGCGCGTCCGGTGGATCTTTATGTAGAACTGATCCCGATTCGTCCACTGCGGGTCTTTGCGGTCGAAGCGCTTGCGAAAGTGAAAGATGCGGAGCGTCTCCGGCCGTATGCCGACTTATTTGAACGGCTCCAAACGGATCGGGACGGGTTGATTTCGTATAATGCGGGTGTGATTGTGAACAAGTTGCAAGCCATGGCGGCACAAGAGGAGTCGGTCGCCCAGGCGGCAGGCCACCAAGATGAGGATGAGTGAGATGGAGCAAACCGAGCGCATCAGCCAGCTGGTATCGGCTCTGCGGGATGAGAATGAAGCCTTGCGCGATCATGCAGCGGCCAGCCTTGGGCAAATGGGCATGGAGGCGCTGCCGCAACTTATGGCGCTGTTGGCCGATGAGGATGTGGTCATTCGCGAGGCGACGGCCAGCGCGATTGTTCGCATGGGGCCTGTGGCCGTAGAGCCCATGATTGAGGCAATGCAAGATGATGAATGGTCGGTCCGCGAACAAGCCGCCTCGGTGCTGGGCAAGCTCAAAGACCCTCGCGGTGTGGAGCCATTGGTGAAGGCCTTGAAAGATCGCGATGGGGCGGTGCGGACCGCCTCGGTCTGGGCCCTGGAGCGGTTGGGCGATGCCCGAGCCGTGCCCGGTCTGGTCGAGGCGTTGACCGATGGCATGGTGCGAGAGGACGTGGCGAGAGTCTTGAAAAAGATTGGCGACGTACGTGCCGTGGAGGCCTTGATCGACGGCCTCATGGGCAACAACTGGATGGTCCGCCGCCATGCAGCGGAAGCGCTCGGCAAAATCGGCGATGCGCGAGGCGTCGCCCCATTGATCGATGCACTGAAGGACGAAGATTGGCTCGTGCGCAGGAATGCGGCAGAGTCGCTGGCGAGGCTCGGTGATAGACGGGCCGTGGATCCCCTCTTACCCTTGCTTGAAGATGAGAATGAAATGGTTCAGGAAACGGCTGAAGGCGCATTGGGGAGCCTGGGCTGGAAACCGACAAACCCATAAACGAAAAGGATGCACCATGGCCGACGAGGCTCCGATCAAGCTTATACAGATTGGTCCCAAAGGGGGAGAGAAAAAGGACGGGTTCAACCTCGTCACCGAAAAGATTGTCTCTGTCAATGCTGCGGCCAAGCAACTCGAGGTCGAATTACTCGCGTATGACGGCAAGACCGTAGTGCTGGATGTCGACGAGGGGGCGCTCGAGGATCTGAAGAAGCTGAAGCCCGGTGACGGCGCCACCATTCGCGTCGTGGAAGAAAATGGCAAGCGGATCGCCAAAAGCTTTCGTATCCGTTCAAAGGATCCCAATGCTGCCAAGGCGGATGCGATGCTGCTGGATTTAAAGGACACCCATTGGCTGAATCGCAAGTATGCGGCTGAAAGCTTGGGCGAACTGAAAGATATGCGCGCGGTTGGCCCCTTGGTCGAGGCGCTCTCCGATGAAGTGGGCGATATCCGCCAGCGAGCCTATGATTCCCTCATCAAGCTCGGTGCGCCCTCCGTTTCCCAGCTCATTCCTTTGCTGGTCTCCGACGAGGACGAATTGCGCCAATCCGCAACGGAGATTATCCGCAAGATCGGCAAGCCGGCGGTCGAGCCCCTGGCTACCGCACTCGGGGAAGCCGATGACCGGCTCAAGACCAGGATTCTCAAGGTCCTTGATCGCATGGGGTATAAGCCGAAGGTCAAAGAAGAGAAGGTGGAGATCAAACAGCTTGGCCAGGCGGCCATTTAAGTTGCCGTAACCGGTTTTCGCGGCGGGCGTCCGATTGAGATGTATTGAAATCCCATCGCGGCCATCCGTTCGGGATCATAGACATTCCGGAGGTCGATAAAGAGCGGTTGCCGCAAGGCCGCCTTGATCTTCGGCAGATCCAAATTCCTGAAGAGATTCCACTCGGTCATGAGCACCAGCGCGTCCGCGCCGTGCGCCGCGTCATATGCATCTGCGCATGGGATCGCGCCGCGCAAGAGCTTCGAGCCTTCTTCCATCGCCGCCGGGTCGTACACCCGTACGGCACACCCTTCAGCGAGCAGCCGTTCTGCAATGGCGATGGCCGGCGCCTCTCGTAAATCGTTGGTGTTGGGTTTGAACGACAGGCCCAAGAGAGCCACGGTCTTGCCTGTCAGTCCCCCCATCGCCGTCTGAATCTTCTCCACCATCAACAGCCGCTGCCGCTCGTTCACACGCGATGTGGCGCGAGCGATTTCCATGTTGCAACCGACCTTCTCTCCCGTCTGAATTAATGCGGACACATCTTTGGGAAAGCACGAGCCTCCGAACCCGGGGCCCGCATGCAAAAACTTAGATCCGATCCGATGGTCCAGTCCCATGGCTTTCGCCACGACTTGCACGTCGGCATTAACTTGTTCGCAGAGGTTTGCCATTTCATTAATGAAGGAGACCTTCGTGGCGAGAAACGCGTTGGAGGCGTATTTGATCATTTCCGACGTCGCAATGTCGGTGACGACAAACGGCGTTTCAATGAGGTACAGCGGGCGATAGAGGTCTCTCATAATCGCAACGGCTTCGGCGCTGTCGGCGCCGATGACGACGCGGTTTGGACGTAAAAAATCCTCGATAGCAGAGCCTTCGCGCAGAAACTCCGGATTCGATACTACATCAAATCGAGAAGGTTTACTCTGATGGGTACGGATGACCTCGCGCAGTTTTTCTCCGGTTCCGACGGGGACGGTGGACTTCGTGACGATCACTTTGTAGCTCGTCATGGCCTGCGCGATGCCGCGTCCGACTTCTTCGACGTAGGATAAATCGGCCGAACCATCGGAGCGCGTCGGTGTGCCGACCGCTATGAAAATGACGAGGGCCTCTTCGACGGCTTTCGCAATGTCGGTGGTGAAGTGAAGGCGATTTTCTTTCAGCCCCTTCATCACCAGCTCGGTGATACCCGGTTCATAAAACGGCACGTCCCCTTTCTCGAGCCGGGCGATCCGCTTGGCGTCGATGTCCGCACACGTCACATGGAGACCAAATTCGGCAAAGCACGCGCCGGTCACCAATCCGACATACCCTGTACCCATCACGCTGATATACATAAGGCTCCTGTCATTGTGTAGGGAAGGAACCGAGCAATACCGGGGGCTGAAGTATAGCAACGGGGTGACGGTGTTGCAAGAAGCTATGGTGCAATGCGCCATGCCTGATGTAGACGCCGTTTCATTGACAGAGGTTTTGCCTGTTCAGTACAATCGCGTCTCCTTCCGAGTCATTCTGAGGGTGTTTCGATGAGTGCACAGAGTGGGGTTCTGTTGCGGCCGCTGGCTGTGATGATGAATCGAAACATCAGAACGATCCATCCTGATGCCATGCTGATCGAGGCCGCCACGTTGATGCGGAATGCCCGAGTGGGAGCTGCCTTGGTGATGTCGGAAAGGGCATATATCGGCGTGGTGAGCGAAGCCGATTTGGTCCGTAAAGCTATGGCGCAGGGCAAGGATCCGGCTCACACCTCAGTCCGCACCGTCATGAGCAGTCCATTGATTACGATCGAGATCGATCGCTCTGCGCATGATGCCAGTGATTTGATGGCCGAGCACGGGATCCGACACCTCCCGATCACGCAAGATGGTCAGATTGTCGGCATGGTATCCGTCCGCGACCTCCTTCGCTACTTCAAAAATTGGGGAACTCTCTAGGCGGGGGACCCCATGCCTTTTTCAATTTTCCATTTTCTTCTCACCATACCGCTCCGATGACGTTCCCTCTTGCTGATGCTCCTCGTCCCTGGTCGGCCTTGTGGCCGCTTGCCACTGCGTTTATCACGGGGGCAGTCGTGATGGCCTTGGAGATTTTGGGCAGCCGTCTCTTGGCCCCGGTCTTCGGGAACTCCCTTTTTGTATGGGGGGCTCTGATCGGGGTGATCTTAGCCGCGATGAGTAGCGGCTATGCCGCCGGCGGATGGCTAGCTGATCGCTATAGCGGCGGGTGCGTTCTCGCGTGGTTCCTATTGGTTTCCGGTTTGTGGACGTTTCTCTTGGCCGGCCTGGGACAACCGGTCATGTTTCAGGTTTCCGCCTGGGTGCAAGACCCCCGGTGGGGGCCCTGCGTCGCGGCGAGTGTCCTCTTGGCTTTGCCGGCGTTTTGTCTCAGCGGTGTGCTACCGGCATTGCTTCGGCTTTCGATCGACGATCTCGGGCACGTGGGCCGCCATACCGGTCGCATGATCGCGGTCTCAACAGTTGGGAGCTTGGTCGGAACCTGGGGCACGGCCTTTTTTCTCCTGACGTGGATGGGCAGTGTGGCGTTGGTGACGTTGCTGGCCATTACGCAACTGACCTTGGGTATGCTCTGGTGGTGGCGGGCGGTTGCTGTGAACTCCCACAGGGTGGCAAAGGTCACTGGAAGTGCGCTGTTGATGCTCTGCGGAGTTGGACTTAGTTGGTTCGCCTTTCATCCTGTCCTGGTTCTCTCTGCTCCTCTCTACCAGGAAGACAGTCCCTATCAGCAGGTTCGCGTGCGAGAGGACGACCTCTTTCGATATCTGATTTTGGATCGAACGTTCCATGCCGTCATGTGGAAGGCGGATCCCGTTGAATTATATTTGCCCTATAGTCAGGTCATGATGGCTGCGCTGGCGGTCCATCCCTCTCCGAAACGGGCACTGATTTTAGGGCACGGCGGCGGCTCCTTGGCAAAATGGCTGGCGGCACACTGGCCCGGCTTGGAAGTCGATACCGTTGAAGTTGATCCGTCGGTCGTCCGGGCTGCCGAGCAGTATTTCGACTATCATCCCGTCTCTACCCACCATGTTCATGTAGCCGACGCTCGTAAATTTCTGCGAGCGACCGATGCACGATACGATATTATTTGGCTGGATGTGTTCGCGCGGCATCTCATTCCGTTTCATCTCACGACGCAAGAGTTTTTTCAGGAAGTGCGTGCGCACCTCACAAATGATGGCGTGCTCGCAGTGAACCTCGCGTCGTCCGGCGGCGGACCTGACCGCCAACGAGCTTCAGCCGTGGTGGGAACGTTGCGTACGGTGTTCCCGCTGATCGAATCTTTTGGCGTTAAAGGCCCCTGGAGGACGCCGAATCAGCCGCAAGCGGAGAATCTCATTTTCTTTGCCGGTCCATCTGTGGCCGACATGACCACGCCGGCGTTTCTGGAACGTATGTCTGATTTCATTGCACACGGTCGATTGCCGGCGCGTGTGCCAGAACTCTTGATAGCACGACACGCATCTGAATGGCCGTACGGTTTAGTATTGACCGATGATTATGCTCCCTACGATTTGTTAATAGGGCGTGAAAAAGCTGATCCTGGTCCGTCTTAAAATGAAAATTCGGCTTAATATCGATAACATAAGGGGAGAATGCAGATCGCGAAGCTGCTTGCTTCTCATCGGAAGCCTATGCTATAAGGAGCGGCAGTTTAATCATGATTTAGTAAATTCGTTGCGGGGCCGGTAATTCCTCATCATTAACTCATCACATTCCTTGTTCCGAAGGAGGTAGGGCTATGGGAAAGATGTTGGCGTCGGCTTTATTCGGCTTTGTCGTCATTGTTGCAGGGGCGGTCCCCTCGTTCGCGCTTCAGGCGGGGGGCGTCGAGGTAGGTGATTTGGAGACGGGGTCGGTCGTTGGCCAGCGGTTTGGAGAGCTTGAAGTCGA
The DNA here is from genome assembly GCF_965152615.1 of Nitrospira sp. Nam74. Taxonomy (NCBI): domain Bacteria; kingdom Pseudomonadati; phylum Nitrospirota; class Nitrospiria; order Nitrospirales; family Nitrospiraceae; genus Nitrospira; species Nitrospira sp. Nam74. The sequence goes on along the minus strand of NZ_OZ224220.1, from coordinate 4,678,633 downwards.
CGCGCAGCTCTTTGCTGTTGAGATTGGAAATCTCAAGGTCTGGTATCCGCCAACAACCGTCATCGATTTTAAAGTGCGACCGGGCCGTCCTGTGGTGCTGAAAGTGACGAATAATAGCTCGAGTGAGCACGGTTTTCTTCTGACCGACCAGACAACCCAGCAGGCCCCTACGGTCTTGAAGGCCGAGCTCGTCCTGAAGCCTGGAGAGACCAAATATATCGGCATTCCAACGAGTGATTTATTTTATGCGACGCAGGGCAATACCCTCGCCTATCGTTGCCAGCTTCATCCTGGACACGTCGGCGGCAAGATCGTGATGATCAAGTAAATTTGTTCTCTCTTCGTTAAACTCGGGCGAAGAACAAAAGGCCCCGTCACTTCCGTGACGGGGCCTTTTACTTTTGTGATCGTTGTTCGTGTAATTGTTGTTGAAGGCTTATGCTTGTTCAGGCTGGCAGTCCACCGTACTGTCCAATGGGATATTCTGTGCGGCTGCGAGTCGATCTCCAACAATTAACAATAAGTATCGGGTGGCCGTTGGAGTTTCGCCTGATTTGTCCAAGACGACCGTATTGACGTCTACCACGACTTCATTGTCAGTTTGCCAATGAGTGTCGTTGACGACCCAAAAATGACTCTTGGAAGCAGGAAATTGCCTCGCCACAAATGTTTCAATCACCATCGGAATATCGCCGGTGTTGGCACCCAGCGGCGAAGAGAGAGAAAGCGACGCGGCGAAGGGAATGACGAGGAGAGCCATCTTAGACCACATAGGGGCCTCCTAAATCGGTTTGTTACCCGATTATAACATCGATAACGGGGCGCGGGGGGGGGACAAGAGAAAAAAGCCCCGCCGGAGCGGGGCTTTGATTTCAGAGAGAAGCAGTGGGATTAGTTTCGAACGCCGCTCCACACTTTATTCGGGTCTATTTCCTTATCTGGATTCAAGGTGCGAGCCTTCTCGAGAAGAGTATCGGTTGTTTCAGGATATGCCGGATCAGCGATACAGCAATTGTCGACCGGGCATACTGCCGCGCATTGCGGTTCGTCGAAGTGCCCGACGCATTCGGTGCAACGATCGTGCGTGATGATGTAGATATTGTCTCCGACGCCTTGACCGTCCCCCACATGATAGCCTTTACTTTCAGCATCGCTGCGCGTCTCGAAAATGGCCTCATTGGGACACTCCGGTAGGCAGGCGCCACAGGAGATGCATTCATCAGTGATTAAGAGAGCCATGACCCGTGCCTCCTTACAAGCTGTATTGACAACCTTTATCGTGACGGCTCATATTTCAGCCGTAAAACGAGTGCTCATTTTAGACTGCGATTTTCATCCAAGTCAACACGCAACGTCGAGAGAAGAAGCCCTATGTCCTTGATCTATATGGGTCGTTGGGCCTAGTTGTGTGGCAAGATAGAAAGGAAGGCATTGGAACCATCGATTCCCGTAGCCTCTGCTCCAAAGCGAAGCCGGATATTTGTTCTGATCGCCCTGTCGGTGCTCTTGTTGACCGGCAGCTGGTTCATGATGAATCAAAAGGACGCCGACACGATCATTGTGACTTTTCCCACCGGGATGCAACTGGAAACTGAGGTCGCCGACACGCCCGAGAAGATTTTTTTTGGACTGGCCTTTCGAGAGGGATTGCCGTCAAACTCCGGGATGCTGTATATCTTCGAGACTTCAGATCGTCACGTGATGCGAACGAAGGGGTTCAAAATCCCGGTTGATATGATTTGGGCGGACGAAAGTCGACATATCGTACATGTCATCGCTAATGCCGAGCCGTGCGAAAAGGACCCTTGCCCATCCTATGGGCCGCCTCCCGAAAACGCACGATACGTCATCCAAGCGGCGGCCGGATTTATTGAGCAGGAGCATGTCGTCCCCGGAATGGAATTGAAGTTTACCCTCCGAATGTAAACCTCTTACCGGCAGAATTATACGTACCCATGGATGGTTTTATACGTGTGGCCGGCGTAGACGATATACCGCCTGGTCAAGTGAGGGTTGTGCAAGTCGACCAGAAGCCCATCGCGGTGTTCAACATCGACGGGCACTTTCACGCCATCTACAATATATGCCCGCATGAAGGCGGGCCGCTTGCCCAAGGACGGCGCAAGGGATGCGTGATTTTCTGTCCGTGGCATGACCTCGCCTTTGATATCCGGAACGGCCACGCGACTGACGGCGGCGGCTATTGTGTGGGAAGCTATGAAGTGCAGGTTGATGGGAATGACATCTACGTCGGTGGGCGCCGTAAATTCTGATCGGCATTCTTATTCGCATGAGTGGAAGTCAATGAACGGCACTTACGCGATTGGCTTTTCCTCTCATTCTTGTCCCGATCGTTGCATCCGGACTCATTCTGAATATAAGCCCGAATAGTAAACGGATGGGCGAATTGGATCGAGACGCGAAGATTATCAAGACTCACGCCGGAACGACCTTTTCGATTCATCTCTGGGAAGATCGGACGAGGGGCGAGCTGTGGGTGCCGTCGTACGATACCACTGCGTTCGCGATGGTGAATGAAGATTTTCTCCGGACGGTTAGCAATAATGCCGTTGATTCAGGTCGTCGGTCCTTTGAATTTCGTGCATTGCTCCCCGGCACTTATCGACTCGTGTTTGAAAAGCGCATGGGGTGGAAATTTACAGCGGAAGACCGACGGGTCTTTTTAATCGGGGTGGATGATGGGGTGATCTCGAGGGTGGAGCATGCCTGATATCGGCTTTCTTAACGGCGCGTTCATGCCGTTGGATGACGTGAAGGTATCCATCGAAGACCGAGGGTTCCAGTTCGGCGATGGGGTGTACGAAGTCGTGCGCACCTACGGAGGCGTGCCCTTCCAGCTAGACGCGCACCTGGAGCGGCTCCAGCAAAGCGCCCGGGCCATTCATTTAAGCATGCTGGGTCGTTCTACGGGGTGGAAGGACTGGGTTCTGGAGGGCATCAAGCGTTCAGGCTATTCCGAGTGCAAGGTCTATCTGCAAGTGACTCGCGGGGCAGCGCCTCGTGATCACCTGTTTCCCAGCAGGGTGGCACCGACCATCGTGATGTCTATACGGGAAATGCGTGCGCTGGATCCGATTTTGCGGCGTACGGGAGTGGCCGTGGTGACGATGGAGGATTTGCGCTGGGGCCGTTGCGATATTAAAAGTATCGCTCTCTTGCCGAATGTTCTGGCCCGTCAGCGTGCCTCGGAGGCGGGCGCTTTCGAAGCCGTTTTAGTCCGACAAGGTATGGTGACGGAAGGGGCTGTGAGTAATGTCATGATCGTGAGGGATGGCCGTGTGATTACCCCGCCTGAAGGCCCGCATATTCTGTCGGGTGTGACGCGTCGATTGGTCGTGGATCAAGCCAGAAAGGCGCGCATTTCTGTGGAAGAGCGGAACATCGGCCTGGATGAGTTTCGTCACGCTGAAGAGGTGTTCTTAACGGGCACGACAGTGGAAGTCCTCTCGGTCGTCCGAATCGATGACGCAACTGTTGGAAGCGGATATCCAGGCCGCCTGACCGAACGGTTAAGTTCATTGTTCAAGGAGGGGATTGTCTCGTAGTCCCTCTTGCATCGCTAGGCTGGACATGGTAGTTTGTGAATCGATTTTCTAAGTGGGCGGCAGCCCACTTTTTTGTTTGAGCCGAAGACGACTCTTCGGAAAGTTGCTGTGCCGGCGTGTGAACAAATAGCGCAATCAGTCCGCTCGATCGCCACCCCGATCGTCCGAGCGCTCGACCTGGAGCTGGTCGATGTGGAGTGTACCGGGCAGGGGGCGCGAACCATGGTACGCGTGTTCATCGACAAGCCGAACGGCGTGAACGTCAGTGACTGTGAGCAGGTTCATGTGTCGCTTAGTCACGCGCTCGACGTGGAGGATCCGATTCCGCATACGTATACGTTGGAAGTGTCGTCGCCTGGCCTCGATCGCCCGCTGAAGCGGCGCGAGGATTACGCGCGGTCCATTGGAAAGCTGGTGACCCTGAAGCTTACGTGTCCGGTACAGGGGCAGTGGCGTATCAGTGGCCGTCTTCGAGAGCTCAATGAAAATGGGATTATACTCGACATATCGGGACCAAAGCAGGAACAGCAGCAACTTCTGGCCTGGGATGCCATTAGTCAAGCGCGTCTTGAGGTGGAGTTCTAGTTTAGTCAGAGGTCCGGGGAGGAGTGAGGCAGTCTTATGAATCGAGAACTGATCACGGTCATCGATCAAATCGGACGAGAGAAAGGTATCGATAAGGCCAGAATCATCGGCGCCGTTGAGTCTGCTCTCCAGACCGCTGCGAAAAAACGATTTGGTCAAGGAGAAAATATCCAAGTTCAGATGGACACGAAGACCGGCGAGATCTCGGTGATTTCTCTTCGGACGATTGTCGAGACCGTGACCAATCCGAAGGCCGAGGTGTCGCTGAATGAAGCCCGCCGGATCGATACGGAGGCGGAAATCGGCGATGAAATCGGATCGCTCATCGAGATGGACGAATTGGGCCGGATTGCAGCTCAGACGGCCAAGCAAGTGATCTGTCAGAAGGTTAGAGAAGCCGAGTGGGAAGCCGTCCTGAAAGAGTATTCCACGCGGCAGGGCGATCTCATTAATGGGATCATCATGGGGCAGGAGCGACGGAATTACCTCGTCGACTTGGGGAAGACCGAGGCGGTCTTGCCTGCATCAGAGCAAATTCCTCGCGAAACATACCGCCGGGGTGATCGTATCAAGGCCTACCTCGTTGAGGTTCGAAAGACTCCAAAAGACGTGCAAGTGATTCTGTCTCGAACGCATCCGCAGTTCGTGTCCAAATTGTTTGAAGTAGAAGTGCCGGAAATTTCGGAGAAGATCGTGGAAATCAAAGGTGTGGTGCGTGAGCCGGGCGATCGCACTAAAATCGCCGTCTCGTCGCGGGATAAGGCTGTCGATCCGGTCGGCGCATGCGTGGGTATCAAGGGTTCTCGTGTGCAAGCCGTCGTTCGAGAGTTGCGCGGTGAAAAAATCGACATTATCGCCTGGACGTCCGATCCGCGCGTGTTTATTGCCGAAGCACTCAATCCTGCTTCCATTGAAAAGGTCGGCATTGATGAGGAGAAAAAGTCCGCCTTGGTCGTCGTGGCCGATTCTCAATTGTCGTTGGCGATTGGAAAGAACGGTCAGAACGTGCGGTTGGCCGCCAAGCTGACCGGCTGGAAAATCGATATTATCAGTGCCACGGAATACGAAAAGGAGAAGGTCGAGCGAGACAGGGAAATCAAGGCGGCCTTGGCTGAAGAAGCTGAGGCTCAACGGGAGCAAGATGAGGCGCGCGCGCAGAAGGAAGCCGCGGCCGCCTCTGCACCTGAAGCGCCTTCGGCTCTGTAGCTTGATCGGGATGAAGAGAAACGGGACCGAACAACATGAGAGTGTACGAGTTAGCCAAGAAGCTCGGAATGGAAAACCGGGCGTTGATTCCCGAACTCAAACGCCTCGGAATTTCCGTGGCGTCGCACAGTAGCGCGCTTGATGAGGCCGCCGTGCAAAAGGCTTTGGATCAACTGACGCCTAAGGCCGGGACCGGGCAGAAGGGACTGATGGGATCGGACGGAGATCAGAAAAAAAGCTCAACCGGTAAAACGGTCGTCTCGGCACGTGAGGGCAAGGGTTCTGACCGGGAGGAGGAATCCAGAAGCCCGCTTGGAGGGAAGGCCTCCATGGCGGCGGTGGAAGAGGCCCCTAAGGCCGACAAGAAACGTATTCTCATTAAGCGAAAAAAGTCTGATGAGGAGATAGAGTCGGAAGCCATCATCGCGCAGGCGCCGGTTCTAGAATCCCCGACTGCGGCGCCCGAGTTGGGCAGGGAGTCCATATCTTCTGGATCGGCACCGTCGGTGGAAGCCCCTGGATTGGCACCTTTGCCAAGCCAAAGCCATCTATCGCTGGATACGCCTTCCGAAGCCGTGGTCCCGGAGCAAGATGTCGTCCGCAGGGATAAAGAGGGGGAAGGGGAATCCCGGAAGGTTGAATTGCCCGGTGTCCCCGCATTGGCAGCGGCCCCGCCTAGTCCCATCACGTCACCACCCCGGCCGGTTGCTTCCGTAGACAAGAAGGTCGCCTTGACGCCTGAAGAGGGCTTGAAGGAAAAACTGAAAAAGCCGAAAAAGGCGCTTCGTACTCGTGAAGAAGAAGATGTGAAAGTCCGGGCGGATGTGACGCGGTGGCAAGACTTGCGGGCGATCCCCGTTCACCGTCGTGAGGATCGATCGCGTCACCTTCAACCCTCTCCTGTTGCAGAGATCACGAAGCCTCGGAAGAAAACGATTAAACTGTCGGCCGGTCTGACGGTGAAGGAATTAGCCGAATTAGTTGGTCAGCGCCCCAGCGATTTGATTCGAAAGTTGATGGAGATGGGGCAGATGTTGACCATGAACCAGCCGGTAAATTTGGATGCGGCCGTCCTGTTGGCAGAGTCGGTTGGAGTGAAGGTCGAGATCGCGGCCGACAAGCAAGGAGAGGCGCTGCTCGAAGAAGACGTTGCAGAAGTCATGGAAGAAGAAGCCCTTCAGCCACGTCCTCCCGTCGTGACCATTATGGGACATGTCGATCACGGAAAAACTTCTCTGCTCGATGCCATTCGGGAGACGAAGGTAACCGAGCAAGAGGCGGGCGGAATTACGCAGCATATCGGCGCATATGTGGTGCAGGCGAATGGAAGGCGCATTACGTTTCTGGATACGCCCGGCCATGAAGCGTTCACCGCCATGCGGGCTCGCGGCGCAAAGATCACCGATATTGTCATTTTGGTCGTGGCTGCCGATGATGGCGTTATGCCACAGACCGTCGAAGCAATCTCTCATGCCACGGCGGCAAATGTTCCGATTATCGTGGCGATCAATAAAATCGATAAGCCCGGAGCAAATGCGGACCGGGTCAAGCATGCGCTGGCCGAGCACAGTCTCATTCCGGAAGCCTGGGGCGGGCAAACGATCTTTGTCGAAGTCTCCGCGAAACAAAAGGTGGGACTCGAGACGTTGCTTGAAATGATTCTCCTCCAGGCCGAGGTGCTGGAGTTGAAGGCGAATCCAAGCAGGATGGCAAAGGGCGCCGTGGTAGAAGCCAGGCTGGAGCGCGGGCGAGGCCCCGTGGCGACCGTCTTGGTGCAGAGCGGGACCCTTCGCATTGGGGATGCCTTTGTTGTGGGCACATTCAGCGGCCGTGTTCGTGCGCTCATAACAGACACGGGAGCCAAAGTGACCGAAGCAGGGCCATCCGTTCCGGTTGAAGTGAATGGATTGCCCGGTGTCCCGGCAGCCGGCGATCAGTTCGTGGTCGTCGCCGATGAACGCGTCGCGCGAGAAGTCGCTGAAGATCGACTGCAGAAGCAACGAACAACAGAATTGGCGGCCGGCTCAGGCAGAGTGACGCTGGATGACCTCTATGCTCGCATCAAGGAAGGGGATGTGAAAGAGCTTTCCTTGGTCATCAAGTCAGATGTGCAAGGCTCAGCCGAAGCGCTATCGGATGCGGTTCAAAAGTTATCTACTGCGGCCGTCAAGTTGCGCGTGATTCACAGCGGCGTCGGGGGAATTACGGAAACGGACGTGCTCTTGGCATCGGCCTCTCGGGCCATTATCATCGGATTCAATATTCGCCCTGAGCCCAAGGCGGCCGCCTTGGCGGAGCGCGAGGGTGTCGATATTCGGTTGTACACCATTATTTATGATGCGATCGCCGATATTAGGGCTGCCATGGAAGGGTTGTTGGAGCCGACGCTCAAGGAGCGGGTATTGGGCCGAGCCGAAGTGCGGCAGGTCTTTACGATTCCCAAGGCCGGTACGATTGCGGGAAGCTACGTGGTCGATGGAACGATTTCCAGGGCCAGTCAGGGCGTGCGTGTCATACGAGATCATGTCGTCGTGTACGAAGGGAAATTAGGTTCGCTGCGACGCTTTAAGGATGACGTGCGCGAAGTGCAGCAAGGATACGAGTGCGGAATCGGCGTCGAGAATTTCAGCGATTTAAAGCCGAGCGATATCCTAGAGGTCTATACCATTGATAAAGTGGCGGCCAAGTTATAAGGTCACCTGCCTAGGACTTCTTTCCCGCTCCACCCATGATTGTCGGGCTATGCACCATTGAGCTGTACCTTCCGGACAGCCACTCGCTGAAGGCGAAGCGGCAGGTGCTGCTGAGCCTGAAGGACCGTCTACGTGAAAAGTTCAATGTATCTGTGGCAGAGGTGGGCGATCAGGAACTTTGGCAAAAAACGGTGCTTGGAATGGCGTGTGTGGCCAATGAACAACAACACGTCAATCGTATCTTAGATCAAGGCCTGAATTTGATTCGGTCGGTGCCGACCGTGGAGCTGTTGAAATTTCAGATCGAATTTCTCTAGTGGATGCACGATGTCAAAGACAGCCTATAAGCGGTCAACGCGAGTCGCTGATCAGATCCGTATGGAAGTTGCCGATATTCTCATGCGGAAAACGAAAGATCCGCGTGTGGGAGTCGTCACGGTGACGGATGTGGAACTGACCAGCGATCTCCGAGTGGCCAGGATCTTTGTGACGACTGGTCCCGATGAGAAGCAAGCAGCAGGCGCGTTCGCCGGTCTGGCGAAGGCGGCCGGCTTTATTCGCGCCGAGCTGGGACGGCGGGTGAATTTACGCTATACACCGGAATTGATTTTCCAAAAAGACACGACTGGGCCTCGTGGCGATCGAATTCTGTCGATTCTGCACGAATTGAAAGGATCGTCAGGCACGCAGGAAGGCAGTCCTGCCGGGCCGCTTGAAACGGAAGACCATCATGAAAACTAGTGGCATGCATGTTGGCCATTAAGGAACGAGGACAGGGGCTGATGAGTGTCGAGGGCGTCCTCAATGTCAATAAGCCCTCGGGGTGGACGTCGCATGATGTCGTGGCGAAATTACGGGGGTTCTTGAAGGGGAATCGCATCGGCCATGCCGGTACGCTTGACCCGGCAGCCACCGGAGTGTTGCCGGTGTTGATCGGGCGGGCCACGCGGATCGCCGAGTATTTGCTGGACTGGGATAAGGAATATCAGGCCGTGCTTCGTTTGGGTCAAACGACCGACACGTTGGACGCGACGGGGACCGTCTTAAGTGACGCTTCAACCGATGGACTGACGGATCAATCTATTCGAAGTGCGTTTGCTCGATTTCAAGGCACGATTGACCAGCTTCCTCCGATGTACTCAGCCGTCAAAGTGGCCGGAAGGCCGCTGTACAAGGCTGCGCGGGCAGGAAAAACCGTCGAGCGCGAATTCCGTCAGGTGACCGTGTATGACATCGCTGTGTTGAACATCGATGGACGGGATGTCATGTTCCGCGTACGGTGTTCAAAGGGAACGTACGTTCGAACGCTGTGTGCTGATATCGGCGAGGCGCTTGGGGTCGGGGGGCATCTTCTCGAACTCGAGCGACGGCGAGTGGGGCCCCTGCACATCGAACAGTCGTGTACGATCGATGAAGCCCTGGACCTGATCGGGATAGGACGGGTCAATCATCGAGTGCTTGCTCTTGATGAAGCCCTCGCCCACATACCCGCGTTGACGGTCAACCAGGCGGCAGCTGAACGAGCACGGCACGGTGTCCCTATTCCCTTTCACGCCGTGGATTGGAACTCATCCTCAACGGAGAGAACCTTGCTGGGAGATCGAATTGTGCGGCTCAAAGACCCCAGCGCACGCCTATTGGGAATCGGTTTGGTTCAGGGAAATTCATCCAGTGCAGACGGCTTCGTCGCAATTGTGAAGGTTTTGGTGGAGACGGGGCGACAGGCCATAGGGTCTAACTAATTAACTAATTAAGGAGTGAGCGATGGCTCTTACAAAGGAAGCGAAGACAGGGGTAATCGAACAGTATCGGCAGCATGACACGGATACGGGATCGCCCGAGGTTCAAATTGCCATACTCACGAATCGCATCACGTATCTCACGGACCATTTCAAGCTTCATCGCAAGGATCATCATTCCCGGAGGGGACTCTTGCAACTGGTCGGCCGTCGCCGTCGGTTGCTAGATTATTTGCGGAGACACAATGTCGCGCGGTATCGCTCGACGTTGGAGCGGTTAGGCATTCGAAAGTAATTACATCCCGCGCTTCGCGGATTCATGCCGTGAAGCGACAAGGGCTGTTTTCACAGGTGAACACCGACATTGGTTCAAGGCGGTTGCTTTGATCCTATCTCTGTGGGCATCTGTGGAGCAGAACGTAAGGAGACCACAGGATGATGCATGTTGTCGAAATTGAATTGGCAGGCCGTACGCTACGCCTTGAGACCGGGCGAGTCGCAAAGCAGGCGGACGGCTCGGTCCTCGCTTCCTATGGAGATACGGTCATACTGGCCACGGCCGTCGCCTCGCAAACGGTCAAACCGGGAATCGACTTCCTGCCTCTGACCGTCGATTATCAGGAAAAGGCCTATGCAGCCGGAAAGATTCCCGGAGGCTATTTCAAGCGTGAGGGCCGGCCCTCAGAGAAGGAGGTGCTGACGAGTCGCTTGATTGACCGTCCGATGAGACCGCTGTTCCCGGAAGGATATTATTTTGAAACGCAGGTGATTGCCTCGGTGCTGTCGGCGGATCAAACCGGTAGTTCCGATGTGATTGCGATGATTGCCGCCTCTGCCGCATTGGAGGTCTCCAGTATTCCTTTCCAAGGACCGGTCGCCGCGGTGAAGATCGGACGGGTGAACGGACAGTTTGTCATCAATCCCGATGTGACGACATTCGAAACCTGTGAACTCAGTTTGGTGGTAGCCGGCACAGCCGATGCCGTGATGATGGTTGAAGGCGGAGCCCACGAGCAGCCCGAGGCCGTGATGATTGAAGCCATCGAGACGGCCCATCGTGAAATCAAGCGCATCGTGGCAAAGATTTTAGAGTTCAAAGCGGAGGCCGGGAAGCCCAAGCGTGAGATCAAGGCCGAGAACATCGATCCGGCGCTGACCGAACAGGTCCGTCAACTCGTCGCACAACCCATTCGCGAAGCGATCCTGATTCCCAACAAGACCGCCCGCCAGGAGCGCCTCGATCAAATTCGCGATGAGGCCGTGGCCAAACTTAAGACGGATGATCCGAATCGTGAGCGACACATCAAGCTGGTATTTCACTCACTAGAATACACCGAAGTGCGGGAAATGATTTTGGAGCGGGGTGTTCGTGCCGATGGTCGTGGACCCGCCGCTATCCGGCCGATCACCAGCGAAGTCGGCGTCCTGCCTCGCACGCATGGATCGGCGCTCTTCACCCGGGGCGAAACGCAGAGCTTAGCCGTGGTGACGCTCGGAACAACCGAGGATGAGCAACGGGTCGATGCCTTAGAGGGCGAATACTACCGAGCCTTCATGCTGCATTACAATTTCCCGCCTTTCAGTGTCGGCGAAGCGCGGCCGCTTCGGTCGCCGGGACGTCGCGAGGTCGGACATGGAGCGCTGGCTGAGCGGGCCTTACGGCCCATTATCCCTCCCAAAGAGGACTTCCCATATACCTTGCGGATTGTCTCCGACATTCTCGAGTCCAACGGGTCTTCATCCATGGCGACCGTCTGCGGTGGAACGCTGGCCTTGCTGGATGCCGGCGTGCCGATTAAAGAGCCGGTCGCCGGGATTGCGATGGGTTTGATCAAAGAAGGCGATCGCGTCATGGTTCTCTCCGATATCCTGGGATTGGAAGATCACCTGGGCGATATGGATTTCAAAGTCACCGGGACGAAAAACGGCGTGACCGCCCTGCAGATGGATATTAAGATCGGCGGCATCACAGCTGATTTGATGCGTCAGGCGCTCAACCAGGCGCGCGAGGGCCGTTTGCATATTCTAGAACGGATGGCCGCGACGCTAAGTGCGCCGAGAACCAAGCTGTCGGCGTTTGCTCCGCGTATCTTCACCATGAAAATTAAGCAGGATAAAATACGTGACGTCATCGGCCCAGGCGGAAAAACCATCCGCAGCATCATTGCAGAGACCGGGGTCAAGATCAACGTCGAAGATACCGGGGACGTGTCGATCGCTGCGGTCGACGAAGAATCGGCCCAGAAAGCTAAGGATATGATCAGCCGCCTGACTGAAGAGGTCGAAGTCGGCAAGGTGTACCTTGGCACCGTTCGGAAGATCATGGATTTCGGGGCATTCGTAGAAATCCTGCCGGGGACCGATGGCTTGGTGCACATCTCACAATTAGCGCATCATCGAGTGAAAGCCGTGTCCGACGAGGTCGCTGAAGGCGACCAAATAATGGTGAAGGTGCTGGAAGTTGATAAACAGGGCAAAATCCGGTTGAGCCGAAAAGAAACCATGCCTGCGCCTACCGCCCCTGCTGCAGGTTGACATGTATCGGAAAACGGTGCTCGACAACGGGGTCCGCGTCGTCACGGAACGTATGCCGTCCGCCAAATCCGTTACCGTGGGCATCTGGGTGAATGTCGGGTCACGGGATGAAGAAAAGGGCGAGGAAGGATTCTCCCACTTCATCGAACATATGCTGTTCAAAGGGACTCGCACCAGATCGGCGATGCAGATCTCACGGGAGATCGATGCCCTAGGTGGCGAGATGAACGCCTTCACGGGCCGCGAAACGACGACTTTTTACGTCAAGGTTCTCGATCAGCACCTGCCGCAAGCCGTGGCGCTCCTGTCGGATCTCTTTCATCACGCTACTTTTGCGTCGAAAGAAATCGAAAAAGAAAAGCAGGTCATCCTCGAAGAAATGCGAATGGTCGAGGATGACCCGGAGGATCTCGCCCAAGACTGGCACATGGAGCAGGCGCTGAATGGGCATCCTCTGGGCCGCCCCATTCTCGGACAGGCCGCTGTCATCAAAGGATTGAGCCGTGGGCGCCTGCTTCGCTTTGTTCATACCCACTACCATCCCGCTGAAACGGTGATTTCGGTCGCCGGAAATTTTAATGCGACCGAGTTGGTCAGGCTCCTGAATCGGTGCTTCGGCCATTTCACGCGATCGCAACGTTCCCATCTGAATCGTTGGCCGTCAGAGATTCACGCGGGTCTGCACGCCCGCCGCAAGGTGCTTCAACAGGCTCACCTCTGTTTGGGATTGAAGGGACTCCGACTCGATCACAAAGACCGCTACGCGCTGTACGCGCTCAATGCCGCGGTCGGTGGCAGCGTCAGTTCACGATTGTTTCAGGAAGTGCGGGAGAAACGCGGTCTGGCTTATTCCATCTATTCCTATGCCTCTTCCTATTCCGATACCGGCACATTAACGATCTATGCGGCGACCAGACCTCGTGAGGCCGCGCGGGTTATCGAACTCGTGCGACGGGAAATGAAACGTGTTCATCGGCAGGGTTTGGATCGGAAAGAATTGCAGCGCGTGAAAGAACAGATCAAGGGCGGTTTAATGCTCAGCGTGGAGAGCACGCAAAGCCGTATGAGTAAATTAGCCAAGGATGAGTTATATCACGGCCGGTATCTGTCCCTGGAAGAAATGACGACGGAAATCGATCGGATTTCCAGCGAGCAGATACTCCGTCTGGCTCATGAACTCCTCGATTCTGAGTCGCTATCCGTGACGGCCCTCGGTCCTATTTCCGGACGCGCCCTTCAAACTGCCTTGAATTAATCGCATGGCAATCTGACTGGAAAGTCTTGCTGTTCTACATAGTTAGATGTCATGTACCCAAGCGAACCCGACCAAATAATTTCTTGACAAGGATTATTTGATTGGGTACGATCACCCCCTACTTATGATTGATTCTCTCATGTTAATGTGGAAAAAAGTACAAAAGAGAAAGGAGGTGCGAGCTTTTCATGTCCGGGGCATCTTTCTCTTTCTTTAGGCCTTTTGAGTATCATCTTTTCTCGATCTCTTAGAGTGGTGGCAGTTATTATGTGGGATCTTATGAAGGAGGGACAAGGTATGAGAAGGGGCGTCGTTATAGCCGCAATATCTACAGTTTTTTGTGCCGGCGTGCTGACCGCAGGACTTGCCGTCGCAGCAGATGATCCAGCCGGTCCCGGTGGCGTCGCGAGTATCGCAGGCAAACAAACCCTAAAAGGGGAGCCGGTCAAGAGCTTGAAGGGGCGCGTCTGGTCACAGTGGGCGGATAACCCGGATAAGGAAATTCTTTTCGGCATTCAATATTGGAATACCGGCGATCCAGCTTCAGGCAACCCCTTTGGTCGCGCATCAAGTGATTTGGACGTGAAACCGCCGGATCCTCTCTTTACCTGCTGCGCGTGGGGCTTTACGGGTGGACCAGAGAAAAACAATCCCTATTCTGGCTGGTATCATGCTGCCACCACGGTTCGTCTGAACGTGAAGGACAAGGCGTTGATGGACCAAATTATTAAGGCCTCCCAGGACCTCGTCGCAATGGAGGTCACGCTGGACGGACGGACCATCACCGGGTTCAAGGTGCTCAAAGAAGATTAGGGTTCAGCACGTTGCCGATTTCGATTCATTATTCATTCATAGATCCTGGTAAGGAGGGTGCAATTATGACACAGAGGAAGGGATGGGCGTTTGTCGCCGCCATGGCTCTTGTCGCCGGCATGGCCACGACCGCCCTTGCAATCGAAGCATTTCAGGAACGGTTCGAGTGGGGAGACATGAGCAAGCCGACCACGTTGCAAGGCCGGGTGATCATCCTCGATCCATACGATGAAGCCGTGTGGATTAATGTCGCAGTTTTCGGGGGGAATGCCGAAAGTGGATATTTCTGGCAGAAAGTCCATCCTGGAAAGAATCTCAAGTTCTATGCTTCCAACAAGGAAGTCTTCGATCAGTTGAAGTCAATGGCGCGTCCGCATGCAGGACCTGCTGCGGCGAAAGAAGTGCCGCCAGGCTCACCGACGACACTTGTCGAGTTTACGGCACAAGAAGTTGAGCAGAATCGGCGCGTCATTTCATCCGTGAAGAAGCTGCCGGAAGTCGCGGGCGAACCGAGCCAGCCCCGAAGCATTTCGGCTCTTCGGACAAAGGACTGCGAAGGCAAGGGGGAGTATGATGCAGCGTGTTATAAAGGGAAGCAGGAGCTGAATACGACTCCCAAGGGCGAGAAGACTCTCCCTATGCAATACGATGTGTTACTTCCTGGTGGAAAGCCCGCTGCCGGCCTGATCCCATGGACGGCTACGTATAACGAAGGAAAGGGCGCAAGCAGCAGCCACTAATTTGTTAGAACGGGCGTGTGAAAAAGGCGGTGGCTCAGAAGGCCACCGCCTTTTTTATTGTGCGGAGTTTTCTATTCGGCGCTGAAGGTCGGCAAGGCGATTGAGCGCTTCCAATGGCGTCATAGAAAAGAGGTCCATCTGCCGGACCTCCTCGATCATAGGGTGAGGCGTGGGGAGTGTCGGATCGGGCAATCGTCGGTCGACGTTGGCGTCTGTCCGCATCTGGAGCGAGTTCGACGAGGGTGTGTGTGCAGACTCTAATTGGTCCAATACTTCCCTTGCTCGAATGATGATGGCAGAGGGCAACCCCGCTAATTGAGCCACATGGATCCCATAACTACGATCAGCGCCGCCCGGGACAATCTTTCTAAGAAAGAGCACCCGTTCATCTTGCTCCTTCACTAAGACGGTGTAGTTCTTGGCGCCTGCCCGGTGTTCAGCTAACTCAGTCATCTCATGGTAATGCGTTGCGAATAAGGTACGCGCACCAAGATGACTGGGATCCAAGATGTACTCCGCAACCGCCCATGCGATGCTCAACCCGTCATAGGTGCTTGTGCCTCGGCCAATCTCATCAAGGATAATGAGACTGCGTGAAGTGGCGCAGTTGAGGATTTGAGCGGTTTCTGTCATCTCTACCATAAACGTACTTAGGCCGCCGGCCAGATTATCGCTTGCTCCGACGCGGGTAAAAATTCGATCGACCACCCCAATCTCTGCGCGATGGGCCGGGACAAAGCTTCCAATTTGTGCGAGGAGAACAATGAGCGCAGTTTGCCGGAGATAGGTGCTTTTGCCGGCCATGTTCGGACCCGTTAACACTACCAACCGATCGTTCTGCAAATCCAGAAAGGTGTCGTTGGGAATAAATCCTCCAGACAAGCTTAGCTGTTCCACGACAGGATGCCGCCCTTCCAGAATCCGAATGGTTCCTTCTTCATGAAGCACGGGGCGAACGTAGCGATGGAGGGCGGCAGATTCAGCGAAGCCGGCAAGCACGTCAAGCACGGCCAGAATGGATCCCATGGCTTGTAACCGATGCGACTCCTTTGCCAACTGTGCGCGGATTTGCTCGAACAGGTCTTGCTCCATAGCGATGAGCTTGAGATCTGAGCCCGTCACGCGTTCTTCGAGTTCCTTTAGTTCTGCCGTGGTAAATCGTTCGGCATTCGCCAGTGTTTGCTTTCTAAAGTAACGGTCGGGGACCCTGGCCGCGTTTGCTTTGGTGACCTCGATGTAATATCCGAAGACTTGATTGAATCGAATTTTCAACGACTCGATTCCCGTGAGTTCGCGCTCCTGAAGTTCTAATCTGGCGATCCAGTGCTTCCCTTCCCTGCAGGTCTGGCGAAGTTCGTCGAGGCTGCCATGGTACCCGTCTTGAATGATCCCCCCTTCTCGGATTGTCGTCGGCGCGTCGGGTAGAATGCTGCGCTCTATCAGCGCACGCACATCGGTGAGATCATCCCATCCTTGAAGGAGTTGCTGAAGCAATGGTGCATTGAAGGAAGACAGTGAAGCGCGTAACTGTGGTAGCACCACTAGCGATTGCTTCAGGGCCAGCACTTCTCGAGGTGTGGCGGCGCCCATTGTGATGCGGCTACTCAGGCGCATCAGATCTTGTACGCTTCGGAGCGCCGTTCTGGTATGCGCCCGGGCCGGCAGCTCCTTCATCAGTTGGTCTACCGCTTCGTGGCGCGCCTGAATGGCAGCGGGGTGCAGTAAGGGCCGTACAATCCATTCTCGTAAGAGTCGACTGCCCATGGCCGTCACGGTCTTTTCCAAGACGGCGAGCAGCGTCGCATCCTGTCGATCTTCGGATAAAGACTTCAGCAATTCCAGATTCCGAATGGTGGCGGTATCTAAATGCATGGCGTGATGGCTGTGTCGGACCTGTAGCCGTGCAATATGGCTCAAATTCGCCGTCGGCTGCGTAGTGCGCACATAGCGCATGACAGCCCCGGCCGCTTGAATTGCCAGACTCAGTCCGCGGCATCCAAACCCATCCAGGGACGCGACGCCGAAATGCTCGTGCAGAAGGCGTTGCGCATCAGTGAAGTCAAATGTCGCCGGATCCTGAGGGCAGAGTCGTGCGCCGCGAATGGCTTGCAGGCAAGATTGCACGGACGAAGCCAGGTTGGAAGAGTATAGCAGCTCACGCGGTTCTATACGATACAGTTCATCCTGCAAGTCGACCGAAGCGGCCTCTCCAGAGAGCTCCATAACCCAAAACTGCCCTGTCGAGGCATCAAGCGCCGCAAGTCCAAACTGTGGCGCAAACATCTGTTGGATAGGGTGGATAGGAGACGCAATGGCTACCAAAAACAGCGATTCCGATAGTGGCAGCAGTTCGCTATCCGTCAACGTTCCCGGTGTGTAGAGGCGCACGACTTCCCGTCTGACAAGACCTTTGGCTGATTTTGGATCTTCGACTTGATCGCAGAGCGCAACCGTTCGACCGGCTTTGAGTAACTTGGCAATATAGTTCATTGCTGCGTGGTGCGGCACACCGCACAGCGGAACGGGCTTGGCGCTGGATTTGTCGCGGGAGGTCAGCGCGATATTAAGTAACCGGGAGGCAATCTCTGCGTCTTCATAAAACATTTCATAGAAGTCGCCGACGCGAAAGAACACAATGGCATCGTGATAGGTATGCTTGACATCCCGGTATTGACGCATCAAGGGAGAGAGATCGCTCTCAGTCATTCTGCAGTTCCTCCTCAGAGGGATTCGCCGGCGGAGGGGAAAGTTTACCAAGGGATTCGCGTAGTTCTTCTAAGTCAGCTTCCGCTTCTTGCAAGGCCTTCGTCTTGCGTCTCAACTCAATGCGTCCACGGACCAATGCCGGGAAGAGTAGGATTGAAGCGACAAGAAGGCCGATGGCGAAGGCGCTGAGGATAGGTTTGTAGATAGGCGTGGAAACCGATAATTGACCGAAGAAATAGCGGAGCGTAACCTCCTGCTCCTGGTTGTGCAGGAAAAAAGAGAGCGACAGCAACAACAATATTCCAACCAAGACAAGTCTGATCATGGTTTTTGGGGCTCATCCATCATGGCATGCACAGATCCTTTGATAGGCAGCAGTAGACCCATCCTCTTCCGCTAGACGCTTTCGCACCTTGAATACAGCCACCCGGTACTCGATCGCCCGATTCTCCTGATAGAGGCCATTAGTGAAGGAATCCACATCACTTTCATGCTGTGTATCACCCAGTTGAGGGGGAGGCCGGCGGTGGTGACGGCTTGCCGAATTGTAATTGACCGGCGTGGCCGAATATACGCGTTAATGCTTCGTATGCGCGTAGTCCTGTGGTTGTGATCATGATCGTTCGTTCCGTGGGACTCTGATGAGCAAACCGTATTTCAGCGCGATCCAGTGGAAGTTCGTTGCCCGCTCGTTCGGCCCATTCGACGGCGACGACAGTCCGTCCATCAAAATACTCCTCCAACCCCAGATGCGGCAGGGTCTGGAGAGAATCAAGTCGGTAGAGGTCGGCATGTGCCAAAGGGAGGCGGCCTTGATACTCATGGATCAGGACAAACGTCGGGCTACTGACTGTGCGCGGGGCTGCTCCTAGTCCTGCGGCGATTCCTCGGATCAATGCTGTTTTTCCTGTTCCGACTTCTCCATACAAGGCGAACACCTCTCCGCCTTGCAAACCGTTTCCAATCATGTGGCCGAGACGTTCAGTGTCAGCGGTAGACCGTGACACCATGGACCATGAATGAGGTGTGGGGATGGATTCTCGAGTGGCTGGAGTGTTCATTTCAGATGTATTGATGATGGTGAGCGGTGATGCTTATGCATGGCCGTCTGTTTCAGCGCAAAGGGAATGCGGGCAATTAAGTCCTCGGCGAGCATCCCGGCTTGGCCCAATTCGCTGGCTGCTAGATCGCCGGCCAACCCGTGTACATAGGTCCCGGCGCATGCCGCATCCCAGGGGCTCAACTGCTGCGCCAACAAACCGACAATGATACCGGTCAATGCGTCTCCCGTACCCGCGGTCGCCATCCCGGGATTGCCGGTCGGGCAGATCGCCACCTGGCCGTCCGGTCTTGCCACGATGGTGCGCGCCCCTTTTAAGACCAGAATGACCCCATGTTGCTCGGCAAAACGGGTTGCCGTCCCGATTCGATCCGCATTCACTGCGTGCGCATTTGTTTTTTCGAGTCGTGCCATTTCGCCGGGATGAGGCGTTAAGACCGGGCAAGTCTTGCACGTGTTGAGGATCAAGGTTTTTTCACTGACCGCGTTTAAGCCGTCCGCGTCCAGGACAAATGGTTTTTCCAACCGCCTCAACAGCGCTTGTATGAGCCTGCTGGTGTCGGGGTGAGTCGTTAATCCAGGCCCGATGGCCACGGCGCTTCGAGCATTGGCGAAAGAGACAAGCTGTTCTAAACCCGAGGAGGCCAAACTCTTCGCTTCCGTTTCAGGCATGGGAACAGTCATGGCCTCCAGTACTTTCGCTTCCAGTACTGGATTTACGCTGGCCGGTGTGGCCACGGTGACAAGACCGGTTCCAATCCTGAGTGCTGCGGTGGTAGTCATGGCTGCTGCGCCGCTTTTTCCGATGGAGCCTGCGATAATCGCAGCATGCCCGTATGTCCCTTTGTGCGCTGATGGTAAGCGAGGGGGAAGCACCTCGCGAACGCGTTCGGATGTAATCAACGAGACGCGGCTTTCAACAGCGCCAGTATAGGAGGGCGGAATTCCAATGTCGACGATGCACACGTTCCCCGCATGATCGATGCCTTCTCCCAGGTAGAGTCCTATCTTGGGCAACCCGAATGTGACGGTCAGCGAAGCCCGCACCGCCGCCCCTAAGACGGCGCCCGTGTCAGCATGAATTCCTGAAGGGAGATCGAGCGCCACCACAGGGCACTGCGTCTCCGCGCTGATTTCGTTCAGTAGATCGATGGCGGTCTTATAGGCGCCGGAAACCGGTGATGCGAGTCCCGTTCCAAAGATGGCATCAACGGCGAGATCGGCGGATTGAAGCTGGAATCGCACGCGGTCGATATTCGGGCTCGCATGGACCGATGCGGAACCGGCCGCCGGGACAAACCGTCGATACATCCGAGCGGCATCGCCCTGCAGATCTTTGGCGTGTGCCATGAGAAGGACGGATGGACGTGCGCGTTTACGCCGAAGCAAGCGGGCCACGACGAACCCATCCCCGCCGTTGTTGCCCTTTCCGCACAAGATCGTCACGCGCTTATTTACGAGGGGACCATATGTCTGCTCCATGGCCGTGACGGCGGCCGTGCCCGCATGTTCCATCAGTGTCAGGCCGGGGATATGCGCTTCCGTGATCGTGCGGCGGTCCAGAGCCTGCATTTGGGCGGCTGTCACGATCTTCATGGGGCCGGGTGTCGAATCAACGGTTGGTGGTAACGACGCTACTGAGTTTCGTCCGTGAGGATGACTTCGGCAATCGCGTAGTCCCCGTCATGTGAAAGACTCACATAAATACGGGTGACTCCCGCCTGTCGCACCAACACGCCTGTGCGACCTTGGACGGTTGCCACTGGCCTTCCGCCGACTTCGTTCAGCACCTGAATGTCCTGCCAACTTACGCCGGCGGACCATCCGGTACCCAGGGCTTTGAGCATTGCTTCCTTCGCGGCAAATCGCCCGGCGAGTGAGGCGTAAGGCCAGGCGCGGCCGAAACTGGCTCGCCGTTCGTCTTCCGTGTAGACGCGCTGAAGGAACCGGTCTTGCCACCGTCGCGCAATGGCTTCAACGCGGGCAATTTTGACGAGGTCTAATCCGACTCCGATGATCGACATAGCAGCACGAGATCAGTTCAAGAGGTGTTTCATTTCACGTACGGCTTGGTCCAAGCCCACGAAGACAGCACGCGAGATAATACTATGGCCGATGTTGTACTCGACGATTTCAGGAATTTGCGTCAGCCGTTTCACGTTGCGATAGGTGAGCCCATGGCCGGCACTAACCCCCATGCCAAATTTGTAGGCAAGCTTGGCGGCTTGGGCGACAGATTCCAATGCCGACTGTTCCTCTTTCAAGAGACGCGCATTTGCATAGCGGCCGGTATGGAGTTCGACATAATCGGCGGCAATTTTGTGCGCCGCTTTGATTTGGTCAAGGTCTGGTTCAATGAAGAGACTCACGGGGATTCCACTGTCATGGAGCAGGTCAACCAATGTTTTGAGCCGTTCGCGTTGTCCAGCCACCTCGAGGCCGCCTTCTGTGGTCAATTCCTGTCGCCGCTCCGGCACCAAGGTGACGAGATGCGGTTTGACGCTGAGGGCAATTTTGACCATGGCTTCGTCCGCCGCGATCTCCAAATCGAGTTTCGTCTGAAGGGTTTGCCTCAAAATGGCAAGATCCCGATCCTGAATATGTCGCCGGTCCTCGCGAAGATGTACGACGAGTCCGTCCGCCCCGGCGAGTTCGACAAGGACCGCGGCTGCAATAGGGTCCGGTTCATTGCCTCCCCTGGCCTGACGCAGGGTCGCCACGTGATCGATATTGACTCCAAGCCTCGGCATCCTGTTACGATTCCTCCTGTGTTTGCATAAACTTAGCGGCATTATGGCAAAAACAAAGAAGTGTGACAAGCGCGAAGGCCGAGCCATCGAGTGTTATTCTGCCGGATACCACATTGATGGTGTAGGCACGTGTTCGGAATCTCTTTCGAAAGAAGCTGATTCTTCAACTGCAGAATAAATTGACTGAATTTACCGTGCTGCATTACAATTGTGACCACTCTTCATGTGATGAGCACGGCTCAGGTACCGTGGATCCGATTTATTGAGGAATCGTGCAGGAATTTTATCGCCTAAAACGGCTTCCACCATATGTATTTGCGCAAGTCCAAGCGCTGAAACTCGAGGCGCGGCATCGTGGCGAGGACATCATCGATTTTGGTATGGGGAATCCCGACCAGCCGACCCCGTCCCACATTGTCGATAAACTTATCGAGGTGGCCCGGAACAGCAAGAATCATCGCTACTCTGCTTCGCGAGGGATCACGCGCCTTCGTCATGCCATCACGGGTTGGTACAAGCGCAACTATGATGTAGACCTCGATCCGGAGACAGAGGCCATTGTGACGATCGGATCCAAGGAAGGGATCGCGCATTTGGCTTTGGCCACTGTTGGGCCGGGCGATGTGGTCTTAACCCCGACGCCGACGTATCCTATCCATATGTATAGCGTGATCATCGCCGGTGGAGAGGTGCGTGGGATCGAGTTGAGGCAGGACAGTGATTTTTTCGACGACCTCATGCGGGTCTATCGACAAACACAACCGCGGCCCCGTATTTTGATTCTTAATTTCCCGCATAATCCCACCACCGCCGTCGTCGACTTGGAGTTTTTCAAGAAAGTTGTCGCGTTTGCCAAAGAGCACAACGTCATCGTGGTGCATGATCTGGCCTATGCCGATATTGTCTTTGATGGATATCGCGCGCCGAGCTTGCTTCAAGTCCCGGAAGCGAAAGATATCGGCGTCGAGTTTTACACGCTCTCGAAGAGCTATAACATGCCGGGATGGCGTGTCGGTTTCTGTGTCGGAAATCGTGAAGTGATCGGCGCCTTAGCGAAGATCAAAAGCTACCTCGACTATGGGATCTTTCAGCCGATCCAGATCGCCAGCATCATCGCGCTCAATGGCCCGCAAGATTGCGTGAAGGACACGGTGACACGCTATCAGCGCCGCCGCGATGTGCTGGTCGGCGGGCTGAATCGTATCGGGTGGTCGGTGCAAAAACCCCGTGCGACCATGTTCGTCTGGGCAAAAATCCCTCTTCCTTATCGTGGGATGGGATCGCTTGAATTCTCAAAGATGCTGCTACGGGACGCGAAGGTGGCCGTGTCGCCGGGTATTGGATTCGGCGAAGGCGGGGATGAGTACGTCCGTTTCGGCCTCGTGGAGAACGAGCATCGGACGCGGCAGGCAGTCCGTGGGATCAAGAAAGCGCTCAAGCTGGATGGGCCCGAGTCATGAAGAAGTCCTCGATCTCCGTCGGCATGGTGGGGTTTGGAACGGTCGGCGCCGGCGTGGCGAAGATTCTGCAGAATAACGCCCATCTCATTCGGCGTCGAGTCGGCGTTCCGATAGAGTTGGTTCGAATCGCCGATTTGGATACGACACGAGATCGGGGCGTACGGCTGCCCGCAGGCGTCCTGACTGCGGACCTCCGGCAGGTTCTGGACGATCCCTCCATTGATATCGTGTTGGAATTGATCGGCGGCTACGAGACGGCCAAGCGCCTGATTGTGGAAGCGATGGCGAAAGGCAAACACGTGGTGACCGCCAATAAGGCATTGCTGGCGGTTCATGGCGAGGAGATTTTCGACATCGCGGCTCGCCATCGGGTCGATCTGGGATTCGAAGCGAGTGTCGGTGGCGGCATTCCGGTGATCCGTGCGTTGACGCAGGGGTTTGCCGCCAATGCCCTCCTGTCGATGTACGGCATTATCAACGGAACCTCGAACTATATCTTGAGCCGCATGACGCGTGAAGGCCAGAATTTTCAAGCCGTGCTGGCCGATGCGCAACGAGCCGGCTACGCTGAAGCCGATCCGACATTTGATGTGGCGGGCATCGACTCCGCCCACAAGCTCACGATTATGGTGACCCTGGCTTATGGAGCGCCGGTCAATTTCAAAGAAATCTACACCGAAGGTATCACGCACCTCACGCCGCTTGACATCGCCTATGCCCGCGAGTTCGGCTACACCATCAAGCTGCTGGGCATTGCGAAATGGCAGGAAAACGACATTGAAGCAAGGGTCCACCCGACCATGATTCCCACGGGCTCCCCGGTCGCACAGGTGGACGGGGTCTATAATGCGATTCAACTAGTCGGTGATGCGGTAGGGGACATTGTCCTCTATGGGCAAGGCGCAGGGTCATTGCCAACGGGCAGCGCGGTTGTCAGCGATGTCATTGACCTTGCTCGCAATCTGTTGGTCGGTGCCTCAGGGCGGGTGCCGGTAGCGTCGTTTCAGCAAGATCAGCGTCGGCCCCTCAGAATCCGACCGATGGAAGAAATCACCTCGTTGTATTATCTTCGCTTCATGGTCGTCGACCGTCCCGGAGTGCTGTCGCATATTGCCGGCGTGTTGGGGCAACATGGGATTAGCATTTCTTCGGTTATTCAGAAGGGGCGGAAGGAAGGTCAAACCGTACCCGTGGTTATCATGACACACACGGCCAGAGAGCGGGATGTGCAATCGGCGTTGCATGAGATCAATCGCATGCCGTTTATCTCCGAGCCCACCACCTTAATCCGCGTCGAGGGGCACGACGAGTAATCCCATGCGCCCCTTCATGTTGGCTTGTCTTGACCCGACTGTGGTGTTGCACCCATGATCCGCTGGCGCGGGGTCATCGAGGAATATCGGAAATTTCTCCCGATCACGGAGAAGACGCCTATCGTGACGTTGAGTGAAGGCAATACGCCGCTCATTCACGCCAGGCGGCTTGCAAAGCAAATCGCGCCCGGCATCGAGCTGTATTTAAAGTTCGAAGGTGCGAATCCAACAGGATCGTTTAAAGATCGCGGGATGACGATGGCCATTTCCAAGGCCGTCGAAGCCGGGGCTCGGGCCGTCATCTGTGCATCAACCGGCAACACGTCGGCCTCTGCAGCCGCCTATGGCGCGCACGCAGGACTCGATGTGTACGTCCTCATTCCAGCCGGAAAAATTGCACTGGGAAAACTGTCCCAGGCCATGATGCATCAGGCCACCGTCATTCAAATTGAAGGTAATTTCGATCAAGCGTTGAAGATCGTGAAGGATATTGCGGAAAGCCACAACATCGAGCTGGTAAACTCCATCAATCCCTACCGGATCGAGGGTCAGAAGACCGCGGCGATGGAAATCTGCGATCAACTTGGTCACGCTCCCGTGACGCACGTCTTACCGGTCGGCAATGCCGGTAACATTACTGCCTATTGGAAGGGATATAAAGAATATCGTACTGCCGGCCAAATCGATCGGTTACCGCGCATGATGGGATTTCAAGCGGCTGGGGCCGCGCCCATTGTCCACGGCCGCATCGTGGACGATCCGCAAACGGTGGCGACGGCCATCAGAATCGGCAATCCGGCCAGTTGGAAAGGGGCGCTGCAAGCTCTCGAAGAGTCCTCAGGTGCCATCGATCTGGTGACGGACGAGGAAATTCTGGAAGCGTACCGTCTTGTGGCCGCGCTCGAGGGGGTGTTCTGCGAACCGGCATCTGCAGCATCGGTAGCCGGTGTGATGAAGCTGCAACGTGCTCGCGCACTGCGCGACGGCGAAACGGTCGTCTGTACCTTGACGGGGCACGGTCTTAAAGATCCTGATACGGCGATCTCAGTGTCACATCAACCGCGGACCGTCCAAGCGACTCGTGAGGACGTGGCACGTGTTTTGAGCAGGTGAATTAGGAGGTTATGAAGTACATCATTGTTCATGGTGAAGGATTCGCCGATGTTCCGTACAGGGAACTGGGCGGACGCACGCCATTACAAGCGGCGTTGACTCCCAACATGGATCGCTTGGCGAGTGGTGGAGAACTCGGGTTGGCGGCGCTTGCAGCCGATGTGCCCGTCGGGGGCAGCGACGTGATGGCGTTGGCGCTGTTGGGCTATGACCCGCGCAAAGTCCACGCCGGTCCTGCGCCATTCGAAGCGGTCGGCCAGGGAATTGCCGTGGATGAACATGATGTCGTGTTCCGGTGCAGCATGGTCACGCTTCGTGCCGGAACGGCCGGCACCGGCTCGAAAACGGACGTTAAGAAAATCGCCCCCTCCGTCATTCTTGACGATGATGCTGCAACCGGTCTCGAAGACGAGGACGCCCGTGAGCTGATCGAAGCGATCAACGAGCAGCTTGGTTCTGAGTCGGTCCAGTTTTATCCCGGGACAGGGCATCGGCATTTGATGGTCTGGGTCGGAGGAAAGTCGCGTGCGACCTGCGTCGATCCGCATGCGGTGGTGGGAAAGCCTATTGGCGAGTATCTCCCGACCGGGGACGGCTCGGATATTCTGCGCAAACTGATGGAAGCGTCCCTGAATATTTTGAGCAGCCATCCGGTGAATGATGCACGTCGTGATGCCGGCCTGAAGCCGGTCAACTGTCTGTGGCTGTGGGGGCAAGGAAAAACCCCTCAATTGACGAAACTGATCGAAGAGCGTCAGATTTCAGGGACAATCATTTCGACGAGCGATGTCCATCGCGGCATCGGGCTCTGTGCAGGCCTCGAAGCCATTGATCCCGGGCTCTTAGCCGAGTCGGAATACACGGATTTTGAAAGCCGAGGTGAGGCTGCCTTACGGGAGTTGAACAAGAAGGACCTGACCTATGTCCATATGCAGATGCCCTCTCGACCGAGTACGGCGATGGATCCAAAGGAGAAGGTCAACATCATCGAAGCATGTGACCGAAAAATCGTGGGGCCGATGCTCCAACGGCTCGATAAGCTCGGCCCCTACCGGACGGTGTTGCTGTGCGAGACATGGAGGCCGCCGGGCAGTCGCGCGATCGCGAATGGACTCTCGCCCTATGTGTTTTATGAGGGGCCCGCGTCCACGAAACAG
This sequence comes from Nitrospira sp. Nam74, assembly GCF_965152615.1. Lineage (NCBI taxonomy): Bacteria > Pseudomonadati > Nitrospirota > Nitrospiria > Nitrospirales > Nitrospiraceae > Nitrospira > Nitrospira sp. Nam74. The sequence continues at coordinate 4,651,942 of NZ_OZ224220.1, read as the reverse complement.
GGGCGTGGTTTTAGTGAACCTGAAGCTGAAATAGAAGCCGAAAAGGCCGGCGCTCGGGATGCGACGAAGTTTATGGCTCGCTTGGTCCCGAGATCGTAAGCATGGCGTTGATCGTACAGAAATACGGGGGAACTTCAGTCGGCAGCATCGAACGTATTCGCCGCGTGGCGGAACGTGTAGTGACCTTTCAGAAGGCCGGTCACTCGCTGGTGGTCGTGTTATCGGCCATGAGCGGTGAAACCGATCGATTAGTGAAGCTGGCACACGAGGTGACGGCTTGTCCCGATGATCGGGAAATGGATATGCTGCTGTCGACCGGTGAACGAGTCACCATCGCACTGCTCGCGATGGAGCTGCGCGGGCGAGGGGTGAATGCTCGTTCCTTTACCGGACGTCAGGTCGGCATTATCACCAACGGTTCGCATACGAAGGCACGAATTGCACGGATCACGGCAGATCGAATCAAGGATGCGCTGGCCGAGGGCATCATTCCAATTGTCGCGGGGTTCCAGGGGATCAACGAACAGTCCGATGTGACGACGCTTGGACGAGGGGGCTCCGATCTGACCGCGGTCGCACTGGCCGCAGCCCTTCAAGCGGATCGATGCATCATTTACACGGATGTTGACGGCGTCTATACGGCGGACCCGAACATTGTCCCGACGGCTAGACGACTGAAGAAGGTCGCCTACGAAGAGATGCTCGAACTGGCGAGCTTAGGGGCAAAAGTTCTGCAAAGTCGATCGGTAGAATTCGCTGCCCGATACGGTGTGCCGGTCGAGGTGCAATCCAGTTTTAAGGAAGGACAGGGAACGCTCGTGGCAAAAGAAGATGCAGAAATGGAACGAGTCACGGTCTCCGGAGTGACCGGTGATCGAAATCAGGCCAAAATTACGATAGTCGGCGTCCCGGATCGGCCCGGTATTGCGGCTCGGATTTTCGGGCCTGTGGCCGAAGCGAATATTCTCGTGGACATGATCATTCAAAATGTTGGACAAGGCTCGCTGACGGATATTTCGTTCACCGTCCCACGCGCCGAACTGCGAAAGGCCGTCGATCTGGTTCAACGAGTCGTCAAAGAGATCGAGGCGAACTCGATGACGGTGACGGAATCCATTGCCAAAGTTTCGCTCGTCGGCGTCGGTATGCGGACACATTCCGGCGTGGCCGCCAAAATGTTCGAGGTCCTCTCACGAGAAGGTGTCAATATTCAGATGATCAGCACCTCGGAAATTAAAATTTCCTGCGTCATCGACGAGAAATATGTGGAGTTAGCGATCCGATCGCTGCATGCCGCGTTTGGATTAGACGACATGGCTTCCTTGGCCACGTGAGAACGTTGTGAAAAACACGCCAAAAAAACTTGCGAAGAAACGGGCTGGAACACGCGGACACGAGCGTTCTGCTCCTGCTGCCCTTCCCTCTTCCTCGCGTCCGCTTGAAGTGTACGACACGACCCTACGGGATGGCGCCCAAGCCGAGGATGTCAGTTTCTCGGCTGAAGACAAGGTTCGCGTGGCGCACAAACTGGATGAGCTCGGTGTGCAGTACATCGAAGGCGGCTGGCCGGGCGCGAATCCGAAAGACATTGAATTTTTCCGGATCATCAAGACGATTCCGTTGCATCACGCGACGGTGGTTGCATTCGGCTCCACCAGGAAGGCGGATAACGCCGTCCAGAAAGATCCGAATATCCAGGCCCTTCTCCAAGCCGATACTAGCACCATCACACTGTTCGGGAAAAGCTGGACGCTCCACGTCACTGATGCCCTGAAGATCTCCCTCGCTCGGAACTTGGAGATGATCGGCGACTCGGTGGCCTATTTGCGTGCCAAGGGTCGACGAGTGTTTTATGATGCCGAGCATTTCTTTGATGGGTACAAGGCGAATCCCGACTATGCCTTGCAGACCATCCGGCGGGCGGTCGAGGAAGGTGCCGAGCGCGTCATTCTCTGCGATACCAACGGCGGGACAATGCCGTGGGAAATCAAAGAAATTTGTTCGGCAGTCAAGGCCGCCATTCCGGTTCCGTTAGGCATTCATGCACATAACGATACCGAAATGGCCGTCGCGAATTCTTTAGTGGCGATTGAAGCGGGCATCGTACAGGTTCAGGGCACCATCAATGGGATTGGGGAGCGGTGTGGCAATGCCAACTTGTGTTCGATCCTGCCGAACCTCGAACTCAAAATGAAGCGGTTGGCGCTCAGTGATCACCGTCTAGTTCACCTACGTGAAGTCTCCAACTTTGTGACCGAGATCGCCAATTTGATGCCGAACAAGCATCAACCGTATGTCGGCGATTCCGCCTTTGCCCATAAGGGCGGTATTCATATCCATGCCGTGCAGAAGAATCCCGCGACCTATGAGCACGTCATTCCCGAGGCCGTAGGGAACCGCCAACGGATGCTCGTGTCCGATTACACCGGACGGAGTGGTCTGCTGGCAAAAGTCGAAGAATACGGCATTGAACTGACCAAACAGAATCCGAAATTGAAGGAACTCTTGGAAACGCTGAAAGAATTGGAGAGCCAAGGCTATCAGTATGAAGGCGCGGAAGGCTCACTGGAACTGTTGATGCGGAAAGCAGTCGGCCGACACAAGCCTTCCTTTGAATTGTTGGGATTTCGTGTCATCGTCGAGAAGCGGAATTCAAAAGAAGCGCCGATTTCAGAAGCCACTGTGATGGTAAAAGTCGGCGAATCAATTGAGCATACCGCCGCCGTCGGTGTTGGCCCCGTGAATGCGTTGGACCATGCTCTGCGAAAAGCGTTAGAAAAATTCTATCCGGAGCTTGGAGAAGTAACGTTACTCGACTATAAAGTCCGGGTGCTCACGGCCAGCCGCGGAACGAAATCGAAAGTACGGGTTTTACTCGAATCCGGCGATCATAAAGAGAAATGGGGCACTGTTGGCGTTTCTGAAAATATTATGGAGGCAAGCTGGCAAGCATTGGCGGACAGTATTGAATACAAACTCCTGCCAAATGACGACGAGACCCCCTCACGTCAAGAATTTTCTTGACACGGCCGCAGACCTCGCATAAGTTATTGGAAAACTTAACATCGGGGTGAAAAATTGGAACCGTCTCCAAAAGAAGAGCAGCGAATGACCGTGCAGCAGGGGGGAGGTATGAGAAAGGCTGATATTGCCAACGAAATTTTCGAGAAGGTTGGCGTGTCGAAAAAAGAGGCGGCGGACATCGTGGAACTCATCCTCAATCTGCTGAAGTCGGTGCTGCAAAAAGGAGAGTCGGTGAAGATCGCGGGATTTGGGAATTTTATGGTGCGTAGCAAAGGTGCACGAAAGGGCAGAAATCCTCGAACCGGGCAGGAAATCGGCATCACTCCGCGCCGAGTTGTGACGTTCCGCCCAAGCCAGGTCTTCAAGAAGTACGTCAATCAATAGCAGCCGTTCACGAGCCGTCATACGAGGGGCGATAATGCCGGCTAAGCCCCCGCTGGGCAGTAAGCTTTTTTATAAAATTGGAGAAGTCAGTGAGATTACCAAGCTTCCCGCCTATGTCCTGCGTTTTTGGGAATCTGAATTCAAATTTTTAAAACCTCGTAAAAGTCGTGGTAATCAACGCCTGTATCTCCGACGGGATGTCGAACAGGTGCTGGAAATCAAGCGCATGCTGTACGAAGAGGGTTATACGATCGCGGGGCTTAAACGCTTCTGGGCACGGCGGAATCGCCAGGTAAGCAAGGATATGAGACCGCATGTATTGGCTGAGCGTGTGCGGGGGGAACTCCATACCATTCTGAAGATTATGGATTCCTATGATCGCTAAATGGATGCTGAGACACGATCATGGGAACCAACGGCATCGTGAATAGAGTCGGGGCGTAGCGCAGCCCGGTAGCGCACTCGCTTGGGGTGCGAGAGGTCGTGGGTTCAAATCCCGCCGCCCCGACCAATCAGCTGAATGATCAGGAGTCATTTGAGCGCTGAGTGGTGGAACTTACCGCTCAGCGTTCAACAACCGTGAATGGAAAAGCTGCCACGTGCAGCTTTTTTTGTTCCAATCAATCATGCATATCCTGGTGACAAATGATGACGGGGTGTCTTCGCCCGGATTGCGGGCGTTGGCGGATGCCATGCGAAAGTTAGGCACCGTCCGTGTCGTGGCACCCGAGCGGGAACAGGGGGCCGTCGGTCATTCAATCACGCTGCACAAACCCCTTCGGCTGACTCGTATGGAGAAAGATGTCTATGCCGTCAATGGGACGCCGTCCGACTGTGTCGTGCTTGCGGTGACACAGCTTTTCCGCAAGCCTCCTGCCTTAGTCGTCTCCGGTGTCAATCGCGGGGTGAACCTTGGAGATGATGTCACCTACTCTGGGACGGTTTCAGCCGCGCTGGAAGGAACTTTGCTCGGAGTCCCCTCTTTGGCCATCTCTCAACAGGGCACTCAGAACTTCAAGTTTAAGACCGCCGCGTATTATGCGTGGCAGATTGCCAAAACAGTGCTCGAACGGGGCTTACCGGAGGAGACATTTCTCAACGTCAATATTCCTGATAGACTGCGGGCATCGATCACAGGTGTCCAGATGACGTCTCTCAGTCGTCGCCGGTTTGAACGTCCTGTCGTCGAGAAGGTCGATCCTCGGGGGCGGAAGTATTACTGGATTGCCGGAACTCGTGTCTCTTGGGAACGCCACACGCATTCCGACTACGAAGCTGTGCGGCAAGGCATGGTCTCCATCACCCCGGTCAACATTGATTTGACTCACTATCAGGCATTCGAACAGCTTCGCAGTTGGGAGAAGGTGTTCAACAACGCCGGTCATCGCACACGCAGTGCTGAGCCTGATCAGCTACGAAGACCGTCCTCGGCAGGAAATACACCGGCGCGGCGAACAAGGCGTTCACCCAAGGCTAAGCCTTCTCCGAAGCGCCGCACCTTGTAAAGACATTTACCCAACCAGACATGACTTTAAAAATTCACAACACGCTCAGTGGTCGTAAGGAATTGTTTGAATCCATTATGCCTGGCGCGGTCCGTATGTACGTGTGCGGCGTGACCGTTTATGACTATTGCCATTTGGGCCATGCACGAAGTGCGCTGGTCTTTGATGTGATCCGGCGCTACCTTGCCTATCGCGGCTTTGCTGTCACGTTTGTCAAAAACTTTACCGATGTCGACGATAAGATCATTCGCCGGGCGCAGGAACAGGGGAAAGATTGGAAGGAGATTACCTCCACGTACATTACGGCGTACCATGAAGATATGCGGCGGATCGGGGTGCAGCCGGCTACGGTGGAACCCAAGGCTACTGAGCATATGGCCGAGATCATAGGACTGGTGCGATCGTTGATCGAGAAGGGCATGGCCTATGAGGTCGAGGGTGACGTGTATTTTCAGGTCGAGAAGTTTCCGGCCTACGGGATGCTCTCAAAGCGTAAGCTCGAGGACATGCAGGCGGGTGCACGCGTCGAGATTGATGAGCGCAAGCGGAGTCCTATGGATTTTGCTCTCTGGAAGAGTGCCAAGCCGGGAGAACCCGCATGGCCCAGTCCATGGGGGTTGGGGCGGCCGGGATGGCATATTGAATGCTCGGCCATGTCGATGAAACACCTTGGTTCGACGTTCGACATTCATGGGGGTGGGGAGGATTTGATTTTTCCTCACCATGAGAATGAGATTGCGCAGTCCAGCGGTGCCTCAGGTGACCCGTTTGCACACTACTGGATCCACAATGGATTTGTCCGGATCAATCAAGAAAAAATGTCCAAGTCGCTGGGCAATTTCTTTACGATTCGCGAGATTTTTGAGAAAAGCCGATGGCCGGAAGCGGTGACCGGTGAAATGCTTCGCTATTTCCTTCTCTCGACCCACTACCGAAGTCCAGTAGATTTTTCAGACCAGAGTCTGGACGAAGCGAAACGGGCGCTGGATGGCTTTTATGATCTTTTTCAACGCCTCGAAGAACCAAGTCATTCTTCATCGGCTGTGGACAGCAGGCTCTGGGACGAGAAAGAGGCATTAGAAAGTAGCTTTGAACAGGGGATGGACGATGATTTCAATTCACCTGCTGCGCTGGCCGCGTTACAAAACTTCCGAGGAAAAGTGAACAAGCTGCTAGAGGACGGTTTGTCCAGTCAGGGGCGCCTGGAGGCGCGTGAGGCGTTTCGGGCTGTCGGACATGTGCTAGGCTTATTTCAAGGCTCCGAGTGGCAGTTCAATCCTGCTGACTCTCTGAAGACCGGTTTGGAAGAAAAAGTCAGCGCGAGATCCGTTATTACCAATGCCGACATTGAAGCCAAGATAGCCCAACGGAACGAGGCACGCAGCCGTAAGGATTTTAAGAAAGCCGACGACATTCGAGCAGAACTGAGTTCGCTCGGCATCACGATCGAGGATCGACCCGATGGAACGAGCCGCTGGAAACGGTAAGGATGCGAACATCATTTATGGCTTCCATGCGGTGCGAGAGGCCTTGCGCTCCGGCGCCCGTCCGCTGCTTCGACTGTTGCTGGCCCATCAGGATCGCCAACTTGCCGACATTGCTAAATTGGCAAAGGCCGCACGGGTGCCGATCCATGTTGAGCCTCGCTCTGTACTGGATCGGTTGGTCCCAAGTGGGAAGCACCAAGGCGTGATCGGGGTGGCGGCGGCGAAGCGCTATGCAGAAGTGGATGAGATCGTGGGAACGGCGAAGGAGCGCGGCGAACCGCCGTTTCTCGTCATCCTAGACGGGCTTGAAGATCCTCATAACGTGGGCGCGATTCTTCGAACCGCTGAAGCGGCCGGCGTACATGGGGTCTTCATTCCTGAGCGGCGCGCGGTTGGATTGACCGGCGCCGTCGCAAAGGCCTCATCGGGGGCTCTTGATCACCTGCACGTCGGGTGCGTCACGAATCTTTCTCGGCTCATTGAAACGCTTCAAACACATGGCTTGTGGATGTATGCGGTGGACGTGAAAGCCGAGAAGCTCTATACCGAGGTGGACCTTCGAGGTCCCGTTGCATTGGTCTTAGGAGGAGAAGGGAAGGGCATTCGCCCCGGCGTACTGGACAAATGTGATGAGCGAATCAAAATCCCCATACAGGGCCACGTCGCCTCATTGAATGTGTCCGCGGCTGCTGCGATTACGATTTTTGAAGCTGTGAGGCAGCGAGGTGGCGTGAGGATCTAGCGGATCTGGATCATGCCGTCCTGGATCGCGGCTTTCAGTAACTGCGCCGTATTCGATACGCGAACCTTCTTCATCATGGTAGCACGGTGGGCCTCAACGGTCTTCACGCTGATCTTCAACCGTTGGGCGATTTCCCTGTTTTTCAGGCCCGTCCAAATCAGTTGGAGGATCTCTTGCTCTCGATTGGTGAGGGCTTCAGGGCGTTTCCGTCGGGGGGATTCACGTCGCTCCTTGGGGGCTCGCTGCATGTATGCCTCAACATAAAAGATCAACTACGTAGACATTATCTCAGGGATGAGGAGCGCCTGTAAATTGATGAAAATCCCTAGAGCCTCCTCATAAAGGTATAGCGCACCTGGCGTGTAAGGGCTTAAGGCTCAACGAACCCGAGTAGCTTCTTCCTATGACCGAGATGACGTGGATATATTTTGGTATCGCGCTACTCATTGGCCTTCTTATCGGCAGCTTTCTCAATGTGGCTATTCACCGACTTCCCCGAAAGGAGTCGCTCATGTGGCCAGGCTCTCACTGCCCGGCCTGCCATGCGGCCCTTAGCCCCTTGGACAATGTCCCCTTGCTGAGTTATCTCTTTTTAAGGGGGCATTGTCGTAGGTGCGATGTCCTTATCTCTGCACGCTACCCGATTGTCGAAGCTGTCAATGGACTCGCGTATGGCCTTATCCTCTGGTACTTCGGTGTCGGGTGGCAGTCCGTCATTTATGCCGCCTTATTTTCTGCTCTGTTAGTGGTGTCCTATATCGATCTCGATCATCAAATCATTCCGGATGTGATTACCCTGCCCGGCATTGGCCTCGGGGTGTTGGCCGCCGTGACGGTCTTGCCGGTCGGGTTCTTGGATTCCGTGCTTGGTCTCTTGCTGGGGGGTGGAGTCCTCTTGGGTTTGGCCTGGATCAGTCCATATCTTTTTGGAAAAGAAGGCATGGGGGGTGGAGACATCAAATTACTCGCGATGATCGGCGCATTTCTCGGCTGGAAACCCGTGGTCCTAACGATGCTGATCGGGGCCATCGTCGGCGCGGTCGTCGGCGTGACACTCATCACATTGAAAGTGTTGCGGCGGGATCAATACCTTCCATTCGGGCCATTTTTGGCACTTGGGGCCATTGTCTCCATGTTTTTTCATCAGGAATTATTCGATTGGTATATCGGGTTCGTCACACGAGCCCAGTGATCAAACCGCCTGTATCCGATTGTCTGCTGGCTGTATCTGAATAGGCGGGTCCTGTCCAATTTTCCTTTTCGCTTCCTTTGTTCCGCCCAGACATTGTGAATACCATAAATATACGTATATATTAGTCTTGCAAAGTAGTCGTGAGCCATTCCGTTCGTTTGCGGTGAGGTGAACCCCCGGCATGACTTTTGAGTAACGAAGGGCGTCGACGTATTCGGTCAAGTCACGCTGGAGGAAATGATGGATCAACGCGGAATGACGCTCATCGAATTGATGACCGTACTGGCGATAGTCGGAGTCCTGGTGTGCCTGAGTGATGGATTCGTGTCGGCCGCGACGAGATACCAAGCGAAGGCGGTACGGACAGAAGTTGCTGCGGAACTTCGAGCGGCTCGCCACTTAGCCATGTCGGGGCGCGAGAAAGTTCGTGTCGTCTTCGACCCGTCCATGACACATATTCGTACGGAGCTTGTCGCCGCCCCTTACTCCGTGCTGCGCTCATATAGCTTCTCCGGCAAAGACATCACGATCCAAACACTTTCGAACGGTCCATCGGTGACGTTTTATCCGAGCGGGCGCACGGCCACCCCGAACACGGTCACATTCGCCAATAGTCGAGGTGAACGTTGGCGCATGACGGTCAGTATTACGGGACGGGTCAATGCTTAAGAGGGCAGCCGGTGGGTCAACGATGATACGGAGTCTGGGTGAGCGAGGGTTCAGTCTCATTGAGGTCATGGTAGCCATGGTGATCTTGGCGTTCTCCGTCCTTGGCATTGCATCCATGTTTCAATGGTCGAATGAGGGACTTGTGGATGGAGCAAAAGGAACGCAGGCGTTGGCAATGGCTGAAGGGCGCGTGGAGGTAAAACGGAGCGGTCCTTGGGAAGCCTTGCTGACGGATGATTTGGATGGGGACGGTGTGGCGGAGATCCGGATGCGGGATGATGGGACCCAGGGTGATGCGCTCGCCGGCGACGGTATTTACAGCGGGCTTTCTGAACAAGACGGCCTTCGTCTGGTATGGACCGTTCAGCCTATGCAAACCGGTCCGCTGGAGAGCACCGGCATAGTCCTCATTAAGGCTGTCGCCACCTTCAGATTGGAGGTCGATCGCGATCGATGGAAACCGGAACATTTCGCGTCAATCCTGCCTATGTGGGTCTTCATTGATCGTGGAATCCTGTTATGTACCAGCTGCATAACAACATCGGAATCTGTCTCACTGAAGTGTTGGTGGCCGTGGCCTCCGGGGCGATCATACTCTCAGCCACATTTCAAGCCTTCACTTTGTTTGAGTCAAAGCTCACGGCCCAGCAGGAAACCATCAGCCGACACCAAGACCAACGATTAGGTCTTCATGTCATTGAGGAGGAGTTACGTCTTGCCGGCACCGGTTCGGCCACCAACTCACCTGCCATTGTTTCATTGGGCGCTCAAACGATTGAATTCCTCGCCAATCTGGAAGGTCTTGCGACGATTGTCACGGAACCGGTATCGGCATTGCAGCGCGAATTGCCAGTCCTCGACGGGTCGAACTGGAGCGGGGGAAAGCACATTGTCATCTGTTCCGCGGAGCATTGTGCAGAAGGTCGCCTTGCGGTCGACGGGAGGCGGACATTGCTGACCCTCACGGCGCCTTTAGGGACGGCCTTCCCAGCGGGAAGCCAAGTGTTTGTTTCGAACCGGCTTCGCTACTATCTGAGTACCACCCTGAACGGTAAAAAGAGCGTGATGCGACAAGTCGATGGCGGGGCCAACACGATTGCTGCCGACGTGACAAAATTTCAGTTCACCTATTTGAACAAGCAAGGAGAACCGACGACAGATCCGGGTTCCGTCTCCAGGGTGCGAGTTGAGTTTGCCGTCGGCCATGATCGACAAGTTGTCGTGAACGAAGTTGGATTGCGCGGACGGTAAATAGAAAGTGAACGATATGGTTCAACAGATCAAGTCCGAGCGAGGTGCGGTACTCCTTGGCGTGATGCTCATCATATTTATCTTAATGGTCCTGGGCATGGTATCGATGAATCTCGCCACCCAGGAAATTCTTCAGGTGTCAGCTAATAAGGATGAAGCCAACGCTCGCCATCTTGCCGAGGCCGGCTTGGACATAGTCATGCAGTGGTTTCACGATCCAGGATCGATGCCGGCCGGTGCGGCAAGTGTTTTGTTGCATCGATATGATCTTCCAGACAGCGGCCCATCGTTTTTCGATGCAGCGGGCCGCTCTCAATTTTCCGGGTCCAGCGAAACTCCGGATCTGATGTATGATGTCGCACGGCCGGTGGATGATCATCTGCTCAATGATCCCGTTGACGGCTGGTTTCGATCCTTACGCTCGCTAGGACGCGTTCAGACATTGAAAGTCTATGGGCCAACCAGGCCTGGGTTTCTGTGTTCAGTTGAAGTCACGGCACAAGCTAAGCATTACACCAGGACGGTGGCCCTACAGCTCGGTGCTTTGATGACGCCCCCGCTTCATGCCGGAGTGCAAGTAGGCAACAACGGCGTGACAGTCCCATCAGGGGCGTCCCTGCCCGTGTGGCTTCACTGGGGCGATATCAAAACAAAAGGAAATGTGCAACTCGGTCGGCGCGAAGATGTCCCCGTCAAGACCGAGTTGGCGCCGGTTACCGGACAATCATACGAGGACATGCTCAGTCGGGAAGATCGTTGGCTCAATATCTGGATCGGCGGCGATCTCATTTTTGCGCCTCCCTCGGAGGTGCTTCCTTCCAATGTGTATCCACGCCGGGATCCATTTCCAGGATTACACGATGACGTGTGGCCGTATGATGTGTTGAAGAAGTACGCGATGCAATACGGCTCCTACTACACGCGTGACGGGAGCGGCATGCTCTATCGCAATGGCATAATCGGTTTAGGGCTTGGGTTGACGGTTGAGGAAGTTTTTCGGTCTCAAGCAATGGGCCATAATCGGGGCCTCGTCTTTATTGATACCCTCGATCGACAGCCGCCGCGTCCCGATAATCTTGGAAGTCTACTAATAGACGTGGATTATGCTGAGGGGCTGTTTGTAGTGAATGCCCATGTTGAATTGAGACCGAAGGGAGTCGGTAAATCAGTACCGGTGCTCAGTCCGCCCAAGGACCGGTCTTCTTCGATCGCCACACGGATCCCTGTCACCTTGTCCGGAATCCATTTGAATGGCGTCCTTTCGACGCCTGGCGATCTCTCATATGAGGGGCAGCCCCGTCTTTTCGGGGCCCTTCTCGTAGAAGGCCGGATCTTAGCTGCGTCGAGCACCTCTATCCCTATAGAAGTGTGGTATGACTATGATTTTCGCAACGGGCTGTTTCGCGGCCTTCCAGTAGTCTACGTCGCTCCCGGCACTTGGCAGGAAAGGTACTAGCACCGCCGCAAATTGTCTGTCCTTGAAGTGACGTATATAGTGTTCATTTCTGTCCGGTCTCTCCTCATCAGCCGTAACTTCAAACACTTAAGCTAATCCAGTCAGCCACACGGCTGTCGGCATAGCGCATGCTACACTTTCCACCGCTATGCTTGTGTTTGTGCCAAAAATCTCTGTGCCTTCTGTAAAGGCCTCTGATGCCGGCTTTACATTATTGGAGTTGATGGTTGTCGTCGCCATCGTAGGGATTGCAGTTGCGCTGGCAATCCCCAATTACACGGTATGGAATGCGCGCGCACAACTGAGACAGGCCACGACAGATTTACATGCGAATCTCAGCTTGGCGCGAATGGCCGCGATGAATCGAAACGCGCCAGTGACGATGACGTTAGCGACAATCAGTGGAGGGCAATATCAGGCTAGTTTTGGAGGTGCGATTTCACCCGTCACCTTACCTGCAAGTGTGACAGCGACTGTCCTACCCGTCGGCTCCACGCAAACAGTCACATTCGGTTCATTAGGACTTCGGATGAGTGATCTTGGGAACAGTGTTCAGACGATCACCCTAACTAATAACCAAAACGCTGCACTCGTTTATTCAATAGGCATCAACACTGGCGGAAAGGTCCGCTGGTGCCCATCAAGCACGTGCTCGTGACGCAGGAAGCATGCAAATGTCGGAATCCACAAATAGTCATGATCGTCATTCGTGGGGCCAAGCTGGATTTACGCTTCTGGAAAGCATGATTGCCGCGATCGTGCTCGCAGTTGGCCTCATGGCACTCGCGGGCATGCAAGGCATTGCGCTAAGCCGGAATGTAGATGCAAACGAATTAACACTCGCCAGTAACCTCGCCGCCGACATGGTGGAACGCATCCAATACAATCGACGAAACGCCATAGTCTATACCAACATCGACACATCCGTAGCGTCCACCCAGCCGACGACAAACACGATGGCAAGGGGTGATTACACCCAATGGAAAGCTCGTCTTGAATCCGCGCGGCTTGGTGCCGTCCGGGGCCGGGTCACAGTCAATGACATCCTTATGAATCCGTCACTGAAACAAAGTGCCGTTACCGTGCAAGTCCAATGGACTGGAAACACGGGATCCGCAGCGACCGCACGAACGCGAACAGTGACGTTGAACGCGGTCGTTGCACCTGAATGAGGACCGCATTGGAGAGCTACCTAAACAGGGGACGATCGAATTGGAGCCAGCAGGGATTTACTTTGGTTGAGCTCATGATCGGGCTGGCGGTTGCTACCGTCATCATTGCCGCAGGATTTACTGCTCTCACGGAGAGTAATAAAGCCACGCAAATAAACGATCAAACGGCACAAGCGCAGCAAAATGCACGGATCGCCATCGAATTGCTCTCGCACGATATCAAAATGGCAGGATTTGGCATGACAGGCGCAGTAGGAAATTGCAGCACTGCAATTGTTCCTGCCGATTTTAATTCGACAGGATACGACACGGGTCCTGATTCCATCTCTCTCGTCGTACCAACTACGAGTACGGTGGCGCCGCTCTGGACTCTTCAAAGTGATGTGACCGGACCATTTGTTACCATGCCGCTTACGCCTGGCGCAGTGAGCGCGATGACAACCGCTGGACTGGGTACAGGCGGTCAGACGGTATCGGTCGGTGGTGTTATGTCGGCCAATGTGACGGCCTCCGGGGATAATTTAAGCTTGGGAGGCACGAGCGTCTTAGCGCCGGTATTTTTTCCTGCCGGCACTCCCGTCCATCTGCTTCAATGCATTACATATCAAGTAATCAGAGCCACGGATACGAATGCCGCGCTCTGCCAGGGAAACGCACCATGCCTGGTTCGCGGTGTGGCACCGATGCTTGGTCCCAAGATCGATTGTAACGGTACTGTAGGAACCAATACCTGCGTGTCAATCGCAGATGGCATCGAAGACTTGCAACTCGCGTATGGTTGCGATGGGTGTGTAGCAACCGTGAACGGGGGAGTCGCGGATAACACGGTGGACGACCAGCCGGGCGGTACCGCCAACGTCTTTGATTGCTATGATTTTCTGCCGAATACCGCGGGATGCCAGGGAGGAGGCGCACCAGGAACGCCGGTGCACACTCCGGTCCCCGGCGGAGCCGCCAACGACACCATTCGGTTGGTCCGTGTCAATATCGTGGCAAGGCAGCCGCGCACGGATCAGGGGTTTGGCGAGAGTGCCGGGGCGGCATCCAGCTCTCCGACACCTTTCCTTGTAGAAGACCACTTACTATCCTCGGATGTCGGATACAACAACACGCTGCGCCGCCGGGTTTTTACGAGGACGGTCGAAACGCGAAACCTTGGACTATGAGTCAGACCAAAAGACTATGCGAGATTGAGGCGTTGTGATGAATGAACGGGGCATCGCCCTTGTCACCATTATGCTCGTCATGGTGATCATGACGGTCATCGGCATCGCCGCGCTGACCGTCACGGGAATGGAAAATCGCATGGCGGGATTCCAACGGACCGGCGAAGCAGCGGCGACGGCGGCCGAATCGTGCGTGGGGACCGGCGTCAATATCATTCAACAGACTATTGACCAAGGAAAAGTCCCTGACTCCTTCATCACGCTTAACGGTGGCCCCGTACTTAATCAAACCATTTTAGAAGGCGAAATCATGGGACAGTCGGATAATAGTGCTGATGTCCCCACTGGCTCCGGTACGGCCAACACAGTCCAAACGGTTGGCGCCTACACCGTCTTAGGCGATATCGATCGATTGTATGCGCGCCCAAGGGCCGGTGGCGCGCTTCAATTTGCAGCGGGGTACGAAGGCGCTGCCGGCGGCACGGCCGGCGGGGGAGTCGACATCATGTACCGCCTAGACTGCCGTGCCACGACGACGACCAGCAGTACGGCCAGCCGCATTGTCGCCATCTATGCCTGCACCGCGACTGGTGAAAGTTGCCAACGAAGGATATAGCACCCACCAGACAACCTTTATGATGTCGCGATAGTGTGGCGGTCGTTCTGACGGAGGAGGGAAATACCATGAATCGGACAAGTGGTATGAAACATATCGGTCTGATTGTGGCAGGACTCGCGGCGGTGCTATTCATGTCGGTCGTGAATGCATTGGCTCAAACCGCCCCGACAATGGACAAGTACACTTGGAACCCCGTGTTCATCAACAAAGCGGTGCCACCGAATATTCTGTTCATTGTGGATCTGTCGGATGCCACTGTGCCTGCAGCCTATGGCAGCTATCCGATTTCTAGGCTCACCGGAACCGTGACAGCAGGTAAATATGCAGCGAATATCAATCTAGCCGGCACGGGAGGATTAGATTTAGTCTCATCCGATAATGGTGTCAGCGCGAATACTGCGACAGTCTCAAGTCCCAGTGACACATTTAATTCCGCTAAATCGTACTATGGCATATTCGACCCACTCAGATGCTATAGCGCCGGAAGTCAGAATACCCCGTACACTCATGGCTCGGTGAAGGCAGCGGTCTCAGACCCTTGTGGTAGTTCCTATTGGGACGGAAATTTCCTGAATTGGTTGGGAATGCGGAAGAAGGATGTGGCCTACCAGGCGCTTATTGGTGGTACTTCAAAGCCAGCATCGTCGAATACGGATGGCACCGCCGACACACTAGCAAGTGAGAATGTCACCGGTCAAAATGGCACGAACAATACATGCAATAATAACAGCAGTCCATGCTGGCGATATGTGAAGTTTGTCCCAACCGCCACACTGCCGGGCCGTGTCCCGAGTGGCCTCTCGGCGGATACCGCTGGAAGTGCCACTACTCCCACGGGTCGGTTCTTCGGATTGGGAGAAGGACAGGTTTCCATCAACAAAAACTCTTCAGCGGATCCATTCGATGGCAGTGGCGGTAGTGCTCCCATTGTCTACCAACTTGGCGTGGATCTACGTACAGAGCCTGATGTTCCCTCAGGAACGGGCAGCACGAGTGGGAACTGTATTGTGGGTGATGCCAATTTTGCTGGCCATCGCGTGTGCTATAAGCGTGACCGTTCATTGGGGCTCTTTCAGAAAATGCGCCTCGATAATATGCATGTCGGCGTCATGTTCGCGCATGCGGACACCGGCAAAGCCGGAGCCATGCAGTTTAATTTTGACGACAAATTTAATCCGTCTGCAATTACCAACGTTCGGAATGAACACATTCAGACGCATGCGCCAATCGCGGAAGCGCTTTACGAAGGCCTCTGTGTCTACCGTAATGTCCAAGGCGCTTGCTATAACAACAGCCCAGCGGACTTTACGGCGACGGTTAGCACAAAGGGCGATCCCTTTTGGTTTTGTACCAAAGACTCGACAGGAAATTGCGCAACCCCTCTAAGCGGGCAAAACGTCTCCTGCTGCAAGAGCTTTGTCCTGATGATTAGCCCGGGAGTCCCGGAAGGTGACGATAATGCCCCTGACTTACAAACGCCGTTTGGGAATCTGTTCACCGGTTCCCAGGTTGGCGTCACCACGAGCCGCTTGGACGATGTAGCATTCTATGGCCAGACTCACGATCTACGGTCGGATCTTCCTAATAAACAAAACGTTGCATTCTACGCCGTCAATGCGATGGGCGGTACTGCTGGAGCATCGACACTGGCCTCTGCCGCCAAGTACGGCGGCTTTACCGATATGGGGACGTTGAATGGTGTTCCAGATTCCACAGGGCAAGCGTGTGCCTATCCAGCCGGTTCAAACCTAGGAACCGGCACGAGCACGAGTAGTGCGGAATGGGATGTTGATGGGGATTGCGTACCCGACACGTACTTTGATGCGTCCGAAGCAGGCGACTTAGAAACACAAGTCAATTTGGCCATCGCGGATATTCTCAAGAAGGCCGCATCGGGCACCTCGGCGTCTGTCTTGGCATCTTCCTCGACAGGTGAAGGGGCGCTGTATCAAGCGTTCTTCTTCCCAGCGGAGTTTGCCGGTGTCAGTGGCGCGGAAATAAAGTGGACTGGATATACGCGCGGCCTCTTCGTCGACAGTTACGGAAACTTACGAGAAGATACAAACGGCGATGGAAGGCTTGTGCTCGGTCAAGACAATATCATCCAAACGAGATTCGATCCCACTACTAACGAGGTCCTGGTTGACCGATACTACGATACCAGTCCGGCTGATGGCAAAGCGGACAGCACGACTCCATTCGACTCAGGTGTCCCCTTAAAGAGCATTCTCCCCATTTGGGAAGCGGGGAGAAGACTTGCTGATTTGACCCCAGGTGACACATGCACGAGCGCGACGGCCGGTGTCACGTGCCGTCATCTCTTGACCTGGATTGATGTGAATGCGGATGGACGTGTCCAGGTCAGTACCGAGCCGATGATGGAGTTCAAATTGGCGAATAGCGCGACGCTGGCGCCGTATTTACGGTCGGCGACTTCACCTCTGAACTCGACGGGCATCATTAATTTTATCCGTGGCTGCGACGGCTATGCCTCCGGATCGAGTTGCACGGAACAGCAGCTATTGCGAGACCGCCGGATTGTGACAGGCAGCACCACCGCCGTCTGGAAGTATGGTGATCCCATCGATTCCACACCAACGATCGTGGGAGACCCGAAGGAACGGTATGACGTCATCTATGGCGATACGACGTATGGCGATTTTTATAAACGGTGGAAGGGCCGTCGGCAAGTTGCCTATATCGGCGCGAATGACGGCATGCTGCATGCCTTTAACGCCGGCTTTTATCACCGAGGCGATGACCCGAGCACGACTACCGTAGAGCACGGGTGGTTTAGTACGACCGGTACGGGTGCGGTGCGAAGTACGCCGCCGCTTGGTGCAGAGCTTTGGGGATTCATCCCTTATCATTTACTGCCACACCTTCAGTGGCTGGCCCGTACTGATTACGATCACGTCTACTATGTCGATCTAAAGCCGAAGGTCTCGGAAGTTCGCATCTTTCCCGATGATGGGCCGACAGGCACGCATCCAGGGGGATGGGGAACGATTCTGATCGGCGGGATGCGATTCGGTGGGAGCTGCGGAAATTGCACCGACTCGACTGGGGCGCCACCGATGAGGTACCAGGCTGATTTTAACAATGACGGGACCATTGGTCCGAGTGAAGTCCGTACGTTCTACAGCGCCTATTTCGTGCTGGACATCACCGATCCGGAACACGACCCTGTCTTGATTGGGATCTTTGAAGACCCAGGACTGGGACTCACCACCAGCTATCCGGCCGTCTTACGCGTCAATCCGTCTGGCGATGCCAAGACCAGTAATACCAATGCCAAGTGGTTTGCGATTTTCGGCAGTGGCCCCACTGGCTATAATGGGACCACGGTGCAAACAAGCAAAATGTTTGCGATGGAGCTGAAGACCGGATCGGTTGGCGCCATTACCCCTTTTTCAACATCCGATGCCAACTCCTTCATGGGGGACCTCATCACTGTCGACAACAACCTCGATTACCGAGTCGATGTGGCGTATGGGGGCAATGTGATTAGCAATGGGACTGGTACGCCGAAATGGTTTGGCAGTATGTATCGACTCACGACAGCAAGCGGCAGTACGACGGCGACCAGTTGGGGATACAGTCAAACTCCAACGACCTTACTCAGCAGTTATTGCGGGAGCACCTGTGGGACGACGACAAGGATTGGTCCCATCACGGCCGCTGCCACTGTCACCGTCGATGATTCCAACAATCTGTGGGTGTATTTTGGGACGGGACGGTTTTTCGATCAAAACGACAAGAGCAATACCGATGTT
Organism: Nitrospira sp. Nam74; assembly: GCF_965152615.1. Classification (NCBI taxonomy): domain Bacteria; kingdom Pseudomonadati; phylum Nitrospirota; class Nitrospiria; order Nitrospirales; family Nitrospiraceae; genus Nitrospira; species Nitrospira sp. Nam74. Next base: position 4,633,499 of record NZ_OZ224220.1, on the reverse strand, counting down.
CAGTCATTCTACGGAGTCAAAGATCCAGTGTTGACGGGTGGATGCACCCAAACTTCAATCACATCGTGTGCTCAAAGTGATCTACTGGATGTCTCCAGCGCACAAATTTGTATCAGTTGTGGAGGCACCGTGTCAGGAGTCAGTAACGGTGGTACGGCGATTAGCAGTTTTGATAGTGGGTCCACCTCTCTTGTTGGAGCGATTCAAGGCAAGCACGGGTGGCGTGTCAGCTTAACAACAAGCGGTGAACGAGCGTTAAGTGCGCCGGTCATTTTAGGTGGAAGCGTATTTTTCACATCTTTCACTCCCTCGGCCGACATTTGCACGATCACGGGGAACGGCTCTTTGTATGGCCTCTATTACTTGACAGGGACAGCCTACAAGGAATCAACGATCGGAACATCGAGTAGCGGCGGTAACACCATATCGAATAATAAAATCGATCTTGGGACTGGGCTCCCATCTCAAATGGCGGTCCACTTAGGGGCGCAAGGAACTGGTTCTTCGGGGGGGGCCAGCGTGACAGGATGTACCGGCGGACTCACCGGTATAATCCAAACCAGCACGGGCGCCTTGAATCGGGTATGCGGTAAACCGGCATTGAGTTCGTGGAGTCGCTATATTTCCTGGAATCAGCAGCGGGACTGATGAGATACAGGTCAAGCGTTTGTAATGGACACTGACGTGAGAAGCAGACTCATTCGAGCGTCTTCTGAAGTGCTCCTGGCGTCAATTGTGTTGGCTAGCTGTACTGTTGAGTCGTCGAAAACCGGTGACGTGGGAACATCCGTCTCGCCCGGCAATCATCTTCCTGTTATTCGGTCAGTCCGTATCGTTCCAAACTCAGCCGCTCTCAATCACCCGGTCGATGTACAAGTGGAGGGATTTGACGCTGATGGAGACCTTATTACGTATCGTCAGCAGTGGAAGATCAATAACTCCCGTGTAACTTACGCGACATTAGATGCAAAGGTCATAAAACGAGGTGATCGGCTCTTTGTTGAAGTCGTCCCTTACGATGGCACGGCGGAAGGGGCGCCGGTCCGGGCGGAAGCTGTGATTGGGAACACGCCACCGGAAGTCACGGAAGTTGTTTTCGACCCCGCCGAGATCCGAGTAGGGGACCGCATTCAAACGCAGGTTGCCGGTTCGGACGCAGATGATGATCCCATCGAATACCGATACCGCTGGTGGCGGAATAATAGTGAGGTGGCTGATGGAGACGTAAGTGAGCTGGACACGAATGGATTTGCCAAGGGCGACACGATTGTTGTACAGGTGACGCCTTCGGATCCGACCAGCACAGGCAGGTCAAAACTCTCGGACGCTATTACGATCGTCAATAGTCCGCCGACGATTACCACCGTGCCGCCCACCAAGTTAGAGCGAGGTCGGTTCGTCTATGCAGTGAGCGCAAAGGATCCCGATGACGATCAATTGGCCTACGCGCTTGAGCTCGCTCCGCCTGGTATGAATATCGATAAAGTGACGGGCCGAATTGAATGGCCGCTGACGGGCAAGCTGGTCGGCAAATATAAGGTTCGCGTCACTGCAACCGATAATGAACAGGCCAAAGCATTTCAAGAATTTGATTTGACCTTCTCTGCCCCGGTGAATTCCTCGCGCATGCCGCTTCCGAAAAACTTTCGTCTCACTACTCGCCTTGTCACGCCATTTGCCGCTCTGTTAGAATAATCCCAAGTTCAGGAGGGATATTCACACCAGGCGTGCGTAAGCTTAAGCTACGAGACGGGACCAATACCGCGAGTCTATTCGGTCGCCACGATCTCCATCTGAAAATGATAGAAGATGAACTCGGGGTGCGAATATCGGCACGTGGGGACGAGCTCTCACTGGATGGGGCAAGCGACAGCGTTCGGCATGCGGAAGATGTGCTGACCGAATTGGCCGCGTTGACCGGTGAAGGATATGAACTTCGTGCTGAAGATGTCACGCTGGCGCTCCGGGCTTCACGAGGCAACGGGTCTACCTCGCTGAAAGACCTTCTCCTGAGTACTGTACCCATCGCGACTAAAAAACGACTGATTTCTCCGAAATCGGCCGCCCAAAAAGCCTACCTCGATGCCATAGAGAAATTCGATATCGTCATCGCTATCGGACCAGCCGGGACCGGGAAGACCTATCTCGCTATGGCGATGGCCGTGGCCGCACTTTCGCGTAAACAGATTAGCCGTATCATTTTAGCGAGGCCGGCCGTTGAGGCGGGAGAGAAGCTTGGGTTTCTTCCCGGTGATATGTATGCGAAGGTCAATCCGTATTTACGGCCGCTGTATGACGCCCTGTATGACATGATGGACCTGGAGCGGGCGAACCGACTGATCGAACGCGGTGAAATCGAAATCGCGCCTCTGGCGTTTATGCGCGGCCGTACGTTGAACGATTCATTTGTGATTCTGGATGAAGCGCAAAATGCAACGGCTGAGCAGATGAAAATGTTCCTTACGCGATTGGGCTTCAATTCCAAAGCAGTGGTGACGGGTGACATCACTCAAGTCGATCTTCCCTCTGATCGGGTATCCGGCCTCATCGAAGTCAAAGAGATCTTGAAAGATATTCCGGGCATCAATTTCAGCTATTTCGATGAAAGGGATGTGGTGCGCCATCGATTGGTTCAGGACATCATCAAAGCCTACGATCGCCATGGAGCGTTGCGTGATGAAGTTGCGCCATCCGGACGACCACAACATCGCCCGGGTCGACCGGATCGTGCCAAGCCACACCAAACTCGCCCTGGAGACGGGCACGAGAGCCAGCCTCACTAATGCCGGTGTTCGTACGAACCGGACTTCGCCGTACCTCTCTACGTCTGCCTGCCATTCGGAATCTTATTGAACGAATTTTATCGGCGGTCGGAGAGTCTAAGGCTACGTTGAGTATCGAGTTCATTGGGGATCGACGGATGCGGCGATTAAATGCGCAGTATCGAGGCCGTGACGTGACGACTGATGTGTTGGCTTTTGCGATGCGTGAAGGCCCAGGTCCACGCTCCGTCCTGTTAGGGGATGTGGTGATTTCCGTGCCTAGGGCTGCTAAACAGGCGGCCGAACATGGGCATCCGGTGGAACGTGAACTTGCAGTGCTGTTGATTCATGGAGTCTTGCATCTGTTAGGATATGATCACGAGCGCAGTGCGGCTGAAGCCCGTCGTATGCGGCGAAAAGAACGTGCCCTGCTTCTGGCCGTCACGCCAATACCCGTGATGAGCCCGCCGCGCGCTGCCGAATCTTCACGTCAACGTGCCACCGCCATAGCGAAGCATTAAAGGGATTCAAGATGGGTTGGCTGCAACGCCTCAGTGATGGCCTCACGAAGACACGAGATAAGGTGCGCCAGTCCGTGGACCGACTCATTGGCCGTGGGCCTTCGCCTGAGATGTTGGACGATCTGGAGGTGTCCCTCATCTCCGCGGATCTCGGAATCCGGACGGTCGACCGATTTATGGCTCGTGTGCGACAGTCCCGCGGAAATGGCACGCCCGAAGGCGTCTTAGACGTACTGAAGAGCACAATCTTGGAGACACTCCGAACGTGTGAAGCTGAACCGCTGGAACGTATGGTCGAACGCACTGCACACCCCTTTGTTATCCTGGCCGTCGGTGTCAATGGAGTTGGTAAGACCACGACGCTTGCGAAGCTCGCACAGCGGCTCACACAACAGGGCCGAAAAACATTGTTGGTGGCCGGTGATACATTTCGTGCGGCTGCCATTGAACAGCTCGAAATGTGGGGAGCCCGCATCGGCGTGGATGTCATTCGCCACCGGCATGGCGCCGATCCCGCCGCAGTCGTGTTCGATGGTCTGGCGGCGGCTAAAGCACGCGGAGTGGAAGTCGTCTTGATTGACACTGCGGGCCGGCTCCATACCAAATCTAATTTGATGGACGAATTGCGGAAGGTCACCCGTGTGCTCGCGCGCGAGGTGCCCGGCGCGCCTCATGAAGTGCTGTTGACCCTTGACGCGACGGTTGGACAGAACGCGCTTTCGCAAGCCAAGCAGTTTCAAGAGGCCGTAGGGGTGACCGGAATTGCGCTGACGAAGCTTGATGGAACCGCGCGTGGCGGAATCGTCGTGGCCATCGCTGAAGAGCTGAAAATCCCCGTTCGTCTAGTCGGCGTGGGCGAGGGGGCGGAAGACCTTCAAGATTTTCATGCAAAGGAATTTGTCGATGCTCTCTTTGAGCCCGCGTAACGGCGGCACAGCGCTGTGCGGATAAGTACAACTTGTGCGAACCGGCTGACGGCTTTTCTTGTCGGCGTCTTGTTATTTGGCCTAGCTGTGCAAACCCATGCGCAGCAGTCAATAAGCGGTCCCGGAGCCGTCGATGGATCAACTCATCATCAAGCCGAAGTATTATCACATGACATGGAAGTCGAACTTGATCCAGAGGGCCATCGCTTACATGTAATCGATCGAGTCACGTGTAAGGCTCTTACGTCCTCCTTATCTTCCCTCACGTTTGTCCTCAATCAGGCCCTGAAGATTTCAAGGGTCCGCATCGCAACCGGCGAGGGGAACAGTGCGTCTTCTGTCACAATGTCGAACTTATCGGCGGATGGCGACTCGGGCACTCAACACGTGAAGGTCGGCTTTGATACTTCACCTGCGCTTGGTGAAATGCTCACTCTTGAATGGCAGTATGAGGGGATCATCGATGATCCTCCGCGTGAACCTCGTCATCTCCGCTTCGTCACTCCCAGCGAGACAGCCGGACACATCGGCCCTGAGGGGGTCTATTTGAGCGGCGAGACCCATTGGTACCCCGACATGCCAGGTGCGTTGCCGACATTTCGAGTGCGTGTTCTCACGCCGAAAACATGGCTCACGGTGACGCATGGCCGGCTGGAGTCCCAGGCGATTCACGAAGAAAAAATGGTTGCCGAATGGGACATCGGATCGCCCACAGAAGCTTTGACACTGGTCGCCAATCGTTTTGTGAAAAAGCAGCAACACTGGAGAGGCATTGAAATTGCCACCTACCTTTTTCCGGAAGACGCGCAGCTGGCTCAAGAATATCTCGACGCCTCGGTCCGCTATCTGGAAACGTATACGACATTGTTGGGGCCGTATCCTTTTCCTAAGTTCGCGGTCGTGGAAAACTTTTTCGCAAGTGGCCTGGGCATGCCGTCGTTTACCCTACTTGGCAGTGGCATCATCAAGCGGCACTATATTCAGCCGTATGCGCTGGGCCACGAGATCGTGCATTCATGGATCGGGAACTGGGTGTTCAATCGTCCCGATTCCGGCAATTGGGTAGAAGGCTTGACGACATATTTGGCGAATTATTATTACGAGGAACTGACGGGAACTACAGAGCAGGCCCGCGAGCAACGGCGCCTCATGACCCTCGGCTATGCTCTCTATGTCAGACCCGAAGAAGATTATCCGATCAGCAAGTTCACCCATAAGACCGACCAGAAGGATAATGCGATCGGCTATCAAAAGACTGCAATGGTCTTCCATATGCTCCGTCATGAAATTGGCGAGGAGGCGTTCTGGAAAGGGATTCGCCAGCTGGTGAGCGAGCATGGCAGTGCCTATGCCGACTGGCATGACGTGGAGCAGGCGTTCTCACGAGTCAGTCGCGCTGACCTCCGTTGGTTTTTTGCTCAATGGATCGAACAGAGTGGTGCGCCGATCCTCACCATAGAAGATGCGCGTGTGCATGAGGTAACGGAAGGTGGACAGCGAGGTTATGAGGTTCGACTGTCCCTCGCTCAATCAGGAGCACCTTATCGCGCTATGCTGCCCGCGAAAGTCGAGACCTCTGATGGCCAATCTATGGTCATCTGGCTTCGTCTCGATTCTGCCGAGCAGGCGGTCACCGTGCCTGTTCCGGTTCGACCGGTGAGCATCGAGATAGATCCGAACTTCGACACGTTCCGTCGTCTAGACCGGCGAGAGATCCCGCCTATGCTGAACGTTTTCGTTACCGATGTGCAGCGTTCGGTACTCTTACCGACTCGCGGCACCGATGCGGAACGTCAGCCATATGTAGACCTGGCCAAACGACTGGTGGCCCAAGACCAACACAATACTATCTCGGTGAAGGACGATGATACCGCGCGATTTCCTGCATCGCTGCTCGTGCTGGGAAGCCCGGATGTCAATCAAGCCGCGGATTGGGCCGTGAGCGGCTGTCATGATCAGATCTCGTTGGAGAAGGGCGGTGCCACGATTGAAGGACGCTCCTACAACGGACAAAATCTGGCATTTCTTATCTCCTGTCGCCACCCGGAACATCCGGATCGGACCGTCACACTCTTTTATGGTGAATCACCATCAGCGATTGTGAAGGTGGCCCGCCTCTTGTTTTTCTATGGATGGCAGAGCTATCTCGTGTTTCAAGACGGTACGGTAATCGCACGCGGAAATTTTTCTCCGGCCAAGAATAGTCTAAAGGTGACATTTTGATGATGCGTCTGCTGCTGACCACTGTCATTGTGATGAGTCTTTTTACCAGCCCATATCTCGTGTTTCCTGAAATGCGCCATGACAAATCCACACCGTCTGTTCCATCGGTGGAACGTCATCTCACGAACATCCGGCAACTCACATTCGGGCGCCAGAATGCCGAAGCCTATTTCTCCTTTAGTGGCGACAAGCTGATTTTTCAATCGACGAATAATTGGATGACGAATAGTTTTGCGGCCAGTCAGTCGGCAGGCGTCCCGGATCTAGGCTGCTACCAGATGTACACGATGGATTTAGAGGATGGGGCGATTCGATTGGTCAGCACCGGTACCGGCGTGACCACATGCGGGTATTTCTTCCCCGGTGATCGTCGCGTGCTGTTTTCCTCGACGCACCTGAAGGCGCCGAATTGTCCACCTAAAGTCAAACGGGAAGGCCGCTATCGCTGGGCACTAGACGACTATGACATTTTTTCCGTGCGTGTCGATGGCCAAGAAATGCACCGGCTGACGTCCACGCCCGGGTATGATGCTGAAGCGACGATCGCTCCGGATGGAAAGACGATTGTCTTCACCTCAGTGCGAGACGGCGACCTGGACATCTATGCAATGGATCTCGATGGCACGCATGTTCGGCGCCTTACCAATGAGCTGGGATATGATGGCGGCCCATTTTTTTCTCCGGACAGCCGGCGCATTGTTTATCGTGCTTCGCATCCCACCGACCCGTCCGAGCTTGAGGCCTATCAAGCGCTACTGAAGCAAAACATGGTGCAGCCGAGTCAATTGGAAATCTTTGTCATGAACGCCGATGGCAGCGGAAAGCACCCGGTGACTCATAACGGCGCCTCTAATTTTTCTCCGTTCTTTCATCCGGATGGTCGACGAATCATCTATGCCTCAAATGAGCAAGACCGCCAACCCGATGCGCCGCCCTCCTTTCATCTGTATCTGATTAACGACGATGGCACCGGCTTGGAGCGCATCACTTTTTCCGGTCACTTCAATAGCTTCCCGATGTTTTCCCCCGATGGAAAAAAGCTGGTGTGGGTGTCCGATCGCAATGCGAGTGCTCGAGGCGAGTTTAATATTTTTCTCGCCGACTGGGTGCCATGAGCCTTGTGGAGGGAGAGCGGCTGCGCACAAGCTGTGCCGCTTTTCTTTCCTTCCTGACCGTCGGCATCATTTTCTGGGGTCTCTTTCAAATCGATCTGCCGTTTGCCCGGTTTCTGCGGTCACTCCATATCTCTTGGCTGGAGCGAACGGGGGATCTCGGGACCCGCATTGGGAGTGGCGCTGCGCTCGTGGCGGTCAGTGCAGGACTATTGCTGGGAGGGTGGCTCTGGAAGCAGGCGCACGTTCAGAGCGCCGGATTCAAAACCCTTCTCGCACATGGGTTCGCGGCGATTGCCGTGCAGACGTTAAAGCATGGCATTGGTCGACCGCGACCCCGCTTGATGCATGCGGATAACGGATTACCGTGGCGACCATCGTTGGAGAGCGGCCTGGATTCTTTTCCATCGGGGCACACGACCGCATCCTTTGCGGTGGCCACGGTGCTCGCTAAATCGTTTCCGAAGCTCGCGTGGCTCGTGTACGGAGTGGCCGGCTTCGTCGCCGTTAGTCGGGCCGTTCGAGGGTCACATTTTCCAACAGACGTCATTGCGGGTATTTGCCTTGGGATGATTGTGGGAATCAGTGTGGCGTATCCAATTCGAGAGTGGAAGCGGTCCAGCCTTGATCTGATAACTCACCTTCTTCCATCGTTAATTCTGGTCTTTTCACTGCTCTGGCTCGCGACACATCTTCCACAGCCACCCCTGGCCGGTGCAATGATGGTGGTAGGCGTTGTACTGATAGTCATTGGTGTCGCAATGCGCATCATTCAAGGCATGTGTGCGCCATCAGGAGTGAAGACCATGGTGTCGACAGCCTTATCCCAGCCCAATACGCTGATTGTGATCGGAGTGGCATTGACGACCGGTTTATGGATGGTCACCGTTGTGGCAGGAATGTTTGGTCTCATTCAGTGGTTGCTGCGTTCAGAAGTCGGCACGTCTTCCATCCTCTCGGAGGAAAGGTCTCCCTGCTACTCAGGCTATCGTGCCGTGTGTGCAGAAATGCCACTGATGGTAGGCTTAGCCTTCGCCGTATTCATCATCCAACAGCTCAAAGGCCTGTTGCCCATAGTTTAGTTCGGCGTAAGGCCCGTCTCTACGACCAGCTCAGGGAGGTGGAAGGAGTAAGCGCAACCTGCGTGTCAAAGCCCGTGCGGATTTGGTGGAATGTTCGACGGATTCACGGGTCTGGGGGGCAGCTTCACCATCGGTTCATTGGCCAGCAACGCATATCCATAGCGTTCAAGAATAGGAGAAAAGCCGGCTGCTTCGGGAGGCAATTTTGATTTCAGTCGGGACGGCAAGAGAATCATCGTTCGTCCCGCTCCGGCGATGTGCGATTTCATCTGGTCTTCCTCTCCGGGTTTGATCATCACAACCTGCCGTTTTGCATAAAAGAGCAGAGATGGCTGAGGAGGCCCATAAATGACGAACTGATCGTGCGGCTGCAAATTCACACCGGCCACATATGCCAACTCATGGGGCGGATTGATGAAATACTTACTGAAGCGTGGCAACATAATCACAATGGCAATCAGCACGACCACAACAATAGTGGCCCCGGCGGCCCAAAGAGCGCCCGCCCGACGATGTTCAGCCAACCCGAAATAGCCCACGATCCCGACGCCGATAATTAATACGAATCCGGCAGCCGTCAGTCCGATGCCCGGTTCGACAGCTCTTGCCACCGGAAACTCCTTGGCGATCTGTTCGATATAGGTTGCGTATAAAGATGGCGATGCAATAAGGATGAGACCCATCGCACATCCAAGGAGCATGAGGGTCCAGAGGGACGCGCGAAGTCCGGGCGCCTCCGGTTCTTTCACGCTTCGAGTCCAGTATGAGGCTACGAGGATGGCGGCAGCCGGATAGAGCGGCCCAATGCCATGAGGAAGTTGTGTCGCGGACAGCGCAAAAAAGACCAATACCCCGATAAGCCAGAGCGCCGCAAAAAGTTCTAATTCTTGAGGCTCTGGTTTTCGATCATTGTTTGTTGGTGTCGCACGTCGTGCTGCCCGCCATTCCTTCCATACTTGGAATAACGCTGCCGGTAAGAATCCGCTCCAAGGGAAAAACCCAAAAAGGAGAATAGGAAGAGAGAATATGATCGTACCGCCGTGCCAACCAAGGACATTGAAGAATTGGCCGACCGTATCAGCCGTTGCAGATCGCCAATAGCTGGATCCATGGATCCAAAGCATCGTTCCATACCAGGGTAGGGCAAGAAGTGCGAAGATGAGGAGGCCCGGAATCGGGTATCCCCTCCGCCAAAATTGCTTCCATCTGTGCGTGATGATCAGATAGGGGATGCTGCCCAACAGCGGCGCGACGAGTCCAACGGGGCCTGTGGTCAGTACGCCGATTGACATCCCGACGTAAAATAACCAGAATGCATGTCGCTGTTTTCCCTCGCCATGTAATCCAAGCCAGAAACCATACAGCGAAGCGGTGGTGGACAAGATTAACGCGCTATCGGTCAGCGCCAGGCGTCCGATAGCGACCATTTCGATATTCAGGAGCAACATCAGGCCGCCGACCAGTCCAGTGAAGGGCCCCCGAGTGGTTGTGAGGAACCAATATTGGAGAAGGATCAGGGCTACCATACAGACCGCAGATGGAACACGTGCAGCCATCTCGTTGATGCCGAATATGCGATAAGCTGCGCCGATGAGCCAGTACACGTAGGGCGGTGTCGCAAAGCGCGGCTCACCGTTGAGCGTCGGCGTCGTCCAATCACCGCTTTCGAGCATTTCACGGGCGACCTCGGCATTGATCCCTTCGGCCTGATCGGTCAGTCCCAAGGTGCCAAGATTGATGAACAGCAAGAGAATTGCCGCCGCCAGCAACAACAGGACGGGAAACGACTTCTTCAACGATGACCTGCCGGCGCATCGGAAGAAATAGACTTCTGAGGGGCCTCACGGGAGACGGACTGTTTCTGGATCAGCATGAGATTGCGGATATAAACAAAGGTCCCAATACTCTGGCCGGCAATGAAGACGGGGTCCTTTCGATAGATCGCATAGGCCAACGTGATCAGACCTCCTACCATACTGAGATACCAAAACCCTATCGGCACACGACTCTCAGCGCTTCGTTCGGACGCCAGCCATTGCACGACCCAGCGCATGAAAAATATGCCTTGACCTAGAAATCCAATTGCGAGCCAGATGTTTTCAGTAGTCATGAAGAAGATGGACCTGATGGAATGGCAGTTGGAGGGTTATAGCACAGACGTTCGGTTCGGCGACAAATGAAGTTTCACAATACCAACAGAGGTGCCAATTCTCCTGCTTTCAACGATTATCGAGTAAAGGAAGTGCCGTGCGCCATCCCCCGGGATTGCCAGGGGTGGCTACGGATGTAAGCCAACTGCTGATCAACCGCCACCTCAATGGCCGATGATTTTACTGGACATTATTCTGATGGTCAAACCTGGTGCGAACCTCCTTATTCAGGAAATTCGGCGAGCAAGAATGACACATACGTAGCGCGGGCAGGATTTTAAAACAGCACACTGTTTTATTTCTGCAACAAGGGACAAATAACATCCAAGATATAAACTGCATGCTTTTCAGTGACTTATAGTTTATATGTAAAGAAAGTTTCATGGCACATCAGTTGCTTTCCCACAAGGCCCAGGGGGAACTATGCGACAACAGCAGACACTCGGGCGTGCAATGATTTGTTCAGGAGTAGGGCTTCATACTGGGAAGCCGGCTAGGGTCAAGCTCTGTCCAGCTCCTCCTGATACGGGGATTGTATTTATCAGGAACGAAAGGGGAGTACGCATTGCACTCTCAGCGTCGGTTGGCAATTTAATTCCGGCTGAACTCTGCACGACCATCAGCGCCAACGGGGCTGCAGTTAAAACGGTCGAGCATGTGTTGGCCGCGCTTTCCGGCTTGAACGTGGATAATGCCTTCATTGAATTGGACGGGGAAGAGGTTCCTGTCATGGACGGGAGCGCTGATCCATTTGTGCGGTTGATCCAGGCAGCCGGCATTGTTCCGCAAGATCGTCCTCAGCCATTTTTAAAAATTATGCAGTCGATTGAAGTCGTTGAAGGGAACAAGCGCATCCTCGTCGAGCCGTCTCCAACGAGTCGTATCACGTACTCTATTCAGTACGATCACCCGCTGATTCAGCAACAAACCTACGTGTATGATTGGTCGGTCTCCTTGTTCGATCGCACGATTGCGGCCGCCCGTACGTTCGGTTTTATGAAAGAGGTAAAGTATCTCTGGTCTCGCGGACTCGGCAAAGGGGGATCGTTGGAGAACACGATTATCCTTTCAGAGCAGGGCGTTATGAACGAGTCGGGTCTACGATTCCACGATGAGTTTGTGCGCCACAAGATTCTTGATTTAATCGGCGATCTCGCCTTCTTAGGTGTGCCGATGATCGGTCATGTGATTGCCGACCGGGCCGGCCATGCGCTTCACACGCGACTTGTCGAAGCCATTCTCGCACAGCCTGACAAGTGGGTCTTGATGAACACTAAAGAGCAGGCCGTTTCTGCGCAAGCCATATCGCCACGAACGGGATATGCTCCGCAACCAGCCTCTTACTGCTGATTCTTCTCCTTCAGAAGACATTTGTTTTTGTGAGTTGGTGAAAGAAATGCCGAGGGTAAGTGGCCTTACCCTCGGCACTGTGCGGTTGGATTACTTCTTTTTCTTCTTTGCTGCCTTCTTCGTCGCCAAGTGAACTCACCTCCTTCCACAAGCTAGAGCTGGAATAGCGCAGATGCTAGACGGCTTCTGTCAAACGTTCTTCCAACACTTCAAAAGTATTGGGACCAACCTTTCTAAACCGCTTGTCTCTTTTCAAAGAAGTGGCAACCGACGTGAGCGGGGTTTTCCCCTTAATTTGCATGCCCCCTTCGATGAGGCGTTGGAACAGTTCCTTCGCATGCATAGAATGCTTGGCTTCGTGGAGAATGTGATAGGCAGCTTCGGGAACACTCATGCCCACGTACTTGCTGCGGCCAAGCAGAATCTCACGCGACTGATCCGTTACGTCGGTCAGCGGAAGCGGGCGAACCCCTTTGTCATCAGTAATGATTTGGCTGGAAAGACTCGCAAGCTTAGCTTTGTCAGCTTCGACTCGGTACAGGGTTTCGGCGAGTTCTAAATATTTCTTGATCGTGGCAATTTCTTCTTCGAGGCGGCTACGCTTTTTCTGGAGATCTTGCAAACGGCCCTTATATGCGCTGATACGCTGATCCAGGCCGACCAGGATGTCTTTTAATTCTTCTACCAAACAAGCCCTCTTGCTAACATGCTTGCTTTATAGCATGGCTTTCATACTGTGTCAACAAACAAAGAGTCGAAAGCGATGCATGCTTGCTGCTCCTACTTTCTCGTATATACCATATATTTAACACAGCTCCGCTTTAAACGACTATCTGAGGGGTGAACTTGATAAAGCAACGTACAAGCAATGACACAACATCGCACGGCAAGCACATCGGCGATGCTTGTTTTATTGAGAAGCTTTAGCGGTAAGCGGGATAGGTTTCCATGTTTCTGCGCTGTTTTCGCTGTAATACAAACCGCTGCCATTTGTCCCTGTGTATAAGATGTGGCTGTTTGTAGGACTCATGGCGATTGTCCGAATGTTTGTTGATTCTAGGCCGGTGTTCATCGTGTTCCAGGTGTGGCCGCCATCCATGCTCTTTTGGATACCCGCGCGGCCGCCCACGTAGAGGATGCGTGGATCGACCGGATCAATGACTGCGCTGCTCACATACTGATCTGTCATGCTTTCGGCGATCCGTGTCCAAGAGTTACCCATATCTGAGGACTTGAAGAGCCCTTTCGTAGTCCCGGCATAAATTGTATCCGTATGCTGGGGATCGATGACCAAGGTATTGACGCCTAAGGCTAACGAGGCATCCAGGACTTCAGGAGGAATGAGGCCATTGTTGATCTTGGTCCAACTCGCCCCACTATTCGTACTGCGATACGCTCCTCCGGTCGTTCCTGCATACAAAATCGAAGGCCGTTGCGGATCGATGGCTACGGTCACGACAATGTGCACTTCTTTCATCCCGGTCATCCGCTCGTTCCAGAGTCGCCCGGCATCCGTGCTCCGGAAGACCCCGACAGTGGTTGCCGTATAGATCGTTTCGCTGTCGTGTGGATCGAAGACAAATTGGTTGACGACCGAGACGTGTTCCTTCAGGCCGGCGTTATACGGCATCCAGTGTTGTCCGCCATCCGGACTCTTGTACACGGCATCGAACATGGTGCCTGCATAGACCGTCGCAGGCCGCTCCGGATCGATCGCGATCGAGAGCACGCGGTAGGTGCTGAGATCTGTGGCCATCCGTTCCCAAATGCCTCCTCCATCGCGCGTTTTGTAAACCGACTCGTTGGTGGCCACATACAAGATCTTCGGGTTCGTGGGATGAAGCGCAATGGATACGATTGCATCACTTGATTTGCCGCAACCGCTACCGGCAGAGAGGAAAAAAAGCACCACGACTATGATGAGAAAAGAGCGAACCGCCTTGCAATGTTTTGTCATAACGCATGCACGCAAGGCAGTCATCGACTGGTTTCGAACGCCTTTGCGTAACCCGTGAGTTCGACATAGCCCTGACCGGTCATGCGCCGCTCTCCTCCTTCGCCCGTCACGTTCACCGCACCTTCCCAATAGGTGACCTGCGTGCTTCGTTCCGTCATCAATTCTTGATTCGGCATGGTCGGCACCAGCAGTAGTGAAAGCCCTCGGGACGGCACGGAGAGTCGCCAGCGATTCGGATACCGACCGCCGCTTGCCGGACTCGTCCAGTAGTTCAGCACTTCGATCTTCACGTCAGATGCAGTCAACGCGGAACTGCTTCCGTCAGGGAGCACCCAGGTTCCACTGGACACGGGGTCTGCCGACCCGTCGTTTCGGCGCAACAGATAAAACATCAGTTCAGACTGATCGTCGAGTTGGACACTGAACCAGTCCCACCCAACCTGGTCGTTCCCCAGACCCCCGGACCCAAACTCATGATCCATCCAACTGATGCCACGGACCGTCTGCGAGTGTCCGTCGACAGTAAGAGTGCCGGTCGTTCGTAATCGGGTCATCGAATAATAATGAGACGCCTGGCCTGACTCAGTTCCCTTTCGGCTGATCCCCCCGTCCCCGTGAACCACGGGTGCTTTTTCGGAAACCACGTGCAGATCAAATGAAAAACCCTCGGACGCCGCGCGGAGATGGTGCTGCCGGTGATCAGAAGGGGACGCTTCCACGCTCCAACGATCGATCCAGGCGTGCAGTCGACCGGTCTCGGACCCCGCCTTCCCGATGCCGGCTCGACTTATTTTTTCCGCGTAGCGAAACCGCTGTCTGTCGTGCTCAGACAAGGCGGCATGCGCCAGGTAGAGATGTCGGATGGCCCACCGTGACGGGTTATTTATGGCGCGTGCATCGTCCATGGCTTGCCGGAAAAAAGTCAGTTCATAGCCGAACTCGCGCCCGTCTTCCGTTGCGAGATGTCCGGTGTAATACCACCACTCTGTACGGAAATCATCATGCGAGCCATGGTCACGTGGAAATTGATAGGCATAGCCGCTGACGGCCTCACGAAAGTGCGTCTGTTCCGCCTCCAGCGACACGGCGGAGAGGGGGCTGAAGATCCAAGAGAAGACCAGGGCCATACACAGTGATATCCGGAGATATCGCTCGGTGAAGACGCATTGAGCCCGCTTCAACCTCACATCTCGTCCATGCATGTTCCGCTTATAGCACGCGAGCGAGCGATGAGCAATCGCTAGTGCTGACAAGGGGTTTATCATTTCTCGGCTTCGCTGATGGACTCGCAATCGGTTG
The DNA here is from genome assembly GCF_965152615.1 of Nitrospira sp. Nam74. Lineage (NCBI taxonomy): Bacteria > Pseudomonadati > Nitrospirota > Nitrospiria > Nitrospirales > Nitrospiraceae > Nitrospira > Nitrospira sp. Nam74. The sequence goes on along the minus strand of NZ_OZ224220.1, from coordinate 4,618,117 downwards.
ACATTCTCGGCACCCATCGGCTATCGTGAGGCATGTCTTTGGAGCCGAGTTGTTCAACTACTGAGCCCTCTTCGCGTCTGATTCCGGACCGCATTCCGATCTTTCCTCTCCCGAACGTCGTCTTTTTCCCGCGCACCTATTTGCCGCTCCATATTTTTGAGCCACGGTATCGCCAAATGGTGATCGACGCGACGACGACAGGAAATTGTATCGGCATGGCGCTGTTCAAAGAGGGGTGGCAAGAGAACTACTATGGCAATCCCGCTGTCTATGGACTCGGATGTGTGGGACGCATCGTCAGCAGACAGAACCTGGCGGATGGTCGCTCTAACATTATGCTCCAGGGACTTTGCCGTTATAGGATTCTCGAGGAACAATGGGATCGCACCCCGTACCGGCAAGCTTGCGTCGCCGCTGTTCCGGATGAGGTCTCTGAACCGCTCACGCCCAAGGTTCGAGCCGGCCTGCTGGCGCTCTTACATGAATCACTTGCATATCGCGACAGCGGTCAGGCATGGCGAGAAAGCCTGGAATCGGAAGCCAGCGACGAAGTGCTCGTGAATACTCTTTCTGCGTCGTTGGATTTCACACCACTGGAAAAGCAATTGTTACTGGAAGCCGACACTGTACGACAGCGCGCGCACCGCCTCAGTGACCTGCTTCAATTCAAGCGATATGAACGCGATGACCGGAAAGGCAGGGGATAATGGGGCGGACCGCAATTGAAGCATTCGGACTCTGTAAGGTCTATGATGGCACGACGGCCGTCGACAATCTCTCCTTCCAAGTGTATAGCGGAGAAATCTTCGGACTTCTCGGCCCGAACGGCGCGGGCAAGAGCACGACTCTGCGCATGTTGATGACCCTCCTTCGTCCCACTGGAGGGCACGCTACGGTCATGGGCCATGATGTCGCGAGCAATCCGGAGCGTGTACGGGCGACAATCGGCTACGTTCCGCAAGAACGCGCGCTGGACCGGTTTCTCACCGGCCGGGAGCATCTGTTGCTGCTCGGCGATCTGTATCACCTGCCGAAACGGGAAGCGCGTCGGCGCATCGATGAAATCCTGACCTTGGTCGATCTCGGGGCGAAGGCCGATCTGCCGGCGAAGACCTATTCAGGCGGCATGAAGCGGAAGCTGGATATCGCATGCGGTCTTCTGCCGAATCCAAGCGTGCTCTTCCTGGATGAACCGACATTAGGGCTGGATGTCCCAAGCCGTCTCCGCATCTGGGAGTATGTCCGCGCCTTGAAAGCGCGGGGCATTACGATCCTCATGACTACCAATTATTTGGATGAAGCCGATCAATTGTGCGACCGCATTGCCATTATCGATAGTGGTCGCATCAAGGCGCTCGGGTCGCCATCGGAATTAAAGGCCGGACTCGGTGGTGACAGTCTTTCGCTGACGGTTTCCCCCCAGGCCCGTCCGCGATTGGATCAGTTTACCGCTGCACTCAAAGAACTCCCGCCCGTTCGGGCGGTCACGACGACAGGGCATGGCGTGGACGTCCGCGTGGAGTCGTCAGAGAAAGCACTGCAGGTTGTGCTCGACACGGCGACCCGCCTTGGTTGCCAGTTGGATAGTATCGAGTACCATCGTCCTCGGTTGGATGATGTCTTCATCGCGTATACGGGACGCGCGATCAAGGAAGAATTCCCCACGCCCGAGGAAGAGTGACCTATCAAGCATGCAAGAATATTGGCAGGAAATCAGCGCCCTGACGATGCGATGGGTGCGGCGGCTGAGTCGAGAAAAGTTCAGTATGTTGTTCACTCTCGTGCAGCCCATGTTGTTCTGGTTGATTTTTTTCGGGAACTTATTTCAGCGCGCCGCGGATACGCAAGTCGTGCAGGCGCCGAATTACATCAGCTTTTTGGCGGCCGGCGTCGTCGTGATGACGGTGTTGAATAATGGACTGGCCGGCGGCGTGGATCTCTTGTTTGACAAGGAAAACGGGTTTCTCGAACGGTTGATGTCCACGCCGATTCACCGCTCCTCGGTCATTCTGAGCCGGTTCATTTTCGTGATGAGCATTACTTGTCTGCAAGTCCTCGTCATCCTCGGCGTCGCAGCCTTATTTGGCGTACGTCCGGCGACGGGATGGCTCGGCGTCGCGGTGATCTTGCTGATAAGTATTCTGTTCGGGGTTGGCCTCACCGCCATTTCGATGGCCATGGCATTTTCCGTCAAAAGCCATGGCGATTTCTTTTCTGTTCTGGGCTTTCTTTCGCTTCCGATGATTTTTCTCAGCTCGGCGTTGGTGCCGCTGGTCGCCATGCCGGGATGGATGCAAGCCTTGGCTCTATTCAATCCTATGACATGGGCGATTGATGCGGTAAGGCCCTTGATTCTGTCCGGTTGGGGTGACGCCTTGCCGCGTGTCGGCATGGTGATTGTCATCATGCTGATTTTCGACGCCCTGTGTCTGTATGGAAGCACCCGTGCATTCCGCCGGGCGATGGGGTAGGGGAGCAGAGGCCATGAGAGTCGGCTCTTTTCGCGGTATAATATTTAGGAAATAGTTGTTGGGAAGGTGATTGGTGTGGTGACGGGTGACAATCAGATTCGTGCCCTGATTCGGCTGTTGTCCGATGAAGACGATCGCATCGCGAAGACGATTAGCGGCAAGTTGATCGAAATCGGCGACTGCGCGATTCCTTTACTGACTGAAGCCGAGATTGAGCAGCCGGAAATGGGGCGACGGATTGAAGGCATCCTGGATGAAATCCGCGGCGGACGGCTTGAGGAGGAATTTAAGCATGTCGGCGCGCTACCCGATGACTATATTGACTTGGAAAAGAACGCCTTGCTGATCGCGCGCTATGCCTATCCCAACCTGGACACAGAGGCCTATACTCAAAAGCTCGAGGATATGGCCACCGAAGTTCGAGAACGAATGGGACGGCGCGTGTCCGGTGAAGAGGCGGTGAAGACTCTCAATCGGTATCTCTTTTCAGAGCAAGGGTTTCGGGGCAATACGAAAAACTATTACGAGGCCGACAATAGCTATCTCAATCGGGTGATAGACCGGCGCATGGGGATTCCTATTAGTCTCTCGACGGTCTATCTGTTGATCGGCCGCCGGCTCGGGCTTCCATTGAACGGGATCGGGATGCCGGGGCATTTCTTAGTCAAGTTCGAATCGGAGCGCTACAAGATTTTCATTGATTGTTTTAATGCCGGCGCGCTGCTCACGGAGAAGGATTGTGGCCGGTTTCTGGTCCAGGCGGGTTACGGATTTGAAGAAAAATATCTGCAACGAAGCTCGAATCGCACGCTGCTGATCCGCATGCTCAAGAATCTGATTGCGATCTACAGCAAGCTCGATGATCACGTCAAAGCCGGGCGGCTGAACCGGTTCATGCAGGTGCTGGGCGGCGGTCACCAATCAGAGTGCGAATGAGGAACGCCTTGCCTACATGGCTGAACCGGCCTGATCTGCCCGATCTCATTTCTCGACCATTATCCCGCCACAATTGGTGACGGACGTCCCCAGTGTCCCGCAAACGTAAAGTCCGCAATCGGTTTTCTGACGCGCTTCGCCGTTTCCCTTCGGCTGAATTTCTCAGGTAGGATGGCAGGATTACCCGGATAGCCGATGGCCATGGCTGCCACCACTTCATGGTCCACAGGGATGCCATAGAGCTCTCGTACTTTGTCCGGGTAGATGCCTGCCATCTGATGGACCCTCAGCCCGAGTGCAGTTGCCTGCACGACCAGGTTTTCCACGGCTAGTCCGACATCATGAACGGCATGGCGGTTTGGTTCACCACCGTCCGTGAACACGAGTTTGGCAATGGATATCGCGAGGACGGGAGCCAGCCGCGCCCACATTTGATTGGTGTTTCTCAAACAACTTAATAACCGATCGTAGTCGGCCTGATCGTCTTTAGTCGCGACGAGGAAATTCCACGGCTGTTCATTGTAGGAAGAAGGGGCCCAGCGGGCTGCTTCCAAAAGACTTCGCAATTGCTCGGCGGTCACCGGTTGGTCAGAAAAAGCCCTCGGGCTCCAACGCCGTTGAAGCAATTCGTGAATCGGATACTGCGTCTCCGCGGGCTTCTCCATAGGTGACCTCCTACGAGAGGGACGAAGCATTCAGGACGAACGCTGAAAGCTATTGCACAGACAGAGCAGAAGCGTACGGTCGGCCTCAGCCTCGCTGGGGTTCAAAGCATGCTCAAAGAACGGGCGCAGGAATGCAACATGGGTGGGAAAGACCTTCTTGAACAGGTGCTGTCCCTTCTCGGTGAGTTGGATCGTGGTCCGGCGACGATCGGCCTCGACTTCATCACGCTGAATCAATCCTTTCGCTTCCAAACGATCCAATACGCCGCGGGCAAAGGCCAGATAGGGTTCCACCAACGGCCGAAGAACTTTGAGATAGGAGTCCTGGTGAAAGTCCGGAATGTCCACGCGATGGTATAGAGCGAACGCAAAGTACGTGTCAATCGGGTGGTAGTCGGCCAGTAGGAAATATGCGATGAACCACGCTAAGATAGGCGCGATGATAACGGACCGGCATGGGCAAGCCAACCTCACTGCGATCTTGGCTCTGATAGGGCTCATTGTGGCGTCAGTGTGGGCGTGGAAGCGATTGACGCCGGACACGCAGGATTATGTGATTGAACAGGCCGTGCCGGTGGCCGTGGCGGTCGCTGTTGTCGGCATTCTCGGATGGAGAGTCGTCAGCTATATCCGCCGCCGCCGCTCGCAAGTCCAAGTGCGTAGCCGGTTGATCGCACGGTTCCAGCGGGAGACGGTAGCGAGCAAGCGGCGAGACCTAGCGTTCGAGTTGATTGAGGTCAATCGATATACGTTGAAAGGATTAGAGTCGGTTGCGCCCGCCTTGGTCGAGGTGTTGATGACGACGCTGAAAACGGCGCTGGGAGATAAACGGCATCGTATACGAGGCATGGCGGCCAGCTATCTGGGCGTGCTTCAGGACAGACAGGTTATTCCGCTCCTGCTGAGGGCATTGGAGGACGATCATGCCCATGTGCGAGCGTGTGCCGCACTTGGATTGGGCCGCCTCAATGCTTGCGAAGCGAAGGACAGATTGACGGCCGTTATGCAGGATGACTGGGATCAAACCGTCCGGAGCCGGGCCAGGGAGGCCTTGGAGCGAATGGGGTGAGCGCCTAGCCGGACACGTTATTCAAAGCGGCGCGGTCTGATGTGGTGAGGCGATAGCCCTTGTCGTACAGCATCCCCATACTCAGCATGACGGCCTCGAGCGTATTATCCTTCCGGGCGAGATTGAATTGAGCCGCCAAGGCATCTACATGTGCGGTCGACGGTAAGACCTCGTGAAACGGAAGTTTGAACGATTCGAGCAAATCTTTCAGCTCATTCTCGCTATAGCGGTGATTATCATCTCGATCTCCGACTAGGACAAGTTCATAAAAGGTCAAACTAATGGAAAGTGCAGACTGTGCCTGGCTAAACGCATGCCTAGCGGACTCGAGCCCCTCTGGATAGCGAATGCGGCACTCGGAGGCAGAGTTGGATTGCGCATCTGACCCGATGGGCGTGAAGACGATGGTATGGGTCTGGGAGCGAGGGGACTTCTGGTTCAGTTGCTTGTAAAACCATTCTGTGCAGCGTTGTGCGTCGACAAACACGACCTTGTCCGACTGTATTTGTTGCGCGACATAGGCTGTCAGTGCGCTGAAGGCGTCGGGAGGCTCCGCACCGGCGGTGTCGTGGTCTAACATCATCCAACCCAGTGCAAGGACCATGAGGAAGAGCCCGGCCGTCTTGTGTGAACTATGTCGCATGAACCTCGATTATCGTATCAGATGATAGTCTCAGTATAACACGCCGTCGGAGGAGTTCTCGATCATGTCGATGGATCGCACAGAAACGATACTTCCATATCTCACAGCCGGGTGGCCAGGAATCGGCGGAGTGATCCGCGCGCAGCCGGAGGACTTTCGCGTCGAAGAGCGTCCACTGTATCTGCCCTGTGGTCAAGGAGAGCATCTCTATCTGCGCGTGACAAAGCGCGGGCTTTCCACTCCGGACATGGTCAAACAATTCGCGTCGGTGCTGGGAGTCAAGGCGAAGTGTATCGGCGTCGCCGGGCTCAAAGACGCGAGAGCCGTGACGACCCAAATGGTGTCGGTTCAAGGCGTCCCGGCCGAGAACATTGCGCGACTCTCCACCAGCGATCGTCTGCTTGCGGTCGATGTGCTCGGACGTCACCGCAATCGTCTCCGCACCGGGCATCACGCCGGCAACCGATTTCGGCTTGTTGTGCACGAGGTGAGCGCGGAGGCCCGATCGATTGTGCCGCGCATCATGGATGAGCTCACACGCCGAGGCGTGCCGAATTACTTCGGGCCTCAACGTCAGGGTAAGAGAGGGCTGAACTATCAGACGGGGGCGGCGCTGCTTCGAGATAGTCCGCGCCGAGCCCGCATCGGCCGCACGCAACGGATGTGGTTTCTCCATGCCTATCAGTCGCACATCTTTAACAAGATGCTCGCCGCACGGATCCATCATCTCGATCGTGTCTTTATGGGGGACTGGGCGATGAAGCACGTTAACGGCGCGTGTTTTCAAGTGGTGGATGCGGACATTGAGCAACGCCGCGCTGACGCCTTTGAAATCAGTCCAACGGGGTTGCTCTTCGGTTCACGAGCCTCCTGGGCCTCTGGAGAGCCCGGTGACTTAGAGCGAGCCGTTATTGCAGAGTTGAATGAGACACCGGAGTCGCTCAACCAAGCCGCGGTCGAATGTGGCTTTCGAGGGGAGCGGAGACCGCTACGGGTTCGTATGGATGAGGTGGACTGGTCCTTCGAGGGTACGACGCTCACCCTGTCGTTCGCGTTACCGCCGGGCGCCTATGCCACGAGTGTGCTGCGCGAACTGATGAAGAGCGATGAATCCCCGCAAGTTAAAAGTGAAAAGTAAAAAGTAAAGAGTCGAAATTTACTTTTTTACTTTGACCTTTTGCCTCGGCTGGCGTGTGCAACGTGCCAGCCGGAATCGCCACGGTTTGGCGGCCCAGTCGCCGGCATAATCCACGCCAATGCGGGGCGCCGTGATCACGTCTGCGTCCGTGATCCGTTCTCCTCGGTCTTCCAGCCACATTTTTTCGCCTACGGTCAGGTCCCATCGATTCAGCGTCCGATCGACCTGAAACGATCGGCAGACGCGTCCTGGTCCATCAATCAGGATGGCGGATGAGTTCCGGTGTTCCACGGCACGGATCAACACCGCCGCGGCAAATCCATCACGCTCGGTCACTACATTTAAACAATGGTACATGCCATAGATGAGGTAGACGTATGCGATGCCTGGAGCACCGAACAGGACATCCGTCCGCGGCGTACGGCCGCGGGAGGCATGGCACGCTCGATCTTCCGGCCCGATATAGGCTTCCACTTCAACGATGAGTCCAGCCATCGTGCCTTGCTCAGTGTGACGCATCAGATATTTGCCTATTAAACTTCGAGCAACGTCCAGCGTGGGACGATTGAAGTACGAGCGGGGAAGAAGCTTTCCTGGTGTCTGAGTCACAATAAAGTTCTCCGAAAACATTCAGTTCTTGGTCGTTGAGCCGCGCGCGCCCATCCTCCATCCTGCATGCAACCGGCCTTCAGGCGGCTTAAAAATACCACGCAATCCCACCCATGACAAAGCGAGGGTTTCCGGGGACGAAATGAATGTCGGTCACGCCGGCAGCTTCGTTTCTCAAACGGGACTCGAAAGCAAACGTCGCCTGCTCCCACTTCGTGTTAAACAGATTTTGAAGGAAGAAAAAGGCTTCCAGCCGGCCGTGTGACAGTTTGACGGGGAGTGTATACCGTGAGGTTAGATCGACAACGACCCACGAGGGCGACTTGAAACTGCGGTCCTCGGTTAGGGGGCGGACGCCGAAGTAAGTGGCCTGCAACTGGGTCGTCAGCCCCTCCGGGTAGCGGAGAATGGCCGCGCCATAGGCTGTGAACTCCGGCGCATTGGGAATGGCGTCGCCGTTTCGGAATTCCGCCTTCGCCCAACTGAAACTGCCGTTCACATACAGAGGACCGACGACCTTCCCTCGCGCGGCCACTTCTACTCCGCGGCGCCGCGTGGGCCCGCGAATCTCTGTTGTGCCATCGTCCCCCACAAAGACCAACTCCGATTGGAGATCGATGGCCCACAGGGTGGCAATCAATTCAAGGCCGTCGGCTCCCCACGGTTTTGATCGGGCTCCCACTTCATAGGTTTTCGCGCGAGCCAAGGGCGCCGATCCGGGGACGACGGCCGAGCGCGCATCGTTGCTGTGATAGCCTTCGCCGTAATTGGCAAACAATTCCGTTCTCACCCAAGGACCGAGAATGAGATTCGCCTTCGGGAGAACCAGACCGGATGAAGTCCTGCCTGCGGGCTGTTCGGGACAAGTCTGACAGCGGTTTCGGACGTCGAACGTGAAGACTTCACTGCGCAGGCCTCCGGATACGCGCATCCACTGTGTCGGCTGAAACTCCGTTTTGACGAACGGTGCATACGAGGCTTCCAGCACATCGCTGTCCGTTATCGTGCCGAGCGGATTTCGGGCGGCCTGCGTGCCCAGTCTCACATGTGCGTTGTCGACACGGGCTTGCACGCCGGCGGTCACGGCGCTGGGGATGCCGAAGAAGTCGAAGCTTTGCCGCCAGCCGGTGTCGCCGCCATACAGGAACCGGCGGTCGGATTGTTGAATGCCATCCCCATTGACGGGGTCGTTGAGGAAGAACGTGAAATTTGTGAACAGGTCGAATTTGTAGTACTGGCCGTAGGCATTCGCGAAGAATTGTCCGCCTGACGCGGTATCGTAGTGATACTTCAAGCGCGCCGTGCTTCGAATAGTCTTTCCTCCCTCGGAGGGATCGATTGCTCCAAAACGATCGATCATGCCGTCCGTGACGGCGCGAAGCGGAATTTCACCGGAGGCATTCCACTGGGATTTCTGAAACGTGCCCGTCAGGCTCAACTCCGACCTGCTCGTCGGATTCACAGTCATCTTCCCCAAGATATTGGCGCGGAAATATCGATTATCGTGCTGAAAGGGCCCATTTGTATAATAAGCTTCGCCCGCGAACAGCGTGCGAACCTTCTCTTTTGTAGGCGAGAACATCAAAAGATATCGTTGCGTATCGAATTGACCGCCGGCCAGTTGCACGACGCCCTCTTTCACCATCTCGCGCGTTCTAAAGTTCACGGCGCCTGCGGTGTTGAAGTCGCCGAATTCGGGGAGATAGGCGCCCTTGTAGGCGTCGAGCCCTTCGATCGTCTCGGGGATGATGAAGTTCAGGTCTGTGTAGCCTTGGCCGTGCGCATGGCTTCGCAAATTGATCGGCATCCCGTCTAAAAAAAACGCGACATCCGTTCCGTGGTCGGCATCGAACCCGCGCAAGAAGTATTGATCGGCTTTGCCGGCTCCCCCGGAATGCTCCACAGTCATGAATCCCGGGATCAGCCGAAGGACTTGTGCGGGCCGGCCTTGTGGCTGGAGGAGGTATTCCCGATCGGGAATAAATTGCTGAGAGGAGGCGGCGACGGGTCGCTCTGCGGTAATGCTGACTTCTTCGATGTCGAGCACGTCTTCATCGGGCTCGTGAGCCGAGAGCAATCGAGGAATCGAGAGCACCGCAACAAGGAGGAGCAGGTGAGGGATCGCATTCAAGCCTCGCATCGGCCTTATCTTCTTCGTGGGCCTTCGAGGCTCCACGGAATCTGGGCGGTTTCATTGAACCCTGCTCAGACCCTCGTGGCCTGACTGTAAAGCAAACGGTTAGAACGGTTCAGAATCCGGCGGCAGAGCCGAGAATCGATTCCACGCGTTGAACGGTCCGGTCTATTAACGGATCGAGGGTCGGCGAATGTGCGCCGATGACTTCAACCCCCGCCCGATTGAGCGGAAGAAGCAGCTTGCGCGCACGCGTCTGCAAAATAGCCGCCGCAATTTCCGGGGTGACCTCTCCTAAAAACGATCCCGGCAGCACCACGTTCAGGGATCCTAGGATGAGATCGGCTTCCTGAACCGTCCGGACAATCGCCCATTCGCCCGTTGCCACATGCCGCGCTCCGGCCTTCGTCATCATGGCGGCGGCGGCTTGATTGATGCCCAACGCGACGAGTTCATGCCGATCTCCGACTACCCCTCGTAGCCGCTGGATTAATCGACATCCGAGGCCGCCTCCGCGGCCGTCGATCACACAGATTCGCATGTCAGCTCAATCCCTTGCCGGTGGTGGTCATCGTGAGTTTTCCGTGTTTCACGCCTTTGACGCTCAACAAGGCGTCCGAGACCTTTGTAATGTCGGAACCCTTCCCACGGACGACTAAGACTTCGAGGCAGTGAGCATGATCGAGATGCACGTGCATGCCGGACAGGATGACGGCTTGGAACCGATGCTGAATATCCGTCAGCTTCTTCGTCAAATCGCGAATGTGATGGTCATAGACAAAGGTAATGCTGCCGACCGTCTCCTTATTTTCATCCCACTCCTGTCCGACCAGATTGTCGCGGATGAGGTCGCGTAACGCCTCGGACCGGTTTGTGTACTTCTTCCGTGCAATGTGCCGATCAAAATCATCGAGGAGATGGTGGTCAAGCGAGACGCCGAACCGCACGAGTTTCTTCATAGTGTTACGAATGAATAAAAGGTGGCACGAAAGGTACCATGGCTACAAGCTTAAGTCAATGAAGGACGGGCAAATTGAGAGGATCCGTTATAAAGAAGTTGGAGAAGTGCCTTTGTGAAGGAGATGGCGCAAGGGGTAGTTCATGCGCCGGGCTTCATCTCTTGGCAAGCCGGTAATCGCTCGATATGACAAGCGGAAGCTCGGCGTGCCTGACCGACCTGGCCTCTTCACTCTCCCTCCATCGGCATATAGACAAACGTCCCCTGCCGATTGACGAGCAGGAGCGTCGGGTCTTTTGACCTCAGCGGTTCCACAATGCGTTGGTAGGCGGGTAGGCTCGGGGTAGGTTGGCGATTGACCTCGACAATTAAATCGCCCTGCATGAGTCCAGCCACTTCGGCCGTGCTGTTCTCCTCAACGCCGGTTACGATGACGCCGCTGACGGAGCCAAGCCCGAGCTGTCGAGCCGTGGCCGGTTTGAGCTCATCGACCAATATTCCGCTGAGAGGATTATTGGTGGATTCGAGGCGCGGCGGTGGCGTGCGCTTGATCCGCTCCCGCGGTGCTTCTTGAATGGTCAATTCGACCTGCTCCGGCCTTCCGTCCCGTACCACGTCCAGCCGATGCTTACTCCCTATCGGTGATACGCCGATGAGATTTTGGAGCCGTCCGGGATCGACAATCTCTTTGCCGTCAAACCGCACAACCACGTCACCTCTTTTGAGTCCGGCCCGCTCAGCCGATCCTTTGGGCATCACATCGGTGATGATCGCGCCTTTCACATCCGGGAGCCGGAATAATTTCGCCAGCAGGGAGGTGACGTCTTGGGTCGAGGCGCCGAGGAACCCACGTACCACCCGACCGGTCTTCAGTAAACTTTGCATCGCCGTTCGGACCATGTTGCTTGGGACCGCAAATCCCACACCGACGCTGCCCCCGGTGGGGCTCGCGATGGCCGTATTGATTCCGATCAGCTCGCCTTTGATATTCACGAGCGCGCCCCCGGAGTTGCCGGGATTGATCGGCGCGTCGGTTTGAATAAAATCCTCATAGTCCGCGATGCCGACATCGGCCCGTCCGACAGCGCTGACAATGCCGAACGTAACGGTTTGGTTCAACCCTAGCGGGTTGCCAATCGCCAGGACAAAATCTCCCACCCCCAGCCTACTGGAGTCGCCCCACGGAAGAGTCGGTAAGCCCGAGGCATCGATCTTGACGATGGCGACGTCGGTCTTTGGATCGGTGGCAATCACACGTCCCTTGAATTGGCGGCGGTCGGCCAGGAGAACTTCTACATCAGTTGCATCCGCGACGACGTGATTGTTCGTGACGATATACCCGTCCGGCGTGACGAGGACCCCTGAGCCTTGTCCATATTGCCGTTGGGGCGGTCCTTGTGGCAGCGTGCCGAACAAGGGACCTTCATCAAATGGAGCTTGCTCGCGAACGAACACCGTCGATGAAATATTGACCACCCCTGGGATGACCTTCGTAGCCGTCGTCTTAATTTGCGCTTGTAAATCGATATGGGCTGGAGAAGGACTCTGATTTTGAACGGGTGTGTCGGCTGCGTGCCCGGACACGATGGGGAAGAGCATGAGGAGAAGACTAGATGCAGTCAAGCGACACCGGCGTAAATTCATATGCGCTCCCGCTCTACGATTAATTACCGATATTCATAGTACAAAAGCAGGCTCCAGGTGGCAATCCAAAATCGTCCACACCCATTCTGCTGATTTCATGATGTCATTCTGCTCGTCGCCCGCAAGGCGGTAAATAGGGCCGAATAACTCTGATGGCTGTACGCAGGGGCATCACCGTACTCAACATACCGATAATCATGTCCCGCGCTTTGTTGACAGACGAAAAAGGATTCTCCTGATGGAGAAATCCTACAGGCCGTATACAGTGCGGCGATGATCCGCTCGCCCGCCATACAGATCCCTCTAGTCGGCATTCCCCCGCCGCTTCCGACCTTTCTCCAGATTGAACCGGTTGGTCAATGCAATCTTCAGTGCCGCATGTGCCCCGTGATGTTCCGAGAAGATAGTCCGGGAACCGGCAGACCCGCCTTCATGCATTTCGAACATTTCATTGCCGTCATAGAGCAGTTTCCACGTTTAAAAGAGTTGCATCTCCAAGGCATGGGTGAGCCGATGATGCATCCGCAATTGTTCGAGATGGTGGCCTATGCCTTCCACAAAGGTATTACCGTCACGACTAATACCAATCTCACGTTAATGAGTGAAGGACGCGCAGAACAGTGCGTCACGAGCGGACTGAGTGTCTTGCATGTTTCCTTGGATGGGGCGACGGCAGCCACCTATGAAGCGATCCGTCAGGGAGCGAAGTTTCAACGTGTAGTTGACAATATCGACAAGGTATGCCGAGCGAAGAAGCGGCTCGGGAGCCGCACCCCATTGCTCAGATTGGTGGTCGTCGTCATGCGCCGCAATCTGGAGGAGTTGCCAGATCTTGTTCGCCGGGCACACGAATGGTCTATCCAGTCGGTGTTTGTCCAACATCTCAGTCAGGAATTCGGAGAAGCGTCCCTGCTGCCGCAATACGAGCCAATGCGAACGTTTGTACAGGAGGAAACGCTCATGGGAGAAGATCCTGATCGAGTCGAGCGCTATTTCAATGCCGCGCGATCGGTGGCTGCCGATTTGGCGATCGAGTTGAGGCTGCCTCAGGTACAGCGGGAATTATGCACTGGCCGTGGCGAAGGTCGTCATGGATGCGACTGGCCATGGTACGGAGCGTATGTGACGTATCAAGGATACGCGATTCCGTGCTGCATGATCGCCACGCCGGATCGCTTGCACATGGGAAATATGCTTGAACATGGGGTGGAAGCCATTTGGAACGGCCGTCAGTATCAAACGTTCCGCGATCGATTGGACTCGGACGAACCACCGGAATTGTGCCGGTCCTGTTCAGTTTTCAAAGGCAGTTTTTAATGTGCATCAATGAAAATGTTCGTAAGCATGCGACTTGCGCAAACTGCCGGCCTTCAGGAACATCCCGGCTCTTGGTTCCCCGATATCGTTCCCGATCTGATGGGAATTACACTGGATAGATGGCGAGTCACAAAATGGACCATGAGGAGGCACCATGGCGACCTTCACAGCGAGGAGAGAAAGGTACCGCACGAATACGCAGGATTTGGACTGGACTGAGGAGCAAGCGCGTCAAAACGTCGGCGAGAAAGAGCGAACCGTCTCAGCTCTTGTCGGAGGCGCCTTGTTGGTCGGCAGCCTTTTCCGGAGATCGTGGGCAGGACTTCTCCTGGCCCTTACCGGCGCTGCGCTGCTGCAACGCGGGGTAACCGGTCATTGCCTGCTGTATCAGGCGTTCGATACAAACACGAATGAACTCGGGCGCAGGAAAGTGCGGACGGGGAGTGCCGCCAAGATTGAACGGTCGATTCGCATCGAGCGCCCCGCCGACGAACTCTACCGATTTTGGCGAAATTTTGAGAATCTCCCACGAGTCCTGACTCACATCGAGTCGGTCGAGGTCATCAATGACCGCTTGTCACACTGGGTGGCGAAAACGACTCCACTGGGTGGGCCGAGAGTGGAATGGGATGCAGAGGTGATCAATGAGATCGATAATGAACTAATCGGATGGAGGTCACTGAGGGGCGCGGATGTGGAGCATGCGGGGTCCGTGCGGTTTGAGCGTACGCCCGATGGACGAGCTACCGACTTAACCATCACCATGCAATACGAGCCTCCAGGGGGTCGACTAGGCACTTGGGTTGCTAAGGCATTGGGGGAAGATCCGGAACGAAAAATTGACGACGACTTGCAGCGGTTCAAGGAATCGATGGAATCCGAGGCCTACACGGCGAGGTAGCACAGCGGTATCCACAACAAGGCAAGATAACGGGCTCGGAGAGAACGACGAACCAGAAACCGACAAGAAAGCGTGAAGTACCAGGTACATTGCCGTCAGAGGAAGGCACAACGCAGGCAACAGTCTGCCGGCTCCCAAAAGCACGGTGATCAAGAGCGAAGAACACGAGTAGGATGAAGGGGAGGATTATGCACAAACGATCAGAGTGGATCGCAGCCATAGGATTCCTGGGATTGATGCTGGCGTATGACCCGACACAGTCAACAGGCCCAGGGACGCATCAGGACGAGCATGCCGACACGAAAAGTAAGCCCGGTGCCGCCATCGATTCAAAATCATCAAAAAATGAAGATTCTGGATCAGCCACTGGGGCGGTCCGTGACCGGGCCCCATCCGGGATGGAATCGGGGGACAGTCACGGGTCAGCTCGTCCCAACGACACGGGACGCAGTATAAAAGAATCAGGTGCCGGGACGACGTCTGGCGCAGCCAAGTCGAAAAAGTGAAGAGAGAATCGAGGAGCAGGCTAACCGGCGCCTGTGTTGTTTCAACCAATGCGCGCCGGCTTGTACGGTCTGGAACCGTCAGGCTTGGAGCTGAAGTCTGCCCTTCGAGTCGCTATCTCTATATGTCCGGACCACATTACGGAACCCCATTGAGACTCCCGCCCGCGCCGACAAATATTCGCCGTCGGTTGGTTCGGAGGGGTGTGCGGGTGGGTAGGTGGGAACGTAAGGAGACTATGGCGAGGGGGAGAGCAGATTAACCGCACGTCGTTGCCGTCGATTAGCGTTTCTCTTGCTATCGCTTAGCATCCGCATCGAGGATACTCTGAATGATTGTCTTCAGATTGTCCGGATCGATGGCATCCGCCCTAATGTTGCCGTCTAAAATGACCGTCGGTGTATGATCGACATTGACGCGTTGTCCCCATTTTTTCCCTTCCTCAACTGCTCGTGCCGGCTTTCCACTCGCGAGTCCGGCTTCGAAAGCGACCGGATCCAAGCCAACTTCTTTGATCAGCATTTCTCGAATTGTCTTGTCGAAGAGATGCATACGGTCTTTGTGGATCGTGCGGAAGAGGACCTGCTTCATTTCCTTGCCCTTTCCCATGACCTTCGCCTGTTCATACATGTCGAACGCCGTGGGGAGTTTCCCTGGGATAACAGGAAAGCCCACCATCGTAATTTCCAATTTGTTCCCGAATTCCTTCTCCAGGACAGGTAATCCCGCCTCGTCGAACATATGACAATGCGGACAATAGAAATCGGCGAACTCAATGAGTTTGACTTTGCCTGGCGTGTGGGTAGACGTTTCCTTGTCGAGAACCGTGTATTTCCCTTTGAGTTGCGTGGTCTTGATCGGCGCGGCCGCCCAGCTTTGACACGTCAGACCCACTAGGACTGCCACGGCGATGAACATACGCATCACACTATCCTGTCGCTTCATGAGATGGACTCCTTGGCTAATCTTCTAAGGTCGCGCGGAGTATAATCCTACTATGATGTCTGCTCGAATATCGATGCCTTTACTGCTGGCCTCGCTGATGTGGCTCTCTTCCTGCACGTCATACAATGTGGTGCCTCAAGACTTGCAACCGCAAGTCGATTATACGGTACGTTTCACAGAGGTCCTTAACGCACCTGATCAATATCGTGGCCGGACAGTGGTCTTCGGCGGCGAAGTGCTCAGCGCCAAACGATTGAAGGATGGAACACGTATTGAAGTGTTACAACTTCCCCTCGACAGGTATCAAGCGCCGATGTACGATCGTACGGCTTCAGAAGGGCGTTTTTTGGCATTTGAAAAAGATTTTCTGGATCCGGCCAAATTACCGCCGGGGACACGTGTCACGATTGTGGGAGACATCACCGGCACAATGACACAGCCTCTCGATGAAACCGAATATACATTTCCAACCGTAGAAGTCAAAAAGCTGACGGTGTGGCCGAGGATCGATAGCGCTTACTCACGACCGTACTATCCCTACCGAGGCCCCTACAGCTACGGCTACGGCGGCTTCCGTCGCTGGGGTCCATGGGGCCCGTATCCCTATTCGCCCTACTGGTGGTAATTCAGCTCGTCGCCCGTATCCGGCGCGCCGGCTTGTCTTGTGTAGTGCGAGTGATGATTTGGCTGGAAAACCGATTCCATGAAGGAATCGATGCATGATCATCGGATCGCCCCTTCGTAGACCAGGACCCGCTTACCTGCGCCCCTGTTGAACGATCCGCTCAACCCGCTCGTCTTTCCCCCCCAAGTCCAGATACTTCCGATACTGAACGAGCGCACGGATGGAATCCTTTCGATGGAGTTCATAGAAGACGCCGAGGCTGTAGTGTGCTTCGGGGAGGTTCGGCTTCAGCTCGATGGCCTTTTGATAGGCTTGTTCCGCCTCATCAAAGAGCCCGAGTGCAGTATAACTCATTCCGAGATTCATATGCGCTTCCGCGTATTCAGGGCGATACTCAATCACTTTCAGAAATTGCTTCGTCGCATCTTCCTGCTTGCCGGCGCTGCGCAGCAGGAATCCAAGATTGTAATGTGCGTCGACGAGATCCGGCTTGGCCAAGATGGCATGCTGGTACGCCTCGGCCGCTTCGCCGAGGTTGTTCTCCTTTTCAGCGAGTCGGCCAAGAAGATACCATGCGTCGGCGTTCGATGGATCGGTCTGCGTGAGTTGCTGTAGCGTATGCCGCGCCAATCGTGCATCGCCTTGAGCTTCATAGAGGCGTCCGAGACTATACAGTGCTTCCGGATGTCGTGGTTTGAAGGCCAATAGGGCCTGGTAGGTTTGAATGGCCTTCAGGGAATTCCCGTCGCGGTTATAGAGTTTTGCCAAGGCAAGACGGGCCTCCTCCGATTGGGGCGCGAGTTCAATCGCCCGTATCAACGCCTGTTCTCCTTCTTTGTACTTTGCCTGGCTGAGATAGATCCGACCGAGGTCATAATAGGCATCAGAATAATTCGGATTCAATTGAACCGCTTTCTTGAGTGCCTCAATGGCACCGACGTGCTCCTTCTTGCCTTCGAACAAGACAAGGCCAAGCAGGTGATGCGCCTCCGCCAATTGCGGCTGAAGCGAAATCGCCTTTTTTGATGCCTCGGCTGCCTCGTCGTACTGGCCCTGCCGAAAGAGGGACAGCCCCTGCTGATATTGTCGCTTCGCAGCATCGGGTTGAGCGGAAAGGATGGAGGAGATGGGCAAGAACCAAGCGGTGAAGGACGCCGACAGCACAATCAGCCACATGATATTGAGCTGTGCGGGACGTCCCATCTTCAGAAGTTTCCCTGGCGGTCGAACTGTGAGACTGCAACGTAGCGGACTATAGACGGAGCCGAATATGAAATCAATCCGGAGTAGGGATCGCTGGGCATGAGTGGGATAGAAGCAGTTGCCTCATCTCTGCACATCGTCGCTTCAGTTAAGCGGTAAGCGGCACTCCGATGAAGCGACAGTCTTCGATGCTGTGGGTACAGAACTCGCACCAGACAAGTCAAAGGCGGTGGCCTTGTTTAACTCGCATGGTGATTGTCGCGACGTGTTCGAAATTTTCCAGCGGATTCTCCTTCAGCACAAGAAAGCTGGCTTCGTACCCCTCTTGCAATCGTCCGATCTTTCTATGTGGAAAGATGGTCGCAGGCGTGGTCTCACACCACATCTTCAGAAGTGTGAGATTGTCGAAGACCTTTAATCCCCACAGATTCATTGCTTCGGATAATGAGGTATACGCGTGATCACTCCCGATCGCGAGTTTGACACCGTAACGATGCAATCGCTGCAAGTTGTCGATTTGTATCTCGCGGGCTAGTGCTCGCATCGTCGCGTCCGGCGCGATTCATTGTGGGAGTGAACGCCCTGATCTCGGCCGCCATGAGGATGGTGATGATCGCCATCGTGTGGCATGGCGAGGCCCGCCACTGTGGTGGTCACGACCACGATACCCGTCGAGCAGCCTCTTGCGCGTCTTCATCGGAGAGCCGAGTGCGAGCTCCAGATTCGGAAGTGGGGAGGAACCATCCCGGCAGGTCAGTGATCTCATCCACGCCCGCTAAAAGGGCATGATGGAAATCCATCGCCGTTTCCACATGAGTCGAGACGCTCAGCCCATCACGGTGTGCTACATCCACAATTCGCGGCAAGAGATGCGGGTCAAGGCCCTTTCGAATGTGTGGGCTCACCTGATCACGATGATGGTCAAAATGCTCGGAGTCCACCAGATACGTCTTGATGAAATCCGGTTTGCCTGCCTTGATGGTCCGCCACTTGTCATGAAGGCCTGCCTCATCAGTCACAACAAAGTAGGCTCGATCGTTAAACCAGCGTGCCGGCAACGATCCGAGGACGGGTGCATACCGAGATCCGCTCAGGACATGCTCGTACAACGGTGCGGGGTGACCCCCGGGAGCCGTTAAGCCTCCATGGGCAAACACGACATCGATACTGGTGGGCCTGTTGATTTTGGATTGAATCTGATCGGTAAATTCTTTGATGTTATTCGGGTTCTTGACGTAGAAGATACCGTCTCGTAGATAGCGCTCGATCACCGTGTCGATAATCCAGCGGCCTTCCACGTTGTGGTTATGGGCTTCTCCGAATGGAGGCACCACATAACCGTTGGCCAGATCAATCGTGTGATGGACGGTAACCGGTGTCGTTCTGGTCAAGATGCCGTTTACGGAATAGAAGGTGTGCGGATGGAAGGATTGACCGTCAAACCAGAACCCGTTTATGAAGGCATAGGTGGTGGGTCCACCAGAGGCTCGTGCAACAGGACGAGAGCCGGCATAGGCACGTGGAGCACAAAGGGCCTGTTGGGACGCGATACCAAGAACAATCAGAAGGCACAGCCCGAGCATAAGCGCTTTCATATACATAGCCCTCTTGAGTCTCACTGTTTCACCACTCTTAAAGCTTATCCTCTCAAGGAACAGTCTGTTGATTGCCGCCTCCATCATGAGCCGTACCGCCACTCCGCCCCCGCGAAGGCACTAATGCCGATCGCGGGATTCGCGTAGCGCAGCAGGGGATCGTTCACCACCACGGCGCCGGCATAGGTCTTGTCTGTGAGATTGCGGCCTTCCGCATAGAGTGTCACACTCTTGGAGACGTTCCATCCCGACCGAAGATGCACGACGAAATAGGCCGGGTTCTTCGTGGTATTGGCATAATCGACATAAAAGCGACGGCGGAAGCGCCCAATTCAATGCCCGTATGACGGGTAGAATTGGCGTTCATGAACGTATTGCTGTTGTTCACAATGTTGGTCAGAATTTCCTTCTGCATCTCCAGATCATAAACGGTGGCGTCCCAACTGTATCGCTTGTTGGCCGGCGTGCCGCGGTGTCCAAGTTCGAACTGCCAGGCGCGCTGCGCATCTAAGTCCAAAAATCCCGTGTTCGGCGAGGCGTTGAAGTTAAACGCAGACAGCAGCTCCACGTTGATGGGGGCTTCATACGCACGACTGGCATTAAAGTACAATTGCGAGGTCTCCGTCGTCCGGTACACGACTCCAAATTTCGGGTTGAGGGCGTCGAAATGACGCAAGGGCTGTTGCGTACCCTGTAAGGTTGATGGCGTAGCCGGATCAAAGGGATTTCCCGCGGGCCCGAAGTTCTGAACCGTCCCTTGCCGCGCGGAATAGTCCCACCGGCCGCCGACAATGAGCGTCAGCTTCTCGGTTGCGTCGAGGGCGTCTTCGACATACGCGCCGAAATAGCTGGTTCGCACAAACGCATTATTGGTTTGCGCCCCGATACTGCCGTTGATGTTGACGAAGCGCCGCTGATGTTGATCCGTGTAGCGGGGTTGAACCCCGACGATGAGGGAGTTCGGCCGCCCAAGGACATGGTTCGTGTTCCCATAGCGTAGTTCGCCGCCGACGTTGTAGGTGTCCTGTCGGATGGTCTGAAAGATAGGATGGTCAAGGTACTGATAGGAATAGTATGGGATGACTTCGAAAAACTGATTCGTCGCAAATTCGTTACGGTAGGCGACGCCGACGCGCTGGAGATTGTAATACCGTCCGTACTTGCACGTCTGGTTGTTGATATTGCAGGCGAAAAAGCCTGGCGCGCCGGATGGGCTTTGACCACCGGCCTGGCGCGGATTGGCAAACAATTGAGCCGTCGTCAGAGAGCCGGGTAGGCGCTCGGAAACATTCGCCTGCAGAAAGTACGCGCGGATCTCTTGATGATCGCCGATGTGCAGCCCGATGTTGGCGTTCACGCGTTGTCTGGCCTGTTGACCATTGTCCTGAAAGCCGTCCTGGCGGTTCCCCGTGATGCTGATGTAATAATCCGCGGTGGTGTCGGCTCCGAGCAACCGGAACGATTCGGACACGCGACCACTCGACACTTGGCCCATGACAAGCCCATAGCTACCCGCTTCGAACCGTGCCTGCATGGTTGAGGCGTTGTAGCCCGTACGAGGCACGAAGTTAATGGCTCCGCCGATTGAGTTTGCGCCGTAGCGGAGGGCATTGGCGCCCTTGTAGATCTCAATGCGCTCGTAAGCCAGTAGATCAATAGACTCGAAGTCGGAGAAGCCGTCCGCATCACCGAAGAAGATGCCGTTAATGAGGATGTTAATGCCCCGATGATGGAAATTGTTGCGCAGGGATGTACCGCGGATTTGGAACTGTCCTTCATCGGCATTGAATCGAGACTGAAAGCGGACCCCCGGGGCGAAGCGCAACACATCTTCAAGGTTGAGGGCTCGCGTTTCCTTGATCTCCTTCTCCTCGATCAGGATATTGCTCCCCGGCCGCCTCGCCAGCTCCTTTTTGACGTCTTGAATGTTTTCGATCATTTGTCCTTTGACGTGGACGGGCTCCAACGAGAGCACCTCTTCCTCAGGCGGCGGCTCCTGGGCAGAGATGCCATCCTGAAATCCGCCGACAACGGCGAGAGCGAGACCGAGGCAAAGCAGTACCCGTGCATACCATGCGCGCATGGTGATCCTCCTGTAGACCCAATGAATAGTGATGTGCGGAGTTTTTGGTTGAAGACGGAAGCCGGACTCGTGCAATCCGAACCTGGCCGAACTGACTGCGCTACTTCATCGAGCAGAAGTTGGGCTCAGCGCGTTTTCCGCGCCAGGTCGCCCATCTCGATCCTTTCGGGATGGCAACGCGCGAGAGAGAGAAGCGGTAGCCCGCAAGCCGCACTATCAAGGTGATTCAAACGGTATGTAAGCGAGACATCTTCAACCTTCCGATAGGAAAAATAGACGTATCAAAAACTGACCTACGATGGACGATTGGCCATCGATGACGAGCGGCACGGTGGAATGCCCTCCTTTTCGAGGACCTGCCCCCCGACCACCCGGTCGTCGACGAGCAGGAAGAGGACTTTCAGTCGTTGAACGCGATCGAGAAAGGTCCCGCTCGCGCTCGCGAGCACTTCTCGAGACCCGTCAGGCTGCACATCGTCGGCTTCAATCGTGACGTAGTATGAATCAAATCCTTCGAATTCTTTGCTGAACACCTGCGAACGCAGTAAATGCTCCAGGCTGGCCGTTTCCGCCTGCGCGGGTACAACCAATAGGAGACCCAAAAGGCTAACGCAAAGGATCATGAGCCCGCCACATAACACAGTCTCCCTGAGTGATGTTCGTTATATTGTAGTCCAATGAAGACGTCTACTAATCGATGCCTACGCATGCCTACGGATGCTACACCTCTGAAAAGAATCGAGTCAGGCTGGAGAATGATCTAACGCGTGAAGAAGCGCGGAGACGATGTGAAATAGGGCATGATCTGAGCGATTCTTATCGTCGTTTAGTCAAGATACTTTTTGAGAAACCGCTCCATGGCGGAGAACAGCTCAAGCCGACTTGGCTGATGCAGAAGCTGATGCCCGCCCCACGGGAGCTCAAGATATTGAAACTCCTTAAAGCCGGCATTATTCAATGCCTGTACCATGTCTCGAGAATGATCGACCAGCACGGTCACATCATCCTTCGCATGGATGAGCAAAAGAGGTGTCTTGATCCTTCCAGCTTGGGGTATGGGAGACGTTTCTTCCAGACGTCTACGGTCGAACCAGCGATGCCCTAGCTGTTGTTCCCAGTACGTACTGGCATTGTAGTAAAAGCGTGCGTCGCCAAGAAGCCTCCTCAGGTCCGTGACGGGAGCCACGCTGATGGCGCAGGCGTAAAGCTCAGGCGTTTCGATAATTCCCATGAGCGCCGCATACCCTCCGTAACTCGCTCCGACAAGGCACACCCGATCAGCATCGACCATCTGATGGTCGATCGCCCAACGGACACCGTCGGTGAGGTCATCCTGCATTTCCAGCCCCCAGCGCCGAACCCCAGTCCGTGTGAACGTCTCGCCATATCCTGTTGATCCCCGGAAGTTCACTTGCAAGACCGCCCATCCGTGGCTCGCAAAAAATTGAACCCAGGGATCGAACGTCCCATAATCCCGTGCCGCCGGGCCGCCGTGAGGAAAAACGACGAGAGGAACGCGAGCCCTCGTGTGTTCTGGTGGCAGCGTCAGATAACCTTCAATCGACATTCCGTCTCGGGCATTGAAGCGTATCCTGCTGGGAGCGGTGAGGAGACTTTTCGGGATATCAGGATACAAGTCCGAGATTGTCGAGACCCGGTTGGCCGCTTCGTCCATGAACAAAATCCGTGGTGAACTCGTGCTTGATGAGGAGCGGATAAGATGACGTCCGGCTGCGGAATGAAAGATGTGATCTACCGTCCCAGGCAGAGATTCGTCGATGCGCCGCTGCATACTCTCGATGCCTTTATCCCAGTACAGCGTGTGCGACCCATCTGTCCAATACTCCAAGCCAAGCATGCGGTCGAACTCTCTGGAGTAGAGCAGGTGAGGGAACACGTCATAATGTGGGTCCGCCAGCACCAATTCTTTGGATGAGGTGTTTAGATCTAGTCTAAATACGGCTCTGCGGCCTTCCAAGATATCGCTGACGTACAAGACGTGAGGGTCCTTGCCAAAGCCAAGCGGGAAGAGACCGTATTGTTTCGTGAGATCGTATCGGGTCAGGTCCTGCCACTCACTGTCCGGCGACAGTCTCACGATCACCTGCATCTCTGTCTGCGCTTGTCCTATTCCAACGCGGACATGGCCTTGGCGGTCTGTGATCCAGTGCGTGATTGGTGTTTTGTGCGTCTGGACTAACGTCCGTCCCCTGTAACCACATCGAGTAAAAATACGCTTGGATAAACCGGGTTGTTCACGGCCGCTTCGATCAGCACGTGTGCCGTATCTGCAGGCAGCCACCCGATGATGCGGTCCTGCACCTGTGAAAAATAGTCCTTGCCGAGTATGGTCGACGTCCGAGGAATCACAAGGCCTTGTACTCGGTCCCGTCGCGATTGATTCCGACGAGCCGGGTTTCCATTGTCTCGACTCGTCCACGGGTGTCGGCAAAGGCGACGCTGGCCAGCAGTCGCTCATCTCCTGCCCATTCGAACCAACGTAATCTATATTCCGAATTGTCGGTCGTGATGAGCACCCGGTCGTCTTGCTTCCCAATGGAACGGGTAACCAACGACGTCCCAGTTTCTTGGTTCAGAAGGTAGCCCAGGTATTTGCCCGACGGAGAAAGTTTGATCTCGCTCAGGAGAGGAACACGTGCGAAGAGTTGCACAGATTGGGAGGGAGATGAGTCCTTTTGATCCTTGGTGCCCGAGGCCGCATGCCGCGGCTCGGATACCGTACTCGGCTCATGAGGGGCAATGCATCCCTGGAGCAGGCATAGAGAAAGCAGCAGAATTGAAATGACACGCTGCCCGCCCGCCGTGGCCGCTTCTGCGCTCTCGTGTCGGCCCATGCTTCCCAGCTTCCTCCCATAGGGAGTCTCGTGACCACGCTCTGGCGCCAGCCGTTTCTAGAGGATTTGCACTACATTTTGCAAGCCTCACCAGGGCGGGGCCCTAAGAATAGGGGCCCACCCTAAGCGGGTCCGAGCAAGGAGGCAATCCAACCCGGAGCCGCGTCCCTTCATGGATGTGATGGAGCCTGCTTCATCCGGATGGCGGCGATGCGCGCGTCGACCAAATCCGCTTCAAATGGCTGACTACTTGCCCGTAGCAGGCTTGCATAGTTTTCCAGCGTCGTCACAACATGCGGATGGTCGGGGCCAAACGCCTTTTGCATGATCGTGAGTGAGCGCAGATAGGCGAGTTTCGCTTCTCCATGGCGACCGGCGTCTGCATACAGAATGGCCATGTTATTGAGAACTGACCCCACACGAGGATGTTCCCGTCCCAGGAATTGCTCGAACAAGGTGAGCGCCTGCTGGTAATGAAACTCGGCGTCGAGTAGTGCGCCTTCGGCGCGATAGAGGCTCGCCAAATTGTTCAGGACCGAGGCGATATCCGGATGGTCCGGACCCAACACGTGCCGCTTTATCGACAACGCCCGTTCGAAGTAGGACCTCGCGAGAGAGAAGCGACCTTGCGTTTTATAGAGCAACCCCAAATTATTCAACGTGAGGCTCAGTTCCAAACTACCTTCAGGCAAACCTTCGAGAATAGATAGGGCCCGTATATAGAGCTGCTCGGATTCTAAGTATTGAGATTGGGCCCGTTTGAGTTCAGCGAGCGTGTTTAACGTTGATGCAACTTCAGAATGGTGACTTCCCAGCCTTTTCTCTCTAATGGCGAGTGCACGTCCACAGAGGCGTGCGGCCTCGTCGTAGTCTCCTATTTCCTGATGAAGCGCTGCGTAATTGGTGAGTCCGGTGGCAAGATTAGGCTCCTCATCTGTATCCATGCGTTCCCATGCGCCAATTGCCCGCTCATAGAGAACCCGGGCCTCGTCATACCGTCCCTGGTGATGGCGGACACTGGCGAGATTATTCAGGGCCGCTGCGATCATTGGACTCTTCGAGCCAACGCGGTCGGCTTCATCGAGCGCATACAGGAGAAGCTTTTCCGCGTCAGCCAGGCGTCCTTCGCGAAGCGCCTGCGCCCCTGCCTGAGTTAACGCGACCCAGGTCTCCGCCTCACTTGCGGCCGAAGGGCAAGGGCTAACAGTAGAGACGATGAGACACAGGGTTAATATGGCAATAGCCCATAGGCTTGATGAGCGGATCTTCATGATGACTCCTTTCCTGAGCAACGGCTCTCCTCAGTCTACGGAGACACATATGGGCGCCGGGTGCCGGTTGGCCTGTAGCGCATCGATAGGATGATTTCCTTCTTCGATTCGGTTCTCTTCGACCAGCGCTAGGGCGGAATCATGAAAGACCCGCAAACTGCTTTTGCCGATCTTTGTGGCTTTCAAGCGCCCCTCTTCGATCCATCGATACACCGTCCAACGGCTGACGTTCAGAAGCGCCGCCGCCTCGCTGACCCGCAACAATAATGGTCCCATGATGCCTCCATCCTGAAGATACGGCGACAATAGTAACCGTATGATCTCTGTCGGTATGAAACGATATCCAGTGGTCCAGTGTTCACAGCTGCTGGACCACCAAACAATAGGCCGCTGGCGCGACCTTTGGTAGTCCAGGCATGCTGGCGCGGTATGGATGTTACGACTGGAGAGTCGACAAGACTTCTGGAGGCGAGCGACCGGGAATGACAGAGGTAAAAACGGCGGTAGGTTGTGACAGCGGAATAGCGCTGAGCTGCATGGATCCCATCGTTGGGCTTGCAGCCTCTGGCGATGCCTGCAATCCAGCAGGGGAGCCCACCTGGCATGCTAATGCACACAGCGGTGCATGGGAGGGCGTAGTAGAGTCCTGATGCGTATGGCCCCCACCATGCCTAGCCGGTGAGGCATGCTCGAACAGACAGACCATGGCCAGCACCACGAGAGATGCATGCGTGGTAGCCAAAAATACGGCGACGACTCGAAGACACTTCACGACGTGCGGCCCTTCCTGATCACGAGATGATCCCGAGGATAGAGGGATCGTCGTCATACAGGTCTAAACCATTGCGAGGCGACGGTCTACCGATGGATGCCAATCGATGCAACACGCGCATACTGTAAAGCTCACGTTTCATGTTCAGCGGAGCCGCCGTCTCATTTATGGGCGCGGCTTGCCGGAGGCAAAACGAATTTCATTGGCTATGAGGACGCCATTTTCATGAGCCACTTCCACAACAACTCGATCGCCGATCTTGAGACTTGCCTTGGCGTCATGCTGCGCTCGGTACGTCGTCTTGTCGGTCACCGAGATCGGAATGGACTTGCCATCTTTGGCATTGACGACGATACGATCATCATCCAATGTCACGACCGTGCCTAAAATGTGCATATGGCCGTCATGTGCAAATACCGGCATGGCGGTGAGGAGGATGAAGAGCAGAGTCAGTCTGACGACAGCGTGCATCGTGTGAATCTCCTTTTTTAATGATGTGGGGAAGGCGTGTCTTTCGTCTCATCGCCTTCCAGAAAGCGCTCAAACTCGGCTTCTTGTTGCCGTTCTTTCAAACTTTTTGGATTCAGCGTCCGCATCACCTCCAATTCCTCCTCTGTGATATGAGGCAGGTGACGCAGGAAGTGAACCAATTTCCAACTCTCGAGATCATCTTCAGGTCTTCCTTTTCCCCAAGCCGGCATGCCCGTGAAGCGAATGCCATTGTGGATGGTATAGAACAATTCGCCATCCGACATTCTTTGCGTCTCGGCCGCTCGCAGGTCCGGTGCTTTGGGATAGACGTTCCGGCCAATCGGCGTCTGGCCGCTTCCATCATTGGCATGGCAGATCGCGCAGTGATCGGCGAAATGTCCCCTCGCCTCCGCCAGTATATCCGGACTCGGCGGGACGGGATTCTGGGCTGACCGTTGGTTTGCCGGTACGGCGAGATGTCGCAACCGCCGTGCAATCCAGATTTCGATCGCCGCCGGTTGATCGCGCGCGCTGAACCCATGCTGAGTCAGCCACCAAAAAACAATCACCAGGACACTCAGCATGACGACGAACAGAATCGATGCCGTCTTAAATCGTACCATCGCTGTCAAGCCCCCCACGCCATGAAAACCTCTCGGCCGGGTCAGCTTTGCGAGCCGGCCCGGGCGGCAAACAACCGGTTACGTATACCAGGAGTGGAGCGCCTTGAACAGTTCAGAAGCCACTCTGCCGCTACTCCGTGAAGCTGATCGACCTCCTCAGAAAAGTCCCAACGTCACGCCGCCATAAATAGCGCGTCCGTAGCCGGCAAAGAAAAGCGTCTTGCTGGCATCCGGTGTGCTGTCGGCGACGACATTGCCGGAAGCGACATACCTTTTATCCAAGAGATTGTCCAGTTGGATATAGAATTTGGCGAAGCGAACATAGGGATTCTTGATCTCCACCATTTTATTGAGGTTCACGTTGAGCAACCAGTATGCCGGTGCCCCGACGGTGTTCCCGTTATTGAGAAAGTAACTGTTCCAATAACTGCTTTCGAACCAGCCGCCCCATCCCGAGGGATGGTAGTACTCTTCCTTCATGTTCAGCACATCGGTCGGCACGTTAGGGACTTGCTTGCCGTTTCGCGCCACCTGGGTCACAGGTCCGCCGACGAGCTGGAATTGATCGGTGAATTTGATGTATTCCGTGTCAATGTGCGTGTAGGCCCCGGAAAGCCGCCAGCCCGGTAATGGTCGCCAGTTATAGCCGACTTCCACGCCGCGATATCGCGAGGAATCGGCATTCACGGCGAAAGACCCCGTGTTCGTGGAATTGCTCTGAGTGATGATCTCATCTTTGAAATACACGAGGAAGCCCACCAGGTGAAGTGATAAGGTCTTGTGCACCTGAGAATCCGTTCCAATTTCGAGATTGAGATTTTTCTGAGGTTTCACGCTAAAGTTTGTTCCAGCCAATCCATCGAGTCCGGTCGTTAAATTACTAAACGTAGGAATGCCGTACCCTGTCGAAGCCCGAACCCAATGCCGAAATCCTTCGGCAGGCTTCCAGGTCAACGACATTTCAGGCGCATAGTTATAGAACGTCCGATTTGCGTTAGCCCGCGTGCTCACGGCGCCGGATGGGGCATAGTTGATGGTTTGTATGCTGAGCATCGATTGCTCAAAGCCAAATCCCGCGGCCACGGTCCATTTCGGAACAAACTCCAGCTCCTCACGGATTCGTCCGCCGATATTCCGGATCGTACCGTGGTTATTCTGCGCCAACGTGCCGCGCGTGCCATGAAAGTCATCCAGATTGGTAAATGTCTGCCCTTCCTGCTCCATATTATTGACGAAGAAGCCGACATAGCTTCTCAGCGGCATTTCTAAAAGTCGGCCATCATGACGAAGATCGGTATAGTGCTTGTAGTTCGGGTTGACATTGGCCGTGATTTGCGTAAAGGTTTGATTGATATCCTTGACGTCATAGTCGGCCTCGATCGTCAGGACGGTATTGGCATCGAGTTGGCGCTCGTACAACCCGCCGACAATGGTTCGGCGATCGATGCGGCCCTGGCCCAATCGCACCGCGTCATTGCAGGACCCCGTGGTCGCGCAGCCTGTTCCGCCTGCCTGCCGGGGGTCATTGTTGAATTGCGATTGAGTTAACCGAGTCGGCACCCGCGTATCGAGCCAATTGGTAATGGCCTTGAAATAGAAGTTTTGCTTATCGTCGACTCGAAAACGAAAATTCAAGTTGATCGTTTGCGTATTGTAGTTACTGTTGCGGATAAAACCGTCTTCGAGCTGCTGACTGCCGAACATGGAAATATCGAGATTGCTGTATTCCTTTCCCACGGCAAAGGCATACTTCTGATATCCGAACGACCCTCCGCTCAAAAACGTTTCCACTCCATTGATGTCGCTGCCGCGTCGGGTTTTAAAATGCACCATGCCGCCGAGCGCATAATTGTCATAGAGCGAGGAGGAGGCCCCGGCTAGTACTTCCACGCTCCGCATAAACCAGGGGTCGTTCATATCCAAGCGGGAGAGCCCGTCTGATTGTGTCTGGCTGATCCCGTCTTCATAGATTTTGAGATCTCTGATCGCAAACGACGTTTTGACTCCCGAGCCGCGAAGCGAAATACTAAAGTCACGCGGTCCGTTGGCCTGCCGCACCACGACACCGGGTAACGATTCCAGCGACTCCCGCATTGTACGGGTGGGTTGAGAGTCATATTCGCTGCGTGGCGTTGCCGTGAGCGTGACGCCATCCGGATGTTTTTGCAGCCGTCGGCTGGTGATGCTCATGTCCTCAAGAGAGATCTCCGGAGTCGCGCCTTCGTCGGGAGGCTGCTGTGTGACTTCTTCTGACGGAACCGGCTCGGACGCCGTTGGCGCGGCGGGCGTCGGCTGATCGGCCTGCTTCAATTGATCAAGCTCATCCAGGATCGACTTCAGCTGCTTTTCCAGTTTTTGTTTCCGCTGCATTTTGTCAGTGGGCTCGATCGCCGTCTCTTGAGCCAAGACGGCTGCGGGGAGCGCGAAATAAATAAGAGTACCTAAGGCAATCATTCGAATCTGATAACAAACGACATGGGACGATGGCATGGCCCGCAATCCTTTCGATCTGTAAGCACACGTGCTAGCCGCAAACGAGCACACGTGTTGTGCGGCGCAAGTTAAGCGAGTATGGCGAAAAACTATGCGGGAATGTCAGATCGAGAAGACAGGCGGAGGCCTGGCGGTGATAAAGATCAACCGGACAGAAATGGCCCTTACGACCGGAAGAAGAACAGACGTAAGGGGAAGCCAGACAAGAAGGATATGGGCGGAGACATCCACAGCACTCTGGTGCACACTGGCATGACAGGCCCATGCACACGCGAGGGCAT
The DNA here is from genome assembly GCF_965152615.1 of Nitrospira sp. Nam74. Classification (NCBI taxonomy): domain Bacteria; kingdom Pseudomonadati; phylum Nitrospirota; class Nitrospiria; order Nitrospirales; family Nitrospiraceae; genus Nitrospira; species Nitrospira sp. Nam74. Next base: position 4,587,911 of record NZ_OZ224220.1, on the reverse strand, counting down.
GACTAACCGGCTTCTGGTGGTGATGGTGAGCCGTTTGTCCGTCAGATGTCGGACAGGCGCCGGCCACAAAGCCGACGAGGACGTAGAGCAGGACGCAAGAAATCGCGAAGGCGCGCAGGCCTGTGTTCACGGAGCGGTCTCACGAAGATGCCGAATGAACCCCATGGCGTCAGGACCGTCCCATTCTCGCGGTCCGACGGCTCGGCCGGCGACCGTCCCATCTTTTGAGATGAAGACCGTCGTTGGGAGTCCACGGACCATGAAGGCCAGAGAGACGTCACGTTGTTCATCGAGCAGCACCGGCAACGCCGAATTGAATTGCTTCATAAATTGCTGGATGCCGGTTCGTTCATGTTCGGTCGTGATTGTGAGGATCGCCACGTCACGTGGGTCGAACTGACGGCTTAACCGATCTAGGGCGGGCATTTCTTCTTTACAGGGTCCGCACCACGTGGCCCAGAAATTGAGGACCACCACTTTTCCCCGCAATTGCGAAAATTGCACGATCTTCCCGTCGACCGTGGAAAGTTCAAATGAAGGGAGCAGAGTGCCTGCGCCGGCCCGGCTTAGCTTCAGACGGGAAAAACTATCGTCTGCCTGTGCGAGTCCTGCCAGACAGGCGCTAAGTATCAGGCACGCGACGATCCTTCCTGTCCAGTTCATGGCACGGTTCACTGCGCTGCTCGTTCCCGCAGCGCGACGGGGCTGGGCTCCGGCACGATCAGGCGTTGCAGAACGATCCGATGGGCGGGCATGGCGTGTTCTTTCCACGCCAGCATAAATTCACCTGAGGGGCTCACGGCAACCGTCGGCATTTCGCCCTTCTTTTCATTGACCTTGTATGGCGTGCTGAACGTCTGTCCCCGGTCCAACGAATGACTGACGACCACTTCGCGCCGAACGGGGGAGAGTTCTTCCCAGGTCGCCACCACTCGGCCACGACGATCGACCGCCAGCTGCGGATGATCCGGGAACGTGCCTTTCGAATGATTCAACTGGTGTTTGGGCGAAAAGGTCTGGGCGCGATCGTCTGAATAGGCCAGATAGACGGCCGGCGTTTCATCCTCGCCCTCGGTATACCAGATCACATACACTCGGCCGTCGCCGTCTACACCCAATGAAGCCGGGCGATGCGGACAGCTCGGATAGACCCAGCGGTCGTGGCCCACGACGACCGGCTCGGAAAACGTCGTGCCTCCATCGAATGATCGCGCGACCACCGTCTCTCGCATGTCGCCGAACATTTTGCGCCATGCGACGTACACGGCGCCGTCCGGCGCAATCGCGACCGACGTCCGACAGCAGACGCAGGTCTCATCGTCGATCTTGGTATTCCTCTCAAAAGTTGCCCCATGGTCGTTAGAACGGGTCACATAGGTGGCAGCAGATTTCTTGCCGCCGCGCCCGTCGATCCAGGCGACGTGGATCGCGCCGTCCCGGCCGATGCGGACCGAGTCGAAGCTATGATTCACAAGCTCGCCATCATCATTGACCAAGGCAGACGGCAAGAACGTCTTACCCCCATCAATCGAACGACTGAGGCGCAATTCGTTCGCGAATGGTTTATCAGCCGGACTCTGCGGCGGCATTTTGGCCCAGACGAGGTAAATGTGTTCACCCTGCACTTCCAGCGCCGGCGCCTCTTGCCGCCAGTAGGGCACCTCATCCTGGCTATTCACGGCAACAGGCGAAGACAGCGATTGGCCTGAAGGCATTGTATGCGTATAGTGCAGGGTCCGGCCGTTCTCCTTCTCCTCCATCCAGGCCACATGAGCGATATTATTCTCATCGAGCTGAATCGAGGGCCCGACCATCGACTTGGCTTTGATGTCAAGAACGAGTTTGGGCTCGAAGCGAACCCTCGGTTGAGGTGATAGCTCAGCCGCTTCAACCGATAACGGCAGAGCCACTGTGATGGCCACTAGGCCTAACGACCGCAGTGAGTGCCGCCTCATCGCTCCACCTCCTTCATTGCTATTCAAGCCGATAGTCGATGGGAATCATGACCACGACTTCGGGTCGTCCCAAGTCATGTTTCATGGGCACCGGACAAATACGCCGGATCACGTCCATGGCGGCCTCATCTAAGAGGCGATGGCCTGAACTTTCCTTGATGCTCAAATCTCCCAGATGCCCATCGGCCCTGATCACGGCGCGTAGAATGACTTTCCCCTCTAGATGATTGAGACGCGCTTGCGCGGGGTAGTGCTTCATTTCGACGATCCGTCGCCACAGCGCGTCACGCACCCACCCATAATCGGCGCGCGGCCGCGGCGTGTTCGTCGGGGCGGCTTTGGCTACGACCGTCCGTTCCTCTTGGACGACATCATTCTTGGTCGTCGCGTTCTCGGTCGAGCGGGAAGAATTGGGTAGTGTCTCATGATTCTGAACAAGTGGCGCGGTCTCTACCGGTTGTTGCACCACCGGGTTGACAGCCTGCTCCATCGGCTGAGACGTCGCCCGTTCGGCCACAATGGGACTGGCCTTTTCCAGCGCAGGTGCGGGCTGATGAGTCACTTCAGCATGTTGCACGGCCTCTCCAGTCCGCTGCACGGGAGGGGCTTCGACGCTGCGTTCCGCCGGTGCGGGACTGGATTCGGCAACCTGTGTTGGGCGTTCGATGATGGCGGGGGCTGTCTCGGCTTGTGGGGCGACTACCGGAGGCGTCTCCACCGCAGAAGGACGCACCTCTGGTTTCCGTTCCATTGGTTGAACGGGCTCCACCGCCTGGACGTGTCGCTCGATACGCTGTTCCAGTGGTTTGGTCTCGACCTGCTGCTTCGTCGTTTCAACGCGGCGTTCTACAGGCATTGGCTTGGTAGTCTCCCGAGCCACTGGCTTTGATGGAGGCGCCTCTTGTGCCGGTTTTGACGGAGCCTCAACCGGCGCAGCCGGTGCGGGAGACTCTTGGGACGGTACGGGCTCGACCATCGCGACGTTCCACCGGAACGGATCGTCTTGCGGAGGCAGCGTGATACGTGTGCCAAGCGCGATCATGAGTCCAAGGAGGAGGGTATGGGCGGCCACCGAATACAGCCATGCCTGTATCCGAAGCCGGTCATCCCATCCAGTGCTGTGTACCCATTCACTCATGCTGCACCTGTGCTACTTAAAAATGATTTTCGTAATGGTGGAGACGGGGATCTCCGTTTGTCCGAAATCCGACTCACCACGGAAGCTTCCCGCCAGCGCAGCCATAAACTCTCCGCTTTTCCCATTCGTCAGCGTAATCGCGAACACGGGCAATGTCTTCTCCGCTCCCTGCTTCACATCGATCTGCTTGATCGTCTCGAACTTCACTTGCACGGTGGCTGTCCCTCGCTTCACCGGGAGTTGCCGGAGTTCATGGGGGACAAACGCGGTCTCGCTGATCTTTTCTTCCCAATAAAACGAGACGTTCTTCACCTCTGTGTCGATGCCCTGCGTATCGGTAATCAATGCGTTGAACGTCTTCTCCGCTTTGGATTGGGCGACCGCCTGATCCGTAAAGGCAAGCCAGGCGGCGATGAAGCTGAGGGCCACAATCGCTGCAAGGGGTCCTGTTCTTCTCGTCATGCAAGCACTCCTCAAATGGCACGGGCAGGTAGGCAGCTGACTCGTGAAGTTACGTAATTACGGTGATGCGCATCCTAGGCCTTCACTGGTTGTACTACCATCGGATGGCGGTGTTGACTGAACACGACATCGATGGCGCCGCCATGTCAAAAGGATCGTTTAAGCGAAGAAGGAAGGAGGACCGCGGGTCGTGAGGGCAATCACGTGATGTTCGATTGGCTGTCGGGCGATGAACAGATCATCGAGAGACGCCACTTCGAATTCCACCTGGAAGTTGAATGAGATGTATTCTTGCGCCTGACCGGCCGCGCACATCCACGTACACAAGGCGGTCGAATGCGTGGCAGCTTTGTGGTGAGTATGATGTGCGGCATGAGCCACGGTCTGTGGATACATGGCCCCGCTTAAGACGAGCAGGCAGAGCACTAGTCCAATGGCAACGAGACGTGTTCCGAAGGGTGGCATTACGGGAATACTAGTCGCACTGATTCCTGCAAGTCAAGATCGGCGTTTTCTCCTGCGCAGCGCGCAAACCGCTAACGGAAAACACCATCCCCCGATGGTTGGCCTTGACGCGATGGAGGCGAATTACTACCATCGTGGCGTGCGTAGTTGTCCTATAGCATTACGGGACTTATGAGCATCGTTGCCGAAGGGCGTTGCCGACGACCAAACAACGGTCTAGTACATGGATCGGACTCTTTATTCCAGCAAGGCCAGCCGATGACAAGACGAAAGGAGAACCATATGAATTGGGTTACGAAGTCGATACTCGGCGGCATCGCGGTCGTTGTCACTGTGGCCGGCCAGGCGGCCGCCGAAGGGCTGCCCGATATTCTTGGCATCCAGCTCGGCATGCCGGCGCGCGATGCCCATGCGAAGCTGCAAGCGCAACTTCCCAAGAATAAAATCGTGATTATGTCGGACAATCTGCCGACGATTGATAAGCCGGTCATCAAATCATTTTCATCGGCGCCGCCGGAGCAAATTATGATGGGGATGGAAGCCGATCAGGTGACCGTTGATGTGACGCTACCCCCGAATAAGCAGGCGGTGTGGAGGGTGGTTCGGCAACACTACTTCCCCAACAAAGGCATCCCAAAGACTACACTGCTGGCCTCGTTGCGGGAGAAGTATGGAAAAGAAACACTGACGAATGTCACCAGCGGCAAGCCGGCAGCGGACGACAGCAAAATCGAAAATCTTCTCTGGCTCTTCGATGAACAGGGCCGTCCAGCTCCTCTGCCTTCTTCTTCAGGAGGCAACGCACCGGATTACGCCACGGCTTTAAGCCTGTCTTCCTGCACAGCGGGAAGTTGGGATACGCATCTCGGTCTCATCGAAGTCTATGCGGATCTGTACAAGGGCAACAATCCCCAGAATGATTGGTGTTATGTCCACTTTACTGCGGTCTTTGCTCTGGTCACACAATCGGATCCTCCGGAATTGTACAGCCAGATGCGAATGGTAAACATGAGTTTTCCCCTCGCGTTGCGCGCGTCAGAAGTCACCCTGAAGTGGAAAAAGGGGATCGCCGAAGGCAAGCACAAGCAGGATCTCGAGAAGGCGAAGCAACAGGAGAAGCCGAAGCTGTGAGGGTTCAGAGAGAGCGCCACTGTCTCGTGGCGGAGGAGACACCATGTCACGAATCGCTCCGTCTTATCGGACCGCCATCTCCGTCCTGCTCTGTGAACTGATAATCATGACCGGTTCCCTCTGCTTGGCGCAGCGCAACGCCCTGCCGACGGCGTTGCCGCCGCAAAAGAAACCGTGTGAGGGTCCTGACGAAAGCAGAGGCGGAAGCCATTATGGGGCAGGCAGACCTCCGGGGCAATAACTCCGTCGACTGCTGGTATGTGGAAGCCGGATGGACCAACAAGCCCCCGAAGAACAAGCAGGTCAGATTGGGTATTCATACCAAGCGTACGTGCAGAGTCGTCAAGATGACGACGACTACGCCCCTGACTGAAACCACTCCTTCCGTCTTTGCGTAATCAAGCGCAGTCCAGCGAACCTCCTCAATTCAGCTCCCGCAATTTGTGTCCCCATTGCTGCGGTGGCAATCCGTATAGGATTCATGGCCAAATTCTTGTATACTGACCGATGCACACGAAAACCTTTTGAATTTGAGTAGGGTCACTATGGTTGCTGGTCTGCTAAACATGATTTTCGGAAGCAAGAACGATCGCGAGATCAATGAGTTGCGTCCGATCGTTGCCTCCATCAACGCCTTAGAGCCATCCGTCTCCTCTCTAACCGATGCAGCGCTGGCTGAAAAATCGGTCGAACTCCGCAAGCGCCATGCAGATGGTGAAAGTCTGGACGATCTCCTGCCGGAGGCCTTTGCGATTTGCAGGGAAATGTCCAAGCGTGTCCTATCCATGCGGCACTTCGACGTTCAACTCATGGGCGGCATGATCCTGCACAAAGGTCGCATCGCCGAAATGAAAACCGGCGAAGGGAAAACCCTCGTCGCGACGCTGGCCCTCTATCTGAATGCCTTGTCCGGCAAAGGCGTACACCTCGTCACCGTCAACGACTATCTTGCCAAGCGTGATGCACAATGGATGGGCGTGCTGTACAACGCGCTGGGGATGTCCGTCGGCGTCATTCAACATGATGCCTCGTTCCTGTTCGACCCCCAATACGAAGCGGCAGACAAACGGCTGCAGAACTTGCGTCCCTGCACGCGGCAGGAGGCGTATCGCGCCGACATTACTTACGGCACGAACAACGAATATGGGTTCGACTACTTGCGGGATAACCTGATCGTCGCGAATTTGGACCAATGCGTCCAGCGGGAACTGAATTTTTCCATTGTGGACGAGGTGGACAGCATTCTCATTGATGAGGCACGCACCCCGCTCATTATTTCCGGTCCGACCGATCAATCCACGGATCTGTACTACCGGATCAATTCGATCATTCCGCAGCTCAAGATCGAGCGGGACTATACCATCGAAGAAAAAACGAAGACCGCCGCGCTGACCGAAGAGGGCAATGCGCGAGTCGAGAAGCTTCTTGGCGTCGAGAACCTCTACGATCTCGCCCATATGGATCTGGTGCATCATGTGGTCAAGGCGCTGCAGGCGTATGCGATCTACAAGCGCGATGTGGACTACGTCGTGAAAGACGGCGAAGTCATCATCGTCGACGAGTTTACGGGACGATTGATGCCGGGACGGCGCTGGAGCGATGGGCTGCACCAGGCGGTCGAGGCGAAAGAAGGCGTCAAGATCGCGAACGAAAATCAAACGCTGGCGTCGGTCACGTTCCAAAACTTCTTCCGCATGTACAAGAAGCTGGGCGGCATGACCGGGACGGCCGATACCGAAGCGAGCGAGTTCGCCAAGATCTATAATCTCGATGTGAATGTGATCCCGCCCAATCGTCCGATGATCCGGAAGGATTTCGCCGATGTCATCTATCGAACTGAAAAAGAGAAGTTCGAGGCAATCGTCGAAGAGATCAAGGAGTGCTACGAACGCGGGCAGCCGGTCCTGGTCGGCACCATCTCCATTGAAAAGTCGGAGCGCCTCTCAGGCTACCTGAAACGGCACGGCATCAAACATAATGTGCTCAATGCCAAATACCACGAGAAAGAAGCGGAAGTCATCGCGCAGGCCGGTCAAAAAGGCGCGGTCACGATCGCCACCAATATGGCGGGCCGCGGCACCGACATTCTGCTCGGCGGCAACGCGGACTTTCTCTTCAAGCAAATCCTCTATCGCGACGAAACGCTCCCTGAGGACCGCAAGAAAACGATTCTTGAAGAGATCAAGGCGGAGTGCGAAGCCAATAAGAAGGAAGTGATTGCGCTGGGCGGCCTCCATATCATCGGTACGGAGCGCCATGAGAGCCGCCGCATCGACAATCAGTTGCGTGGCCGCGCGGGGAGGCAGGGCGATCCTGGATCGTCGCGTTTCTATCTCTCGCTGGAAGACGACCTGTTGCGCATTTTCGCGTCCGAACGCATCTCCAATTTGATGTTAAAACTAGGCATGGAAGAAGGGGTGCCGATCGAGCATGGCATGGTGACGCGTGCGATCGAGAACGCCCAGAAAAAAGTCGAGGCGCACAACTTCGATATTCGCAAACAGCTGCTTGAATACGATGACGTCATGAACAAGCAACGCGAGGTGATCTACCTACACCGGCGCGCCGTCCTAGTCGGGGAAGACTTGAGCGGCGAAGTGCAGGAGATGATCACGGAAGTGACGGACTCGATGCTTGATGTCTACTGTCCGGAAAATCAATATCCCGAAGAGTGGGATGTCGGTGGACTGGTCGAAGCTGTTCACGCCCAATTTGGTCTCAATCTCGCGGAAATCGATGGCATGGCGCCCGAGCACCTCAAGGACCTTGGCCGCGACGCACTCCGTGAGGAGCTTCGTCAGCACGTTCAGGAAGCGTACCAAAAGAAGAAACAGGAACTTGGCGCGGACCTGTTACGCTACCTGGAAAAGATGGTGCTGCTCCAGGTCATCGATCAGCATTGGAAGGATCATCTGCTCGGCATGGATCATCTTCGCGACGGCATCGGTCTGCGCGGGTACGGCCAGAAAGATCCGCTCATCGAGTATAAACGCGAAGGATTCGACATGTTCGCCGGCATGATGGAACGTATCAAGGGCGATACACTTGATCGACTGTTCCATGTTCAAGCCGTTCGCGGTGAAGCCCCGCCGCCACCGCCACCGCCTGTCATGGCGCCGCCCAAGCTCACCCTCAACCGTGGTGGCGACGAACCGATTGCCGCCAAAACCGTCCACCGTGAACACGACAAAGTCGGCCGCAACGATGCGTGCCCCTGCGGCAGCGGAAAAAAATACAAGAAATGTCATGGAAATAAGTAATCGATCCTAAAGGCAGAAAAGCCAGCGACTACAGACCCGCGCCGCCGTTCTCATCGGCGTCGCGGGTCTTGCTATGTTAGGACCGGTTGAGGAGCGGCCTAGAGTTTCAACGTTCGAAGACGCAACGCATTCCCAATTACCGATACCGAGCTGAACGTCATGGCTGCGCTCGCGATCATGGGGCTCAGTAGCACGCCGAAGAATGGATACAACAGCCCTGCCGCGATCGGCACACCGAGTAGGTTGTAGCCGAACGCGAACACCAAATTCTGCCGGATGTTCCGCATCGTGGCATGGCTGAGCCTGCGAGCGCGCACGATCCCTCGCAAGTCACCCTTCACCAATGTGATGCCCGCGCTTTCCATCGCCACATCCGTCCCGGTTCCCATCGCGATCCCGACGTGAGCCTCGGCCAATGCAGGCGCATCGTTAATTCCATCGCCGGCCATGGCGACGGTACGTCCCTCAGATTGCAGCTCTTTGATGATCGCCGCTTTCTCAGTCGGCAAGACTTCGGCATGGACGGCATCGATCCCGAGCCGCCGGGCAACAGCCTGAGCGGTCGTTTGGTTATCGCCGGTCAGCATGACAATCCGGACGCCTTCGCGGTGAAGCATATTAATCGCTTCATAGGCAGATGCTTTGATCGGGTCGGCGACACTGATCAATCCCGCCGGTTGGCCATCGATCGCCAGAAATATGACGGTCTGTCCCTCTTTTCGTAGCGGCTCGGCCAGTTCGAACAGAGCCCCCACGTCAACGGACTGTTCCTTCAGCAATTGTGTCGTGCCGATGGTCACGGTCCTGCCATCGACGATTCCCGTCACGCCTTTGCCTGTCAAGGATTGAAAATGCTGGGGTTTCACCAGGCGGATTTGTTTAGCCACTGCCGCTTCCACAATCGTGGCGGCCAAGGGGTGTTCGCTGAGCTGTTCAAGGCTGGCCGCAAGCCGGAGCGCTTCGGGCTGGCTGTGCCCCGACAGAGTGAGCGCCGCCATAAGACGGGGTTTCCCCTCAGTTAACGTCCCGGTCTTGTCGACCACTAGCGTATCGACCTTTTCTAGTATCTCCAGCGCTTCCGCATGGCGGATCAGTACGCCCACAGTCGCACCCCGCCCGGTGCCGACCATAATAGACATCGGCGTTGCCAATCCCAATGCGCAGGGGCAGGCGATGATCAGCACAGCAACTGCATTGAGTAACGCGTAGGCCATCCTCGGCTCCGGGCCATAGAAGGCCCACAGCGCGAAGGTAATGGCGGCGATGGCGATTACCAAGGGCACGAAATAGCCCGCGACGACATCGGCCACGCGTTGAATCGGAGCACGAGTCCGCTGCGCCTCGCTCACCATGCGCACGATCTGCCCGAGCAGCGTCTGGCTGCCGACCTTCTGGGCCCGCATGATGAAACTGCCGGTGCTGTTGACCGTGCCGCCTATGGCTGTATGACCCGGTGATTTTTCGACAGGAATCGGCTCTCCGGTGACCATCGACTCATCGACAAAGCCGGTCCCTTCCAGGACGATACCGTCTACGGGAATTCTCTCGCCGGGCCGCACGCGCAAACGATTGCCGATCTGGACGTGCTCCAACGGTACGTCTTCTTCGCGGCCATCCTCGCGCGCAATACGTGCAGTCCTGGGAGCAAGGCCAAGCAGGGCCTTGAGGGCGCTGCTGGTTTTGCTGCGCGCCCGCAATTCCAAGACTTGCCCCAAGAGCACCAAGGTCACGATGACGGCAGCCGGTTCGAAATAGACCGCGATTTCACCGCCGTGTCCGCGGAACGATTCTGGAAAGAAGCCTGGGAACAGAGCCGCAGCCACGCTATACAAATAGGCGGCGCTTGTCCCAAGGCCGATGAGCGTGAACATGTTGAGATGGCGATTGACGATCGACGTCCACGCGCGTTGAAAGATCGGCCATCCGGCCCACACGACGACGGGGGTGGCCAGGGCAAACTGGCCCCAGATCAGAGTCTTGTGGGAAAACATCTCTTGCAGTGGTTGTCCTGGGAGCATCTCTGAAATCATCAGGGCAAGGATCGGCGCCGTGAGAGCGAAGCTGATCCAAAAACGGCGCGTCATATCGACCAATTCGGGATTGACCTCCTCCGCCATGACCGTGCGCGGTTCCAGCGCCATCCCGCAGATTGGGCACTGACCTGGTTCCGACCGGACCACTTCCGGATGCATGGGGCAGGTATATTCCGTGCGGGTCGGTGGAGCGGTAAATTCAGCGGGCTCTAACGCCATTCCGCATTTGGGGCAGGCGCCCGGCCCTTGTTGACGTACCTCGGGGTCCATCGGGCATGTGTATTCTGCATGGTCCTTATCAAGAGGCGCCATCGAGTCGTCCGGATGAGGCGCAGGTCCGGACGCTGATGTCCCGATATAGCGATCAGGATGGGCCTTAAATTTCTTCAGGCAGTGATCACTGCAGAAGTAGTACGTCTGCCCGGCATGTTCTGCCATGCCGGCTGCCTCGCTTGGCTCTACATTCATCCCGCACACCGGGTCCTTCTGGGAGCCGGTGGACGCTCTTGGTGTGGTGTACCGTGCCGGGTCGGCCTTAAAGCGATTCAAACAGGACACATTGCAAAAGTAGTACGTCTGTCCTGCATGTTCATAGGATCCAGCCGCATGCGACGGGTCCACCGCCATGCCGCACACTGGGTCGATAGCCGTGGCATCCTGATGGTTGTGAATCATTGGAAGTGATTTCATCGTCTTCCCTCGTCGGTTTCTCCCATTCTACCCGTCTAAGCGTCTCAATTGCTTAGGCCCCGACCTATCGCTTTTTCTCAGCCATGAACATGAATACTGTGTAAGACTGAGTCGGGTCAATATTCAAGCCGCTTCCGACATCGATATCAGACTAGGCCGACACCCCTGCTCGTTGCCCGCATGGTCTGATGAGTGCGACAGGGCCAAGGTGAAGCTTTGCGCCATCGGGGGTTATGAAACGGCCCACCATGTCGTAGCAGTCGCTTTGGCCCTATTGTTTCCTCAACCATACGAAGAGGAGGTGGACATGACAGCCATGAAACTCCGAGTCGGAACGGTTGGAACGCTCGCAGCCGCTTTGGTGCTGGCATCCGGGATGGCGAGCCACGCGGCCGATCCATCAACGGATGCGGCTCAAGGACAGCAAGCAGAGCTGATGAAGGGAACCATCCAAGGCGAAGTGAAGAAAGTTCAACCGGATGCCGTGATCGTTGAAGTTGAGGCCGACAAGACCGACAAGAAGGAAGTCCGCTTGCCATTGAATCAGGCCACCCATATGGGACCTGTCGGTGAGGGAGATCAAGTGGTCGCCTTTGTGACACCGGGAGGAACCACGACGTCAATTCAGCCGCTTGATAGTCGCTGGTATCGGTAAGCAGCGGTGCCAGAGAAAAGGGGGCAGGGCGACGTTAAGCCCTGTCCCTAGGCGCGCTTACCGAACGCGGGAAAGGAGGCTCATGTCTTCCACGATTGCCCTTGTCGCCGATTCGCTTTCCGCTTTAGCTCCAGTCCGAGTGTGGGAATGCTTGCAGTGTCATCGACGGTGGGCGACAGACCAGGAGACCGGTTGTCCGTACTGTCTAGATGCGGAAGCAGACCCGACGTTAGAACGAGGAACTCCGGTCTCATCGATTGATCGTTGACCCGAATGCACGATTGCGCGTCGATCATTGACGACCGTTCCACCCACTGCTCGCCACACGACTTTCCTCGACGTCGGGTGAATAAGCGACCATTCTGAATATTCTAAGAATAGAGGGTACCACTTAACCGCCCTACTTCGGATTGGCCGCGCCTAATTTAGGGTCTTTACTGAATTTACTTGCCTTTTTGAAGGTGCCTCAAGCATGCTTCCTCAGCGCGGTAGTGACGGCATTGACCGTCCCTTCGCAAGGGGAGGAAGCTCTATGCTGGGAGAAGACAGTCAGTCGCGCCGCATCGATGTGCTTGCCATTGGCCTATTCGGGCTTTCGGTTGGAGCACTGACGGTCGGCTTTGCTCAACTCGGAATCATCCCCGAATCCAACAGAATCGGCACGCTCGTCATTGCCCTTCTGTTCGGCGGGCTCGTGCAAATCTTAGCGGGCATCACCGATATCCGGTATCACGAACAATTGGGCGGGACTGCGCTGACCATGTACGGATTCTTCTGGCTCACTGTATCAACGGCCAAGCTGGTCAGCGCCAGCACATCCATTCATTTTCATATGGTCCTGTATGCGCCCATCAACGTTGTCTATGCCGCGTTTTCCGCGGTGATGGTCTATTTGACGGCCTACCGAAATGTCACCTTAAGCTTCCTCCATGCGATCATTGCGTTCACCTTCCTGGTCACAGCACTCGCGCGATTGGACTTCATCAGCGAAACCCTCCCCGGAATGGGCCATGTCCTCGTAGGAGTGTTGGCCTTTTATTACGCGATCGCGAGTTTGATTCATGCCTTCACCGGCGAAGTCGTAGTGCCGTTGGGCCCTCCGCTGTTGCAGCGCAAGGCCCTCAGACCGACGCGAGTCGCTTAAAAAGCGGTCACAGCCCGGGGAAGGTTCTCTATCTCGGGATTCCGCCACGGCTTTTGTGTAGATCGTCCAGGCGAACCGCTTTGTTCCCTGCCCCGTCCCACGCTTCACTCGCACAGGGCCAATTACGTCCTACAGATAGAGCCAAAATTCCTAATTGTCATGACGCCGGAATTGGCGTAGCATTCAGACCTTCGTACTGCGAATCGTCTCGTCCACAACCTTCATTCCATATCCGGGAGGTATGCCATGCAACAACCCCGGCCCTCACGTTTTCCAGTTCAACTTCCGGTCACGTTCTCGGGCAGTCAGGGAGCCGGTTCAGGCCTGGTCTGCGAGCTTTCAGAAACCGGGTGCTGCGTGACGTGCGAAGAATACATCGAGGCCGGCCCCTCGCTCGTCCTGCACATTACGTTACCCGGTGAGTATGCCGCACTCAAAACTGATGGCTCTGTCCGCTGGAAGCAGGGAGGGACGCTGGGGATCAAATTCGAGTGGCACCGTCGCGAAGAAAAGCAGCGGTTCATGCATTTCCTGAGCGCAGTGACACGGGCCGCGGAGCGTCGCTTTCGACAAGCGTCGTGATGAGGGGAGACCCGGCTCTCCTTATTTGTCCTTTCCGTCGTCAAGCTCCTCGCGGGCGGCGCCAATGTGCTGAGAGGCGTCGGCGCGTGAGATACATCCGGCATCCAAGTAGATACCGGCGCAATCCATCCCCCTATCGGCTATGTAAATCGCCTAAATTTGAAGCGAAGCCGTGAAGCGCGGAATGAACCGTGCTGTCCTGTATGCTCGGGTGCTCAAAGAAAAGACTTCGTCACACATGCCGCTGAAGGAAGACAATGTCACCAACAATAGAAGCCGAGATAGGAGCGATCGTATCGCTGTGGCGATACCCCGTCAAATCGATGATCGGCGAGGAAATACCGGCTGTCGACGTGACGGAATACGGATTGGTAGGCGATCGGGCCTATGCGCTCGTCGACAGAGCCGATGGCAAGGTCGCCACAGCCAAGAACCCCGGTAAATGGCCGACGCTGTTTGCCTACAGTGCGACCTTTCTAGAGCCACCACGTAATGGGGACCCCGTGCCGCCGGTCCGCATGACGCTGCCCGATGGTACGGCGGTCACCAGTACACAACGTGATTGCAATCAGCTACTTTCCACGGCGCTCAGGCGTCACGTCGCTCTTGCCGCAGCGAGGCAAGGCAAGGTGACCGGCGTGCCGCCGTCACTCGCGCCCTCGTGGACGGCGAAATCCGAAGAGTACTGGCCGGATATCGAGGGCCTTGACCACCGGGATACCGTCACTGACTTCGCGCTCCCGACCGGCACGTTTTTCGATGGTGCGACCGTCCACCTTCTGACGACTGCCACGCTGGACCGGCTTCGAGACTGGTATCCGCAAGGGCGCTTCGAGGTCCAGCGCTTTCGTCCGAACCTCGTCGTGGAATCTGCGGGAGGGGAGCACGGCGTCGTCGAGCAGACGTGGATCGGTCGCACGCTCGCGATCGGAGACGAGGTGCGCCTGCATGTCACGGGACCCTGCGGGCGCTGCGTGATGACGACGCTTGCTCAAGGAGACCTTCCGAAGGATACCGGGATTTTGCACACCGCGGTGAAACATATCAAGGGCCACGTGGGGGTGTACGCCACGGTGGTGCACGGCGGGACCATCGGCCGGCACGATCGCGTAAAAGCGCTCATGTAACGCACACCCGAAGATCCCTCCAGGCAGACCTCCAGCTTTTTGCCTCGACTTAGACAATACGGGAAAGAGGCGGGGCAAGAAATCTACATAGAAAAACAGACCTGCTCTTGACAGCGCGCCTCCTACGCACTTACCTTGCACGTTCCATTCATCTATTTACTTAGGAATAATATGACGCCTGTGACCCTCGATGCGACCGCTCCCTCGGAGATCCTTCCGCATTCATCGGACAAACGGCACATACGGTTCACCGCCGATTCACGTTTCGTCATTGCGGTCATCATGGTGTTCGGAGCTGGGATCGCCTGCGCGATTCGATTCGGCCATGAAGTGTTCGACCCCCTTGCCGAATCGTTAACGATACAGGGGTGGGCCGCCCTCATCGCAAGACCAAGCCTGCTATGGTTCAGCATGGGGATGCTCCTCCTCGTGATCCGCACGCTTCTCTGGGTGCGCTATCACCCCTTTCCCGTCGCCGAATACGAGCACGCCCCGAAGATGTCCATAGTGATCCCGGCCTATAATGAAGGAGCCATGGTACGCAAAGCGGTGGAATCGTGTGCGCAGGCAGAGTATCCCCACGATCGACTGGAAATCATCGTCGTGGATGATGGCAGTACGGACGACACCTGGGCGCACGTGAGGCACGCCAGGCGGCAGTACCCCAATCTGGTGCGCACCGTGCGGTTTCCAGTCAATCGCGGAAAACGCGCTGCCCTCGCAGCGGGGTTTATGAAGGCAGCCGGAAGCATTATTGTGACGGTCGATTCGGACAGTGTCGTTGAACCTGAAGCCCTCTTGGCCATCGCAGGCCCATTCCGGGACGAGCGGGTCGGTGCAGCGGCCGGAAAAGTCTGCGTCCTGAACAGATTTCGGGCCATCCTGCCCCGCATGCTCCATGTCCGGTTCGTCTTGTCCTTCGATTTCCTTCGAGCCGTGCAGTCAACCTATGGCACGGTATATTGCTGTCCCGGAGCCCTGTCGGCCTATAGGGCTTCGGTGATCAAGCCGCTGGTACCTGCATGGTTGAAGCAACGATTTATGGGCGGAGAATGCACGATTGGAGAAGACCGGGCGCTCACGAACGACATTCTCGCGGCCGGGTACAAGGCTGTGTACCAACGCACCGCGGTCGTTCACACGCTTGCCCCGGAAAGCTATCCGCAGGTGTCCAAGATGCTCCTCCGCTGGGAGCGCAGCAATATCCGGGAAGAATTGCGGCTGTGGAAAATTATGTGGAAGCTCCCGTTTCCCGCACTGGCGCTGACCATGATCGAGAGCACCGTCACGAACTTACGGTATCCCGCAGCGTACGGCTCCCTCGTCCTCTTAATCCACCTCAGCGTACAAGACCCCTTGACACTTCTCCGCCTGCTCATATCGATGGGGATCGTGTCCGTGTTCTATACGCTCTATTTCCTTCACAGCGAGCGATCCCGTGAGTTTTTGTTTGGCGTGCTGTATGCCTACTTTTCGTTTTTCGGCCTCTTCTGGATTTTTCCGTATGCCCTCGTGACGGTGCGGAACCGGTCGTGGTTGACTCGCTAACCGAGCAAGAGAATCGCGTCAGGCCCAGCTTCTTGAGGCGTGAGCCCGGCCATCAAATAGCCCCCGAATAGATTCCAGAACGGTCATTTTCCCCGGCCGTTCCTTAGTCTTCGATCTTTCCTGCTTCGGTCCACTGATATCCGGCATGCAGACTCTCAGCACGCTTGTCCGACTTCACGTTCGATGAATGGCGTCGGAGCGAGCATGAAGTCGAGCAATTAGCTCAGCGTCTACATGGAAAATGTTCCTCTAGTGAAGTGTTATAGTGTGTTGAGGGACTGACTCGGAGCGGATCCATCCGGACATCGAGGAGCGGTCCTTAGGATGAGAGCGGATCCCATGGCACCCTTTTGGATTGGTCTATTAAAACGGGCGATGCCCGTGGTGATCGAGGCAGGGTCTAGTATTTATAAGCGACGAGCTGCGGCTAAGCAGGCGTCTCAGGCTCAGTCTGCCCCTTTCGACTCTCAGTCGGAGAAGCTCGAAGCCTTGCAGACTGCGATCATGAGGGTCGCGACGGAGGTGGAATTCTTAAGCCGCAAGCAGGGAGAACTTACACAAGCGGTTGCCCGCCTCCATTGGATATCGGTTGCAGCATTCATTCTTTCCGCACTCGCCATCGTCATCGCTTTCTCGAAGTACCTTTGATTTTCCATGGTGGATCACGTTCAAGAAGAAGTCCGTTCACTCCCTGTGGTATCTCAGTGAACGCATGGAGGCCAAGTTCGAAGACAGATATACGCCGTGGCGGGTGAAGGTGCTCGCAGTTGCTTTAGGCGTTATGCCGGGGCTCGGTCTGGCCGCCGACCCTCCGCCGTTGATCTTCGAGGCGCCCCCGCGCTTTGCTCCATTAGCCGATCGTCTGCAGAAGGTGAATCGGCAAGCGCTCAGTGCGGCGATGGAGTTGGTCGGGCTACAAGAGCCGGGACCGCCCATTACGATCATCCTGACGACTGAAGACATGGACATAGCTCGCCACACCCCCGCCTGGGTGTCGGGATATGCGCTCATCCCGTCCGGTACCATCGTCGTCTTTCCGGAGCGGCAGGTCTCCTATCCCTACGGCTCATGGGAAGCACTCCTGTTGCATGAACTCGCGCATGTGTTCGTCATGCGAGTCTCCCGAGAGCACAGCGGGCCCCGGTGGTTTGAAGAAGGCATCGCGATGGTCACCTCGGGCGAGCGTGACTTGGAGGACCAGGCCTGGGGATTCTGGATCGGGCTGACTGCGACTCCCATCCCGTTGGAGGAGATGAATCGCCTGTTCAGCAAGAACCCGCCTTTGGTTCAGAAGGCCTATCTCCTGTCCGATGCATTAACGCGATATCTCATGACCTCGCGTGGTCCCGACACCGTCCGACAGATTCTCGCCGAGCGCGCAGACGGCGTTCCGTTCGAAGACGCCCTCCAGAAGGTAACCGGCTGGACGCTGTCGGAACTGGAAATGAAGTTTTGGACCCAGCAAACGGCATGGCGCCGCTGGATTCCCGTCGCGACCAGTTCCATGATTCTCTGGGCCGCGATTGTGCTGTTGGCGTTGGCTGCGTTGCATAAGCAGCGGCAGCGGGCCGCAGCCGTGAAACGACAATGGGAAAAGGAAGAGTCGGAGCCATAGCTTGCCTGTTGTATCAAAACAGGGTGCGGCCGGTTATGGGCAAAGCGGCTGCGGTAGAAGGCCCGCATTCACCATCGAGTCGGCTCCATAAGAACAGCGGGATTGTTTTAGGCCGTCAGTGTGTGAGCAGCATGGCCAACCGGGGAAGAAATGGCAGGACCGCAAAGCCAATGCAGATCGAGATGGCGACGATCGAAGCCGTCAAATCTTGATCCAAGTCCGCTTCTGTGGCGTAGATGACCGCGTTGACTGCCGACGGCATGGCGGCGATCAAGATGACGATGGCGCGCTGCATGTCACGGAACTCAAGCACATGGACAGCCGCAAGACCGAGCAAGAGCCCGCCCGCCATCCGTAGGACCACGCCGAGCATGGCCATTGAGAAGTGATGACGCACGGCGGTCAGATTGATCGACAGCCCGAGGACTACACTCGCCAGTGGAATGGTCGTGAGATGAATCGGCGTCAGCAAAAACTGCAACCATGAAGGCAGGGTCAGGCCCACCGCCTTGAGCATCAGAATCATACAGAGGGCCCACAGTGGAGGAGCTGACAAGAACCTGGCGCCAGGTGATCGAGCGCTCGGCGGAGTCCTTCCATACCACAGAGCGATGCCGTAGATCACCGTGAAGGTGAGCGAGGTCTGGCCCAGATCGAAGAGCACCGCTTGGGCCAAGCCTGCTTCACCAAACGTCGCGAGCGTGACCGGATAAGAAAAATAGACAGAGTTAATGCAGCCGGTCGCGACTAGGAAGGCGCCTTGCGTCGGGCGAGGAAGTCGGAGTACTCGGCCGAGTAGCCACGATGACGCGAGCAGCGGCAGGGTGACGAGGCAGGCGGCAATCGGCATTTTCCAGGCGGCCGCGTCAAACGTGATCTGATTGAGAGAGATGAGAATCGTCGCCGGAAGACTCACCGAAAACACCACTGTGGATAACTGCTCCGCGTGGGTCTTCGTCAACACGCCGAATGATCGCAGTATGGCACTCACGAGGAAGATGGCGAGGAACGCTTGAAGGGGTGCCGGCATGGAGAGGGAGTGTCCTACTCTCCCGCATCACACGGGCTTGCGTGCGGCCACCATCCGGACGGCGATCGGAAGCGTGATGATACCGTCGCGCCGGTGCGATTCGACTGTCTGGACGATGCGCTTCTCCGCGTCATGCTGTTGCGTAGCGGAGAGTTTAGCCCAGAGGTTCTGAATCGGTGCCGCGATGTCCATCAGACTTGCAACGTACTCCTGAGCCGACGGGAACTGCACTTCACTGAGGAGTTCCTGTTCGGCCACATCATGCAGTCCCGCTTGTTGGAGCATGCCGGCTAGTTCGCCGGGCTTCGCCAGGCGAAAGATCCCCGGCGCGGTGGGATCAGGCGCCGGCAGTTCAATGAATTCTTTGATGACGTCCATTGGAATGCGGAGATAGGGATTCTTGTCCGGTGCTGACCAGACGGCAGCCGCGACGTACCCCCCGGATTTCAGCACGCGCGCGATTTCAGCGATGGCTTTCGGAATCTCCGGCAAGAACATCAAGCAAAAGCGGCTCATCACTGCGTCGAATGAAGCGGCTTCGAACGGCAACGTGGTTACGTCCGCTGTACGGAAGGCGACATTGTTGAGGCCGAGGCGCTTCGCCTTTCGTTCGGCCACGGTGAGCATGGATTCGGCCAGATCAAGGCCGGTCACGCTGCCGGCATACCCTACGGCCTGCGCAGCCAGCAGCGCAGGATAGCCTGTGCCCGAACCCAGGTCGAGGACCCGCATCCCGCGTCGCACGCGCGCGTCGCTCACGAGCCGGTGGTTGAGAAACGCCATATTGTCGTCAAAGAATTGGTCCCACTTCTCCCACCCGGAGGCGACACGGTTCCAATCAGTGCGCTGAGACTCGATAACTTGCTGCGGCGTTGGTTGCGGCATCCTATGTCCTCCCGTGACGGTGTTTACTATGAAAGAAGGGCGATCATGCTTGATTTGGGGCGATCTTGGCAAGATGTTGCCTCGTCAGCGTGCGAGAAAAGTACATCCTTCTATCCCGGTTGTCCGTCCTCGTCGCACATTGACACGGCCGCTGCTGGAACGTACGCTGCTGCTTTCTTCTACCTTCGAAAGGAGCAGACGATGGCGACACGGCAGGCGACCCCTGAAGCAATCATGCAACTTGGCATTGGATTTTGGGGATCGAAGACGCTGCTCAGTGCGGTCGAGCTCGGACTGTTCACGGAGTTGGTCAAGGGGCCTCTCGATGCCACGGCTTTAAGCAAGCGGCTGCAACTCCATCCACGGAGCGCCAGGGATTTCTTTGACGCCCTTGTAGCCTTAGGGATGCTGCGCCGTACCGGTACGCGGTATGCGAACACGCCGGAGACTGCCCTGTTCCTCGATCGTGCCAAGCCGTCCTACGTGGGCGGGATGCTTGAAATGGCCAACGCCCGACTCTATCGCTTCTGGGGCTCGCTCACCGAAGCCCTGCGCACGGGCAAGCCGCAAAATGAAGTGAAGACCGGTGAAGACTTCTTCGGTACGCTCTACGCGGATCCGAAACGGCTGGAGGGATTTCTCAAGGCCATGACCGGCCTCAGCCTAGGAGCCGCACGGGCCATCGCGAAAAAGTTTCCATGGCGAAAGTACCGTTCCTTCACGGACATCGGCTGCGCACAAGGCGGCGTGGCGGTCGAAATCGCGCGTGCGCACAAGCATCTCCTCGGCGGCGGGATGGATCTCCCGGTGGTGCAGCCGGTGTTCGAAGCCTACGCCAGAGCGAAGAAAGTGCACGGACGCCTTCGCTTCCATCCCGGGGACTTCTTTACAGACCCTCTTCCGAAGACCGATGTCATCATCATGGGGCACATCCTGCACGATTGGATGCTCGATGAGAAAATGATGCTCTTGCGCAAGGCGTACGACGCACTGCCGCCCGGCGGTGCGATGATTGTGCATGAGGCCATTATTGACGATGCACGCAAGCGAAACGCATTCGGGCTCCTCATGAGCCTGAATATGCTCATCGAGACGCACGGCGGCTTCGACTTCACCGGAGCGGACTGCAAGCGGTGGATGAAAGAGGCCGGCTTCAAACGTGCAACAGTGGAGGTGCTGGCCGGACCGGATTCCATGGTCGTCGGCATCAAGTAATGGCGCTGGCGGCATTCAACGCGATGGGTTCGGATCAGGCAAGACACAATTGACACAAGGATCACCACTCTCGGCTATCGTCGCGGGAAGGTAAACCATGCCTGAGGATATGAACGGAACGACTCTGGATCGCGGCCCCGCATTTCTATTCGATCTTGATGGCACGCTGGTGGATAGTGTCTATCAACATGTCTTGGCGTGGCGAGAAGCACTCGAAGCAGCCGGAATCGAACTCGCGGTGTGGCGTATCCACCGCCGGATTGGCATGAGCGGCGGCCTTTTCCTGAATGCTCTGCTGAGAGAGACGGATCGTTGTCTGACGCCGGAAGAGGTCGGGCGCGTTCAACAGATCCATGCGGACGCCTTTAAGCGGCAAGTGCAAACCGTCCGTGCGCTACCGGGAGCGTGCGACCTCTTGACTTATCTCTCACAAGCGGGTGTTCCGTATGCGATAGCCACCAGCGGCCGCCTGGAGTTCGCATACTTAACCGTGCAGGTGCTTGATCTCGATCGTCGGGTCCCAATCATTACCCGTGATCAGGTGCGCCATGCCAAACCCGATCCCGACCTGTTCTTAGCCGCCGCTGAGAGCCTCGGAGTACCCATAGAGACCGCCGTTGTCGTCGGCGACAGTGTCTGGGATCTTCTCGCGGCCCGGCGTGCTTCAGCCCTCGGGGTGGGACTCTTATCGGGCGGATACGGGCAGGATGAGCTTGAACGGGCCGGTGCCTACCGGGTGTACCAAGATCCGCTTGATTTGCTTCGGCACTTGGATGAGGTCGGGCTTCGAACAACAGACTGAGAATGTGAGCCGGTGATACCTCTGACCGCCTCCATTGTCTTTTCTCCCCCGTTGGGATATTAGACAAAGCCGGCGGTCTGTCCCTGTGCGAGAAGTGCCTCTTTTACGATCCGTTCCGCCTGGAGCCAGTCGTCCACTTCGGTGAGTGCGCATCGTTGCGTGTAAATCTCATAGGCTTTCTGCGCCACGAGAGTCCGGTATTCGCTTTCCGTGATGACGACTTGGCGAGGGCTGGCGATCATCTCTGCTTTTTTAACGGCACGCGGCGTCTGCTTCTCAAGCGCCGGCTTTTGTGGGGGCCGCTCCGCACTGCGTTTCGGATCCGTTGCCTTCTGACGCCTGCTTTGTTTTGGCTTGTCGCCATCGGCCATAGGGGTTGCCATTGCTATGTTCTCCTTGTAAGAGAAAGAAACCATTACGCACAGCACTCGTGCCTGCTCAAGTGGGCATCATGAGAAGAATCGATAGTCCTCCAAGATCATTGACCGGCCGGAGGTCGCCAACGCCGACCTCTGATCTGCTCAGGTGTCGATCCATCGCTTTGGTATCAATCTCCCTCTCCATCATCCGACATGAAGCTGCTTTGTCCGGCAGTTGAACGAGTAGCATGAGTGCGTGACTATAGAAGTGTTTCATTGACTGGTCCTCCTGCGCGGCTCTCAATAGGTGGAACGATTGCCTGGATAATGGCTTCCCGTTGATGGGGATGCGCTGCTTCCACGATTGCAACTTCCTGAGATCGGCGATCTTTATTCGCTATGGCATGGCTGCGTCTGGCGCCCGAGAAGCCGGATAAGAAGGTGAGGGTGTCATTGGTCCATTGGGACGAAGGGGCATCTATGGTCAGCAGTCTTTTCATAATCTTCACGGGCTCCATGTGCCAAAAAAAAAGGTCCCCGCTCATTGCTTGCTGAGGACCTCATTGTCCGGTATCTATCTCGCGAGCGATCTACTGAAAAGCGTATCCTGACGACGCCCTTGTCTTCAGGAATAACGAGGTGACTTGTACACAGAAAACTAATGTTGTTCTATCCCAGTTGCATTGAAATGTGTATCGTAGTTTGTTCTACATGTCGAAGATGGCGCTGCTAGCCTTCGTAATCGGACGACCCTCCCTCACTGCGTCATACAAGGCCTTTGCTGCTCGAAATACATAATCAGCTGTAATAGTGCTGGACGAGCGTCGGAAATATAATTAATAGTTTTTCATTCTCGGAATCGCGCGGGACGACCATGGACACCACGGAACGGAGGCAGGCCGACTCGCAGTTTCGCCAGCTGTCCGGTCGCCTGCTGCAACTTCAGGATGACGAGCCGGCGCCGCATCGCGCGAGAGCTTCATGACAGTACGGGGCAGACGCTGACGGGGCTGTCGTTGAGACTCGCGGTTGTAGAGGGTGAGATTGCGTCACTCAGCAGGGTGCAAGACAGGGCACTGACGAATACCCTGAAGCATTCGGTCAGTTAGACGGCGAGCGTCCGGACCGTGCTCTATGGCCTTATGTGTTGTCTTCTTCGGCCTGTCCGAGAGCTCCCCGCTGTCGGTGTCGCCCTGCAACGAGTTTGAATTGGTATAGACGGCATTCAATGTCGCCATTGAACAGCGGCGTGCGCCGCGATGTGGAGAGCCCGATCAATTTCGGTAATCTCAAATCGCCGGTGAACAGGTAGGCCGTCCAGCCGACATAGCGTTGCTTCAAACAATCGCCGAGCAGGGGATAGAACTCTGCCATCTCCTGATCGTGACCCATGCGGTGGCCGTAGGGCGGATTGGCAATCAGGATGCCCGCGTCAGCCGGCGGGGAGATGGTTAAGAAATCGGCTCGCTTGAAGTAAATGCTCACCGCCAGTCCGGCCGCCGACACGTTCGCTTCGGCGGTTTGGATGGCTTTCATGCTCCAGTCACTGGCAAAGATCGGAGCCGGCGCGCGTCTCCGTTGCCGAGCCCGGCTCTGGTCACAGAGATCGGCCCACATCTTCCTATCAAACGTCTGCAGCTTCTCAAACGCGAACGGTCGACCCAGTCCGGGTGCAATATTGTGGGCGATCATGGCAGCCTCCATCGGCAGCGTAGCGCCGCCACACATCGGGTCGAACAAAACCTGATCCGGCTGCCAGCCGGCCAGTCGGAGAATGCCTGCGGCCAGGTTCTCCCGCAAGGGCGCCTCACTCATCCGCCGGCGCAGGCCACGCTTGAAGAGAGGATCTCCGGACGTGTCGAGATAGAGCGTGGCGGTCTGCTCATCAAGAAACGCGACGATCAGAATATCGGGCCTGCTGGTGTTCACACTCGGCCGGCGTGAGCAGGCTGTGGTGAAGCGATCGCAGACGGCGTCCTTAATGCGCAGCGTGGCGAAATTGAGACTCTGAAGCGGGCACTGCTGAGCGCTCACTTTGACTTTAATGGTGTGCGTCGGCATGAACCACTGGTGCCAAGGAACGTCGGCCGCAAGTTGGTAGAGGTCGTCCTCCGACTGATATGGGCCATGCGCAACGCGCCAGAGAATCCGGCTCGCGATCCGGGACTCCAGATTGGCCCGGTAGCACAGGTCCAGGGAGCCGCTGAACCGCACGCCCCCTGGGGTGACAAGTGGATCGACGGCGTCGAGCGCCAGCAGTTCATCGTGGAGGATCGATTCAAGTCCTCGGGGGCAGGGGGCAAAAAACGTGTGGAGTGTGGGTGTCACTAATCATGTCCGTGATTCGGATCTTTATTTCACCTTCAGCTTGGCACGCGCTAACGCCATGGCGAGTGCGCCGCTGGGCTGTGGCCCACGCTCTGGGGCGCGTGTGGATTCTGGAGGACGCCTGTCCCGCCGGCCCCGCGTTACAGCTTGAGGATCCATGGTGACGCTCGCGCCGGGTGACGAGGGACCGGCGGCGTCGTCGAGGCGCATGGTCAAGGAAATGCGCTGGCGCTTCACGTCAACCTCGAGAACTTTCACTGTGACGATCCGGCCCGGCTTGACGACATCGTGCGGGTCTTTGACGAATGTGTTTGCCAGCGCGGACACGTGCACGAGGCCGTCCTGATGCACGCCGATGTCGACGAATGCCCCAAAGGCAGCGACATTCGTGACCACGCCTTCGAGGATCATGCCGGGTTGCAGGTCGGAAAGCGACTCGATGCCGTCCTGAAAGGTGGCCGTTTTGAATTCGGGGCGTGGATCGCGGCCTGGTTTTTCCAACTCACTGAGGATGTCGCGCACCGTCGGCACGCCAAACTTCTCATCGATGAATTCGGCGGGTGATAGGCATTTCAGCACCGCAGACTGTCCCATGACATCGGTGATGCTTTTGCCGAGGCGCGCCAAAATGCGCTCGACCACCGGATAGGCTTCCGGGTGGACGGAGGAGCGGTCCAGCGGATTATCGCCATTGTTGATGCGCAGGAACCCTGCGGCCTGCTCGAACGTCTTGTCGCCGAGTCGCGGGACGCTGAGAATCGTTGTTCGATTCGGAAACGGGCCGTTCGCATCGCGGTACTCGACGATGTGTTTGGCCAGTGCTTTGTTCAGGCCCGACACTCTTGTCAAAAGCGGAACCGACGCCGTATTGATGTCCACGCCGACCGCGTTAACGCAGTCTTCCACGGTGGCATCGAGCGCGCGGGCAAGCGCCCGCTGGTTGACATCGTGTTGATATTGACCGACGCCGATCGACTTGGGGTCGATTTTCACCAGTTCGGCGAGGGGGTCTTGCAGGCGTCGGGCGATGGAAACGGCGCCCCGCAAACTGACATCCAGGTCGGGAAACTCAGCCGCAGCGAATGCCGACGCTGAATAGACCGAGGCGCCGGCTTCGCTGACCACGATCTTGGTGAGTTTTTGTTCCGGCTTCTTGGTCGCGACCAGCTTGATCACCTCGGCGGCGAGCTTGTCCGTCTCACGGCTCGCGGTCCCGTTCCCGATTGAGATCAGCTCGACGCCATGTTGCTCCACCAGATGTGCCAATGTTGCCAACGATCCCTGCCAGTCATTCCGCGGCTGATGGGGGTAGATAGTAGCCGTCTCCAGCAGCTTGCCCGTGGCATCAACGACCGCTACTTTGCAGCCCGTGCGGATGCCGGGGTCGATGCCCAGGACTGCCTTAGGGCCTGCGGGTGCCGCCAGCAGCAGATCATGCAGATTGCGGCCGAAGACTTTAATGGCCTCGGTTTCCGCGGCTTCGCGGAGTTGCATCAGCAGCTCGGTGCTGAGATGCAGGTGTGCCTTGACGCGCCAGGTCCAGAGGCAGACATCGGCCAGCCATCTGTCGGCGGGACGACCGCGGTCTTCGATGCCGAAGTGTGAGGCGATCATGGTGACGCACGGATGCGGTATAACGCCGTCCAGTTCCTTTCCCAAGCCCAATTCGATCGTCAGCACACCCAAAGTGCGGCCCCGGAACAGCGCCAGCGCGCGATGCGAGGGAATGGTGCGTATCGTCTCGGCATACGCATAGTAGTCGCCGAATTTCTCTTCCTCGGCGGTCTCCTTGCCTGGTATGACGCTGGACGTGACGACGCCTTCTTCCCACAGGCGGGCACGCAGTTTGGCGAGCAGCTCGGCCGTTTCGGCAAAACGCTCGACTAGAATATCGCGCGCACCGTCGAGCGCCGTTTTCGCGTCTGGAACGTTGATGGCCTCGGCGCCCTCTGCGGCAGCTTGCACCTTCACATACTTCGATGCTTCCAGCTGCGGATCGAGCGTGGGATCGGCCAACAATGCATCAGCCAGCGGCTCCAACCCGGCCTCACGCGCAATCTGCGCGCGCGTGCGGCGTTTTGGCTTGTAAGGCAGGTAGATGTCTTCCAACGTTTGCTTGGTGGCGGCCGCCTCGATGGTGGCTCGCAATTCCTCGGTGAGCTTGCCCTGCTCATCAATTGAGGCCACGATCGTCGCGCGCCGGTCTTCCAGTTCACGCAGATACAGTAGTCGTTCTTCCAGATGGCGCAGCTGCGTGTCATCCAGGTTGCCGGTCACTTCCTTGCGATAGCGCGCGATGAAGGGCACGGTTGATCCTTCATCCAGTAGTGCAATCGCCGCGGCGACTTGCGGGGATCCGACGGCAAGTTCCTGGGCGATGAGTTGACTAATCTTCAGCAGCGTTGCTTCTGAAACAGGTGGAGTCATGGGAGGAACCATGCGTGTTTGTGACCGATCTTTCCGAAAGCGCCGCTCATGAGAGCCATACCGACTTAGCGGCAGACGCGCTTTCTATCAGAGGATTTCGTACGTGTTGCGTTGAGGATTGACGATGATTCGCCGGTTTCACGAAGATGACATGAGCTCGGATCTACTGTGCCATGAAGACGGGACCATCGCGTGCATCGATGAGCGACGACTCTATCAGAAGAATCGTTCAACTTCCAGGACGGTGTGTCGAGGCCAGATTCGCCGGGGTATCGTGGGAGGTTCATGCAGAATGTTGAATGCAGGATGACGTTCTAGACGCACAAAAGCCGCAAGAGAAAAAGGTTCAGCCTTTTGTATCGGGGGTGAGGCATGTCGCCTTCTCATTTCAATCTAGATCTGCCTGATATACTCCGCTACACTGCGATGCCTTGAAGGAGACTGATGCGGAACGAACGGACCATCAACTATTATACGGTGCTCGAGCTCTCACCCACTGCAACGCAGGCCGACATCAAAAACGCATGGCACGAACAGGTGCAGATCTGGCATCCGGATCGCTTTAATCATGCACCCGCGCTGCACCGTAAAGCGGAAGCCCGAACTCAACTGATCAACCAGGCCTATCAAGTGCTCGGTGACCCCGCCGCACGCGCTCGATATGATACGGCACAGACCCCTTCCTCGCCCGCGCAACCCTCGCGTCCGTCCCCGTCACCTCGCCCGACACCCACTCCGCGACCCCGCCGGGATGTGCGAGGGCCTCAATCACTCGTGACTCTCACTCGACAAGGTCAACCGAACGTTGTGGTGCCTGCCATTCAATTGCTGGTCGACACGAAAGAACAACGTCCGTACGACTTTCACGGCCTCGTTCGAATCGCCGGCACCATTCGACATACCCTTCCAGCGGGCGACTATGCCATCGCTGAGGCACCGGACCTACTGTGCGTAGAACGTAGACGGGCGGAGGAACTGCACACAATGGTCTCCAATCCATCCGAACGCCTGCTATTGCTGCGAGAACTCGAAGGATTACTTGCCTTCACTCACCGGTTCTTTGTCATTGAAGGCACGATCGAGCAGAGCATAGCTGGAGGGCGCTTAGGACAATATCACAAGAATGCATTGACCGATGTCCTGGATGAGCTGAGGGCGAGATATGCGATCCAGATGGTTCAGGCGGATACTCGTGAAGAGGCCGAAGAACGGGTCGCCAATCTTGCAGTCCTGCACTATGCCTACTACTTCGCGGAACAACAGGGACTGGGGCGCTGTCTCACTGAGGATGATTTATAAGCAAAGCAGGGTTGGAAGTCCCGCCAATCAGAAGATCCCAAGTGGAAGTTTGTTGGTTGCCGTTGCGGTCAATGGTCCTCGCTTTTCCGGAGCCGCTCTACCTTGAATTCCGTATCTTTTAGTTGACGTTTAAGCTTGATCATTTCGAGTTCCCGGCCGACCACAGCGTCTTCGAATTTCTCCAGATCGCGCACCTTGTCTTGCAGATCGCTTTCGCTCCGATTCAGCTTTCGTATGGTTTCATGCAGCTTCTGATTCAGCCGGGTGACCTCGTCTAGAGCCTCCTTCATGTCGGTTTGATCACGCATGACCTTGGCGAAGCCACGTAGCTCGCTATCCTTGAGAGCGATCGTCAACCCGCTGCACCAAAACGGAGACTGGTCCTTCCGCACGATCCATCGGTCATCGCTCGACTGCCCAACTTCCGCCGCGGTCTTCAATTCGTTTTCTGGTTCCTTGTTCGCCCGATCCTCAGGCGTAAAAAACACGCCCACTGATTGGCCAAGAATGTCATGCGGTGCATACCCCAGCAGCTTCTCGGCGGACGCGTTCCAGCTCGCCACTCGACCTTCGGCATCCAGCGTAAAGATTGCCAAGCCCTTGGCGTTCTTGACGAGCAGGTCAAACAGTTCGGCATTGCCGCCCAGCTCCATACGTGAATAATAGTGATGCCGTATTCCTCGTGGTATCGGATAAAAAGTCGTCGGTGCGTAAGAAGGCACAACAGAGACGATTGTGAAAGTTCTTTTAACTATTCTGTGCCGTCTTCTTGCTGTAGAGCGTTGTTCGTAGCGCGTATATCGTGAAGAAGAGGAAACCTTGCCTCTTGCGGCCCCGTTCGGAGTTGTGCGCGGAAGCAGATGCCGCATAGTCGGCATGAGGACTCGCTTACTGCTCGCTACCGCAATGGCAGTACCGCTCACTTTATTTCTGCCCTCAGTCCACCAAGATGTCATCCTTCATGCCGCAGTGTTGTCGGTCTTGTTGTAGGCTGTTGCACCCACAAATCGGGCGACGGTAAAGTGGTTGAGGTGGACAGTGATATGGCCAGCACCGGCATCCCTGCTCTAGCGGTCCGAGGGGCCGTGACTTGGACGGCACAAGGGTGTCGCGCGCAAATGAGGCGAGGAGTATTTTTATTGGGGCACGCGCGCACATGAACGAGACTCCGGTAGTTCAAGGAAGGACGTGGCTTCTGTGCTTCATCCTCACAGCACTGTCGCTCATCGTTGCTTGTGCCAAGCCCCCCTACGATAGGCTGCAAGCTGCAGAGAAGGCCGTTCAACAGGCGCGAACCGCCGGCGCCCCGATTTATGCACCCGAGGAGTTTAACGCCCTGGAGACTAAACTGGAAACTGCGAAAGAGGAAATCTCGGCACAATACAAGCTCTCTGAATTTCGGCGAGACTACAGCCGGGCCAACAGTCTGTTGACGGAGACCCGAGCTGAAGGAGATCGTATCATTGTGGAGGCTCAAAAGCGGAAGGATGATGCCAAGGCGGCTGCGCTGCAGGAGAGAAAACAGGCGGAAGAGGCGGTCTACGAGGTGCGGGAGCTTGTCGAGCGAGTTGAGCACAGCGGAGGTTCTCTGAGTGGAAAGGTTCCCGATGAACTGAGGGCCGAGGCCGGCGAACTTAACCGTACCTTAGCCGAGGTGGAGACAGCCATTGAAGCCGACAACCACCTTGTGGCCAAGAACAAAGCGAAGGCGGTGCAAGAGAAAAGTCAGAGGCTTCAGAGCGAGGTGCAAGACCGTGCACATAAGCATGGCCCGTGACCATGGTCCTGGATCTTCCCGCCGAGCTGTCCTCCAAACACCGTCTTAGCTGAGAACTCCTTCCACACTCTGGTTTCGATGGCTTTCAGTAACCGCTGGAGCCTTTTTACACAGGAAGCATCCCTTGAAGATGCCCGCTGATCCGATAATCGACGAGGTTACATTCGGCAGAACGATGCGGATAAAGAAGAGGACCGCATCTGCGGGCTCCGGGGTGGTTTGTCTCTTCATCAATATGGACAGCATGCGGTAGTTTCTCAGCCCGTGCCCCACGTTCCTTCCTCTCGTAAAGGTAACTCGTTGGCCTGCCCGTTCTGTGTGTAATTTCATGCGCGATTGTCGACGACGAAGCGCATCACCGGGACTGGCGCCTGCGCACTCGACTCATACGGCAGGATCCGACGAGACTTGCAGATCAGATGCGTCAGTTCTTCCTGCGCGGGTAGGGTACGTTAGGATACCTGCTGATCCAGCAGCAAATCGAGACCCGCCGGCAGCCCAAGTGGCTGAACAAGCGAGGGTGTGTCGCCCGGGCGTTGTCATCTCAGCGACTAGACTACTTCTGTCCTCCGTATAATCCGCTTCCGTAGGTTTTCGCGATCCGTCGGGCATGAGCGTCACGTGCAGGGTCTGCATTTTTGTTCGAGCAGGTGCACGCTGTACGCGTATGGTGCCTAGTACGTAATTAGATACTAAGCGCGCCAGATCGGATACATCTGACCGTTACAATGCCGACCGTCTCGAGTCGATCCAGCCCTAAGGAAAGTTCAGCCCCTAGAACCCGAAAACTCCGCAACTCATGTGGCCGTAATCGATCGTTCCGATGCGATCACCAAGCGGAATGGTGTTTGCAGAATATGATGCCGTAAGAATCGCGTCGTACCGTGCTAGGCCGCTGGCAGAAATGTGTCGGTTAGG
Organism: Nitrospira sp. Nam74; assembly: GCF_965152615.1. NCBI lineage: Bacteria > Pseudomonadati > Nitrospirota > Nitrospiria > Nitrospirales > Nitrospiraceae > Nitrospira > Nitrospira sp. Nam74. The sequence continues at coordinate 4,557,066 of NZ_OZ224220.1, read as the reverse complement.
CAGATGTATTGCTTTAGTGAAAAGTGATTTCCGGTGTGTGCTGGCGTTTGATTCTTAGACAGGACATCTCTAAAATTCGTCGCCGCAGTACTTAAAACTAGGTGAATAGAACCGCTGACATCTAAGCAAGGGGGAACCCCGTGGTAAGGAAACGTGTCCCTTCCCGGAAGGGACCATCGGTGGGGTCGGTGGCTAGACGATCAGAGCCAAAACCGACCCGGCCGGAATCGCCGTCCAGACGCGAGGAGCGTGATGAGCGCAGTGTAGAAAAAAAGATCGGCAAGACGCTGGATGCCTTTCCGGATAAGATCGACCTTCGCGACTGGCTATACCGCCCGACACTGCAGATTCTGCCTGATCAGATCATCAATTGTGCGCTTGTGCCGGAGATCCTCGACCAGGGCACCGAAGGCGCGTGCACCGGCTTTGCCCTTGCGGCCGTCATCAATTACCTACTCCATCAGCGGCGAACAATGCGTCGGGTGAGTCCCCGCATGCTGTATGAACTCGCGCGCCGCTATGACGAGTGGCCGGGTGAGAGGTATGAGGGGTCTTCGGCACGAGGCGCCATGAAGGGGTGGGAACGTCATGGCGTATGCACACGTGACCTGTGGCCTGACAATTTGCACGGCTCACAACACTTTAATCAAGCGCGTGCCGACCAGGCCGTCTTCACGCCGGGGGGGACGTACTATCGGGTAAATTTCCGCCAAGTCCGCGATCTTCACGCAGCCATTCATGAAGTCGGCATCGTATATGTGACCTTGATGGTGCACGCCGGATGGGAACGCCCTGGTCCAAAGACGGTCACGATCAAGTCGGGCGTCGGTAACAAATCGACCATCACTCTTCCCGTGATCCAGCGGAAGGGCAACGCGGACGGTGGTCATGCGGTCGCACTCGTCGGATATACCTGCCAAGGGTTCGTGGTTCAAAACTCATGGGGGCGGCGATGGGGCAAGAACGGATTTGCCTTATTGCCTTATGAAGACTTCATGATCCACACCACCGACGTGTGGGTCGCGCAGCTCGGCGTGCCGGTGGTAGCGGATCTCTGGGCTGGAGGCGCGGCGGATGTGACGAGTGGGACGTTCCGCGCAGGGCGCGTCATCCCGTTAAACGAGATACGGCCCTACGTCATCGACGTGGGGAACAACGGCAAATTGTCCGAGCGGGGCGACTATTGGACGACAGAAGACGATCTTGAACGGTTGTTTTTGAAAACCATTCCAGAGCGAACCAAAGGGTGGAAGAAACGCCGTGTGATGCTGTACGTCCACGGGGGTCTGAACAGCGAAAAAGATGTGGCCAAACGAATCGTGGCCTTTCGCGACGTGTGCCTCGCCAACGAGATCTATCCTCTTCACCTTATGTGGGAGAGCGACTGGTTCAATTCTGCCCGAAGCATCCTTGAGGATCACTTCACCGCCGCGGATGAACGGGCCGCGGGCGCCTTTCTTGATCACCTCCGTGAAGCGAGGGATCGCGTGCTGGAGTTAACCGTCGCCTACCCGGTCGGCAGTTTGTGGGCAGAGATGAAGGAAAACGCCCGGCTCGCCTCCGAGGCGAAGACCGGCGCAATGCAACTTATCGTGAAGTACGTGAAGCAGGTCATAGCCCAACGGGGGAGAGCGGCAGCGGCCGATTGGGAGCTTCATATGGTCGCCCACAGTGCCGGATCTATCCTCACCGCCTATGCAGTTGATGAACTCGCCGGTCTGGGCGTGTCCTGGAAGACACTTCAGTTCATGGCCCCGGCGATCCGGATGGACCTTTTTAAGAAGGCGATGGTTCCGAAGATAGAGAAGGGCATCTGCCCTAAACCCAGCCTCTACATTTTGAGCAAGGTCGGCGAGTTGGATGATGATGTCGGTCCCTATGGAAAGTCCCTCTTGTATCTGGTCAGCAATGCCTTCGAAGACACGCGGGAAGCGCCGTTGCTCGGGATGCAAAAGTTTCTCAACGATGACCCGGTGATGCTGAAATTATTGAATGCCGACATTGATGGTCTGCCCGGCATCGTCGTTTCCGGCGAGGGAGGCAACCCTGGCGCCACGGCGAAGAGTGACAGCCACGGGGGTTTTGACAACGACCCGAACACCATGAACTCAGTGCTTGTCCGGATTCTCGGGACCTTGCCGAAGATCGTGTTCACCGAGCGAGATCTGCAATTCTAGCCCGGCGATTGATAAATGAACCGAGCAACGAGACGAGTGTTTTCTAACGAGCTCGACTATGTGTGAGGGGAAGCAGCGCGAGTGGGGGGACGCGAAGAGGCGCAGAGTAGGCAGTGTGACTAACAATGGAGGAACGACAGATGGCTACTAGACCGAAGGTTTGTATCGATCGCATTCTGCCTCGAGACTTAATGCGGTTCCGTCCCACCACACGCGGGCCACAAGGCCGGGTGCGTGCCATCTCGCCGATCGGCAAGACGTGGATGAATGGTTCGACGTTACGGGTGCGGTTCATGGACGGTACGCCGGCCCAGCAGGCGACGGCACGCAAGCAGGCGGCGTGGTGGACCCAGTTCGCCAACCTGAAGTTTGACTTCAATGACGCGCCAAATGCGGAAATCCGCATCACGTTCGATGCGAATGACGGGGCGTGGTCCTATGTCGGCACCGATTGCCGTGGCATTCCGGTGAACGAGGCTACGATGAATCTCGGCTTTCTCGACGGCGGCACGGCGGGACACGAATTCGGCCACGCGATCGGACTCGCCCACGAGCATCAGAACCCGGCCGGCGGCATTCAATGGAATGAGCAGGTCGTCATTCGTGAAGCGGCCAAATCGCCCAACTTCTGGGATGAGGCAACAGTGCGCCACAACATCCTGAACAAATACAAGATGGATCAGATTAACGGCACGGCGTTCGATCCTGATTCCATCATGCTCTATTTCTTCCCGGCGTCCTGGACCCTTAACGGCATCGGGACCAAGGCGAACGACGTCCTCTCGAGCATGGTTAAGGCATTCATTGCCGGTGCGAAAATGTACCCCAAAACCGGCGGGACGGTGTCCGCGGCGAAGGAACTCAAGGTCAACGCCGGTCGCCGCACGGCGGCCTCAATCGGCAAGATCGGCGAGGAGGATCTGTACCGCTTCACGGCCGCGACAGACGGCCGCTATGTGATCGACACGACCGGCCCGACAGACATCGTCATGAAATTATTCGGTCCCAACAGCGAAACGGCACTCATTGCCGAAGACGACGATTCCGGCATCGACACGAACGCGCTGATCGCGGCGGATCTAGTCGCCGGCGAGTATTTCGTGCAAGTGCGGCACTACAACCGGACCAAGGGGATCGGAAAGTATTCGATCAAAGTCCGTAAGATGTGACGGAATCGTGTTGCAGCAGAGAACTGCAGACGGTCCGCGGCTCAGGATGAGCCGCGGACCGTTGCCATGTGTTGCGCCCGCAGAACTGATGACCACGCCCGTTATGCGAACTTCCCCGGAAACTGCTTTGCCAAGGCGGCTGTCAGTGCATCGGAAATGACGTAGACGTGTTGTCGCATGACCTCCCACGTTTGTGCCTCGTGCGCATAATCCTTTTCCTGAAACTCGGTGATTTGGGCGACATGGTGAGCCCCATGCGCTGCGATCAGTCCCCGAACCGTGTCCTTCGGAAGGTTGGGATTGGCTCCGCTGAGGAATACGGCAATCTCGTCGGCATTTGACGCCAAGTGCGCCAGGGCCGCATCCTGCTGAGGCTTGCTGCCGGCAACGGTGGCGTCGGAGTATTCTTTAACGGCGCCATAATGACCTGCCAGGAGGGTAAAGAGCTTCTCCGATGCCGCTTCGCCGTAAAACGGCGTAATGGTGCCGGCAATCTGTTTTGCGTTGGCCACGACTTCCTTCTCGGCAGCATCCCGTGCCGCGGGATTGTTCGTCGCGTTGTCCAGAACGACATTCCGAATCCAGAAAATATGTCCGGCCCACAGGTCACGCAAGGCGGCCTTCGTATCCGCCACGCGGGCGGGGTTCGCGTCTCCCACGGCCCGCGATTCGTGTGTGCAGCCGCCCAGGCCCACGACCATAAACAGCAGAATGGCTACCGACTGACGCATCCGACTCATAAAGCCCTCCATTAAATGTAAGTGAATGGAGGTTGCCTCCTGCAACCCCAGAAAAGGATAAGGGTCTTACATCACTTTGTCAATATAAATATGTCTAAACTAGACATAGTGGTAACTGCATGATAATCTCATCAGAGATTTCCACGTCTCTGAGGCCCGGCCATGATTTCAGCGTACGGCGATCGCCAACAACACCTGCTCAAACTTCTCCTCGCAACCAAACGTGGGATGACCGTGGAGGCCCTCTCCCAACACCTCGATATTTCCCGCAATGCGGTGCGTCAGCATCTGGCGGCGCTTGAGCTGGAGGGCTTGGTGACCAAAGGCGTCACGCATCCCACCGGCGGGAGGCCGGAGCAGTTGTATGAGCTCACGGCAAAAGGGCACGAGCTGTTTCCACGCAAGTATTCGTGGTTCTCGGAACTCCTGATCGAGTCCCTCCGTGAGGAGTCGAGCCCCGATGAATTACGACAACGGTTTATAGAGATGGGGAAACGCGTGGGGGCGCATCTGCCCGGTATCGCAGGTGGACCGGCTGAGCGAATCAAGCAGATGACGGGCGTGATGCGCGATCTCGGGTATGAATCGACGCTGCGGGAAGGATCAGGCGAGGCGTGGCCTACGATCGAGGCGACGAATTGTGTCTTTCATCATCTCGCGAGCCGCTTTCCTGACGTCTGCCAGTTCGACCTCGCCCTCTTAGAACAGGCTGTTCAACGTCCTGTCGTCCACGAAGAGTGCATGGTGAAGGGTGGGACTGCCTGTCGGTTCAAATTTCAGACAGGAGAGCGCGCCCCTCTCATGCAACTCGTTCCGCGCTCCCAAGGAAGCACGAAACCCTCGAAGAAGCCCACGCTGCGGAAACGTTCCTGACCATCCACGCCACGAAGCCGGGTAATCCCGCTTAAGCCTCTCTCGATTCTGTCCTTTGCCAGACAGGGAGGCCCACCTCAAAAAGCGGTGCATAATTGTCCTTGCTCCTCAATGGCTTCTGGACAACACCAGACCAAAGGGCTCTGATTACTCTCGACCATTCATGCCATCGGTCTGTCGATTAACCGCCTATTGCGAATTCTGATCCATGTCCGACATACTCAAATTCCTTTGGACGTGCTGGAGGGCTGTGGTGGAATCCAGTCGTTGACTGAAACTAAGGAGGGGCGCGTGGACAAAGCGGAGATCGACGAGATCCTAGAAGAACGATATGAGACGAACTTGGAGAAGATAGCCAAGGGCGGGCAACATGCCGTAAAAGTAGTCATGGACCTGGTCAGCGAGCTTGAAGGCGATGATGACGATGAAGACGACGACCTGTAAAGGAATCCATGCACGGATTGAAGGATGTGACGGAAGGAATTCCGCTGCTCCTTCGATTCTTTTAAAGAGTCGTTGCGGAACTCTTTAACACTAGAGCTGATTGCCTCCTGCACCCCTATGCCGTTGAGGCCGTCCCAGTGTCCGCCGCAGACCGATTGTCATTAGCCTCTAGTTCTATATACTAACCCTGTCCTTTGATGTCGTTTATCGCCTTAGCGTCACGCGCTCAGCAAAGGAGGGACCCATGCCGCCTCGCCTGTTTGTCCTCAACCTCCCTTATTTTTTTAGTGCGTCGAAAATACGAGATGTACTGAGCGGCTGCCATGTCACATCCGTTGAGTTGGCCCGCACGATCCACGGGGTTTTGGCGTCCATAGACACGTTGACGGAAGAAGATGCCGCGAAAGCCGAGGCGATTCTGAATGAGTTAAAGCTGCCCGCCCCCCTCGGGATCATCCGAGGTGAGACCCGGATAGGTCAGAAGCTCGGCGAGACACTGACGAATCTGACTGAGGCCGTTCCGGGAACGTATAGCGATGTAGCGTAAGGCATCCTCCCTGTGCATCGGTGTCGTCCCACAGAAGCAGACGGCAGACTAGGCCAAGTTCGATCTATCCGCTCCCGGCTTGAACTTCTCGCTGGTGTCCTCAATCGGCCAGGTCAGCTCGGTAGATCATTTGGGGATCGAGGTCGAATCGATTGACGAGATTGCAGCGTGGAAACAGCGATTGCAAGAGCGGGCATTCTGCCATGGTCGCGTTGCTTGAACCGAGCAGCTCCTCGGCTTGTGCAATCAGGTTTGTCGACGCCGGCTTGATGCGGTCTGTCATGGGCTCACCGAGGAGCGTCTCGTCCCCCTCTCTGCTATCCCGCCGTCCTCAGTCGTTCGTAAGATGAACTCATGGAGCGCGTCGTTCTCGATCCTTAGCAGTTGCGGATCGAGCAGGACGGGACGCTGATTTCTAACCCAAAATCAATGGACGGATTTCGCTTCGATTCAGGCGGCGGGCCGCGAGCATGGGCATGCTTGTGTCAGACTGCCTCCTCGGAAAGAAGGCCACTATTCCTCTATTGCATGATCTCTGTGACTGTTAAAATGCCGTTGCCATTGGCGGACAAAACTTTAGGACCGAAAAGGAGGAGGAGCACGCCCAGGGGCGTACCTACACAGACCCGGTTGGAACGAAGGAGGACCACATGCCTCGAGCCATCTGGAATGGAACGGTTCTCGCGGAAAGCGATCGTTGCGAGACGGTGGAGAACAATTGTTATTTTCCTCCCGATGCCGTCAAACGCCAGTACCTCAAACCGAGTAACACCCATACGACCTGTCCGTGGAAAGGCGAAGCCAGCTATTACGATGTTGAAGTAGGAGGGCAGGTCAATAAGGATGCCGCTTGGTATTATCCAGCGCCGAAGCCGGCAGCCAAAGAGATTGTCGATCACGTGGCGTTTTGGAAAGGGGTCAAGATCGAACGATAGGTTTTATCGCCGTGATCGAAGTCATTGAGAGCCGTGTTGGCAGGGAGGGAGATCAACCCCCTCACCTTCCTGCGTCCAGCATCCCGACGTCGTATCTAGCGAACAGATGGTTATGGCTTCTTCGCCACAGCCCACACGGTGTCCCACCCAATCGCATTATTGTTGTATTTCACCCACGCGTAGCCACTTTCTCCCCAGCCCGTGCCCCATGAATTTCGCACACGCCACGCGCCTTTCTCATCGTCCCAGCCTACAATGACGACGGCGTGATTGGTGGCGGGGATCGGTCCGTAGCTGGATTGTGATCTTTGCTGAAACACCCCGCCCCGTATAGTCTTGGAAGAGACTCGTGGCTTCAATAGATGTAGCCACCGGCCCATACTGGCAGAGGGCGTTTTTGATCTGTTGTACGCTCGCATAGCCAATGGCGACCCATCCCCATGTTGCAACTTTATACCGATACGTGATTTAAGCAGGTACCGCGGTCCTTGGCCTGGTAGAGCGGGTAGGCGCTCTCCCTGGCCACTCCGTCAAATTGCATGTGGAGCATCGTCTCTTCGACGAAGAATCCGTTGCAGCCGTCGATCATTCCGTTGACCAGTCCTCCTGCGCAATCGATCAGCTCCTGCTCGGCAATATTCGACACCCCGCCATAGCGAATCCGCTTGCTGCTCTCCACAATTGATGCTCCGGCGAACGCCCAACAACTGCCGCATTGTTTCTGATCCCTGATGGGTGAGAGAGCCTGGCCGCTGCCCTGCCGATACAGGAACGACGGTTGCGATGCGCAAGGGGTCGAGACGGCTCGCAACGTAACTTCTGTTTCCGTCGAAGCCTCTGCTTGACTCTCTTTTCCGGGGGTGCCTCGCCGGCGAATCTGAAGCCGAGAATTGATGGGCAGTGTCGGCTTGATAGGCTGAAGTGCCCGTTGCGTGAGAATCTGCTCGACCGAAGGGATGTTCTGGGCTTGCAGCACGCGCATCGCCTCTTCATTCTGCCGCTGCATCGTTTCGATTGTTAGAGTGTTGACGATTGGCATCGTGCGGAGCGTCGGCAGCGGGCGCTCCGTCGCCGAGGTGAAGCCGACAGAAAACGGCAAATTGTTTTCCTGGACGAATTGCCGGTGCCGCTGGAGCCGTTCCTTGACATGCGGCGGAGCCAGGGCCTCGCGCGCAGCGAACACCTCGATGGGCGATTCAGCCTCCGTATCATCAGCGGTGTCGAGCGATCGGTCTGCACCGAAGGATGGCAGCGCACTGAACCATAACGCAATGTGCAGCACCACTGCGCAAACGAGCGTGACAGAAAGACGCGTCATCGGCAGACTCCTTTCTGACGGTGGTGTGAGTGAAGGTGGAAGAGTACAGCAATGGTGTTCTTCTTCGTCTGCGTAGAGGCCGGCGCTGAAAGAGACGCAGTACCCCGCAGATGATCTGATCAGTGTGCCGGCGACCTCCATGGAAAGGTTCATGAGGTCTGGCGTGCGATTGATGGTAGGAGCTTGACATCGCCCTTAGGTTCCTAAGATCGTCGGGCTACCAGTAGTGATCCGGTCTCATCAAGTCAGAGCAATGTTATTATTCTCGCGAGTAGATGTCACTAGGTACAGCACAAATCTAAGGGAGTTGATTCACTTGGCGCTAAGGTGGCTTGCCGCTGAGAAATTGGTGGCGCGGGTGAACCGGCCTGAGATGGCCAGCGGAACCGTCGGTGGTGCGTTTGGTGAAACGGTGTGGATTGGAACCAGCGTGGCGCTACAGCGGGCGGCCGTTTTCAAAGAAGAGGCCTACATACACTTAGGTATTGTCACTAACCATAAACTGTCTTATGATTGCACCGACGACAAACCACACACCAAGGAGGAAATAACGTGATCCTCAAAAGGATAGTCCCAAGCTGCGCACTGATGTGCGCGTTGATGAGCGCCGTATTGCTGTCTGCAGCACCGGCATCTGCCGTGACGACATGGACAGACTGGACCAGCGCCACTGCCGGCGCGCCGGGGTCCGCGTCAGGCTCGCTCGGTGGCGTGGCGGTGTCTTACTCAGGCGAGTTAGGCAGCGCGGTGATCAATGGCACCAGCCCCATCTGGGCACCCAATAGTTCGTTTACCGGCGGCACGATCACGGCCTCGCCCAGCACCGTAGGCGACGCCATCTTCCTCAACGGAAGCTTCAGAGGCACCAATACGATCACCTTTGCCTCGCCAGTGGTGAACCCGGTTTTCGCGATCTGGAGTCTCGGGCAACCCGGGCTAGAAGCATCGTTCAACTTCAATGCGAGCCCGACGTTTGAAGCCGGTGGACCGAACAGCCAATTCGGCGGCCTACCGATCACGGTATCAGGCAATAGCGTGAATGGCAGAGAGGGAAACGGGGTGGTTCAGTTCACCGGAACATTCAGCTCGCTATCATGGACGAACACGTTTGAGAACTTTTATGGATTTACGGTCGGGCTTAATGGACCTTCCGGGACCACACCTGTACCGGAACCGAGCACGATCGCTCTTGTCGGGATTGGCCTAGCCGGGATCGGCTTAGCTCGCCACCGCAAGGCTGCGTGATACCACTCGCACTCGGGGCTGCGCAATATCGTTGGTGCGTAGCCCCCACTGCCAAACCCGCCACAGGACACCACACGCGGTTAAGCTACTGCGCTAAATGCGGATGTTTTTGGGCACGACAAACTTCTTGGCATCTGCCGTGGCGACAGGGATCTTATTCCCCGGCATTCGGCAAACTGCTCGATAGTCCGGTTCGCCGCAATCGTCCTCATGCCGGCGTCGCGTTTCCACCGACCAAAGTTTACTCCTCGTGGCTCGCGAATGGCTGTCGCGATGTAGCACATCGAGCAGTATTCTCATGTGCGTCCACATCGTTTGATTGGTGAGCTGCCTATCGAAATTTCCGAAGGAAATAAACCCGAACCCTACTTCTGCCAGTTCTCGGGCGATTGGAAACCACCTAGGATGAATCGCCATCTTGAGTCCGGTTCCGGGATCATCCATATACTGAATACTAACGCTCGCAGAAGCACGCTTCCATCATGAGAGGAGTCAGACATGCTGCCTCTTGCCCGTATCTCTCGCCTGCTCTCAATATTCCTGATCTCGGTTGTCGTGTTCGCCGTACAGATAGAAGGGGCAGTGGGCGAATCCCAGATGAGGGTCCAGGGTAAAGTTTTGGATATTGGGTCGGATATCATCGTCATCGACACCGTCACGGCCAGCTACACGTTGGATAAGAAAGCCGCCCCGCTAAGAGCGAAGATAGGAGATACGGTGACGCTGTGGGTGACGCCTGATCATGTCGTCATCGACCACCATCCAGAAGCGACCGGCCGGCGGCATCGCTTCGTTACGGGGACGTTACTCGACGCAGAATCGAAGAAGCAGATCAAGCTTTGGACACCCGAGGGCGATAAACTCTATTCGCTAGAGGAGCACGAAGCTAAGACTACGCATCTTGCGGAGGGGACGATGGTAACGGTGGAGATCAATGAATCCGGGCACGTGATTGATGTTCATCCCGTCGAAACTGAAGTGGGAGCGTGTGACAAACGGCATCACTGTAAAGTGATGTTACATGGCGTTGTGCTGAGAATTGAGCAGGGCATGATCTTCATCAAGACTCCGATGGTCCAATATGAACTGCCTACGAGTGTCGCCTCTCCGAGCACGGCACCCGGCGATGAGATGACGCTATGGGTCAACGAAAACAATGTCGTGTTGGATCACTATCGAGCAGGCGAAATCTCTCATCGACGCTTCGTGACCGGCCCGGTCCGATATGCCGATAAAACACGAGTGCACATCAAGCTATGGACACCGGAGGGAGAGAAGACATTTTCCCTCGCCCAGGTAAAGATGGCTGTCGGCCTGCAGGAGGGACATCAGGTGACGCTAGAGATTGATGAGGGCGACCATGTGATCGATCTCCGGCAACCGTCGTGATTTAGAAGCGGACCCGTCCCTGGCGCGTTCGTCATCCTCACTGCTCGCATTCCCGCCTTTGTAACGAGGCACACAGTCCTTGATGTAATGATGTCGTCGATTCTCCAAACCCTGTCCGGTCTTGGTCGCTCTGTAGGAGCCGTCCATGATTATTGGACTAGTGTTACGCCGAAACGTCACTGGCGCATCGGAAGCCGAAATCGCTGCGTTTAGCAGAGGGAATATAGGCGCTTCGATTCGCCGCACGCAAGATCGAGGCCTCACTATTCCAGGAGCCGCCCCGTAGGATGCGGAGAGGGCCGGTGGAAGGCCCCTTGGGATCTCGCGCATCATGACTCTGATAATAGTTCGCCTCGTACCGGTCTGCCACCCATTCCCAGGCATTGCCGGCTAGGTCGTGCACGCCGTACGGACTCTTCCCCGCTGCATGTCTACCCACACGAGCGAGGCTCGCATACCCCTGCCACGTCCCACCACCATATTTGGCGTGGGACGCGGTAGGCGCGGCATTGCCCCATGGATAGATGCGGCCGTCAGTTCCTCGTGCGGCCTTTTCCCATTCGGCTTCCGTCGGCAATCGCTTGTGGGCCCACCGGCAGTATGCCGACGCATCATACCAATCGACTCCGATGGCAGGCCTGTCTCTATGGTCGCCATCCATGGCCTGTGCCCATAAGAATGGCGGCTCACGGTCCTCTGCCTCGAGGAACATGGCATAGCGCGAGACCGTCACTTCATAGGTATCGATCAGGAATGCCGACAGAGAGACGCGATGCAGGGGCTTCTCATCGTCCTGCTCACCGACGTCGGTTCCCATGAGGAATTCTCCGGCTGGTACACGGACCATCGGAGCGCCATCGCGGCCCACCACTTCCGTACTAGTCGAAGCGGCGGCCGTGAGAATCGGTATGGCGATCAAGAGCATCAGGGCCCGAGTGAGAGTGGATCGTAACGGAGCTTGTCTGCCGAATGACCGTAGGGAACGCATGATGAGTGCACCAGGGACGGTTACCCTGTCAGTATGATAAACCTTATGATGCACTGAGTCACGGCCGCTGGTTTCTGACGAGCGGGTATTTCGGTCGACAAGGACAATGATGTGTAGTCCCTGTGAAAATTCGTGTAGCCGTGCTCACTGAACACGACCGATTGCAAAGATGTTCCATAGAGCAAAGATGTTCCATAGAGAAGGGACTGCGGGACACCGACTTTCTAGGGATCAGTACGTCCGTGCATGGCTGATTGCTCGGAGTCTGGTTCTGTTCTAGCCTCTGCCTAAAGAAGTAAGGCTGAGGGATGGAACCTCGACGGCTGGGACAACTCCTGCCTTGCCTGGTCATAACCTTGCCACTGATGGCCTGCCAGGTTCGTTCCGTTATACCGACAAGTCAGGTCTGGAGCAGCGCCCCCCATACCGTATCGATTCCCGCTCATGTGCAATACCTTGCCGTATTCCACCCGAATGTATCGGTCCGATCCATAGTCGATGGCTACCTCCGACTTGAAGGGATTGTCTTTCGCCTCCGGGACATCCGCCCTGCGCTGCATATTCTGGAGCGGCAGCAACTCGATCACCTGCTACTCGTTCAGCAACAGGAACTACGTGCCGGTCTGATCGAAGAGCGCGCATTACGAGTCGCGCGGCTGCTCGGTCTGGACGCGTTATTGTTCTTCGAGATCCATTCATACCGCAATGATCCCGAGGCGGCGCAGATCACGATCACAAGTAAGCTCGTGAACCTCGAGAGCGGGGAAGTATTATTTCAATCAGTGGTCCTGAGTCGTGCCGGCCGAACTCCTGGAACTCTGGAACGCTGGGCCACCCAGCTGGCCCTGGATCAAGCCATCGCGCAAACGGCGAGTGATCTTCAGCATGCTTTCCTGCCTTAGTCATCGCAGAAGATTCACGCTAGTAGATACATTTGATGCCATGTTGGCATGTCAGGAAAGTTGACGGCGAAGCAGCAACCGATCTGCGCACGCGGACCAGGCCCTCCCTCTATATTCATATTGAAAACCATGGAAAATCGTTGATTAGAGCAAGCGCATTTGCAATCGTACAGTACTGCTTAATACGCATGCTGTCTTGACACCTTCTCGGCGTCCTCTTGTCCATCTCTTTGATTTCCATGATCATGGAAAGGTTTCACGGGGCTGGTACTAATTCTGCAACCAGCCAAAGGATCGATGTTCAACTTTGCCTGCACCGCGATCACAATCATGGAGGAAGGCTATGATTGCTGGTGAGCGTATTCGCATTCGGTTAAGAACCGTATGGGTCCCAGGGGCTCTACGATCCTTAGCGACTGCCATCGGACTTGCCCTTGTCAGCATGCCCTCTCTTGTGTTCGCTGATCGAATTGCTGTCACCATCGACGGTCCGGGGGTCTCTGGAGTCACCGTTATCGATCCCCTCAGGCCGCAAAACAGCATCGACATATTTGCAAACAGGGCCGGATACCCTCCGACGTCGCTTCCCATTGGCACAGGGACAACGGATTCGACCGGCAGGGCATCGTTTGCTCCAAGCGCTCCGCTGACCCATGCAGACAGTTTGTCTATCCTGATTGGTTCATCATTGACGCAGCATTTCAATATTGTCGCGACGCCTGGGACAAGCCACTACCAAAGCAATGAAGAGCAGCTCGGGGGTTTTTCATTTTTAAGAAATACGGCCGCTTTACCATTTACGGTGAGGCCCTTCGTCTTTACCGATGCTGGAAATGTCTACGCGCAGTTCAGTATCACGAATACTTCCACTCAATTTGGCTATGACTTGACCGCTCTGAAGTTATACACCGACGTCAGCGGCGCCTTTTTTCATGACACCACGTTTAATTTGCCAGCGGCCATTGCTACGGGCACGTTGGCACATGATTACATCGCAGAAAATGGCGGAAGCCTCGCAATACCCGTGGCGGGACAAGGCGTGAGCTCGCAGATAGTGTTTTCGGCTCCGTACAGCAGCAGAAGCGGCTACGAGCTACTGATCGGCACCGCCAGGCCAATATTCCCCGACGGCACATTTGGAGCGCCACAAGACTTTTCGATTACGGCCGTACCAGAGCCAACAAGCGCCATGCTAGTGGGCAGCGGGGTTCTCGTTCTAGTTGCCTCGTTGTCGTTGAGAATGAGAAGGACACGCAAACTTGCCTTGAATCGGCGATGATAAAAGGGTCCGTCGCCTGCTGCTTTGACTGCCTCGCGGCGACGTCGGGGTCTTCAGAAATGAAAAGCTTCCTGCAACTATGTCGCGCCGTGTAGCGAGCCTTCTCCCAGGACTTCTTGTAGAGTGCCTCAGCAAAGAGTAGCCTTCCTCTTGGTCGTTCTTCCTCCTCCAAGTGGAGGTCCATGTGACTGTGAAGACGGTGTCGGTGCCTTGCTGCATCGCGGGCGGCGGTCCGGCCGGCATGATGCTGGGATTGCTGTTGGCTCGCGCCGGCGTCGACGTGCTGGTCTTGGAGAAACATGCCGACTTCCTCCGCGACTTCCGCGGAGACACGATTCACCCGTCCACGCTGGAGCTGATGCATGAACTGGGGCTGCTGGAGCGATTGCTGAGGTTGCCGCACCAGAAAGTGACACGGATCAAGGGGCAGTTCGGCGATCTGGCACTGACGGTGGCGGACTTCACACACTTGCGGACGCGGTGCCGCTTCATCGCCTTCATGCCGCAGTGGGATTTTCTCAACTTTCTCGCCGAGGAGGGTGCGCGGTATCCCACCTTTCAGTTGCGGATGCGGGCTGAGGTTACCGACCTCATCGAAGGCGCGGGCTCCATCGTAGGATTGCGGGCGCAGACGGCGGACGGCCCGTTGGAGATACGCGCGAGCCTGGTCGTGGGGGCGGATGGACGGCATTCGGTCGTCCGGGCACGGGCCGGCTTGCCCGTGGAGGAGTTCGGCGCGCCGATGGACGTGCTGTGGTTCCGGCTCCCGCGGCGATCTGGCGATCCGGAAGATCCCATAGGCCGTTTTGACATCGGCCGGATCTTCATCATGCTGAACCGGGGCGAGTACTGGCAGTGTGGGTTCGTCATTCCGAAGGGCTCCCGGGAGCAACTTCATGCACGAGGGCTGCCGGCCTTCCGCGAGGGCGTGGCGCATCTCGCGCCGTTTGTGGCCGATCGTGTTGGGGAACTCCAAGACTGGGAGGCGATCAAATTGCTCACCGTTCAGGTGGATCGATTGCGCCGCTGGTATCTGCCGGGCTTCCTCTGTCTCGGTGATGCGGCGCATGCCATGTCGCCGGTCGGCGGCGTCGGCATCAATCTCGCTATTCAAGACGCGGTGGCTGCGGCAAATCTGTTGGCCGCGCCGCTGCGCGCGGGTCGGCCCACGACTGAGGACTTGCGCCGGGTCCAGGAACGGCGCGAATGGCCGACTCGTGTGACGCAACGCGCGCAGCTCTTCATTCAGGATCGCGTCATCAAGCGCGTGCTTCGCGCTACGGAGAGGTTTTCACCGCCACTTCCCATTCGGCTCCTCGCGCGATGTCCACTTCTCACACGCATCCCGGCTCGCCTGATCGGGCTCGGAGTCCGACCCGAGCACGTGAATACGCGCAGCGCATAGACCCACCCTGGTCAGCGCGTTCCTTTGCCCCCTCGCAGTTGTGCTATGATGTGGCTTCTGTTTCACGCCAACACGGTGCAGACCCAAAGCTGGTTTCAGTTGGGTCGGGTTCTCATCGGGCTCTTAACCCAGACGCTGATCGTGCACATGATTCGGACGCCAAACGTCCGTTGATCCAAAGCCGCTCGGCCATGCCTTGATCGCCATGCCGATCGCCATCATGACGTGGGGGTATTCCTCCCGATGGACCATAGGCTGGGTACTTTAAGCTGCAACCATTGCCGGCCGCTCTATTTTGTCTGCCTGCCAGTGATTCTTGTGGGCTACATGAGTCTCACGCAGGCGATCAAAGACTTCTCCATCCGGCGCTTTGGCTGGCAGTAAGGACCGCGCATGGAAGCCATCCAAAACATCAATCTGACATCCTTATTGGACACGCTGCTCAGTATCGCCACGGCTTTTGTCTTAGGCGGACTGATCGGATTGGAACGCCAATATCGGCAGCGCACGGCAGGCCTGCGCACAAATGTGCTTGTGGCTGTGGGCGCAGCGGTGTTCGTCGATACGGCGAACCGGCTGCACGGCCACGATGGTGCCGTTCATGTGATGGCCTATGTGGTGTCCGGCATCGGCTTTCTCGGGGCTGGTGTCATCATGCGGGAGGGAGGGAATGTCCGCGGTCTCAATACGGCTGCCACGCTGTGGGGTTCAGCGGCAATTGGCGCCTGTGCGGGGGCCGATCTGATACTGGAGGCTGCCGCAGGCACAGGCTTTGTGCTCGCGGCCAATACGTTCTTGCGCCCCATCGTTCATGCAATCAACCGCGAGCCGTTGGATACGTCGGTCGAAGTTACGAACGTGGTTTACGTGATTGCTCACTACGAGCGTCAGAAGGAAGCCTTGGCGCTGCTGGAAGCAGAACTCAAGCGAAGCAACCATCCGATGGAGAACCTCCATGTCCATGCGTTCGGTCACGAAGAAGTTGAAATGGAAGCGACTCTAGCCGCGACGTCAGTCGATCGTGAGGAGTTGGATGCCGTCGTGAGGCGGCTTGCCGCGTCACCATTGATTAGCCAAGCGTTTTGGAGCCCGCGCACACATGATTAAGCTGCTAAGAAAATGGGACGGCCTATGCCTGCGAGCTGTATCCTAAAAGGAATCAGCCTTATCGTGAAGATTACTCCTTAACTGATCGAGGGACCTATCCAATGGCTAGCACAGCGGTGGAAGAGATAAATAGCCTCAAAGGGACTCCTATGGATACCGTCCCAGTCCAAAAGCAGTACCCAAAATTGGAAACGTCCGGGCTTTTCCTTGATGTCTGGTGTCTCGCCCCGCATATCGGCTTATAGTGCTCACTCCTCCTCTTCAATTGCGACTCCGACTCGTCCAGTGACTCGTCACATAGCTCGTCCTCGTACGGGGGAGAGAGGTGGCTCCGCTTGTTTGGACAGGTTGCTCTTCGGGATAAATGGATCTGCCTGAGCGGTTGATAACGATGGCCTCCTGCTCTGCGTCTTTCGTCAATGGTCTTCGAGTTCGGTCTGCCGCCGCATTTGCGTCATGCATTATGTGTCTTTCCGCATCGAAGGAGTGAAAGTGATGCCGACCAGTAATCCTTCGGGAGAGAGGAGACGAGTGACAGTTTGGCCCCAGGGCTCTTTCTTGTTCTTGACAAGAACTCGATATCCCTGCGATTCGAGATCTGCCGTTGCGTTTTCTACGTGATCAACGTCGAACTCCAGCCATGCTTGTGGGACAGGAATGTCTGCAGGCCATGAATCGTTACCAAAACACGAATGCGCCGCTTGGGAAAGAGGCCACAAGGCGAAAGTTTTTGCGCCCCGAAGAGCTTCGGTATGAAGATACCCACCACTCTCCTCTGTGAAAGGAATGCCGAGGGCTTCGCTGTAGAGTTTGCGACTTGTGGCCGTCTCGCGAACAATTGGACCAAAACCTGCGATGAACAGAACCTTTATCTTTCTCTCAACTTTCATGGTTCGGTACTCCCCGAATATCCCGTGATGAAGCCTTTGGCGGTCATTGTAATCTACGCCACAATCGGTGTCTCGACGGCCCGTTCGCCGAAGTACACCTCCCCCTGTTCAAAAATCCGGTGCGACCTCTAAGGGCGTTGATCCGCCTCTCTCGAATGCACTGAAATTAGGACGGAGTCCAATCTGTCAAAATAGGACCGTGCATTTCACATTAGGACAGGCAATGGTCTTTCTTTTTTTCATCACTTACAAATTCTTTAACTTTAGAATCCCACATTCGGTGTCGTTGTAAATTGGTATTTGTGGTTAGTCGATGCGCCAGTTGCGGACCGCCGACGGCGCTTGCTAGTTCTGCTTGGGAGGAACAAAGGGGTGGACCTCTTTTATTTGCATGACGCAATGGTCAGCCGGTTGGCAAACCAGCCCGATACAAGAGGCAAGGATTGACCTCTGTCGAGGCACCGGTTGTATTATCATGCATGCAGACCCAACACTGATGGATTAGAATCACATGGATATTTGGCGAAGAGGTGTCGACGATGTGCTCACCGTAGCAATGTTATGAAAGGGGATAGCTATGGCGGACCATGATCTTCAATCCATTGCTTTTCCGACGCTCGACGACGATCAAATTGCCCAACTGAGCCGGTGTACTTCGACCACCGTGCAATCGTACCGGAATGGAGAAACACTCTTCGCGGTCGGCCAACGAGATTTCAAATTTCATGTCATCAAGTCGGGCGAGGTCGAGATCGTCGATTACTCCGGCGACGTACCAAAGACAGTCACGGTCCATCGCCCGGGCGGATTCACCGGCGATATTTCGCACCTGACCGGCAATCCATCCGTGGTCAGTGGGGTGGCGCGAGGCGATGTTCAGGTGTACGAAATCTCAGGGGATGTGCTCAGGCGGGTCTTGAACCAGTGCCCCGCTCTCAGCGACATCATCCTCCAAGCGTTCATCGCGCGCCGACAACTGCTGCGCAAGTCTCCGGACTTTACCGGCCTACGGGTCATCGGCTCTCGGTACTCTCCGGACACCTTCCGGGTCCGCGACTTCCTCGCCAAGAACCGCGTGCTCTTCACCTGGGTCGACATAGAAACCGATCCACAAGTGGATCGGCTCCTCAAGCAATTCGGCGTGACCGAAGCCGACACACCCGTCGTGGCCTGCAGCACCATGCTGCTCCTCCGGAACCCCTCGAACGGTGAACTGGCCGACCGAATCGGGATTCGCCAACCACTTGAGCAGGCGGTGTACGACCTGACCGTGGTGGGGAGCGGCCCGGCCGGACTCGCGGCCGCGGTCTACGGAGCGTCCGAAGGGCTCCGGACTCTGGTGCTCGAACGCACAGCGCCCGGAGGCCAGGCGGGGAGTAGCATGCGGATCGAGAACTATCTGGGGTTTCCGACAGGTGTAACCGGGAGTGAATTGACCGACCGCGCCATCATCCAAGCGAACAAGTTCGGTGCACGCCTCGCCATCGCCACGCCGGTAAGCGGCTTAATGTTCGACAAGACCTACCCTGTTGTGCGTCTCGAAGGAGGCGAAACAGTCACCACCAAGTGTCTGTTAATTGCGACCGGGGTCGATTACCGCAGGCTGGCTGTCGAAGGATGCGAGCAGTATGAGGGGAGGGGCGTCTACTATGCGGCCACTGTGACTGAAGCACAGCTATGCCAGGGGCAGCAGGTCGTGATGGTGGGTGGCGGTAACTCCGCCGGCCAGGCCGCGGTCTTCCTGGCCCAACACGCCGGGCAGGTGCTGCTCCTGATTCGTGGGGATAATCTGTACAAGGATATGTCGAGCTACTTGGCCAAGCGGATCGAACAGACCGGCAACATCAAGGTGTTCTACAATGCGACGATTCAGCGCATGCGCGGCGACGGCCACCTGAACGCGGTCGACATTCTCGACAGCAAGACGGGACAGGAGCGGACTGTCGAGACACCGGCGGTGTTCAGTTTCATCGGTGCCGTGCCGCGGACCGACTGGCTGCCCTCGGAGATCGAGAGGGACGCCCAGGGATTCATCCGGACCGGGGCAGCGCTGGCGCAGTCTTCTCACTGGAGCGGGCACCGGCAGCCATTCTTACTCGAGACAAGCCGCGCCGGCGTATTCGCGGCCGGAGACGTGCGGTCCGATTCTGTCAAGCGCGTCGCGTCGGCGGTCGGCGAAGGCGCAATGGCGGTCCGATTCGTGCACGAATATCTCAAGGAGATGTGATGTCGAACCGGCGCTTGGGTTATCCGTACGGCGCATTCGATCAACGGTCTAAAGGCGAACTGAGGAACGAAATCACGATCCGCTACGAAGAAAGTGCTTTTTGTCGCCTATCCCGTGACCGGGCTGGCCGTGAAGAGTAACGATGCGCGACCCTTAGCGGGTCCATGTCCCGTGCCGTTTCCATGACACTCGCAGGCGCGCTGTCCACGTCTGATCGAGTTGTTTACTGAGTGGGCCGTAGAGCGGCAGGCTGTTTCTGCTCCGATGTACTTTTCAGTGCGTTAAAAAACTGCTGATAGAACTGCGGCTCGCGGACCGTATCGCGGTTCACCACAACGGTCGTGTAGTCCGTGCCATAGGGGATCAGTGGAACGAGCCAGAGCAGCTTCCACCAGCGATACTCTTTTTTGTGGAGTTCGGTCGTTTGGTTGGCTGCGACGATCACGCGCGTGATTTGCTCGGCCTGTGGCACCAGGGTAATGGTGGACGTGACCGAATACGACAAATCGGTATCCTGCTGGTCACGGATCTCTCTATTTGCCAGAATGATATGACTCTTAGTATCGGCCTGCTGAATGAGAAAGCCTTGTTGCGAGAGGACCTCCAGCGTGGACCCCCAGGCGATATCCAGAGCAACCGGAACGGCGCCTGAACTACCTGGGACCTGATGCGAAGACGAGAAGGCATCATGGTAGGAGGGCGGAGAGGAACAACTCGTACACAGTAGAACCACAAGCAACAGGCAATTCCGCTGAAATCCGTGATGCTGCATATCTGCCCTCCATATCGGCATCGGTTATCAATAACCGCGAACCATTTTGGGCCAGATAGCTTATATAGTCCACTATAATTAAGTATTAATAGGGGTCAAATACATGTATTTATTCTAAGGAGGTTGAGGCGACAATTTTAAGTTGACTGCGGACGAGTCTGAGCGACCATGCGATCCGCATTTAGGGGGAATGAAGTCGAATGGCTGTGCCCTCGATCGTTGTGCACGTGAAGGCGTAGACGAGAAAGTTGTATAAGCTCGTGGAGACCTGGACATTGAGCAGCGCATCACCACCTTTGACCTTCAAGGCTTCCTCAAGCGCATATGAGACGGTGGCCGTTCCCCAGCCGAAAGAACCCCCACCCCATGGGATCGCGAGAAGAATGAGATGCCGGCACGCTTCTCCTTGGACAGCACCCAACTCATCAAAAACCCTGCCGTTCTGAAGTAAGGCGCCCGCATCCGCCTCAAGAGAGAACCCTCGGGAAAGGATGCCCACACGTCCCTGCGATGAGCAACCACTGCCGAGCAGGATCAGTATCAGAACAATGGCTTTAACTGTCCTGTTCATTGAAGGTCGTCGCACTGCCCTCGCATCGTCACAACGACGATATAAAGCTGGCCGAGATAAAATCAAGTTCCGCGAGGAGCCCTGATAGCGAAAGTTGAATCCCGTAGGTCCATCCTGGGAGAACCTCAACCTGACATGTAGTTCTCATTCGCCCTCTCGCAAGTCCGTACGCAGGACACTGACGCCTCACCAAAAATGACGCGACTTGTTCGTCGCGTTGCGGGCCTCGCGACGCGGTTGGCGATTTTGCAATGCACCGTCATGAATGATGCGACCGACTATGAACATTCTTTGGGGCGTAGGCGTGGGTTGTAGGCTGACGAAACTGGGCGCTTGGAATCTACGATGCGGTCCAGCGGATGGTCGAAAGACTCATGAGAAAAAGCTGTCGACCCCTTCATTTTCCTCCGAAGCCTTCGAGAGACAAGACCGGACTCTCGATACTTTTCGTTTTTCTCTTGGTTCTTTGAGTCAGCTTGACACAGTGCGCCACGCCCAGTAGCCTATCCATATTTCTACTTAAGATTGTAATGGACGGTTACTTCTCAGACTACTTCGAAGTTTCCCCACAGCTGCTCCAGAAGTATGGAGCCTTCAACGTGTCTCTTCTTACTGATCTGCCATTATTCATTGATCCGTTCCTACTGTTTACTAGCACGAAGCCGACGTACCAACAGTTACATGATGACATCATTAAGTACTTAAAACTTCTAAGAGAGAAGTCGGATAGCGATCGAATCGAGCCTGGCTTACTCAAAGCTTGGTTCACCTTTCCAGAAGTCAAACAGACATGGCTTGGATTCACAGAGTCTGGAAACAGAGGTAGTGGGCTTGGTCCTCGCTTCGCCACGGCACTCCATGAGAATTTGCATAAGATTTTTAGCAATTTTGGTCAGGAACAAGTCACCAAAGGAAGTCACCTCGAAAAACTGTGCCTCATTAAAGAGAGGGTAGGCAGAGACAATATCAGTGACTTCACCACAAATCTAATCAAGGGCTTCCTATGCGAATACACCGAGGCCTTTGCCAAGAAAAACATAGATCGGAGTCTTTGCAAAACCATCACAGTTCAGAGAGTTCGCTTCAATTACGGTACGGAAACATGGATGTCTGTGCAACATGAGCTCCCATGGTTAGGCGATGACTACGTGTTGCTAACACCCTCAGACATCTTCACGAAAGACGATACTTGGATTAATAAGACTGACTTGATCGAAGAATTCGATCGGCTGCCGGCTGCCATTCCAAACGACCAACTAAGAGCGCAGATTAATAATTACTTCCAACGGATCCTTCCAAAGCACAAAGACAAACCTCCGACGAAAGAAGAAGAGAAGAAGGCTGCCGTTGAAACCATCCTTAAGTATCCTGTGCTAATAGATGTCTTTATCCGCTACAAAGAGGATCACGGCGATGAGGCCGAAAGCATTAGTAGCGAGAAAGTAGCGTACTCACAGCAACTTTACGTTGAGCAGTTTAAGCAGTTACGAAGAAGCCTCTCACTTTATACCCTGTTTTACCATCTTAGAGGCGATACTTATGATGAGGCTCATCAGAGAGTCGCCTTTCTGAAGGATGTAGTTGAGAACAAAGGGGGGCATCGCATCTTCTATGTAAATGGTCGGCCTATTGAACGTGAAGAAGATCTCCATGTGATGTACAGATTGACATGGTTTGGAACTCCCTCAAATTTAACCAGAGAAGCAAATGACGGCCGTGGTCCAGTAGACTTCAAAGTATCGAGAGGGAGTGTGGATAAGACGCTGGTTGAGTTTAAGCTTGCGAAAAATAGCCAACTGAAACGCAACTTAGAAAAGCAGACCCAGGTATATGAAAAAGCCAGCGATGCTGGTCGATCTATTAAAGTCATCGTCTACTTTTCCAAACAAGAATTTGCAAGGGTGAATCGGATACTAAAAGAAATCAAATTGGTTGGATGCAAGGACGTTGTTCTAGTAGATGCAAGAGCCGACAACAAACCCTCAGGGTCGAAGGCATAGCGATGCTGTTGTAAGGTATTAAGTGTTCCAGGGGACATGGCGGCGCTCGGCATTAGCACAGCTATCATTGGCAAGACTACTGCGTTCCAGAAATCAGAAAGGAAGTGGTCAATGGCAGTGCCAGATTTCCAGAGTTTTTTTAGACCGTTGCTTGATTTCTCAGCAGATGGGAAAGAGCATTCTATACAAGAAGCTCGAGAAGCTATCGCCAAAGCCATGGCCCTCAGTGAATCAGATATGAAGGAACTGTTGCCGAGCGGGATTCAAACGAAGTTCGATAATCGCGTTGCCTGGGCAAAAAGCTACTTCGTGCAGGCAAAGATCCTCGAATCTTCACGCCGCGGTTACTTCCATATTACACAGCGCGGGTTGGATTTTCATAAAGTAGGGCATAAACGCATCGACAAAAAAATCCTTAATCAGTACCCGGAATTCGTTGAGTTCAGTAAAGCAAGACTGCCGAAGGAAGATGAACAGGAATTGCCGGGTGAAACTCCAGAGGAAACACTACAAAAGTCATATGAAAGCATTCGTAGTGATCTTGCTGGCCAGGTTGTTCAGCGGATTGGCAGTAATTCTCCTCAATTCTTTGAACGGCTTGTTGTCGATCTAATGGTAGCTATGGGCTACGGTGGATCACGTGCAGATGCTGGCAAGTCAATCGGTGGAAGTGGGGATGAGGGAATTGACGGCATTATAAAAGAAGACAAACTCGGACTTGATCTTGTGTATCTTCAAGCCAAACGTTGGGAGGGCACAGTCGGAAGACCCGACGTCCAGAAATTCGTCGGCGCGCTGCACGGCAAAAGAGCCAAGAAGGGAGTCTTCATAACAACTGGAAAGTTTTCAGATGATGCCAAAAGATATGTCGAGACCATAGATCCCAAGGTTATTTTGATCGATGGACGGTTGCTTGCCGAGTTGATGATAGATCACTGTCTGGGAACGACCACGACTGCCACCTACCAACTCAAGCGCATTGACTCCGACTACTTCACAGAAGAATAGGCGCAGGAGCTTCTAGGCTGTGAAACAAGAAAACTTTGAGAACAAGAGAAGGATCCGATCCCTTGTTTCGAGCCTTATGACTTGCATCCAAGGCTTCGTCCGCCTCCGGAAGATCTGAGCGTATTCAAGGCGCGCCATAACATGAGTAGGTAAAACTGATTGGTACAAAGTGAGGTGCATCTTGGCTGATGAACATAGTCCCGTACCAAATGCAATGGGCAGCGATAAATCCGAAGAGTCTTCTCCTACCCCATCTCGTGCCCAAATTGCAGAAGAACTTTCGAAATTCATTCAGCGGATCGAAAGTTTAAGAATATCTGTCAATCCTACAATTGGCACAATGCAAAAAGCGCGGAAGCGAGCGAGGGCAGATTTTCTTGAGTTCTTGCACAGGCACGCCACGCTAAAGGGAAGTAAAGAGAAGGACGGTAAGATGGTCGCTACTTTTGTAGTAAATGGAGAAGCGACACCTACAGCTGATAAACTCGAGAGAATCTACGATAACTTAACCTGTGAAAGCTAGAACTTAATCTGCTATGTCAAAGGTCAAGGTCCCTGAGAAGCCCTCCCAATCTGCTATTCGTGATCGGAACGCCGACCACAGGTCATCAATTCGAGGGATATCGATGAGAAGAAGGAGCATACTGACAGACGCCCCGTCACTGCCGACGAGGCAGATAAAGTCACGCTCCTTCCGTCCTCTGAATCCACAGTTGGCTTCTCGGCGCCATGGACTTACGCAGGGTACGGCTGCCGGAGGATCACCACGCGTCTGGCGTGCAGGAGCAGACGACGGGCCACAGCGACCACAGCGCGCTTCGCACCTGTTCGTAGTTTCAATCGGTCATAAATGGATCGCATCCCGGGATCTTTTGTGAGAAACCGCCACGCGGCTTCTATGAGCGTCCCGCGGAGCGCATTTTTGCCGGACCGGGTAATGCGGCCCATACGGACCTTGTCCGCACTGGAGTGCTGTGAGGGCGTCAGCCCAACATACGCCGCCAATTGATCGCCGTGCCTGAATCGGTGCAGGTCGCCTAATTCTAACAGCAACTCCATCGCCGCAATGAGACCAATGCCCGGAATGGTTCGGAGCCATTGAACCTGCGATCGATAGCGGTCCGTTTCTGCGAGTGATCGGAGCAATTTGGTCTGCTTGACGATCTGACCCGTGAGGAATTCGTACTCCTCTAAGAGCCGTTGAAAACTGTCCTGCAACCACGCGGTAGAGAACCGGAGACGCTGTAAGTTCTGTAGGTAAATACGGGTCCATGGCCCTGTGGGCTCAGGAAGCTCAATGCCGTAGAATCGGAGTTCCGCTTTAATGCGATTTTGCGTGCGAACACGATCGCCAATGAGCTGGCGGCGCCGCCGAATGACCTGTCGGTGCATCCGACCCTCTTCGTCTGGTACCCAGACCTGCTTCAGCAGCCCCTTCGCTAACAGCAGGGCCAGTTTTCGGCTATCCTTCCGATCGGTTTTCACTCGATTGCCCGCCTCCTGAGGAATCAAGCTGGGCGGCGTGACGATACAGGTGGCGCCCACCGCCACCAGCCGATCGTGAAGCCAGTACCCAAAATATCCCGCCTCGTAGACGACGTGCAGCACGGCACGGCGGTAACGACTGAGGAGGGCCTGCAACGCATCCCATCGACCGGGAATCGTGCCGTGGAAGAGTTCTACCTCCGTTGTTCTGACCGTGACATGCCAATTCTTTCGGTGAAGATCAATGCCAACAAAGAGCACTTGCCCCACGTCCTGCTGCTTTTTCTTGGTCGCCATAGAAGCCTCCATCATAATGAGTAGAACGAAGACTTCCAGGAAGTACTGATCCTTCTCACTGCAGGCAATACTCTCTCCAGAGCATAGTGACTGACAGTCAGATAGAGTCCTCGCCTTCAAGAAAGGAGCGAGGACGATGACCACGGAGCAGAAGATCATCAAGACCAAGGTGGGTGTATTGGAACTGGCGAAGCAACTGGGCAACGTCTCCAAGGCCTGCCAGCTGATGGGGTATAGCCGAGATAGCTTCTACCGGTTCAAAGAACTGTACGAGACGGGCGGTGAGGCGGCGTTACAAGAGATCTCCCGGCAGAAACCGCTACTCAAGAATCGCGTCGCCCCGGAGGTGGAGCAGGCCATCGTCCAGATAGCAATTGACCAACCCGCGTGGGGCCAAGTCCGCGTCGCGAACGAACTGCGCCAGCAGGCCCTGACGATTTCACCGGCCGGCGTCCGGGGTATCTGGCTGCGGCATGACCTGGAGACCACGCGGAAACGCCTGAAGGCGTTGGAGGCCAAGGTCGCCCAAGACGGGCGGGTGCTGACGGAAGCCCAGGTGGTGGCCTTGGAGAGGGCAAAGGCGGACAAAGAAGCCCATGGGGAATTTGAGAGCGAATGTCCCGGCTACTGTGGCGCGCAAGACACGTTCTATGTCGGGACCCTCAAGGGCGTGGGCCGGATCTATCAACAGACCTTCATCGACACGTACAGCAAGGTGGGCTTTGCGAAGCTGTACGACCGCAAGACACCGGTGATGGCGGCGGAACTGCTAAATGACCGGGTCTTGCCGTTCTTTGAGCAGCACGACATTCCGCTGAATCGGGTCCTTACCGATCGCGGCACGGAGTATTGTGGCGCACCCGAACGCCATGAGTATGAACTGTACCTGGCCGTGGAGAACATCGATCATACGCGGACTAAGACCCGGCATCCTCAGACCAACGGGATCTGCGAACGGTTCCACAAGACCATGTTGAACGAGTTCTACCGTGTGGTGTTCCGGAAGAAGATCTATCGGACGCTCGACGAACTCCAGGCAGATTTGGACGTGTGGCTGCGGGAGTATAACGAACAGCGGTCCCATCAAGGCCGCTGGTGCTACGGCAAAACGCCGATGCAAACGTTTGGGGACAGTGTGCCGCTGGCGAAGGAGAAAATGTTAGCAGCCTAAACCCGGTGAGGACTTGCTGTCTGTCCGATGAAGTCTTGAGCTATACACTTAACCACTGCGCTAACCATCCTACCTCGCAGCTTCATCGTTTCGCTTATCAGCCAATATGATGCCTTTTTAGGGCGTCTTATAAAGTGCCTTTTCTACATTCAACCAGGACTACTAAATGAGTGCCAACGAAGTCTTTCCTTTGCAAATTTGGTCGAATTGAATTCATTGCAGAAGGCTATGGATTACATAGTCGAAACAGAAGTTGAATCTGTCCTTAGAACTAGCCATGCAGATCAAATTGAATGGCTTCAAGCCAAGTTTAAGATCCCCCTTACAAAAGATCTTTCTGTATGGCCTGTTTTCATCGAACTGACAGAGCGAAGAAACTTGTTCGTCCATTGTGACGGCATAGTCTCAAATCAATATCTATCTGTTTGCAATAAGCATTCTGTAGTAATGAATCAAAACATAAGTGTCGGTACATCGCTCGATGCAACCCCTGAGTATTTCGAAAAAGCTTATCTCTGTATATTTGAGATTGCAGTAAAGCTTGCCCATGTCCTATGGAGAAAGGCTAAGAAGGAGGATTTAGAAAACGCAGATGATAATTTACTCGACATAGCTTTCGATCTTCTTAAAAGAGAAGAATTTACATTGGCTGCTATTCTTCTAGACTTTGCCACCGTTACCCTAAAAAAACATTCTAGTGATGTCACCAGAAGAGCATTCGTCATAAACAGAGCTCAGGCTTATAAATGGCTTGGCCAGCAGGACCTTTGTGAACAACTTCTCAACGCAGAGGACTGGAGTGCATGTGATCCCAGGTTCCACCTCTCAGTAGCCGTGTTGCTAGATAAGGTCGAATTAGCATGCAACAGTATGAAAGCTATTGGGAAAAGCGGCAACGTAACAGCTTCCGACTATAGGGATTGGCCCCTATTTAGGGAATTGCGCAAATCACATGAATTTTTACGAACGTATGAGGAAGTTTTTGGCGAGCCGTTCGCGAAGATTGAAAAGGCTACTGAATTAAAAGGCGAAGCAGTGGCAGAAGCAGCTTGTGTTGGAGATTTGACGGAGATCAGCAAGGCCCAACCTGAGGTAAAGGCTGAGCCAATAGAAAGCCCAACAGTGGAAATCTAACAATAAGAAACAAGAAGAGCCGGAAGAAACAAGAAGAGCCGGGACCGTCCCTTTACGAATCACACGCCCCATGAACCAGTCACCGCCTCTCATCCCCGCGATCCGATACACGAGATCACGGTGGAAGCCATCGTCAGCCACCCTGCTGGTTGCACGGCATTTTAGGTGGAGATGGGGCATCGGCATCTCGGTCCCCCGCATCCTCCACGACCTCAGCGTGAAATCCAGCCTCACCTTTTTTCGGAAAATGCCTTGCGCACTTGAGAAGATCGCACTGCGCGACGATCAGCCGCTTACCATCACATGGTGGGGACAGTGCCGCCCTAAATGACGTATTCGGGGCCGGTAATGGAGGTGGCGCCCGGAGAGGCGAGAAAGGCGACGAGATCCGCTACTTCGCTCGATCGGCCGGGCGTCCGATCGGGATGCCGCCCAGCGAGTCCGTGATCCCATTGCTCCTTCTCTTTCGACTAGACTAAGAGGTCCTTCGGAATGTTGCCCCCATTCTCGGCAAGCTTCTTCAACACTGTCTTGTGCAGCCACATGTTCATTTGCGCCGAATCTCCCATTTTCTCTGGGGGACATCCGAGTTCTGTGGCCAGTTCCTTTCGTGCAGAAAGGTTGCTGTCAATTCCGAGAAGCTTAAGCAGATCGACAATCGAAACCTTCCAATTCAGCTTGTCTTTATGTTGGGCCGCCAGCCCTTCAAGCTTGGCGACGACATCGACCGCGCCGATCTCATTGGATGGCGCAGGTCCCGTAGATTTAGGGGCCGTCGGTTCTTGCGCCGGTGCGGCCTGTGGAGCAGCCTGTGCGGCGGAATCGCCAAAGCCGAGCTTCTCAAGGATTGTGCCGAAGAGACCCATGATGACCTCCCTTTCCATTGCAGATTGAAGGGTTGAATACAGCGAACGGCCCGATCCATCCTGATCCACTACGATCGGTGTTTCTGTCAGTCGTCGTTACTCGGTTCTGTTGGCTCTTGCTGGAGCGGCGGAGTTCTTACTGACGGGATTTCCTCACCTCCTGAGTCCACGCGGCAGGTGTGTTTGGCCACTACTTAGGCGCAAACCCATCTTGCCGAAAGGCAAGTTAGTTGCCATGATATCCACGATTATTCGAGACGTTGCATGCCGTCATTGTCACAAACGCACTAGGTCGACGGTGCAAGCCATGAGAGGAGACCAACATGAAAGTCGGAATCCTTGGATCAGGTGATGTGGCGAAGGCATTGGCCGGCGGGTTTCTGAAACATGGCCATGACATCATGATGGGGACGCGTACGCCTGCCAAACTGGCGGACTGGATCAGACAATACCCTGCGGGTACGACTGGCAGCTTTGTCGATGCGGCGAAGTTTGGCGAGGTGGTCGTGTTGGCGGTCAAGGGAAAGGTCGCGTCTCAGGTCTTGCGTGACGCCGGTGCCGTGAATCTGGCGGGAAAGCCCGTTATCGATGCGACGAATCCAATCACAGACGATCCACCTACAAATGGGGTCTTGCGGTTCTTCACCACTCTTGATGAGTCATTGATGGAGTGCCTCCAGCGCGAGTTTGAACGCGCACGCTTTGTGAAGGCCTTCAATTCCGTCGGTCATGCCCGAATGGTGAATCCCACGTTCAAAGGGGGTACGCCGACAATGTTCATCTGCGGCAATGACGAGGCGGCGAAGAAGACCGTGCGAGGCATTCTTGATCAGTTCGGCTGGGAAACGGCGGACATGGGGCAGATGGAGGCGGCCCGCGCGATCGAGCCGCTCTGCATGCTGCGGTGCATCCCTGGATTTCTTCGGAATGAATGGATGCATGCGTTTAAGCTGCTGACGGCATGATTGGGCAAACAAGAAAAGCCCATGGACCATGCGTGCCGTACTTAACCGGCTCGGAACGCTCTTATCGCGTCCCGAGGTTTCATTCCTGGCGGTAGTCCAGACTTCCATTCAGCGTCGCCTTTGGCCTTATACCAATAGTGATCATCCCTCTTCTTGATGGACCAATGACCGCCGTGGTGCCATATCTCAATCACAATGTCGTGAGCCATGGGTTTCCCTCGAGAATCAAAATAGAAAAGCGCCCGCTACTTGATGAGACGGGTCCGGCGACAGCCCTGTACAGCAGGACCACGGCAAACCGCTGAGGGTGGGCGCGCTTCTCAATGTCCTCCATCATTGTCCAAGGGATCGTCCGAACGGCCCCTGGCGCCTTTGATTTCATGCGGCGGCTTCGTCGTTTCTAACCCTCCGGCACCAGTGAGAGGTGCGTCTTCGACTCGTGCTGGATCATCTACATATCCCTTCCCTCCACACGTTTCGCAGATCTCGACGCGGGATGCTGACAAAGGCGGACGCCCGGTTCCTTGGCACTTCTCACAAATCATGCTGAGTCCTTTCTTCGGCTTCTTCGATGCTGGATTCGCTGACTCTGTAGGTCCCGTCACCGTCGCGGCACACTCCGCTACTCAAATTATTGTATCGCATGGAGTCTGGCCAGTGTTCCGATACTTGCTGATCTCATGCCCATCCTCTCGCGACGCTGATTATTCATCTCCCCTGTCGGGTGTACGATGAGGGTTTACAGCAGGGGTATTGCCGATGTGAGCACGATAAACATGCAGAGGATAGTCGAGTTGCGTAAGCCCGCGAGCGATGCCTCAACAGTTCGGCTTCAGGTACATTAGTCCGAAGAAGGGGCTGGTGAACCGTCAACTTCTCCGAGGACCACGGGCTGGGGATAGGCCGACTGGCGCAGGGTCCGAATCGTCACCTCCGACTGCCAAACGACCGCGCGATTCGTACGAAACGCTGCATAGCTCTGAACTCTTCCATGCCTGACCGCCGCCGTAATCAGCTTTCGCCGCACCGCGAGATCATCCCACAACCCGAGGTCCTCCGCGCGCCGGCCGAGCACATCGTTTCGGGAGTGTCCGAAGACTTTAGTAAAGCGGTGGTTCACGTCCAGTAGTCGGCCCTCGTCGACTTGGCTCACCACGAACGCATGAGAGGGAGTGTAGCGGTCCCCATTGGACACGACGCGAAGAGCCAGCGGAAGGTCTTCCGCGGCATACCCTTTTTCCACATACCCCCGCGCCCCGGCGGCCAAGACGCGCGACCTTAAGATGGCGGCTGGTGCAGAGGTTAACGCGACTACCGGAAGATCGGGTTTGTCCTGTCGGATGCGACCCAAGATGTCCTGCCAAGAAGTCCCCGGCATGTGCAAATCGAGGATGAGGACATCGATAGGGGCTTGTGCGAGCAACTGAAAGAGGTCGCTTGCAACTGTCGTACTCGCGACGACCGAGATATCCGGTGTGTCGCCTAAGAGCGCCGTCACCGCATCGATAATCAGCTGCCGATCGTCAATGATCGCAGCCCGAATGTGCATATGCTTACTCCATTTTCCTTTCGAGTCTCATGACCAGTGAATGGGGTCGCCTTCGAAGGGCGATGTCAGTCCCATTTAGTAGGTCGTCGGCGAGAGGAAAACCAGCTTCAGGAGGACATGCAGATCGTTCATAGAACTAGAGTAAGCCCGTAACATGAGAATCCAATGAAAGAGACATTAAGAATCTCTTATAATGCATGGCTACGTGCTCGTGGAATTTGACACTCAAGTGCTGTCGTGTTCTCCGTTGGGACCTTTTACTATCACCGAATCGTAAGAGGTATCTTCATGGGGCGGCCACATCGCTCTGTAGCGGCTGTATCCCGCCACGGCTATTTAGATGTAGTCAACCGCAGCAAGAGATCACGGGTAAAGACGGGAGAGACTCGATAACAGTAGGTCACGAGCTTACTAGCTTCCTGTGTGGATGTAAGCAAATACGGCTTTCTTGAGGCCTCCCCCACTCCTGAGCTCGCATCATCGTCAGGTAGATGTGCTATCTCCATGCGCAACCGATCGCATTCGAACCAGGACGGTGAGGTCACCACCCCGATGGCCAGCGTATCAAAGGGATTAAAGCCGTCGGCTCCGAAACGGTTCTGCCAGAGCGTCAGCCAATCCAGCGTAGCCTGAGCGAGCCATGCTAATGCTGGATTGGCCGCGACCATATCGGCGATATCCGGCTTCTTGATCCAGACACGAGATGAAATTTCCCACGGCGTAAGGACAACAGGCACTCTCGAGTCCAAGAGAACTTGAAACGCCTCAGGGTCCAGTTCGAAATTAAAATCCCGAAACGGCCTTTCCTGTTTCGGTCCAGCAAGAAACCGCTGTCCCGGGCGACGGCCGGCTACTGCCACGATCCGTTTGATCTTCGGCACCACCTCGGGATGTCGCATGATGACGGTAGCCACATTGGTTACCGGCCCCAGAGCGACCACGGTCATCGGTTCCCGTCTCAGGGCAGCGACCAATGCACGGGAAGCGGGCGTCTCATGCCCAAATGCTTGAGGCCCGTCAGCCCCTGAATAGACTGGAAGCTCCGGGGGGCCGAAGCGCCTGACGAGCTCTTCTGCGATCGGCAGAGCTTCATGTAGGGCGGCATTGCCAAATACAACGCTGACCCCACGGACCCGAAGTTCCGGTGAGTGAAAGGCCTGGATGAGGGCGAAGCCATCATCGACCTCATGACCGCCCGGCATAACTGACGGGTCCGTATCGATCCATACGGAGGTCTTACTTAGATCGTTCTCGGCCAAGCTCAGCACAGCGGAAAATCCAATCATCGCGAAGGCCATAGTCAGCGTGAGCGGGATATGAATGCTCCAGAGACTGATCATTGAAGGACCCAGGACTTCGACAGCGCCAATAACCGCGCTTTGTCCTGCAAGTTTTGGCGGAACGGCAATTGCGCGACACCGATGAGCCGGCGCATGATTTCCACTCCAGCAAACTGACGCATGAGGCGAACGTCCAGCGGGGTGGCGGAGTGATAGAGTGCAACGGCCTCGGCACAGAGGTGCTCTGGTTGTGCCGCGAGATACAGGTGTGCCAGGAGCACCCCCACATCGAATTCTGGGGGACCGAAAAAGCAAAATTCGGGATCGATGATCTTGATGCCTGAGGGAGCGCGCAGCCAACTGCCGGGAAAGTAGTCGCCGTGCAGCAGACAAGGGCCCTCACTGAGATACCGCTCCCCTAAACTTTTGACCGTTGCGCGATACCTGGTGTCCGAGAGCAATGTCGTCGCTGCTTGTGCTAACCCGGGCGTGATGGCATCGAGCCCAATCCCATTGTCAGGATCAAGGGGAAGCTGAAAGAGATGCTGATGATTGAGGGTACGCATCTCGGCATTCGCAAACCGGTCCCGTCTTTCCATCCCTGTGAAACTGTAGTGCAACTCAACGAGATAGGTCACTAAGTCCTGAAGCTCATGAGAGCTGAGCCGGTCGCTTTGATACAGCGTTGTCAGATCCTTGGCATCTTCCAAATCCTCCAGCATGAGAAGACGAGCATTCGCGTCGAACCCGAGCAGTCGCGGCATCTTGGCCGAAAGGACAGGCTGAGACGCGATGGTCTGATAGAACTGCGCTTCCATGCAGGCCCGGTCCCATGGGGCGGCAATATGCGGATACTTTTCGACCCAGGGCCGCGCTTGTTTGAGGATCAGCGTACGGCTTGAGGTTCGCACACGTACCGTACAGTTCATATTGCCGTCGCCTGCCCGTTCAGTTGCGACAATGCGCTCTGACTCCGCTAGCCAACCACGTCTGTGCATGTACCCGGAGAGTCCGCCGCTATCGTTAGCATCCAAGGCAAAGCCGTTTTCAAAGGGCGTCGGTGATGTCATACAAAACGCCCTAGACGTGTGTGTCGCTTTCTCGCAGGAAACACGGTCTCATGTCAGCTCACGATTTCATAGGCCGGAGTAGATACAGAATAAACATCATCAAAGTTGGTACGGGTGCGGCTATGACCGGAAGGAGCCAGGCCCATGTCGCTTTCCCCCGCATCCGTGCTTGATCCCCCATCCAAATGACGATCCACACAATCAGCCCAACATAATTGAGCGCCATCCAGCCGATCAGATAAGGAGTGAGGATGCCAATATCGCTGAGTCCTGAGATGACCAGTACAATCATGGGAATTCCACAGCCAACCAACAGTCCCCATGCCAGTTTCTTGCTCCAATGCAAATACATCTACACCTCCATGGTGTTCGACATGATACTCCACGGTCTTCTCACCTAATAGGGAGAAGAGTGTCTAGAAGTCAGGTGATGATAGGAGAGTCAGGAAGACCCAGGGTGCCTCTCGTCTATCCCCCTAACCCTTGCTTGCCGGTGTGCTGAGGGGCCATACAACTGACACGAGGATCAGGCCCCGGATCCAGACCAGCGGTGAGGTTGCCGGTCAATGGCACATCCCGCTCATAGACCGTGAACCAATATGGGTCCTTCTCGGTCAATACATATTTGTTGATCAGCATTTGATGTTGTCGCTCAGATTGAATGTGGTAGCGGACGCGCGCCTTTAACATGAGGCCGTCCACCTCGGGAGACGATAGGTAAAGGAGTACTCGCGGCTCGCCAGCGGCATCAGGCGATTGTCATACAATTCCACAATCGCCGGCTGCCACATAATCCACCGGCCCATCGTCTCCTGCTTGCTCTCCAGCGGCTGCTGATTGCGATCCTCCACCAGAAACTCGACGGTAAAATGCCGATCCGGATCGCCCGTCGGTAATTTATGGCCCGCTCCCGCATTAATGAGTGTCAGCGTGACTTGGACTTGCTCACCAGGCTTCGGTTCGGCCGGGTTCGCGCTGACTTGAATCGCCACGGCCCGCTTGACCATTTCGGGATCGTGCCCACCTCGCCAGAGATGCTGACGGCCTTGGCGGATAGGTCCGCAGGTCGCCACCGGCCGCTCGACCTCCGGCATATGGCAATTTTGGCAGATGAAGCCGCGTTCTTTCATGAAGAATTTGCCCTCGTACTCGGCATAGGTGCCACAGGGCCCGACGTTATAGAATTGCGCCGGTCCTGAGACGACATTGTGACAGCGAGACCCGAATTGCACCGTGCGGAAATTCGGATCGAATTTCGTGGGGGTGCGGGGCGGCGGAGTCTCCAAAGGGCCTGAGAATGACGCCGTCACGCACATGGCAGGCGGCACAGGTCACTCCCTCCTTCTGATATTACTTGGAGAGGGTCGAAGGGTGGTTCATCGCTGAGCAAATAGAAACTTGTCATCTTCTATCACTCTTCTCCACTGAATCGTTCCGCCATGAAGGCAATCAAGGTCTCGCTGCAGGTTGAAGGGTTTCACTGCCTCTCGTTATAGTGGTTGTCCATGCCCAGGAAGATGTGGTCCCATCGCATGCCGTTGATTGCGCCCGAGCCCCCTTCCGGGGTCGGTTCACGAACTTCTCCACTCCTCGCCGCGTTTCGCGCCGTTTCTCCTAATGAGTTCTATACGATGGCTCCGAAGGAGTCCGTCATCCGGGGATATGCCTACTATCGGCAAGAGCGGCTTCACCACTATGTGTGGAGTCCGGACGGCGCGACGCTGACGGCGTCGGTGCAGGGGCAGAGGCCTCGACCTTATGCCGTGAGCTTTTCCATCGAGAGTGGCTTCCTCACCGCGACGTGCGATTGTCCGGCCTGGGACCCCGACTCGCTCTGTAAACATGTCCTCTGCGCCTGCTTCACCACCAAAAATCTGTTGTCGCCTGATGCCTTTGGATTCACCCGGACTCAAGAGGCGCCACGCGAGACACTCAAGGGTGAGCTCCTCGGCGGTCCGCATCCGCGGGACGTGTCACCTGAAGCGGTGAGTGTGAAGACCGGCTTCGAAATCGTCATCGATGCGCGCCACCACGAGCCTTCGCTGTTTCTCCGCCGCGATGGGACGAAGGTCGGCTGGTCCTTCGGATGGGTGCCCAAGGGATCCGTGCCGTCCGAACTGACCCCTCTGCTCAATGCCTCTACGTTTGTGCGTGGGCATGGCGAGGATCCATTGCTCCGCTATCTGCGGCAGGACAAACATGCGTACCCCCTGATTGTGGAAACGCACCAGGAATCAATTCCTCTTCAATGGGAACCATCCGTGAAGTGCCTCTACAAGACCGCGCTGGACGTGAACCGAGATCAGGTCACGGCCCGTGCGGTCTGTCTGGCGGATGACCACGAACTGGAGCGTTTCGTGCGCTTCCGGTCATTCATTGTTGACCTGAATGGTGGACGACTATTGCGCTTGACAGACGAACAGGGATGGAACGTGTGGTTCGCGTTTCAACGCGGAATGGATAGCCGCCATCCGTTTCTTACCCCCGAGCGGACTATTAGTCAGGACATCCGCGCGGTGCTCTTGCCCGATGAGTCTGAGGCGAGCTTATGGCAAAGGCGGAGCGAGACTCGGGCCGTCACTTGCTCCTTGCGCGAATTTCAGGCCGTGCAAATCGACATCATGCAGGAGCACCTCGATCACGTGGCGGCCGATCTCATCTTGACGGTGGATGGCCGGATGCAGGCGTTTCCTCGTCGAAAGTCTGAACCGGACGCCGAGCAGCCGGCGTACCGACTGGTTCTGATTCCTCCATTGCCGTCCGACGGGGCGCCGGCCGCGCCATACACACTGCGAGCTGAGTGCCGGTGGGGGAGTCTCAGCATGGCGCCCAGCGTCTCCGTCTTCGGATTGTTCCCTCATGTGGAGCAGGCGTCTACGTTACCCACCGCATTCCGTGCCCGAAAACGCAAGACGGTTCTCTATGAAACCTTCTTCAAGTTGCTCTCAGTGCCAGATCCCCAGGAGCGGGACCGATGCATCAAGGTTGCATTGTATGAAGGCGATTTTAGAGCCCGTTCAGTCATGACTGATGCACAGCGCATTCTGCGGAATACGTGGCACACCTTCTCCCGTCAGGATGTGCGTCTCGGCATCCAGGCGGATCGCTGGGAGCTATGGCCGGTGAACAAGGCCCGTGAAGCCTTGCTGTATCGGATTCCGAGTGAAGTCCTCGGCCCGGAAATTTTTCGCGGCATGCAGCGCAGTGACGAAATGAAGGTCGATGCCGCGGTGTTGTTCAAGGGGCTGCCCCGGTTATTGGAAACACTGACCGCCGCGGGCATCCGCCTTCTCTACCAGGACAAGCCGATCCAGCGCTCCCATTGGGACTGCGGAGTGGAGGTAGCGCGTGAAGGTGGAGACGGGGCCGAGCCTTATCGAACAGAGATCGACTGGTTCGAGATCCGGCCGGAGATCCGGTGCGACGGCGTGGTCTTGGATGAAGCGGAGTGGCGGAGGGCCTTGGAGGAGGGTGGGGTCATCCAGACGGAGCGCGGTCTTCGCGTGCTGGATGATTCGACACTGGAACGCTTGCGTGCAATTGTCGGTCTCGCCCATCAGGCCTCATCGGCGCGCGAGGCAGCGCAAATTGTGCACATACCGCGGCTGCAAATTTTGGACTGGCTGCATCTGCGCAACCAGGGCATTACGGTGACGCTGCCCGCTGATGAGGAGGCCGTGCTGGCCCGGCTCGCGGGGTTCCAGCGGATCACGCCGCCGCCGCTCCCGCGCAGTCTGCACGCGACGCTGCGCCCCTATCAAGAGGACGGGTATGGCTGGCTTGCGTTTCTCCATGGACATCGGTTCGGCGCCTGTTTAGCCGACGACATGGGATTAGGCAAAACGCTCCAAGTGATCTGTCTGCTGGCCGCCATTAAGGAAAACCTCATCCAACAGCCTGCGCGAGGGCCCCATCTGGTCGTGGTGCCGACCAGTCTGCTGTTTAACTGGGAGCAGGAACTGGCGCGATTCGCGCCGGCCTTGAAGGTACGGGTCTATCGCGGCGAACGGGTGCTTGATGCCGAAAGCGGCGAAGTCGTGCTGACCACGTATGGGTTGGTTCGGCGGCACATTGAAGCGTTGGAACGGACGGCATTTCACGTCCTCGTGTTCGACGAGGCACAGGCCGTCAAAAACATTCACGCCGACACGACCAGCGCTGTCCGTCGTCTCAAAGGCAGCTTTACGATCACGATGACCGGTACGCCGCTCGAGAACCACCTGGGGGAATATTTTTCCGTAATCGATCTCTCTTTGCCCGGTCTCCTCGGAGACTATGATGACTTCAAGACGGAGTTGAAACGTATGCAGGGCGATGCCATGGACCGGCTCCTTCGCCGGACGCGGCCCTTCATCTTGAGGCGAACGAAAGCCCAGGTCCTCCACGACTTGCCGCCGAAGATCGAGAGCGAGGTGTTTCTCGATCTGACCGATCGGCAAAAGGCGCTCTACCGGCAGACGGTGGCCCAGATCCGCTCCACCATCGACGAGGCGTATCAGACAAGGACGGCGGCTCAGGCGCAGATTATCGCGC
Organism: Nitrospira sp. Nam74; assembly: GCF_965152615.1. NCBI lineage: Bacteria > Pseudomonadati > Nitrospirota > Nitrospiria > Nitrospirales > Nitrospiraceae > Nitrospira > Nitrospira sp. Nam74. The sequence continues at coordinate 4,518,730 of NZ_OZ224220.1, read as the reverse complement.
TCACCGCCATCCTCAAACTCCGCCAAATCTGTCTTTCGCCTCGTCTCTTGACGAAACGAGAAGAGGAGCCTTCGCCCAAGCTGAACTTCCTCATGGAGAAGCTGCCGATGCTGTTGGACGAGGGACACAGTGCCCTGGTCTTCTCGCAGTTCACCGAGTTTCTGGATATCGTGCAGGAAGCCTGTGACCGGCATGCCATTCCCTATCAGAGGCTGGATGGGTCCACGTCGCTGACGGCGCGCAAAGCCCGTGTGAGAGCCTTTCAGAGCGGCGAGCGCCCGGGGATCTTTCTCCTGAGCCTCAAGGCAGGAGGCCAGGGCCTGAACCTGACCAAAGCAACCTACGTCTTTCATCTCGACCCCTGGTGGAATCCGGCTGTCGAGAGCCAAGCCTCCGATCGCGCGCATCGCATTGGACAGCAGCGGACCGTCTCGATTGTGCGGCTGCTCATGCGCCATAGCATCGAGGAAAAGATGATTGCGCTCAAGCAGCAGAAACTCGATCTCTATGAGGCCGTCATGCGCGGGACCGTGCGGGGCGCCGGGCAGGGCGTGCTGACCAGAGCCGACTTCGACTTTTTGTTGTCGCCGGGCTCCGGCTAAATGCGATTATGGTTCAGTATGAAAAATGGGGCCGTTGAGCATGCGGAACAATCGGCCATCTAAGCACGGCATCCTCATTCCGAGGAGGCGTCGGTAGAGGTAGCCTGCCCAGGCTGGTCGCTTTGCGCTGGGACACGCTCCACGTGAACCTCTTCGGTTCGCAGCCGAACCGACTGACTCCTAGGAGTCGTAATCTGGCGCTTGGTGACGCGCAGCTCTTCCTTGAGCCGCAGCCGCGTCTCAATGACGGCGACCTCCTCCATCACCGGAATGATCATCGTGTCGCCTTCATAACGGATGGACGCCGGCTCTGCAATAAATCGATTCACAGATACCCGTTCAACCTCAATCTCCTCATGCATGGACGCTTGCTGGACGAGGACATCACGCTCCTGCACCGACTTTGTGATCTGGACCCGTCCGGTTTCTGTCTTTTGTAGACCGACCTGCAGCTCTTCCTGGACGACAGGAACGACAATAGGCTTTTCTGACGAGGCAGAGGGAGGTGTCGGGGTGCTGTTACTTGATTCTTCAGCCATCATGGTTGTGCCTGTCTGGATCGTTTCGACCCTATCTCGCGGCGCGCCCGCTCCCAACCATACCTGATCGCACCCCGGTACTGGTCCCAGGAGCCTTGATGATGTTCTTTCCAGGTCTGTTTAGCGTGTGGTTCAACCGCGCTCCAATCCGAGCTGCCGCCTCGCGGGTCTCGAGCTAGCTCATAACCGTAGCGATAGGCCGGCTCCACCTGTTCAAAATCGAGGCCCGCATTGGCATACACGGACTGATAATTCTCCCTGAAGTCTGACTCTGCGTCAGACGACCCGTAAAGACTGGCTCGTTCCGGGCCTGGCCTGGTCACTTCGACATCGGTGCTGCACATCGTATCCCGGATGGTTTCATTCCGCTGTTGCATGTCCTTCATCAGCGCGATAGCGCCAGGCACGCGCGCCGAGGTCGGGACCATGGAGGACGTAGATTCGGACAGCGGAGAAGTCAATATGAGGGACGCGATAATCAGGGTCAAAGTTTGGATTCCGTACCTGCATTCATATTGCTGCTCCATATATATCGATCTGGGGCTGAGTCTACATGCCCTTGCTTGCGGACGAGTATCCGGCATGTACTCCTTCCTTCGTCAGGGACCATTCGTATTGTTACCTCACAACCACTTGCGTGCCTTTGCTAGAGCATAACTCCATGAGGATAGCTGCGTCCGCACGCTGATCACGTCGCCCTGCCCCAAGAATGACATGACAACCCATACGCTGCTGATATGAAGTCTGGCTAGGCCACTATTAGACTGCATAGACTGTGAACAGACAGGAAGTGATCACGCATGAATGCTGAAATGGGCACACATAAAGGAGGCAACGATGGCCACTATCGTGATGGGTCTTTTTGATACGCAGCAAGAGGCAGCGAATGCTCGGGAAGCATTGAAGGCGTCCGGCATCCCGGCGACCGAAATGTCGATGACACAGCATGACGGCTCGGAGGCTGCCACCGAAGGTTCATCGGATGAGACATGGGGGGACCGGCTTAAGAGGATGTTCGGATCGGCCGTTCATCATGAAGACGTCCCGTACTACCATGAAGGGTTGAGGCGTGGTGGCACGCTGCTCACCGTACGGAGCGACGAGCGGAGGGAACAGGAAGTGGCCGGCATTTTCGCCGATCACAATGCGGTCGATATCGATACGCGGGCGGTTGAATGGAAGAGTGCTGGGTGGAAGCCCGACGAGTCGATCGCCATTCCGGTCGTCGAGGAGCAGCTGGCGATCGGCAAGCGTACCATTCGACGGGGGGGTGTGCGGGTCTACACTTCGGTGACCGAGACTCCGGTGGAGGAAGCCGTGACTCTCCGCGAAGAGCATGTGGAGGTCACGCGCCGGCCAGCGGACCGGGCCGCGACGGCATCGGATCTGATCTCGGAGAATCCTATTGAGTTGACGGAGACGGCGGAAGAGCCGGTCGTCAGCAAACAAGCGAAAGTCGTCGAAGAGGTCGTCGTCAATAAGACGGCGACGGAGCGGACTGAACATATTAAGGACACGGTCCGTCGCAAAGACGTCGATGTGAAGGAAGCGTCCTAGCGGTACTAAACGGAGCTCAGAGAGGAGCACGCCTGCTTAAGGGTGCGCTCCTCCACTTATCAGTACGAGTTGGCCGATTAGGATCTTGGCCACATGATACGCCTTCTCCCCGTCGCTCATCACTCTTTCCTGTGACCGCTGGATAAAGGCCCGCCCAATTGCATGCATTCAATTCAACCATAGCTCCAAGACGTCCACTCTACTGTTCGGTGTTCGACAATTGCCTCTGCTTCTTTTTCAGCTCAGTCATTTGACATAGGTGTCGGCAAGGAAAGTTGACTCTCGGGTGCCTGCAAACAATAGCGAGAGAAGGCGATGGAGGGTCGCGATCACCACCTTTCAATTCAGCTAGTGCAAAGGACGATGGAGACTGGACTGGCAAGGACTGATGCTGCTGCATGGCACCGAATGGAGTGGGATACATGCAGGCATTGACACGCTATATCTACCTGTAAGTAAATCTCGTCCCGGGGGTATCCATGCGACCTCTTGGCAGAGTTATAGGAGGCTCGCGAGCCCTTGGATCGAGACCAAAGAGCTGGCCTTCCTTTTTATAGGCGCTACCGTGCAGCATGGAGCACTATCATCTGCCGATTGAAATGCTGCTCGAGATATTGACTTGACTGCTCCCTGAGCTGCTAAAAGTCGTGACCGTGTTGCTTGCAAAACTGCTCGTACTTGTGATCGTGAGACTTCCAGGCTGAATGCTCACGACACAGGCCGGGGTACAGCTGATATCTACATTTCCGTTATTGGGCAAGAAGAACTCCCGCTGCCCTGCCACGGCAAATGTCCCGGCCTGACCTCCCTCCACATCGGCCAATTGTGAATCCGTCAGCTCTTCTCGTGCATCCACTCCATCTAGCGCATGGAAAGCACTTATATCTTGCCCTGATGCCGGAGTGGGGACGGAGAACAAAAACAATGCCATCGCAATGCCCATTCCGCATTCAGCTTTTTCAGCTTTGCGTTCGACCTTCAGTTGTCGCATCGTGACCTCCAGTCCAATCAGTCGTCCATGATTCTGCCTCGTCACACCGGATACGGATCATCGTTCTTCTTCTCGACAGTGCCGCCATAAACAAACTGAGTCCGGCACGCCCCTAGGTGCATGCCGGACTCATCTCTCACCAAAGGATGTGCAGCCCTTTTCGGTTATCGTGTAAAGGCGTTGGCCGTGGCCGTTTGGGTTACATTAATAGTTAGGGTCGAATGACCGGTAACCTTCACGTCATCAAGGCTGATCGCGCTTCTATTGGTCACGTCCTGGTCCACGCGGACGACAATATCCTTGTCATGGCCGTAGGCGTAGGCATGCCCATTCCCGTTACTGTCTTCATAGCCAGCTCCTTCAACGGCCGCGAGTTGGCCATCGGAGAGTTCGGAAACCGAGTTCAGCCCGGCTAGGGCACGAAAACCCTCGTTATCCGACGCGAATGCTGGTCCACCGACCATGGCGAGTGCTGCGACAAGTCCTGCTCCAAGTAATTTCTTCATGGTGCCTCCAAAGAGTTAATACGGTGAATGTCTGGGCTGCACAACCCACGTGATCAGCTGTCGCGACATTACTTGAATCAAACGTGTGCGCCAATCATGCAAGCTCGTACGTGTTCATCGAACATACTCTACCTGTATGGAACCGCCGGTTACGTTACTCTATTTCATTAGATCGGCGTAGCATCGATATCGGTGTCTGCGTAGTAACCGCATTGGTAGAAGTTTTCTCCACGTGTCCTCTCGTAACGTTCTCTACGATTGTCATTGGAATCATCAATGATATTTATATGTATATTCGAATACCCACTTACATACGTCTCTACAGATGTGGAAGGAATAGACTTAGGAGTCGAAATGTTAATGTTTCGCATTCGGCAGGGTTGTTGCCTCTTCATTGCACGGCAACATCTCGTGATTGTCATCGTGTTTGCTTTCAGCTGCTATGAAACACCACTGGTCTTCTCAGAGGAGCAAGCCAAAGGAACCGCCTCAAAACAGGTTGAGACGGACACGCAGGGAAGCCGCCAGAAGGAGGCGGAGGAAACGGAGCGTCTGACGGAATTGTTCTTAAGGCAGCAAAAGGTCTTTCTTCGCAAACGCGAACTCATGGTGGAATTTGATTCTTTTTACAGCAGGAATTCGCAGCAGCGCTTCGTTCAGATTTCGCCGACGCAAGTGAGTCTGGCCAAGCTCACGACGCGCCTGTTCGATGAAACGATCGTGCTGCGGTATGGGATTTTGACCGACGGCCTGGAGTTGGACGTCTCCGCGCCTGTCTTTGTACACGCGGAACAACATTCGGATTTTGGCGTCGCGAGTGCCACCTCGCAAGAAAACCGATTTGGTGATCTCAGTGCCGCCCTTCGGTATCAGGTCTGGTACGAGCGCGGTCTTCGTCCGAGCTTAACGTTGGATGTCGAGGGCAAATCGAGGACCGGAGGGACTGGTCTGGCAGGAACAGGCAATTGGAATGCAGGAGGAGGAATCACGCTGCTCAAGAGCATTGATCCCGTCGTGTTCTTTGGGCGCATCGGCTACACGCATAATTTCCCGTCGTCTACGCTGACACTTGGAGATAGCGTGGACTATCGCCTCGGCATGGGTTTCTCGCTCAATGATCGAGTCAGCTTTACCATTCAACTCGCCGGAGCGATCATTGCGCCTGGAGAACAGCGGCTCGTGGTGCCGGAAACCAGCCTCTCGGCTGGCCCCGGTCTGACTGCGGTGGGTATTGGAAGCCGGGAAATCATGAATTTGTTCTTTACCACCACTGTCCTCATCACCAAGCGATTCTTCATTGAGCCGGTCGTAGGCGTCGCGCTGACGGACCAAGCCTTTACCATTATCGGGATCCGGATTCCCTATCGATTTCCGGCGTTCTGAGGAAGTGAACATGAAGGCAGTTAGAACTGTACTGCTGCTTCTCGCTATCGGGATGTGCCCGGCGTGTGGGGCCTTTACCGGTCAGCCGGGCGAATGGGCGAGCAGCGACGAACCGGTGCGGCGCCATACGCTGAAGGAACTCCGTGATCTACACGTTATCAAGCAAGAGAAGGATTTTTCGTGCGGAGCCGCGGCGTTGGCCACGCTCATGATCTACTATTATGGCGAACAGACCTCTGAACAAGAAATTCTCACCATGTTGATGTCCCCCCTGACGGAGCAGGAGAAGGCGCGGAAGGCCGAAAGAGGGTTTTCCCTATTGGATCTGAAGCGAGTGGCGCTCGAGAAGGGGTTTCAGGCGGCCGGCTTTCGATTGACGATGTCACAGCTAGCCCGAGTCACGGCCCCGATTCTCATTTTTGTGGAGCCGTTCGGTTATAAGCATTTTGCTGTCCTGCGAGGGATAGACCGGGGACGTGTCTATGTCGCGGATCCAATGCGAGGCAATCTAAGGATGGCGATTGGTCGGTTCCTTGACGAGTGGCATGGCATCGTTTTCGTGTTGGGGAAGCCCGGCGAAGAAGAGGTCAAAGACTATCCACTCAAAGTCCCACACCCGGAATACATACAGCCGGAGCTTGCTCGCTTTAATTCATATATTGACCTTGGAATGATGACGCGGACCCTTCCGTTCCGCTGATGAATAGAGAATTGCCAGTAAACGTCCTAGCGTGAACGTTATGGCCTTAAAGATAAGAAGCCCTTCGGTCTTACAGTTCGGGACTTGAAGGCCAACATATGGCCTGAACATCTTCTACGTAGAGAGGGTGCTGGTCTAGAACGCGTGCGAAAGGAAAGGTGGAACGCATTTATGTGCGCCGCTTTAAAGACCACCACAGCCATGCGGGCAGTGTTTGACAAAGAATACGTATGTCGTGCGGTAAGGCCCATTCTTGCCGCGTTCGATGCAGTGACGTGTCTGGCATGGTCTGGCGCTAGCTACGCAGGGGAGTGTTATGACAAAAATTTTGATTGCCGACGACCACCCGTCTTTCAGGCGAGGGGTTCAAGAACATCTATTAGAGGGGTTGCCCGGAATATCGGTTGAAGAAGCGTCAAATGCAGAGGACATGCTGCATGTGGTCAAAAGGACAAAATGCGATTTGGTGACTATGGACATCACTATGCCGGGATTGTCCCCATTAGAGGCAACTCGGGCTATTCGAGAAATATGTCCATCGATCCGCATTCTTGTCTTGACCATGCATCCCGAGACTGAATACGGTCCTCGGATGCTACGGGCAGGAGCTCACGGGTATCTCAGCAAAAGCGCGTGTTGCTCAGACCTTATCATGGCGGTGAAAAAACTTTTGGCAGGCGGTCTCTATATCAGTCCTACGCTGGCTGAAAACCTCGTCACGAGTCTAAAGCCGGCGAATGACGCGGCTACGCATAAACAGCTTACCAATCGGGAGTATGAAGTGTTTAACCTTATTGCGAGGGGAAAGAGCGTCGGGCAGATCGCGAAGATCCTCCACTTGAGCGTTGCGACAGTGAGCACTTATCGGCGGCGTATCCTGGAGAAGCTCAACTTAGGAACCAACGCGGACATCGTCTGCTACGCGTACGAACTGGGATTGCTGCAGCCCTGGAGGAAACACTGAGCAGTCTATAAAGCCGGTGGAACTTAATAACGCGAATCTTCGGGATAGTGCGTTGGCGTTGTGATATGCATTGAGCCATAAGCCATAGGTTGTTGTATCTTGCTATCATTGAGATAGGCGAGCAAATGACGGCACTTCCTCTCACTTCACGGGAAGAAATGGTGCTCTCAGTGCTCAGCATGGAATGGAGCCGGTCCTCAACCTAGCAATGGATTTTAGGACCTGGTATCTTCCCCGCCTGAATTGCTCCATGTGATCAGAGTCTCCTGCAACGTCCGATTCTCGATTACCCCACTCGAAGTGGTATTGTCATCATCGGCGGGCACGTCTAGCGAGATACATCGTTTGCGGCCTCTGCCCAAGTCTATCTCTATGGCGATTATGGCAATTGAAGCATCTCGCCCTTCGCTATGATGGCCGCACCGTGACGACTCATACCAGGCTCTTAGAATCGCATCGCCCCATCATGTCTTTTGGAATTCTTCCGCGATGATGGTCCCGAGGCTCACGACAAAACTCCGATGAAGCTCATAGGCCGTTACAAAGTGCCATACCAGCGTAAGATTATCCCTGCGGCCCGCCACGGTCCGTTCGGGCTAGTGTTCAATTCATCCGAATCTAGGCAATAAGGAACCACGACTCTATGGCCTCTAATGCGACCATTTTCAAAGCGACACTGCAAATCGCCGATGTAGACCGCCACTACTACCAAGACCATGCGCTCACGCTGGCGCGCCATCCGTCCGAAACGGACGAGCGCATGATGGTCCGCCTGCTGGCCTTTGCGCTGCATGCACACGATAGTTTGTCGTTTGGCCGCGGACTGAGCACCGAAGATGAGCCCGATCTGTGGCAAAAGGATTTGACGGGCCTCATCGAGCTCTGGATCGAGGTAGGTCAGCGCGATGAGAAAGCCATTCGTCAGGCCTGTGGTCGCGCCAAACAGGTCTGCTTCTATACCTATGGCGGCCGCGGCGCGGATCAGTGGTGGAAGGACAACATGGCGGCACTCGAGCGGCTGTCTAATCTGACCGTGATGAATCTGCCCTTGGATGGGGTCCGTGCCTTAGCCACGCTGGCGCAACGAACCATGGAGTTACAATGCACGATTCAAGACGGGCACGTTTTGCTGGGGGACGGGAAGAACGCCGTGCACCTTGAGTTGACGACTTTGAAAAAAGCTTCCGTTCCATTCGGTCATTGAAACAGGGTAAGGATATGAAAGGAAAAAAACGCATTCCTACGACCGGTGAGCCGATCGTGTGGAACAGTCCGTTCGCGGTGCTGAAAAACGTGGAACTACCGCCGGGGCGCGAGGTGCGGCCTGATGCCGGGCCGTCTCAAGCACCATCCACGGTGCGAAAGAAGGACCGGGGGCGGGTCGATATCATACGCCAGACCGCGCACCGCGGGGGCAAGACCGTCACGGTCGTCACGGGGTTTCTCGGCATCAGCCTCACGGAGAAGGAGACACTCGCCAAAGAGATGCACAAAGCCTGCGGTGCCGGCGGCACGGTGAAGGAGGAACGGATCGAGATCCAGGGTGACAAGCGCACGGAAGTGGCCCGCATCCTCATCAAGGCCGGGTTTCGGCCGGTGTTTGCCGGCGGGTGAATCGTCTGGTCGGATGCGGCTCGATGATTCGATGAATCCGGGCCGGCCGCGCGCCCACCAATCGAAGGTTCCCCCCTGCTTCCTCCTCATGGTGAACAACGATCCCGGCCCCGCACGTCTCCATGAGGCCCAGCGATCCATTCGTAAATATCGACCTGTGCTCCGTTGCCATGGAGGGAAACCCCGGCACACAGGCCATCGATGGAACCGCCGTTGATCGCGACGCGGAGTGATTTCAAGGCGTCACTTTGCATGCGCAACCGCCTCGGTCAGGTGGGCCGCGATCACATCGGGCTTGCGGGAGCCAGAGAACAGTTCTTCGCCGTCGAGAATGAATGTCGGAACGACGCTGATGCCTTTCGACATCGCCATGCTCTCCTCCAGCCGGACCTCCTCCGCGCCCTCGTCGCTGGCTAGAAACGCGGCCGTTTTCGCTCGGTCGAGGCCGGCCGCAGTGGCTAGGTCGGCGAGGACCACAAGGTCACCGACGTCCCGGCCCTCCGTGAAGTAAGCCTTGAACAGGCTTTCGACGATCGCGTCTTGTACTCCTTTGCCCTGTGCAAACCAGATCAGGCGGTGCGCGTTGAGCGTATTCGGGGTGCGCTCCATGAGATCATGGCGGAAGGTGATGCCGGCCTGTTGCCCGGCCTGGGCAACCTGCGCGTCGAGCGCTAATGAATGTTCCCAGGAGCCGAACTTGCGGGATCGGTATTCGCGCCGGTCCATGCCTTCCTTCGGCATGCGGGGGTTCAGCTCGTAGGGGCGCCAGATGATGGCGTAGTCGCAGCAGTTCGGCATAAGATCGAAAGCCCTTTCGAGGTTCTTCTTGGCGACGAAACACCATGGGCAGATAACATCAGAAACGATGATCAGCTCATGCCGGACCGCCGACGCAGTCGCGACCGGTTTTTCCTCCTGATCAGGCTTTCTGGCTGTCGGGGCGCATCCATCAATGCCACAAACAGCACTGTGGTCGGGAAGGTTGCTCATGTGTGTGATCTCCTTTCTCTTCAGAATAGGTTCCAGGTCTCTATTTGGCAAGTGGTCACGTTATCATGTGCGCGGGGCAGCGATATGCCGGTCGATGACACCCGGCACGATGTAACCTCAGTAATCGTTTGCGGCCGTTGACCTCGAACTGAAGGAAATGGGACAGAATCAGGCTTAAAGGTTCTTTGAAGGATGCAGGTGGATACCATACTCTTTGCCAGAGGAGGCAAGACTCATGGTCTTATCGCTCGAATTGCAGCGGAGTTACCGCCGATGCTGGGATGTAGCTCGGCAGATGCAAGGCAAGGAGGACATCACATTTCCCCGCATGGGCTCTTTATTTTTTCGGACTTCAAATTCGGCAACGTGTTTGACGCGACCGAGTGGTAGTTCGGACCGATCGCCTTCCTATAGTTGGTCCCGGTTTCTGCTTAACAATCCCCAAAACTCCTGGCCCTCGTCTTGGTCCGTGTGCTTTCTCTCATAACGTACGGCTCCGGCACGAACAAGTATTTTGCGCAGCTCATTATCGGGGAAGGCCTCACCAAAACGACGTTGAATTACTGCAAACGACCGCTTTTTATACTGCGGCGATTCAAGAAGTTCGCGGACAACTTGTTCCGCCATAAATTCGGTCTTTTGTTTCATCCTTTCTATCGACAGGTTGGTTACGGCAGTTACGATTGCGGCGACGACACTCGATGTGATCAGCGAGATAAGAAATGTCTCCATGGTGCCCTCCTATTGAGCCAGCTACCACCTACGCATCGGTGTACCCGAGTGTGCAATACGACCTCAGCCGCTGCATTCTGTGACGTTCGCGAACCTTGTCGCGAACGGTTCCCGCAAATTATGACGTACAAGCGTTTTGCATGCTATGCAGGCACCTTTTCATGGGAAGAGGTTTCCCGGCATAGACGTATTGAGACGCTTTCTCTGCTTTAATGGCGAGTTTAACCTGCTCCACTTCACGAAGGACGACTGAACCTCAAATGGCATTCGCTATTCTTAAATCCCGCATTGCTTGTTGAAATACCATTCCTTGCCCAAGTCCAACGCTCATAGAAACTTAGAGGAGTTAGACTAAATACGATAAGTTAGCTAGTGTCTCTTGTACGAATTTGGAGCAGCGCAACCACTAACAGGACGGTTTACCCATGCTCAAAACGAGTTTGCAACTTTCCATATTTGCACTAACAGCGTTCATTAGCGGATGTATGTGCCAGAAATCCTCCGTTTCTCTCCCTACGATACAACCTCTTTCCGGGCTTCATGCTGCGTTGAAACCCTTGCCTGCCTGGGAGAGCTCTCAGGTATCTGAATTTGAACAATGCTCTGTGGAGCTAGGGCCGTACGTTCCAGCCCGTGGCAGTGAACCTCCTTCAGCGCATGAACCTACTCAAGAAATCATACTCAAGGTGAGGCATATAGAGAGCGTTGTCGCGCAGCATCTTCGTCAGGATGTGTCAGGAAGCCTTGAAAACTTTGTGAAAGCAATTGGGACACAGACGAATAAAGCAGAACTCGACTTCGCTGATCACCACAAGGCGTTTCTCGTCTTGGCAGAGGCGGCGCAGCAGCTTCAGCCATTACTGATCAATGATGAAGTTCTCCGGCGCACTCTAAAAGATCAAAAGCCATTCATAAGATTACTGGCCCTCTATCAGCGGGATTATTTCGGGTCCCCGGCGTTCAAAGGCCGAACGATGAGTGATCCTGGCACTGAGCAATTCCAACTTCTGTTGCAATCAGGAGGATTTGTAGACAGGAATGGCAATTCCATTGCCTTTCCGACCTGGTCACTGAATATCAGCCAGGCGGGCACTAATTTATCGCTTTCGTCCGCGACAGTTAATTCTGGTCGGATCAGTAGTGATCTCACACGGCTGTTCGTTGAGGCCTTTTTTGACTCTATCTTCTATGTGCCCGCACAGCCTCAATCATCTGCAGTAATTGATAAGTTGAAGTTGTTTCCGGAGCGCGACTATCCAACTTGGGATACTGTGAAATTTGAGGACGAGAAGGGCAGATTAGTGACATCCCTGGCAAGTGACAGCATCACCTTTACAGGTACACAGGCGGAGGCATTCGTCACTGCAGCTATGGGAAAGGCGATCCGAGGAGGGCTTATTTCGGGTCTCAACAACGAGACGCTTGCTGCCGCGGTTGAAACCGCCGCAGGGGTCACTGCCAAAAAACTTGTTGAGCATGAGGTGTACTGTTACTTTAAAGCCAGATACAAACATCTGGCTCCTGACAATAAATAGAACCCTTCTAAACAAAGAAGCTGAAAAAAAGTGCCGAGGCGGAAAGGGGGGGCACTCGTATCACGTGGCGCACAATTTACAATTGACGAGTGTCGCGTGACAGAACCCGCCGTGAAACATGAAAAGTGCGCCAGCTGATTGCGGCCGGCTGATCCTGCGCGTGCCCCGCGGTGCCGTTGATGGATACGGGCACTTGTCTGTGAATCAGCCACCGTGGCACCCGCCAAGGATTCGTCTCAGAATCCTTTGAACCCGTCCAATCGGTTTAATCTCACCCGACGTTCGAATTCATCAGCCCTCCCATGGCAAGCTTAGTGAAAGAGCTCAGGCTCCCCGAAGTGGTGTTGCATCTTCTTTGTCAGCCGACCTCTCGATTCGTTCCCGCCTGCGGGAGTACGTGAGGCTTTTGCGCTGATTGACTTCCTGCCCCGTCCCCCTGTACAGCTTGCGCCATATCAGTCGAATAAATGTTCGAGGATTGATCATGGCGTGTTCGCGGTTCGTCCACCACTGAGAGGCCACTATTATGAAGAACGTTGAGATGACCGTCGAAGGAACGATGCTGACGATCAAGGTCGATCTGTCAAAAGAGTTCGGGCCGTCTGCGTCGGGGAAGACGACCATCATCGCCTCGACGGAAGGTAATGTGACCATTCCGAACCGTGAGGAAAAAATCGGGCTGAACGTGTACCGGAAAAAATGAAGTAGCTCTTCTTGCGGCATGAGAGCGAACCGGTGTGACCAAAGCCGCCACGCGTCTGCGTGGCGGCTCCCTGACCTCTTCATCTTCTACGGATCTAGGCGGGCGTCGCAGGCGACGCCCGCCTTCTGACTCCTATCTGACTCAGCTTTTTGCGAGCACAAATGCCCGGGCTGCGCTGGCGTCATAGCCCAGCTCGCTGCTCCATCCGTCTGTTGCCATCGCATCGACATACAGGTTCTCGCTGAACCCGGCGACCGGGCAGCCGTCCACTGCGCAACCCACCGGTAGGTTGTCGTTCAGCATGTGGTCGACCGTCTGCGAGATCGGGCTGCTGCTGCCGGCGACAGGCGTCCACCCGCTGGACGGGTTTTCGATGACGCTGTTGATGCCGCGAATCACACTAAAGTGATATCGGGCAAAGCCATGCGGGTGCTTGGCGGTCCAGCCCATGGTGACCGAATCGGTGGGCTGGTAGTTGAGGACGCCGCAGCAGGGGTCGGCCGAGGCCGCGCCGATGGTGGGCGCGTCGATGGCCGCGAAGCAGCGGTTGTTATCCACGTGCAGTGTGACGACCATGCTGTTGCCGCTGACCAGGCTCAGCGTGGAAGCGTCTACCGTGTTAATGGTGCCGGATCCGTCCGGATCTGTCGGAACGGCGTAGACAATGCCGAGCGTCGAGATGTTGACCGGCTGCCCCTGCGCATCGAACAGATCGACCTTGATCTGATACTTGCCACTCGTATCCGTGCCCACTGTATTGCCGTTTGAGTCATAGCTCATCCCCGGCGCGATGTCCTGGCTCGGGAACTTTGCACTGGCGAAATGCTCCTTGATCTCGTTGATGTCCGGCGGCGCATCCCACACGCCGGCCGGGGCAACGGATGGGAATGGGATTTTGAACAGGTTCGGCACTTGATGGCCCATCCCGTCGTCAACAGCCACCGGGCCGAGCAACTCTGGCGTCCATGCCGGCATGTTGCCCGTCGGTGTGGCGACATCATGACGATAGTAGTGATGCACCTGGCCGGTGAGCGGCAGGAAGCTTCCGGCGCTGCCTTTCCGCCACGATAGTTGGTAATAGCGCACGCCGGCCGCTTCGAGATCGTTTGAAAACTCCAGGCGCGGGAGAAGCGTTCCGCCCCACGGCCCACCGTCTTGAGTGAGCCCCAGGTTTGCACTGGTCGTGCTCGCCGCCAGGTCGGTCGCGGTGCCGTAGATGTTGTTCATTCCGTGCCCGCCGATGGCGAGGAAGGCCACCCAGCGATTCTTGCCGGACGGGCCGACGACCGGAGGACATGGTGAACAGGTCTGGGCCCACGGGCTCGACGTAAAGAGGTTCACCTCACTGCCGCAGGCGTAATTCCACCATGTGTGGCACGCGATCGGTGTGGGGGCATAGATATACACGTCGAAGAAGCCGAACAGTTTTTGCTTGGCCTTGAAGTAGAGATCCGGCACATCGGGATTGTTGCAGCCCTTGAAAAAGAGCGTTTGGAAATGGCCGCACTCGTTCGTGTGGGCGGTGGCCACTCGCTGCATGGTGACGAAGCGCGGATAGAAGAGGCAGAGCAGCGGCCGGATGATTGCCGCATGATCGATCAGCGCTTTTTGGAATTGCAGCTTGCTGCCCACCTGGGCTGCAAAGCGAAGGTCGGAACTCTCCGACACTTGGCGTAACGCGCTCGCGGCGTTGGCGTCAATCTGATGCGGCCTCTCTGCGGTGACTTGAAGCATGGCGGCACGAGCGAAGGGCGCCGGGTCAGGACCGGGACCGAGCAGAGGACCAGGAAGAGGGGTCGGTTCAGGGAACGGCCGCGGATTGACAATGATGTCACGCAAGCGGTCGATGACGAGGTCGGGGAGTTTGGGGATGATGATCCAGAGAGGATCGACTTCGTAGACCTCCACGGTCGCGTTGCATACCGGATAGTTCACGTAGGAGCCGCCCACCAGCACGCGCTTGTTGAGATTGCCCTTCACGAAACACGCACTGAGCAGCCAGCACTTCCAGATAGGCGGCAAAATCGTCAGCTGTACGTCCTGACGCCGCTCCTTGGCGCTAATGCGGAGATGCTGCTCCTGCGCGCCGCGGCGGATGAGGTCGTTGAAGTCCGCTGCCTTGTCGTCGGTCTTGGGCCCGACCAGCACGCGCACTCTGGTCACTGTTGACGCGAGCGAGAGCGTGAGGGTCGCAGTTCCCTGTCCATCCATCGGCGCAGACGCCAGCAGCTTTCCTTCGGAGGAGAAGGCATAGGCTGCCGTTTCAGGCATCTTATCTGTTTTCGCAACATCGACTAGATTTGCTCGCACGTGAAGGTTAAAGGACGCGTTGTCTTCTTTCGGCATGGTGCTCTCCTGTGAATAAAGATTGATGAATGATACGGACCTGCAGGTCTCGCATTGCCTGCCCGGCTTCAGCAAGATCCAGTCCCAAGACAGAGAAGGAAGTGACTACGCTGTTGTGCAAGGCGTTTAGAAGGAATGAACCGAGGAGTCCGCACAGCAGAGATCGTACTGAGTTTATCTACCGTGATACACCCGCCGTATCGTCACGGATACAGCTTAGGAGATTGATGCATCAATGCTCAGAACATTTCTTTTCAAAGTACATAAATGAACGGACTCTGTTGCGGATGGTGGGCGAGGCTGTAGCAAGCGCTCATGAAAAAGAAAAGAAAAATGCGTGGATCCTTTGGCGTGGACCGAGGAGAAAAGACTCCGGCTATTGACAGCCCCGCTGCCATCTCCGTAGGGTCGTCACCATCGTTTCACATTGTTGGACCTGAAGCAGATGAGGAATCGAGTCAGTGTCTTGTCCGTGAACCTATGGTGGCCATTTAAGCCGGAGCCGGAGTTCACATGAGACCGGGTTCGTCCAAGTGTGCCGCCTTGGGAATCTTCCTGCTGCTGCTGCTCCTCGTCGGCTGCCGAAGCGATGTGCCTCAGCGGGCTACGGTGGAGGTGCGGTCGGTCGGGACGCGGGTGACTGTGACTCGGGTGGCATCCCATCCCTTCTTGGCCCGGTACAATCTCAAGATGCGGGTCGATGGCCCGAACGGTTGCAGGGCGAGCATGGATTTGTTTCCCGACACGGGGGGAGTCAGCCGCCGCAATCTCTATGGCACATCCACGGGGCTGCTCTATGTGATCGGACAGTACGATGCGCGCGTCATTGATCCGCGACGTTGCATCATCACGCTGAGCGAGTTTCGCTTTCTGGAGCCGCAGCGTTCGTTTCTCGGAAGTTTCGATGAGGATGGAGAGCGCGGATGGAAGTTTCTCTCCCGGGACGAGCGACCCGAACGGCCGTTTGAGCCATTATAATCTTCTTTGACCATCGTGAAAAAACGAAAGGAGTCCTTATGGGCGTTACCAATCCGGACAATCTGCATAAAGCATTTGAGACCGCCTTCAATTCGGCCAATGTTGAGGCGGTTCTGGCGCTCTATGAGCCAGAGGCCAGCCTCGTCCCGCAACCTGGAACGGTCGCACAGGGCCGTTCCTCCATCAAGCAAGCGCTGCAGCAGTTCTTAGCTGTACGGGGCACCATGCGTATCGAGACCGTCTACGTCATGAAACAAGGTGGCATCGCTCTCACACGTGGACAATGGCATCTAAATGGTAAGGACCCTCAGGGCCATCCGATTGAAATAAGTGGCAAGAGCGTCGAGGTCGCGCGGCAGCAACCGACTGGAGAATGGTTGCTTGCGATTGATCATCCATTTGGAGCGGATTAGCCATGGTGGAAAACAGGCTGATATGGATTGATGCACCGGCCTAGGAGTTTTTTTCAGCTGAGCCAGGCCGTTGGCCGAGCTGCTTCAAACTAATCCTCTGTTGGCTTCTGGGGGCTTAGGTGCGCGATCATCAGTTTCGCGTCACCGATCGGATCGGTGGTGAAGGGGACAGTGTGTTGTTGGGTTACTTTGGTGCTCAACCGTTCGGCCGCTTGCCGAATGGGAAGGGGGAAAGAGGCGTCCTGCTGAATCTGACGGAGATGTTCCATCGCATCCCCATGCCACCGTCGAAGAGGTAGACGCTCCATCCATGCCTCCGTCGCGCGGGCGACAGCCCGTCGAGCACAGACCCGCGCCTTGCCTTCGTTGCCTTCGTTCCGCGCCGCTTCGGCGGCGGCGAGTTCCTGTGTAATTAACAGCTCGTCAGGCACTGTTGGTACGGCCTCCATCAAAATGAATTATGTCTTTGTAACTCTCATAGGATGCTCAAAAAGGTCATCATTACACGCTCCCGCCCCGGCGCGCCAAGACGCGCCCCTTCCCGAGCAAGGCCGCAGATGAAGAAACAACCGGAGGCGTACCCTTGGGGATGCGTTGAGGATTGTTTCGAGCCGAGAACGCATCCGGTGGCATTTTTCAACATCCTGTAAGGTCCTTGCGATGGATGATGCCATGTACGGTCAGTACGTGTTCCTCGCAGTCGATCGAATAAAAGATACGCCAGTCGCCGACCGCGTACTTCGCCACGCCGGGTAAATCCGGTGCAATGGTCTCATGGCGGAGATTGGCGACGTTCGACGCCAACCATTTGGTTTTGTCGAACAGTCGTTGGGCCAAGTCTTTCTCGAGCGGCACCAGATCTGCCATGACGTCCGGCTTAAAGGCGAGGCGATACCATGGCATGGCGTGCTACCATCGCAATCCCAGTTGATCGGCCATTTCATCGCCCGTGACCCGCGTTTCCGACGCAAGCGAGTTCTTCAGGCGTGTCCGCACGGCGTCGCTCAACTGTAGCCCGAGATCGGGATCTCCTAACAGATCCCGGATCCGATCATCGACGAGGCCCTTCACCAGCTCTTTCAATTCGTCGAGAGACAGATCAGAAATTTGCATGTGAACCTCACGGTCGAGAAAATGGCCATCTGGTATCGAGTTGAAGCTTACGAGGTGGCATGATGGGATTGCAAGACGGTCCTGCCCTCCCAGGCGTGAACAGAGAAGACGATAAGTGAAACGGCTTGGGGATACATCGCGAGAGCCATGGCCCCGCGGCGAAACGGCCGTCGCCGCGGGGGCCTGCTCATCGCCTCCTTCAGTCCCGAGGCGGAGCAACGCTTGAAATCCTACACGTCAGCGCGTCTCCAGGGGCTCACGTTCGTTCCGTATCGGCGGCTCCTGCGTTTTGTCCTCACGCTCACGCGTCTGCTTTTGCATCTGCGCAACAGGCACCACCAGCTGATAGGGAGTCGGCTTGGCATAGACCGATACGATCACCGATGGAACAAACTGGGGCTCTTCATCGTCGGGACTCATTGGGGCATAGGCGAGATAGGCTTGAACTTTTAAATCGGCATCCGGATTCTGCCGCGCAATCTGTTCGGCAATCTGCTTGATTACGGATTGACGATCGAGCAGGGCCAATTCTTTCTTGAGTCGGAAAGTCGGCCAGACGGCTTGGAAGCGCTCGATAATGCCTTCGTTACTTACGGCTGCCATGACTCGGGAGTTGTAGATGGGAACATTGGCGATCGTTCGCGGGAACGCGACGATCCTCGCCATCTCGTACTGATCACGAATCTTTTCCGATCCAGCCGGTGCTCCCGCGGCCATTTGCGTATTGATTCGCGCGTCCGCGGCTTCCTCCAGCGGCATACCAAGCCTGCTCATGGCTTTCTCTACCACTTCCACGGCTCGCTTCTCTTCGATGGCTTTCGCCAGTCCTTTGGCGGAGTCCCAGGCCCGGCTGCGATTCAGGTATCGCACCTTTCCTGCTTGTGGCACCAGACGAATGCTGCGCTCCTTGTCGGCGACTTCCGTGATGCCGGGAGGCAGTTCATTGAGCTTGAACAGATCGTCACCCATCGCCTCTGCCACGCGTCGAAAGTCGAGCGTCGCCGTCCAATCCTGGCCGTCGCGGACGGTGAGCACGCCTTCGCTCCATTTGGGAAGCGCCCGGTCAATGAGAGACGAGAGGCGTTGCGTATCGACGTCCGGTCGTGAGTCGGACGGCGGCGGTGGTGTGGGACGAGGCTCCGGTCTTGTTGGTTGAGTGGTCGGTTGGGCCTCCCTCTCTGGAGGCGGCTGTCGGCTCGCGCATCCGTCAAGCGTCACCGTACAGAGGGCGAGGATGATCCACATGGCGGGGCGAGCGAAACACGTCATACCGAGCTTCATGGGCGCCTCCTTCACGACGTCACGAATTCGTATTGCTGTTGATCACATCTTCGTTGGCGGGGTCGCATCCCGAAATATAAATGACTCCCCAATAGCCGATGGCCCTCGGGTCGGACAGCACGTTGTCGTAGCGTTCCGATCCGATTCGACGCCACGTATCGTCGCTGTTTCGTCCGACGGCATAGGCGACGGGACATTGATCGTCGTTGCCGCTGATGTTGGGATGATACATGTTGTCCAACCAGGCATTCGCAATCGTCGTGCTGAATCCGTCTGCAGCGAAATCGGAATAATCGTCGACGAGTCCCGAGCCGATCCACATCAAGCCATGAAATCCGTCGACCTGATGAACACCCCGGAACGCCTGCCACCACGTCGACCATTGGTTGTCATCCATGCTCTGGCACGAGGACAGATGCAGGAACTCAAGATCGCTATTGCCCAACAGCATCTCGTCCCGTCTGAGGTTACAATCTCCGGCGCCTCTCTCATCGACCCGCATGCTGCCGACGTAGATATTGCCGCTCTCAGACCCATGCCATGCCACCAACACGGCATCGCCTTCATCCAAATGGGCGGTATCATTGCCCCAGCTCACCACTGATGCATCGGCGAATTGGCTGTTGACGATGTTGCCGTTGACCTGCCGACCGTCCCGGCGATAAGCCTCCTCACAGTGCCCACCGAAACAAAAACCGAAGATCTTCACTCCCACGCGCGTGATCTCGTTGTACCAGGCATCCGCCATGTTATCCCACCAGTCGCGGGTGGCTCCGGAGCAGCCCGCATCCCAGGTGGTGACCGCGTACATCTTTGCTTCATAGATGCTTTGCGCCCCTCCGATTACGGGGGTGAGGACAGTCAACATGCCGACGAGCATTAAAAAGACTTTGGAGTACATGGATTCCTCCTTCATCGTGAGGTCGATACGTATTAGCGATAGTGGGCCCGAAGTTATACGGGTCGCCAAGAAAGAAGTAGTAGACCAGGGGCGGTCGACTCGTAGGACAAAGAGCTACTATCAAGACGTTATGTTTACTCCCGACGGGACGGTTATTCCCAGGATCAGAATTGGGGAGGAGGAGTGATTGAAATGCAGTTGTGAATGTCTAGCTTGAGAGCGATTATCGATGACGTGGCGACTTCTTTTTGCCATTTTTCACCTCAATGGCGAAATCACACCGGTCCTTTAAGCAGACCCACTGGGAGTCCTCGGCTCGGATCACCACTACCCAGGCTCCCGGTTTCATGTGCTTCACCGCCCAGGTTCTCCATGTGGATGCCTTCAGGTTCAGCGGCAGACTGGACTGTTTCTTCAGGATTCCCTCTTCCTCCAGGTACCAGTCCAGGAAGATCTTGACATGACCCTTCTTGGCGATCTTCTGCTCACACGCTCCGGTGCAGGCCAGGTGCAGCCAGAACCAGAGGCGTGAATCCTCCAGTGATCCTACGCGCACTGATTGTGACACGCGAGAGGGTTGACGATCGGTAATGCGCGATGCAAACGAGGCATCGACAAGTGTCAACCCGCTCACGGCATAGGCGTCTCCCCAACCCTGGAAGAGGTTGATGCAGCAGGTCAGCATGACAAGGCGGAGGAAAGACCGTGTGATGTCGGATCGCATCGCAGTATCTTAGATGATGGAGCCGAGAAGAAATAGGGACACGGTGTAATGAAATCAGCAGCGGCGCACTGCGTAACAGGATGCGGCTGACATGAGAGTCTCACAGTCTTTCGCGGAGTGAGCAGCGTTGCCGTCGCGAATCGCGATTCGAAAGCTTCGTGGGGTTTATTCTGATTCTTCTCATCGAGCGATCATCCTGGTTGCATCGCCACACCGTTTACTCGCGCACCTGGTCCCAGAATCAGGCCATGTTCCTGTGCGAGGAACATCACGGACTGCCGTATGATCCCGTGACTGGACAGGAAGAGGGAGACTAAGTCAGCATGGGACTGGGAGGTACCTATGATATTGACTGCTTATAATAATGTTCCTCTTCCATCGTTCATGTACGGCACCGCGTGGAAAAAAGAGGCCACTGCACATCTGGTGCAATTGGCCGTGACGGCAGGCTTCCGAGCCATCGACACGGCAAATCAAATGATCCATTACCAGGAAGCCTTCGTGGGTGAAGCCCTGCAGGTACTCGAGCAACAAGGGATTTCGCGAGACACGCTGTTTCTTCAGACCAAGTTTACCCCGCTCAATGGCCAAGACCATCGCACTCCGTACGATGCCTCGGCGGATTTGACCACCCAGGTCAGACAGTCCTTCGACAGCTCATTGGCCCACCTTCACACCGACTATGTAGATTCGTACGTTTTACACGGACCGTATGAGCGGCGAGGTTTAGGGAATGCTGATCGAGAAGTGTGGACGGCCATGGAGGGGTTGTATCAAGGCGGGAAAACAAGAATGATCGGCATCAGCAATGTGACGGCCGAACAGGTCGCCCAGTTGTGCGCTCAAGCCACCGTGAAACCCATGGTGGTACAAAACCGCTGCTACGCGGCGCTCGGCTGGGATAAGGAAGTGCGGGAGATTTGCCGTGCTCACGGCATCATCTATCAAGGCTTTTCGCTCTTGACCGCTAATCGTGAGGTTCTTGTAGCCCCAGAGTTGCGAGCTATCGCGAAACGGTTAGGGACTGGTCCCGCACAAGTGATCTTCGCGTTTGCCATGCATGTCGGGATGCTGCCCTTGACCGGCACCACGAACCCGCAACATATGCAAGAGGACCTTCAAGCCGAACAGCTCGTTCTCTCGCCTGAAGACATTCAGCGGATCGAAACGATGGGAATGTAGCGATGCCCGTCCAATCCAGCAACTGACCCCACTGTCGTCCGCTAGGCCCATTTCCCTTGAAGCAGCGGCGATGGGGTGGAGGAATTTGTCCAACCTCAGACCCTTGATGCGTATACGCCCTCGCCGGCCGCACGCGTGGCGGGGCTCGCCCCCACTTTTCTGAACTTCCTCCTGTAGACGTCACCTTTCCGCCGGGCTCGACACGATCGGCTCCCTCCTGTGGGCCTTTGGAGATCGAGGCGTCACACGTCAGGCTCATGATAAATGCTGGATTGCAAGAATTGCCTCCGGTCTACTATATAAAGGGACCATTAATGAGAGGCTTTTCATGGAAGGACAAGTGATGAACGACCACGAAACGAGTGTTTCGCAGCGACTTATGGGCCTGACGTTCCGAGCGCACCCCTGGCACGGCGTCTCCATCGGAGACCAGGCGCCGGAAGTGGTGACGGCCTACATTGAAATCGTGCCGACCGATACCGTGAAGTACGAGGTGGACAAGGTGAGCGGCTTCCTCAAGGTCGATCGTCCACAACGGTTC
Source organism: Nitrospira sp. Nam74 (assembly GCF_965152615.1). Classification (NCBI taxonomy): domain Bacteria; kingdom Pseudomonadati; phylum Nitrospirota; class Nitrospiria; order Nitrospirales; family Nitrospiraceae; genus Nitrospira; species Nitrospira sp. Nam74. The sequence goes on along the minus strand of NZ_OZ224220.1, from coordinate 4,496,435 downwards.
TCGAACTTCTGTCCCGTCTATTACGGGCTCGTCCCGCAAACCTTCTGCGGAGAGCGGGTCGCCGCCATGTTTTCCATGCGCGCGAAGCGGCGCGATATAGTGGGGGATGGAGATCCACTGGATATCTGCGTCCTCACGGAAAAGACGATTCCGCACAGCGATATTCTGCTCACGGCGCTCCCTATCGGCGGGCTCAGCATGTTGGACGGTGGCGAAGCGGACGACAAGATCATCGCCGTGATGAAAGAAGACGCGCTCTATGGCAGTTACACCGATATCAGTGACTGCCCGCTGAGCTTGATCGATCGCCTTCAGCACTACTTTCTCACCTACAAGCACGCACCCGGCTCCACACAACACAAAGTGGAAATTACCAGCGTGTATGGCCGTGAGGAAGCTTTGAAGGTGATTCGCGCCAGCCACGCCGACTATCGGGCGAAATTTCCCGAACTGGAATCGCGCTGTCCCAAACAGATGTCGGCGTAAGGAACGTGATGTAGAAGGCCGAGACCTTCGATTTCGCCAACAAGCTGATTGCTGCTGAGATGAGGTTGTGGTTCGTCGCAAGGGAACTAGCCTCCTCCGGTTCTTGACTGGAGGCCTGAATGACTGCCGGCAGTTCCAGTTTGCACTAGAATCTTTGGCGCCCTCCGACACGGGCAGACGTTGGAGTCTATTGTCCGGATTTCGATGTAATCGGTCTTGGCCCGTGTCTCAATGGTGCCGATGATGAAGGTCGCAGTCATCGGCGGGGGACCGGCTGGTCTGATGGCTGCGGAGTCTGCCATTGCAGGGGGCGCCCGCGTGGATCTCTATGATGCCATGGCCTCCGTCGGCCGTAAGTTTCTGCTGGCCGGGAAGGGCGGACTGAATCTCACGCATTCGGAACCGCTTGAGCCATTTCTCACGCGTTATGGCGAGCGACGCGGGCAGATGGCGCCGTTGCTCGCCGCATTCGGACCTGAAGCCTTACGGGCATGGACACACGCACTCGGCATTGAGACGTTCGTAGGTACTTCCGGCCGTGTGTTCCCTTCCGATCTCAAGGCCGCTCCACTCTTGCGCGCCTGGCTACGCCGCTTGCGCCACGCGGGGGTAACTTTCCACATGCGTCATCGCTGGATCGGCTGGAACGAGTACGGGGCCGTCCGTTTTGTGACGCCGGAGGGAGTCCGGGCGGTTCAGCCTGATGCAGTGGTCCTGGCGCTTGGCGGTGCCAGCTGGCCACGGCTGGGCTCCGATGGCGCGTGGCTGCCGCTGGTCGCCGGCCGTGGTGTCCCGACTGCGCCGTTACGATCCGCGAACTGCGGCTTCGACGTTGCCTGGAGCGAGCACTTTCGCGTCCGATTCGCAGGGCGCCCTGTCAAACCGGTGGTTGTAACCGTGACGGACGGGCAGGGTGTCGAGTCGGGCCACCAGGGCGAATTCATGGTGACCGAGACTGGTATTGAGGGCGGCGTCATCTATGCGGTATCGGCATGCTTGCGCGACGAGATTCTCGCGAAGGGTGAGGCGGTTATTCGACTGGATCTTGCGCCTGACCGGCACCTGACGCGGCTTGTCGCGGACCTCTCACGCCCGCGCGGCCGACGCTCGATAGCCAGCCACCTCCAGCGCCGGGCACATATTGAAGGGGTGAAGGCGGGGCTTCTTCACGAATGTATTCCGAAGCAGGATTTCGCGGACCCGCCTCGTCTTGCCGCTGCGATCAAAGCGCTTTCACTGCGCCTGGTCGCACCGCGCCCGCTCCAGGAGGCCATCAGCACGGCGGGTGGGATTGCTTTTGAGGCACTCGATGACCGTCTAATGATCTCCGGCCTTCCAGGCGTGTTCTGTGCGGGAGAAATGCTGGATTGGGAGGCGCCCACCGGCGGCTATCTCCTCACGGCATGTTTCGCCAGTGGCCGGGCTGCCGGCGCCGGGGCGGTGGCTTGGCTCAAATCTCGGTCGTGACCCCTTCTTTCTCTCATTTGATCTAACTGCCTCGTCGTCGATTGTCTCATGGCATCGGTCCATAGGTAAATCCTCTCGGATTCTATTGTGCGTGTAACGCGGTATGCTGGGCTCGAGCGAAAGGAGGTCCGCAATGGCACAGATGACGGCAGTTCAAATAAGTCGCCCACGCGCACCGTTCGAACTTGTCACGCGAGAGATCCCCGAGCCCGGGCCGAACATGGTCCGTATCAAAGTGCAGGCCTGCGGAGTGTGTCATAGTGATGTCTTTGTAAAAGAAGGACAGTGGCCCGGGCTACAGTATCCGCGCATTCCCGGCCACGAGGTCGCAGGCGCGATCGACGCACTCGGTTCCGGCGTGACGACATGGAAGAAAGGCCAGCGCGTTGGGGTGGGCTGGCATGGCGGGCATGACGGTCAGTGCGTGTCCTGTCGTCGCGGAGACTTCATCGCCTGTCAGAACCTTCGCGTGACGGGATTTCATGATGACGGGGGATATGCCGAATACATCATCGCCAGAAGCGACGCGCTGGCCTCTATTCCGGATGCCTTATCGCCGGTGGAGGCGGCACCGATTCTGTGCGCAGGCATTACGACGTTCAATAGCCTGCGACACAGCGGGGCGATGGCCGGCGATCTGGTTGCCGTGCAAGGTCTTGGCGGGTTAGGCCATCTTGGAATTCAGTTTGCGAACAAAATGGGCTTTCATACCGTGGCGATCGGTCGCGGCAAGGACAAGGAATCATTGGCGTCCAAGCTTGGCGCCGCCCGCTATCTCGATACGGATAGCATGAATGCGGCGGAAGAATTGACGAAGATGGGGGGAGCCTTCGTTATCCTGGCCACGGCCCCAAATAGCAAGGCCATGGCGGACCTCATTGACGGCCTCGGAGTGGGCGGTAAATTGCTCGTGGTGGGGGCATCTGCAGATCCCATTAGCGTGACCCCGCTTCAACTCATCGGCCGGCGCCGGTCGATTCAAGGCTGGCCTTCAGGGACGGCTCAGGATTCGGAGGACACGCTCAACTTTTGTGCCCTCACAGGAATTCGTCCCATGCTCGAAACCTTCCCTTTCGAGCAAGCCGCCGCGGCTTATGATCTCATGTTGAGTGGGAAAGCCCGGTTTCGCGTGGTTCTCACGATGAATTGAGGACAAGAATTCTGCGGGGCCCTGGTCTGGCATGGAATGAGAGGGAGCCATGACGATGGTTCCGAGATCCATCAGGCGATTTTCAAATAGATCGAACGCCGATCCGGATGGAGACGAGGACCTAATTCAATAGTTCCGTTTGACGCGGATGGACTGTAGGCTGCCCTCGCGCTTCATGAGCAGGGTCGGCAGGGAGATGAGGATCGCCTGCCGACCGCGATGTTCCGCAGCGCAGAATCTTAATTGCCCGTCGCTTTGAGCACCTCCAGCAAGTCTCTGTCCTCCACGACGGGCGTGATGTGCTGTTCCATCAGATCGCTCCACTCCAGAGCGAATTGGGTCAGAGCCCTTGGATCATCGCTCTCCAGCAAATCAAATCCGTGGCTGAAGTCCGCCGCGGTCCAGCGCCCCAGTAGCTTGACGCCCTTCGGCGGCTGTCCACCGGTTTTCAGAAAGCGTTGAATGGCTTCGTCCCGCTTGGCCTTATCCGGTGTGATAGTAAATGACAGCATAAACTTCATGGCGTCCCTCCTTGACCAAGGTTAGTGCTGACACAATGTTCACTCGTGATCTCTACGGATCACAAGTGTAAACAGATGTGTCTGTTTCATTTCAGCAGATCATCCATTCCTCAAGAGGCAATCGTGATTGGGGAGGTCGCCGATCTTTTGGCACGTTATGGACACGAGTACGGGGCTCGCTTGAAGCTTCAGAAGCAGAGGGCTACAGTTAAGCCCGGTCAGGTGATGGGAGGACGGCATGCGGGTGCTGGTTCTCACTGTCTTGGCAGGCCTTTTTCTCGGCTGCATGTCCACCACACGGACACGGGAAGTCCATTGTTTTGGGACTTTGATGACGGATGTGTTGGAGTCCAAACAAGTGATGGAGTCAATTAAAGAGGATTGGCGCGCGGTTCTGCAGCGGCAAGCCGACCAACTGAGCCGTATGACCCAGCCCACCGACGATCGAATCGATAGCTCGACCGCTGTGGCCGTTACTCTTATGCAGGATGGCATGGATCGTCGCAGTGTAAGCAAGAAGTTTGTGGAACCGGATGTGTTGTACCGACAACTCGTCCGGGCGCGCTTCCGGCATCAGGAGATGGTGGACTGGTACACCCGGGTGGCTCGCCGTATCCAGACCCGGTTCGAAGAAGACGACATGCTCTATTCAGTGCTGAGCATGTTCGTGAGCGCGCCCGTCTCTCTTCTGTTTTATCCCATTGTCCGATGGAATGTTCGCTCAGTTCTCTGGGACGGTGCCGATCCGGATGCAGAGAACGATCCAATCCAGCAATTCTGTCGGGCTCGCGTCGATTAATGGCGACTCCGGCCTTCGCAGCGCACGTTGTAACGGCTGCAGATTCTTCACCGGCTCCCGGAGAGGGCCCTTCTCTCACGGTGCGAGCAGTTTCACAAATCGATTCGCCGGTATTGCCGCGTCGCCAAGTCCTGGCTCTCTAGATTCCAGTCGACGACAAATAGGGTTGAACGCTTCGACGAGAGCGACAGGAGTCGCTGCCCATCTTTGCCGTTTACTTTCGTGGCTCCTTGCCACAGCGAATTCTGATACAGTCTCCGTGAACTGTGTGCTTGTGATCTCATATGGTGACGCTCCCAATCGACTCTGCCATTCCCGATCTTCGCCGTGCCCTCACCGATGGACGCCATGCCGTACTGACGGCACCGCCCGGTGCCGGGAAGACGACGATTGTTCCTCTCGCTCTCCTTAATGAGAGCTGGTTGCAACAGCAGCGGATGATCGTGTTGGAGCCGCGCCGCCTCGCGGCGCGTGCCGCGGCGCATCGAATGGCGTCCTCCCTCGGCGAAGCAGTCGGAGAGACGGTGGGGTATCGCATCCGGCTCGAAACGAAGGTCGGTACGAAGACCCGGATCGAAGTCGTGACCGAAGGCATTCTCACTCGACTTCTCCAACACGATCCCTCGCTCAGCGGCTACGGTCTCGTCATTTTCGATGAATTCCACGAGCGCAGCCTCCATGCCGATTTGGGATTGGCGCTGACACTGGACGCGCAGCGGGTGCTTCGAGACGATCTGCGCATGCTCATCATGTCGGCCACGCTGGACTGTATGGCGATTGCCACCTTGCTCGGGAAGGCGCCGGTAGTCTCATGCGAGGGACGGCTCTTTCCTGTGGAGACCCATTATCTCGATCGACAAGAGTCCATACCGGTCGATCAGGCGGTGGCGCAAATGATCAAGCGCGCGCTCGCAGACGAGACGGGCAGCATGCTGGTCTTTCTGCCGGGCATGGCGGAGATCCGTCGTGTGGAGCGGCGATTATTGGAATCCGGTCTTGCGTCCAATGTCCTCATTGCGCCGCTGCATGGCGACCTGCCTCAACAGGCACAGGACGTGGCGATTGCGCCGCCTGCGCCCGGAACGCGCAAGGTTGTGCTCTCCACCGCCATTGCCGAAACCAGTCTGACGATCGAAGGCGTCCGCGTGGTCATTGATTCGGGTTTGATGCGGGTGCCGCGATTCGACCCCCGAACAGGCCTGACACGGCTCGACACTCTCAAGATTACGCAGGATTCGGCGGATCAACGCCGTGGCCGTGCCGGCCGATTGGAACCAGGAGCGTGTTATCGACTTTGGACGGCGGCGGAGCACAAAACGCTCCTGCCTCGCCGATCGCCCGAAATGCTGGAGGCGGATCTGGCGCCGCTCGTGTTGGAATTAGCCGTATGGGGTGCCGGCGATCCGCGTGATCTGTCATGGCTCGATTCACCACCGGTCGGTGCAGTCATGCAGGCGAAGGATCTGCTCACCCGCCTGGCGGCGATCGATCCGGATGGCCGCATCACAGCGCACGGACGACGGATGGCGGATGTTCCGCTTCATCCTCGACTCGCCCACATGGTACTGAAGGCGGTCCCGCTTGGATGGGGACAGTTGGCTTGTGAAGTGGCGGCGCTGCTGGGCGAGCGCGATATCTTACGTGGACCGCCGGGTTGGCGGAATGCGGATCTTCGGGTACGGCTCGATGCGCTCCATCGTCAAGGAACGGCGGAGGCCGGCGTGACGGTGGACGGGGGAGCCATCCAACGGGTCTCGCGGGTCGCACAGCAGGTCTGGACATCCGTTCATCGTGATTCAGTACACGGTCGTCGGCCGCGTCTTCTGGATATGCCTGGCTTCGATGAGCTCGGCGTCTTGCTCGCGTTTGCCTATCCGGATCGTATTGCACAACTACAGTCCGCCAATGAGCGCCGCTATCTGCTGTCGAATGGCAGAGGCGCAAGCTTTTCGCAATACGAGCCAATTGCATCCGAAGACTATCTCGTCATCGCGGGTCTTGAGGGGGGCACCGAATGGGCCCGGGTCTTCTTAGCCGCGCCGATCGCCGAAGCTGATTTGGAAACCCACTGTGCCGATCAGATTCGCACGGTGGAGTTCGTCGCGTGGGATGATCAGGCGAAGGCGGTTCGCGCGCGCAAGCAGCGGAAGCTCGGGGCCATCGTGCTCAAAGACCAACCGTGGCTTGACCCCGACCCTATGCAGGTATCGGCTGCACTGATGGTTGGCATCCGTCAAGTAGGCATCACAGGATTGCCGTGGACCAAAGACTTGCTGCAGTGGAGGGCGCGGGTTGAATTCTTGCGTCGCGTGGAAGGGACGCAGGCAGCCTGGCCGGATCTGTCCGATCAAGGATTGCTGAATCGGCTCGAAGAGTGGCTAGGGCCATTTCTCGTCGCACTGACGCGTCTCGACCAAGTTCAACGGATGGATCTCACTGGGCCGTTGCAGGCGCTCCTGACGTGGGAGCAACAGAAGCAGTTGGATATTCTTGCGCCCTGCCATGTGACGGTGCCCAGCGGGTCGCGCATTCGGATCAACTACGAGGACGCGCACATCCCTGTACTATCGGTGCGGTTACAGGAAATGTTCGGCTGCCAACAGACGCCGAGGATCGTACGTGGAAAAATACCCGTGATGATCCATCTCTTATCACCAGCCGGACGTCCGGTACAGGTGACCCAGGATCTCCACAGTTTTTGGCGGTCGGGCTACGTTGACGTCAGAAAAGAGCTTCGCGGACGGTACCCCAGACATCACTGGCCCGAGGATCCGCTCAGCGCCCCGCCCACCCGGCGAATCAAGGCTCGTTAACTGTTCTAACCTTCTCTTTTTCCTTATTTTTCGACCCGTGCAAACCTTGACTTGTTCTTATCTGAGACGCTAATGTAGATTTCTTTCCCACGGTTTTCGGGGATAGCTACACCCAAAGATTGCCGCGAAGATCCCGAGCGGCCGGAACGCCAGAGATCAGCATGCTAGGACATCCAGAACTCGTCGCTGACATCACCCGGGAAATCCAGAGTTCAGGGCCGATTCCCTTCGCCCGCTTTATGGAGTTGGCGCTCTATCACCCCTCGTTCGGTTATTACATGCGTTTTTTGGATAAGACGGATGCGGAACAGCCTGCCGGCGGGTTGGGTGAAGACCGCATCGGATGGTCCGGCGACTATTACACTAGTTGCGACGTGTCCCCGGTGTTAGCGAACAGTCTCGCGAAACAGATGGCGCAAATGGATGACCTGCTCGGCCGACCGGACCCCTTCACCATTGTCGAAATGGGGGCGGGGAAGGGCATGCTGGCCCGTGATATTCTCACAGCCTCTACAACCGTCTCGGACAGGCTGGCTCATCGCCTTCGCTATGTGATCATCGAGCGTAGCCCCGTGATGCAAGCGTCACAACAGCGGCTCCTGGCGCCCTGGATCGGGGAACAAGGGTGTGTGACATGGTTGGGAAGTTTGGCGGAATTGCCCAACGAGCATATCGAAGGTGTCCTGCTCTCTAATGAATTAATCGATGCCTTTCCCGTCCATCGCATCCGTATCGTGGATGGGAAGCCGCGGGAAGTGTGGGTAGATTACGTCGACGGGCGATTCTGCGAATGCCTGCAGCCATGTTCGATGCGGGAACTTCGCGACTATTTGCAGCAATTGGCTGCTCACGACGTGGTGTTAGCGGAAGGCGCTTGTGCGGACATCAATGTCCAGGCCATTCCGTGGATGAAAGAGGTCGCGCGCGTGCTTAGCCGCGGCTTTGTCATGACGATTGACTACGGGCATCTGGCACATGATCTCTATGCCCCTGAGCGCAAGAAGGGCACGTTGCTCTGCTACTACCACCAGATGGCATCGGAAGATCCGTACCAACGGGTCGGATTGCAAGATATGACGGCCCATGTTGATTTCAGCGCGCTGGCGGCGGCTGGCGTGGCAGAAGGTCTCCATGTCACCGGCTTTACGAATCAGATGAGTTTTCTGACGAGCTTAGGGGTCGAGCGTACGCTGGAATGTCTCGAGCCGGGATCTGCCGAATTTCAATCGGTGCTCCAGTTACTCCGTCCCAACGGCATGGGCTCCACATTTAAGATTTTGATTCAACATAAGGGAACGGAACAGCCGGAATTGGATGGACTTCGGTTCAAGCCCTTCTTCCAAGCTGCGATTGGACCGCTCGCCGGGGCTGGGCACAAGGCATCAGCCCTCATGTAACGTTTCTTTTCGTCTAACGAGTTACGGATAACGAGTCACGATGGCCGGCGAATCCACACCATTAAATTACGTTCCGATCCTTTTCTTTATCATTGTCGCGATCGGGTTCGGCGCGGTGTCCCTATTGGCGGGGTGGGTGGTGCGACCCAGCCGTCCGTACCGCGCGAAACTGGCGCCGTACGAGAGTGGTAGTCCGCTGTTTTCCGATGCGCGCGTGCAATTTCCCATGCGCTATTACATCATCGCGATGCTGTTCGTAATCTTCGACATCGAATTCGTGTTTTTGTTTCCGTGGGCCGTGGATTTTAAGCGATTGGGCTTCCTCGGGCTCATGGAAATGGTGGTGTTCATTGGAATATTGTTAGTCGGATTTTGGTATGCGTGGAAAAAAGGGGCGCTTGAATGGGACTAGGGAGGGAAGGGCCATGTGGCCGACGTCTGTGCTCGCAGAGCGCGCACGCTAAGAAGGTGCGGGCTCGATGCGCGCAGTGGAGTCAGCCACACCGCCCTTCCAGTTACTACTCAAGCGAAGGGAAAGAAAGTGGAATGCGAGAAGGATACGTTAATCGTTATCCGTTAGCCGTGAAGAGAGTTCTGCGCAGGCATTCTTCGCGATTAACGAATCACGAATAACGGTGAATTTATGAGCTTTCTGGAACGTCAGTTAGATGCGAACGTGGTGACGACGAATTTGGATGCGCTGGTGAATTGGGCGCGAAAGTCGGCGTTGTGGCCGATGACGTTTGGGTTGGCGTGCTGCGCCATTGAAATGATTGCGACGGTTTCGTCCCGGTACGATATCGATCGGTTCGGGGCAGGTGTGTTCCGAGCCTCTCCACGGCAGTCGGATGTGATGATCGTGGCCGGGACGGTCACGCGGAAAATGGCGGAGGTGATTCGACGCATTTACGATCAAATGCCGGAGCCGCGCTATGTCATTTCAATGGGGTCGTGTGCGACGTCGGGCAATCATTACAACAGCTATGCGGTCGTGCAGGGAGTCGATCAGATCGTTCCGGTGGATGTGTACATTCCCGGCTGTCCGCCACGGCCCGAGGCGCTGCTCGACGGTCTGATCAAGCTTCAGGAGCGCATTCAGCGCGATAAGATCTTCGTGAAGTAAGAGACACCCGGACTTCAAGCGATGAACGAATGACGACCATCCATCCACTTCTTGAGGCATTGAAGGCGCGGTTCCCGGAGGCAGTGCTCGGCGTGCATGACGACACTGGTCGAGGAGAGTTGGCCGTACGGGTCTCTGCCGGCCACATTCTGGAGATTGCGACCTTTCTCCACGATGATCCCGGGATGGCATTCGACCACATGACCGACATCTGTTCGGCAGATTACCCGGATGATCCTGAGCGGTTCGAAGTGATCTATCATCTCCTGTCCCTGCCCCATGGCACTCGTCTTCGAATCAAGGCCCGCGTGACTGAAGACGATCCGACGATTGCATCGGTGAGCGGCGTCTGGAAAGGCGCCAACTTTATGGAGCGCGAGGTTTACGACCTCATGGGAATCAAATTCAGCGGCCATCCGGATTTGCGCCGGATCCTGATGCCCGAAGACTATGCGGAAGGGTACCCCCTGCGAAAAGACTTTCCCGCGGAGGGGAGGGGCTGGCGAAGCAGCTTCAATTTCCTCCCGGATCTCACCGAGCCGGCGAGGGACGAGGGTGACGGCGACATTTCCGAGGAGGAGAAACGGCCGTTTCTGTTGGAGAACGGGCCGGCGACCGGCCCCTTGCATCGAACCGAAGAACTTCTGCTCAACATGGGGCCTCAGCATCCAAGCACGCACGGCGTCTTGCGCGTCGTACTCGAGCTGGACGGCGAGCGGGTGACGAAAGCGACGCCCGACCTCGGGTATCTCCACCGCGGTGTCGAGAAGCTGTGCGAAGGCCTGGCGTATATGCAGATCATTCCGCACACGGACCGGCTCGACTATGTATGCTCGATGACGAACAACTATGCGTATGTTCGTACCGTCGAAAAGCTGCTCCAGATTACGATTCCGGAACGCGCAGAATACATTCGGACGATTGTTGCCGAGATGCAGCGGATCATCGGCCATCTGTTTTGGCTCGGGACCCAGGCATTGGATATCGGTGCGATGACGGTGTTCTTTTGGACCTTCCGGGAGCGCGAGGTCCTGCTGGATATGTTCGAGAAGTTGTGCGGCGCACGCCTGACGCTGAATTACTATCGGATCGGCGGGGTAGATAGCGATTTCACCCCGGATCTCGCCGCGCAGATGAAGACGTTTCTTGAAACGTTTCCAGCGCATATCGATGAATACAACGAATTGCTCATGAACAATCGGATCTGGCTGGCCCGCACGAAGAATGTCGCCGTCATTTCCGCCGAAGACGCGATCAACTTCGGTCTGACCGGCCCGGTGCTCCGAGGGTCAGGCGTGGCCTACGATGTCCGGAAGCTGGAACCGTACGGCGCGTACGACAAGGTCGACTGGGAAGTGCCGGTCGGCAAAAACGGCGACACGTACGATCGCTATTGGATCCGGATGGAAGAGTTGCGGCAGAGCTCGCGCATCATTAAGCAATGCTTGGATCAAATGCCCAGTGGGCCGATTGTGGCCGATGTGCCTCAAGTAATTCCGCCACCGAAGCAAAAGGTGATGCGGGATATGGAAAGCTTGATTCACCATTTCATCATCTTTACCCAGGGCTTTAAGACGCCGAAGGGCGAGACCTACTGTGCGACCGAAGTACCGAAGGGCGAACTGGGATTTTTCATCGTCAGCGACGGCAGTTCGCGCCCGTATCGGTTGCACATCCGCGCGCCGTCGTTCATACACATGGGAGCGTTTGATCACATGTCACGCGGCTATTTGATCTCGGACGTGATTACGATTTTTGGAACGTACGATATCGTCATGGGTGAGTGTGATAGGTAGGTGAGTGAAAAGTCCGAGATGAAGAAGAGGGCGACTGGACCGCCCTCCCTTCTCGCGCACCGCGCACGATAAGAATGTGCTCGGTGGACGCGCGCATTCGAGGGCAATCCAGCCGCCCTCTTGTGCGTACGGGTTTATGGAGCTTGCAAGAAAAATGTTGAAGGAAAAGTACCAAGCGGAGATTGACGACGTCCTGAGCCGCTATCCGGTGCGGCGGTCTGCCGTGTTGCCGCTGCTACATATGGCCCAGAAGGAAGAAGGCTATGTGAGCGAGGCGGCGATGAAGGAAATCGCCGGCATTCTTCGATTGACGCCGCCGCAGGTGTACGAGGTGGTGACGTTCTACACGATGCTGCAGCTCAAGCCGATCGGGAGATTTCACATCCAGGTCTGCAAATCCTTGATGTGCGCTCTCGTCGGCTCGGATACCTTGATCGGATGGCTCAAGACTCGGCTGAGGATCGGTCCCGGGGAGACGACGCCGGACGGCCTGTTTACCATCAGCACGGTCGAATGTTTGGCTTCATGCGGCACCGGACCTATGATGCAAGTGAATGACGACTATTACGAAGGCATCACGGAAACGAAATTAGATCGGATCCTCGCAGACCTCATGCGGGATGGGACGTCATCACTTAAGAGCGGCCCTTTCATGCTGCCTGAGCCGACCGGCAGTTAATGCCAACTGTAAACGCAAAATTACGCAGCATTTTAACTTTGTATTTTTAATATATAGTTCGTAAGCCATGGCGAAGTACGAAAAAATTCTGATGAAAAATATGGAGATCCCCGGCTACACGGGGTCGCTGGCGGACTACGAGCGTGCCGGCGGCTATCAAGCCTTGCGGAAAGTGTTGGGCAAGGTGCCGCCGGCCGAGGTCACAGACATCGTGAAGAAGTCCGGGTTGCGCGGGCGCGGTGGCGCCGGATTCCCCACCGGGGTCAAATGGGGATTTCTCCCGAAAGAATACGAGGGCCCCAAGTATCTCTGCTGCAATGCAGACGAAAGCGAGCCCGGCACATTCAAGGATCGTCAGTTGATCGAGCGGGACCCGCATCAAATGATCGAGGGCATGCTGATCGCCTGCTATGCCATCGGAGCCGGGACAGCCTACATCTACATCAGGGGCGAGTTTGTCCTGGGTGCGCAAATACTGAACCGGGCGCTGGCTGAGGCCCGAGCAGCAGGGTACGTCGGGCGGGATATCTTGGGAATGGGCACTTCAATTGATATTTGGGTGCATCGAGGAGCGGGCGCCTATATTTGCGGCGAAGAGACGGCGCTTTTGGAATCGCTCGAAGGCAAGCGAGGGCTTCCCCGTGTGAAGCCGCCGTTTCCAGCGACCCATGGCCTCTATAACAAACCGACGGTTGTCAACAATGTCGAGACGCTCGCGAATCTGCCGCACATCCTGAATCGGGGCGCCGAATGGTTTGCGGGCATTGGATCGCCGCCGAAAAGCACCGGTACTCGCCTCTTTTGTGTCAGCGGACATGTGAAGCGGCCAGGAAACTTCGAAGTCCCGATGGGGATTACGCTGCGTGAACTGATTTTCGAGCACGCCGGCGGGATGCGATCCGATAAGCCGTTGAAGGCCATCATTCCCGGAGGGGCTTCCGCGCCCTTTTTTACGCCGGAGCATCTCGACGTCAAATTGGACTTCGAATCGGTTGCGCAGGCCGGGTCGATGCTCGGCTCAGGCGGGGTGACGGTCATGGAAGAAGGGACGAGCATGGTATGGGCGGCCTTGCGCTTGATGGAGTTTTTCTATCATGAGTCCTGCGGCAAGTGCACGCCATGCCGGGAGGGCAGCTCATGGCTGGTCCAAACGATGCGCCGGATCATCGATGGCCGTGGGCGGAAAAGCGACCTTGAAACCCTCGCAGAGCTGTGTCAGAACATTGCCGGTCGAACCGTCTGTGCCTTCGGCGATGCCGAGGTCGCCCCGATCATGAGCACGTTGAAATATTGGCGGCATGAATACGAGGAATTGATTCAACAAGCGGGAGTGCCGGAGTTGATTCAGCTTGAGCCCGCGAGTGCGAGACACTAAAGGCATGTGCTGATTGACCAGCTAGTGATCGGCGAAGCGAATCCGAGGCACGACTAATCACCACATTAAACAGTTCAGATGCCGGGTACTACAGACAGCGACACAGTCAGAGTCACGATCGACGGCCAAACATTGACCGTCCCGAAGGGGACGTTGGTGATTGAAGCCGCGCGTCAGGCCGGGGTGATGATCCCCCATTTCTGTTATCACCCGAAATTGAAGCCGGATGCGAACTGCCGGATGTGCCTGGTCGAGATCGAGAAGGTGCCGAAACTGCAGACTTCCTGTAGTACGCCGGTTGCCAACGGCATGGTCGTGCGAACGGCCACGACGGTCGTGAACGACGCCCATAAATCCGTGCTCGAGTTCATACTCGCGAATCACCCGCTTGATTGTCCCGTCTGCGATCAGGGCGGACGATGCGACCTGCAAGATTTCTCCCATCAGTATACGCCCACCACGAGCCGGTTCATCGAAATCAAGCGCGTCTTTCAAAAAGAGTACTTCAGCCCCTTGATTGAAAAAGAAATGAACCGCTGTGTGCAGTGTCTGCGCTGTGTGCGCTATTGCGATGAGATCATGGACGTGAAGGCCTTGGCGCCCGTTGGACGCGGGACCATGACGGAAATCAAGCACTTCGCCACGCACGAATTAGATTGCGAGTTTTGCGGCGGATGTGTGCAGATTTGTCCCGTCGGCGCCATCACAAGTCGGCTCTCCATGTACGAGTTCAGGCCCTGGATGCTGAAGCGCGCCGATACCATCTGCACCTATTGCGGCGACGGGTGTCGGATTACGGTGCAGACCAAAAACAATCAGCTGATCGAAGTCAATGCTGCGCATGGGGCCGGCCGCAATAATGGTGACCTCTGCCCACGGGGGTTCTTTGGCTATCACGTCAGCACGCATCCCGACCGCCTTACCCAGCCGATGATTCGACGAAACGGCGTCTTGGTGAGGGCCACGTGGGAAGAGGCGCTCGAGTATGTCGCAGAGGCCTGCATCAATCTCAAGCTGAAGCACGGTCCGCAGGCCTTCGCGGGTCTCATCACGTCCCGCTGCACCAACGAGGATCTGTACGTCTTTCAAAAGTTCATGCGCCTCGCAATCGGGACGAATAACATCGACAGCAGCGCGCGGTATGGGCATGTCAACGGCGTGCGGGCGCTCCGACGGGTTCAAGGGACGCATCGGTGGACGGTCACCTTCGAGGACATCGTGTCCGCCCATGCGTTGTTGTTGGTCGGAACCAATGTGACGGAAACCAATCCGATTACCGGGCTCAAGATCAAAGAAGCCGTCAAAAAGCATGGCGCGTCCTTGTTGACCATTGAAGCGCTTGTTCCCGCAGTCGGTAAGATCAGTAACATCGCGAATCTTTCGACCCACGATTTTGCAGGCCATCCCGATCAGTTCGGCACGATGGTGCTTGCATTGATCAAAGCCGTGATTGAGGAGAACCTCGTCGATTCGGAACTCACGCGGCAGGCCCCGGGCTACGTTCGAGGGGTTACCGACGCGCTTGGAGTCATTTCATGGGACTCGATTGAAACGGCGACGGGTAGAGCCTCGGTGGCCTGGCGAGACGCCGCTCGCGTCTTTGCGCAGGCGAAGCGGGCCATCATCGTCGTCGGGCAAGGCATCCTGCGCCATCCTGGCGGATCCGGTATCACGACGAATCTGCTGGATCTCTTGCTGTTGACCGGTCACCACGGCCGGCGTGGATGCGGGTTGGCCATCCTCGCTGAAGAGAACAACGATCAGGGCGCCGTCGAAATGGGGGCCGTCGTCGAGTTCCTGCCGGGTCCAAGTGATTTGACTGACCGCCAAGCGCGCGAACGTCTCGCTGGTTTGTGGAAAGAAGAGTTGCCGCAAGGGGCCGGTCACACGCTGACGGGGATTCTTCAAGAGGCCAAGAAGGGCGCCGTCAAGGCGCTCTATATCGTCGGAGAAAATCCAGTCGGATCGTTGCCCGCATCAGCAGGCGCAAAGGAAGCGTTGCAGCAGTGTGAATTGGTCGTGTGTCAGGAGCTGTTTATGACGGAGACCGCGGCACTGGCGCATGTGGTGTTACCGGCGGCCTCCTATGCCGAGAAGGACGGTACTTTCACGAATACTGAAGGCTTAGTCCAGCCCGTAAGGAGGGCAATCGATATGATTGGGGAGAGCCGTCCGGATTGGGAAATTCTGTCGGCCCTCTCAGTGTTGATGGGCTACCCCATTGAGTATGGAGATGCCAAGGAAATTTTCAAAGAAATCCGATCCGTCATTCCAGGCTATGCCTTATTAGGCCCCGTGCCGACGCCCCCGAGGCCGGACGCCGCCGTCGTCAACCACTATCTTGAAAGCGGCTATGCCGAAGATCAGGCCAGTCGCTATGGCCTCCAGAGCCGTACAGGCAATGCGAAGAGTTTCACCCTCGTCTTGTCGCAAAGCTTGTTCCATTCCGGAAAGTTTTCGACGCGGGCCAAGGGATTGCTCCAGGTGGAAGCGGACGGAAAACTGGCCCTGAATGCGATCGATGCCGGCACGCTGAATATTGTGGAAGGTGATCGCGTTCGCGTGACAAATGAGCGCGGCGAGATGACCGCGACCGTGACCCTGCGTGATCGGCTTCCTGAGGGCTTGGTCACGTTCCCTGAGCATTTTGATGAGCAAGCACTATCACTGATGCCGCTGACCATTGATGACCGAACCGGAGTGCCATATTACAGGGCGGCGTCTGTCACGATCGAACGCGTGGCGTAGCAGGGTATTCGTTATACGTTCCACAAGGGCTTGCGCTCACGAATGACGATTCACGTTTAACGGAGTGAGACCGAGATGACTGAAATCGGGTTAAGAGCGGCGATATCGGTGGCGCAGATCGCGGCCGTGATGGGCGTCGTGATGTTGACCGTGATGATTTTGACGTTGGCCGAACGTAAAGTGCTGGGCTGGATGCAGGATCGGATGGGCCCCATGGAGGTCGGCCCGTATGGCATCCTGCAGCCCATTGCGGACGGGTTAAAACTCTTCTTTAAGGAAGATATTGTCCCCGCGGGCGCCAATAAGTTTTTGTTCAGTCTCGCGCCGATCCTCGCCCTCGTTCCTGCCCTGATCGGGTTTGCCGTGATTCCGTTCGGTCCAAACGATGCCATTGAGATATTCGGCCTTCAGGTCAAACCCTTCATTGTGAGCGATATCAATATCGGTATTCTGTACGTGCTCGCGTTTGCCTCGATCGGAGCCTACGGCATTATTCTGGGTGGTTGGGCCTCGAACAGCAAATACTCACTTCTCGGCGGGCTTCGGTCCGCGGCACAGATCATCAGTTACGAACTCAATGTCGGTCTGGCCATTGTCGGAGTCATCTTATTATCCGGATCGCTGAGCCTGGTCAAAATCACGGAAGCGCAATCCGGGTGGTTTTGGAATTGGTTCGTGATTGCGCTCCCGTTTCCACAGATCTTCGCCTTCGTGGTCTATGTGATTTCATCCGTGGCGGAGACCAATCGGCTTCCCTTCGACCTGCCGGAAGCGGAGAGCGAACTCGTGGCCGGATTTTTTACCGAATACAGCGGTATGCGGTTCGCGTTCTTTTTCATCGCCGAATACGCCAATATGATTCTGGTGTCGTGCATCGCCGCCATTTTGTTTCTCGGGGGGTGGAACGCGCCGGCTCCCTTCCTGCAGTTCAACGGCTCGTTGGCGCATTTGGCGTGGCTGTCTGGTATTTTCTGGTTTACGGTCAAGGTCTATTTCTTCTTGTTCCTGTTCTTCTGGTTGCGCGCCACTCTTCCGCGGCTGCGCTACGACCAATTGATGCGATTCGGGTGGAAGGTCATGCTTCCCATCGCGCTGGCGAATATTTTGATCACCTCGATTTTGGCCTATATTTTCCCGAGGTGAAGCAGGGAAGCTGTCAGCCCTCGGCCCTCAACGAAGAAAGAGGTGTCGGAAAGCTGACCGCTGAAAGCTAAGAAATGAAAAAGTTCAAAGCCTGGCTGAAGACCATTACGTTTTATGAAATTCTCGTCGGGATGCGGGCGACGATGAAGCATCTTTTGAATTACAAGCCGATCACCTTGCAATATCCCCACGAGAAGCGGACGTTGCCGGATAGCTATCGCGGCATGCTGGCGCTCCTTCGCTATGATGATGGGACGGAGAAGTGCGTCGGCTGCGATCTGTGCGAGGCGGCGTGTCCGTCGCGGGTCATCCGTGTTGTCAGTTCAGAGGTTCCGGGCGAGCCCACGAAACGATTTGCCAAAGAATATTACATGGACATGACCAGGTGCCTTTTTTGCGGGCTGTGTGTGGAGGCGTGCCCCGTCGACGCCCTCGGCATGACGCGTGAGTTCGAGTGGTCTGTCTACGACAAGCGCCAGCTCCATCTGAATAAACAGCAACTCCTGGCGATCGGGGATCGATCGTATCCCGTGCGTGAGAAGAGACTGGAACTGCAGCACCCCAACGTCGCCTTCTTCAACGTCGCCTATAAAAATCTCCCCCAGAAAGCATCTGGCTAGCTCGGATTATTCATGAACACCTACTACGGCAACCGATTCCTTCGCCCGGCGCGCCTTTTTTCGCTCGGGCTCCTCAGCGTACCGCAGAGAGTACGCCTGCGTCGCTCTCACTGGCGAGAAACCACGGCGGGCTTCGGCCTCGTCCGCCTCGCTACGGCATTCATGGATAATCAGAGCTAGTTGTGGCGACGCTTTTCTTCTCTTATTTCGCCGGCGTCATCGTGCTGACCTCTATTCTCGTGGTCGCGTTGCGCAACCCTGTTCAAAGTGCACTGGCCCTGCTCATCATGTTTTTTCATGTCGCCGGGCTGTACGTGACGCTCCATGCGGAATTTCTGGCCGCTGTACAAATCATCGTCTACGCCGGGGCTATCTTGGTCTTGTATCTTTTCGTGGTGATGCTGCTGAACGTCAAGCGGGATGAGCGCTATCATGCGCAATATCCAGTGGGTGCCTTGCTGGGCGTGACAATTCTCACGGAAGCGCTGTTGCTGGTCGTGCAACACAGCTTTTCGAGAGACACAGCAACAGCAGATTTAGGAGTGTCGGATGGCAGGCAGGCCGTCGACGGGAATACTGAAACGATTGGAGAGGCACTGTACTCCACCTATCTGTTTCCGTTCGAAGTGGCATCCCTGATCCTGCTCGTCGCCATGATCGGGGCCATTATCCTGGCAAAGCGGGACCTCTTCGAGGCCCGCCATTAACAATGAAGTTCAATATGAAAAATGAGGAGATGAAAGCCAAATTTTTCGTTCTTAATGTTTAATTTGGCATTGGCTATGGTTCCCCTGAGCTACTACATCATCCTCAGCGCGATCGTGTTTACCACGGGTTTGGTCGGAGTGCTGATCCGTCGCAACATCATCATTATCCTGCTCTCCATCGAACTCATGTTGAACGCGACGAACATTAACTTCGTGGCATTTTCCCGCTATCTCGGAAATGTATCCGGACAGGTCTTCGTCTTTTTTGCGCTCACGGTAGCCGCCGCGGAAGTGGCCGTTGGGTTAGCCATCATCATTGCCCTGTATCGGAGCAAGTCCAGCATCAATGTCGATGAATTCCAGCTCCTAAAATGGTGATGGGCCAAGCCTGATGGACGCCGTCTTGTATAAATCGATTCCACTTCTGCCGTTTCTGGCATTTCTTGTCGTGGGCCTGGGCGCTCATTGGATCAAATCGCGCGCACATCTCATTGCCGTGCCTGCCGTTGTAGGCTCGCTGCTCTTATCTATCCTCGCGCTGCTTGAAACCGCCGGTGGAAAGAATATTTCCATCCCGCTCTACAGCTGGATGACCTCCGGCGATCTTCACATCGAGTTGGGACTCTATGTCGATCGACTCACGGCCGTGATGCTGGTGTTGGTCACGACCGTCAGCTCGCTCGTTCACATTTACACCATCGGCTACATGCAGGGAGACAAGGGGTACGCCCGTTTCTTTGCCTACATTGCGCTCTTTACCTTCTCGATGCTCATGCTCGTGATGGCGGACAACTTTCTGCAACTGTTCGTCTTTTGGGAAGCGGTCGGACTGTGTTCCTATCTGTTGATCGGCCATTGGTATGAACGGGACTCCGCTCGAGCGGCCGCGACGAAAGCGTTTATTGTCAATCGTGTCGGCGATTTCGGCTTTCTCCTCGGTTTGCTGTTGATCCTTTATACGTTCGGCTCGCTTGAGTATCGGCATGTTTTTGCCCAAACGCCCGATTTCGCGGGAGCGACGACCAATCTTTTGGCGCCCTTCGGCGGCAGTTGGGAAGTTTCGACCTTAACCCTTATCTGCGTGCTGCTCTTTATCGGCGCCATCGGCAAATCGGCCCAATTCCCGCTTCACGTCTGGCTGCCCGATGCGATGGAAGGCCCCACGCCGATCTCGGCACTTATTCACGCCGCGACCATGGTCACGGCCGGCGTCTTTATGGTGGCACGGCTTGCGCCGCTCTATAATGCCTCGCCGACGGCGATGGCGATCGTCGCCGCGACCGGTGCATTTACGATGCTGTTAGGAGCCAGTATTGCGCTGACGCAGAACGACATCAAACGCATTGTCGCCTATTCCACCGTCAGCCAACTCGGCTACATGGTGATGGCGTGCGGCCTCGGGGCGTATACGGCCGGTATGTACCATCTGCTGACCCACGGGGCCTTCAAGGCGTTGCTGTTCCTTGCGGCTGGATCGGTCATTATTGCGCTGCACCATGAGCAGGATATCCGCCGAATGGGCGGGCTGAAAGACAAGTTGCCGACGACCTACTGGACCATGGTGATCGGGTCTCTGGCGTTGGCCGGGTTTCCGTTGACCAGCGGGTTCTTCAGCAAGGACGAAATTTTGGTTGGAGCCTGGGCCGCCGGCTCATTCGGACAGGTTCTGGCGATTCTCGGGCTGATGACCGCGGGCATTACCGCCTTCTATAGCTTTCGCCTCATCTTTGTCGTGTTCTGGGGAAACTCGAGAGTCGACCCCCATCATGCCCGGCACATCCATGAGCCTTCACCGACCATGACGATTCCGCTCGTGGTGTTGGCGGTGCTGAGTATCGCAGCCGGCTACGTCGGGATTCCAAACTTTCTAAACCCCGTGTTCGGCGAGACCGAAGGACATCATGGCCCGGCCTCGCTGGTGATTATGGTGTTGGCAACGCTCGTGGGACTGGCCGGGATCGGTGCGGCCTATGTGGTCTATGTCCAATCTCCATGGCTGGCCGATCGCCTGGCTCATCAATGGCGTCAGGTGTACCAACTATCCCTCAACAAATGGTATGTCGACGAAGTCTATGATCGGCAGATTGTGCAACCGACGTTCCGGCTGGCCGATCGCATGTGGGCGCACATTGATGTGGGAGTGATCGACGGCGCTGTGAACGGTGTGGCGCGCACGATCGCCTGGTGGGGCTGGTTCATGAGGCTGCTGCAAAGCGGCCAAACACAGCACTACGCCCTTGGTATGACGTTGGGAGCGGTCCTAATCCTGACCGCATACCTGTTGTTTTAGTGACGAAAAAGTAAAAGGTAAAAAGAAAAAAGGCCCCAATGTTCATGTTATTGGCTCCACTCTTACATCTGCCTTTTTATTTTTACCCGAGGAGTCCTCGACGTGCTTAGCCTGGTGATTTTCCTGCCACTCGTCGGCGCCGCGCTTCTCTTTGCCGTTCCTAAGACCGCCGTTCGTGCGACTGCGCTCGCCGTCACGGTGATCACGTTCGTCGTGTCGCTGCCGCTGTGGCTTCAGTTTGATCCGCATCAGGCTCAGATGCAATTTGCCGAACGGGCGGACTGGATCAGTATCCCTCCTATTAGTTACAGCGTCGGGGTGGATGGAATCAGCCTGCCGTTGGTCATTATGACGGCCTTTCTGATGCCGTTGTGTGTGCTGGCATCGTGGCGTTCCATTACGGTGCGCATTCGCGAGTTCATGGCCTGTTTACTCATCATGGAAACCGCAATGGTCGGCGTCTTCGCGGCCTTGGACTTTGTCTTGTTTTATGTATTTTGGGAAGCGATGTTGATCCCGATGTACTTGCTGATCGGTGTCTGGGGAGGGCCGAACCGGCTATATGCCGCAATCAAATTCTTCCTCTACACCTTGGCAGGGAGTGTCTTACTGCTGGTTGCTATCATCGTGCTGTACTTCCAAGGCGGCCAAACATTCGACATTCAATTGTTGAGCAAGGTGGAATATCCCACCGTCCTGCAGCAGTGGTTGTTTTGGGCCTTCTTTATCGCCTTTGCCGTAAAAGTCCCGATGTTCCCCTTTCACACGTGGCTGCCGGATGCGCACGTGGAGGCCCCGACGGCGGGCAGCGTCGTTCTAGCCAGCGTCCTGTTAAAGATGGGAACCTATGGGTTCTTGCGGTTCACGCTCCCGCTTTTGCCTGACGCCACGGTGATCTTCACGCCCGTCATGATCTCGCTGTCCGTGGTGGCCATTATCTATGGCGCGTATATGGCGTTGGCTCAGTCCGACCTCAAAAAGCTGATTGCCTATTCAAGCGTAAGTCACATGGGATTTGTCACCCTAGGCATTTTTGTGTTGAACGAACAGGGAATCGAAGGCGCCATCGTGCAGATGGTCAATCACGGTATCACAACCGGAGCCCTCTTCTTATGTGTGGGAATCATCTATGAGCGGACGCACAGCCGCCTCATTATGGATAATACCGGATTGGCGGGGCCGATGCCGCGCTACGCCACGTTCCTCGTCATCTTCGCCTTGTCGTCGCTCGGACTGCCCGGGACCAATAGCTTTGTCGGTGAATTTCTGGTGTTGGTCGGGACGTTCTTTTGGAGCCGCTTTGCGGCGGTCATCGCTTCGCTGGGCATCATTTTGGCCGCCGCATACATGCTCTGGATGGTGCAGCGCGTGGCCTTTGGCGTACCCTCCAAGAGTCAGGCTTCACACCTATCGGATTTGAACTGGCGAGAAATGGCCATGCTGACTCCTTTGGCTGCCCTCGTCTTCTGGATCGGTGTGTATCCGTCGCCTCTTCTGACGCCGATGCACCAGACGGTGAATCGCTTGGTTGAACGGATTGATCACGACAAAGGCGGCCGTCTTGTCGGGTACCGGCCCTTAGAAGAGCCCCTCCTCCCGTCGGGCGTCTCGCCGCTCGCCTATACCCCCGCAGGTTCGCGATGACCTTACCGATCGGCGACCTGCTTGCCATTTTGCCCGAATTAATAGTCGCTGGAACGGCGTGCCTAGTCTTAGCGCTTGACCCCATTACGCCTGCTGGAAAAAAAGACTGGTTGGCCTGGCTGAGTCTCGCGGCTCTCGTCATCTGTATCGGCGTCACGGCTTCGCAGATGGGTGGAGTGGTGTCGGCATTCAGCGATCTCGTCATCATCGATCCATATGCCTGCTTCTGGAAGCTGCTGCTATGCGGAGGCAGCGCGCTCACCATTCTCCTCTCGATGTCTTACTTAAAGGAAGAACGCATCCATCTGGCGGAGTATTACGGCTTTCTCCTCCTGTCGCTTATCGGCATGATGATTATGGTGTCGGCGGCGGATCTTTTGACGATTTATCTGGGTCTCGAACTGATGTCTTTGTGCTTGTACGTGCTCGCCGGATTCAGGCGGGTCGAATCCCGCTCCTTGGAAGCGTCGGCCAAATACTTTGTGCTGGGGGCCTTCTCCTCCGGCATTCTGCTGTATGGCATCTCCCTGCTCTACGGCCTGGCCGGGAGCACCCGTTTGTCGGCGATTGCGGCAGCCACAAATACACTCGGCCTAGACGATCCGGCCATGTTGTTGGCGATGATTCTTTTGGTGGTCGGATTCGGATTCAAGATCGCTGTTGTACCGTTCCATATGTGGACACCGGACGTCTATGAAGGCTCCCCGACCTCCGTCACGGCCTTCATGGCAGTGGCCTCCAAAGTCGCCAGCTTCGCCGCGTTTATGCGCGTCTTCTTGGAAGGGCTGGGCGGGCTCAAGGCGAATTGGGAACTGTTGTTTCTCGTCCTCTGTGTCGCCACGCTGATCTTGGGCAATGTGGTGGCCATCGTGCAAACGAATATCAAACGGATGCTGGCCTACTCAAGCATTGCGCATGCCGGATATGCCTTGATCGGCGTCGTGGTCGCCGGACATGCCGAGGCCGAAAGCAGTGTCCGAACGCTTGGCCTTTCCAGTGTCATGCTGTATCTGGCGGTCTACTCGTTCATGACATTAGGGGCGTTTGCGGTTGTCGCCATGGTGCGCAAGGAAGGTGTCGACGGTGACGACATCGAAGACTTTGCGGGCCTTTCGATGCGGCATCCGGTCGCCGCGTTGCTGATGCTCGTTTTTATGGTGTCGTTGGCCGGCATCCCACCGACCGCCGGCTTTATCGGAAAGTTTTACCTCTTCATGGCCGCGATTAAAGCCGGATTGACCTGGCTTGCTATCGTGGCCGTTGTGCTAACCGCCATCTCGGCCTATTTCTACCTCCGGGTCGTCATGGTCATGTATATGCGGGACCCGAAACCGGTGGGGAGCCGAGCCCCTCGGTTCGTCGCTTCTCCCGCGATGACGGTTGTGTTGGCGTGTGCGCTGGCCGGTGTCGTGCTGTTGGGACTGTTCCCCAATGCTCTCGTGTCGCTGACGACCCAATCAGTTCTGACCTTCAAATAATTGTCCTGATATAAGCCTCATGCTGGATCCGCACTCATTCACGTGATCGCCTTCTTCCGACTGCTCGGCGGAGCCGTCTCCGACTTTCGGCGGCATGGCTGCCCAAGTCTGGCTGGTTCGCTGGCTTACTTTTCACTCTTATCCTTTTTCCCGCTCATCTTTGTTCTCCTCTATGGATTGAGTACGGTGCTGCGGCACCAGGTCGGACATGAACTAATGCTGAACTTTCTGAACGGCTTTCTTCCGGCCCTCGGCCCGAATCTCGCTGAAGAGATTAAACGGGTGGCGGGGATCGAGGCCGTCCGGTGGGTCATTGTGGTGACGGCGATCTGGTTCGGCATGCAGGTGTTCTATGAGATGGACTACGCTGTGAACGTCGTCTTTGGGACGCAAAGAAAACGTCATCCTCTCCTGTCGGCCGCCATGTCGGCCGCCCTTGTCGGGTTGGTAGGGCTCCTGCTACTTCTGTCCTATTTAGTCACCCAGATATTAGGGCTGCTGGTGCTCTATGCCCCTCGTATGGGAAAACTTGATGTGGCCGCCGTCGTCGCCTACCGATTTCTCCTTTCCTATCTCCTTCCCTTCGGTATTGTGCTCATCGCTGTGGCGGGTCTCTATCGTTATTTGCCGCAACGGCGCCCTCCTTGGCGCCACGCGTTTATCGGTGGCTTGATCCTGGCCATACTCTGGGAGATGGCCAAACATTTGTTCAGTAACTATGTCACCACTCTGGCCGTGTACAGCCGGTTGTATGGCTCCCTCCTGTTTGTTGTCCTCTTTCTGCTGTGGATCTATTATTCGGCCACCTTGTTTCTCTTCGGGGCCGAAATTGTGCATCGCCTCCAACAGGGCCGAGACCGGCAATCTTGACTCTCATTGCTATCGTAGTGCCGGCGAAACTTTCATTTCCATTGTGTAGGACGTCCGTGACCCTCTACTTGATTCATGCAGCGATATCGCAGAATATCACCATAGCGGGCGGGTGGGATTGCCGTTTTGGGCGCTCACATTTAAGCAAGAAAAGAAGATGCGTGCGGTTCTAATCCTTCTAATGTTTCTAGCCATTGAGTCCGGGAGTGCGTCTGGCGAAGGACTGGCTGAAGTTATTCGGAAGGGACCCAGGAACTGCAAGACGGTGGCACTGACCTTCGACATGTGCCCCGTGCGGGAAGGGAGCGGATATGATGAGCCGCTGATCCGGATGCTGATTGAGAAGCAGATTCCCGCCACGTTTTTTGTGTCAGGGCGCTGGATGGCGAAACACGATGCTGAGGTCCGTGCATTGCTCGCCGTACCGTTGTTTGAAGTTGGGACGCATGGCCACGTGCACGCGCACCTGCCTGAGCTGGATGACGAACAGCAACGACATGAGATCATGCAACCCGCCACTCTTCTTCGACGCAAATACGGCCACAACGCGACCCTTTTTCGGCCGCCATACGGAGAGTACAATGAAGTCACCATTCGCCTGGCAGAGGTGTTAGGTCTCCGGTTTATTCTCTGGAATGTCGTATCCGGCGACCCCGATCCTCATCTGTCTGAAGCCGAGATTTTCAACACCGTGAAGTCGCGTGTCGGGAGCGGCAGTATCGTGGTGATGCACGCGAATGGCAAAGGCCGGCACACCCGGGAAGTTGTTGCCGATCTCTACGACGAGCTTATCGTTCGACAAGGGTATCATCCGGTCACGGTCTCCACATTATTGGATCAATGTTCCTTCTCGTCTTCCCATGACCGACGATCGTCCGACCATTAGAGCCTATCGAACGGATGACCGTGAGGAGGTCATTCGTATGCTGGCCGATTCCGATCCGTGGAAACGCCTCGGCTATACCGCAATGCATTGGGAACGGCTCTTTACGCCTCTTCCAGCAGGCCGGGAAGGCTATGTCTTGGAGCAGGAGAGTATGGTGGCCGGTCTCGCCCTGCTGCGCAGGCAATTTCTGTTCGGCGATTATCTGGAACTTCTGGCCATCGCGCCGTCGACGCAACGTAAAGGGTTGGGACGCGCCTTATTGAACCACATGGAAAGGATTGTCTTCGCAAGATCCACGAACCTCTTTGCCTGCGTGTCCGACTTCAACGCGGCGGCCCGCCAATTTTATGAACGCAACGGCTATGTGGAAGTAGGTCCATTACCGGACCTGCTGATGCCGGGAACCTCCGAAATTCTCCTTCGAAAGACAATCGGACCGGCTAGATCGACATGATAGAATAGCGATGAGCCATCAGCGGTCAGGCGATGCAAAGATCTCATACGGCTCGCTCCTCTAAGGCCCATAGCTGACCACTGGAGGCGGAGACCTGAAAGCTAGAAATCCGGAGCGTACGATGCAGGTGACCAAACTTCTTCACACGAGAATGCGCGTCAGCGATATCGATCAGACCATACGTTTCTACACCACCGTGCTTGGATTGGAAGTAATGGAGAGAAAAACCTCGCCGCGGGGATCTCACCTGGCCTTTTTGAAAGTACCGAATAGTGAAGAGCTCATCGAATTAGCCAGCTATCCGCCCAGTGGACCCGTCAAGGTGCAGGAAGATCTGGTCCATCTCGCGTTTCAGGTCGAGAATCTCGACGAGACCATGCGTGACCTGACCGCGAAAGGCGTCAAAATTACCGACGGTCCCACCCAATCATCGTCGGGCAATCGCTTTATTTTCATCGATGCGCCCGACGGGTATGAGATTGAGCTGATTGAGAAGCAGCCGGGCACCGCATTGGCCTAAGATGTTGGCGATCACCGATCGCCTCAGGGATGAAATAGGTGAATCGCTGGTTCCGCTTGCTCGACTTGATCTCCCCGCCGTAAAATCAATGGGTCTATTTTTCGCAGGCTGCGTGCTGATGCTGATCGCTGACAGCTTCGATTATTATCACTATGCCACTTTCATCCGAACTCCAATCCAAACTCGACCATTTGCCCGAACTGCCTGGCGTCTATCTGATGAAGAGTGCGCGGGGCGAAATCGTGTACATCGGAAAGGCACGTGTGCTTGCCGATCGGGTGCGATCGTATTTCCTGAAGGGAAGCGATCATACGCCTAAGACCAGTGTGTTGGTGGGGCAGGTGGCCGATATCGAAACGATTGTCACGAGATCGGAATTGGAAGCGTTGATTCTGGAAAGCAATCTGATCAAGCAACACCGGCCACGCTTTAATGTCGTCCTGCGGGACGATAAGCAGTACCCATACCTGCGCTTGCCGATTAAAGAGGATTTCCCTCGGCTGTCGATCGTCCGCAGGGTTCAGAAAGACGGCGCCCTCTACTATGGTCCCTATGTGCCGACCGGCGCCATGCGCGAGACCTTGAAGGTCATCCGTAAAGTGTTCCCGCTGGCGACCTGCGAGATTGAGATTAATGGGCAGGCTGAGCGTGCCTGTCTGGAGTTCGAAATCAAGCGATGCATGGCGCCTTGTATCGGCAATCAGACGAAAGAAGAGTATCACCTGATCGTCAAGCAGGTGCGAATGTTCTTGGAAGGACGGGATACGGAACTGCTGGACGGTTTGCGCGCCGAGATGGAAACGGCCGCGGAGCAGGAGAACTTCGAGGAGGCGGCGCGCTTGCGAGACCGGATTGTAAAGATCGATCGGACCTTGGAACGGCAGCGCGTGACGCAGACCAGCGCGATCGACCAGGATGTCATGGGGATCGCGCGGCAGGGAACGGCTGTGGACCTGCAGATGCTCTTCGTTCGAGGCGGCTTATTAATCGGTCGAAAGGATTTCTTCTGGCCCGAGGGGGCCGACACGCCGGACGAAGAACTCGTACGGTCGGCCATTGAACAGTTTTACAACAAAGATGGACTGCCGCCGAAAGAGTTGCTGATCCCTGTCTCTCTGGAGGACAAGCCGGTGATCGAAGATTGGCTGTCGCAGAAAAAAGGCGAATCGGTTCGTGTCGTGACGCCGGAGCGGGGTGCGAAACATCAACTTCTTCTCCTGGCCGAGGAAAATGCCGGCGCGGCTGTTGCCAATCACTTACGGGATCAAGAGATCGATCGACAAGCCGTAGAAGAACTCAAGCGGCTCCTCCGCTTGTCCCGTGTCCCGAGACGCATCGAATGCTTCGATATCTCCAACACGATGGGTGATCAATCCGTCGCCTCCATGGTCGTGTGGGAAGAGGGGCAAGCCAAGAAAGCGGACTATCGCAAATACCGTATCAAAACCGTCGAAGGCGCGAACGATTTTGCCAGCATGCAAGAGGTGGTGACCCGACGCTATCACGAGCCTCAGGAGCTTCCGCTTCCCGACCTGGTCATGATCGACGGGGGGCTCGGCCAATTGATGGCTGCGATGGAAGGATTGAGAACCATCGGCCGAACAGAGCTCGCGATGATCGGACTCGCGAAGGCGCGTGGCGAAAAAGAAGAGCGCATCTTTCTTCCTGGCCGAAAAAATCCGGTCCTGCTCAATCCTTCTTCTCCGGCAACCCATCTGCTCCAACGCATTCGCGATGAAGCGCACCGCTTTGCGATTACCTATCATCGCAAGCTGCGGGGGAAAGCGCTGGTCGCTTCGGAGTTGGACGGCATCATCGGCATCGGCACGATTCGAAGAAATCGGTTGCTGAAGACGTTCGGCGATCTGGAGAAGATTGCCGGCGCGACGGACGATCAACTGCGCCGGGCCGGCCTTGACGCCAAAACAGTGGGAGAAGTGCGCAAGGCCTTGAGCTCGGGGAGGCCTATTTGACCATCACTTACGTTGATGATATGTGTTGAGTAGATGGTCTGAGGAAACGAGGTTGAGAGCGACAAGGCTATGTCCAAGATCCTCGTCATCGACGACGACAAGCTTATTTGCATTCTTCTTCGACAGGTCCTGGGGCATCACGGTCATGAAGTACTTACTACGACGAGCGGCAAACACGGCGTCGACCTGTTCCGGAAGCATCGCCCAAAGGCCACGGTGTTGGATTTACGCCTGCCAGACTTGGACGGCATCGACGTGCTAAAGGAAGTCCGGGCAGTGGATCCGACGGCGTCGGTCATTATTCTCACAGGTGCCCCGAGCGATGACCTTCTTGCCAAGGCACGGGTCTTGGGAGTCACTGATGTGTTCTACAAGGGCAACTCGCTGCATCTGTTGAACCAAGCCATCGCTCGCCTGGGGACGGACGGACTGCCCGCACCTGCCTCATCGTCATGATGCCGGCGCATGACCACTCTCCCCGTATTTATTGAGCAACTGGCGGGCCCCAATCAGCATCAAGACTTCATTCGAGCCATCCTCGATGAGCGAGGCTCGCGCGTCGCGAAAGAGTTTCTCGATCACATATCCCCGGCTCAAGCCTTTGCCGCCGAACAATTGAAGCGCCGTATTCGCCACGTCCCAGCAGGCTTGCGTGCAATAGGTCTTCGCGGCAATGGCATATTCGACGGCTGGAGTCTCGGCCGCATCGTTATAAATCATGGCAGCCCTCGACAGCGCCCGGCATGTTTCCACCTTCGTAAACATGTCGAAGAGATGTTTCTGCACAAGCTGATGCTCGCAGAGCGGCTTTCCCCCTTGGATGCGCGTGCGCGTGTAGGCTAGGGCCTCTTCGTATGCCGCTCGCGCAACGCCCGTAAATACGGCGCCCATCGCTCCATTCGTCAGTACCAACGTTCGCTGGAGCACCGCTTCATAGAGTTCCGGGCCTATGAGCATGTAGCGAGTGGGAATGCGGACATTCTCGAACGTCATGCCGCCTTGGTTGAGCGCGCGCTGGCCGACCTTGTCAAGAGGGGCCGCTTTGGTGACGCCGGGCAGGTTTAAGGGAATGAAGGCGACTCCACCTCCGGCGAGCCCTTTGGTGGGATCCAGTGTGAGATATGTGACGGCGTGAGTGGCGATCGTGCCGTTTGAGATCCACTCAGCTTTTTGTCCATTGATCACATACGAATCGCCATCTCGCCGCGCTGTCACTTGTCCGGTAATTTTTTGATCATAGAATTCCGGCGTGCCGACCTGAAAGCGGTCTGATCCATGACTCGGCTCTGTCAACGCCCAGCAGCCGACGAACCGGGCCTCGTGATCCTCGACAAAGGGACGGACGAGTTCGTCGACCAGTGCCGCGTTTCCTGTAGCGGCCACTGAGGAGAACGGGAATCCCGCGACGGCAATGCTGGCGGCAAAGTCCGCGCTGCCCCAGCCAAGTTCTTCAAGTGCCAGGTGCAAATCCAATCCTTGCAGGCCTAAGCCACCGCAGGCACGCGGTACCAAAGCCGTATGGAAGCCTTGACTGTAAGCGGCTTTCATGGTGGTCCAAAGGAGAGAACCGGGTGCGATGACGTCCTGGGGATTCGGAATGCGGTCCAGTGCCATGGCGGCTGGACGCAGCACACCCCGTGCAAACTGATGAACGCTCTCTTTTAGGGCGTATTGTTGCGGGGTCAGGGTCAGGCACATGTCAGTGTAGGGTGTCATGGCGTTCCTTTCTTCACTATCAGCCCGCCGCTAGTGATCAGGTCATTCGTCATGAGCCAGTTGGCACGCAATTATACTGTCTCTTCTACGGAAGAAGCGGAAATTTGGATGCCTGGTTCAAGGTCCGCTTGACAGGGGTGAGGAGGAGGCCTATGAAAGATAGGTCAGGAAATTTCTCCTGCGATGGTTGGGGAGGAGGACGGCATGCGGTATCGAACTCGATGGTTGATGTCAATCTGCCTGATGCTTATCGTAGGAATCTCCGGGTGCGGATACAATGAAATTCAATCATTAGATGAAGAGACGAACGCGGCTTGGAGCGAGGTGCTCAATCAATACCAACGTCGTACAGACCTGATTCCGAACCTCGTTGAAACGGTGAAAGGTTACGCGGCGCACGAACGGGAAACCCTCGATTCCGTCACGCAGGCGAGGAGCCAAGTGGCTGGGATCAAAGCGACTCCAGAACTACTGAATGACCCAAACGCATTCAAAAAGTTTCAGGAGTCGCAGGCTCAGTTGTCCTCTGCCCTGAGCCGGTTGCTGGCGGTGGCCGAGGCCTATCCGGATTTAAAGGCCAATGAGAATTTTCGCGACTTACAGAGCCAACTGGAAGGCACCGAAAATCGCATTGTCGTCGCACGGAAGCGGTATATCGATAAGATTGCTGCGTACAATAAGCTGATACGCTTCTTCCCTACCAATCTCACAGCGAAATATGTGCTGCATATGGATGTGAAGCCAAATTTCACGGTGGCGGATGAGAAGGCGGTCAGCCAACCCCCCTCCGTCAAATTTTGAGGCTGCTGAAAATGGTCTGCAGCTCGGTTCTCCGTCGCGAGCCGTCGTCAATGCACACATGCAGCCTTGCTACAGACCCTTTTGAGCAGCCTCCTGTGTCAGGATGCTGAAAAAGGTTCCCAACTTTGTTCTCGGCTCAAAAAAACCTCAACGTAGCCCAGAGGCTACGCCGCCGGTTTTTTTTGCCTGCGGCCGCGATCGCGAAGGGGCGCGTCATGGCGCCCCTGGGGCGGGTGGGTGTGAGACAGACCTTTCTGAGCATCGTGTTTCTCCTCTGGTTTCCATTCCTCCCACCTGCCCTCGCCCTTGATGTGCCTGCGCTCACCGGGCGTATTGTCGATCTAGCCAATCTGCTCCCCTCCGATGTAGTGGTCTCTCTCTCAGCTGAGTTGGCGGAGCACGAACGGAAAACCGGCAATCAGATCGCTGTATTGACGCTTCCCTCATTGGAGGGTGAGCCATTGGAAGAGTTTTCTCATCGAGTCTCAACGACGTGGAAACTCGGACGTAAGGGCACGGACAATGGCGTCCTGCTGCTGGTTGTGCCAGGAGAAAGACGTATTCGCATCGAGGTTGGATATGGTCTGGAAGGCAGCTTGACGGATGCGAAGAGTTCGCAAATCATCAGGCGAGAAATCATTCCCCGTTTCAAATCGGGAGATTTTTCCGGTGGAATTGCCGCGGGGCTAAAAGCCATCATGGGCACTATCGAAGGGACCTATACTCTACCCGCAGAGAGCCGGGACAAGTCGGAGCAGAGTGGTCCATGGGAGAGCCTGGTCATCGCGATCGTGATCGGCGCATTGGTCGGCGGATCTCTGTTCGAGGGAAAACTCAAGGGAATGGGCAGTGTCGTCAGCGGCTTGCTGTCGTTCGTGATTGCGCTGCCGACGGGTTTGAAATTTGCGCTCCTGGCGGCCGTGCTTAGTGCGTTCGCCGCACTGATTATGGCCTCACTGTCCGGGGTGGGACCATCGGGTCGCAGGCGGGACGGCGGATGGGGCTACCCGGGGTGGGGCGGCGGTCTTGGCAGTGGTGGCGAATGGTCTTCGTCTGATTCTTTTTCAGGCGGCGGTGGAGATTTTGGCGGTGGGGGGGCATCTGGACGATGGTGAGGGAGGTTGGGGTTGACTGGACTGACTTCGTGCTCGCAGAGCGCGCACAATCGGAATGTGCTCACTCGACGCGCGCAATTGAAGTCAATCCAGTCAACCCCAACGGGATAGAGAAAAAGAAATAGAGACATAGCAAGTTCGACCACACTGTATTTGAAGCAGAAACAGTATGTTTTCTCAAAGCGATCTCAATACGATTCGTGTGGCGGTAGAAGAGGCCGAGAAGCGCACGCGCGGCGAAATTGTACCCATGGTGGTGCCGGCCTCCGCTCGTTATCGGGATGCGTCCCATTTGGCCGGCCTCATTGTGGCGCTGCTGGTGCTTGCGTTGCTGGTGACGTTCGGCTACGGCTGGGGCCAGTGGACATGGAGTAAACAACATCCGGGGTGGATTTTACTGGGAACGCTCACCGGGTACGGCTTTGGTAATCTTATGGGCCGGTTTCCGACCATGATTCGCCTACTCACTCCTCAGGAACGGATGGCGATGAAAGTGCAGCTCAGGGCGGAGCGAGCCTTTTACGAACAGGGATTGCATAAGACCCGTGAAGGCACGGGGATCCTCATCCTGTTGTCGCTGTTGGAGCGGCGAGCGCAGATTTTGGCCGATCAGGCTATCAATGCGCACGTGCCTCGAGGGACCTGGGAGTCCCTCGTGCAGGACCTCGCGCACGGCATTCAAGCCGGTCGCCACACCGAAGCCTTCTGTCATGTGGTGGCGCGATGCGGCGATTTGTTGGCCGTGCATTTTCCTGCGCACGAAGGAGACAATCCCAATGAACTGCCGGACGAGCTTATTCGCGGCACATAAAACCACACTGGCCCATCAAACCGGTTGACATCACACTGTCGTTCGTTACAGTAATGCTTTCAGCAAGTGATCGAACAACAATCCAGGAATTCGGTTCGACTCTTATCACGTGATGATAAGGTCGCTGGGAAATAGTCGAAGAATGCTCAAAAAGCCCGCCCGGCAAGGCCGCACTAAGTGAAGAGGTGAGGCGTACCCTTGTGGTACGTTAAGTCTCTGAACGATGCGAGAACGAAGCTGGAGGGGCTTTTTCAACATTCTGCCAAGGAGGACTCATGTCGAGTGTGACAGAACCTACTTCTACCACCATCGGAACGGTTACGTCGAACGCCAATGGCGTGAGCCGAGTCGAGCATATTTTCGAAATGATTGTCTTTGCGAGCCGGTGGATTCAGGCCCCGCTGTATGCAGGGTTAATTGTCGCGGAATGTCTCTATGCCTACAAGTTCTTAACCGAGCTATGGGAGATGGTGCATGAGCTTCGGCATAGCAGCGAGACGATCTTCATGCTCGGTATCTTGTCCCTCATCGACATCACGATGGTGGCCAATCTGCTTACGATGGTCGTCATCGGTGGCTACGCCACATTCGTCAGCAAGCTGGACCTGGAAGGTCATCGCGATAAGCCGGATTGGCTGAGCCATGTAGACCCAGGGACGATCAAGGTCAAGCTGGCGGCGTCCCTCATCGGTATCTCAAGCATTCATTTACTGAAAGCTTTCGTCAATGTGGCCAACGTCTCCCCCGAACACATCAAGTGGCAAATCTTTATACATATGACCTTCCTTGCGTCAGCCATTCTCCTGGCCTGGACGGACAAGCTGATGCAAAAAGACCGGACGTCCAAACACTAGAAGTGCGTGCAGGAATAGTATCGATGAGAGCGCGGTATGTGGCCATGAGACGGACGCTATTGCCACGCGGGGGTCAGCTTTCCGCTTTGATCTTTCCAGTGAGGCGCCCAGGCCAGCGTGACGAGCTTCACCGTGACGTTTGACTTATTGGGCTTGATGGTGATGGTGTCGAATCTTTCTGTCAGAGGATCCCTCTTTGCAGCGAAAGCCTCGGCTTCCGTCCTGAACTCACCTTCAAGTTCCTCAAGCTGTGCTTTCAACGCGTCGATCGTTTCTCCGGCTCTGACGGCATCTTGCGACTCTTTAATCGAACGTCCGACCCCTCGCGCTGCAGTCGTCGCCTTCCCGATGGTGCTTGCGCTGATTGTTTTTCGGCCGAGAAACGCTCCCAGCAATGTGGCTCCCACAGAGATGGCCGTTTGGACGTAGGCTGCTTTAGCTTGTTCCGCTTCGCGTTCTTTCACCTGCTCAGCCCGGCGAATGCGTTCTTGCAGCGCCGCAATCTTCGATGCATAGGTCTTGCGCAATCGGTCCGTGTCCTGGTCTCGTTGCTCCCGCCCTCCTTGCTGGAGTCGAACTCGGAAGTCGCGCTCTGATTCCCCGGGCCGGGCAATCTGGTTCAAACTTGGACTTTTGAAAATATTCAGTTTCTGACTGCGATAGAGCCAGTTCGAAAAATCCTTGCGCCACGTCTCGTAGTTCTTTGCCGTGTTCGCCGGCGGGAACAGTTCGCCGAACTGCGCTGAAGGTTGGGGCATCGCCTCCAAATCCGCCAAGGGGACATCTATGACGGTCATATCGTCCCAGTTCACCGCAATCGCTCCGTTCGTGATGGCCGTCAACGCCATCACATCCTGCGTCGCATCAACACCGGCTTTCGCGTCGGTAAACCGGACCTGTCCCGCACCGAGCAGCATGGGCTGATAGAGCAGCGTACTGCCGGCCGGTTGGGTGCTTCGTACGGGAATAAAGTGTTGCGGGATCTCGGGCGGCAGAGCCGGACGGGCATTCAGTCCTGTGGCACGCACGCTTGGGCGTGAAGGAGTCTGATCAGTACCCGAAAGAGTCGCCTCAGCTCCCGGCACTCGGACATCAGTCTTCGCCTCCGTGCCTTTGCGAGAGGCCATCAGCGTCTTGATTTGTGCGCGTGTCAAAGGGCCGCGCAAATACGAAAGGCACCATCGCGTCTCAAAGACCACCGGTTGATCTTCGTGAACATTGTTCATAAGAAAAATTCGCGTGCCCAGGCCCGCGAGGGTTTGCTCCATACGCTGGCGATCAAATCTGTGCCCCGCGCCGGCCGATGCTCCTTCCAGTCCTTCCAGCACCCGTGCTTTATCGCGCTCAGTTTGTAATCGGCCGATGAACCATGTCCCCGTATTAGCGAGGCCCTTATAATCGAGATCCACGGGGTTCTGCGTAGCCAGGACTACTCCCACGCCGAACGCTCTCGCTTGTTTCAACAGAGTCAACAGCGGCAGTTTCGAGGGCGGATTCGAAACGGGCGGAAAGTAGCCGAAGATTTCATCCATGTAAAGTAGCGCGCGCAGACTCGTCGTGCCGGACTGACTTCTCATCCACCCGACCATTTGGGTGAGCAAGAGGGTGACAAAAAACATTCGCTCGGCATCGGTCAGATGGGCAATCGAGAAGATCGACAGGCGGGGCTTCCCGCTGGATGTGTGCAGAATATGATCGATATCGAGCGCCTCACCCTCCAACCACGTGGCAAAGCCTGGTGCGGCCAGCAGGTTGTTCAGCTTCATGGCAAATGCAAAGCGCTCTTTTGACGGGAAAAATGCATCAAGACCCAGGACGCCCACCTTTGAGACCGGCGGGTTTTGAATCTGTTGAATGAGCAAAGCCAAATCCAAATCGCGCGACTGCTTCCAAGCCGTGGTCAAAATTGTGGAGAGAAGGATGTGCTCTCGGCTGTTGATGGGATCCGCCTCCACACCGAGGAGGCCGAGCAAGCTGGTAGCCGTGGTGCGCACGCGTTCCTGCAGGAGTTCGGCATCCTCGATGATATCCTGTGATGGTGCGCCGAACGACTTCAGGATCGAGACGGGAAGCCCCGCATGGCTGCCGGGCGTGTAGATCGCGAAGTCGGCAGCGTCCTTCAGTCGCTGAATACGCTCGCCATCCTGTCCCCATGACGCGAGGCCTTTCTTCCACATCTCGGCTTGTTGAACTGCATAGTCGGACGTCGCAACGCCTTTCTTTCGCGCGTCATCTTCATTCACCCACGGTAAAAAGTCTTGCGCTTGTAAGTCCGGGAAGGTGAGCAGCAGATTGCTGAGGTCGCCCTTGGGGTCAATGATAATCGCCGGAATGCCGTCGATGGCGGCCTCTTCCAGCATCGCGAGGCACAGGCCCGTCTTGCCGCTGCCCGTCATGCCGACGCACACGGCATGCGTGACGAGGTCTTTCGAATCGTAGAGCAGCCATCCGGCCTTCGGTTTTTTCTTCGCGAGGTCGTACGGCCGGCCGAGATAGAATACTCCCAGTTTCTCGAAGTCTTGCATGCGGTCTCCACAGTGAGCGTTTGAGTGCCGGCCGCGGGAATGAAGGGCATTTTAGTGAGATGGAAGGGCGACTTCAAGCAAACCGCGGTGGTACAACCAGTCGTCGGCGCTACGCTATAGGAACACCGCGTTTCTGTAGGAGGGTATCTTCATCGAGGAAGACCCGTCCGCCGCTTATCACGGCGAACGAGTCGGAGAGAGCTAACAACATAAGCATCAACCGATCTTGTCTGTGGGCTAGCATGCACCACTTCTCAACCACCTGTGTGTGCCGACGAGGTTCAACTCACCGGAGGAGTGCGTCGCCCACTGACGAAATGGATGATGAACAGCACGATCGCGATGACGAACAAAATCCAAGAGATTTGCGTGGCGACGCCGGCAACCCCGGACAAGCCCAAGGCAGCGGCAATCAGGCCAACGACGAGAAATACCAGTGCGTAGTGCAGCATCTTTGTCTCCTTTCATCGAGCGAAGCGATCCATGCGTGCTTCCGAAGCCATTCATGGCATGTGAAGAAGCTTCACGTCGGGCTTTTATGAAGCCTTTCTGGCATCAGGGTTGTCCTTAGACTTCAAGGATGACATCCATTGTTCAGCCCAGCGGCTGACTTCGTCTTTTTTCTCCCCATAGCGTTCTTGAACCTTGCCCACGAACGTATCGTAATCGCCTTCAATCTGCAGGAGGTCGTCGTCTGTAAATTTGCCCCACTGCTTCTTGAGTTCCCCTTTGAACTGATTCCATTGACCTTTGAAGTGCTCGGCATTCATAGCTCCTCCCTTCCATGGCCTTGACACAGGGACTTATGAGCCTCACCCTCACACTATTCATCTCAACCACTTATGCGGCCGTCAATGTCTCTTGCAATCCGGATGTTCGCACTGACACTGGCCGGTGGGAGGGTCTGCATTGCGGCATTTGTCGCTGCAAAATTCCTTGCCTGGCGGTGCCTCGCACGAACAGTTGGGATGTGCGCATTTTTTCCCCATGCTGGCCTCCATTCATTCTTGGACTTGCCTCTGCTTGGTAGAGGCTTCACACCGAAATAGCGGCGACTGATGAATGGGTGCACCCAAAAAACCCTAACGTATCGCCCTCTAGTCATCACCATGCCAGAGGCCCCGGCATTGCTGCCATCGGGTAACTATGCAGTCAGCTGTAGGCATTGGGGACTTCGCGCCAGAGTATGATCTGAACGGTGGCCTGTAAGGATAAAAGGGAGGAGGAAGAGGGGAATCAGCGGCCGGCTTCCTTCAAAACCAGGCCAGTATAGGAACGAGAGTTTCGGGCCACCTCGTCGGGGGTGCCTTCCACGACGATGTGGCCGCCACGGTCGCCGCCTTCCGGGCCCAGGTCGATGATCCAATCGGCGTTTCTGATTACATCGAGGTTGTGTTCGATGACCAACACGGTATTGCCGCCTTCGACGAGGCGATTGAGGACGTCCAATAACCGTTGAATGTCGGCAAAATGCAGACCGGTCGTTGGTTCGTCGAGGATGTACAGGGTGCGGCCAGTCGGGCGCTTTGATAGTTCGCGCGAGAGCTTGACGCGTTGGGCCTCGCCACCGGACAGCGTCGTGGCGGATTGGCCAAGCTTGACATAATGCAGCCCGACATCATGTAGGGTGTCGAGCTTTCGTTTGATAAACGGGATGTGCTCGAAGAATTGCACGGCTTCATCGACCGTCATGTTCAGGATGTCCGCAATATTGCGGTCCTTATAACGAATCTCCAACGTTTCGCGGTTGTAGCGCTGGCCTTTGCAGACTTCGCATGTCACATAAATATCCGGGAGAAAATGCATCTCGATCTTAATCAGCCCATCGCCCTCACAGGCTTCGCAACGGCCGCCTTTGACGTTAAAGCTATAACGGCCGGCCTTGTAACCCCTGACGCGCGACTCCGGTAGATTGGTGAAGAGATCCCGGATGAACGTAAAGAGGCCGGTGTACGTTGCGGGATTCGATCGGGGGGTTCGACCTATAGGTGACTGGTCGATGTCGATCACTTTATCGAGGGCGTCTACGCCCGTGAGCGTCTTGCAGCCGTCGATTTTCGGTTTCTTTTGGTAGAGCAGCTGGGACAGGGAATGAAAGAGGACCTCCAAGACTAGCGTGCTTTTGCCGGAGCCCGACACGCCTGTGACGCAGGTCAGCAAGCCGAGGGGGATCTTCGCAGTGATATTTTTCAGATTATGTTTCCGCGCCCCGACGATCGAGACATACCCTTTCGGTTTCCGGTGACGCGTAGGCAGTGCCACTGAGACATCGCCCCGGAGATACTTCCCGGTAAGCGAGGCCGGATCGGCCATCACTTCTGCGGGGGTGCCCTGCGCGATAATGCGGCCGCCGTGCACGCCGGCGCCCGGGCCCATATCGATGATGTGATCCGCCGCCGCCATGGTTTCCGCATCGTGTTCCACGACCACGACGGTATTGCCGAGATCTCGCAGTCGAATCAAGGTCTGCAGGAGCCGACGGTTATCGCGTTGATGCAGCCCGATCGACGGCTCATCCAAAATGTACAGGACGCCGACCAGTCCGGAACCAATTTGCGTGGCCAGGCGGATGCGCTGGCCTTCTCCGCCGGACAAGGTGGCGGCGGGTCGATCCAGCGTCAAGTAATCCAAACCGACATTCACCAGAAACCCGAGTCGTTCCCGGATTTCCTTCAGAATGCGTTGCGCGATGAAGTTTTCACGATCCGTCAGCTTGAGGGAATCAAAGAAGTCGGCCGACGCCCGGACGGACAGTCGAGTCACCTCAGCGATCGATTGCTGGTTGATCTTGATCGACAAACTCTCCGGTTTCAGCCGCGCGCCCTGGCAGACAGAGCAGAGGTCCAGCAGCGTAAAATCTTCGTCTTCGGGGCACCCGGGACTGACGGCATAGCCGATGCCGTCGCACGCGGGACAGGCCCCGTGCGGACTGTTGAAGGAGAAGATCCGAGGCGTGATCTCCGGATAACTCACCCCGCATCGAATACAAGCCAGTTGCTCACTGTATAGCCGAACCGGTTCGCCCTCCGTCAGCACCCCGACGAGTCCTTGCGTCAGTTTGAGCGCGGTTTCCACCGAATCGGCGAGCCGGCGGCTGAGCGCCTCGCCCGTCTTCATCACAAGACGATCGACGATGATCTCGATGGTATGTTTCTTTTGCTTATCGAGCGAGACGTCTTCTCCCAGATCGACGATCTGCCCGTCGATCCGGGCCCGCACATATCCGGCCCGCCGCATGTCGAGCAGTTCTTTTCGATACTCGCCCTTCCGGCCCCGCACGATCGGCGCGACGATTTGGAATTTTGTTCCTTCCGGGAGGGTCAGAATTGCATCGACCATCTGTTGGACGGTCTGGGCGGCAATCTCATCGCCGCAGTTGAAGCAGAACGGGTGGCCGACGCGGGCAAACAGCAATCGAAGGTAGTCGTAGATTTCAGTGACAGTTCCGACCGTCGACCGGGGATTGTGACTCGTGCTCTTTTGCTCGATTGAAATCGCCGGGGAAAGTCCTTCGATGGAATCGACGTCCGGCTTACCCATCTGTTCGAGGAACTGCCGAGCATAGGCTGACAGCGATTCGACATAGCGGCGCTGTCCTTCGGCGTAGATGGTATCGAAGGCGAGCGAGGATTTGCCGGAGCCACTTAGCCCGGTGATGACGACCAGCTTGTCGCGCGGTATCTGCAGGTCAAGATTCTTGAGATTATGCTCCCGGGCACCCCGGATGATGATGGAGTGACTCATAAGGTCGCAAATTATAACAGTGAGGGAAGGGTTGGCGCCATGCTCGTCAAAATTCTGCTTTCCAAAG
The DNA here is from genome assembly GCF_965152615.1 of Nitrospira sp. Nam74. Taxonomy (NCBI): domain Bacteria; kingdom Pseudomonadati; phylum Nitrospirota; class Nitrospiria; order Nitrospirales; family Nitrospiraceae; genus Nitrospira; species Nitrospira sp. Nam74. Next base: position 4,455,863 of record NZ_OZ224220.1, on the reverse strand, counting down.
GGCGATGACCTTGCATCGGCATAGAGGGCAATCATGGCGACATGACTTGACACCCATGAAATCCCGTACAACAATGCCCTACAGCCGGTTGCGTAATGTGATCATCACTGTCGGATCCTTAGTTCCATGGCTCCTTCACCAAGCAACCGCTGCGGTTGATCAAGGCTTCGGGATCGATACCATTCCTTGAACGTTGGCGTCTTCAACCTAGGAACGGTTCATCATCTTCGGTAGGGACTCCTATGCCTGGTTCTCATTCGGCCTTGGCAGTCTTGGCGACGGTCTTTCGATTTATCAATAGAGTGATTCCATGGTCCCGACTGCCGTTCCGGCGCCTCTTGGGGCCGCTGAACCTCGGCGTCGTGAATCTCCCGGCGCTCCGCTATGATCTTCGCATGCATAACCTGCATGATACGTCCCAGTTGCCCACCAGACCCATGCCGGGAGCTTGCCCGTTCCATCCGAAAGACCTGACGGCCAGGCGTGTGGATGGAACCCACAATGACCTGAGTGTCCCCACGATGGGGGGTGCCGGAACACGATTCGGCCGAAATGTCGGCTTGGATCATGCGTGGCCGGACCAGACACCGGATCTGTTTACTCCAAGTCCACGCGAAGTGAGCCGTCAGCTCATGACCCGTGCCCGGTTCATTCCGGCCGAGTCGCTAAATCTGTTGGCGGCCGCATGGATCCAGTTTGAAGTGCACGATTGGTTTAATCATCCGACGGATCCACATGAGACGTGGGAGATTCGACTAGAGCCGGGCGACGACTGGCACGAGAATCCGATGAAAATTCATCGCGCGCAACAAGACCCCACGCGCGCCGAGGCGTCGGCCGACTACCCCCCGACGTTCTTGAATGACGAAACCCATTGGTGGGACGCGTCTCAGCTCTACGGCAGTACAGAGAAGATCCACTATTTGGTTCGATCCTTCGAACACGGGCGGTTACGAATCGAAGCCGATGGGCTTCTTCCTGTGGATCCCGATCCGGCCCTCCACGGCATCGATTTGGCGGGTTTCAATAATAACTGGTGGGCAGGGCTCAGCGTGCTGCACACGCTGTTCGTGCGTGAGCACAATGCGATCTGCCGCCGGCTGCAGGAGGCCTATCCGACGTGGGACGACGAGCGACTGTTTCAGGTCGCCCGGCTCGTGAATGCCGCACTCATTGCGAAGATCCATACGACCGAATGGACTCCGGCGATTCTCGGGCATCCCGCATTACAAATAGGGATGAATGCGAATTGGTGGGGGGCCTTTGGAGAGCGGATCTACAAGGTCTGTGGCCGGATCAGCGACAGTGAAGAGTTGAGCGGCATCCCGGGGTCCCCTGTCGATCACCACGGCGCGCCCTACGCCATGACGGAAGAATTTACGTCTGTCTATCGTCTGCACCCGCTGCTTCCCGACGACTATCGATTTCAGTCCTTAGCGGATTCCCAGTTCAGTCGATACAAAACCTTTATCGAGATTCAAGGCAACGAAACCCGGCAGGCGATCCGCGAGATCGGCATGGACAATGTCCTATACTCATTCGGTCTCGCCAATCCCGGCGCCATCGCCTTAGGAAATTATCCACGCTTTCTTCAGACATTCCGAGCCATCAATGGCGAAATCCTTGATGTGGCGACCATCGACATCATGCGGGATCGGGAGCGCGGCGTGCCTCGCTATAACGAGTTTCGGCGCATGCTGCGGATGCCGCGCGTCAAGACGTTCAAAGAGTTAAATCCGGAATGGGCTAAGCCCCTGTCGGATCTTTACAAAGGCCAAATCGATCGGGTGGATCTGATGGTCGGCCTCTTTGCCGAATGCCCGCCGGAAGGATTTGGATTCAGCGATACGGCATTTCGAATCTTCATCTTAATGGCCTCACGGCGATTGAAGAGCGATCGGTTTTTTACCACGGATTATCGGCGCGACGTCTATACCGACCTGGGACTCCAATGGATCAATGAGAACGGCATGGCAAGCGTCCTGCTGCGGCACTATCCGTCGCTGGCCCCGGCGCTCACCGGCATCGCCAATCCATTCGCTCCATGGAGGAATGTTCACGAGCTTCATGATGTATAGAGCCCACGCGGTGTCGCTGCTACACCACGGTGCCATCACATCTATCTTCTCCGCCCGGCATTATGGGCATGTTGTTAAAGGACGATGATCATGGGATTTATGGCACGTCGTGTGTGGGCCGTTCGCAGACGAGTGTGGAATATCGTCGCCCGCCTCAAGTTTACGGTAAACACGCCCGTCACGGTGGCCGGCCTTCTTGAAACGTGCCGCCGAAAGGACCGGCAGACCATCACCGCCATTCCCTTAAACAGCGTCGTCTCGCACATTCGAATTTATAATATCCGACTGGCCAATCATGTCCCGCGTGATGAGAAGTGCGTCCATATTATGGACGGCATACGATATCTGTTCAAGTCGGCGTTCTTTAAGTTTCAGGTGGCGTTCTATGGGTTCTTTCCCCCCATGCAGCAAGGACTGCCGTCCATTGACACATCAGGTTACGCAGCCTTACGGGAGGGCTATACGCCCAGGCATCAGCGTGCCGCGACGAGGGCCGCTCTACGCGCGGATCATCGAAAGAGCCTCCATCCACCCATGGTCCCCCTAGAGTTCCAGGGCAGCGTGGATTTGGGCAGGCTTGCCGTCCGTGGCCCTTATGCCGGATATCTTCAGAGGACCGGCGATGGACGTTATGAATGGAATCTGCACACACTCGCCCAATATGAACATCGCGAGCAACTCTATCATCTGGGCGTACGAGTCTATTTTCAGCACGACGCCTCCAGGCCGGGGCTCAAGGCGTCGCGGATCGACAGTGAGCTGGGAACGTCTAGGCCGGGGGATGCCACATGGGGCCTCTCCAAAAAGATCGCCCTTTGCGCCATCGGAACCCATACCACCCTCGTGCGGCACTGGAATTGGACTCATTTGACCGGGGGAGAGTTGGTGGCCATTGCGACCCGGAATGCGTTGCCGGAACACCATCCGCTCTGTCGCTTACTCTGGCCGCATGTGTTCGGCACGCATCAAAGCAACCGATTCGGAAGCATGGCGCATCTCGGACCGGGCGGAGATTACGCGACGATTTTCAGTTTCACGGACCAGGGAATGTCCCGGTTGTTTGATGACTCGTATAAGACCTATTGCTTCTCGGTGAACGATCCCCGCGCGGATGCGAAGAAACGGGGCCTGGTGGGTTCAGGCCTGGATCTGCCGACACAGCAGAATCTTGAGGCCTTGTTTGACGTGTTGCATGTTCATGCACGGCAGTACATGGCCCTCTACTACGCCACTGATGGGGAAGTTCAACACAACGTGGCCATCTGTCGGTGGATCGAAGAACTCAATCGGCTGATTCCGAACGGCGTCTCACTACCAATGCAGGACCTGACGCGTGACAACGTGGCGCATTTGGTCGCATGCATTCTCTATCTCGTCACGGTCTACCACGAGATGGTCGGCGCATTCTTATGGAACTATCAATTATGGCCCCATGCGAACCCCGCGCGTGTCTCCAAAGATGGGCGGCGTGAACCGCTCGATGTCTATCAACGCCTCGTCAACATGAATTACCTTCTGCAAGTGATCCGCACTCCTCTGGTCAACGACTTTTCGCCCTTGGCGTTGGATGACAAAGGTAAGCAGGCCTTTCGTGACTTCAAGAAAAATCTGCAGGAGCTTCAGCGTCAGATGACCCGTGAACCGTGGGCGGCATGGAAAATATATCCGGAAGACCTTGAAGCCAACATTAATGCATAAACACGTGTCCAGAGAATCTGACGCATCATGAGAGACGAGCATTCGGCGCAGCCGGCGCTTCTCTCCGAAGATCATACGATCCTTGAACGGGCCTTCATGGAATATCGCCCCTTCGGGGTGGATGAGCGAGGAGAGAAGGTGACCGATGTCAGCGGCATGATCGTCCTGGACAATGTGGAGTTACTGCAAGAACGCCTTACAGACATCGGTGGGGCACCGGCGGGTGTGCAGGCCGTCGAGGACTTATGCCGGCTTCTGAACGAGCGGATTCGCGACTCTGCTTATCACGTCACGCCGTCGTTTCTCAAGAACGTCTGGAACAGTTACTCGTATGAATTCGTGTCATACCTGCGGGAATTCTGCACCCAGTTGTCCGGGGATTCGCAGTTTCATTTCAATGTCGGCCGGGAGAAACACATTTCTCCGTTGATCCAAACGTTGGGGCGACCGTTCCCATTGGCGCAAATTTATCGGATGTATCCCTACTTTGCTGAAAAGTATACGAAGGGATCCATCGAGTGCAGCGTGGGCGAGGTGACCGACCACTCCGCGATTTTGAGGTTGAGGTTTACCGAACGCACCCTTCAACAGTTCGGTCCTTATCGAAAAGCCTGCGCACGACAGGCCTGCGAATCTGCAAAAGGCAGAATCTCGATGGTGCCGGCTCGCCTTCATCATTTGCCTCCGGCCAGTGTCGCAGACCGTTCCTGTATCGCGCTTGGAGATGAGTGGTGCGAATGGGAGGTCTCCTGGCCGGCTCATCAGGACAGCAACCTGTTCTGGCCTACCTGGGGCCTCCTCATGAGCGGTGTGGCATTTGGGTATCTGCAGATGTTCCATCCAAGCGTGACGGCGGTGGAAGGTCTCGGCATCGCCCTGGTTCCCGCTCTTGTCTCCTGGCTGACGACCAGTCGGCGGTTACACAAGCATGCGAAGGTGAGGGAATCCATTATTCACGAGCAGATTAAATTTGTCGAAGTGCGGCACGAGGAACTGCGCGAAGCCTACGTCAATGAGGAGCGAATACGGGTTGAGCTGCGTCGGAAGGTGAACCAATTAACGGCGCTACACGGCGCCGGGTTGCTGTTTAATTCCACGCTGGACCGCGAGACGCTTCTGCAGAACGTCTTGGGCACGCTCCTGCGCGAGTTGCATTACGATCGGGCCATGATCTCGTTTTACGAGCCGGTTCGGCAGGTGATCTATGACGCGCGAATACTTGGTGTGTCGGAAGAGATACAAGCCTTCGTGCGGTCCCTTGAGGTCCCGGTGATCGATCCGGAAAGTCCGGAAGGCCGGGTGGTCCTTCAAGGCAAGCCGATTCTCATCGGCGACATTCAGGAGGTCTGGGAGACACTCCACCCGTTTAATCAACAACTCGCCTTGGTCACGCACGCCAAGTCCTTCGTGTCCGTCCCGCTCAAAACGAAGGATCGCATTCTGGGTGCGCTCATGGTCGACCGGGCGCAGCAGCATAGCCTGACGCAAGACGACCTGGATTTGATGGTGACGCTGGCCAACCAAGTCGCTATTGCGCTCGACAACGCTTCCGCCTACCAGCAGATCGAAGAGATGAATGTCGGCTTGGAAGCGAAGGTGCGCGAACGGACATCGGCTCTCGAAAAAGCGGATCAACTTCGTTCCTTATTCTTGTCGCACGTCTCCCATGAATTGAAGACGCCGCTCACCTCCATTAAAGGATTCGTGGAAAACATGCTCGGCGGCCTGGCGGGTCCGCTCAGCGAGAAACAGCACGTGTATCTGGAGCGCACCAGCGTGAACGTCGATCGCCTCATCCGTATGATTGAAGACCTGCTTGATCGAACGCGAATCGAGACCGGCACGCTCGAGATTTCTCCGGCCGAGGTGATCCTTCAGCAATGCGTCGCCGATGTGTATGAACAGCTTCGCCCGCTGGCGGCGGTGAAACGGCAGCGACTGGAGGCCTTCTATCCGAACACAGAACTGATCGTGTGGGGGGATGCGGATCGCTTGATTCAAATTTTCACCAACCTGATACAGAACGCCATCAAATTTACGCAAGAAGATGGAGAGATCCTCGTTCGAGTCGTGCAGGACGGTCCTCAATTCGCCGGCGTCGCGGTGAGCGATACCGGCCCGGGAATCCCTCCCGAGGCCGTTGAGAAAGTATTCGATCCCTTCTTTCGGGTGGGGCACGGGCGGAAGGGCGGCCCGAAAGGGCTCGGCTTGGGCCTCTCCATCACCAAGACATTCGTCGAACTCCATGGCGGGAAAATTTCCGTTCGAAGCGAGTTGGGCAAGGGCACCGAGTTTTACTGTACTCTGCCTCTCCGGCCGCTGTTGGACGCGTCCCAAGACAGCGTGAGTGTCACGGCAAAACGAATCCTTGTCGCAGACGATGATCCCGATATCCTTCAGCTCCTTGCCGACCGGCTCCATGCGTGTAGATACGATGTCGAGACCGCCAATGATGGGGCCCACGCATTGACGTTACTCGCAGGCGAAGTCTTCGATGGTCTCATTCTAGACATCGGCATGCCGGACATAGATGGGCTTGAGGTGTTGCAGCGGATCCGCGAATGGAACCTTCGCATGCCGGTGATCATGGTGACGGCGTCCGGATCCAAGGAACGCGCGGTCCAGGCCGTCGGTATGGGAGCTCAAGCCTATCTTCTCAAACCATTCGACCCGACAGAATTACAACAAGTAGTTGAGTATTGGATTGGCCGTACGTCATGATGCGACCCGCTCCCTCAGTAGTTCAACCGCAGATACGATTTCTAAGTAATGATGTGGAGGCTGTAGATGGTTGGCATCCGCGTGACGAGGCGTTACGTTATTGTTGCGTTCAGTGTCTATCTACTCCTGTTTATCCTATCTCAGAGTAACCTCCACGCCCAAACCCCCCGCATTCAAAGTCAAGGTATCGGCGCAGCCGGGATGGGCAATGCCTTTACCGCCCAGGCAAATGACCCATCGGCCGTCAATTACAATCCCGCGGGAATGACCCAGCTTTCCGGGGTGCAGACGATGTTTGGCGCGTTGGCGGCCGGCGGGACGACGCACTTTACCAGTCCGACGGGCGCGACGACGACAGGGGATCGGGGCGGCAGTATCGCCTGGCCTCCCCCCGCGCATGTCTATCTGACGGCCAATCTCGGGGACCTTGGCGTTACGTCACTGTCCAGAGTGACGGCCGGCATCGGCCTGGTCAGCCCCTTTGGCTCAATGACGCGGTATCCCGAAGATGGGCCCTTTCGTACGGCAACGACGTTCACCACGATGCCGCTCATCGATATTAAGCCCACGCTGGCGTACAAGATGAACGATCAGATGTCGATTGGACTTGGGGCCGATATCTATACCTTTTCGAGTCTCGTCGGCGAAGGCCAGATCGAGAAGCATTCCATCTGGCCGGGAGGAATGGGCATCCAGGCCGGATCGAAGATCGAACTGTCTGGCAAGGATACGGCAGCCGGATTCAATGTCAGCCTGCTGTACACGCCGCTGCGCAATGCAGCAGGCAAGCCGATAGCCAATATTGGCCTGGTCTATCGCAGTCAGGCCACGCTTCATTTGGCCGGCGCCTTATTGGCGAATGGCGCAAACGTTTCGAATGCCACCGCAACGCTCGTCTTACCGCAGATATTTTCGGCCGGCATTGCGATCTGGCCTATTCGGGATGACGAGCGTGAATGGAAACTCGAACTCGATATTGATTACATCGGATGGAAATCCGTGAGAAATTTGGATGTGCACCTGGCCAACGGCGCAACTATCCCACAACCTCAGAACTGGCGGAGCACCTATAACATCATGATTGGAACCGAATACCGATGGCTTCGACTGCCGTCATTGTCAGAGTGGGAAGTCGCGCTGCGGGCCGGGTATATCAATCAACAGACGCAGATGCCGGATGTGACCTTCGATCCCGGCATTCCTTCAGCCGATGTCCATACTGCCACCATCGGGGTGGGCTTGTTATGTAAAGCGAATGGCTCTTTTCTTGGTCGCAAATGCGGTGATATCGGTATTGGATCCATCAAGCCGAAAGCCATCGGCTTGGACTTGTCCTATCAGGCCGCTTTTTACGAAGATCGCACCATTACCGGCAACCGCAATCCCACGGTCAATGGCGTGTATAAGAGTATGTTCCACTTAGGCGGCGCCAGCTTGCGGTTTATCTTTTGATGGGGCGGGAGGCCCAGCAGTAGGGCAATCCTTCAGTCGCGTTTCTCTGCGTCATTTTCCGGATCCATTCCCCTTGGCCGCCGTGCCTTCCGTGGTTTTCAACAGTTCTTTCACGACTTCCTGATAGTACGGCTTCTCTTTCAGCCCGGCGTAGGCTCCCGGGAAATAGACCAGCGTGATATTGGCATACCCCTTTTCGAAGTTGTTCAAGGTGATGGCCACGCGCTGATCATGGGAGAGACGTGTATGATCGATCATCGGGAAATCGTAAAAACCCACCCAAAATTCCACATTGTTCCTCGCGAACTCGGAAGCCGTCTGCTCTGGAGTCATCACTTCGAGCCGGATGCGAAGCTCCTGCGTCTCAGAGTTGACCTCCATGACGTAAATGCGAAACTCCCGCTGGATTTCTTCCAACGATAACAGGGTTTCTTCAAGCTCCAGCGGCATCCCTTTTCTTGATGTAGGGACATTGGCAAGGCTGAATTTGCTGTCGAACTTCTTCCCGGCACCTTCGAGGATCACCATCTGTTTTCTAGTGATCTCGCGAGCGACCCGGCTCAATCGATCCCGGTATTCCTCTCTCCGGACGTCGGTGGATTGGCCGATTTGCTGAGCAATATTCAAGAACAGCGGCTTCAGATTCAGCGACTCGTGAAAGTTGTACGCGAGCAGCTCAAGGTTCAACACACGAACATCGAGGGACGGCGATTGAGGTTTGAGAAATGTATCAATGATCGAGGTGAACATGTCCTTCCGAAGCGCGCTCTCCGCATCCTCGCGCTTACTCATCAGCTCAGTGTACAGTCGGACGTTGGTGTCGATCTTCTGCTTTTCGTTCAAATAGCTCGAGCCCACGATGCCGAGCATGGCGACGACTGCAGCCGTGACAAAACCCCCGAGCGATTGCAGAATGATCGCCGCCTTATCCCAGCCGTCCCGTTGCTTATCCGCCATCTACTTTCTCCTGAGCACGTACTGGTCGCCGTCTTTTTCCAAGGTCAGATCGTAGCGGGTGGAATCATCGAACGAGACGATGTCGCGCGATGGGGCTTGATTCTGGTAGGTCACTTGGAGCCGACACGTTCCGGTTTCAGGAAGGAATAGGCGGTAAGAGCCATATTTGTCCGTTGCAGTGGAATAGATCTTGTCCTCGCAATGCACGTCGACGTTGATGCCTGGTCCCACTGATTTTCCGCTTTGCATCACGGTGCCCCGTATTTCACCCGCCAGCGCGAGTTCGGGAACAAGCCCGAGCAGCAGCAAAATGAGCCCTACGTTCATAACGTCCTCCCATGGGTCTTGGCAGCGGCGGATTGTAGGGTTAATGCAGTAAGAACACAAGATGCTCGGTGCTATCAGGCTTGCCTTGACAAACTCTTGGGACGAATGCTACGTCCATGCAATGGTGCCGCTACGTCATCAGACAACCGCTCCTCCACGGCCTGGCGAATCAGCCGGCCGCATAGTGTCTCAATGGTCGGGAAAGGCCCGCGAGCAAGCCGTTCAGCGAATGTTCACGGCGATCGCGCGTCGGTACGACCTCAATAACACGTTGCTCAGTTTCGGGTTGCATCATCGATGGAAGCGGATGACTGCGGCCCTGATTCCGGAGATGAACGAAGGACGCGCTATCGACATCGGTGCCGGCACGGCGGACCTGGCTCTCCTGGTCTCGCCGCGCATGGGAGCCGGAGGTCATGTGGTAGCGGTCGATTTGAATGAAGCGATGTTGCGCGAAGGCAGACAGAAGATCGTGCAGGAAGGGCTGACTCACGGCATCACCTGTCTACGAGCGAACGGGGAATGGCTGGGATTTCGCGACGAGACATTCGATGCCGCGACCGCCGGGTTTTGCATGCGCAATGTCGGAAATTTGAAACAAGCCTGTACAGAGATTCGCCGCGTCCTGAAACCAGGAGGCCGATTCATTTGTCTGGAATTTTCCCGGCCCGTCAGAGCCTCCTTACGGGCGCTTTACGATTGGTATTCCTTTCGGTTGTTGCCATGGGTCGGGACGCGCGTTGCCCATGATCAAACCGGCGTCTACGAATACCTGCCTGCCTCGATTCGTGAGTTTCCTGACCAGGAACGGTTGAGCCGGCTTTTACTGGACGCCGGGTTTCGTCACGTGACCCATCGCAATGTGACGGGCGGGATAGTGGCAATCCATGTGGCGATAAAATGATGGATGCTGAAAAGAGCTCCCAACTTTGTTCTCGGCTCATCAAAGTCCACAACGTAGCCCAGCGGCTACGTCTCCGGCTTTGATTTCGCCTGCGGGCGCCATCGGTAACGGGCGCGCCTGGGGCTGGGCGGGGTGTCACGCACATCCCTTTTAAGCATCCGTTTGAACTGTGGTATTCATGAATTCCATTCTCTATGTGTTCCTGCCCTGTAAAAAGGTCTACCCGATCGGGGCGACCTATCTGGCTGACTTTATTCACCGGCGGCGTCCGGATGTGCGACAACGCATTCTGGACCTTTCCCTCTATCCGCAGGCTCAGCGTAGCGGTGTCTTGCGCGACATCGCGTCGGCATTCTCGCCGGATCTGGTCTGCTTTTCCTGGCGGGACATTCAGATCTTTTCACCGCATGAAGGAGATGCCTCACTGGAGCATGCCTTTAATTTTTATTACTCGAGTAATCCCCTCAAGCGGCTGACGGCCTCGGTGCAAGGGCTGAAACATCTGTATCGCTACTATCAGGACATTCGTGCGAATCTTTCCTATCCGTGGCTGATCCGAAAGGAATTTCCGGCATCGCAAATCATGATCGGCGGAGGCGCATTTACGGCCTTTGCCGAACAATTGATTGAGAAGCTGCCGGATGGAACGATCGGTATTTTGGGCGAAGGCGAAGATGCGATCCTAAAGGTCATCGACGGCCAACCCCTGGACGACGAGCGATATATCCTCCGGGAGAATGGGAAGGTCTCGAAAGGTGAAAAGCATTCTCCACCGCTACTGGACGCACCGACGGTCGATTTGCCGTACCTGACGTCGATCTTTCCGCAATACCGGGAATACGTCGATGAGTGTATCGGCGTGCAGACCAAACGCGGATGTCCGTACGACTGTGCATTTTGTCTGTACCCTTATATAGAAGGGAAACGCGTGCGGTATCGCCCGCCGGCCATGGTCGTACAAGACATCGTCCAGCATTACCATCAATGGGGCGCGCGGCGATTCTGGTTTACCGATGCCCAGTTCATCACCGGCAAGGAAGCCTATCCGCAATGCACCGAAATCTTGGAGCGGATTATTCGAGATGGACTTGCCATCGAATGGTCCGGGTATATCCGGACGTCGCTGATTAGCGCCGATTTGGCGAAGCTGATGGTGCGTTCAGGGGTAGGGGACCTGGAAGTGGCCATCACCTCCGGATCGCAAGCAGTCCTGAACGATCTCCATATGGGATTCAAACTGGAGCGTCTCTATGATGGGTGCCGATATCTGGCTGAGGCGGGCTTTCGCGGGAAGGTCATTCTGAACTATTCGCTCAATTCTCCGAATGAAACGGAAGACACGCTGCTTCAGAGCGTGGAGTCCTACAAAAAGGTCGCGGCGATTCTCGGCGAGGACCGCGTATTTCCTTTGATGTTCTTTTTGGGGATCCAGCCCAACACGGATTTGGAACATCGGCTCTTAGAGGAAGGGTATCTGACCGCCGGGTATAACCCGCTGATGTTGACGCCCACAAGTATCAGGAAATTGCTGTATAACCCTGCGCCGCTCAATAAGATTATCGCGAAAGCGTGCCTGTCCGCCTGGCACAAAAAACATGGGAGCCGAGACCCACGGCCCTGGACAGGTTCTTTGTCTCAAACGGGGGAGAAAGCCGGGTATGCTGACCAGAATCTCACCAAGGGGTTGGATGCCAATTCAGGTCGCGAGGCGCTTCTGACCTTGGAACAGATTATCAGGTCAAGAAAAACGACTGACTCCACCAATGCGTCGGTAAACGTATCCGCTGCCACATAGCGTCCTGCTTTTCGAAGAGCCTCCTTCGGGTCCTTATCGTGGCCCGCCACCGTGGCTGCCGCGCCATTTTCTTGAACCCTGCAGGCACTTGAATTACTTGCATTTCGCCAGGACGCTAAGCTATCATGCCCGATCTTTGAGGGCCTATGGGCTCAAGGGAATCGTTTCATCTGTTCCTATTCTCATGAGTTCAGGGCACTGCGTTTTGAAGGAGGCGTCTGATGTATAAGACGATTTATATCCCGGTCGACAACTCGGACCATTCGAATATGGCGGTTGAACTGGGAGTCAGCTTGGCCAAAACCTTCGGGTCAAAACTCGTGGGCAGCCATGTGTATGCGGCCAAGATGCACGATAAACGATTCAAGCAGATGGAAGCCGGCCTCCCGGAGGAATATCACGACGAAAAAGAATTGGACCGCCAACGCCAAATCCATGACTCTCTGATTACCCGCGGCCTTCAAATCATTACCGACTCGTATCTCGACTTTATCGACAAGAAGTGTACTGAAGCCAACTTGCCCTTGGAGCGCCGGTCCCTCGAGGGCCGTAATTGGAAGGTCCTGGCCGAGGACATCAATACCAACGGGTATGAGTTGGTGATCATGGGAGCCTTGGGCGTCGGCGCCGTCAAGGACAGCGTGATTGGAAGCAACACCGAGCGCGTCGTCCGCCGGGTCCGTAAGTCCGATATGTTCATCATCAAGGAGACGAAACCGATGAACGGCGGCAAGATCGTCGTCGCGGTGGACGGCAGCCCCTATTCATTTGGTGGACTGATGACCGGCCTGGCCCTAGGCAAGGCGTTGAACAAGCCGGTGGAAGCGATTGCCGCCTTTGATCCTTATTTCCACTATGCCGCTTTTCATAGCATTTCCGGCGTGCTCAATGAAGAAGCCGGCAAGGTCTTCCGGTTTAAGGAACAGGAAAAGCTGCACGAAGAGATTATCGACAGTGGATTAGCCAAGATCTATCAGTCGCACTTGGACATCTCGCGCGAACTGGCTCAAGCTGAAAACACCGACGTCAAGACGACGCTGCTGGACGGAAAAGCGTTTGAGAAGATCATTCAGTATGTTCGCAAGGAGAATCCCTGGCTGTTGATTGTCGGGCGCATCGGCGTTCACAGTGACGATGATATGGATATCGGCAGCAACACCGAAAACCTCTTGCGTGCCGCCTCCTGCAATGTCCTTATTTCGAATAAGAAATTTGTGCCTCCCATCGATACGCAAGCCGAGTACACCATTGCATGGACGGAGGAAGCGCTACGGCGAATGGAAAAAATTCCGGTCTTTGCCCGGGGGGTCGCCAAAACCGCGATTCACCGATATGCCATCGAAAAGGGCCATACGATCATCAGTAACACGGTGGTCGACAACGCCGTCGGTCACATCCTGCCGAAGGGCGCCATGGATGCGATGCGCGCGCTGGGTGGCAATCTGGATGCTGCCGGAATCGATCGCGACAAGATGCAAGCGGACGATGCGGTGGCGGCTGACCTCATGGGATCTACTCTGAGCGGGATGATGACCGAGATCGTTGAAGAAAAACCGGCCGTCAGCACAGACACACAAGCCTACCTCGATCGCATGACCCAGAACTATTTCGTGTGCGATGGCTGCGGATACATCGGCAAAGGCGAGACGCCGGTCAAGTGTCCGGTGTGCGCAGCAGAAGGCGACCGCTTCAAGCAAGTTGATAAGACTATCTTCGAGGCGGCGGCCAAGGCCGAAGGGACGTTGGAAACCGATATGGCTTATGACGACGTCCCGATGCAGTGGACGAAGGACGCCAAGGAAGCGATTCGAGCGGTTCCGGCCGGGTTCCAGCGGCGACGCGCCAAAGCTCGAATTGAAAAGTCCGCTCGCAAACTCGGCATGACGACCATTACGCTGGAATATGCCGCGCCGACCATTAAAGAAGCTGCAGCCGAGGACTACACTCCCATCTTTGCCAATAAGGGGACGGGAACGGACTCAGAGGCGTCAGCGAAAGTCAATGCCGTCACTGAGAATGGCCATAGTCACGACAAGGGGAATGGCAACGGGAACGGCCATGGCAACCCTGCGTCTGGTGAGTCCAGTGAAGCGAAGGCAGCCCCATCACCTTATATATGGACGCCCGAGGCGCTCGAGCGACTGGAGCGTGCCCCGGAAGGGTTTATGCGAGATTGCACGCGAGCCTTGATCCAGAAGCACGCGGACAAGGTAGGCGTCACGCTCATTACTCTTGAGGTGGCCCATGAGGGCATCGAGCAGGCGAAAGATTACATGAAAGAAGCGATGACCACGGGCAATCTCAAAGATATGATTGCCAACCTGACGGGTAAGGCTGCCTCTTAGACGGAACCGCAGATTTCAAATCGAGAATTTTGGATTGATGCCAAAGAATATGGGTAAACCTCTTCCTATCTTCGACTTTTCGCGGCTCGCTGGAAAGCTGGATTCACTGGAACAGCAAGTCACGCGGTTCATGGGCATGGCGCCCGGCACCATCTCCATGGTAAACGACGGCAGGACCGTCGATGATTTTAAGCCCTTTCTGATCGCCCTTAACCTGACCAAGCGCTGTAATCTCAAATGCTCCCATTGCTATTTGGACGCTACGACAAAGGCCGGCGGCGGATCCGATGAGCTGACGACCGATGAATGCTATACCCTGATCGATCAAATTGCCGAAGTAAACAAGGGCTGTCTCCTGGTGATCACCGGCGGTGAACCGCTGACCCGCCCTGATATCCTCGACATCGCCCGCCATGCCGTGAAGCTTGGTTTCATGGTGGTGTTCGGCACCAATGGCATGCTGATCAACGATCGCATGGCCAAGGAATTGGTCGACATCGGTGTCATGGGGGTGGGCATCAGCATCGACTCCTTGGATGCGCAGAAGCACGATACCTTCCGTGGCCTGGATGGGGCCTGGGACGGAGCCGTCAAGGGGATCGAGGCCTGCAAGCGAAATGGGCTGCAGTTCCAAGTCCACTTCAGCGCCCAGCCGATGAACTACCGGGAATTGCCGGATGTCGTTGAATGGGCTCACACGCTCGGCGCCAGAGTGTTGAATGTGTTTTTCATGGTATGCACCGGCCGTGGCGAGGAACTCTCCGATATCACCCCGGCCCAATACGAAGAAGTGCTCGGCTATCTGGTTGAGTGCCAGGACAAATACAAAGATATGCTTGTACGCGCCCGATGCGCGCCGCACTTCAAGCGACTGGCCTATGAAAAAGACCCGAATTCGCCGATCACCAAGGCGCAGGGCTACATGGGCGGCGGCTGTTTAGCCGGGACGAACTATGCACGCGTGACGCCGAACGGGGAACTCACGCCGTGTCCTTACATGCCGCTCTCAGCGGGAAATGTCCGCGAGAAGAGTTTCGTCGATCTGTGGGAAAAATCGGATATCTTCGACTCCTTTCGCTATCCGCATCTTAAAGGTAAATGCGGTGACTGCGAGTACAGCGAGATCTGCGGCGGGTGCCGGGCACGGCCGTACGTCGATCACGGCGATTGGCTCGACGAGGACCAATGGTGTCTCTATACGCCGAAAGGCGGCGAGAAAGTTAAGGTGGCGTTTAATGTTCCGGAGTCCACTGACGCGGTGTGGGATGAGGCGGCCGAGACGCGCTTGAGCCGCATTCCATATTTCCTGCGCGCCATGGTGAAGAAGGGCGTCGAACGCCATGCGCAAGAACAGGGCATTGCCGTCATTACCGTGGAGCTGATGGAAGAGCTCCGCAAGAAGCGGTTTGGCAACGAAGCCCCGGTGTTTAAATTTTGAAAAAGCTGTTAGCCATCAGGTCTCGGCTGTCAGCTTCTAGCATTTCTTTAATGGAACGCTGCTCAGAGAAAGCTGATTGCTGAAAGCTGACCGTTCCATCCGAAGCTGCTCCAACCCATGAATCAATTTATCGCGATCGTCAACCACTGGCTACATCTTATGTCTGCCGTCATCTGGATCGGCGGCCTGGCGTTTCTCGTCATGTCCGTGACTCCCGCCTTACGGAGTGCCGTGCCCAAGGAGTATCTCAAGCCGGTAATCGACGCGATCTCCACGCGCTATCGCAAGATCGTGGGCATCCTCATGCTGGTCATTCTGATGACAGGCGGCGTCAATCTGCACTACATCAGCCAAATGATGCTCTCGCAAACCGCACTCGGTATTTCGAACAACCCAAAGTACCTGACGATTCTGTTTATCAAGCTCACGTTGGTACTCGGCATCATCACGCTCTTTCTCTACACGTTCATCTTCAAAAGCGAACCTGCAACTGATGACACCGAAGAAGAATTGGAAGCCGTCCCCTTCCAACGTGTCGCGTTCTGGATGGGGATTCTCATCATCCTCTGTGCCGCTGCCCTCAAGTATCTGCATTTCTGAAAGCCGTTTGCTCTGCACTCAGTTCGTCTTTCTTCCTGTTCTCCATTCCCGTTGAAGCGCGTCACCACTTCGACTCTGTATCGACATCGATACAGATTAAATGCCGTTTGCGATACACCTTTCGATGGCTCTGATGGTTTTAGGGGTCCGTCTACTAATAAGCGAAGGCAGTACTGCTGATCTTAGCGGTACTTATGCAGTGGTGTTCTTGTGATGAGCAACATCGCTGTCTTGGCACAGCCGTTGCTCCAGCACATGCCTAGAAGCAAGATCAATCAATTGAGAGGAGGTGAGCACAATGGAAATGGCATGGGGAATCGTTATGACAGGATTCACACTGTTCGGGATGATGGCGCTTGTAGTCATGAACGCGACGATGACGGATAAGCAGAAGTGTGACTCAGCGATGCCGTATACAGATGAGTCTGCGATGACGACTGAAATTAAGAAGGCAGCGTAGATGCAGAGGGGGACGATCGGTGTCGGTGCTGACGATCGCGATGATGCATGCCCGCGGGCGCGCGATCAAACCTTACCGATACACATCGGGTCGTAATTCGAGAAAGAGCACGTCCATGGCACTGCTGTTGATACGGTGGAAGATGCGAAAGGATCCAACGCGATAGGCTTTAAGTCCCCTCGGCTGAAGCTTCAGAGATTTGCCAAGGTTGGGATGAAGACACAGATCTCGGATCGCTTCCTTGAGATGTTGTGCCGTTCCCTCATCAGCTGCCTGGAGAGCACTGATCGCCTGTTGAGAAAAATTAACGCTTTTTACGCGTCCCATGCAGTGGTTCCCCAAAGGCGTGCTCAAACGACTGTGCCCGACCATTCTTGAAGTCAGTTAATCCAGCACGAATACCCGCCATCGTCTCCTTTCTCGACACCAATTCCAACGTTTCAACCCAACTTTCCATATTCCTCCACACCCATGAGTACCGCCGCTCGTTTGCCTTTGCGCGTAATGATGATCCGGTCCATGACCTTCTGATCCGATTGACCAGCGCAGAATTGATTTTCCTAAGTTGTTATTCCCTGGCACCATCACGTTGCCAGAAAGCGCGATTGTGCGGTATACAATTTGCCTCTTCTGGTTGCTGTACCAATTTCTGTACGAAGAGCAAGGAGGAACTCATGACGAGAACCATCCTCGTTTAGAAAACACGTCAAACACTTCCGATCCTGCGGATTTCTACAAAATCGCTTCGCGTTTCGGATTATCTAGGAAGATACAGTGTGTATCCGAATAGATCACCCCCGAAAGATACTCATGAGCCGCTCTTGTCGTTCAACGAAGCTCAAGAAAAAAGAGATTACGATGCTGTGCGAGCTCATGTCTCAACGGCTCTACTCTTAGGGCCGAGGGGCAGTATTCACTGAAAAATCGAGTCTCTACGTAGCACATTGAAGTCAGGCTCAACCCGGCCATCCTCATCGTCGATGTAATTCTCATTCCATCATTCAGCGTACAAAGAATCGTACAACGCACTGCCCTCGTCGGCGCAAATTTACGGGTACGGTGTTTGCTGCAACTCGGGCATACATTCCGTTTCCGTTCGGACACCTATCTATCATTTCGGATTCATAACTTATTCTTTCACGGAGGTGCCCCGCACGGGATAGCTTCAATGGCTTTAGGGCTTAGTAAAGAATTTCATTGGATAGGTGTGGAATGCTCAGAGCTAGCTGATTCTCAACTTCGCAGATTTATCACAGTCATTGTCTTGGTCCTTACGCCTCTATCAGCTTTTGCACAAGCCCCTTTAGCACATGCGCCGGACGATTCGTTGGAGGCACTTGAACTCATCAAGGAAGAGGAAAGTGTAAGCATCGCCGCGCGCCACGAGCAGCCGATTTCTCAGGCGCCGCAGAACGTATACGTTATTACCGAGGAGGAAATCCGACATTCAGGCAATGTCGATCTCCCGACCATTCTTCGCCGCATTCCTGGCATGGAGGTGATGCAGACGACTGGTGCCGATTTTGATGTCAGTGTCAGGGGGGATAACCAAAATGTTGCGAACAAACTGCTCGTTCTTGTTGATGGACGATCCATTTACGAGGACATCAATGGGCAAGTTTGGTGGAAAGCGATTCCGGTGACCTTGCCCGAAATCAAGCGGATCGAAGTGTTAAAAGGTCCGGCTTCCGCCTTATACGGGTTCAACGCTTTCGATGGTGTGATCAATATCATCACAAAGTCTGCAGAAGAAATGAAAGGCACTACGGTGCAGTTTGGTGGGGGGGCGTTTGGCACGATCAGTAGTGCGGCGATCTACGCCAATACCCATGGCAGGCTAGGTTATCGATTGTCTTACGGCCATGACCAGAACCAGCAATGGCGGAATGGCGATGCTCTCGCATTCCGCGACAACAAGTTCAACGGCCAACTCGAATATGCTTTGCCCGATGAATCTAAGCTCACCCTTTCGGGTGGATATGTTGATACCAACGCCTTTGACGCGATACTGACCGGCAATTTCATCCGGTCGCCTGAATCGTTTACCAATGGACACGCCACAGCGCTATACGAGAAGGGGAACTTTTTTGTTCGACTCTGGTGGCAGAATTGGAACAACGTTTCTCCTAATATCGTCGATCCCAGCATCGCGCGATTCATTTCTATCACCGACCGACTTCGAAATCCGACTGCCTTTTTCCGGCAGGACAGTTATAACGCAGAAGCTCAACACGCCCTTCAATTGGGAGCGACAAACCGCCTGACTTACGGATTCAATCTGCGTCATAACACGGGGTCGTCCAATTTCTTCAATGGACCGTCGATTGAAGACCGGCTGGGTTTTTACGTTCAGGATGAATGGCGGGCCACAAACACATTAACGGCCGTTGCCGGTCTGCGCTATGACATGGATTCCTTTATTAATCCGACTTACAGTCCCCGTGGTGCCCTGATTTACAGTCCAGCTGAGAATCATACCTTTCGGCTTTCTGCCGCCGTTGCTTATCGGCCACCAACCATGTTTCAGTTTACTTCGAACTCGAACTCAACGGTTACTATCCCTAGACCTCCCCCTTTCAGCCCCATTATCAGTCCAGGTGTGCAACTGGGGTCAAACAACCTCAATCCTGAAAAAATCGTCTCTGTTGACCTGGGATATCAAGGGTGGTTTTTTAAACACCGGCTGCGGCTACGCGGCGATGTCTTCTTCAATCACATCACCGACTTGATTGGCAGTACCAGAATCTCCACAACGCCATCCGTGCTTGGCTTTGCAAACAATGGGGTAGCAGACATCCATGGCTTCGAGGCGGGTATTGAATATCTCGCCACGTCGTGGCTGAGCGGGTTTGTGAATTACAGCTATGAGAAGATAGGGCAACACTTTGACAATCCGGATCTACTGCGCGGCGCTCCAAGGGATAAAGTGAACGCCGGCTTGCGTGCGGATTGGGCAAATGGTCTTCGCGGAGAAGTCTCCTTCAATTATGTCAGCTCGGCGGCTTACCCGGTGTCAAGTGTGTTTTCTCAATTTTCGCGTCCTCCGTTCAATGGACCATTACCGCCAAGTAACAACGTAGGTAGTTATTCACTGCTGAACCTCTATCTGGCATATGCATTCTGGAAGGATAGGGCTGAAGTGGCATTTTCTGTGTTCAATGCCTTGAATGATGTCCACAAAGAATTCCCTTTAGGTGATGAGATTGGAAGTCGAGCAATGGGCTGGCTGACAATCAAAATGTAGACAGTCCGTTCCCAATAATCTAACAAGGAGGTGCATGATGGCGCATCGGAAAATCACGATCGTCTGTCGAAGGGAACTGATTTCAAAGCATCGGCTAGACAGTTTAAAGATGTAATGACGGATGATCTTCACAATCTAACTAAGGCGGTTATTGGGCATAGAGCAACCGCAGAGGCTGCTACTCTATCTTGTTGCTGTTATTGCAGTTCTTAATGCCAACCTACTTGAATGAGAGTCGATGGTTCTCATTCGAGTAAGCTAATACTCTTGCTCAGGGGGAATCGTTATGACAGGGTTCACACTGTTCGGAATGGCGGTGCTTGTTATCATGAGTGCTGCGATGATGAACGAGCGGAAGTGTGACTCAGCGATGCCGTATACAGATGAGTCTGTGACGACGACTGAAAACAAGAAGGCAGCGTAGATGCAAAGGGGGAGGATCGGTGTCGGTGCTGACGATCGCGATGATGCATGCCCGCGGGCGCGCGATCAAACCTTACCGATACACATCGGGTCGTAATTCGAGAAAGAGCACATCCATTGCGCTACTTTTAATACGGTGGAAGATGCGAAAGGATCCAACGCGATAGGCTTTGAGTCCGTTCGGCTGAAGCTTCAGCGATTTGCCAAGATTAGGATGAAGACACAGATCGCGGATCGCTTCCTTGAGATGTTGTGCCGCTCCCTCATCAGCTGCCTGGAGAGCACTGATCGCCTGTTGAGAAAAATTAACGCTTTTTACGCGTCCCATGCAGTGGTTCCCCAAAGGCGTGCTCAAACGACTGTGCCCGACCATTCTTGAAGTCAGTTAATCCAGCACGAATACCCGCCATCGTCTCCTTTCTCGACACCAATTCAAGCGTTTCAATCCAACTTTCATATTCCTCGACACCCATGAGTACCGCCGCGGGTTTACCCTGACGCGTAATGATGATCCGGTCCATCACCTTATTGATCCGGTTGACCAGGATCGGAAGTGTTTGACGCGCTTCGGAAACGGGGATGGTTCTAGTCATAACATCCTCTCTTTTCCTATTCCTGTACAAAAATGAGTACAGCTAAGGAAAATGAAGAGGCAAATCATATACCGCGTAACGGCGTCCACGAAACAAGCGGACCGGGGAAGAAAACCTTAAGGGAAGAAACGGTTTCTGCAGAACTGTACGATTTGTTATTTCCACTATCGCATTATCCAAGAAGATACAGTGTGTATCCGAATAGATCACTCAAGAAAGATACTCATGCATAGCGGTGCTGTTCAAACCATGATGAGAGACGACAGCCCGAAGCTGCGAAAAACGGCATCATGTCCAACGACCCCGCTATAGAGCCAAAGAGCACTATCTCCTGAAAAATTGAATCGATACGTAAATGCGTAATCTTTGTGTCTGTTAGATACTTAATTTCCGTCCCGAACACCGCACCGTACAATTCTTCGTACAAGGACCTTCCTTATATTAAGCATCTTCACGTGGTACGTCCTTTGCTGGATCATGGTGAGCGTTAAAGCAAATCTTCAGAGCGCATGTATTGATTTCGATAAGAAATGCAAGACGCGCTGTCTCACACACTAGGCGATCAGATGAAGTTCCCAGGCACGGGCAACTTCTATGAGTCATAGATCCAATACATATCATATTCGAATTGACTGTCTGATCTTACTTCTACGACATGCTTGTGTCTTTGTTTTTATGATTGAAGGTCTTACGGTTGTTGCTCCCTCTCCTTCCTATGGACAAGGTCCTCTTGCGCACGCAAAGGACGAACCCTCCGATGCAATGGAACTGATAAAGGAGGAAGAAAGTGTAAGCATTGCCGCCCGTCATGAGCAGCCGATTTCACAGGCCCCGTCGAATGTCTATGTCATTACGGATGAGGATATCCGGCAGTCCGGTGCGCCGGACATTCCTACAATTCTTCGTCGCGTCCCTGGTGTCGAAACGATGCAAATGACGGGAGCAGATTTTAATGTAAGTTTCCGAGGGGACAATCAGCCTTCCGCGAACAAAGTTTTAGTACTCATTGATGGACGTTCCATCTATCAGGACAATCAAGGTGGGGTACTCTGGAAAGCAATTCCCGTTACACTTCCGGAAATAAAGCGAATTGAGGTTTTGAAAGGACCAGCGTCTGTCCTCTACGGTTTCAATGCCTTTGACGGTGTAATTAATATCATCACCAAAACACCACAAGAAATGCAGGGGACGACCTTGCAGTTCGGAGGTGGTGAATTTGGCACGATTAATAGTGCCGCAATCAATGCAGGAGTTCATGGAAAATTCGGGTATCGAATCTCATTGGGGCGGGATCAAACGAACCAGTGGCGAAATAGAGACGCATTGGCATTCCGTGACAATAAATTAAACGTCAAAACCGAGTATGCGCTTTCAGAACTCTCAAAGGTTTTTGTTGAAGGCGGTGTGGTTGATGTCAATCGGTTCGACGGTCAATTTGAGGAAGTTGCAACACCTTCTCTGACAATGACGGATGCCTATGTCCGTGCAGGTTATGAGCGCCCCAACTTCTTCATCCGGTCTTTTTGGCGAAACTACCCTATAACCTCTGATCCGGCCATCAATCCACTCCTGACCAATTTCGGTCCAGGCGGAGCGAACAATATTTTCGTTACGGACCGAAACGGGGTCCACCTTCAGGAGAATCATTTTACAACCTATGACATCGAGGCTCAGCACGGATTGGATCTGTGGCTCGGTAACCGTCTCACTTATGGCATAAATTATCGTCACAACACCGCCTCAAGCAATTACCTTTCTCAAACTGCTCAGGAAAACCGTGTAGGATTTTACGCGCAGGACGAAGTTGCAATCATCCAAGATCTGAAGTTTGTAGGCGGCATTCGATATGATCTTGATACTTACATTAATCCAACCCTAAGCCCAAGGGTCGCCTTCATCTACAGCTTGAATGCCAACCACACGCTGCGTGCTTCATTTTCCCAAGCGTACAGATCACCTAATAATTTTCAGGAATTATTTAATGCGCTATCCACGACAACCCTGTTTGGCGGGGCATTCGTGATTCCGACCGTCGTACAGGGAAGCCGCAATCTGAAGCCAGAAAAAATCACGTCATATGAGATTGGGTACCAGGGCTGGTTTTTTAAGCATAAACTCCGTATACGGGCAGATCTTTTCTACAATCAAATTTCGAATCTCATTAACTCTCGGTCCACTCCGTCAGGTATCGTGTCTTTTGTCAATGATCCCGGCCTGGCTGAAATTTATGGAGGGGAGGCCGGTTTTGAAGTTTTTCTTACGAAGTGGCTAAGTGGATTTGCAAATTACTCCTATCAAGAAATCAGTCAAACGTTTACCGATACAACGCGGAGGGCCGGTCCCCGGTTCAAAACGAATGCCGGATTTCGCACGGACTTCGAAAATGGCCTGAATTCGGAAGTGACGGCTAACTATTACGGTGCGACGACCTATCCGATTTCAAACGCGTTCTTCGCATTCGCCGGGCCGCCATTTAACGTGATCCCGCCGGATCAACGCGTTGGCAGCTATGTTCTCCTCAATGCTCGGGTTGGGTACAGATTCTGGCATGACAAGGCAGAGGCGGCCATAGCAGGATTCAATTCACTTAATGATCGTCATCGGGAGCACCCTCTCGGAGATGTGATAGGGAGTCGAGTCATGGGATGGCTGACACTTAAGTTCTGATTGGAGACCTCATTAACATGGCACGGTTTCTCCTACCTCTTATCGGAGCGCTTCTGCTGATTCATAATACGGCTATAGCAGAGGTAGGTCATGGTAATTCCGTTCCTTCCCTCAACAGCAAAAGCAATGCTACGGTCTTGGTAGAAGATGGATCCATCACCATTACTTTTGGCCCAATCGATTTGCCTGTTCATCATCAAGGTGACTTAGCGGCAAGCCTGCCTCAGCATATTTTCGAAATTCCGACAGATCTGTTCATCACAGGTTTCAAAGCTTCCGTATTTTCCGAAGATGGAACGCCACTGGCAAAGGAATACCTTCACCACATGCTGCTGATTGACTTGAAAAAGGAAAGCCTGGCGTGCCCTGGGGAAAATTACTTTCTGGTTGGAGCCGGAATGGAAATGTCAGAAGCACGGTTTCCAAGCGGTTATGGAATAAAGCTGAATAAGGGAAGCAAGGTGATGGCAATTGTTGCCTTCTATCACGAGGTCCCGCCAACCAGGAACGTGATGGCATCTCTCAAAATATGGACTGCTTCCGCCGGCAACAAGCTAAAGACGCTAGAAGCCTACCATGTAGGCGTGAACGTCGGATGCTACACAAAGTTGGATCAACGTGAAGAAGGTGAAACAGACGAGGGGATTCCCTTAAAAGGCGGCCTATTGGTTAAGACAGCGAAAATCAAATTCGCGATAGACGGGTGCATTAAGTATGCGTATCCACATGGGCACGACAATCTAGTTCTCCTGACACTGGAAGATAGCATCACCCGGCGAACGTTACTTCGTACCATACCCAATGTTACTTCCAGAGGCGATTTACTTGGTTTTCCGGTGAGTCAGATTTATTCCGATGGATCAGGATTTAGCGTCAAAGCCAATGATGAGTATGAGATGCGCATGGTTTATTACCGGCCTCTTCAACAGCAAAGATCCGCATATGGAATGGGAAACTATCTTATCTATCTAACTCCTGGCCCTTGTTGAGGCTTGATAATGCGCCAGACTGCAATGTACGTGCTGATAAGCTTAACTCTCTAATAGGAGGGCAAGATGAAAGCTCTAATGACAATGCTGGTATTGTTGGCCTCGCTTGTTGTCCTTACTGAAGCCTGGGCCGACGAACAAGACGCGAGACTGAGGTCCCTATCGAAAAACTTCTGTACGAAGGATGCTTCACCTGAAGATACGGCGGCCTTGCGAAGCTTAATTGTACAATTAACTAACTATTATAACAGTACAAACGATGCGAACCAGCTAAAAGGTAGTGCAGATCGGTTTTTGCACGATAACATTGCATTTCGTCGCACTGACATACCCGGGGGTGAGCCACAAGGCAAGCAAAAATACTTTAGTTTCGTAGATTATGACTTCAGAAGGTGGACGGCTCATAATATGGGGACAGTCGTAGACCTGGACGATGGTGGCGAAGTAAAATTCTGCGCCTTTACTTTCGATCCAGACACCCTATCGACTGCGGTGAGGTATCCTTTTAGTTTCACCCCAAAAGATAACGCTCAGCAGGAGAAGTACAATATAACTGCAACGTGGAATTTCACTCGCGCACAAGGAAAGAATGAATATAACTGGGTAATGAGCTTTGCTAACATCGCCTACTTCCCCAATCTACCCCCCCCCAATCAACCATGAAAGTGCTTGTCCTCACGGCGGTTGTGCTCCTAATCGCATGCCGAGCAGTTGCGGCTATTGAAAAGAATAATGACGACTTGCCGACACTGCTCAACCGCGTAAACAGTACCGTGACGGTGACCAGTAACACCGTCACGGTCACTTTCGGGCCGATCGACATTAGCAGCAGGTACGATGATCACATTGCTGCTGGAATGCCGAAACATTTCTTTGCGCTTGAACGGGATGTCAGTGTGGTGGGCTTTAAATTGTCTGTCTTTACCAAAGACGGCAGCCCACTTCCTCGTCACTATTTGCACCATATTTCCTTGTGGGATATGAGTAGGAAAAGTACGTTCTGCCCTGGGGCTCCTTATAACTTCGCGGGAGCCGGAAACGAATTGACCCATGCTCGCTTCCCAACCGGATATGGTGTGAAACTAAAAAAGGGAGCAATGATCCTTGCAGTGGCACATTTTTATCATGATGCACCGCCGGTAAAAGAAGCGATGGCTAGTATCACTTTAGCGATCGCCCCGGATGGAGGCTCCATACATCCAATGGAAGCCTACCACGTGAGCGTCAATACCGACTGCCACACGAAGCTTTCTGACAGACCCAAAGATGAATCAGATGAAGGCATCGAGTTAAACCCGGGGCTGATGATAAGGACCGCGCCGGTCAAATTCCGCATCGAAGGGTGTGTAAAGGCTGCCTATCCGCATGGCCATGACCAATTAGCTCTCATCACTCTAGAAGATAAGACAACTGAACAAACATTGCTCCGAACTGTTCCAACCGTCGCTTCAGATGGCAGCTTCCTCGGTTTTGCTTCCCATCAAGTGTTCGAAGATGATATTGGGTTCTCCATAGAGGCCGACCATGAATATGAAATGACGATGATCTATCATCGACTGCTCCATGATGAGAGGAAGCGGTACGGAATGGCGGATTATTTGATGTATCTGACTCCTGGCGAGTGCAATCGAAACTCACACGCTGAAAGCCAGTGAGGAGTATATATGTCAAGATATGTCATCAGTCGACCAGTTGGACTGGTATTGGTACTTGTCCTGTGCTCCTTACTTAGTGCCCAGATCAGTGAAGGATTGGACGCAAATATCCCCACCCTCGTAGGGCAAGCCAACGCCATCACACGGTTTGATCCTAGTTCTGTCATTGTGATGTTCGGACCTCTGTCTCTCTCTGAGCATCCACATGCCCTGATACCAAAGCATGTCTTTACAGTTCCAAGAGATATGTTTGTCACAGGCTACAAGGCTACTTTTTCCACCTCACGCGGTGATCCGCTCCCTCGAAAATTTATCCATCACATCCTATTGAGCAAAGTTACTGAGGCAAATCCAGCATGCCCAGGAACACTCAATTTTTTTGGAGGACTAGGATTCGAATTAACAGAAGCGACACTGCCTTCTGGCTATGGAGTGAAATTGACCAAAGGCGAGCGGGTCATGGCCCTCGTTGCTCTGCACGAAGATCTGCCGGATGTTGACGATGCAATCGTTACACTCACTATGCAGATCGCGGCAGAAGGCTCTGATCTTGAGCCTCTTCAGAGCTATCACATCGGTGTAAATATAGGTTGTAAAACCCATGATATGGCGCAAGATGAGACAGAGCATGGTATTAAATTGCCGCAAGGTATCTTAGTGAGGACCGTCCCGCTCAAGTTCATGATTGATGGGTGTGTGAAGTATGCCTACCCACACGCACATGATCAGTTGCTGTTGATGACACTGGAGAACAAAACGAAGCAGCAGACGCTTCTCCGTACAGTTCCGCATGTCTCTTCGGATGGAACGCTTCAATTCTTTCCTAGTGATCAAGTGTATTCAAGCCCCACCGGGTTTTCGGTAAACACTGCTGATGACTACGAAGTTGGAATGGTTTATCACCTGCCTCTCGAAGATCAGACGACACGATACGGGATGGCCAATTACAATCTTTACCTCACGCCAGGACAGTGTTCAAAAGGGTCGGCCACTGTCGTTACATCAAAATGATGCTGATTAATTGATGTCCGAAGCAGTATCAACCCTGGTGTATTGTCTTCCGATGAGAAAGTCGCGGCATCCTAACGCATATCCTCCGAATGGCAGATCAACAGGGTCAGGTCTTGAAAGATCAGACTTAGGCCTCTAGGATGGCGCGATGGCTCGACCGCTGCGGCTTGAATATCCGGGAGCCGTCTATCATGTCACCGCTCGTGAATCTATGCCGATGACATCGACCGGCGGGCGTTTCTAGACATCGTGGGTGATGCGATACTCCGCTTCAATTGGCTTTGCCATGCATACTGCTTGATGGGCCAAGCGTCGATAAGCCTGACACGGATTCACACACTTGCCTGCTGCATAGTAGAACCCCCTTCGGTTAAAATCCTTTCATTTTTAAACTTCTTCCCCTGACAACTGTTGGGGCTTCACCATGCCATGGTCTGGAGGAATATGATGCGCTATGTCGGGACGGTTCTGAGTCAATGGGTGCTTCGGGTCTCGCTGTTACCCGTGGTGGTCTGCTCCTGTTCGACGCTTCCTCACTCCACGGAAGTTTCTCATCCTGCCACACCGGAAGCGTTAATCCGCGCGATGTTCCATGCGAATGAAATGCGAAACATGGCCGACCTCGAACGACTGGTATCCAAGGATCTGGATATGGTCGGCTACTCGGTCGGCGGCCGGAAATACGTTGGTTGGAATGAGCTCAAGCATGAGATGCAGCAGGAATTCGAGACGGTAACGCGCATCGAGATCCCAATCAAGGAAGTACATGTGTGGGAGCGGGGCGATCTGGCGTGGTATACGGCGGAAATCGAGTACATTCGCTATGAAGGGACAGGACAGGACGCGCGCAAGATGCGGCTGCCTTTACGGGAATCCGGCGTGCTGGAACGCCGCCAAGGCCGGTGGCTCCTCGTGCAGTGGCATGAGTCCTTTGAGCGCGCTCCCGACACGCAACAAGTCGCTGCGGACGCTGACGTGCCAGGTGCGACGGTATCCCCTGCGGCAGCGTCGACTGATGTGGGCGGTGAATGGGAAATCCAAGAAGAGGACAAGACGTATCATGCCGTGTTGGACGCGTCCGGTAACGGTCAGTACACCTGGCAACAGGGAATGTTGGTCACGACTCGGATTGCCAATAGACAATGGGAAGGCACGTGGCAACAAACCGGCAATGATCGCGAGGGAGGCTTTGAACTACGTCTCTCAGAGGACGGCATGACCGCAGAGGGCCGATGGTGGTACACGCGCGTGGGAAAGCGAGGCAATATCCCTCCCCGTCAATGGGGAGGAGGCTATCGATGGAAGCGAGTGCAGAGTCCTTCAGTTACTTACTCGAACCGCTAACTTTTTGGCATGGTTAAGCAATTTCAAACTCGCCTTACTTTGGCTTTGACCCCTTCGTTCCTATCCATGCTCTTTTTCGGCATCATGTATTAGAGAACTTCGACCCATAGGGATGTCGACCATTCGGTAAGACGATTCGAACATAGGATTCCCCGCCTAGGTCTATCCTGTATCGGACCGGATAAGCTGCTGTACTAAAATCGATACGGTTGTTCTCCTGTCGCTGACGGTCTGATCTAGGACCTCTTCTGCTCGCTGATTGTATTTCATCTCATGATTCAACGGCTTTGCCGTCGCGATGGCGACAGACTAGAGGAAGAATCATGAGGCATCTTCCTTGCTCCGGTCCCCAATCATAACCCCACGTTGGATTCTAAATACGGGAGGGAGTTATGGACTGGGCACTGATTACCTGGGGCATTCTAATAGGTATGGTCGGATTGTTGTGGGTCATGGTGCTGGCCTCCATTCAGAATGAGACCGCGGCATCTCATTCGGACGGCCCGACCGAACAGATCGAGGCCGCCGACGAGGCAGGGCAGCGTCAAGAGCAGTATGAACACCATGCGGCGGCATAGATACATCCGTGTTCGTATAGAGTAGAAAGGAGGAGGTCGTGAATCCTGCGTTCACAATAGATCAAAACACGTCCGAAGCCCCCTGTCATTCACTCAAAGATTCTGGTCTTGAACGCGATTGGCTTTCAAAAAGGAATCCTGCTGCAGATACTTCAACTCATGCTTCCCCGCACGATCGGATGGCGCTGAAGCCGGTAAAGCGGAGATCTGTCGAACGAAAGCGGCTGACCGTTTCTCTTCCGATTGACCTGCTGGAACGATCGCGCAATACCGTCTACTGGACAAAGGGACTGACCCTCGCGCGACTCTTGGAGCAGGCATTAACTACAACCTTGGATCAACGAGAACGACTCAATGGGCATCCGTTCACGCAGCGCCTTGAAAACCTCAAAGGCGGAAGACCACGCAGTTCGGACCGGGAAGTCGACTAGATCATCTTCAGCGCTATCTGCAGGCGTGATGGGAAATACCATGGTGTGTCTTTAATCGTGCTCGGCAGGGGATGGTGCTGAAGGTGGGGACAGCCAGTGTCTCGGCTCCACGGCGATGGTTTCAGGGTCATGTGTCTGAGGGTGTATGCCGGAAGGAAGCATAGAGGCAAAAGCCGAGATTCTGGTCGTCGATGACGATCCGGACATTTCTCAGGCCTTATTGGATTTTCTTCAACATGACGGATATCGTGTCGATGTGGCTTCAACCGGATTCGAGGCGCTGGCGAGATCGAAACAGTCACCCTATTCGGCCGTGATCCTGGATCTTGGACTTCCCGATGTCGACGGGCTCGTGGTTCTGAACAAACTCCAGGAACACGATCCTCAGCTTCCGATCATTATCCTGACGGCGTTTACTGCGCCTGAGAGAACGGCTGGAGCGGTCGGCCATGGCGCGTTTGCACTGTTAACGAAGCCTTACAATCGAGAACAATTGAGAGGAACGCTTCGTCGCGCCATTGGCGTGAAAGTGCTGGCGACCAGGGTCGAAACGGCGGAGAGCGCGCTCAATGCGAGCGAGAATCGGTTCCAGTCGGTCGTGCAATCCGCCACTGACGCCATCGTGCTGGCCGATGGACTCGGCCACATTATATTTTGGAATAGGGCGGCCGAGCACATGTTTGGTTACTCCGAGGAAGAGGCGCTCGGACAATCCTTGACAACGATTATGCCGGTTCGGTACCGAGAAGCGCACGAACGGGGGCTCGCGGCATTCCGATCGACCGGAAACTCACGCATCATGGGAAGATCCGTCGAGCTGCAAGGGCTCAGGAAGGACGGAGCAGAGATTCCGGTCGAGCTGTCTCTCGGAACATGGAGCATCGGTGGCGAGACCTACTATTGCGGCGTCATCCGTGAAATCACCGAGCGTAAACGGATGGAGCAAGCCCAAGCCGAACAGATACGATTGTCCACGCTACAGGAATTGATCCTGAACTCTGCCGGTGATGGCATCTATGGAATCGACGTGCAAGGATGCACGACATTTGTCAATCCGGCCGGCGCCCGCATGCTCGGTTGGAGCAAAGAGGAATTGATCGGGCGCCCCATGCATTCGACGCTTCATCATTCTAAAGCGGATGGCACACCGTATCCTGCCGAACAGTGCCCCGTGTATGCGGCGGTCAGAGACGCCCAGCCGTATTCCGTGGATGAAGAGGTGTTTTGGAGGAAGGATGGCAGTTCCTTCCCAGTGGAATATATCAGCACGCCGATTCTTGAACGAGAAGCGGTCGTCGGCGCCGTCGTGATCTTTAAAGACATTACTGATCGCAAGCGCATGGAGTCGGCGTTACGCGAGAGCCAAGAGCGGCTCCAACAAGTGACCGAGCATATTCTGGATGTCTTTTGGATAACGGACCTCGAAAAGAATCGAATGCTTTATGTCAGCCCAGGATATCAAGAAGTGTGGGGACGGTCCTGTGACAGTCTCTATGCCTCGCCCCAGTCCTGGCTCGACGCCATTCATCCGGAAGATCAGGATCGTATACGACAGGCCTCAACGAGACGACAGGTTCTCGGCCAGTACGCGGAGCAGTATCGGATCATACGCCCGGACGGCTCCATCCGGTGGATCCGGGACCGAGCTTTCCCGATACGGGACGCCTCAGGAACGATCTATCGGATTGCGGGAATCGCACAGGACATTACTGAACTGAAGCGCGGCTCGGGCTGGTAGACCCCGGCGTGCCGCTTCAGATATCCTCCGCCCAGTGAGGTCAGATTGGTCCTCGATTCCTGCGCCACCGAGAAGACGGGCGTGATGGGTCGATGTGCCCTTACCTTGATAGGGTGGTCGATCCTCACGATTGTCTTTGTCGTTCTCTCCTTTGCCTCACCCTCGCCTCTCGCCGCCTACGAAATTGCCATCCTCAAATCTTCGGACATCGCCGCCTATAACCAGGCGATCTCGGGCTTGCAGGCTGAGCTCGCCGATACGGCGACACTGACCGTCTATGATCTGGAAGGCGATGTCACGCGTGGGAAAAAACTCGCACGAAAAATTCGTGCATCGGACGCCGTCCTCGTCATCGCGATCGGGCTGAAAGCCGCATTGGCGGCGAAGGTCGAAATTGTCGATACCCCTGTCATCTATTGCATGGTCCTCGATCCGGAGAAGTACGATCTCCGAGCTCCGAACTTGACCGGCATTAGTCTGCGCGTCCCGGTCGAACGTCAATTCAACACGATCCACGCACTCGTCCCGGCGCTGAAGCATCTCGGCGTACTGTATGACCCGGAGAAGACCGCGCCTCTCGTAGAGGAAGCGCGTCGGGTCGCAGCGCGGCTTGGGCTCGAATTAATCGAACACAAGGTTCATTCGGAAAAAGAGGTGCCCGCTGCCATTCGAGCGCTTCTTCCGAGCGTGGAAGGATTATGGCTGATTCCCGATAGCACCGTGCTGACGGAAGAATCAATTCGATTCGTATTAGGCGAGGCCCTCGATCGAAATGTGCCCGTCCTCGGTTTCTCCTCGGAATTCGTACGGAACGGCGCTTTGGCGGGTCTCTCCATCAAACCGGAAGACATTGGTCGGCAAGCGGCCAACATCGCTGGGAAAATCCTCAATCATTCCGACCGGACCATCCCGACGACCGTGCCTCCGGACCGTATTCGATTGGCCGTGAATCTGAAGACCGCAAAATATCTTGGGCTCACGCTCCCCCCTGACGTCATGGGGCGGGCGGATGAGCTGTACTGAGGGCTTACTTATGAATGACATAGGCATGATCACTCATGACGAGGGTGGCCTCGGACTGCGCAGGGGATTGTTCAGCCTGCGCACTAAGCTGGTGTTGTTCATCAGCCTGATCATTATCGCGGTCTGCTCAGGCCTCAGTTGGTACTTCATCCACCAACAAGCCGATACCATGACGAGTGCTCTTATTGAAACGGGAACGATCCTCGTGAAGAATCTTGCGCACAATAGTCGGTATGCGGCCATCGTAGAAGATCGGGTCGTCTTGGAGGAATATATCGCCGGTGTGCTGGAGGGCGAGGAGGTCATCTACGCAGTCATCACTGCTGCGAATGGGTCGGTGTTGGCTGCTGGCACAAAAGGGCGATTGTCGGCACGAAACGGCATGGTTCGTTCATCGGAGCAGCCTCTATACCCCAGCCATACCTTGAGTCAAACGCGTTTTGATGCGGGGGCTCCCGAGACCATGATTACACCTTTTGTAGTCGAGGATGGAGCACGAGCGGAGACCGTCTATGATTTTGCGATGCCGATCCTCAGGAGGCCGTCGCCTCAGACTCCCGCCGTTCCGTTGCCGTTTTCGCTGGAGCAGCTCGAAGGCCAATCGAACAAGCCGCTTGAAACCGGAGTGGAAGCCAAGGTCTTGGGTGTCGTTCAGATCGGGTTGACGCGCACCAAGATGCAGCAGGCACTCAATGGCGTCGTGCGCAACGTCATGCTGATTACAATCCTCATTATTCTCGTCGGTATTGCCACGACGATTGTCCTCGCAGATCGGATCATCACGCCGCTCAAGCATTTGGCGTCCGTGGCTAAACGAGTGGCAGAGGGCGATCTCGTCGCATCGGTGGAACCCAGTACGCGAGATGAAGTCGGAGACCTTGCCGGCCTCTTCAACCGTATGACACAGTCTCTAAAAGACCGGGATCAAGCCATTCGGACCCAACTGAATCAACTGCAAACGCTCAATCGCACGGGTACGGCGATTATTTCAACGTTGGACATCGATAAACTGTTGAATGTCGTCTTGGAACTGCTGACGGAGAACCTCGGCTATCGGCACATGGTCTTGATGCTGTATGACTCGCATCGACAGGTGGCGTATCGGGCGCGGACGGCCGGAGTATCGCCGGAAGTCGAGCAAGCTGGTCGTCTTTTGGAAATGCCGATTGAGGATGACGCGAGCATTCATGCTGATCTTCTCGTGCGTGGCCGTGGTGTCGTAATCACGGATGTCGAGTCGGTCGCCGATCGTATCTACCCTCCGCTCCTCGACATGGCGCGTGCAGAGGGCATCACGAGTTTTATCGCCGCGCCTTTAAAAACTAGTCAGCGGATCATGGGATTCATCGCGGCCGATCGTGGTGAGGCCGTCTGTCGACAGGAAGATTTAGACCTCCTGCTGACGATCGCCACGCAGGTGGCCGTGGCTCTTGATAATGCCCAAGCGTACCAGGATCTCGAAGCGCTTACTCAAACGTTGGAGCATCGGGTGCAAGACCGTACCCGTGAACTGCAGGCGGCCAATGAAAAGCTCCAAGAGTTGGATCGACTCAAATCCGCATTCGTCTCGATCGTGTCCCATGAGCTTCGGACTCCGATGACCTCCATTAAGGGGTATATCGAGAACATGTTGGATGGACTGACGGGCGCGCTGAGTGATCGTCAGTCCTACTATTTGGGGCGGGTCAAATACAATGTCGAACGATTAACCCGCATGATTAATGATCTATTGGATCTTTCGCGCATTGAAGCCGGACGCGTGGAACTCACGCTTGCGCCGCTGCCGATCGCCGAGCTTGTGCCGGAGATCGTGGAATCATTGCAGCCGGTGGGTCAGGCGAAGTCCATTGCGATCCAGCACTGGCACCAAGGGCGACCGGCCCAGATTAGTGGGGACCGGGATAAACTGCATCAAATTCTGACCAATCTCATTCAAAACGCCGTCAAGTTTACGCCTTCAGGTGGACAGATCCGTGTCGAGACCAAGATCATCGCGGACGGCTTTGTTCAGTTTTGCGTGGCCGATACGGGCTGTGGGATTCCACCTCACGAGCAAGCCCGAATCTTCGAACGTTTCTATCGTGGAGAAACGATCCAGCTCGAGCAGCGGGGCGCTGGTCTTGGGTTGCCCATTACCAAAAGCCTGGTCGAGTTGCATGGAGGAAAGATTTGGGTTGAAAGTCTGCCTGGCCAGGGCAGTCGATTCTACTTCACGATGCCGATCGCCTCGTCGTCGTCATGAGGAAATGGTCCATACGTCTGGCGCTGTATCCTAGCGGATAAAAATGGTATTCATTCCGATACTGTACACATCCAACTAAATCCTTCCTTTCTTCCAGCTTTCTCGCAGATGTTGAGCTTTTCTAGGATTTCAAGACGTTGGTCGTTCTCTTACGGCTTTTAGTCCTAGGTCCATATGGCACGTCGGTTGCGTGCTTTGGGGCATCCACCTTCGACTCTGGTCAAAAATCTAGGCGTACCGGCGGCGAGGACCATAATGAGTCCCATGACAGACATCGGCATCGAGCAAGCGATTCTCATTGTCGATGATGATCCTGATATCCGCGAAAGCCTCGGCGACATGCTGCAACAGGAAGGCTACCATGTGCACCTCACCGGGACGGGTGGAGAAGCGATTCGTCAAGCACAGCAGGCGCACTACGGCGCGGTGATCTTGGATATCGGACTGCCCGATCTCGATGGGCATGCGGTCCTCAAGGCGCTGGGCGAAGCGGACCCGCAATTGCCGGTGATCATTCTCACAGGACATGGGACTGAGCAAAACACGGTTGGGCCAATGACACGAGGCGCCTTTGCCTATGTGGTGAAACCATACAGGTCCGCGGAGATGAAAGCGGTGACTCGGCGGGCCTGTGGTGTACGAGCCATGTCCGCCAAGGCGAAGCATGTCGAACACGCGCTGAATGAAAGCGAAGAGCGCTTTCGTTCCATCGTTCAGTCCACCTCGGATGCGATTGTGATTGCCGAAGACGGCGGTAAGATCGTCTTCTGGAACCACGGTGCCCAAGAAATGTTTTTGTATGAGCGCGACGAAGTCCTCGGCCAACCATTGACGATGATCATGCCGGCGCGTTACCGGGAAGCCCATCAACAGGGATTGGAACGCGTCACTGTGACCGGCGAATCCAGAATGCTCGGTCGTCCAGTCGAACTCTACGGACTTCGAAAAGATGGAACCGAATTTCCGCTGGAACTATCCCTTGCCGTGTGGAAGAACACAGAGCACAGATATTTCGGCGGGATCATCCGCGACATCACGGCACGCAAGCGCGCGGAAATCGCGCAAGCTGCTCAGTACGCCGTGACGCGGGCACTCGCCGGCGCCGCGACCTTCACCGAAGTGAGTGCGACGATTTTACAGTCGATTTGTGAAGGCCTGGGCTGGGATTTCGGCGAGATTTGGACTGTCGATGAACAAAGCGGTGTGCTGCGTTGTCTGCAACTGTGGCATTCGCCGGAACTGAATGCCCAATGGTTTGCGGCGTTCACACGGCAGACGGCTTTTCCCAGAGGGACAGGACTGCCGGGGCGTGTGTGGTCAACCGGGGAACCGGCCTGGATAGCGGATGTGACCCAAGATCCAAGTTTCGTACGAGCTCCCATGGCCGTGCTGGCCGGATTGCACGGAGCGCTCGCCTTCCCGATCACACTCAATGGAGAGGTGTACGGGGTCGTCGAATTTTTCAGCTGCGATAAGTGCCGTCCGCATGAAGACCTTCTGCAGATGTTAAGCGCGATGGCTAGCCAGATCGGGCAGTTTATGGAACGTCGACGAGCGCAGAAAGCGTTACATGATGCCTACGGCAGGCTCGATGCGATCCTCGTGTCCCTCCCATGCGTGATTTTGATCGTCGATGAGGAGCTGCGAGTCGCGTACGCGAACCCTCAAGCGAAGACGCATCTTCGTCCTGAAGTGGCGACGCTGATCGGCAGCGCGCTTCGAGAAGTCGTTTCACTTCCGGTACACGAGTGGGCGCGGTTGGCTGAAGATCTCCGGTCCGCCGCGTGCCGTGGAACATCCCTGGAAGAACGTGACATTGAAATCCGCAAACACGTCTATCGCTATCGTCCGTTTCCGGTCACGCTGCACAGCAATCCACTTCGGCAGGCAGGTTTGGTTATGTGGGATGTGACGGAGCAAAAGCAGCTCCAAGATCAACTTATCCAAGCCGAAAAACTATCCAGTCTCGGAACGCTGGTGTCTGGGATGGCGCATGAAATTAATAACCCGGTGCAAGGCATTCTCGGGATGGCCCAGGTCATTTTGGAGGAAGATGACCATGAGAAGGTGAAACAGTATGCCCGGGATATCGTCCAGTGCTCCGTACACGTGGGGGAAGTGGTGCGGGACTTTGCGTGCTATGCCCGTCCAGCCTCGAGAGACGGCGAAATCGATCTGGATGTGTGTGAGCGGCTGATGGAGGCCGTGCGGTTAGTTCAACGGTGTCCCCAATACGGGCAGGTGGTGGTCGTGACCGAATTTCAACAAACACCGAGACTTCGCGCGCGACGCACGGAAATCGATCAAATGTTCGTCAATTTGATCAGCAACGCTGTGGAAGCCATGAGCGGCGTCGGACAGTTAACATTGCGGACGTCCCTCCAGGACGACACGGTCACCGTGTCCATTCAGGATACAGGATGCGGGATTCCTCCACATTTACTGGCAAAGCTTTTTGACCCGTTTGTCACGACCAAGGATCCCGGCAAAGGAACAGGGCTAGGACTCAGCATCGTCTACAAGATCGTCAGCAAGTATGGCGGGCGAATTGCGGTCGAAAGTGATGAAGGCAAGGGCAGTACATTCACCGTCAAGTTCCCACCCACAACCGCCTAAGAAGGAGGTGCATCATGATGACCGTCACTCATTCAGCAGAAGGCATGCGCCAAGGCCGGATTCTCGTCGTCGACGACGAGGCCCAGGTGCGAAAGCCGATTTCACTGATGCTTGCGAAGGACGGGTATGAGGTCGTGGAGGCGGCTGACGGAGAAGAGGCGATTGAAGCGATACGGTCGGGCGATAATCCGTTAATGGTCGATACCGTGCTCTGTGACATTCGCATGCCAAAAATTAACGGGAAGGAAGCAATCGCCTATTTCCGAAGTCAGTTTCCGGGCGTGCCGGTCGTCGTGATGACGGGCTATCCCGACGTCGAGTTGGCCGTGTCGTTAATGCGCCAAGGCGTGCGTGACTATCTCATCAAGCCTGTCATGAAAGAAGAATTGTTGAATGTGATTCGGAAATCAGTGGGTCAGCATGTCGTCTTGAAAGACCAATTTGCGGTATAAGTTGGAAGAGAAGCTATCAGGGGGTCAGCTCTCAACCATCAGCTTCAAACTAAAGATACGAAGCAAAAGAGGCCATTCTGTTCGTTCGAGGCTGAACACTGAAGGCTGATGGCTGAATGCCGGGCGTGCCGAAAAGGTCTCAGCGATCAGCTCTCAGTCATCAGTTTCAGGCAGAAGCGCCAGTAGTCTTTCTAACCTAAATGCTGACCGCTACCGTTTGCCGGGCAAGAGCGCCTTCAGTCCAAAATAGCCGAAGGCATCCTTCAGGTTGGAATAAATACGCTTGATAGACCCCATCTCTTGATTCGTGACGTATTCAAGAGTGAGCACCGCCCGCTCTTCACCCTCTCCTAATGGTGTGACGGCGTGCCAGAGTTTGTCTCCGTTGAAAATCACCACGGTGCCGGGCTCGGTGGCAAGCTCCAGTTCTTTCATCTGACGCTGCGGATTATCCTTGTAGAGTTGGCAGACCAGGCGACACGACGGCGAGCGATCGACAAGCCCCATCAGGATGGTATAGCGGGCTCCCTTATAGTATGACGTGTCATAGTGGAAGCCAATATGGTCGCCGGGCTCCGTATAGTAGTACAAGGCGCATGCATGGGGATCATTTTCGGGGCAGAGCATGAGGCGGGCCCCCACCAGGCGACTTAAAAAGTCGATGAAGGCCGGTGATCGATAGAATTCCAAGAATGCCGGGGCCTGCTCCCGGACCGTATAATAACTGACGCTTCCGCCTTTCTTGTGACCCGGAATATAGTTGCGATTGAGCCGTGGTTTCAAGTCTTGGACCGAGGGCAGCAAACACTCCTCGACCACCGCTGAAGACAGGAAGTGAGGGAGGCAGACGAATTCGTTCTGATCCCAATACTGCTGCCTGACCTGTTCGAAGTCGAGCGCGGCGATTGCCTTCCGGACGGCTTCGGAGATCCCTTTCGTGCTGGTCGCGATCATGACCTTCCCCTTGTGAACCGTTTATGTTTCATTGCTCCGTGCAGCGGCTGATAAGTTCGACGAGGACGACTCACGGCGGTGACAGCGTAGGCGCTTTGATCACTTCCACTCCGGCCGGCACCTTAAACATGAAGACATCGCTTTTCAGCCCTGCATTCGGCTTGAGATCACTGAACGCAAACGTGGAAATGTTGCCGCTCATTTCATGTATGGTGACAGTCTTAATGAAGTAGATTTTAGGCTGAACTTCGACCACCAGTTTTGACACCGACCGTGACGCGTCCGGTTCTGCCGATTTGGGCGTCAGCGTGATCAGCGGAAGTCCGCCTTCTCCTCGCTCTCCCCCGCGCGTCGATTCAATATCGAATTCTTCATCGATTTTTGCCACGCCCTGAAGTAATTGCAGCGGCGCTTGGGACGCGGCCATCTGCGTCAGTTTACCCACCAACACTTGTTTGTGTTCGGGCACATACATCATCACGTCATTCCGATTCACGTAAATCTCTTCCACCGTCGGGTCCCGGTAATCCCACCGCAGCAAGCCGGGCTTCTTGATCAACATCCGCCCCTTCGAGGTCAATGGTGTCGCAAACCCTTCAATCCGCGTCGTCTGCTGAAAATCCGCCTGCAAATCCTTCGTCTGCTCGTACCGTGCCTGCAACTTCTTCACGACTTCCAACACTTCCTTCTGGTCCTTACCTGTTTCCTTCCCCTCGTCGGCGGCAAACCCTGCCGATGATATAAGCAGAGTGAAAGGCAGGCCCATAACCGTAAGGAGTAACAGGACCACTTTATGATAGAGGCGGGAAGGACGGTTGGGGCGGGCCTCACTGCGCGGGTCCGCCGAGCACATTCCCATCGTGCGCGGTGCGCGAGCACAAGGAACGCCCCCATTGTCCTTCCCGCCTACACTATCCTTCATCATTCCTCCACCTCTCCCACCGGCCCCTTTCGCCCAATCACCTCTCGCCGTCCGTCGCGGGCCGGGGCGCTGACGAGGCCTTCCTCTTCCATGCGTTCAATCATGCGCGCCGCTCTCGGATAGCCGACTCGCAGTCGCCGTTGAATCAAGGACGCCGAGGCCTGGCCGCCGGTCAATACGAGATCCTTCGCTTGTTCGTATACTTCGTCCTTTGCTTGTTCTTCGGTCGTCTCTTCTTGCGAGATTGATTGCAATTCTTCGCTATAAGTCGGTGTGGCTTGTTTCTTCACGAATTCGACGACGCGGCGCACATCCTCATCCGAGACGAACGATCCATGCAAGCGCGTAAGGCGTCCCGTGCCGGAGGCGAGATATAGCATGTCGCCACGACCAAGGAGGGCTTCCGCGCCGTTGGCATCCAGAATGGTGCGCGAGTCGGTTTTGGAAGACACCTGAAACGAGATTCTCGCCGGGAAATTCGCTTTGATCAATCCGGTGAGCACATCCACGGACGGGCGTTGCGTGGCGAGGATCAGATGAATGCCGGCCGCTCGCGCCATCTGCGCCAGTCGGGCGATTTTATCCTCGACATCCTTCGGCGCCACCATCATGAGGTCGGCCAGTTCGTCGATCATCACGACGATATACGGAAGCGGCGACGGCGGGGTTGAAGGTGCAGGCCGAGACTCCGTCGCTGCGGCCGTTGTTTCACCGGCAGATAGCCGCTCTTCCTCGCTCAAGAATTCAATGGGTAATTCCGTCTGCTCCGGTTTGGAGGACGACCGGAGCTTGCCTTGCGCATCGGCAACTCGGCGATTGTATGAATCGACGTTGCGCACCCCCGCTTCGGCGAGGAGTTTATACCGACGTTCCATTTCCTGCACCACCCAGCCGAGTCCGCGATTGGCCGACTTGGCATCTGTGATGACCGGACGGAGGAGGTGTGGAATGCCATCGTACGTTTGCAGCTCCAGCATCTTGGGATCGATCAAGAGAAGCTTGACTTCGTCGGGCTTCGCTTTCGTCAAAATGCTCAACAACATCGTGTTCAGCCCGACGCTCTTGCCTGCTCCTGTCGCCCCCGCGACCAGGAGATGCGGCATCGTTTTAAGGTCGGCCGTCGCCGATTTGCCGAAAATGTCTTTGCCCAAGGCCATCGTCAGTTTCGATCGTGAATGGGTATAGGCTTCGCTTGTGAGTACCTCTTTGAGCGACACGGTTTCCCGGTGCCGGTTGGGTACTTCCACGCCCACCACCGATTTTCCGGGGAGAGGTGCGACGATTCGAATGCTGGCAGCCTTGAGTGCTAACGCGAGATCGTCACTGAGATTGACGATGCGAGCGACTTTCACGCCAGGCGCCGGCTCAAACTCATACATCGTGATCACGGGACCCGGGTGGATCTCGGTGACCTTGCCTTCAATACCGAAACTGAGCAGTGCTCGAGCCAATACGTCGGCTTGACCTTTGAGCATTTCATCCGTCATGCGTTCGGACGGCCCGGGCACTTCGCTCAGTAGTTCGCGAGCATCGGGCAGGAGATAACCGGCCGGCACGGATTTCGACACGACCATGTCCGAGTCCTCGTCGGTCTCGTTGGCCGGAGCAGCAGCGGCTTTGGTCGCACTCGTCATCTGTTGTGGGGAGACGATCTCAGGAAGCTCGCGAGCGGCATCCTCATCTGCCGAGTCAGTCAACGCCGAGCGATTGATTCTAACGGGCTTCGTCTTGACTTTTTTCACTTTCTCCGATGGTACCGTTCGTTCGGGAATCAACGCGGCAACGGTCTCAGATAGGCTGATCCACCATTCTGGTAATCGCCGCCAGAGATCCGTGAGAGACACGGGAGTGGCCAGCAGCAATGAAACCAACAGGCCTGACAGAATGAGAATGTGTGCGCCCGTGGTGGCGAACGAGCTGCGCAGGTTATCTGCGACGAATTGACCGACCGCCCCTCCGGCCATGCCCTTTTGCACCATGCCGCTGGAAATTGTCGGGATGCCGGTTAGTTCCAAGTGCAGGAATCCGCTTAAAAACAACAACACCACAGCCGAACCGGCCGCGCTTCGCAGTGTGACCTGTAATGCCCCGTGGACGAAGCACCGGCCTCCGATCACCGACAGCAGGGCCGGCAGCAGATAGGCGGCGGTGCCGATGAGCCAAAATAAACCGGCTGCGAGCGACGCTCCGGCGGTGCCGATCATATTCCGTGTAGGGGGAGGCGTGATGGATGGCGAAGTCGAGGCAAAAAAGGTGCGATCGGATGGAGCGTAGGAGAGCAGCCCCAGAAGAATTAGGAGACTCAACGTGATCAGTACGACACCGATCACTTCATGGGGAACATGTGAAGATTGAGGGGAAGCACCGCGAGCGTGACCGCGCTTCGCCGTGGTAGAAACACCCATGCGAGGAATGGTAGCACAGGGAGGAATTGAATTCAAAGAAATGGAGAGGCTGCAGGAGGCCTTGGTGACCCGTTTGCTCGCAGAGCGCGCACGATAGGAATGTGCTCGCTCGATGCGCGCAGTGGGGGTCATCCAAGGCCTCTTCCGCCGGGAGGGAAAAGAAGTATACATGACGTACTATGCACATTTATCTATGCGTAAATTGAATCGAAACCATCGGAAGGGAGGGCGCGTCGGGGGCCCCCTTATGCTCACAGACCGCCCATCTCGGAAGGTGTTCGCTCCACGCGCGCAGTGGCGCGGCCCTACAAGTCTGGGGGATGAAGAGAGAGCCAAAAAAATAGCACATCCATTATGACAGCGAGGGAGACATTGTTGCGAGGGCATCAGTGAGCGCGGCGAATTCTAGTATCGATAGTGTTTCGGCGCGGCGTGTTGGGTCGATGTGTGCCTGGGACAATGCCGTGGCGAGTTGAGCGGGAGGGAAGCCTTCGTCGCGCAGGGAATTGATAAGCGTCTTGCGGCGGTGGGCGAAGGCGGCACGGACAACTTTGACGAAGAGGGCTTCATTCGGCGCGGCGATGGCAGGGTGTGGCCGCACCATGAGTGTGATGATGGCTGAATCTACGTCGGGTCTGGGCCGGAAGCAGTTTTTGGAGACGCGAAACGCGATCTTAGCTTCGGTCCGGTATTGCGTGAGGACGGAGAGAATCCCGTACGCCTCGGTGTCTGGGGAGGCGACGATGCGCTCCGCAACTTCGGCTTGCAGCATCAACACCATGCGGCCGACCCTATCCTTTGCCTCAAGCAATGTGAACAAGAGTGGCGTGGAGATGTAATAGGGGAGATTGGCGACAACCACGGTTCGGTCAGGGAGTGTATCGTATGGGAAGCGTAGGGCGTCGTCGTGACGGAGGTCCAGATTGGGACAGGTGAGCGTCTTGTTCAGATATTGGACAAGATGCTGGTCGATTTCAAGCGCGATGACCGCCTTGGCTGTTTCACACAAGGCACGGGTCAGAACACCTCGGCCAGGGCCAATCTCCAACACGGTGTCCCCGGGCTCGAGGGCGGCCGCGGAAACGATTTTTCGAACGATATTAGCGTCGATGAGAAAATTTTGCCCGAGGCGTTTCTGTGGCGGGGGCGGAGAAATCTGCACGGCGATCAGCCGGGGCTGGCGCTCTTCAGCCGGTTTGCTAAAGCCGTCAGATAGCTTCGATACAAATCGACTTCATCGCTCAATTCTTCATCGAGATCACGGGTGAATGAGGGGCCCGGTTTCGTCATGATAAACCGCTGGGCTTCTTTTTGTCCGAGGTGCTCGGCCAGCAGCGGCACCGTGCGCTTTTTCCAAGCCGCAACCCGTTCGCTACCGCGAACGGTATTGATATCCTTTGACGCCTCCTTGAACACGGCGTCCAATTCTTGGATCTGACGCTCCAGCATCTCCAAGGCCGACTTCTGATCCGTCATGTCCTCCTCAGCCGATCTGCTTGTGCTAACCGTGCGGCCATTTTAATGGCCTCGACCAAACTTCCGCAATCGGCTACTCCTTTGCCGACGATGTCATAGGCCGTTCCGTGATCTACGGATGTTCGAATGATTGGTAACCCCACCGTCAGGTTGACGCACTCACCGAATGCGACCATTTTGAGCGGGATCAGTCCCTGATCATGGTACATGGCCACGACTGCATCGAATTCTCCCCGCGCCGCCTTTCCGAACAGCGTGTCGGCCGGCATCGGAGGGCTGGCATCGATTCCCATGCGCCTGGCCCGGCGGGCAGCCGGAAGAATGTTGTGTCGCTCATCCTCTCCGAACAGGCCTCCTTCTCCTCCATGAGGGTTCAGCGCCGCGATTCCGATGCGCGGCTTGGCTACGCCGAAATATTCTTTCATCGCGCGGTGGGCGAGACGGATCGACCGCACAATCCCGTTTGCGGACAGGCTATCGGGAAGATCCCGGATCGCGACATGGGTTGTCACGAACATGATTTTCAATGGTCCGCCGAGGATCATCATCCCGACCTCTTTGCTTTTGGTCAGATCCGCGAGGAGCTCGGTATGGCCTGGATAGTGATAGCCGGCGAGATTGATGGATTCCTTGTTGATCGGTCCGGTGACGACCGCGTCGAGACACCGGGTCTGGGCTAAATGAACGGCCTTCAGAATAAAGGCCACCGAACCGGCGCCGGCTTTCTCCGAGACTGCGCCCATCGGAAATTTGCCGAGCGGACGCTCCAACGGATCAAGGACCGCTATGCATCCGGAACCTGGGGCCGACAACTTGCGTTCTGATACCGGGATGACGTTGAGTGGGAGGCGAAGCCACCGGACCGTCTCTTCCATGACGGGCAGTGAACCGATCACGATGGGCCGACAGAGACGGTTTACATTAGGCATCGCCAATGCCTTGGCAATGACTTCGGGGCCGATCCCAGCCGGATCTCCCATC
Source organism: Nitrospira sp. Nam74 (assembly GCF_965152615.1). Taxonomy (NCBI): domain Bacteria; kingdom Pseudomonadati; phylum Nitrospirota; class Nitrospiria; order Nitrospirales; family Nitrospiraceae; genus Nitrospira; species Nitrospira sp. Nam74. The sequence continues at coordinate 4,411,344 of NZ_OZ224220.1, read as the reverse complement.
GTGATGCCGAGGGTCGGCTTCACCTTCTTTACCTGTTGCCCCGTCCTCATGCCCATTGCCTCTCTCCTCCGGCGGATCTTAAAGACGAAGCGTACCATTTCACCCGCCCGCCCTGAGCTTGCCGAGACAAGCTCTTTGCCCGTGGGCGGTACGTTGAGCCTCTGAGCGACGCGAGAACCAAGTTTGGGAAGGGGCGCGTCTTGGCTCCCCTGGGGAAGGGCGGGTGTAATAAGGCCTTTTTCAACATCCTGTTACGATCCATATAAATACAGCGTAAATCCCATATACAGCAAGGCGCTAAGGCCCAGCAGCCACGGGCGCCAGTGTCCCCCCCACAGCAACTGCATGAAACTCATTCCAACGGCAATCAGGGCAAGCCCCATGGTGGTCATGGCGGTCGGCCCCAGATTCCAATTGGTGCCAATCAGGCCGACAGAGACGGGGAATGTCCCTTGAAAGACCATGGCGCCCGTCACATTGCCGACTGCCAAGGTATCTTTCTTTTGATACAGCCAGAGAAAGCTGTTGGACATTTCAGGAAGCTCTGTCGCGAGCGGGGCGATGAGGAGCGCCAACAGTAGAGGTGACACATTCAGTTCAACCGACAATGATTTGGCAGCCGTCACAAACAAATGTGCGCCGCCCACTAATCCAACGAGCCCGAGCATTCCTTGAATCCCGATGATCATATACGAAGGGCGCATGGCGCGGCGCGCAAAAAACAATGGTTCAAGATCGGTGTTCTCCTGATGGTCAGCGGCAAATTTGCTTCGAATATAGAAGCCATAGAGGACGACGAGGAGGCCAGCCACCATGTATCGGATGAGAGGAGTGGATACAAACACGCAGGCCATGGCCAATGCATAGGCGACGAGAAAAAATTGGAGGTCGACACGTACCTCTCGATAGTCGAGATGGAAGGCCGCGCTTCGCTTGCCGAGCCCGGCATAGACAATTAATAGGCCTGCAAGAATTGGGAGGACCAATGTACTGAGCATGAAGGGCGCGCCGAGGATCGCCCCTAATCCGACCTCCGTCCGTTCTTGGCCGGTGCCGAAGAAAATCGCAATGACGGGAATCGAAGTCTCGGGCAAGGTCGTGCCGATCGCGGCAAAAATACTTCCGACGGCACCCTCTGGGACCTTTAGTCGTTTGCCCAACCATTCAATACCGTTCGTGAATAGGGCGCAGCCGCCCAAGGTCACCACGACAGAAGCAAGAAACATGAGGATGTAAATAAGGATATTCATCGCCATTCAAAACTCAAAATTACACATGCGCACTACGTGGATGCAGGCTTCTTTTTGCCTTTTACATCTCTTCTGTTTTCCGATCCGTCCCGTTGATCACTTTTGCCTTTTACATTTTTGATTGTTAAATGAGTTTTGTGCCTGTAGGCGAACGCCGCCTCTTCCATCACGTCCCGGATCGGTCGCCCCGAGTGCTCCGCGATCCGCTTGCAATCCTGATACTCCGGAGCCGCCTTGACGTGGCCATCTCCCAACTCGGCCACTTTCATCCGGACCCTTCCGCTCGCGGTCTCCACTACATCCATGCGTCGAGGCAGCACCACTCGCTGCATTTCTTGCATGCGGACTCCGAGCGTACTGGTTTCCCGCAGAAGAATTTCGGCGACAGCATGGGCCTTGGCTGGCGGGGCAAGAGCCATCAATACGATAGCGGGGCGTTGATGTTTCATGATCGCCGGTGTCAGCGTCACATCGACGGAACCGGCGGAAAACAGCCGTTCCATGATGGTCTCATAGGCCTGCGGCTGAAGATCATCCAGATTCGTTTCGATTTGGACAATGGTATCGATATTACGAGTGGGCGAGACAGCCTCGCCCATGAAAACGCGGAGCGCGTTCGGCCATCCCTCGGGGTCGGCGCTGCCGGCTCCATAGCCGATGGCCGTGGGACGGATGATTGGTAGAGAACCAAACTCCTGTGCCAGTGTTCTGAGGAGCGCAAGGCCGGTTGGGGTAGTGAGCTCACGAGACGGGCCGGTGGTATAGACTGGAATCTCCCGGGCCAAGGCTGCAACGGCCGGTCCCGGCGCGGGGAGCCGTCCATGTGCGGAATCAATCCATCCGGAGCCCAGGTTGACGGCCGACGAGGTGATGCGCTGAACGCCGAGCAAATGACAACCTATAATGGAGCCGACGACATCGATCAATGAATCGACCACGCCGACTTCGTGAAACGTCACGTCTGAAGGACTGACGCGATGCGCTATCCCTTCAGCGCGTGCCAGACACTCGAACACCGCCAGGCTCTGCTGTTGGACCGCGCGCGGGAGACGACTGCTCGTAATCAGCCGTTGAATGCGGCGTAACGAGAGCGGGGAACGGAAGCCGTTCTGAATGACGACATCGACTTTCGTGGCAGCCAACCCCCCGCGCATGACGTTTCTTGCGCGGAGTCGATACCCGCCTGCCGGGAAATCTTTCAGTGCACGGGACAGCTCTTTTAACGGCAGCCCGGCGTCGACTAGGGCACCGAGCGTCATATCGCCGCTGATGCCCGAGAAACAGTCAAAGTGCAGTTGTCGCATTCATTCCTCTTCCCACGGCGCGGATCTTGGCCGCCAAAGCGGCGGTCATCTTAACAAAACCACTCCGAGACCTAAAGGCGTGTTGACGATACACGGATTGAGCATTGACAGCCATAGTGCCCTATGATATCCACGGGCGGCTTTCATACGACTTGTCCCACTCCTGCAATGCAACGACATGTCCAATAAACAATTTCAGATCGTGGCCCAGACGTTCATTGGCCGCATGGGTGTCATCGCGATCGTGTGCTTCATGTGTCTCACCATGGTGCCCGTCCATGCCTTCGCCGCAAAACGAAAGAGAGGACCGGTCATTCCACCGGAATTGAAGATCATATCCGTCATCATTGCACCTACCTCCTATGCTCCAGGCCAAGGCACGCTGGACTTTACGATCGAGATCGAATTGCCCAATGACACTGACCGGCAGCTCTTGCTGGAGGTGTCGACGCTCATCAGTTCGCCATCCATGCGCTCCATGCGGTTTTTGTCGAACCGTCAATCGCTCGACAAACAGGAGCGTGGTGTGTCGGCGGCATCGGCCATGGACAGCAAGCCTCGAATTAAGATCGTGCTGACATGGGACGGGATGGATCAGTCGAAAGAGCTGGTGGGACCGGGGACCTATGACTACGAAATTCGGGCCAAGCTGCTGACTGTGGGAGAGAACGGAGTGCGGACCCACATGAACGCATGGCCGAAACGGGGCAGGTTGGCGCTGAAGGAAGATGATCAACGTTCATCTTGAATCGGCGTGCTTTCGATAAGGACACGAAGAACATTTAGTCCTTCCCCATGATATTTATTCGATGTGCCAAACAACCGGCTCCAAAGCCATTATCGATATTCATGACACCCACACCGGCTGCGCAAGAATTCAGCATGGTTAAGAGGGCGGCCAGACCTCCGAAGCTCGCCCCGTACCCGCGACTTGTGGGAACGGCGATGACTGGGCGATCGACGAGACCGCCAATCACGCTCGGCAGGGCACCATCCATGCCGGCCACGACGACCAGCGTGCGCGCCTTCAGCAATCGCTCGTGTCGACCGAACAGGCGATGGATGCCGGCCACGCCGACATCATAAATCGCCTCAGTGCGACTACCCATGATCTCGGCCGTCAAGCGCGCTTCCTCCGCGACCGGGATATCGGACGTGCCGGCCGTAATGACGAGGATGTCTCCTTCAAGGATCGGCCTTCGCTGCTCGAGTACGACGACCCTGGCCAGTTCATGATAGACCGCACGAGCATCCAGGCGGGTGAGCGCCCGGCCGATCTCCGGTTCCACGCGAGTGGCCAATAAGGGACCGCCTTTTTTTAACAAACGACGGGCAATTCCTAATACCTGCGCGCGTGTCTTGCCCTCACAAAAAATAACTTCAGGAAACCCCTGGCGGATCGACCGGTGATGATCCACAGAGGCAAACCCCAGATTTTCATACGGCAGGGTCCGCAGTCGGCCCAGCACCGTTTCAATGGTCGTCTTTCCGGTCCTAAAATCAGACAGAAGTTTTCTCAGTAATTTTTGATCCATACTTTACTGTACAAGAAATTCAATGTGCGGGGTGTTCAAAAGGTCACTTAGCGCGGCCGCAGGCGAGCTGTAAACAAAGCTGAGTGCCATTTTCAGTATCCTGTTTCCTCTTTGGCGGCGCGTTCCATGAGTTCTCCCACCGCCTCCTGTGGTGATTTTTCGTCGAAGAGGACGGCGCAGACGGCTTGGACAATCGGCATATCGACCTTATAGCGGCGCGCCAATCCGGCTGCCGCACTGGACGTGCGTACACCTTCTGCTACAGTCTGAGCCCCCTGAAGAATGTCCGGCAGTTGTTCTCCGCGTCCGAGCCTGACGCCGACTGTATGATTGCGGCTCAAAGGGCCTGTACAGGTCAGGACAAGGTCGCCGACTCCTGAAAGACCATAGAAGGTTTTTGGATCGGCGCCGAGCGCGATGCCAAGTCGAATCATTTCGGCCAGCCCTCTCGTGATTAAGGCGGCTCGGGCATTGTGCCCCAGACCAAGACCATCCACCACTCCGGCCGCCAGGGCCATCACGTTTTTTATGGCCCCCCCAAGTTGTACGCCGGTCACATCCGTTCCAGCATAGACACGAAAACACGGTGTCATAAACACGTGTTGCAGCGTACGGACGGTGTCAGTCTCTTGACCGGCTAAGACAACCGCCGTCGGCCGGTCGTGGCAGACCTCCATCGCAAAACTGGGTCCGGAAAGAACGCAAATCAAGGGATGTAGGCGCGAAGGTAAGACATCTTCCATAACTTGGGACATCAATTTGAACGTATGTTCTTCAATGCCTTTCGTCGCGCTCACGATTGGAGTGAGAGGAGGTAAAACAGGCCCAAGCTGTTGGAGCACCAAGCGAGCGGCATGAGACGGCACGGCGAACACAAGCAGGTCGATGTCCTGAACGGATTCTTGAAGCGAGCCGGTGACGTAGACTGAAGATGGCAGCTGAACACCGGATAGAAAAATCGTGTTCTCCCGTTTACTCCGGATCGCTTCAACGACGTCTTGTTCGTAGGCCCACAGGCGAACCGAGAGCCCCTTGTTGGCCAGATGCCGCGCGAGCGAGGTTCCCCACGCTCCGGCTCCGATCACAGCAACCCGACGCTCTGTCGGCACGAGATCATGCATCGATATGGTTCCTCTAAGAGGCTCGGATTATAGGTATGACACCTGATGGTGTCAAAGACAGAGACCAATGCTGAATGTGCGATGAATCCCAAACTCAATAGAAACGACTAGACACTCCGGAATTGGTCGCTCCAGTCACCCGATTATGCCATGTTAGTAGATGGACACGTTATCTGTGACTTTCGAATTGTTAAAGGTGACAGCACATTACGGTCATGAAATTCAGCAATGTAATTGAACCCTGAACGCGCAGCCAATGTTCACGGACACGGAGCACCTGAAGGTCGTTTTCCTTTCGGTCTTCCTCCTTTCGTTCCGGCCCAACAGGTCGTATACTATTCCCATATTCTGCACACTTGCAGACTTATGATCTGTCCAGCCTGCGGCAAATCATCACCCGATCACAGCCGGTTTTGCATGCAATGCGGCCGACCTGTCACACCGTTGCCTACAGCCACCGTGCAGCCGAAAAAGGATGATATGAATCTTCCCATTCTGTATGGCATGGTGGCCGGCTTGATTGCTGCGATTCTCTTTCCGCCATGGGAAACAGCGCCGGGGCAGCCGCCTGCCTTCTTGGGGTTTCATTTCATTCTGGCGCCGTCTGGTGGTGAGGGGGTGGTGCAAGAGGATGCCGGCGTGATCAGCCGACTGTTATTGACCATTGAATTAGTGACGATTGCGGTAGCCGGATTATATTTTGCGTGGCTGTTTCGCAAGAGATGAGTTAGCAGAAGATTGAAAGATCGCTCTGCCTAGTGAAGGCTCGATCGAGATCAAAAACAAGAATACCAGAATACACTCCAGGATGTTGAAAAAGGCCTTCCAATTACACCCTCTCAGCCCCACGTGCGCCGGGACTCAGCCCTTCCCGAGGTGCGACCGCAGCGGTCGATGAGGCGGATCCTCCTCTGCGGTACGTTGAGCCTCTGAGCGACGCGAGACAAAGCTGGAAGCCTGTTTTAACATCCTGCTAGATCTCATTGGAGCGCAAGCGTCAGGCACTTTGCCGAGCCGCCGGCTTTCATGAACTCATCCAATGCCACGGCGTGGGGCTGATAACCCCGTTCTTCCAAGCGCTGCATGGTATCGGGGCAGCCTTCTGGAAGCACGACGTGCCTGTCAATGCACACTGCATTGCAGGCGAATCGAAGGGCTTCTGCTTCAGGAACAATCATGCGCCGATCTTTCGGGATGCGGTCGGACAGCACTGTCTGAGCATAAGCATCGAACGCCGGTGGGTAGTACAGCAATTCCCCCCCGCTGAGAGGGCAGAAACAGGTGTCGAGATGGTAGAAGTGTGGGTTCACCAGCTCCAGAGGAATAATTTCGCGGCCGAAAATCTCACTGAGGCGCGGATACGCCCGGATGTCCGTGCGCTGTCGATATCCGCCGAACCAGATATCGGGAAACCCCAGCAGATCACCAGCGCCTTCGAAGTACAGTCCTTCCTCCAAGAGCACCACCTCATAGCCGTGCCCCCGAAACCACTGTTCAAAATATCGCTCCTCGCGCTGTCGTTCCGGATGGCGAAATCGACTGGGCACGGCGCGTTGGCCGTATAGCACGCCAGCATTCGCGGTGAAGACCATGTCCGGAAGACCTGCGATGGGCTCCATTCGTTCCAGCGCCAGGCCGATGGTGTGCTCCAGCTCGTGCATCAAGTCGTGCCATTGTCTACGGGCGCGTGGCAAGTCGGCCGTATTAGAAACACGCATCCATGGATTGATTTCATATTCAATGCCGAAATAATCAGGCGGGCAGACGAGAAGGCGTCTCATGGTTTCCATCCCAGCTCCCGCGCCAGTTCTCGCAAGAACGAGGCAGCATCCATGACGAGTCCGACGGCTTGAAAGCTGCCCCGATCCGTCAGTTTGGTCGGCACTGCCGGATTGACGTCCACGCACACCGTCGGAACGGTGGCAGGTAAGAGATTTCCTGTCGCGACGGCATGAAGCGTCGACGCCACGAGCAGCGCCAGTTTGACACCAGGGAGGGCAGCCCGCATCGCGGCTTGAGCGAGCACGGAATCGGTGATCACCCCCGGCAGTGGGCCATCATCCCGTATCGTGCCTGCCATGACGACCTGGACCTGTCGCCGCACGCACGCCGCCATAATGCCCTGCGTGATTGCACCGGATCGCACCGCCTGTTCGATACTGCCGATCGCTCGAATGCGGTTGATCGTGCGTAAATGATGCTCATGACCGTGAGGCAACGTGTGACCGGCCGAGAGGCCATAGCCGAGTGACGTACCGAATAAGTGCGCCTCCATATCATGGGCCGCTAGGGCGTTTCCGCAAAATAAGACATGAATAAACCCTGATTCGATCAGCCAGGTAAGCGCGTCCCGACCACCCGAATGAATAATCGCCGGGCCTCCCGCCAATAGTACTTTCCCGTGCATCCCACCTGCTTCCCCCAATGTCCGCATCCGCCGCGCAATATCGGCAATGATAGGACCATGCGGGCGTTCCGAGGAAACTTGCGCCTCCATAAAGCCGAAGACGTCTCGCTCAGCTGGTCGTTGGAGCGGTAGCACGCGGATACCCTCTCGCCCCGTCACAATAAGATCACCGGCCTGCACCTCATTCATCGGAATGGCATGAGCGGTAGTCTTTGTCGGGTCGATACGGATGCCAAGGTCCATTTCGATGGCCTGAACATCAATCCAGTGTCCCTTCAATCGAATGTGAGTGGGGAGGTGCGTCGTCGCGTAGAATCCGTCGGGAAATACGCCGACAGCAGGGGCGTTTTCGATCATGCAATCCGTTTCTCGCGCCACGGCGGCGCCGTGTGGTTGAATGGCGGTGAGAATATCGGCGAGAAGCGTGTGTGAGGCGGCGCGAACGGTAATGGTAGCGCGTGAGGGTTCTTGCCGCGTCGTGCCGATCTGCACCTCACTCAAGTCGAAGTTTCCCCCCATCATCAGAATAGTGTCCAGCACTTTTGCCAAAATTAGCGAATCGATGATGTGCCCTTGAAGGATGACGGTTTCTTGAGCAGCAGTCATGGTCAATGTGGTGTCACCGTGGTGGCCGGAACCATAGCTATGATACCACTGGCTATGCGGTTCTGCTCCTGAAACGTGACGGAAGGAAGGGGAAAGATGGGAAGACAAAAAAGGGGACCGCTGCAAGCGATCCCCTTTTATGGAAAGTCAGACTAACTTAGTTAATCTTGCGGTCGCCCGTGATCTTCGTTGCCGATGTCACTGGTGGCTCGATTTTATAGTCGTAATAACCGGGATGCTTGGGCACGCGGCCGGCGCCGTTTTCGTTCACGATGGCATCGCGTCCCGTTTCGGGCTTAAGGGACTGCATCGTGTGTTTGCCATACTCGGCGGACTGCAGCATGGCCTTTTCTCCGCCCAAATTGGTCTGTCCTGGATCGTTGGACGTTGACTGTCCGTTCACCGGGCTTTGAGCGGTGGCGCCTGGATAACCAGGATGTTTTGGCAGTAACGCCGGGTTCGCAAAGACGAGCGAGGCAGAAACGATGAGACCGACCCCAACCGCAGTACTCAACAGTGTCTTCATGGCCGACTCCTTGTAAAAAGATATGGGTGAAAGCGAATGACGAGATGGCAATAAGTCTAACCAGGCCGCCATCTTAACGACCTTCACAAACCCTGTCAAGCGATCGCTGCTGTCGAAAATTGCACAGATTATTCAACGCCTTCGTGGCGGTCTTCGGCCTCGGCCACGATAGGGCCCGCCCCGTTGTTGGCCCGGCATGCGAATGATGACCGCCGTTCCTTGACCGGGGCCGCTGGCAATCGAAATCTGTCCTTGATGTTCTTCGACAATCTTCTTGACCGATGCTAAGCCAAGACCGGTTCCGGACCGTTTCGTTGTGAAAAACGGTTCAAATACTTTACCGACATGCTCGGTGGGAATCGGCACACCGTCATTCTTCACGGTGATCTGAACATGGCGACTGGCTCGTGGCTGTGTGACCTCGATATGTAAATGCCCCCCCGGCGCCATGGCTTCCAGCGCATTCTTGAAAATGCTGAGAAAGACTTGCTGCATCTTCCCATCGTCGCAACGAACCGGGCTGATGTGTGGATCGGAGTCTTTCGTCACCCCGATACGGTTTACATCCAAATCCGTCGCGACAACACGCAGGGCATTTTCAATAATATCCGTAATGCGGCAGATACGGCGATTCAGTTCCAACGGTTTGGCGAAGTCCAGAATTTCATGCAGAAGGGATTCGACGCGGATTAGGTCGCGCATCGCATTTTCTACACGCGTCTGGGAGTCGAAATCGAGAATGCCTGGGGTCGTGACATCTTCCAACTGGGCGCGGATGGACGCCAACGGCTCACGAACTTCTGTGGCAAGAAACGCGCTGAATTCTCCCAGAGCGACCTGTCGTTCCTGTTTGCGAATCATCGGTTCTGAAGCCGCCGACGTCATCGGGTCGGTTGGTGCCTCACCGGTCGCTCCGGAAACCGGAAGAGCCGCGGGCGCACTGGATGCAGACTGAATGAGATCGGCGAGTTTCGCCAGCAGCGGTTCCAAGGTCTTGACGTCCGGTAAGCTGTATTGCATCGAGGCTTTGGACGCCAGTGTGACCGTGCCTCCTACCTGGCCTCGAATGAAAAAAGGGACGACCAGGGCGGATAGATATCGATCCTTGTACAAGTGCTTGTGGTCCTGAAACCGCCCTTGTGTGGACGCGAGATCGTGATCAACTCGCGGTTTGCGATGCCGAACGGACCATCCTGACGCAGAGCTCTCCAGCGCGAGCCGTTGACTGGCTTTGAGATCCTTTTTCTCGCCTTTGGGTTCTCCTCCAAGCATGCCGATCACTTCGACGGCGCCGGCGATCGGGTCGTAGGCGGTCACCCACGCGCGATCAAACGGCGTGGTCTGCATGGTATCTTGTAGAAAGGTGACGACGCGTTGTTGCATATCCGGCGTCGCGTACGATGTGCGGGCCGCATAGGATTCCAGCACAGCCTGAGTTGTGACCGGCTCTTGACTTACGAATGAACGGCTCAAAATCAGCGCCTGATCGAACAAGGATGCCCGCTCGAGGGATTTCGTAATGTCCTCGGCGAGGCTTTCCAGCAAAGCTTTTTCTTTTTTGGTAAAGGCCGCCGATTCTTTACGACCCATGATGATCATGCCGTACGTTCGTTGTTGGTACTGGAGTGGTACGGCCAGCAACGATTTGGCGCCCGGGGTAATCATGCGCAGGCGAATCACCTTTGAATCGCCGCCCTCTGTCCGGCTGCTCTGCTCGTGCGATTTCGTCGTGACCTCTTGGAGTGAAAGGGCGCGCAGGATCGCCTGCGTGTCCCGTGGAGTGAGTCCGCGAGAAACCTGTGCGATTAGTGGGCCGTTGTCCCCGGTGTGAAGCGCAATCAGCGCGGCGTCCAGCCCTAGCTCGTTGAGAGCGGACGTCAAAGTTTTTTGAAGTGTCGTTTGCTTATTATTCGTCGAAGACTCGACCGCTGGTCCCATGCTGCCATCCTTTCGGCAAGCATTCTAACAAGGTCGTGTCGAGGTAGCAATTAAGCCGTCAATTGATGATGCGTGGTGGCCGGCGTGGCTCATGGGAGACAACCTCCCAGTGCCCTTCGGCAGAAACCCAGAGATTGAGGATCGTGCTCACGATGCTAATTACGACAGCGCCCCAGAAGGCGGGCCAAAAGCCGTTCACGTGGAATCCCTCCACCAGCCAGGCCACCAATTCGAGCAAGAGGGCATTGATGATGATCGTGAACAGCCCCAGCGTGAGAATAATGAGTGGAATGGAGACCATGTAGAGGATAGGGCGAATAATAGCATTGAGCAGCGCCAGTAGAATGCTCGCCGCGATGCCGGCTCCGACCGTTTCGACCCGAATGCCGGGAATCATGTAGCCGGCTAGAAAAACGGCGATCCAGGTGATCGCAAAGCGGATGAATAACCCTCGCATAGTACCTTTCAGCAGTTTGCCGTCAGCTTCGGCAAAGACGCATGTCTCTCGATTCTTACTAATAGCTGAGTGCTGATGACCGATCGCTTCCTTTTAAGACGCGACCGCTAAATCGACCGAGGCCTGGCGCTTGGTGACCTTGTCGTTCGAGTCATACGTGGCAGTGATTTCTTTTGAGGCGCCTTTCGACGTGACGACGATTTTGGTGCCGGAATCTTCGTTGTGTAGATGCAGGAAGATTTCAAAATAGCCTTCAGAGTTCGTTTTCGTGCTGCCCGCATGACCTTCTGCTTTGAGGGGTTTCGCCTGCACATCGACGCCGCCCACTGGTCTCCCATGGCTATCACGCACATACCCGTACACCGTGAATCCGTGTTCGACTTTCGTTTTAACGTAAATTGGCTTCGGCGTCTCGACCGCAGGATTCTTCAGCGTGCTCAGATAGGCGGCGAGCGCCCCGAGTTCTTCTTCAGTCATCAATTCTTTATATTTGTCCGGCATTAATCCCTTCTTGTGTTCCTTCTCGAAGCCTTCCGCGTAGAGATATGTCGTGTCGAACACCTTCTTCTTGATGTCTTCAATGGTCAACAAGCTCCCGATGTTATCGAGCACGGGGCCGCGTTTTTTGACGCTCCCTTGTCCGCCGATTTTGTGGCAGTTATAGCATTCGTGCAGTTCATAGACTTCCTTCCCGCGCGTGATCAAATCGGAACCTCCGGGTGACGGCACCGTCATCGCTGCCGCGGAGCCGGCATCTGGGGCGGCGGCGGGCGCCAATTGATTGAGGCGGGCGGTGAGGGTCTGAACTTTCTTGTCCAACGTTTTGACCTGTTGGAGGGACTCGTCCACGGCGACCTGCTCGTGTGCCGCTCTCTCACGTTTCACTTTGAGCAGTTTGTCGATCTTGCCCATCTCATCTTCAGGATCGAATTGTGGAAGCAGCGATGCGCCGCCGATGTAGATCGTGGAGACGACAATATAGAAAGCGATCAGCCCCAGAATGGCTTTCATCCCTCCGACCGTGCCGAGGGGCGGGGCATCGAGCAGGATAAACACGGCAGCCCCAAGCATGGCATAGATGAAAAACATGACCTGGAACACCGCGGGAAAACCGAAGACCTTCGCCACACCAACGAGCAGTCCGCCGATCACCAGCCCGACAACGACTTTGATCAGGATGTTCTTCAGGAAGCTGGTTGGTGTCGCCATACGAGCTCCTTTGTTGGGTCGTTACGTCAGTATACCGTTTCAAAAGTGGCGAATGCCAACGGCGGGGTCAGGTGCGAGACGCGGGTATGGGGATGTGGTGGGATATCGGCAGTTTATTGAAGAGCCGTAAAAAAAAGAACGCTGTAATTGGAAGATAGATGAACACGCCCGTCATGCCAAGCAGCGGTTCCTGGATCCAAAAGGTGATTGCCAGATTGAATGCCAACACGCCGTAGTAGAGGCCGCATCCCAGTAGAATCCTTTTGGTCACATCGGAAGTGGCATCCGGTGCAGCCGGCAACGGAGGAAGTTTCCTATCGACAATGCCATATGTCGAAAGCGCGATGAGGCCCACTACTGCCCAGCCGAGGAAGTTCTCGAGCGGGACGCCAAAATAGACTCCGGGATAGGCATAGCCATAGATTTGGCCGAGGAACCAGCGATCCCCGCGCAAGGCGACTGGATCGATGACGATATCGATGAAGGCGTAAAGCAGCGCCGTTAAGAAGATCACGGACAAGGACGTACGGGCGTCGAGGTCGAACCGCAGTTGCGAGCGATGTGCAGCGGCAGCCGACTGGCGGTCCGTCGGAAGCAAAAACAAAAGTGCCATGCAATAACTGGCATAAAGTAGAAACGTAAAGGAGATGGAGCACATGAATGGTAGGTTAGAGATGTAAAGTTCTTGGCCCACTGTGGAGCCGGTATAGTAATACAATCCAAATGGAATACCTGTGCGTGTCGAGGAGAACTCACAGAGGAGGGCCGTGACCCAACTGATCAGAAAAAAGAGCCCCGTGCGCCGCCAGCCGAGGAGCCGTTGTGCAGAAAATACGAATGCGGCCAGGAAGAGGAAGACATAGGGGCGGAGCACGATGGTTTTTATGAGGAGAGTGGCTACTTCTAGCATGGCCGGCTAGCGTTCACTAGAAATTAATATGCTCACAGAGGTCCTCATGTCACCGGCCGACCCTAACAGCGTCCCGGCGCGTTCGGGGGCGCATTGATGAAAGTACGTCTTTTTCTGCATCCTGTTATGCGTAGCCGTTCTCGCCGAACCACGTGACCGCTTTTTTCAAGGCCACTTCAGCGGATGTTTGCGGCAGGTCTAGTTCACGCACCGCTTTGCTGCAATCGTAATGCATGTGGTATTTCGCCATGCGGACACCTTCGAGCGGAATGCGAGGCGCCTGACGGCTGATATAATCGGCGAACCATCGATTTGCATAGGCCAACGGGAGGATTGCTTGCCAAGGCAGTTTGAGGCGTGGCGCCGGAATGCCGGTCACCCGGCTAAGGATCGTGAAGATCTCGCGAAGCGTAAGGTTTTGGTGGCCAAGGATATAGCGTTCGCCAATGCGTCCGCGTTCCATCGCGCGGAGATGGCCGATGGCCACGTCGTCGACATCAATCAGATTCATGCCCGTTTCAATGTAGGCCCACATCCGTCCTTTCATAAAGTCCACAATCATCTGGCCGGTGGGCGTCGGCTTGATATCCCCCGCACCGACCGGGGCGCTGGGATTGACGATCACGACCGGCAGCCCGGCTCGAGCGAGGGTCAGCACCTCCTGTTCGGCGAGATATTTCGAACGCTTGTAGTGCCCCGCCATTTGGGAGAGCGAGACGGGTGTTTGCTCCGTACCGACTCCACCATTCGGGGGGAGCCCAATGGCTCCTATTGTACTCGTATACACGATACGTTCCGTCCCGACCTCGCGGGCGGCTTCGAGCAAGACACGTGTGCCGGTCACATTGATATCGTAAAAAACCACCGGATCTTTGGCCCAGAGGGTGTAGTGCGCTGCCACATGGTAGAGCTGACGGCAGCCGTTCAATGCCTGGCGCAGAGAATCGCGATCACGGAGATCGCCATGAACCTGTTCGACCTGCATGCCCCGCAGGTTGCGGAGATCGCTGTTCGGCCGGACGAGGACGCGAACGTCGGTTCCCGCGCGCACCAATGCGCGTGCAACGGCGCCCCCAATGAATCCTGTCGCACCAGTGACTAACGCCTTCATACAGACTTTCTGCAAAGTTGATTATGAAGCGGGCGTTCAAAAAGGCAAGCAGTTATACTCGCCAGCCCCATGCGCGCCGAGAGGCACTCCCTCCCGTCTAAGGCCGTAGAAGAGAGAAAAGCGCGGCGTGCAATATTGCACCAATCCGCCCAGGCGCGCCAGGACGCGCTGCTTCTCGAGGGATACGCTGAGAATGCAGTCGAGACGAGAACGAAGCGTTGGAAGGGATGCGTCTCGACGCATCTGGTGAAGGGTGGGTGAAATGATGCCTGCTTCAGCACCTGCTAATTCTGGCGTTCCGTGATGTATTTGGCCAGTGCCCGAAGTGGATCCGCTTTGGCGCCGAAACCGCTTAATCGTGCGATGGCTCGTTCAATGCATTGGTCAGCCAGCGTGCGTGCTCCATCGACGCCGTAGAAGGTCGGATAGGTTTTTTTGCCGCGTTGCGCATCGGTCATCGCATTCTTGCCCAACTGTTCCCGAGTGCCGGTGACATTCAGCACGTCGTCTGCGATTTGAAACGCCAGTCCAATGTCTTCCGCAAAGCCAGTGAGGTGTTGCAATTGATCAGCGCTGGCGGACGACGCAATCGCCCCCATGCGGACCGCGGCGCGGATGAGCATCCCCGTCTTGTGAGCATGGATCCTCTGTAACGCCGCAAGATCGATATCTTTATTCTCGGCCTGAATATCCAGGACCTGACCACCCACCATGCCGAGATGGCCGGAGCCGACAGCCAGTTCATACAGAATCTGCACCTGGCGTTGCGGATCGAGTCCCTCCATAAGATCCGTTCGGCTGCAGAGTTCGAACGCCAGCGTCAGCAGGGCATCTCCGGCGAGAATCGCGATGGCTTCACCGTAGACCTTGTGATTGGTCGGTTTGCCGCGGCGGTAATCATCATTGTCCATCGCCGGAAGATCGTCATGGATCAGGGAGTAGGTATGGATTAATTCCAGCGATGAGGCGACCGCTAAGACAGACGGTGGGGGATTACCGACCGCTTCTGCGGCGGCAAGGGCTAGAATCGGTCGGACCCGTTTCCCACCTGCGAACAAGCTATACCGCATGGCTTCATGGAGAGTCATCGGCTCGATCTTGTCGGTCGGAATGACTTGATCGAGAAATCGGTCGACGTCTTGCCGTTTCTGTTCGAGATACTGGCTAATGTTCACTGTAGGCTGAGTCCCAAAGGATAACGGGGCGAGAGAGTAGCAAACGATTTGACAGAGTGTCAACGGAATCGAGTGATCATGAAAAATTCATTATAGCGATGAGGTGAGCTCAAGGGATGAATCTATCATCGTCGAATCATCAGATCGTTCACTCATACATGGCCGATGCTTGTCATTTGTCGCATCGCTTCAGTATACTCGGGGCTTATGAGCATTCGAAAAGCAGGCGGTGATTGGGAACCGATGCTCTTGGGCATCGAACCACGCACGTGCAAGGTGTGCAAACAAGGCTTATACCGGAACGTCACGCTCTTTCGGGGGGGCTGGTCTCGCTGCACGATCTGCGATGAATTCGTGCATTACAGTTGCTTGTCCAGTGGCACCGTGTCCTTCTTGAAAAAGCGCCCGCGTATCTGCAAGGTTTGTCAGGAGCTATCGGTTTCTGCCTCTGCCAAACTCAGTGACCCGGCGATTGCCCAGTGACTTCACATCTTTCTTCACAGGTCTCTGAATCGAAAGCGCTGGTGTGGCAGGCTCGACTTGCGGACGTCATTCGGCTGATCGTCGCACCGATGCTTCTGTTTTTCAGCGGGTTTTTCACGATGGATTTTCTGCTGAGCGGCGTCTATAGTTGGCCCCGCACGAGCCGGGTGATGGCTCTCACCCTGACGCTGGCCGTCTTAATCTATGAATTCATCTACAAGGAGCAGCAGGCTCGCCATCCGGAGCATTCGTTCGAACAACGCCTGAGAGTGCTCCTTTACTCGTGTGTAATTCCGTATGTGGTGGGCGCCTGTGCGCTGATCGCTCTAGCCCGCTTGGCTGCCTAGCGGGCGATGCGGAACGCTGATGTCTGTGATCCACACCAGCGGTGCGTTTCTCCAACAGTGTTTCTCGGTGCATCCGCTCTGCTTGAGTCTTAAACGACTCGTCCCACCACAACATCTCATTGTGTCTTGTACCTCCTGCAATTTGTTGCATCGACTCACGCTCCAATCGTTGGCGACTCACTTGCCCGGTCAGGATCAACCGATGGACCAGCAAGAGGTTGCCGCGTTCGAGTATCTCGCTGCGTGCGTCGAATCACATCGGACTGCGCTGGGGATATGCATGATGGATGTCGTGAAGGATGCCGCCGGCATTCGCTGCGCCGAATGCCGCCGAGTGTTTGATCTCGCTGTGTCGAAGTTTGAAACCCATCAACGCTAACATTTCGCGGCGGCAATCGTGCATGGGAGAAAAGCGAACACGTTTCAGTGAGCGGGACCATGGTCACAAACGAATCATCCGGTGCCGCAGCCTCCAGTCCAGCAAGGAAACCGAGCTTCAATTGAAGATCCAGTCATCCCAACGAGCCGGCGTCGTCCGGCATTACCGTTGCCGCTGTATGCCGCTATCGCAACGGTGACGCCCGGCAGCGAATTGACGGCCATGAAAGACGAGGAATGGAGGGCTAGGCCGTTTCATGACGACTGTGAAATCGCCGGACACCGGAGGGGCCTGTTGCCGATAATCGTCACGATGCATGTAGAATGTCGATGAGCCAGAGGGACCCGGTTTTTACGGAGGAGGAACTTCGGCTCATCGGTGATGAGCAATTCTTCCGGCACAAGGCGCGCATTATGAAGAAGATTCGCGTCTTGCTCGATGGCTTGTATGTGGGACTCCAAAGCGATGTAGCGGGGGCCGACCTCCTGGCGCCCCCGTCCTTCAATGTGGGAAAATGTCAGTTCGTCAAAGGCGAACATTTAGATGACTATCCCTACCAATACCTCGATTTTCCCAAGCACTTCGAGAGGGATGAAAAATTCACGTTTCGCTCGCTCTTCTGGTGGGGCCATCACTTTGTATTTGCGATGATCGTAGAGGGCGGGACTCTGCTCCAGTACAAACAGAACCTGATCAATCGTTACCATCAGGTGGCCGGCAAGGACCTCCACCTCTCCTTGAGCCCTTCACCATGGGAGTGGAAACAGGGCGAAGGTTATACCCTTCCTCTGACCCATGATCGTAAATCGGAAGTGGCGGCCGTCCTTGGTGGACGTCGTTTCTTCAAGTTGTGCCGATTTGTCCGCCATGATGATCCAGTCATGACCGGCGGAGGTCTGATTGAGGCGGGACGGGAAACTTTTCAGTCGATATTGCCGGTCATTACGGCATAATCGCCGGGGTAGACGTCGACGCTCATCTTCGACGCGGACACGAAGACTATGGAAATCGGTATCGGCCTGTACGGTCTTCTCGCTCTGGCGGTCGCCTTGCTGGCATCGCGGGAATTCGGTCGTTCTGCAATCGGATGGTTTTTTCTTTCAGTCCTCCTTACCCCCTTGGCCGGTTTGCTGCTCTTCATGCTTCCGCCACGACGCCGGCCCTGCCCCTTCTGTGCCGAATCTATCCAGCCCTCCGCGGTCGTGTGCCGATTCTGCGGTCGGGAAGTGCCCTCCGCGACTGATGGACCGGGTCTGCCTCGTACGACCAAAGCGGCCCTGCTCATCCTTGTGGTGGCCGTGTTGCTGACGGCCCTGTCGCAATGTCAGTACCGCTTTGGGTGGTGGTCTACTGAGAGACCATCACTGGACGTCATGGCGCCCTAGCATTTTCCGGCGGGACGTGGGTAGACTTCGTGACATTTTGACTCTTTGTCTTCTCATAAGGAGGAGTGCCTTGGTTAAATGGACATGGTCGTGGGCGATCACCGTGCTCTTGCTCGTGCTCAATGGGTGTGCAGGAAAAGGCGAAACGGTGATGTTGTATCCAGGCGCGCTTCCCGCCGATCGTAGCGATATAGCCGTGTCACAGGAGAAGCTGGCAGTCATCATCGTGCCGTTCGAAGATCGGCGGTCCGAAAAAGGCGCTATCGGCCGGCGCACTCATACCGGTGGAGGCCAGACCTCCTATGCGGTGTGGAATGACATGCCGGGATACGTGATTGCGCAATTCATGGCCGATTATCTGAAGCAGAAAGGCTGGCAAGCCGCCGTGGCGCTCCCAGGGGAGCCGATAGACAATCGAAAGGGAGTCGATACCGTCATCAGCGGGCAGGTGGAAGAGTTTTCGGCTCAGGCGACCAGCAAGGCATTGTCTACAGACATTTCAGTGAGAATGCGAGTCGCTCTTCAGGCCCGCAACCAAATAGATGGAAGCGTTGCCCGCATGACTCTTCACGGTTCGCGAGCCAATAAAGTGTTCATTTTTAATGATCGAGACGTTCAAGATGCGCTCGATGCGATGCTGAAGGAAAGTTTGGATCGTCTGATGGCTGATGCCAAAGTGGAGCAGGGATTGCTGCAGGTCAAGTGAAGACGGCAGTCGGCTTGGCCGACTCAGGTGCTCGCGCAGCGCGCACGCTCAGAAGGTGCTCGCCGGACGCGCGCAGTGTGAGTCAACCAAGCCAACTGCCGATGTTGCTATCCCTGCAGGGTGGAGGGGAGTGACCGGAGATGCGGGAGCGGCGGTGGGAAACTCAGCAGAAGCTTGACTTTAACCAGGTGCTCGCGGTTGGTGAGCGACTGGCGGGTTTCGGGTTAAAGCCGGCCGCTCCCGCGAAGGATGTTATCGCCTACATTGAAGAATGGGGAGTGGAGACACCGGATGAGCTTGACCGGTTGGACCCATGGTCGACGGAAGACATTACCTTGGTGCAAGTTCGTGACGGTTGGCAGGGAGATTTCTTCTTGCTCGCGGGGGCGTTCCATACCGTCTATCAGCGCTATCAAGAAGTGGGCACGTACTGTTCGGTCAGCCATCCTTGGCAAATCGCGGTGGCCTTGCGCACCATTTTGCCGCGTGCCATGTTCTGGCTCGGCTTTCGTCATACCCACGCGTTTATTCGGGTGCGGTTGCATACGAGCGACGTCATTACGCCGGGAGAAACACGAGCCGATCATGAGCGGTCGCTCTGGCTGGAAGACCGCCAGTCGGCTTTTCTTGAGGCAATCAGCCTGCTGGCTGTACCGTTGAAGGCGCACATTATTAAAGATCAGGTCGTCATTGCATCGGACGATGCCGGGGCGCCGCTTTTCTGCTCGTGGCCGGATGCGTTCGGGCCTTCACAATTCGAATATAACTCCTCGGATGCATTTGAATTTCTCGTGCCCGCAAGCCGTCTAGCGGCAACCTATGAGGAACCGGCCACGGTCCGAGCGTATTTAACCGGTTTTTCCGAAGGGGCTCTGAAAGATTTTCAGGCCGTTGAGCCGGGGTCGCGTTCGGTGTACCGCTGCTCGGCGCATTGTCCATTGGACGAGGTCCCGGAGATTCTCTCCACCATCGCACCGACGGGAAAGCTCTACACCACCTTGTGTGAATTTCAGACTCAAGACATGCTGGCGGAGAGACAGGATGCCTCAGCCATTATTGGCATTGTCGGTATTGAAGGGGCGTTTCAATTGGAGGCGAGATTGAACCGGGCGCCCTTGCCTGAAAATGACATGGGACCGTGGCTTGAACAGCTGCTGGGGCTTCCGGTGACTTCTGCTCCGCTCCCTCCATTCCCTTAGCTATACTTCTACCATGCCGCATCGAAATTACGCGTCACC
This sequence comes from Nitrospira sp. Nam74, assembly GCF_965152615.1. NCBI lineage: Bacteria > Pseudomonadati > Nitrospirota > Nitrospiria > Nitrospirales > Nitrospiraceae > Nitrospira > Nitrospira sp. Nam74. The sequence goes on along the minus strand of NZ_OZ224220.1, from coordinate 4,391,257 downwards.
TCTCTGCGCCGGTCTGTGACTTCTCTTCCGACCAAGCTTCGCGCAGCGCTCGCTAAACCATTCCTTCCTGTGATTTTCTTTTTCGCCGGTGTGACGTACGACACGGTGACGCTGACTCGCATTGACCGCCTGCTCGACAACCTCATTTTACTGCTGTATCTGACAGTCTTGGGCGTTCTGATCGTCCTCAAGGGGCGAGCCGATCTCGAGAAGCCTCATGGTGAGCCGGTTCACACAGGGAATGCCGCCGATTTTCTGACTCGAGCAGAACCATACTATCCGATGGCGATCCAGTTCTTGCTGGGCGGACTATTCAGTGCCTATACCATTTTCTATTCTCAAAGCGCTTCATTAACCACAACCGCCGTGTTTTTTGCTCTACTCGTCGTCTTACTGATAGGCAACGAATTTCTGCACGACCGGCTATCCAACCTGAAACTCCTGGTCAGCCTCTACGCTCTCGTCGCATTCTGTTTTTTTACCTTCTTTTTGCCGGTTGTCACCGGAATCATGAATTGGATCATGGTACTGCTCGGCGCCGTGTTGAGCCTTGCGTTGGCCCTGCGGGTCCTGGAATTGGTGTATCAGCGAGGGACCGGTCAATCCCGGATCGAGATGGTAAAGGCCGGGAGTCCTGCGGTGGTCGTAGTCGCAGTCTTGGTTCTGTTCTATTTTTTGAATTGGATTCCTCCAGTCCCACTCTCCCTGAAGTTGGGCGGCGTCTATCATCAGGTCGAAAAGGCGGACGGTCTCTATCAATTGACGTTCGAGAAGCCCGCTTGGTATCAGGTCATGAAACGGTCTGATAATCCTTTTCATGGCGAGGGCCCCGCGTACTGTTTTACCGCCGTGTTTGCTCCGGTCGATCTGAAAACGACGATTTATCACCGGTGGCAATATCGCACGGCCACACCGGGTCAATCATCGGGGACAGGGGATTTCTCAACCACTGATCGTATTCCTATTCGCATCTCCGGTGGTCGGGAAGGCGGATATCGCGGCTATACGATCAAGCAACACGTGGCGCCGGGTGAGTGGCGCGTGGATGTCGAAACGGAAGATGGCCGAGTGATTGGGCGAGTTCGGTTTCGGGTTGAAGGAGGCGCAGGAGCAGTCACCGATTTCCAGACCGTCAGCTATTAGCAGCTTGGACGAAGGTGCGACGAAAAGCACGATGTTCCAAAAGGTCCTCCAGGGCGGATGCAGCGAGCGAGAAGCCGAGGCGTACCCGTCCGGTACGTGGGGGTCCTGAGCGACAAAGCTGTGGGCTTTTTCAACATCCTGCTAAGGCTGGGCTACCAGGTTGGTAGCCCAGCCGCTGTATCGGCTATTTCGCGTTGACCAGCACGACGGATTGCGAACTGCCGCCTTCGGTCAAGACGTTGATCGGCGTGAGCCCTGCCTTCAAGGAAGGTACGGTGGCCTCCAGCGTTGTCTCATTGACATACGTGAAGCTGGTGCTGGACGGCCCGAAGGAGACGTTCTGGAAACATGCCTTTGTTCCAAAATGCTTTCCTTTGATCGTGACTTTATCACCAGGTTTCACGGTATCGGGCGTGACCTTGACGATCTTCGGATGACTCGATGGGTCGCAGACCGGCGCCTTCGCCACAATGGCAGGGGGCGCCGTCGCAGATCCGGCGTAGGCCACCGGTGCGACCAGCAGTGCGGCCATGAGCCCGGTGGGAATCCCAAGCCGCATTGCAAGTCGTTTCTTCGTCGCGCTGTCTTCCATAATGACCTCCCTTTGATAGTCGATCACTCACAACCGACTGTACAAGTATAGAAGACATTCTAGATTCTTGGCTCTGAAGGATGTGACTATAAAACCATATGGTTAAGTAATTGTTCGAATTTGGATAGAGGACGCAAATTGGCGACGTCTCGGCTGGTTTTTTCGGCTTTAGGCTGAGTATGAGTTCCGAGCAGTAAGGCCTAATGAAATAGATCAGAGAAGACCAGGACTGCATGGCCGAGGACGCTCAGGGCCATGAAGAGTCAGAAGTCTCAACGAGACGGTGTCACAATTCTGTGGGCAGAAAGCAGGCAGAAGGCAGGCAGAAGACTTAAACGCGAAGACTGAAACGTTAAGTGAAAATTTGGGGCAAATTGAACTCGCTGAGAAAAGATTGTGAGACTGGATGAGACAGCTAAAACAATCTCTCGGGATTGAACAGACAACTAGAATGGTGGGAACAAGATAACCCAGCCGTTAAATCCAATCAAACTTGGAAACTTTATTCAGCGCGGCTTAACTCTCCCAGCAGAAAATCCGATATACGATACACTATTTGGCGTTGTCCGCTCGTTTCGTCGTGTGCTGGAAGATGCACTGAGGGCAGGTATAATGAATAAACTGTCCGTCCCCCACAAGGCGCTTCATCATGGCAAGCTTGCACCAGGTACACAAGCGATCGGGGAGGTCGGACATCGGCATAGCGGGTGGATCGGACTGATTGGCTGGGGTTGTTGGCATGGGTGATTCTCGCTAACCGTCCTGACATTGTCAATCCATGAAAAAGTTTCTGGACAGTCGGCAGCGACTGCTCTATAGTGCGGCCCCAATTGTTCGGCGGTAACCCTTAACCGGAGGTGATTTTCGTATGAGCGCACCCCTGAGCGCAGAGAGCGTGATCTTTCCAACGGTGGCCCCAACACCATCCCCGGCTGATACGGGTGAGGATCCCGTCGGGGAAGGAAAAGCGTGGGGCCTGTCCACCTCCGTTGATCTGCAGGACTGTCATCCCGCCACTATTCAAGACCGCAAACAGATAGAAGCCTATGTCATCGCGCTATGCGACTTGATCGGCATGAAGCGATACGGGGAGTGCCAAATCGTCCATTTCGGAGAGGGCCGCGTTGCCGGCTATTCGATGATACAGCTCATCGAGACCTCCCTCATCAGCGGGCACTTCGCCAATGATACGAATCGAGCCTATCTCGACATCTTTAGCTGCAAAGGTTACGATCCGAAAATTGTCGAGGCCTTCTCTAAGCAGTTCTTTGGTGCGCAGACCAGCACCAGTTCTATGACATTCCGTTACTAGGGCAGTACGAGCCTGGATCGATGAAGCCAACATCTGTACAGGAATTCTTTCGCTGCCTTCCTCAGAATTTCGATGCGGAGGCAGCGGAAGGTCTTGCCGCCATCTATCAGTTCGACCTCAGCGGCCCCCAAGGCGGGCAGTATCAATTGCTGATCGAAGACGGGACCTGTTCCATACAGGAAGGGACGCATCCCAATCCGAACGTAGTGTTTTCAATGTCCGGGGAGGATTGCCTTGGCGTGCTGAGCGGGCGACTGGATGGCGCGTCGGTGTTTATGTCCGGACGGGTTCGAGTGTCGGGCGATTTAGGATTAGCCCTGCAGTTGAAATCTTTGTTCCCCACCGTCCATTAACTTTTCTTTCTGACCGTTACATTCTTCTCAGCCGCGTACCGGTTCTTTCAGTGCAAGCGGAAGCTCAGCCGCTTTGCCGTCATCGTCCGTGAGGCGCATGTCGGGATCAGGCCTTCTCGGAAAGCGTTCCTCCAGCATCAGGTAGAGAGCCGGAATGAGAAAGAGCGTGAGCACGGTCGATACGCTCAACCCGCCGATGACGGCCCGAGCCAGGGGCGCGTTGGTCTCACTGCCGGTCCCAAAGCCGATGGCCATGGGAAGCAGCCCGAACACCGTCGCCAGCGACGTCATCAAAATCGGACGCAACCGCGTCCGGGCAGCCAAGACGACCGCATCCCGCAGCACCATGCCGCGTCGGCGCAGCACATTTGTGTAGTCCACGAGCAAGACGCCATTAGAGACGACAATCCCCAACATCATAATGACGCCCATGAACGACGTGGTGGAGAGCGTCGTATTGGTGAGAAACAAGATCAGGATCACGCCGGGCAGGCCAAGCGGCACGGCGAACATAATGATGAACGGGTCGATCAGTGATTTAAATTGAGCCGCCATGACCATATACACGAGCATGATGGCAAGGATGGTGGCGAGCACCAGACCTTCAAAGGTTTCACGTTGCTGCTGAATCTGGCCGGCCATCCGGATACTGAATCCTTGCGGCAACTGCATCGCGTCGAATCGGGTCTCAAGCTCGTCGGCGATCGCCCCCAGATCCCGTCCGACTGGATTGGCCGTGATGTGAATCACCCGTTGAAAATATTTGCGATCGATTTTGACCGGGCCGGAATTGAGTCGAACCGAGGCAATATTTTTCAGCAACACGGGCTCGCTGTTCCTGGTAGTCAGAAGGAGATTGTCGAGGTCGGTCAAGTCCTGTCGATATTTCTCATCGAGCCAGGCGCTGATGTAATACTCGTTGCCGTTGTTGGGGTCTGTAAAGATAATGGGGTCTGTCTGCCCGTTGCCGTTGAGTGAATAGAGCACGGCATTAGCGACGTTGGCCTCGCTGATCCCAAGCAGCGCGGCCTTTTCACGATCCACATTGATGTCCAACTCGGGGTAATTCTCCTCGCGACTCACCTCGATGTCGGCCAGTCCCGCGGTTTGATGCATGATCTCTTCGACCTGTCGGATCACACCTCTGGCTTTTTCAAAGTCATATCCATAGATCTCGACATCGACGGATTTCTGGGACCCAAAACTCGTCACGCGTTTCACAATCCCGCCCGGATCGAAGAACATGGCGACCCCCGGAAACAACGAGAGCACTTTTGGGCGAACGGCATTCATGATTTGGACTTGGTTGCGCTCGCGCCGATCGGGCGGAACGAGGTAGACCTGTACCAAGGAGGTGTGCGGACCGGTATTGGGATTGAACAGAGACGACCGGCCCTGTTGCAGTACGCCGGTGCTGGACACAATCGTTTCCAATTCATCAGGGGCAATATTGTCACGAAGGATGCGCTCGATCTCCGCCACCTGCTGCTCCGTCTTTTCAATGCGCTGCCCGACTGGCCCGCGGACGACGATTCGGAATTGACTTTCGTCGGTGACGGGAATGAACTCGGTGCCGATCTGGGGCAGCAGCATCAAGGAGGTGAGAAAAAATAGGACGATTGACCCAATCAGCCATTGTTTATGAGCCAAGGCCCATGACAGCGCGTCCTGGTAGCGGGCGTCCATGTGCTCATATTTGACCCGTGTCCAATCCATAAATCGGGTCCACCAGCCCGGCATGGATCGTAATGCTTCTTCTTCCGGCCTCAAAAACTTGAAACATAAGGCGGGCGTCACGGTGCGCGACACGAAAAATGAGGTGAAGAGCGCGAAGGCAATCGTGAGCGTCAAGGGAATGAAGAGCAGTTTGGCGATTCCCACGACAAAAAGGATCGGAAGAAAGACGACCACTGTGGTGACGGTCGAAGCCAGAATCGGCATGGCCACTTCCCGCGCGGCCTGTACGATCGCCTCCCAGCGCGACTGTCCCGTATTCAAATGGCGCTGGATGTTTTCCAGCTCCACAATCGAGTCGTCGACCAAGCGGCCTACCCCGAGGGCCAGGCCTCCGAGCGTAAAGACGTTGAGCGTCTGGCCCGTGAAGTAGAGCATGATGAACGTCACGAGGATGGACAGCGGGATCGCGACAGAAATGATGAGCGTACTTGTGAGATTGCGCAAAAAAATGAGAATAATAGCGGCCGCTAGGAGAGAACCGTGTACGGCCTGCTCCATCAGATTTTTAATCGACTGACGGATATAGGTCGATTGATCGAACGAGATGCCCAGCTTCACGCCGGGCGGAATCCCAATCATCTTCGGTAAGGCCGATCGGAGCGCATCGACCACCTGCACCGTATTCGCCGCCGGCTGCTTATTGACACGCAAGTACACGGATCGTTGCCCGTCGGCGCGCACAATATTTGTCTGGATGTCGAAAGAATCGGCGACGGTCCCTAAGTCTTTAACCCGCACGGGGTTGCCCTGCGGATTGACCTTGACGATCACGTCATTGATCGGCTCGACTGTCTTGAACTGGTTGTTCGTGAAGACGTTGTAGTCAAGATTACCGGCTTTCATATCGCCGGACGGCAAAATCAAATTGGCCGCTTTAACTGCATTCACCACATCAAGAATGGACAGGCCGCGTGCACTGAGGCGGCTGGGATCGAGATTGATGTTAATTTGGCGAATTTTGCCGCCCTCGACGGTAGCGGCAGCGACATTCGGCAATTGTTCGATTTGCGGGGCAATGGTATTGAACGCGAGATCGTAGAGCGCACGCTCGTCCAGGTTTCCACCTGATGCCGTGACGAACGCGACCGGGATGTTGGAGACATCGAACTTGACAATAAACGGTTGAAGGATGCCGGGTGGAAGACTGTTCAAGATCTGCGTGACCCGCTGCATCACCTCCATTTGACCCACGTTGATATCGGCGCCCCAGTTGAACCAGATTTGGACCGCCCCAATGCCGAGTTTCGAGAAAGATTCGACATGCTCGACATTCGAGGCAGAGCTGACGGCCTTCTCGATCGGATAGACGACGCTTTGCTCGATATCCAGGGGCGGCGCACCCTTGTAGACCACGCCTACGAAGGCAACCGGCACTTGAATGTTGGGGAAGAGATCGACCGGCAGACGTTGAAGCGAGGTCCATCCCAAGACAACCATCGCCAGCGACAGCATGAGAATGCCGATTCTATTCCTCAGCGCTAAGAGCGTGAGCCACATACTAGGCCTTCGGGAGTGGGGGAGACGGAGAGGGCTCAGGCGGGGTGGCCGGGCCGGCATCGAGCGGGCGGGGCTCGACCGGTGTCCCGCTGCTGACCAGGTCTTTGCCGGAGACGATCACCTGCTCATCGCCTGTCAGGCCTTTCGTGATCTCAATTCGGTTTCCCACGCGCTCGCCAACCTCCACGGGGATTTGAAGGGCTTTGCCGTCTTTCACGACATACACGTACTGCAAGTCGTCCAGGCGAGTGAGCGCATCCGCCGGAATCTGCACCGCGTCTTCATGCTTTCCCACCATCAGCTCGACGCGGGCGAACATCCCACCCTTGAGGAGGTGGCTCTGATTCGGAAGATCGACCTCGACCGTCATCGTGCGCGTCTGCCGGTTGAGCGCCTGCACCACTCGTGTGACGGTGCCCTCGAAAACTCGGTGCGGATACGCCTCAGCCCGAACCTCGGCCTTCTGCCCAATTGTCACCAGAGGCACATCTTTCTCCACCACTTCAATAAGCGTGCGTACCGTGTCGATCTCATGCAGATTGAGAATGCCGCGTGACATCGTTGAGGTGCTGCCCGTCGATCCACTGACAAAAGCGCCGGCGTCAAGATTGCGCTCCGCGATATAGCCTGCAAACGGGGCCCGTATGTACGAGTATGTGAGATTAGTTTCCGCCTGCTGCAGGGCGACCTCCATTTGCTTGACCTGGGCACGCAATGATTCGAGTTGTGCCAATGCCATGTCATGCGTGATCTGCGCATTGTCCAGATCCTGTTGCGAGACGAATTGAGCTTTGATCAGTGCTTCCATGCGAGTCAGCTGCAGCAAGGCATTGCGAACATTCGCCTCCTGACGAAGCACGTCTGCCCGCGCCGCCACCAAATTGGCTTTCGCGCGGTTGACGGCGTGCACATAATCGGTGTGATCGACTTCGACCAACAGCTGATTCGCCTTCACCAGATCCCCTTTATCGACGTGAAGTTTCGCGATGTAGCCGTCGACCCTTGAAAAAATGTTGACCTGCTGAAACGGCTGGATGTCGGCGGTGTACGACAGCTTGATGTCCAGGTCCTGCCGAATCGGCATGGCCGTCCCGACGGTAGTCAGCCTCGGCTTGCGGTTGTCTGTCTTGGCCCCGCTGCTCGTTAGGCGAAATGCGACAAGCCCCATTATCACGAGGACCACAACGAGCAGCACAGTGACGGCGGGATGCTGCCGAATACGATTCATGTCGAAGCCCGAGCCTTTCGTGGTGGTTTTGGCGTCGTCGTCAATCCGTGTAAAAACAATCGGACATAGGCCGGTACGGCATCTTCCGGAGAACAATGTGTTGGGACACGAAAAATTTCGTGCAACAAACGATGATGCACCACCATGCCCATGAACCCTCGCGCTGCCAGGAGCGGGTCAACCCGCTTAAACGCCCCCTCACGAATGCGCCGGGTAATATAGCCCGAAAGATAATCGTAAAACATCCGGTGCTGGTTCTGAAAAAACATGTCGGACAGTTCATGCCCTTCCAGTGCGCTAAATAAGAGCAAACGCATCAACATAGGGTCGCTGCCTCTGTGAATGCGGTAGCTCGCAATGAGCGTGAAGACCCGGACATCATCGCGTTTCTTCGCCGCATCTTCGACGACCTCAAGCAGGTCGGAAATCGGCGCTTTCTCCGCGAGAATTGCCGCATAGAGCGCGTGCTTGGTGGGGAAATACTTGAACAGTAAGGCTTCGCTGATTCCCGCCGTCTTGGCAATTTCGCGCGTCGTCGTGCCCTTGAAACCGTTCACAGCAAACAGCGATGCCGCTGCGGCAATAATGCTGGCCTGACGTTCCGTCCGGGAAAACCGTACGAAGTCCTGGTCCTTTGGTTTTTTCATCATCATGCAGTGAGTGAGTAATTACTCACAAGACTGTACCATAAGATGGACGGTATGAAAAAGGCTCTCGGTAATGGTTGATCAGGTAACCGGCGACACTAAAAGTCCGAGATGCCGGAGCACTGTCCTAGCTTTATCGAGAGATGGTATGAATAGAATGTATAGCCAGTAAAGACAAGTGAGGTGGCTGTGTCATTTCAAGACTTCGTCGGGTGGGGAGCGTCAGCGGTATTGGTGTTGACGATTGTTACGCAGGTCTATCGACAATGGCAGCAGGGCTCAAGCAAAGGCGTCTCGAAATGGCTGTTCATCGGCCAAATGGGGGCGTCCGGAGGGTTTCTCCTCTACAGTTGGTTGATACATGATCTGGTCTTTCTCTTTACGAATGCGTTGATGGTGGTGAGTGCGGCGGTCGGACTTGGGATTGTGCTCTGGCATCGCACGAAACATCCTGACGAGGAAGAGGCACGTGAGATAAAGTAAGGAATACACTCAATGAGTGTGCGGAAGACGGAGGAGAGGGCGGAGTTACCGCCACACCTGACTTAGCCTCTGATCTTTGCCCACGCCTGCTGGTACTCTTCGAAGGAATCAACTTCCATCCATCCTTTGAAGGTCGGGACACAATTGATGGAATGGCCGTGATCAATCAGTTCCTGAATCAGATCGGTGAAGGTCGCCTTCGTTAGGCTGCCGGATTCGTGGAATCCTTTCGTCTGAGACGTCTTCTGGGCCTTACGGTAGGCCTGCTTGAAGGCTTCGATCCCGCGTTCCGAGAACATCGCCAGACCAATGAACTCCCCATGGGCGTGTTCATGCTGCACATGCTGGCCAATCTTGACGATGCGATTCTGTTCCTCCGGAGCAATGTAGCGGAACGGATGGCTTTTCCCGGGAGAGTCTTGCAATGATACGAGATCGGGCCTGATATGAGGAGCCGTGTTTCCATGTTGCTTCTGATCGAACCAGGCGAGATCGACCACCAGACTAATATCTGCCGGACTCTTCAACAATTTTTCAAGCACGGCCGTCTCAAAAATGATGTCTCCATACAGGATGAGACATCGGCCGTTCATTTCATTTTCGGCACAGAACAGTGAGAACAGTTCGCCGGTTTCCTCGTACCGATCGTTGTCGTAGTACCGGATATTCGGAAGCGTAATGGCTTCCTTCTTATAGCCGCGAACCAATGCGACGTCTTTGATGTTGCATTCATTCAGCGTGGCGATCTGACGCTCGAGAATAGTCTTCCCTTTGATGTCGAGCAAGCACTTTGGTTTGTCCTCGATGAGCGGGAGCAACTGTTGTTCAAATCCAGCCGCGGCGATAATCGCGGTGATTTTCTCACCGCCTACCGGCAGGAAGCGCCGCTCATCTTCTTCCATTTCGGGGACCCCGACGATGTCGTAGACTTCCTTCAACTTCACAATGCGGTCATTGACTGAACCGGGGCGGGTATCTTTCTTAATCACGTCCAGCGCATCGCGCATCGCCCGAATGCTGGCCCGAACCATTTGATTGGCGTAGATGACGATTTTAAATCCGGCGTCCTCAAGCTCAGCCGTCGTGACCCCATCAAAGATCGTGGGGACCACGACCAACGGGACACGGCCGGACCAAGCTTTTGCGACCGTTTTCAGTTCGTCGAACGTCGGCGATTTGGAATGAATCAAGACCGCATCGGCGCCGGCCTCGGCATACGCCTCCGCCCGCTTCAGGGCTTCCTCTTGTCCCCATCCGGCGATGAGCGCCTCGGTTCGTGCGATGACGACGAAGTCCGGGATCGTTTGAGCGGCCTTGGCCGCCCGGATCTTTCCGCAATGTTCTTCGATCGGAATCAATTCCCGGCGGACACCGGCGTAAAAGCTGCACCGCTTCGGATAGACATTGTCTTCAATAGAAATAGCGGCGACGCCCGCGCGTTCCTGTTCATTGACCGTGCGCATTACGTTCAGGGCGTTCCCATAGCCGGTATCGACGTCCGCAATGATCGGGATACTAATGGCCTCGGCCATATTTCGTTCCACTTCCAGTTGTTCACTGGAGGTGATGAAGCTGGCATCCGGGATGCACTTCAACGATGCGGAAATGGCAAAGCCGCTGGCCCAGATGGCATCGAATCCGGCTAACTGGATCAGCTTGGCGCTCAGCGCATCGTGGGCGCCCACGGCTTTAATGATGCCGGGGCGTTGAAGCAGGGCACGGAGTCTTGTGGCGTTATGCATGGGGCGTCATAATGCGAAACCGGATGACTGATTGTCAATGAAAAGTTAGAGGCTGGGCGGGCTAGCGTCTAAAAAAACCGTCTGTGGCGGTGGGACATCATTCTCTTAATTGAAGCGCAGATTGCATCAAAACGGCCCCTGCTAATACGCGTTGTCGGCAATATTATCATTAAATCGGGGTGACAGCACTCGGCTGTCGAAGAAGACAAATCCACGGTCACCTTGCGCTTCATAGGTGACGTTGATCTCGGTGTCCGTCCCGCGCCAATTGAATTGCTGATTCAAACCCCGCACCATCTGTCCTGGCGTGCGGTCGAGTTGACCGTAGAGCGATTGGAGATACGCCAGCACTTGAGTATGCGTGTCCTTGCCATGGTAGCGGACGGTCACGCGCGCGAACTTGTCGCCGATCGCGATGTACCGCATAAAGTCGACCGTCGCTTGCCCCAACGGCATCGGCCCCTCTTTTCGGTCGTAGCCTTTGATCTCCTCGGACCCGTTATCAACCAGTTTCAAGTCTTCACGTTCCGCAAGTGAAGAGCCCCAGGCAAGACCGTCGAAGCCTTTGGGGTCGTTATGGATCAGACTGCCGGCGCGCAGGGGTGTCGAACTGATCAGCACAAGCATGCAGGCGATCATGAATGTCAGTCGATGTGCCGACATCATCCTACTCGATTCAGAAAAAGGAGCACGCGCTGCGAGAAAGATTCATGCAGGTCCTATGAGAAAACAGTAACACGATCTCGAAAGCGGGGCAACTACGCGACCGGCGGTCCAGCGGTCCAGCGCTCACATGCACCGGGGCTAATTCCTGCGCATGGCGGACGGCATGCACGAAGGCGGCCGGTTCTTGTGAATCCCCTGCCTCGTCGTTATAATGCGAATCCGTTTTCCCGGCTGCCCGGGTCACAACAGCGCTCCGTAACAGTTGAGTGTGAGTAAGATCTATGATTGACAGCGACGATTTCGTTCAAGCGTTGCAGGACATCGGGTTTAATTTTTTTACCGGTGTTCCTGATTCGATCCTAGGCGGCATCATCGCCACCCTCATGGAGCGCCGAATCTACACGCCGGCCGTCCGCGAGGACGAGGCGGTTGCCATGGCCGCCGGGGCCTTTATGGCGGGCAGGATTCCGGCGGTGTTGATGCAAAACTCGGGTTTGGGCACGTCCCTGAATGCCTTGATCTCGCTCAACGTCATCTATCGGCAGCCATGTCTCTTGCTTATTTCATGGCGAGGCTTTCAAGGCAAAGACGCTCCCGAACACCTCGTCATGGGAGAAAGTATGACCCAGATTCTGGATGCGGCGAGAATCCCACATCGAACTCTGTCTGAACAGAGTCTTATTGAGGACCTGAAGTGGACGGCCCAAACCTTCATGAAACAACGGCTGCCCGTGGCCTTGCTGTTGAAGAAGGGTGTCGTGAAAGGCCTGCACCCATGAGACCGGAAGAAGGCACCATTCAGAGCCGCGCACGGGCAATGGCGGCCGTGTTGGAGTTGCTGACCGATCAACCTGTAATTGTCTGCAACGGCTTTGCATCCCGCGAGGCATTTAAAATTGCCGATCGTCCGACACATTTTTATATGATCGGTTCGATGGGCGTGGCGCCGGCGATCGGGCTCGGTGTCGCGCTTGCCAAACCGGAGAAAAAAGTCGTGATCCTGGACGGCGATGGCAATGTGCTGATGGGTATGGGGACATTAGCGACGGTAGGGGCATTGAGGCCGAAGAATTTTATCCATGTGGTCTTTGATAATGAAGTCTATGGCAGCACGGGAAACCAGCCGACTATTTCTCGACTGGTCAGGCTGGAACACATGGCCAAGGCAGCCGGCTATGTCAATGTGGAACGTGTGATCGAGCGCGAAGACTTGGTGTACGAGTTTAAAGAGATGTTGAAGAAAGACGGCCCGAGTTTTCTGCTCGTGAAAGTGACCGAGCAGGCGGAAGACGTTGATCGCGTCATGTTGGAACCACCCGAGATGACGGAGCGATTCATGAAAGCCTTAGAATAAAAGTGAAATTGAGCGAAGCTGAGGGCTGAGCTATTACTTCGAAGCCAGGAACTCAACCATGATCTTGTTAAACCCCGGGCCGGTGAATGTCTCCGAGCGGGTGCGCAAGGCGCTCTTGCGTCCGGATATCTGCCATCGCGAATCCGAGTTCTCAGAATTGTTGACGGGAATTCGCGAAAAGTTGTTGAAGGCGTTTGTGCCGGGCGCCGAGTCGGAATATACCGCAATTGTGCTTACCGGTTCAGGGACCGCTGCGGTGGAAGCGGCGTTGCTGTCGTCCGTGCCGCAGGGCAAGCGCTCGTTAACGATTACCAATGGTATCTATGGGGACCGCATGTCCTCGATGTACGGCGTGCATCGCCTCGGCATCCCGGACTTGAAATGGGATTGGATCACAAGGCCTGATCCCGAAACACTGCGTTTGGCGTTGCGGCAGCATCCCGAAGTTCATGTCGTCGGCATGGTTCACCATGAAACAACGACCGGGCTCATCAATCCCGTGAAAGAGATTGCCGAAGTGGTCGACAGCCAAAATCGTGTCTTTATTCTTGATTCGGTGAGTGGGCTGGGGGGAGAGACGTTGGACATCGCCGGGTCGAAGATCTATATGGTCGCCGGGACGGCGGGCAAATGCATTCAGGGTTTTCCAGGCGTGTCATTTGTGCTGGTACGCAAAGGATTTATGGAGCGCATGAGGAGCTATCCCAAACGCTCATGGTATCTTCATCTCCCGCTCTATTATGAGCAACAGGAGAAGGCGACGATTCCTTTTACGCCGGCAGTGCAGGTGTATTACGCCTTCGACGAAGCGCTCAATGAATTGTTGGAAGAAGGCGTGGTCAATCGTATTGCTCGATACAAAAAAGCGGCCACCATGATTCGCCACACGATGACCAGGCTCAATGTAAAGCCTGTGCTTCCACCGGAGCATCAGTCCAATACGATTACCTCGTATTATCTGCCGGCCGGCCTCTCCTATCAGCTCTTGCACGATCGGCTCAAGGAGCGCGGCTATGTCATCTATGCCGGGCAGGGGCAACTCGAGCCCAAAATCTTCCGTATCGCGAACATGGGCGCGTTGTCGCAAGAGAACCTCGAAGGGTTTCTCAGCGCTTTCCAGAACATGCTGGAAAGCGCGCCGGTTCATTCATGAAAGCAATCATTCTCGCCGCCGGTGTCGGCAAACGGCTGTGGCCGGTCACACAACATCGCCCCAAATGTTTGATCGAGGTCGGTGGGCGGTCTCTGCTGGTCCGCTATTTTGAAGCGTTGGCGGGGGTTGGCGTGCAACAAGCCGTCATCGTCGTCGGCTATAAGCAGGACATGATCCGCGCCGTGGCGGGAGACGGCCTCAGCGGGGTGGATGTGCGGTATCTGGTGAGCGAGGACTATCAGCGGGGAAGCATCACGTCGCTATGGCGCGCGCGAGAAGAAATACGCGGCGATGTGCTCATCATGGACGCCGACGTGCTGTTTCATCGGCATATTCTGAAGCGGCTCATTGCCTCTACGTCTCCAACCGCACTCTTGCTCGACGATACTGTGACCCAACAGACCGAAGAATGTATGGCGATCGTGCGTGGCGGCCGCGTCGTCGCGCTGTCCAAACGGATGCCGGACCGTTACGACCTGGCAGGAGAAGGCGTCGGTTTTTTGAAGGTCCGAGCCGCCGAATGCCCCATGCTTATCGCGTCGCTCGAAACGCATATCATGCGGGGCGATCTCGATATGGAATATGAGGACGCCCTCCGTGAGTTCTTCGAGCACGTGCGGGTCGGGTATGAACCGATCGGCGGTTTGCCGTGGACGGAAATCGACTTTCAGGAAGACATTCTCCGCGCCGAACGGGATATCATTCCCAAATTAGACTGATGGCCATTCCCACTTCCAATCCGCCGTCTTCGGGCAAATCAGCAGCGGACGTCCATACGCTCGACACGGCGATTCTGCTGCCGACTTCGAGCATAGCGAGCGACCAGCAATCACTCCCGCTCAACATCGATCACATAGGACCGCACACACCCGTCGGTGGTCTTCCGTTGTTTCTCCGCACCGTGCTTACGCTGCAGCGAGCCGGGGTGACCAATCTCGTAATCTTGGCCGGCGCCGAAGAAGAATCGCTTAAGCGTCTGCTGATGCAGGATTCTCGCATCATCGCTGTTCTACGATGGATGCCCACGCGTGAATTCCCAGTGGACGATCCACGAACCTGGGAAGCGCTAGATCAGGATGTTGTAGGCGCGTACATGGTCATCGGGGCGCAAGCGGTCTTCTCTCAAGGACTCATCGATCAGTTCAGACGACAGGTCAAGGCCGAGGGAGCACAGTCTGTGCTGGTGCCGTCGTGTCAGGGGAAGCAGCCACGTGTAGAAGCGGCCGAGATGATGGTGGTTCCGGCCAGCATGTTAGGTGGAGCGGCATGGCGATCGAAGCCCGCCCGACGTGGCGCGCCGCTCCAGCTTATCAAGGCCCATGCCGCGGCGGAGGGACGATTGAAAATCGTTCCAATCAATTTAGAAGCATCTCAGTGGTGTCAGACTGTCCGCTCATCCGAGGCCGTGAGGGAAGCAGAACGACGCCTCTTGCAATCTCCCAAGGGGCCTTACGACGGCCTTATCGATACGTACTTTAACCGCAAAGTGGCGAAAGGGCTCACGCAGGTCTTCGTGAAGGCACGATGGTCTCCCAATGCCATTACCGTTCTCTCGCTCTTCGTGGGCTTTCTTGCCGCTGGATTTTTTGCTCAAGGCACCTATCGCGCCGGAGTCGTCGGCGCGCTTTTGTTTCAGCTGTCGGCCATCATCGATTGCTGCGATGGCGATGTGGCTCGGCTGACATTCCGGGAATCGCGATTTGGACAACAATTAGACTTGATCGGAGACAATGTCGTCCACATGGCGATTTTTGGCGCGCTCGGCTGGGCCGGATATGTGAACGGGGGGGGGGGGCTGCTCCTTGCCGTGGGCCTACTCGCCATGGCGGGCAATGGCCTTTCACTCTGGTTCGTTACACGGATGAAAGTGAAGGACACACAACAAGCCTCGGCCAACCGTGTGCAAGCCGCCCGTTCGGAGTTCATGGTCAAGAATATGGTGAGTCGCGATTTTTCGATCATAGTGCTCCTTTTCGCGCTTCTGAATCTCCTGAGTGCCTTCCTGTGGCTCGCGGCTATCGGGTCCAACGTCTTCTGGATGATGACGGCGTGGGTCACGCGTTCGCCTTCCATTCGTGCTTAGGCTGATCCTCCTTGCCCTCGGCCTGCTGACCTTCAGCGGGCTCATCTGGCATATCGGCCCGGCTCGCATTGTCGAGGCGGCGATGAGCCTCGGGCCCATCGCCGTCCTTGTCATCTTGCTCCCCTCTCTTTTGATGTACGTGATTGAAGCGTATGGGTGGCGTCTGACCTTGGGCCCACATGCTCGCCGATTGTCTTTTTGGCGCCTCTTTGCTATCCGCACAGCGGGGGAAGTGGTGAACATGACCACGCCGACGGCCTATGTCGGAGGGGAGCCGCTGAAAGCCTATCTGCTGAAACGATACGGTGTGCCGATTGTCGATGCCATGGCTTCAGTCGTCACGGCCAAAACCACCATGACTCTGGCTGAAGTCGTGTTTATCCTCGTGGGCATTGCTCTCTCGTTTTGGACGATGGGTCCGGCGAAGAATCCGTCGGGGCAGTTTGCCGGGTCTTCGACGCCCGTCGGCGCGGCGATCGTCACCGTCACGCTGCTCATGCTCGGGACGCTTTTATTGCTGACGATGCAGCGTCGGGGGCTGTTCATCGGACTCTTAAGTCTGCTTCGGCGATGCCGGATTCGAATATCGTATCTGGAGTCGCGTCAAGAGAAGCTGAAGGCATTGGATGAGGCGATCAACGATTTTTATGCGCGAGATCGACGCGCCTTCGTCTCGTCCGTCGGTATGTTTATCCTGGGATGGCTGACCGAAGCGTTGGAAGTCTATGCCATCCTCTATGTTATCGGGCCACCGGCTGACGTGCTGACCTCGATTTCTATTGCGGCCCTCGCCGTCGTGATTAAGGGCGGCGCGTTCTTTATCCCAGGCAGCATAGGCGCGCAGGAAGGCGGGTATCTCTTGCTCTTGATGGCACATGGATATTCCGACGTTGCCGGAATCACCTTCGCCATCCTTCGACGGGTCCGCGAACTGATGTGGATTGTCCTTGGTTTGATATGCCTCGCAGCGCTCGGCGGCTTTCGTGGGCCGATACCGGTCGCCGACGGTCAGAGCGATAAGGTCCCATGAGATCGTCAGCTCGCCCGGCAAATTTCCTCGATCGCATGTTTGTCTTTCATCCGGATCCGTGGATCGAGCGGGATTGGGCTCGCATAAGCCGGGTACCGCTGGAGGATATCTGGTTTACCTCGGAAGACGGGACGCGTCTCTTCGGATGGTACGTTGCCTCACCCCGGTCATCTGCAATCATGCTCTGGTGCCACGGCAATGCCGGGAACATGATTCATCGGCTTGAAAATTTGAAGGCGCTCTACGAGACCGGTCTCTCGGTGTTTCTCTTCGACTATCGAGGCTATGGTCGCAGTGAGGGAATACCCACCGAAGAAGGCCTGTATCAGGATGCGCGCGCCGCCTACCAGTACCTGACCGCCATCCGTCATATCAATCCAACCCGGATCGTCGTATTTGGCCGCTCTCTCGGTGCAGCGGTTGCGGGCAATTTAGCCGGTGAACGAAAGATCGCCGGACTCATCCTGGAATCGGCCTTTCCCTCGGTGTCTGCGATGGCGAAACAGCAGTTCAGCGGGCTGCCGGCGCACTGGCTGCTTGCCTCGCGCTTTCCGCTCATCGAACGGCTGAAGTCGATCCATGTACCCATTCTGATGATTCATGGCGACCAAGATACCATCGTACCGTTCCCTTTAGGGGAGCAGGTTTTTCAGGCTGCGCCGGAGCCGAAGTCGCTGTATGTCGTCAGGGGCGCGGACCACAATAATCTTCCCATTGTGGGCGGGACGCCGTACTTCACGCAGTTGAGACAATTTATGGAGACGGTTACGAAGGGATGATGGGCGCCATGCCGATGAATAGGCGACACCTATCATATGCTATACTCCACGCCAATTTTGCAGCGGTGCCGATGCAATTCACTCAATAGGAGAACGAAGATGACGAAGCGATTTGCGGTTCTGCAGTTTATGATTATCCTTACCTGCTCTCAGGCTGTTATGGCATTCGCAGGCATTGCTGACACAGGTCCGGGGTGTGGGTTAGGAAAGGTTGCGTGGCAGGATTACAAACATCCCAAGAATATTCTTCCTCAACTGCTCATGTCGACAACCAATAATACCATTCTTCCGTGGCAGGCCTTCGGTATCACCACAGGCACGTTAGGGTGTACGAATGACGGCGTCGTTATGGCGGAGGAAAAGACGAATGTCTTTGCTGCCATTACTCTCGAGAATCTGGCACAGGAGATGGCGCAGGGCCGCGGCGAGCATCTTGCGTCATTGGCTACGCTCATGGGAATTCCCCCCGAGCATCAGGCTGAATTCTTTACGCTGACCCAGGAGAAGTATACGTCCTTGATGCAGTCCGGGGAGACGACGGCGGTGGCCATGTTAAAGGCGCTGCATGAGGTGGTGGAAGGCCATCCTGTCCTCGCCAAAGTATCGATGAACCGCTAACGATCCGGAGGCTCCAGGATGCTGGAGCCTCTTTTCTTCCGCGTTCACCTTGCTTCCATACACCATCATCACGGTCGTTCTGCTGTGGTTCGCGTCCACTGCAATGGCAGCTGAGAGCGCTGACTCAGCCTACCTCCGTGAATTGGTTCGACAAGCCGCAGAGGCCCGCTTGGCCGAAGAACGGACATGGCAGGTACTGTTGCACTATCGAAAAAACCTCTTTGGGGGGTATGCCAGCGAAGCCGATGACCCGGGATTTTTTCTGTCTCCTGACGGCAAGACGGATCCGCAAGCAGAACTCAATGCGACACTAGCCAAATTCTTTTCGTCCGAGTTGGTCGGCCGCTCTCGCCAGCCTGCGCAATGCGCCTTCATCGCGCGCTACACCTGGTTAAAGGACATGCTCGCGATCGACGACGGCCGCCTTCCCCCGCTTCCTTGTGAGCGTTTTCATAACTGGTATCACGAGCTCAATCCACAATCCATTACGCTGGTATTCCCGTCCGCATATATGAACAATCCTTCTTCCATGTTCGGCCACACCCTCCTTCGCATCGATCAAAAAGGCCAGACTGAGCAGACCCGGATTCTCGCCTATACGATCAACTATGCCGCCGATGTTCCACGCGATGAAGGGGTGTCATTTGCGGTGAAGGGTATCTTCGGCGGGTATAAAGGATACTTCTCAACGGTGCCTTATTATTTGAAGGTAAGGGAATACCGAGACATTGAAAATCGTGACATCTGGGAATATCGGTTGAATCTCACGGATGACCAAGTCCGCCGTATGCTGATGCATGCCTGGGAGCTGGGGAACGCCTACTTCGACTATTTTTTCTTCAAGGAAAACTGCTCCTACCATCTCCTGTCCTTGCTTGAAGTTGCCAACCCGGATTGGCATCTGACCGATGAATTTGTTGTTTGGACCGTTCCAGTTGATACTATCCGCTTGCTGACGAGGCAACCCGGTCTCGTCGGAGAGATTGTGTACCGCCCGGCCCGGAGCACACAAATCAAGCAGAAGCGAGAACATCTCTCTAAAGAAGAGCAGCGCCGTCTGCAATCGATTGCAAAGGATGTGCACGCGATCAAATCCGAAAAATTCACTGAGCTTGCTCCACAACGGCAGGCGTTCGTCCTGGATCTGGCGTCTGATTATTTGCGTTATCGCAGTGTGCGGGACGAGGAGCGGGCGCCTGAATACAAGGAACGGAATCGGGCGGTGCTGAATGCACGCAGTCAATTGCGTGAGAAACCCGACGACGTTCAGGTTCTTCCCACGACCGATCCGCCGGACCAAGGCCATAAGACGTCTCGAGCCGGGGCTGGATTTGGCTGGAGAAATAACGAGCTATTCGAGGAGATCAATTTGCGGGCCGGTTACCATGACCTGCTTGATCCTGAGAAAGGATATCAGCCCGACGCCCAAATCGAACTGTTGGGCGCTTCACTCAGACATTATGAGCGCAGCGATCAGGTCCGTCTCGAACGATTCACCTTGGCCAACATCCTGTCATTGTCCCCGATGGACTCGCTGTTCAAGGCGCCGTCGTGGAAGGTCAACATCGGCACGCAGAGTGTCCGGCACAACAGTTGTGCATATTGCACGACCGGACTTTTCAATGCCGGCATTGGCGCCGCGGTTGAGTCACGTGTGATCGGGCGCGAAGTGTTCTTTGCGTTTGCCGAAGTCGAATCGGCTTACGGCCATGCTTATGAACAGAATTATAGGGTAGGAGCTGGAGGAACAGTCGGATTGACGGCGGCAGTCACTGAGCGATGGAAAATGCTGCTATCGACCACATATCTCAAATTTCCACTTGGTGAGAAATCGGACGATTGGCGAGTTTCCTTTGGACAGCGGTACACGGTACAACGAAATCTTGCGCTTCGGATGGAGTTTAATCATCGCGATCATCATGATAATGAAGCCTTGTTGCTCGTCCACATGTACTTTTAGCTATGAAATATCGTTGACAGGTTTCTACAGGACCTTTATATTCCCCGTCATCCGTAGGTTCTCTTAACCAACCACCAGGAGGAAAATAATGAATAAATTCGCCTTAGTGCTGACTGGAGTGGGCTTCTTAGGGCTAACGGCCTGTCAGCCGGTCGCATCGCCATTGATGGGCGTGTTTTACAATGAAACAAAATTTGGTTACATGGCGACGACTGATACGAATACGTCAAAAGAAGGCAAAGCATGCGCCACGAGCATTATGGGATTAGTCGCCACCGGTGATGCGAGCATCGCGGCCGCCAAAGCGAATGGCGGAGTCACGGAAGTGTCACACGTTGATCATTCCGCGAAGAGCACGCTAGGCATCATCGCGGAGTTCTGTACGATCGTCAAAGGCAAATAAACTACTGCTGATGTTTCCGGAAAAGGCCTTGGGGTATCACCCAAGGCTTTTTTTGGGGCAAACTGTTTAAAGAGCCCTTAGCCCGCCTGTGATTCCGACGAATTCATTGCGCCGCAGCCGTATTGTCTATCGCGTAAGAGTCCTGACCATGTCGATAGGGATGGCCAAGGGCGAAGCCGTGTAGGTATCAATGCGTCCGTTCCAGAACCTGGCCCACCAAGTGTGGGCTCGCCAATATTTGCAGACCATCGGGGAGGACCAACATCTCCTCCATACGGGAGGACCGCCACTTCCATCACGGTTCTCATGGGTAAGAACGTCGAACCGAGGATAGCATCTCTAGCCCATCGATAAGCAACGTCGTCATAGGTCGTGTTCGTTAGCCATTGGCTCTTGGTTCCTTCCGGCATACGGGGTAGAATCTACAGCGTGCTGGTGCTAGACCCTTGACACGAGGAGGCGCGGATGCGAGGGATGCGGAAGGTCGGAAGTCGAATGGGGCTCGTATTTTTGTCCGCCGTGTTCTTGTTAGGAGCCGCTGAACCGAGTACCAATCCAAACGGAGTCGAACCGGATAGTGTGATGGGCAAAGATGGTGCGCCGATGATCCTCATTCCTGAAGGGCCGTTCACAATGGGAACCGACGACGTCGGTCCGGGATGGCACCAAGGCAATCCCAATGAACATCCGGAGCATACTGTCACATTGAAGGGCTACTATATCGATCAGTTTGAAGTGACGATCGCCCGTTATGCGAAATTCCTGGAGGCCACGAAATATAGTACGCCGCCATCGTGGGATGATGACGCGGTGATGTCTGCGGGAGATCGGCCGGTTGTCGGCGTCGATTGGCAAGACGCGAAGGCCTACTGCACATGGGCGGGGGAGCGCTTGCCAACCGAGGCGGAATGGGAAAAGGGGGCGAGGGGGACGGATAAGCGTCGATTTCCCTGGGGCGACATGCAACCGTTTGTCGACATCGCTAATTACAATCGAGGTTTGTGGGTGAGCTATCCTATTACCTTGGCGCCGGTCACGAGCGGGGCCGAGGGCATGAGCATTCGGCATGGACTCAAGAATGGTGGGAAGAGTCCCTATGGTTTGTACCACATGGCGGGCAATGCCGCCGAATGGGTGGCGGATTGGTATGATCGGGAATATTATGCCAAGGCGCCGAAAGAGAATCCGACCGGGCCGGCCGAAGGAGAAAAAAAGGTGCTTCGGGGCGGGTCATGGGGTGACCCTCCGAGAAGCATCCGAGTAACCGCCCGGTTCTCGGCCGACCCTGAATTTCGTGATACCAGCATCGGATTTCGGTGTGCCATGGATGCGCCGGCAAAATAGTACAACATGACTGAAGGTGGGTCGTGGCACGGCAAGCCAGGAAAATATGACGGGGCGTACTTGCGAATCGGCGACGCTGGGATGAACGGACGAACGTATGCGTTACAAGACTTTGCCGATAAATTGGTTTTCCCTGTGATGGTTTCATGCAATCATGTCTATATGTCCAGGCGTATGAAGATCGCCTAGTCACGCTGCAACGAGATTATACCGATACAGGCGTGCAACTTGTCGCCATTAATTCTAATGACGACGTTGCGTATGCTGAAGACAGCCAACAGAAGATGCCCGCCCGTGCTCAAGTCAAAGGCTTTAGCTTTCCTCATCTTCGCGATGCATCGCAGCATGTTGCCGACGCGTACGGCGCTACACAAACCCCGCAGTTCTGTGTGTTCGACCGCACTTGCCGCCTAGCTTACGCAGGAAAAATTGATGACAAGTGGCAGAATCCTCACGCAGTAAGCCGCCACTTTCTGCGAGGAACGTTTGATGCGCTTCTACAGGGCGAGGCCTCGGCTGTCGCAAACGACCCATGGATCGGTTGTACGATTAAATGGGCGCACTAAAACTGCCGGTCAAGCGGAGCGGACGCAGGCTGACCGAACGAGCATGGACCATGCTGTTGGGCACACTGGTCCTCGCCGTCACCGCCGCCTCATTTTTGTGGCATAATGCGGCAATTTTCCCCTTGGCCTCTGCTCCTCCTCAACCCCAGCTCGTTCGGGCTATGGTTCCGCTGGTCACCGGTGAAGAACCGATCGCAGAACTGTTTACACGAGCCGGCTGTGTGGTGTGCCATATGATCCCGGGCATCCCGGGTGCAGAAGGCCGCGTGGGACCCAAATTGATTCTTGGTGAAAATGGGCCGAAGCGGCTTTCTGATCCTAACTATCATGGGGAAGCAAACACCACCCACGACTACATTTACGAATCGATCTTGTCGCCCGGGACATATATCACGCCGGGATATCCCGACAACGTCATGCCGCGATGGTACGGCCAGAAACTCAGCGCAGCGGCCCTCGATAAGATCGCCGGATATTTGGAGTCGCTTTCGGAGTGACGACGATCATTGGCGCTGCCGTCGTGGAAGTCGAAAGGACGTGGTGAGGACTAGGGGCGAGAGCCGCCTTTGATCTGAAGAGAAGACCCTTTGACACCAGCCGCTTTGTCAGGCCCCGCCTCATCTTCGTCTGTCTTGAGCCCCGCGAGCTTGATTTTCAGGCGCAAGTTATTGGTGCTATCGGCATTGATCAGGGCCTGCTCCAAGCTCACCTTACCGGCCTTATACAGTTCGAAGAGCACCATATCGAACGTTTGCGATCCTTCCTGGACGCCCTGCTCCATCGCCTCTTTCAGCAAGTCGACTTGACCCTTTTTGATCAAATCCTTCGCGCGTGGCGTATCCATCAGGACTTCACAGGCCGCCACTCGCTTGCCATCTAAAGACGGAATGAGGCGTTGTGAAATAATCGCGCGAAGGTTTAACGAAAGCTGCAAGTAGATTTGCTGATGTCGCTGGGGCGGGAAGAAATTCATGATGCGTTCAATCGCCTGATTGGCGTTATTGGCGTGGAGGGTACTCAGGCAAAGGTGCCCTGTCTCCGCGAATGTAATGGCGGCCTCCATCGTATCTTTGTCCCGGATTTCGCCGATGAGAACGACGTCCGGCGCTTGCCGTAGCGTGTTTTTGAGCGCCGTTTCATATGAGTGGGTATCAAATCCAACCTCTCGCTGACTAATCACGGATTTCTTATGCCGGTGGACAAATTCGATTGGGTCTTCGACCGTGATGATATGGCCGGGCAGACGGTCGTTGCGATAATCAATCATGGCCGCCAGCGATGTCGATTTGCCAGAGCCGGTTGCACCGACGAACAGGGCCAGCCCGCGCTTTGTAACGGCAATGTCTTTCAAGATTGCAGGAAGGCCAAGCTTTTCAATGGGGACGATCTCGACTTTGATTTGCCGAATCACGATTCCGACATTGCCGCGTTGCCGAAAGATATTGACGCGAAAGCGGCCGAGATCGGGATAGTACAAGGCCAGATTCATCTCCATCGTCTCTTCAAATTCCTTCCGCTGCCGGTCGCGCATAATAGTCAGCGCCAGGGCTTCAAGATTCTCATTCGTCAAAGGCTCATCGCCAACCGGTTGTACCGCGCCTTGGACGCGGTAATGAGGGGGAAGATCAACAGTCAAATAGATGTCGGAGGCATCTTTGTCGACCATAATTTTCAACAGCTGACGAATATCCAACGCCATCATTCCTCCAAACGCAATGCAGGTGGAGCCGGCCGTGGACTGAACGAGCGACGTGTTAGGCGATGCCCATAGCGGTGCCGGCAAAGAGGTTGGGGTTCATGCTGCGAGACTGTGCCTCGGCCTTCGTAATGACGCCTCGCGACGTCAGGTCGAGCAGCGCCATGTCCATGGTTTGCATGCCGTCCTTTTGACTGGCCTGCATGATGCCGGGGATCTGGTGGAGTTTTGCCTCGCGGATAAGGTTTCGCACCGCCGTGGTGGCCGTCATAATTTCCAGCGCGGCCACACGACCGCCGGTCTTTTTCTTCACCAAGGTTTGCGTCATGACGCCTTCGATCGATTCAGAAAATTGGGCACGGATTTGCGCCTGTTGGTTCGGAGGAAACACGTCGATCACCCGGTCGACGGTCTTGTAGGCACTGGAGGTATGTAAAGTTCCAAAAACTAAATGACCCGTCTCGGCGGCGGTCAATGCCAGCTGTATCGTCTCTAGGTCCCGCATCTCGCCGACCAAAATAATATCGGGGTCTTCACGCAGCGCCGATTTCAGGGCATTGGCAAAGGAATGAGTATGGGACCCCAGCTCACGCTGGTTGATCAGACATTTTTTGGATCTGTGGACGAACTCGATGGGGTCTTCGATGGTCAGAATGTGGCCTTCATAGGTTTCGTTGAGATAGTTGATCATGGCTGCGAGTGTCGTCGATTTTCCGGAACCGGTCGGACCGGTGACAAGGATCAATCCTTTCTCCTTGTCACATAGCTGCCGAACGATCGGCGGCATGTTCAGCTGTTCAAGGGGAAGAATTTTCGTCGGAATAGTCCGGAAGACGGCGCCTTCTCCACGCCGCTGCATGAAGACGTTGACCCGAAAGCGGGCGATATCCCCCATCTCGAACGAGAAGTCGCACTCATGATGTTCTTCAAAGGCGCGACGTTGAGCGTCGTTCATCATGTCATAGACCATCGCATGGACTTCTTGCTTGCTGAGCGCCGGATGGTCAAGTTTTTTAATTTCTCCATTAAGCCGCAACATAGGTGGTTCGCCGGCGCTTAAATGGCAGTCCGACGCGCCTTGCTGCACGCCGAAACCCAGTAATTGAGCGATGTCCATCATTCCTCCTGTCGGCAGACGTATCCTTAAGAATTAGGCCATAGGCTTCTGTAAGTATAACGCGCCTTTCGGTTCTGTCTACGCGAGCAGGCCTAATTCCTCGCCGGCTGTCGCGAATGCGCTGAGGACCTCGTCGAGCTGGCAGCGGGTGTGTTCGGACGTGACGGTAGCTCGAATACGACAGGTGTCTTTAGGGACGGTTGGCGGACGAATGGCAGGCGCATAGACGCCGAGTTCGAGGAGACGCGTTGCAAAAGCCTCGGCCTTTTCAGCGTTCCCAATCACGACGGGGATGATCGGACTGATGGTCTGCGTGAGGTGAAATCCCAATGTCCGAAGCCTTTCGACGAAATATCGTTGGTTCTCCCACAGCCGAGCCAGTCGTTGAGGCTCGGACTGAAGAACTCGGATGGCGACTGCCGCTGCGGCCGCCGTTGCAGGCGGCGGAGCGGTAGAGAACATCATGGACCTGGCGCGGTTCACGAGATAATGCGTGAGACCCTCCGGGCCGACGATGTACGCACCGCTGGTGCCGAACGCTTTACTGAGCGTGCCCATGTGAAAGGGAATCCGTGATTCTAGGCCATAATGCTCAATTGTGCCGCGCCCTCCGCAGCCCATCACGCCGGTACCATGCGCGTCGTCCACCAGCAACTGCGCGCCATATCGTGCCGCCAGATCCGCCATCTCGGCGAGCGGAGCGGCATCGCCGTCCATGCTAAAGATTCCTTCGGTCACGATGAGCGTCTTACGGCGGGAGGAACGTCTGCTCAGCAAGTCATGGAGCTGCCTCATATCACCATGCCGAAAGACACGAAATTCTGCCCCGCTCAAACGGCTTCCATCAATGAGACTGGCATGAGAAAGTCGATCGGCAAAAATGAGTCCGGTGGAATCAATCAAGGCTGGAATCAGCCCGACATTTGCTGAATATCCGGAGGAAAACACGAGTGCGGATTCTGTATGCTTGAAGTCCGCTAGTGTGCATTCGAGTTCTCTGTGCGGAGGTAATGTGCCGGAAATAAGCCGCGACGCGCCTGATCCGACTCCGAACCGTTCGGTTGCCTCGATCGCCGCTTGTTTCAGTGCAGGATGGGTGGCTAATCCGAGATAATCGTTTGAGGCCATGAGGATGACAGTCCTACCGTCAATCACGACAGTCGGGCCGGGCGCGGAGTCGATCGCGCGTAGATGGCGAAGCAGGTGTTGCTCCTCTAAGGCACGCAGTTTGTCATCAAACATGGTGTATTCCGTTGCTTGGTCGGATGAGTGTGGTACGCTATACTGCGGCCAAAAGAAGAGTCAATCTTGGAAGATTGCGCTCGTTTGACAACCGATCAGGCAACCTTGTATAAGGCGTCCCACTATGACATATCGCATCAAAATGCCGACAAGAAGCATTCCCACTGATGAAGCCCATCTCTTGAGTGGACTCGAACGAGTCGGACTCACCCTGCAACAACGCAGCCGACAGATCTTCATTGTGTCGGGCGTGCTGGTGATTGCTATCGTGATCGTCGGCGTGGTGGTG
Source organism: Nitrospira sp. Nam74 (assembly GCF_965152615.1). Classification (NCBI taxonomy): domain Bacteria; kingdom Pseudomonadati; phylum Nitrospirota; class Nitrospiria; order Nitrospirales; family Nitrospiraceae; genus Nitrospira; species Nitrospira sp. Nam74. The sequence continues at coordinate 4,364,223 of NZ_OZ224220.1, read as the reverse complement.
TGGTTGGATCATCGAAACGCACAGCAGGCTGTGGAATTGGAACAGCAGGCGACCCGATTGTATCTGGATCGGCCGGTTGATAAGCCTCAGCAAGCTGACCAAAACCTCAAGCACGCCATTACCCTCTACCGGCAGCTCCTGGATCAATATCCACGAAGTTCGAGCGCTCCGTTAGCCCTCTTTCAGTTAGGAAATGCATTGGTACAAGCGAATGATATAACCGGGGCGATCGAGGCCTATCAGAAATATGTCGCCCTGTATAACGAGAATAAGCCGCTCCTTGGGATGGTCCTTCAGCGGCTTGGCTATGCTCATTTGATAAAAGGCGACCGGGAAGCCGCGACGAAAGTCTTTGTCGCTGCATTGGATATGCCCGGGACGCTGAATAAAGACCAAGTATTATACGAATTAGGGAAAATAGAAGAAGCCCAATCTCGTCCCGAAGGCGCCTTGGCTCGCTATCAAGATTTGACAAAGACCTACCCTAACTCTCCTTTTGCAGGCGAGGCCACCGTCCGAGCGAAAGCGTTAGAAATGAAAACATCGACGTCCGCCCCTACCGGAACGACCGGCACGGCACCTCAGGCTCCATCGACTGAACCTAAAAAATAGATACAGAAGGTACGGTGAAGACTGTCTGGGGGTTAATGACCTGAACCGATGGTGAGGAGATCGCCTGGCTTGATGCCACGTGCCGTCACACTATTACGAGCCTTGAGTTGGGCCACGGAGAGATTGAAGCGCTTGGCAATCGTCCAAAGCGAGTCGCCACCCTGCACTCGATATGTCCCGCTTGATTCGCTTCGATTCTTCCCTTTTTTGACCAGGAGGGGAGTGGGTTTCCATGTTGGAAGCTTATCCATTACTTGGACAACGGCGCCTCGGCTTCCGACCGGCACCTTCAGGTGGTAGTTCTGGTCGTCCGGGGGGGTTACATCCCGCCGTAGCTCTGGATTCAGGCGGCTTAACTCAGTAAACGAAATGCCGGCCGCGACGGCCAAATTTTGAAGGTGAATGGATCGATGAACAATCACTTCTTCAAATTGATGAGGAGCCGGTGGTTCCTGAATAAACCCGTATTGGTCGGGATTCTTAGCGATAATGGTCGCAGCCATAAATCTGGGGACATACTCTTTTGTTTCTCGACGGATATGTTTCGTTTGAGCGATTTCCCAAAAGCTGTCAGCTCGGCTTTTTTGTAGAGCGCGCATGACCTTGCCTTCTCCGGCATTGTACGCTGCCATTGCGAGTGGCCATGCCCCGAACATGTCATACAAATCACGCAGATAACGAGCCGCTGCGATTGTGGATTTGATGGGATCCCGCCGTTCATCCACATACTGATCGACACGCAGCCCATAAAGGATTGCGGTCCCTTTCATGAACTGCCAGGGTCCCGTGGCCCGGGCACGCGAATAGGCATGAGGGTTGAAACCGCTTTCCACAAGAGATAAGTAGACCAGGTCACTGGGGAGGTTGAACTCAGAGAAGATGTTTTCGACAATCGGCTTATAGTGGCCTAATCGAATGAGCCACTGCTCGAATCGATTGCGAATCGCAATATGAAAAAAACGTATGTGACTTTCGACTTTATCATTGCGAACAATGGGGAGATTAAGAATGGATCCCTCCGTCATGATGGAATCCAGCTCTGTCTGAATAGAAAGGTTTTCCCCGTCGGCTTTAAACGTGTCTGCAAATCGCCATGGCAAGAGGAATGGGGGTTGTAACGTCAGTGCTCCTTCCAAGCCTAGACCCGATTTGACTTCTAAGGAGGGGGAGCCGCTTTCTAAGTCTGCACCGTCTTGAACGGCTTCTGCAGACGTTGTTTCGCTCGACTCATCGTCCGCCAATAGCTCTGTCGTGAATGACCAGTCCTCCGTCGATAGCCGTCCTGCTTCGGCTAACGAGCAGTTCCCAATAACAACCACGCCGGCCAGAAGGGGCGTCGTGATCAGGAGTGTATACGGAAGCCAACCTTTAGCGTCAAAGAACACAATACAGCTCCTACCTTCAATGAACGACCTACCTACGGTTAATAGCCCGTAGGGTAGCGGCGCACCCACCTATTGTCAAGGAACTGTCGGGCTTATTGCATGTCAGCTTCCCACCGACTTGTGGACCGAACGACAGAAAAACTCTCAATTGATTGTTGCAACCTGCTGAAATTATGAACTTCTAAGCCCTTGTGTGCCTTGACAGTGCATGGGCCGTATGGTAGCGTAACGCCTTTCTTCAACCCAGGAATAGCCTGGTTGATTGTCATGGCAAGGAGAGAACGACGATGCTGAAGCGTTATCTGTTGGCCCCAGGACCGACCCCTGTCCCGCCTGAAGTCTTACTGGCGATGGCTAGGCCGATCATTCATCACCGAGCACCTGAATTTGCCCAAATTTTTGGTGAGGTCCGCGAGGATTTGAAGTGGCTTTTTCAAACGACCAATGACGTTCTCATCTTGGCATCCTCCGGCACCGGTGGAATGGAAGGGTCTGTCTCAAACTTCCTTTCTCCGGGCGACAAAGCCCTCGTTGTCAATGGCGGAAAGTTTGGTGAGCGATGGGGAAAGCTGTGCAAAACCTTCGGCGTTCAGGTCGTTGAAATCAAAGTCGAGTGGGGACATGCCGTGAATCCCCAGGCTGTTGCGGACGCCTTGAAAAAGGATCCTTCCATCAAGGCAGTGTTTGTTCAAGCCAGCGAAACGTCGACCGGTGTCGCGCATCCGACTAAAGCGCTGGCTGAAATTGTGAAGCCATATGAGGGGACGATCCTCGTCGTGGATGCGATTACCGCACTGGGTGTGTTCGATATTCAGACGGATGCGTGGGGCGTCGATGTCGTCATCACGGGGTCGCAAAAGGCGCTGATGCTCCCTCCAGGGCTTGCCTTTGTCAGCGTCAGCGAGAAAGCCTGGCAGATGGCGGAAAAGGCAAAGAATGCGGCCTTCTACTTTAATCTAAAGAAGGAACGAGAGTCGCAGGTCAAAAATCAAACCGCGTATACTCCGGCCGTGTCGATGATTCTAGGTTTGCAGGAAGTCTTGAAAATGCTGAAAGCCGAAGGCTTGGAGAATGTATTTCTCAGGCAGGGACGACTGGCCAACGCCATGCGCGAAGGAGTGAAGGCCGCCGGGCTGTCTCTTTTTCCAAAAGAATCCCCTAGTGACGCCTTGACGGCCATCTGTTCGCCGGACGGCGTAGATGGCCAAGCGATTTATAAAAACCTTCGTGTGCAGTATGGCATGACCGCAGCCGGGGGTCAGGACCATCTGAAGGGAAAGATCTTTCGCCTGTCGCACATGGGCTACATGGACAGCTTCGATGTCATCACGGCGCTGGCCGCCGTCGAAATGGTGCTGAAGGGGTTGGGGCATTCGGTGAAATTGGGCAGCGGGGTCGCCAAGGCGCAAGAACTTCTCCTGGCGTAAGGACGTCGGCAAAAACCTTCTCTTTCAATTGAGGCAGATGTGAAGATATTGGTGAGTGACAGCCTGTCGAAACAAGGTGTCGAAATCTTGCAGAAGGCGGGTTTTACCGTCGATGTGAAGACCAAGCTCTCGAAAGATGAGCTGCTCAAAGAAATCAAGACCTACGATGGATTGATCATCAGATCGGGCACCAAAGTGACTGCCGAGGTCATTGCGGCCGCTGAGAACCTCAAAGTCATCGGCCGAGCCGGGTCCGGCTTGGACAATGTCGATACACAGGCTGCCACCAGGCGTGGCATTGTCGTCATGAATACGCCGGGTGGGAACACCGTCACCACTGCCGAACATACCATGTCCATGCTCTGTGCAATGACGCGGCGAATCCCCCAAGCGACAGCTTCCATGAAGGCCGGAAAATGGGAAAAAGAAAAGTTCATGGGCGTCGAACTGTACAACAAGACGCTGGGTATCGTCGGAATCGGGCAGATCGGCGGATATCTCGCCAAGCTGGCACAAGGTATCGCCATGAACGTCATTGCCTATGATCCATACATGGCGGAAGAGCGGGCCCGAAAGATGGGGGTCGAGATCGTGGATCTTCCTGAGCTCTTCAGACGAGCAGATGTGATTTCAGTGCATACTCCATTGACGGCTGAAACCAAATCGCTGATCAATGCGGCCGCGATTGCGCAGATGAAGCCCGGCGTTATGATTGTGAATTGTGCCCGAGGCGGCATCGTGAATGAGCTGGATTTGGCCGAAGCCTTGAAGTCGAAAAAAGTGGCGGCGGCGGCCTTTGATGTCTTCGATGAGGAGCCGGTGAAGCCGGATCACCCTCTTCTGGCATTGGATAATTTTATCTGCACGCCTCACATAGGTGCTTCCACGACCGAAGCACAGGAAAACGTGGCGATCGGGATTGCGGAACAGATCGTGGATTACTTCTCGAAAGGGATTGCGCGTGGTGCCGTGAATATTCCATCCGTCCCGCCCGAGGTGCTCCCCACGTTGCACCCCTATTTGACGCTGGCAGAGAAGCTCGGGCTCCTTCAGGCGCAATTGTATGAGGGTGCGTTAGAGCGGGTGACGGTTGAGTACAGCGGTGAAGTGGCGTCGTTGTCCGTGGCGCCGCTCACGATTGCGGTGTTGAAGGGCTTACTGACGCCGATTTTAGAAGACGCCGTGAATTATGTGAATGCACCCGTCATTGCAAAGGAACGCGGGATCGAGGTCAAGGAAGTCAAGAGTAGCGATGCCGGAAATTTCACGAGCGTGATTCGCGTGCGGGTGGATGCCGGCAAGAAGGCGCATCGGCTGGCCGGTACTCTCTTCCATCGAAAAGAAGCTCGTGTGATTGAGATCGATAACTTCCAAGTGGAAGTCGTGCCCGTAGGCCATATGCTGCTGATTCTCAACGTCGATAAGCCGGGAGTCATTGGAGCGGTCGGCCAAGTACTCGGCGAGCACAATATCAATATTGCCAGGATGCAATGTTCTCGTGAAGAACGGGGCGGGAACGCATTGCTGATCATCGGATTAGATGCGCCCTTGCCCGGCGGCATTGTCGAGACGATCAAACGCGGGCAGCATATTCTTTCAGTTACACTGGCCGATCTGTCCAGAGCGGAATAGCCGCGCTTCTTTTACGATGGCGCCCTCATCATCATCCCATCGCTCTCGGAAGCGGCTCGGCCCTTCGGTACCTCTCCAGCACCAGAAACACGACCGTTCCCTTATCCCTGTCGGCATGGCGACCATTCTGCCGCATACGGCCAAGCGCGTGCGCCATGTGGAAGATGTGTTGCTGACCACCCTTGGGCGATGGGGTTATCAAGAGATTATTCCGCCGACGTTTGAATATCTTGATGTCCTTCAAACCGGGCTTGAGCCGGACCTCATCGAAAAATGTTACAAATTCTCCGACCGCACTACCGGTCGAATTCTCCTGTTGCGTCCGGACGTCACGGCGCAGATCGCAAGAATCGTTGCCATGGGAATGGTCGGATCGCAGATGCCGCTGCGATTGTGTTATCGGACGACGGTGTTTCGCTATGAGCCCGAACATGCCGGACGGGAACGTGAAATCTTCCAGGTGGGTGCCGAACTTATCGGGACTGACACAGTGGCCGCCGATGCAGAGATGATTACACTCATGGGCGATTGTCTACAGCAACTGGGGCTGCACGATTTTAAAATATCACTCGGGCATGTCGGTTTCTTCAAAGCGCTGCTCGCTAAATCGGGGCTGTCGGTTGAGGGACAAAAACGGGCCGAGCAAGCGGCAGCACGAAAGGACTTACCACGGCTCGAGGAAATTTTTCAGGACGAGCACGTCGCCACTGCACAAGCTCGGGCCATCCTGGAGACGCCTGGCTTGTATGGCAAAGAGGAAGTGCTGGCACGGGGCCGTGTGCTGGCAGGTCGAGACCCGGCTTTGCGCGCGGCCCTGGACCGGTTGACACGGGTCTACGAATTGTTGTCCGACTCAGATTTGAACGATCGCCTTTTGATGGACCTGGGAGAATTCAGGGACTTTGAATACTATGACGGCTTAGTGTTTGAAGTCTTTGCCAAGGGCTTGGGTTATGAAATCGGCGGTGGCGGTCGGTACAACCATTTGATTGGACGGTTCGGGCGTGATCTTCCCTCAACCGGGTTTGCCTTCGACGTCGATCGGTTATTCCAAAGTATGGAGTCGGTCGACGGTGAGCCGGTTACGTCCGGTGTGCATTGTCTGATCTGCAGCGGGTCCGACCGGCAAGCGCAGGCCTTTGAAGTGGCACGTGCACTCCGGCAAGGCGGCTATCGTGTCGTGCTTGGGCGCTCGACCGGGAACAGCCCGCAAGCGCTCCGTCTCATGCTCGACGAAGGCAAGCGGTTGGAGGCGCAGATAACTGCGTTAGTCGGTAGTGCGGACCTATCCTCCGATGAGGTGTTGATCGTCTCAGCCTCGCCGAAAGTTCTGCAGCGGACCGTCAAAGTCAAAGAACTTCCGAGCCTCCTTCGTCCTTAGTCTTTCAAAGGTTGTCGTATGGCGATGAAATCCATGGCGATCGGTCGCTCGGATCAGTCCGAGCCTCGGCTACCTCCCCAGAATCTTGAAGCAGAGCAATGCATACTGGGCGCCATCCTGCTGGATAATCCTGCCATGGCAAAGGCCATGGAGTTGATTACCGATGAGGACTTTTATCGAACCTCGCACCGGAAAATCTACCTTGCCATGTTGGACCTCTCGGACCAAGGAGAGGTCATCGATCATATCACCCTTACGGAACACCTCAAGATTAAGAGCGAGTTGGAAGCCGTGGGGGGATCTGCGTATCTTGCGGAATTGTTGCAAGTGGTGCCGACCGCCGCAAATATTAAATATCATTGCCGGATTGTTCGCGATAAAGCGCTGCTCCGCGGTCTCATCACGACGTCTACCGACATTATTTCACGTGGCTATGATGAAGCGGCGCCGGTTGACGACCTCTTGGATTTTGCGGAACGATCCGTCTTCAGCCTGGCTCAGGGCAAGCTTGGGCGTTCGTTTATTCGAGTTAAAGAGATTATCAAGGAAAGCCTGGATTACGTCGATGTGCTCTCCAAGCGGGATCACAATACGGTGACCGGGATTCCGACGGGGTTCGTGGAGATCGACGAAATTACCGCCGGCTTGCAGCCGTCGGATCTCATCATCATTGCGGCGCGTCCAAGCATGGGAAAAACCAGTCTGGCTTTGGGGATGGCGCAGCACGCGGCCATCAAGCATGGCCATGTCGTTGGGGTGTTTAGCCTTGAAATGTCGAAGGCGCAGCTTGTCCTTCGGATGCTCAGTTCTGAAGCCCGGGTCGATTCCCATGCGCTTCGAACCGGAAGACTGCAAAAAGAGGATTGGTGGCGTCTTGCCGAAGCCGCCGGCAAGCTCGAACAAGCCAACATATTTATCGATGACTCCGGTGCTCTCACCGTCCAGCAAATGCGGGGGAAGGCGAGGCGTCTCAAGGCAGAACAGAAACGTCTCGATCTGCTCATCGTGGATTATCTGCAATTGATGCAGGGGCGAAGCGACGCGGAGTCGCGCCAACAGGAAATTTCGGATATTTCTCGTTCATTGAAAGCGTTGGCGAAGGAACTCAATGTTCCGGTCGTCGCACTCTCTCAGCTCAGTCGCGCGGTGGAAGCCAGGAAACCACCCATTCCTATGCTGGCAGACTTACGCGAGAGCGGCGCGATTGAGCAGGATGCGGATCTGGTCATCTTTATTTATCGTGATGACGTGTATGACCCGGAGTCCGAGAAGAAAGGGATCGCCGATATTTTGGTCAGAAAGCATCGCAATGGTCCAACCGGCGACCGACAATTGGTCTTCTTGGATAGATTCGCCAAATTTGACAACCTCGAGGAGCACCATACTGTTTGACACCCTCTTTCGCCAACCTTATAATTCAGATGTGACGCGCTGACTCCCTTCCCCACTCATCATCAATGTAGAGGTTACGCGATGAGCAGCTCTGTCTACGTGGCTTTCTCGGCACGGGCGAGGTGGGTGAGGATTGCCTTGCCGCTTACGGTCCTGTTCGCAACGGTGACGTCCTGTTCAACGGTCCCGGCGGCGGAAACGCGTGTCGCCTCCACGTCCCAGCCGATCCATGCACCGTCGACACCCGCCTCTCTGCCTAGAGACTCGCGCGCTTATTACCATTTCTTGCTCGGTTATGAAGCGGAGCTGAATCAGGACACTGCAAGCGCCATTCGGGAATACCAGCTGGCGCTTCGGAGTGATCCTTCTTCCGTCTACATCAAGTCTCGGCTGGCGGTGTTGTATTTTTCTCTTGGCGAGGTGACACATGCCGTGGACATCGCCGACCAGCTTGCACTAGCCGGGAGCCGCGACGGACAGTTGCACGTTCTCATGGCAGGTATTTACGCGAAGGCAGGGCAGAACGAAAAAGCATTGCGAATGTACGACCGTGCGATCGAGTTGGATCGCGACCAAAGCGAAGCCTATTTTTCAAAGGGCGTCCTGCTCGTCAATCTTAAACGCGTGGACGAGGCGGAACGAGCGTTTGAACAAGGCATTGAGCGCTCCAAGGATTCTCCCATTGGCTATTACTATTTGGGGCGAATCGAGATTGAAGCGAAACAGTTTGACCGCGCTATTCGACACTTGGATCAAGCCATTCAGATCAATCCGCATTTCGAACCGGCGTATATGGCGTTAGCGGCCCTCTATGAGACCCAACAAGACCGGCCCGGCGCTATTCGGGTTTATCGTAAATATTTACAAGTGATCAATCCGCAGAGCAAAGAAATGCGGCATCACCTAATCCGGCTGTACCTCCAAGAAAAGGCGTACCGCGATGCGTTGGGAGAACTAGATACGTTGTTACGGGAGGACCCCGATGATTTGGACGCGCAGCTTCGGGTCGGACTGGTCTACGGAGAGCTGAAGGAATATCCCAAGGCAATTGCACAATTGACGAAGGTTCTGTCGGTGCGGCCCGCTGAGCTTCGCGTGCGGGATTACCTGGGCCTCATGTACGAGGAGGTCAAGGAGTACGACAAAGCCATTGAAGCCTATCAAGCCAATCTGAAGGTCCAGCCAACGTATACCGATGGCCATCTCCATTTGGGATTCCTCTATTATCGGCTGAAACAATCCGCGGAGGCGATCCCACATCTGGTTGAAGTCGTCAAGCAGAACCCAAAACAGTCGGATGCCCATCTCTTGTTAGGGCTCACCTACTTGCAGTCCGAGCAGTACGCCTTAGCCTCGCAAGCCTTTGAAGAGGGCATTCGCTACAATCCCGCCAATCCAGATCTTCATTTCAACCTGGGGACGGTGTATGACAAGCTGAATCGGTTCGATGACGTCGTGCGTACAATGGAGTCGGCCCTCAAATTGGACCCCAAGCACGCCGATACGTTGAACTATCTTGGATATACCTATGCGGACCGGGGCATCAAGATTCCCGAGGCCGTCGAACTCACGCAGCGAGCCGTCTCGTTGAAGCCGGACAACGGATATTATGTGGATAGCCTGGCCTGGGCCCTCTTCAAAATGGGACGTTTGGATGATGCGAAAGCCGAGATCACCAGGGCGGCGACATTGGTCAAAGATGATCCCGTGATTTATGAACACCTCGGGGAGATCTACCTAAAGCAAAATCTTTCCCAGGAAGCCAAGGAAGCGTGGCTCCATTCCCTGGAACTGGACCCCTCAAATGCGAAATTGATCGACCGCTACAAGGAGCGTGGTTTTGGCGATCCGACCTTGGAAGAGCGGGTCCGCGAAGCTCAGCGTCGGGTTTCACAAAATACGGTCAATCCTAAGTAACCACCCTGTCAAGAGTTTCCCTTTTTCCCCTCTGTCAAAGTTCTATCCCTCCGTCGTTTTGCGGTGCCAAATCTTGTCCGTAAGTATCAATCTATGGAGCCACTGTATGATTCTGTGTCAGGCGACGCTATGGCATTTCTCTAAGTATATGAAAATACATGATGACCGAATCCCGCCCAATCGGCATGAAAGGTGCTTCCTCACCCCACCAACAATGCGGCTCGTACAAAGGCAATGAACGGAGGGGCAGAAGGTGAGTCAACAAAGGAGGGTCATCATGAAGGCATTACGCAGTAACAAGGGTTTTACCCTGATCGAGTTGATGATCGTGGTGGCGATCATCGGTATCTTGGCCGCCATCGCGATCCCGAACTTCCTGCAGTATCAGATGAAGTCGCGGCAGGCAGAGGCCAAGACGAATCTGCAGGCGATCAGAACCTCTGAAATCGCGTTCCAGGCCGAGCGTGGTTGTTACCTCGGGATCAGCGCCGAGGGCCCGACTGTCGCCGCTAGCACTAAAACAGTGAGTCTTCCTTGGCCTGGAAATGCTGCCGTCGGTGCTACCAACTTTTGCGTCACTGGCGGTACCTTCCTAGGCAACTTTAGAGATATTGGCTTTGTCGCCACCGGCAATACCTTTTATCGGTATGCGGTGGAAGGGGTTGCCACAGGGGCTACACTGCCGGTTGCGGCGTGTACTGCTGGTATGACAGGTGGGACTATGCTAAATGGTGCCGCGAGTACGACAACAGATGTAGGTTTTACTGCAGCGTCTGCATCGAACTTGGATGGCGATGCCAGTATTTCGATTTGGGGTTCAAGCAACGATTACGGAGCAACGGACTGCAGGGTTGGTTCCTTCTAAATTAGAAGACCATACCGATGAAGCTGATGTCCCGCCGGTGGTAGCCGGCGGGACATCCTCGTTTTTCATCTTGTCTAGTTCTTGCTATGAGCACACCTCTCATTTCTGCGACATCCCGTACCATCAGTTCTGACACGATTGGTTGGCTTAGGTCGAGTGGGTTGGGTCTGATCCTTCTTCTTGTCCTGCGGCTAATCTTCTCGTTACAAGAGACGCTAGATCATCGTCTCAATCGCACGGCGATCCAAGTCGAAGGCCTCGCCCGTCTTCCTCGCGGCGAATATCTCAAACCAGCCGTGCTCGGATACCGGCACGTGGCAGCTGATGTCCTTTGGCTTCGGCTCGTACAGGTCATCGGTCAAAAACGAAACACTGCCGATGAATATGAATGGATGTACCACGCCTTGGATGTCATTACGACACTCGATCCTCGGTACACCTACGCCTATGAAGCTGGTGGGACGATCTTAACGGAACTCGCACATCGAACCGATTTGAGCAATCGAATCCTTGAGAAAGGGTACGAAGCAAATCCAAATGTGTGGCGGCTGCCATTCCAGCTCGGGTATAACCACTTCTTCTATCTGGCTGATCCAGGCCGGGCCGCGGGCTACATCGCTCAGGCCGCGCGTCTCCCTGGTGGCCCTGCCTATCTGCCCGGGCTCGCGACTCGGATGTATGCCGAGGCGGAAGACCCAGAGGTTGCATTAGAGTTTCTGGCGGCTATGTGGGCACAGACAGATAATAGTTACGTGAAGGCGGAGCTGGAAACGCGGATGAAAGAATTGATCATTGAGCGCGATGTCCGTCACCTTGAACGTGCCGTTAGCCGGTATCGCGAACGGAACGGAGCATTTCCCGATCGCCTTCAAGAGCTTGTAGGTAGAGGGGATTTAGGCAAGGTACCTGAGGAGCCATTCGGGGGAGCGTACGTCTTGGACGCCACAACAGGAAAGATAACGAGTACGACGCATCCAAAACGATTGCGTGTGATCCGGCCAGAAGAAGCCATCAAACCTCCTCAATAAAGAGGTACCCGGTGAGTTCCAGCGCGCCAAATGTGGTGCTCAAAACAGAAGGACTACGGAAGGCGTTTAAGGTCGGTTTTTGGGGCCGTCCCATGATCGCGTTAGAGCATCTTGACCTCGAAGTGCGGCGCGGGGAAGTCTTCGGATTCCTTGGTCCAAACGGTGCCGGCAAGACGACGACACTGAAGATTCTGATGGGGTTGATCTATCCCACCAGTGGAAACGCTTGGGTGTTGGACCGGCCAATCGGTGATGTGGAGGTGAAACATCAGATCGGGTTCCTTCCCGAATCGCCATATTTTTACGATTATCTGACATGCGAGGAGTTTTTACGGTTTTATGGGCAACTGTTTGGCCTGCATGGGGCCGCGTTAGGGAATCGGATAGACTATCTGCTTCAGCTTGTCGGCCTACCGCATGTGAGGGCCTTGCAGCTCCGAAAGTTCTCCAAGGGGATGTTACAGCGGATCGGCATCGCGCAAGCGCTCATCAATGACCCTCATTTGGTCGTGTTGGACGAACCGATGTCCGGGTTAGATCCGGTCGGTCGAAAAGAGGTGCGCGACATGATCTTGAGTTTGAAGGAAGCCGGCAAAACTATTTTCTTTAGTTCCCATATTCTTCACGACGCGGAACTTTTGTGCGATCGTGTCAGTATTCTTGTCAAAGGGCGGATAGTCGCAATGGGACAGGTCAAGGAATTGGTTGGAAAGGCTTCCACATCTTCCATCGAAGTCGTGGTGGAAGGTATGAATGCCGAAGGGCTGGCTCATGCTCATCCCCTGCTTCAACGTAGTGTTCGCCAGAGCGATCGGACGCTCCTGGTCTTACAAGGACACGAGCACCTCAATGGATTGCTCGACGTGATCCGGGCCTCCAAAGCCACACTCATTTCCGTCACTCCACATCAGGGTTCTCTGGAAGATCTCTTTATGAAGGAAGTTCACGAGCAAGGGGTCCGACCTGAATCATGAGACGCATTCTTTCCATCAGCCTCAACACGTTTCGGGAAACGCTCCGGGAAAAACTCCTCTACAATTTGTTGATATTCGCGCTGTTGATGATCGGTAGTTCGATCTTGCTATCGCGCCTGACCCTAGGCGACGCGAATCGGCTGATTCTGGACCTCGGACTGGCGAGCATCAATCTTTTCGGTGTCATTATCGCTATTTTCGTGGGGATCGGCCTAGTGAGCAAAGAAATCGATAAGAAAACGATCTATACGATCATTTCCAAACCGGTCCCACGTTACGAGTTCCTGCTTGGCAAGTATCTGGGCCTTTGCATTACGCTTCTTGTGAATACAGCCATCATGGTGGCCGGGCTGCTTGTTGTGCTGCACATCATGGACGTCCTCATCGAGCTTGTGCTTTTCAAATCGCTCCTGCTGATTTTTATGGAATTGCTCGTGATCACCGCCGTAGCGCTCTTGTTTTCGACGTTCACCAGTTCGACGCTGAGCGCAATTTTCTCTTTGGCGATCTACGTCATCGGCCATCTTTCCGCCGATCTGAAGATCTTCGGCGCAAAGTTAGACTCGGTGAGTCGGGGTATCGTGAATGCCATCTATTACCTGATGCCAAACCTGGAACGATTCAATTTGAAGGGTCACGTGATCCATCAGCTTGATGTTGGAATGACAGACATGATGCTGATTATCTGCTATGGGATAGCTTATGCGACACTCGTTCTTCTGGTTGCCGCCTTCATTTTTCAACGTAGGGATTTCCAATAGCCCATTCCGTTCGATCCCTTAAGCGTGAAAATAAGAAGCCTGCAGATTGATGTGAAGTCGTGCTTGCATTGACTTTTCAGGCATTGTATTGATAGGGACCTTACTTGCCTGATGATGACTGATGGCGCATACTTCCGGCATAGTTGATTTGATGAGCTAGGAGGCCTGGCATGTCGTTACTCGAAAAAATCAGGAGTCGTTCGGCCATTGTCGGTGTCGTGGGCCTGGGCTACGTTGGACTGCCTCTTGCCGTGTTGCAGGCGAAGACCGGCTATCGGGTGTACGGCATCGATGAGGTGCCGGAAAAGGTGGAACGCGTGAACCGAAGCGAAAACTACATCTCCGATGTTGACGATAACGATCTTCGTCAGGTGGTGAGCACGCAACGATTCTCTGCGACAAGCGATTTCAGCATGCTTCGCGAGTGCGACGTCGTCCTTATCTGTGTGCCGACTCCGCTGACCCGTAATAAAGAGCCGGACATCAGCGCCATTTTGAAAGTTACCAACGAGTTGGCGAAGTATGCGCATCCTGACATGCTGGTCGTCCTTGAAAGTACGACCTATCCCGGGACGACCGACGAAGTGATGATGCCGATCTTGACGAAGCGTGGGTTGAAGGTCGGCGATACACTGTTCATGGCCTTTTCTCCGGAACGGGTCGATCCGGGCAACCGCTCCTTTAAAACGCAGAATACTTTCAAGTTGGTCGGAGGGGTGACCCCTGCGTGCTTGACGGTCGCGCAGGCCTTCTACGAACAGTCCATCGTCAAAATCTTCCCGCTGTCGTCTTCGCGGGTGGCCGAAATGGCAAAGGTGTTTGAGAATGTCTTCCGGTCTGTCAATATTGCTCTGGTAAATGAATTGGCGATTCTCTGCGACCGTATGGGATTGAACGTCTATGAAGTGATCGATGCGGCGGCCACGAAGAACTTCGGGTTCATGGCGTTCTATCCGGGCCCCGGCGTGGGCGGCCATTGCATCCCACTGGATCCTTATTACTTAGCGTGGAAATCCAAGGAATACGACCTCCACACCCGGTTCATCGAGTTAGCCGGTGAAATCAATGAAGGCATGCCGTACTATGTCGTCGCCAAGCTGCAGCGCGTGCTGAATAAGCGTGGAAAATGTCTCAATGGAGCGAAGGTGCTGGTGTTGGGGGTGACGTATAAAGCGGATGTGGAAGATCCTCGCGAAACGCCGGCATTAAAAGTTATGGAGTTGCTTCAGCATGAAGGTGCCGATCTATCCTATGCGGACCCGTTCGTGCCCAGCGTGGCGCTTGAAGATCACACGTATAAGGCTGTACAGGTCACAAAGGAGCGATTGCAACAGAGTGATTGCGCGCTGCTTCTCACAGCCCATTCTGCCTTTGATTACGAGATGGTCGCGAGCCATGCGCCGGTCGTATTCGATACCAGAAACGGGACGAAAAATGTCAAAGGCAATAGGGAAAGGATTGTCCTGCTCTAAGCTCACTTGTGATCATGCATGGCCATCGTCATGTCCGGGTCTTTCGACTTGCAATATCGATCTTGGTTATACCTAAAACTATCGCCTGGCGTGACATGTTCGCTCTGTCGACACGTCATAATTTCTACCATGATTTGAGCAGGAGCTACATGTGAATATTCCTCTCCTGGATCTAAAGGCCCAGTATCAGACCATTCGAAAGGACGTGCTGGCGGCCATTGAAACGGTGTGCGATGAGCAAGGATTCATCCTTGGCCCGCGGGTTGCGGACCTCGAGCGAAGTCTGGCCAAGTATGTCGGTACGACCCATGCGGTTGGTGTGGCCTCCGGAAGCGATGCGCTTCTTCTTTCCCTCATGGCGGTCGGTGTCGGGCAAGGCGATGAGGTTATCACGGTTCCATTCACCTTCTTTGCCACGACCGGAGCTATTTCCCGCTTGGGCGCCAAGCCGATTTTCGTCGACGTATGTGCCGATACGTTTAATATGGATCCTGCCGGGATTGAAGCGGCTATTACCCCTCGCACAAAAGCCATTATCCCCGTGCACTTATTCGGGCAGTGCGCCGAAATGGAGACGATCACTGCGGTCGCAAAGCGACACGGACTGGCGGTGATCGAAGATGCCTGTCAAGCCATTGGGGCAAAGCGTCACGGCGTGATGGCGGGCGCCATGGGAGCAACCGGATGCTTCAGTTTCTTTCCGTCGAAAAATTTGGGCGGGTTCGGCGATGGGGGATTGATCACCACCAACCAGGACACGCTGAACGATGCAATGGCCATGTTGCGCGTGCATGGCAGCAAAGTACGTTATCTGCACGAGTCGATTGGGATCAACAGCCGGCTGGATGCACTGCAGGCGGCCGTGCTTCAGGTCAAACTGAAATATCTTGATCAATGGGCAACAGGCCGCAGAAGAAATGCGGCACGATACGAACAGCTATTCAAGGATGTGAATTTGAATGATCGAGTCAGACTGCCGATTACTGCGGCGGGCAACGAGCATGTGTTTAATCAATTTACGGTGCGCGCACAGAAGCGCGATGAACTGCGTGCGTATCTGAAAGACCAGGGAGTCGGGACCGAAATTTACTATCCGGTTCCCATGCATCTGCAGACCTGCTACCAGGACCTCGGCTATCAAAAAGGATCCTTCCCCGTATCAGAACGGGCTGCCGAAGATGTTCTATCCCTTCCCATCTACGCCGAATTGAAAGATGATCACCTCATCCGTGTGGTCGAGACGATCGCTGCCTTCTATAAGTCTCATTGATGAGCGTAGCGGATAGTACTGCTGTTGAAAACGACGAGCGATTGCAGGGATCTGGCGACGCAGACGTTCAGGCAGTGCCCGTACTGTGACCGTGTTTCCCGCTCTCCATCTCAGAAGCTGACAATCCAACAGTCAAACGTGCGGCGGTAGGTTTTATCGAGCCCATGCATCAGTGCGCCCGGACTGATCATGATGGTGGGTTTCGTCAGGTTGTGGCGACGTGTTGAAACTGGACGCGACGATGTCCGTAGGTTTCGGCGATCGTTGGGCATCGCGCGGCATCGGACGCGGGGCAATGACCGCATGATTGTAGATTCTACTGCCGACATGAGGTGAATTCTGCCCCATCTGCTCTAAATCCCGAAGTCGCGGCGTCAGGTCAACAATGGCAGCATCGCTCGGCACGGGAAACGACTGAGCCATGCTCCGACGCTGTAATTCCAGGGCTCTGGCTCCCGGCATTTGCCAACTCTTCACCAACATGTGACGGTCGAATTCAACTGCAAGTCCGAAGCGACGATATTCCCATGTAAATTCATTGCCCTGACGCATTGTAATGGATGCGGGGAGGCCGAACCGGGCAAAGATTTGCTCACGTGACATGCCGATGGAGAGAGCAGGATATTGTGGCATGGATATGGGCTGGCCATGTTCGCCGGTTCGCGGCTGACGGCTGGCTGCCAGTAGCTGGGCGAGTCGATCTGTTTCCACACGAAGCAATCGCCACACGGTCACTGTGTTATGTGGGCAGCCAGGTGAGTCGGTCTCTTCAAAGACCATTTGCGTGTCGACATACAAACCGGACGTATCTCGAATCTGTGCATAGTTTAGAATCTCTTGTACGCCATGCCGAAATGCCTGTTGTCGCCCTTCCTCTGAACGGTTCGCGCATGAACACCGTCCGACAAAAAACGAGTCACTGCCGAACTGAAACATTGCTTGCTCAGTCCAGACAGGACGGTTCAGGGACGCGGAGGCTGAGGTCATAGGTACCGGCGGAATGATAATGAGAAGGATCAGATAGACGAGGATGGCTTCTATACGAGGTGCGAGTCGAAAAGTGTTGAAGAATCGGTGGAAGGCCATGGCATTTGCCACCATCTAACAAACGGTACAAATGATGAATGAGATCCTACTCTTGTGTCCAGTTTAGTTACAAGAAGATACAGCGGTGCGTTGATGGCTAGGAAATCCGGTCTAGCGAGATTGCTAGAGGTTTCGTCTTAGGAAGGCGGCGCATTTGGGTACCCCAGAGCCTATAGGGAGGACTTTCTGTCAGATGAATTCCCTGCACAATGACGGCGATATGCCGTATTGACATGAGTAAGACTCAAGACTAGTGTGGCGTATGAGTGAATTGTATTGGTCGGGGCGACAATGGATCGCGACCATTGACACCCCTTTAACAGAGAGGAGGTCTCGATGACAGACCTTACTCCACCTGGCTCACAGGGCCCGTCACCGGCAAAGAGTTCCTCTCCTCGCTAAGGCGGGTTTTCTAGTTGAACCCTCTGCTCCTACGGTCGACTGCTATAGCGAGCCATGTGTCGTGACCACATCAGGCACTCCAAATGGAGTCTGAAAAGCTATCGAGGTCGATCAGAGCAACCTATTAAGCAGATGCTCTGCGGAACAACGGGTTTGAGAGACTGGTAATACCGACCTTTCCTGGAAGGCGGGCCCAACAAACATAAGTATGAGAGGTCTACTATAAGAAGTGGGCTGTACCGTCCGGCCGGTAGAGCCCACTTCGTTTTTCCAAGCTGTTTGTGGTGTTACTCAGTTCATTGAGAAACACACTAGCGGCATGCTCCGAGAATGGGTCGCCTCGGAAGTTGGTCCCCTATGGAGAGCAGGACCGTTTGGTGGATCAACGGGGGATGTGCCCCTGAGCCGGGAAAGGCCGAACGACTCGTGAAGCGTTAGGTGGTGATCGCACCTTCCGAGGCCGATGACACGTGCCGCGCATATTTCGCCATCACACCCATGATGTAGCGTGGGACTGGAGTCTTCACCTTCTTGAGGCGTGCCTTGATCTCAGTCTGTGTCAGATCGACGTCCAGCCGCCGTTTGGCAATGTCGAACGTGATTCTGTCGCCATTTTTGACGGCCGCGATAGGGCCGCCTTTCACCGCTTCGGGGGCGACGTGACCGGCCATCAGGCCATGGGTGGCGCCCGAGAAACGACCGTCGGTCAACAGCGCCACTGAGTCGCCCAGTCCGGCACCGACAATGGCTGCGGTCACGCCCAACATTTCCCGCATGCCGGGCCCGCCGGACGGACCTTCGTAGCGAATCACGACGACGTCGCCTGCCTTGATTTGCTTTGCGTTCACCGCGGCAAAGGCGTCTTCTTCACGATCAAACACCTTCGCTGGGCCGGTGAAGGTCATAATGGAGTGGCCAGCCACCTTGACGACACACCCTTCAGGAGCAAGATTTCCCTTTAAAATAACGAGACCGCCAGTCGGCTTGATCGGATCAGAGAGCGGACGC
Organism: Nitrospira sp. Nam74; assembly: GCF_965152615.1. Taxonomy (NCBI): domain Bacteria; kingdom Pseudomonadati; phylum Nitrospirota; class Nitrospiria; order Nitrospirales; family Nitrospiraceae; genus Nitrospira; species Nitrospira sp. Nam74. The sequence goes on along the minus strand of NZ_OZ224220.1, from coordinate 4,345,611 downwards.
AATACCCGCTGTCCCGGCGTCTCCTTCGCTTGGTTTGCTTCTTCCCCGATGGTGCGCCCGCTCACCGTTGGCTGATCAGGATGCAACAGGCCCGCGTCAAGAAGTCGCTTAGCAACGAGGGTCGTGCCGCCGGCCTTGAAGAGATCGGCAGCGGTGAATCGGCCGCCTGGCTTGAGGTCGGCCAGGAGCGGGACCTTGCGATTGATCTTATCGAAGTCGTCAATGGACAGTCGTACACCGGCTTCCCGTGCAACGGCCAGAAGGTGTAGGACCGCGTTGGTGGAACCTCCCGTCGTCGCAACAGCTGCGATCGCATTCTCGATCGATTTGCGAGTAATAATTTGTTTCGGCCGCAGATCCCGCTTCAGCAGGTCCATGACCATCCGACCACATTGAAACGCGACATCGTCTTTGTGGCTATCCATTGCAGGGACTCCATTAAGCCCCATCGCGGAGATCCCCAAAAACTCGAAGGCGATCGCCATCGTATTCGCCGTGAATTGGCCGCCGCATGCCCCCGGTCCCGGACAAGCATGATCTTCGAGATCCTTCAACTCGGCGTTCGTCATCTTGCCGGATGCATGTTTGCCGACCGCCTCGAATACATCTTGAATTGTGACATCATGGCCCTGGAACTGTCCCGGCATAATGGAACCCCCGTAGAGCATGAGCGAGGGCACGTTGAGCCGAGCCAGCGCCATGACGGTCCCGGGAATGGTCTTATCGCATCCCGACAGTGCAACGACTGCATCGAATAAATGTCCGCGCGCCACCAGCTCAATGGAGTCTGCAATGACTTCGCGGCTGATTAACGACGCCTTCATGCCTTCGGTGCCCATGGAGATACCGTCTGAGACCGCGATAGTGTTGTATTCGATCGGGGTTCCACCGGCCGCCCGAATCCCGGCTTTCACGCGTTCCGACAGTCGGCGTAGATGATAGTTGCACGGCATTACCTCGATCCAGGTATTTGCCACGCCGACAAGTGGCCGCGAGAGATCCTCATCGGTAAATCCTACGGCTTTCAGCATGGCGCGGGCCGGCGCCCGGCCTGGACCGTCCATCAGTGTGTGGCTCTTATGTCTGGGATCGATCGGCATACGGTCCTCTCTATTCTATGGAAGGCGACGACGCACGAAAGATGGCGTACTGTGTACCATCTTCGCCGGATTACCTGCAAGTGATTGAGAGGCTGAGGAGGACCGAAAATAGATTCAGCAACCGGCGGGCCACCGGTCGGGTGGCCCGCCGTGATAAGCAGAAAGATTGAGGCGTGTTAGTGCTTCCCCTTCTTCCCTTCTTTCTTTTTCTCGTCCTTCTTCATTTCCGTGTCGATCACATCGCCTGACGCGGCATCGATGTGGACTTCCGTGACGTTGCCGTCGGCGCCGACCACTTCGACTTCCCACACGGTTTTCCCGTGCTTCTTCTCGAGTTCGGCTTCCACGATCGTGCCTGGCGTCTTATCCGATGCGGTTTTGATCGCCTGATCGATCGTGACCTTAGCGTCCTTCACCAGGTCGGTGACTTTGGCTTCTTCTTCCTTCCCTTTTTTCCCTTTGTCGCTCCAGGCCGGCATGCTGAGGGCTAAGAGAGAGACTGTGATGACTGTCACTGTGAGTCCGAAGCGTTTCATAGCCACCTCCATTGAGCGTGCTTACTTATGCGGGGCCTTGGCGCCATCACCATGGCCGCCCATCATTCCTTTATGTTCTTGCATCATCTTCTCATGGATTGCTTTTTCCTTCTCGCGTTGCTCAGGCGTCAACAAGCCCATTGCCTCTCGCCGAGTCTTGATGGCAGCCATTCGAAGCGCCACTTCTTGATCTTCACTCTGCTTCAGCTTGGCTTCGATAGCGCCCAGATCGGATTTTTCATCATCGACCATCGCTTTGACTTCGCGCTGCGCAATCATAATGTCGGCTTCGCTCTTGATGCGGGTCTTATCCAGATCCAGCTGCAGCTGCTTGAGTTTGGCCACTTGATCCGTGTTCAGCCCGATATCCTTCTCATGCTTCAGCATGTGGCGCAGCATATGGCCGGTGCTGGCATGCATCATCATGCCCATGCCGGGCATGCCATGACTGCCGCCATAGCCTTCCTTGCCATAGCCCCCGCCATGGCCGTATTCGCCCTTTTCATATTCCCCGCCCTTGCCATGCTGGCCGTCCTTGTCCGCCCATACCGGCGTGACACTCAGGGCTGTTAGAAAGGCTGCGGTTCCCATGGCGAATGCTGCTCCCATTCCGAATCGTGTTCTCATTCAGTCCTCCTTGTTATGAAATTGTGAACGATGTACGGGACGTACGGGTGCGCGATGCACCACTCCGATCAGCGGGCGAAGAGTCCTCCTTCCCCTTTGATCGCATTGAAGATGAATTGAATCGCGACGGCGGCCAACAACAGCCCCATGAGGCGTGTAATGATTTTGATCGCTATCGGACTCAGCCAATGTGCGCCTCTTCCGGCGATGGCAAACGTGAGATAGCTTGCGACACCCACCGCCGCCAAGCAGCCGTACAAGACGAGACGTTGTGAGAGGTTCTGCGCTTGTCGATCGAGCAGAATCATCGTCGATAAGGCTCCCGGGCCTGCCAGCATAGGCATTGCCAGCGGCGTGATTGCCACGTCCTCTTTGATCAGGCCTTCTGCCGTCTCTTCGGCCGTTTCCTGAACTGGGGATCGTTGCGCCCGCAACATATCGAGGGCGACCAGAAGCAGAACCAGCGCGGCCGCAATTTGAAAGGCCGGCATGGTAATGCCCAAAATCTCAAACAGCGACGCTCCGGCCAGACCGAAACCAGCCAGGATCCCAACGGCTACTGCGCAAGCCGTTCGCGCGGTTCTCAGTCGGTCCGCTACGGCCTCGCGCGCCGTCATGGCAAGAAACGCCGGCACGGCGGCGATGGGATCGACAATGATGAACAGCGAGCCGAAGGAAAACAGCGCGTATTCAAATAAGGTCACGGGTCACGGTCCTCACAGGGCTTGCCGAGGCACTAGACCCGGCCGGCAGTCCGCAGCACTTCCACTCGAGGGTCAGGATGCGGAATCCGCACTAACTCTTCATACAGCTTGCGTTCTTCTTCCGTTAGAGACGGGGGTAGGACGATCTGAAGCGTGAAGAAGAGATCGCCATGGCCACCCGCCGGTTTTGGCAAACCCTTACCTTTCAGGCGAAGCTTTGCTCCCGCGCGGCTGCCGGGCGGGACCTTGACGCGCACTGGGTCTGTCAGCGTAGGAGCCAGTACCTCTGCTCCTAAAACGGCCTCCCAGGGGTAGACTGGTAACTGAACAAGGAAATCTGCACCCTGGCGTTGAAACACGGGATGAGGCTCGATTTGCACGAGCAAATAGAGATCTCCCGGCTTTCCGCCGTTATGGCCGGGTGCGCCTTTTCCTGCGACGCGGACGCGAGTGCCATCCTGAACGCCGGGAGGAATCTTGACATCGATGGTGCGAACTTCAGTTCTGGTGCCGGTTCCACCACAAGTCGGACAGAGTTTCCCTCGTTGTCGGCCTGTCCCGCCACACGTCGGGCATGGGACCGGCTCCGACAGTTGGACGCGTCGGCTTACCCCGGTCAGGACTTCCCGGAGGGTCAGCCTCACGGTGGTCTCAAGATCCTCGCCTTGAATCGCAAACCCTTCAAAGGGGCTAGTCCTTCCGCCTTGCGTGCGTCCACCTCCTCGTCGGAAGAGGTTTTCGAAGAAATCGCCGTAGTCCTGGCCTTCGTCCTGCGCAGATTCCTGCCTCCAATGAAATCCGGAACCCCCTCCTGCGCCCGCGCCAGCCTGTTCACGGGCCTTCTCATAGGCTTCCGCTTCCTGCCAGCGATGCCCATAGCGATCGTACTTTTTCCGCTTCTCCGGATCGCTCAGAATTTCGTGGGCCTCGTTCAGCTCCTTAAACTTCTTTTCCATTTCGGCTTTTTTGGAGCCGCCATGCAAGTCGGGGTGGTATTGGCGGGCAAGGCGACGAAAGGCCTTCTTGATGTCTTCGGGGGTCGCCGTACGGGGTACTCCCAAGACGGCATAATAATCTTGTTCAGTGGTCGCCATTTAGAGCGCTCCCTCGCGACGTGCTACGTAAAGCTTACGGGCTCTGCGGCCGGTTTGCAACTCTGTGGACAAGCCTAGCACACCTCGGGCTATTCAGCTCATGATGGGGTCCGATGAGGAGGGTCGGGGTTAAACAGAAGAAAGGTGCTCGCGCAGTGGGTGAAGCGGAGTCCACGAGTGCCACGAGAAATGACGACCCTAAGAGGAACTTACCTTCGCCTTGGCGCGCGCCATCATCTTGCAATAGGAGCAGACCTCGGCGCTGGTGGGTTGTCCGCAGGCGGAGCAAGGATGGAGGGCGGCCTGATCGTGTTCTTGCATCGTGCCTGTCCGGGGTGGCGCCGAGGTCTCTCGCTCCAGGAAGCCGCAATAGAAGCGTTGTTTGGTGCCGGGAGACTCCGTTTCCAAACGGTTGAGCACTTCCTTATAGAGCAACATCTTGGAGCCTTTGGCCATCGGACATTCTTCAACGACGTAGTCTATCCGGTTCAGCACCGCGTAGGCTGCAATTTCCCGCTCACTGAGCCGATAGAGGGGCTTTACTTTTTTTGCGAACCCTTCTACTGAGGCCGGTAAACTCGGGCCCTGCTTGTCGAGATATTCCGTTTGCCAGTGTAGAACGTTTCCAAGCAGACGGGCCGCCTCGTCATCGAGATTGTGACCTGTGGCCATGACATCGTAATCCTGTTCGACCGCAGCTCGGTTGAATTGATATCGCTTGATCGTTCCGCACGTCGAACAGGTCGGTCGATGAATCAGCATGGCCAACTCACGGATCCCTGCGCCGGCTTGTTCTTGCACGGTGTGCACCATCAGTTTCGTCTCATGTGACTGCCCGAGTTTCTCGGCGAAGCGCTGCACTTTCTCATGCGATTTTCCCGAGTAACCCGGAATGCCAAGGTCCACATAGAGCGCATCGGCACGATAGCCGAGCGTAAGAAGAATGGACCAAAGGGTGAGACTGTCTTTGCCCCCGGACACGGCGACCAGAATGCGATCTGCTGGTCCAAACATCCGCTCCGACTTCACGGCTCGCGCCACCTGTTCGTGTACGAACCCGTTAAAGCAGAGCTTGCAGAACGCGGCGTTGTGCCGGGGAAGACCGATGACTGCTTTGGTTTTACACTTCGTACAATTCATATCATCAGGATGCTGAATGACCCCAACTGCGTTCTTGGCTTGTCCCTATCCTCAACGTAGCCCAAGGCTACGCCTGCGGTGGGGTCGGGGCCTTGCGCCTTGTTGGGTGCCCATTTTGAGCATCCAATAAGTAAGTTGGTCTGGCTACCCGCCTGAAATCACCGGTCGGATTTCCACTTGATCTGTATCTTTCAACATTTCGTCTTCGGTGACGAGATCGTCGCCGCGGATGACCAAATGCGCTTCGAGGACCAGATTCAGATCACGCAGCAGTTCTTTCACCCGCTTTGGGCCTTTAATTTCGACGTCGCGTTCCGGATGGCTTAGGTGTACGGTCATGGTGTTCGATGATAAGGCCCTTGTGAGTGGGATTGCAAATGGAACGCGTTGAATCCGCTGCTATGTACTCAGTGGTGAAAAGGCGCATGCTGCAATGACTTCACTTCGCGGCCTTAAAATCTATACCCGATCTCAATCAGATACATGTCGACGCCGAGGCTGGACTGGCCGTAAAGCGTGGCATCAGAGAAGTGCTGGAGACGGAAGCCGGCATATCCATGCGGAAATATGTTGGCGCTGACTCCGACGGTCGCCACAATTTGTACCGGGCCGCCGAAGTCTTGATTGCCGAACTTGTAGTTACTGAAGAAGCCGGGCCCCGCCCCTCCATCCAACGCGAACGTTCCGTTCCTGCTCGTCAAGGCGAGAGTCGGAATAATCGTTGCCATCAGACCGGTTTCTCCCGCTCCAGAAATGGCGCCTGCACTCGTAATCAGCCACGTCTCAATCTTCCAGGGGGTTTCGCCGAGTGGCCAAGCCCATGGCAGTCTGAATACTGCAGCAACATCGTACAGCCGAAAATTATACTTTTGCTCTTTGCCTAAAAATGTTTGGCCGCTGAGGCCGAGTCTGGGGCCAATCCGGATTAGGCTTGTCTCTTCGGCAAAGCCCGGGGTGTGGATGAGGGCGATAAAAACCATACCCGCAAGCCCATTGAATACGAACGTCTTGATGTCACGCATGTGCGGCTCACGGTCGCCTCTGGCGATCGGTGCACGGTTACCTACGGTGAGTAATCAATGGTGACGGGGATGATCAAATATCCGCGTCGCGCAGAAATTTGGCGGATTCTTCAGGGGGCACGGGATTGATATAAAATCCTGTGCCCCATTCGAAGCCGGCCACTTGCGTCAGCTTTGGGATCAACTCGATATGCCAGTGATAGAAGTCCCCCGTTTTCTCATGAAGCGGAGACGTATGGAGGATGAAATTGTAGGCGGGATTCGAGAGTACGCGGTCCATGCGGCGGAGGGATTCGGACAGAATGCGGGCCAGCAATTCAAATTGTGTTTTTTGGCTCTCTTCAAAATAGGCGGCATGGCGCTTGGGCAAAATCCACATCTCAAATGGAAAGCGAGGAGCAAATGGCGTCACAACAATAAATTCCGGATTGTCAGCCACAATACGTGTGCGTTCGGTCAGTTCCTGTCGAACGATGTCGCAATAGATGCATCGTTCTTTCTGTTCAAAGTGCGAACGACAGCCTTCAATCTCAGCCGCCACACTGGTAGGCACGACCGGCAACGCGATTAACTGGGAATGGGTATGCTCCAATGTCGCGCCCGCGGCGGCGCCGTGATTTTTGAAGACGAGGATAAATCGAAGGCGAAGATCCCGCTTCAAATCTACCATCCGGTCGCGATAGGACCACAGGATATCTTCAATATGTTTGGGGGCGACATCCGCGAGTGCTGCCTTGTGGTCCGGTGTTTCGATAATGACTTCGTGGGCCCCGATGCCGTTCATGCGATCGTACAGGCCCATGCCTTCTCGGCCCATCTCGCCTTCGATTTGGAGGGCCGGGAATTTATTCGGTACGACCCGCACAGTCCAGCCGGACGAATTGGCCGGGCCCTGCTGCGGCCGATACGCCAGGACTTCGTGAGGCGTCAGATGTTCCTGTCCCGGACAAAACGGGCACAGATCGGTCGTCGGTAGGCGCGCATGCGTATCTTCAAAAAAATCACGTGGACGACCGGCCCGCTCCGTCGAAATAATCACCCACCGCCCGACAATCGGATCACGACGCAGTTCAGGCATACGGGGCCGCCCCGAATGTACAATGTAGAATGAAACAGGCAAAACTCTTCATGTTCCCTTGAACATTACGCGATAGATCATCGCGCTACACTCTCCACATTCTCGCTTCGAAATTGCGGTCGGGGACGGTCAAGGCAACGGCATGATGCCTGGGATACCGCTCGATCTCAAGTCCACCTTCAGTGAGAACGAGAGTCAAGCTGAAGTCCTGCCCCGCCTGGAGCGCAAGATCTTTAAATGGAACCCCCAGTTCGATGATTTGGCGAGCGGCAATGGTCGTGTATCGGCCCACTTCCTGGAACGCCTGCATTACCGACGACCACAAGATGAAATGATCCACCCCGGTGGAGAGGGGAAACGAGGCTTTATAATGCGAGTGTGTCGTCTGAATGTGCAGCTCGGTCGTCGTGTGCTTATCCTGTGGTAATGGCGACACATCGAGACGTACGAAGAGCTCATTCATGCTATAGCCGAACGCAAGGTGCGAGAAGCGTTCACTGGCCTTCCACATAGCCCCGTGGGGGGGCGACGGATCGATGAGACCGGCGCCGCGCCATTCGAAAAAGTCCGTGATCCTCCCGTCGATCTTCGGCGAAATCAGGCGAACCGGCAGGTGGATCGATTGAACGCTCGATAGCGTACCGGTGTCGAGGACGGAATGGTTCAAGAACTCGGGAGCGGCGGTACCGGCCCGAAGAAACACATTACGCAAATGCGTGCGGAACAGCCGGTCGAATTCCAGTTTATATTCGGTATGAAAATCGTCGCCGTACCACCAGAACCAATCACTGCCTTCAGCCGCATAGAGCGCTTCCCATGCACCCCTCGCCTGTTCCGTCGTCAACGTCGGCTCCATCTCGACCAATCGTGCGCGGGTCTCCCGAACCATGTCCCATGCACGATTGTCTTCTGCGTGGCCGATCCAGATTTTGAAGTCCGAATTGATCCACGAGCCGGAGTGGAGATGGGGCACTCGCGCCGAGGCAGGAGAGTGATCAAGTGCTTGGCTGATCGTCCTCGTCGAAACACGGCGATCGGGCGCATCAAGGGCACCCGTGGAGAGACGTCTGTACAGATCGCTGAGGAACCGCTCGCCACCGTCGTAGTAATGTTCCCACGGGTTCTCTCCATCGAGAATGATAGAGATGAGGGCCTGATCGCTTGTCGCGTGTTCTACGTTGGATGCCAAGCGGCGCAACACATCCTCGACGGCCGACTCCGCCGTCCATTTGGAATAGACGAATCCAAAGGCATCGGAGATGTCCCGGTCGCGGAACACCATGGCGATATCTTGGTCGGGTGACCCCACCCGGTACGGTCTGAAGAGATCAGACTGCCGACTCCAGTGGCTGAGCGAGCGAGCGAGCACCCCTTCATCGGTCGCCATCCAATCAAATCCTGCCAGCCGGACGAGGGGAACCATCTCGGGACAGACTGAGCCTTCAGATGGCCAGAGGCCCCGTGGCGCGTGGCCGAATTGTGCTGTGTGGTATGCCACTGCCCGCTGGAGCTGCGCCTCGGCGTCCGCGGTCGCTTGCAAGCGGGAGGGCAGCGCAGAGTCCGGACGCGGCCGGCGGCCGATGTCGGTGTCGATTACCAGCGGGAGGATGGGATGGTAAAACGGCGTCGTCGTCAGCTCGACCTGCCCCTTGTCTGCCAGCGCTCGATACATGGGAATGATGTCGGTCACCACCTGGCGTTGAATAGCCAAGACCTCATGTTTGTTTTCTTCGGTAAAGCCGCGGTCTTTCTGCCGTAGCGCTGCCAGGCGCGGGTAGCGAGCCACTGCTCCGTATCCAAACCACGCCAAATTGTGCCAAACCTGTAAGTCCAGCCAGTCCTGCGTCGTGAACTCCTTCGCGACACGGTCCCAGTCGAGGCGGTCGCCGTCGATGCCACGTTTCACGAGCAGTTCATGATAACGAGGAAACGGGCGAACCATGTTAGCCCAATTGGCGGCAAAAAAGTGGCGCAGGAGGAAGGCGCGTTCGCCGGGCGCCAGGTCCGTCGCGGGTCGCGCGGCATATTCTAAAAAGAGATCGGCCACCGATCCGGAAACCACTTCATTTAGTTGCAGGAGAAGAGAGGGGGTGAAATTGAACGTCGAGCGGATGTCGGGAAAGCGCTCCAGTAAAAAGGCCATGTCAAAATAAGCTTTACTGGCATGGAGGCGGACCCACGGCATACCGACGGTTCGCGTGACCGGATCGGTGTAATACGGCTGATGCATGTGCCACAGAAAGCAGAGGTGTGCGGATTTCATGGCCCATGGGGATACGCGGCTCAGCGCGGGAAGTCAAGGGGAGGGTCGCCCGGCGGCATCTTTGGGCAAAGTAAGCTGGAGAATGACACGCAGGTATTTTGCAGATGAGCACAACATTTGAGGACGCGCTGTTCAGTTTGTTGTGTAGCAATCTGTTTTATAGCTCGCTAAGCGCGTTCATGGGACCAGGGATCCATTTTGCTGCAGTGAATAAATCCGACGGATTTTTGTCGCCATGCTGTCTCCTTTCTGTGGCATGTTGATGACGATACAAAATAGTTGTGCCGGCTCTTGCGCTCACATAGAATTATCCGCATTCACTGAAATGGATCAAACGTGCTGGCTCGGGCAGAACGAGAGGACAGACAAGCATGCAGCCGGACACAATCGAACGCAAGCCGGTGGTTGACGTGTTGTCGTATTGGGTGCCCGTGGCCCTTTACGCAAGTCTGATCTTTTACCTCTCATCCCAATCGCATCCTGAACGATATGTCCCCGATTTTGTCTTTCGGAAGCTGAGCGACAAGGTGCTCCATGGCATTGAATACGCCTTGCTCGGCTTCCTCTGTTATCGGGCGTTTCGCCATGCCGCTGGAGCATGGGGCGGGCAGTATGGCGTGCTGCTGGCCGTAGCCGTGGCCACACTCTATGGTGTGACGGATGAATGGCATCAAGCGTTCGTGCCCTTCCGGGAACCTGATCGCTTGGATGTAGCTATGGATTTACTGGGAGCTGTGATGGGTGTCGGAGTCTGCGTATGGGTGGAGCGACGAATACAGGCACGGAACCATGGTGTTCACGCGATCGCGTCGGACGGGCAGAGTGGAAGAGGCCAACCCAAGCCCGCTTCGAGAGATGTCACGCTGGAGCCAGGAGCCAGGTGACCCCGAGCACGTTGTGACATGGATCTTCGACACGTTCGGCGATGAACATGGCTAGCTGAGGTTCGAGCGACACGGGCTGGATCATAACCAAATACTCACTTTGCCTTGTCTCCGACCCATGGCGCAGTTCGAGGAACGCGTTGAGAAACGCCTTCCGTTCCTCCTTCTTAATAAACACCAATAAGGGCTGTCCCACGAGCAGATGACGGGGAAAGTTCAGCAGAAGAGCCGCCGCGTTATTGGTCCGCCGGATGACTCCGCATGCATCCGTTTCGAGATAGCTCCGCACACTCAGATCAATTTTGCGTTCTGACTTTCCGGCACGAGGAATCACCTCATATCCCGGACAACGCCCCGCTAGCACTTTGCGAGCAGAAGATACCGCAGTGGCACAATTAGAAATTTCTTTATCGATATCCGTGGGGGGGCCTTGTCTCAATTGATCTTGTAACTCCCGGATTTCCTCCTGCCACACATTTAACTGCTCTAATAGCGTCATGATGGCCTCCAGGCGTCATGTCATGAACGGAAACAGTACGATACCGTACTACATTTGCCTCGACAGATCGAGCGGACGGATTATTACGCCCTATTAAGGGAGAAAAGAATAGTAGATAATTGATTCCTGGCCTCAGCACGGGCTCAAGACTAATAGTGGTCACCATGCGTACGCCTCCGGAGCGGGGCCGCCCGGGCCAGGAAATATTGTGTCCAGAGCCGTTAAGGTTTCAGGGGAGAGGGTGATCTCGAGAGCCTGTAATGACCCGTCCAACTGCTCGATTGTCCGAGGTCCGATGATCGGTGCCGTCACGGCTTTCTGATGGAGCAGCCAGGCCAGCGCCACATGCGCCGGATCTTGACCAAGCCTTCTGCAGAGTTGTTCATAGCGTTCGAGCTTTTCGCGATGAGTCTCGACGTCCTTTTTCAACTCGTCCGCGGCCCGGCGTCCCGTAGCGGCGGGTTGAAGCGCGCCTGCCAACAGTCCGCGCGCAAGTGGACTCCACGGAATAAGCCCGATTCCATATGCCTCGCATGCGGGAATGACTTCCAGTTCGACCATGCGCTCAACAAGATTGTAAAGACTCTGTTCGGAGACCAGTCCCATGAAGCAGCGGTTCTTGGCCAATTCTTGCGCTTGCGCGATGTGCCAGCCGGCAAAATTGCTGCTCCCGACATACAGGATCTTCCCTTCGCGGTACAGTTGTTCCAGGGCCTGCCAGATCTCTTCCCACGGCGTGCTTCGGTCCACGTGGTGCATCTGGTACAGATCAATGTAGTCCGTCTTCAACCGTCGTAAACTCTCTTCACACGCATGGCGAATATGCAATGCCGATAATCGAGCCTCATTGGGTCCTTCACCCATCTTGCCGTACACTTTGGTCGCCAGCACGACCTTTTCGCGTCGGCCCTGCCCCTGAGCCAACCATCGGCCGACGATCTGTTCGGTGACACCTTCCCCGAGTTTCCAGCCATACACGTTGGCGGTATCAAAAAAATTGACCCCCTGATCAATGGCGCGATCCATGATTCGAAAACTATCCTGTTCCGCCGCTTCCGGCCCGAAATTCATGGTGCCAAGGCAGAGCCGGCTCACACGTATTCCTGAGCGACCGAGATGGACGTACTTCATGTTCACACTCCTGGGTGCCTCTCATATACAGGGTAACACACGGCTTTTGCTCTTACCTCCGTGCTTGTCCAACTCCTGGGGGAGGGGACAAAAGCCACAGGGAAGAGCTGACATCCTTGCACTCGTCGTCAAGGCAGCTGAAACTCACCGCACCTGAACTATGCCATCCGTAACCGGGTCGTCGCCTCGAACTCTTCTTCGCTTCGCCCTAGCCTCCCCTGCATACAAGACATTGTTCTTTACAACACAACATTCCCCGTATCGTGTTGGGTGAGAACGCGGTTAGGCCCGAGTGCCGGGCTATGCGGTGTTTCTTGTGTCAGACTCCCCGGGGTGACTCCTTTGGCGCTGGTACAGAATGTTCGGCACAACAAGGTGCTCCACGAGCACCTGATCTTCTTAACGGTCATCACTGAAGCTGTCCCTCATTTACCGGCAGCAACACGCTGTCAGTTGAAGTCGATTGCGAAGGACGTGCAACAAGCCATCGCCCACTACGGGTTCATGGCCACGCCGGACGTGCCGGATGTGCTCGGGCGTTGTCGGAAGGAGCGGCCGATCATTCTGTTGAGGGAAACCACGTTCTTCTTAAGTCGCCTCACCTTCATGCCACACTCAGACCGCGTATGGCGCTGTGGCGCCAAAAGATCTTTGTGTTCTTGAGTCGCAACTCTCAGCGAGCCAGTTCGTTCTTTCACTTGCCTACGTTGACGGGACGGCCGCCTTGTGAGTAGGGTAAAGGTATGACGTACTGAGCCACGGGGACTGTCCTATCGCTCGTGCGCCCACGTTCCGCTTCGTGCGCTTGATTCTTAGTCTTTGGGTTCGTACGCGGACCAGGTCGGCCCGATTCATGTGAGGAATGCCGACGGGACTTGTTGAATACCTCACGCCGCAATCGGTACACAATCGGTTTCCCCGTGCTGCAGTATGCCGTTTCTTGGCGTGCTGTGCTTCGATTAGAGTCACTGTTATGCTGAAAGGAATCGTGACATGAATTGCCTTCGTTGCCGTGGCCTGATGGTATCGATCAAGTTAGAAGACGCGGAGGGATCATCTCGCTGGTCTAGCGCATGGCAATGTCTCCTCTGCGGCGAAGTGATTGATGCGGTCATTGCGGCCAATCGAAAGGGCCATCCCGAACCGAGACGCTATGAGCCGCGACTCCAAGGTCACGTCAATCGCACGGCCTAGATCGGGCAACCCCCAGTCATCGGTGGCGCCGATCGGTGTCCGGTGATAGATAAAACAGTCATCGGAGAAGGGGCGAAGGGCACCGTATGGTTGCGCTCAAGACGTGACCGGAGGCGACTGCTGAGGGCTGTGGGCTTACAGAGACAAGAATTTTCGAGACACGGTGTTGAAAGCATCGGGATAGAGCTTCAGCCCGCATTCCTCACAGAGGCCATGGGTAAAGTCCGCTTCAGAATGGCGACTGATATAGAGCTCCCAGGCAATCCAGCGGTTCCCGTCATCTTCAATCTTCTTACAGGCCGAACAGACGCGAATATATCCATAGAGAACTTTGATTTGTACCGTCAGATAGGCGGTTCCCCAAATGAGGCATACGGTCAAAAGGCGATTGGCCATCACCATCCATGGAGTACCGCCAAGAGGAGACGCATACCAGGTGATGAGTGTGAGCGCCGTACAGAATGCGGCGGAGGTGGGCACAATGCGAAGCGGCCGTAAGAAGCGAGTCAGATAGATCGGAATAGGATACAGCATGGAGACGATCACGCCCGTCGGAGTCAGGAAATCGGCAAGGAAAATCGCGGCGATGAGCACGCCGATGAAGATGGGAAGCCAGGTGTTATAGCGTAGCAGGCGTCGCGGCACTCGGCATTGTATCACACACCCGCCATCCACTGACGGGTGGCGGTCTCTTTTTTTAAATTTATATCAATAGAAAAGCTTAAGTTAGCGATTGTTGTGCTTATCGCGGAAGATCTTTCGGCTTTGCTTGTTCTCTTTATGCTGAATCCGGGCTTGCTCACCAGCACTGATGTGGCCGTCCGCTCCAGCTCTTGCCTCTGCTCGCTCCACACGGGCTTGGCCGCGCTCCAAGTGAGACACTTCTTTATTGCTCAATGAACCGCTTTGGACGCCTTGCTCGATGCGGCTTTGCTGATTAATATTGCGCTGCACGTCGGTCTGCATACGCTGCGAAGAGGCGGAGGTTGGGTTGCCGGTGACGTCATTGTGCTTCAGTGCGTTGATCTTGCCTGATTCCACGTTCTGAGCCCGGTTGATACGGTCCGCTTCCTGTTGCGAGAGCGTGCCATCCTTCAGCGCATTCTTTTCCATGCGGTCGATGCGTGCTTCACCGCGCTCCAACTGCGCGGCTTCGCCGGTGCTGAGCTGTCCGGACTTCAATCCCTGCTCGATACGGCCCTCCTGATTGATGTTCCGCTGCACCTCCGTTCCTACATCCTGTGCCAAAGCAACGGACGAAAATGGGGCAGTGAACATCAATGCCATGGCCGTCCGATATATGGTCATGACTTTCTCCTTGTGAATGGCTACCAGATCGTGTCGCGCCGCATCTTCGCGCGGGCGCGTCCGCACAACCATGTTTCCACGTAAGTATACCGGCCTGCATGGTAAATTCAACGGATTTTTATTAGGGGTACGAAAGGGTGAGTGTTCCACCGTTCGTCATTTGACAATCACCATGATCCACCATGGTACAGGTGAGAGATTTGGTTCAAAACGTTCTTGCTTGCCTTCAATGCAGCGGGGCTAATCGCTACAAGATGTCGGTGCGCTACTACACAGCAATCGTGTTCGGAACGACTGTTCCGTAGCCGAGGCGAAGAGTAGCATGGGACGCGCGAGGTGTTGTGGCGCAGTGGTTAGCAGGAAGGGATCAACGCTTATAGGTTTGAGTTCATCTGTATTCAGAACACGTTCATCGAAGTTCCTCAGCTCTCTTGTGCACCAGTTAGGGGATCGATGCAGGATACTCCAAGAGAAGATCAATGCCGCAAGCTGTGCCACCATCTACCGGATGTGATCTACATGTTTTCTCCTCAAGGAGCAATTCTGTATCTGAACCCTGCGTTCCAAACGCTGACCGGGTGGCCGCCCTCTCAGTGGATTGGCAAGCTGTTTTATGAACTCATTCACCCCGACGATCTTCTGTCCATTACCCAAAAGTTTGAACGCCTGTTAGGCGGCGAATCTCTGCCCCCCACTGAAACTCGTATTCTTATACGCTCCGGAGAACATAAGATTGTGGAATGTTTGGGGACGCGAGAGGCCACAGATGATCGGGTCGTTGGCGTAGCGGGGATTGCGAGAGACATTACCGACCGCAGGCAGGCGGAGCAGGCGTTACGTGAGAGCGAACAACACTTTCGTCAAGTGGTGGAGAACATCCGGGATGTGTTCTGGATGAGTGATCCGAGTAAGGGGACGATGCTGTATGTCAGTCCAGGGTATGAGGAGATATGGGGCCGAACCTGTGAAAGCCTCTATGCGTCTCCGCGCTCATGGCTGGACTCGATATGCCCTGACGATCAGCGTCGCATTTTTGAGGCCTCTCATACGCAGCAGATGCGGGGCTCCTATAACGAAGAGTACAGGATTATCCGACCGGATGGATCAATTCGCTGGATTCACGACCGGGCTTTTCCAATTCGAGACGACTCCGGAACGGTCTATCGTATTGCGGGCATTGCGGAGGACATCACGGAACGAAAGACTTTAGAGGACAAGGTCCGTGATTCGAATCAGGCCTTAGCCGGCTTGGCCGTACGCTTGCAGACTATCCGCGAGGACGAGCGCACCCGCATTTCCCGGGATGTGCACGACCAGCTTGGACAAGCGCTCGTCACGAATAAATTCTATCTGCAATGGATGGATCAAGCGCTCTCTGCCGGCAACTTTGTAAACGTGCTACCCCTGTGGCAGTCAAGGCTCAAAGCGGTGATTCAGGAAATGGATGTGACCTTGGCTGCCGTGCAAAAGATCTGTTTTGATTTGCGACCCGCTGAATTAGACCAACTGGGTCTTGGCGCAGCCCTCGAACGACAGGTTCAGGAGTTCGCGAGCCGCACGGGGATTTCATGCGAGACCGCGGTCCATATCGATGATAAGAGGATCACCATCGAGCAGGCCACGGCGCTCTTCCGAGTCTTGCAGGAAGCGTTAACGAATATCGCCAGGCACGCGCGCGCCACGCACGTCGATGTGCATTTGACGCAACAGAACGGGCAGGCAAGACTTGAGGTGCAGGATGATGGTATCGGGATACACGAGAGCAAGGTTCACGATGAGAAGTCACTGGGCTTGTTGGGAATGCGTGAAAGGCTCCGGCCCTTAGGCGGTCAACTCCAAATTGACCGGACTAAAGGGAAGGGAACGACGTTAGTTGCGTTGCTTCCGCTTCATATGGAACGTCAATAAGCTTTTGCCGATAAAACCCTACCGCTCGTGATTGATTGGGAATGCGGAGTCTTCGCCTTTTCAAATAAGCCCTGATGGTGTCCTCACGGATCATAGGACGCTTCACGTTCGTTCTACTTCCTGCGACAATAATTATCCGGCCTTGCCGATTCCGAGTGCAGAAGCACGCCACTGGTCTGATTCGTTCAGATCGATATGACGTCCCGAGACAAGTGTAGCGCTCTTTCCGAACGGCGGCAGATGTGCGGGGGGAATCGACAGTGCAACAACTTCTTGCGTCGCGCCATCGTCACGGGCTTACGCCATCACAGGGGCGGCCTGAATCAGACTGATGGCGGCCCCTAAAAGTTTCATAGCGTCGTTCAGGCATTTACGGCGACACAGGACGATGTTATTCAGTGGGTGAATCGGGGCTATGCCAAGTGGAGCTGTATGAACAGTGTCGAGAGGACAAGGCCGCGACGTGATAATTGTGCCGCGGTCGAACGATGCTATGAGCTGTGGACTGAGGGCGCTGCGTCACTGGAAGTCTCTTGCGGGACGAGAACGCGCTCTATCCCATTAGGAAGCGAGCGCGTAAGCCAATACTGCATCAAACGTATTCGATGGTGTCGCTGTAATGTGCTCTCGTTCAGCAAGAGGAGGCGCTTCTTGTCAACGCCACAGTTGTTCGGCCAATGAAGCAAACGGCTGAAAATTGTTGTCAATTGTTTAGCATCGGTTTCTGTGGGTCTTCGCGGATCCGGTCCGCCATTCAGCATGGCAAGGTCCCCGACATCGTCGCCTTCACGTGACAAGGCACGGCATCACGGATATAATCCTCTCTAATGAATCCTGCAGTCCCCGCTCCGCCGGATCCGGCTCTTATCGCTGACACGGTTCGCACCACGCTCCCGTTCCACGGCGCTCTATCCGCCATCAGTCCTCTTGCGGGCGATGCATCCAACCGGCGGTATTACCGACTGACGCTGAATGGGGGCTCGGCGTCCCTCATTCTGATGCAGTTAGCGTCACCCGAGGCGTTCAAGCAGTCAGAGGAAGCGGTGAGCGCCGTCAAGACCACCATTACGGAGTTGCCGTTCATCAATATCCTCAATCACCTCGCGAAAGCCGACGTGGCCGTTCCGGCTCTCTATCACTATGATCACAAGGCGGGGTTGCTGTATCTGGAAGATTTCGGCGACATCACCTTAGCCGATGCGTGCGGACACGCGCCGCTCCAGACCGTGCAGGCCCTCTATAAACAGGCGATCGACATGCTGGTGCGGATTCATACCACCGCGACGGCTCCTCCGCATGACGGGTGCATTGCGTTCGGACGCAGCTTTGACGTGCCGTTGTTCATGTGGGAGTTCGATCACTTTCTCGAATATGGCGTGACGGCTCGACACGGGAAGCCGATGCGGTCGTCAGATGAGAAAGCGGTACGCGAAGAATTCCACAAGATCGCCGAACTGTTGGCGACGCAGCCGCAGGTCTTGACGCATCGCGATTATCACTCGCGTAACTTAATGGTCGATGGCAAGCGGCTGGGTGTAATTGATTTTCAGGACGCGCTTATGGGACCGCCAGTGTACGATCTGGCCTCGCTGTTGCGAGATGCTTATATTGCACTCGACGAAAAAGTGGTGGATGGCCTCATTGTGTATTACATCGAGAGCATGGCGGCACAGAATCATCGGTTCGCGGATCGGTTTGCGTTTCGTCGACTGTTCGATTTAATGAGTATTCAACGCAATCTGAAGGCAGCCGGGCGCTTTGTCTACATCGATCGCGTCAAGCACAATCCCAAATTCCTTGCCGATATTCCACGCGTACTCGGCTATGTGAAGCGGAACCTCTCGCGGTATCGTGAACTGTCCGGCGTCCGTGACCACCTCGCTCCCTATGTGCCGGAACTGCAATGAAAGGGTAAAGAGGTAAGGGGGCCGGTGGTGAGGACGAATGTGTTGTTTCCCTTCCAAGGCTCCCCCGCGATCCCTTTATGCTCTGTCCCTATGGCGTCGCCATGCG
This sequence comes from Nitrospira sp. Nam74, assembly GCF_965152615.1. Classification (NCBI taxonomy): domain Bacteria; kingdom Pseudomonadati; phylum Nitrospirota; class Nitrospiria; order Nitrospirales; family Nitrospiraceae; genus Nitrospira; species Nitrospira sp. Nam74. Next base: position 4,327,110 of record NZ_OZ224220.1, on the reverse strand, counting down.
AGCCATGATACTGGCTGCCGGCCTCGGTACTCGCCTCCGCCCGCTCACGGATGCGATTCCCAAACCCTTGCTGCCCGTTGGCGGCACGCCGCTCATCGTCTGGAACCTGCTCCTGCTCCGGCACCATGGCATACGCGATGTCATCATCAATCTGCATCACCTGGGTGACTTGATAGAGAAAGAATTAGGCGACGGTTCGACCTGGGACATGCATATTTCCTACTCACACGAACCCACGATCCTAGGCACTGGCGGAGGACTCAAGCAGGCCGAAAGATTTTTTGAGGGTGAGTCCGTTCTAGTGTTGAACGGCGACACGTTATGTGATCTGGATGTGGGGGCGCTTCGTCAGTTTCACCGACAGCAGAACCCCCTAGCCACGATGGTGGTGCGTGACGATCCGGATGTGGACCGATGGGGTGCCTTGGAACTGGATGCGGATCACCGGATTGTGCGGATCAATGGGCAAGGGCGGGGCAACAAAGGTCCTGTCATTAAACGCATGTTTGCCGGCGTGCATATCATCCACCCCCGATTGCTTCGTACATTACCGGCAGGCCGCGAGTCCTCCATCATTGATGCCTACGTGCGTGAGATCGTGCAAGGGGAACCGGTATCCGGCTATACCTTGCATGGCTACTGGTCTGACGTTGGAACGCCAGCGCGTTATGCAGAAGCTCAAACGGATGTGGCACGCGGGCTTCTGCGATTGTCTGACCGCCTCCAATACGGCCGCATAACTTCGTAGTTAGTTATCCGACTTACGTTTTCCTCAAAATCGGACTACAATCTGCTTCCAACATTACCTACGGGGGGTGACCCAATGGAATTGTTGAGGATCCTTGCCTGGATTTCGGTCGGATGGTTGGCTGCATCGTTCGTCTGGCGGCGGCCGACAGTGACGCCTCTCTCACGTGTACCGTCACAGTCCCTCCCGGTCCCAATGTCTCAATTCCCCGTACCTTCCTCTGCTGAGCCGCGCCATCCCCTGCTTTTCAACGGCCGGTCAATCATCGTGGATGAATGCGGCAAGCAGCGTCTGGCGACCCTGTGCCTGCGGGACGGCAAAAGTCTGATTTACATCGCGGTCTGTCCATGGCATAAAGCCACGGCAGACGCCAACTCCAGTGGCCGATGTTTTTCGTGGGATGTCGAAACAGGGATGGCGCATTGCTTTTGGTGCGGGTGGGGCGGTCGTGTGGCCAGGCCTCTGCCGGGTCCAGTCCATCCCGATCTTCTTCCGTCCACGTTCAGACTTGTGCTGGTCACATGACCTATGGCCCATCTTCACATCGGCACGTCCGGCTGGGTCTATCGCAGTTGGAAGGGCCCGTTCTATCCCGACACGCTGCCCAGTCGCCGCTACTTGGCTTTCTACGCCCAGGAGTTCAGTACGACGGAGATTAACTCGTCCTTTTATCACCTCCCTCGCTTCACTACATTCACCAATTGGGCGGAGCAAGTTCCCGAGGATTTTATCTTTGCGGTGAAAGCGAGTCGCTTCCTGACACATACCAAACGCCTCTTGGACCCGGAGGAGCCGTGGCAGCGATTTGTCGAGAGCGCGGTCAACTTAGGCAGTCACCTGGGGCCGATTCTGCTGCAATTCCCACCGAGCTTCACAATCAATGCGCCACGCCTTGAAGCCTTTTTCAAAGTTGCGAAGACGGTGAAGCCACGCTCGTTCGCGCTTAGGCTGGTCTGTGAGTTTCGTCATGAGTCTTGGTTTCACCCCGATATCTATCGCTTATTGAATCGGTATCGTGTCGCCTGGTGTATCGCCGACGGGGCGAAGTATTCCCGCAAGGATCTCGTGACCACCGATTTCGCATACATTCGTTATCACGGCCGGAGCAAAATGTTTGCATCAAACTATTCCAAGGCGATGCTCTTGAGAGAGGCTCGCCTCATTCGGCAGTACCTACGCGACGGCCTCGACACCTTCGTCTACTTTAACAATGATGCCCATGCGAATGCCGTCAGGAATGCGAAGTTGCTGAAGCGCTTGCTGGCTGCCATGAAAGTGACGGCGACGGCATGAGCGACGAGGCAACCTGGTGGCAGCGCGCCGTCATCTACCAGATCTACCCGTGGAGCTTTCAGGACTCCAATGGAGACGGGATTGGAGATTTACCCGGAATCACCAGCCGGCTCGATTACCTCAATGACGGCACATCAGATTCCCTCGGCGTCGATGCGATCTGGCTCTCTCCCATTTATCCCTCGCCGATGAAGGATTTCGGGTATGACGTGGCGGATTACTGCGCTGTCGATCCACGGTTCGGGACGTTGGATGATTTCGATCGTTTGGTCACGCAAGCCCACCGGCGCGGAATTCGTGTGCTGATGGATCTCGTACTCAATCATACATCTGATAGGCACCCCTGGTTTCAAGAGTCTCGATCGTCGAGGCATTCACCGAAACGCGACTGGTACTTCTGGGCCGATCCCGGCCCGTACCGCGGTCGTCCCAGTAACTGGACCGCCGTGTTCGGCGGGTCGGCGTGGGAATGGGACCGAACGACACGCCAGTACTACCTGCATTCCTTTCTCAAAGAACAGCCGGATTTAAACTGGAGTCATCCGGATGCGCAAAAGGCTATGCATGAAGTAGTGCGATTTTGGCTGGATCGCGGCGTCGACGGATTTCGCTTGGATGCCATCAATTGGATCGGAAAAGACTGCAACTGGCCGAACAATCCGCGGCGGTTCTTCGCGCTGCGGTCGTACTTGCGGCAGATTCACCACTATGATCGCGACCAGCCGTTCACTCATGCTGTCCTTCGTTTGCTTCGCTCCTGGACGAACGAATATCCCGGTGCGGTCATGGTCGGCGAAGCATCATCCGACACTCCCGGCGGACCGGCCGCGTTTTACGGGAAAGGAACGGACGAGCTGCATATGGTCTTCAATTTTCGCTTATTGAAGTCTCATTGGGACCCCCAACGGTTTCGTCAGCTCATCCGGGAGTGGGATCGCGCGATTCCGGAGGGTGGATGGCCGACGCAGGTATTGAGTAACCACGATAACAGTCGACATTACAGCCGCTACGGTCGCGGCGTGGATAGCGATACGGCGGCCAGGCGCGCGCGCGCCGCCGCGCTGCTGCTGCTCACGCTCCGAGGGACGCCCTTTCTCTATTACGGCGAAGAACTTGGCATGCAGGACGTGCGGCTGCGTTATCGCCAATTGCGCGATCCCTATACGCGCCGGTACTGGCCCTTCCTGCAAGGTCGCGATCCTGCCCGCACGCCGATGCAGTGGGATGAGGCGCTCCACGCCGGATTTACCACCGGCACACCCTGGCTCCCGGTTGCTCCCGATTCGGGCCACTATAATGTGAGTCGCAAATCCGCGGATCGTACGTCGCTCCTCTCGCTCTACCGGACACTGATTTGGCTGCGAAAGACCGCGTCGGCACTGACGATGGGCACGTATCGAGAGGTGCCCGGTGGCCCGCCGAGTTGTTTGGTTTATATCCGTGAAACATGCGGGCGGCCGAATGAGCGCTTCCTGATCGCCGTGAACTTTACTCCCGACTCCCACACCTTTTCATTGCCATCCCTTGCTGTTGGCGGCACCATCCTGCTTTCGACAGATCCGGATTCCACCGAAGCGTTATTCGATCCATCGTATGTTCGGCTAGGTCCCGACGAAGGGATTGTCGTGCGTCTCACTCAGTAACGATTATCTTCCACCCGTACTTTCATCGTTTCATCAGAGCCGTCAGCGGGCTGCTGACTCCTTAGGGGATAGCCCATCGACAGGCATTTGGATATTCACCGACTACGGTCGTGTCTCGCGCAGGCACGATAATGAAGTATCAAACGCGCGTGAAAAGCTTGCGCGAAGGGAGGCTGTTATGACGACCAGAAACGTTGCGATGTTAATCGGGATGATTTTTCTGGCAGTGGGGCTGTTGGGATTCTTTCCCGGAGTGGTGACTCCGCCGCCGGTCGGGGCGCCGAATGTGGCAATCGACACGGGGTACGGATATTTGTTGGGACTGTTCCCAGTCAATGTGTTCCACAACCTCGTACACTTGGCTGTAGGGGTCTGGGGATTGGTGGCCTCCAGGACCCTAGCGGGATCGCTCTCATTTGCACGAGGTCTGGCCATCTTCTATGGCATCTTGACCATCATGGGGTTGATCCCCGGCCTAAATACGACGTTCGGGCTGATTCCTATCTTTGGTCACGATGTCTGGCTGCATGCGGTGACGGGGGCGGTGGCGGCATACTTTGGATTTACGAGTCATGCAGAAGCGATTCCCGTTGAACGCGTATCCCGGCGCGCTTCTTGAACTGATGAGGAGAGCTCTGCAGGATCTTCCCTGCTGGGCTCGCGTTTATGCCCTTCAGATTGCTGTCTGCCGAGTTCGTCAGGGGAGCCTTGGGCCTCGCATTTGGGATCGGAGCCTACATCCGGTTTGTGGTTAGCCAGGCTACCAGAACCCTGTTAGGCAGGCAGCAATCGCACTTCATGCTGAGGGAAGGGAATGGCAATGTGGGCATCTCGGAATCGTTCGATGATGGCTTGGTTCAGTTCGCCTTGGGCTGCGGCATAGTCAGAGGTTCTGACCCATGGCTGAATGGAAATGGTGATCGCTGAATCACCCAATTGGCTAATACCCACTGCGGCGACGGGCTCCTTCAGCACACGCGGATTTCTTGAGAGAAGGTCCTTGGCAATCGTCAGCGCATGAGTCAGGTCGGTCGCATACGAGACACCGACGCTTAGGCTGAGCTGGCGAATGGAGCCGAAGTTATGAAGGATCTCGCCGACAATTTTCCGATTTGGAATGACGACGCGGGACCGGTCCGGATGCAGCAGGGTAGTCGAAAATATATCGATGGTAACTACGTCACCGTGGACGCCCAGCAGGGAAATGTGCTCGCCGACTCGGTAAGGTTTTGTGAAGATAATGGACAAGCCGGCCATGACATTGCTCAAGACCCCTTGAAGAGCAAACCCGACGCCTAATCCGGCGACCCCGATGCCGGCGATGAGGGGGGCAATCGGCACACCGACCTGATCGAGTACGATCATGGCCGTGAGCGCGAGGACTAGAATCTTGATGATTCGCACCAAGAGCATTCGAACGGGTGGTTCCATCTCGACGCGGTTGAGCCGCTGATGCGCGACGTTTCCGGCCCATTTCGCGAAGAGGATACCGATGATAAGAATCACGGTCGCGCTGAAAGCCTGCAGGCCATAGCGTAGGATGAGATCCGTACTCAGTTCTTTCATCACAACCCTCCCGGTCAGTCTAGACTATCGTCTGAACAGGTTTTTCAGCGCCTCTTTGCCCTTCTCGAGATCGGGCTTCTTGCCTTTCAAAAGGTCATCGATGACGCCTTTGGCCTGTTCCGTGACTTGCTCCTGAATTTTTCCCGCAAACGCTGCGGTGTCGAGTGCATAGACGGGCGACTGGGCGGTACCGGTAATGAGTATCGGCACAGTCACGCGGTTTCCCGTCATCGTCATCCGAGCCGCCGGGGTGGCGGTGACAATCTGCTTCGAGAGCGCTTCAGACAAGCTGAACTTGGTTTTGAGATTCAAGGTCTGATCCAGTCCAATGGCGCCGGTCCCCATCGCTTGAAAATCGTGGCTGTCCATCAGGAATTGTTCGACGGCGATCACGCCGCGCTTGATTCCGAACCGGCCTTCGATGGTGGAAAAGACGGTGGCTTTGGTTGGATTGAGCCTGATGCCGGCGGCTTTTAACAACCGCACAGCTTCCTCTAAGAGATTCACGCCTTCGATCGTGCCGTCTTTCACGGTGAAGGAGCCATTGCCTTCCAGGCCGGACATCAATTCCATTTTGGAAAACCCTCGTCCCTTCAGCGCCATCTGGGCATTCGCCGTTCCACTGACGGTCAGTTTATCGATCAGCGCTTCAATGACAGGTCGGAGCTGTACTCCTTGCAGATTCACCTTCCCCTCAAACAAGGGGCTCGAAGATCCCCATGTCAGGTCAGCCTGCGACAGGAGTTGCCCACCGAAGGCATTGAGGGAGAGGTTATCCACGTTAGCGTGTTGCCCTTTCATGCCCGCCGAGAGCTTTACATCTTTTACCTCAACGGACTTGCTCAGCGGCAGAATGATAGGAAGGTCGATCGAGTTGATCATTGTAGAGGTCGCCATGAGCCTAGCTTCGCCATCGAGAACGTTGCCGTTTACATTGATCACGGAATTGCCAAGTACGGCCGCGAATCTCAGCACCTTGACTGTTGCGGCTTCTAAGGGAAGGGTATTGGGTTTAGCCGGATAGTCTGCTTCGGCCTCAATGTGGAGATCCCGGATTTCAACGGCTTTCGACAGCGGGAGGGCTACCGGTAGATGGGCGGTGTTGATAATCGGGGAAGCGACGGTGACCTTCGCATGGCCGCCAACGGCACTGCCTGTGACGGTTGCCGTCGTTTTGCCCAGCGCAACGGCCAGCTCAATTGTCTGCAGATCCAGCGTGTCGACCAGGGGGCCGGCCACGCCTTCAATGTTGAGCGGAATATTGTGCGGCTGCACGATGGCGTCGATATGAAAGCGAGGCATGTCGCCAAGCCGGACGGATTGGAGTTGGACACTCAAATCCTGAAGCGTGTAATCGCCGGATCGGGTTGTCGATTGATCCCGATAGATCAGCCGTCCATGCTCCAATGCAACCCGATCCACCGCCAACATGGCAAGTGCGCGCAACGGGCCTCCTTCTGTGGGCGTGGAGGGCGGTGTTTCTTTGGGCAGCTCCGATAGCGGAGGTGGGACTCCCTTGCCGATCGTCGAGACGTTGAGGACGCCGTGTTGATTCTTAATCACGGTTACGAATGGCTCTTTCAAGGTGATCTCTTCGACCTCCACGCGCTCAGTGAGCAACGGCAGGAGTTTCACACCGATGTCGACTGAATCCAATGAAGCGAATGGAGTATTGCTGAATGTAGGATCGTCCATGACGGTGAATCCTGCGATGCGGACACCGATTCTGGGAATAATAGTCAGCCGTAAGTCGTTGAGGGTGATCTTGCGATTCAACGCCTCTTCAATCATCGGTTGATACCGATCTTTGTACGTATTCACATCGACGAGAAACGGGAGGAGCAGGATGGCGACGATCAACAAGACGACGATGAGGCCAAACGTGATCAAGAGTCTCTTCATGACACTCCCTTCGTCTGATGAGATTGACAAGTCTAACGAGGGTATTACGTGAACTCAAGTATAGGGCATCTTATGGGGGAGAAAGCGACCAGGACCGACGTTCGTTGTTGGTGTTTTGATAGCGGAGGACGGCGTGTTGTTTCATGCGCGGGTCTGATTATGCAGCGGGATGTCGGCGACAATCCGGGTCCCGCGGCCGGGCACCGACTCAACCTGCACGTGTCCATCTAATTCGCGGACGCGCATACGAATATTCTGTAACCCATGGCCTCGCCCCATCGCGTCCTCACTGTCAAAGCCCCGGCCGTCGTCCTCCACTTTCAGACGGACTGATCGGCCGCATATTTGGAGTGAGAGTCTGCCGCACCGCGCATTGGCGTGGCGAAAACAATTACTGACCGCCTCATGTGCCACATAGTACAAATGCCCGGATTGTTCATCCGTGAGCTGCTGCGCCACGCTTGGATCCATTTCAAGCGTAAAGTGCACGCCATGAGTGCCGTGCAAGGACTGTATGAAATTGGCCAGGGTGGCAATGAGTCGATTGCCTTGGAGCCTGAGCGGTTTCTGCCTTTGGATATAGCTCCGGACGTCAGCGATGACTTGGTTCAGATGTGCAAGGGCAGTCTTCAACGTGTCGTCGGCCACCGTGGCGTCCTGCTTGAGTAAGAGCCGACTCTGCTCGATCCCCATACCGATCGCATAGGCCATCTGAATAATATTGTCATGCAAATCGGCGTCAAGCCGTTGCCGTTCTTCAAATGCCAGGGCCAGCCGCGCTTGACTATCTCGTAGCGCCTCCTCTATTCGCTTACGGTCCGTGATGTCCGTCGTTATCCCGCCGATCGCATACGGGCGTCCGTCTTCATCACACAACGGGAATTTGAAGACAATGCTCGTATGAACCCCATCGTCGTGCAGAGCGGCTTCTTCGAATTCAAGCGGCACCCCGGCATCCAGTACCTTACGGTCATTGCTTCGAAAGGCTGTAGCTTGCGGCGGCGAAAAGAGTTCATCATCGGTCTTATGGAGAATGTATTCGCGGGTCAGATGGAAGATCTCTTCGAACCGGCGATTGACAAAGAGGTACCGACCAGCCGTGTCTTTAACGAAGATCAAATTGGGACTGTGATCCAGGATAGCTTGGAGCTGACCGTCTGTCCCGAACTCTCGGCTCGATCCAGGTGGGCGGCTAGACCGGCGGAGGATCGAGTTGTCGGGCGCCGGCAATCCAGGCGGACGATGTAGTGGTACACGTCGGCTGGTCTCAGCGGGCTCTTGATAGCCTTGCCCATTCTTATGAGTCGACGGCTTGGGTATGACTTTTTTGGTCTTGCTCATCTATCGACACCGTGTCGGACAATTGACGGCTTGGAAGATATAGAGAGAACGAGAAAAAGGAAAGCTTTTTCCGGTATTATTGCATAAGCTGCCGTATGATAAGTCTTTATCAGTGACTGTGGAGAATCCCTATACATCGTGAAAGGGGATATCACGGATCTTTCATGCGGTGATTGATTATGTCAATGTAAGCTTACTACCTACAGACAGAGCACCCATATTTTCAGTAGAGTCCACTTTTCTGTGAAGGAGGCACGGTATGTCACTGGAACACGATCTCACCTTTCATGGGTCGGGAATCGATTCTTTTGACGACCAACTCGCTTTCGCCGATCAACAAAAAATTAATGTCTTGCTCGTCGACGATAATGAGCATTGCCTGATGGCGTTGAAGGAAGTGTTGGCCGGCCCAGATCGCCATCTGGTCATGGTGCAATCCGGCGAGCAAGCGTTGCGGTATCTTTTGGCTGCCGACGTCGGAATCGTGTTGCTCGATATCCGGTTATCCGGCCTGAGCGGCTATGAAACCGCCGCACTCATACGGCAGCGCAATCAGACTCGATCGGTCCCCATTATCTTCGTCACGGGGTGCAGTACTGAGCACTCCGACGTCGCCCGTGGGTATTCCTTCGGGGCCGTCGATTATATGTTCAAACCGGTGGACCCCACGGTGCTGAAATCGAAGGTGGATTGCTTTGTCGAATTAGCGAAGTCTCATCAACGATTGAAACAGCAGACGCGAGCTCTCGCCATCGGGGAGAAAGAAGTTTTACGGTCGCGAAGTGCCGGCACCCTCTTACAGCATGCTCCGGTCCCGGCATTTATCGCGGGAGTAGACGGCGTGATCCTTCAACTCAACTCGGCTGCTCATGAACTTGTCGGGCTTCAGGCTGGTCAGGGTGCCGGTAGCTCGAATTCTAGCGTGCTGACCCCGGGAGAGAAGTGGCTGGTCAGCGGCGCCATTCGTGAGGCGGCCGAACGCGGAGTGAAACGCGATATTTCGATCCACCCTCGCACGATGACGGGAGAGGTGATGGCACTCCTACTGCACATCGGTCCCCTGAGAAATGATGAGGGTGCCGTTATCGGCGTCATCGGGATTGCACAAGACCAGCGGGGCTACGAGCAAACCATGTTGGATCTGGAGCGAACGAAGGTTGAACTGCAGGGCAGATCCCAAGACGTACAAAATCTTAAGGAAATTGTGGTGGCCCGCGACATGGCCCTGCTGCATCTACAAAAGGAGAATGAATTGCTGAAGCGTTCCCTGCGCGAGCAATTTCCCACGTAACCGTAACGGCGTCCGATGCCGCTGAGTCGAGAACCAATGAAACCGATCTGCGATTTGAAGCACCTTCAGCATGGGGACCATCTTTGCTTGCTCTATCGGTCCGTCGAAGAGCAGAAGAACGTGTTAGGCCCCTTTATCAAGGAGGGCCTCAGCCGGGGTGAGTTCTGTCTCTACATTACCGACGAGCACCTGGATCCCGACCTCGCCGGCCTCCTGGCTTCGGATGGGATTGATCTGATTCGTCTGAGACAAGAGGGGAGCGTTCAACTGTTTAGCCGTTACCAGACCTTCCTTCGGTATGCGCGATTTGAGCCGAGCCTGATGATGGAGTTTTTTGAACGTCTCCTCGAGCAGACTCTCGCGAAGCAGTTTTCAGGCGCGAGAGTCATCATCGATATGTCGTGGGCGCTGGCTATTGGCTGTGACCAGTTGATCCTCTTTGAGGCTCTGCTCAATGAGCATATAATGCCCTGGAAGATGACCATGCTCTGCCAGTATCACATCAACCGGTTTGCCTCCGGTATTCTTCAGGACGTGCTTCGGACCCATCCGCTCGCCGTGATCGGTGAGCACGTTTGTCCGAACTTCTATTGCGAACCGACGAGTCTGATCCTCAGCGACCCACGTGCCGATGCGAGAGTCGAATGGATGATGGACACGCTGAAGAAAGCCGCTAGCATGATCGGCAAAGACTGTAAGCGCTGAACGGCCGATGCGCTTGCTCAATTGCGATGGGACCCTCGCTTACGATGGGAACGTAGGGTTCTAGCCGCCAGTTCCCTGCCTTCAGCCCTGGAGTCAATCTATTCATTTCGTACAACGTTCTATCCGGGCCATGTCAGTCTTGAATCCGGTCTCTTCCTTTCTCCGGCTCGCTGATATCCGTCGCTCGATTACATCCCTTGCAACCACGATCCGACGCACGGTCCTTTGAAGCAGACCTTGTCGCAGGCGCTTCTGCCGTTGTCTTGCTAAAGTGATCGCTGGGAGGCGACAGCTAGTGGAGGCTTGCGAACCGTTAGGTTTTCAACGACTCCGGGGAGATGTTCAATTGTCTGATAAGGCGGGCCAGATAGGTGCGTTGGAGTTGTAACTGCTCGGCCGCTTTCGTTTGACTGCCGTTCGCGCATTTGAGCGCGCGAAGAATGATGGCTCTTCTATGTTCGTCGATCGAGTCATGGTAGGGCAGATGGTGGTACCCCAGAGCATCTGCGTCCGCGTTCAATTCCGGAGTGAGCAAGGGCAATTGATCTGCGTCGATCTCGTCCTTATCCGCAGGGCTTAAAATCACTGCGCGGGCAATGATATTGTCCAGTTCCCGGATGTTGCCGGGCCACGGATAGCGTGTGAGGACCGCCATCGCGTCGGCCGTGAATTTCATCTGCACTCGCTTCGCGTCGGCGGCATGCCGCTTCAGGAAAAATTCTGCGAGTTGTGTAATGTCCTGTGAGCGCTCGCGAAGCGGCGGAAGGGTGAGCGTGACGACATTGAGGCGAAAGAACAGATCTTCACGAAACGCTCCGGCCTTCACCGCCTGTTTGAGGTCCTTGTTTGTGGCCGCAATGACGCGGATACTCACACGGACCAGCCGGGTGCCGCCGACGCGCGTGAATTCGTGATCCTGCAGGACGCGCAGAAGCTTCGCTTGTAACCCTGTGGGCATGTCCCCGATTTCGTCCAGAAAGATGGTGCCGCCGTCAGCCATCTCGATCTTGCCCTTTTCGAGGCGATCGGCTCCGGTGAAGGCGCCCTTTTCATGTCCGAAGAGCTCATTCTCCAACAGTGTCTCGGTTAAGGCGACGCAATTGATGACGACGAACGGCGCGGTGCGGCGCGGGCTCCACTGGTGAATCGACCGGGCGAACAGCTCTTTTCCGGTCCCGCTTTCGCCCAGAAGCAACACACTGGCGTCTGAGCCCGCCGCGCGTTGGGCCAGCTCAGTCATAGACTTCATTTGCGGGCTGGTTCCGATGATCGTCGCGTATTTCGTCCCCACTTCGGTGCGCAGGATTTCGTAGTGTCGCTTTAAGGTCTCTCGTTCCGAGGCCTTCTGGATCGTCATGATCAAATGGTCGACGTCGATCGGCTTGGTGACGAAATCGTAGGCGCCTTCCCTCATGGCCTCGACGGCTTTCTTGATGGTGCCGTGCGCCGTCATGACGATCACCGGCACATCATAGCCGTCACGGCCGCGCTGCTTCCCCTGCGACAAGCGTTGCAGCACTTCTATGCCCGAAAGCCGAGGCATCTCGAGATCGAGGATCATGATCCGTGGCGTTTCTCGTTCGACGGCCTCGAGGGCTTGTACGCCGTCCTTTGCAACGATGGGCTCGAAGCCCAGTGAATCCAGTCGGTCTTTCAAGACCATCGCGATGTCGGCATCGTCATCGACGACAAGAATCTTGGATTTAATGCGGGATTCCGTGGGCTGCACAGTTATTCTTCCATGACGTTCATGACCAACCCGGTCAGTGGCTTTGGAAAAAAGTAGGTCGATTTGTGCGGCATGCGCCCTCCGGAGGCCGCGACCTCGCGAACTTCGCTGACTTTCGTGGCATTCAACAGAAGCGCGCCCGTGGCTGTTCCCTGCTGCACCAAGTCCAGCGCCTCCTGGTCATCTTTCGTATAGATGATCGTTTCTTGTTCTGCCGATGTCGGACACAGTTTGGTGATCACCTCATGCTGGAGAATCGACACATCAAGCTTGTCTCGTTCGGAAGCTGTGGCGGGAGGTCGATGGGTCGCTTTCAATTTGAGCAGGCAGTAGCCTCTTGCGTCGCGGACCGCCAACCCGAAGACCGTTCCGGATTGCCCGAGACTGCGTAGCGACTGCAGAAACCGCGCCCGCGCGTCTTTCTCCGAAGGCTGAAACGGGAGCTCTTGTATCTCGAAGGCTTCCCCGAGAAGCCCTTTCACCTTGTCTAGTCCTGGAAGCGGATGAGTCAACACGCGATGGGTTGGAAGCACGGTGAGCCCCTGATCTTCGAGAGCTGCGAAGAGCATCAGCACGCTATCATAGGGTTGCAAGCTGGGGGCTCCTTTGAGGCGGGTGGCGTCTTGTTCCCGTCGGAGCTGTCGATATCGAAGCGACGTTTCGTAGCGATGATGGCCGTCTGCGATAAAAAGGGGTTTGGGTTTCATCAGATCGCCCACCGCCATGAGGACTTCCGGATCGGTGATGCTCCAGAGACGCTGGCGCAAGCCGGTATCGTCCTGGAAATCGAGCCGCGGTCTATTCAGATCCACCGATTTTTCGAGGAGCTGCATCACGCGATTGTCGGGATCCGAATACAACGAAAAAATCGCGCTGAAATTCGCGTGACAGGCTTCCAGAAGATTCAACCGGTCTGCTTTGGCGGCCGAACGGGTATTCTCATGAGGGAAGATTCGTCCGGTCCCAAATTCCTCCAGCTCGACCGTAGAGAAGAATCCCTTGAGTGTCCGTGTAGGCGGCCTCGCATCGCCGGACGGTGGCTGATATTCAATCATATACAGGTAAAGAGACGGTCGGGTATCGCGTCGCAAGGCGCCGGCTTTCAGCCATTCTTTCAGGAGTTCTGCCGCCCGGGTATAGCGGTTCCTTGACGGGGAGTCGCCAGGTTCGTCCATCCCCAACTCCAGCCGAATGACATTATTGGGATGCCGATCATGGAGCGCCTTTTGATACGTCGCGTCGATGATATCGTAAGGCGGGGCGACCACGTATGCCACCTCTTTTACAGCGGTTGGATCGTACAGTACGCCACGAAACGGAGTGAGATGTGCCATTAGTCTCTCTTTAAGATGTTCAACATCAACGTAGCTGCTCGAGCCCGATCAAAAAGGCCTCCACCAAGGCCGCAGAAATCACACCGACCCACGCGTACTATTGCGTACGTCAGAGGGAGTCGCGCCGCAGAGAACGCTGCTGGAGGGCTTTTTCAGCAGGCTACTAGCGATCTCGGTTGACCATATATTCCGCCACGATCGCGAGCGCGCGTCTCGGGGAGGAGTCCTCGAATTGCGCGAGATCCAGGTCGGCCGCCATCACAAATGTCTTGGCGCGTTCGTGCGCGTACGCGATTGATCCATACTCTTGCATTAGGGAAATGATTCGATGGAGATCTCCATCCGAAAGGGTGCGGGTCTCCATGCAATCTTTGATCATGTGTTTATCCGCATCAGGACAATGCTGGAGGAGATGTAGCAGCGGCAACGTCGTCTTGCCTTGGCGGAGGTCCTGGCCGAGTGATTTTCCTAAACGGTCCCCGTTCGCGGCATAATCGAGCGTATCGTCGGCGACTTGAAAGGCAATGCCGATGTATTGTCCGAAACGAAACAAGGCCCGCTGCTGCTCCTCCGAGCCGTTGCCGATAATCGCGCCGATCTTGCAGGAGGCGGCAATGAGCCCCGCGGTTTTATTCTCAACAATGCGTAAGTATTCCGATTCGGTGATGAGCGGGTTTCCGTTGTAATACAACTGCAGGACTTCTCCTTCGGCCATTTTCCGACAGGCTTCAGAGAGCACCTCATTAATGCCTTGATTGTGGAATCCGACGATGTGACAGATTGCCTTGGAATAGAGGTAGTCCCCGACCAGTATGCTGACTTGATTGCCCCAAACTTTCCGTGCCGTTTGACGGCCGCGCCGCAGATCGGCATCGTCAACGACATCATCGTGTAGGAGCGTTGCCGTATGGATAAATTCGACGAGGCTGGCCAGGCTATAGACGTCTTTCCCGGTATAGCCGCAGAGGCGAGCACACAGGGTCAGCAGCAATGGGCGGATGCGTTTACCTCCGCTGCTCAAAATGTGAGCCGCGACGGTATTCACGAGCGCGACAGAGGAATCGAGGTTTTTCTGGATCTGATCCTCGACCCCTTCCAGTTCGCCTCGATAGGCTTCCCAGACATCGGTCATCGTCTGAATGGAAGATGTCGTGGGGCCTTCTTTCATTCGGGGATACTAGGTCAGCCGGAAGTTTAAAGTCAAGACAAGGACGTACAATGTCGCTCTAATTCTTGACAGAGGAATGGCCTATCCAGTATCGTGACCATTCGATTTCATTCACGATTGTCACGACGTGTTCTGCACGGACATGCTCGCCTCTCGAACTGGTTCGGTCGAATAACGATCCATTTGTATAGTGAATAGGATATCAGATGAACGTGCCAGGGCTTCCTGAACGGCAAGGACTGTACGATCCTCAATTTGAAAAAGACGGGTGCGGAATCGGCTTCGTCGCCGACTTGAAGGGACAAAAGTCCCACACCATCGTCCAACAAGGCTTGGAAGTCCTGAACAACCTCGCTCATCGCGGCGCTCAAGGCTGTGACCCGTGCACCGGAGACGGGGCCGGTATTCTCTTTCAAGTGCCGCATGAGTTCCTCCGCCGGGCCGCAGCTGAGGTAAACATTATTCTTCCACATGCGGGTGCCTATGGCGTCGGGATGGTGTTTTTGCCTCGAGATCCCGAATGGCGGCGGCGCTGTGAGGCGGCGTTCGAGCATATCATTGCGGAAGAGAGACTTCAGCTTCTGGGCTGGCGTGATGTGCCGGTGGACAGTGAGTCGATCGGGGTCCAGGCCAGGCGAACCGAACCGGTGGTTCGGCAAGTATTTGTGGCGCGCGGCGCCCTAGATGAAGCGCAGTTTGAGCGGAAACTGTACGTCGTCCGCAAGCGCGGAGAAAAGGCACTTCGCGAATCGACGCTCGAAGGGAAAGAGTATTTTTACATTCCCAGCTTGTCCTCCAATACGATCGTCTATAAAGGATTGCTCCTGCCGCATCAGATGGCAGCGTACTATCAAGATTTGAAGGAGTCGGATGTCACCTCTTCGTTGGCGCTCGTGCACTCCCGATTCAGCACGAATACCTTCCCGACGTGGCCGCTGGCCCATCCCTACCGGTACATTTGCCACAACGGCGAAATCAATACGCTGAAGGGAAATGTGAATTGGATGCGCGCCCGCCAAGGGCGTCTGGATTCCGTGTTGTTCGGTGACGATCTGCCCAAGCTCTATCCCATTGTCTATGATCGGCAAAGTGATTCCGCATGCCTGGACAATGCCCTTGAATTTTTGGTCATGGGGGGCCGCTCGCTGCCGCATGCGATGATGATGCTCATTCCCGAGCCATGGGTCGGCAACCCCCAGATGGATTTGGATCGTCGCGGGTTCTATGAGTATCACGCCGCCATGATGGAACCGTGGGACGGTCCGGCAGCGGTCTGCTTCACGGACGGCAAACTGATCGGGGCTACGTTGGATCGTAACGGATTGCGACCGTGCCGCTATCAGGTCACCGCGGATGATCGTGTCGTGCTCGCCTCTGAGGCCGGGGTCTTGCCGACGGATGTGAAAAACATCCGGCAGAAAGGCCGCCTGCAACCCGGCCGCATGTTCCTCGTCGATACCGTACAAGGTCGCATTATCGACGATGAAGAGATTAAGGCCGATATTGTCGGCCGCAAGCCCTATCGGGCCTGGGTCACGCAATACAAGATCTCACTTGATGAGCTGCCGGACCCCTTGAACGTCCAGCAACCGGATCATCCGACGATCCGTCAACGCCAGCAGGCCTTCGGCTATACGGTCGAAGAGCTGAAGATGGTACTGACACCGATGGTCGTGACGGGCGAAGAGCCGGTATCCTCGATGGGTACCGACACACCGTTGGCGGTCTTGTCGGAACGGCCACAGCTACTGTTCAAGTATTTCAAGCAACTCTTTGCGCAGGTCACCAACCCACCCATCGATCCGATCCGCGAAGAACTGGTCATGTCCTTGGTGACGAACATCGGGCCCAAACCAAACGTCATGGATGAGATGCCCGAGTCCGCCCGGCGAATCCGGGTCAAACAGCCGATCCTGACCAATGCAGATCTGGAAAAGATCAGAGAAATTGCCGATCCTCATTTTAAGAGCAAGACGTTGCGGATGTTGTTCCGGGTCCCTACCGGCCCGGAGGGGATGGCAGCCGCTGTCGATGAACTCTGTGGCCAGGCTTCGCAAGCGATCAGGGATGGCTATAAGTTCTTGATCTTGAGCGATCGAGGCGTCAACGAGGAGTGGGCGCCGATACCCAGTCTGCTTGGGATCTCCGCCGTGCATCATCACCTCGTGCGTGAATGCACGCGGACCGAAGTGGGATTGATATTGGAAACGGGGGAGCCGCGCGATGTTCACCATTTTGCGAGTCTCATCGGGTATGGCGCCGGCACCATCAATCCCTACCTCGTTTTTGAATCGCTGGTGGATATGGAACGTGACGGCTATCTCCCTGAAGGTGTCGATGCGGCGACGGCAGAGGTCAAATTTATCAAGGCGATCAATAAGGGTCTGTTGAAGATCTTCTCGAAGATGGGGATTTCGACCGTGCAGTCCTACTGCGGCGCGCAGATCTTTGAGGCGATCGGCTTAAATCGCACGCTCGTTGACCGGTACTTTACCGGGACACCCTCGCGCATTGAAGGCATCGGTATTCGGGAAATCGGCGAAGAAACCTTGCGTCGACATGCCTTGGCCTATGAGCCTGCCCCGATCAGGCAACTGGACTTTGGCGGCGAGGTACACTATCGCGTCCAAGGTGAACACCATAATTGGAACCCGGAAACGATCTACAAGCTTCAACATGCGACGCGCGTGAACGATCCGAAGACATTCGCAGAGTTTTCCACGCTGGTGAATGACGAAAGCCGCCGCCGGTCAAACCTGCGCGGCCTGCTGGAATTCAATGTTACCGACGCACCGATTTCGCTGGAAGAGGTCGAACCGGCCAAGGAGATCGTCAAGCGCTTCACGACCGGCGCGATGTCGTTCGGGGCGATTAGCAAGGAGGCGCACGAAACGTTGGCGATCGCCATGAACCGGATCGGCGCCAAGAGCAATACCGGTGAGGGGGGTGAGGATCCGGAGCGGTTTACTCCCTTGCCGAACGGCGATTCAAAGAATTCGTATATCAAACAGGTGGCCTCTGCGCGGTTCGGCGTGACGGCGCACTACCTCGTCAACGCCAAAGAACTGCAAATTAAGATGGCGCAGGGTGCGAAGCCCGGTGAAGGCGGGCAATTGCCGGGACACAAAGTCGATGAAGTCATCGCGCGTTTGCGGTATGCGACGCCCGGCGTGTCGCTCATTTCACCACCACCCCATCATGATATTTACTCGATCGAAGACCTGAAGCAATTGATCTTCGACCTGAAGAATGCCAATCCAGAGGCCGACGTGTCGGTCAAATTGGTGTCCGAGGTCGGAGTCGGCACGGTGGCCGCGGGTGTGGCGAAGGCGCATGCCGACAAGGTTCTCATCAGCGGCGATTCCGGAGGAACAGGCGCGTCGCCGCTGTCTTCTATCAAGTACGCCGGCATTCCATGGGAACTCGGATTGGCGGAAACCCACCAGACGCTGGTCTTGAATGACCTGCGAGGCCGCATTAAAGTCGAGACGGACGGGCAGATGAAGACGGGTCGGGATGTGGTGATCGCGGCGTTGTTGGGAGCGGAAGAATTCGGTTTTTCCACCGCGCCGTTGATTGTCGAAGGCTGCATCATGATGCGCAAGTGCCACCTCAACACTTGTCCGGTCGGCGTCGCGACGCAAGATCCTGTCCTGCGCAAGAAATTCACGGGTCAGCCGGAACACGTCGTGAATTACTTCTTCTTCCTGGCCGAGGAGATGCGGGCATTGATGGCGAAGTTGGGTTTCCGAACCGTCGCCGAGATGATCGGACGTGTCGACAAGTTGAAGGTGCATAAGGCGGTTGACCATTGGAAGGCAAAGGGGCTCGATCTTTCGCCGCTCTTGCATGTGCCTCAAGTCAGTCCTCCCGTCGCGACCCACTGTGTGCAGAAACAAGATCATGGCTTGAGCGATATTTTGGACAATACACTCGTGGAGTTGTGCCGGCCCGCGATTGAGCATGGCGAGAAAGTCTCAGTTGAGTTGCCGATTCGCAATATCAATCGCACGGCGGGAACGGTCCTCTCGAGCCGTATTGCGAAGAAGTATGGCGTGAAGGGGCTTCCTGACGATACGATCAACATCAAGTTGACGGGCTCCGCCGGGCAATCGTTCGGCGCGTTTCTCTCACGTGGCATTACCCTCACGTTGGAAGGCGAGTCGAACGATTATCTCGGCAAAGGACTCTCAGGCGGAAAAATCATAGTGGTGCCGCCGAAAGAGGCCTCGTTTAATCCTGAAGAGACCATTCTGATTGGTAATACATCGCTCTATGGCGCGACATCGGGAGAGAGTTATTTCTACGGTACGGCAGGGGAACGCTTCGCGGTACGGAACAGCGGGGTGCGCGCCGTCATCGAAGGCACCGGCGATCATGGATGCGAATATATGACGGGCGGGGTCGTCGTGGTGCTCGGCCGAACCGGCCGGAATTTCGCGGCCGGCATGTCTGGCGGTGTGGCGTACATCCTCAATGAGGATGGTCAGTTCGAGCAACGCTGTAATATGGGCATGGTTGAGCTGGAGAAGCTGCATTCCGTTGAAGATCAACAGCTTGTACGGACGATGATCGAGGCACACTTGAAGTACACCGGCAGTCGCAAAGCCAAACTTGTGTTGGACAATTGGAAAGCGATGGTTCCGAAGTTCCTCAAAATTATGCCGATCGACTATAAGCGAGTGCTAGCGGAGCGCAAAGCGGCAGCGCTCAAGGAGCAGGCGCAGAAGGATATGGTGGCCCATGGCTGATCCGAAGGGCTTCCTCAAGTACACCCGGGAAGGGCCGACCCGCCGCCCCATCGAACTCCGTGTTCTCGATTGGAAGGAGATGTACGAGCCGTTCTCCGACGACAAGTTGCAGGTCCAAGGCGCGCGCTGTATGGATTGCGGGGTCCCGTTCTGCCAGAGCACCAACGGCTGTCCGGTGGTGAATCTTATTCCCGAATGGAACGATCTCGTGCATCGGGGACGGTGGAAAGATGCGCTGAAGGCACTGCAGACAACGAACAATTTTCCGGAGTTTACCGGACGGCTTTGCCCGGCGCCGTGCGAGTCCGCGTGCGTACTGGGCATCAACAGCGATCCCGTGTCGATTCGCGTGATCGAGTGGAACATCATCGACAAGGGTTTTCATGAAGGCTGGATCGAGCCGGTGTTGCCCGTCGAACGGACCGGAAAAACGGTGGCGATTGTCGGGTCCGGTCCTGCCGGTTTAGCGGCCGCTCAGCAACTGGCTCGTCAGGGCCATCAGGTCACGGTCTATGAAAAGGCCGACCGCATCGGCGGACTGCTTCGATACGGCATTCCTGATTTCAAGATGGAAAAATGGGTCATCGATCGCCGATTGGAACAGATGAAGGCTGAAGGCGTCGAATTTAAGACCGGCGTCCATGTCGGGGTCGATATCGACGGGAACACCTTGCGGCGACAATACGATGCCGTCTGTCTCACGCTCGGCGCAGAGCAGGCGCGAGAGTTGCCTGTGCCAGGCCGCGAACTCAAGGGCATCCATCCCGCGATGGAATATTTGACCCAGCAGAACAAGCGCAATGCGGGGGATCCCATTGTCGGTGAAACGATTACCGCCAAGGGAAAGCGGGTCGTCATCATCGGGGGCGGGGATACCGGTTCGGATTGTCTGGGAACCACGCATCGACAGGGGTGCGTGGAAGTTCGCCAGTTCGAATTGCTGCCGGAGCCGCCTCCCCAGCGTGCCGTGTCCACTCCCTGGCCGCTCTGGCCGATGCAGTTGAGAACCTCACACGCGCACGAGGAAGGATGCGACCGGCAATGGAGTGTTTCCACGACGGCGTTCATCGGCCGCAACGGGCATGTAACCAAGCTGCAAGGCCAACGTGTAACCTTCCAAAATGGAGCGTTCATTCCCATTCCGAATACGGCCTTCGAGCTGGAAGCTGATCTCGTGCTCCTTGCGATGGGATTTACGGGTCCCGTCAAGAACGGTCTCCTCGATAGTCTCGGTGTCAAATATGACGCGCGCGGAAGCGTTGCGGTGGACGAGACCTTCATGACCAATGTGGAAGGGGTCTTTGCCGGCGGCGATACGAAGCGCGGGGCATCCTTGATCGTCTGGGCGATTGCGGAAGGACGTAAGATGGCCGCTGGTGTCGATCGATATCTTCGTGCACGTCTGTCTCAAAAAACCGCGTGATTTCTCCAAATCGGCAGTCCCGCCGCTCAAAACCCATCGCTCTCACGATATGGCACGCGAGTGCTCTCGTTGTCGTGTTACTGTTTCTGGCTGTCGGTTCCGGTGAGTCGGCTTCTCCTGCGTCGAAACCCAATAGAGTTCTTGACGCCTTACAGAAAGCCGAACGAGTCCTTTGGTTGGGCGCACATCCGGATGACGAAATGTCATCCAGTGCCTTTCTTGCCAGAGCCAAGGATACCGCCGGCACATTGTACCTGGCGAGCCTCACCCGCGGCGAAAACAGCGATAAGGTGTGGGGAGGCTTGCGGCGGGGAACGCCGATGGCAAAAGCCCGTGAAGCGCTCTTCGCGAGATCCGCGTCGATGTTTCATGCGGACGGGTACGACCTGGGGCCGTTCGTGAACGGCCCCTTCTCCATCGAGGAGCTTGATGCCCTCCCGCCGAATGCACCGTTTCACGACTGGTCCTCCTCTACAACGTCGGAGGATGTCATTACGAAATGGAGTCGGGAAGGCGATCCGGTAGGCTACATCGTCGCACTGCTTCGGGCGCGCCGTCCCGACGTTGTGATTTCCATGGATGATTACTGCGGAGTCAGTGGACATGATGAGCACATCGCCGTCGGCAAACTCTTGCGGCGCGCACTCCCGATTGCGGCCGATCCTTCTGCCTATGTTGAGGCCGGCGAACCATGGGAAGTCCGTGACGTGATTTGGACCGCGTCCGTGCTCAAACCATTGGTCGCCTGCCGTTACTGTAAGTGCGAGGGGACGGTTCCGGATGCACCGGTCGAAGAGGTGTTCAGTCTGGACAAGTCGAGCACACACGACCTGACATACATGGGCGTCCAGTGCCTTGTCGGCCGGAATTATCAAAAGGCGGTTGAAGCAAAGAACTGGAGCGATGCTCACATGCGAACCAGCTGCGAAAAGGCTCAGGCCGCTGTGGTGCGTGCCTATCGAAGCGGTGTGAAGGGTCCTCCATTTTTTGAGTCCTTTCGGTATGATGCTGTAGACTAATCCAATCCGAACCATCGTGGGTGATGATGCGGATCCCGCCGGTCCCGCGTGATGGTTTTCTTTTGCTCGTCCTTGTCACTCTGCTCGGGCTGCCCCTCCTCGGCATCGTGCTTAGCGGACAATCACTCGGGCCGTATCTTGAGTTTCCCCCACTGACGCATCACGTGCAGCACGCCTCCTTTTCATGGCCGGTATTTCTTGGACTTGCGCTCCTGATCGCGGTGCTCATCGCACCATGCGTCAGGCCGATGGTTGAAGCCATCATGTCGAGTGGCGCGCCGCACACCAAGACACACGCGTTTCCTCTTTGGGGGTGGGTAGGGATGCTCCTCATGGCGCTGGCGTGGTGGCTTGCCTGGACACGATACCCATGGTTCGCCACGTTTCAGGCGTTTACCTTCACGCCCTTGTGGCTGGGCTATATCGTGGTGATCAATGCGTTGACCTATCGCGCTACCGGTATGTCCCTGTTGTCAAGCCGGCCGCGACATCTCGTTATGCTGTTCGTTGGAAGCGCAGCGTTCTGGTGGTTTTTTGAATATCTCAATCGATTTGTTCAGAATTGGTATTACGTCGGGATCGAGGACTTCAGCCCATCGGCTTATGTCCTCTACGCCACCCTCTCGTTCTCAACCGTTCTGCCCGCTGTGGTGAGTACCATTGAATGGCTGAAGACCTCCACTCGTTTCGGCAGCGCCTTTCGACATCTGCGTTCCATTGGGATGCCGCATACTGCGCTAATGGGCTGGATCGTATTCGTGTTCGCCGGGGCAGGGCTGACGGGAATCGGGATCTGGCCGGATTACCTGTTTCCCTTACTCTGGGTTTCTCCTCTTCTGATCATCACTTCGTTTCAGGCGATGTTGCGACGAGAGACAATGTTCTCCAGCATCCGGCATGGAGATTGGCGTCCCGTCTGCTTACCGGCGCTCGCGGGCCTACAATGTGGGTTCTTCTGGGAACTTTGGAATTGGCACAGCCTGGCGCACTGGGAATACGCGATTCCCTTTGTGCATCGCTTCCTGGTTTTTGAGATGCCGCTCCTGGGCTATGCGGGATACCTGCCGTTTGGATTGGAGTGTCTGATGGTCGCGCATGTTCTTGAAGCAAAGAGAGAATAGAAATCACCATGGCGCGGCGGCTTGCGGATTATTCTGCATAGGCTTGTCTGACATTTTTTTGCTCTGGAGGTCTCGCGTGTCAGGCTGTTAGAATTCGAGAAGATCGAGGAGCAGTGAGTGAAAAGCGTGTGAGACGCGCTCTCAGCTATCTACCGTCAAACATTGGAGGAACTTATGTCGCTGATCGGGCACACTATTTCACCGGGTACGTACCAGGCGTTTCAAAATGATCAGATCAAGTCCATTGATTTTTCCGCGTACCGGGGGAAATGGGTGGTCTTGATGTTCTATCCGGGTGATTTCACCTTTATCTGTCCGACCGAACTGGCCGAAGTGGCGGAACTGTATCCCGAATTCAAAAAACTCGGGGCAGAAGTATTCGGCGTGAGCACCGATTCGGTCTATGTCCACAAGGCATGGCATGACACGTCTCCGACGATCAAGGCCGTGTCGTTTCCCTTAGTGGCGGATCCAACAGGGAAACTTAGTCGTGAGTTTGGCACCTATCTGGAGAATGAAGGAGTGACGCTCCGGGGCAGCTTTATTGTCGACCCGGATGGCGCCGTCAAGGCCTATGAAATTCACGACAACAGCATCGGTCGGAGCGGCCAGGAACTGCTTCGAAAGTTGCAGGCCGCCATTCATGTACGAGAAGGCAAGGGAGAAGTGTGTCCGGCAAGTTGGAAGCCAGGCAGCAAAACACTGAAGCCCGGCTTAGACTTGGTCGGCAAACTATAAAGTATCCTGTGCGCGCGGAGCGCCTCAACGCGCCCCTCGGTCTATTAGCGGCCGCGAAGCCGTGTGGCATCCCAGGGGCAATGCGTACTCTATGTAGTAGGTATTGCCCCGCCATACTTACGGTCCATGCTGCATTGCAAGGGCCTGTAAGGAGTGACGTTACTTGGGTGAGATCAGTGCTTCGACGCGGCGTCCGTTGTAGTTGACGGTGAGATCCCCTTCCAGCCCTTTCGGGTGTCCTATACGGCCCTCAGGATCGTAGATAAAGCAGAACATCAGCCGACAATCTGGATGATTACCATACCGTTCAAAGTCGACGCTGACCTGATGCGTCAACGCTTTCACCCCAATCCCTTGTTTCGTCTTTTTCGCGATAATCACCACCCCTGCTTCTTTCAGCCATAAATCTGTTCGTGTCGATCCACTCGCATAGGTCGGGGCCCACTCCTCAGGTTCAATGTTGTCGAATTGAATGCTCAGTAGGGCATGAAGGAGGTCCACTACGTCACGCTCGTCTTCGACCTCGAGGGTAGGGCGCTCGTCTCGCCGTTGGCGAAGTTGCCGGGCGACACGGTGAAAGGCCGAGCAGACCTTCCGAAGATAAGCAATGGTGTCCGTGTCCCTGTCCTCATCACTCGACGTGCTGGCAGGTGCACTCGAGTGTCCGGCCACGCCGTCGTTGTTTCGACCTCGGTCTGAAGAAATAACGGTACGTTGAGGTTCAATGAATTCCGAAGCCGCATCCGATGGTGGATAACGAAGTTTTGTGGACATACTCCTCTCCAATGATGGTTGAGTGTCCGAAACGTCAGGGGGAGCCAATTCAGCTTGGAAGCGTAGCGGGTCGCAGGTTGAGCGGAGCGGCGACTCGGGGGCTTGAGCGGACAATTTAAGCTTTCCCTGCGAGACCAACATAATTGGTGGCGGGGGCATCGCGGGCGTGGCAGCCATGACCGGCAACTCAGCCACCGGTGGTTGGACTTCGGCGGTCGGAGCTACTCGAGCCGGCTCAGGAGGTCGCATTGGGTGAACAGGCTGGATCATTTTGATTTCCGGTGTCGGCGTGGGTGGCAGCGGAACCGCAGCGCTGACCGGTGAAGGTTCGTCGGCTGTAGGTTCTGCTGCGGAAGAGTCCTCGCTCTGTGCCGGTGCACTTTTCTCCGAGCCCTTTCCCATGGTTTGATGGGACGCAGGGGAGCGAAGACCCAACAGATCCAAGCGCCTTTCTTCAAGGCTGACGACGAGGTGTTGGAGTAGCGAGATCGTTTCATTCACGCTCTGCTTACTGTTTACCTTAATCCGAAGGTTCTGGTTCTGAAGATATTCCGGTGACCGTTCTCCAAAGATTTCTCGAATGGAATCGCGAAGCTGGTATTCGGCTGTTACTCGAAGCGCATCGCGGTAGGGAAGGCCGTCCCTCTTCAGCTCTTCTACCTGGTGGATACGAGCACGCAGTTTCGAAATCGATTGGCTGATCTCATCTGTAGAGGTGAAGATCTTATCCTTCGGCTGGACGTCGTGCGTTTTATTCTTGGCCATTCCGAGGTCCTAAGTAACGAGGCCGCCGACAGTTTTTGCCATGTGCTCAGTAAGTATAGCCTAAGGCGGCTGTTTCGCCAGATGAGGCCTGCTTGATGATACCTGTCCGGTCGGAATTACAGGGGGTAAGAAATACAGCGACTTGCAAACGGGGAGGAGAATACAGGCTGAAGGGCGGGTCAAGGGCGACTATACTTTGCCTGCCCGTGAAACGGCTTTGGATATCTCCGCGATTAAGCGCCGCTCGATCTCAGTGGCTTCTTCTGCGCCGACAGAAAGCACGCGGTGACCCTGGGCCATTCGCTCAAATTCTGCTTTCACGCTCAGCCGCGTACGGGCCGGCGCCAAAGATTGCAAATACACGACATATTGATTTCGAAAGCCGGGAACTTCCAGTGACGTCGGCTCAGACACCTTTCGGTCGGTCACATACACAGCCTTCTGTTCCGTCTTCATCCCGGCTCGAATGCCATAACCGTTTTTTGACAGCGCGTCTTCCAGTGCTTTCACTACGGCGGTCAACGGTGCCGGCACATCCTCTGACGCCGCCCCCTTGTCGTCCACTCGGAAGGCATTGTTGAGCTGGGCTGTCTTTTCAGCGACACGTTGTGCATCGAGGGCGAGTTTGCGAGTTTTGCTTTCCTGCTCATCCAGTTGGGTCGTCAGTGTGGCTCGTTCACCCATGACACGTTCGACCTGCTGTCTCGCCTCGCGCAATTCCTTGCTGAGCAAATCGATCTGCTGCTGCATTACCTTATTCCCATCTTGAAGTGACAAGATGACCGATTCTTGTTTCTCGGCCTGTCTGTGCAGGGTCTCGTTCTCATTTTTCAACGGGGACTCGTCAGGCTGACAGCCCATGAGCGAGAGGACCAAGGCCAGAACAATCGAGAAGAGGAAAGCAATCGAGCGCGATAAAGGATGTTCGACTTGGCGTAGCGAAGAGTGCATAGAGCGCTGATGAACCAGCGCCGGGCATTTTAGGGATCTTTTGCAGTGAATGCAAATGTACCGGGTTTGTACATGGATTGATTCATCGTTCTTCTCGGGCTATGCTGCCTCATGCGACTACGGATGCTTCGCCATGGTGGGTTATTACGCGAACTGCCCGTGATCGCGATGGTGATGGCTCTGGTGTTCCATACGCAGACGACCGTTCTGGCCGACAACTCGCGTGAGGACGTTCAAGTTGTCCCATCTGAAGACTATGCGATCTATGATCGGATTATCCAAGCCAAGTTTCTGACCTCGGATACGACGCTCGTACTGATTCGGCGGCTGACGGCCACCCGCCTTGGTCCTGAAGAGGTCCCGTTCCGACGCCAGTTTTTTGAAGAGAACCGGTTTTTCGATGGAACCTTGCCGCCCTCGTTGATTGCAGAGTTCCTCACCGCGACCCGCAGTTCATCGCGATTGCAACCGAAGCTGAACTTTGGGGTGCGCTATCGGTTGGTGTCCGATTTTAGTGCGGACCTCGAAGAGGCGGGGCTCGTGGTACGTCCAGCCGCGTGGACCGTTGCCGGGGCAGATCCATGGATCAGACTGGAGTTTTCCCGGGTCGCCTATGCACCCAAAGAAAACCTAGCATTGGTGTATGTCGGCAATTACCGATCCAACGGGACCGGCGCCGGCTTCTTCATTGTGTTGCAGTCACAGCCATCCGGATGGGACATCGAGGACACGGAAGTCGTGTGGATGATGCGCTGAGCCAGACTCACCGCGCGAGACTTGCGTAGACCGCAACCGGGGTTATAGCATGAAGTGACGGCTGACTTTTAAGAGTAGGTCACTTAAATCGCTAAGGTGAAGTCAACGTATGGCTGCTGTGATTCGTAAAACATTCCCCGTGCCTCCGCTCGGATGTAATTGTTCCATTCTTGGTGATCCTGTTACGAAACAAGCCATTGTCGTGGATCCGGGTGGAGCACACGACATGATCCTTCAACACATTCAAGAGTTGGGCCTCCGTGTTGTGAGTGTTGTGCACACCCATGCGCATTTTGATCATTTCCTGGCATCAGGCGAGATCAAGAAAGCCACGGGTGCGACTCTCTGCTTGCATCCCGATGACCGCAGGCTGTGGGAAATGCTGGAGGTGCAATGCCGGATGTTCGGCATCCCCTACATGCCCGCCCCGCTGCCGGATTACTGGCTACAGGATGAAGAAAAGATTATCGTCGGGGGCGTGGAAGGTGTTGCCCTGCATACGCCTGGACACACACCGGGCTCGATGTGTTTTTTCTTTCCATCCGATAGGCTCTTGCTCGCTGGTGATACCTTGTTTCGCGGCGGCATCGGTCGAACGGATCTCTGGGGCGGCGACGGAGAGGCGATTCAGCGATCCATCCGAGAGCGGCTCTACACCCTAGAGGACGAAACGCGAGTGGTGACGGGTCATGGGCCGGAGACCCAGATTGGGGTTGAACGGGAATACAATCCTTTCGTTCGAGCCTAGACTCGTAGGCGCCTAACGCCGAGGAGGGAATTATGAAAGCATCTGTGACGCGCGCGATCTTGTGGCTGTTCAGTTTCGGTCTCGTCGTCACGGGGTCACTTGTTCAAGGCGAGAGCGAGCGGTCCAATTCACAGGTCGAAATCCGGCAAGTTGAAGTTCGTCTCTCAGACCATGGTCCGGTCGTGTTACTCAAAGCGGAGGACAGAGTCATCCCGATCTTTGTCGATGCGACAGTGGCGGGATCGATCCAGGCGGCATTGACGGGACAAAAGTTAAGTCGGCCTCTTTCGCACGATCTCATGCGAACGATCCTCGATTCCTTCGGAGGAAAAGTGACTCAGACTGTGATCACTCTCAAGGATGGGGTCTTCCGTGGTGCGCTGACCGTCGTGCTCAACGACAAGACCAAGGTGTTCGACGGCCGCTCTTCGGACGCGATTGCGCTGGCTGTCCATTTCAAAGCCCCCATCGTCGTGGGCCGAGATTTGCTCGATTCGACGGGCAAGACGATGCCCGACTCGAAAACGATGACGTTGTGAAGTTAACGTATCCGTCCATCGTATTCAGTCGACGGATCATCAGAACATATGGCTCGAATGAGGCGCTGCAAGTGCATCTTACCGCCCGTCGACCGTCCTTCCGTGCCGATCCCATGAAAACATGTCGGTAGTCCCTATGCCTAGCCTTGATGTCCTCATCGCCGGATCGTGGCTCCGGTGGTAACCTCCTTTTCGTTCTTCGACAAGTCGGTCTTGTCGTCGCTGATCCAAGAATTTCGGACCACGATGCGCCGCTTATTGGTCGATCTGTGCGACGAGCTGGACGGTCCCTATCGGCATGCCTCACGCCGCCTTCGAATCCCTACCGACTTTATGCGTGCCGTGGAAGCGTCCCTCAACAGCGAAGACTTTTCGAATTGGAAAGTCGTCGGATGGATCGAGGAGCTCAATGACCTGGTGTACTTGCTTGACGTGCATGAGCAACTTCGTCGGGAGGCGGACCCACGAAGCTTTGCCGAGGCATTCTATTCGTCGTGTGAAAGCCATTTTTACGAGCACGGGTATCTTGAGGAGTTGTTTCCCGAAGGCCGGGCCAATGCATCCGCTCTGGCCCGCCGGCTTGGCGGGCTCTGTGAGAAACTGAGCCGGCAGGTGACTCGAGAATCATTATTTCTCGTGCCGGCGTTGCCCTGCCGATGGATGGATGAGACTGCACAACAGGTATGGTCCGTGCCGTTCGATTTCGGTCCCCATTTTGAACGAGCCGAATTGCCCGATTGTGTTCCGTACGGATTGCACGGCGGCGCGTTGTTCCCTTCAGCAGCGGTCCAACGCAGGCTGCCAAGAGCAGGCCTCCATGCTGATCTCCTGATAAGGCCTGATAGCATCGAGGTGCGGGTCGGGACCTATCATGTTCCGCTTTTGATCCTTGATGCATCACCGCAGTGGCGGTGGCGCGCGGAGCCTACGATTCATGTCACATCCTGTATCGAGGGGCCTGGGGAACTCACGTTAGGTCCTACGCTTGTCTATGGCAAGGGCCGTGCGCCGGTTCGGGTCGTCTCGTCTAGCTTGGATCTGACGGAGCGGCTCATGCGTGCGATCAGTGTCATCCGCGGCGCATGGCCCGAAGGGGCGCAGAATCTCGCCTCGCTCACGACACGAGTCAGTCCATTACAGGCGCGTGGGGTCGTCAGTTTCAGCTATCGCCACCACCCGGGCCTGTCCTTTATTAATTGCTTCGATCGGGACCAGTTCGACCTGATCGATGACCTCATTCACGAAAACAGTCATCATCAGTTGAATCTGTATTTGCGGAAAGCCAGGCTGATTCAAGGTGACCGCCATGAGGAAATCTTCTACTCCCCGTGGCGTCGAACGGCGCGTCCGCTGCGGGGCATTCTTCATGCCACTTTTACCTTTACGATGGGCGCGATGTTGTTCGAGCGCCTGTCCCATTCGGAGATGCTTACGGCGGCGGACCGGCTTCGCGCTCGAGCGCGTTGTGTAGAGGAGGTCGCGTCGGTGCAGTATTCCTTGTCCGATCTCGAGTATGCCGGTCGTCGGTTGGGCTGGCTCACGGCCGCGGGCATGGCACTCGTCACATCACTCAAACGTGAGATCACTCGAGTGCACCGCCGCATCGCCGCAGAGAAAGCCGTGGTGTTACGGTCCTCCTACGGAGTCTCGCTCAGCCGTCATCAAGGCGTGCTACGACAGGCGAGGGCGACCTATGGTCCTCATGTATGAATCTCGGCCGCTACACTGCCGCGTGTTCTTTCGCCGCCTGGTCTTTGCGATGGTTGACCAGACCGATGCTGTTCGTGAAGAGGACTGAGTTCGGAATGAGAAATTTCTGCTCTTGCTTTTGGAGTGTCGTATAACGCAGGTCGATTTCCATGACGACGCCTTCCAATCCTGTCACCATGATGTAGTCATTCACATGGAAGGGGCGATACAGGAGGATCAAGACGCCGGCAATCAGATTCGAGAGAATATCCTTTAGTGCGAACCCAAGCGCAAAGCCCGTCAGGCCCAGGCCCGCGACCAACGCCGAGACATTAATTCCCATGGTGCCCAATGCCGTGATGGCTCCGAACACAATCAGTGCGATCGACGTTGTTCGTCCGGCCAGCCTCAGAATGAACGCCGTATTGTAGTCGGCTTGCCGGCTGAGGCGCGCGAAGAATGCGCGAAGCAGAACCGCCGCCAGCCAAAAGGCGACAAAAAGGAGGAGCCCAACCCCGACCTTGGGTGCGAAGATGGCGGCCTCATGTGCCAGGTCCTTAAAGAATGTTTCCATGACAGAAGAAAACGGGCCAGAGCCCGTTTTCTTATCTCAGTGGCTGCCTACTGCTGAGCATTAGATGTTGCGGCTGAATTCAGATCCATTGCCGCTAGATTTACGTGAAGAGCCGTCCGGCCGGTAGCTGTGCCCGCCAAAGAACGATTGCCCAAGGGCGGGCAAGGCTTGCTCAAAGAAGTTCTTCACGAAGGTCCGTCCCACTTCGATCGCGGCATGCTTGGCATGTTCAATCTCTCCCGAGATTTCTTGGCTGACCTCTTGCCAGATGTTTGCCTGCTGCCACTGTCCTCTCGGCGGTGTGACATTGCGGCCTACCTGTTCGGCGTCTGGTGGGTACGAGGGATGCACGCTTGAAAGCCGCGATCCCGATGCCAGTCTGGATTCCACGATGCCTAGCACATAGCCGACCAGAATCGCACCGCCAACCATTGCCCAGGGATGCTGGTGCACCTGATAGGTCGGATCGAATGTTTGTTTCGTGCGATCCACAAAATCGTCGGCGACATCTTTGACGCGGTCGACCATTTCTTCCACCGCGCTCCTTGTTCCCTCGACCGTTTCCTGGATGCGGCGTTCCAACATCTCAATCTTTTGCGAAATGGCATTCCGGGTTTCCAGTATGTGTTTCACATCCTGGACGACGTCGCTTCTTCTTTGATCCATGACAGATTCTCCTTCATCGTTTGAAGCGTTCGGATCGGCACGACGTGGATTTCGGCTGCTTGATGTTTAGCTTTGAGGAGAAGACCGACTCCCCCTCCGCCGATAGCAAGCCCGACAAGCCCGTAGCTCGCCCACAACGGCAGGCCTGTTTCGGCGAGCAGGTGAACCACCATGAGGATCAATAAAAGGCCGCCGACGGCCACCATACCAATGGCTACGGCCAACGAGGAAACGGCGGATCGCGCCTTCCCCAGTTGCTCTTGGACTTCATGCGTCGCTAGAGAAAACTCTTGCATGGCCAGCGCTTTGATATCGGCAAAGAGGCCTTCGAGTAATGCGGTGAAGGATGGTCGAGTAGAGTGCCGTGTGGTGTCAGACATCATGGTTCCCTCATTCGAAGTCTCGACAGGGTATACCCCACTGCTGCGCCTACTAGAAGCGCCTGGATCGGATAACGGCGAATGACGGACTCAAGTTCGTCGGCAACGCCTGTCAGACCCTGTTCTTGGAGATAATGCCCGGATGATTCCAGTCCCTCCGTGACCGCTCGGGCCGCGCCTGCAAGGCGGCCTTCCTGAGGCAGCGAGCCGCGAAGAGTATCCGCGGCAGATCCGAGCTTCTCGCCAACCATGGCAGCCGCAAGATCGGCTGTATGTCCGATCTTGGTGCTGGTTGCCTGGCGTCCCCTGATCGTCTCTTCGATATCCTGTGTCAATGGTGAGCCTTGACGCTCCATAGTCCCTCCTTAGAGCTGTTTACGGTAAAGCCTCAGATAGGCCATGAGGCTTGGACGAGCAGTCACGGTTCGGTTCTATCTTTGATCCCGTTACCGGTGAGACCGCCTTGGTCAGTGAAGTGGCCGCTGCTTTTCCGTGGTCGAAGACGTCAGGAGAAGCCAGGAGCGAAAAAATCCCGGCCAACAGGACGCCTGCCATCATCTTCGCGCCGAGCGGGCGTGCGGCGATTCGTTTCCACAGTGTGAGCGTATCGTTACGTACTGGTCGCATGATCTTTCAGCGTGGCAGGCGCCAGATCCGACACGGCTGGGCCGTTCACGACTTTGCCAAATTTATCGAAGCGCGAACCGTGGCACGGGCAATCCCAGGTCTGTTCTGTTGCGTTCCACGAGACGATACAGCCGAGGTGCGTGCAGACCGCTGACTGGGCATGATAGGCACCGTGTGCGTCCCGATACACGGCGATTTTCGACATGCCTTCGCGCATGACCGCACCCGAATTCAATGGAATCTTCTCAACGGAATCCACATCCCCGCCCGTCATCCACTCCGCATACTGGGCGACCGCGTTCGCGTTTTCTTGCGCGAGTTCCGGCGTGGCACGCAGGCGGACACGAGAGGGATCGTAGAGCTCGGCCCACGGGTTGGGACGCCCGCGTACAAGATCGGTCAATAACATCCCGGCGATCGTGCCGTGCGTCATGCCCATCCCAGAGTCTCCTGTTGCAATGTAGACATTTTCGTCGTCCATGGGATTGCGGCCGATAAAGGCGAGACCATCCATCGGTTCCAATATCTGTCCCGACCACTGGAACTCGACTTCGCCGAGCCTGGGAAAGTGGGTTCGTGCCCATCGAGCTAATCGTGCATGCCGATCCACGGACTCGTCGGCCTGGCCGGTTTTATGGTCTTCGCCGCCGATGATCAGCATGTCATGTCCGTGGTCCCACGCATGAAGACGAACATAGTGATAGGGATCCTGCGTGTCCCAATACAGCGCCTTTGGGACAGATCCTCTCGGAATCTGTGCGCCGATCACATAGGTGCGGTAAGCCGCCTGCTTCAGATGGATCGCCAGGACATCGTTCACCGGCGTGTTCGTCGCCATGACGACAGCATCCGCATCCACGATGCGGCCCGATTCTGTCTCAATGGTGGCGCGCGAGCCGCCCCTCACCGCCGTTACATGTGTGGATGTATAGATGCGCCCCCCTAATCGCGTGATCGCCTGAGCCAGACCGGTGGCATACTTCAACGGATGAAATTGTCCTTGCCGTGGAAATTTGAGGCATGGCCCTTCACCAAATCCTCCGAACGGACTGCTCGCGACGAGCTCCACGTCCGCCAATCCGGCCCGGCGAGCCGCCTCGAATTCTTGCTCGAGAAGAGACGGGGAGTCCCCCGGGGCAAGAAGCAAGTAGCCATCCAGCCGTTCCATATCACAGGAAATATGTTCTTCCCGTGCGATGGCCTCGATGCGGTTGATGGCGGCGGCATGGCTTTCCGCCGCCAGGCGGGCGCCTTCGCGGCCATGAAGACGTTCGATCTCGACATACCGGTCATCGATTGCGTTCGAGAGATGAGCCGTGGTGCGACCGGTCTCGCCACCGCCGACCGGGCCGTCGTCGAGCACAATCACAGAGAGCCCTTCTCGCGCCAGAAGGTACGCGGTGGACAATCCGGCGATTCCCGCTCCTACGATACAGACGTCCGTCACGACGTCGTCCGGGAGCGCCGCAAAGAGCGGCGCGTCAAACTTCGTCATCCACACGGACTGCGTACACCCCGATTCCGTCATGATTCCTCTTACGGTGAACTGTTTCGTCGATCAGTGTAGTGGCTCGGTCTCAAGACTGTCCATCAAGTCGTGCTTCCGCCTCTGCATTTCCGTCCCGAGTTCTTCAAGGGCATCGCCCAACACTTCTTCGGCAAGAGGCAGCATTTCGCTCTCTTCTTCGGTCACATGATGCATGACGTCATGGATCATGTTGTGGAAGGTGTTCTCGAAGGAGTCATCATCCGGCTCCATAGCTTTGAGTTCTTTCAGTGCAGTTTTCACTGCCTGATGTTCTTCCAGGGCTTCGGCGACCATATCCTCCCCTTGCTTTCCCGCCTTCTCTTTGAATGCGGGATAGAAGATGTCTTCCTCGATGGCGGTATGGACATCCAATTCGTTCATGATCTTGTGTCCGATCGAAATCTTGTCGTCGCCACCTGCGGTTTCATACTCCTCGAAGAGGTCCTGGACTCGCCTATGGTCACGTTTCAACATTTCGATCGCTTGATCAGACATTCCACTTTCTCGAGCCGGCTCGTGCTGCCCCTCCCGTTGCGCCTCGCTGCCTGGCCCGTGAGAACGTGCCACCGGTTCCTTCTGTTCTTGTTGTTCTTGCGCTTGAAGGCCTTGTTTTTCAGATCGTTTGACCCGAGAACGTTGCCCGCCGATTCGCCCGATGG
This sequence comes from Nitrospira sp. Nam74, assembly GCF_965152615.1. Classification (NCBI taxonomy): domain Bacteria; kingdom Pseudomonadati; phylum Nitrospirota; class Nitrospiria; order Nitrospirales; family Nitrospiraceae; genus Nitrospira; species Nitrospira sp. Nam74. The sequence goes on along the minus strand of NZ_OZ224220.1, from coordinate 4,292,682 downwards.
CCGCCATGTGCGCTCGATCTTTGCTGACCGTCTGCCCGCCTTTTCGACCCGCTCGTTGTTTCTTTGCATCCGGCATGATACCCCCTCATGCGTTTGAGGACTCATCTCTGCTTGCTCCAGTGATCGCTTTGCAAGCGTTGGACCTCAAATCCTATTAGGCACGCTCGACGATATATCTAAGGATTCTCGTACGCCTCGCCTTACTACCGTTACAGGAGAAGTCCGTCGGGAACGGCGCGAACCGCGACAATGGCGGCAGGCGCCTGACCTGTTCGCTTATGAAAACTCACGGCAGTGTTGAAGATTTGAACACGTGCCCAGCTTGTCCTCAGAGGAACAGGCCGTCCGCGTATTCTCTTCACTGCGAGAAGCCGGGAAGTTTAGCGCGGTCCACTACCAGGCTCCCTCTTCCCTGACCCAGTGCCGGAACTGGTCCCTGCTCCGGCGCCGAGATGCTGCGAGCGTTCGCAATCTTTTTGAGCAGCCGACTCGGCTGTGCTATCCGCCGTACCAGCCTTGATCTGTGAGCAGTCCTTCGGCTCAGGGATTGTCGAAGCCGACTTCTCTCGCGTAGTGCGGTCCTGTTTGGAAGGTTTCGATTCCGGTGAAGCGGCTTGTGCCGACGCAGCCAACGATACGGCGAACACGGATACATAGCATATCGTTTGGATAACCTGATGAGTCATCGTTCCCTCCCTCGTGAGTTTTATAAATGATAGTTCGTCCTTGGCCCTATAGCCCATCAGTGGGCAATCCGATATGCCGTGCATATTAAGTGTACGGCGAGGACAGCAACGTGCGTACGTTGCTGTCGTGTGATCCGGACGGAGTGTCCTGGGACGGACAACGTGTCGAAAACGTTGATAGGGAAGAGCCTCTGTTACAAGTCACATAAACTCTGTCGTTATGGCGAGTTTCAGCAGTAAACACGCGACTTCTCTTGTATCGAACGATTCACGTCAAGGAAGGACAATAGATGTGCGGAGGCGTCCTCACACCAAGGCCTGGTGATTGCAAAGCACACTGGCAAGTTCGCATAACCATAAAAACCTGAGGAGGTTGGAGATGGCACAGATCGTAGAAATATCGGCTGAGCAGGCACAGTCGGCGACGACCACTAACGTCCTCGCGGCCGCCACCCGTATGGATGCAGGACAGTGCACTCGTTGTGGTGGTTTGATGGTGGCGGATCGATACATCGACCTATTGGACGATACGGGGAAGCTGGAATTTACAGCAGATCGATGCATCCAGTGTGGCGAAGTTGTGGACCAGACCATTCTACGAAACCGTATGGCGAATCGGGCCGGAAGTGCGCCGGCGCCACTGGCAAGAGTTGCCTGAATCACCGTACTCGTAGACCTGAGCGCGTCGAAAACCAGGCTTCTCGAAAAGGTGTCGGCATCGTCGCCATGGCGTCCCAGGGACATCATTGAACATGTCGCCTCCAGCGAAGGTCACAACCTGGACGCACGTTTGCGTAAGTGGCTGTATAAGGACGTTTCGGTAGCTGAACGACCGGCAAAGACATCGTCCCCGTGGCGTTCTACTTATGGTTGAGTTTCAACGGTGTGACTGCGAATTCTGGAAAGCGGCGACTTAGGATCCAAGAGTGCGAAGAAATGCTGAATGAGATGGATCATCCGACCTCCTCTGGTGGTCACACGACGTCGAGCCCAAGAAATCATTCAGGATGCCTTCGACCACACAACTGAGGCGGGGCAACATTTGTTGTGAGACGTGAGGTGAATAAGGTTGGTTGGAGAAAATTGGCGGCTTTCACGCGCCTGTGGGTACTTCCCTCCCTCGTCTGTCAGTATAACAACGTAGTATGACGGTTGTCAGACTACGTTGTACATCACCTTTGGCCCCCGGCTGATGTCGTTTCTGTTTGACTAAGAGTAAATGAGTAACACGACCTCAACAGAGAAGGAGAGACGATATGGCCATGACTCTGGCAGAAGGGAAGAGCGAAGTACATGACCGACGCGCAATGGTACAGGAGAAGCCTTCGATTGATGAATGGGTACTCGGTGCGTTGCAGCAGCACGGCACACAAACCTTGGATCAAATAGGCAAGTTACTGCCGGAAGTGAACTGGGCGCAATTATTTCTTGCGATCGATCGTCTGAGCCGATCAGGAAAAATCTCGCTCTGGTCGCCTGGATTCGGAGATTATCTCATCACCGTTAACCAGGGGCATCGGCCGGCAGCATAACCATTTGCGTAAACACTTCACCGTTCGGCTCTTCGAACGGTGAAGGGGGTCTTGTCTCCTTTCTTCATTTTTCTTTCCCCCACTCTCTCACATCGAGTAATCTGCTTCCTTCCTCAGGCCTTTGTACTCATATCCGTCCCTGGTTCGTTTGAGCGGTCTTATGGTTCGACGCAGGATCCTGACTCTGGTGCATCTCTTGGTAGGAGTTGTCTGCTTCGCTTTTCTCTCAAAAGAGGTCTGGGGAGAATCTCCCGCGCCAAGCGTCCATTGGGGAGCGATCTCCTATCCCGATCAAGTGCGGCTATTGGAAGCCGGCTTGACACTCAACCGCTTTACGGAATTCAACTCGTCGCGGAGCCGCTACAATGCCATACATGAAACCTCGGGGTTCAACTTTGGAACCGTCAGTTGGACACACTATTTGAAACAATATCCCGAGTGGAGCGCAAACCTGACGGTCGGTGCCGGGCCGACGCGTGACGACCCTACGAATGCCTTGCAAAACCGATGGGTCCATCGGTGGCTGGACTTTGACCGCGTTCCGGTTGGTTCGGTCCGCGAGGCGACGGATTTCATGATCGATGGCTCACTCACACGCTGGTTCAAAGTCCTCGGCGCGCAGCGAACCGGCTTTATTGGGGGAGGCGGATCTGTCGGCTCTTTATATCAAGAGATTTTTGCACGTGCGGGGGTGCGGCGCTTATCCATAGCGAGCCTCGTGGGTGTATCTGACGAGGAAGCGGGCGTCGTACCGACAATCTTGCGGTCGGTGCGTGTGTCGGCCATGGGCCGGTACAGCCGATTAGGCGCCGGTGCTGCCTACCACGAAGTCGCGCCCCAGTCTTACCTTGGTCAAATGTCCATAAGTATCGGAGATTATTCCAGCAACCCGTTTCGGCCGTCGTGGGAACTGGAGTTTGCCTACATGATCGATTCGGGTCTATTCGTGAGTCCCGCGGGAAATTCCATCGAGGAACACTTCTGCTCGGTCGCGCTACGGGTCGGCTTTGTGACGTTTGAAACTTGGAACGATACGATCAATGGTCGTGATTTCGGGCCCACCTATGGAGGCCGATTCGTGATTGATCTCTTCTATTTGAGAGAGATTATTGACCGCCGGCTCTAAGACTCGGTGCAAGATGGTGAAACAGCCACTCCGACGCGGCCGCAAGAACCGAGATGCCGGCGCGTATCCTTGGACTTAGGTGAGGCTTAGAGCGAGGAAAGAACAAAGCTGGGCTTTTTTGAATATCCGGCTAAGGTTCGACGACGACGTCGACAAAGGCGGGCAAACTCTCGGCTCCTTTTCTATCGGACACGCGAAGCTTAAATCGGTAAAGTCGCTTTTCCGATACGGCGGGAGCGATAAAGGAGGCTTTCGGCATATTTGGATCCAAGAGAGGAATCTTACTGCCCCGTACCTGGCTCCAGGCATAGAAGAGCGCTTCGCCTTCGGGATCCCGGCTCTTTAATCCGTTCAATTCAACACGGGTTCCCGCTTTCACCGTCCGCTCAGATCCCGCATCTGCCAATGGCGGCTGGTTCGGCTCATCATTCACTTCGACGATGACATCCAGGTCTGCCTCCTTTCCCCGGTTGGTCACCGCAATAGTCGCGCGACCGTTACCGACAATTTGCAGTAAGCCATGCGGATGGATTTTGATCACCTGCTCGTTTGATGACCGATAGGTCGTACCGGCTCCGGGCGAACGGATGGATCGTACGACACCATCGGAGAAGACGCCGACGACCGGCAGGTCGAAGATTTTCCCCAGCGAATCGACGTGGCCATAATCTGAAGACTGCCCGAAACGGCCAAGCCGGAGTGGTTTGTCCGTTTCAAACTCAATCGACGTAAGACTGGCTTTCGGCTCGACCTGGACGACCAGCTCATCGAACACCGATCGGCCGCCGAGTCGTCCCCGAGAAATTTCTCCTACCGCGAGCAATCGCATGGGGCCGACGCTATCCTTTGGAACGATCAGTCGTCCTCCGTACGGCGGGTCGTCGGCACCGCTCGATACCAGCGAGGCGGTCGCAACGATCGATCCGGTCGAGTTCGTCTCCGCCTGTTCCACCAGCGTGTCGTCTTGCTCACCGTACCAATAGTAGCGGACCTGCACGAGGCCGGTATCGCGTCCTACGTCGATACTCACCGGGATCGCATCTCCTGGTTGAACCGTTGCGCCTTCCGTTGGCGCAAGAATCTTAAAGCCGAAAGCCTGGGGCAGACCAAGGAAAAAGGTCATAGTAAAAAGGCAAAAGACGCTGGACCACTTTTTATTGTCTCCCTCTAGCTTTTGACTTTGCATCATCGCTCCAAGTGAAATGGTACGTCGGTGAGAATCACACGCTCCTTGAACAGAAGCGCGGCTTTCAGCATCAAGGCACGCTGATTGTGCAGAATATTTTGCCACCAACGCGCGGGAAGGATTTCAGGGATGACGACGGTTACCCATCCTTCGGGATCTTTTTGCAGCAGCTCTTCAATATAGTCAAGCAGCGAACGCAACACCGAGCGATACGGTGACGGCAAGACGACGAGATGCACGCCGCATCCCCACTGTGCCCACTTAATTTCCGTCAGGGCCGTATCTTCCTTGTCGACATCCACCAACACGGCCCGCACATCACCCGAATGGCTGCGTGCATAGTCCAGCGCCCGCAGCACTCCACGATTCACACTACTGATGGGAATGATGACCGTATTTCGGCGCGGCTGCGGAGGACGATGGCCGCGGGTCAAGCTAATTTGCTGCTCCACGGCCACATAGTGAGCATGCACCGAACGGAACCATAAAATGATCATAGGGATCAGCCCGATGACGATCCAGGCGCCATGCATGAATTTGGTGCCTGCAATGATTAATGTGGCGAGACCCGTCGTCACGGCGCCAAGCCCGTTAATCATCAGTCGTTTCCGCCAGTGCCGTCCCCGTTTTAAGAGCCAGTGTTTGACCATGCCGGCTTGCGACAGTGTAAAGGACAAAAAGACTCCCACCGCATACAGCGGGATCAAGGCATGGGTGTCGCCACGGAACGCCACAATAAGCAGGCCGGCACACAAGCCAAGGAGAATGACGCCGTTGGAGAAGACCAGTCGATCGCCGCGTGTTTTCATTTGCGCCGGCATGTAGCCGTCACGAGCCAAGATGGAAACCAGCCGGGGAAATCCATTGAAACTGCTGTTGGCCGCCAAAATTAAAATGGCCATCGTCGATGCTTGGATCAAATAGTACAGCACGCTCCCATTGAACGTGGCTCGCGCGATTTGCGAGACGACGGTTTCATCCTCTTTCGGAAGAATTCCATAATGATAGGCCAGGATTGAAATACCAATGAACAGGGTACCGAGGATTGTCGCCATGAACGCCATCGTCGTCGCGGCGTTTTTTGATTCCGGGCGTTTGAAGATCGAGACTCCGTTCGAGATGACTTCGACTCCGGTTAAGGCCGTACATCCCGATGAAAAAGCTCGAAGCAACAGAAATAAGGTCGCCCCCTCTGCAAAGGGCGATCCGGGGGCTTCCGTCTTGATGGCCCCTCCAGCAGCCTGGTGCCCCATCATCATGTTGGCCAGGCCGGCGGCAAGCATGAGCCCCAGGGAGCCGATGAACACGTAGGTGGGGATGGCAAAGATGCGCCCTGATTCCCGGACGCCACGGAGGTTCACGACCACGACGAGCACAATGGCGAGTACCCCAAGCGCTTCCCGGTGTTGGAAGAGCGCAGGCACCGCGGAGGTCAGCGCCGCAATGCCGGCGGCGATGCTGACGGCCACTGTCAGCACATAGTCAATAATGAGCGCGGCGGCGGCCGTCAGCCCCGGCATTTCTCCGAGGTTCGAGCGGGCGACGATGTACGCACCTCCCCCTGCAGGGTATTCGAAGATAATTTCCCGATACGACATGGTGAGGATCGCCAGGAGGGCCACAATCATGATGCTGACAGGAATCGACCAAACCACGGCCGCTGATCCGGCCAGCACCAGGACAAGCAGAATTTCCTCTGTCGCATAGGCGACAGAAGAGAGCGCATCAGAAGAAAATACGGCCAGGGCGAGACGTTTGGATAATCGCTCGTGGGCTACTTGCGCCGTTTTGAGGGCGGGGCCTAAGAGCCAGCGCTTGAGAACCATGCGGCATTATCTCATAAGAGCATTCACGACTGTAAGGCGCCCTGTGGGGGATGCCTGTCCGGCAGACCGTTATGGATATCAATCCCCCGTGTTCCTCTTATACCGCAGCCAGGGGTCCATGGCCGAAAGCGTAACATCTCTTGACTAAGGACTAGTGTGGGAGCATGCTTCACAGGATCACTGTGACTCATGGTGCCCATGGCAACGCGATTGACGCAGGAATGGTGGGCAAAGCGGCAGGTTCAGCAAAAGGTTTGGACGATTCTGCTCGCCGTGTTCCTGCCATTAGTGTTATCGATTGTCGGGCAGGTCGCGCTGATAGCACATCTTCGAACCCTCCAGGAACAGCAGCACCACATCGTTCTCGCACGTGAGCAGCTTCAAATTGTCCGGCGCTTAGCCGTCGATATCGAAGACGCGTTTCGTGGGTATCTTTTGACTCGCCAAGATGCGTTTTTGAAACCCCTGCTTGAGGCCGAGCCAAAGTTGAAACCCACGATCGATCGAATTGCCACCTTGATGAAAACCTCTCCATACGTAACCTTCAACGTACAGCCAGTGGCAGAACGTCTCATGGCCTTGCTGGAGTCCAAGCGAGCTCTTATCACGCACGTGCAAAGCGGCAAGAGCGAAGACGTGCTTCGCTACGTCGAGTCTGGTCGAGGCATCGTCCTCTCGGATGCGCTCCGAGATGAACTTCGCCTGTTGGAAGATGGTTTGGATCACAATGTCCAAGCCTTGGTGGAGCACGAGGCACGAACGAGTCAGCTGGCCTTTTGGGCGTTATTGGCGGCTGTGGGCGGCGGTATTGCGTTAGGCTTCATCGGCGCCAGGCTTTTGGCGGGCTCAATCACCGGTCCACTCGCGAAGCTGCATGCCTCCGTGACCACGTTAGGCACACAGGCTGAGTCGGATGCATTGCTTCAGGGCATGGCGATCCACTCATCCGATGAAATCGGCCGGCTGGCGGCGGCGTATCACGAGATGGCCGACCGCATCAAGCGGCATATTCAGGAACTTGAAACATTGAGTGCCATCGGGCACGACATCAACAGCATCGGTGTAGACGGGTTGGATGGTGTGTTGTGGCGTATCACGGACTCCGCCGCACACTTATTAAACGCCGACGCGTGTCTCGTGATGTCGAGACACGAACGGATGGGATGTTGGGTCGTCGAGGCCGCTTCCGGAACGCGGCATGAGTTTCTGCGTCACACAGTCATGCTCTGGGAGGAATTTCCCGTCTCTGTCCAAGCATTTGAGACGAAACAACCGGCGATTGGCGAACGTCTCCGCCTCGATCACCGTCCCGAGGTGACTCGAAGGAATCGAATCGGGGAGGCCATGCTGGCGATTCCCTTATTGTCGCAAGGGGTGCCCTTCGGTGTCTTGGTCTTGCTGATGGAACGAGATGTCCCGCGTGAATTCTGGAATGTCGGTTTAGCGAAGGGGTTTGCAGATGAGGCGGCGATAGCGATTGCCAATGCGCGTCTGTATGAAGCGGCGCAAGAAAAAGGCAAAGGCCTCCAAAACCGCCTCCGTCAGCTGGAGCATCTTGCCGAGATGCTCGCGCACGACCTCAAAGGACCCGGCGAACGCATGGAAGGCTTCGCCACAATGCTGCGAGACGCCTATGGCGACAAACTTGACGGCCGTGCTCTGCGCTGGCTCGGACTGATCGAGGAAAACGGCAAGGAATTGGCCGAGCGAGTTCAGAGTATTTTTGAACTCGCAAGGGTCGGCGCATCCCTCTCGTCTGTGGAAGCTGTCAGTCCAGCTGTGGCTCTTGAGGATGTAACGAAGCAATTGAGCAGCAGTCTTGAGGCCAAACATATCCGCGTGCATGTGCAAAGTGACTTGCCCATGGTCGCATGCCATGTCGCCTATCTGCGACAAGTGTTCGAGAATCTCATCTCGAATGCGATTAAGTTCATGGATCATTCTGAGCCCGAAATACGCGTGACCGCTGAACGGGACGGCGAGCACGTGCGCTTTTCTGTGTGTGATAATGGTCCCGGAATCCCTCGGGGGCAGCAGGAACGGGTATTTCAACCATTTGTGCGGCTCGATCCCGAGCGGACGAAAGGAAGCGGCATTGGGTTAACGATCGTGCGCCGTATCATTGAGCTCTACGGAGGGGAGACGTCAATCCAGTCGGAACCCGGGTCGGGCTGTACCGTCAAATTTTCCCTGCCGGTGTTAGGGGAATGGCGCACGACTGAAGAGCACACCGGTTTTGATGCCACACGAATACCGGATGCGAGTCCCGATGAGCCGGCGGCGCTTTCGAAGGCGAAAACCATGTTGCCGACGTTGATGACGTTTCATCAGCGGTTTAGCCAGAAAGCGTCGGATGCAGAATTGAAAGAAAAGAACAGGAAGAGTGAAAGGGGGCATGATGGCGTCTCCAACGGTTGATCTGTCGTTTGCCGCCCGCACCGTGCGTGCACCGTTCACGATCCTTATTGTCGAGGACAACGCCTCGGATACAGAACTCATGCTCCATGCCATCGAACAGGCGGACCTTCGAACGGTGGAGGGAGACGTGCATTTGGAGATACGTGCGACCGCCGAAGGTGCATTAAAACTGCTCAACGAACGCCCCGTTGATTTAGTCATCACAGACATGGCCTTGCCGGGCATGAGTGGAATCGATCTTGTCAGCCACATCCAAGAAATCGACCGAAGTCTTCCCGTTCTTGTGGTCACGCGGTTGGGAGGGGTTCAAACCGCCGTCGACGCGATGCGTTGTGGCGCCTATGATTACCTTCTGAAGCCGGTCAATTCGATGGACCTTGGCATGCGTCTTCATCGTGCGATCCGAATCTCCGAGATTTTACGGCGCCACTCTGCATTTGAGCGGACGATTCAACAAGGGATGCTGGCCAACAGTCTCGTCGGCATCAGTCTCACGTTTCAGGATACGATGCGTCGAGTCCGGGAGGCCGCACAGGGACGAGCGACGGTGCTGATTATGGGCGAAACCGGAACCGGTAAGGGCCTCATTGCGAAGGCAATTCACGAGCAAAGCCGAGAGCGTGAAAAGCCGTACCAGGTCATCGACTGTACGACCGTCCCTGAAGGCATGGTGGAAAGCGAGCTCTTTGGTCATGTCCGAGGTGCATTTACCGGCGCCATTTCCGATAAGCCGGGGCTCTTCGAATTAGCCAACGGAGGCACGGCATTTTTGGATGAAATCGGAGAATTACCGTTGGCCATGCAGTCGAAGTTGCTGCGTGTCCTCGAAGAAAATGAAGTCCGTCCAGTGGGGGGAACGCGTGTCAAGCGGGTGGACATGCGGTTCGTTGCGGCAACAAACCAGGACCTTGAAGAGAAAGTCCGCACCGGCGCGTTCCGGAAAGACCTCTTTTACCGGCTGGCGGCGGTGGTCATCCGAGTCCCGCCGCTAAGGGAGCGAAGGGATGATATTCCGGTGATTGCTCGTCACATGCTCGCACGTTTCGGTCGGGAAATGGGAAAACCTCATCTCCACTTAGAGCCGTCAGCAATGGCGGAACTCGCCGACTATCGATGGCCTGGAAACGCTCGTGAGTTACGAAATGTCATCGAGCGAGCGGTGATGCTCTCCACACAGGACACCATTCCGGTTGAGGAGATTAGGAGCCTTCTTCCGTCTGGACGATCGGTGTCATCTGGAGCCATGCCGTCATATACGTCTGAACCGTACATGAAAGCCAAGCGGAAGATCCTGGCCGAATTCACCACCGCGTATGTCAAATCAAAATTAGCACTGCATGATGGCCATATTTCCAAGGCGGCCGAAGATAGCGGCATTCCTCGCCAGCACTTTTCGCTATTGATAAAGCGATACTTAGAGACGGACACCTAAGACGACGTGGTTTCCTCCAGGTAACCGGTGCGTCATCATCTTGCGCACGACATTTCTTTCGATATCTACGCTGTTACCATACCGGGACACGACAATCATTTTTTGATTTGGCCTGCCTGCGTTCCTCGTATTAGGACCTCATAACCGCCTTATTTTCCGCCGCATAACAATCTATGCAGTCGTGTAACTTACTGATAATTCGCCATGCCTTTACTCGCCTTGGGAATACTTGCATATTCCCTTATGCATGTACTTTCTTCTTGGTTCATTCTACTAAGCAGTGGTCTTTGGAAGTGTCATGTTTTTAGTGAATTTCATCAAAGGCTTCTAACATCGTTGGGACTCCTTTAGCCAATCTCTCTTCCGTGGCCTTCCTCTTGCTCAGTCGACGGGTGGTGCGACTGTCTTTACATGGAAAGGAGGGATACCAGTCAGTCGGTTCGATGTAATCCTGAGCAAGTCTTCTTCAAAGGAGGTCGTGGCAATGTTTCTTTCACGTCGTCAATTTCTTAAAGTCTCAGCCGGCACGGTGGCGGCGGCAGCCATTGCGGACAACGCGCTGGCCCTGACTGCCTTACAGCCTGTCATTGAGGTCGGTAATCCACTTGGGGACTATCCCGACCGATCGTGGGAGCGCGTCTACCATGATCAGTATCGCTATGATTCCTCGTTTACGTGGTGCTGCTCACCCAACGACACGCACGGTTGCCGGATCCGCGCCTTCGTCCGCAACGGCGTGGTCATGCGGGTGGAGCAGAATTACGATCACCAGACGTATGAAGATCTCTACGGCAATCGCGGCACGTTCGCGCATAATCCGCGGATGTGTTTGAAGGGGTATACATTCCATCGGCGCGTGTATGGACCGTATCGGCTCAAGGGGCCGTTGATGCGGCGAGGGTGGAAAGAGTGGATGGATGCCGGTTCGCCTGAGCTGACCCCCGATGTAAAGCGCAAATACAAATTTGATTCACGATTTCTCGACGACATGCTGCGTGTGTCGTGGGATACGGCCTTCACGTATGTGGCGAAAGCCATGGTGATTATTGCCACCCGCTACAGCGGTGAAGCCGGCGCTCGGCGTCTCCGTGAGCAAGGCTATCCACCGGAGATGATCGAGATGATGAAGGGCGCCGGCACGCGGTGCATGAAATTTCGATCCGGAATGCCGGTGCTCGGCATTGTCGGTAAGATGGCGATCACGCGTATGAACGGCGCGATGGCTGTGCTCGATGCCTGGATTCGAAAAGTCGGGCCCGATCAGGCACAAGGCGGACGGTATTGGACCAACTACACGTGGCATGGTGATCAAGACCCGTCGCAGCCATGGTGGAACGGTACGCAGAACTGCGACATCGATTTGTCCGACATGCGCTTCAGTAAATTGAATACAAGCTGGGGCAAGAACTTCGTCGAAAACAAGATGCCGGAAGCGCATTGGAAATTGGAATGTATCGAGCGCGGCGCGCGCGTGGTCGTCATTACGCCCGAATACAATCCTACTGCGTACCGCGCGGATTACTGGATGCCATTGCGTCCGCAGTCCGATGCGACCATCTTTTTAAATGCCTGTAAACTCATTCTCGACGAGAACATGCAGGACATCGATTACATCAAGGGCTACACCGACATGCCCATCCTGGTCCGGACGGATACGTTGCAGTATCTGGATCCGCGAGATGTGGTCAAGGATTATGCCTTCCCGGACTTCTCGAAGTCCTATTCGGGGATGGTGCAGTCGCTCAAGCCGGAGCAGGTGCAACGGCTCGGCGGCATGATGGTCTGGGACCTGGCGAAGAACCAGCCGGTGCCGCTGCACCGCGAGCAGGTCGGGTGGCACTATCAGCAGAGCGGCATCGATGCGGCCCTCACCGGGACGTATCGCGTGAAGCTGCTCAATGGCCGGGAAGTCGACGTCGCGCCGATCTATCAGATGTACCAAGTGCACTTACAGGACTACGACCTCGATACGGCGCATCAAATCACGCGGACTCCGAAAGACCTCCTGGTTCGATGGGCGCGGGACAGCGGCACTGTGAAGCCGGCCGCAATCCACAATGGCGAAGGTGTCTGTCACTATTTCCATATGACCGAGAACGGCCGGGCAGCCGCGCTGGTCCTCATGCTGACTGGGAATATTGGAAAGTTCGGGACGGGCTGCCACACCTGGGCCGGCAACTATAAAGCCGGTGCCTGGACGGCGACCCCATGGTCGGGCGCGGGCTTGGCTGTCCATACCGGGGAAGATCCGTTCAACATCAATTTGGACGCGAAGGCGCACGGGAAAGAAGTCAAGACCAAGTCCTACTACTATGGCGAGGACGTGGGCTTCTGGAACCATGGCGACACCGCGTTGATCGTGAACACGCCGAAGTACGGCCGCAAAGTCTTCACGGGCAAGACGCACATGCCGACGCCCAGCAAGACTCGATGGGTCGCCAACGTCAACGTGCTGAACAACGCCAAGCACCATTACGACATGGTGAAGAACGTCGATCCGAATATCGAAATGCTCATCACACAGGACATTGAGATGACCTCGGATGTAAACCATGCGGACGTGGCATTCGCCGTCAATTCATGGATGGAATTCACCTATCCGGAAATGACCATCACGGTGTCGAATCCGTGGATTCAGATCTGGAAAGGGGGCATTCGACCGCTGTACGACACGCGCAATGATCTCGATACGTGTGCCGGGGTCGCGGCGAAGCTAACGGAGATCACCGGCGATCGGCGCCTGAGAGACTACTTTAATTTTGTCTATCAGAATCGCGTCGATGTGTATGCGCAACGCATGCTCGATGCCAGCACCACGACGTACGGTTACAGCGCAGACACGATGCTCAAGTCGGAGAAGGGCTGGATGATGATGGTCCGGACCTATCCGCGGCATCCGCTGTGGGAGGAGACGAACGAGAGCAAGCCGCAGTGGACGCGGTCGGGCCGCTTGGAATCCTACCGGATCGAGCCGGAAGCGATCGAGTACGGCGAAAACTTCGTCGTCCATCGCGAAGGGCCTGAGGCGACACCCTACCTGCCCAACGCGATCTTCTCGACGAATCCATACATCCGGCCGGATGACTACGGCATTCCGATCACCGCGCAGCACCATGACGACAAGCACGTGCGGAACTTGAAGCTGCCGTGGCAGGAGATCAGGCGGCAGAGCAATCCGCTCTGGGAGAAGGGCTACCAGTTCTACTGCGTGACGCCCAAGACCCGGCATCGGGTGCACAGCCAGTGGTCGGTGAACGACTGGGTGCAGATTTATGAGAGCAACTTTGGCGATCCGTACCGGATGGACAAGCGGACGCCGGGCGTCGGCGAGCACCAGTTGCACATCAACCCGCAGGCGGCCAAAGACCGCGGCATCAACGACGGCGACTACGTCTATGTGGACGGCAACCCGGTGGACCGGCCGTACCGCGGCTGGAAGCCCTCGGATCCGTACTACAAGGTGGCGCGGTTGATGATCCGGGCGAAGTACAACCCGTCGTATCCGTACCACGTAACGATGGCCAAGCACGCCCCGTACGTGGCGACGGCGAAGTCGGTCAAAGGGCACGAGACGCGGCCGGACGGACGCGCGATTGCCGTGGATACCGGCTATCAGTCCAACTTCCGGTATGGGGCCCAGCAGTCGTTTACGCGGAGCTGGCTGATGCCGATGCACATGACCGACAGCTTGCCGGGCAAGCACGCGGTGGCGTGGAAGTTCAAGTGGGGCTTCCAGATCGATCACCACGGGGTCAACACCGTGCCGAAAGAATGTCTCATTCGCATCACGAAGGCGGAAGACGGCGGCATCGGGGCCCGTGGCCCATGGGAGCCGGTGCGGACCGGGTTCACTCCAGGCCAGGAGAACGAGTTCATGATCAAGTGGCTCAAAGGGGAACACATTAAGATCAAGGTATAACCATCAGTGTTGAGGGCCGAGTGCTGAGTCCTGAGTATTCAATCAGAAATCAGGATGAGTGAGGAGGATGGAGGGCTGAGCATCAACCACAGTCCTCAGTCCCCGCACCTCAGTCCTGGGATGTGAAGGAGGAAGACAATGCCGGAAGTCTATAACTGGCAACTGGGACGGAAGATGCTCTATCCCTATGAGGAGCGGCATCCCAAGTGGCAGTTCGCCTTCGTGTTTAACATCAATCGGTGTCTGGCCTGCCAGACCTGCTCGATGGCGGACAAGTCCACGTGGCTGTTTTCCAAGGGACAGGAGTACATGTGGTGGAACAACGTGGAGACCAAGCCCTACGGCGGGTACCCCCAGTTCTACGACGTGAAGATCACGCAGTTGATCGAGCAAGTGAACCCGGGCGGACAGGTGTGGAACGTGCGGGTGGGCCGCAAACACCATGCGCCGTACGGGGTGTTCGAAGGGATGACCATTTTCGACGCCGGGGCCAAGATCGGTCAGGCGGCGATCGGCTACATTCCGACGGACCAAGAGTGGCGGTTCGTGAACATCTACGAGGATACGGCCACGTCGATGCGAGCCCTCGTCGAAGGCATCGACAAGACCGGCTTCTCGCGGGATGAACCGTGGAAGCTGCAGGGCAGCAGTCTGCCGGAGCATGAAACGTTCTTCTTCTATCTCCAGCGGATCTGTAACCACTGCACGTATCCGGGGTGTCTGGCAGCGTGTCCCCGCAAGGCCATCTACAAGCGGCCGGAGGACGGGATCGTGCTGATCGACCAGAACCGGTGCCGCGGGTACAAGAAGTGTGTGGAGCAGTGTCCGTTTAAGAAGCCGATGTACCGGGGCACCACGCGGGTGAGCGAGAAGTGCATTGCCTGCTATCCCCGGATCGAAGGGAAGGATCCGCTGACGGGCGGCGAGCCGATGGAAACGCGCTGCATGAGCGCCTGCGTGGGGAAGATCCGCATGCAGAGCCTGGTGCGGATCGGCGAAGACGGCCTGTGGGCGGAGGATCGCTGGCATCCCCTGTACTTCACCATTCGGGTGGAGCAGGTGGCCCTGCCCTTGTATCCACAGTGGGGCACCGAGCCCAACGGCTTCTACATTCCGCCGCGGCACAGCCCGCGGGGGTATGCGCGGCAGATGTTCGGGCCGGGCGTGGACAACGCCATCGAGAAGTATCTGGTACCGAGCCGGGAGCTGTTGGCGGTGCTGCAGCTGTGGCGCGCCAGCCAGCAGATCGTCTTCCGGTACGACGTCATTCCGGGGCCGAAGGTGTTTGAGACCCAGATCCACGGGAAGCGGTTTGAGATGTACAACGATACCGTGCTGGGGTTCAACAAGTCGGGCAAGGAAGTGGCGCGCATCCAGGTCGAAGAGCCGATCTACATTCGGCCGGCCGAACGCGTGACCTGGCTGTAGTCCCGCGCCAGTAACGACTCACGGGGCAGGAGCCGGTGGGCTTCTGCCCCGTGCCTCTTTTTATTGCAGCTCACCTTCAATGGGGATGCGGCGATACGCGGTCGTTGTAGGCACATGAAACCTCTTGTTGAATCTCGTCATGTTGTCTCACCCCAGTTAGACCATTGAATAGACCATTGAAGATTCCACCCTTGAGGCGGCTCACGTGGATTGAAGTGATGATCAGTGCGCTCATTGCAGGGCTTGGATTCATCAGCGCCCATGCCCTCAGCCAAATTGATGCCGATCTTCAAATTATGTATCGCGAATACACGCTCGCCGCCGTGGATTTGGCGCATATCTCAGCAGAGGTGCTCAGATACCGTGTGACCATCCTCCAGGCCATAGAATGCTCGACGAAAAAGGAGTTCGAGCAGCTGACCATGCCTCTGGCCGATCGGCGCGCCCGCATTCAGCATGCGGTGGATCGATACGCGGCCGCAAGTTTACGCGTATCGCGAAGTGGACGCAGTGAACCGGAGGATTTACAGGCGGTTCAGCAGAGTCTGGATGCCTACTTTTCGTCCGCAAGCAAGACGATTACACTCCTGATCCAAAGTTGGAACGCCGAAACTCCGGCCATGGGAGTGGCGTTGCGACATGCGGCGGAACTACATGCAGCCGATAACGCGGGGCCTAAACTTATTCAAGTCACCTTGGCGCTCGATCGGTTGCTGGAAACGGTCACCGATGTCGCGAAGGATCTTCGGGATGAAGGGACGCGGGGGCTACAAGCCGTGACATGGTTCCTGACTGGCGGGGCCATAGCCATCGCCATGTTGAATCTATTGCCACCTCGGCGACCTTCACGTCCGATCTCACCAGGGGTCGCCAGATCTGAAGTAGCGGAGTGACAGGACGTCCGTGTCCATTAGATAGAAAGCAAACGCCCACTAAACCCATCGCACTCCATCGATCAGTCAACTTCTCGGCATAGTCTAGCCTCGTTGTGGAAGGCATTGCCCTAACCAGCTGATGTCTTACGATCGCCACTTTGCGAGCGCCGTTTATGCTCATCGTCCGTTCTGCATCCGGTAAAAGTTTTTGGCCTAAAGAGCTTGACTACAATAACCACAGGGGTTGACACAGCAAATCCACTTGAGTATCGTTAGGCCTCTTTTCGCTTGGTATCCGCCAGAAAATAAATATGTCTCGGTTCTAAGATATTCAAAGAGACCCAAGTGAAGGTTAGATTTTACCTGCCAGTGTTAGTACGCGGTTCACTTCATCAGTCGTTCATCCATCCATTCCATGGTAAGGAGGCCGGTCCATGTTTCACCTCAACGGTAAGTGTCGTGTTCGCAATTGGCTCCCCGGCGTCATAGCCGGCGGAGCCCTCTTCTGCGCTCCGCTGGCAGTTTCTGCCGCGTCCCCGGAGCCGCATGCTCAGCATACCTCAATGGGGCACCAAACGCCCGAATGGGCTGAAAAGCTCAAGGGACAAACGGTCGTCGAAGACGCGATGGAAGGGCACCCCAATCGCGCAGCGATGGTCGAGCAGCAGCATGAGCGCATCATGCATCAGATGGCGAACGATCCACAGGCTCAACAAATCAGCACGGGGATGTACAACTCCATGTCCATGCTCCACCAGTATGGAGCAGGCAACCAGGACATGCTGTTAATGTCCGACCCGCGGACGGAGCCGGTGTCCCAGGGTGGGCGCTGCCCCGCGAATGCTCCCGTGCGGCAGTACAACGTGTCGGCGATCAACGTCGAAATCACACTCAATCAATGGTTGGATTTCTATCCCGGCTACATGTACACCTTGACGGAAGACCTGGAAAAAGTCCGGGAAGAAGAGGCAAAGAACAAGGCCGCGCGCGAGAAAGAAGGATTCGATCCAGGCGCCGTGATCCCCGGTGTGCAAGCGCAGTGGATTCAACCGCTCGTGATTCGCGGGAACCAGGGCGACTGCATCAAGATCAAGCTTCAAAATGCCCTTGAAGGCGGGGAGGATGTGAGCCTGCACATTCACGGCTCGAACATGGTTGTCACTTCGACGGGTAAACCCGCGACGACGACCAATTCCGACTCCATCGTGGCGAAGGATAAAAGCTCTGAGTTGGAGTGGTACATCCACCCAACGACGCAGGAAGGCGCTCGTCAATTCCATAGCTACAGCAATGATCGTGAGCTGACCGTCATGGGATTGTTCGGCACTTTTGTCGTCGAGCCGAAAGGATCCGAATATTACGAACCGCTCGGGACTGGCGACGCCACGGTGCAGCGCAGTGGCTGGCAGACCATCATTAAGAATGGAACCGGTCCCGACTTTCGTGAGTTTGTGTTGATGTATCACGAGGTCGGTGATGAAGCATTCCGCCCGGTCAATAAGAAGGGCGAATTCCTCCCGCAGCGCGATCCGCTGACGGACGCGTATCGACCGGGCGGCCGCGCGATTAACTATCGCAGTGAGCCGTTCGGCATCAATAATATGCACGTGCAGCACGAGTACTTCGGCTTCGAGGATGAATCGATGGGGTATAGCTCATATACCTTCGGCGATCCATCCCCGACGATTCCTCGTTCCTATATGGGCGATCCGGCGAAGTTCCGCCTGGTGCACGGCGGATCGGAAGTCTTCCACTCGCATCATCCGCATGGCGGGACGATCCGCTGGCCGCGAAGCCCGCGGGCGATCGATGAAATGCCGATGTGGCATGCGGCAAAGAATGGCCCGGTCAAATATCCGGTGATTCGTGCGAAGACTGATCGTGTTGACGTCGAAGTGATCGGACCGTCGGAAGCGCTGGATCTCGAGACGGAGTGCGGTTCAGGTCTGTGCCAGCAGTTAGCCGGCGACTTTTTGTTCCATTGCCACGTCGCGCATCACTATGTGGCCGGCATGTGGGGCTACTGGCGCGTCTACAACACTCTCCAGCAGGGGGATATGCGCAACGATGTCATGCCTGACCTGCGCGAGTTGCCAGACCGGCAGGGCCGGATCAAGGGTCCTGTGACGTCCGACCAGTTGATCGGCAAGACGGTCGATTGGTTCGGGAAGACGTTCCAGATCATCGATAAGGGCAAAACGAATTGGAAAGCCAATCCTGCGATCGTGAACATTAAGGATTGGGTGGAGATGCAGTTGCCGACTCAAGGCAAGCCCGGACACAAGGATGATGAAAAGGGGCAAATCGTCTCTTACGATGCGACGGTGCTCGACTGGACCTGGAACGGCAACCGCGCCATGTCCGAAAAGGAAAGCACCATTGACAATCCAAAGTACAAGTCGAAGACCCCTGGACAGCGTCGGCCGATCACATTCGAGCCGACGACTGGGAAGGTCGCGTGGCCGCATTTAACTCCCCATTTCGGGAAACGAGTCATGTTCTCACCGGGTCACGTCGGTGCGCCATGGCTGGAACCCATCCACGTCGATGAGAACGGCGAGCGGACGGCTGATAATGCGAAGCCCGGTGAAAATGGACGCTGGAGTCTCTGTCCGGAAAATGCCGGACGGAAGTACTACAATATTCACTTCATTAAGCTTCCCATTACCCTGTCTAAAAAGCAGGGCAATGAACCCCCCGTCGTAGACCCGACTGGTCTGATCTACGTGCTCCATGAAGAAGAGGCGGCTGTTCGGGCTAACGATGATCTGAAATATCCGCTGGTGTATCGGGCGAATATTTATGATTGCGTCGATTGGACATTGACGAGCGAATGGGACGACGATGACTATACGAATTTCCAGTCATCGAAGATCAATATTCACCCGCATTTCTTGCAGTTCGACAACCAGGCATCGGACGGGGTGATCACCGGCTTCTCCTATGAGCAGTCGGTCCGCCCGTTCACGATGTTGGAGAAGAAGACCAAGAAGGGTCTTCCGGCACCGATGAACACGGTTGTCACTGGGGAGGCGAAGAAAGGTTCGCGGACACTTCAAGTCAAGAACGCAGCCCAGTACCATCCGAATACCGAATTACTGATCGGTGCGGATAATGTGAAGGGAAACGAGATTCAGCGGATAAAAGAGATCAAGGGCAATACCATCACGCTCGTGAAGCCCTTGCGGTTCGATCATCCGAAAAATGACATCGTCACGGTGGAATTCGTACGGCAACGGCTCTGGGCTGATGCCGATGTCGGGACCGTGTTCTGGCATGACCATGCGTTTGGGGCCACCACATGGCCGCATGGCGGGTTCGGCACACTCATCGTCGAGCCGGTTGGATCCACGTATCATGATCCAAAGTCGGGAAAAGAGATCCGAAGCGGCCCCATCGCCGACATCCGAACCTCCGAGCCGGTGGGCTATGGCGTGAACGGCAGTTTCCGCGAGTTGATGGTGCAGGTGCATGATACCGTGCCCCATACCGTCAACATCGTGACGGCCGGCAATCCGCCCGGTCAGCCTGTCGAGGTCGCCTTGGAGGCCGGCAAAACCGTCTCGTTCATGATGCCGGAGAAGTTGTATATGTCCCCGATGCCGTTCCTAAACGGGGGGACGCACACAACGGGAAGCGGGTTGAATTTCCGCGCTGAGCCGATTGCCCAGCGGTTGGCCAGCAATCCGGATGCATCGCAAATCTTTAATAGCGAGATCCATGGTGATCCCGATACGCCGCTGTTGCGGGCCTACCTCGGTGACACAATGGTATTCCGACTGCTGCATACGCTCATGAATGAAACGATGACGTGGACCCTGTCCGGTCATACCTTCTTGACCGAGCGCTATGCGGGCGATGCGAACCGAAAGAACTCGATTCATATCGGTATCGCCGAACGGTATGACTTGGTCGTTCCTCAAGCGGGCGGGCCACGGCTACAGCCCGGTGACTACATCCATTTCAACGGGCGGTCTTCCAAGTTCTCGGAAGGCGGCTGGGGGATCGTTCGGGTGTACGACAAGGAACAGCCAGACTTGCAAAAGCTGCCGGCCGGGTATTCGGCGCGTAATGAATTGCCAAAGGCGCAGCCGATTTGTCCGGAAGGGGCGCCTGTGAAGACCTTCAACGTCGTGGCGCAGGACTTCCCGTCAATGAAGTTCAATCCAAAAGCGCCCGAAACAATTGAAGTCGACTTTGAGCGGACGATCCAAATTTCGAATCCCAATGCCAAGATCTATGCCTTGGAGGAAGATGTGGCCAAGGTGGCGGAGGGGATGCATCCGATGCCGTTGACGCTTCGCGCGAACGTCGGCGACTGCATCAAAGTTAATTTGAAGAACAAAATGAAGGAAAGCAAAGCCTCCTTCTCAGCCATTGGTCTGGCCTTCGACCCCAAGGATTCGTTAGGCGCCAATGTCGGGAAGAACGGCGGCGAGCAGACGGTGGCTCCAGGAGGAAGCCGTACCTACACCTACTATGCGGACCCGTTCCTTGGGGAAAACGCTTCGTTGGTGTGGGATTGGGGCAACGTTATGGTGAATCCTCGTAACGGTCTCTTCGGCGCGATCGTGATCGGACCAAAGGGATCGAAGTATCGGGATCCCAAGACCGGTGCCGATATCTCGAATAAGAATAGCTGGGTCGCTGATGTGATTATTGATCGGTCCGTAGCGGGGAACGAGATGCGGTCGAACTATCGTGATGCTGCACTCTTCTTCCAGGACGAAGACAATATCATCGGCACCAGCTTCATGCCGTACGTACAGAACGTGGCCGGATTAACCGGGGTCAATTATCGGTCCGAGCCGTACAAGTATCGTGAAGAAGTCGGGTGTTCGCTGGGTAAAATGTTCCAACCGTGCACGGCGGATAAGCCGGAGGATCCTGTGACGCCGATTATTGAAGTACACGCGGGTGACCCGGTTCGGATCCATGTGTTCGGCGCGAACAATGAGCAGAATCAGATGTTCAGCGTCGAGAAACATGAGTGGCCTATCGAGCCGTTTATGCGGGGAGCCGACCAAATCAGCGTGGTCGAGTTCTCCGGCTCGGAAACGATCGATGCCTTTATCCCATCGGCAGGTGGTGTGTATCGGTTGGCCGGCGACTACGTCTGGAGCAACCAGCGGTTGCCATACTCACAGTCCGGTCAGTGGGGCTATCTGCGCGTCCTGCCTGCAGGCGATCAGCGGTTGCTGCCGCTAAGCGGTGCAGTTGCTGGGGCAAAGAAGGCTGACGCCGGGGAACCATCGGAGGTGAGAGGCATACCGGTGGCCTCCAAGTAAGACGACTGTCATTGCGGTCGAAGGGGGAGCCACGCGGCTCCCCCTTTTTTTTGGGCTCTCGGGCCGGTAAGATATGCAAAACCTACTCACGCTATCTCTGTCGGAGGAATCAATGCGACTGTTCATAACCGTTGCCAGTATCGCGATCATGTTAGGGGCGGTCCCTGCATGGTCGTATGAGGAAATCGAGGTGACTAATGGAGGCGCCATCACTGGGAAAGTATCGATGCTTGGCGGGAAGCCGACTCCGAAGGCCTTTAATTTGGTCACATTCCCGGATCCGGTCTACTGCGGTCGAATTTCAACCGGAACGGGTTGGCGGTTGCTGGAGGAATTCAACACGTCTCCTGACGGAGGTCTGAAAGATGTGGTCGTCTGGCTGGCTGAAGTTCCCAAGGGAAAACCTTTCAGCTTTAGGCCGCCAACGATTGAAGCAAAAGACTGTCGATTCCTACCCTTCGTGACTACCGTCAAGAACCACGAGGATGTCGTAGTGGTCAACATGGATCCGGTGATGCATGACATTCAGGCCTATGAGACCTCGCAGTTGGGGCCCCGCGTGCTGTTTAATACGCCTCTCCCCATGAATCCACACCATAAACGTGAGGTGGGCGCGCATTCCCATGAACACTTGGCGGGCGAACCGATGACGGAGCCTGTCCATCTGACCAAAGGGCGCCGTATTTTCGTCATGCAGTGTGGCTTTCACGCCTACATGCTGAGCTGGGGCATTGCAGTGGAGAATCCCTATCATGCAATTACCGATCAGGATGGGGCCTTCAGAATTGGGGATGTTCCCCCGGGAGAATATGTTCTCGTAGCCTGGCATCCGGAAACCGGCCCCATGCTGGAGCAGAAAGTCTCGGTGCAGGCCAAAGAATCCGTGACGGCAGATTTTGAGTTCAGATCCCCGACCGGCCGTCGAAGTGCCCATGAGATGGTAGAGAATCCGCACTACGGAATTGAGTCGTTAGGCAAGCCCTTGGCGATTTTGCCCACGTTGAAACAACAAACGCCGTAAGAACGAGCACGATGTTAAAAAACGCCATATTACACTCGCCCTACCCCAAAAGCACCAAGACGCGCCCTTTCCCGGGCTCTGTTCTCGCTCGCCTCAACGTACTACGCACGTGGGTAAAGAGCCTGTCTTGGCAAGCGCGGGGCAGAGGGGATGAATAGTACGCCTCGGCGCTTCGCTGCGGCCGCACTGTGGACTTTTTGAACATCGTGCATTGATATGAGGTTTAGACCGCTGGCCCCATCAAATGGGCGGCACCGGAGCTGGAAACAGCTCTCCATAGGCCTGTTATTAGAGGGTAGGGTGAGCACATCATTACGTTGGCACATTGCCATGAGCGTTGCGGTTTTTGTGTGGCTCTCATGTTTCAGTACCGTTATCCAAGCCTACGATGTTGTGGAAGTGGAAAATGGGGGGACGATTACGGGCGTGGTGACGTTGCAGGGCGCAATTCCGACGCCGAAGGCGTTTAACCTTGTGACCTTTCCAGACCCGGAATATTGTGGACGCATCTCAAACGGGCATGGATGGCGATTGCTTCATGACTTCCGAGTCGACGAAGAAAGCGGGCTCTATGGCCTCAAAGACGTCGTGGTGTTTCTCGAAGACATCGACGCGGGAAAAGCGTTTGATCTCTCAGTACCGCGCGTAGAAGCCAAGGATTGCCAGTTTGCGCCCTTCGTCACCGTTGTGCGGGACCGGCACGCCGTCGAAGTCGTCAACATGGACCCGGTGATGCATGATGTCCAGGCGTACGAGACCTCGCGGCAGTTGGGGACCCGAGTGCTGTTTAATTCGCCGTTACCGATGAATGCCCACCATCAGCGGGGAAACGTGCACGCGGACCATGGACACCAGCCGGGACGGTCCATGCTTGAAAAAATCCAGCTTAGCAAGGGTCGACGTTTTTTTGTCATGCAATGTGGGTTTCATGCCTATATGGAGAGCTGGGCCGTGGCGGTGACCAACCCGTATTACGAGATCACCGATAAGAGCGGCGCGTATGCCATCGAGCATGTTCCGCCAGGCACCTATCGTTTGATTGCGTGGCATCCTTCTATCGGAACGCTCGAGGAACGCACCGTCACGGTGGATGCGAACGCGCTTAGCCGGGTGAATCTCTCTCTCCCTGCCCCGATCGGACGCCGAACGGCGTACGAGGTGATGGAGCCGGCACGCTTCGGCCCCGAAGCCTTGGGTCGGCCGGTCAATATCGATCCCTTTGTCGAACGTCAGCGCTGACCATTAACCATATCGTGATAAACCTATCGAAGTCTAAGCAGGGGTTGCTTGATTCTCTCTTGTTCTCCTCGGGCAGCAGGCGGCTCATCGGTGCCGTCCTTGTCGTGTTCCTCTCATGTATGGAGAGTCCGGGCATTGCCTTTGCGGCGTCTTCATTTGAACGCCAGTTGCGGGAAGCGCGTCACGCCTTTGATCAGAAGCAGTATGATCAAACGCTGACGGCCGTTGAGCCCCTGTTGAAAGAACCCATCGTCGCGACCGACGCTCGTCGCCTCAAGATCAAAAGCCTGATTCGCCTGGCGCGTCCTGCCGATGCGTTGAGCGAATACGAATACTTGTACGACCAGCTGAAACAGGATGATCGACCGCTGTTGCGCGACGTGGCGATTGCCTTCATCGCGCCCATGCTCAAGGATATGCGGGAGCAGATGCGCGGAGCCGCGTATACGGCCTTAAAGGAACTGGATTCGGACGACAGCATACCGTATTTTGAAGATGGCATTAGCGATGGGTCGGGATTGATCAGGGCTTTGGCCGTGGAAGGGTTGGGACGATTGCCAGCGGGGCGACGATCCGCCACGTTGAACAAGGCGTTGGAGGATCAGGCCGGCATGGTTCGGGCGGCAGCGGTCAAGGTGGTCGGCCGCTCCGGTGATTCCGCTGCGCTCGGTAAGATCGAACGCGCTTTGAACGACGAGCAGGCTGTTGTTCGGATCACGGCCGCCGGTGTGTTGGCGAAATTAAAGCATGGCGAAGGCTGGGATCGCGTCCGTCAATCAACCACCGTTCCTAATCCCGAGGAGCGAGCCACGGCCCTTCGGATGTTAGGGGAGATAAAAGATCGCCGGGGTCTGCCAATTTTGAAGGAGGCCTTGACGGATACGCAACCGTCCGTGCGTGGCGCTGCCGCTGCAGCGATGGGTGATCTCAACGCGATGGAGGCCGTTCCTTTTTTGCTGGAGGCGATCCGCGACCGGCTGCCCGCGGTGCGGGCCGCCGCAATCGTGAGCCTTGGGGAGTTGGGAGCGACTGATTCAGTCAATGCCATTCGGGAGGCTCTGCACGATGTGAATCTTCCCTTGCGAGCCGCAGCGGTGTCCTCCCTGTTACATCTTGGCGTGCCGTACGAAGAAGTCTCTGCGACGGTGCATGAACTAGCGCAAAATGTCGATCCTGGGGTGCGATCGGCGATCGCCAGAGCTTTGTCCAAGGGAAAGACTCGTGAAGCAATTCTTGCATTAGAGTCGTTTTTGGAAGACCCCTTGCCTCGTCCGCGCATCGCAGCCGTTCGAGCGCTAGGGCAATCCGGTGGCATAGCTGAAATCTCTGTTTTGAAACGAGTGCTTCGCGATCAGGACGAGGCGGTGCGGGCGACGGCAGGTGGAGCCTTGGGTCGAATTCTTTCACATGTGCAAAAAGATTCAGCTGACAAAAAGAATGTGGTTAAGTAATGGACCGTGCTTGACACGTTTGACGGAATAGGAGTATACAAAATGCCTTTGTACTTCTAAACCCGCTCGGACGGCCCTCCAGTGCGGTCGAACCAATGGGTGCCAGTGAGTTGCGGATCGAACCTGTACGCCCCTTACCGGGGTGTGTTTGCGATATACTAACGTAGCGTTTCTATCACAAGGAGGCAGTCTCATGAAGAAGAGTGTAGGAGTCATATCAGGAGCTATCATGGGGGCATTCTTAATGATGCCTCTCTCCTCCTTCGCAGGAGGAACCGTCACCGGCAAGGTCACCTATAGCGGCAAGCCGGAGCAGAAAGAGTTCCTCTTCTCGAAGTTCCCGAATCCAAAGTTTTGCCCCAAGAATCCAAACAAGCAATTGATGGATGGCGATAAGCGCTTCCTCAAGACGATTGAAGTTGGCAAGGACGGCGGATTGAAGAATGCCGTTGTTGCCGTGCAGGACATTGAAGACAAGGCGTTTGTGGATGGCTACAAGGGTACCGATGTCATCGCTGAATTCTGCGAGTTCCTCCCGTTCACCGGCGTGGTCGTAGCTCAGAAATCATTCCGCGTCGAGAATCATGATGCCGACCCGGACGATCCCAAGTCGGTCAAGGGTGTGCTGCACAATCCGCACAGCTTCTTCGTGAAGGGAGCGAGCTCATCAACCGACTTCAATATCGGTCTGGCGGAGAAGGGCTCGAAGTTGGAGAAGCCGGTGAAGTTCAAGGGCGGACAGGAGAAGACCGGCTCGACCTACCGCTTGCAGTGTGACCAGCACGAGTTCATGCAGGGCTTCTACCTGCCGGTGTGGAATCCGTACAATGCCGTTGCGAAGGAAGACGGCACGTTCGAGATTAAGGATGTTCCAGCCGGCAAGCACAAGATCCTCGCCTGGCATCCATTCGCAGGAAAGGTGGAGGCTGAAGTCGATGTGCCCGAGGGCGGAACGGTTCAGGCGAAGTTTGAAGTGAAGAAGTAACGAGACACCAGCTTCTTCGTGGCCAAAGGGCGGTGGTCCTCACGGACCGCCGCCCTTTTCTTTTTGAGCGTGCCGAAAAAGGACACACTTCCTCGTCCACCCAGGCGCGCCAAGACGCGTCCCTGCCTGGGCATCGTTCTCGACTCATCCCGAACCTCAACGTATCGTACGGGAGGAGCGAGTCCGACGACAAAGAGTCTATCTTGGCAGGCTCAAGGGGGGACGGGTGAAATTGCTGGTACGTCTTCGGGTTCGTCTCGTCTGTGACCTTGCGGATGACCATTTTGAGCGCGCGGTTGCGTTAGATGCCTCTCTCCGTGTCGTCTTGCGTTTCCACGAGCGAACTGAGTAAGATGCAAAATTTCGATGCCAAGTCATTGATGTATGAGGGCAGTGTGTCACGAGACCTTTCACTCGCTGAAATCTTTCAGCTTGGGTATTACTGGGAAACGAAGATTCTCCTGACGGGAGTCAAACTCGAATTATTTACCATGCTGGACGGGAAGGAGTTGAGCGCGGGAGAGATCGCGCATCGCATCCAGGCAGATGCCGAGCGACTTCAACTCTTGATGAATGCCTTGGTCGCCATGCGTGTATTGATGAAACAGGGGGACCGATTTGCCAATACCCCAGTCGCCCAAACTTATCTGGTGAAAACGGCCACTCAGTATGTGGGACATTTATTGGTGCTCCAAGATGCCGAGTGGGACAACTGGGGGCGCTTGGAAGAGACGATCCGGACAGGACGAGCCCCGGTCGCTCGCCATCTCTTCGAAACCAATCCAGGGCTCGGCGTCAACGTCCTTTCGGTTCTCGATCGGATCGGACAACATAGCGGACCCGAGTTAGCCAGGCGACTCAAACTAGATAGCTTGACCACCTTGCTCGATTTAGGGGGTGGAGCGGCCACGAACGCCATTGCCTTCTGCCAGGCGTATCCGGCCCTCAACGCCACGGTCTTTGATCTTCCTGACACGCTGAAAGTGGCCGAGAGGCGAGTCAGGGAAGCGGGACTTGAGTCCCGTATTGGTCTGAGACCAGGGAATTTCAATCGCGATGAATGGGGAGGTCCATACGAGGCCATATTGATGTCGGACATTCTTCACTATCAAGGGCTCGAAGCGAACACCCATTTGGTGAAGCAAGCCTTTCTTCATCTACGGCCTGGTGGCCGTCTGATTATCAAGGATCGGTTTCTCGACGAATCAGGTACCAGTCCGGCATGGGCCACGGCCTTCGCGGTGCACATTCTCGTGAACACGGAACAGGGCCGCTGTTTTAAAGTTT
Organism: Nitrospira sp. Nam74; assembly: GCF_965152615.1. Lineage (NCBI taxonomy): Bacteria > Pseudomonadati > Nitrospirota > Nitrospiria > Nitrospirales > Nitrospiraceae > Nitrospira > Nitrospira sp. Nam74. The sequence continues at coordinate 4,264,983 of NZ_OZ224220.1, read as the reverse complement.
CCGAAGCCCTCGATTGGATGACGAAGGCAGGATTTCAATCGGTCTCCGAGGTTGAACGCACCGCCGTGGTGCAAGGGTTCAAGCATGAATAGGGTCAGCACAGATGTATGAGTGGTTGAGACAGCCGGGATTCGTCGGCACACACGCAACGATGGGGGCGGATGTCAGTCAGCTCATGGCCGCCCTTTTTACAGGCTTATTTATTTTTGGCTGGGTTCAGGCCAAGCAACATCGGGGAACGGCGCATCACTGGCTCATGTTCGGTGGCATGATTGCGATGTTGGCATTCTTCACCAGCTACTACCTGTTTCGGAGTTTGGGTGTGTTGGCATTTGAGGGCAAAGAAGGATTTGGCGGCTCGGAAGCGCTGTACAGAAACGTCTTTGTTCCCCTCCTGATCGTTCATATCACCTTGGTGGTGATCGGGCTCATCATGGCGGTCTATATGATCGTACTGGGATTTCGTGCTCAGGCGATCGAGGGTGGAAAGCGTATTCTGAGAACCAAAGTGTTACAGACCAGCTGGGGTAAGGCACTGACAGTTCTCGGGGTGCTGGCAGGCCTGATTGCCGTATATCTCCTCTCTCTTGTTGCGTTCGATCGTTTCGGGATGGGCAAGTTGGTCGTGTGGGTCTCGCTCCTCGTGATCGTGGCCTTTGTCTACCTACTTGAAATGGGCATCCAACGCATTTGGCCTGATGGGGGGAAACGTCACCGCGCGCTCGGGACGTTTACGATGATCGTGTACTGCGTGCTGTTTGTCACGGGCAGCGCAACGTATATCATGCTGTACATTCTCTATCCGGGAAAGATCGGTTGAACAGGATGTTGAAAACGGCACTACTGCGCCCGCCCTATCCCTGCCACCCCGAGAGGTGCCTCTCCCAAGGTACGTTCTTGGTTTGCAAACATCCTCAACGTGCCCTTGGGAAAGAGCCGGCCTTCGCCGGCGCAGGGCTGAGTCCTGCGGTGCTTGCTGCAGCTGCGGCCTTGTTGGTTGACCTTTTTTGAACATCCTGGTGGGAGTATTCCAATGCTGGTGTGTGGGTGCGGCAATTGGATGCATACGGAAGGTGTTGATGAGCATTGGAACGAGGGCGGAGCGTCCGAGTGGATGGTCCGATTGGAATGCCGGCGCTGCGCCATGCATATTGGTGCGGTTGGAAAACCGGACGAAGCCGTCAAGCTGGTCGATCGATTCATGTGGAGCGATGACGCTCGTCATGCATTAGACCGTCTGCCTCCCTATGTTCAATGCCTGGTGAAGCCGGATGCCGAGACATTTGCCCGACGTCGGCAGCAGAGAGTGATGACGTTGACGCTGCTTGGCCAGGCTCGAAATGGCGCGGAGATCGCCTGGGACAGTGAGGCTGAACAGCGACTCGAAAAGGTGCCTGCGCCGGTGCGCACGATGGCGCGGCAGGAACTTGAGCGAACCGCTCTGGACAAAGGGCAGTCGAAGGTCACCATAGCTCTCATGGAAGAGGTCAAGGGGCGGTATTTCGGCATGTTCAAAGGAAGTCAATCGTGAGTAATGGAATGCCCGCTCTACGTTTTATCCTTTTGACCAGCACTCACCACTGATTAAGATGCTGCATCGTCTTGCATTACGCTTGCTCCCGAGTCTGACGGTTGCCGTGACGGAGGAGCCGGTTCGAAAGCGAAAGCGTTGGGTGATGATGGCGCCGGGGCTCGTTGCCTTTGTCGTCTACCGAGCGGCGAAGTGGCTCGTGCCGCTTTCCGATCCGCTGGTCCTCCTTGCCATGAGCGGTCTTGTCTCGGCCGTCACAGCTGTCTGGGCATATCGGGTCGGCCGAGCTCGTTCGCTTGCATCAGTGTGGCGCGAAGATGGCATCGGACGATTCGTGTGGCTTGTCGGCTGGATCGGTTTCACCTACGGCGTGCAACTGTCCCTGTTGGTTCTGGCCCTCCTCAAAATTCTGGCGCACTATGATTTTCTTCATCATCCCGACGGCCCTGCGATGATGGCCATCATTATTGCGTGTACGTCAGTGGCACGCGATGCCTTTGAGATCGGCTATGTCCGACGGCTGCAACAGGATGGAAAGCCGATTCTGACGTTTCCTGATGGAGAAATCTTCCGCCGCTATCTTCGAGAGCAGCCCTATCAGGTTCTTCGGTGGGCAGTGTTGGGTGCCGTGACCTGCGTCACTGTGGCGGTGGCTGCGACGCGCGTTCCCATGGGCCAGATCGAGGTCGTTCAATTCGCAATTGTCACGCTCGTGGCCGGTACAGTGACTATTCTGGCGTACATGGCCGGAGAACAGCGCCCAGGCGGGTGGCAAGCCCGTTTGTCGGTGGTGGGGTGGGCGGAGTTATTCCGATTTTGGTGGTGGCCAGGTCTGGCCTTCGCGGCGACGTATTATCTGGTCATATCCGGGATCGTGACCTTCGTGTTGCGTTGGGAGACGGAGACCGTATGGTTGCAGGGCCTTACGGCAGGCTTGGTCGCCGTGTTGATGTCGGTCTACAGCTACTTTCTCGGTGGCCGTCGCTACCAGGAAGACCGGATCCATCAGGTTGTCCCACCGTCCCTCTTACGGTGTCCATTCGTAATGGGGTTATTGTCGAAAAAGACGCCGCATTCTCCAGAGACGGCCCTGACGTTGTCTGAGCCGATTCTCGGTGAATCCCGGCAGCAAGGCTAAGGAACGATGGCGAAGCTATCAACAACTATTCGATTCGCTGGACTGGTGTTCGTCCTGCTCCTTCTCATTACAGCGAACATGGCGGCGGCAGAGGATCTCCTCAGCTCAAAGGATGTCTACTACAAGACTGACGGGGTTCCCATGGGGCCTCCGGCTCCCACCTCGGAGGCAATCGTCTATCCCCGGTATGGCTCATTTGATAGTCGCCTCTTAGTCTGGTTTGTCACGCAGCAACATACCTATTTCGGTGGTTTTGTGCTGGCACTGCCGATGTTTTGCGTCATTATGGAGTTTGCCGGTCTCATGGTTCGCGACCGATCGACGGCCTTGCGCTATGACCAAATGGCACGGCACTTTTTGAAGGTTGCCTTACTTGCCCTTTCCCTGACCGCTGTTGTCGGCAGCATCATGCTGACCCTATTCATTGCGCTCTATCCGAGTTTCATGAGCTACATGGGCGGGACGTTCAAGTCCATGATGCCCATCTATGCCTTTGTCTTCATGGCGGAATCGATCTTACTCATCGTCTATTACTATAGTTGGGATCGCCTTTGTGACGGTACCGGCAAATGGGTACATGCCACCCTTGGGGTGCTGGCCAATGCCATGGGAACCGCGCTCTTGTTTCTGGCCAATGCCTGGATTGCGTTCATGATGTCTCCGGCGGGTGTCGATGAGAAGGGGCACTATCTCGGCAACGTCTGGCATCTTCTGCATTCGGCGCTGTGGAATCCGCTCAACGTACATCGATTCCTGGCAGATATCATGTCCGGTGGAGCGGTCGTGATCGCCTATTCAGCTTATCGCTTCCTGACCAGCAAATCCCATGAAGAACGCGCTTATTTCGACTGGGTCGGCTATGTATTCCTGTTCGTGACCGTGTGTGCGCTGTTGCCGATGCCCATCGCGGGGTATTGGCTGATGAGATCGGTCTATTCGTTTAGCCAAAGTATGGGTGTTACGATGATGGGCGGTCTATTGACCTGGCTGTTCGTCGTGCAGGCCTTGCTCGTCGGCATCCTGTTTCTGGGCATTAATTACTATCTCTGGCAAAGCATGGGACGGTTGCAGGGGGGAGAGCGGTATCAAGTCTATCTCAAGTACTTGGTCTATGCGCTGTTTGCGTGCCTAGTAGTATGGTTTACTCCTCATACGATGTTGATGTCGGCCAGCGAAGTCCGCGCCATGGGTGGTGCTCAGCATCCTGTGATCGGCAATTACGGCGTGATGTCGGCCAAGAATGGCGCCATCAACGTAATGATTTGTCTGACCACGCTGAGTTACATCTTCTACCGGCGAGCGAACCGCACGATGACGGTGTCATGGACGCGAACGGGGAACGTCGTTCTCGGAACCGTATTTGGCGTGGGCATCCTCAATATCGTCTGGCTCTCGGTGTATGGTTTTTATCTGCCGGCCAGCGTGCGGGTCGGATTGTCGTCGCCACAAGCCGCCACGACGTTCACCCTGCTGCTCGTGGGCTTGCTTCTCAATCGGCGGATGATGCGCGGGGCGTTGGTGCATGGGCCGATTCAATGGGGAAAGATTTCAGTTCGCGGCATGGTCACTCTGTTCGGACTTGCCGCGGCGTTCACGTGGGTCATGGGGCTCATGGGGTATATCCGGTCATCCGGTCGATTGTCCTGGCATGTGAGCGACATCATGCCGGACGTCTCACCATGGGCGTTTACGCCGTCACTAGGCTTTGCCGCTAAAATGGTGACGCTCAATATGGTCGTCTTCTGGTTGACCGCTCTTTTTCTATTCTGGCTCAGCAGCCGAGGCGAGCGACGTGTTCCGTTGATGGAGCGTGCCGCGGTCGATCGAGCATTACTTGGTTCATCTTCAGAGGAGGTTCAGCCGTCGTGAATGTGGGGAAACAGATTGTGGCAACATGGGCGTTCATCGGCATTGGAATCACTGCCGTACTCTGCGGTGGTATAACGGCGCGGGTGATGGCCGCTGAGGGCCATATGGTGCTCGAGGATTTTAATGCCAAACAGACCGACGGATTTCCAGTGAATTGGCAAAATGAAAATGGTCGCAATGAAGCGAGGGCGCGCGAAGCCTATAAGGTGCAGGCCGAGCAGGACCGCGGGTTTCTCGCGGTGCGGAATGCCGATCAGCGAATTAAGAAAAAGAAGATCGAATGGGATCCGAAAAAAAATCCTGTTCTGACATGGCGTTGGCGTCTACACAAAGCGCCGACCGGGACAGATCCGATTGCCGTGATTTATGTCGCGTTGGATACCGATCTCGTATTCATTCCGGTGTTCACGAAATATATCTGGAGCGGCACGAAACCCGAAGGAACCGTGACTGAGGGCGGGATGTTCAGCGGCTCTGAGATCGTGGTTCAGAGCGGCGTCACCGCAACCGAATGGGTTGAAGAGCGCGTGAATGTGTACGAGGATTTTAAACGTATCCACAAGCATGAGCCGGCGGAAAAAGCCTGGGGCATTTCTCTTTTCGCGAGTCCAGGCGTTGACGTCGATTTTGGTCCGATTGCGGTCTCGGCTCAGTGATGTGTTGAGCGCACCGATGACACCACCTTCTTCAGCCCTGGCCTCGCCTCGTAAGCTCATCGATATCCTGCTGGGCGCCGTGGTAATGGGAACGGTTGGCGCGTTGATCGGCATCTTGATGGGCGATCAATTGATCGCGGTCGCGGTTGCCGTCGGTGTAGCGATGGGGACCGTGATTGGAATATTCGGCGGTCGACGATTTTTACTGAGCATTTTACTTGGTACGATGGCAGGGGGCGGGCTGGCCTGGGTTGTGGCCGGGACGGACAAAATCTCCTTCGGTGCGGGCGCTGGCGCTGCGATGGGAGGATTTCTCGGGGTTCAATCATCGATGTTGTTAGATCTCTGGGCCGAACATAGACGGACGGCTAGCCAGAAGGATTCTCAGGAATAGAGGCACATGGAAAATAAGGGTGTATTGATCGGTTCGATCGTCTTCGTGTTCGCTTCTTTCATTTTGACGATTGTCGGGCTGGTCTATGAGTCGTATAAAGCGAAGCAGCTGCGCGAACTTGCCGCGTCCATCAAAACGGAAAGCCTACCGACTCAGGTCGTTGCCCCTCGGGATTTTTCAATTTATAAAACGCTGGTCGGCGACGACGAGCGTGAAATGGTGCAGATTCCGGAAGGCCCTTTTGTCATGGGGAGCAAGGACGGAGATCCCGACGAGGCGCCCGAGCATCAAGCGTACCTCTCGACCTACTACATCGATAAAAAGGAAGTCACCCAGGGAGAGTATGATCGCTTTGTCAGGGCCACCAAACGAGGCAAGCCGTTCATCCCGGTCTTTGAAGATGATCAATCCAAGATTTTGAAGCCTGAGTTGCCCGCGATCGGCATGTCCTGGACTGATGCTGATGCTTATTGTCGTTGGGCCGGAAAGCGGTTACCAACTGAAGCCGAATGGGAAAAAGCCGGGCGTGGCGAGGGGCGCCGCCGGTATCCGTGGGGCGACCAATTCGGGGCAGGAAACGCGAATGTCGATGGCGAAGAGGATGGGTTTAAGTATCTGGCGCCTCCAGCATCTTTTGAATCGGGTCGGAGTCCCTACGGTGTCTATGACATGACAGGTAACGTGGCGGAATGGGTCGCTGACACCTATAAAGAAGACTATTATCAAAAAACGCCGTACCGGAATCCTCTTGGTCCCGATGATGGGCAGCATAAAGTGATCCGTGGAGGGTCATGGCGAGAGACTGAGCATAATGCACGGCTTTCGAAGCGGTTCCAAGCGAAAATGTGGCGGACTGACAGCACCATCGGCATTCGATGCGCCAAAAGCTCGGAAGAATCAGCCGGAGCGGATTCTAATTGACACCCAGCGCTCTGAGGCGAACGCGAAGAGCATGAGTATAGGAATGTGACATGCTCGAAACCAAATTCAAAGTGGCCATGTGGCTGACCGTGTTATTTATGGCAAGCTTGCCCATCATGGGCATTCTACGAGGTACGAAACTCACCCCGTTTGAAAAAGATCCTCCGGCCTCGAGTCAAGAAGAGGGCCCGACTTCAGACTTTGCGGCTCCCAGTTCCTCGAATGAACAGGCCGTCCCAGAAGAGATGGTTCTAATACCAGCCGGCTCATTTGTGCAAGGTACCAATGCGGGGGGGTTCGACGAGCAGCCGGAGCGAACGATTCACCTCGATGCCTTTTCAATCGATCGCTATGAGGTCACGAATGGCCATTATCAGGCCTTTGTCTCTGCGACGAACCATCGCCATCCAGGTCCTCCGTCGCGATATGCCAAGAATATGGTACGGATGCGTGGCCTTAACCAGCCCGTGGTGTACGTGTCATGGGAGGACGCCGACGCGTATTGTCGATGGAAGGGCAAGCGTTTGCCGACTGAAGCGGAATGGGAAAAGGCCATGCGTGGAACTGACGGCCGACTCTGGCCGTGGGGGAATGGTCAAGATCTCAATGCGGCCAATTGGGCGCGTGTGGACGATGGGTTCGAAGCCACCGCCCCGGTTGGGTCATTGAAGCGTGACGTGAGTCCATTCGGCATCTTAGATGGAGCCGGAAATGTCATGGAATGGGTTGCGGACTGGTATGCCGAGGATAGCTATCGGGAGCCGGTGGAGGCTAATCCCAAGGGGCCGGAACACGGCCTGTTTAAAGTAATGCGAGGCGGCGCGTATACGAGCACCGGAAGCGATGTGCGTATTACGAGCCGTAGCAAAATGGTCCCTGATTTTCGCGATGAAACGATAGGCTTTCGGTGTGCGTCAAGTGGACTTGTCAGTGGCAATGAACAGGCGCGTCAGTAAAGGGAAAATCATAGGAAATCAAAATAGTACAAGATCAAAAACACGGCCAAAATTATATTGACAACCATTCCGGCCAAAACTATAATGTCGAACACTTTTGAGTTTTTCTTCATATTTTTTACCTCTTTGGCAAGAAAATCACGACGTGACTGAAGGATTAACATAGGCTCTTAAAACCTGTCAAGGATTGCACGCCCTCGAAATATTTTGAACAAACAAAGGGAGATCAGATGGAATCTGTAGCCCATTCACCAGCTCAAAATGATATGCAGACGAAAATCGGGAAGATGATTTTTTACGTCACCTGTGCGGTGAGTCTCTGGTTTTTTTATTGGTTTGCCGGTATTCAGTGTCCGTGCTGATCCTGGTGAATAGTAATCCGACCGGCCGCGCAGTCATTCGTAAAGAGGAGTAAAGATGGGAAAGACAATTATATACGTCGTCGTTTCGATGGTCATTTCGCTGGCCTACTTTACGCTCGTTAACCATTTCTTGATGGATATGCAGGGTCTCGATTATTGGTACCTCTTCAGGAAATAATGCATCCTTGTGAACCATCTCGCGACCATTATGGAGGTTGTTATGGGTAGTGTAACCCGAAAGAAGGCGCTGTCAATTCTCGCGTTGAGCGCGATGATCGGTCTTCTTTTGTTGCCGATTGTCATGTCCATTCCAGCGCTAGCCAGCGGCGGCGGAGAGAGTGCGGGTGGCCCTCCACCTGATGCCGTCAAGAAGGATGGCGCGGAGCCAGAAAAGAAAGTCGAGAAGGCCCGCGACGTCTATTACAAAACAGAAGGCGTTGTCGTTGGAGCGCCGGCACCGAAGACGACTGATGGTCCGAAGGACTATCCCCGTTACAATTTCGAGAGCCGTGTCCTTCTCTGGTTTGCCAATCAGCAGCATCTCTATTACGGAAGCTTCGTTCTGGCCGTGCCCATCTTCTGTATGGTCATCGAATTCATCGGAGTCGTGACCAAGGATAAGGCGATGGCCAAGAAGTATGACCAACTCGCTTATGACTTCATCAAGATCAGCTTAACCGCATACTCCTTGACGGCTATCCTCGGTGGTATTCTGATCTTCACTTTCTTGACCCTCTATCCGGCCTTCTTCGGTTATCTGTCCAGCATCTTCCGTCCCGTGATGCATATCTACGCGTTGACGTTCGTCGCGGAGAGCGGCACCCTCTACATCTATTACTACGGGTGGGACAAGATGAAGGAGGGCTTGCTCAAGTGGATTCACTTAAGCATGTCAGTTATCTTGAACGTGATTGGTACGTTGTTGATGTTTCTCGCCAACTCGTGGATCGGGTTCATGATGTCGCCGGCCGGTGTCGATGAGCAGGGCCGGTACTTGGGAAATATCTGGCATGTTCTCCACACCGCGCTCTGGAATCCCTTGAATGTGCACCGGATCCTCGGCAACATGGCGTTCGGGGGTGGTGTGGTCGCGGCGTATGCGGCGTATCGGTTCTTGTCCGCAAAGACCGATGAAGAGCGTGCCCACTACGATTGGATGGGCTATATCGCCATGTCGCTCGGTGTGGCCTTCTTGATCCCCCTTCCCTTTGCAGGCTACTGGCTGATGCGGGAAGTGTATGCGTATCGTCAGCAAATGGGCATTACCCTCATGGGTGGACTTCTTGCCTGGCTCTTCATTATTCAGGCAACCATGATCGGGATCCTCTTCCTCAGTACCAATTATTACCTGTGGCAAGCGCTGGGCCGTATGAGTGGAGCCGAGCGTTTCCAGAGGTACATCAAGTACTTCGTGTTCATCCTCGTGTGTGGATTCTTGATCTTCATCACCCCGCATACGATGGTGATGACGCCGGCGGAATTGAAGGCAATGGGCGGTCAGCAACACCCGGTGCTAGGAAATTACGGGGTCATGTCAGCCAAGAATGGCGGTATCAACGTCATTATTACGACGACCGTGCTGACCTTTATTTGGTATCAGCGCGGTAACAAGATTCCGGCGGTGTCGTGGGCCAAGTTCGGGAATATCTTCATGGGCTGTTTCTTTTTCCTGGCTTACGTCAACATTATCTGGCTGGCGATATATGGGTATTACATACCTGCTAACGTACGTGTAGGGCTTTCCGTTCCACAGGTGGCGACAACGCTATCCTGTCTGTTCTTCATGACGGCGCTTAATCTCAGCATGTTGAAGGGTGCAAAGGAAATCGGCCCAATTATGTGGGGAAAGATTTCTGTGCGATCCCAGTATGCCATCATCATGCTTGCGACAGCGTTCACCTGGATGATGGGATTGATGGGCTATATCCGGTCCTCTGTTCGCTTGTTCTGGCACGTCAATGAGATCATGCGCGATAACTCACCATGGGCCTATACGCATACCGTGGGTTTCGCCGCCAACATGATTTCCTTTAACGTGCTCTTCTTCTGGATCAGCATCATGTTTGTCTTCTGGCTCGGTACGCTTGGTGCGAAAAAGGCGCCTGTGGGAGCGAAAGTCCCGGTTCCTGGAGGTGCTCCGGCGCCGGCCGCAGGACACTAACATTTAGTCATCTTGATTAACGGGCCGCATCGCGGGAGCGCGATGCGGCTCAGGAGGGTCTTCACGTGGGGGAATTAATAGGTGCAGCGTTAGACCTTGGATGGCCAGCGCTGGCATTGTTGGCTGGATTCCTTATCTACTTCCAAGTCAGCACGCCAGATCCGGTCTTAAAGCGTCAGCGGGTTTTTAAGACCTTTATCGGCATGATCGCCCTGTTCATGCTTCTCGTGGCTATCGCCAATTATAAGATCAACTTCTTTGCGAACTCTCGCCTTTTGCCGGTGTCTCTGGCTTTGGTGACGGCCTTGTCTTTTTTGATGGCGTTATATTTTGCCAACGTCAGTGCGCTCTTCAAAATCGGCGGCTTTATGTTCTTGGTGGCGGCAGGGCTTTCGGGATACGGGAATTGGTTGCCGCAAGTCGAAGGTGGCTTCCCGCCTCCTGAAGTCAAACTTGAGTTCGGAACCATGTCGCCACAGCAGTTGGCGGACGAGGGTGAAAAGATCATCTTCGGCGGGGTTGGGCAAAGTGCCGTGCAGGGAGCCATCGGAAAAGGCCAGTGTCCGTTGTGTCATGGTTTTAACCAGGGCTTTCTAAGTGAGCGTGCACCAAATCTGTTCGGCATTCCCGATAGGGCCAAGACCAGGCTTGATGAGCCCAGGTATCACAAGGGTAAGGCCGGCGATCGAGATACAGAGCAGAAGGAAGCATTTCCAGGGTCAGGGACCGCGGAGAACGGGCAGGAATACATCGCTGAATCTCATGCATGTCCCAGTTGCTTTGTCGTTGATGGCTTTGGCGTGAAGGGCACCAATGATAAGCAAAGTCCCATGCCGGCGATTCATAAGCCACCGATATCGTTAGCGCTTGGTGAGTTGGCTGCTGTTGATACCTGGATGTATGTCCGCGAGGGGAAAGAAGCGCCATCCTATGAGGAAATCATCAAGTCTTACGAAAAATTCATTCCTGAATCAGATCGGCCAAAACAGGCTGAGGATGATGGGAAGAAAAAGGCTGGTGGTGGAGACCTGTTGGCGGATGGATCGGAGCCAGTCGATCAGATCTTCCAAAAGGCGCAATGCGTTGCGTGCCACAACATTCCCGGCATTGCCGGCGCGATAGGTACCATTGGGCCAAAGTTAGTGGAAAAGACAAACGCACCTGGACGTCTGAAGGATCCAGCTTATAAGGGCGCTGCAAAATCTGTTCGTGAATATATTACCGAATCAGTGATCTCACCGAGCGCATACGTCGTCAAAGGGTTTCCGGATAACACGATGCCGAAGATCTTTGGACAAAAGCTAAGCGCCGGTGCTCTCAATAAGATCGTGGATTACCTCTCTCAAGTGGAAGAGGGGAAGGCACCACCCAAGATCTGACGCCAGTTTAGGGAGTCGATACGCAATAACAAGGAGAGTTCAGACATGACATCCCTGAAGTTAGTTGAAGGTTTTATGCCCATGCAGATGCTCTTTGAGCTTGCTCTCTGCGTGGCAGTTTTCGCGGGCCTTAGTTATCTGCTGAGTAAAAGCGGAATTGCGCTGCCCCGATTCTGGCAGGGCATTTTGTTTTGGGTCTTCATTCTTCTGTATCTGAAGTACAGAATTTATCCGCCGATCCCATTTAGCGTGCGTGCGATGTATGGGACTGTCTCGCTCATTGCTGTCTTCATGTGGATGTCCAGCAACGAGGAAGATTGGCGGAAATTTAAGCAGCCGATCATGAATGTGCTGGACGCCGTCACGCCGTTTCACAAGTTTCTGCGTGTGGCATACCTTGTTTTGTTGCCGATCATTTTCTGGGGTTTTGCATATACCTCGTTCCTGCCGAACCTCGATGAGCCCATTGAGTTGCGGACGGTGCACCCTGCCCCGCCGGCAAGCACTAAGGTTCACGGTAAAACCTTTGTGCTTCAGACCTCGCAGAACCCATACCGTGTCAATCCTGAAGGTAAGTACGATCAGGAATATTCGAATGCGAACATCGTAGAGCAGGGCATGGGCCGTCTCATGAAGCCCGAAGCGAATCCCTGGGATGAAAAAGCTTCTGGGTATCTCAAGTATGTGCGAGAAGGTGGCGAGATCTTCTTTCAGAATTGTCACTTCTGCCACGGAGACAACCTGAATGGTCGCGGGCTTCATGCTTTTGCTTTTAATCCAATTCCAGCGAATTTTACCGATCCGGGAACTATAGCTCAGTTGCAGGAGACGTTCATTTTTTGGCGAGTCTCGAAGGGGGGCATTGGGTTACCTCGTGAAGGGTTCCCGTGGGCTTCAGTCATGCCGCCCTGGGAGCAGCATCTCACGACCGATGAAATCTGGAAAGTCATCTTATTCGAATATTGGCACACCGGATATTATCCAAGGACTTGGGACTAATCTCACAGGACATCTATGTTGGGTCAAGGGGTACACCTATGAGGCAACTTCGGTTTATGAGTAAAGTAATGATCCTTCCAGCGGTCGCTTTGGGGGTCGTCATGATCTCCGGAAGCGCAGGGGTTTCGATCTTTGCGCAGGAAGCTGTCCCGGAAGGATTCAAAAAGGGTGAACTATCCCCGCTGCCTCCAGCCGATATGATCGAGGCTGGGAAGCGGGTGTATTTTACAAAGTGCGTCTGGTGCCATGGCGTGGAGGGAGCTGGTGACGGTCCAGCGGCCGATCGTCTCTGGCCAAGGCCAAGAAACTTTAACCAAGGCACGTTCAAAATTCGACACACGGCGAGTGGTGAACTGCCGCTCTTCGATGCGAAGAAGCCGATTCCTGGCCAGAACGATCTCTTCGAGACCGTCACCCACGGATTGCCGGGATCAGCGATGCCTTCGTGGGACGGTATCCTCACGGATGAGCAACGGCTGCAAGTTCTTGCGTTCGTGACGACGCAGTTGGTCAAGGAACGAAAGTTTGATGACAAGGCGACTGAAACGCAGACCATTCTCCAGCTTGATACCATCAAGCCGATTGCTGCTAGCAAGGAGAGTCTCGAAAAGGGCGCTCAACTGATTGTCGATAAAAAGTGTATTGAGTGCCACGGTGTGAATGGCCGCGGCGATGGAAACGCTTTCAATCTGAAAGACGATTGGGGATTTCCGATCCAGCCGGCCAATTGGCACAAGTGTTGGAATTTCAGAGGCAGCCGTCGAGATCCGTATAATGTAAAGAACATCTTCCGCACCTTCTCAACGGGCGTCAACGGAACTCCCATGCCGTCGTTTGCCGACAATACCACCATTGAAGAACGTTGGCATATCGCCAATTTCGTGAATTCACTGTGTGAGCGGGACGCAAATGGTGAACCACTTCCGATTGACCCGCTGACGGACAAGCCGAAGATTAATTTCGTAATGCGGTCAGGCCCCGTCGAAGGGGATATTTCGGACGACCCCGAAAATGAAATGTGGCAAAAGCGTGAGCGTCGTATCGTCGCACTCGGTGGCCAAATCACGCATAAGCCACGTAATTTCGTCACACGGATCGATGACCTCTGGGTGAAGTCTCTCTACAACGAGAAAGAAATTGTCTTTATGATCCAGTGGGACGATCGGTCGAAGAGCGTGGCCACTGAGAAGCCAAAATTCCAGCCGACGGAAGTGAATCTGGAAGCGTATGGCGTAAAGGAGCAGGATCCAAAGACCGGTGAGGAGGGCTCCATTGCGGCCAATCAAATGAAGTATAACGTCTACAATGATGCGCTTGCTATTCAGTTCCCGGTCAAGTGGCAGGAGCTTCCTCCGCCGGAGAAGCCACGTTACTTCTGGGGTGATGAAAAGTACCCGGTCGATATTATGAAATGGGAGGCCGATGGTTCCATACGGGCCTTCACCGGGACGGGATGGGATAAGGACTTTGAGGACCGTGATGACTTCACCGAGAAGATGAAGGTTCTGAAGTCAGAATGGAAGGACGGTCGCTGGACATTGATGGTCAGCCGACCGAGGAAGGGCGACTACGATGAAGACGCCTATTTTGAAGTAGGGAAATATATCCCCACGGTGTTCTTCGCATGGGATGGGCACAATGGCGACATCGGTCGAAAGATGTCCGTCTCGGCGTTCTATTACACCATCCTGGAACCGCCGATTCCGAAAGAGACCTACATCTATCCAACGTTGATTGCGGTTGGAATCGTGATCTTGGAAGGGTGGGTGTTGACGCGCCGGGCGAATAAGAGAAAGCAAAAATCTACTATTCGCTGAGCGTCGTTCGCGTTGACGAAAAGGGGGGAGTGGGGGGTTCCCACTCCCCCTTTTTCTTTGTTGGAACACATGGATTCTACACGCAAGCATATCGATAATGTGACGGGCGTCTTGTTGGCCGGCGGCAAGAGTCGTCGGATGGGCACCGATAAGCGTTTTCTCAAATTGCGAGGCGAAACGTTACTTCGGAGAGCCCTCTCAGTCTACGAACGCCTCTTTTCTGAGATCATCGTCGTTGTCGCGGAGCCGATCCCGGAACTGGGTGATATCGGGCATCCCATCGTTACGGATTTGATCCCAAACTGTGCCACTCTTGGTGGACTCTATACGGGACTGTCTGTAGCGAGTTATCCACGAATCTTCGCGGCGGCCTGTGACATGCCCTTTCTGAATCCAACAGTCATCGACCATTTACTTCAGTGTTGTGATGACGATGTGATCATGCCCAAACTCGCGAGCGGGTTACAGCCGATGCATGCCGTGTACTCGAAAGCGTGTCTCCCTTATTTTAAGCGAATGATGTTGATGAACAACCTGTCCATCCAGGGAGTGCTCGAAAGTCACGAACTAAGGATTCAATTAGTGCCGGAGGAAGTTTTGACAACGTTTGATGCGCAGCTCTTGTCCTTTCTGAACCTGAATACCCCGGAGGATGTGGAGCTGGCCAGGATCCTTGTCGAGCACGGTGTAAGGCAGGGTGAGGACTCTTGATAGTATGCCGCGGACACTATTTATTCTCCATCCTGGTTCGCTAGGCGACGTGTTACTCGCTCTTCCAGCCATCCGGGCTTTCCGTGCCTCGTTTCCTGATCATGTCTTGGGTCTCATGGCACAAGTGGAGGTCAGCCGACTGCTCTTGACCACAGGAGAAGTGCACAAGGCCTTTGCGCTTGAAGGTCCGTCGTTGGCGAATATGTTCGCTGGCGTGGGCTCAATTGATCCCGAGATAAAACAATGGCTTCTTAGCTGTGATGTGGCGGCGGCGTGGGTTGCAGACCCAGGCCACGATCTCGAAGCAGCACTCCGTCAATTCCGGATCGCTCATATTCTTGTGAGTTCACCGCACGCGGTCGAATACCGGTCGGTACATCAAGTTGATCGCTTTCTAGAGACCATCAAATCGGTGGTCTCGCTGCATTCTCACAGCACAACTGTCCAACTGCCTCCCGATACGATTCAGGATGCGGCCACGCGGTTAACCTCCATTCGAATGTTGCCCTCTCGGCCGTTGGTGATTATTCATCCTGGCAGTGGAAGCCGCCACAAATGCGTAGACCCACAGTTGTTGACAGATCTTTATAGACAGTACCGCAGCAATGGAATTCTGCCTCTGGTTGTCGGTGGACCCGCGGACGTGGATCAGGTGACCGCCCTTCGCCGCAGTTGTTGTGAACCATTTCGGGTGATGCACAATCTCGATCTTGTCAGGATGGCCGGCGTCATCGCTCATGCGGATTGTTTCATTGGGCATGATTCCGGGCTGACTCATCTGGCCGCCTGCCTTCAAGTGCCTACGGTGGCGCTGTTTGGGCCGACCGATCCAATTCGGTGGGCTCCACGCGGGTCTCATGTCACCGTAGTGACCGGAGCATCGTGTCATTGTCAAGGATGGGAGGCAGTCCGCGGATGTGCTGAAAAACTCTGCCTACAGATCACTCTTGAACAGGTCCTTTCAGCCTGCCCTCCGATGTGCCGGAGTGGTATACAACCAGCAGCCTCTTGAGCCTGCTTGTCTTGTTCTCCCACGCGGAGTTGTGCTAAAGTCCCCTGCTATTTTTCGATGGCATCTTAAGGAGTTAGGAGAGATTGGTGGCTCAGGATTTAGTCCGAGAAAAGGTGGCGGGAGCAATCCAGGATGCCCTGCAACGAGCGAAACAAAAGGGTCAACTGACAATTGAGCCTTTCCCCACCGTGTCATTGGACTTACCGAAGCGATCTGAATGGGGCGACCTTGCCACGACGGTGGCGATGACCCTGGCTTCGGCTGAAAAGCGTCCGCCCTATGATGTGGCACAAATCATTCTCGACCACCTACGCCCACACACTGCCATTTTCGAACGAGTCGAGATTGCACGTCCCGGCTTTTTGAATATGACGATCAAGCAGGATCTATGGCTCCAAGTCCTCATGGAGATCGCTGTACAGGGTGAGGCCTATGGTCGATGTGATCTTGGACAAGGTCGCCGGGTACTGGTGGAATACGTCAGTGCCAACCCGACCGGGCCTCTGCATGTGGGACATGGACGAGGCGCTGCAGTCGGACAGGCGCTTTCAAATTTGCTTCGGGTAGCCGGCTATGACGTGGTGACGGAATACTATGTCAACGATGCGGGGCGGCAGATGAAACTGCTCGGTGTCTCAGTGTATGCGCGATACCTGGAACGGCATGGACGTACCGTGACATTCCCGGAAGACGGGTATCGCGGATCCTATATCGTACAAGTAGCCGAGCGTATACAAGAGCAACTGGGCCCGGCCTTGCTTGATCTGCCGACAGAACAGGCCGAGGAGCGGTGTCGCGAGCTGGCCGGCGAGAACTTGTTACAGCTGATCCGAGAGGACCTCGCACGATTCGGGGTGACCTTGGACTCATGGTTCAGTGAAGCCTCGCTGGTGAATACAGGATTGGTGGAACGAGTGCTGGACGAACTCCGTACGCGCGGATTGTTGTTTGAAGAAGAAGGCGCCTTGTGGTTTCGCTCGTCGGCATTTGGCGATGATAAGGATCGCGTCGTTCGCAAACAAGAAGGAGAGTGGACATACCTCGCCTCTGACATTGCCTATCATCGTGACAAGCTCATGCGCGGCTATGACCTGCTCGTCGATGTGTGGGGTGCCGACCATCATGGGTATATCGGTCGAATGGAGGCGTCTGTCCAAGCCTACGGGCATCCCAAGGAGCGGCTGCGGGTCGTCTTGGTTCAGATGGTGAATTTGCTGCGAGGCGGCAACAAAGTGGAAATGTCCAAGCGAGCCGGCGAATTCATTACCATGCGAGAGGTGATGGACGAAGTAGGGGCTGATGCTGCGAAGTTTTTCTTTCTCATGCGCCGGTCCGATAGCCATCTTGATTTTGATTTGGATCTGGCTAAGCGGCAGTCAGCTGAAAATCCAGTTTACTATGTGCAGTATGCGCATGCGCGTCTCTCGAGCGTCTTTCGGATTGCCGAGGAACGTGGGATTCCGGTGCCCCAGCCACAGGAAGCCAGTCTTGACCTGCTGACGGATCCGGATGAACTCAGCCTTATCCGTAAGCTTTCTGATTATCCGTCGGTTGTTCGTGGCAGCGCGGCGGCACTCGAGCCGCATCGAGTCACGTTCTATTTGCAAGAGCTTGCGGGATTGCTGCATACATTTTATTACAAGCACCGTATTATGCCCGTGATGGGTGAGAGTGAAGTGGTTGACGAGCAATTTGTGTCGGCCGGCGAGCGGGTCGTCAAACAGCGAGAGTCCATCACGCCGGAACTGACAGCTGCGCGGTTGGTGATGATGCGGCAGGTGCAACAGGTCATTAGGAACGGGTTAAGGTTATTGGGAATTTCGGCTCCCGATCGTATGTAACGAGACGCGATGATCGAATTTATCGTTCGAAAGACGGATCTGGGTGGCGCGGCGCGATTAGGTACGCTGACAACAGCCCACGGCACAATTGAGACGCCGGCGTTTATGCCGGTCGGCTCTCTGGGGGCGGTGAAAGGCATCGAAGCAGATGATTTGCGTGGTCTTGGCTATGGATTGATCTTAAACAATGCCTATCACCTCTATTTGCGGCCCGGCCACGAGGTTGTGGCGACTATGGGCGGCTTGCATACCTTCACGTCATGGCCTGGCGCCATTCTGACGGACAGTGGTGGATTTCAAGTCTTCAGTTTGTCGAAGTTGTGCAAGGTGACCGACGAAGGTGTGACCTTCCAATCTCATCTGGATGGATCGTTGCATCATATTACCCCGGAACGAGCCATTGAGATCCAGGAAGCGCTCGGGGCTGACATCATGATGGCCTTCGACGAATGCGTGGCGCTCCCCTCCTCCCGTGAACGGATCGAGGATGCCCTGGAGCGCACGCAGCGGTGGGCGGTTCGGTGTCAGGCGGCAAGACGCCGAACCGATCAGGCTCTCTTTGGCATTGTCCAAGGCGGGCATGATGCTGCACTACGCGCGCAAGCTGCAGCCGGGATCGTCGACATTGGATTTGACGGCTATGCGATCGGCGGTTTATCGGTCGGGGAAGAGAAATCGGTCATGTACGGCATGTTGGATGCCAGCGTTCCCCTTTTGCCGAGCGAGCGACCCCACTATTTGATGGGAGTCGGGATGCCGGAGGATTTAGTGGAAGGCGTGGCGCGGGGTGTCGATATGTTTGATTGCGTCGTCCCGACCCGGCATGGCCGAACGGGCTCCTTATTTACGTCTACGGGGCGGCTTGTCATCAAGCATGCGCAATATGCTCGAAATGAACAACCGATCGATCCTTCTTGTGCCTGTCGGGTGTGTGCACGGTACTCCCGCGCCTATCTCCACCATCTTTTTCTCAGCAAGGAAATGCTGGGAGTGCGACTCAATACCTTGCACAACTTGTATTATTTTGCCGAGCTGATGAGGGGCATCCGGGCGGCGATTGCGGAGGGGACGTTTGCCGACTTCCGGTCGGCCTTTTATGCTCGCCGAATGAACAATGCAGATGAGAAGGAGGCCTCAGCTTTGCTGCAGGCCAGATCCGAGGAGGTTCGGTTGTGATGACCATCATGTCGGTTGCGTGGGCGCAAGGGGCAGGTTCGGGAAGCAGCGGGAGCACTCTCCTTTCTTTCCTTCCGTTCATCCTGATCTTCGTCATTTTTTATTTCTTGTTAATCTTGCCGCAACAGAAACGGCAGAAAAAGCTCAAGGCCATGCTGGAGGCGCTTAAAAAAGGCGACAAGGTCGTCACCTCATCCGGTATTTGGGGGACCATCACGAATTTGGGAAAAGACACCGTGACGGTGCAGATCGCGGATAATACAAAAGTCAAAGTTCAGCGGGACCACATTTCGCGAGTGCGCGGCGATGAAGAAGAGTAGGGAGGGAGGGGCACGACTGGACCGTCCCTATGCTCGCAGAGCGCGCACGATAAGAATGTGCTCGCTGCATGCGGGCAGTGAGGGCAACCCAGTCGTCCCCGTACCAGAATGCAAGTCATTCGGAAGCTATAGGGATGGAGAAAGGTTGAAGCAAGGATGAAAAAAGTCGGGGGGCGGTTTGCGTTATTGGGCCTGGTCATCGTCGTCTCGCTCGTATTTTTTATTCCTTCGGTCCCTGCCCTTTATCAACCGCTGCCGGGTTGGTTGAAGTCGGTGCTGCCGAACAAAGGGATTACGCTGGGCTTGGACTTACAAGGCGGCATTCACCTCGTGCTTGAAGTGGAAGAAGAGCGGGCCGTCGAAATTGCGGTGGATCGATCGGTCAATGCGATTCAAGATCTGTTGATCGAGAAGAAGATCCCGGTCGAGTCGGTGAAGCGGACCGCATCTGCCCAGGTCACGCTGACCTTCCAAAACGCCGAATTAAAGGCCCAGATACAGAAGGTGATGGAGGACTTTCCATCATTGATCGAGGTGGAATCGCAGGGAACATCTACGACGAGTGTCTATGAGCTTAAAGAGGCGGAAATCAAGCGCATTAAAGATTCGGCCATTAACCAGGCTTTAGAAACCATTCGCAACCGCATCGACCAGTTCGGCGTCGCCGAGCCGCTCATTCAACGGCAAGGCTTGAAACAGATCGTGGTCCAGCTTCCTGGTATCAGAGAACCGAAGCGGGCGAAGGATCTCATCAAGGAAACGGCTCTCCTGGAATTCAAGCTTCTCGACGAAGCCAGCAAACTCGCAATGGACCTTCCTCAGCGTGTTCCCAAGGGAAAAGAAGAAGAAGTTGTGAAACAGTTTGAAGGCAAGCTTCCCGAAGGCGACCAGATTTTATTCGAAAAGGTGGTTGAAAAGGACACCGGACGCGAGTCTCGCATTCCGTATCTGGTGAAGAAGCGCGTGATGCTGACGGGCGATGTGCTTAGTGATGCGCGGGTCTCCATCGGTCAATTCAATGAACCCTATGTGTCGGTGACGTTCGATGCCAAAGGCGCCCGGGAATTCGATCGAATTACCGGGGAGAATGTGAAGAAGCGCATGGCCATCGTGCTGGACAATACGATCTATTCCGCTCCGGTCATCAATGAACGGATCAGCGGAGGCCGCGCTCAAATCACCGGCACCTTTACGACCCAGGAGGCCAACGATCTTGCCATTGTGCTCAGGGCCGGCGCGCTCCCGGCGCCGCTCAAAATCATCCAGGATCTGACGGTCGGTCCGACCCTCGGACAGGATTCCATCCAAAAGGGCGTCCACGCCACGCTGTTTGCCGGGATCTTGGTCGTCCTCTTCATGATGGTCTATTACAAGATGTCGGGAGTGATTGCAGACTTCGCCTTGGTACTCAACTTGATCTGTCTAATTGGCGCATTGGCGGCGCTGAACGCGACACTCACATTGCCCGGCATCGCCGGCATCATCTTGACGATCGGGATGGGAGTCGATTCCAACGTGCTCATCTTCGAGCGTATCCGAGAAGAGCTTCGCCAAGGCAAGCCGGTTCGGCTGGCGGTCGATAGCGGATATGATAAGGCGTTTCTGACGATCGTCGATTCGCACGTCACGACCTTGATCACAGGACTTGCCCTGTTTTTATTTGGCACGGGACCGATCAAGGGGTTTGCCGTCACGCTGTGTCTCGGCATTACTATTAATCTCTTCACGGCCTTAATGGGCACAAAGACCGTGTTTGACTGGATCAATCAGCGGCGAAAGATCAGCGAACTCAGTATCTGATGAAGCCGTGAACGCTCTTCACTCTTTCTAGGAGAATCATGCTTGAAATCCTGGGGAAAACGAATATCGATTTCATCGGCAAGCGGCATCTTGCGTTTCTGTTTTCCGGCATTATGGTCTTACTAGGCATTGTTGCGGTGGTGCAAATTAGTCGCGGCCATGCGAATCTCGGGATTGACTTCGCCGGCGGCACCGCGGTGCAGTTGAAGTTCGACAAGCCGATGCGGATTGAGGAGGCCAGAACGACGTTGGAGTCTCATGGGCTGGTCAATGCGGAGATTCAAGAGTTCGTCAATGACAATAAACTCTTGATCCGGGTGAAAGCGGGTACAACAATCGAGGAAAAAGTTGCGGATCGCATCGTCACGGCATTTCGGAAAGACTTCCCTGATAATAGCTTTGTCATTGAGTCCACCACTGAGATCGGTCCAACGATTGGGCAGAAATTGCAGCAGGATGCGCTGATTGCGGTCCTCATTTCATTCGTTGGAATCATCCTCTACATTGCGGCACGGTTTGAACTTCGATTTGGTGTGGCGGCCGCCGTTTCGACATTCCACGATGTCCTTGCCGTCCTTGGGACTCTCTATATTCTGGACAAGGAAATCACACTTTTGGTCGTGACGGCGCTGTTGACGCTGGCGGGCTATTCATTGACCGATACGGTGGTGGTGTTCGATCGCATCCGAGAGAATTTAAAGACGCGCCGGCGCGATCAAATTGCCACTGTCATTAACACCGCCATTAACCAAGTGCTCAGCCGAACCATTGTCACGAGTTTAACAGTGGTGCTTGTTCTAATCCCCTTGACCGTGGGTGGCGGGGAAGTCCTCCACGACTTCTCATTGGCGCTCTTATGGGGCGTAATCATTGGAACCTATTCCTCAATCTTTGTAGCAAGCCCATTATTGACCCTTTGGCCGACTAGCGACGGCCGGCTATTCAAACGAACGTAGCAAACCCGGCGAACATTTTTGCCAAGTTTGCGATCACGCCGACAACCACCACGCGGCTTGCAGTCCCGCCCGTAAGGTGGTGAGGCAGCAGGATCCCACGCCAAATAATAGTTTATTGCGCTGTCCGGAGCACGGCGACGCGGCCAATTTACAGGTGTTGCTCGAAGCATTCAACCGATGCCAGAACAAAGCCTGAGCGGTGTGCTTCAGAGTAACTGGATGGGCACGTGTGGCGTGGCTTTTGTGCCGTTTCACTAAGTGTTACCGTTTCTTGACATAGGGGAGGACCGTAAATCACAATGGACGCCTAGGCTTGCAACGCATGTTACTGAAATGAAACTCTTGAAATCTCCGCAGAGTCTTCAACAAAAGGTCATCACGGCCATCGTGATGGTTGGCCTGCTTCCCCTCACGATCTCTCTTATTCTGACCTACATCGAGGAACAACGCGCGCTCCGCGAAACGATTGGCAGCAATTTTAAGGAAATTGCGGTGGAGGCGGCGCGCCGCATAGAAATGCAGGTCACGCGAGGGATCAACGAAGCACAGCAGCTCGCGACGACTCCATTTTTGAAGACCGCTGTGACCGAATCCAATCGTAGCTATGACGGCAAGACTGAGAAAGATGTTCAGGCGATGATTGGTGACTGGCAGCGGAAGTGGCGCGGCCGGGAGAAAAAGCAAGACTTTCCGCTATTCATTAACCGGATTGTGACCAATTATCTGATCCGGTGGCACGAGATCCGCAAATCCGACTACATCGCCATTTTCGTCACGGACAATCGAGGGGCGCTCGTTGTCAGTTCTATCCCACAAGTCGATTACTACTATGGAAAGACCGTCTGGTGGCAAGCCGCTTTTAATATGGGGCGCGGCCAGATCTATGTCAGCGATATCTATTTCGATCCCTCCTTCGGCACGCATGCGTTGAATGTATCGTTGCCGATTGTCGATGATGAGCAGGGCCGCGTGATCGGGACGGTCAGCGTCATTCTACGGCGCGATTCTCTTTTCCATTCCATTTCGGATGTCGCAATCGGTGCCACCGGCCATGCCATGCTGATGGCGGCTGACGGCGCGCCATTGATGTGTCCCGTGTTGTCTCCTGAAGAGCACCTCGTACGTCCGGATCTGGTGAAGCACATTGACCAGGCGCATGCCGGATGGATCGTGGCGAATGACGACACTCATGGCGGGCATAATTCAATCGTCGGATTTGCCCCCGTTCGTTTTAGTCATCAGCTGGCGCCAAATAGCTTGGGGGGAAAGCGATGGGTGACCTTCGTCCGCCAAGACCCGGCTGAGACCTATGCGCCGCTGACACAGCTGCTCTGGCAGGTCGCGGCCTATGGCGCGCTCGTCTTTGCCGGGTTATGGGCCACCGGAATTTTAGTCGCCAGACGGTTAGTTCGGCCGATCCGGCTGCTTCATGAAGGAGCCCAACGGATTGGAACGGGCGCTCTGGATCATCAGCTCAATATCAAGACGGGCGATGAAATCGAGCAGTTGGCCGGGGCATTCAACCATATGGCCGTCAATCTCAGGCAGTCGTTCGGCCAGCTCGAGCAACGCATGGCCGAGATTCGAGGATTGGAGGAGAAGTATCGTGATTTGATCGAGAATTCCCCCGAGATGATTCATCAGGTCGATAAAGCGGGGAAATTCGTTCACGCCAATCAGACAGAGCTTCACAAACTGGGGTATAGCCTTGAAGAGATGCTGGCGATGCATCTCTGGGACATCGTGCCGAAAGGCCGAGAGGCCGATATTTTGGAGTATCTCGAACGCCTTATGACCTCAGGCCGTGGCACCATGGAGACGATCTTTCTGACCAAGCAAGGGAAGGCAATCGATGTAGAGGTTCATTCCACTGCCCTGTTTGATATCGAAGGCGGCGGACTGCTGTACTCCCGTGCCTTCGTCCGGGATATCACACAGCGCAAATTGCTTGAGCAGGAAGTGCATCGCTATACCACCCAACTGGAACAAGAAGTTGCTGAACGAACGCAGCAATTGTCCGAATCGCAAAAGCAATATAAAGCCCTGTTCGATCTGGCGGCCGATTCGATTTTCATGGTATCCGATGACGGCCGCGTGATCGGTGTCAATAAACGTGAGGAAGAAGACCTGGGGTATTCGGAATCGGAAGCGGTCGGCCGGCAATTTCTTGACTTCGTGCCGGACGCTCATCAAGGCGTGACCACCTCGCTCATCGACAAGGTGGTGAAGGGGGAACGCCAGGTTCCGACGCACGAGATCGCAGTGGTGACGCAGGGAGGGTCTGTACGGCCTGTCGAAATGGACGTGATTCGCGTCCTGGACGGCATCAACCCCGCGATGATGATTCAGTTGCATGACATTACAGAGCGAAAACGGCTCGAGCAGCAATTGCATCGCTACAGCGAAGAACTGGAAGAAAAGGTCCGTGAGCGCACTCGCGAGATCGAAGCCACGAAGCAGTATCTGGAGAATCTCCTCGAAAATGCGAATGACGTCATTTATACGCTGGACGCCGACCAGCGCTTTACCTACGTCAACAATAAGATTGAAATCTGGGGATACCGAAAGGACGATATGCTCGGTCGGCCCTATTTGTCACTCTTGTCGAAACGACACCGCGGTCGTCGCCTCAAAAGCACATTGGACATCGGCGCGAAACAAGTCTATGAAGTCGAAGTCGTCACAAAAGCCGGTGACGTGCGGATGGTGACCGTCAGCGTGTCGCCGCTCTCAGACCCCGATGGAAAAATTCTTGGCGTCCTCGGAATTGCGCGGGATATTACCGTTACGAAAAAGTTGGAGCAGCAGATCTTAAATTCAGAAAAACTCGCTTCGGTGGGTCAGCTTGCAGCCGGTGTGGCCCATGAGATCAATAATCCGCTGGGCGGTATTCTGAATTGTCTCTACAACCTCCGGCAGGGCACCCTTTCTCCCGAGCGCCAGGCAGAATATCTCTTCTCCATGGAAGACGGGTTGCGACGCGTTCAGAAAATCGTCCGGCAGCTCTTAGAATTCTCACAGCAGCATGAACCCGAACTATCGCCGACGGGGGTAAATGAAGTCATCGAGCGGGTCTTGGTGCTCACTAATCACGTTTTTACGGCGCATCGGATTCGTTTACACAAGTATCTGCACGCCGATTTGCCGCCTCTGATGGTCGATCGGCACATGCTCGAACAAGTATTCATGAATGTGATCTTGAACGCCGTGCAGGCTATCAGGGGCGAAGGTGATATTACGATCCGCACCGAGGTGTTGGAAGACCGCTGTAGCATCCGTGTGAAAGATACCGGATGCGGGATTCCGACGAGTGTCCTGCCCCGGATCTTTGATCCCTTTTTTACGACGAAAGGGACAGGTGAAGGAACAGGTCTGGGATTATCCGTCAGTCTTGGCATTATTGAACGCCATGGGGGCACAATTCAGGTCGACAGTGAAGTCGGCAAAGGCTCGATTGTCACAGTCTGGCTACCGATGACGAGTGACCGGGCCCACGCTGGAAAGGTGTTATGAAAGCTCCATCCGTCTTGCTCATCGATGACGAACCCTTGATGCGGCTGTCGATGACGGATGCGCTCAGAGCGGTGGGGTATGACGTCCGTGCGGCGGCGACGGGACAGGAGGGCATGGACCTGCTGAGCCAGGCCGTCTTTGACATCGTCATTACGGATTTTCGTCTTCCCGGGGCCGACGGGTTACAACTGTTGCAAGCCTGTAAACAGCGATCACCACGCACAGAGGTCATCGTTATCACGGCGCATGGCTCCGTTGAGACCGCCGTCGAAGCGATGAAGCGAGGGGCGTACGACTTTATCACGAAGCCATTCGCCATGGATGAGCTCCTGCTGATCGTCGATCGTTTGAGCAAGGTCTTGGCGCTTCGGGCTGAAAATGTTGAGCTTCGTGAGGCTTTGGAAGGCAAGTTCAATTTCGAAGGGATACTGGGCAAGAATCATCGCATGCGGGATGTGCTGGAAAGAGTCCAGCTCATCTCCGCCACGGATTCGACAGTGTTGGTCGTAGGGGAAAGTGGAACCGGCAAAGAGCTGATCGCGAATGCGATTCATCGGAACAGTCCGAGGCAAGATCACGCCTTGGTCAAAATCAGTTGCGCGGCGCTCCCCGAATCATTACTCGAAGCGGAATTATTCGGTCATGAAAAAGGAGCGTTTACCGGCGCACTGCGGCAACGTCGCGGCCGTTTTGAATTGGCGCATAAGGGCACGCTGTTTTTGGATGAGATCGGGGAAATTTCACCGGTCGTCCAGGTCAAGCTGTTACGCGTCTTGCAGGAGCGCCAATTCGAACGAGTGGGCGGCAATGAGACCATTGAGGTGGACGTCCGGTTGGTCTGCGCGACCCAAAAGGACCTCAAGAAGGAAGTGCAGCAGGGACGGTTTCGGGAAGATCTGTATTACCGATTGAACGTTGTGCCGGTGGTGTTGCCGCCGCTGCGAGAACGGCGCGAAGACGTGATGCTCATTGCCGAGCATATGTTGCGGACTCGATGTGAGCGCACCAACAAGCCGCTGAAGGGATTTTCACAGGGCGCCCAAGAGTTGCTGTTGCGCTATTCATTTCCGGGAAATATTCGGGAACTTGAGAATCTCATTGAACGCGCGGTCGCGCTGGGACAGCCGAACGAAGAAATTCAGGCGGCCACGCTGTGCGGCAACCGATCCTGCCCCTATCTAGGTGGCAGGCCGCAGGATACGTGCGGGTTTTGTAGCGAAGGACTGACCGGCCATGTCACGGGGGCGTCGTCGGCCGAGGTGGACTCACTGTCAGCGGCTCGAGAGGCGTTTGAACGGCAATATATCGTGGCCGTCTTAGACCGAGTCGAGGGAAGCAAGACAGTCGCCTCGCGCGTATTGGGGCTGTCGCGAAAAGCCCTCTGGGAGAAGTGCAAACGTTATGGTATCTCTTCTGAGAAGAATGAATCCGACGAGGCGCTCTGAATTAGTCCGCCCCACCTTCCCACAATTTCACCAGACGATCCCATCCGGCTGTAGCCAGCCGACGCCCGTCTTGTGAGAAGGCAAGACCGCGAACGGCACCGTTGTGCGCCCGCAACGTTTTAAAGTGGCGGCCCGATTCAATGTCCCAGAACTTGACGGTCTCGTCATCGCTGGCGCTGACCAGCACTTTGCCATCGGGCGAGACGGCCAGTGCACGGATCCACTTGCCATGTCCCTTGAGCGTACGGACTTCCGTCAAAGACGGCATCTCGAAAAATTTGATTGTGGTATCGCGACTTCCTGAAATGAGAAGCTTTCCGTCCGGCGTATAGGTCAACGCACCGATCCACGTTTCCATGGCTTTCTGAAAGCCCCCGTCGTCTTCAACAAAAAACCCGCGCGACTCCGTTTGCTCGTCGTCCTCGTGCTCGCGCCAATGTCCGTTTACCAAGAGTTTTTCCTCGCCGCTGGGAAGTACTTCCCATAGCCTCAGTTTGCCGATATCACTGGCGCTCGCCATGTGCATTCCGTCCGGGGAAAACGCCACACACACGGACCAATGGTGATCGTACTGATCTTTGCCGAGTAGGGTCATGAGCTCGGTTCCGGTCGTCACTTCCCAAATCTTGATATCCTTATTGTGGCTACCCCGCGCCAGCATCAGACCGTCCGGTGAGAGGGACAGGCTGCAGACGTTATGGTCGTACCGGCTGAAGAGCAATTTTGTCGGCTCGCCGGTTTTAGGATTCCACATCCGAATGGTCCGATCTTCGGACCCCGTGATCAGGGTCTGTCCATCAGGGGTAAAGAGCGCCGCACGAATGTCGTGCGTGTGTCCTCGCAGAGATCGTAAGAGCCGTCCGGTCTCGACGTCCCACAAGCGGATCAGACGGTCAACTCCGCCACTGGCCACGGTCGAATTATCCGGAGATATCGCGACGGTCCAGACACCGTGTGAATGCCCGCGGAACGTTCGGATCTCCCGAGGGCCGGCCTTCCAGTACTCCAAAAAGTCGCGCGGTGGCTGTACTGCTGTTTCTTCCGCGAGACCGGATGATCCAGCCCCTATGGATTGGCTTGTCGATGGATCTACCATACAATCCTCACTTCACCGCCGGTACCATCCTCATTGTTCATCGGTTTCATCGTTTGCAAAAGCCCGTAAGCGGTCGCTATAATTGAAACTCCCTTTTGGTGAAGCCATCTTATGAGATGGGTCTCCAGTAAGTCAAGGCAACCGAATGTTGAAAGGGGCTCGCCTTACCATGGCCATACAATCACACACTCCGCAGCAGACGCCGCACACGATGGATATTCGATTTCAACCCGCGCTGCTCCAAGAAGTCATCGATTCGTTCATTGAAAAAACGGAGCGGGAAGGGGATCCAACCTATTACAAGGAATTTCATGAGCTGGCGGATCCGATCTATGAAAAGTATTCGCTCGACGACCGCGAATCTGAATTTAAAAAGCTCTACCAGTACCTGTTCGGCATCTGGGGATTCTCCGACATCGTCCGGAATGCTTTCGATGAATTTCCCGCATTGAAAGAAAAAGTCGGGATTGTTTTGATCAAAGGTGTGCTGAAAGAGGATCAGGAAGGCGTCGATGTCCTGCGAAAATGGGGATCGGTCGAGCAGGACATGGCCCGGCAGTTTGAAGAGAAGGGGCTGAAAGGAGTGGGCATCAAGCTGATCCCTCGCCGCTTTTACGATCCTGCTCTGAGTCGTTACTGTCGCCACGAGTTGACGCACATTGCCGATATGCTCGATCCGACCTTCGACTACGACCCAGACACCAAGGTCGGCCAAAATCCCGGTGAAGAGACGCTGATTTTGCATCGATACAGGATTTTGTGGTGCATGAACATCGATAGTCGATTAGTCCGCGCAGGAAAAGATCCGATGTTGAGCCGCGAAGATCGGTTCAAAGAGTTCCGATCCTGGTACCGCAAGATTCCTCCGGCGCAACTCAAATCCGTCTTCGAAGGATTGTGGCAGGCCGACTTCCTGACCCATGCCGAACTGACCGAAATGGCGAGCGACACCCTACGTGTGATGGATCGGGCCATCGAGGTCGAAGGCGGTGATGTTCCTGCGACCCTGAATAAGGTCATCTTGATGCCCGGGTTCCCATGTCCGCTGTGTCGATTTCCCACGTATTCTTGGGTGGAAGATCTCGAGAACAAGGTGGAACAGCATGTTTTGGATTTCATCCGTGAAAACCATCCCGGCTGGGATACCGAATACGGCGCCTGTGACCGGTGTGTCGAAGTCTACCGGTTGCGTTCCGAAGGCGTCGTCTAGTACGAGAGAAGTTCTCTATGGCCAGTGATCCTCAATACGAATACGGCCGTCGACATTTTCTTAAAGACTCTCTTGTCTCTGTCGTCAAAACGGCTCATGAATTTGCCAAGCATCGCGATGCGCCCGCTGAAGAACCTGCTGCTCGGGTACGGGAGGACTGGTTGCGTCCCCCCGGCGCAGCCTCGGAATCGATGTTTCTCGATCGATGTACGCGATGCAGTGATTGTGTCAAAGCATGCCCGTATGGCGCGATTTCAGTTCACCCTCGCGAAGGTTTCCCAATACTCTTCCCTGATCAGACACCCTGTTATCTGTGCGAAGATTTGCCTTGTATTGCAGCCTGTGGCACTGACGCCTTGGTTGCCGTGGAAAGCATTGAAGATATTCGCATGGGCTTGGCGAGTGTTTCACCGAAAGCCTGCACAGCTGAGCAAGGGTGTAATGCATGCGTGTCACAATGTCCTACGCATGCGCTGTCAATGGATTTCGACGTTCTTCGCATCATGGTTTCAGGAGATCAATGCGTTGGATGCGGAATCTGCGAATATACATGTAAAAGCGTGAATGACCGGGTAGCCATCACCGTGAAGCCGGCGCGGCTCATTCACTGTACAGAGGAGGATTTGTCAGGTTGTTAGGAGCTAAATTTTTTAATATGAGAGGGCGGTTCGCCTCGACGAATTGATGAAATTCATAAGCTTAAGCGAGCTGAGTTGGTGCTTGACATCACTTTGAGCTTTGCCTATGATACGCGAGCCGTTGCCCTCGCAGGTCGATGAGTAAAAGCCGAAAACGGATTTACCGTCGAATGTAAAAGAGAGGAAACATGGGTACCATGGAAAGTCAACGAGGCACAGCAGGGATGGCCGGATTAGCCCCCGTTCCAACCGCGATTAAGGATTCTCCCGCCGTAGAAAGAGCGCTTAGCCGAAGCAAGCTGTATCTGCTCATCTCTTGGAGCATGCTCTATCCGGAAGACGATGAATTTCTCGATTATTTACAAAGTGGTGAGTTTGTCGAAGACGGGCGTTCAGCCATCGACAGTTTGATGCAATCGCTCGACAATATCGGTGGAGAGCGAGCCAAAAAGAAACTGGCCGCCGTCTCGAAGCTCTTCGATCGAATTGAAGAATGGGTTTCCTCCGAATGTGTCAACTGGCAACTCGCCGATTTGCAGTCTGAGCACCGCCGCGTATTCAGCAATGTCATCACGCTTGACTGCCCTCCCTACGAAACTCTCTTTGGAAACGATCACGTATTCGGTCAAGCCCATGTCATGGGTGATATCGCTGGATTTTACAAGGCGTTCGGCGTAGAGCTTTCGAGGGATATCCATGAGCGCATGGATCACTTGAGCGTCGAACTGGAATTTATGCATTTTCTCGCTTACAAAGAGTCCTATGCCCGCTGCCATGATGGAGCCGATAAGACACAAATCGTGGTTGACGCGCAAAAGAAATTTGTGAAAGAGCATATTGGTCGGTGGGTGCCGCTCTTCTCCAGAATGTTGACCAAGAAGGCTGAGTCAGGGTTTTTCCACTACATTGCCGACTTTACCTCGGAGTGGATGGACTTTGATGCGGCGTACCTGGGCGTCAACCCTCAGCCTTATTCAGAGGCCGATTACCGCCCGGCGACGTTTAACGCCCCGGAAGGACAGACGTATGAATGCGGCGCTCAGGATCAGGGAAATGAGTTAAGCATGCTGCTTGATGAAGTCGGCGCTCAATCTTTCATGGACCGCAAAGATAAAGAAAAGGATGATTCGGAGCAGGGGCCTTTCGGGAACGCTTAATATATAGTAGTACATTGTCGGTCGGATTCTATAATGTCACGCAGTTCTTTAATCCTTAAGGGGGAGGGTATATTTTTATGAGAGTGGTGCAGACACGTAATAAAAAACTGGTGTTCGGCATTCTCCTCTCTGCACTAATGGTCGGCGTGATGCTGACTCTTGGGCAGGTGCCCCTTGCGGTCAGTCAGCCGGTGACCATCCCGGTGAAGGCCATCAAGGGACCCATTCCAATGGATGGGGCAAATCCGATCTGGGAAGGTGTACCGGGTGTGGTCGTTCCCTTGAGCGGGCAAACGATTACAACACCGATGCATCCAAACATTGCCGTGAAATCTGTCTTCGTCAAGGCGGTATCAAACGGGAAAGAACTTGGATTCCGCTTGGACTGGTCCGATCAGACTAAGAACGATACGACCATCGGTCCGCAAGATTTCCGTGATCAAGCCGCTATTCAGTTTCCGGTGAACACGTCAGGAGCCCCGCCATTCCAGTGCATGGGTCAGTCAGGCGGAACCGTCAACATCTGGCGTTGGAATGCGGAATGGCAGAAGGATATCGGTAAGGACAGCGCCGGTCTCTGGGATGTGGACGATCAGTATCCGGGCATTTTCTGGGATTATTATTTCGAAGAGCCGGCCGGTGGGGTGACCTATCCCGATCGTATCGGTCGTAGCCTTGGGCCCTTCAATCCAGGCATTTGGTCCGGTAACATCATGTCCGATCCGACCTTGCGCGTGAGCGCAGTCGAGGATCTCAATGCCAACGGGTTCAGCACCTTGACGACACAGTCACATCAGGATGTGATCGGCAACGGTTTGTGGGAACCAGCGGGTTCAATCAAGGGAGGCTGCTGCGTCGGGCCAACCTGGCGTATTGTGGTGAAGCGCTCCTTGTCCACCAATGATCCTAATGATGTGCAGTTCAAGCCTGGTGCGACGGTGCCCGTTGCCTTCGCGGTCTGGGACGGCAGCAATGTCGAGCGGAACGGAATGAAGGGCATTTCTACCTGGTTTACGTTGAAGCTGCCCTAATTTTTCTGGCTCAGTAAGGGCTAGAAAGCCCCGAGTCGCCTGCTGTAGGAGCAGGAAGACTCGGGGCTTTTTTTATCGGCAACCGGCGACGACTTCAGGATCGAAGACGTGTTTTTTGCTCGTTGTCCAACGCCGGCGGGCGGTTGCATCTAAAAGATTGGACGGTGTATAACGTACAGTCTCCTGCGATCATATTCCCTTTGATCCGGAAGGTTTCAGCGTGAAGATCTCCCTGTTGTTTCCACCAAGTTGGCATCCTTCCCAACCGTATTTGAGCTTGCCGTCACTCACCGGATTCCTTAACCAGGCCGGTGTGAATAACGTGGTCCAACGCGACCTCAATATTGAAGCGCTTGATACCATGCTGACCACAGCCTATGGCCATGCGACCTACGCGCGATTGGTTGATAAGGTCAAGCAGCTCGAAAAAGGGCAGAGCGGAGAAACGGGGCCCAACAGCAAGGAACATTACGCGAGATTAGTTGAGTCGCTGGATCGATTTCCGTATTTGATCGACCGGATCGAGTTAGCGAAGGAGACACTCCGTAGTGAGGAATTCTATGACGTCGAGCGGTACCGGGACAGCTTATTCCTCATCGATAAATGGTTGGAGTTGATCTCGACCATCTATTTTCCAACTCGCATGACGGTCGTGGATAATCAGTTCAGCAGCTATTCTATTTACTCCTCCAAGGATTTGGTTCGGGCCATCCACGACGAAGAACAGAATCCGTATCTTGAATTATTCCGAAGCCAATTTCTTCCTTCGGTTTTAGCGGACCAGCCGGATTTGATCGGGGTCTCGATTACAGCCACTTCGCAAATTATTCCAGGGCTGACCCTCTGCCGCCTGATCAAGCAAGCGAGACCAGATATTCACCTCACGATCGGTGGAAGCATTTTCACCAGGCTGGTGGATAATCTGCGGCGCTGTCCGAGTCTGTTCGATTTGACCGATGACTTTATCGTGTTTGAAGGGGAAACCGCGCTCTTGGAACTGGTGAATCAGTTGAGCGGCAAACACGATATGAGCAAGGTGCCGAATCTGATTTATCGCCAGAACGGCAAAATTACGGTGAATCAGCCCTTCTATTCCGAAAACATCAACGAACTGCCGGCGCCGAATTATGATGGGTTCCCGCTCGGGCGGTATTTGGCTCCCCACACGGTGTTGCCCGTGCAGTTCTCACGGGGCTGTTATTACAAAGATTGTGCCTTCTGTGCATTGACACTCGACCACCAAAACTTCAGGCAGAAAGACCCCGGCAAGACTGTCGACGACTTGCAGATGCTGTCGGAGAAATATCAGACGCCGTACTTTTTCTTTACAGATGAATGCTTCGCGCTCTCTCCAACGAAGCGGATGTGCCAACAGCTTATCGACCGACAGCTGAATTTGCAGTGGACCTGCGAAATGCGTTTTGAAAAGAACCTGTCTCGGGACCTCTTAGTGCAGATGCGGGATGCCGGGTGCTTGAAAATCGTGTTCGGCTTGGAATCCTTTAATCAGCGGGTTATGGATTTCATGAAGAAGGGCATTAAGCAGGAGAGCGTCCGCCGGATCACAGAGGATTGTTTGGATCTCGGCATTGCCATCCACTGTTATATTATCGTCGGTTTCCCAACGGAGCTGGAAGAAGAAGCGCTCGAAACGATGAATTTCATCGTCGATAATGAAAGGCTGCATTCCTCCTATGGCTTTTCATGCCAGCCGTGCTTGTTCGATCTGGAAAAAGAAGCACCGATCATGAGTGATCCCGGTGGCTATGGCATTAGACGGATTATGAGGCCTGCATCCGAAGATATGAGCCTCGGCTTCTTTTATGAAGTCCAATCCGGTATGACGCCCGAGCAAGCCGAGCGACTCTACCAGCATGTATACGGAAAGATCAGCGAAGTCGTGTGCGAGTTACCGTTTAATTATTCAATGGCCGACGGACTGCTGTATATTTCCCGCGCGAGAGCTCAGGTGCAGCAGGTCGAACAGACGACCGGTTTATAGCTCAGTGAGGCGGTTTGATGGCGAGCGGAGCGGTGCTGGAAAAAGGAGCGGGGCGTGTCGATGAGCATGGAATGTTGTTTGAGTATACGCTCAAGCTGTTGCTCCTGGCGGCCTTTTTCGAGTTGGTCCTGTATCGTCTGGTTTCGCGCCTCGGTATGCACCTTAGCAAGTTGGCCGCGAAATATGAAGCCGTCCGCTTGCTGTTCAAAGGACTCTCCTCAATCGGTTTCACACTCCTGAATGTCGTTTCGCTTCTACTGTTTCTCGCCTTTTCGTTGATCCTCTTTTCAAAGCTTAAAGAGCTGGGACGGAATTCGTATGAGACGTTGCTGGTGGCTACTGTCTCCCTCCTCCTAATCTTGACGGTTGCCTTCTTGATCGTCCCACCAGCCATGTTAGGGTCTATGGCTTATAACGTGGTCACATGCGCGGTCCTGGCTGTGCTGTCCATAGAGTATCTCAAGACGCACACCGATCGTATTCAGCGGGCGATGATGGTCTGTTTCTTGCTGGGGATTTTCGGATGGTTGTATTATCAGACAGTCTCCACCTTCTACGGATTTTTCCAGTGGCTAACGGCACCCCCGTTAGTGCATGAGATGAATCGTTTCGGCGAAGCTATGATGGTGCTCGCCAGCATATTAGTCTTCTGGGCCTATGGTGGGATTTCTTTTCGAACCACGAACAAACGACAGCGCCGTCGCGTCGTGATCTTCTCGGCCACTGCGGCAAGCCTCTTCCTGGGACTTCTATTTCTGGATTTTTTTCTTGGCCTCTATGACCAAGGCCTTGCGGAATCGGTTCGAAAGGCGGGAGAAGGAATCGGCTGGATCTTTCAGATGGGCATGGGTTACACCTTTTATCTCCCGTTTGCGCTGTACGTGGCGGGTTTATTCTGCTGGAGCTACACAGTCATCAAGCAAATCACCATGGGCCGCCTGGCGGGTTATGGACTCGGCTTGATGTTTATGGCAGGGTACGCCCTCCAACTGTCCCATCTCACCTTGATGGTGGTCTTTGGGCTTCTGTTGCTCAATATGGATCGACGGTGGGCCACAGCCAAGGTGAGCGAGTCGGTGGACAAGTCTTTTGCGGACCCACGATCGATAGAGACTGGACCGATGATCGGAGAACGAATTTAACAGGAATAGCCACCATGGATGAACACAAAATGACAAACCCGAGTGATGCCACTGCGGCGGTGACCGATCAAGAGGAGCGGCCGCTGACGCCCGATGAAGAGATTGCCGAATTGGAAAAGCTTCTCGCGAGTGAGGGGGAAGACTTCCAAGCACGCTGCCGATTGGGAGAACTGTACTTCAGCAAAGGTCGGTTAGACGATGCGCTGACTGAGGTCAAGAAATCGATTGAGATGGCCGAGGCTTTGCGCAGCGAAATGAACCGATCCTTGGCCATGTACTACTCAAACCTAGGTACGATTTATGGCACGAAGGGCATGATGGATGAAGCCGAGGCCCAATTTAAGAAAGCGCTCGAAATCTTTCCGGAAGATATTCTTGCGCTCTTTAATTTGGGACGTGTGCATTCGGACAAGCGGCAATTCGTGGAAGCCAAGAACTATTACGAGCGGCTCGTGGAAGTCAATCAAGAAGACCCGATTGCCTGGTATAACTTGGCGGGCATCTATGCGGAACTCGATAATCCGGCGGTGTCTGATTACAATACGATCGATATGGCGATTCAGTGCTACCTCAAAGTGCTCGAGCTCGATCCGAAGCATTTGGAATGCAGTTTCAAGCTGATGGAAATCGCGTTGAGCCATAAGAAAATGGATCTGGCGATCAAAGTGATGGAAGAGGCCGTGGATCATAATCCCGATGAGCCGTTGGCCTATTACAACTTGATCAGCACGTATGACAAGTGCAAGATGTTCGAGCAAGCCGAACAGACCCGCCAGAAACTGAAGGATCGTTTCACCAAGCGATCACGCGAGGCGGGCAAGGCCTGATGCGCAATTGCGAACCGAACACGAACATTTAAAAAGGAGCGCACCATGTTTGGGAGCATTGGATTCACAGAGCTGATTCTAATCCTGTTCATCGTGTTAATTATCTTCGGCGCTGGCAAACTGCCGCAACTCGGAGAAGGACTTGGGAAGGCCATCAAAGGATTTAAAAAGTCCGTACATGAAGCTGAGGCCATCGAAGCCGAAGCGCAGGGTCAAAACCAGACGGAGATGGCGCCCCAGATGCCGCAACAAGTCGCCGCGCAACCCGCACCCATGACGCAGCCTGTCCAGATGTCGATGCCCGAACCTCAGGTCGTTGGACAGTCGTCAAAAGCGTAAGCGTCATCTGGCGCAAGTGACTAGAAGGTTGTGAGACTCATAAGAAGCGAATAAGGAAGACCAGCATGGCAACCGGCGTTGAATTAGGCGTGGGGTATATTGAGACGTTTGCCGGAAACGGCAAGGCGAGAAGCACGGGCGACGGGAAACTGGCCGTCAAAGCCGGCATTCCCCTGCCGCACCATGTCGCGCTCGATAAAGAGGAGTGCTATCTGTATTTCGCCGAATCGGGATCGGATCGCGTCCGACGCGTGGACTTGAAGGCGGGGACCCTCCACAATTTTTCCGGGATTGGTGAAACCTGCTACAGCGGCGACGACGGACCGTGCTCAGAAGCCGGCCTGTACCTCCCACTCGATCTTGCCTTTGACTCTCAGAATAATCTGTACATCTGTGACTCCGGCAGTAATCGGATCCGCAGAGTGGATCGGGACACCGGCATCATCACGACCGTCGTCGGCACAGGACAGCATGGCTTTAATGGCGATGGTCCGGCATTGGAGGTCAATTTGACCTGGCCGGCTGCTATTACGTTCGATGCGGATGACGTTCTTTATATTGCCGATACCCAGGCTCATCGCGTGCGGCGCTATGATCCAAAAACGAGACTTGTGACGACCATCGCCGGGATATGGTCTGACGAGGATGAGGCGCGCGAGCAACCCCTTGTGGCGAGAAATCTGGTGGTCCTATCAGGCGATGCCATCGGCATTGACTTCAGCGACGATCAAGGATGGCTCATGCCGGTGTGCTCCGATGGTCTGGACCTTTCGATGTATCTTGATGATGGACGGCCCGCCCTTGAAGCGCGGCTATACGATATTGTCGGGATTGCCGTCGACCGCGATGGCAACATCTGCGTCGTGGACAAGGGCAGTAACCGTGTCCGGAAGATCGATAGACGGAGCGGTGTCATTTCGACGCTAGCCGGGGTATGCCGTTTTGGCTTTGATGGTGATGGAAAGCCGGCCGTCAAATCCATGCTGCACGCGCCTGAAGCGGTACTCTTTGACACTGAGAATCACGCCTATATCTCGGATACGATGAACCACCGAGTCCGCAAGGTCGATTCGGTGACCGGCATCATGACGACTGTTGCGGGAAATGGCGATAGCGGGTACGAGGATAAACATATGGGCGGCTGCGGAGCGGCTCGGTTCGTTGCGAAAGAATCAGCGGGAATGATTAAGCATGGCGATGGTCTGCTATCCACGGAGGCCGTCGTGAATTCACCCGTAGGCTTGGCACTCGACTCCCAAGGTTCACTCTACGTGTGCGAGCGTGGGGAGAACAAGATTCGCCGCGCAAAATTGTGGTAAGCTTCGGCAGAAGCGAGCCTTCGAGCAAAGCCCTGCCATTACAGTCTGAAGTTGGCGGGTGAGACAACGCCGAGGAGCCGGCGTGTGCCAGTTAGGTATCCATCGTGCTCGGAGGCGTCGTGGGACGGCGAGCTGTGACTGATTTTCAGCGGCGGTCGGTTCGTGCGAGGGGTGCAGATGGCGCGATGGCAACGTATTCGGAATAGACCTCATGCCCTGATTCCTCTCCTCTCCGCCGTCTTTCTCAGCGCCCTCATCGGAGCCTTCGGTATCCCGATTGTCAGCTCACAGGGCATGTTCATTCGTGCCCATTATGTCCCCGGCGAGCTCCCCGCTGCGCCGGAAGATCAAGCTTGGGGCAAGGTTCCTCCCATGATACTGCCGCTCAGCGGGCAGGTCATTACGCGTCCGGTATGGCCGGAGCCCGCTGCCCGTTCCTTGACAGTTCGATCGATCCACAATGGCACTGACATCGCGTTCCTTCTTGAATGGCAGGACAACACCAAGAATGATCGCTTGACACCTGGTACCTTTCGAGACGGCGTGGCCATTGGCTTGCCGTTAGGAGATGCCCCCGCCTTCTTCTGCATGGGTCAACTGGATCACTACATCAATATTTGGCACTGGAAAGCCGATTGGCAAAGCGATATCGATCGTCGATCGGCCAAATCGGCTGAGAAAAAAGTTGAAGGCGAGGTACGGCGCTTTGAGGTCATCCCGAGACGGAAATCCTCGGTGGAGGATTTGATCGGGGGAGGCTTCAGCACACTGACCACGAAGGATGAACAAGGCAGGGTGCAGGGGAAAGCGACATGGAAAGATGGCATGTGGCATGTCGTCATGCGCCGACCGTTGGCGAGTGCCGGACAGGAAAATGAAGCGAGATTGCAAGCCGGACATCTTCAGACCATCGCGTTTGCCGTGTGGAACGGAGAAAATAAGGAGCGCAATGGCCAAAAGGCCGTGGCACCATGGTTTCAACTGTCCATCGATCCGGTCAAATTGTGATGGAGTCCGCACGCCGCGACCTGGTTGTGTCGTGGAGGTCATCACACGGGGCGACTGATGCGAGAACGATTTAATGTTATTCAGATCGTAGGCAGCCTGGCAGTCCTCGCGCTGCTCATGGTTTTCTCTGGCGCCGTCCCGGAGAGCTATGCCGTGCCCTCTCAAGAAAATGGGAAGATGACGGATGACGATGCGGTACGATTGGGTGAAGAATTCGGCATCATCGTGGGGCCTGTTGACGAAGAGATTCAACGGGAACTGAAAATGCAGAAAGCCGAAGGGGTCGTCGTGTTCGAAGTCATCGGCGGGACGCAAGCCGACCTGGCCGGCATCAAAGTCCGGGCCGTCATCAAAGAGATTGACAAAGTGGAAGTGAGAAACTTGAAGGATTTCGGTCGAGCATTGAAGCTGGCCATGCCGACGTGCAACTTTACGGTGGGTACGTATGAGCCGGCGGACCCGGAAACACAAGGTGTGGGCGGCGTGATGAATTTTCATTTCGTCGGTTGCAAACGGGATTGAGATGAACGAGTGTCGACCGTATGAGGAGTCAGTATTGTGACTCGGAGGCTCTCCATTGGGCTACTGCTGTTTGGATTGGTTGTCGCCATCGATGCATTCTATGATGGGCGAGCCGTTGCACAGAAGGACGATGGGCAAGCGCCGGAAGCCTGGGTGGATGAAATTGAGAAGACATTCATTCGGTCAGAAGACTGTAAGCAATGTCATGACCGTCATTATGAAGAATGGAAGGGCATGCGTGAGCAGACGCCGGATCTGAAGACGTTTGGCCGAGTCGATGCTGCGCTCCTTCACGGCACCTCACTTGAATCGCCGATTTTTAAGACCGTCCTCGGGTTGTGGCTCCAGACAAATCCCACCCCAGAGCAGAAAACGAAGTGTCTATCCTGTCATGCGCCCGCCGTCACGGTATTTCCTCAGCATGCCGATAAGATCAACAAACAGGTGCTCTCGGGCAAAGTCCAGGTGGAAGGCATTGGCTGCGCTTCCTGCCACATGATTAGCGGTGTCGCAGACACGGCAGGGTCGCCTCCAACCTTCAAGATTAATCCCGACAGCATGATCTACGGGCCGTATGCCGATGCCGAAGAAAATCTCGTGCATCAGTCCACGCCATCGCTGCTCTTCAAGGGGGCCAATTACTGCACCTCTTGCCATTTCGACAAGGTGAAGGATGTCACGCGTCCCGACTTGCCCGGTGAGATTCTCCAAGGAACGGTCTGCCAAGACTGCCATATGGAACAATCGACCGGGAGTTCTACAT
The DNA here is from genome assembly GCF_965152615.1 of Nitrospira sp. Nam74. Classification (NCBI taxonomy): domain Bacteria; kingdom Pseudomonadati; phylum Nitrospirota; class Nitrospiria; order Nitrospirales; family Nitrospiraceae; genus Nitrospira; species Nitrospira sp. Nam74. The sequence continues at coordinate 4,224,972 of NZ_OZ224220.1, read as the reverse complement.
CGAAGCGGGGCTCGATGACACGAACCATCGGGCGCCACTGGTTTCGCGGGGTCGTCATTCCCGGCATCATGCTCAAGAATCGAAATCTTCAGGCTGAATGGATGCCCCGGGTAGATCTGGAGACTTCGAAAGGGGCCGACAAGGTGGAAGGCACCGTCTTTGTGCGTAGCGGTAGTTTACCGCACAGCTTTCCCGATGGTGATCCAATTTTGAAACAGTTTTTTCTGACGGTCACACTCAAGGATGCACAAGGCATCACCGTGGCATCCGAGGTGGTGCATGTTGGTCTGCCGTTCGATCAGATTCTCCGAGGCCCGGTTCCCGATCCGCTCGTTAAAGGCGGCACGACCAGGCGTCTGCCATTTAGTCTGACGCTGCCGACCGGCGCACCCGTCCCTGTCACCATCGAAGCGCTGCTGACCTATTCCTTGATTCCGGATCCGACGCCGGAGTTACTGTCGAAATATCTTGCCACGCTGCCGAACGAAAAGGACCGCGAGACGGCGACCACACTCATTCACGAATATACCCAGCCACGTGTCCTGACGTTCCGCACAAAAGCCTTATGAGACGGAGAGAAGGGGGTTTGGCATCGTGACGAGAGCCATGAGCCTAATCTGTACTGTTGTGGTGATGGCAGCGGTTGCCGCGGGTGGTGTCGTTCATTGGAGCGAGGCGCAAGACGCCAAAACGAAGGCCCCCACACTCGACAAGGTCTTCCCCAACTCAAATAAGTGCAAACGTTGCCATGAGCGTGCGTTTGAAGAATGGGAAACCTCTCCGCTCTCCAAATCGATTCACTCGCCGGTCTTCCGGGCGGCATTGGACGAGTATCTCTCTTTTTCAGGCGGAAAAGACAAGTCGCTCTGTTTCAAGTGTCACGCCCCGCATGTCAATCTATTTCACGATCAGGTCCAAACGTTCGTCACTCAGGCCCAATCGGGTGATCCCACCATCGACGGCGTTGGATGTGCCCAGTGCCATCTGATCAAGGAGATCGATCGCACCAGCAATCCGCCGGTACCCAAGTATGAGCCCGGTAAAACGTTGTATGGACCGTATAAAGATGCGGTAACGAACTTGGCCCATCACTCGATGGAACTGGATCTGTTTCGAAAATCGGACCTTTGTCTGAATTGCCACGTCGCTATTCCGGCGGCGGCGAATCTCGGGAAAAGCAATGATCTATTAGGAAGTTGGGACACCAGCAAGGCGGTAAAATCCGGCAAAGAATGTCAGACGTGCCATATGCCCGAGCAGGTCGGCGAGTCGGCCAACGGTGAGAACAAGCGCAAGGTGGCAAATCACACGTTCCCCGGCCGCATCGGCAAGCTGCGGCAGGAAGCGGCAAAACTCGACGTCGCAACTGAAGTCAAAGGGGACCAAACCAAGGTGACCGTCACGGTCCAGAGCCTCGTTCCGCATAACTTGCCGACTACACATCCGGCGTGGGCGCGCGTTGTGCTGGAGTTGAATGTCAAAGGGAAGAACTTGAAAACTGTATTCACGGACCAACGAACATACGGGCGAGTTTTTGCTGATGCGAAAGGGCAGAAAACCGTCTTCGATTTTGCAGCGACCAAAGTGCTTGAGGATACCGTTCTCAAGCCGGAAGAAATCCGCGTCGAAACGTTTACATTTCCTACGCCGAAGGATACCCGCACATTTGATGTCGAAGCGGCGCTCGGCTATGCGCCCGTGAGCGGCCCACCAGCCTTCCTCCAACGGATTGAGGCGGAATCCTCCAAAGGCAGTCAGGATCCTGCATTCCAATTGATCCCGATCTTTAAGAAGTCAGTCAACGTTCCGGTATCGTAAAGCCAGTGTAGCGGCGCCTTGTGTTACTACTCTACTGGTGGTGAATTGAAGCGCCTACGCCAGGCTTTCGCAGCCCGTTCCAGACGCCCTGTTGTCCCTCGTTGGATGGCGCTCAGTACCTTCAAGACACCCCCAAGACGACAAGATCCCATCCCATCTCTTGAGCAAGGTAGCTCAAGCTTTTCCCTAGACGCCCACTATGCAAGTCTGATTGATGCTACTGGTCTGAGACGATGACCGATCCCGGCGACTTCATCTTGAAGATTTGAATCGCGGAGTAGATGTTTTTGGCCGGTTGGTTGAGGATCAGTTCTGAATTGGTGACGTGGGTGTCGATCAACTCATACGGGCCGCCGCTGTAATAGAATTTACAGTGGTCCATGGTGCAGTTCTTGTAGACATGGTTGTCCAGGGTCAATTCTTCTTTTTCAAAAGTTTTCCCTTCGACAACAATGTACGAGGGTTTCATTCTTTGTTTCTCCTCACGTGAGCACTATAACAAATCATTCCGGGGCTCGCAAACCTCTGCAAGTTTCATGGATCGTCCTTTAGAACCAGGCGTTTCACCTTGACATTGTTGTTCAGGTCGATAGAATGACTGCGCTTTTTGCCCCGAGGGGCCGAGGTCTTGTGAAGAGGAATAGCGATCCTAAGGATGTGCGTCTCTAAAAAGGCACCGAACTAGACCAGGAGGCATAATGTGGATGTGACAACAGCCGTTGTTCTATTTGCCATTGTTGCTGCCGTCGCCGGGATCGGGTATGGCCTGTATCTGACCATGTGGGTCATCAAACTTGACCCTGGCAATAAGGAGATGCAGAGCATTGCGCAAGCCATCCAAGAAGGGGCTTCAGCCTACTTAAACCGCCAGTACAAGACCGTCGGGGTGGTCGCAGCTGCCCTGTTCCTCGTGCTGTGGCTGGCGGGTATGTGGTCGGACAAATTCGGATTGGTGACGGCCATCGGATTTCTCGTTGGCGCCTCGGCGTCCGCGCTCGCCGGGTATGTCGGGATGAATATCGCCGTGCGAGCGAATGTCAGGACGGCACAAGCGGCGCACAAAGGATTGAATGCGGCGCTTCAAGTGGCGTTTCGAGGCGGTGCCGTCACGGGCTTGCTGCTGATCGGATTGGCGCTTCTGTCTGTCACAGGGTTCTACATGATGGCCTCGGCCTCCGTCGGTCAGGAAAAGGCAATCCATGCGCTGTTGAGCCTCGGGTTCGGCGGAAGTCTGATTTCGGTATTCGCTCGTGTCGGTGGCGGAATCTATACCAAAGCCGCTGATGTCGGAGCTGATCTCGTAGGAAAAGTCGAAGCCGGTATTCCAGAAGACGATCCACGCAATCCGGCGGTGATCGCCGACAATGTCGGTGATAATGTCGGTGACTGCGCCGGCATGGCTGCCGACTTATTCGAAACCTATGCGGTGACGACGGTAGCGGCGATGGTATTGGCGTTCACGCTGTTTAATGGCATGGCAGAACCAATTCTCTATCCCTTAGCCTTGGGCGCTCTGTCTGTATTCGCAACCATCATTGGAATCTTTTTTGTTAAGGCGGGCCCGGGCGGCGGCATCATGACGGCGCTCTACAAAGGGCTATTTGTCGCAGGTGGCTTGGCGGCCGTGGGCTTTTATCCTATCACCATGAGGATGATGGACGGCGCTGCCGGAGTCACGGGGTTGGATTATTATCTTGCGTCGTTGCTTGGGCTTGGCGTGACCTTGGCGTTGGTGTTTATCACCGATTACTACACGTCCAAGAGTTACTCGCCGGTAAAGGAGATTGCCAAGGCTAGTGAAACCGGCCATGCGACCAACATTATTGCCGGGCTAGCCGTTGGAATGCAGGCAACTGCCTGGCCGGTCGTGGTCATCGCCGCGGCGATTCTGCTCAGCCATTGGGCAGCCGGTCTGTATGGCGTCGCGGTGGCGGCGGTCTCTATGTTGTCGATGGCCGGCATTGTCGTCGCGATCGATGCGTTTGGACCAATTACGGACAACGCAGGCGGGATTGCCGAGATGGCCCATCTTGGTAAGGAAGTACGCAATATCACTGATCCCCTCGATGCGGTCGGTAATACGACCAAAGCCGTGACCAAGGGCTATGCCATCGGTTCAGCCGGCTTGGCGGCTGTCGTCTTGTTTGCGGAATACGCCCGTGCTGTGGCAGGCCCGAATCCGATCGGAGGCGGGTTCGATCTTTCCAATCCCTACGTCTTGGTCGGGCTCTTTCTCGGCGGGATGTTGCCGTTTCTCTTCGCCTCCATGTGCATGAAAGCCGTGGGACAAGCTGGCGGATTGATCGTTGAAGAAGTGCGCCGTCAGTTCCGGACGATTAAGGGCATCATGGAGGGCACTGCCAAGCCTGACTATGCCACGTGTGTCGATATTGTTACAAAGGCGGCGATTCAAAAGATGATGATTCCCGGACTGATCCCCGTGCTGTCCCCTATTGTGGTCGGGGTAATCCTGGGACCACAAGCGTTAGGCGGTGTCCTGGTCGGCAGCATTGTAACCGGCCTCTTTGTCGCGATCTCGATGACCAGTGGCGGCGGGGCCTGGGACAATGCCAAAAAGTACATTGAAGAGCAAGGCAAGAAAGGGACCGAGACTCACAAGGCGGCTGTCACCGGAGATACCGTCGGCGACCCTTATAAGGATACGGCCGGGCCTGCAATCAATCCGATGATCAAGGTCATCAATATCGTCGCGCTCTTGATTGTCTCGTTGATTGCACACTAGGTATATGAGGCACTCTTGCGTCGGTCGTGGACTGCTTGACGAGCCTAGGGCCGTGGGGTATGGTACAGTCAACTGAGGAAACACAGCCTGTCCATTAGGAGGACTCCCATGGAAAAGCAAGAGCGGAGGCCGGAATCTCGAAAGGACACGCAGGCCAAGGAAGAGGTCAAGCCAAATCCAAAGGTCACCGAAACTGGAAAGAAGCTGAAAGAAGATATCGATAAACTCGTCGATGAAATCGACGATGTGCTCGAAGAAAATGCGGAAGAGTTCGTGAAGAACTATGTGCAAAAAGGTGGGGAATAGCCTCACCTTTTTTTCTTTTCCTCTTTCATCTCCATCGTTGCTGGCCGTTAACAGCGCTCTCCCTCCGCTTTCTCACCGCACTCATGCCACCTTCATCTGTTTGACAAAGGCGCCTCTGCTGACTAGTATTCGCCCAGGTTTCACCGATTCATTTCTTTAAGGAGCGGCATGCTTTCCAAGCAATGGATTGTGCGCCATGTCGATTCACGAGAACAGATGGCCCTGGCGTCTCTTCTCTCCATTTCTCCCATGACGGCTTCGGTCCTTGTAGCCCGTGGCGTCACGACAAAAGAACAGGCGGATCATTGGATGAGCCCTCATCAGGGCGGGACACATGATCCATTGCTCATTCCCGACCTCGAAAAAGCGGTTGATCGATTGCATCGTGCCGTCCAGACCGGGGAGCGGATGTGTTTTTACGGCGACTACGACGTAGATGGCATGTCCGCCACGAGCCTGTATGTACTATTTTTCAGGGGTCTTGGCGCGAAGGTCTGCTGGTATATCCCTCATCGCATAGGGGAGGGCTATGGGTTAAATGTGTCCGCGATCACCCAATTGCGCCGCGATGGGGTGACGCTCCTCGTGACGTCTGATTGCGGCACGACGGCGCTTCGCGAAGTCGAAGTGGCCTGTCGTCTCGGGCTCGATGTGATCATCACCGACCATCACCAGGGGGAAGAGGTGCTTCCGCCGGCCTTTGCCATCATGAATCCATATCGGAAGGATTCGATCTATCCGTTTCCAGGCCTCTGCTCGGCGGGCCTGGCCTATAAAGTCGTGCGGGCGTATCATGCAAAATATGGTGCAGGTCAGATGGCGCTCGAATCGTTACTCGACCTCGTGGCGCTCGCAACGGTCGCGGATGTGGTCCCGTTGCAGGATGAAAATCGATACTTTGTGCGGCAAGGGCTCGATCTAATCTCGCGCGGGATACGGCCAGGCATCAAGGCATTGAAATCGGTCGCGGGTGTTGAGCGCACCTGTACAGCCGGCACCATTGCCTTCCGCCTGGCGCCACGGATCAATGCGGCCGGTCGTTTAGCGCATGCCGACCTGGGCGTGGATCTGTTGACTACCGAATCGGAGTCCAAAGCCCATCAGATAGCCGGGCAGCTGGAGCTGCTCAATCGCGAGCGGCAGGCCATCGAAGAGCAGACCGTCGTCCAAGCTTTGGCTGCAGTGAATCCCGATAATCTTCCCGCTGCGGTGGTAGTCGCGTCACGGGGGTGGCACCTCGGGGTGGTCGGGATTGTGGCAGCTCGGCTGGTGGAACGGTATCATCGGCCTGCCGTGGTGATCGCCATTAACGAACAGGGTATCGGGAAGGGGTCCGCACGCAGCATTCCCGGGTTCGATCTGTACGAAGCCCTGTCGGAATGCCGACACGTCTTGAAAGGCTATGGCGGCCATCCCGCCGCTGCGGGTCTGACCATTGAGGAATCCCGCCTGCCAGAATTTGTCGAGCAATTCCAACAGGTCGCTGGGAGGTGGGGTGAACGGCACAATAGCGATCCCTTGCTTCAAGTAGATGCTGAGGTTAAGCTGACAGACGTAGGTCCTCGCGTAATACGTGAATTAGATCGTCTCCATCCATTCGGCGCCGGCAACCCCGAACCTGTCTTCGTTGTGCGAAATCTGGCGATGCTCGATGTGCGGGTAGTCGGTGAAGGCCATTTGAAGCTTGTCGTCCGTCAGCAGGGTTCGACGCCGGTTGAAAGCATCGGATTTCGATTGGGGGAATTGTTGGCCCAGCGGGGACTGTCGCGGTCTGCACCGATCGATCTGGCGTTCATGCCGGAACTCAACAGGTGGAACGGCCTCGATCGCATTCAGTTGAGGATTAAGGACCTCCGTGCTTGTCGCCCTTCCTAATATGCCGTACGAAACTATTACCGATATCGATCAGCTGATCTCGCGTCTGCAGACTTATAATCCCGACGCGGAAGCCGATCTCGTTAGGCGGGCGTATGAATTTTCTGCGAGGGCCCATGCCGGGCAAATGCGCCAATCAGGTGAACCGTACCTTCAGCACCCGTTGGCAGTGGCAGGATTGTTGACGGCTCTGAGGTCGGATGTGACGGCCGTCGTCGCGGGATTACTCCACGACACGCTCGAAGATACACTGGCCACGACGAGTGAATTGGAACAGCTCTTCGGCAAGGATGTCGTTCGCCTGGTGGACGGGGTCACGAAAATCGGGAAGATCCAATTCCGGAATTACGAGGAAAAACAAGCCGAGAATTTTCGAAAGATGGTTCTCTCGATGGCCGATGACATCCGCGTGGTGCTCATCAAGCTGGCCGACCGCGTGCATAACATGCGCACCTTGGAACATTTGCACGAAACCAAGCGACAGCAGATTGCCCAGGAAACGTTGGAGATTTATGCCCCGCTGGCGAACCGGCTCGGAATCGGGTGGATCAAGAATGAGTTGGAAGACCTGTGCCTCAAATATCTCAAGCCGGATGCGTATGCCATGCTCAAGCTCCGCGTTGCCAAGCGCGATGAAGACCGGCAGGCATACATTCAAGAGGTCGCCCAACTGGTGATGGGTGCGCTGGCTGAGAATGGCCTGACATGCGAAGTCCAGGGCCGTCCGAAGCACCTGTTCGGCATTTACCAAAAGATGGAGCGCCAATCCATCTCATTCGAAGAGGTCTACGATCTCACCGCCATTCGCGTGATTACCGATACGAAGATGAATTGCTATGCGGTCCTGGGATTGATCCATTCACTCTGGAGACCGGTGCCCGGCCGCTTCAAGGACTACATCGCGATTCCGAAATCGAACCTGTATCAATCGCTCCATACGACCGTTGTCGGGCCCAAAGGGGAACACGTCGAATTTCAAATTCGCACTGAAGAGATGCATCGCATTGCGGACTACGGGATTGCGGCGCATTGGAAATACAAGGAGCGTGGCCAGATCGACGACAAGGACGGCAAGGTCTTCAGTTGGCTGCGCCAGTTCGTCGAATGGCATCAGGACCTGGCCGACAATCGGCAGTTCATGGACACCGTGAAGCTGGACCTGTTCCACGATGTCGTCTATGTGTTCACGCCCAAAGGCCTGGTCAAAGAGATGCCGAAGGGATCCACGCCGGTGGATTTTGCCTATGCGATCCATACCGAGGTCGGCGATCATTGTGTCGGCGCGAAGGTCAACGGCAAGATCGTGCCGCTCAAGTATCAACTCAGCAGCGGCGATGCCGTCGAGATTCTTACGGCTCCTACGCAGGTTCCTCACAAGGATTGGCTGAAGTTCGTCCGCACGTCGCGCGCAAAAACGAAGATCAAGCACTGGCTCAAAATCGAAGAGCAAAAGCGCAGCGTGGAGATCGGCCGTCGGCTATTGGAGCGTGAATTCCGGCGCCATGATCTGCCTCCGGCGCAACTGTTTAAATCTGATCGATTATTGTTGGTGGCCCGCGATCTGGGATGTGACTCCGCGGATGAACTCGCGGGGGCCGTCGGCTATGGACGATTGCCCACCGCACAAGTCATCAGTCGGTTGATTCCTCGTCCTACCGAGGAGCGGACCCCGGAAACAGAGGACGTATCAAAACCGGCTGTGCCCAAGACGGTTGAAAAGGGCGTCAAGGTCAGTGGTGGGCGCGACCTCCTGATGCAGTTGTCTCGGTGTTGCAATCCGGTTCCGGGCGATCGCATCATGGGTTACATTACACGCGGCCGCGGGCTCACCATCCACTCAGTCGGGTGCCCCAATCTTGAAGCCTTGGACTATGATAAGGAGCGATTGGTGGACGTGGAATGGGACACGACCACCTCAAGCATTCACGGGGTGAAAGTCTCGGTGCTGGCCGTGGACAAGACAGGGGTGTTGGCCAATGTGTCGGCGTCTATTTCTGAAAGCGAGGCCAACATCAGTCGCGCGGAAATCACGACACGGGAAGATCAGAAAGCACAACTCGACTTCGTGATCGAGGTGAAGGATACGGCGCATTTGGATCGGGTGCTCAAAGCGATCGAGCGCGTGAATGGTGTGATTACGGCACGGCGGGTGCGCTCTTGGCAAGTTCGATAATGCAGGCTGCTGAAAACGGCTACCAGCGGCATCCTCGCTTGGGCCAAGTCCTCAACGTAACTATGGGCAAGAGCCGGTCTTGGCGGCTCAGGATTGGCGGGTGAAATATTGCTACGTCTCTGGTTTGGCCTCGCGTATGGCCTTGCCAGGGGAAGGGGTGCGCCTGGGCCGGGGTCGTGTAATCGATGATCGTTTTGAATAGTCTGATGTTATTCGTGAATGGGTAAGATTGAGCGGGATTGGTTCACGTATGGCTGTGAACGTCTTAAGACGGAACTTGGAACTTGAGGACTAGGCCTCGTTGTAGTTTCAGAGCATCGGCTACGCCTGCCGCCAACTCCAGAACGTACATCGCATTGTCGTTGGGTTGATATTGTGGGCATCCATCGTCAGTGCGAGAGCAGGTCGGAACGTTGCGCTCGATATGGACGATTCGTTTCTTGCCGTCCATCCAAATGATATCCAACGGGATCCGGGTATTCTTCATCCAAAATGTCCACAGTTGAGGCTCGGCGAAGGTGAAGAGCATTCCACGGTTTTTTGGCAGTGACTCCCGATACATCAATCCTTTTGCGCGCTTCTCCGTCGTGTCGGCGATTTCTGCCTGGATGACGGCGCCGTTTGGCGTCGAAATCTGGATGAGGCCGTCTTGTCCAGCCGCGGCGTGCGTGCGAATGGACAGTGTGAGTGCCATGAGGCAGGTCAGTAGTAGACCGCATCGGCTGGGGGGTAGCATGTGCCGATCCTAGCGGTCGTCAATTCAATCGTCAAGAGTTGAACAACCATGCCGCGTATTTGGACCGCTCACTATGATCCTGATGTGCCGCCGACATTGTCTTATCCGGACTCTGTCGTGCCGGATCTCCTCACAGCAGCCGCCAACGAGTATCCAGACCGTCCCGCCCTCCGCTACTACGGCGCGACCTTCTCCTATATCGAGCTGGATGACCTCACCAGTCGGTTTGCCCAAGCGCTCGCACACCTACGCCAAAACGCGAGAGGAGTCGTGGGGATCATGCTGCCGAACCTTCCGCAAACCGTCGTTGCGTATTTCGGTAGTCTCAAGGCCGGGGCTTCCGTTACCCCTATTAATCCTCTTTATGTTGAACAAGAGATTGCGCATCAGGTCTCTGATGCAGGTTGCGATACCATCATTGCCTTACCTCAATTTTATTCCCGCATTGCACCACTGGTTGGTCGGACATGTTTGAAACGGGTGATCGTCACCGGACCAGAAGAGTACCTTCCCTGGTTGAAACGTCTTCTCTATCCCTGGGTGAAGCGAAAGGAGCGACAGCGGGATCGCCTACCGGTCTCGACAACGATTATTCCTTGGTCTCGGTTCATGAAACATCGTCTGAAAAAGCGGCCGTTCGATGTGTCTCCTGACGACGTCGCGCTGCTGCAGTATACGGGTGGAACGACGGGAACCCCAAAGGGCGTGGTTTTGACTCATCGAAACCTCGTCGCGAATACATTACAGTGCCGTCATTGGATGCCGTCACTCCGGAAGGGAGAAGAAAAGTTTCTCGCCGTGCTTCCCTTCTTTCATGTGTATGGGATGAGCGCGTGCCAGAATTTGGCCGTCAGTGTGGTCGGCAGCCTGGTCTTGCTTCCGCGTTTTCAAGTCGGTGAGGTGTTGAAGACCATTGAGCAGGAGCACATCACCGTGTTTCCCGGCATTCCGGCGATGTATTCGGCTATCAATAACTATCAACACCTTGAGCGGTATAGCTTAGGGTCCATTCGGCTTTGTATCAGCGGAGCCGGCCCCTTACATCCCGATGTGCAGCACCGTTTCGAAAAGTTGACCGGCGCGCGGCTCGTTGAGGGGTACGGACTGACCGAAGCGGCTCCTGTGACGCACGTGAATCCCATTCATCCGGGTGAGGACGAGCGGCGTCGCCGGAGTATTGGACTGCCTCTGCCGGACACCGATGTCGCGATCCGGGATATTGAAAGCGGGCAGTACGATCTGCCGATTGGCGAAGTGGGAGAGCTTGTTATCCGGGGGCCTCAAGTCATGCAAGGCTACTGGAACCGACCTGAAGAGACACAGCATGTCCTTCGCGACGGCTGGTTGTATACCGGCGATATGGCGCGGATGGACAACGACGGCTTTTTTTACATCGAAGACCGTAAGAAGGACATGATTAAATCAGGCGGGGAAAACGTCTACCCCCGTGAAGTCGAGGAAGTGCTCTGCAGACATCCGAAGGTCAAAGAGGCCGTCGTCGTAGGCATTCCGATGGGGATGCGCGGGGAGCTCATCAAGGCCTACGTTGTCTTAGCGGAAGGCGAACGCGCCGGAGCCGCCGAACTGCTGGATCATTGTCGCAAGGAGTTAGCCAAGTTTAAGATCCCGAAAAAGGTCGAGTTCCGTACGGCGCTTCCGAAAACCATCGTTGGGAAAGTCCTCCGGCGGGTGTTGCTTGAAGAGGAAATGAAAAAACGCCAGGCCGATGAACCGGAGACTCCGGCACGCGAGGTGCCGTCTTGAAATCCAATATGTTCCTATGCCATGGTGAGGGTAATATCATCGTTCACCCGAGGCCTCTATGAAAGAAAAACGCCGCGTGCTGTTTAAAAAGGGAGTCTTTGTGTGCCCCCAGTGCCGCCAATCGTACGTGCAGGAAAAATGGATCGAGGAATGGCGGATCCGTTGCCATAAGTGCGACTATCGGGGGACGCTAACTGAGGTATCGGTTGAAGAGCATATGGATGAAGTGACCATTCGCCATTGAGCTCATCTTTTCACGATCAATTGTTTCATCCGCCGGCCCATTTCCCACAATTCTGCCCTTGGTCTCCTCGTGCTACATCCTCATGATGCGTCACCTCTAATGTTGAGGGCTGTATGAAAATGTTTGCCTGCGTCCTTTCGATTGTGCTGATGTTTTTCAGCTTCGTGGCGGCACGGGCCGAGGAGCCCTCTATTATGGTGCTCGTGGCCTACCATTCGATGAGCGGCCATACGGAAAAAATGGCTCAGGGGGTATTGGAAGGGGCTAAAGGCGTGCCCGGGACAAAGGTGCTGTTAAAGCGAGTTGGGCAAGTGACGGCGGACGAGCTGTTTTCAGCAGACGCTCTGGTCGTCGGCTCGCCCGTCTACTGGTCAAATATGGCGGGGGAGGTCAAGACGTTCATTGATAACTGGCAGTTCAAGTTCGGCGTCTTTCCGGACTTCAAGATGCGGAACAAGGTGGGGGCCGCCTTCACGACCGGCGGGCAGCTATCCAGCGGTAAGGAACTGACCATGCTCTCGATATTAGCCGCCATGCTCGGTAATCAGATGATCGTCGTGAGCGGCGGCGGAGCGTTTGGAGCCTCAGCGACGACTGAAGGCGATAGTCCCGGCATTGACGAGAAAGAGTTGGCGAGTGCGAGGGAGCTGGGTCAGCGCGTAGCGGAGGTTACGTGGAGAATGAAGCCGGCGGCGAGACAGTAGCCCACCGCCAGGATCCGGACCAGACCAACGGGGCCGGATAGACTCGCCTAACGGTGATTTTGAGGCAGCATAGGAAGCTCGCTCGTCAGAGAGCCGGCACTATTCGCAATAGCGACCAGTTCGTAGATATTCTTGGCACACCGTCCGCAACAATCATCATCCTCTAACCCGAAACACATCTTAAGCGTTTCGGGACACACTTGCCCCGCGCGCGCGGCTTGCTGAACATCAGATTCCGTGAGACCTTTGCACAGGCAGACATACATACGAACTCCTTATTGGATCGAGTATGTGGTGAAACTCAGACTGCCGAATGTTTGGAACGATTATGATAACCGTTCTCAACAAGGGGAATCATAGCCGTTGAATCGGCAGTTGTCAAGGCCAAATTAGAGGAAGAATATATGGGACAGCGGATCCACTGACAGGGGCGTAGAGGCTCAGAACGGATGCAAGCGGCTAGGCTTGCATCCGTTCCAACTCGAGGACCATGTCGCGGATGGTATCAAAGCCGGATTGCCAGAAGGCCTCTGATCGCATGTCCACCCCGACGTCAGTCAAGATGGCTTCTGGACTTTTGGATCCGCCTGCGGCCAGGAGATCGAGGTATTTAGGGACGAATGCGGCGCCCTGCTGTTTATAACGGTGGTATAGGGCTAGGACGAGGAGGTTCCCAAAGCTATAGGCATAGCAATAGAATGGGCTTGCAAAGATATGAGGAATGGTCAGCCATTCCCATCGAAATTCATCCGGAACCTTGACAGCTTTGCCGAACTGCTGTCTGAGCCCGGCTAAATAGATATCCGCTAAGTCTTTGACCGTCCCACCCTGGGCTACCATCTGATGGGCTGACTTTTCAAATAAGATAAAGTACGCCTGCCTGAGCACGGTCGCATAAATATCATCTAGCTGGGCTAGTAACAGCCCTTGTTTGATGGCCTTGCTGGACTCCTGAGCCATGAGGGCTTCGGACAGCAGCCGTTCACCGAACACCGAAGCCGTTTCGGCCAAGGGCAAGGTGGAATGAAAGGTAAACACCGAATGGGAGGAGGCCATCATGGCATGGACTGCATGGCCCAGTTCGTGAGCTAAGGTGGCGACATCCCTCGCTTCACCTGTATAGTTCAAGAGCACATAAGGGGTAGATCCCGGGAGCACGCTATAGCAGTAGGCTCCCCCTAGTTTCCCGGGAAAAGTACGTGCATCCACATGACGTTCACTTAATACCTGCTTGGCCTGTTCTGCCAGCTGCGGTGAAAAAGTTTGATAGGCCTGCAGTACCATGCGCACGGCATAGGGATAGCGGTACCGTTTTCGTTCCGACCGGTGAGGCGCATAAATATGATACCGACTCATTGGACGAATCTTGCAGATTCTCGCCTTGATTCGGAAATAGTCCTGAAAGATTGGGGCATTCTTTGAGCAGGCGGTCAGAAGCGCGTCGACGGCTTCATCAGGGACATCATTGCCGAGATTTCTGGCGGCGATCGGCGAAGCGAATTTTCTTAACTCGATGTTCTCGCTCTTCCAATCATTCACCAGCGTCGTATACATCTCGCCGAGCACGTCATGGTGTCCAGCGAAGACCCGGTACATCTCCTTGTAGGCTGTCTCGCGCATATTGGATGCGGGACTCCGAACATAGATGGAGAGTTGCTCGCGGGTGAGGGTTTTGCGTTTTCCTTTTACTGTGAGGCTGAATGTGAGGCCGTTCGTGAGCACGTCGTACAGGGTGTTCACGGCATGCCGTCCGGTCGTATTTTTCAAATTGATGATTTTTTCTTCGGCTTCCGAGAGCGTATGCGGCTTGTATCGCCGGATCGATTCCAAAAAGTAGCGGACGTCTCCGGAAGACTGCATCAGGCGTGCGGCGTTGGCTTCATCCACCGTCTGCCACCATAAGTCAAAGAACAGCATGCGATTCTGAAGCGCGGTGAGCCGCTCCTCGACTTTGGTCTTAAAGGCTCTGGCTTCGAGGTTTTTCGTGTTCTCGGAAAACCATAAGTAGGCGTACGCGCTGAGCTTAGCCGACTCTCGGGCGATGGCTTCATTGAGACCCAGGATGTCGAGAAAGGCCTTGCTCGACATGTCCGGGCTTAACGTGCTTCGCAGCGATTCGTATTTTGATACCTGGCTGTCCAACCTCTTTATTGACCTCTCAAATTCCTCCTGGGGCTGGGTCAGCAAATGAGTGAGATCCCACTGGTCCGATAAGGCTTGAGACTCCATATGGCGAGATGATGTTTTCGTACTCTGGCGCTTCGTAATCGTTCGTTTCATAACTGCTCCCTCTCGATACCCTTTCATGATAACATTCGGACTATTCTGAAATTGAAATAATTCAGCATAATGTTTCAATGGCTTAGATCTGGGTGTCCTTAAGCGTTTTGTCGCGGGTCGCGGCGACAAGCGGTGAGCAGGGGGAGCAGTTTGTGAAACGTTTCGTGAGAGAAAGGACCGGGTGATGACAGAGCAGGAACTGGACCGCGCGGTGCAATATGTCACGGCCAGCACGTCCTATGCCCGCGATCTGGTGAAGGATATTATCGTGACAGGCTTTGCCGAGCTGGGGGCTCTGGCTGGGACGAGCACCCAGCGGTTTGAACGAGAGACATTACTTGAATACGTCTGTCAATGGACGATCGCCAAGACCGGCCAACCGGAGCCGCTGGTTCGCGAAGTGCTTAGCTGCGCAGGGCGGTGGTTAGATGAGTTCTACGAACAGCTCGCGCGGGAGCATCCCGAGTTGCTGAAAGGCCGCGAAAACTAGCACTGCGTTTCAGCGGATCGCTGGAAGGAAGTGCACGGGTAAACTAGGAATCACATCACGTCGCGAAATAGTGCATCGGGATCCCGTTCAGAAGGGACTATTGGGCCGGCAGGCTCTGCTTTAACAGTTCAAGGTTTTTGGTCACCATGGCATCGCCGTTCTTGGTCGAGACCTCGATGCCTTGATCGACGATTTCCCGGCATCGGTCGATACGGCTGAGCTTCTGAAGTGATTGGGCCAAGGCGTAATAGGCGGCTGAATAGGTCGGCTTCGCTCGGATGCAGCTTTCAAGTGCAGTTGCAGCATCGGCGAAATTCCCATCCTCCATATAGGCTTTTCCCAAGCCGAACCATGCCACCTCGTCGTTCGGATCGATCGCCAATACTTTTTTCAAAGGCTCAATACGAGGATTTGCCATTCGTGCTCCACTCACAGCATGATTATCTCGTGGACCGTATCACGCTCACCCAACAATTGTCTATCATCTGAACCCCGTGTTACGATAGCCTCCCGTTCCTAGTGGCGTGGCCGACAACTCACAAAAATGGAAGAGAGAGGTCATGGGACGCACTGGGATTGTCTATCATCCGCAGTATCTTGAGCATGATATGGGCGCCGGCCATCCCGAATCACCTGACCGTCTTCGGGCAATCATCTCTCGTCTTGCACACGCCGGCGTGCTCGATCGCCTCGTCCGGATCGAGCCGTCCCGTGCCTCCGACGAATGGATTACGCAAGTCCATACGGCGTCGTATGTGGAAAGCTTGAAGCGACGGGCTCCAACCAGCGGGCGCGTGTCCCTCGATCCCGATACGTCGATGTCCGCTGGATCGCTCTCCGCTGCCTATTTGGCAGCCGGTGGGGTGTTGGCCGCAGCCGATGCGATCGTGGCCGGTTCCGTCGAGCATGTCTTTTGCGCCGTGCGGCCACCCGGTCACCATGCCGAGCGCGATCACGCGATGGGGTTTTGTCTGTTTAATAATGTGGCAATTGCAGCGCGCTATCTTCAGCGGCGCCATGCCATGGCGCGCGTCCTAATTGTCGATTGGGATGTGCATCACGGAAACGGCACGCAACACACGTTTGACGATGATCCCTCGGTACTCTTCTTCAGCACTCATCAGTATCCCTATTATCCAGGGACGGGTCATGGAACGGAAGCCGGGGTCGGCCGCGGGGCGGGAGCGACGATCAATGTGCCCATGAAGGCCGGCCAAGGGGATGATGCGTATCGTGAGGTGTTCCAAAAACTCTTGATCCCTGCCGCCGATGCCTTTCAACCTGATTTTGTTATTGTCTCGGCGGGCTTCGATGCGCACAAAGATGATCCGCTGGCAAGCATGGGGTTAACTGAAGAAGGCTATGCGGACCTGACACGCATGGTCGTTTCTATCGCCAGGCGTCATAGCCAAGGTCGTCTTCTGTCATCCCTGGAGGGCGGCTATAACCTGCAGGCGTTGTCCGCGTCGGTGGAACGGCACGTGTCCGCCTTGCTTGATTCATAATTGTCTGAGTTTAGGCTGGCATAGCGGCTACTTGTACTTGAAAACGTGGCTGTCGTGCCATATTTTACAGAATGAACGAGCCAAGCTAAACGAGCATGGCGTGTCCTTGGGGGGTGTCGGATAGAAGGAGCCGGAGCGGGCCTCAGTAAATGAGGTCGGAGGGCATGGTTGGGGAGTTCATCTGAATAAGCAGACGACGAGGCATTGTCATGAAGCATCCATTATTGATCGACACGGAAACACTTGAGCAGAATCTGGGCCGTTCCGGCCTCGTGATCCTCGATGTGCGAGGCAAAGCCGCTTACGCATTCGGGGGTCATATCCCAGGCGCAGTCCATTCCACCTGGCATGACTATAGCGATCCCAACGCGGTCGCAAAGGGTTTGCTCAACCCCGATCTTTCTGCCATAGAGCAAAAGATCAGAATGTTGGGGATTAGTCAGGACACCGATGTGGTGATCTATTCCAATCCTTTTGATAATTGGGGCGACGAAGGACGGATGTTCTGGATGCTGGAATATCTCGGACTGGACAAGCTGCGGATTCTCGACGGCGGCTGGGTGAAGTGGGTGGCGGAGAAACGGCGCTATGAACATGGCGTCAATAGCCCGCCACCAGGCACGTTCAAGGCGTCACCACGCCCCGACCGTATTGCCGTGAAGGATGAACTCAAGCAAATGGTGAAGCGTCCCCATCCGGAGACGATGCTCCTGGACGCGCGTAGCCTCGAAGAATACGTCGGGAAGGAGATCGCGGGCATCCCTCGCCCGGGCCATATTCCCTCGGCGGTCAGTGTGCCCTGGAACGGGTTCCTCAATCCCGATGCCACGCTGAAAGATGCAAATGCGATCAAGGCAAGTCTTGAAGAACGAGGGTTGCACCAGGGACAGGAGGTCGTGTGCTATTGTACAGGCGGCGTGCGGTCTGCCTGGGTATATTTCGTACTCAAGGTAGTCGGCTATCCGCGGGTGAGAAATTATCCGGGATCGTGGTGGGAATGGAGCCGGGATTTTGCCGCACCCACTGAAACCGATGCAAAATTACTGCATAAAATCATCAATCAGGATGCCCCGCGACCTTCCTAGCTCTCGGCTTGACACCCCGAAAAATCGCGTGTTAAGGTCACATCGATATTGTATTCTAACCTAGATTATGAGGAGGTGCGGCATGCGGAGAAAATGGCTTCTTGGTGCATTGGCCCTGAGCGTGGCGACCGGTTTTATAAGCGTGTCGGTTTCGTCGGGTGTGGCCTTGGCGGCCGAGAATAAACACGTCTCCGAAGCCGTAGAACATGCGAAAGAAGCAATTGAGCATGGGAAGAAAGGTCATGCAGATGTATTGGTGAAGCATGCCGAGGTGGCATTGAAGCATGCCGAGGCCGCCCAGAAGGACATGAAAGATAATCCGCATGTTGCCGAAGGTGTGAAGGGATTGAAAGACGCGGTCGAACATGGCAAGGCGGGTCATGCAGATGTCGCGACAAAGTCCGCTGAGGGAGCGGTCATGCATCTGTCTGAAGCGAAGTAATGGTCGGTTCGCAACACGAACGGGTAGGGACGATGTCCCTGCCCGTTTTTATTTGCCGCGTCAGCACATGAACGTCGGATTCTATCAATTCAATCCAATCTTCGGCGAGGTCAAGCGAAATCTCGACACGGTGTCGAACCGTCTGAGCGAGGTACACTGTGATCTCATGGTACTTCCTGAACTCTTTGCATCAGGCTATCAATTCATTTCAAAACAAGAAGTGGAAGAATTAGCCGAACCGGTGCCGGACGGTTTGACGACTCAGCGTCTCATCCAGGTGGCGCGGGATCGACACATGGTGCTCGTCGGAGGGCTGCCGGAACGCGATGGGGCGCATTGTTACAATTCAGCGGTGATCGTCGCGCCGTCAGGGTTTCTCGGCTGTTACCGCAAGACACATCTGTTTTATGAGGAAACCCTCTTTTTTTCTCCGGGCGACACAGGTTTTCAGGTGTGGGACATTGGATCAGCCAGAATCGGGATCATGGTGTGTTTTGACTGGTTCTATCCGGAATCGGCACGGACGCTGGCGCTCCGAGGCGCCGACATCATTTGTCATCCGTCGAATCTTGTTCTGCCCCACTGCCCGGAGGCCATGGTGACGCGGTCTCTGGAGAATCGGGTGTTCAGCATCACAGCCAATCGAATAGGATCGGAAGAGCGGGGAGGAAAGAAACGGCTGACCTATATCGGCCAGAGCGAAATCGTCAGTCCAGAGGGCGCAATTCTGTCCCGTGCACCGTCTGATCAGGACAGTCTCCGTGTGCTGGACATCGATCCGTACGAGGCTCGCAATAAGTCTCTCAATCCATACAATGATTTGCTCCGCGGCCGCCGAACGCAATTCTACGAAAGCTAGCCCTTGCCCTCCGCCGATTCGGCCTTACTTCTGACAGGAACACAGTGGTAGGATGAGTTGATGAACGAAGGGCTTGGAAAAGGCATCTTTCTCGTGGCGACTCCTGCCTTGCGAGATCCGAATTTTAGACAAACCGTCGTCCTGCTGTGCGAGCATGGACCGGAGGGCGCGCTTGGGGTCGTCGTCAACCGTCCAACGGCCATGTCGATTACCGAAGCCTTGCCCCAAATTCCTATCCTAGAAGGGCAGCGACATCCGCTTTTTTCGGGAGGCCCGGTCCAGCAGAACCAGGTTCTGATTCTGTATCGATTAGCGGAGGAGCCGAGCGAGACGCATCATGTTTTTGACAAAGTGTACCTGGGTGGGGACTTGGCCGCCGTCGAACGGGTCCTGACCACGCCGACCGGGGCCGAGGCCTTTCGCGCTTATGCAGGCTATTCAGGGTGGGGGCCCGGTCAGCTCGAGCAGGAAATGAAGACTGGTTCATGGATCACGTTGCCTGCCGATCCCACCGTCGTCTTTCAAAAAGATCCAGGCAGCATTTGGCCGGACATTGTTCGATCCCTTGGTAAGTCGTATGAAATGTACGCAGACATGCCGATCGATCCAAGCTTAAACTAAGGGCGGACCGACAACGCCTCTTATTTGCCCGCCGCATTGACTCCGCTTCATGCTTTTTCTTGACTGAGTACGGATCGCAAAAAACGTCCGGTATGTGACGTCTTGACCGCGGCCACCTGTTCGGGTCGGCCTTCAGCCACAATGTGGCCCCCTGCCTCACCGCCTTCGGGGCCAAGATCGATGATCCAATCGGCAGCCTTGATCACGTCGAGATGATGCTCCACGATCAAGACGGTATGTCCGGCATCGACCAGTTTGTTAAGGACGCTGAGCAATTTCTTGATATCCTCCAGGTGAAGCCCCGTGGTGGGTTCATCCAAGATATAGAGAGTCTCGCGAGATGAGCGGTCCTTGAGCTCCGCCGCAATCTTGAGGCGCTGAGCTTCGCCGCCCGAGAGGCTCGTCGCCGGCTGGCCTAGTCGGAGGTAGCCGAGACCGATGGACGCCAGCAGATGGAATTTCGCGCCAAGGCGAGGGGAGTCCGCGAAAAACGACATGGCGTCGCTGACGGTCAAGTTCAGCACATCTCGAATCGTCTTTCCCTTATAGCGTACGGCAAGGACCTCCGGCTTAAAACGGTGTCCATTGCACGCTTCGCATGTGACGTACATATCTTCGAAAAAATACATCTCCAGTTTCTCATAACCGGTGCCTTGGCACCGTTCGCAGCGCCCTCCTGTTGTATTGAACGAAAAATGTGCCGGCGTGAGAGCGCGTCGCCTCGCCTCCGGCAGCGTAGAAAAGAGACGGCGGATGTCGTCGAAGGCTTTTAAATAAGTGACGGGGTTCGATCGAGGGGTTCGCCCAATCGGTTCTTGATCGATCAGTCGAACGCCACACAGATGTTCCAAGCCTTTCATCGCCGTAAAACGACCCATCGGCAGCGTGGCAACTCGGAAGGCGCGCGCGACGGCGCAATACAGCGTGTCCCGCACCAGCGTGCTCTTACCCGAGCCGGAGACTCCTGTCACGCAGATGAGCATGCCGAGCGGAAATCTCGCAGTGACATCTTTCAGGTTATGTTCCCGCGCGCCCGTGAGAATGAGCGCTTTGCCGTTGCCGCGACGACGCACCGAAGGCACCGGGATACGTTCATCTCCCCGGACATAGCGAGCGGTGAGAGAAATCGGATCAGCCAGGAATGTATCCCGACGTCCAGCCGCCACGATCGTTCCTCCTCGCTCACCGGAAAACGGACCCATTTCGATAATGTGATCGGCGGCAAGCATCATCTGTTTGTCGTGCTCGACGATGACCACCGTGTTGCCGGCATCGGCCAGTTCTCTCATGATGGAAGCCAGCATGGCGGTGTCGCGGGCATGTAGCCCGATGGTCGGTTCATCCAGGACGTACAGGGTTCCAACCAACCGGGAGCCGAGCTGATTGGCGAGGGTAATGCGCTGCGCCTCTCCACCGGAGAGTGTGCGGGTCTGGCGGGCGAGCGTCAAATAACCGAGGCCCACTCGACGGAGAAAGCCGAGCTTCATTGAAAGTTGCCGTAAAATATCATGGGCGATACGCGCTTCAAAATCGGACAGTTTCAGCTCGCCGAGCCAACGCCCCAGCTCCTCGATGGTCCACATCGAGACTCCGTGAATATCGTGTCCCCCGATCTTGACGTGGAGCGCTTCGGCTTTCAGCCGCGAGCCATGGCAGGACGGACAGGGAACCGGACTGCGGTATCGGCTGAGGAAGACTCGGACATGAAGCTTGTACCGTTTACGCTCGAGGTGCGCGAAGAATTGATCGATCCCTTCAAAGGCACGGTCGCCTTTCCACAGCAGCGCCCGCTCATGTTCGGTCAATTGATCGTATGGGGTCGTCACGCTGATCCGGCGGCGTTTCATGGCGGTCAGCATCTGTTTGTGCCACCAGTCAGTGCCGGGTTTCATCCAGGGTTCAATGGCTCCGTCGCCCAATGACAAGGTTCGATTCGGGACGACCAGCTCCTCGTCGTAGCGCAGAATATTCCCAAACCCCTTGCACTCCGAACAGGCACCCAGGGGGTGATTGAAGGAGAACATGACCGGCCGGATCGGTTCAAACGTCCGCTCGCATCGCTGACACATGAACCGAGTGCTGTAGTTGTGGGGACCATGGCCGATCACCTCCACGCGGCATGTGCCGTTGCCTTCGTGTAAGGCACTTTCGACCGCTTCCATCAATCGCCCGCGATTGTCAGCACGGAGCGCCAGCCGATCCAGCACGACATACAGATCCGTGAGATTGTGCGTAGGTAAGGCCAGATCAGGCTCCAGATCGATAAGGTCCTCGCCACATTTGACGCGGATGTATCCTCTTGTCAAAAGAGACTGAACGAGCGCCGCGTCGTCCCCGCGGGCATCATCCACGGGAAACAAGATCATGGCGCGACTATCCATGAAGCGGTTCAGCAACTCGTCGACGATGTCGGCCGGCTGGTAGCCGCGTGCTTCTTGTTGGCAGTCCGGACAGGTGGGACGACCGATCTTCGCAAAGAGCAGTCGGAGAAAATCTGAAATCTCGGTCGATGTCCCGACGGTCGAGCGCGCGGTCCGAACCGAATTTTTTTGCTCGATCGCAATCGCCGGACGAATATTGATCAGTCGGTCGACGTCGGGCCGATCCACCTTTTCCAAAAACATGCGGGCATAGGTGGAGAGGGACTCCACGTACCGCCACTGCCCCTCCGCAAATAGCGTATCGAATGCCAGCGACGACTTCCCCGATCCGGATACCCCGGTAATCACCGTGACGGCATTATGGGGAATCGTGAGCGAGATGTTCTTGAGGTTATGCTGCCGCGCGCCTTCGATGATGAGGTCGCCGCCCGCGTGAGAGGAGATAGGGTGTGTCACGAAACCTTTCAGATGGAGATAAAACAGAAAATCGTACCAAGCGGGGTGTTGCAACTGCAATGGTTGACATTATTGCAGCGTCAACTTGAGCAGGCCCACACACGTCATATAGAGGGCAAGGCCGCCGATCATCGCGGGCCAGAAGCCGAAGCGTGGGAGCACAAAGATGATAAAAAGCACATAGGCTGTCCACGGCGGCACGAACAGCAGCAGGTGTTTGGCATAGGACAAGGTATTATCGGTGCCGCCATTGAGATAGATCAGAATGAACGTGATCCCCGTGATTGCGGGAAATGTGCTGGCGAACGCTGCGATAAACCCTCGTCCCATTGATCCGACATAGGTCGAGCCGCTGACCAAGACGCCGCCCAGCAAGAAATATAATGCGTACTTCACCAAGTCACTCATTCATCGCTCCTTCTCGTCTCCTCGTCACTCTTTTCTTCAAACGAGCGAGGCGATTCCCCACCGTCCCTCTTCGGATGGCCGCAATTTTACCGGCTATCCAGAAATGCCTCTCTCGCTTCCTTTACAATTTCCTGTCCTTGCCCGGTATACCGCGGCGAAAAATGAAAGACAACGAGATTTCGCACCCCGGCTTTGCCGGCCATGAGACCGGCCTGCCGCGCGGTGAGGTGATATCGCTCCCGGGCCTTATCTGCATCGCGATCGAGATATGGCGCCTCGCAGTAGAAGGTGTCGGCGCCACGGGCCAACTCGACGATCTTGGCTTCATTGTCGTCATCGTAACGGACATCAACTACGTAAGCGATTTTCTGGCCCCGCGTGATCGTGACGAAGCGACTTCTTACATCGCCTAATCGGAAGGTCCGTTCCTCTTTTCGGTGCTCGAAGTACAGCGTCGCGGTGAAGGAGAAGTCGTCCGGCTGGTCTTGCCAGATGTGTTGCTTCAGTTCCTTGAGCCACGATCCCACCGGCAGCCCTGCCGCATGAAGGCGCTCCTTATTAATGTTGATGTGAAATTGTTCCTGTAGGGCGTACGCGAATGATGGAATGCGATGATTCAACGAAGTGGCCGTAATGGAAAACATGGGATCTTCGAGCACGGGAAATGGAGCCGTAGGCCTGTGCCGCGTGCGCGCGGGAGAGACGGTCTCGCGTGAGCGGAAGCCTTCGGTGGCCCGGAACACGGCCGTCCGTGTCTCATGCGGGTGGAATTCGTGTGCCTCAATGGTCAAGGGATAGCCATCCACCAAATTCCAGGTATACCCTCGCAGTTTTCCACCGACATTCTCAATGAGGCTCGGTGGACCGTACAGGCGAAGCGTCTTCCCCCGGCCGAGTGCAATCCGGAGCACGCGGTCAAATCCAATGAAGTGATCCATGTGCGTATGCGAGATGAACAGATCGGTGGCACGAAGAAGGCGGGTTGGGCTTAGGGCCTCGTTCTCGCCCAAATCGAATAACAACGCCCGGCGTGCCCATTTGATTTCGACGTAGAGACCCGGATCGCCGAAAGGCTCATTGATGAGGTAGCTGGAAAACGAAGGCGTCATGCTTCACGAATGATACGAGGCCGTCTGCGGGGTTCTGCAGTCGAAAAAGTCCCTCAACGTACTCCATGGCTAAAGAACTGGACGGCTGGGCGGTATGGATGGTACGCCGCTGGTGTTGTCTCACCTATGCCCTTGCATCTGGCCACGTCTCCTTCGCCCCTGGAATTTCATGTGTTAAAAACCGTTTTCAATACGGTGTACATCACGATAACTTCAACCGCGTGGGCGGTGATGGTCGCGTAGAGATTTCTCAATCTCACCCACATCATACCCCACACGAGTCCGTCCCAGGCAGCGATCCAATGAAGATGTTTGAATGTCATCACCATGAAGGGGTCGAACGAAAATACGAGAGCCGAGCCAACGATGGCTGTAGCGCTTGCAAGATGCGGATGGTCGCGCAGCGGGATATCATGAGAAAAAGCCAGCAGCCGGCCGAGAAGAAACCCTCGAAAATTCAGTTCGACGCCGATGGCAATGAACAGAATCGCCCAAGGGAGCATCAGCACAACAGGGGCGTGCGCATGAGGCGTGTGGTGCAGAAACTCGATGTCGGCTCCCAGCCAAGGCGCGACCCAAAGAATCACGATCGCATTGACCGCTCCCAGTGCAACTCCGACCGGCACCCCCCACTGCAGCCCTTGAACAAGTTTGGAGGAGTTGAGCCCCAGTCGGAAGGAGATGGCATCATGTTTGCCTGCCCAGAGCGCAAGCGAGAGGTAGCCGAGGAGTTGAGGAAGAAACTGAACCGGTGCGTATTGCTGAAGCCCGGAAGGCAGTGCGTAGTAGCCTGCCGTCGCTATCACGGGAATGAACGCCAGTCCGGACCACTGTTCGACCTGCGGCTGTAATGCTCGCTGGGTCGTCTGCGGCATGGTCTACTGAAGGACCATGTTGTATCGTTCCAAGGTAATGGCCTTGTTGCGCGTGAGATTGGATAGCGACTTGTTGTAATCCACGATGGCCCTGAGTTCGTTGCCACGGGCAATGGCCAAGTCGCGCTGAAATTGGAGGACGAAAATCGTGGTGCTCAAGCCGACTTTAAATCGCTCTTGTTCAGCCTGCAGTTGCTTCTCCGCGAGAATTCGTGCAGATCGCGTTGTTTCGATCCGCCTGAAATCCGTTCGCACGCGGCGCACGGCTTCCTTGACCGACACGATCACCTGTTGCCTCATGCTTTGCAGCGTTGCCTGGGCATTTTGAGCTTCGAGTTGCCGGCGATTGAATTGGCTGACGGCCGAGCGGTTGCCGAGCGGATAGCTCAAAACCAATCCGCCGCCATAGTTGTAAAAATCGCCGCTGAAGTTTCGTTGGAGCATATCGTTGGTGCCGGCTCCCAGCCCTGAAAGGCCGACCGTCCCTTGGGCCGAGAGGGTAGGCAATAACTGATTCTTGGCAAATTTCATGTTCAGGTCGCTCGTCTCAATATTTTTCATCGCCTGCAAGATTTCCGGCCGACGTTCGATCGCCACATCAATGGCTTCTTCGAGCGTGATCGGTTCCAACGCTTGCAACGGTTGATCTATCGGCTGCAGGCGAACGTCTTGGCGCAGATCCGGTTCAGTCGGATTGAGCAGCCGGCGGAGCTGGTCCTCTTGATCATAAATCGCCTTCTCAGCGATCAGGATCTGTTCCACTCTCGATGCCACGCCGGCTTCTGCCTGGAGGACCTCCACCGCCGACATGACGCCCGCCTTGGCCTTTGCACGATTCCCCGCCAGAAGTTCTTCGGCGGCCTTTAATGCAGATTGTCCCACCTTCATGTTCTCGTTGGCGAAGACCAGCTCCCAGAATGTCTGCTCGACCGTCGCCACGACCGTCAGGACGCGATCGCGAAAGGTCTGCTCCTCGACCTGTGCATTGTTCTGGGCGATGCGGATGAAGGTCTTATTCACCTCCACGCCGGCATTGCGCAGCAACGGCTGGGTCAGCGTAAACGCTAAACCGCCGGTCCACGATGGGTTAAATAGAAAGCTGTTGGGACCGCCCACAAAGGTGCGTTGCGGACTATAGTTAATGTCGTAATTGGCACCGGTCAGGAGATTTTGCGTCATATCCGCTGTTACGGTACTGGTGTTCTGATCAAATTTGGTGGGCTCCCCAGATGGAGCGGTGACGTTTGAGCCGGAAAATCCCAATATCGGACGGTTCAGTGGGGAGACGAGGCGATTGTATTGTGCATTCAGGCTCACGGTCGGGTCGAACTTTGCTTGTTCGAAGAGGATGTCTGTGACGCGTGTTTCCTTCGTGTGCCGGCTGATGGTGATGTCGAGATTACGTTCCAGAGCCTCCAGCACGGCGTCTTTCAGAGAGACGGGGCGGCGCTGCTCGCCCAGGGGGGGAGACGGTTCAGCGGCCGATGCGACGAGGGATAAGGGGAACATGCACAAGGCCAATGTCGCGGCACACCATCCACTCAATCGAACGCATAAAGGATACATGGGGCCTCCTAGATCAGAGCATGCAATCGCTGTATAATACTAGTGGAATTCGGATGGACTGTCATCTGGTGCTGAGTGTTCAGCATGGGGATTATTCCATGATCATGATAATGATGCGGCGAGTCCTGCTTCTGTCGATCATGATGGTCGGATGGCACGGTATCGTAGCAGCACAGTCGGTGTCCGGAGTGCGGGCGTTCGGTGGGGGGGTTGCTCCGTTCTTCGGTCTCGTGGGGCCTGGCAACCTCTATCTGGATAATCAGGGTACTCAGGGCTACATGTATACACCCGGCAATAACTTTGAATCGTACAACTTTCGCAATCCGTCAACCGGGCAGTATTGGAGCGGGGCTATCATGACGCTCGGTCCGCAGTTATCGATCGGCATCATTCAAGGCGCTAACCAGACCGGGACGGGGGTGGTGTTGGTGCCGCCGCCTCGTGATGTGAGTACGAACTTGGTGACGCCCTTTAGCCTGAATCAGGTCAATCCCCTCGGCGTTCCAATCACGCCGGTCTTGCACTTTGGAGATCCTACCCAGCCGGTTGCGGCGGTTTCTGTCCCTGCCCAAGGTTCCTCAGGATTGATGCGGTCCATTCCTCTCGTTCAGCCGGTAGGCCGGTCCACCGAGCCGTTGGATATTGAATCCAGCCTCCTCAATCTTCCCTGACTCGAATATCCCATCGCTAGTTTGCCAACTGCCAGGTTAAGGCTGCGACATACCTGACAGTCAGTTCTAAAATCTCAGGACGGATAGTCTCCGAGTTATCAGAGGGTTGGTGGAAATGAGGGTGGGGTCCGCCACTGACGATTGTCACGGTCGGAACCCCAGCTTCCTTAAACGGCACATGATCGCCTCCGGGGAAGAAGCCGAAGAGATCCACGTTGTTCAGTACGCCGGCATGTTCGCCGGCTTGTGCCGCTTGCGATTTGTCCAATCCCGTGACACCGACCGCGAGCCGACCATTTCCCACCCCCGCGTGATCGATATTGATCATCGCCACCGTCTTCGTGAGTGGCCGAGTCGGTTGCTCCACATAGAGCCGTGAGCCCAGTAGCCCCTGCTCCTCTCCGCTGAACGAGACGAAGAGGAGGGAACGTTTCGGCGACAAGCCGGATTCGGCGAAGAGGCGGGCCACCTCTAACAGGACCGCCGTACCCGACGCATTATCATCGGCCCCCGGAAATAGCAGGCCGGCCTGGCGCCCGAAATGATCGCGATGCGCCCCGATGATCACCGTTTCGTGAGCTAATGAAGGATCGCTACCCTGAAACAGCCCTAGGACATTGTTCAAGGTCCCCTTCTCCTGAGTAGCGTGCCATGTCATCCGAACGGGGGTCTCGGTTTCAAACGATTGGGGTATCAAAGTCTGAAGCTGTTGCTGGACTTCACGCAATGATCGGCCTATTCGGGACAAGTCACGCGCCAGGAAGCGTTCCGCGAGATCCGTGTGAATCCAGGCACCGGGAAACGGTGCATCTGAGCCGGTCTGATTATAGAAAGCCAGCGGCGCATGCGTCATACCACGGCGCGTTTCATAGGGATTCATGAGGGGGCCAGTGAATGTCAGGAACGCCGAGGCGCCATGCTGACGTGCCGCGCGAACCTTGTCCGCGTGGCTGACGGGGTGGACATAGGACTCAGGTTTTCCCCTGAGAAAGACAACGATTCGATCACGCACGTTGATTCCCGCATACTCGTCGAACCCATGCGAGGTGTCGGAAATGCCATATCCGACAAAGACCAAAGGGGCGGTTACGTTGATGGAAGGTGAATCGAGAATCGGGAGATAGTCGAGGCCGATGCGAATGAGATGAGAAGAGGTTGGG
This sequence comes from Nitrospira sp. Nam74, assembly GCF_965152615.1. NCBI lineage: Bacteria > Pseudomonadati > Nitrospirota > Nitrospiria > Nitrospirales > Nitrospiraceae > Nitrospira > Nitrospira sp. Nam74. The sequence continues at coordinate 4,196,701 of NZ_OZ224220.1, read as the reverse complement.
AACTGCATCAGAAGTTCTGGCGGAGGATTGTCGGCGATATGGGTTGCTTGCACGCTGGTCGTCATCATCCAGGCCGGCGGCGAAGGAGACGATTGCAAGCCGAGTGCGGACAATCGCGTCGCGACGAAATGTGCGGATTGGAGGTCCTCGGCACTTCCGGTCAATCGGCCTCCAAAATCAGATCCGCTCAGGTGCGACACATCGGCGATCAGGTTTGTTGTCGAGACATGTTCAAGTGCAGTAACGAGACCTGCTGATTCTTCGTGGGATTGAGCCGAAAGGGTGAGTAAGACGATCAGTACGACGCCGCAGCAACCGAGCCAGGGCCTCAAGCGTGCGGCCGTCCTGCTTTCAAGGCGTCTAATTCACGCGCGAGCGTGGCCACTTGTTTCTCGAGAGCGATCATTTTCAATTCCCGTCCGACTACGACATCCTGAAACATTTCCAAATCGACGATTTTTTCTTGTAATTGTGTTTTGGAGGCTTCCAGGTCCTGCACCACTTTGCCGTAGGCCATCACTTGGTCATCCAACTCACGATGCAGGCAGGCGATCTTTTCTTCTGCGTGCCGCCGTTCCGTGACGTCGATGCCGACCTCAAGAATACACGAATCGGCATAGTTCGGCCAAGTGATCTCTGCACATCGCCATTCAATGAGACGCTCCTCGCCTGCCTTCGTCGTCCACGGAATTTGACGCGGCGTGCCGCAGGCCGGACTATTGAGCCGCTGCCTCACCTCGTCCATCCAGGTCTTGGGCATAACGATATCGAAAATCAATTTGCCAAGCGTTTCCTCTCGTGTATAGGCGGTTAGTTCTTCGCAGCGACGGTTGAACAGCAGGATTCGTCCTTCTGGATCGGTGATTACGAGCAGACACGGTACCGTCTCAAGGAGGGTATGCAGCGATTGTTGGCTTTCAAGAAGGGCCGCTTCTGCCCGCAGACGTTCTTCGGCTTGCCGGCTGAGATGTCGTAAATGCAGTGCTCGACCGAGCGAGCTCAGAAAGTAATCCCGATCGATGGGCTTGAGAATATAATCGAAGGCGCCGCCCCGCAGGGCCTGTGTCGCCAAGGTTTGATCGCCATACCCCGTGATCAAGAGGACCGGCGTGCCCGGCCTGCACGCTTTGATTCTCTCTAGCAAGGTCAATCCATCAGTATCCGGCATACGAATATCGCTAATGATCGCATCGTAGTCTATGGCTTCAACGCGATCTAGCGCAAGTCGAGCTGTGCCGCAAAGATCCACGACAGATCCGGGCATCCATAACCGAATGGTTTCGGGGAGTGCGCTTAAGACGGCAGGATCATCGTCAATAATAAGCAGGCGACCATTAGACATAATCTTTTACCTTACGCTTGCGTATGAGACCCGTCAATCAGGATCCGGGCGTAGGCGTTTTTCCATTCACGGATAAAAAGACGGAGAGACGCTTGGTAAGCACAAGTCCTACATTAATATAATTAGGCACTACGAGGCATTGTTGACCGCTTTTGGTAAACCGCTGTAGGATGACCGCTTACAGATGAAGGGAGCCCGGTCATATCTACGGAGTGGGGCATGACGCTGCCTCGCATTCTGCTCGTCGACGACGATCCGGTGTTACTGCAAGTGCTTCCGGAAACGCTACGGCTGCGCATACCCGAGTTGATGATCGATACCTGCCTTTCAGGGTTGCAGGCACTCGAGCGTTTGAAAATCTCCGACTATGACGTGGTTGTCAGCGACATTAAGATGCCCAACTTAGACGGCCTGGGGCTGTTAGGGAAGATTCAATCAGGGTGGCCCAATATCCCGATCATTCTCATGACCGGACATGGAGAAGAGGAATTAGTCAATCGCGGACTTCAAGCTGGTGCCTTTGATTTTGTTCATAAGCCCATTGAGCGGGAAGCATTCATAGCCTCGGTCCGTCGCGCGATTCAGGCTCGTCATGTCAATCGAACCTGAGGATCACCGGCACAGTATACAGCCGCCTGCTTTTCAATGCCCCTAACTATGGAGTAGATTGTCGCGTGCACAGTTGCACCCGGCGGCGCGATCCGGGTACTATTCGGGCGGCAAACGTGCCTTGGTAGCAACAGGGTGAGGATGAGCGACGAAAACCTGTATCTGAACAAATATCGTGCTTTTTTTAAAGCTCGCGAGCACGCACATGGGTACGAGTTTCAGCAGGCTCCAACCGGCAATGTTCCCCCGCCGAAGGTGTCATTCCTTGACCGTCTCCGCTGGTGGACCTTGAACCGTAGTGAGCGGCTGAAACAAATCCGTGCTGCACGTGATCGTCGGGTCCAGGATATCGTGCAGATTAGAAAGCCGTCCTCGAAATAGCCGGGCCAGTTCACCTCCCCGTGCCATATCGTATCGTGTATGGAAGTGAGGCGATCAGTTGAAACGCCTGTGGGTATCGCCCTGTTCACAAAAACTCTGCAACATAGTCGTTTAATGGGAGCTGTTGATGAAGTCGTTAGGCTCTAGGGTTCTTCGGTGTGGTGCCCTGTGCTTCGGCGTTATGCTGGCTGTCTCAGGGGCGCCTGGGTACGTGGGAATCGCATGGGCAGGTGAATCTATGGCTGCGAAGCAGCCGCCATCTGAATCACGAGTACCATTTGATCTGTTCAAGACATGGAACTTCGACAAGGAGCAACCTGAACAGACGCCCGCAGGGTTTTCCTCGTTCAGCGTCGGGAGTGCGGACGCGCCCACGTGGGTAGTCGTACAGGATCCTACGGCGCAGACACCTCCCCATCTTCTCAAGCAGTCGGCTACTTGTACCGAAGATTGTTTTCAGGTCTTGCTTGTCGATGCATTACAGTACGAATACCTTGATCTCATTGTCCGGATGCGGTTGGCTGAGACGTCCGGCGGCAAGTCCAATGGCTCGGCGGGCGTGGTTTTTGGGGCTCGCGACCATCAAAATTACTATGCTGTGACGGTCGAGCCGACCGGAATGCATATGCAGGTCACTCGTGTGCAGGACGGGAAGGCCACGACATTGGCGCACGCCGACATCCCACCGAAAAAAGTCGCCTGGCACCTTCTGCGTGTTCGCCGGAACACCATCATTAGCAAGGAGTACATCGAGGTCTTCTTTGACGGTTTGCAGGTATTCTCAGTGGAAGACAAGACATTTGGGACCGGCCAAATCGGCCTTGTCACCCGGGGGGCCGCCACGGCGGAGTTCGATAATCTTACCGCCGCGCCGCTCTATTCCCAGAAACCACTCTCGGGTCCTGCCGCCTATTAGCCGGACGCTGAAAAGGGCCCAATTTCACTCGCCCTTCCCGGGCTTTGTTCTCCAGAGCCCAGTGCGCGCCTCCGGTGTTGACCTAGTCCGCGCCTGTACGACTCGGCCCGTTTTGGTGCGCCAAGCGTAAGCGGCTTTGTCTCATGGCCTCCGTTTTCTCACATGCCGTTGTCGCACTGGCGCTCGGCAAGCTTTCGAAAGCTCACTCGATGCCACCAAGATTTTGGTGGCTGTCCATCCTTTGTTCGATTTTGCCGGATATCGATGTCCTGAGCTTCACGTTCGGCATTGATTATGGCGACCTATTAGGTCACCGAGGCCTGACGCATTCGTTGAGTTTCGCGTTCGTGTTAGGGCTGATCGTTGTGCAGCTCTCGTTTAGACACGTGCAGACATGGACGCCAATGTGGTGGCTGCTGGTCGCGCACTTCTTCGCCGTGACGGCCTCCCATGGCGTGCTCGACGCCATGACCGACGGTGGTCTCGGCGTCGCCTTCTTCGCCCCATTCGATAATATTCGCTATTTCTTTCCGTGGCGGCCAGTTCTCGTCAGTCCGATCGGCATCGTGCCGTTCATGAGTCACTATGGTCTTGGCGTGCTGATCAGCGAGGTGGTGTGGATTTGGCTACCGGTAAGTGTAGTGCTCATTATGGTGAATGTTTGGCAAAAGTTTCTCAATTATGCCGCTCGTAGAAGCTAGGTGTTAATCTTTCCTATGTGAGGTGGATTTGGGTCTGGTTTTTCTAAAATGTCTATCTTAGGTCTTCATTTACGCAGCGAGAGACCATCTCGCCCTTGGCTATTTCCTGTCAACAAGCATGACTATGGTAAGATAACCGCCAAGTACAGAGGTAAGAGCTAAGGCGAAGGAGACGGGGTTAGAGGCAAGGCCGAGCACGCCACAGATCACCATGTGTCGTTCGCCACGGAAGGGGATATGCCGCCATTTAAACTCGAAGCGCCATTTACGCCTAAAGGTGATCAGCGCCAGGCGATTGAAAAGCTCGCTGCCGGCGTCCAAGCTGGGCTGCAACATCAGGTCTTGCTCGGCGTCACGGGATCGGGCAAGACCTTTACGATGGCGAATCTCATCGAGCGCGTGCAGAAGCCGACATTGGTGCTGGTCCATAATAAGACGTTAGCAGCCCAACTGTACCAGGAATTCAAAGCGTTCTTTCCGCATAATGCGGTCGAATATTTCATCAGCTACTACGATTATTACCAGCCGGAAGCCTATATCCCGCAAAGCGATACGTACATCGCCAAAGATTCGTCCATCAATGATGCCATTGACCAGATGCGTCACTCCGCGACCCGATCGCTGCTGGAGCGCAACGATGTAGTGATCGTCTCATCGGTCTCATGCATTTACGGTTTGGGATCGCCTGAGGTCTATCACGGCATGTTGCTGTATCTAGAAGAAGGGATGGAGATTCGGCGTGAGCTGATCTTGTCGAAGTTGGTTGAGATTCAGTACTCGCGGAACGATACTGATTTTCACCGGGGCACTTTCCGCGCCCGGGGCGATGTGGTCGAGATTTTCCCGGCTTCATCCGATGCCATTTCCGTTCGAATTGAACTATTCGGGGATACGGTCGATGCGATTCACGAGATCGATCCGTTGACGGGAAAATCCCTGGCGCGCTTGCCTAAAGTGCCGATCTATCCGAACACACACTATTTGATTGCGCCCGATCGCTATGAGCGTGCGCTGAACGGGATTGAGGACGAGTTAGACCAGCGGATCGCCCATTTCAAGCGGCAGGGCCAATTGTTGGAAGCGCAACGGATCGAACAGCGAACCCGGTTCGATCTCGAGATGATCCGGGCGATGGGCTACTGCCATGGTATCGAAAATTATTCGCGGCATTTGAGCGGGCGTCATGAGGGAGAGCCGCCGCCGACGCTCATGGACTATTTCACCAAGGATTTTTTGCTGGTCATCGATGAATCTCACGCCAGTCTTCCACAAGTACAGGGCATGTATGAAGGAGATCACTCGCGCAAACGCTCCTTGGTCGATTATGGGTTCCGGCTGCCGTCGGCCTTTGACAACCGTCCACTGAGGTTCGAGGAGTTTAAGCAATTCATGCATCAAGTCGTATATGTCTCGGCGACACCGGGACCGTATGAGTTGAAACATGGCGCCTCGCACATCGTTGAACAGATCATTCGGCCGACCGGCCTGATGGATCCTGAAATTGAGGTGCGGCCGGCACGAGGCCAAGTCGACCATTTGCTAGGGGAGGTGCGAGCGACGGTCCAGCGCGGCGGCCGAGTCCTGGTCACGACCCTGACCAAACGGATGGCCGAAGATCTGACCGAGTATTATCACGATCTCGGCATTAAAGTGCGATATCTTCATTCGGATATCAAGACCTTGGAACGGGCAGAAATCATCAGAGATCTTCGGCTCGGTGTATTCGATGTCCTCGTCGGAATCAATCTCCTCCGCGAAGGGTTGGATATTCCAGAGGTCTGTTTGGTGGCGATTCTTGATGCCGACAAGGAAGGCTATCTGCGCTCCCATCGTTCGTTGATTCAAACGGCTGGCCGTGCGGCCCGCCATGTCGAGGGCCGGGTCATTTTCTACGGTGATGCGATAACGGATTCCATGCGCATGGCGATCGAGGAGACGGCGCGACGCCGTAAGATTCAGGCCGACTACAATGCCAAACATGGCATCACACCCGAGAGCATTCAGAAGAGCATCGGCACATTGGAGTATCAAATGGCCGAAGCGGATTATCTCACCATTCCTGTGGCAGCCGAGGCGCAGGCCGCCTATGAACGACCTGAGGCGCTTGAGACAACCATTCGGCAATTGGAAGAAGAGATGAAAGCTGCAGCCAAGCTATTGGAGTTTGAAAAGGCCGCGCAGTTGCGCGATCGAATCAAGGCGCTGAAGCTGAAAGAACTCGAGGTAGGTGTGTAGCCTGAAGAAGTTGAGGCCCAGGCTAAGGTCGAGCGTCCAGATATAAAGCCTGAACCTTCCAGACTTTGCAGACGTTCAAATAGCTTGTCAGCGAAGCGAAGAGCTGAGTGTAGTATATCAAGTACGTTTCAGGGTCTGCGCGAGCGAGAACCAAGCTGGAGGGCTTTTTCAACATCTGCACTACGCTTGCTTGTAGAGATAGATACCAAGAAACATGCCGAGGAAGCTCAGCAAGTTCATTTTCAGCACGATCCCGAACGTCAATTTCAGCAAGATCAAGTCCAGTGTCACGGGTGGATTGATTCCGGGTGTGAGCGCCGTGGTGAAGATATTTTGAATGGTCCCTTTTGGGGCCATCACTCGTAAAATTTCACCTAGTATCCCACCCAGCAATCCTCCGAGCAAGATAAAAAGCAACAGTAACCATGGGGATTTGCGCACGAGTACCTCTCCCTGCCTACGGGGCAGGCCCGCGTGTAAGTTGCGGCGAACCTTAGCGAAAGACACATAGGAAGTCAAGAAAATGACCACAATGCGCTTCGTGTGGCCGCCCAGCGTCGATAATATGAGATGTGGATGAGCCTCTCTACGGTGATGGAGTAGTATCGCGTCTGTTGGCTTGACTTCCAAGGATGCGTTGTTTACACTTCCACGCTGCTCTTTTTTCAGCTTTTTCTAGTACCTAGGAGATTTCCTTGCTGGATGCATTGAGCGAAAAGTTTGAGAAGATTTTAAAGAAGCTTCGCGGGCACGGGGTGCTGACTGAAGACAACATCGCCGAGGCGTTGAAGGAAGTTCGTCTTGCGCTGTTGGAAGCGGACGTGAACTTTAAAATCGTGAAGGATTTTCTGGACCGGGTGCGGCAGCGGGCCATCGGCCAGGAAGTGTTGCACAGCCTCACGCCGGGTCACCAAGTCGTGAAAGTGGTGTGGGAAGAGCTGTGCCAGTTGATGGGCCAAGGACAGGCAGGGTTGAGCCTGGCCTCTGCCCCACCGACGGTCATCATGATGGTGGGCCTGCAAGGCTCCGGAAAAACGACAACCTCCGGAAAGTTGGCGCGGCTGTTTAAGAGCCAAGGGAAGCGAGTCCTGTTAGTCGCCGCAGATCCTCGGCGTCCCGCCGCTACGGAACAGTTGATCAGTCTCGGCGCCGACTTGGATGTGCCGGTTTACCGGGCGGATCGGCCAGGCACATCGAAGGCTGATGTGGTTCGGACCTGTGTCGCGGGCGTGACTCGAGGGCAAGAGCAGGGTCATGACGTCGTGATACTGGATACCGGTGGGCGTTTGCATATCGACGAAGAGTTGATGGAAGAGTTAGTCGAGGTCAAGCAGTCGGTGACGCCGCATGAGGTCCTGCTGGTGGCTGATGCCATGACCGGTCAGGATGCGGTCGCCATGGCCGACCGATTCAATCAGCGTTTGGGTTTGACCGGGATCGTGCTGTCGAAGGTGGAAGGCGACGCCCGTGGTGGTGCCGTGCTCTCGATTCGCGCGGCCACCGGCAAACCGGTCAAGTTTTTAGGCGTCGGCGAAAAGCTCGATGCGCTGGAAGTGTTCCATCCCGATCGAATGGCGTCCCGCATTCTCGGCATGGGCGACGTGCTCTCCCTGATCGAGAAAGCGCAGCAGGCGTACTCGACGGAACAAGCTGAAGAAGTCAAGAAAAAGCTCATATCGAAGACGCTGACGCTCGAAGATTTCCGTGATCAAATCAAGCAAGTGAATCGTTTAGGTTCGCTGGATCAGATTATCGGGATGCTCCCAGGTGGGCAGCGCTTGAAAGAAATGGCGGGAGGGGGCGTGCCCGAGAAAGAGATCGGTCGTGTGGCGGCCATCATTGACTCCATGACGCTCAGAGAACGCCGGGATCATACCCTTATTAACGGCAGTCGCAAGAAGCGGATCGCGCGCGGCAGTGGAACCAGCGTGCCGGAGGTCAATCGATTGCTCAAGCAATTTCTGACCGCCCGAAAGATGATGAAAGCACTCGCCGGCGGCGGCGGTAGACGACAACTTGCCCAACTTCTCCAATCGCGCTAAGGGCAGGGCATTTTCACAGACCGGGAAGAAGGAGATACGACGTGGCAGTTCATTTGCGGTTAACACGAGCAGGGCGACATAAAAGGCCTTTTTATCGCGTAGTTGCGGCGGATTCCAGAAAGCCGCGTGACGGCCGGTATCTGGAGATCCTCGGTACCTATGATGCGCTCAGGAACCCTCCGTTGGCGGAGTTGAAGTCTGATCGCGTTGAATATTGGCTCAGCCAGGGGGCGCAGCCTTCCGTGACGGTGCGCACCGTGCTCCGGCGCGCCGGCCTCCTGACGAAGGAAAAAGTCGACACGAAAAAATAAGCGCTTGCCGCTCGACTGCTGTCGGTTGGTCGGGGGTGGTCAGATGCCTGAGCTTGTGGCTATCGGACAGATCGTCAAATCCTTCGGAATCAAGGGTGATGTTCGCGTGAAGTCGCTCAGTGACGTCCCGGGACGGTTTGAAGGGTTGCGGGAAGTGACGATCGAAATGCCGTCCGGCAAGACTTTCGACACTGTTGTCAGTCGCGTACGCAAGGACCTAGACTCCTATGTAATCGGCCTGGAGGCGGTGTCTTCACCCGAAGAAGCGGCGTTGTATCGAGGCAGTCTTCTGAAGATTCCAGAGGAACGGGTACCGGTGCTGCCCGAGGGCCAGTATTATGAGTTCCAATTGATCGGGATGGCCGTGAAGGACGAGCACGGGCAGTCATTAGGTACCCTTGAAGAAATCATGGAAACGGGCAGCCATCCTGTATTTGTCGTGCGTGGATCGGGTCGTGAGTGGTTGGTCCCCGGGCGACAGGCGGTGATCGCATCTATGGACGTGACCCAACGCACGATGACGGTTCGGCGGGCAGACATTGTGGGGGATGAGCATGCGGTGTGACATCATCACACTCTTCCCCGACATGGTTCTGCCGGTGCTGGGTCAGAGTATGCTGAAGCGTGCCCGAGAAAAAGGCCTGCTCGAAGTGACTGTGCATAATCTTCGTGATTACACGCAGGGCCGCCATCGTATTGTCGACGACACGCCGTATGGCGGAGGTGCCGGGATGGTCATCAAGGCCGAGCCGGTGTTTTGCGCCATCGATGCCCTTCGGGTGAAATCCGGCGAGGGTGAGCATGCGTCCATGCGTATTCTCATTCCCTCCCCGCAGGGGCGGCCGTTCACGCATCAGCTGGCCGAGGAATTACAGCGTGATCCGCGTCGGGTCGTCTTTGTCTGCGGACATTATGAAGGATTTGATGAGCGCGTGCGGGAAGGTCTGAATGCGGAAGAAGTGTCCATCGGGGATTATGTGCTCACCAATGGGGAGTTGCCGGCTCTTGTTATGCTGGACGCCGCCGTGCGGCTGATTCCCGGCGTTCTAGGCGACCCGGACTCTGCCCAGCGGGATTCATTCGTGGATGCCACGTTGGATTTTCCGCATTATACGCGTCCTCTGGAGGTGCGGGGGATGGTGGTGCCCGATGTGCTTCTGTCGGGAAATCATGAGGCCATTAGACGATGGCGGCGAAAAGAAGCGCTCCGTAGTACTTATATGAAACGGCCGGAGTTATTGCAGGATCGATTGTTCAGCGAAGAGGACCGTCGATTGTTGGATGAGATTGTGCAGGAAAAAACGAATAGACCGTCTGCGTTGTGCCTAGAGGAGGAATGATCCATGAACCAATTAGAGCGAATCCAACGATCGTTGACCAAGAAGACCATGCCGGTGTTCGAAATCGGTGATACGGTCCGTGTTCACGTCAAAGTGGTCGAAGGCGAAAAAGAGCGGATTCAGGTATATGAAGGTCTCGTTATCGCCCGCAAGGGCGCGCGCAACAGCGAAACCTTCAACGTGCGTAAAGTGTCCTATGGCGTCGGGGTGGAGCGCATTTTTCCGGTTCACTCACCGACGATTGCCCGCGTCGATGTGGTGCGTCAAGGCAAGGTCCGCCGCGCGAAACTGTACTACCTCCGCACCAAGAAGGGAAAGAACGCGAAGGTCAGCGAACGCGAGTACTCGCCGGATGCCAAACTGGCAGCGGATCGCAAGCGGGCAAAATCAGCCGAGACTGTCGTCGAGCCGGTTCCAGCCGCGACATAACGAAGGCTAAGGTTGAGGTTAAGGTTGAGCCTTTCATTCGCTCGTTTGTCGTGTCTTCTGTATCTTCAACCTGAGCCTCAACATCAACCTTCATCTTCCTAGGTACTGTGGAGCCCACCGACTTCTTTGAAATAGAAGCGCGGAGGTGTGGCTATCAGCTTATTGGAGGGCTGGATGAAGCCGGCCGAGGCCCCCTGGCGGGCCCTGTTGTGGCCGCCATCGTGATTTTGCCACGCCGCTTTGCCTTGCCTGGTCTCAACGACTCGAAACAGGTGCGCGAAGTCGTTCGGGAGCGCCTATATCAGGCGATCATCAAGCAGGCCATCGCCACGGGTGTTGGCATGGCTACCGAGCGGGAAATCGAAACCCTGAACATTCTTCAAGCCACCAGGCAGGCCATGTGTCGAGCCGTGGGGGCATTGACGGTCACCCCCGATTTTTTGCTCCTGGATGCGGTCTCCCTGCCCTCTCTTGGTGTGCCACAACGACCCATCATTAAGGGAGACGCCTTTTCCGTCTCCATTGCGGCGGCCTCCATCCTTGCCAAAGTCACCCGAGACCGTCTGATGCGCGAGTATCACCGGCGTTTCCCTCGGTATAATTTTGCTTCCCATAAAGGATACGGTACGCCCGAGCATCGCCGCCTCCTCTCGCGATATGGTCCCTGTTCTGCCCATCGTCAGAATTTTCGGCCCGTTGCAGAAGCCGAGGAGGATGGCTGGGAGATGTTCGGGTGAGCCTGGAACACAAGCTATTTGGACGGCAAGCCGAATCGGCCGCGGAACAGTATCTACGCGGCCAAGGGTACCGTATCCGAGACCGGAATGTGCGTTCCCTGTATGGTGAATTGGATTTGGTTGCCGAGCGGGACGGTGTCTTGGTTTTTGTTGAAGTAAAAGCACGACGGACGGATTCCTATGGCGGGGCACCCTATGCCGTCGATATCCGGAAACAGGCCCGCATCATCCGCCTGGCTGCGCAGTATCTGGCCCAACATGGCATGCGGAATCAAGCATGCCGGTTCGACGTCCTCCTGTGCGCCGGCCAATCTGCTGACCCGGGAGCTATTGAGCATATCGAGAATGCATTCGATGTGCCGGGAGAACAGTTGCAGTGGTGAGGGAAGCCGGTGTCCGATGGATGCGCGTCGGGAGCCCCACGCTCAGCGGACACTGTCTATTACGGGACGGTATGGAGTGTGAGGCGTGATGATTCAGCTGTTCCACGTGTCAAAGTATTATGGCGGGCGGCTGGCACTCTCAGGCATCAATCTTCAGATCGAAAAGGGCGAGTTTGTCTTGTTAATGGGGGCAAGCGGAGCCGGCAAGACCACACTACTGAAGTTATTGTTCGGCACAGACCGTCCGGATGAGGGCCAGATTCTTCTTCAATCCCGGAATATTGCGCGCCTGACACCGTCGGAACTGCCTTACTTGAGACGCACAATAGGGTTCGTCTTTCAGGATTTCCGTTTGCTGCCCCAAAAAACTGTGTTTGACAATGTGGCCATGCCGCTCTTAGTACAGGGTGCCTCGCAGCAGGAGACCCGACGAAAAGTGTTGGAAGCGTTAAGGTCGGTCGGAGTGGAGCATCGAAAAGAAAGTCGGCCGGCCATGCTATCGGCCGGCGAACAGCAACGGGTTTGCATTGCCCGAGCCGTCGTCAATGGACCAATGGTCTTGTTGGCGGACGAACCGACGGGAAATATGGATTCCCAACTCGCCGGAGAAATCATTGACCTCTTTAAACTCATCAATGCCCGTGGGACGACGGTCGTGATTGCTACCCATAACCGACAGGTCGCCAACCAGGTCAAGCGTCGGGTTGTGACTTTGAGCCAGGGTAAGATGATTTCTGATGAAGGCGCCGGCCGATGAAACGGACCATGTATCTTCTGAAAGAAGCGCTCGCCACTATTCGTCTCAATCAGACGACGACCATTGTGGCCGTGGCCACCATGGCCTTCACCATGGCGTGTTTTGGCGTGTTTCTCCTTCTTTATCTCAACCTGCACGGACTGACCACCTCATTGCAGGATGATATTAAAGTGGTCGTCTATGTGACTGATGGAATCTCTCCGCAGGGGTTAACCGATCTCCTGACCCACATCAAAGGCGACCGAGAAGTGGCGGGAGTCGCCTACGTCTCGAAAGAGCAAGCCCTAGCAGAATTTCGAGAGCAGTTCCCTTCAGAAAGTTATTTACTTCAGGGGTTGGGCGAAAACCCTCTTCCGGCGTCGTTGCTTGTGACGATGGCCCATGCATCTCGATCCTCTGAAGCGGTAAAGCGCTGGTCTGAACGCCTCAAGGCGATGCCGGGCGTCGCGCAAGTACAGTACAATCGAGAGTGGATTGAGAGCGTGGGAGGTATAGTCCGGTATATTGAATGGATTGCAATTGCGGTGGGGACGATTCTGGCCGCGGCTTCGGTAACCATCATCGGCAGTACGACCCGATTGACCTTGTATGCCCGACGGCATGAGATCGAGATCATGCGTCTCATCGGCGCGACCGGCACGTTTATTCGCATTCCCTACCTGATCGAAGGCGCGATTCTCGGCGCCCTGGGCGGAGCGCTCTCATTATCGCTCCTCAAGTTAGGCTTTGAGTTTTTGAAACTCCGATTGGGAGCACAAAGCCCTCTTCTTGGAGGCGGCGTCGCATTGACGTTTTTTCCCGGGCAGGTGTCTCTTCTCATTGTGCTGACGGGATTTTTGCTCGGTTCCGTGAGCAGTTTCGTCTCGCTTCTGGCCTTTGAAAGGACGCACTCGTGACCACGATGCCCTGTCGCGCAATGGCGGTCATGATCGTATGTGGGCTTATGATTACCGCCCCCGTTTATGCCGGAAAAGATCGGAAGGATCCCCTGGCTGAAAAAATCGAGCGGGAGCGACGGACGCTGGAGAAGCTTCAACAAGAAATCGAGAATAAAAAGAAGCACGCTCAAGAAACAGAAAAAAAGAAAGAGTCCGTCTTGCAGGCGATTCAGGATTTGGATGACACACTGCTCCTAAAACGGCAGGAACGGACGGTAATCAATCGGAAACTGAAAGAAAAAGACCAGGAGATCGAGCGCATCAACGATCGCCTGGGCGACGTGCGCAGGACCATCGCCAATCGACGTCAGTCGATTTTAGCTCGCCTTCGGGTTCAATACATGGAAGGACGGTTTAGACATCTCGGGGCCCTACTGGCGGCGGACAACTATGAGGCCTTTCAACAGCGCCTACAATATTTGTCTGCAGTTTCCCAACGAGAGTATGATTTGATCGAAGGCTATCGCGAGGACCTCGATCGACTCCAGCATATGGAGCGTCAACGGGCGGTGGCGAGGGACGAAATGCTCGTCATGAAGTATCATACGGACAGGAAAGTGGGTGAGATCCAGGGCCTCAAGCGAAAGAAGAACGTGATTCTTGCCAGTATCACGCAGCAAAAGGAAGCGTATGAACATGCCTTAGCGGAACTGGAGCGGTCCGCAACCCGCGTGGACGGATTGTTAAAAGAATTGGAAGCGCGACGCAAAACAGCCGCATTCCAACTCCCGAAAGATTTAAAAGGCGGGCACCCGCTCAAAGGTGGAATGCACTGGCCCGTAGATGGAGAAATCGTCTCCTTTTTTGGACGGCAGAAACACCCCACCTTCAACACCTATGTTCAGCGAAAGGGAATCGAAATCCGAACGGACGAAGGGAGTGCCATTCGATCCGTGATGTCCGGTGTGGTCGTTTTCGCGGACTGGTTGAAAGGATATGGGCAGGTCGTCATCCTGGATCATGCCAACGGATTTTTCTCGCTGTATGCACACGCCTCTAAGCTGCTGGTCAAGGTAGGGGAGCAGGTTGCAATGGGGTATGTGATCGGCGAAACCGGCGATACGGGGCTTACCGGCGATAGCACCCTCTATTTTGAATTGCGGCAAGGGGCTCAACCGGTGGATCCTCTCACATGGCTCGCAAAGCGCCGGTAGCTAGGAGATGCCGAAAATGGCCTCATTACACCCACCCATCCTCATGCGCGCCAAGACACGCGCTTTTCCCGGGCTTCGGTCTCGGCTCGCAAGCGTCCTCGAGGTACCCCGGAGGCTCACCTCCGGCGCTTGTTTCGCCTCGAGCCTCGTTTCGGGAAGGGGCGTGTCTTGGCGCGCCTGGTCCGGGCGGGTGTTATAATCACCGTTTTGAGGCTCCCCTGAAATCTGAGACGCCGAGATAATACTGAGCAGCTGGATCATTACTGAGAAAGGACGCAATCGTCATGGAATACGAACGGCCGCGCAAGTCCTGGTACATCGGGTCAGTCATCATCGTGATGGCGGTGGTCATGGGGGTGCTCATCGGCAAGGGATGGGAGCGAACCGTCCACGCCACCGAGACCTATGAGGAACTGAAGACCTTTTCTGAAGTCCTCACCCAAATCCAAAAACATTACGTCGAGGATGCCAAGGTCAAAGAGCTGGTGCAGGGGGCCATCCGTGGCATGCTGTCCACGCTCGATCCTCACTCGGCGTACATGACGCCCGAGATGTACAAGGAGATCCAGGTCGAGACCAAGGGAGAGTTCGGCGGCGTGGGGATTCAAATCGGTATTAAAGACAATCGCTTGGCCGTCATCGCCCCGATCGAGGGCACGCCGGCGCAAAAAGCGGGAATCAAGTCCGGCGACTTTATTATCAAGGTCAACGACGAGACAACCAAGGACCTCACCCTCATGGAGGCGGTTCAGAAGATGCGCGGCCCGAAAGGGTCGAAGGTTAATCTCACGGTCCAGCGAGAGGGAGCTCCGGATCCCCTGCAATTCACGCTGATTCGCGATACCATCCGGATCGAAAGTGTTCGCTCCCGGGTGATCGAGAATACCATCGCGTATGTCCGATTGACGCAATTTCAGGAACAGAGCGGGAAGGACCTCAACAAGGCCCTTAAGCAATTTAAAGAACAGAAGCTCACGGGCATGGTGCTCGATCTCCGCAATAATCCCGGCGGCTTGCTGACCGCTGCCGTGGAGGTGTCGGAGCAGTTTGTCGCGCCGGGCAAGCTCATTGTCTCGATCAAGGGCCGGGATGGGAAAAAGGATGAGTATTTTTCACGCGCTAAAGATCAGCTCGACGATCATCCCATGATCATTTTAGTGAACGAAGGGTCAGCCAGCGCCTCTGAAATCGTCGCCGGCGCCATGCAAGACTGGGGTCGGGCGGTCATCGTCGGAACCACAAGTTTCGGGAAGGGATCGGTCCAGACGATTCTCCCGTTAGGGGACGGGTCCGGGCTGCGATTGACGACGGCTAAGTACTACACGCCCAAGGGACGATCCATTCAATCGACAGGCATCACGCCCGACATCGTCGTCAAAGCCCAACAGGTTGCTGCGAAGGCGGCAGAGAAAGATAAAGACAAGGATAAAGACAAAGAAAAGGACGCTGAGGTGAAATCGGCCAAGCCGAAAGAGACACCTCCGGCGGCGAAGCCGGATGAGCAGGCGCCAAAAAGTAATGGGGCGCTGAACGAGCCGTTGGGCGAAGGTTCGATCGAAGACGATCCGCAACTTCAAAAGGCGGTCGAGTTGCTGAAGACATGGAAGATCTTCAAGGACCTGAGGCCGAGTTAAAAAGCAGGCTCATGTTAAGGCGAAGGTTTGGGAAAGTAGAGAGGTTATCGTGTGACCTCGCCTCTAGCCTCAACCTTGGCCTCAGCCTTCAAACGGACAATGGCTGATAGCAGTTCCTCTTCCGTCACGATCACGCCCGGCAGCGTCCGCAATAAGTGGGAGCGCACCAGGGTGTCCAGATCTTCGAGTGTCGAGATCCCGAGACGGAAGTACAGATGTTGGACTGCGGCGTCGGTCAATCCCGGCAACCTGGTCCAGGCTGCAACTTCAGGCGGAAGCGGTCGCTTGAGTTCCTCGTACGCTTGTATAGAGCCTGTCTTAAGGAATTCTTGAACTTTTGCGGCGAGGTCTTTCCCGATTCCCGAAATGTTCTTTAATTCCCCGCGTTCGATAATGACGGCGATATCGTCATTAAGCCGTAGGATCGATTCAGCGGCGCGGCGGTACGCTCGGATGCGGTGGGGGTTCTCTTTTCTTGCTTCCAATTGCTCCGCCATTGATTGAAACAGGATGGCTAATGTTCGATTCCTATCGTTCATTTTCTCTTCTCCTCGTCGTTATGCTACAGAAGACGCCGTAACCGTTCCAGCCAATTCAACCATCACAGCTGGTTGACAAGCGCGTGAACCGTCTCATACGATGACCGTACGCCGCGGCTGAGAGCAAAGACCATTTCAATTTAGCCGTCAATCGAGTGAAGAATTGGCAAGCGTGAGTCCCGGCACATCAATTCATATCCACGTCAATGGTGAGTCTCGGGCAGTCGCTTCAGGGTCTACAGTCACCGCCTTGCTGAATCAATTGGAGATTCGCCCTGACCGTGTCGCCGTTGAAGTGAATCTTCAGATCGTGGACCGGCAGTGTTTTGACCGACAGATGTTTCAAGAAGGCGACCGTGTTGAGATTATCAGTTTTATCGGCGGAGGAAGTGGATGGAGTAGGGATAGTTAGGGAGGCCTCTGTGCTCTCAGAACCCGCACATCAGACTGTGCTCGTTCGATGCGCGCAGTGGAGCAACCCCAACTATCCCGGTATTGGTAGTGGTAACCCCGAGGATAGCCATGAATGGTGTACCTATGAATGAACAAAATGACCGGTTGGTGATTGCCGGGCGCGAATTCAAATCTCGGCTGTGGGTCGGAACGGGGAAGTACAAGGATTTTGTCGAGACGAAGAAAGCGATTGATGCCTCAGGCGCCGATGTGGTGACTGTGGCCGTGCGCCGCGTGAATATCACCGATCATTCTAAGGAGAACCTCTTAGACTACTTAGATCCGAAGAGGTACATCATTTTGCCGAATACGGCCGGGTGTTACACCGTGGAAGACGCGGTACGCTATGCCCGATTGGCGCGTGCCGCCGGCGTGTCTGATCTTGTGAAACTGGAAGTCATCGGGGACGAGAGAACGCTCTTTCCGGATACCGCGGGCTTGATTGAAGCGGCCAAGATCCTCATCAAAGAGGGATTTATTGTGCTTCCCTACACCAACGATGATCCAATTGTGGCCAAGAAGTTGGTGGATATCGGCTGTCCAGCCGTGATGCCCCTGGCTGCGCCGATAGGATCCGGGCTCGGTATCCGCAATCCCTACAACCTCAAAATCATTCTCGAGACCGTAAAGGTTCCGATTATTGTAGATGCCGGTGTCGGGACGGCGTCCGATGCTGCGTTGGCCATGGAGTATGGGGCCGACGCAGTCTTGATGAATACAGCTATTGCGGGTGCCAAAGATCCGATCATGATGGCGGAAGCTATGAAATATGCCGTTGAGGCGGGACGGTTGGCGTATAAGGCCGGCCGCATTGCAAGGAAGTTGTATGCAACGGCGAGTAGCCCAATCGAAGGTATGCTGTAGTCGGATGCTGAAAAAGGTCCCCCAACGGCGTTCTCGCCTCTGAAAAATCCTCAACGTAGCGGAGAGGCTACGCCTCCGGTTTTTCCTCAGCTGCGGCCTTGTTGGATGACCTCTTTGAGCATCCTGTTTTGGCTCCAGTGGAGAATCCACATGTCTTTCCTTCATGTCCCGCGTTGATTTTTCTCTCTACCTGATTACTGATCGCCATCAGACTGCAGGGCGGCCGCTTCTTCCGCTTCTTGATCGGGCGTTGTCCGCCGGCGTGAGAGCGGTGCAGCTGCGCGAAAAGGATCTCGATATCCGGTCTCTCGCTCAGCTGGGAGGTGAAGTCCTGGCACTGACGCGCCAACATCGCGGTCTCCTCTTCATTAATGATCGTGTCGATCTCGTACGTGCTCTTGGCGCCGATGGTGTCCATCTTCGATCCGATAGCATGCCTATCCGGGCTGCACGTCGTGTCCTTGGCCCTCACCGCCTGATCGGGACGTCGGTCCATAGCGTCGCTGAAGTGCTGAAGGCCGAGGCTGATGGGGCGGATTTCGCCGTTCTTGGTCCTGTGTATGACACGCCATCGAAACGTGCGTATGGAGACCCTATCGGGCTGCACCCACTTGAAGAAGCCGCTCAGCAGAGTCGCATCCCGATCTTTGCTATCGGCGGGATTTCTCTCCCACGCGTGCAAGAGGTGCGGCAAGCAGGCGCACGCGGCGCGGCCGTCATTTCGGCCGTCCTCGAGGCGACAGATGTCGAATCCGCCACACGTCTTCTCCTCAACGCCTTGCAGGCAAGTGAGTAATGCTACAATCATCGTGGTTCGTGTGCTTAGACTGATGAAGGATTGCTGTGGTGCAGTTGACCCTTTTCGAGAATCGATGATAAGATTTGCTCACGTTGAGCATGCGTTATCAGCTCTCATTGATCGGGAGAAGATTCAATGGCCGATTCCAAGCGGAGTCAGGGCCGGCTCAGCTCCTTCCGTGAATCTGTTAAGAAAATCACTCAACGCTTGTCAGACGGAGATGTAGAAGCCGTGCAAAAAAAAGACGAGCATTCACGAGAAGTTGAAAAACTCCAGATTCAGATTGAAACGATGCAGGAGGAACTGCGTCAACTGTATCACTCGAGGTCTCAATTAGACCAGGCGCACAAGCAGAACGAAAAACTGACGGCGACGTTACAGGAAGCGAAAGCGCAGATTCAGGCCTTGCGCGCCGAAGTAGAAAAATTGACCGCCCCGCCGAATACCTATGCCATTTTTTCAAGCATGAATGATGATTCGACGGCCACTATTTACGTGTCCGGGCGAAAAATGAAGGTCAGCCTGCATCCCTCCATTAAGCCTCAGGAGTTGCGGAAGGGGCAGGAAGTCATTCTCAACGAAGCCTTCAACGTCATTGAAAGCCGAGGATTCGATGGGCAGGGCGAAGTGGTGCGGTTGAAAGACTTATTAGAGGGAAATCGGGCGCTGGTCACCCTGCATTTCGATGAAGAGAAGGTGACTGAACTGGCCGAGCCGCTGGCTTCCCAGCGGCTGAGCGTGGGCGATCATTTGCTGTATGACGCGCGGTCAGGCTATGTCGTCGAGAAATTGCCGAAATCCGAGGCTGAAGAATTGGTGCTCGAGGAAGTTCCCGATGTCGATTACGAGCACATTGGCGGCCTGTCCAAGGAGATCGAACAGGTGCGGGATGCGGTGGAGCTTCCATTCCTCTATCCCGATCTGTTCGCCGAACACAAGTTGAGCGCTCCGAAAGGCGTGCTGCTATACGGTCCTCCCGGATGTGGAAAGACGCTGATTGCGAAAGCCGTGGCCAACTCCATTGCTAAGAAACTTGGACATCTGGCCGGCAAAGAGATGCGGAGCTTTTTCCTCCATGTCAAAGGACCGGAGCTGTTGAACAAGTACGTGGGGGAATCCGAGCGGCAAGTGCGAGAGGTATTTAAGAAGGCAAAAGAGCGAGCGGCCGAAGGACATCCCGTCATTGTCTTTTTCGATGAAATGGATGCCTTGTTCCGAACACGAGGGACAGGGATTTCATCGGATATCGAATCGACGATCGTCCCTCAGTTTCTCTCTGAAATCGATGGCGTCGAGCGATTGCGGAACGTCATCGTCATTGGGGCGAGCAATCGCCAGGATTTGATCGATCCGGCTGTGTTGCGCGCCGGCCGCTTGGATGTCAAAATCAAGATTTCCCGCCCGGACATGAATGCCGCCCGTGAAATTTTTTCAAAGTACCTCGCCGTGGAATTGCCCTATGCGGATGAAGAGTTGACGCGCCATACCGGCGATCGCCGTGCCATGGTGGATCGCTTCATTCAGTCGACCGTGGAAGGAATGTATGCCACATCGGAAGAGAATAAATTCCTCGAGGTGACCTACGCCAACGGTGAAAAGGAGATTTTGTATTTTAAGGATTTTGCCAGCGGCGCACTCATTGAGGGCATTGTCTCTCGCGCCAAAAAGTATGCGATCAAGCGCGCCATTGCCAACGAAGGCAAGGGGCTTCGTAGCGAGGATCTGGTGCGGGCGGTTCGAGAGGAATTCAAGGAGCATGAAGATCTTCCTAACACGACCAATCCCGATGATTGGGCGAAAATCGCCGGCAAAAAGGGCGAGAAGATTATTCATGTCCGAACGATCACGACGGGATCGACGGAATCCCGCCAAATCGAGACGATTACCACCGGCCATTATTTCTAACCATACGGTCCGGCAGCGGGAGGATCAGTGATTTCGCAACGAGTACTGGGGACGGAAACGGAGTTTGGCATCGCTACCCGGGATGCCGAGTCCATCGATCCGGTTTCCAATTCCATTCAACTCATCGGTCATTATCCGCTATTGCCCTCGCCTCAGGCCCTTTGGGACTATGAGCATGAGAACCCACTGCTGGATATTCGTGGCTTTGAAGCGGAAGGGGAACGTGAGCGTCCCGGGCCCGACTATAATCGTCTCTTGAATAAGGTGCTCGCCAACGGGGGGCGTCTGTATGTGGACGGGGCCCATCCTGAATACTCGACACCGGAGTGCACCAATGCCCGAGAGGTCGTCGCCTTCGAGCGTGCCGGTGAACGCGTCGCCGCAGAGTGTTTGCGTGCCATGGCCCAGTCACGTGGCGGGGAAAAGTTTGTTCTGTACAAGAACAACACCGACGGCAAGGGCAATAGTTACGGCTATCATGAGAATTATCTCCTGGAACGGTCCGTTCCCTTCGATCGGATCGTCCGCGTGCTGATTCCCTTCTTCGTGACTCGACAGATCTATGCCGGCTCAGGCAAGGTCGGTGCGGAAAACCAAGGCCATCCGGCCAATTACCAACTTTCACAGCGTGCTGATTTTTTCGAATGCCTCGTCGATCTCAATACGATGGTCAAACGCCCTATCATCAACACGCGCGACGAGCCGCACGCAGAGCCGTCGAAATACCGTCGTTTTCATGTGATTGTCGGCGATGCAAACATGGCTGAACTTTCCACCTATCTGAAGCTCGGGGCCACGTCAATCGTGCTCGATCTCTTGGAAGCGGGGGCTGACGTTCCGACGATTGAGCTTGACGATCCTGTCCGGGCGATTAAAGAGGTCTCGCGCGATCTCGAGATGAAAAAGAGTCTGAAACTCGCCGATGGGAGAGTGACGACCGCAATCGAGATACAGCGAAGTTATCTAAAGGCGGCACTCGATTTCTATGCCTGTCACGAGCTGAATCAGGTCACCAAAGATATTTTGGTGCGCTGGGAAGAGGTTCTGGATAAGCTCGAGCAGGATCCTATGCTGTTGGTGCGCGATCTTGATTGGGTCGCCAAACGACAGATGATCTACTCCTATGTGGAGCGTAAAGGATGCGACTGGAACGATCCGCGCATCAGGCTGATGGATTTGCAGTATCACGATGTGCGGCCCGAGAAGGGCCTCTATTATACATTGGAACGTAGCAATCTTATCGACCGTTTGCTGCAGGACAGTGACATCGCCAAAGCGGAACAGCATCCTCCCACAGGAACGAGAGCGTATTTCCGCGGTCAGTGTTTAAAGAAATTTGGTCGCGAGATTTACGCGGCGAGTTGGACCTCCGTCCTCTTCGATGTCGGGAATACGACCATTAAGAAAATTCCCTTGATGGACCCCGTGCGCGGAACCGAATCCTTGACGCGTGAGCTCTTGGAAGGATCGGACTCGGCGGAATCATTGCTTGCCAAGCTCACCGCATAGATGTGGCCCACCACGAGCCGGCTTCTGCTTTTCGACAGATTGCGGTGTCCATTCCTCCCCCACCGGCAGGGTGTTGATTAAGGAGAAGCATGTCATCATCTCATAGGTTCCCTGAGCACGATGGTTCCAGTTTTTTTGATTACCTACTGCACCACCGTCCGGATCTTATGCCGGCCAAGCGGAACTGGAACAGTGACGGAAGTCCTCTCTTGGACCTGAATAGCCCGCATCATATCCCGCCACCCACACATGGGACGACCGTACTGGCGATCAAATATAGCGATGGCGTCGTCATTGCCGGGGACCGCCGCGCGACGGAGGGATTTCAGATTGCCGGACGCCAAATGGAAAAGGTGTTTAAAATCGACGGATATTCTGCAATGGCCATCGCGGGCACCGCGGGGCCTGCCATTGAGATGGTCAAGTTGTTTCAGACGGAGTTAGAGCATTACGAAAAACTGGAAGGCGTCCAGTTATCCTATGAGGGGAAGGCCAATAAACTGGGTCAGATGGTCAAGGCGAATTTGCCCATGGTCTTTCACGGGCTGATCGTAATTCCGATTTATGTCGGGTACGATCTCCGGCGGAATGAGGGGCGGATCTTCAAATACGATATTACCGGCGGCCGATATGAAGAATCCGAGTATCATGCAATCGGGTCAGGTGGCAAGGATGCTCGCAACACCATGCGCGAGCATTACCGGAAGAGTTTATCGGAGGATGAATCGCTGAAACTCGCGCTGCTGTCCCTATACAATGCGGCGGAAGAGGATGTCGGTACCGGAGGACCTGATCTCATCCGGGGGATTTACCCGACGGCCAAGGTTGTGACGGAAGCCGGGATCGTGGACGTTGATGATCAACGGATTGCATCGTTGTATGCCGAATTGATTGCCGAACGGAAGAAGGAGCGCTGACCATGCCGCTGCCCTATTACGTGTCACCGGAACAAATGATGCAGGACAAGGCGGAGTATGCCAAAAAAGGCATCGCCAAGGGCCGGTCTATTATTGCGGTGGAATATCAAGACGGCATTCTATTGGTCGCCGATAATCCGAGTGCGTCGCTTTATAAGATTTCAGAAATCTACGACAGTATTGCCTTTTCTGGGGCCGGAAAATATAGCGAATTCGAAAATCTTCGCAAGGCTGGAATCCGACACGCCGACTTGAAGGGGTATATGTATAGCCGGGAGGACGTCACGGCGCGGTCCTTGGCAAACGGCTATTCGCAGACCCTCGGCACCATCTTCAGCCAGGAATTGAAACCATTGGAGGTCGAGATCCTGGTGGTGCAAGTCGGAGAGGCCGATCGTCCCAATGAGATGTATCGGATTTCTTTTGACGGGAGCATTTTTGATGAACGGGGATTTGCCGTCATCGGCGGGCGTTCCGAGGCATTACAAGTATTTCTCAAGGAACGATACAAGCCTGAGGAATCATCGTTGAAAGCCGCGCTCGCGCTGTGCACCTCGGCACTTGAAAACATCACCAACCAAAAGCTTCCGCTCGAGGGGTTGGAAGTTGCTGCACTCGACCGGAGTCGTGTCGGACGCAAGTTTCGTCGAATCTCAACTGCAGAATCTCGCCAGGTACTTGCCTAGCCGTTCTCTTCTGTGCCCGTCAAGTTGAAGAACCCACATGTGGGGTGTATGCTGAAGGCCTGTCCTTGTCGTCCCGTTATCCTATGAGAACACGCATTTTCGGTCTTGAAAACGAGTACGGGCTTATCTTCTCGCCGAATGGGCGCATCTATTTACCCATGGAGAAGGTGCTCGGATACATTTTCGAGGGCCTCATTCCCAATAGTTGGCCATCGAATGCCTTTCTGATCAACGGCGCTCGATTTTACCAGGATACCGGTTGCCACCCCGAGTACTCGACTCCCGAGTGCGACAATATTATGGATCTTGTGATTCATGACAAAGCGGGCGAGCGACTCTTGGAGGCGTGTCTGCCGGCAGCAGAAGAACGGTTAAGAGAAGAAGGGTTATCCGGGGAGATCTATATCTTTAAAAACAATACCGATTCACTGGGGAATACGTATGGGTGCCATGAGAACTTTCTCATGCGCCGTGACGTGGATTTTTGGAAAGTGACGGAGCAGTTGATCCCATTTTTTGTGACCCGCCAAATTTATTCGGGCGCGGGGAAGGTCTTAAAGGTCTCCGGCAAACCGCAATTTTTCATTTCGCAGCGGGCACAGCATATTCACGAAAAGACCTCCTCCTCGACAACATCCTCCCGCAGCATTATCAATACGCGGGACGAGCCGCATGCCGATGCCGAAAAGTATCGCCGCCTGCATATCATCGTTGGTGATTCCAACATGTCCGAGTATGCCACGTACTTAAAAGTCGGCGTGGCGGCGCTTGTTCTGACGATGATCGAAGACGGCTATACGGTGAGCGGAATGGAACTCGAAGATCCCGTGAAGGCTATCCGGGAGGTGTCCCGCGATCCAACGCTCAAGAAAAAAGTGAGATTAGATGACGGACGTCAGCTCACCGCCATCGAAATCCAACGAGTCTATCTGGACCGAGCCCACGACTATCTCAGTTTCAATTCGCACGACCCGGTGCTGGACGACGTTCTCGCCAAATGGAGCCGAGTCCTGGATGGTCTGGAGGAAGATCCGGCTCAACTCACTCGGGAAATCGACTGGATCAGCAAGCGGCATCTCATCCAGTCCTACATCGACAAGAAAGGCTGTGGGTGGGACGACGCACGCGTGTTTCTTATGGATCTTCAGTATCACGACGTGAAGCGCACGCGTGGGCTATACTATCTGATGGAGAGTCGAAACTTAATTGAACGCATCGTCGAGGAGGAGGATGTGCAGCGTGCCATGTCCGTCCCTCCTCAGACGACGAGAGCCAAAGTACGGGGCGATTTTATCCGTTTCGCTCGAGCGAAGAATCGTTCGTATACGGTGGACTGGACGTACCTCAAACTGAATGGCTATTGGGAAGAAACGATCCTCTGTATGGATCCATTCAGCGCCGTGAACCGGCGCGTGGAAGAATTGGTGGCGCAGGTTGCGGGCCCTCGCTTCTATCGGTGAGGCAGAATGCTGAACAAGGCCACATTACACCCGCCCAGTCCATACACGCCGAGACGTACACTTTTCCCGAGCTTCGTTCAGGGGCGCAATATGCTCAGAGTACTCCTTTCCTCTTCGCTTGCTGGGGCCTTCTCGGCAAGGAGGACGTCTTGGCGCGACTGTGGCGGGTTGGTGGCGTGAGACCTTTTTAAACATTCTCTCTTTGAAGGATGAGCATGTTTACCCGAGTTTTGAGTATCAGGAAGGATCGACTCGTCATCATTGCAGTGGTGCTTCTCACCAGCATCTTTCCCGTTGACCTGCTCACCAGCGCGCCGCCCGAGCCAAGCGGCATCGATGGTCAGTTCAGCGGCAAACAAGGTGAAATCGTCGTGGTGCGCGTGCCGGCCGATCAACGCGTCACGGGAGTGACGGGACGATTTCTGAATCGCAAGATCCCGTTTTTCCAGGATGCGTCTGGAAGCTCCGCACCGTCGTATGTCGGTCTGGTCGGCGTCGATCTACAAGACGCCCCCGGTACCCACGAGCTGGTTCTCGATATGGTGTCGGCTGCGGGCCATCGCCGATTGAGCTATAACGTGCTGGTCATCAAAGAGCAGCGGGCGGTTCAGCGCCTGACGCTCCCCAAGGATAAGGTGGACCTAGATGAAGATAGCCTGATTCGCGTGAAGGCCGAGCAGGCGCAGGTACGCACGGTGCTGGAGGCCGTGTCCGACCGACGGTTGTGGGCAAGCGACTTTCTTCGACCTGTTCAAGGGCCCGTCACCGGCGCGTTTGGTCGTCAGCGAATTATCAATGGTCAGGCCAAGAATCCCCACAATGGAGAAGATATCGCGGCCCCGCTTGGCGCCGACGTGGTGGCGATGAATGACGGGGTGGTCTGCTTGACCGCGGATCACTTCTTCTCAGGCAAGGGCGTCTTTGTCGATCATGGTCTCGGCCTTTATTCGATGTATTTCCATCTCTCAGAAGTGTCCGTCAAAGATGGAGAGGCCGTCAAGAGAGGCCAGGTCATCGGGAAGGTGGGCGCCTCAGGACGGGCGACCGGTCCGCATCTTCATTGGGGAGTCAATCTGAACGGCGCCCGGGTGGACCCGCTGTCCTTGATCAGGCTGTCGTTTGATCGCCCCATTCGAACCGTTCAGTAGTCTCTCCCTCACAGCCGTACCCTTCCTCCCTCCGGGCCACCGTTCCATCACTGTTACACGTTGGTATGGATACTTGAGGGCGCAGCGTTAAGGACGGCAGCCGCAGCCCGGGACAATTCGGCATCGGTGTCATGATTTAAGGCATAGAGTCTGAACTGCACCAGACGCGTCGGCAGCAAATCTAAGAACTCCTCCAACGGCTCGGTCGACACGGTCTTGCTTCCTGCGTCGTACACGAAGAGCGGCGTGGCACGGGTGTCTTTTGGATCCGGACGGGGATCGAGCGGCGCCATGTCAACGGCGAACGGCAGCTTCGTGAACCTCGGCGGCAGCTCCTTTCGGACATGTTTTTCAAAATGGACCGAACTAGGAAAACCCATGCCACGGGCTTGCCCTTTTTCTTTCAGCACGGTGTTGTAGGCCATTTTCCATTTGACATCGCGGCTGAGAATCCGAGCCCACTCGGCGCCAAGTGCACGCCGCCCGGCATGCCGTGATGTTTTCCAGCTACGAACCTCTTCGAGCAACGACCAATCCGTCAGCGTCAGATAGCGGTCCATGTTCTTGAGCGGATTATCCGGAAAGACCAGGCGCATCGTGTCCCCGAATATTTCTCGTAGATGAATATCGATGGCTCGAGTGGTCCGGTGGTAATAGACATTCGAATAGAGGTACATCCTCGTCGTGAGAAACATTTGCAGGGCCGGGAGGCCGGTTTTGTGGATCGTGAAGCCTTTGTCGGTGATCAGGGTGTAATGAATCAGTCGAGTGAGATCGACGGGCCCGACCGCCACGCCGCACATATAGGCGTCGCGCAAGACGTAATCCAGGTTATCCCCGGTGTAGCTGCCCGAGATCACCGGCTGCAGCACATTGAGCCAGGGCGGCATACGGGAGTTGTCTTTTCCCTTCTCCTTCAAAATAAGGTGCGCGATGTGAGCAGGGTCTAACGATTCCCCTTTTGCAAATGGTCCGCTCGGACTTCTCCTAATCTTCTGGATGATGGGGCCCAGATGGTCGCGGATGATGACCTGCCCGAGCTTTTCATGCGTCAATTGATAAGTCTTCAGGAAATTATCATCGAAGAAATGGCAAAAAGGGCCGTGACCGATATCATGAAGCAACGCGGTAACGCGTAATAGTTCTTCCACATAATTCATGGAGGGGACGTAGGGAAATTGTGCTGCTAAAAACGGGTACAGATGGCGGGCAAAACGACCGGCCACGTGCATCGTGCCCAAGGAATGGACGAACCGGCTGTGCTCCGCCGATGGATACACCCACCGTGCGCTCTGGAGTTGAAAGATATAGCGAAGACGCTGGACCCACGTGGAATCGATGAGATCCTTTTCGGTCCGCTCCCCCGCGTCCGGAGACGAGTAGGGGACGGTGAATGAAATGTATTCATGAATTGGATCGGCAATAAGCGCCGATCCATCATACAAGGCCTGTGGGGCAAGTGTGCGGGATCTCATGATCTGCCGGGCCGGTTTGGATGACCGCATCTTATCTCAGTTGCTTCAGGTCGGCAATCGTTCATCTACGGACGATCGCTGCGCGCGATACTTGGAGATGAGCCAATAGGCAATCGGGTAGGCGATGAGCATCCCCCCCACACTCAAGATCACTCCGCCGATGAAAAAGGGGAGAAGATACGGCAGAAGTTGATGGTAGAGCGACATCAAGCTCAGATCGCTCCAGTTAAACGGGGCGGCCTCCGGCATATCCAGCACGAGAAATCCTGTCCAGATGGTGGCACCAAGGATCGGCACGATGGTCCAGGGATTGTTAATGAACGCACCGGCCATCAGTGCTAGAAAATTCAAGCGGAATGCCCAAGTGCAGAACAGCACTTGCAGCGTATGCAGCCCATACGTGGGTGAAAAGGCGATTAACACACCGACGGAGAATGCCAGTGCAGTACGATGGGGTGATTCGTGCAGGTGTAGAATGTCATGAAGCCGTGAGCGAATTCGGGCTATCGAGACCACGATCCCTCTGGACGGTTATGGGGATTGGAGTCGAAATGTCGGTAGCTAAGTATCGGCAATCGATGCACTGAGCCGGAATGGTCTTTGATACGGACGCCGTATCCTTGCGGTTTGACGATCCCGATGCACGACAGCTTACAGTCGACCTGGCCGCGAAGCTCTTCTACCTTCCCGCGGCGAGCGGGAGCGACCGTGAACAACAGTTCATAGTCCTCGCCTCCCTGTAGCGCGATATCGGCTGAGTTGACTTTGTTCGTGTCTGCGTACCGACGAAGGGCAGAGGAAATCGGTAGGGCGTCCATATCCAGCTTCACCCCAACACGGCTCTGTTCACAGATATGCCGTACATCCCCCGATAAGCCATCAGAGAGATCGATCGCAGACGTGGCAAGGCGTTGCCCGCTTAAGAGCTGTCCGACTGTCAGGCGCGGTGTGGGCCTGAGATGGCGACCGATCAATTCTTTGGCTGGACCTGTTTTGGCAGCGAGCCATGATCTCTTGCTGCTCGGCCGAGCCGAAAGCAGTCTGAGACCGGCCAGAGAGTCACCGAGCGTACCGGTGACATAGATGAGATCGCCGACCTGCGCTCCGGCACGAGTCAGTGCGCGGCCGGCGTTCATGCTCCCTATGAGCACAATATTGACAAACAAACCGTGACGAGAAGCTGACGTGTCGCCACCGATCAGTTCAACCCCGTGAGGGCGGCACGCCAGCATGAGGCCACGATACAGTTGTTGAATGTCAGAGGCGATCCGCGAGGGCGGGATCGCGAGCGACACGAGGAGATAGTCCGGCTTCGCGCCCATGGCGGCAATATCGCTCAGGCTGGCGACAGCTGCTTTATAGCCGATATCTTGAAATGTGGCGGTTTTGTGATCGAAGTGCACCCCCTCGGCCAACAGGTCCGTCGTGAATACTAATTCATGCCCTTTGATCGGGGCCACGACGGCCGCGTCATCACCGATTCCGTGCACAACATTGGGGCCGGTCGTCCCGTACCGCCGGTGAAGAGTCTCGATCAGCTGAAATTCATGGAGTGAAGTTGGCCGCCTCGATCGAGAAAGAGGCATGTCAGTGAAAAGATGATGGCGGCGATACGGAGAGCGACGGTGAGATGGTATGCGGCCGCGGTGCACGCCGGGGCAACCCCAACCCATTGCTCTTCGACCGATTTCGTCCGGACCGGCGCATGGATTTGATTTTCCCTGAAGACGTCCTAGATGACCGTAGCGCTCCTTTCAGCACATCATCCATCGTCTTGGCAAAGACCAACGTGACGCCCCGCAACAGATGTTTCGGGATTTCTTCGATATCCTTTTCATTGCGCTGAGGCAGAATTACCGTAGAAATCTTGGCTCGTTTTGCGGCGAGTATTTTTTCTTTGAGACCGCCAATCGGAAGCACGCGGCCTCGCAACGTGATTTCTCCTGTCATGGCG
Organism: Nitrospira sp. Nam74; assembly: GCF_965152615.1. NCBI lineage: Bacteria > Pseudomonadati > Nitrospirota > Nitrospiria > Nitrospirales > Nitrospiraceae > Nitrospira > Nitrospira sp. Nam74. The sequence goes on along the minus strand of NZ_OZ224220.1, from coordinate 4,167,083 downwards.
ACGTCGCGGCGAACGGGGATGCCGGATAGAATGGAGGCAATGGCAGTGGCCATCGTGATGCCCGCTGAAGGACCGTCTTTCGGAATCGCGCCGGCCGGCACATGAATGTGGATATCGATCTTCGAAAAGACATCGGGCTTGATGCCGAGTAATTTCTCACGTGAGCGCACGTAACTCAGGGCCGCCTGGGCCGATTCTTTCATGACTTCGCCGAGGTGACCGGTCAACGTGAGCTGTCCTTTGCCTTTCATCACGGTCGCTTCGATATAGAGTACATCCCCGCCGCTCTCGGTCCACGCAAGTCCGGTGGAAACACCGATCTCATCGTCCTCTTGTTCGGCTTCCGGTAGATATTTCGGCACGCCAAGAAACTTATGCACGTTGGCCGGGGTGATACTGTAGCATTGCACCTTGCCCTCGGCCACTTTTTTGGCGACCTTCCGCATCACGTTTGCGATTTCTCGATCTAAACTTCTCACGCCCGCTTCGCGCGTGTAGTGAGACACGATCGTATGGAGTCCCGATTCCGTAATGCGGATGTGCTCCTCGGTGATGCCGTGCTCTTTGAGCTGGCGAGGAATCAGGTAGCGCTGGGCGATGCCAAGTTTTTCCTCCTCTGTATAGCCGGGGATCTCGATAATTTCCATGCGATCGCGGAGAGCGGAAAGGATGGGATCCATGAGATTCGCGGTCGTGATGAACATGACTTCGCTTAAGTCAAACGGCACGCCGAGATAATGATCGCTGAATGCATGGTTCTGTTCAGGATCCAGGACTTCCAACAAGGCCGCGGAAGGGTCCCCGCGAAAATCTTGTCCGACTTTATCGACTTCATCCATCATAAACACGGGGTTGTTGGTCCCGGCCTGTTTGAGACCTTGAATAATGCGGCCCGGCAATGCTCCAACATAGGTTCGGCGATGACCGCGAATCTCAGCTTCATCCCGCACGCCGCCCAAGCTGATCCGGACAAATTCCCGGCCGAGTGAGCGGGCAATTGATTTACCCAGGGACGTCTTTCCGACGCCGGGTGGGCCGACGAAGCAGAGAATCGGGCCTTTCATCTTGTCTTTGAGCTTACGAACCGCCAAATATTCGAGGATCCGTTCCTTCACCTTTTCCAGATCGTAATGGTCCTCGTCCAAGACCTTGGCGGCGGCTTTAATGTCGAGCGTATCTTTTGACTTCTTGCTCCAGGGAAGGTCGACCATCCATTCGAGGTATGTGCGGACGGTTGCGGATTCTGCCGTGTCCGGGTGCATCTTCTCCAAGCGCTTGAGTTGCTTTTCGCACTCTTTGAGGACTTTTTCGGGCATCTTGGCATCTTTGATCCGCTTCCGAAATTCCGCCACTTCCTCGCCACGTTCATCCAGCTCGCCCAGTTCTTTCTGAATCGCTTTGAGCTGCTCCCGCAGGAAATACTCTCGCTGCGTCTTGTCCATCTCGCCCTTGGCTTGGGCTTGGATTTTCTGCTGCATGGAGAGGACATCGACTTCTTTGCTGAGAATTTCGCTGACGCGTTTCAATCGAGCGATGGGATCTTCGATTTCCAGCACCGATTGCGAGACGTCTACTTTGACGCCGAGATTGGAAACCACCATATCGGCGAGCCGGCCGGGATCGTCCAAATTTTCGATCACGACCATGACGTCCGGCATGAGGACTTTGCCGAGTCCGACGATGCGTTCGAGCTGCTCCTTCACGGTCCGCATGACCGCCTCCGCCTCCAACGACGACCCGGCGGGTTTGCTGTCCTGCATTTTGATCATGCGAACGGAATAGTAAGGCTCGTTCTGAATATATTCTTGAATGCGTCCCTTGGAGATCCCTTGGACCAAAATCTTGATCCGCTCGTCCGGGAGCTTGAGCATGCGCATGATGATGCCGATGGTCCCGACACTGTGGATATCATCCGGAGTGGGGTTTTCTACGTCGAGAGCCTTTTGCGTGGCAAGAAAGATCATACGATTGCCGGCGAGCGCGGCCTCAATCGCTTTAATAGACATGTCCCGGCCGACGAAGAGCGGCAGGACCATATAGGGAAAGACGACAATATCGCGCACGGGGAGCAGAGGGAGTTGCTCCGGAATATCGAGATTTTGGATGTCGGGTTCAGGTGTTTCGGAGGCCATGGGGTTTTGTTACTCGTCTGTTATCAAGTGAGTTGCATGTAAGGGCTGATGCACACAGGTTCACGGCTCTGGCGATGAGTCACGCATCAGACTTCGTGCCGCGATGGTGCAGCTCTTTAAGGTATTTCCTAAAAGGAGGCCCCAGCGTGGGATTCTTGAGGGCAAACTCGACGGTGGCTTTTAAGAAGCCCAATTTCTCACCGGCATCGTGGCGTTGGCCTTGCATTTCTTGAGCGTACATGGCCCGTTTTTTCGCCAGAATGCGCAGGGCATCCGTCAGTTGGATCTCTCCGTTTTTGCCTGGAGGAATGCGTCGCAAAATGGGAAAGATATCCGGGGACAGGACGTACCGCCCAATGACCGCGTATCGAGAAGGGGCCTGCTGCGGGTCCGGCTTTTCAATAAGGTCATCCACGTGATGAAGTCCTGGAGCGATGCGTCGATTGGCGATGATGCCGTAGCGACTCACTTCTTGGAGAGGCACTTTCTTGACACCCAAGACCGGTCCTTCCCGTTCCTGAAACATCTTGATCAGTTGCGCCAACCCAGGAATTTGTGCGTCGATCACCTCATCGCCTAACATAACCGCAAACGGTTCATCACCAAGGAGATGCTGGGCGCAGAGAACGGCATGGCCAAGTCCACGCGCTTCCGGTTGGCGGACATAGCAGAAATTCGCCAATTCAGAAATCCGACGCACCTCTTTCAACATGCCGTCTTTCTTGTTGCCTTTGAGGTTCTCCTCCAGCTCGAACGAACGGTCGAAATGGTCCTCAATCGCGCGTTTTCCCCGTCCGGTTACGATAATAATGTCTTCAATTCCCGAAGCGACGGCTTCTTCCACGGCATATTGAATAAGCGGTTTATCCACCAAGGGAAGCATTTCTTTGGGAGAGGCCTTCGTCGCAGGCAGGAACCGCGTGCCGAGGCCTGCTGCGGGAAGCACGGCTTTTCGAACGGGTAGAACGGGCATGAACGGATACTAGGGGATGGGTGAACGGAAAGTCAAGAAACTGGAGCCCTGTAAGGCGATCGAGCGTCACGGTGCCGGCATCGCGGCCGACTTCATGAAGGTTCTTTACATTAGGGCGAGTCGTCTCTATAATTCCCCAGTTTTTTCAATCCTCTTACGGAAAGGTTCCCTGGGGCTTTGGAGCAGCCCCGTCGTCTTACCCTATCAGGCTCGATCAATATGACTCCCGGTGTGTGGCTGGGTGTTCGAATTGCTGCACTGGGTTCTGCCATCGTCCGATATGCTCATCCTGTGGATCATCAAGCATTCGATATCAAGTCCCAAGAGAATAGGCCACCGGTCCGTGTAGAAAGGCCTCGGTGACTATTCCATTAAGCAGTTGGCTGATCGCACACATCACGATGGTCACGCTCTTGTTCGCCAGTGTCCCCGTCTCTCTGATCTATGCTCAAGAGAGCACGGAGACCGTGGCATCCATCGACATTCGCGGGAATAAGCGTATTGAAGATCAAGCCATTCGTGGCCGCTTGACGCTGAAAGTCGGAGATCCGTATACGCTCGATGCGATTCGGTCCCAAATCCGGATCATCTATGAAATGGGATTTTTTGAAGACGTTCAGATCGAAACAGATCGGCTACCCAACGGAATCGGCGTCGCGTTCATCCTCACGGAAAAGCCGTTTATCACTGAGGTGGTCTTTGATGGAAACGAGAACTTCAGCGATGACAAGCTGAAGGAAAAGATCACGATTCGGAGCCAGACGTTCCTCGATCAGCAGCAAGTGAAGGAGAGTGCCGAGAAGATTCGGCTGATGTACCAGGAAGACGGGTATTATCATGCGCAAGTCATCCCGATCATTCAAAGCTTGGAGGAGGACCGTAAGCGGCTGACATTCTTCGTGAAGGAAGGGGATCGCGCACGCATCAAGACCGTCAATTTCGAAGGGTCGGAATCGGCGACAAGGAAAGAACTGTTCAAGGTTTTGGCGACCCGTGAATGGGTGTCCGTTTGGGGAACGTTGACGGGGAAAGGTTTGCCGTCCCTGTTTACGGACGCCGGTATTCTGAAGCGCGAAGAGTTGGCGAATGACGTCGAGCGGATCAAGGAAGTGTATCTCAATAAGGGATTCCTCAATGTCCAAGTGGGTCTGCCGACCATCGAACTGACCGAAGATCAGAAGTGGTTCATCATTACCTTTTCGATTGTCGAGGGCGATCGGTATACGTTCGGCGACATCGGGTTCCGCGGCAATACGGTTTTTGAAGACGAAGAACTCAGATCCGGGATGGGGTTTAAGACCGGGGACATCTTTCAGCGCGCAAAAATCCGGGACGAGATCACGCGGCTGACGGAAGTATACGGCGCCAAGGGCTACGCCTTCACCGACGTCAACCCGGTCGTCAACCCAGATGCGAAAACGAAAACGGCCGCGCTTCTCTTCCATATCAAGGAAGGAGACCTCATTCGAATCCGAGAGATTCGGATCAGCGGCAACGACAAGACGCGCGATAACGTCATTCGGCGTGAATTGCGGGTCAACGAGCAGGAAATTATCGATACCGTTGCCATGAAGCGCAGCTTTCAGCGATTGAACAACCTGAACTTTTTCGAGACGGTTGAAATTCTTCCCAAGCAGGTGGAGCCGGACAAGGTCGATCTGGACGTCAAAGTGAAGGAAAAGTCGACTGGGGCCTTCAGCATCGGCGGTGGCTTCAGCACACTGGATCGCCTGGTGGCGATCGCAGACATTACCGAAGGCAACATCATGGGCACCGGAAACTTGGTGCGCGTCCGCGGCCAATTAGGTCAACGGCGATCACTTGGGTTGATCTCGTTCCGCAATCCCTATCTCAACGACTCATTGACATCGCTCCAGTTGGACGTGTACCGGTCGCTGACGAATTATCTTACCTATACGGAAGACAAGGCGGGCGCCAGTGTGACCTTCGGACGGTGGTTTTCGGAGTATGTCTCCGGGAGTTTCAGCCCGGTCGTCGAGCATTTTAAATACAGCAACCCGCTCGGATCGGCGCCCGCGTTCATCCTGAGTCAGATCGGTTCCTTTACCACGACCGGATTTCGGACGTCCATGGCCCGCGATACACGAGACTATTTTCTTGATCCTCGTAGAGGCATGCGCAATGCCATTAACTTCGACTTCGGCACGCCGGCGCTTGGCGGCACCACCAATTTTTATAAGGTCACGCTTGATACCATCAAATACACGCCGTTGTTCTGGGATACTCGGCATTCCATTCGCGGACGTTTCGGCATCGTAGACGGGTTGGGTGGGAAGGCAATTCCCCTCACGGAACGGTACTTTGTCGGCGGTATCAATACCATGCGCGGATTCTCGTTCGGCCGGGCCGGTCCGGTCACGCCGGATCACTCCTTGCTGGGTGCCGATCGTGAAATCATCATCAATAACGATTTCATTTTCCCGATTTCCAGTGAAGCCAAACTCAATGGCGTCATTTTCTTTGATTACGGCAAAGGGTTCGGAGAGGGCGAGAAGTTGAGCTTCCATTTACGACCGGCGGCAGGCATCGAGCTACGATGGATCTCTCCATTCGGGCCACTCCGTGTCGCCTATGGATTGAACCTTGATCCACGTGAAGGTGAGCGTAAGGGCGTATTTGAGTTCTCTGTCGGCTCCCTGTTCTAATGGGGTGAGAAGAGAACCGGTCACCCCGATAGCTGGTAATCGGGTCGGCCACATATACATAATGGACCACTATGAGTAAGCATCATCTTACAGGGCACGGCATGGTCGTCAGTCTGGGGATCATTTGGCTGAGCGCGGGATGCGCCGGCCATAGTGAATCGACTCAAGCGAGTCACCTGGGACAACCGGTCCAATCGTTGCCTGCCGTACAATCCGGTTCATCGACTGCCATGGTGTCGCGACTTCCGGCACAAATCGCTGTCGTCGATCTTCAGCGGGTGCTCCTGGACACCGAGGCCGGAAGGAGAGCGCGAGACGTCCTGAGCAATTTCATGAAAAACCGCCAAGCGGTCATCGAGTTGGAGGAAAAAGAGCTGAAGCGTATGGAGGACGACCTCGTCAAGCAAGCCAGCGTCCTGAGCCCGGGCGGTAGAAAAGACCGAGAAGATCTCCTGCGCCGCCGCGTGGCGGAATTCCAACAGCGCGCCGCTGAAATGAATCGTGAAGTCCAGGATAAGCAAAAGGAAGTGCTCGAAGGGTTCCGGGAAAAAGCTGAACGTGTCGTGGCGAAAGTCGCGCAACAATTGGGCCTGGTCGTCGTGGTGGAAAAGGGGAAAGGCGGCCCAACGGTGTATCATGATGCCGCCCTTGATATTTCGACCAAGGTCATTGAAGAGTTCAATAAAGAAAAAGATACACCGTAGATCCCCCCCGGTCCACGCAGTGAGGCGAGAACAAAGGAGATAGCATGAGCAAACAGGTCAGGATCATTATTGCGGCCATGGCCGTAACGATCATGTGGCCCTATTCGTTTGGCTCCGCCGCCGAATCAGTAAAAGTCGGCGTCGTCGATCAGCAGGCCATCCTGGAGCGGTCCAAGGCCGGGAAACGCGCCTTAGAGGGGCTCAAGGAATTTTCGGCTGCCCGGCAGCGTATCGTCTCGGCTGACGACGAAGAACTCAAAAGAATAGAGAGCGAATTGAAGAAAGAAGATCCGACCGTCAGCGATGTCATGAAGCGGGAGAAACAGGAGCAATTCCGCGTGAAGTTCGAAAACTATCAGCGCCGGCTTCAGGATTTCAATCGCGAGATTCAAACAAAGCAGAAGCAGTTGGTCGAAGAATACCAGAAGAAGATCGACCAGGCCGCAGCCGTCGTCGCCGAAAAAAATGGGTTGGCGGCCGTGCTGGATAGGGGCAGTGAGAACACACTGAAAATCGTCATCTACGCTCAGGACTCGCTTGATATCACCGATCAGGTGGTCAAGGAATTCGATCGGCAAAACAAGTAGGAAGGGCAACTGCAAGGAGACAAGATCACTATGATATCCATCGAAGAGATTCGGGCAACGCTTCCGCATCGATACCCTTTTCTGCTGGTCGATCGCATTCGCGAACTGGAAGTGGATCGACGAATCGTGGGTATCAAAAATGTCACGATCAATGAGCCGTTTTTTCAGGGACACTTTCCCGACCGTCCTATTATGCCGGGTGTGTTGATCCTGGAGGCGATGGCCCAGGTGGGCGGGGTCCTGGCCATGAAATCGGTCCGAACGGAAGGCCGTCCGGTTGTGTATCTCACAGGCGTGGATAGCGCAAAGTTCAGAAAACCCGTGGTGCCCGGCGATCAGCTCAGATTTGAAATAGAGGTCCTGAAGAAACGTCCGCCGTTCTGGAAAATGCAGGCCAAGGCCTATGTCGAGTCCGACTTGGTCTGCGAGGCAGAGATGACGGCGATGGTGACGCAGGAACAGCAGAAGGAGTAAGGCCATGCCTCGAAACGTTCAGCAAACGTGTGTGCACTTGTTGTCTCGTTGCAGGCTGATGGCGATGCGAGGAACGAAGAACGATTCACGGGTCATGTCTTATACTGGAGGATAGCGTGCAGATTCACCCAACCGCAATCGTGCACCCAAAGGCACAACTCGGTGAGGACGTGTCGATTGGGCCGTACTCCGTCATCGGGGAACATGTCCGTATCGGGCGAGGGACGCAGCTCATGTCCCACGTCAACGTCGAAGGCTGGACGGACATCGGGGAGCGGTGTCAGATCTATCCGTTTGCGTCGATCGGGACGGCGCCCCAACATTTGCAATATAAAGGTGAGCCGACACGCGTGGCTATCGGACATGATTCCATTCTGCGAGAATATGTCACTGTCAATCGAGGCACGGTATTCGGCGGTGGCGCGACCATCATCGGGCCTCATAATTTTTTGATGGCCTATGTCCATGTCGCACACGATTGCGAGTTGGGCGCGCATATCATCATGGCGAATGCGGCCACCTTGGCAGGACATATTACCGTGGGGGACCATGCGATTATTGGTGGACTATCCGGGATTCATCAATACGTCCGCATCGGGTCGCACGTCATGATCGGTGGATGCTCAGCGGTCGGACGGGATGTCCCTCCCTTTATGCGTGCGGCAGGAGGATATCGAGCGCACCTCTACGGCCTCAATTCCATCGGACTCAAACGGCAAGGCTTCACGTTTGATCGCATTTCTGCATTGAAGCACGCCTATGAGCTGCTGTTCCGCTCGGGTTTGATGATGGCGGAAGCCCTCAAGCGGGCCCGGGAAGAATTTAAAGATCAGCCGGATGTCCAGGAAGTGGTCACCTTTGTCGAAGGGACCAAGCGTGGCATTTGTCGGTCTGTCGGGGTGGGGCATGAGGAGGAAGAATAGTGCAGGCAGCTGAAGACGGACACGCATCACTCAAGGCCGGACAGAGGATTGGGCTCATCGCAGGCAATGGCCGATTTCCCATCATTTTTGCAGATAATGCCAAACGGTTAGGGTATACGGTGTCGGCCGTCGCGCATATCGGTGAGACGGTTCCTGAATTGGAACAGCATGTCGAACGCATCCATTGGATTAAGATCGGGCAATTCAACAAGTTGATTAATGCCTTGAAAGAAGATGGGGTCCAGCACGCCGTCATGTTGGGCGGTATGAAAAAGACGCATGTGTTTACGACAGTACGGCCGGACTTCCGAGCGTTGGCTCTGGCGAGCCGTCTTCGGGTCTGGAAGGATGATGCGATCCTTCGTGAGATCGCTGCGGAGTTGGAGCGCGAAGGGATACAAATCCGTGAGTCGACGTTCGGACTGACCGGTATTCTTGTTGAAGAGGGAGCCCTTACCAAACGAAGTCCTACGAAAAAGGAATGGGAGGATATCGAGTTCGGCTGGGACATGGCGCATGAAATCGGGAGACTGGACATCGGCCAGTGCGTGGTCATTAAAGACCGAGTGGTGGTGGCCGTAGAAGCGGTAGAGGGTACGGATGAGACCATTCGCCGTGCCGGTGCACTGGGTCGTGAAGGGGTGGTGGTGGTGAAACGATGCAAGCCGCAACAGGACTTGCGTTTCGACCTCCCAGCAGTCGGACCGCGGACGATTGAGACGATGGAAGCCGTGCATGCATCGGTTCTCGCCCTTGAGGCCGGCCGCACTGTTCTTCTCGACCGAGACGAGACCGTGCGCTGCGCCGAAGGAGCGGGCATTGCGATCGTCGGAATAGGCAAGAAACCTTGACGCAGGGTTTTGTGATGTCCGATTTCAGCAGAACAACCTTCGATCACTATTCACCCGATCACTGATCACTCCATGCGTACACTACGAGTCGGCGTGATCGGGGTTGGCCATCTGGGCCAACACCATGCCCGTCTATACGCCACCTTGCCCGGGTCGAATCTGGTTGGGGTGACGGATCACGATGCCAAGCGCGCGCAGACGATAGCCGACAAGCATGGCGTGCGCCTCTACCCGGAGGTGGCTGCACTCCTTGCGGAGGTCGATGCGGTCAGCATTGCCGTTCCGACCTCCGCTCATCATGGGGTGGCAAAACTATGCCTCGATGCAGGCGTCCATGTATTGGTGGAAAAGCCTATTACCGTCACGCTCGCCGAGGCTGCCGAGCTCATTGAACTGGCCCGCCATCGCGGATGTGTCCTACAAGTTGGACACATCGAACGGTTCAATCCGGCGATTCGTGCGGTGCGATCTGAAATCAAGAGCCCCGGGTTCATCGAGTGTCATCGGTTGAGTCCGTACGGAGACCGCGGCACGGACGTCGATGTCGTACTGGATCTCATGATCCATGATCTCGATATGGTGCTTTCCTTCAATCCCGGCGGGGTGGAAGAAGTCCGAGCCGCCGGGGTACCGGTCTTGTCGTCCACGATCGATATTGCGAACGCTCGCATTGCCTTTACCAGCGGGTGTGTCGCCAATTTTACGGCGAGTCGTGTGTCCACGACGCGGATGCGGAAACTCCGGTTGTTTCAGCGCGATGCCTATCTGTCCGTGGACTACCAGGCGCGGCAAGCAGCGATTTTGCGTCGGCAGCTCGGGACCAACCAGCGGCCTGAAATCTTCATGGAGCCCGCCAAGACAATCGACGAAGAACCGTTGAAGCTGGAGTTGGAGGCGTTCCTCCACGCGATCGCATCACGCACGCCGCCTGTTGTTTCAGGCGAAGATGGCGCCGCCGCGCTGGCGCTCGCTCACCAAGTTTTGGCTTCGATCGGCTCATTTGTGCAGCGACACGGCGGCGATGCAGAAGGTTAAGGCTAAGGCTGAGACGGCCTCAACCTATACCCTAACCTCTGCCTTCTTAAAACTATGCCACGAATTCTGATTATCACGGGGGAGGCCTCAGGCGACTTGCATGGTGCCAACCTCGCTATTGCCATTAAGGCTATGGCGCCGGATGCAACGCTGCTCGGAGTCGGCGGCGCTCGCATGCAGGCAGCCGGCGTGGAGGTGGTGGAGGGCATCGGCCATCTGGATATTATCGGCCTCATCGGTCCCAGCGCGCTCCGTGCGGTGATCCACCGGCTCAAAAGGGTGCGGCATCTGTTGCGAACCGAGCCCCTGGATGTCGTCGTGTTGATTGACAATCCTGGTCTGAACTTTCATTTTGCCCGCGTCGCCAAAAAAGCCGGCCATCGAGTGGTCTATTACATTGCGCCACAGCTCTGGGCGTGGCGGCCAGGGCGGATGCGCTGGATGCAACGGCGGGTGGATCATGTGGTCGTTACGTTGCCCTTTGAAAAAGCCCTCTATGATCGCGCCGGAGTTCCCTGCACGTTCGTGGGGCACCCCCTGTTGGATGCCGTCGCGCCATCCTACGACCAAGCCGCGCTCCGAAAGGAATTCGGCCTGGAGTCGTCGGCTCCTGTGATCGGCCTTCTGCCGGGAAGCCGGGTCGGCGAAGTGCAGTTGCTGCTTCCCGTCCTGCTCCAGACCATTGCCCGGTTGGCCGACCTGTATCCGGGTCTTCAAGTCCTCATGGCGCAAGCCGGAACGATTCAAGATCGTCTCGTGGATCAGCTCTTGGCGGGCAGTTCCGTAAAAGTCCGCGTCGTGAAACATCAGCCCAATGAAGTCATGGCGGCGGCCGATTTGCTGTTGATCGCCTCCGGGACTGCAACGCTCCAGGCCGCCCTCGTTGGCACACCCATGATCATCGTCTATCGCGTCCCGAGATTCACGTTCTGGTTGGCTCGACACCTGGTCCAGGTGAAATGGATCGGGCTGGCGAACCTGATCGCAGAACGGGCTATTGTTCCCGAGGTCCTGCAAGACGATGTCACCGCGGAACGGTTGACCGAGGAAGCGTCGCGCTTGCTGCGTGACCGTGTCGCGTATCGGCAAATGCGAGAGGCCCTTCAACAGGTGCGGGCGTCACTTGGCCAACCAGGCGCCTCACAACGGGCGGCGGCTGTCGTCCTGGCGGAGTGCAGAAAATGAAGTCGTTTCTTCGGCTCCTCGAGTTTTTCAAGCCGTATAAGGTGCGTCTGATTGCGGCATTTATCTTCTCCGGGATGGTCGCCGGCTTGACCGGTGCCTATGCCTGGCTTGTCCGCCCGGTCCTGGACGGCATCTTCATTAATAAAGACACGTTTCTGCTGAACGTGCTGCCGATCGCCATTCTCGTCGTGGCCGTGCTAAAAGCGGCCTTCAGCTACGGACAGAACTATCTGATGAACTATGTGGGGAACCAAGTCGTCACCGATATCCGCGAGCGGCTATTCCTTCAATTGATGCGTCTACCGGTTCGCTTTCATGATGCAAATACGTCAGGGCGATTGGTATCGCGTGTGATCAACGATGTCTCTCTCATGGCCAATGCCGTCGTCGGGGTGTTGAAGGACCTGTTTCAGCAAGGCCTGACGTTTCTGGCCATGTTTGTCGTCATTTTTTACCAGAACTGGAAACTGGCGGCAGTCTCCTTGTTTGTGATTCCGATCTCTTCGTACACCATGGTGCGGATGGGGCAACGGTTACGGAAGCTGGCCACACGCGGGCAGGAGCGCATGGGCGACATGGCCTCCACGCTGCAGGAAACCCTGGCGGGCATCCGAATCGTCAAAGCCTTTGGACGCGAGGATGCCGAGGGCAAACGCTTTCGGCATAGCAATGAAGCCTTTCTCCGCATGACCATGAAAGCCATTCAAGTCTCCTCGTTGGGGAATTCTCACATGGAGGTGATCGGCGTCGTTGGGGTTGCGGTGATTATCTGGTACGGCGGATACCTGGTGATCCAGGGTGCCATGACACCCGGCGCCTTCTTCTCGTTTTTAACGGCCATGTTCATGGCGTACACGCCGATCCGGCGGCTTTCAAGTGCAAATAATACCGTCCAACAGGCCCTGTCTGCAGCCGAGCGGGTCTTTGATGTCCTGGATCTGGAGAATGAGCGAAGCCGCGATCTGGGCTTGAAGGAACTGATGCCGATGTCCCGTTCACTGGAGTTTCGCGGCGTGACATTTCAGTACGAGAGCAGTGAAGCGCCGGCACTGATGGGAATCGATCTGAGCGTATCGGCCGGGGAAGTCGTCGCGCTCGTCGGCAGCAGCGGGAGCGGAAAGACGACCTTAGTCAGCCTCGTCCCTCGCTTCTATGAGCCAAGCGGAGGAAGCCTCGTGATCGATGGCCATGATATCCGGGACTACACCTTACAGTCTTTACGTCGACAGATCGGCATCGTGTCACAGAGTACGGTGCTGTTTGATGAAACGATCAAGTACAACATCGCCTACGGACGGATGGATGCTCCCGAGAAAGAGGTAATCGAGGCGGCCAAGGCAGCCTATGCCCACGACTTTATTCAACGCCTCCCAAATGGATATGACACGCTGATCGGCGAAAATGGCGTCAAGCTGTCGGGCGGTGAGCGCCAGCGGTTGGCCATTGCTCGGGCCATCTTGCGAGATGCTCCGATCCTCATTTTAGATGAAGCGACATCGGCTTTGGACTCGGAGTCCGAACGCATCGTTCAACTTGCACTCACCAATCTGATGAAAAATCGAACCACCCTCGTCATTGCGCATCGGTTGTCCACCATCCAGAATGCCGATCGCATCGTCGTGCTCGATCGCGGCCGGATTGTCGAGATCGGCTCTCACCAGGAATTGCTGAAACGTGATGGACAGTATAAACGGCTTCACGCGATGCAGTTTCAAGATGTGGCACTCTAATGCAATGCAAATTGAAAACTGAAAAGTGAGATGAAATTAGTACGCCTCAATCGACTCGCAGCGGCCTTACTCCCCCCTGTCGGCGCATCCATCATTAGACTGTTAGGAAAGACCATGCGCATGACGGTTCGCGGAGCCGACACGGTCGAAAACCTCTATCGTGACGGACAGCATATGATCCTGGCATTTTGGCACGGCCGCCAATTGATGATTCCCCTGGCCTACCATGGCAAGGAGGTGCATATTCTCATCAGTCAGCATCGCGACGGCGAACTGATTAGCCGAATCATGTCGCGGTTTGGCTATCATTCCGTCAGAGGGTCTTCGACGCGAGGCGGGACAGCGGCGCTGCGGCAACTGATTAAATTAGGGCGGTCCGGTGTCGATCTCGCCATCACTCCCGACGGGCCAAAAGGACCGCGGTACGTCGCGCAGCCGGGAGCGATCCAAATCGCCAAGGTCACCGGCCTTCCGATCTTGCCGCTCACGTTCAGCTGCTCAAAAAAAAACTCTTCGCCAGTTGGGATCGGTTCCTGGTCCCATACCCATTTGGACAAGGTGTCTTCCTCTGGGGAAGTCCGATTTGGGTGCCGCGAGATGCCGACCCCACGGAGATGGAAGCCAAGCGACGTGAGCTGGAAACAGCGTTGAATCGGCTGACCGCGGAAGCAGATGACATGGTAATGGGCAGTCGTGAGGTCGCAAGCTCCTAAAGTCTTCAAGTCGTGACCGTATGACTTAAGACATTCGGACGTTTGACACGATCATGTGGTACCTCCTCTACAATATGCTGCTGATTGTGGCCTCACCGGTCATTTTCCTGATCCTATTGGCCAAAAAACGATGTCGTCGTGGCATTCCCCAGCGGCTTGGATGGCATGGTTCGAAGCCAGCGCACGCTGAATCGACACAGCCGGTCATCTGGGTGCATGCGGTCTCCTTGGGCGAAGTCGTGGCAGCGGTGCCGCTCGTACGAATGCTTCGCGCACGGCATGCAGAATACCGATTGATTATCACGACCGTGACCGAAACGGGGCGTGAAGCGGTTGAACAGCGCTTGGCCGGGGTCGCCGAGCATCGCTATGTGCCGTTGGACTTCCCCTGGGTGGTGTCCCGTGTGACCAAACAATTGCGTCCCGCGCTGTTTATCTGCGTCGAAACGGAACTGTGGCCGAATCTGTTGCGGATACTTTCAAGCCGCGGCGTGCCCGTGGTCTTAGTGAATGGCCGCTTATCGTCACAGTCATACCGCGGCTACCGGTTCATCCGTCCGCTCATGAAGCAGATGCTCGCTTGTGTGACCTCCTGTCTCATGCAATCGGATCGCGATGCGAAGCGCATTACGGACTTGGGCGCGCCTGCAGACCGCGTCCTGTGTACCGGTAACATCAAATTCGACCAGCCGGTTCCTCAGATCGAACAGACAGACGGCGGTGACCTGCAAAATCTCTTGCTCGCGGATGGAGAGGAATTGTTCGTCGCCGGCAGCACCCATCCCGGCGAGGAAGAGCAATTATTGGCCTCCTATCGGACATTGCTGCCGCAATATCCTGGCCTGGTCTTTCTGTTGGCGCCTCGCCACATCGAGCGAGCCGCTCAGGTTGAAGCGGTTGCCATCGCGCAAGGCTTTGCGGTCGTTCGCAGGAGTCTGTTGCCGAGTCGCTGCGCTCCGGCGAAAGGGCCAAGGGTCATCATTCTCGACACCAGAGGGGAGCTGGCGACGGTGTATCGCTATGCCGTCGCCACGTTTGTGGGAGGGACCTTCGTGCCTATCGGGGGCCACAATCTGTTGGAACCCGCTATCTGGGGCAAGCCTGTATTTTTCGGTCCGTACACCGATCATTGTGCCGAGATTGCCGATCTGCTGCTTCGGGCTGAGGGGGGACGACAAGTGGCGGATGGCGCACAGCTGGCCACGTATGCGGCCGCCGTTTTGAATGATCGCTCGGCACTCGAACGAATGGGCCGTGCCGCTCAACAGGTAGTCCTTGAGAACAGAGGAGCCCTTGAACGAACCGTCGAGGTTATCACGCGATTGCTCAGTGCCCAAACGGCAGCTGCGACGCGTCAGCCAGACTCCTTTCATATCAAACGGCTGGCCGAAAGTCATGATGAACGATGAGTCTACGCGATGAGTGCTCGGAGTCTGTTTGTATCCGACCGTTCATTGTTCCACACGGACGGCTTGAGGTGGTTTCTGCGCGCGCTATCGATTCCCTATAGATGGGCGACCCAAGGTCGCAACACGCTTTACGATCGAGGGTGGTTGTCTCAGCGGCAACTGCCCTGTCGTGTCGTGAGCATAGGTAATCTCACGGTCGGTGGCACCGGCAAAACGCCGGTCACGATTGCAGTGACGGAAGCGCTCCTAGCCGCCGGCCATCGCGTCGCCGTGCTCAGCCGTGGATATCGGCGCCGCAGCCGGACGCCTCGTGCCCTGGTGTCGGATGGCCGCACGATCTTAATGGGCCCGGAGGAGGCCGGAGACGAACCATTTCTAATCGCCCAGCGCTGTCCCGGAGCTGTGGTGGCGGTGGGATCGAATCGCTATGAGCTAGGCCTGTGGGTCTTGGCGCAAGGCTCTATTGATTGCGTGGTGCTTGACGATGGATTTCAGCATCGGGCACTCTATCGCGATGTGGATCTTTTGCTTGTCGACGCGACCGATCAGCATGGGATTCGAGCGCTGATCCCCGCCGGTCGGCTTCGTGAGCCGGTGTCCGGTGCTGCCCGGGCCACGGCCTTGCTCGTGACGCGAGTGGAATCGAGGGCCGATGCACAACCAGTCCTTTCACTGATTCAACAGGCATTGGGTCGTGAGGTGAAGCCGATCCTCATTCGCTTTACCGCGCAGGGGTTTGTCGACGCGCACAAGGGAACGGCTGTCCCATTAGACACACTCAGGGGGCAGAGGGCGGTGATCTTCAGCGGTGTCGGCAACGCCGGCGCATTTCGGACTTCGGTGCTCCGTCAGGGACTGATCGTGGTGGATGAAGTGGTGTTTCCCGATCATCATGCTTATACGACATCGGATCTCAATCGCATCAGAACGCGGGTGGAGCGGGTCGGGGCGCCGGTGCTGGTCACGACCGAGAAAGATGCCGTAAAATTACGGTCCCTTCCTCATTTGAGTACGCCTGTCTGGGCGATGCGGCTGGATACGCAGATTCTTGAGGGCGAGGAACGGCTGAAACACGTGCTGGCCTTGAGTGATCCATCATGAGTAATGACGTGCAGACTGTGACCAGTGTGCTCACCTCCGCCGCGAAGCGGTCTGAGCACTCGCTTGGTCAACACGCCATGAATCGCATTCTTATTCGGGGCACGAATTGGATCGGCGATGCAGTCATGAGTGAGCCGGCTTTGTCGGCGATTCGCCATGCCTTCCCCAAGGCCGAGATCACGTTATTGGTGAAACCAGCCGTCGCGGAATTGTTTCAGCAGCATCCTGCGATCGATCACATATGTGTCTACGAGCATCGTGGACGCCATGCCGGATTAAGCGGGAAGTGGGCGTTAGGTGCCGAACTCAGGCGTGGTCGGTTCGATCTCGCCATTCTCTTTCAAAATGCGTTTGAAGCCGCCCTGCTCACCTTCCTGGCCGGAATTCCTCGCCGCTATGGCTATGGCACCGATGGCCGCGGATTCTTGTTGAGCGATTCCATTAGGGTGCCGGATCCGACTGCACTTGGGCATCAGACCCAGTATTATGTCCAGCTCCTCCGTCCTCTCGGTATCACACCTTCGCCGGCGGCTCCTCGGCTGTTTGTCAGCGAGGCTGAAGAAGATACTATGAGGCAACGGCTTGCGGACGCAGGAATTCAGGCGACCGAGCGGCTGATCGGCGTCAATCCAGGTTCGACATACGGGGGGGCAAAACGTTGGTTGCCCGAGCGGTTTGCTGAAGCAGTCGATCGGATGGTGGAGCGACTCGGAGGGCGTGTCGTGATCGTGGGAGCGAAGGGTGAAGAAGCCTTAGGAGAGGCGATTGCGGAGAAGATGCGGACGAAGCCGGTGGTGTTGTCAGGTCGGACATCGATCCGCGAATTGATGGCGGTCATTAAAGGGTGCCGGCTCTTTGTCACGAATGATACGGGGCCGATGCATATTGCCGCGGCGTTCGGCGTGCCGATCGTCGCGGTCTTTGGGCCCACGGATTCTCGGACGACGTCGCCCTTTGGTGACGGGCATCAGATTGTCCGGCACTCTGTGGAGTGTTCGCCCTGTTTACTACGAGAATGTCCGATCGATCATCGATGCATGACCGGCGTGACAGTGGAGCAGGTCTATGAGGCAGCGGCGAGACAACTAAAAGATGTGAGCTGTCAGCCATCCGCCATCAACCATCAGCTTTCTGGAATGAATACTCAGCACTCAGTACTCAGCACTCAGCACGTCTCGTTGGCCGGTGTGACCGTATTTCTCGATCGGGATGGCACGGTGAATCGTGACACGGGCTACATCCGAACCCCTCTGGAATTAGACCTGCTGCCCGGAGTGGTGGAGGCGGTGGCAAGTCTGAATCGAGCGGGAGCCAGGGTAGTGCTGGTCACCAATCAATCCGCTATTGCCCGAGGCTTCATCACCGTGGATCAATTGAAGACGATTCATGCGGTCCTGCTCAACCGGTTCGAGGCGGGCGGAGCGCGCCTGGATGCCATCTATTATTGTCCACATCATCCGAATGACGGCTGTCGTTGCCGAAAGCCGCAACCCGCTATGATTCATCGAGCGGTAGCAGACCTTGCTGTAGACCTCTCACATGCCTATGTGATTGGTGATCAGCCGCGTGATATTGAATTAGCCCGGCAAGTTGGGGCGCGAGGTATCCTGGTCCTGTCTGGTCAAACCGCTCGAGAGGCAGTCCATGACATGGAACCGGGCGCGATGGCCCCACATTTTGTGGCGGAAGGTCTCGGTGATGCCGTGGCGTGGATTTTTCGCGACGTGCACACAAGCCGTCAGGCATCAGCTTTCAATGGTCAGCCCTGACAAGGATCTTCTTGAACTGTTATCTTAGAGGGCCAAGCGGAATGCTGACGCCTGACGCTCAGGGCTCTTGCCATGTCAGATTACCGGCGCATTCTCATTATTAAACCCAGCTCCCTGGGCGACGTCATCCATGCGCTGCCGACCCTTGCGGCCTTGCGCGATCGGTTTCCATCGTCTCATATTACCTGGCTCGTTAAGCGCCAGTGGGCCGGCGTGCTTGAGCGGGCAGAAGGATTGGACCGGATTTGGCCGATCGAACCGGGTCTGTCGGGATGGCTAAGGGTGGTTCCCCCCCTCCGCGCAGCCGCATTCGATCTGGTCATCGACCTCCAGGGCCTTTTTCGCAGTGGGGCAATTGCATGGCTGACCGGTTGCCCTACACGGGTTGGTTTTGCCAATGCCCGGGAAGGCAGCTTTTTATGTTATACGGAACGCGTCATGGTTCCTACATTGGATATGCATGCCGTGGATCGATATCTGCTCATCGCTTCGGCGTTGGGTGCTACACCGAAAGGCCCCCCCCAATTCCGCACGAGGTTATGCTCCATCGATCGTGAACAAATTGCCCAACTCCTCAAAGATTGCGGCCTCGCTCCCGGATCTCGGTGGATCGCCATCAATGTGTCGGGGCGATGGGACACGAAACGTTGGCCACCCGAGCGTTTCGCTGCAGTGGCGGATGCCTTACAAGAGGAACGCCTTGGTCCTGTGGCCTTGATCGGCAGCCCTGATGACCGAGCGGCGACTCAGGCGGTGCTTAGGAGCATGCGGACAAGGCCTGTCGACCTTACCGGTCAAACCAGCCCTGACCTATTGCCGGCTCTTCTGGCCTCCGCCTCTCTGCTGCTGACGAATGATTCGGGCCCGATGCATATTGCTGCAGCGATGGGAACGCCGGTGGTGGCCCTCTTCGGTCCGACAAGTCCGTTACGAACCGGTCCGTACGGAGCCGACCATCGAGTGCTGAGGAGCGGGATTTCATGCAGTCCCTGTTTTAGTCGGACGTGTCGGAATCCCGTGCCGCTTGAATGCTTAGTGTCAATTGATCCAAAGAGAGTCATAGAGGCCGTACGCGAACAACTTGCCTTGCGAGTCGCACATTGAGACCGACCGGAACTTCACCACTCAAAAAGATTCTTCTGGTCAGACCGGACGGCATTGGCGACCAGATTCTGTGCCTCCCGGTCGCGACCGCGTTACGCGGGCTCCTGCCACAGGCGAGGATTGCCTTTCTGTCCAGCGCCTATGCCGCACCGGTCTTCGATCATCATCCCGATGTGGATGAAGTGGTGGCCGTGACGGGCCACGAATCGCTACGAGATCTCACTCGCCTGTTTCGGGACGGATTCGATGCGGCGATCTTTCTGAAACCGTTCCGGCGTCTGATGACCGCCGCTTGGCTCGCGCGGGTGCCGTTGCGGGTGGCTACCGGATATCGGTGGTACAGCGTGTTCGCCAATCGGCGCGTCTATCAACATCGGAGTGATTTTTCCCAGCATGAAGCAGATTATAATGTCGCCCTCCTTGCTGGGGTGGGCCTCAATGGTGGCGTGACTATCCGACCTTCGTTGGTGCTCACTCAGCAGGAACGGCAATCGGCGATCAGGCGCACAGCCGCCGTGCCGGCGCCTCGCGTGGTGCTGCATCCAGGTGGATTCGCCGCACGGCGATGGAAGGGGCAACACTATTGGGCTTTGGCAGATCGAGTGACCCGGGCGGGTTTTGGTGTGGTGCTGACGGGTACGACGGCAGAGCGCGAGCGGTTCTTTGCCGAGGTCGGCGCGGTTCCCGATATGGCGGGCATGTTGGATTTGATGGGACAATTATCCGTGCGGGAACTCATGGGCGTGATTGCAACGAGCCATGCCATCGTCTCAGGCGCAACCGGTCCGGCCCATATGGCGGCGGCGCTTGGCGTGCCCACCGTGAGCCTCTTCGATCCTCGTCGGAACAATCTGCCCACGCGATGGCGTCCATTGGGAACCGGCGTCGTTTTGCGGCCTGACGTGCCGACGTGTGAAAAGTGTATCTATGAGGCGTGTCCATACTGGGACTGCTTGGATCGAATCGATTCCAATCTGGTCCTTCAGCATCTGGAAGCTATTGTGACCAAGCCGGAGCCCCTCAGAGTGTTGCATGTCTAAACTATCGGTGGTCTTGTGAGCTTATAACGATGAGCCTCAGATTCGGAACTCGTGCGGCGGCACAAAGAGGATTAGGGAGGATCATAGCTCCACATGCTCACAACCGGCACGTCTTGCGATCTATCCGTCGCGTTCTCGATAACCTATAAGTGGCTCTAGCTTGACTCATCCGAGGCTCGGTATATATAAAACGTCAACACGAGTCGTGTCCCGTCCCGCCGTTTCTACAGAGGAGCAGTAGTGGAAGCAGCGACGTGCGTGTTATGCCTCGAACCGAAGTTCACTGAACAGCTGACGCGGAGCGATATCAACTTAGGCAAGACGGATGAGGTGTTCACCATCGTCCGGTGCGACGGGTGTGGGTTGCTCTATTTGAATCCACGGCCGACCGCTGATGAAATTCATACTTATTATCCTCCCCAATACTATCCCCTGGGTGGAACTGTTCAGCGCAAAGCCATTGACCGGATAATCAAACGTTTTTCTAGGGCGTTGAAGAAAGCGATCCGCGAGGAGTTTTATGGATATCCGGTGTCATCACATGCTCCCTTCCGTTCCCTAGTGCGTCGCATTTTGCTGTACCCTGAATATCTGCATCTGAAGTTTGCCGGACGAGAGAGTACTCCCTATCGAGGCGAGGGAAGGATTCTCGATGTGGGGTGTGGGGCCGGAAAATTGCTGTCTGATTTGCGGGAACACGGGTGGCAAGTCTATGGGGTGGACTTCAGTCCCGTTGCGGCTAACTATGCCAGAAGCCAGCATGGCCTCGACGTCAGATTAGGCGACCTGTTTCAGGCCGGATATGAGGACGGATTCTTTGATGTGGTGATGTTTAACCATTCGCTGGAGCACATCTACAATCCTCTTGAAATGCTGAAAGAAGCCCATCGAATCATGAAGCCCGGAGGTCTTCTCTTCATCAGCATCCCCAATGCCGGAGGCCTGGAGGCAAGGCTTTTCGGCAAGTGGTGGGTCCATTGGGATACACCGCGGCATCTGTACCATTTCAACAAGACGACCATGAGTCGGCTTGTCACTGATGCGGGGTTTCGACTCGGGACGATAAAGTCTGGGGTCGGAACGACGTTTTTTCTCGGCAGCGTGGATGCTGTCTACAAGCATCTTTTGCATAGGCAGAAGGGGCATGGCATTCTTATGAAGCATCTCATTGCTCGTCCTCTGTGCCTGCTGGCCGGTCATCTTGGCTATGGCACCGAGATGAAGGTGTATGCCGAGAAAGCCGGATGAGGGGATCTGTAAGGTTGAGGGCGTGTGAGAGAATCTTTGTCGACTCCTGAGAACCATTAGGATGAGCGGTCGCACCAAACTGTCGGTCTACGTGATCGCCTATAACGATGAGCCAAACATGCGGGCCTGTCTGGAATCGGTGGCATGGGCGGATGAACTCATCGTGGTCGATTCCCATAGCACCGACGCGACGGAAAAGATTAGTCGCGAGTTTACCGATAAGGTGTTCCAACATGAATTTCACGGCTTTGGCCGTCTTCGGAACGAGGCGGTGGCGCATGCCAGCCATGACTGGGTCTTCAGTCTGGATACGGACGAGCGTGCAACGCCGGAGCTACGGGAGGAACTCTATCGTGTGATCAGCAGTGCCGGGGCCGCCGACGCGTATTTCGTGCCGCGCAAAAATTACTTTCTCGGCCGCTGGATTCGCCACTGCGGCTGGTATCCTGATTACCGTCAGCCACAGCTATTTCGGAAACATCGGCTGCAGTATCGTGACGAGTTGGTCCATGAAAGCTTCGACGTGGATGGATCGATCGGATATCTCAATTCACCGGCGCTGCAGTATCCATTTCGTGACGTCGATCACTATCTGGCCAAAATGGATCGGTATTCCGATCTTATGGCCAAGCGGATGGTGGAGCAGGGAAAGCGGTTTCATCCGCATCAACTTGTCACCCATCCCATGTTCACATTCGTCAAAATGTATCTGCTCCGCGCGGGCTTTCGTGACGGGATGCCCGGCTTGATTCTGTCGGGCCTGTACGCCTATTACACATTCATCAAGTACGCGAAGTTTTGGGAGTTGAGCCGGGACGGGAGTGTGCGCCAATCATGAAGGTCAGCGGGTTTTCCATCTGCCGGAATGCCGTGAAGTTTGACTACCCGATCGTGGAGGCGATTCAATCCGCATTGCCCATCGTGGATGAATTTGTGGTCAACGTCGGCCAGTCGGATGATGGGACGCTGGAACTGATCCGCTCCATTGGATCGGATAAAGTTCGAATAGTTGAAACGGTGTGGGACGATTCGATGAAGAAAGACGGCCTGCTCTTCTCCCAGGAGACGAATAAGGCCTTGGCGCGCTGTTCCGGTGATTGGGCGCTGTATCTACAAGCCGATGAGGTCCTGCATGAACAGGACTATAACGCCTTGTGCAAAAATTTGCGGGACCAGGTGTCCAATCCATCCGTGCTCGGATTTACCTTCCGCTATCTGCATTTTTACGGTGACTATCAGTCCTGCAATCCCTGGTTTTATCATCGAGCGGTCCGGGTGATACGAAACGACGGGCAAGTCGAATCGTGTGGCGATGCAGTCGGCTTTTGGCTCAAAGCGGATCAGGGGTATCTGCAAAGCGTGCATCGAGATCGCGTTCAGGCTTCGGGAGCGACCATGTATCATTACGGGTGGGTCAAACCCCCGCGTATCCTGTTGGACAAGTTTCGGTATCAAGTTGCACGCCACCATGGCGATGCACCAGGGCCTGAACAAAAGGTGCTCTTGGCAAAGGAAGCCTACGACTTTGATGAGTACGCGATCATGAAGAGGTTTTCAGGGTCACATCCTGCCGTCATGGCAGACCGTGTGGGGCGCTATCCGGTATTGGATCCGAAACGAAACCGCTGGCTGGAGCCAGCGTTCTACCGCGCGGTCCTGAAACGGGGATTCAGAGGATAGTAAGCCGGCCTATGCCGACCATTGCAGCGGTGGTGATCACAAAAGACGAAGCGCGGAACATCGGCGCCTGTTTAGAGTCGCTGCGATGGGTGCATGATCTCATTGTGGTGGATGCCTGCAGTACGGACCGGACCGTTGAAATTGTACGAGAGTATACACCTCGTGTGTTTATCCGATCATGGCCGGGCTTCGGTCCACAAAAGAATTACGGGATCGATCGTGCGACAGCGGATTGGATCTTGATCGTCGATGCAGATGAACGTGTGACGGATGGCCTGCGCGAAGAAATCATGCGATCTATCGACGCGGCGTCTGACGATCTCGCTGGATTCGATATCCCTCGGCGGAATTTTTTCTACGGTCGCTGGATTCAAGGGGGAGGGCTGTATCCGGATCCCCAATTGCGCCTGTTTCGGCGCCAGGCCGGCCGATACGATGACGTGCTGCTACACGAACACTTGGAGGTGCGGGGCCGGATCGACCGCTTGGCGGCTCCGCTGGATCATTACAGCATGCCGACGATCAAAGATCATGTCGGCAAGATGATGCGATACACGACGCTGGGGGCGCAGGAAAAGCTGAAAGTACGATCGAAGGTGACGGCACTCGATATAGCCGCGAGCCATATTGTCACGATCATCAAGACGTATGTCTTTCGAAAAGGCTATCGCGACGGCATCCATGGGGCAATCGTGGCGCTCTTCGCCGGTCTGCACACATTCGTAAAGTACGCAAAAGCGTGGGAGCGTTTGTCCGGTACGGTGAGCCAAGGGATTTATCGTCAGGGTCATAGGTGTGTCATCATTTGGTGGATGGGCAGCTCTCTATGGCTGTAGTCCTGGACCAGAAAGCTTTCATGTTGAAGACCGATTTGATCGACCGACTCGTTTCATGCCATCAATCCGTAAGGGCGCCATCAATGCCGCCTCTGGCGACGAGCGCCCCATGACTTCATCAAATCAAGATGTCGTCAGTCTTGTCATTCCTGTTTACAATCAGCTTCACTATACCGAGCAGTGTCTTGACGCGCTCTATCGGTGTACCGATCTTCCATACGAGATCATTGTGGTGGACAATGGATCTACGGATGGAACCAGTACGTATTTGAATTCGCAAAAGGCGACGATCATCACAAACCCGGTGAATTTGGGCTGCGCTAAAGCATGGAATCAAGGAGTGCGAGCCAGCCGAGGCGCCGTTGTCGGCATTCTGAACAATGATATCGTCGTGACCCCGGGATGGCTCAGAGACCTGCTGACGTTTATGGATCGGACAGGCCATGGGATCGTGAGCCCCGCTGCACGAGAAGGACGGCTGAATTACGATCTGGAGGGTTACGCGCTTGATTTTGTTCGCGCCTGCGGCCGTGCCACCCGGCCCGAGATTTATGGTGCTTGTATGATCATTCGTCGTGCGGTGTTCGAGCGAATCGGTCTGTTCGACGAGGGGTTTGCGTATGGTGGCTGTGAAGACATCGATTTCTTGTGGCGTGCCAAGAAGGCCGGATTTTCAGTCGGTATGACGGGCTCCGTCTTGATTCATCATTTTGCAATGGTGACGCAGGATGCCATCAAGTCGACGGAAACGAAAGCCTATCCCCTGCAGAACTTGTCGCATTTTCAATCGAAGTGGAATCGGACGGTTCGTGGAAATTGGGCTACCCGCAGGTGGGACGATCTCAGATCATCGATGCGCAAACGTTTCGAGAACATGCGATACGGCCATACATTGGTGGAAAAAGAAAAGCGCTGATGAACGCTTTAATGAAGCGGTCTGGCATTCGCGCTCTGCGTAGGAGAACCAAATCCAGACAAGACTGCCCATGAGGATTGGAATTGATGCAGCGCCGCTTGTCGGAGATCGAGGCGGCGTCGGTTGGCATACCTTTCATCTGCTCCAGGCCTTACTCAATCTGAAAGAAGACATCGAGTTTGTGGGATATGTGCGGCCAGGGACCCTTCTTCGTATGCGGAGGGAGGAATGGGACAGGTGGAATACTGTGCGTTGGGCTGAGGCGGGTCAATGGGCCGTTGGTAGGATGGGCGCACGTGATGGACTGGATCTCTATCATGGAACGAACTTCAAAATGCAAACGACCGGCCGATTCGGAGGAGTTGTTACGATCCACGACCTGTGGATGGACCGGTTTCCGCAATATTCCCGCAAACTCTTTGGCCAGCGGTGGTCGTTCTACCGCACCAAACGCACGGTATCGAACGCGCGGAAGGTGATCACGGTGTCTGAATATTCGGCTCAGGATATTACGACGCTCTACGGGGTACCTCGAGAGAAGATTGCCGTCATTCATAACGGAGTCTCGGATGCCTTCAGACCTCTGTCCGACCCAACGAAATTGGCTCAACTACGTACCCGATTTGACTGGCCGACCGACCGCTTCATTCTCTTCGCCGGTGGGGCGGACC
Source organism: Nitrospira sp. Nam74 (assembly GCF_965152615.1). NCBI lineage: Bacteria > Pseudomonadati > Nitrospirota > Nitrospiria > Nitrospirales > Nitrospiraceae > Nitrospira > Nitrospira sp. Nam74. The sequence continues at coordinate 4,141,336 of NZ_OZ224220.1, read as the reverse complement.
CAAGAAAAAATCACAGCGCCTTGCTCCAGGCCTATGCGATGCGGGCGACCCAATTAAGATCCCATTGTCTGGTCATGCTCGGCGACCCGACTCACCGGTTCGGTAATATCCATGGCAGTGCGCAACGGTTCGGATTGAACGAGCGGGTGATCTGCGTTGGACACTTATCGGCTCAGGAGCTTCGGGTTTTATACGCTCATGCCGATCTGTTTGTGTTTCCCTCGTTGTACGAAGGATTCGGAATGCCGGTTTTGGAAGCGATGGCATCCGGTGCACCGGTGATTACTTCCGCAACGACCGCACTCCGTGAGGTCGCCGGCGACGCGGCGGTGCTGATTGACCCGCATTCTCCCGAACAGATGGCCGAAGCCCTTGTACGCGTGTTGACTGATCGCGCATTGCGAGAGACGCTTCGAGCAAAGGGATTCGAGCGGGCGAAGCAATTCACCTGGCAGCATGCGGCACGCCTGACCCTCGACGTGTATCGAGAGGTTTGCCGGTCATCGGGCCCTTTCTCGTCATGAAGAATCTGTTGATCATCAAGCTTCGATATATCGGTGATGTCCTCCTGGCTACGCCTGTCCTTCGGGCACTGCGGGAACGATTTCCCGATGCCCGCCTGACCATGGCTGTCAATCGCGGAACAGAAGACGTCATTAAATGGAATCCATATCTGAATGACCTCATCATCGTTGAGCGGGACGGACTTGCTGGTCAGATCCGGTTACTTCATCAGCTTCGACGGCGCCGTTTTGATGCCGTGATTGACCTCACCGACGGTGATCGCTCCGCTCTTCTCACCCGTGCAAGCGGGGCGCCCGTGCGTATTGGCTTCAATGAAGAGCTCCGGTGGAGAGGGATGCTTTACAGCACGATCGTCCGATCTACACCCGGATCAGTCCATCGTCTTGAACGCGACCTGGCGGCGTTAAGGCCCTTGGGGATTGAGCCGAAGGCCAGCCCGCTCATTCTCCGAACGTCTGCCGAGGATGAGCATCAGGCCGACAGACTCCTCAAGGACGTTGGCGTGATGAACGGTGATGGCCACATTCCCCGGCCGTTGGTTTTGTTCCATCCTGGCGCCCGCTATTGGTTTAAATCCTGGCCGCTGGAGCGGTTTTCGGAGTTGGCGGATCGCCTGACAGATGAGCACGGCTGCCGGATCCTGTTGGGCGGTGGTATCAGGGATGTTGAGGCGGTACGCGTCATTTATGGCCGGGCACAGTCATCTCCCATTGTGCTGGCTGGACGCGCGACGCTCCTTCAATTTGCGGCAGTGCTCAAGCGGTGCGCTCTCTTTGTCGGGAACGACAACGGGGCGATGCATATGGCCGCGGCACTCGGAACACCCTTAGTGGGGCTCTTCGGGCCGTCGAATCCATTAGAGTGGGGGCCGCGAGGGCAGCGTATGCGCGTGATTTACAAAGAGCTCGACTGTCGCCGGTGTTTCCATCCTACGTGCTTTCGGGGTGAAGAGAGTTGCATGAGACGGATTTCGGTCGATGAAGTTATGGCGTCCTGCCGAAGCCTCACAGTATTGGATGGTCATTCGGATAAGAGCAGAACGAAAATTTGACTATTGAATGGACCGGACCTCATGGTTGATCTGCTGACGTATGTGAACGTCAATGTGTTGGGCCTCAAGGCCTTTCACCTTAATCTCTTTAAGGGAGGAATGATTGCACTTTTGGTGACGATTGGTGTCTCTATCCTGGCCACCGATCGAGCCTCTAAGCGCCTTCTAAATTTCACTCGTCGGTTGAATGCTGCCACCCTACAGGAACAATCCATGATTGGATGCGGCGTGGGCTTGGTTTTTACAGCATTCTTGATCTATCTGCGCGTCAGGCAATATTTCGAACTACAAACGATGTACGATATGACCGTTGAGGCCAACGTGGCCTGGCATATGGTGCATGGCCCGTGGTTTTTTAATTCTTTAGACCATGATTCCTTTCTTGGGGGTCATTTTTCTCTTGTCTTTGTTTTGATCGGCGCCATCTATCGTTGGGCGGAGCATCCAATTACGCTCCTGGTCATTCAGAGTCTCGCCCTCGGAGGCGGAGCCGTGGCTGTGTACTATTTGGCTCTGGCGCGTCAGACAACGACATCGGTGGCGTTGCTTGCGATGTTCCTCTACATGTTTAATCCGTATATCCACCATATCAGCGCGCATGATTTTCATCTGTCTCCTTTAGCCATCCCATCGATATTATGGATGCTCTACTTTATCGACTCGACTCAGCGTTGGAAGGCGGGAACGATGGCCTTGCTCTCCTTCACGGTGGAGGAAAGCATTCTTCTCCCACTCGTGGGGATGGGTCTCTATCTTGTCGCGTTTCGACCTCAATGGAGAATGTTCGGATTGGGCCTCGCATTCCTCTCGCTCGCGTACTTTGTGGTCATCACGAAAGTATTGATGCCAATGTTTGTCCCCGGGCAGGGCCTCTTCTTTTGGGATCGTTATGCCAACCTCGGGAGCAACCTTCATGACGCAATCCGTAATCTTCTTTCTCACCCGCTTTGGGCTGCGACCGAAGCTCTTATCCGGCGCAACCAATATGTGTATCTATTGTACTTTTTACTTCCTGTCCTCTTTCTTCCGCTTTTTTCCTTACAGGAGGCCGCTCTTATCATAGCCCCTCTCACAATCATGTTTCTGAGTCAGGACCCTGGAATGTACAAGCTTGGTTTTCACTACAGCGCCCTCGCATTGCCCTTTTTGTTCTATGGCGTCATTTATGGTCTCTCCAAGCTTCCTGACTATCAATTCTGGCCTCGTCTCTGGCAAAAGCATGGCAGGATTGTTCTGTCCGGGATCTTCCTCCTCTTGGCCTTAAATACGTACCGGTCGCCAGGTTACGATCTTGGACAGACGGACCCACAATTCGCGTCGTCCGCCTTTGAGCTATCTAGTCTTGTTCCCGCGGATGCCTCTGTGGCCACGGATCTGCGGTTCGGGCCACTCGTCGCCAACCGTCATCATATTTGCCGTATTTCCGCACGTCCGGGAGAGGTATGTGTATGGCAGGTAGAACTGTTGTCCGGACCGAATTGGTCTAAACCTCTTTGGGAGCCTCAGTATGTCCTAATTGGAGCAGAGCCAGACAAAACGACGTCTGAAAAATCAAACGAGCAGGCGCAGTACGCGAAGTGGTTGACGGACAGTAAGGGTTATCAAGAAATAAGGAGCGAAAATGGCATTCGTCTATTTCGTTCAAGATTTCAGTTGAGCACGGGCGAACAGCTGAGTGAAAAGAATGATTGACGGAATTGACGAAAGTTTGTTAAGTAGCCTGAATGCTTGAAGGCATGCCTGTGGCGCAAACACAGGAACAGGCCTTTATAGTGTTTCCGTCGGTCACTCCTGCAAGATGAACTTCTCGTTATTGCCGGCATGCGGAAGCGCACGCACGCCGCTTCGATGTAGCATCCTATATTAGATATTGTTGCGGCATAGGAGGTCGTCTAAAAGTGGAGGAGCGATGAAAGTTGTGCTGCTCGCTGGAGGGATGGGAACCCGACTATCCGAAGAAACTGTGGTGAGACCGAAACCCATGGTGGAAATAGGGGGGAAGCCTATTTTGTGGCACATCATGAAGATGTATTCTCACTATGGCTTCAACGACTTCATCATTTGCCTGGGTTACAAAGGCTATATGATCAAGGAATACTTCGCCAACTACTTTCTCCATACGAGCGATGTGACGTTCGATATCCTGCACAACCAGATGGAGGTACACCAGAAATATGCAGAGCCTTGGAAGGTGACTTTAGTTGATACGGGCGATCAAACGATGACCGGAGGCCGGGTCAAGCGCATTCAGCCATACGTCGATGGAGAGCCGTTCCTCTTGACGTATGGGGACGGTGTGGCTGATCTGAACATCGCTCAGTTACTAGCCTTTCATCAGTCGCATCGTAAGCATGTCACCGTGACCGCCACACAACCCATTGGTCGATTTGGTGCGTTGACCCTGGAGAGAGACAATGTCGTCAAAAGCTTCATGGAAAAACCCATTGGAGATGGCGGGTGGATTAATGGCGGGTTCTTTGTGATGCAGCCCGAAGTGTTCCGCTATATCGCCGATGATTCAACTACGCTCGAGCGGGAACCGATGGAGAAACTTGCCGGCGAAGGACAGCTCGTAGCATTCAAACACTATGGCTTTTGGCAGGCCATGGATACATTGCGGGACAAGAATCATCTCGAAGATCTTTGGGGGAGTCATAAGGCCCCCTGGAAGCTATGGTAGGGATGGAGACGCTTTTCTCGGGTGTCTATTCAGGGAAGACGGTTCTCGTGACCGGCCATACCGGGTTCAAAGGAACCTGGTTGGTGCTCTGGCTGCAGTTGCTAGGGGCTCGGGTCATCGGGTATGCGCTCGCTCCGCACACCGAGCCGAGTCTGTTCCATCTCTCGAATGCGCAAGAGGGAATCACTCATATACTCGGGGATACAAGAGATATATCGAAAGTACGTGAGGTGTGTCAGACCTACCGGCCGGATTTCGTGTTTCATCTCGCGGCACAATCTTTAGTTCGGTACTCTTACGAGCATCCTGTTGAGACATATGAGACCAACGTGATGGGGACGATCCATCTCCTAGAGGCGATTCGAGCGACTCCGAGTGTGCGTGTCTGCGTCAACGTGACCAGCGATAAATGCTATGAGAACCGGGAATGGGAGTACTCGTATCGTGAGAACGATTCCATGGGAGGATACGATCCCTATAGTTCAAGCAAGGGATGTGCGGAGCTGATCACGGCAGCATACCGGAGGTCATTTTTCAAAGTTGCCGATTCCTCCAGCGTGCGTCTTGCTAGTGTGAGGGCTGGAAATGTCATTGGCGGCGGGGATTGGTCTCGCGATCGCCTTATTCCTGACTGCATGCGCTCACTGGCTGCGAAAAATGCCATTATCGTGAGGAATCCAGAAGCGATTCGCCCTTGGCAGTATGTGCTGGAACCGCTTTCGGGATATTTGTGGTTAGGGGCCTGCTTGTGGAATAAGCCAGGCACGTTTGAAGGAAGCTGGAATTTTGGCCCTCATCCTGCAGGGAATGTCACCGTTCGTGAGATCGTGAACCAGGTCGTGGCCATGTGGGGAGAAGGTGAATGGAAACATGCCTGTCAGGACCAGTCTCCAGCGCCTCATGAAGCCCGCACGTTGACATTGGATATTACAAAGTCCAGTACCTTTCTGGGATGGGAGCCCGTCACGAGCGTGGCTCAAGCCATCACGGAAACAATTGGTTGGTATCTTGAGCAACATCGCAATCCCGCGCTCGATGTCAAGGCTGCGACTCTGACTCGGATCAATCATTTTGTGCAGGCGGCAACAGCCAAGAATGCTGTCTGGACCGCTAAGGGACACGAGTCTCTATGAATCACGATGATGTGAAGCACGACATCTTGAGCAAAGCGAAGGAATACGTCCAGCTTGCTCATGGTCAGGACAAGCCCTTTGCGCCCGGTGTCTCAAAGATCGGCTATGCCGGTCGCGTGTTTGACGAGCGTGAAATCCTGAACCTCATTGAGGCGTCCCTTGAATGCTGGCTCACCTACGGCCGATTCTCGAAGGAGTTCGAAAAGAAATTATCGGAATTTTTGGGCGTCCGTTTCTGCAGTCTGGTGAACTCTGGATCATCTGCGAACCTTCTGGCATTTATGACACTCACCTCGGACCAATTAGGGGACAGGAAAATCCGCCGCGGGGATGAGGTCATTACCGTCGCCGCAGGCTTTCCCACCACCATTGCGCCAATAGTCCAGTACGGAGCGGTTCCTGTCTTTATCGATGTGAATCCCCGGACGTTGAATGTCGATGTCGAACAATTAGAACTGGCACGTGGGCCAAAAACCAAGGCGATCATGCTGGCGCATACACTCGGCAATCCCTTTGATGTTGACGCTGTCAAACAATTCTGCCGGAAGCATGGCCTTTGGCTTATCGAGGATAACTGCGACGCGCTGGGCTCAAAGTATCGGGGACGGTATACCGGCACGTTCGGCGATATTGCCACCAGTAGTTTCTACCCGCCTCACCATATCACGATGGGCGAAGGTGGAGCCGTGTATACCAATAACAAAGACTTGGCTCGAATCATTGAATCCATGCGAGACTGGGGTCGAGATTGTTGGTGTCCCTCCGGCAATGACAATACATGCGGCAAACGCTTTGAGCACCAACTGGGCGACCTGCCTTTCGGATACGACCACAAATATACCTATTCGGAGTTTGGCTACAATCTCAAGGCCACGGATATGCAAGCAGCGGTAGGTTGTGCACAACTGGCCAAACTGCCAAAGTTCATCGCTCAGCGCCGTCAGAATTTTAGCAGACTGTTCGAAGGACTCAAATCTTTGGAAGATCATTTTATTTTTTCAGAAGCGACGCCGGGAAGTGAGCCATCATGGTTCGGATTCCTGATGACCGTGCGCGAGCGCGCTGGCTTTACAAGAAGCGACATGGTGAAGTGGTTGGAGGATCATCAGATCCAGACGCGGATGTTATTTGCCGGGAATATCGTGAAACATCCTTGCTTCGACGCCATGCGGAGGAACAAAACCGGCTACCGGGTTATCGGCGACCTGCTGAACACGAACACAATCATGGAACGGGCTTTGTGGATCGGGGTATATCCGGGTCTGACTGACGAGATGGTTGCCTACATGATCGAGATGATCCGGATATTTTGCGCGACTAGAACTGCTTCTGAAGCAGCTCCCGGCAGCAGATCCGTTTTGTGACTGGAATCGAATTGGTGGCGCGCGTGATCGTTTTAATTACGGGTGGCAGCGGTTTTATTGGGAAAAATCTTGTCGAGTCGCTTCAGGGCAAGTACAAAATTCTTTCTCCCAGCCGACAAGAGCTCAATCTGCTGGATGAACAGGCCGTTCGCCAATACTTCATCCAACATCATATCGATGTGGTCGTCCATTCAGCGACGACTCCCGGCCATCGCAACGCCAAACCTATCGCAGACCTGGCTGTAAGAAATCAAAAGATGTTTTTTGGCCTGGTTCGAAACCGTGACCGCTATGGCAAATTGATTTTTCTCAGCTCCGGCGCAGTCTACGACATGAGACATTATCTGCCGAACATGAACGAGGACTATTTCGATACGCATGTGCCTATCGATGAGCACGGATTTTCTAAATATGTCTGTGCGAAATACATTGAGGAGGCCGATAAGATTCTGGAGCTGAGATTGTTCGGGGTGTTCGGTAAGTACGAAGATTATGAGATTCGATTCATTTCGAATGCGATTTGTAAAAGCATCATGAGGCTTCCTATTACCATTAAACAGAATCGTCGCTTTGATTACCTCTATGTCGATGATCTCGCGACGGTTGTGAACCATTTCATACTGCATGACGCACCGCACAAGACGTACAATGTGACTGCCGGGGAGGTGATGGATCTCAAGTCGGTGGCTGAAATAGTCAGGCAAGCCGCCGGCCATCAAACCGACATCATCATCAAAGAAGAGGGATGTGGAATGGAGTATAGCGGCGACAATACTCGCCTGCGGGAGTCGCTGCCTCATTTACATTTCACGCCGTTGAGCAGAAGTATTCCGAGCCTCTACTCCTGGTATGAGAAACATCATCACCTCATCGACAGAGATCTACTCTTGGTCGACAAGTAATAGAAAAGGGTAAATCCGGCATGATTAAAGTCTCTGATTATCTTGCCGAACGCGTCGCGCAGCTCGGCGTGAGGCACGTCTTTATGGTCTCCGGAGGCGGAGCCATGCACCTGAATGATTCCTTCGGCAGATCGTCGGAGTTGCAGTATGTCTGCAATCATCATGAGCAAGCTTGCGCCATGGCGGTGGAAGGATATGCTCGAACGAACGGCAATATCGGCGTGGCTATCGTCACGAGCGGTCCGGGAGGAACCAATACGATTACCGGTGTCCTGGGCGCATGGCTGGACTCCATCCCGGCCTTATTTCTGTCCGGCCAAATCAAGTACGGCACGACCGTCGAGAGCACCGGACTCCCGCTCCGGCAATTAGGTGATCAGGAAGCAAATATCGTCGCGATTGTCCAATCCATCACGAAGTATGCGGAGATGATCAAGGACCCGCAAACTATTCGGTATCATTTTGACAAGGCCGTGACATTGGCACGTACGGGAAGACCGGGGCCGGTGTGGCTTGACGTGCCGCTAGATGTGCAGGCTGCATTGATCGATCCCCGCAACCTACCCGCCTATGATCCGGCCGAAGATCGGATTTGTTTCAATATGGACGAGGTGAAGGTTCAGGCAGCGAGTATCATTGAGCGAATTCGCGAAGCCAAACGGCCGGTCTTATTGGCGGGAAACGGGATTCGTCTCAGCAAGGCTATAGAGACTTTTCATGAAGTCATCGAGCTGCTACAGATTCCCGTACAAACCGCGATCGGCGCACACGACCTGATCTGGAGCGATCACAAATTATTTTTCGGTCGTCCCAGTGTCACAGGCGACCGGTCCAGCAACTTCATCATTCAAAATTCAGATCTGCTCTTCACCCTCGGCTCGCGACTCGGTGTCAGGCAGGTCACTTATCTGTATAAGGCCTTTGCGAGGGACGCCTACAAGATCTCGGTGGACATCGATCCCTACGAATTGCAGAAGCCGACTATCTTTCCTGATATGAGAGTCCATTGTGATGCAAAGATCCTGCTCGAAGAAATGGCTCGTCAATTACGAAACAAGCCTCTGGCGCCGAAGGTGGAATGGATGGAGTGGTGTGCAAGCCGACGGCAGCGGTATCCCAGCGTCGTGCCGGAATATCGCGAGCTGACCGATTATGTGAACTCCTATCACTTCGTGGAGGTCCTTTCAAAACTGATGTCCCCGACCGATGTGATTGTCTTGGGAGACGGAACGGCGAACACGTGCACCTTTCAGGCCATTAGCCTTAAGAAAGGGCAACGACTCTTTACGAATTCTGGATGCGCCTCGATGGGGTATGATTTGCCGGCTGCCGTGGGTGCCTGTTTCGCAATCGGCAAGAAGCAGGTCGTATGTATTACGGGGGACGGCAGTATTCATCTGAACATCCAAGAACTGCAGACCATTATGCACCATCGGTTGCCCATCAAGATTTTTGTGCTGAATAACGGTGGGTATCTGGCGATTAGGACGACTCAGGACGCGTATTTTGGAGGGCATTATGTGGCGTCCGACCCGTCGAGCGGTGTGACTCTCCCGGACTTCGTGAAGATTGCCGAGGCCTATGGGTTGGCGACCGCACGGATCGCAAATCACAGGGGCATGGAGAAGTCTATTCAAATGGTTCTCGACCACCCAGGGCCGATGCTGTGTGAAATCAATATGTCGCCGACCCAAACGCTCTATCCCAAACTGGCGAGCGAGATCCGGCCGGATGGCACCATGGTCTCGAAGCCACTGGAAGACATGTATCCCTTTCTGGATCGGGACGAATTCATGGAGAATATGATTATCAAGCCATGGGATTCCGGCCAAAAGTAAGTCAGCTAAGTATCGGCATGCACGCCTATCCGTTGGAGGAGTTGTGCCCAAGAAGGTCTCCGTAGTCATACCTGCCTATAATGAAGAAGAATCAATTGAAGCCATGGCCGAGCGGCTTCAAATAGTGTTCGCTGCCAACAGCGGCTATGAGTTCGAGGTCATTCTGATTGAAAACGGGTCCACCGATCGGACCTATGACCGGATGTTAAGCATACGTGCGAAAGATTCGCGGTTTAAGATTCTCAGATTGTCACGTAATTTTCGCATGGACGGTGGCATCACCGCCGGACTGGCCCATGCCTCCGGAGATGCCGCCATTATCATGACTGCAGCCCTAAAGGATCCTCCCGAACTGATCGCGCAGTTTCTCAAAAAATGGGAAGAGGGGTACGAAAACGTCTATGGCATTGTGACGAAGCGGCCGGGAACGGGTTTGGCGCGCAGGTTCAATTCCCAAGTATTCTATTGGTTGATCAATACCTTGACTGGCGGCGTAATGCCGAAAAATGTGAGCGACTTTCGTCTGGTCGACAAAAAGGTGTACCAGACCATTAATGGGATGGCAGAGCGCAACCGGTATCTTCGCGGCCTGTTTGTATGGGCTGGATTTAAATCAATTGGAATTGAGTTTGAGAGAGCACCACGGTTTGCAGGGAAGTCAAAAGCCTATACCTTGCACGTCATTGAACTTGCGCTCAAGGGTATTTTCGCATACTCCTATGTCCCTATTAAGTTGATCACACTCATGGGAATCGCCATTTCCACCGTGTCCTTTCTGCTGCTGGTAGCCATCGTCGTGAAGTCGTTCTGGTGGGGAGTGCCGTTTCCCGGCTTTGGGACCATCATGGCGGTTATGCTGTTAATGTTCGGATTTGCCTTCACCGCACTAGGGGTCATCGCAGAATACATCGGACTGATCTACGAAGAAGTCAAGCAGCGGCCGAACTTCATCGTGAGCGAGAAGCTAGGGCTGTGAAGGCACTCTATGAAAAGCATGGTGTCAAGCTACATTACTTACTTGTTGGTGGATGGAACACTATTTTTGGTTATGGCGTATTTGTCGTCCTACATTATGCGACTGTCCCCCTTCATATTCACTATGAAGTGGTGCTTATCCTGAGTCAAATTATCAGCGTCACGAGTGCCTATCTTTTATATAAGAAATTCGTGTTTCGAACAAAAGGACATTACTTCCAAGAATATTGCCGGTTTTGGGCGTTCTATTGGCTCTCGCTTCTTGCAAATGTCGTGCTATTACCCTTGTTGGTGGAAGTGCTGCACCAAGACCTCATCCTCAGCCAAGCCCTGCTTATAGTCCTGAGCGCTGTGACAAGCTATTTTTGGCATGCCAACCATACCTTCAGCTTTGCCCGTAAGGCCGGGCCCAGCTAGATCTCCTGCACCTACCCAACACCCCATTACCTATGTCATCCAACGCTCCTGTGGCTACAAGAAAGAACGTGTCTAAGGATACGCTGCTTTTAGTGCACTGGTTTGTCTGCAGCATAGGCCTAACGGGAATCGTTTACGGGCTCTCATGGAAGATACATGCCGCTCTGCTCGGTACCAGGACGATAACGAAGTATCACGAGTGGGCAGTTCCGTTTTTCTTTCCCAATAAACCGCAGCAGTTCATTTTCTTTATCGCCACCGGAGTGAGTCTCTTTCTGTATTATTCCTGCCTTTACTTTTTATTAAAAAAACGAGATGGGAACCGGTCGGCCTGTTATCACATGGCGGAGTTCCAAAGCACGGGGTTCATTATCATATATGTAGTCCTCCCTCTTATAATTAACGGCATTGTACTGGGAGGTTTTCCATCCGCTCCCCGTCCTCGCATTCCTTTGTCTGCGTATTTCCTAGCGCTTCTTTGGGCCGGCGCAGTGATGTTGCCATTTTGTCCGTCGTTCAGCGACGCGAGCGAAAATTTTCGCCATGGCAAAGAAAGGCTTTGGCAGGCAACTGTGAGGGCGAACCGACGCCTTGAAGGACAGGTGTCGATATGGTGTGTAGGTGGACTGGTCGTTCTCTCTTTTGTTCAATTGCTCACCATGTTTCTTCCCTTCTTACGTGGCGACCTTCTGATGATGAACGAACACTTCGATGTGCCGGAACACACGCTGTTGGGCGGGAAAGATGTTTCGAATACCGAGTACATCAATAATCACCACCTGGGAGGGTTGTTGAAGTATGACCCCAACATAGACCATGGGGTTTCCCCCATGCCCCGGCCCGGGACATTTGTGGACGTCCCCAAAACCGAATTGCTTGGGGAGTTCATCAAGAAGAACAGGACAAAATACTACTATAACGAGGCGCTGCACGCCTTGGTCATTCACGGTCCTATGTCTGCCGATGAACGGAGTGAATTGAGCGCTATGGTCCCGCACGAACAGTCGGGGAAGATCATTTCCTTGTATTACAGTTCCAGGGATCAGTCTGAACGGCTAGCTAACCGGCTTTACAGCGCTGAAGAGTTGGATTTTCTAGCGAAGAATCGCTTGGAGTTGCATTGGCAGATCCTCAACCGGTGGGTCATCCATCACCATAATTTTGTCCTTGGTCCCATTAATGAATACTCACTTGGTAAGCCTCTCAAAGACATCAATATCCAATATGGGATATTGAGCATCGTGCTCATGAAACATGTGCTCGAAACAACGGGTGGCATCTCCTATGAGAATTACTTTCAAAAATGGTACGCATTCTGGCCGCTCTATTACATCTTGTTCATCGGGCTCGCCTTTTTAATATTGCGTGACGTTTATTACGTTGCCTTTACCTGCCTCCTGGCGTTCGGTTTGATAAACAAGATCGACTATCAACACTTGTTTCTCGCCCCAGGACTGAACCCCGTACGTCATGTGTTCGACATTCCGGTCATTGCGTGCATCTACCTCTATTTCAAAAACGGCAGAACTGGCCTTTTAATTCTGGCCTCACTATTAGGGCTGGTCAGCATCCTCAATAATCAGCAATTTGGGTTGTTCCTTGTGGGCGCTCTCTTCGTCACGCTGCTCGTAAAGGCCCTTCAGAACAGAGGAGCGACTTGGTGGCGTGAAATCGTGTGCGGATCCCTAACATTGGTAACTTCGGGCATCATCGTAAAGGTCGGTACCTTCGGTAAAAATGAAATGGCCTCATACTATTTTGAAGGGTTCTTAGGGAATCTTATAGACCCCAGCAGACTTATCGTTACGATGCTGACAATTAGCGCGTGTTATGTGGTACTCCTGAAGCTTGAGAGCGCGTTAAATGAATTGAAATATACCGCTCTGTTTCTGCTCGTCTATTCGCAAGGTGTATTGATTTATTACATCTGGGGGGGGGACGACAAGCATTTGCTCAACATTGCATCAATCCTTGCTTTAGCCGGGGCAGCATTCATCAAACTGGTTATTGAGTACAGTTCTTGGAAGCGCTTTGAGAAAGTGCTGGTCGGGGCCCTTATTGCAGGGGTCCTCCTTACTATCTATATCCCAGGCCTTCGATCCTACTATACGACGCGGCACGAATATGACAGTATTTTTGTGAATCATAAGACCTACGATTGGAATCTGGAGGCCGCAAAGTTTCGCTCCACCATGGATCCGGCATATTATGTTGACTCAATCTCTCTGATCCAACAATATGCGCCCTCCGATAATTCGATTCATCTCATCTCGAAATACGACAATTTCTTGCCGTTTCTCGCTAAAAAATATAGCGCCATGCCGTTTTTTGACCTTCAGTGGTTTCTCCTCACCGCCAAGGAAGTGAACCTCTGTATTGAACGTATTAGAACTGACAAACCCCGCTACTTGTTTGTCGATACGGACATTGAACGCGACTTTAATGGCGAGATTCTGTTGGCAGAGCTCAAATCTATCGGTCAACCGGCCGAAGAATCTTTACAGCGCGTTCAGAGATTGAACTTGTTAAAGGATATCTTCAAGGCGGTAAAGGGAGACTATATGCCTGCCCAAAAAGGGGTTTTGCTCACCGTGTACAAGAGGACGTCTTAAACGCCCCTGAACCGCATCGTTCTGTAGAGTTGCCATTGATCCTGTAGAACCAGGCTATGCTGCTTCTCATATTGATTACGATAATGGCACCCAAGTCTCTCCCACCTATATGGGACTGATGTATGAGGACATGAAGGAACTGCCAGATCATGCGAAGGAAACTAGGGCTGTGATGAAATTTGTTAACCGGCATTGGCAAAAATCGCATATGCCTTAGTCGGGCTAGACATTGTTTTCTCCTGCACGCTCTTTGCGTGTCGATACTAGCCACCCTTGGTATCACGGCGTCCGACTTCATTGTATGGTGGTGTTTAAAGAACAGAGAGTTCATTAGCCTGACATACGCCTTTGTCTTGAACACGACTTTTTTAAAACTCAGGAAAATGTTTTTGAGAGCATTCGGCAAGTTCCTGCCTGTCCTCATGCGCGAGCATGGTACCACTTACTTTTCTAGTGAAATTTCTCCAACGGCCTCAGGTGTCCAGCCAAAGGCTGTCGGTGTGTCATGCAATCGCCTGCAGTCACTTTGGTATTGCAAAGTTACATTCAGGGTTCGGCTTCAATGAGTGGTTTGTCGGTAGAGTGTTCCAAAACGCGCGAGCCGCAGACGGTACTTTACCGGTATTATTCCAGCGATGGTGCACGCCATTCCGGGGCGCCGCCCGAAATAGCGCGGCATCTTCCCGGTTCGGCAGTCGGCATATCCATGTGCGTTGCATAACAGTTGTAATGAAGAAGGGATGCATATCATTTACCGGTAAAAGAGCCGCTCCCATTCGAATTTCAGCGATCATGAAGTGGGCGAGCCTTCAGCAAAGGCGCAGATACGAGGAAGCGTTGAGATGAATAGGATCTTTGAGAGATTAAGCCGTGAGCATCATCTTTGGGCAGCAGCAGGCGCACTCATTGCCATTTTCTGTCTCGTGCTTTGGTGGCAGGTACCTTTCGGCGACCGGCAGGTTGGTCAGGCCCATATTACATTAGGCCAATTAAATGAGATTGTTTTTGATCCGCCTCTCGAAAAACTCCCTTCATCTTATGACTTCATTTCGGTCGCGATAAGATTGAACTTTATTCCGTACCGTAGCAAAGAATACCAGGACGTATTTCAAACAGCGAGTCTAGATAGTGGAATGCGACTGGAAGTATCGCCTCAGTGCGATATCAGCTTGATTGCAAGTTTGGTGGACGGGCCTACAACGATTCTCTTAGCCCACTGCGAATTTGATCGCCCCTTTGATCTCGAAATGGCCTTTGATGAGAAGGGCGTGTTCCGGGGGACCGCAAATAAAGAGGTAATAGCTGGTGGCCATCATATTTCAAAGCTCATGGCGCGTTTTGCCGATTTTAAATATAAGAATGGGTATAACGGAAAGAGACCGTTCTTAGGAGAAATATTAGAATTTGACCTCCAGGCTAAGTTCTTCAGGCACCCTGACGCTCTCCTCGCTAAGATAGCAGTTGTCGCCGCTTGCCTGGCTGGCATTCTTCGCCTTCTTGCCTCTCTTTTAAAAAAACATTTCTTAGTTGCCGCAGTACTGCCGATACATCCGGGTGCCAGGACATTTCTTTGGACGTATTGGTTTGTTTGTAGCCTCGGTTTAATTGGGATCCTTTATGGCATATCCCGGCAACTACAACTTAATTTATTGTTAACCACTCGATCGGCAAGTTACAACCAGTGGGCCCTTCCTTGGCTGTTCCAGGGAAAACCGCAGGAGCTTGCTTTTGTAGCAGGAGCGTGGATTGCCCTATTCCTTTATTACATCACTCTATACACTTTTGTTCCTAAAGGAGGTGGACTAAATGAGTTTCGAGTAGAAATCATATCTAACGGTAAAAGGCTGTTTTACGTGTTGATTGCGGTGCTGTTGATTGCGGTGAATGGATTTGTTTTTGCATGGTTTCGCGCAAAAAATAACCCGGTTCTCTCCATTACCTCCTTCGTACTCGTCCTCCTCTGGATGTTCACCGTAATTTTTCCCTTGTTTGCGCTCTCCGATGCGCGGGCTAGTGTTACGCGGGGCCGTGCTGTCTGCGAGAATCTAGTGGGGCGGATGAATCAATGGGTTCAATCACGTACTGCGTTCGTCATTGTAGCGTCTATGTTGGGTCTCGTGTGCTTTCATCTGGCTTTTATTTTTTCCCCCTTTCTTGTGGGGCAGCTAAAAATCATCAACGAATATCTGGACATTCCTGAATATACTTATTTAGGTGAGACGCTCGTTGGCAATACGGAATACATCAACAGCCATCAGTTGGCGGGGTTAAATAAGTATGACCCGCTGCTTGATAGGGGAAGGACTCCAACGCCCAGGCCGAGCATGTATGTGCATGTTCCAATGACAGAGATGTTAGAGTCATTCATTAATGATCATGACACGGCCTATTACTACAATGATGACTTGCATGCATTAGTAGTCAATCGCGGCATGACCTCGGAAGAATACAGCCAGTTGGCTTCGATCTACCCGAACACGCAGGACGGACACAAAATAGCTCAACTGTTTCAAACATCCAGGAAGGAACATCGAGCTCTAATGAAAAGGGAGTATACTCCTACGGAAATGGAATTCTTCGGCAAGAATCGTTTCGAAATGCACAATCAGATTCTGAACAGATGGGTGATTCATCATCATAATTTCGTTCTTGGCCCCATTAGCGAATACGCGAAGGGAAAACCTCTCAATGATATTAACGCCCAATATGGTTCCCTAAACGTCGTGATAATGGCGAATTTGTTAAAGTGGGCCGGCGGAATTTCATACGCCAATTATTTCCTGGTTTGGTACTGTTTTTGGTTGATCTACTTTGCTTTATTTGTTGGCTGCGCCGTGCTGCTTTTTCGGAATGTCTTTTATGTGACCCTCGTCTGCGTTTTGGCTTTTGGCTATATCATAATGATTGACTTTCAATTTCTTTCTCTAGGGCCTGGACTAAACCCGATCCGCCATTTTTTTGATCTCCCTGTCCTCGCTGCTCTGTGCATGTTCATACGAAAGCGCAAAATTGGATTCCTTATAGGAGCAGTATTATTTGCTGTGTTAGGAATACTGAACAATGTTCAATTCGGCTTAGCGCTCGCCGTGGCTTTGGCAGCCACGGTTTTCATTATGGCGGCGGTCGACGGGGAAATTGTGAGTGTTCGGACGGCAGCTATTTATGGTGGATTGGCGGCGCTTCTGATGATTGGTATAGGACATTTATTGTCTGCGCCGCCCTCTGGCCCAGCAAAGAACAGCATGCTGACCTACTACCTGGCAGGGTTCGTTGGTCCTCCCTTGTCTGTGAACCGTTTGGTTTGGACCATGATGGCTGTGAGCGCGGCGTATTTCTGTCTTGTGTATTTCGAACACTCAGCCAAAGACACGAAATACATTAGTATGTTGCTGTTGTTCTATTCTCAAGGTTTGTTCCTCTATTACACCTGGGGCAGTACGCCGCCTCATATTTTGAACATCGCCCCGATTTTGGTGTTGTGTGCAGTCGGATTTCTCAAAATCTTTCTCGAAGGTGTAAGGGCGGAGAAGTTTCAAAAACTGATTGTTCTCACACTCACAATAATTGCTATCTGCGCCGTGTATATTCCAGCATCTTTTGCCTATTACTCCGCGAAGCAAACGTTCGACAATGTGTTTGTGGATCATAAGACCTATCAGTGGACACTCAAGACCGCTAATTTTGAGTCCACTATGGATCCACAGCCATTCCTCGACTCCGTATCTCTCATCAAAGAGTTCTCAGGCGCCGACCCCGCTGTTTATATCATCTCAAAGTATGATAATTTCATCCCGTTTTTAGCTGAAAAATACAGCGCAATGCCATTTTTTGACGTTCCTTGGTTCTTGATCACAACCAAGGAGCTCAACCTTTGCATACAGCGCTTGGTGGACTCAAAACCCTCCTACATTTTTGTCGACTCGGATATTGAACGCAGCCTTAATGGAGACATAGTCGTGGGTAGATTCCCCATTGAAGGAAATTATGAAGACGGAATTGGAATTGAATCTCGTATGCGAGTTGAAAGACTCAATTTGCTAAAAATGATTTACTCTGCAATAAAGGATGAGTATGAGCCGGTAAAAAAAGGGATTTTGCTCACTGCCTATAAAAGGAAAAAGGAATCATTAATCGAAGACTTCGATTCCCATGGCCGAAACTAAGCCAGCCTACATGACCCGATGTTGCCCAGTCTGTGAAAGTAAGCAGATGGGTTCGAGCCCAAGCTGTTGCTCCACTCCTGCGGCAGAATCGATGAGCATTGAGACGTTAAAAGAGCACTGGAGCGGATTTTTTCGAGACAAAGTCTTCTTTTCCTATTACCGGTGCAACAATTGTAAAGCTTTATACTGCCCAAAGTTTTTTTCGAATGATCAGTTGACTCAGCTTTACAGTGTCATGCCCCACAACATGGCTGGGCTACCATTGAAGGCATTGCAAAGGACCCAACAAGGGTACTTTGAGATTCTTAGACGGTTTTCTTCATTAGAGGGAGACTATCTCGAGGTAGGCCCGGACCAAGGATTTTTGGCGCAACTTTGCGCACAACAAGGCAGGTTCAAGCACTTTTGGCTGTTTGAACCCAATCTAACGGTCCACCCGGAGCTAGAAAGGAAGGTTGCCGGGATACCCCATAGGATATTCGCTGGCATGTTCGATTTCGCTGAGATCCCAAAGAGTCGTATTTCGGTATTAAGTATGGTTCACGTTCTCGATCATCTGGTAGAACCTCGACGCATTCTGGAAGACATGAAGCCCACGCTCGTGGATAATGCCGTCGTCGTATTTGTCACTCATGACGAGTCATCTTTGCTCTGCCGACTTCTTCAAAAAAAATGGCCGCCATATTGTCTTCAGCATCCACAATTATTTAATCCCAACACAATCACGCGGCTTCTTGATTTAGCCGGCTATCAGGTTCTTTGTGTTAGAAAATCTCATAACCATTATCCGCTTGGATATTTGCTTAAACACGTAGCCTGGGCCGTCGGTGTTCGTGCCATGTGGCTCCCGGATTGGTTCAGGCTTCCTCTAAGACTTGGCAATATTATTACGGTTGCTACTCCGTCCAGAAGATGATCCATTTACAATTCCCTTTGGCAAGCAGCCATGAAACGAAATACAGACCAACTTATCGCCCAGCTTAAGGCGCAAGGCCTCTATTTCTCATCCTTTTCCTTGGAGCACGAAGGGACTTACGCTGCAGCTGATGCGGAATGGAACTATAAAGATATTCCTCATCTCCATTGTGTGCACGAGCTAGTGGAAGCTATCATTTCCCATGCGAGCACGCATGAAATTGCGACGATCAATATCCAGAAAGTTCTCGGATTGAAGGTACCCATGGCAGTGTTTAATTATTCATTCGATGAGCGGACTCAGATTTATTATACGACCTTTCTATTCTTTGCCTTAATCGTTGAAACCACATACGACTCCTTAAGTGAGAATCAAGCAAGGGTTGTGACTAGGTATAGCATCGGAACGCCTAGGGCCCTGCAGTTTTTGTTTCCGCTCATCACTTGGGTTATAAAAAGAAATTACAAGAATCTTATGTCGACCGACATACCCATGCGGCAGCGCCGAGGCCAACTGCGGTCATGGGGCTATACATTTTTAAGGCCTCCAGATGGATACGGCTTTGAACAAACGATGAACCTGTCGTGTGCAAATGTGATCCTTCCAAAAGAAGCGTCCTCCTTCCCACCCGTTCAGTTGAAGATTGAGGCTGACCAGGGCCTACAGAATGAATGGCTGATTGGACGAGATGATCACTTAGGATTAAGGTTGGTGCGGCAAGATAAGAAGCTTTGCGTGTTTGCCCGCATGTGTCCGCACGAGGGCGCGAGTTTGGACCCACATCCGTGTGTGAGAGGAAGGCTTACTTGCCCTTGGCATGGGCGAGTATTTCCACCTATTGCACAGTTCAACTTGCTATGTTCGGACATTCAAAGAGTTTTAACTGACTTCCACGAAATGAGTCTTGAGAAAAATGTCTTGAGTATAAGTATCAAAGAAGTCGTTAAGGCTTGATCCTTTGTTTCCTCTGTCCTTCCACATTGCAGCGGTCAAGAAACTCAAGCTAGGCAACAATATGGAGCTGTTTGTGGCTCAACAGCCCGTCGATATTGTCCTGTATAGACTGAGCAGAATCGGTCGCGGTTGCGAGTCGACTGCTGTGCACTTATAACGATGAACGCTGGAGGCAGAATGAGGTTTCTGAAGGCGGTCTATTATATATGTGCCACTTTATTGTTGGTGGCCATCGCCTTCAATACGCTAGTTTCCGAGGGGGATGCCAGAGGTGGATATGGATTTTTCGCCACCGCGTTCCTGCTGATCTTTTCCTATTATTTGGTGTTTGTACGCCAGGCGGCTGATGGTCCAGTCGAAATCCTAAAGCCGGTGTTGTTTTTCAATCTCGTAATTGTCGTGCTGTTTTACTATTCAGGATTCGAATTTGGCTTCAAGCGTAATGATTTCAAGGTTGGCTTTACCTATAGCAATTTTTGGGACTTTTATTACCAGGCCCTAACGGCGGCAGAGGGAACTTTTGAAGCGGTGAATACCGGCTATTTTCCATTTTCTTATGCGCTATCTAAGCTATTCGCAGTCCTTGCCGGCTGGAGGCCAGGATTTCATAATATTAGATCAGGGACCATACTCATTTACTTCCTATTCTTGGTCGTGTTCCTTTCGCCATTGGTTCTCCTCGCGAGGGAGATTCTCGTCGCCAAGGGGCTCAGGGGTGACGCAGTCTTCTTTCTAGGACTGTTCCTTGCCATTTGCTATCCGGTCCTGTTCGCCATTGAGAGAGGAAACTATGCGATCATCTCGTTTTTCTTCCTTTCACTGATGCTGTATTTTTACAATCGTGGGAAGCTTCGTTGGTGTGCCGTATGCGCCGGTTTTCTGGTATCTCTCAAGGTTGTGAACCTCCTATTTGTAGTGTTTGTGGCCCGTTACTGCTTCCGCCAGCTGGGTGTGTTTCTAGGCGTTGTCGTATCCGTAACGTGTGCTTCTCTGATAGCTCTTTTCGGATTCGACTTCGCGAGGTGGGCCATCTTTAAATATGCGCTCGTGGCGCCCTTTGGTCATATGGTCCCGGATGTTGCGCAGCAGCTCTTCGTCACCACCGACGGGGGGAAGTTGCAAGGGGGTGCGGCTGGTATAGAAGCTTTTCGCGTGCTTTTACGCACGCTGTTCCTTTCCGTCAATGCCAACTTAACCTCTGATATACCGGTGTGGAATCTTTTCCTATTGGCCATGGGAGGGGCTTTCATTATTTCCTTTTATGTTATATGCCGTAAGACCGCCGATTGGCTGGACGAAGTAATGGTCTTGACGACGATCCCGCTGCTGTTTCATTCGGCTTCCGCCGAGTACAACCTATTGTTGTTGATGCCGGCAGTGATGCTCGTCGCCTCTAGGGAAGCAACCCTATACAACCATACCATGCTCCGTTTTTCAGGTCTGTTCCTGATGCTTTCAGGTGGAATCGTGATATCGCTGGTAAAGGTAAACACTGAAGGGATGTTTAATAGTGCTACCCCGAAGAGTTTCTTAGTTCCCTTCTCACTGCTCGGTATCCTAGTCACAATCTATATGAGAAAAACTTTCGAAGGTTTACGACCAGACGCGCAACCGGTTCCTACGGGGAAAGATGAATCATGCGGGCGAAGATATAGGTTTGTTGCCCCACAATCTTAAGCGCGTCCACTAAGCAGTGGGGCGTTGTCACTGCAATCAAGGTTGTCGGGTAATGCCGACAAATGGAATGGTTTACGTCGTAGGATCGGGTCCATCAGGCGTGTCTGTGGCACATGCTCTGTTGAAGCAAGGAGCAGAAGTGACCATGCTCGATGCCGGGGTGGAACTTGAGCCGGAGCGCTCTAAAGTTCTTGATACCCTTTCATCCAGCACACCGGATAAATGGTCGGAGACCTCTCTGTCACTGTTAAAAGGGCATGTGGCGGGCTATGTGCGCGCAATGCCCAGAAAGCTGTCGTATGGATCGGACTTTCCCTACCGGGATGTCAAAGGCGGTCTTAAGGTTATTCAGTCAGGGGTCGAGGTCGTTTCGTCCTGTGCACGTGGCGGATTGAGCAATGTTTGGGGAAGCGCTGTGCTGCCCTATCGTGCAGGGGACATTCGAGATTGGCCAATCAATGTCGATGAACTTGCGCCACACTATCAGGCTGTATTCGATTTCATGCCTCTCGCCGCCCAACGGGATGACCTTGAAGGTGAATTCCCTCTGTATTCGCGACACTATGCGCCGCTAAAGCCGAGCAGCCAAGCCAGAGCGTTGATGTATGACTTGCATGCGTCACGAGAAGTGCTCAGAAAAGAGGGGATCCGGTATGGCCAGGCACGACTCGCCGTTCAAGCCGGCGCTTTCCCAGAGCAAGGGGGATGTATCTACTGCGGAATGTGCTTGTATGGCTGTCCACGAAAGCTGATTTACAATTCTGCTCAGAGCGTTGAAACCCTGAAGGCTCAGACAGGGTTTGACTATCGTACCGACGTGGCTGTAGATCGCGTGGTCGAGAATGCAAATGGAATTGAATTAGTGTGCCGCCATCCGTCAAATCAGCTGCCGTTTACTCTTCGCGGAGAACGCGTGTATCTTGCCGGAGGAGTCATAGGCACCGCGAAGATTATGTTGGCATCTGTCGGCGCTTACGGCAAGCGATTGACGATCAAGGACAGCCAATACTTTTTGCTGCCTCTCTTACGTTTCAAGCGTACTAAGGAAGTAGCCCGCGAGCCCCTGCATACCTTGGCTCAAACATTTTTTGAGATAGGCGCGTGCATCCCTCAAGGGAATCCGGCGCATCTCCAAGCCTATACCTACAATGACCTATATCAACGCACTCTTGAAAGCCGGTTCGGGGCGCTTTTTCAGATTAGCGGACGACTGTCTGATTCATTGCTCGGACGGATAATCATCTTGCAAGGATATCTACACTCGAACGATTCATCCGCCCTTTCGGTTCGACTTGAACATCGCGAGGTTGCGGATCAACTAGTATTGGAAGCAATGATCAATCCCCGGTCGAAGGCCCATGTCGAGAGTATTAGCCGAAAACTACTCAGGTGCAGCCGACATTTGCGTGCCGTGCCTATCCTTCCGCTTCTTCAGATAGGGAAACCAGGCCAAGGGTCCCATATTGGCGGAACATTTCCTATGCGACGTTCTCCTGAAAGGTTTGAGACCGATGTCCATGGTCGATTTTCGGGAATGCGGCGAGTCCATATTGTTGACGCAAGTGTGTTCCCCAGTGTTCCCCCCACGACGATCACGCTCAGCGTCATGGCCAATGCTCATCGTATTGGCAGCTTGTATGCGCCGGCAGTCAATTAGATTCGCCGACATTTACTCTGATTTTAAAGAGATGCAGTGCCATGGCGCCACGGGTGGTTGAAGATGAAGCGTAAATGTGCTGTGACAGGAGCTAATGGTTACGTCGGCTCCAGGATCGTGACGCACATGCGAAGTCATGGGTGGGACGTGCTAGAGTTGACCCGAACCCCTGCCCCGCATCGGCAGGCTCAATGTGCCTTTTACTCATTGGAAGACGGTATTTCGTCAGACCGACTTCAGGGCGTCGATGCGCTAATCCACTGCGCCTATGACTTCCACCCCGTTATACAAAACGATATCTGGCGTATTAATGTAGAAGGGGCGGCTCGCTTATTCGATTCAGCCCGTAAGGCGGCCGTGCATAAAGTTTTGTGCGTATCGACAATTAGCGCGTATGCTGGCTGCCGATCACTCTATGGAAGAGCAAAATTGGCTATTGAAGATGAAGCGCTTAAAGTGGGTGCCGTCGTTGTCCGTCCCGGACTTGTCTACGGCAGAAACGCTGGAGGCATGCTTGGCTCTTTGAACCGAAAGGCGACTTGCTCCAAGGTGGTCCCTTTGATCGGTGATGGCTCGTGGAGGTTGTACCTGGCCTTCGATGAAGACCTATGTGCGCTGATGTACAGGCTTTGTGAAATGAATGGCGATCAGCCCCTTGGCGCTATTACGGCGGCATGTTCACGAGGGAAGTCATTTAAGGAATTACTAGTAGATCTCGCGAGGGCACACGGTAATCATCCAGTTTTCGTCCCTGTGCCATGGCGTATGGTCTGGCTTGGACTTCGGCTGATGGAGTCACTGAGAATTCGAATAGATTTTCGCAGTGACAGCGTGCTCGGGCTTGTGTATCCTAACCCACGGCCCTCTTTCAGGGAATTACAGGCCGTAGGCATGACATTTCGAAATTTCGATCCGAGCTTGTTGCAATGATTTCGGTTATCATTCCAGCCTACAACGAAGAGCCGGCAATCGCGGGGACCGTTGATGCTTGCGTGAAGGCGCTCGCTCAATTGGGTGGCGAATACGAGATCATCGTCGTCGACGATGGCTCATCGGACAATACCTCAGGCGCGGCGGTGGCGGCTGGTGCTCGGATAATCCGGCATCCTCACAACCTCGGTTACGGCCGTTCCCTCAAGGATGGGATACTTGCAGCTACCTACGATACCATAGTAATTGCCGATGCAGATGGGACGTACCCGGTGGACCGTATCCCAGACCTTTTCCGTGCGCATCTCGCCGGATTTCATATGGTCGTGGGTGCCCGACAGGGCAAACATTATGACGAATCATTCGGCAAAAAGATGCTTCGCGTTCTGCTGAAGGCTCTGGTCGAGTTTACGGCAGGGCGAAAAATACCCGACATTAATTCCGGATTGCGAATATTTTCACGACAGGACATCGTGCCGTACTTTCAGTACCTATGTGAGACGTTCAGCTTTACGACGTCTCTTACCTTGGCGTACATGATGAATGGAATGTTCGTGACATATATCCCCATTGAGTATCAGAAAAGGGTGGGGATGACAAAAGTTAGACTGTTTAGGGATTCGCTTCGTACACTGCAATTCATCGTCGAAGCCATTTTGTATTACAATCCGATTAAGATCTTTCTGGCCTTCTCAGTCTGTCTCGTAGGACTCGCCTCAGTATGTTTTCTTGATGCTATCATATTAGGGCATCATAGTGCGTTTTTGCTGGGAGTCGGATGCGTCACGCTGTCGGTCTTGATGTTCGGTATCGGTTTGGTTTCCATTCAGTTGAAGCAATTGCTACACTTGCAAGACACGGAGCGGACAGCGCCGAATCGGGCGGCCAAGTAATGCGACATTATCGAGACGAGTGAGCGCCGTACTATGTCTAAAGTACTTCTTATCAATCCGTCCTATATTGCAAGTTATGGGTCGGCTAAAGCCAGTATTACCAATCCAGTACACCCGACCTTGGGGCTTATGACCATAGCTGCCGTGGCTCTTGAAAGGGGCCATGACGTCAATATCTTGGATCTTAGTTTCCGGTCTTATGACTGGAAGCTAATCCGGTCGGAAATATTGAAGTCGAAGCCTGATATCGTCGGCATTACCGCGACGACTCCATTGATGAATCAGCTGCGAGACATTACCGTTCTTTGCAAGGATATTTCCAAAGATATATTGGTCGTCGGCGGTGGAGCTCATATCTCGGCAATGCCCCTGGAAAGCATGGAAGAGAGCATGCTTGATCTTGCGTTGACCGGGGAGGCGGATATTACATTCGGAGAGATTTGTGATGGGAGTGATCCCAAGCGCGTGCTCGGTTTGTATTACCGCGATGCCGAAGGGACGATAACCTATACCGGTCCTCGGCCTTTGATTGAAAATATAGATGACCTCCCTATACCAGCATGGCATTTGTTTGATGCAGGGGAATATAAGAGTAGGATGAGCCGCTTATTGGCAAGGCGACCTCCTGTGACCATGGCGGAGTTTTCGCGAGGGTGTGTTTTTAAGTGTGACTTTTGTGCATCAAAGATGACGATGGCATTGGGCTATAGGAAAAAATCGCCCGAACGGTGCGCGGAAGAAGTGAGAGTCATGAGCCGACTGGGGTGGCGCGAGTTCATGCTGGCGGACGACATCTTTACTTCAGATCATAATTGGGCTGTCCGTGTCTGCAATGCCATTACTGCGAGTGGAGTCGATATGGCCTGGTCCTGTACGAACGGAATTCGCGTCGAGTCTGCCGACGATGAACTGTTCACGGCCATGCGTAGAGCCGGCTGCTATCGGGTATCCTTTGGATTTGAGTCGGGTAATGATGGCATTCTTAAGTCGTTCGGCAAAGGGGGTAAAGCAACTGTCGAACAGGGCAAAGTGGCTGTACGCAAGGCACGGGCTGCCGGCATTGATACTAACGGTTTCTTTCTCTTGGGCTTATCGCCGGATACCGAAGCGAGCATGCTGGACACCATTGAATTTGCTCGTGCCTTGGAACTGGACATGCTCAAATTCGGTATCACAATCGCTTTCCCGGGCACGCCTATGTTCAACGATTACGCTCGTGAAAACTTGGTGAAGTCATACGAGTGGGACGAATACCACATCTACACGGAGCGTCCGCTGTTTGCACACCGCTATTTAGATTACGAGACGATATTGCGGTACATGTCAATTGCTTACCGCAGGGCAATTCTGACGAACCCTAGCTTCATATGGAGAAGGCTTGTACGGGGTATCCGTACCGGAGAATTCTTTTGGGATGCCTACTATGGGATTAAATTTGCGCTCCTCCCGGCTACCGGTGACTGCAAACAATCGAGTGAATATTACGCCAAGCATCGCTGGCCTCGGCACGATTACGAAGCTCACCCGCTTGTTATAGTGGATTACCAAAAGGCTACGAAGAGACACGACCATCTCCTCAATCCCGCGGCATCCCGCTCCGCGTCCGTCGGTGCCCCGGGCGGGATTTGACGGTTGGTTAGGGCATGTAGATGTGGCTTCGCAGCGCTCGCGCATGGCATTGCTTATACCATTCGACATCCTGCTGCCCAATCCGTAAGGCCTTTCTAGTTTTCCAGCCACAACCCTAGGCACAATATTCCGAACAGTTTGAGTCCATTGTCTTGGCGTCTGTGTTTGTGATCTTCCCATAACTTGGTCATTGTGTCACGCTTCAGCCAGTCAAGCAGTGGCCCTTCACGCATAACTCGCATGGTTGTTTTTTCAAGTGCACTGTTTAACCAGTGCGATACAGGGGCATTGAATCCCTGTTTTTTTGCATCAATGATATGTGCGGGAAGGACCTGACGCTGGCTGTTCTTTAGCAGATATTTCTTTTGCAACCCATGAACTTTCAAGTGCACCGGTAGTGATGCGGCGAATTCCACCAACTTGTGGTCGAGAAACGGTGCGCGGGTTTCGAGCGAATGAGCCATAGATGCCCTGTCTACCTTATGGAGTACGTCATCAACTAGCCAAGTCTTGATGTCAGTGTACATGGCACGGTCGAGGAAATCGGCGTCGGCGAGCTTACGCGCGTGCGTTAGGAAGGAAAGGCAAGGATCTACGCCAAGCATGTCATCATGGTGCTCGGCACGGATGAGTTCGCGTTTTTCAGCTTGACTGAAAATGGTCCGCCAGTGGTAATGGGCACAGTCCTGCTCAAGGCGTGCACCGGATAAAAGTTTTTTTAGCTTATAGTCGAGGCTTACTTTGTCGAAGCTGTTGGGCACTAAGGCATGTGCCAAGAGGTTAAGCATCTCGATCATTGGGCCGGGAAGTCGGTGAAGTGGCCCGTGTATCTTGTCCGCGATGTAGGTTTCGTAACCGCCAAATAGTTCATCACCGCCGTCCCCAGTCAGGCAAACAGTGACATGTTTTGCGGCAAACCTGGAAAGGAAGAAAGTTGGAATGATAGAAGTATCGGCAAAGGGTTCGTCGGCATATCGGACTATCGCTTGCAAAGCGGTTGCCGTGTTGCCGTCCACAATCTGATCGTAGTGGTGAACGCCAAGGTATTGTGCGACAAACCGTGCCTTTGGGAGTTCGCTAAAGCTTTCCTCAGAAAAGCCGCTACTGAATGTCAGATTCTGGCCCGGGGGGCGAAGACGACTCATTGCGGCAACAATGGTCGAAGAATCGAGCCCGCCGCTCAGAAAGGCTCCTAGCGGTACATCGCTTACGAGGCGCATATCCACGGCATCTTTGATCAACGCGTTCAGTTCGGCTGTCGCTTCTTCATCGGAGCCGAAGTTGCGTTTTGTACGGAAATACACGGCAAGATCCCAGTAGCATTGAGGCGCATTGTTCTTGCCGGCTTCGGCGATTAGAAAATGAGCTGGAGGCAGTTTTTGCACACCATCGATGATACATTCATCGGTCAGTACATAGTTAAGGGACAGAAACTGGGAAATCGCGCGTGGATTGATGCGGCGTGATACCATGGGGTGGAGTCGAAGCGCCTTGAGTTCCGAGGCAAATACAAGGCCGCCCCCGGGAAGCCGACTATAGTAAAGGGGCTTTTCACCTAGTCTGTCGCGCGCGAGAAAGAGGCGTTTCTCAAGATCATCCCATACCGCAAATGCAAACATCCCGTTCAGATGCTGTAAGCATTCAACGCCCCAGATGATATAGGCATAGAGTAGAACTTCCGTGTCGCTTTGGGTCCGAAACCTCAACCCACTGCTTTCAAGTTCGGCCCGGATGATGCGATAGTTGTATATCTCGCCGTTGAATGTGATCCAGTAACGCCCCGACTGGTCCGCCATGGGCTGGTTTGCATCATCGGTGAGATCAATGATTGAAAGTCTTCTGTGCGCAAGTACCGCCGGAGTCCTGATTGCCAATCCATGGGCGTTTGGTCCGCGGTGCACCATGGCGCTGGACATTGCCAGCACCGCGTCCACATCAGACCCTTCCCAGTTAACGACGCCACATATTCCACACATTGTTAGTTGCCGGCCCGATTGTTATTCAGGTGCTACTCTGGTAGCGCGTGTTAGCGCAACTGCCATATCATAAAGACGGTCAAATCAGAATCGCGAATTCGCCAATTGTCACATTCGAACCGCCTCGTATTGGGATATGACGCACAATTGTGACGTCTTTTCAGTGGCACGGTAAATTCGGCGCATGCTCGGCCGGTCCACGGTCGCACCATCGTTCTACCCCGTACGTTTCTCGAACAAAAGCATCGAGCGCCACCTGATTTATCAACCCATTCTCGTCAAGCAGTCGTGTTATGGGTATAGCCGTCGGAAATAATGTCCTTGGTCTTACGCTTTCTCCGAGATACTGAGTGATCATCTTGCATCTGCTGTCACCTTCTGCCGCACAGTCATAGTACAACGCAATGTTGAGCTGTGGAGCCTTGCCTATAGAAAAATCTTGGCGCCAGTCTCGTGCCCAGTCAAGGCTCGGCAAGTATGTTTCGCCTGTAGTGCCAAGTTTAAGATAAATATGAGACGGCGAAGGTGTGACGATGGCAAACGTTTCCCTATGTAAGGGATTTCTACTCGTTTCAACCTGTTCCTGGTGAAAATGAACGGCATATCGATCATATTGCCATAGAAGGTAAATCAGTCCAGTCACTGAAAGGACTACAAGGCAGTACAAAAGCCAGTTTTTGCGAAACACGGACAGTCGTTCCGGTAATACCTGGAATGCACTTATGGTAATCAAGGGTTGAAAGATTGCGGCAACTTTCCACGTGGCATAGGAGTGGTCGGGTACGGTAAAAACGAACAACGTAGTGGCGGCTAGGGTGATGTCTATTCCAGACGGGTGTTTCCGGTATATCAAGATTGATCCAAGCACAATCAGGGCACCTGCCTCGAGCAACCTGGTACCGTAGGAAGCGAGGATAAGGGGCTTTGTCGACCCGCTGAAAGGCACTTTGACATACGGAATCGAACTTACGATCGACAATATTGACCAATTAGCATGAAGGGCGCCCCCGGAGAAGTTCTGCATGAAACGGTAGTAACTCCATAAAATGAAGTCGGAAAATATTGAAGGGCTTATTGTAATCAAGAGGCCCAATACGGTTATCAAGGAAGACAGAATCTGGGGTGTCCAAAATCCCATCCCATTTCGCAAGACAAAAGAAAGAAGGACGAAGAGAATGGCGAAGATCGCAAGAATCTGAATTCCCTCCCCGAACGTGCTGATGAGCGCGCTTAGCAGCATTGCCAGGACGAACCTTTGAGCAGTACTGGACGTTCCAACGGAGAGCCATCGGTAATTCAGTGTGATGAACAACAGGATAGGCATTGCGACAAGATGCCCCGCAATGCCCTCGTATACCATCAATGCATACGTGTGCGAACTAGCCAGTAGAACCGTTAAGAGAACGCAATGTATTGGCTGAATACCCCGTACCTTACAAGCACCAAAAATTACTATGGAACATAACAACGTTGAGCAAGCCATTAAAACAAAATAGCCGAACCAGATCGGCTCTCCAGATATCCAGGAAATCATGCTAGAGAGCATTGCGTGGGAGTATCTTCCTGACCGGATGAACACTTCCACGGCAATCGATTCGCGGAAATCAGGAAGATGCCAATGAGCGTTCTTATAATTCCACCATTCAAAACTTCCTGACGCTTGTTCGAAAGACCGAAGAAGCCTGGGGTAGGAGTTTCCGTCAAACACATACGCAGCGCTTAAGAGATGCCCGTCCAGATCGGGGCCGCGATTCTGGAAGAACACCGTGCCGCTTCCGATTAAGGGGAAAAAAGTAATTGTCATTGCCGGTAGCACAAGCAAGAGATATAGCCAAAGGTGAGTCTTCGGAGTAGTAGTTCGAGAGGAATCGCCGAGTTTCATGAAAGCGAGAACGATTCGCGTCAGTCCCAATGCCCCCACCCCGGCAATGATTGCGAAGGCAATAGCTAGAGGCGTATGTTCCCGGAATGAGAATCGGAGAATGATAACGAGAAGGGAAAACCCGACCAGAATTTGCTGCAGAGGGCGTGAAAGATTGGAGAATAGCCACCTGTCGGGTATCGATCTGCCCATTACAAGGCAAATCGACAAGAAAATAATACTCCACAGAATGAGCTTGGAAAAAAGAATGTCAGCCACTGTGTCTCCCGAACCTTCGGCTCAATAAAGGGAAGGCTTGATCTGCCCGGCGGGTGAACGCCTCCGGTCAGACAGGTTGCCCGGATTTTGAAACTGTCAAACAATAGAATCTGAGATGCTCTTCGTATTCCATAGGTGTCAACATGCGGAGCGGTTGGCACAGCGCCGGATGCTTTGCCGCGCGAATTGTACGGCTCTTTGAGGTAACCAACTGCAAAAGCACGGACCGCAATGGTATGGCGGAGATGATCCTATCGCGTGTCGCAAGTGAGTAGATCAGCGGGCCGATTAGGATACCGCCGCTCTAAAAGGAAGGGATTCGTAGCGTTTTGGCTTGGCATTGTCGGTGTGTCCATGAGCCTCTCTCAATAGGGGACTGCCTAAGATATGAATTTACTAGGCGGCATAGTAGCGTGGCCGATTGGAATCTTTGAGATTCAACGCTGGATTGAGAATCCGGCTTGTTCGCAACGCGTGTATCTTGCCATAGTTGAACGGTTTACTCAATGAAACGCAGTGGGGGCAGACCAGCTAAAACCTGCGTTGTGATGAGATCACAAAAAGTGATCAGCTATGTGGATGAGATGCACGACCATGACTGGACTGAACTTGCTATTTTCCAAGGAAATTAATAGTCTTTTGCCACATGGCATACTGCGGGAAAATTCGAGGCATACGTGGCGGCAGGCACAGAGTTAACAGTATGGCGTCGGCTCAGTGTTTTGCCACCGCCCGTTCGTGGCTAGTTTGTCTAACCAGGAACATGTCTACCGGCAGCCCCTGACAGAAGAAACAGTGCTGATTTTTATCAGTCCCATATTCATCTCAAAGGAGTAGGCCATGAATTTAACCGAAAGGAAGATGGTGGATATCCTTCGTAACTTGAAGGAGCACCATGATGTCGTAGGCGTCAAAGCCGAGTTCGAGGCCGAAGGAACCCGGATGGATGAAGCGCTCCGGTTGAAGGAAGTTCTGATGAAGGCCGATCTTGGGCTGACTCTTAAGATTGGCGGCTGCGAAGCGTTGCGGGATATGTACGAGGCTCGAGTCGTCGGCGTCTCGCGCATCGTTGCGCCTATGATTGAGACACCGTACGCCTTAAGTAAGTTTCTTGCCGCTGTAAGTTCCGCCTTTCCGAAGGACGAGCAAGAAGAAGTGGAGTTTGCTGTCAATATCGAAACCGTGACGGCATATCGCCATTTCGATGAAATGTTGACGATGCCCGAGATCGGGATTCTGGACGGTATCGTGATAGGTCGTGTAGACCTTTCCGGTTCGCTGGGGCTGAGCCGCAATCACATCAATGGTGAAGAGGTGTTTGGCATTACGAAGGACCTGGCAGCTAAGGCCAAGTCCCGCGGATTAGAGGTTGCCATAGGCGGAGGTGTCTCGGCAGATTCGTTATCTTTCTTCCGAGCGCTGCCGGACGGACATCTTGACCGTTACGAAACCCGTAAAGTGATTTTCAGTTGTCCCGGTGCATTAGCGCAGGATTGCGAAAAGGGCATCCTGAAAGCCGTCGGCTTCGAACTTCTCTGGCTGAAGAACAAGCGCGACTACTACAGGGGAATCTCACTCGAGGACGACATGCGCATTCAGATGCTTGAAGAGCGGTATAAGAATGGGATTCAGAATGCCGGCCTGTCAGTATGAGAACCGCTCTTATCACGGGTGCGTCACGCGGCATCGGAGCCGCCATTGCCGCTCGCTTGCAAGAGGAAGGGGTACGGATCCTTTGTCCTTCAAGCAAGGCGTTGGATTTATCCTCTACCGTATCGATTGATGGATATTTGTCCACGCTTGCCGATCCAGTCGATATTCTAATAAATAATGCGGGGATAAATCGTCTCGGGTCCATTGATGAGATATCGAGCAAAGATTTTGAGGAAGTGATCCAAATCAATCTCCTGGGACACTTCCGGCTCACACGAGGTTTGCTGAAGAGCATGAAAGCTAGAAGGCATGGGCATATCGTCAATATCAGTTCCATCTGGAGCCTGGTGTCTCGTGAACGTCGCATGAGCTATTCCGCGGCGAAGTCGGGTCTTAATGGGCTGACACGAGCGATGGCTGTTGAACTGGCACCCTATAATATCCTGGTCAATGCGGTGGCTCCAGGCTATGTCAATACCGATCTGACGAAGAAAAATAACACCTCAGTTGAATTGGAGGCGATCTCCAAGCAGATCCCCTTGGGGCGGCTGGCAGAACCAGCGGAGATTGCCGATTGCATCGCCTTCTTATGCTCGCCAAAAAATTCTTATATTACTGGTCAAGTGATTGTTATTGACGGGGGATACCTGTGCAAATAATCACTGTGGCGTCGTCAATCCGAAATTACAAGGTGGCCTTCGTAGAAACGATGGGCTTTCTAGAGGAATGTGAGCAGATCAACAACTGTTTTTACATTATCGATAAGAAGGTTTGGGACCTGTACTCGGCCGCATTGGACCATCTGGACGAACAGCGACTCCTGATTTTGCCTATCAGTGAGGAAGCGAAGTGCCTGGACACCGTGATGGCGATCTATGACGCCCTGATGAAATCTGCTGCAAAACGGAATATGACCATGATCTCGATCGGCGGCGGCATTATTCAGGATGTTACGGGGTTTGTCGCGTCTACGCTTTACCGCGGGATCCATTGGATCTATGTGCCTACGACGTTGCTGGCACAGGGCGATAGCTGTATCGGAAGTAAGACGTCCCTCAATTATCAACGATACAAAAACCTGATCGGGACGTTTTATCCGCCAACGCAGATTTATATCCATACCGGTTTCTTAGCGACGCTGGAGCCTGAAGATTTTTACAGTGGTCTCGGTGAGATTATCAAATTGTACTTGATGGGCGGCGAATCCAGCGCAACGGCTCTTCGCAAAGAGATGCCAAAAATTAAAGCGCGAGACCAGGCAGCCCTCCTGAACGCGATCCGCGACGTGCTTTCTATTAAACTTCAGTACATTCAGGAAGACGAGTTTGACACCGGGCGTCGCAATCTCCTGAATTTTGGTCATTGCTTGGGGCATGCCCTCGAGTCCACAACCGATTTTGCGATTCCTCACGGACAGGCAGTTTTGATCGGTATCCTTTTTGCGAACATGATTGCAAAGCTCCGCGGGTTGATGTCGGAAATGAGATATGAGTCTTTGAATAGGGCTTTGATTCTTGAGAATATCCATATCGACAGGACAGGGCTTCGCTTCCGCACTCAAGAGATCTTCGAGGCAATGAAAATGGATAAAAAGCGGGAGGGGCAAGGATTGGCTTTAATCATGATGCGTACTGACTTCAGTATGATAAAAGTCCAGGATCTCCGGTATGATGAGTTAGCCAGGGGAATTCACGAACTCGGGTGCACGCTCAATATTCCGGTATCGTAGTTGATGCTCGCTCCCTGGCGTTGGTTTCTGTCTCTACAAGCCGATTAGTCACCTCGCTTCAGGCTCGGTCTCCATGTGAGTTGCTGAAACAGCAGCATGTGTCCTCTCAACGGCTGCGCAGTTTAGTCACTATCCATTGCTAATGGCTCATCAAAATCTTTCCCACATCTGATTGTGAAGATACTGCTCGCGGCCTGGCACCTTAAGGACTTCAACGTTGGGTTGGGTCGATACGTGCGATCTCTCATTGATGCGCTCACCGCCTTTGATCGTGAGAATGAGTATGAGATCGTCATGCCGGTTGAACAGCCTCTTTTTACAAAATGGCCAAACGTGCGCTATCGGACTGTGGAGATTCCGATCTTTAAACGCCGTGTATGGGAACAAGTGGTTCCTTGGCTGTGTGGTCGCCATGACGTTCTTCATCTTCCCTATGATTCCTGCGTGATGGGAAAACGGGGCAAGTTGATCGTGACGATCCATGACGTGAAGCCGCTGTTGTTCAATACGGGACGTTACACCAGGCCCTTGATCGAGCGGATAGTAGTACCGGACCGCCGTGCGGTTATCGACCATGTAGTCACAGATTCCGTTGCATCATCCTTAGATATTCAGCGTCTTCTTCGCTATCCCGCCGAACGTGTAACGGTGATTTACCCTGGCGTTGATCTCGAGCGGTTTCGTCCCACCGTCCCATCTGGTGAGACCGATTTCCCATATGTTCTTGCGGTGGCGGGCGCGGATCCCACTAAAAATATTGAAACTCTTATCAAGGCGTTTGCGCGGGTACCGTCTTTCCTGAGGGAGCGGCACAGACTTGTGCTGGCCGGAGATTTTCGCAGGAGGCCGGAGCTCGGACAATTGGTGAAGGAACTTGGTATTGGTCCTCAAACCGTTTTTGCCGGGATCGTTACGGATGATCAATTGATCGAGCTGTATCAGCATGCGGCCGTTTTCGTCTTTCCTTCTCGGTATGAGGGGTTTGGATTGCCTGTCCTTGAGGCAATGGCGTGCGGCTGTCCGGTCGTGAGCTCGAATGCCTCATCCTTGCCGGAAGTCGTAGGGTCCGCTGGATTACTACGTGATCCCTCAGACGTCGATGGTTTTGCAGAAGACATCACGCTCGTGCTCAGCGATGCATCTCGTCGCAGACAATTACGCGATCAAGGAATCAGTCGGGCCGCTCAATTCTCATGGGAACGGACCGCGCGAGAACTTGTCGCACTCTATGGCAAGGTCGCTTCAGCAACGTCATGACCCATGGACATTCTTGCCTAATTCGCCATGTTCGAGTATGTTTGCCATTCTACAATCCTTCAGTGATATCGGATGCGCATCTTAATTACGGGCGGCGCAGGATTTTTAGGCAGCCATCTGTGCGAACAGTTGGTCCGACAAGGGCACGCCATTATTTGTCTCGATAACTTCATTACCGGCCGACCAGAAAATATCTCACATCTCCTCGGCAACGAACGCTTCAGTTTTTTGAAATACAACGTCTGCGATTACCTCCATGTTGATGGGCCATTGGATGCGGTGATGCACTTCGCGTCACCTGCCAGTCCACGGGACTACTTGGAATTTCCCATAGCGACCCTGAAGGTCGGTGCGCTCGGGACCCACAAAGCCCTTGGCCTGGCCAAAGCAAAAGGGGCGCGATTTTTACTGGCCAGCACATCCGAGGTGTATGGCGATCCGTTGGTGAATCCTCAACCGGAAAGCTATTGGGGCAATGTGAATCCGCTCAGCCCGCGTGGTGTGTATGACGAGGCGAAGCGATTTGCGGAAGCGATGACCATGGCCTACCACCGCTATCATGGTGTGGATACCCGCATTGTTCGTATCTTTAATACGTTCGGCCCCCGCATGCGCCCAAACGACGGACGGGTGGTCTCCAATTTTATCGTTCAGGCGCTGCAAGACAAGACCTTGACCGTTTTCGGTGACGGACAGCAGACGCGAAGTTTTTGTTATGTCGATGACCTCGTGCGCGGCATCATCGCGCTGCTGATGATTAATTCAGATAGGACTGTAGCACAGCGCACGGACCGAACAGGCTTTTTGTCGACTCAAGGAGAGGTCCTTCCC
The DNA here is from genome assembly GCF_965152615.1 of Nitrospira sp. Nam74. Classification (NCBI taxonomy): domain Bacteria; kingdom Pseudomonadati; phylum Nitrospirota; class Nitrospiria; order Nitrospirales; family Nitrospiraceae; genus Nitrospira; species Nitrospira sp. Nam74. The sequence goes on along the minus strand of NZ_OZ224220.1, from coordinate 4,105,434 downwards.
GAGACGATCCATGATCCGGTGAATATTGGAAACCCTTGCGAATTGACGGTGATGGATATTGCCCGACTCGTGCTGAAGTTGACGGGATCGCCGGCACAAATTCAGCACAACCCATTGCCGGTCGATGATCCTAAAGTTAGGCGTCCGGACATTCGTCGCGCCAAAACACTGCTTGGCTGGGAACCGGCGGTCACGTTGGATGAAGGGTTGAAGAAAACGATCCAATACTTCCGCGCCATCTTTTCGAACGATGTTGAGCACGGTATGCATCAGTCTATGAGGGGATCATGAAAGGAGTTGTGTTGGCGGGTGGACTTGGGACGCGATTATCTCCTTTGACCCGCGTGACGAATAAACATTTGCTGCCCGTGTACAACAAGCCGATGATCTATTACCCGATTCAAACGCTGGTCAATGCCGGTATCCGGGAAATTCTCCTTGTGACCGGTGGAAACAGCGCCGGAGATTTTCTTAAATTGCTCGGAAACGGCAAAGAGTTTGGGCTGCGTCACCTCGACTATACGTATCAAGAGGGGGAGGGGGGCATTGCCGATGCCCTACGGTTGGCTGAGTTCTTCGCGGATGGCGAGCCGGTGTGTGTGGTGCTGGGTGATAATCTCATTGAACGTAACATCGTGAAGGCTGCCGAGGCATTTCATGAACAGAAAAGTGGGGCGAAGATTCTCCTCAAAGAAGTGAAGGATCCGCAGCGATTCGGTGTTCCCGTTCTTGAGGGCAAACAGGTCGTGAACATCGAAGAAAAACCCCATAACCCCCGCTCGCCCTACGCCGTCACCGGTATTTATTTTTATGATTCGGCGGTCTTCGACATCATCAAAACCCTGAAGCCCTCAGGCAGAGGCGAGTTGGAAATCACGGACGTGAACAATGCTTACATCCGAGCCGGTCAGTTAACGTGGGATGTGTTGGAGGGGTGGTGGACCGATGCCGGCACCATCGAATCTCTCTTTTTTGCCAATCAGCTTGTGGCTGAAACAGGCGCGAATAAGTTGGAGCCATAATGCGTATTCTGGTCACTGGCGGTGCTGGCTTTATTGGTTCTCACTTGGTACGTCAACTACTGAGGAATGGACATCATGTCATCAATCTGGATGCGCTCCGATACTCCGGCAATTTAGAGAACCTCCGCGAGGTAGAAGCGAATAGCCAGTATACCTTCGTGAAAGGCGACATTTGCGATCAGCCGGCCGTCGCGAAGATTTTTGAAGAGCACCGTCCGGAGGCCGTCATCAATTGTGCGGCCGAAACCCATGTCGATCGTTCGATTCTTGATCCGAGCGCCTTTGCTAAGACTGATGTGGTTGGGACTGCGACGCTGCTGGAAGAAGCCCGGAAAGCCAACATCGGCCGGTTTGTGCAAGTCAGCACGGATGAAGTCTATGGGAGTGTGGAGCAGGGTTGCTCAAACGAAGACGATGCCTTGGATCCACGCAGCCCTTATTCCGCGAGTAAAGCGGGAGCCGATCTGCTGGCCCGCAGCTATTGGACCACCTATCGGTTTCCTGTGCTCATCACGAGGGGCAGCAATACCTATGGGCCCAATCAATATCCGGAAAAATTCATTCCCCTTTTTGTGACGAATGCGCTGGAAGATCAGCCTTTACCGTTATACGGGGATGGGCGGTACCGTCGCGACTGGCTCTCGGTCTTCGATCACTGCAGCGGGATTGAATTCGTCTTGACGCATGGAGAACCAGGAATGATCTACAACGTCGGCGGGGGAAACGAACGAGAAAACGTTACGGTTGCCGAAATGATTCTCAAACATCTCAATAAGCCCCTGTCCTTGATTCGCTACGTTCAAGATCGTCCCGGTCACGATCGTCGGTATGCAATTGATTGCGCCAGGCTGAAAATGCTTGGCTGGACGCCAGCCATGTCATTTGAAGAAGGATTGCGAGCGACGATCGACTGGTACGTTGAGCATGCGGCCTGGTGGCGGACGATCAAGAGTGGAGAGTTCCGAACCTATTACGCGCAAGCATACGGGGAGCGACTCAGGAAGGGGTAAAGTGACAGAGAGGAATGGACTAGAGTGGAGAATCTGATACGATATCGATGGGCCCGGCCCCGATTACTTACTTTGCTTTCTCACTGTACCACTTTACCCGCTACCCCTTCTTAATAATGCGCATCGTCATCACCGGAGCAGATGGCCAGCTTGGCTTAGAATTGCAGCAAGCGCTCAGGAACCAGACCATCATTCCATTCGTGTGGCCGGCATTTGATCTCCTGAAGCCCGACGTTGAAGGACAGATTGTCGCTGCGGCTCCCGATGTCATCATCCATACAGCGGCCTACACTAATGTCGACAAAGCTGAGCAGGAGCCCGATATTGCCATGGCGGTCAATGCGGATGGAACAGAACGGGTTGCCAGGGCGGCCGATAAAGTCGGCGCGCGATTGATTTATATTTCGACCGACTATGTGTTTGATGGGATGAAGGGTCGTCCATATGAAGAAGGCGATCGCACCAATCCGCTCAATATTTACGGACGCTCGAAGCGAGAGGGAGAAGAGCGCGCATTGGCGGCCTGTGCGAATACGCTTGTTGTACGGACGGCATGGTTATATAGCATGCACGGCGCCAACTTCGTCAAAACCATTATGCGTCTGGCTTTCAGCGAACCAGCACTTCGAGTGGTCGCGGATCAGCATGGCTGTCCGACGCTCGCCTCGGATTTAGCAGCTGTCCTATCGCAGATGGTGTCTCGTCAGTTCACGGGGATTATACATGCAACTGGACGAGGGGAATGCACCTGGCAAGAATTTGCTGCCGAGATAGTCGCCTTAATGGGGGCCTCTATCCCTGTGTATCCGATTACCACTCAAGAGGCGAATCGGCCGGCGCGAAGGCCGAGTTATTCAGTCTTGGCGAATGAGGCCTTGTCCCAGGCCGGCATGATGTTACCCCATTGGAAAAGTTCTCTAGGCCGGTTTATGAAAACCGTTGAAAAAAGGCAACCACCAGTATGACACGTGCACTCATAACAGGAATCACCGGACAAGATGGGTCCTATCTCGCTGAGCTGCTGTTGGAAAAGGGGTATGAAGTCCATGGCATTATTCGCCGTGTTGCTATCGAAGATCCCGAGCATCGACTTTGGAGGATTCTGCATATAAAAGACCGGTTACACCTTCACGCGGCGTCTTTAGAAAGTCTGCCGAGCATTTACCGCGTGTTTCAAACCGTGAAGCCTGATGAATGCTACCATCTGGCGGCGCAAAGTTTTGTGACCTATTCCTTTGAAGATGAATTTTCGACGCTGAACGCCAACATCAATGGGACGCATCATGTCCTATCCGCCTTGCGGGATTGTGCGCCCACGTGCCGTTTTTATTTCGCCGCATCCAGTGAAATGTTCGGGAAGGTCGCAGAGGTGCCGCAGACTGAGAGAACGCCATTTCATCCACGATCAGCTTATGGCATTTCAAAAGTCGCCGGCTTCCACCTCACGCGCAATTATCGTGAAGCGTATAGCATTCAGGCCTCTTCGGGAATTTTATACAACCATGAATCTCCACGCCGAGGCTTTGAGTTTGTCACGCGGAAGATTACGTCACATGCCGCCCGCATTAAGTTAGGGCTGGCCAAGGAGCTCCGTCTGGGCAACTTGGATGCAAAGCGCGACTGGGGACATGCGCGAGACTATGTTCGTGCTATGTGGTTGATGCTTCAACAAGACAAGCCGGACGATTATGTGATTGCCACAGGTGAACAACATTCTGTTCGAGAGTTTGCTCAAGTCGCTTTTTCACATCTATCCCTGAACTATGAGGATTATGTCGTCGTCGATCCTCTGCTCCTTCGCCCTGCTGATGTGGAAACATTACTGGGAAATTCCGCTTTAGCGAAGCACAGTCTTCAATGGAGTCACCGGGCGTCCTTTTCCGAACTAGTTCGAGAAATGGTTGAGGCCGACCTGCGATTCTTCTCCCAAATGCGCTAAGTCATCTCATCAAGTTGTCCTTCACCATTCTCCTCTGCTAATATCGTTGTCGGCTATGGCGCCTCTACGAGTGACGCGTTCCTCAAAAAACCCTTCCGAATCCCTACGCGTATTGTTAAAACGTATCCGCTTGTTCGCCACCGATGTGGACGGCGTGCTGACTGATGGGGGGATGTACTATACCGAGTCCGGCGATGAGTTGAAGAAATTCAACACTCGTGACGGCATGGGTCTTAAATTATTACAGCGGGCAGGTTTGATCACCGCGTTCATCACCCAGGAAGAAACTAAATTGGTAGCCCGACGCGGGGAGAGACTGACTATTCCCGAGGTCCACCAACGAGTCTTCGACAAGCTGTCGAGGTTGCGGGATATTGCGGCCCGGTATCAGATTGGACTGAACGAAGTGGCCTATATGGGCGACGATGTCAATGATTTGGAAACGCTCCAGGCTGTCGGCTTCTCAGCTACGCCGGCTGATGGAATGCCGCCGGTGAAAAAGGCGGTTCGCTATATCTGCCGCCTCAAGGGGGGAGAAGGTGCCGTGCGGGAAGTGATCGATATGATCTTGGCCGCGCAGCGGCCACCGGTGGAGAAAGTTCGAGCTGCCAAGCGGGGAGAAGGGTGATGCCACCCAATCCTCATTTGTATGCCGTCATTCTCGCAGGCGGAAGCGGGACGCGATTTTGGCCGTTGAGCCGTCATCTCTATCCCAAGCAACTCTTGCGCATCATGGGTGGCGAGACCTTGATTCAGCAAACGATGCGCCGTGTGTTGGGCTGCGTGATGCCTGACCATACCCTTATTTCCACCAATTCCTTGCAGGCCGAATCCATCCGCTTCCAACTCGCGGAATGGAAGGATGCACTTCAGTGTAATTTTCTCTTGGAGCCCGAAGGTCGCAATACGGCTCCCGCGATTGCTCTCGCGGCATATCGCGTGATGCAACGCGATCCAGACGGCGTGATGTTAGTGCTTCCGGCCGACCATGTCATCAAGGAAGAGAGGCGGTTTCAGGCGTCGGTCTCCCTGGCCACTCGACTGGCGGCAGACGGCCATCTGGTGACCTTTGGCGTGAAACCGAGCCGGCCGGAAACCGGCTACGGATATATTCAGCCGAATCGAAGGGTCCGGCTTCATGAAGCGCGCACGCTCGTTGGTCATCCCGTCGCCCGGTTCGTGGAAAAACCCGATGCGATCACGGCCAGGCGTTATCTCCGCTCCGGGAATTACTATTGGAATAGCGGAATGTTCGTGTGGCGTGCCTCGGTGATTCTGGAGGAGTTGGCATGCTGCCAACCCGCGCTCACGCGCGCCGTGCAGGCCTTGGCGCCCATGGCAAAACCGAATAACGTCTCCGAGGAGTTCACCCGCGCCTATCAGAAGCTGCCGTCGATCTCCATTGACCACGGCGTCATGGAGCGCTCGTCGCGAGCGGCCGTCATTCCCGTGACTTTTACCTGGTCCGACGTCGGCAATTGGAGCAGTTTGGAAGAGGTGGCTTCCCTCGATCGAAACAACAATGTGGTGAGTGGGAAAGTCGTGGATGTGGAAAGCCGCAATTCGGTGCTCTACGCCGACCAGCGAGTCGTTGCCACAATCGGTCTCTCCGATATGATTGTCGTCGACACGGCGGACGCCACCTTGGTGTGTCCAAAGTCACGGGCGCAGGATGTCAAAAAGGTGGTGGACATCCTGAAGAAGCAAGGCGCCCCGGAACATCTTGAACATCGAACGGTGTTTCGTCCATGGGGATCCTATACGGTCTTGGAAGAAGGCCCCGGGTATAAAGTCAAACGCGTGACCGTCAATCCGGGAGGTCGGCTCTCGCTGCAATTGCATCATCAACGGAGTGAGCATTGGGTGGTGATCGCGGGAACGGCACGGGTGACATGCGGTAAAAAGGTCTACGATGTCACCGTGGGGCACAGCACCGCGATACCAACGGAAACACGGCATCGATTGGAAAACTTAGGCCCCGAGACCCTTCATATTATTGAAGTGCAAAACGGTCCCTATCTTGGGGAAGACGACATTGTCAGATTTCACGATGACTACGGCCGAACTAAACAGTGATGTAATGAGGGACGAGTAAACGGGTATGGCGTTATTTCGCGAGTATGATATTCGAGGCATAGTGGGTCAGGAGCTCACGGAACCCGTGGCCGAACAGATTGGCCGAGCCTTCGCTACAATCGCACGGGATCAGGGCGCCAAGACGGTGACGGTTGGACGTGATGGCCGGCATAGTTCTCCTGGATTGCGTGATCGGCTGATTCGTGGCCTCACCGCCGGTGGCTTGCATGTGATCGATATCGGGATCGTCCCCACGCCGGTCCTCTACTTCTCCCTCTTCCATCTGAAAGCCGATGGTGGCGTGATGATCACGGGGAGTCATAACGCTGCCGAGTACAATGGCTTTAAGCTCTGCCTCGGGAAAGAGGCCATGCATGGCGACGCTATCCAGCAGTTAAAAAAGGTCATGGAGGTTGGCAAGTTTGCATCGGGCGCAGGCCGACTGACCGAGGAATCGATGCTGCCGGAATATCTCGCGTATCTCAAACGAAGCTTTGCAGCGGTGAAAGGTGATTCGCTGCACGTCGTTATCGATTGTGGCAATGGGGCAGCAGGTCTTGTCGCTGAGCAAGCGATGGTGCAATTGGGTTGCCGCGTCAGCGGATTATACTGCGAGGTGGATGGAAACTTTCCTCACCATCATCCTGATCCGACGGTTGTGGACAATTTGAAAGATCTAATCGGCACCGTGAAAGAGACGGGTGCGGACCTGGGGATCGGCTATGATGGCGATGCCGACCGCATCGGAGCGGTGGATGAGCGGGGTAACATTTTGTGGGGCGATCGCCTCATGGTCATTTTTTCGCGCGATATTTTAGCGAGCCGACCGGGCAGCGCGATTCTCTCGGAGGTCAAGGCATCGCAAAGCCTCTATGATGATATTCGACAACATGGCGGTCGTCCTATTATGTGGAAGACCGGACACTCCTTGATTAAAGCCAAAATGAAAGAGGAAGGCGCCGTCCTGGCAGGGGAGATGTCCGGGCACATGTTTTTCGCGGACCGCTACTTCGGCTATGATGATGCCATCTATGCGTCCTGTCGGCTCATTGAGATTCTCTCGAAGGCCGGCAAGCCGCTGTCGTCGTTAATTGCCGACCTTCCCGATACCGCCGTGACGCCTGAGATTCGCGTCGATTGTCCGGACGCACACAAGTTCGAGCTCGTCAGACGTGTCCAGGCCCGGTTAGTGGAGCAGGCCACGACCAAGCGGCCCTTGCCGGGGTCGGGACTCACGATTCGGGATGTCGTGACGATCGACGGAATCCGTGTGAGCTTTGATGACGGGTGGGGCCTCATCCGTGCCTCGAATACACAACCTGCCTTGGTGCTGAGGTTTGAAGCCTCGACACCGGAGCGTCTGGGTATCATCCAAACACTAATTGAATCCGAGCTGGAAACGGCTAAGCGTTCGCTGGAAAGGTAGCCACGGGACCGCGATCGTTACACCACGGCGCCCGAAGGCGCTCGCGTTCCTGGCTCGTCCCTCTTCTGATCGCACTCTTCCTCTGTCCGGTTGACCTCGCCCATCCTGACTCGAATGCCAGAGAAGATCATACTTCGGCGCGTCGCTTCGCCGGTGGGGAACGGCTGACATACGCGCTCACGTACCTCGGGATGCGGGCCGGAACAGCCGTCATGGAAATCCAGGAGACCGCGCCCATAGCGAATCATGCCGCTCTAAAACTCGTCACGACGGCAAAGTCGAGTTCCGCCGTCACGAAAATCTATCCGGTCGATAATCGAGTCGAATCCATTGTCGATGCCGAAAGCCTAGCGCCGTATCATTTGGTGTTCAATCGACGGGAGGGCAAGAAAAAAAACGACTTCGACGTGACCTTTCACCACGCAGAAGGCACAGTGCTATCGATCAAAGATGGGGTTAGCGAGACGTTGACGATCCCACCGGGCACCCATGACCTGATCTCGTGCCTCTATTACATCCGCAGTCTTCCATCCATTCAGCCGGGCTCGTCCGTCGTCCTGAACTTGCATCATGATAAGAAGAATTATCGGGTGGAAGTGCGCGCGGAAGCGGTTGAAAAAGTCCATGGATTACATGGGGAGGTGGAAGCCATTCGGCTGTTAGTCATCATGCCCTTCCAAGGGCTCTTTCTGAACGAAGGCAATATCCGCGTGTGGTTGACGAATGACGCGCAACGTATTCCTCTTGTGATGAAGGCGAAAATCATCATCGGCTCGGTCGTCGCTCGACTGATCCGCTAGTGCCTTGCTAGAGGTCCGTGGTCTCATGTGCCTCTTTCTCAACGTCTGATTGCGCCTTCTTTTCAAAAACCGATATAATCGTAAAATTCCTATATCTATATAAGGACCCGTATGTCGATAGCATCCACGACCTTAGCGACCCATCTTCTCCAGCAGCGCAGCATTCACCCCGCGCTGACCCACGGTCTTTCAACCATTATGGGTCAAATTGCGCTAGCCGGGAAGGTCATCGGTCGAGAACTGAGTGAAGCGGCACTGCATGGCGGGCTCGGTCTCACGGGTGAAACCAATGTGCAGGGGGAAGTCGTTCAAAAACTCGATAATCGGGCCAACGATATTTTCGTTCAGGCGTTTGAAGGTCAGGGCGACGTGGTCAGGGCCATCGTGTCCGAAGAGATGGAAAAGCCATTCGAAATCGGCGGATATGCCGGCGGTCGTTCCGGGGAACACGTCATCTTTGTCGATCCTCTCGACGGCTCATCGAACCTTGATGCCAATATGACCGTGGGGTCGATTTTTTCGATTCACTCCGTGCAGAACCACCTTCGAACGGATCTAGAGACCGGGTTGCTCAAGCGCGGAAGGGACCAGGTTGCAGCCGGCTATGTGCTCTATGGGCCGAGTACCGTTTTAGTGTACACCTGTGGGGCAGGCGTGTATCAGCTTACATTGGATCGAGGGATCGGCGAGTTTGTCCTGTCCGGGACCCGACTCAAAATGCCGGCAAGGGGAAAGGTTTACAGCGCGAACGAGGGGAATTATGCGAAGTGGCCCCGCGGCGTGCAACGATTTGTCGACTATCTTCGGGAAAAAGACGCGGTGACGGGCCGGACCTATGCCTCTCGCTACTCCGGTTGTCTGGTGGCAGATGTCCATCGGTTTCTGAGCACCGGCGGCGTGTATCTGTATCCCGGTGAAATCAGCAAGCCTGAGGGTAAGCTCCGATTGATGTATGAAGCTGCGCCGCTTGGGTTTATTATCGAACAAGCCGGAGGTCTCGCCAGCACGGGCACCGAGCGAATTGGCGATATTATCCCCACGGCAGTGCATCAGCGCGTGCCATTAATCATCGGTTGCCACGAGGATGTCAACTGCGCTGAGGAATTCGTTCAAGGCAAGCGATAATACTGCCATAAGGGCCGTAGACTATGGTTGCGTGCGTGATGAGATGCATCACGTGTAATGATCACGTCTCTATCGGAGGTTGAATTATGACACATCGCGTCCGCGAGATTTTAAGCTGGTACGGAAGCGACCATCCCGGCACAAAGGCAAATCTGGCACGGTTGCTCACGCATGGCAAGCTCGCCGGCACCGGCCGATTGGTGATTCTTCCTGTCGACCAAGGCTTCGAACACGGGCCGGCCAGAAGTTTTGCACCGAATCCGGCCGGATATAATCCGCTCTATCATTTTGAACTTGCGATGGAAGCGGGTTGTAACGCCTATGCCGCGCCCCTCGGGTTTTTAGAGGCAGGGGCCGACCAGTATGCCGGTGCGATTCCGCTGATCCTTAAGCTGAACAACCATGATGTCTTGCATGATGAGAAAGATCCTCTGTCGGCGGTGACCGGCAGCGTACAGGATGCGCTTCGGCTCGGCTGTGTCGCTGTAGGGTTTACGATTTATCCGGGATCTGCTCATAGCACTGCCATGTACGAGCAGCTTCGTGACATTGCGGAGGAAGCGAAAGCGTGCGGACTGGCCGTCGTCGTCTGGTCGTATCCGCGCGGCTCAGGCCTGAGCAAGGAAGGCGAAACGGCCATCGACGTCGTGGCGTATGCCGCGCAGATCGCCGCGCAGCTCGGCGCCCATGTCATTAAGGTCAAATTACCGACGGACCATCTCGAGCAGGCGGCGGCCAAGAAAGTCTATGAAAGCGAAAAGGTGCCGATTAAAACCCTGGCGGATCGTGTTCGCCATGTCATTCAAAGCGCCTTTAATGGCCGGCGTATTGTGATTTTCTCCGGAGGGGCGAAGAGCGAGGACGAGAATGTGTTCGAAGAAGCTCGCGCCATCCGTGACGGCGGGGGCTTCGGCTCAATCATTGGCCGTAATTCCTTCCAACGCCCCAAGGGTGAGGCCATTAAATTTTTACAAACAGTAATGGGCATTTATGCGGGCGAGATCAAGTAAGAGCAACACGAAGAGCAAGGAGCGGACGTTGTGACTTCAGCGATCAGGAGCGACACTTGAACGGATACCAATCGCCCAAGTCATCAGAAGACCGTCCTTCTCGATCGTTTTGGGTCAGCCTGCTTTTGTTAGGAGCCGGAGGCGTCATCGGTTTGGCGGTGGCATCCGATTTAGGATGGTTGCCGTTCGGTCATGCGGTGCCGGAGCCGAGTACCGTACCGACTAGTGTGCCGCCTCCGACACCGGTGGCTATCCCGCCCGCCAATGTCCCGGCTTCCGAGCAGAACTTCGTGCGGGTATCGAAAGCGGTGACACCCGGCGTGGTGAACATTTCAACGACTCGGCAGGGGCGAGAGGGCGGTGGACAGCATGGCACCCCATTTGACGATCCATTCTTTCGTCGGTTTTTCGGCGACGAGTTCTTTCGTCGGTTCGAAGCGCCGAGAGAGCGCAAGGAACGCAGCCTGGGATCTGGCGTGATTGTCGATGCGAGCGGGCTGATTGTCACGAACAACCACGTGGTGAGTAAGGCGGACGAAATCAAGGTCATGCTGGCGGATAAACGTGAATTTAAGGCGAAGCTGGTTGGGACGGATTCCAAGACGGATCTCGCGCTCCTGCGAGTGGAGGCCGATGGCCTTCACACAATTCCATGGGGCGATTCCGATACACTGGAAGTCGGGGAATTTGTCTTGGCGGTCGGCAACCCGTTCGGACTCAACCAGACCGTCACCATGGGCATCGTCAGTGCGATCGGACGAGCCAGCATGGGAATTGCCGAGTACGAAGATTTTATTCAAACCGATGCAGCCATCAATCCCGGCAATTCAGGCGGGGCTCTGGTCAATGCCAGAGGAGAGCTTATCGGCATCAACACGGCTATCTTCAGTCAAAGCGGCGGCAACATGGGCATCGGGTTTGCCGTGCCGAGCGGCATGGCACGGTCTGTCCTTGAACAATTGATCAAGAGCGGAAAGGTTGTGCGGGGATGGCTGGGGGTGTCGATTCAAGACCTGTCGCCTGAGCTGGCCCAGCAGTTCGGCGTGACCGAGACGAGGGGCGTCCTGGTCAGCGAGGTTCTGGACGGCAGCCCAGCTAAACGGGCCGGTCTCGATCGTGGTGACGTCATCCTGGAATATGACGGGAAGCCCGTCGAGAGCCCCAGCCAGCTCCGCAATGCGGTCGCTCGGACCGGAGTCGGGAAGAAGGTTACTGTCAAGTATATTCGGGACAAGAGAATGAAAACCGTCGACATTGCGATCGACGAGCAGCCCAAATCCATTGCCAAGGCCGGCGGCGAAGAGTCAGAAGAGTCCGCGAGCCCAGCGGGCATGTTATCCGACATAGAAGTTCGGGACATGACCACCGAAGTTGCACGTCGACTCGGACTGTCCAATGCGGAAAAGGGAGTGGTCATCGTCCAGGTTCGCCCGGGCAGTGCGGCAGATGAGGCGGGCTTGAAGGAGGGGGACCTCGTTCTCGAGCTTAACCGGCGGCCGGTCGCGAACCTTCGATCCTTTGAAAGTGCGGCGTCGCACGTCGCTAAAGATCAGCCGATACTGCTACTCATCAAACGACAGGGCCGCACGCTGTATATTACGCTGAAATCATAACGACGAATTATTCCGAGGAGCACAGTCTTGATGGGGTCAGTCACATCGAAAGGGGGTGCAACGATGGTACGACGAATAAGTTTCGTCCTCCTCAGTGCCCTTGCGGGAATGGCCCTATTCCTGCGAGGAGAAGAGCCCAACGGTGCGTTCTTACTTCAGGGCTTCGCAATCGGCGCCGCAACCGGCGGATTTATATTGCTCGGTGAATATGCGCTTCAGCGATTATCCTATGGCGTCGTTGTCGGCGGAACGCTCGGGCTGGCGGTCGGACTCTTACTTACCGGGTTGGTTGAATGGGTTGGAAGTGTCGTGTTTGATGTCGAAACCGTCCTTTTTCATATCACCGGGCTCGTGTTTTTATTGGGTCTTCCTTATTTAGGTCTTGTACTCGGGGCAAAATTTGGACAGGAGAAGATTGCCAGTCCGGTCAAACGTCCCGAGCATGGCGTCGAGACACTCAGTCGAAAGATTCTCGACACCAGTGTGATCATTGACGGGCGCGTGTCAGACCTTGTGGAAACGGGATTTTTGGAAGGGACGTTTTTAGTGCCTCAGTTCATCTTGCACGAGCTGCAGCACATTGCCGACTCTTCGGATTCCCTGAAACGTGCCCGCGGCCGGCGTGGGCTCGACATTTTGAACAAAATTCAAAAGATGGTCGACGTCGACGTGCGAATCATCGACGATGACTTTCCGCATGTGAAAGATGTAGATTCCAAGATTGTCGTCCTGGCCAAGAAAATCGGCGCGAAGGTCATTACCAACGATCTGAACCTGAATAAGGTGGCAGAGCTGCAAGGTGTACGCGTCCTCAATATCAACGAATTGTGCAATGCGCTCAGACCCGTCGTCCTGCCTGGTGAAACGATCCGCGTCTTTGTGCTGAAGGAAGGAAAGGAAGCGGGACAAGGTGTGGCCTATTTGGATGACGGGACGATGATAGTCGTCGATAATGCCAAACGGTGCATCGGACGCAACGTCGATGTGATGGTCACGAGTGTTCTGCAAACCACGGCCGGACGAATGATTTTCACGCGACTGAAAGAGGAAACCGAGAAGGAGGAGTTCCAAAGCGCGCGTGGCTAGTGGTCAGGACGGTGCAGTCAGGCTGCCTCCTCGAACCGTTGCGGTGGTTCCTGCCGCCGGGCGGGGTCTTCGCATGAGGGGGACCATTCCCAAGCAATTTCTGACCCTAGATGGCCTGCCGATTCTTGTGCACTCACTTCGTGTATTGGAGAATGCGCCCGCTGTCAAGGAAATCATCCTGACCGTGCCGGCGGCCGATCGAGAATACTGCCTCAACGAAATCGTTGCCCGCTACAAGATTCATAAGATCACCAAAGTTGTGCCGGGGGGTGAGCAGCGACAGGACTCAGTGCGCCACGGGCTTGCGGAGCTGGATGATAACGCCGACGTCGTCCTCATTCATGATGCGGTTCGCCCCTTCCTGACGACGGACATGGTTGCTCGCGTCGTGGATGCGGCGGCTCAGCATGGGGCCGCCATCGTCGCCATACCGATGCGGGATACCATCAAGCGAGTGGGAGCCGATGGTTTCATCGAATCCACAGTCGATCGCAGCCAGTTGTGGTTAGCGCAAACACCGCAGGCCTTCCAGCGTTCACTGCTGCAGATGGCACACCGCAAGGCTCAGCTGGAGAAATACCATGCGACGGATGACGCTCAATTGATGGAATGGCTTGGACATCGCGTGGCGATTGTCGAAGGGAGCGGCGAAAATATCAAGATCACCCGGCCCGAAGATCTCGGGATTGGCGAGGCGATCGTGGCGGCCCGTGGCCGACATGGTTGCATTAGTTTGGAAACCTTACAAGGGTCGCCACCTGATCGCCCCACATGAATAGGAAGAATGAGGACGCATGAGAATTGGATTCGGCTACGACATTCACCCGCTTGGGAAGGGCCGCAAGTTGATACTGGGCGGCTTGAACATACCGCATACACAAGGATTGGTCGGCCACTCAGATGCGGATGTATTGGTACATGCCGTGTGTGATGCCATGCTTGGGGCCATGGGGGAAGGGGATCTTGGACGCCATTATCCGAGCTCCGATCCACGATACAAAGATGTTTCAAGTTTCACGCTTCTCGAGGATGTATCAAGGATGCTGGCCAAAAATGGATTTCGCTTGGTCAACCTCGATACGGTCATTATCGCCCAAGCGCCACGGTTAAGTCCCCATCTGGACGCCATGCGCGCACGGATTGCAGAAGTCCTCAAAGTCGAGGGAACTCAGGTCAATGTCAAGGTCAAGAGTGGCGAGGGTTTGGATGCCGTGGGACGAGAGGAAGCCATTGCGGCACAGGCTATTTGTCTCATTGAAACGGTCTGAAAGTTCATCGAGTCAGAAAATCGTCAGGTCAGGGAAGCGATGACCGAGAACGGTTTGAAGAGATCCGGGCTTGCAAAATGGGGAAAGACTTGGTTGCTGAAATGTATTGCGCAAGCGGAAAGGGCGACTTTGCAAGAGATTTTGCTCTTCGAGATCACATGAGAAGAGCCTCTATCTCAGTGATGGCTAATATCGCGGAAGGGTTCAAGCGATCATCGGACAAAGAATTTGATCGATTTCTCTATATGGCGAAAGGTTGGGAATTCCGAAGTCACCTAGTCGTTGCAAGAGAGCTCCCCTACGTTACCCCAGATGAATTTATTGCTTGGAGAGTTAAGGCCGAGGAGCTTTCCACTCCCTTTCAGGTTTTATCTCCTATTTGTATGGCAACCGAACCGTGTAGTATTTTATCGACGACTTAGACGCATGACATGATGACTTTAGAAACGCTATGTTGACGACTATTCGACAAGACTTACGCGCGGTATTCGATCGTGATCCGGCAGCCACCAGCACACTGGAAGTCATTCTCACCTATGCCGGCTTTCACGCCCTTCTGGCCTACCGCGTGTCGCATTGGCTTTCTACCCATCGCGTACCGTTTCTGCCACGCGCGATTTCTCAGGTGGCTCGAATCTTGACCGGCATCGAAATCCATCCTGCGGCGATCATCGGAAAAGGTTTTTTCATTGATCATGGTATGGGCGTCGTGATTGGTGAAACGGCTGAAATCGGCGATTACGTGACGCTCTTTCAGGGCGTGACGCTGGGAGGCACCGGCAAGGAGCGAGGTAAGCGACATCCTACGTTAGGGAGCCACGTCGTCGTGGGAGCCGGCGCAAAAATCCTCGGCGGTATCCGAATCGGAGACAACGTCAAGGTGGGGGCGAATTCGGTCGTTCTGAAATCCGTGCCCGCCAATTCGACCGTGACAGGTGTGCCGGCCCGCGTAATTAAAGTGGAAGGCAACCGCCTTCCCGAAGCGACCATGGATCACATTAACTTGCCCGATCCCATCGCGGATCGCTTCTTGGCTTTAGAGCAGGAAATTATTGAACTGCGCAAAAAACTCGAGAATCGGCAGGACAGTTAACTAACGCCATGGCATGATAGGCTGAAGAGGGTCTAGTCCTTCGAACGTGTGAATGCTCAATCCCTAATAGTCCACCCGCACGAGGTATAATCCGTGCGGCGGCGCAGTATAGCCGGCAGCCCGGCGGTCTTTGGCTTCTAAAATTTCCTTCATCGTTTTCGGAGAACGTTTTCCCTGGCCGACTTCAACCAGTGTCCCCACGATGGCCCGAACCATCTGTTTCAGGAATCGATCGGCTTCGAGTCGAACGCAGATGATGTCCCCGTGTCGAATCAGTTCTAAGCAGCGTAGATCGCACACTTTCTTCTCTGTGTCCGCTTGAGGACCTTCAAAGGAGCTGAAATCGTGTCGGCCGGTCAGGAGTGCTCCTCCTTCCCTCATGTGCTCGACATGTAAGGGGCCCCAAAGGTGCCATGCTCGTTGTCGCTCCAAGCCCGAGCGTGCGCGACGGTTCAAGATGCGATATTCATACAGTTTGCTCTGTGCCCGGCGTCTGGCGTTGAAGCCATCGGGAACTTGTTCAGTGGACAGTGCACTGATATCCGGCGGAAGGAGGGCATTCAGCGCGCGAGTCCATTCGTCCGTCGTCATGGGGCGATCAGAATGAAAGCTAGCCACCTGACCAAGGGCATGTACCCCCGAATCGGTACGACCGGCGCCCACGACGGGAATATCGGTTTGAGTGATGCGGTGAAGGGCGGTTTCAAGAGCCGCCTGAACCGTGGGTTGCTCAGGTTGGCGTTGCCATCCGGCATACGCGGTCCCGTCATACTCGAGTGTCAGCTTATAAGTAGCCATTGAGATGGGGTAAGGGGATAAAGTGATCTAGGGTGCGTCATGTGAGGCGTGGGGGTAAGTGGATAGAATCTGTCTAAGCAAGGTTAGGGCCGAAAAGAATAAGTTCTTGCCTTACTCCATACCATACTATCCCTGAATTCCGTGTTTCGCGGTTTGCAGTGGATGGATGAACGCCTTAATGCCTTCAAAGATGCCTTCGGCAATGCGGGTGAGGAATGGAGTGGCTTTCATCAGCCGTTCCTCGGTCGGGTTCGAGATGAAGGCAATCTCGGCCAGAATGCTGGGCATCGCGGTGAATCTGAGCACGTAGAACGGACCCGTCTTGACGCCATGATTGATCACTTCATAATGAGAGTTCAGATGAGTGACCAATGCTTCGTTTGTGGACCATGCGAGCTCGAGTGATTCCTGCATCCTTTTCGTGCTCAAGAGATCGGCCAGAAAATACTGCACCCCGACGCCTGTACTTTCGATCGGTGTGCCGTTTTCACGCGCGGCAACCGCCAAGGCGCGGGGATCGCTGGCTTCTCCGAAATGGTAGACTTCCAACCCCTTTGTCCCGCGTTGCGGGTGGGCGTTCACGTGAATGGAGACGAACAAATCGGCATTCTGTTTGTTGGCAAACTTGGCCCGATCCTCCAATTCTACGAACACATCGCGGTCGCGCGTCATAACGACCTGTGTACCGAGCTGTTTGGTCAGGAGGTCACGAAGCAGGAGACTCACCTTCAAGGTGACGTCTTTCTCGGCGGTCCCGCCGCGTCCGATGGCGCCAGGATCTTTCCCACCATGACCCGCATCAATGACAATGGTCTTGATCTCTCGCTGCAGGGGACGCCTCGCTGCCTCAGGCGGCCGTGCGATGATGGAAGGTGGCGGTTCAGCGGCTGTCGTCGGTTGCATCTCTTCCACGGGAATTTTGTTGTAGACATCGACGACGAGACGATAAGGTCGATTGAGAGGCAGCAGTTTATAATCGCTGATCGTGTCCAGGTTCAAGGAAATCATGATTGACTGAGGCGCGGTACGATTCGATTGCGTAATCGCAATGTCCTGTGGTAGCTCCCCCTGCGTCAACTTCGCCTTCGCCGTTTTGCTTAGGAGCGCGTTCTGAAGTTCGATGACGATCCGATTGGAGGCCTTTTGCCGGTGTTGCGTAAAGGCGATGGCTCGCTGAAGATCCAAAACGACGCGCGTATGATCCGGATATGGCGTCACGCGCACGTCTTGGATGACGGCCGGAGTCGACGGTGTTTTTGATGACTTCCGCTTCGTCTTGAGTGCGGGAGATTTGTGGACCGATACATTCTGATGTCCGTCGTACGAAACGTGTGGTGGCGTCGGGAGGACGGGCCCGGCCATGCCGGCGTGTAGCGCGACGATGAGCAGGAGTGACTGTAGCGCCATGACGAACGAAACCCGCATACAATTAGTGGTTTTCTCAGATGTTCTGCCGGTTGTCAAGCGTGAAGCGGCCGTGCCGACTTGACAGGCCAACGGACGGTGACTAGGCTCCCTCTATGTCGACGCATTTGATTATCGACGGCTATAACGTCCTCGGGAAACGAGGCCAGGTCGGGCCGAATTCTGAGATGGCGCGTGAGCATTTTGTGCAAGAGCTCATGATGTATCGGCAACGAAAGGGCCATGCGATCACGGTGGTCTTCGACGGCTGGAAGCAGGGCCTTCGCTCCGAGCACCGCGAACATCGTAGCGGCGTCGAAGTGATCTATTCAAAGCGAGGAGAGCAGGCGGATCAGGTGATCGGGCGATTGGCAGCCGAGTATGGTCGATCCTGTGCTGTAGTTTCTTCAGACCATGAAATTCAAGGTGTCGCCAAGGCACACGAGGCTTTTGTCCTCAGCGCATCGGAGTTCGAATCGCGGCTGCGAGAACGGGCGATCTCGACGCAACGAACGGCCTATCGCGGGAAGGATGCGGAAGAGGATGGTCCATCGAAGCGAGACCCGGCAAAGAAAGGGAATGCGCGGAAGTTACCGAAGAAACTCCGGCGGCGAAATCAACAGCTCAGGGGATTTTAAATAACCGCTGAGCATTCCGAGTCGTGATGTGTCCGACTTCCTCCACCGAGAGGGACTGGAGTTCTGCGATTTTGTCGGCCACGTACCGGACATGGGCGGGTTCATTCCGTTTGCCCCGGTGTGGCACCGGCGTCAGATAGGGACAATCCGTTTCGATGAGCATCCGATCGAGCGGCACGGTCTTCACGATGTCTCGCAGCATGGTCGCGTTCTGAAACGTAATCACGCCGGAAAACGATAAGAAGAAGCCAAGGTCCAGCGCGTCCTTTGCCAGCCACTCATCTCCTGAGAAGCAGTGGAATACCCCGCCAATGTCCGCCGCGCGCTCTTCTTTCAGAATCGCAATCGTGTCGTCTTGCGCCTCACGCGTATGAATCACAACGGGAAGGCGCAGGTCGCGCGCAAGGCACACCTGTTCGCGGAACCGTTCGCGTTGAAGCTTAGGCGGTGAGTGATTGTAATGATAATCCAACCCGATCTCTCCGTACGCCACCACTTTGTCGTGTTGTGCCAGGCGGCGAAGCTCGTCGTACCACTCATCGGCGATGTGCTTGACTTCATGCGGGTGCACACCGACTGTAGCGTAGATGAAGGGATGGTGGCGTGCTAAATCGACCGCGGATCGACTCGTCGCAAGATCGCACCCGATGGTGATGAACGTCGAGACGCCGGCATCCTGGGCCCGGGCGATCATGGCGTCGCGGTCGTCGTTGTACCGAACGTCGTCCAGATGCGTATGTGTGTCGATCAGCATGGTGCGCATGGTAGCACGTGTTTGATGATATAACCAAGCTGCGGTGCGCATTGGATTTACGCCGAAAGATTTATGATTGACACGCGATTTTTATTTGTGGTAATTGCATATCAGTTGCAATAAGTGGTGAGTTGATGGCGAAGCTTAATGACCTGATGAATGGACTGAAAGGCCAGGGACGGCGGCTCACGCGTCCCCGCAAAGCCATTCTGCAAGTGCTGCAGAGGTCGCAATACCCGCTTAGTGCTTCCGAAGTTGATGCTCGCCTCAAACAGGCTACCATCGCGGTGGACCTCGTCACGGTCTATCGCACATTGACGGTGCTCAAAGAGCTGGGGCTGGTGTCCCAAGTGGAATTTCAGGAAGGACAATTCCGGTATGAGGTTCGGCACGGACGCGAGCATCATCATCATATTCGCTGCCGCGGCTGCGGGCGCATCGCGGACCTCATGCTGTGCCCGCTGAAGAAGTTGACGGCTCTTGTGGAACGTGAGACCAGCTTTCTGGTCGAAGGCCATGCGCTGGAGTTTTTTGGATGGTGTCCAAAATGCCGGTAGCCTCCATCCCGCCGAGATCCAGGGGGGTGGCCGGCCGACTTATCCTCATCGCCGGCTATGTTCTGCTCGTTCTGCTTCTCAATCCGGTGGTGCTGCAGCATGAATTAGCGGCCGCGTCAGATGCGCCGCATGCCGACCGTGACTTTTGCACGTGGCTGGACCATGCCGCCGGCAGTACCTTGCAATCGTCTGCCGTCATACCGGTTGTGACTCAATATAGCGCTCCACTTTCTCTCCTCCCCGCAGTGTTCTCGTACTTTCGGCAGGATCACAGCGATCCGGTCCGCGGTCCGCCTGTCTCCTTCTAGACGTTTCGTTCTCTCACACAGTCGTTGATGGCCCATCCCGTGAGGGAGGAGTGCGCCTCCGGTTCCCCGTCGTGTGCCGTTCATCCTATGCCTGAGGCACGGGCCGCCTGGAGCGCCCGCTCTTCCCTCCTGGATCTGCCATCGTGCGTCTGAATTATTCATAAGGAGCCATCCAGATGAAGACAAAATCTCTTCGACGTGTGCCCGGTTATGGTGTTGACCCGTTTTCTCGACGCCGGCAAGGCGACCCTCTTGAACCGAATTCTCACGACCCAGCATCCATACAGCTATTGCGGAAGTGCTGGAGGCCGATTTAGCGACGGTTCACAACGATGTAGAGTGCGCCGCATCACCTGGAGGATCATCCATGAAAACCGATCTGGCGAGACGAATTGGAGACAAACCCATCGGCTCCGACCGACCGACCGTGTATCTGCCGCAAGACGATTCGGCTGCCCGAGCATTGCTAACAAAGGCCCACAGCCGAATGTACAAGTGGCCGATAGGATATCTGGGATACAAAGCGACCGTGACCGTCAATGACGCGGGATGCCTGGTTCACGGTCACGCGACGGTGAATCCACGATTGCATACCGTTGTCCGCGTTGACGGCGAGCCGATGCTTCAAGAATCGGTTCATGAGCGGCTATGGAGCCAAGCCATGCATCTCATATGGACCTCCTTCGAGGAGGGAGACGGCCGCTACGTCTTGACCTTCGGCGAGAACCGCACTCACCAGGCGAATCATCCGCGAGGGACACTGGTGACATTGCATGATGGTCGTTTGGCATCGTGGTACCGGATCAAAGATGACGCCTACGCGCAAATCTCCCGTGGGATGCCGGATAGAGAGCGGCGCATCAATACGATCGAACGGTATGAGGCATCATCCGATGGAAGGCTGTACGTTTCCCATTTTGTCACGGCGCGTTTTGCGGATGACGGCGACACCTCCATCGGCATGGAGAGTTACGTCAATGAGTTCATCACGCATCAACGGGTGCTCCTGCCCTCGGGGCCGAAGTATTTCGCGCGTGGAAGGCGGGTCGGTGAAGACACGCGTCATCGAATTGTCCGATCATCGAGCGATCGTCTGATGCCGTGCTCATCGTGGCGTAGACGTTGTGCTGAAGCCCTCGTCATGAGAAGGGACGAGAGTTCTTCGGATGCTTATGAAGGCGTTCATCGACCATTCAGCACGGAAAGGACAGTCATGACAATCATAGCAAAAGTATTTGGCCTGTACTTCTTTGTTCTCGTGTCGATGTTGACGGCGACCGGGGCGTACGCGGTCACATCTGAGTTTTATGTCGCCGTGGACGAGCTCACTACAATCGCGAGCGGAACCTATGCGGGGTTGGCGAATCCCAATTACAATCACCTTACCTACCTTCGGGGGCACATAGAACCGGATCCGACGACAAATCACTTTCATGGTATCGGGTCCTATAGCTACACGGGGCCCGCCGGCAGTCAGAGTATCATCTGGACGAATGCCAACAATAGAATCCCCGAAACGTCTACCGGCCAGCCGCCATTGCCGCTTGTGGCAGGTATCGGCGCGTATGCGGGACTGCTGGTGAGCGATGCCATTCCTGGTCTCGAATACAGTGATCTGACGATTCATTCTGTTGAATTGCTGAACGGATTTCCAGCCGGCGCCCCAGAGCACTATCTGTATAACAGCTCGGGGGGACGATGGAATGGATCGTTGGCCGGGGCGCAGGTTGGCCTGCAATTGATATCTTTGACCGCGGGTCTGCGCATCAACAATGAGCTGGGCCATCCCATCTTGAACAGTGTGGGGGATGTGTATGTGCTCGGTGCCGGACACAGCCTTGCATTTACGCCGACGTTCTGGACCGAGGGCACCGCCCCGTCTGGAACGTACTCGGCCCAATTCCGGCTGGTCGATCTCGGTTCGGACATGGGAAGGTCTCCGTTTGCACCATCCGGAACCTTCAACATCGACTTCCAAGTTGTGCCGGAACCGTCCACCGCTACCCTCTTTGCGCTGGGAATCGGCGTACTCGGGATCCCCGCTATACGCCGCCACCCGCATTGGCCACAGCCGGTTCGGGTTAGAATAAGGATGGTTTCTAGGCGTGGAAATACCGGCCCCTCAGACGCACTCACTAAAGTCGAACGTTTTTGAAGAGTTTGAGTGAAGCCGAGCGGATCGTGACGGACCCATGATGATCACAATGATACCATGGAGACTCCGAAACTTTTGACCGGGTAGCTTGGCTGGAACCGATCGTTGCGTGGATTGAGGACAATGAACGCGGGGGCAGGCCTTCAACTGGTTCCGTAGCCGCAGCCTTGGCAAAAGGATCATTGAATGCCCGCGAGCCGTTTCGTCCGATGCCAACTTGGCATTCCTCGCGACGGCGCAGCCGCTGCACAATCAAGCGTGATCTAATCTCGTCACTTTGAGAAGGACTCGCTAAATTGACAAGCCCTGAAAGCCTATGGTACGTACCCACCCCGTTATGAGCAGCGTCCACGTGCACAGAGGCATGGTCCAGCGTTTCGGACGAGGGGTGGCCCTTGGTGTTGTCCTCATCCTTTTGTCCCTTCTGCCGTTTGTGTCGGCACTGGAAATCCACCATGCATTCGCAGCGGCCGATTCTGACGGCCATCAACATTCAGAGTTCGATCTCTGCCAGTGGGTTCAGCATCATACAGGCACGTCCGTCCTCTCCGTCGCGCCGCCGGTCCACGCATTCGTGGCCTTCGCTCCCTATCAGGGTCGCATTCCGGCTCCCTTGCTTTCCGTTCGCCTGATCCGCGTTGGTCCTTCACGCGCTCCTCCGATTTCTTAATCGCCGCGTTCTAAGCCCATCTACAGTCAGCGGTGACGCACGGACCACCATATCCGTGCGCCATTACGAAAGAAATTGGAGGAGTCATGAGCCGCGTACGTACGCAGAGAATGTGTCTTATCACCAGTAGATTATTGGTGTGTGGACTGTGTATTGGAGGAACGTCCTGGGCCGAGGATCGGGATGTGGAATCAGTCGATGGTTCACATGTCGTTGCCGGCATCGTGCAGTATCACGATCTCAGAAGAGTCGGCCAAGCCACCGTCCAGGTCCGAGATCAAGAAGGTGCAGTCGTGTCGGATACGGTGAGCAATGATGCGGGGGAGTTTTCGATCACGCTCCCTTCGGAAGGCACCTATTCACTCAGCGCGGCGCAGGGAAACCTTCGGAGCGAGTATCTAATCGTCAAGGGTGATGCTCCACCGTCCGTACCGGTGTCGCTCACGTTGGCTCCGGCGACTGAACTCGCGATCGAAGTTGTCTCGCCGCTACCGCCGCTACAGTACAGGGCCTCGAGCGAAACGTACTCCTTGAGCCGGAAAGAAATCGAAGTCCTGCCGCGCGGCAATAATATCGACCTCAATGATCTCCTTTATACAATTCCCAGCGCGGCGCAAAGCGCGCTGAAGCAGGTTCATATTCGGCAGGACCATGCGAATCTTCAATTGCGCATCGACGGGGTGCCGATTCCCGATACCGTCACCTCGACGTTTTCGGATGTGATCACCCCACGCGCATGGGAACGGGCCGACATTATCCTAGGCGGACCCGAGGCACAATACGGAAATCGCACCGCGGCCATCATCGACATTACGAGCAAGAGCGGCACCAAACCAGGTTTCGGCTCGGCACAGATGTTCGGCGGGTCGAACCAGACGCTGAATCCGTCCTTCGAATACGGCGGCACCATCGGCGAAAAGTTCCGGTACTACGTGCTCAACAGCTATACCTCGACGAATCGGGGCATTGAGCCGCCCACCCTCGGACACTCGATCTTCCATGGGCAGAGCGAACGGAATCAAACCTATCTACGCGGAGATTATCAGCACGATAATCGGAATAATTTTACCTGGCTGTTCTTAAACTCGGTGGCCAAATACCAGATTCCCACGACACCGGGATTGGAGGTGAATCCTGACGTCTTCTCGCTCATCCGAACGCAAAATCCCACATTCAGCCCTGTTGCGTCTCAAGGTATCGATGAATTTCAGAAAGAAAATAATCAGTATGGCCATATGGTGTGGCGGCACGATGTCAATGCGAAAAGCTTTTTTAGCCTCGCCGCCTATTTTCGCCATACGAGAGCCATATTCAAAACCGACCCATTGAACGTCTTGGCGTATACCGGGGATATTGATGAGCCGTTTTCCGCGGCCGATCAGGACCGATCCGCCTATTCAGGGGGACTACGCCTAGACTACACCTATACCCCGAATAGCCGGCACATCATCAAAACGGGTTTTCAAATTGACCGCACTCAGGCCACTAATAAGACGCGATTGTTCGTCTTCGATCGGGATCCGGTCACGGGCGATCCGGTTGGATCCGTCATGAATCGCGATGCCGATAATCGCCTCATCGGCTGGCGGCAGGAGTTTTGGGTCCAAGATGCCTGGACGTTGACCGACAAAGTCACTCTCAATCTGGGGTTGCGTTACGATCAGGTGCAGTATCTCGTCTCAGAGGGGCAGGCCAGCCCGAGAATCGGGGCGACCTATCGAGCCAATAGGGACAACGTCTTTCACGCGTTCTATGGAAGGATGTTCACGCCTCCGAATCTCGAAGCCATTTCATTTGCCAAGTTGAACACCATCGGCACGACGGCTGAGCCGGAAAATTTGACGAACAATAAAGTGAGGGCCGAGCGGGCGCACTATTTCGAAGTGGGCAGTTATCATGCCCTCACCCAAAGAATCTGGTTGGAAGTGGCGGCCTATTACAAGCTGAACCATTTCATGCAGGACGCAGGTCAATTCGGGACGACACCGTTGCTCAATTACTTTGCTTTTGAGCGGGGTTGGCAGCGCGGAATCGATGGGGCATTGAAAGTACAGTTCAACGATCGCCTGGCCGGGCGAGGCAATGTCGCGTGGGGACAATGCAAAGGGTATGGGTTGCAGTCCGGCCACTTCCTTCTTGAACAGAAAGAGATTGACGATATCAATTCACCAGGCGGCGTCTTTTGCGATCATTCTCAGTTTATGACGAGCTCAGCCATTATGAGCTATCGGCTGTGGGAACGAACGACGCTTACGGGTCAAATGCTCTACGGGTACGGTCTCAGGTCGGCCGCAGAGGGCGGCAAAACAAACTCATCGCATTCCGATTCCTACACGACGTACAATCTTTCTATCACCCACGTCTTTCCGTTGCCGAATAATCAAAAGTTTTTGATTGGGTTCGATGTGATCAATCTGCTTGACGAAAAGTATTTCATCAATCAAGGTGAGGGCAACATTGGCTTAGGTGTAGCCCACGCCGGCATGCCGCGGTCATTCTTTGTGCGAGGGCAGTGGGTCTTCTGACAGTCAAGCTGCCAGCAATCAGGCATCAGCCTCGAGAAGGATTATTCTGAGTGCTGAAAACTGCGAGCTGATAGCTGAGAACACTAACATGAAGGGATGGTGATGAAGACTTTTGCGATTGCTGCGATAACGGCGGGACTTTGGTTATGGTGGGCGCCATTAGAGGCCGTTGAAGGTGATCGCGCGACTCATGAATCCGACCACGAAGAGGATGCGATCGACATTCCGGAGGTCCATGTACATGGACTGCCTCTTAATAAGGATCAACAACGTGGGCCTGTGCCCACGTACACGCCCTGGCCGAAAATTCCGGCTTCGTTGGATGGGCACGCTTTAGATGACTGGATGAAAGCGCGGTTCCTTGTCAGCAAGGACTCCAAGATTACGGTGGTGGTGTTAGAGCCTAGCAAGCACAGAGAGCTGACCGTGGCCGGCTTGGCGGCACTGAATCAATGGAAATTCAATCCACAAATGCGCGGGGATGAGCCGATCGACGGAGAGCTGACGGTTCGTATCCATTTCCGTAGCCAATAGCGGATGCTGCAACAGGTCCTATCTCTACACCTCGACCAGGTCCGGACGCACTCTTCCCGGGACTTTCGTTCTCGCGTGGGAAAAAACTCAATGTGCAGATGGGAAAAGGCCGGTGTTGGCCGGTCCCGTGGATGGGTGGGCGCGTGAGATGTGGTACGCCTGCAGTTTTTTCTCCCCTGAGGCGTTGCTCGGAGTATTTTGGTCAGGTTTGAGGTGGCCCCTGATAGTCAAGCTGTTTCAGCATCTGCACGAGGAGTAGGCTGCAATGGACGAAGCGCTGTTTCAGGCGATCAATGGACTGGCCGGCCAATCTACGATCGCCGACTGGTTTATGTTGGCCCTGGCCCAGCCATCCAATCTCCTCTTCCCTGGTGTGCTCGTGTTTGCCTACTGGGCGTGGACTGATAAGCGACAGGCGATTGTCGGAAGTCTGACACTGGCCGCTGTTATTCTGATCAATGATTTTATCGGCGCGCAGCTTAAACACCTGGTCGCACGTCCAAGGCCATGCCGAGCGTTAGAGGGGGTTCATCAACTGGCGGGTTGTGGCGGGACATTCAGCTTCCCCTCGAATCATGCTATGAACACTGCCGCAGCGGCGGCGTTTGCACAGGTGCTGTATCCTGCCAGCGGGTGGGTGACATGGCCGCTCGTCGCGCTCATTGGGTTTTCACGCGTGTATGTTGGCGCGCATTACGTCAGCGATGTGGTGGGTGCCTGGGCTTTAGGTGGTGCGCTCGGAGCTGTGGCCGGATTCTCGCTTCTCCGATGGTCGGTCTTTAAGCCGGGCTCTGAGCCGCGCGGTCAGGTCAATGGGAAGGATGTGCAGAGGTCAATTGGCTGAGATCGCAGTGCACGGCCTCCCCGTGGCCGCACTGGGTTTCCATTTGGATCGTCAGATGCTTGATACCGAATTCGGATGCCACTCGAAGTCGAATCGTCGTCAACAGCTCATCCGTTAGGTTCGAATCATCTCCCTCGACCATCACATGGCACGTCAACATCACGAGCCGCGGTTCTACGGCCCAAATGTGTAGATCGTGCACATTCTTGACGCCGTGAATTTTTTCGATGGCCTCCACCACATGCGCTGTTTTGATGCCCGGCGGCGTTGATTCCAGGAGCACTTCCATCGATTCTTTCAGCAGTGGCCATGCACCCTTGATGATGACACCGACGACCAGGATGCTGATCAACGGATCGAAAATGGACCAGCCGGTCAATAGAATCACCGCCCCGCTTGCCACAACCCCCAGCGAAACCCACGCATCGGCCAACATGTGGAGAAACGCACCGCGGATGTTGAGGTCGCCTTCAGCGTCGCGCTGAAGCAGCAGGGCGATACTCATATTCGCCACAAAACTGAGCAGGGCCACGACCATAACCCAGCCCCCCGCGACCGGCACCGGTTCGAGAATCCGCTTGACGGCTAAAATGGCAATGACCACAGCGGTCAGCAACAAGACCATCGAGTTGATGAACGCCGTGACGATGCCAGCCCGATGATAGCCGAACGTGCGGGCTTCCGTCGCAGGTCGTGCACACAATATATGGGCGTAGAGGGCAAGGAATAAGGAGCCCTGGTCGATCAGGTTGTGGCCTGCGTCGCTCATCAACCCCGTGCTGTTGACCCAGAGTCCCGCAGCAAATTCAGCCGCAATAACGACGGCGTTCAACCCCAGCGCCAGGTACAGTCGGTGCTGCAGCCGGTGATAAACGGTTGGATGCGAATGCGCCATGACGACTTAGTGTCTCACGATCATCAGAGAGAGGCAACAATACGGGTATCGTAGGCCGCGCTACGGCGCCGGGGAAAATTCAAGAAAATATTGCCTGGGCAAGAACTCATGCTTACGCGTCAATCGAAATCCGGCATCGGCCATTTCTTTTACGACGGTCTCATGAGAGACAAGATGCTTGCGCGGAAACCCAACGTTCCCGGAACGGTCATCATGGTAAAAATCCACGATGGCGATCCGCCCTCCCGGCTTGAGCGCCGATCGTACATTCGAGAAATAGGCGGAGCGATGGTCGAGATGATGATAGACATTGCAGAGAAAGATCAGATCAACCGACTGTGGCGGCAATTGGGGATTGTCCGGTTGAGCGAGGATGAACTCCACCGTGGAAGGCATCGGCATGCGCGCGATGCTGTCTTTCGTGTACTGCAGCATCTCGGGCTCGATATCGATGGCATAGACTTTCCCCTTCTCAGTCAGAACCTGGATGAATCGGCGCGTAAAATATCCGGAGCCGGCTCCGATGTCGGCCACGGACAGGCCGGGCTTGAGATTGAGTGCCTCCACCACCTTTTCAGGCTGTTGATCTGTGTCCCGTTCTGCACGGTCGAGGTGTTCTAGATATTGCTGGATATCGGCTGGACGTCGGTGATGAGGCGATCCTTCGTGTGGCTGTGCGTAAACATGCGGCCATGGCTCATTGAGCAATGGAGCCATGGTCCAGGCGGTGATGAACAGAGTGACGATGGCCGTAGTTCGAATGAAGGCGTTCACGGCAGGTCTCCTCAACAGACGACAAACAGAGCCGCGATTAAGGGGCTCACCCCCGCTCATCCCAGCGTTTTAAGCCCTCTAGGACGGCAGACGGGTCGGAGAAATAGTAGGCGTCTCCCAGGGCGCCGACGGCCTTCCGAAACGTATTCACTTCCTCTGCCGACTTGGACCACAGCGCAGCCCCAAACCGGATCTTGGCGGCGTGGGCGGCTCGGCAATCCAGCAGGGAGTCCCCAATGTAAATCGCGTGAGAAGGCTCAACGTCCATCGCATGCAAGGCCGCGATGAGTCCTTCGGGATGGGGCTTCGGGTGAATCACATCATCATCCGTGATCACGACATCGAATGGCTCGAGTTTCGAATGAAGGCACGTCACATCCCAGGCGTCCCGGCTTTTGCCTGTTACGATACCTATCTTGTACCCTTCCGTTCTCAGGCCATTCAACAGGTCGGATGCCCCGCGGTACAGTCCGTCGCAATGTGTCTCGTGGAGGGATCGGTAATGGGACAGAAATGATGTGAAGTAATCCATGAAATGTCTATGCTCGACGATGTCACGCAAGAGGCGCCGCTCGGCGATGGGTTGGTACTCAAGAATTTCAGGATCGGTGAGCCGGCGCTGAAAGTGAGGTTCCAGCGATCGTCGGAACGACTCCAGGTAGAGACGCCAGGTGTCGATGAGCGTGCCATCGAAATCAAACAGGACGCCACGGTTCAATGCTCGGTACCTGTCGGCGCGACAGGCTTGTCGGCCAGTTCCGCGACGATGTCCTTCAGGTCTTCACCGGTCATGGTTTCTTTCGTGAGAAGGACGTACGCAGCTTGCCGCAAGATCTTTACTTGGGAGCCTAGAATGATTCTCACGCGGTCGTATTGTTCGTCGATCAGCCTGCGCACTTCACAATCGATCTCGCGGGCCGTCTCTTCGCTATAATCGCCGGTCGTCTCGGGTTGTGCCGCTTGGAGAAACAGCGGTCGGCGTTCTCGTTCGAAGCTCACCTGCCCCAGCTTCTGACTCATGCCGTATGCTTTGATCATGCTTTTCGCGATGTCCGTGGCCTTCAGAAGATCGTCTTGCGCGCCCGTTGAAATCTCCTGGTACACCGTCTCTTCGGCCACCCGTCCCCCCAGCAGCACGGCAATCTTGTTTTTTAATTCCGTCTGCGTCATGAGGAAACGATCTTCCGTCGGCAACTGCATCGTATAGCCCAGGGCGGCAATGCCACGGGGAATGATGGAAATCTTATGCACGGCATCCGAGCCTGGAATAGATAAGGCGACTAAGGCATGGCCGATCTCGTGATGCGCGACACGTTCCTTTTCCGCCGGGTTCAGTATGCGGTTCTTTTTTTCCAAGCCGGCGATCACGCGTTCCACCGCTTCCTGGAGTTCGGCCAGTTCCACTTTTTCTTTTCCCCGCCGTACGGCCAACAGGGCTGCCTCATTGATCAGGTTGGCGAGATCTGCGCCGACGAATCCCGGCGTCATGGCGGCGATAATCTCCAGGTCCTGTTCGTTGGCTAACGGCACATTTCGCGCGTGGACTTTGAGAATGGCCAGACGACCGGACTTATCGGGACGGTCGACGAGGACATGTCGATCGAATCGACCTGCGCGAAGAAGGGCCGGGTCCAGAATTTCCGGCCGGTTCGTCGCGGCCATGAGCATGACGCCGACGCGCGGATCGAAGCCATCCATTTCAACCAAAAGCTGATTGAGCGTCTGCTCGCGTTCCTCATGCGCCATGGGTCCCATGCCCCTGGCTTTGCCGAGTGCATCTAATTCGTCGATAAAGATAATGCATGGGGCTTTTTCTTTGGCCTGCTCGAACAAATCACGCACTCGCGCCGCCCCGACGCCGACAAACATCTCCACGAACTCCGAGCCACTGATAGAGAAAAAGGGCACTCCCGCCTCACCGGCCACCGCGCGAGCCAGCAACGTTTTCCCGGTCCCTGGCGGTCCCACTAAAAGAATGCCCTTGGGGATTCTGCCGCCTAAACGGCGGAACTTTTCGGGGGTCTTTAAAAATTCGATGACCTCCCGCAGTTCCTCCTTGGCCTCATCCACGCCGGCGACGTCGGCGAACGTCACCTTGACTTCCTTTTCCATGTAAATCTTCGCCTTGCTTCGACCGACCGTCATGAACCCGCCCTGGCCCTGTCCCATCCGGCGGAGCAAAAACAACCAGACGCCGAAAAAGAGGGCGATAGGGATGATCCACGACAGAAGGTCACGGAAGAATGTGCTTTCGATGACGCCTGTGACTTTGACGCGGTGCGCCTCCAGGTCCCGGATCAGATCGGCGTCTTCCACGCGAACGGTATTAAAGGCGCGGCCCTCAGCCTGGCTTGAAGTCTCGGTCGCTGACGACTTCTCGGGAGTTGTGTCAGGCGATGAACTCTTGTCTGGCTTCATCTTTCCATGAATGACCATCGGAGAGATGGCGACCTCTTCCACTTTGTCCGATGCGACGGCCTCTTTGAATTCGCTGTACGGAATTTCTGTCGGATTAAAATAGGGAGTGACAAAAAGCTGGAACAGCATCATGGCCCAGATAGCGATGAACACATACCAGATCGAAAACTGTCGTTGCTTTTTATCCATAATTTACAGAGGCCTAGTTGCCACCAAAGGGAGAACGATAGTCTATTCTACCCGAGACGGGAAAGTTGTGGAATCGGTGTGATGGAAGAGCGATTAATTCTTTTTTGGCTTCAGAAGTTCAGGCTGGACCGGGTAATGGGCCTCGCCGATTCCAAAATTTCCCCCGGAGCCATCGGCCGCGACTACTCGAAGCGTCACCCCGTTCGGAGCGTCTGCGGGGAGCGGGACGAAAAAGGGAGCTTCGAAAAGGCTGTGTGAGCCTGCATAGAACAGCTGAAGCCGGTCGATCACTCGATCACCGATCAGCACCTCCCCATAAATCTCGAGCTTGCGCGAATCCCAGTCGCCGTGGGGGCGGACAAGCGATCCGGACAGCGTCCGCACCGACGCCTTCAGCCTCACGTCATCTTTTGCCATCAGCGGTTGGCCGGGCGGCGGGCTTTCAATTTGAACGATGTAGCCGTAGAGCGAGAGCACAATCCCATCGCTCTTCAGATCGTGGCCGGGGAGAAGCAGCACGGTTGTGCTTGCACGACGCATGGCAGCCGGATGGGCCAATGGGCCTTGCGCGGCGATCTCCACCACCGTGGGTCGATCGAGCGGCAAGGTCGTTCGGAAGGCGCCGGACGGACGCGTCGAGTATTGCGGCTCTTCCATCAGCCGCGGTGTGCGCATGATTTGATTTTGATCTCCCGCTTCGCCGGTTTGAATGCCGGTGGCCAGCAGGCGACCGGTCGACACATCGGTGATCGTGATCCGTGCGCCACCGACTGCATCCCCTAATACCATGGCTCCATGTGCGACGACGTGGATGACGATTTCGGTATCGATGGGTCCGCCGGGCTGCGTCGTATGCTTAGCGGGGGCGGCCGCCCATACGATGCCTGTGAGCAGAGGCGGAAATGCAATCAGCAGCAGCCTTATGATCCGTCTCGCTTGGAGCAACTACTTTACCTTGACGCCAGGAGCGACTTCTTCCAATACTGTGATCAGCCCTTCGACGTTGGCATCGCCGGCGGCGAGCACCATGCCTTGCGACTCAAGGCCCATCAGCTTTCGTGGTTGCAAGTTCGCGACGATCACGATTCGCTTTCCAAGCAGCACGTCCGGCTCGTATTTCTTTCCAATCCCCGCCACAATCTGCCGTTTTTCGGTGCCAAGATCGACTTGCAGTTTGATGAGCTTCTCGGAATTCGGAACACGTTCAGCGCTCAGCACGACCGCCGTCTTCAACTGAACCTTCACGAAATCGTCTATGGTGATTGTTGGAGCAGGCGTGGGCGTCGGACCCGATTGTTGTGCTGCCGGCACCGGTGTCGCAGTAGGGGATGCCGAAGCTGATGATGGTGCTGGTACGGGCTGATCGGTCACGCGAGTGTCTCCTTTTTTTAGTTTCGGCTCGACTGCTCCTCCAGTTCCTATAGCGCCAACAGGCGTTTCAATCCTGGGAAAGAGAGGATTGCCTTTGGCGATTTCAGTGCCAGGAGTAAGCTCGTTGAGAACAAGTCTCCTACCTACAACTTGTGGTTCCAGCCCAAGTTGTCGAGCTATTTTAAGAGCCGTGTTTGGCATAAACGGGTAAAGGAATCGAATTGAGAAGGCTATTGAACATGCAACATTAAACAGTACTTTTTCTAGCTTGGGCTTGTCCTCTGGCTTCTTTGCGAGCTTCCATGGAGCGTTCTTCTCAATATATTGATCGCAGTGCTGGAGGAGAATCTCCCATATAGCCTCCAGTGCTCGATTGAACCGTAATTGCTCGATATGATCCTTAGCAGTTGCGTTTAGCTTTCCAGTAGCCTGGAGGAATTCTGCCTCACCCAATGTGGTGACGTCGGCCCTTGCTTCGGGAATTCGGCCTCCACAAAAGCGTTCAATCATCGTTAACGTACGACTCAACAGATTTCCCAAACCATCAGCCAGTTCACTATTGATGCGCCCAATAAGGGCGCTTTTAGAGAAATCACCGTCCTGACCGAACGGCACTTCCCGCAATAGGAAGTATCTGAAGGCATCTACCCCAAACTCGTCGACGATGCTGTTGGGATCGACGACATTCCCACGGCTCTTGGACATTTTCTCTCCATTGACGGTCCACCACCCATGTGCGTAGATGGTTGTAGGGAGCGGTAAATTCAGAGCCATGAGCATCGTGGACCAGTACACCGCGTGAGTCGTCAGAATATCCTTGCCTACTAGATGCACAACTTTGTGAATATCAGTGCCCGAAGGCTGTGGCCTCCAGTAGTGTTGAAGCGAAGCCTTCGGGTCGTGTTTGCTCTGCGGCGTCAAGTACGTTAATGCCGAGATGTAATTGACGAGTGCATCGAACCATACATAGGTCACATAATTAGGGTCAAAGGGGAGCTCAATGCCCCAAGACAACCTGCTTTTAGGACGGGAAATGGATAAATCCTCAAGCGGCTTTTTAAGGAACCCAATAACCTCGTTACATCGCGACTCAGGGCCAATGTAAGGGTCCGGCGGATTATGATGATTTAAGATGTGCCTCTGCAGGTTTTGCTGGTAGAGACTCATTTTGAAGAAGTAATTCTTTTCGCTGAGCTTCTCGACCGGTCGCTTGCAGTCTGGGCACAGTCCTTCAGTGACATCTTTTTCCGTCCAAAACCGCTCGTCGAAGGTGCAGTACCATCCTGTGTAGTCGGCCGAGTAGATCAGCCTTTCGTTCTTATCATCCGTTGTGTTGTAAAGCTGTTCAAGATACTGCTGAACGATAGCTTTATGCCCGGCATCCGTCGTCCGAATGAAGGCATCGTTTGAGATGTTGAGTCTTTTCCAAAGTTCCTGGAACCGGGGCACCATGCCGTCGCAGTACAGTTTCGGATCAATGCCGGCTTTTGCCGCCGCTTGCTGTACTTTCTGGCCATGCTCATCGACACCTGTGAGAAAGAATACATCGTAGCCCCACTGGCCATAATGCCGCGCTAGGACATCCGCCGCGACGGTGGTGTAGGCGTGGCCGATGTGCGGGACATCGTTCACGTAGTAAATCGGAGTCGTGATATAAAACGTATTGTTCATATGGGACGTAAAATAACAGGCGGCGCGGGTGGAAATCTAGGTTAGTGCGTCGCAGCCGGCGCTGCGGACGGATGCACGGCGTCTCGTAATTGCAGGAACAGCGTTTCGAGTGCCAGCTGAAGATTGATGTTCCGTGTCGAGGCGCGCTGTATGCGCTCGACTTCAGCCAGAAGGTCCAACAGAGCATCCAGCCGTACCGAGCGGGCGATCTCGTTGAGTTCCACTCGGCGCTCCGAATTCAACAGAAGGTCGGACTGTGCCCCGATGGTGACGAGCATAAGATCGCGCAGCCACTGCGCAATCCATTCCAATGCTTCGCCGGCTCGGTCGCTCTTTGCGAGCGATTCGGCGGCGCCGAGAAGGACTGTGATAGAGCGCAGCGACGCGGAAGACAGGAGGGTGTGAAACTCGTCCTGAGTCGAGCGTAAGCTCTTGACATCAGTATGTAAGGCCAGTCCCACCCGGGATTGACTCGCAATGGCGACCAATCGGGCATCGTCCGGGGGAATATTTCGCTTCACGATGAGCGCGGCTTCGACCTGTGTCTGCGCAGCAGGGACAAAGCGTAGGTTCTGACAGCGGCTTTGAATCGTCGGAGGAAGCGCATACGGCCGGCTGGTCGTCAATACGAAGATGCTATGCCCCGGTGGTTCTTCGAGTGTTTTGAGCAGCGCGTTGGCCGCGCCGATTGTCATGCGGTCGGCTTCATCGATGAGCACGATCTTGAAGCGTCCGATCAACGGACGATAGATGATCTGTTGCTCGAGACCGCGGATTTGCTCAATCTTGATCTGCGGATTGGCCAACTCGCGGTCCGGTTCGATTAGAATAAAGTCAGGGTGTGTGTGCGCTTCAATCTGCGTGCAGGACCGGCAGAAGCCACAGGCATCCGGGCTCTCCATGTCCTGGCCTTCTTCGCAATTGAGGGCTTGGGCGAATCGCATGGCTGTGAAGCGTTTGCCGATCCGCTCTTCGCCATGAAACAGATAGGCATGCGCGACGCGGTCATGCTTCATGGCGGCCTGCAAAACGGCCTTGGGTCCTTCATGCCCGACGATTTCGTTAAACATGGCCTGCTAATTCTATAAAGTTGTCAAGTCGGAACGGCTTCAAGTCTTACACTTGATGACGTTCCGCCGGTGAGCCTTTCCGATTCTTCCAAGAAACGTTTGAACTGTTGCCGTAAGAACCGCCGTAATGCCATCGAGGTCCTCTGCCGCATCGATCACTTTTATTCGATGCGGTTCGTGCGCTGCGAGGTCTAAAAACCCTTTCCGTACGCGGTTATGAAACTGTCGCGTTTCACGATCAAGCCGGTTTTGGTCTAAATGATGCTGTCGCCGCCTGGCGAGTCCACATTGCACGGGCAAGTCGAATAAAAGAGTCAAATCAGGTGCCACGCCTCTGGTGGCAAACCGATTAAGCGTCTTCAAAGTTCGAAGGTCCAATCCGCGCGCATATCCTTGATACGCGAGCGTGGAGTCTGAAAATCGGTCGCATACCACAATCGCGCCTTCCTCGAGGGAAGGGTTGATGACATGAGTGACATGTTGCGCTCTAGCAGCCAAGACCAATGCCGCTTCGCATTCGGGCGTAATGAGTTCAGCGAGACCAGCTCTGTTGTGCTTGGTTGGAGTCGGAGGCGGAAGATTGAGCATGACGCCGCGGATTTGTTCTGCTACCGGCGTCCCACCCGGCTCTCTCGTTTCCACCACCCGGTACCCCTTCTCTCGAAGAAACTTCGCGAGCCTGGCCAGTTGCGTCGTTTTTCCGCTCCCTTCAATGCCTTCCAGTGTAATGAAGACTCCCTGGCGGCGTCTTTTTGTCTGAGTCGTTTGTGTTGGCATGATGGGAAAGGAGCCAAGGTGCATCCTATTCCAACCCATTGAGAATCTCAAGAAACGGCTTGCGGCATACGGGGAAAGCTTGTATCATTTTCCGTTGTGGACACCGGCGTTACGTCATTCAGAGCCTCCCTCAAACGCTATTTTCTGACCGGTTTGTTGGTGATTACCCCCATCTGGGGCACCGTCCTCATTCTCAAGACTCTCTTTGTGGCGGTCGATAGTATTCTGGGGGACGCGGTTAGCGGTATTGTTCCCCCTCAGTACAATGTGCCCGGCATCGGCATCGCCGCACTGGTCCTGTTGATTTTTAGCACCGGCTTACTGGCGGCTAATTTTATCGGCGGTCAAATTGTCAAATGGTGGGAGGAGTGGCTCAATCGTGTCCCGGTCGTTCGCGGCATTTATTCCACCCTCAAATCCATGACGGATATTCTTTCCTTTAAGGAGAAAGACCGATTCAATCGTGTGGTGCTGATTCAATTTCCTAAAAATGGACATTATTGTTTCGCTTTTGTCACTGGAGTGACTCGTGGGGAGATCCAGGACATTGCTCCCGATCCGCTCTTGAACGTCTACGTGCCTACCTCGCCGAATCCCACGTCCGGTTATTTTCTGCTCGTTCCCGAAAAAGAAGTGATGCCGGTCGACATCAGTGTGGAAGAAGCTATGAAGCTGATCGTATCGGGCGGCCTCTATTCCCCACCACCAACTCAAGAAACGGTAAGTGCTCGATTGGGCGCTGGCCCGAAAGTACGCACGGATGTTGAGGTGCCAATCACGTGAACGTCTGTATGACATGTTGGTCTTTGGCCTCATGGCTGTGAGGATGTCGACGTGAACAATGTAGGGGCCATTATTATGGCTGCGGGCTTGGGGAAGCGCATGCGATCCAAGCTGGGCAAGGTCCTCCATCCGGTGGCCGGTCGTCCCATGGTGCTCTACGCCGTTGAATTGGCCGAGCGACTAACCGATGAAGGCGTCGCGGTCGTCGTTGGCCATCAAGCCGATCAAGTCAAAGCCGTACTGGATACGTATAGTGCCGTCAAACTTGGCTCAGTCGGGTCTCGTCCTGTGATAGGACGCGAAAAAGGAATGACGGCCCATGTCAAGAATCCGGCGTCGAAAAGCTCTTCAATCCTTATTGCTGAACAAACGCAACAACTCGGCACCGGTCATGCTGTGATGCAAGCTCGAAGCGCCATTCTGCGCGCCCGCGGTCGCGCGGCCGGTACGTACCTGATTCTGAATGGTGATACACCCCTTCTAGCTGAAGCGACGGTTGAGCAACTCCTTAAGGTGCATGCGGACGAAAAGGCGGCGGTGACCATCTTGACGGCCATGCTGGACGATCCCACCGGCTACGGACGGGTCATCCGGGCGCATACCCTCGGAGAGCCGCGTCAGGTGCTGAAGATTGTCGAGGACCGCGATGCCACGGTCCCGGAGTCGTCGGTGCGGGAAATCAATGTAGGCACTTATGTCGTGGATGGGGCCTTTCTGTTCCAGGCCTTGGATCAACTCGAGCCCAAGAATGCGCAGCAGGAGTATTATCTCACCGACGTGGTGAAATTGGCCGTCGATCGGGGCCTTGGCGTGTCCGCGATGGCGGTGGCAGACGCTGACGAAGGGCTCGGTGTCAATTCGCGCCAGCAATTGGCGATGGCGGAACGCGTGGTTCGAGAGCGGATCCGAGCCCGATGGATGCAGGAAGGCGTGACGTTGCACGATCCGACGACGACGTGGATCGATGCCGATGTGCGCATCGGGCAGGACACGGTGCTGTACCCCCATGTGGCTCTCGAAGGCCGTACATCACTCGGAGAAGATTGCGTGATTCGTTCTCACACCCGTGTTGCCAATACCACCGTGGGAAAGGGTGTCGTCATACAAGATTCCTGTGTGATTACGGACTCACAACTGGAAGACAGCGTTACCGTTGGTCCCTTCGCCCATTTGCGGCCCGGTTCTATCGTGCGCCGGAAGGCGAAAGTTGGCAATTTCGTCGAGATGAAGAAAGCGGAACTTGGCGAAGGGGCAAAAGCGAACCATCTCAGCTATCTGGGCGATGCCCGTATCGGCAAGAACGTGAACATCGGTGCGGGGACAATTACCTGTAATTACGATGGCTATCATAAATTCGAAACCGTGATCGAAGATGAGGTGTTTATCGGGAGCGATACGCAACTTGTGGCACCGGTGAAGGTCGGGCGGGGATCAGTCATTGCCGCCGGCACGACCATCACCCAAGACGTGCCGCCTGATTCGCTGGCCATTTCGAGGACGGCGCAGGCGAATCGTGTGGGTTGGGCGTCAAAACGCCGAGGGCTGCTGAATGACAACGGTCCGCACGGGAAACCTGGCGAAGACCAGGCGACAAAGGCGATAACCCCGAATGTGAGTCGGACCGCTCCTCAGGTCAAACAAAAGAGGAAGCCTCCGTCGCTGCGCCGCTCGTCTAGAGTCTCTGTCAATCGCAGAACGAAGAAAGGATAAGCACCATGTGCGGGATTGTCGGATACGTCGGTGATCAAGACGCGGTTCCGATTCTCTTAGATGGCTTGAAGCGCTTGGAATATCGCGGATACGATTCTTCCGGCATCGCGATCCATCACAACGGCAAAATCGAGGTCCGCCGCAGTGTCGGCAAGTTAGTCAATCTGGAAAAGACGCTGAGCAAAAAGGGGCTCAGTGGAACGACCGGGATCGGCCACACACGATGGGCGACCCATGGCAAACCCTCGGAACAAAATGCGCATCCGCATCGTTCCGGCGGTTGCGTGCTGGTCCATAACGGCATCATCGAAAACTACTTGCCGCTCAAGCAACAGCTTCAAAAAGAAGGCTACCGGTTTGAATCGGAAACGGACACTGAGGTCGTGGCTCATCTCGTGGCCAAATACATGAAGCAAGGCAAGTGTTTGTCCGATGCGGTGCTGGCGGCGACGAAGGACATCCGCGGCAGCTACGCCATCGCGGCCGTCTGTGAAGGAGAGCCCGAGAGCCTGGTCGTCGCTCGTTCGGGGTGTCCGCTGGTGATCGGGCGCAGCGGCAAATCGAGTCTCGTTGCGTCCGATGTCATGGCGATGCTCGCGCACACCCGCGATGTCCTCTATTTAGAGGAAGGCGACCTGGCGGTCGTCACACCGACCGACATCCGCATGATGGATGCACAGGGGCGTCCGGTCACACGAACCGCTACGGCTATTACCTGGGATTCGGAAGCGGCCGAGAAAAGCGGGTATCCGCACTTCATGCTGAAAGAAATCCACGAGCAGCCGCAAACCATTCTCGATACGCTTCGCGGTCGGTATTCCTTTGAAACTGGTGAAGCTGATCTGCCCGATTTGAGCCTCACAGCTGAGCAGCTCGTGGCGGCCAGAAATATCTGGATCGTCGCCTGTGGCACGTCCTGGCATGCCGGGTTGGTCGGGAAGTATTTGTTGGAGGAGATGGTGAAAGCCCCGGTGCAGGTTGACATCGCCTCGGAGTTTCGCTATCGCGATCCCTTGGTGCAAAAAGATGACCTCTTCATCACGATCTCGCAATCAGGAGAGACGGCCGATACGCTTGCCGCTGCCCGCGAAGCCAAGCTCAAGGGTGCACGCGTGATGTCCATCGTGAATGTGGTCGGCAGCACGCTCGCTCGAGAGTCCGACGGGGTGATCTACACCCATTGCGGTCCGGAGATCGGGGTTGCGTCGACGAAGGCCTTTACGGGTCAATTGACCGCTCTATATATGCTGGCGCTCCATTTAGGCCGAGTTCGCGGCACGCTGAACGCGAACGACGGGCGCATCTGGCTCGAGCGGGTGGTGGCGTTGCCGACGCGCGTTGAGCACATTCTGAAACGGGAAGCTGAAATTGTCGCGATTGCGAAGCGGTACTATACGAAACGCAATTTCCTCTTTCTTGGCCGGGGCATCAATTACCCCATTGCGCTCGAAGGCTCGCTGAAGCTGAAAGAAATTTCATACATTCATGCTGAAGGGTACGCCGCCGGGGAAATGAAGCATGGGCCGATCGCGTTGATTGACAAAGATATGCCGGTGGTCGTCCTGGCGCCGCGCGATCGCCTGTATGAGAAAACGGTGAGCAATCTCATGGAGGTCAAGGCCAGAAATGCCCCGGTCATCGCCTTCGTGAGCGAGGGAGAGCGTGACTTAGGGAAAGCGGCCGACGCCGTCTTCACGATTCCCGACGTGCCGCAACTCTTGACGCCGATCCTCTTTGTCGTCGCCCTGCAGTTATTGGCGTATCATGTGGCCGTGTTACGTGGGACGGATGTGGATCAACCACGCAATTTGGCCAAGAGCGTGACCGTCGAATGAGAGGATGCTGAAAAAGTCCATATTGCACCCACCCTGCCCCGGCGTGCCGAGACACACCCTTGCCAGGCTTCGTTCTCGCCTCAAAAAATCCTAGCGTAGCCCGGGGGGAAGAGCCGGTCTCGGGGCGGCTCAGGGCTGGCCGGGCGAAATAGCGCTACGCCTCCGGGTTGTTTTCACCTGGGCCTTCCTCGGGAAGGGAGCGCGTTTTGGCGAGTCTGAGGCGTGCGGGTGTAATAGATGGCCTTTTTGAGCATCCTAGTTGTAGAATAGTCGAACTACGGAGAATTCATTTGCACATTTCGAAGGAAGAAGTCGAGCGCGTCGCAAAGTTGGCCCGGTTGGAAATTAGCGAGGGCGAGAAGGACGTGTTCAGCAAACAGTTGAGCCACATCTTGGCCTATATCGAGGAACTAAAGTCGTGGGATACGACGGGGATTGAGCCTACCGCGACGGTGCTGGAGCAGACGAATGTGTTACGGGAAGATCGGGCACAGCCGAGCTTGCCGGTAGAGCAGGCCTTGATGAATGCCCCTGATTCCGATGGCGGATATTTTCGTGTCCCGAGGATTTTGGAAGAACGCTGAGCGGTATGGTTCATTGGAGTTCATAGATGAGTGTCGAGACGGTTCACGACTGACGAGGAATAATCATGTTACGACAAATGTTGCGGGCCAAAATTCATCGCGCTACTGTCACTGAGGCCTGCCTGGAGTATGAAGGAAGTATCACCATCGATGAAAACTTGCTGGATGCCGCCGGCATTCTGCCCTTTGAATTAGTCATGATTTCGAACCTGAATAACGGTGAGCGGTTCACGACCTATGCCATGGCGGGGAAGCGCGGCAGCGGGGAGATCGTCTTGAATGGGCCGACGGCTCGTAAGGCCGTCGTGGGGGATAAAGTCATTATCTTCTGTTACGAGTTTTATGCCGAAGATGAGGCGAAGCGTCATCAGCCGAAGATCATTTTGGTTGATGACAAGAACCATATCTCACACCACAAACCTTCTCACTCTCAAGCCGCGCACTGACCGATCTGATCGCGGACGACGACCGTAAGAAACTCCATGTCACTTCACAAACTGACACTTCATGAACTGCAAGACCGGTTCACCAAGGGCGACGTAACGGCGCAAGATATTGTGCGAGCGTATAGTCTGCGCATCAATCAGGTGGAACCAAAAATCAAAGCCTATGTGACGCTCGCCAAGGACTCCGCCATGGCGCAGGCCGAGGCCTTGGATGAACGACTGAAGGGCTGGCGGAAGACCATTCCGCTGATGGGCATGCCGATTGCTCTGAAAGACAATATCTGCACGGAAGGCATCCTGACAACCTGTGCGTCGCGCATGCTGGCCACGTTCGTACCGCCATATAATGCGACCGTTGTCTCGAAATTGCGGGAACGGGGCTATCTTCTCTTGGGCAAGACCAATCTGGATGAGTTCGCCATGGGGTCCTCGACGGAAAATTCGGCCTTCGGCCCAAGTCGAAACCCATGGAATCCCGCCTACGTGCCCGGTGGATCGAGCGGCGGCTCTGCGGCAGCGGTGGCGGCAGATGAGTGTGCGGCCGCATTAGGCTCAGATACCGGTGGCTCGATCCGTCAACCGGCTGCCTTGTGCGGTGTCGTAGGACTCAAGCCGACATATGGTCGCGTGTCCCGCTATGGACTTGTCGCGTTTGCCTCCTCCTTGGATCAGATTGGGCCAATCACGAAAGATGTGACCGACGCCGCAATTCTGATGAACGCCATTGCAGGTCATGATCCCGCAGACTCAACATCCGCCAACGTTCCGGTGCCCGACTATCTAAAGGCGCTGAAGAAGAAGGATGTGAAAAGGCTCAGAATCGGGATGCCAAAGGAATTTTTTGCGGA
This sequence comes from Nitrospira sp. Nam74, assembly GCF_965152615.1. Lineage (NCBI taxonomy): Bacteria > Pseudomonadati > Nitrospirota > Nitrospiria > Nitrospirales > Nitrospiraceae > Nitrospira > Nitrospira sp. Nam74. The sequence goes on along the minus strand of NZ_OZ224220.1, from coordinate 4,063,408 downwards.
GGGGCTCAATCCGGAGGTCGAACAGTCGGTTCGGCAGGCGGTCGACGTCCTCCAAGAATTGGGCGGCGAGATAAAGGAGATCTCGTTGCCGACGACAGGGGCGGCCGTCGCCGCGTACTATTTGATTGCCACGGCTGAAGCGAGTTCAAACCTGGCACGCTATGATGGCGTGAAATACGGTCTTCGAGCAAAACAATCGAAAGATCTGCTCGACATGTATATGAAGACGAGGCAGGAGGGATTCGGTCCGGAAGTGAAGCGTCGGATCATGCTCGGTACATATGCGCTGAGCGCGGGATACTATGATGCGTATTATGGAAAGGCGCAAGCGGTTCGGACACTGATTCGCCGCGATTTTGAGTCGGCCTTCAAAGAAGTCGATCTTATCGCGACGCCGGTGACTCCCACCTCAGCGTTCAAGCTCGGCGAGAAAGCTCAGGACCCGCTTCAAATGTACCTGTCCGACATCTATACGATTTCCATTAATTTAGCCGGCATTCCAGCCATTTCTGTTCCTTGCGGTTTCAGCAAGGGTGGGTTGCCGATTGGTTTACAGCTCATCGGTCGCCAATTCGAGGAGGATATCGTCTTGCGCGGCGCACATGCGTACGAACAAGCCACGGAATGGCGGTTAAAAAAGCCAAATCTACGATAACGTAGAGTTGTAGGCTTCAGCTTGACCTCGCGCTGAAGGGCTGAAGATCTCTTGAGAGATTCCTGAGAAAAGAGGTGCCCCATGTTGATTGAAATCGCCAGTATCATCGCGGCCATCGCATTTGCTGTGCTCGTGGGTTATGTGGTCTACACGCTTATTCAAGCCAGGAAGACGTTGGTGGAACTCGAGGTTGTTTTGGTCCAACTGAACAGTCAGCTACCCTCTTTGCTGAAAGACCTTCGCGTCATGACTGAAAATGTGAATGCACTCAGCGAGCAGGCCCGGGATGGGATCGATCATGCGTCCGTTTTTCTCCATGCCGTCGGAGGCGTAGGCGAGACCGTGGAGCAGGTGCATGAGCTGGTCAGAGGACAAGGGGAAGGCCTCGTCTCCAAGTTGTTCAGCGTCGTGGCCGGCGTCAAAGCCGCTTCCGCCGTGGTCAAAGACCGATTGTCGAAATCACACGATGACTGCAATGGGGCCAGCCCTCGTTAGGAAGCGCTTTCTCCTCAGCACGTATCCTACAGCGCGCATGCGCCTCTTCCACTACGCGCCACACATGCGTTCTCGTACACTTTGCCGAAATGCTGACTGAGTACCGTAGCTGGACTGACGTGGCAGTGAAACCTGCGCTAAGTACCTAAATTCAATATGAAACATTGTTCATTCTACATTTAGAATCTGTCATTTTCTTATGATACCTCTCGACGAATATAAAAAGAAGCGCCGATTCGGCTCCACTCCCGAGCCACCGCCTGAGTCCAAGCGGTCCGCATCAGGGCGAAGCTTTGTCGTCCAAAAGCATCGTGCCAGCCATCTGCACTACGATTTTCGTCTGGAACACGATGGTGTCCTGAAGTCTTGGGCGATCCCCAAAGGACCCTCGCTCGACCCGAGCGTCAAGCGATTGGCCATGGCGGTCGAAGACCATCCGGTGGACTATTCTGACTTTGAAGGCATTATCCCAGAAGGCGAATACGGTGGTGGGACCGTCATGGTATGGGACCGAGGAACATATCAAGTAGAGGGGCAAGACGACGTCGAGACTGCGCTCAAGAAGGGCGAACTGAAATTCAACTTGCATGGGATCAAGCTTAAAGGCTCGTGGGCGCTCGTGCGCACGCGGGACCGTCAGTGGTTGTTGATCAAGCATCGCGATGACCACGCTTCGGCCGATGACATCGCGGTGTCCCAGCCCGCCTCAGTTTTGACTGGACGGAAGCTGGCAGACATCGCGGCCGATGAAGGGGGCGACGTGGAGAAGGCCGCGAGTGGCGATCGCCCACCTTCTCCTACATCATCGACCAAGCCGTCAGGGCGGCCTTCCCGGCGAAACAAAACGTCGTAATGCCTCATTCCCGATGATAGAACGCGCCGGCATCTCATCGTTGACAGAAGTCAGAGTATCGAATACTCTCAGCAAAATTAGGAAAAGTATCAAAGGGCCTTTCTGTAGAGGCGGAAGTTTAGAGGAGGGATTGCCATGAGTGAGTATGATGGACGTCGAGGTGTGTCCGGCAGCGCCATTGTCTTGGCATTTTTAGGAGGAGCCGCCGTGGGCGCAGTGGCCGCGTTCCTCATGGCGCCTCAGTCGGGACGCGAGTCCCGCGAACAATTGAAAGAGTATGCTCGACGGGCAGGAGAGAATCTGCGTGAGGCCACGGACAAGGCGGGTCACACCTGGGAAACGGCGATTGAGAAAGGCCGGGAGGTCGTCCAAGAACAAAAGTCGATCTTCAAAGAAGCGGTCGATGCCGGTCGAGAGGCGATGCGGCAGCAGCGCCAGCAAACGGAGCAGAGGAATACCTAGTGACTTATGAAGTCGTGATTGGGCTGGAAGTGCATGCCCAGCTCCTGACCGAGTCTAAAATGTTTTGTGGCTGCGGAACCCGATTCGGGCTTCCGGCCAATACGCAAACGTGTCCAGTCTGTCTGGGCATGCCCGGCAGCTTGCCGGTGATCAACGGCGCTGCGGTTGAGATGGCCATACGTACCGGACTGGCATTGAATTGCGCCGTAGCGTCCAACCGGTTTGCCCGAAAAAATTATTTCTATCCGGACCTTCCGAAGGGCTATCAGATCTCTCAGTACGAGACGCCGATCTGTGAGAACGGGTGGCTCGACATTAAGACGGACAGTGCAACGAAGCGGGTTCGCATTACCCGGGCACATCTCGAAGAGGATGCCGGGAAAAATATGCATGGCGGCGGGATGGACGGCAGCCGGGTGGATCTCAACCGCGCGGGAACTCCATTGTTGGAAATTGTGACCGAACCCGACATGCGGTCAGCCGATGAGGTGGTGGCGTATCTGAAGACATTGAGAGATCTTCTCGTGTATTTGGACGTCTGTGACGGCAATATGGAAGAGGGCAGCCTCCGGTGCGAACCGAATCTGTCGTTGCGACCGATCGGGCAGCGGGCCTTCGGCACAAAGGTCGAACTCAAGAACATCAATTCGTTTAAGTTTGTCAAGGACGCTATTGAATACGAGATCAGGCGCCAGACCAAGGTTCTGAACGAAGGCGGAAAGATTCATCAGGAAACCAGATTGTGGGATGTTGACAAGGAGCAGACCGCCGTCATGCGGAGTAAAGAAGAGGCGCATGACTATCGATATTTTCCTGACCCCGATCTGGTTCCCATCAACATTACGCCGGACAGGCTCGACGAGGCCAGACGCACGCTGCCGGAGTTGCCGGTCGCGCGACAGGAACGATTTGTCTCGCAATATGGATTGCCGGAATACGATGCCGGCGTGGTAACGTCGTCTCGTCAGTTGGCGGATTATTTCGAAGCGTGCGTGAAGCTTTTTGCGCAGCCCAAAACCGTGAGCAATTGGGTCATGGGTGAGCTGCTGCGTGAGCTGAATCATTCAGGCACGCCGGTCGCTGACTCGCCTGTCACCCCGGAACGCTTGGTGAGCTTGCTGAAATTGGTCGACAACGGGACGGTCAGTCTCAAGGTCGCCCGAGACCTGTTTCCTGAACTTTATGCGAGTGGTCAGTCGCCGGAGCAGCTGGTGCAAGAAAAAGGACTGACGCAGGTCTCCGATGAAGGTACACTGGGAAAAATTATTGACGACGTGATGGCAAAGAATGCCGGACAAGTGGCACAGTACCGGTCCGGAAAAGATCAGGTGTTGGGCTTTTTCGTCGGTCAGGTCATGAAGACGTCCGGCGGCAAGGCAAATCCGGGCAAGGTGAATGAACTGCTCAAGAAAAAGCTCGCCGGATAAGCACAGTCCGAGTACAAATATGTCTGGGATAATTTGTCTCCTATATTTTATTGTTTCATGAGGTCAGGACGATGAGTGCAATTCGAAAAATTACCGGCCGCCAAATTGTCGACTCCAGGGGAAATCCGACGGTTGAGGTCGATGTCGTACTGGAGAGCGGAGCGCACGGACGGGCGGCGGTCCCCTCTGGTGCGTCTACCGGTGAGAAAGAAGCGATTGAGCTGCGGGATGGCGATAAAAAACGGTGGATGGGAAAGGGTGTCTCAAAAGCGGTCGGGAACATCAGCAAATTGATCGCCCCGAAATTGCTTGGTATGGAGGCTTTCGAGCAAGTTGCGGTCGATCGGGCCATGATCGAGCTCGACGGGACCAAGACGAAAGCGCGGCTGGGAGCGAATGCCATTCTTGGCGTGTCGTTGGCCGTGGCAAAAGCCGCTGCCGCAGAATCCGGCCAGCCATTGTATCGGTATCTGGGCGGGGCCAACGCACGAACCCTGCCGGTGCCGATGATGAATATTATCAATGGCGGTGCCCATGCCGATAACCGCCTTGACCTCCAAGAGTTTATGATTATGCCGGTGGGTGCGACACGGTTCAGTGACGCGCTACGCATCGCCACTGAGGTGTTCCATACGCTCAAAGGCATCTTAAAAAAGAAGGGACTCAATACGGCGGTCGGGGATGAAGGCGGCTTTGCGCCTGATCTTGGCTCCAATGAAGAGGCTCTCGAATTGATCGTCCAAGCCATTGCGCAGGCAGGGTATAAGCCGGGAAAGGATGTCGTGTTGGCGCTCGACGCCGCGGCCAGTGAGTTCTATGGGAAGGGGCGGTATCGCCTGGAAGCCGAGAAGCAACCGGATCATTCGTCAGACGAGATGATTCGATACTATCAGCGGCTTGTGGACCGGTACCCCATCGTCTCCATCGAGGATGGCTTGAGTGAGCTTGATTGGAAAGGCTGGCGGATGCTCACTGAGCGACTGGGCGACCGTGTCCAGTTGGTCGGCGACGATATTTTCGTGACGAATGTGGAAATTTTCTCGCAAGGGATTAAGGACGGCATCGGGAATTCGATTCTCATCAAGTTGAATCAGATCGGGACACTGACGGAAACGCTGGAAGCCATTGAGCTGGCTAAGCGATCCGGCTATACAGCCGTCGTCTCGCATCGTTCCGGTGAGACCGAGGATACGACTATTGCGGATGTCGCCGTGGCGCTAAACACCGGCCTCATTAAAACGGGATCCTTGTCAAGGACGGACCGGATTGCCAAATACAACCAGCTCCTGCGAATTGAAGAGGAATTGGGACGCGCCGCTGTCTACCCGGGATGCGCGGTGATTCGGTGACAAAGTATGTCGTAACGTCATCACGGCGCCATGTCTCCATTCCCCGCTGAACACGTTCGGACTGTGCAACTGTAAGACGAGTAAAGCATGAGTCGACGCAATCGCACTCACCGGTCCGTACAACGGATTCGGCAGACCGCAACGAGGATTGCCTTCGTCATCGGTGCGATTTTTGCCGTGGCACTGACCGTTTCATTTTTTTTCGATGAGATGGGCGTGCGCAGATATGTGGCGATGCAGAAACATGCTCGCGAGCTCGAGTTGGAGATTAAGGAATTGGAGCAGACGAATAGTGCCCTCCGTGTCGAGGTGAAACGTATTCAGCACGATCCTGCCCGGATTGAAGAATTGGCCAGAGAACGGCTGGGGTTTGTCAGAAAAGGGGAGACCGTGTACCAGCTCGTGCCTGATTCGAAGTGAACGAGGATAGAAGCAGTCATCATCGTCGCATCCGGGATGTGACGTCGTTCACACGAGCCTTCTCACCCTTTACCTTGGTTATGGCCGGATAGGTCGCGAATAGCTGCCTCTCCCAGGATGTGATCCTTTCCCAATAAGTCTGTTCACCTGATCCCGCACGGTGATCCAGACAGCGATCTTTCAATCTTTTGGTACAATGAGTCGAAAAGTCTTGTCATTTCTTCGGTCAGCGGGGAGAATGCCCGATAGAATCGGTACGGGGAATGTATCAACATGGTGGGAACGATGAAATCGGGGACGGTTGCGATCATAGGTTGTCCAAACGTCGGGAAATCGACGCTGTTGAACGCATTGCTGAAGGAGAAGGTTGCCATTGTCTCCAACAAGCCGCAGACGACACGAACGCGGATTCTAGGCGTCCTCCATCGGCCTGATGCCGAGATTGTGTATCTCGATACGCCGGGGCTCCATGAGCCGCAGCATCGGCTTAATCGGCGCATGGTACGGACGGCCATGGAGAGCATGCCGGATGCGGATCTTCTCTACGTGATGATTGAGGCGTTGCGGCCATCGTTGGGTCCTCAAGACCGTATGGTTGTCCAACGCATTCGCGAGGTGACCGCCAAGAGTCAGCAACCCGTCTTCTTGTTAATTAATAAGGTGGATTTAGTGAACAAGTCCCGCATTTTGCCGCTGATCGATTCGGTTCGCACGACCTTTCCGTGGACGGAGATTATCCCGATTTCGGCTCAGACCGGGTTCAACCTTGATCGTCTCCTGGATGTGACCGTGGCGTTGTTGCCGGAGGGCGACAGGCTGTACGAGCAAGACATGTTGACAGATCAGACGATGCGGACCCTGGCGTCTGAGCTGATTCGCGAAAAAATTCTCCATCACACACGAGAAGAAATTCCTTATTCCGTCGCGGTGGACATTGAACAATTTGTCGAGGAGGGCCGTCTGGCCAGGATTGCCGCGTCGATTCTCGTCGAAAAAGACTCGCAAAAGGCGATCGTGATCGGAAAGAACGGCGAACGCTTGAAGACGGTCGGCACCGAGGCACGGCTCGACATGGAGCACATCTTCGGCATGAAGGTGTTTCTCAAATTGTGGGTCAAAGTGAGGCCGGACTGGCGCGAAGATGAACAGGTACTAGGGGAACTGGGATATTAGAAAACCGTCGTAATATCACATCAAGTCATAACGTCATCAAGTCTCGACGTGAAGACTTTTAGACATTCGGACTTTCTAGAGACTATGCAACCTGCCGAGCGTCCACGTTCAGTTGACCGCGAGCCTTCAAAGGATCTCCCCAAGGAGTCGGATAGAGGCCAGAGCAGGTTTGACCTCGTCTTGGCATCATTCCAGCGTTTGCTGCGTCGAGGGGCGATTACGAACATCAGCAAAATGCTGGGGAAGATGCATCCCGCTGATATCGCGAAGCTGATTGAGCATCTATCTTCCCAGAAGGAAAAACGGACAATCTTTGAGTTGGTCAGGGGGGAAACACTGCGCGGCAAGGTGCTCAGCGAGATGGACCCGGCCGATGTGTCGCAGGTGCTGGTGGACTTTGCGCCTGGGGACGTCGCGATGCTGTTGAAGGATCTCGGCAAGGACGACGTGGCCTATCTTCTCGGCCTGTTGCCGGAAGAACAGGCCAAGGAGATCCTCACGCGCATGCGGGCCGAGGATTCATCGGAAGTCGAAGAAATTCTGAAATACCGGAAGGACACAGCCGGCGGTATCATGACGACGGAATTTCTCTCGCTTCCCGAGGATACGACGGCACAGGAAGCGATCCGCCGCTTGCAGCATGCCACCGATGCGGAAATGGTGTTTTATATCTACGTTACGGATAAGGAAGATCATTTGGTCGGTGTATTGTCCCTGCGCCAGTTGCTCACGGTGCCGCCCATGACGCCGCTCAAACATATTATGACGCGCGATGTCATCAGCGTCGCCGTCGACATGGATCAAGAAGAAGTGTCCCGGCAGGTGGCACGGTACAATCTCCTCGCGATCCCGGTCGTCGAAAAAGACAATACTCTGGTAGGTATCATTACAGTCGATGATGTCGTGGACGTCATTCGCGAAGAGGCGACCGAGGATATGCTGAAAATGGCCGGCGCCGCGGAAGGCGATGCGCTCTTGCGATCCTCCAGCTTCGACGCGGCTCGTTCTCGTCTGCCGTGGCTGTTCACCAATCTTATCGGCAGTCTCTTGTCGGGCGCCATTCTCTGGTACTTCCGTTTCACCATTCAGGAAGTCGTGGCCATCGTAAGCTTTATCCCCGTCATTGCGGCCATGGGCGGCAATGTAGGGCTCCAGTCGTCCACTCTGATTATCAGGGGGCTGGCGACCGGGGGTATTGAGTTGGGCGATATGTGGAAAGTCTTTTTTAGGGAGGTCCGGATCGGCATGTTGCTTGGCCTTGCGTGCGGGTTATTGCTCACCGCTGCCGGATGGCTATGGCATGGCCAATGGTTTCTTGGAATGGTCGTCGGTGCGTCTCTCATGATTGCCTTTCTGGCCTCTACCAGTATGGCAACGATTATGCCGATTATGCTGAAGCGAGTCGGTGTCGACCCGGCCGTCGCTGCAGGACCCTTCGTGACGACGGCGAATGATATTTCAGGGATCACTATTTACCTGACGCTTGCCACGGCCTTACTCGATTACCTGAGATAACCTTCCTTCGACCTTGTTTTCTAATACATTGCCGTCGGTCCATTCGGCCCTACTGTGAAGGCATAGTAATGCCTTTGTTGTAGGTTCAGAGGCTACGTCTTGGAGCCTTGACACATCGTTGCGCGACTCGATCTTGCCGGATCACTAAAAAAGGCCGAAAGTAGCTGGTTAGGAGATGGGACTCACGTTGCCCTGATCAGGACTACGCCGTTTAAATTTACACCTATTCATCTGTCGGTAAACGTACGTATTGAAAATCAATAGCTTGAAAATCGGTACGAATGTTGCTGGCCTACTCTCAACGATGCCACATCTCCCATCTCACTCGTAGAGGAGGACTACTATGTATCGATTAATGGAGAAGCGGATAGCGAGGAGCAAGGCGCCCGCGGGTCCCGCATTAACCCCCCGTCAAAAGCAGATCTTGCATCTGATTACGCAAGGCCATACCAGCCGTGAAATCGCCGAACAATTGCAAATCAGTGTGCAAACGGTCGAAGTTCATCGGTTTAATCTGATGCGGCGACTGGAAGTGAGAAATGTTGCGCAACTCATTCGTCAGGCGCTGTTGCTCAAGTACCTGCCGAAAAACTATCCAGCGAATAGCCGAGTATCTTAGCTTATGCGGTTCTGGAGTCAGGCGCGAGGGATGGCACGCTTGAACGGGTAAACGATCATGAAGAAGTGGCTGCGACTGCTTAACTATTTGCGATGGCATTTTGCCACGTCACCGGTCTTACTACATCCGAAGACGTGGCAATTGCACCCCATCCACACCGAGACACAATTGCCGAAGGGAGAATGGCTTTTGAGGCGCCCCCTGGCTCTTCCGACTAGTACCCGGTTGGTGTTCATCGGTGCTCGTGTGTTAATCAAGTAGTATTGCCCATAGTAGGCCCGCAAAAGTGGTGTCCTCCTCTCAGAAGCCAGTTCCTTCCTTCCGCTGGTGAGTCTGAAGTCATCGCTTCCGCATAGAAGCGGGCACGGCTTCAATGCCAGGGCCCCTTTTCTTGACTGTATGTTCCAATCCTATATTCCAATGCCGGTATGGCTTACCGTTGCGCCGCTTCCTGGGGCAAGCCTAAGGTGTGGAGAGACGTGAAGATCCTCGGGCGGGCTGAGTTGAAGCTGAACCGGGTGAGCTTGCGGACGTTCGGCTACTTTGACAATTAACAACAAGGCGATCGATACGAAGTTCTCCATGCTGCTCCTCCTAAAATCAAAGGTAGGAGTATAGATAAAGGAGCGCGGCCATCGAGGATATCGGTGGTGATTCCATTTATCTGTCGCCTTTGCACGCCTTGAGATGAGACGCATGTCCTACACGGTATATGGTTCGCCTAATATCGGATCCCTTGCTTTCGGGCACATCCATCGCACACGCCTATAGTGACAAATGTGCCAAGTTTGTGATGCCCGAACTCTTCAATACTCAACATCTTGCCTTCACTTCCGATCTGCCGGCAGGAGGTACAGAGAGTGTAAATCTTGGTGCGCCGCTGAGATCTCCGTTCCAAGGTTTTGCGCAGAACCGAAAGAATCGCGATGATCCACATAGACCCCACGGGCAACACATACGCCATGGCCATGGTGGCATGGCTGTCCCAAAATGCTGAACCGAAAAAGATCACGGTGCTGAGAATGGTGCACACAGTGGCGACCCAGACGACAAGAAATACATGCCGGAAAGAAGACCAAAAGGCGCACACGCTCACAGGGACAATATAGAGTCCAGCCAATGCCCAGCCAAAAGGAATCGCGAACTGGGCCACCATGATGGCGGCGATCAAGAGTAGTGTGACAGGGATGAGGAAACGACTGGTTCTCAGGGTATGCGGGTCAGAAAGCATCGGTTAATGTAACATGACATAACTGTTCGGCACATACGAGTTTGGCAGGCAGGATGTTCTGGAGTCACCATGTTCCATACAGCGCGTCCCTCTTATGAGCATGATCGGCCGGGTGTTACTGCCCTGGCATACCAGTGACTCGTCCTGACTAGAGAGGTGTTCAGTCTCTTGCCAATCTTTTATACGTATGCTGCTATGATAAAGCGCCTCCGATAGGACCTGGATCAACTCGAGCAATATGGAGGGGGGTAGGGACGCGCGTTGTGGCAGATAAGTGTCCGGAGTGGCTAAAAATGCGAGTCCCGGTAGCAGATCAGCCTAAACGCTCTTTAGTCCGCCCATCATCTCTCGATGGCCGCCTTCCGACCCCTTCTTCGGAGGCGCCAGGCCAGGGCCGCACACCCCGATGCAAACAATAGGAGTGTGGACGGCTCAGGGTTCTGCACCAATCGACTGGTTGAAAGCGAGTCCGTAGTGCCCGTCAAGGCCGACGTCACACTATTCAATGTTGTGGCCGTAAAAGAAGGCGAGAGGGTGACAGTTGCGGTCAGCGTCGATTGGAAAACGGTTGCTGTGCCTGCTGTCATTGCGGGGGTACTGATAGTTGTAGTCGTGGTGGTACTACCCGGCGTTACGGCAGTATTCGCAGTCGTTGACGTCGGCCCAGCAAGTGCGGCAGGTCGCAGCGCGCCCCCCGTGGCATCAGGAAAGCGCGACGCGGCAGAGCCGCCTGTCGGGGATGTAAATGGCTGCACATTGACGGCAAGCGGCGCAGCGGCACCAGCTAGGGGGAATGGATTGAAGACACTCGTTCCTGTCGGCGGTGTTGGCGGAGCGTTGCCGACAATCGGAGACGGATTGAAGGTCGTCGCTGAGGTAGCCAACGGCGCAGCCGCCCCCACCAACGGGAACGGATTGAACACACTGCCTCCCGTCGTCGCATTCACTTGAGAAACTGCCGATGTCGTGACGGTTGTTTGCTGCAGCGTCACTGCGCCCGCGTGAACCGGTATGACGGCGGCGCTCAGCAGAACCGAAAAGGCTAATTTGTTCATGATCACGTCCTGGGCGAATGGTTGTGCACGTAGAAGACCATAAGATGATGCCCTCGCCCATCAGTTCACGGGACTGCCATGTGTCGGGGGTTGCTTTACATACATTAAACGAGAGCGTGCGAAATCGATGGCCCTATGCCTTGGCTTGTTCCAGACTTTCATGTCTGCGCGTGTCTGATACCGTAGCGGAAGCGTGTCTGATATTCGAACGTGCAACACTTCAGATATAAGGAGACATGGGACATGCGACGACAGGAATGTGTCTTGCGGGAGCCATTCTCGTCATGGTGGCGGCATGCGCGCGGGAACCGGCCTATAGTAGAGCAGACCATCCATCAGCGATGAATCAACGTCTCAACGACAATCCGACCAAGCCTGTTCCTCCCATCCCTCCCGCGCCTGCCACGGGAAATCGCCCGCCGGGCCCGGAATATTAGATAGTCAATTGGCTATTTCATTGGTTCTGAAAATCAATGGCAAGTCCGAGTCGGGCGATCACAATCGATTATCCCAAAAAATGCGGCCATCCGAGCTGCACGTGCTTGGGATCGTGGTCAAGTTCCTATTGTAGTCAGGAATGCGAACGCGATCATAAATCCGGCCCAACTCGTACGTGTACGTGCGAGCATAAGGACTGTTCGGGACACTGAACACAAAGGACGGTCCACCAGGTTTCGCCTACGATCATAGGCCGAGATATCAAGGTGGATCGCAGCTGTTCAGATATGATGGCTGATGCGTGAGTGGAGGAACATCGCGACGCGGCCGGCGACGATCTGGCACCATGTAACAGCATGAGAGATCGGCTCTCTGACCGGATCGTGATCATTGTTAGTTAGTGTAGAGGCGCACTGACTTAGCGAGAATCGCCAGCAATCAACGCAGGACTGACCCCGAGAACCGCCCCGCCTGCTTCATGATGATATCGATCGCAGGAGGATGCTGATGGACGTTAACTTTCTCACCGTCGTCTCTGTGCCATTACAACAGCCCTTCGACTCGCGGATCTAAGTCACTTAGATGCTCAGGTGAGCATCTGCCGTTCAGCAGCACCCTTTTACTCCAACTCGTGAAGATCAGCCTCTATCGCTTGCTCGGCTCCTCGGACCGTTTTACCCGTCTCAACAATTCCGGGTCGGGTTCCTTCCGGCTGACCAAGGTGGCTTTATCCCCCGTCACAGTGATATCGCAATTGATAATCAGATAATCCGGGATGCGGATTTCCTCAAGGTCGTTGAGATCAATTCTGAAGGCCACGCCCGTTTGCCGATTCCTAAACTCGGCGTCCTTATCAAAAACGTGGCGCAACACCCACAGATCATCACGAAACGGAAGACGGGTGCCTTCCCTGCTGTAGAAAGAAGGTAAGGGGCGTAAGCGGAAGGATTGCCCCACTTTCTGTCGGATCACGTCACGATGCACTTGTTCCCCCGTTCTCGCGCTGCTTTCGATCTAACAGCATACGCATTCCACAACGGCATCCTTGCTGCTCCTCCCGAGTAGCCATTTTGCTCCATCTTCCGGAAATGCATCTGAAGCTCCACCAAGCGTTGCTGTACAGACTTCTTCTCCATCCCCCCGCCACTTTAATTCTATCAGCCCCGAAATAGCCGGGCCTTCCCTTTCGTTGTTTTTACCAACCCTTCTAGGGCACCGCAAAGTTACCACAGTCGAACTATTAGGTAAATGACAGTTGACCCTTGTACCGCCATACTTATGCAGCTGGCCGTTGGGACGTGACGACCCATGGAGTTGGATGACGGTAGGGAAAGAGGCGACGATCAGGAAGTTGGGAGGCTGGGACGGTCGATGCAAACCATCTCAGGAACCGGAATTGAAGATTCGGTCGGAGGGAGGAGCGGTGTGTAAGCATCGAAATGACTGGTGCCCCCGAGACGAATTGAACGTGCGACAAACGGTTTAGCAAACAGTGAATGAGAGATTGCTCAAATGTATAACTCAACATTTCATGTGACGGACGGCGAGTCCTCACCCGTTCTTTGACGCCCAGGAGATTCCGCTGCGTCGGGTCTTCACCGACCGCGGAGCGGCGTACTGCGACGCCCCGAATGCCATGGGATATGAACGCTACCTGGCCGTCGAGAACATCGATCATACACGCCCCAAGACCCGCCTCCGCAGACGAACGGGATCTGCGAACGCTTCCATAAAAGGATGTTGAATGACTTCTACCGCGTGATGTTGCTGAAGAACATCTATCGGACGCTGGAGCAACTCCAGGGCGACTTGGATATGTGGCTACGAGAGTACAACGAGCACCGGTCTAAGGTCCCTCACATAGAACGTATCTTGCCCGCCACAGTAGCCGGAGCATTCGCTCTCGATTTCCCGCGCGCTTCTTTGTCGGCTTTGGCTTTCTCCAAGGCAACGACCTGCGCGTCCGTGAGAGGCAGCCCTTCTGGCGCCACCTTCGCTTGCAACGCCTTCAATCGTTTCCGCATCGTCTCCAGATCATGCCGGAGTCAGATACAGCGGACGCCGGCCGGCGAGATGGTCCGCGCCGGCTTACGCAGGTCGTTTGCGACGCGCACTTGCCCCCAGGTTGGCTGGTCCATCGCCAAATGCACGATGGCCTGTTCCACCTCAAGGGCCACCCGATTCTTGAGAATCGGCTTCTGCGGTGAAATCTCTTGGAGCGCGGCTTCTCCTCCCGTCTCATACAGCTCCTTCAAGCGGTATAAACTATTTCGGCTATACCCATCAGCCGACAGTCGTTGGAGACGTTTCCAGTTGCTTGGCCAGTTCCAAAACACCCACTTTGGTCTTGATGATCTTCTGCTCCCTAGCCATTGTCCTTACTCCTTCCATGAACGGAAGGACTCTACCTAACTGTCCGATTAAGTTCTAGCGCTCACGGCAAAATAAAGGGGTAGGCACACAAAAAGGACCTACTCCCTGAAAGTAAGGGATCTTGCTCGACTAGGTTCATCGGTGCCTTGCAGCTCGGACCCGATAGTTAGATGATCAAGACAAGAGAGTAGTGATCCTCAACGTATTGCGGCAGGACGAGGGAAGCGAGTCCTACTCGGTAGGAAATCTCTGAAGAGTTGTTCAGCTCGTGATCACAGCTTGTGCGCTGTGGCTGACGAATAGAGTCCTGAGTCAAAAAGAAGCTTTAGGAATAACTTCCTTGATGGCAGCCTGGCATGATTGTTTAACCGCATTCTTTATGAAGCCTGCCGCGTATTATCAACAGCCCCAATAGACCAGTCGTTAGTAAGAAAAGCGACGTGGGTTCCGGCACAGCGGCGTATCCTGCGTCGTAAGAGAAGTAACCGAACAGTCCCGGTTCCTCGCCTTCGCTATGTTGTTCGAAGCTAACATTCAGTCGTAGTAAGGTTGGTTGAAGTCCGGCGGCACCCACGCCGAGATGCTCATAGTCAAAGGCAATATCCCAGAGGATGAAGCTGCCGACTACAGTGCTCGCGCCTCGTCCATCTAAAAAAAACGATAGCGTTGGGTAGGGATCTGTTTCTCCATAAGCCTGTGCATCGTCGTACACCCCCGGCATCAAATTCGTGCCCATCCAATTCGTGCCAATGTCTAAATCCCAAAAGGGGGTGTAGACAGGTGCATGAAAAAACAGTTGGACGTAGTCAACTACTCCGTCATGGGTGGAATCGAAAAGATTCGGATTGAGAAAGCAGCAATCGGCCTGGGTGAAATGATACTCAAGACCTTGTCCGACATAGTCGCCAGGATCGCTGTATAGGTCAAGTTGCCAGGTAGGAGAGGCAGACACATGGGGCGTATAAACTAAAGACATAAACAGACATGCATTGATCAGCCATGGTCGCATAAACCCTCCTGACATAGTTGTATTATAAATACCTAAGTACAACGCATGTCCATGGGTGTCTATTAGACTAAAGTCGTGGTGATATCCATTCATCCAGAAGTCCATATGGAGGAGCAGTATGTGTTACGGTGAAGATGTGGCTGGATGGCAACCAGGGGGGCGCAGTGGTCGGTGATGATCCGATCTCAAGAGTCGCGGGATTTGGCTACTCAATCAATGAAGCGATGGCGGAACTTGAAGCAGATGGAGATATATACTATCGCAATTGGGAAGAGTTTGCCGATGCGAAGTGATCACTGAACCCCGAGGAAGGAGTGCCCTAGTAGACATACCATCGGTAGCGGCCTCACAGAAAAATTCCCCCTTGTACGCTTGTGAAGGATCGTAGCGACGAATAATGTCGGTGGCAAGAGACAAACAAGATGGAGGTGCCCTATGTTGCCAGGCCGATCGTTCACATTGCCGCTAGCCTTGGTAGGAATGACTCTTATCGCCGTGGGCCCATCGTATGCTGTTTCTGTTCAGCAGGGGAGCGGCGCCAATCCTGCTGCTATTCAATCCGCAGTTGATGCGTTCCGCAGTGACTTGGGAGGGTCTCTTAATTCCAATGTAGCCGGTTCATTTGCCACGGGCCGCCGTGAAATTAATTGGGATGGGGTGCCTGACAACCTGGCAGCACCCAATAATTTGCCGTCAAATTTCTTCAACGTCAATTCCCCCAGAGGAGTCCTCTTGTCCACACCTGGCAGTGGCTTCCAGGTCAGTGCGAACGCCGTCAATCCGACGAACACACCAGTGCGATTCGGCAATATCAATGCTCAGTTTCCGGGTAAATTCACCGTCTTTAGCCCGCAACGCCTTTTCACCGCATTGGATAGCAACATAGTGGATGTTAATTTTGTCGTGCCGGGAAGCAACACTCCGGCGACAGTCAGCGGGTTCGGATCTGTCTTTACTGATGTCGACCTAGCAAACACCACTTCTATTCAATACTTCAATGCCAGTAATACATCGTTGGGGACGTTCTTCGCTCCAACTGCACCGCAAGGCCTTTCGTTCGTCGGTGTTTCAGGGTTTGGTGAAGGAGTGACACGTGTCCGACTCACGAATGGGGATGGTCCCTTAACTGGTGCCGCACAAGGATTCGATAATGTCGTCATGGACGATTTCATTTATGGAGAACCACAGGCGTTGCAAGGCGGAGGGTCAGCCGTTCCAGAACCGTCGTCTCTAATGTTGTTGGCAACGGGCTTAGGGGCGCTGGCGTGGAAAAGAAGAATACACTTTATGAAATAATGGAGACTTAAGTGAGATAGTCGCTGAAGGTAGACCCAGCATAAAGCATAGAGTGTCTGGCAGGTCGAAGTGCTTATTTCTGGGCGTCCTTGTGAGCCACTCGCCGCTTGTTTGACTGCAGAATCCAGCAATGGCTCATATTATCAAAACATCAACGTCACATCTTCAACCGTCAAGCCGGGCGGGAATCATTTAGTCCATTCATCACCTGCCAGCGGAATGACCAATAGTCATCATCTTGCTTCCCGATGATCCAATCCCTTCGGTCGTGGTAAATCATTTTCGACTCGATTCCAACGCTATGTAGTACGGCTACGCAAAATACTGAGCGAACTGGTCCCCGAGACGATTCCTTGTCCCTGAGTTCGATTCCTTGCGAAGGCCGCACACCACGGAATCCGCTGGCTCCTTTACGATAGCGCAAGCGCTATTGGCCCTACAAGGACTTCATCCTTTTTAGGATATTAGTTTTACTAAACTTCATTTTGAATATCGCAGTAGATGATTAGCGAGAGGCTCTCAGGTGCATGAGTGTGAACATACTATTGCGGCATACCGAGGATTTTGTCAGTCCACTAAGTCGGTTGTTTTGGGATTAGCCTTTATCGCTATTCCGTATATTGTTGATGTCGCCTTCCTTGGTGATCTCACTCCCACCCACTTTGCCCAGGAAAATATCGTCGAAAGCAAAGAACCCCAAGATCTTGACGGGAAAGGACCTATATCCGATATCTCGAATGGACTCCTTATCGCTCAATATAGTGATTGGTCAGTTTCTTCCGAGGTTCGAATTAATCGCCCAGGCCCTACCTTTCCCACTTTCGTTTTGACTTTAGCATCGCTCGTTCCCCGTTCCCCGCCTGCTTGTCCACTATTCTGAACGATGTTGAGAGGTCGGGGCTTGCGAATAAGGGGAGGGCCTATCTTTTCCGGCAACACTCGCTAGTGCATACGCTTTCAAGACAGGAGTTCGATCGTCCATCAAAATTGTGATTCCTATGCCACCCGAACGCAAACGAGTGAGCAACAAAGAGCAAACGAAAAATGGATCTCATGAGTTCATTTGTTGCAACAGGTCTGTTCGGACGTAACTAAAAATCTCTACCATCTTAGCAGATCCGAGGCATCGCGCTCCCCATGCGAGTCGCGAAAGTAGCTTATGTCTTTTGACATACTTCGAACGTTTCAGCAACGGCTCGGCGAGAACTATGCGCTTCACAGCCAGTATATAAACCCGACCTGGGCACGAGTGACCCGGATGATCGGCTACGATAAGGTGTACACGAAGGCCGAAGGGTGTCATCTGTGGGACAAGAGTGGCAAACGGTATTTAGATTGCGTGTCTGGCTTCTGCGTCTCGAATATCGGTCATAACCATCCGGTCGTGCGTCAGGCGCTGCGCGAAGCGCTCACCCAATCCCTCCCGAACCTGATCCAACTGGACTGCTCACTCCTGTCTGGGCTTCTGGCCGAGTCCCTCGTGCGGCGCATCCCATGGCTCGACATGGTTTTCTTCGCCAACTCCGGATCGGAGGCCGTTGAAGCAGCTATCAAGTTTGCGCGGTGTGCGACCGGTCGACAACGGATGCTCTACGCCCACGGCTCCTATCACGGGGTCACATATGGCGCCCTCTCCGTCACGGGCCACCGAATGTGGCGCGACGGGTTCGAGCCGTTGGTCCCGCAGACGGAGGCGGTGCCATTCGGCGACGCGGAGGCCATCGAGAAGAAACTACGCCAGGGCAATGTCGCCGGCGTGCTGTTAGAGCCGATCCAGGTCGGCGCGGGCGTCATTGTCCCGCCCGAGGGATACTTTTCGTCGATTCACCGGCTGTGTCAGCAGCATGGGGCCGTGTTCATCATGGATGAAATCCATACGGGCATCGGACGAACCGGCACGTTCCTCGCTTCTGAACACTGGGGCATCGAGCCCGACGTGGTGTGCCTCTCCAAAGGGTTGAGTGGCGGATTGGTGCCCGTGTCCGCCGTGGTGACTCGCAAGGACATCATCAATAAAGTGTACTCGCGGCTGGATCGTAGTTGTGTCCACGCCTCCACCTTCATGGGCAATAACTTAGCCATGATCGCAGGCTTAGCGACGCTGCACGTCCTCGACACGGAGCATCTGATCGCCCGCTGCCGGGAATTGGGCGACTATCTTTACCAAAGCCTCATGCCCTTAAAACAGAAGTATGAGCTGGTGAAGGCGGTGCGGGGGTGCGGCCTGTTAATCGGCGTGGAATTAGGGGAGCCGACCTCGTTCGCCTTACGTCAGACATGGAGAATGATGCACACGATCAATCCGGGTTTATTTGCGCAAGCGTTCACGATTCCACTGATGGAGGACTACGGGATTTTAAGCCAGGTGGCAGGCCATAACGAAGACGTTCTCAAAGTCGCCCCGGCGCTCGTCGTGGCAAGAGATGACATCGACTATTTCGTCCGATCGCTGGACCGCGTCCTGGAGAGCGCCCACTCCTTTCCGGGTCCCTTCTGGGACCTTGGCAAGCGGCTCACGACCCACGCACTCTTGTAAAGCCGATCCCTCTCGATGCGTCCTGATGACGACCTCCGATAACTAAGATTATTGTCCCACACTATGCGAGCGGCGAGGCCGGCGCGGCGCTAAGAATCAACAGGTGCGCATGCGCCGTTGGTTTTGGCAGCACACGGACAGAGGAGAGCGGGTGGCATTTGCCTGCTGTGCCCTGATCACTAGGTGCACCTATTTCCGCTCACGAACAACAGCATTGCCGCTTTGGGTACGCGCGCGTGCGTGTAAAACCGCCCCGCTCTCGGCGGCCTGAGAATCGGCGCATTCATCGTTGGCGCACCACGCGACAAGCGGCTGACCGCCACGTCCTCACATCAGCGGTTCTCGATAGAACATCATGATGACGCCGATTAAAAATAGCGACGTGACGCTGGTAAGGCCTGCAATACGGCCTTCCCAGGATCCGATCTGACTTCCCAAACGCAGTTCCAGCCAGCGTCCTATGGCCACGATGACCGCCAACATTCCCATGGCTGTGTGCACAACCTGGATCAAGAATTCGCTCTTCAATTCAAATTCAGCATGGGCGTGACTCAACAACAGGATGCCTCCGAAGGCACACAGGATCGGAAAGAGAAATGGTAGGTTGCTCGTCTCCGGGTGAGTCCGCGCTCGCAACTCTATGCTACCAAGCAGAAAGGGTAACATCGTGGCAATACGATGTTGAAACACTTCGCCGTTGCGAAAGGTGCTGTCCCAGAAGCCGATGGGACCCAACGGCCACGTTTCGGCGTCGCTCCGCAAAAACAGAAATATTCCCAGGCCGATAAACCCGATGGGCCAATAACGGGTCCAGGCGTATTCGTGTGCTCGTGCATAAGAAAACATGGCGATCAGACCCATGGCCGCAAGTACGATGCCCGACACATTGTGGTTGTAGTCGGACCACTCCTTGGCGGCCAGCGATGGCGTTTTGTTGACTACCGCCACACGACCTGGCTCACCGGCCAGCAGTTCATCATGGCTGGGTGAATGGATTCTCGGCAGAGACGGCATGAACATGTTGACGACTTCCCATACCGAAGCAGTGCGGTCCTTGATATCAATGGCAGGCGGCTGTGAGGAAAGCGCAGCGGCCAGGAACAGGATGGTTGCCAGCAAAAACGTTTCGGCCTCGATGTAGTAGGGCACTTTATGAGCGAGGCTGGTTAGATCCCCGGTGGTTCGCCACCGACGCCCGGCGCGGTTGTTGAGATAGGCGAAGCCCAGGGCCATCAGCAAGAGCCCGTTCTTGGCCAGCACTAGATTGCCATAGCCGGTGCCCAACAGGCCGTTCCACGTGCCGATATACGTCCATGCCAGAAAACTTCCTGTGAGGAGAAGCACGACAACACAGCTAGCTCCCAACCAGGCAAAGCGGGTGACCGCAAGCGGCCAAAACTCCTTGCAACCTAGATCTGTATGGCAGCTTTTCCGGAGTGCCAGCAATTGCGCCACGCCGCCGATCCAGGCGGCTGCGGCAAGTTGATGCACCACGGTGGTGAACATTAACGGCCCGCGGTCATCAAATCGGCCCACCGCGTGCACGAGCCATGCACCGCTGATCACCAAAGGAAGCGTCAGAGCCGCGACGATGGCCCAGGATAACATCTTGTGCGGATTCTCGGTCAATCGCTTAGCATGCCAGATCAGCGCAAGGGCCAGAGTCAGCCGTAGCACGCCTGCCTTGAATTGTACGGTGCTGAGATAGGCTTCCAACGGCAGTTCGCCGAGCATCGATGCCAAGACGGTCCCTTTGATGACTAACTTCATTGCCACAGAGACGGCAAGGGCGACCGCCCCCCAGTGCAGCAATGTGACGGCAGGACGTATCACGCTGCTGCTGCACCTGTCGGGATTGGCTATGCGGAGGACGACGACTCCCCAGAAAAGGCTTCCGACGACGAGCGCGTAGCTCATCAGGCTGAGCCCCCCCAGGAAGTCATCCATGAAATTCGCAATGCCTTGCATGTACATATGTGTTACCGCCCTCGTGACACTTTGAATCGAATCACATCTTCAGTGAGATGCCCATCCGATGCGAAGACCTTGTATTTTAGCGCGTAATCGCCCTCCTCAAGGGCCGGCACCTTGATGATCATCTGGCCGGCTTTGTGCCCTTTAGCGATTTCCACTGGCGTATAGACATCACCCTTGCTTACGAGGAATACCCTTGAGAGGCCTAATTCGATCCGAGAATTGAAACTGAGGAGCAGTTCCGTTGGCTGGTTAACCCGGAGCGTGTGATCCTCCAGCGAAGATTGCATCAGCACGGCATGGGCACCGACGTGCGCGGTACTCATTCCGAGTGTCGCTATTAGGAATAAGCGGGCCGTTGTGGTCAACATATTTGTGTCCTAAGTATATGCCTAGCTCGCAAATGGTCTATGTGGGGTACGCAACTCGCCAACAATTTTACGCGGTTGGGCAGCGGCACATTAGCATCCATAGCATCCATCGACTCACCTTTTATTAGTTATGCTACCGTATTTTGAATGGCGGCGTATTAATACAAGACGACATTCCGATCAGCAATAATAGACGCGTATCCGGAAGGCGAGTACCGGCACATCGGAGGGATGTGTTAATGTCTAGGACCTGATGTTCGGCCTTTCGACAAGGGATACCGAAAGGAACGTTAGGAAACCATGACAACTTGTAAGGCTCTTCTTTTTCAAGGCACGCGCCAGACACGACGCGCGTAGCCCTAGCAAAATGGAACCACAGGCGAGACCGGGCTTTAACACGTGTAAAGAGTTGTGAAAGCGCTGGTGACTGGCGCGACCGGATTTATCGCTGCGGGTGTCGTGAGGGCCCTCGCGGCAGCCGGCGATATTTCGAAAGTTCGTTCTTTAACTACTTACGAGTGTTTCTATACAAGGGAGCACCGATCAAATGAATACAGCGAGCTTTCAGAACAACGAACAGGGATAGGTATTTTGCATTTGCGGGTTCATGATCTTCGCCACTGTGCCGCTACGAATCTTAGACGCGCCGGTGTCGACACCGCAACGGCCATAAAAATAGTTGGCCACAAGTCTGAGAAGATGTGGAAGCGGTATACCGCAATTGAGGAAAAGGATTTGACGAACGCAGCTTGGGAGTTGAACACGTACTTTCAATTAAACACTCTGATAACACCTGCTGGTTATACCGTTCCTCCAGCCTCCGTAAGTGCGTAATTGTTGGTGCCCCCGACACGAATTGAACGTGCGACAAACGGTTTAGGAAACCGCTGCTCTATCCGACTGAGCTACGGGGGCATGGGGAGTACGATATCGGATGGGGGATAGGAAGTCCAGAGGCAACCCGGGCTGATCCGCGTTCAGCACTGAGCGCGGACCAGCTTGCCGGAATTAAGGTGCTTATGAATTGAGCGAATGAAAGGAATTCATATCCGTCTGGAAAGGCTCCAGACTGGCGAGGATAAATGTCAAAATCCTTTCCGCACCTCCTCATCACGACGGCAGCTCTCCTCAGCCATCATGCGTTGCCCGGGAGTGGCATCTTGGGGAATGCGGGCTATGCAACCTTGTAAGCTATCACCTTGTGTGCCGGATGAAACGGTTCGGGAATCACCACTGCCAAAATCGCGCTGGCACGTCTGCTCTGCAAGTGAGCGTTGTCCGGCCGTCGCCCCTTTCGCTATCGCATCGAGGCAGGCTTGGAGTGGATTGGTATTCACTGCCGTGCGGGAATCAGAGGAGCTTGCTGTCTCTTTCGTGGGAGCAGAAACAGTCGGTTCTTTTGCCATGGGTTGGGGTGTGTCTTTCGGCTTTGCTGACGGAATCTCCTTCATGGAAGGGCCGCTAGCCGGTCTTGTTTCCTCGGTGCTTGCACAGCCACCCACGACCAGTGCTGCACCAAAAATCGACATCATGACGGTGATACGAATATCCATGCCTACCTCCTTATAGCGGAAAGACTATAGAGAACCACGTGAAAGACTACAAGCGGTCCTTAGCTTACGTACCTTCTTGTATCTTTTCAAGATTTTGCTTCGACGGAATTTGAGTGAGTAGGTCCGACCGCGCCTGATACACGCCGGGAAGTCCCCGACCCATGGCATAAACCAGCCCGCCCGCCCGGGTGCCCAAGACAAGACGACCGGTTGCTTTGCCGTCCTTGGCGGTTGCTGTAAACTCTGCCGTCGGCGAGCTCAGGCCGTACGGCGCGAGCGGACCAGCCTGCTTGACGATACGAATCTCGGCCGGCAGATCTACGACTCGACTGACAAAGAGAGCGACCTTTTCTTGGTCCAATGTGGCTTGGGGCGCGTCTTCCAAGACCCATGTATTGTTTTGACGAATGAGCGTGTAGTGCTCTTCACGTGTTTTGACTTCCAACATAGCGACATCGTCACTGTCCATGCCGAGCAGCCGCTTATCTTGCAAGGTGAAGAGTTCTTTGGTGAGGTCCTTCAGGATCATGGGATTAATGCGATAGATCGGTGCCTCCGGGGTCGTAACGGCAAAGGCTTCTCCGCTCGTAGGATCCGGTTGATACAGTTTGACGGTATGATCAACGCCTCCGCTATAGACCATAATTTTGATGTCCGGCTTGGTGAGCCTCTTCAGCTGTTCATCGCGTTGCGGTCCTGGATCAATAAACGCCAAGGCCTTTAGATCATCCAGCTTCATGAGGAGGGTTCGTACCTCAGGCTGATCGGCCGGTGCTTCAATGGGATACCGGATGGACCATTTCTTCTTATTGTCTTTGTTGTCCGTCCGATAGAGGACGATTTCCGTCTTTGGATAGGTGAGACGCACGCGTTCGGCCTTGTTGGAATCCACGGGAAGGATCTCTTTCTTTCGAAGACTCAGCAGGGTTTTATTGAGGAAGTCCTTTGTGGCCAGGTCGGTGAGCAGGATCTTTTTATCGGAAGCCCGCATGGCATAGAGAGTGGATGAGATCGGTCCGCTATCGCCGATCGACACCGTTTCCTGCTGCGAATCGGCGGTGAGGGTGAGCGTCATGGAAGGTTTGTCCAATCCGAACGGGGCCAGTGCGGTTCCCTGTTCCTCCACCACCCTTGTGATCTTTCCCAAGACCAACGACCGCAGCATCGACTGCACGGCGCGCGTATCCGCTTCTGTCTGAAGTGGGGCCGTGATCTGCCAAGCGCCGTCCTTTGAGGACAGAATAATATCTCCTGAGTCGGAATGGACGGTCATTCCGTTGATCTCCCGTTCGGTAAAAGGAAGCAGTTTTTTCTCTGTCACTTCTGTGTCCGTTTTGGCGCGCTCTGTCGGCAGCTCCACCCAATAGACATAGCCACCCAGTCCAGCAAGCAGCACCGCCATAATGACCGTGAGCGAGTACCGTTTCATAGCCTTATGCAATACGAATATCCATTGAGGAAGAGTTCTAAGGATGCTCAAGAGCCTCAGCCAGCGAAGCTGCAGGTGAGAAAAAGCCGCAGGCGTACCGCCATTTCACCCGCCCAATCCTGAACCGGCCAAGACCGGCTCTTTCCAAAGGGTACGGTAAGGAGTTTGTTGAACCGAAAACGAAGCCTGAAAAGGCGCGCGTCCTGGCGTGCTTGGGACAGGGAAAATGTAATAGGTGCCGTTTCAGCATCCTGCTTACAGACGACGGCGCCTTTTCCATATCGTCATCCCCCACAGGAAGGTCAACGAAGGAAGGAGCAGCACTTGAATGTACAGGAGCGCGCGTTCCTGAGCCGGGTTGGGTATGAATGGGCGAAACGCAGGCTCTTTCGGCGTGATGGAAATGAGATCGCGCTCTTCCGCCAACCACCCGATCGTGTGGAGCAGAAAATCGGTGTTGCCCGGAAAATTCACGTACCCATTACTGGCGAAGGAGGAATTGCCGATGACGACGACCGCCGCGCGCGGTTTGCCCGGCTCTGCCGTCTTTTTCGGCGTGACGGCAAAGGCAAGGGGCAGAGGACCTTGTACGTCCTCCTTGGCGTTGAAGCTGACCACGCGGCCGTTCAAATCCGTCTCCGCCCAGCTTCGGGGCGAGGTACGGGCCAGCGGAACGTAATCCCACTCTTTGGCTTGGTCTTCATGAAAGACTAAATGACGTGCCGCAGGAAAGAGGACGGCGGCGGTCAAATCTTGTGTAATTTCGTGCTCGGTAAACGTGCGCACGAGGAGGGCCGTCAAGTCACCTTGGGCGATCCGGTCTTGCAGATCAACCAATATGCCCTTCCCGGGCTCGATGCCCCATTTGGCCAATAAGGGGTCCAAGCCCGTTTGCACATCGGGATCGAGCATGATGAGCACATGCCCGCCGGCTGCGACATACTGAGCGATCCGCTCTTGTTCATCGGGCGTCACGGCTCGGCGAGGACCACCCAATACCAGCACGGCGGTGTTGTCGGGCACGGCGCTTTCTTGGAGCAGCGATAAGGGGGCCGAATCATACCCCTGTTTGGTCAGCGCCTCTTTTAAGACGGCAAAGCCCCCACGGTCCGTGTCCGTGAGGCCCCGCTCGCCATGGCCTTCTAAAAACAAGAGACGTTTCTTGGTGGTCTTGGAGAGCCGAATGACCGCCCCCGTCAGTTCGGCCTCCGAAGCCGCAGTAATACGCGTTGATTGCTCTCCGCTCTCGACCACCGCCGTGTCCATGCGCGTGATCCCATATTGACGAGCGACGCCCGGCTTGCGCTCCGGATCGACAAACTCAACTTTGATTTTGTCACTTGCCTGCTTATAGCTGTCCAGCAGATCGCGATAGGTCCCATATAACGGACTGCGATCTTGACTGAACACCGTGAACTTGACGTCTTGTTTTAGACCGCGCAGCACTTGAAACGTCTGGGGCGCCAATGTGAAATGCCCGGTCTCGGAAAAATCCCAACGGGTGGAATGACGCGCAACGAGAAAATTGGCAATGCCCAGGATGCCGATAAATAACACCACCATCACGATGCTGTTGAAGCCCAACCGCGTGGAGCGCCGAGCCGAAAACGCTTTGACCGTTTCATAGTGCGTGACAAAGAACACGATCAGGCACACCAGTGCCAAGCCTTCCAGCAGCGTGACCAACGTGAGCATCCCAGGATCTAGGCTATACACCACTAGCCCTCCGACCCCAAGGATCGCGCCTATCACACCAAGTGCGGGAATCAACCGCTTCATACTCTTCTCTTACACCACTCCATGGCAGTAGAGGCCGTAGAAGCAGTCCCCACTGCGCGTATGGAGCGAGCACCTTCCGAGCGTGCGCGCTCTGCGAGCACAAGGACTGCCTCTATGGTGTCTACTTCCATCTCTGACTTTCCACCACGCGATGCGCCAGGAACAGCATGAGCACGACACCGGAGGCGTAATACATCAGGTCCTTGGCCTCGACTAACCCGCGGACCAGCCGGTCATAGTGCTCAATGAAAGACAAGTAGGAAATCGTGTTGCCCAAAGGCGTATCGCCAATTACGCCGCCGAACGCCCCCAGCAGCCAGACGATAATCAACAAGCCGAAGCTGAGGAATGCCGCAATGATCTGGTTTTCCGTCATTGCGGAGGCGAGAAGGCCGGCGGAGAGAAACAGCGCTCCCAACAGAGCCAGGGCAAGATAGCCGGTCAACACTGGGTTCCAGTCGAAACTGCTGAAGACAGAAAGAATCAAGGGCACGAGACCGGTGAAGGCCAAGAGACCCAGATAGACCACATACACGCTCAGGAATTTAGCAATGACGATCTCGTTCACGCCGATCGGCGACGTCATGAGCAATTCAAAGGTCCGCAACTTTCGCTCTTCAGCAAACAAGCGCATGGTCAGAATAGGAACGACCAGCAGAACGACCAGGGCCATACTGTAAAAGGTAGGCCGGAAGACGAGATCGTTCAGATTGAGCTGAGCCGCCGCGCCTTGCAATTGCATGAGACGCACCGCCTGCGCTCCGGCATTGACGACCGCTAAATACGACAGGATCCCGAAAATGAGGAGAAAGACGGCACCGACGACATACACCACCGGCGAGACGAAGTAGGAGCGGAGTTCTTTCGCGATCAAGGCATGGACGGACGTCATATTGTCGTCCCTTCTCCGGCTGTGGCGGTGACGGCCATGCCATCTTCGTGTTGCGTGAGACGGAGAAACACGTCTTCCAGCGTCATTGAAATGGTTTTCAATTCCAGCAAGCCCCATCCTTGTCCGACGATGAAGCGGGCAATCTCGTCGCGGTGATCTCGGCCTAGTTCACATTCCAACAGATAGGTACTCGCATCGCTCTGCTCGAACACGCCGACAATTCCAGGGATTGACTGCAACCGTTCCGCCATATCAGGCGGCGGCGTTTTAACCGTCACGCTTACTTTTTCCGAGCGACGCAGTCGGGCGGAAAGTCGATCCGGCGTGTCCTCGGCAACGATTCGGCCCCCATTGATAATGACGACGCGTTGGCAAACGGCCGTCGCCTCCGGAAGAATGTGCGTGCTGAGAATCACGGTATGCGAGCCGGCCAAACTCTTGACAAGATCCCGGATCTCGATGATCTGTTTTGGGTCGAGTCCAACGGTCGGCTCGTCCAGGATGAGCACGGGTGGATCGTGGAGAAGCGCCTGGCCAAGTCCCACGCGTTGTTTGTACCCTCGGGAAAGATTGCCGATGAGGCGATGTCGAACATCGCCGAGTGAGAGGCGTTCAATGACTCGGTCCAATCCGGTGCGAAGATCGTTGGCTGTCATGCCTTTGAGACGACCGGTAAATGTCAGGTATTCCGTGACGGTCAGCTCTTGGTACAGCGGCGGCGTTTCAGGAAGGTATCCCACGCGCCGCTTGACTTCTTGAGGCTGCTCAAAGCAATCGAATCCGGCTACGCGCGCCAATCCCTCGGTGGCCGGCATAAAACAGGTCAGGATGCGCATCGTCGTCGTTTTCCCGGCCCCATTGGGTCCGAGAAAGGCCAGGACTTCGCCCTTTTCAACCGTAAAGCTGACCCGATCAATGGCGGTCAAATCGCCGTAGCGCTTGGTAACCTGTGCAACTTCAATCATAGAAAGATCGCGGGGATGATGCTCAGTAAGCCGCGCTCACAACAGGACCCGCGGTCCACAATACGCGGACTGCGGGTCCGGTGGGATCTTAACCACCGGACTAAGGACCAGTCAAGTGCATGTATGGACTGATCCGTCTCGAGACGAAGGTATTTGGACATAGGGAAATGGCAACCCGTCGATTTGCCTGCTCAAACGAATCTGTTATAGTACCTCTCCTTAAGCCCAACCGTGCTCAGGCATGGTGGAAGCGCGCATAGGGCGCGCGTGCGAACGTGTTGGCAGGATTTTCCACAAGGAGGCGGCTGTGAGAAGAGGAATACTTAATGTGATCGGCTTCGTCGGAATATTGGCATTGGCCGGTTGCGGGGCAAAAGGCGAGGTCGTGCCCATCAATCTCGTTCCCGTTGTCCAAACCAGTACGCAAAAACCGGATGCGCTCGTGGTCATCGTGCCTTTTGAAGATGCACGGCCCGAGCCGACTCATCTGGGAACACGTTCCCATATTATGGGTGGTCAATCCTATTTTGAAATTCCGGGTGGCAAGCATGGAGATGCGGTGTCGAAGGCGATCGCCGACTATCTGAAAGGCAAGGGATGGAATGTCATGCTGGTGAAATCCGCCGATTCAATCGCGCCGGAAAAACCCGACGTGATCCTCACCGGAAAAATTTTGGCGCTGTCGATGGATGCACAGAGTAGATTTTTAAGGACGACGGAAATGGCTGCCAAGACCAAAATCGCCGTGCAGGCTCAAAATACGGCCGACGACAGCAATGTCCGCATGACGCTGAACGGAGCCGGCTCACAAAGCGTGTTTTGGTTTGACGCTGAGGACGCGGAAAAGCTCCTGAACGATGTGCTGGCGGAAAGTATGGAAAAGCTCACCACCGATACGAAGTTTGAAAATAAAATGTTGCGATTGAAGTAAGGCGAATTTGGAGGAATGATCAGCCCGGGGAACGTTGATCAGGCCGGTCATTCCTCAGCCCCTGCCTTCCAATACTTTCTCCCCCTATTTTCAACCCGCTCGTCGTCATTAGTTTGCATCGACTCGCCTATAGGCGGACCGGCGACCGACTGATCGTGCCAACGCTCTGCTTCCCATCTCCCGATGGCCAGCAACTCCAGGCGGTAAAGTATTGCTTTGTGACAGCCGATACATAGAACAGTTGAGAGACGTGCCGTCACCTTAGCCGGAAGAGAGGGATGATGTCCTCTAAGCCTGCCGGTCAGTCGCACTACGATCCGCAAAGCCTCCTGAATTCGCAGCCCGTTATTGTGACCGTCATTGATCCGAGCACGTATCATGTCGAGTTTCAAAATCAAACCGGCTTGGGAAAATTTGGCGACATCGGAGGCCAGCAATGCCATACCGTCATTGGCGGCAGCCCGGCACCCTGCCAATTTTGTCGTATGGGAGAGACACTTCGGACAGGCGAATTGACGTCAAACGAGGTGCCGCTTCCAAATGGCCAGACCATTCTGGTGCATTGGGCGAAGACTGTCACGGAAAACGGCGAGGCGCACGTCATCGAGACCATCACCGACATCACGGAGCGCAAACGGATTGAGGAGCAACTGCGCCAAGCGCAAAAGATGGAAGCCGTGGGACGCATGG
Organism: Nitrospira sp. Nam74; assembly: GCF_965152615.1. NCBI lineage: Bacteria > Pseudomonadati > Nitrospirota > Nitrospiria > Nitrospirales > Nitrospiraceae > Nitrospira > Nitrospira sp. Nam74. Next base: position 4,033,918 of record NZ_OZ224220.1, on the reverse strand, counting down.
CGAGCGGGATTGCGCATGACTTTAACAATCTCCTCATGGTCATTAACGGGTTCACCGCACGCCTGGTCGCGAAGCATGGAAGCGACCCTCGTCTCTCCCATCTTCAAGTCATCGGCGATGCCGGAGCGCGGGCGGCCTCCCTGACCAAAAAGCTGCTCTCGTTCAGCCGCCAACAGCCGCTGAAGCTTGCTGCTGTCGATTTGAATCAGGTCATTGAAGACCTGCATACCCTCATGGCAAAAAGCCTCGGAGAACATATTCAGTTGACGCTGGCTCTCGATCCCCATCTTGGAAAGATGTCGATCGATCCGGTTCAGCTGGAGCAAGTCATTTTGAATTTAGTCGTCAATGCAAGGGATGCAATGCCTCAGGGCGGCGAGCTGGTGATTCAGACCAGCAACATGGAATTGGACGAAAGCTTTGTCGCGCAGCATCCCGGGTCCCGCCCAGGCCGCTATGTGTCGTTCTCGATCAAAGACTCCGGCTGTGGAATGGATAGTGATACGCAAGACCATATCTTTGATCCGTTTTTTACGACGAAGGGCATGGGCGATGGAACCGGACTGGGATTAACGACGGTCTACGGGATCGTCAAACAGCATCGTGGATATATCACGGTCAGCAGTGTGATCGGCCATGGCGCCAAATTCCAACTGTATTTCCCTCAGCTCACGAGTCAGACAGCGAATAGCCAGGAGATCAGCAATGGCACGTCCGCCTGATGGCGTCCTGATTGTCGTTGAGGACGAGGAGATCGTCAGACTGCTGGTGACTGAAACGCTCAAAGATAGCTCCTACGTCGTCGAGGAGGCGGCTAACGGTATCGAAGGGCTTGAGTTAATTACACGCCATGGAGATGCGTGCCGCCTCGTGATTAGCGACGTTATCATGCCCGGCCTCAGTGGTCCTGCCATGGTGCAGCGTCTTCGAGCGACCATGCCGGACGTCAAGGTGCTGTTTCTATCCGGCTATGCCGGAGACTTTCTGCGCGAGAATGGAATGACCGGAGACGTAGAATTTCTTCAAAAGCCCGTGCCACCGCATGTGTTGCTCAAGAAGGTGGATGAGTTGTTGCACATGGCCTCCCCGCGGGCGGATCATTCATGATGAGATAGGAATGAGGCACGGGATCAAGAACGCGAGCCAAGTATCCGCCGGAGGCCATTGAGCGGGATCTCCAACCAGTCGGGGCGGTTGTTCAGTTCATAGCCGATCTCGTAGATCGTTTTGTCGAGTTCAAATACGCGCAGTACTGCTTCAGCGCCGGCAAGCGTTCCGGGCATGAACGCCACCTCACTTGGTCGCGCAATGGCGGTGTAGCCGGTCCAAAAGGCATCCGTGACCAGTCGTTCCCAGAGCGTCGTGATCCTCTCATCCTCTTGTGCCTCACCCGTTTCTTCTCGCCGCGCCGCGCACGCCGCGTAGTTGAAGGAACGCAGCATGCCGGCGACATCTTTCAGGGCACACTGTTTCGCTCTCCGCTCTTCAAGCCGACGCGCCGGTTCTCCCTCAAAATCCAAAATGATGAATTCCTCTCCTTTTTTGAGGACTTGGCCAAGGTGAAAATCTCCGTGCACTCGAATTTTCGCCACCGGATCATTCAGTAAAATGCGCAGACCATCGAGTCTTTTTTTAGAGCTGAATTCTAACGACGCAATCTCATCTTCCGTCAGCTGCAAGTGAGCCTGCGTGTTTCGATCCAAATGTCTGAGTTGGCTGAAGACGGTGACAATTTGGGACGTCATGCCCGAGGACCAGACGGAAAGATCTTCTTCAGAAATCCATTCCGGACGAAACGCTGGATCGGCCGCATCCGAGGACAGCGCGACATGAAGTTCGGCGGTGATGGCGCCGAGCCGCCGCATGGCGGTGACTTCCTTCTGGGAGGAGTGCTCGACAAGCTTGCGCAGCTTGTCGTCCGTTCGCCGGTTCGGCTTCTGTGTCCGGTTGTGATGGAGGAGCGTCTTCACACCTTGCATTGCGGCGCTCCAGCCGTCGCCGTCGTTCGGTATGAAGGTTTGGAGTAGCCCAATGGTCGCCGAGCATTCAGATGAATCGGGAACATCGAAGAACCGCTGATACTCAATCGACCCGATCAATGGCGGTACAGACTTGTAGCGCGTACGCGTTGTCAGAAATTCAAGTATCTCTCGATCCGGATTGACGCCGGAGTCGAATTTACGGATCAGTTTGAGGATGACCCGTTCATCGAACACGATGGACGTATTGCTCTGCTCACCGGACAGTCGGTTCCCGTGGCGCAGGGGGAAGCTCAGCGAGGAATCGGCGGCGGTTGTCGGTAGGCACCGAAACGTGCCCCGGCGTCCCTGCCACTGCAGGCTGTCTCGAATCCCGTCAATGAGGGTCAGGCATCTGTCCGCGTCGGCAGTCGCATCGGTCACCCACATCTGGCCTGTAGAGTCGGACAGGCTGAACAGGCGGTCTTGGATAGAAGCTTGATTCGACATGAGGGGAGACGTCATGGCGAGGAGCAGGACATAGCGCTCGGTCGAACCGTCATGAAACTCAATGGCCACAATGGCCAGGAGCGTCGGCCGTGGGGCTTCCGGAAGAACGACATGGTCGTAAGGGTGAACACCGACGATTCGTTTGCCCTTGGCACCGAACCAACGTTGGCCCGGCAGGTAACCCGCCAAAGCCTGACGTCCTTCACCTTCCATATATTGAATGAGACGATCCGGCCAGGAGCCCACGCCTATCTCCTTGATCCTCGCGTAGGCACGAGCTGAAACCAAAAATACCCGTAGGGCGTTAAGCTGAGCTGGTAGGGATGTTCAGCGATACGAGGGAATTTGGTTTCTCCCAAGAGCTCAACGACATCGGCGCCGATGAATCGTCGCAGGTCCAGTTCAACCGGTTGGGCGGTGCTGGCCAAATTGTTGACGATGAGCAATATTTCGCCTTCGAACTTCCGCACGTAAGCCAGGATCGCCCGGTTGGAGGGGTTGAGAAATTCCAGCGTGCCGCGTCCAAAGGTCTTGTGTTTTTTGCGAGCGGCCAGAATCCGCTTCGTCCATTTCAACAGGGAATTCGGCACGCGAAGCTGTGCTTCGACATTGAGGGCTTGATAGCCGTAGACCGGATCGACATTCAAGGGAAGGTAGAGCTGCGCCGTTTCAGCCTTGGAGAACCCGGCGTTCCGATCGCCCGTCCATTGCATCGGTGTACGGACGCCGTTGCGGTCCCCCAGATAAATATTGTCCCCCATGCCCAGTTCATCGCCATAGTAGAGGATGGGCGTGCCGGGCATGGTGAAGAGCAAGCTATTCAGTAACTCGATCTTCCGGCGGTCATTGTCCATTAAGGACGCCAAGCGCCTGCGGATGCCGATGTTGATCTTCATCCGTGGATCCGTGCAGTACTCCCGGTAGAGGTAATCCCGTTCATCGTCGGTGACCATTTCCAGCGTCAGTTCGTCGTGATTGCGCAGAAACAGCGCCCACTGACAATTCGGCGGAATGGGGGGCGTTTGCCTGAGAATGTCCGTGATCGGATGGCGGTCTTCTTTTTTGATCGCCATGAAAATTCGCGGCATCAGTGGAAAATGAAACGCCATGTGAAATTCGTCGCCGTTGGCAAAGTACGGCCGCACGTCCGCGGGCCATTGGTTGGCTTCGGCGAGCAGCATGCGATCCTTATAGCCGGCATCGACGGCTCGACGAATCTCTTTGAGCACCTGATGAGTCTCGGGCAGATTCTCGCAAGACGTGCCTTCGCGCTCCACGAGATATGGCACGGCGTCTACACGTAGGCCGTCCACCCCCTTATCGAGCCAGAACCTCATCACGTTGATGACTTCTTCCCGCACGCGAGGATTATCGAAGTTGAGATCCGGTTGATGGCTGAAGAAGCGATGCCAGTAGTAAGCCTTGGCATCAGGATCCCACGCCCAATTGGACCGTTCGGTATCGGTAAAGATAATGCGCGCGCCGCTGTATTTTTTATCGCTGTCGCTCCACACGTAGTAGTCGTGGTATGGCGAGGAAGAGTTGAGACGAGCTTCTTGAAACCAGGGATGTTGGTCCGAGGTATGGTTGATCACCAACTCGGTGATCACGCGCAGATCGCGACGATGCGCTTCGTCAAGGAATGCCTGAAAGTCTTTCAGCGTCCCATAGTTTTTATGAATATCGAGATAATCTGAAATGTCGTAGCCGTCATCTTTGAACGGCGACGGATACATGGGCAGCAACCACAGGGCGGTGACGCCGAGATCTTGTAAGTAGTCCAGCTTGTCGGTGAGCCCGCGAAAGTCCCCGATGCCGTCGGCATTGGAATCGAGAAACGCCTTGACATGGAGTTGGTAGATGACGGCGTCTTTATACCAGAGTGAGTCATCCATGGCAGGCGGCTAAAAAAACCTCCAACTTCGTTCTCGGTTCGAAACGGTCCTCAACGTACCCGAGGGTACCCCCTCCGGTCATTGCATCATGCGGCGTCTTTGGCGGCGATTTTGAGCCGCCTGCGGGAACCGCTGAGGTTAACTATCGCTATCGCGCGATAACCCATCTTCCCTCAACCTTGCCGCCTTACATAAAATAATCGAAGTCCTGTTCCCGGCGCCTCCATCGGCGGATGGCAAAGACGGCAGCTGGTTCGACATGGGGATCCAGACGAATGGAATAGGTGTCGCCGATCATGAGATCTCGATGCTCGGTGAGCAAGTCATGCAGCTGGTACGTCTCGTCCGGTGCGATCCCCAGGTCGGCGAGGGGAATGGTCAACCGGGCGGTTTGGGTTTGAAACGGATTCAGGTTCACGGCCACGAGCACGGTATTGCTCCCATCAAAGGTCCTTTTGCCGTAGAAGATCACTTGATCGTTGTCGGCTGAATAGAAGCGCAGATTTTCGTACTCGTGCAACGCGGGATTTTCTCGCCGGATCCGGTTGATTGTCGCCACATAGTCCGTAATCCCGCCGGCACGGTCCCAATCCCACACCTTGTATTCATATTTTTCGGAATGTAGATAATCTTCAGTGCCTGGAATAGCCCGGTTCTCACACAACTCGTATCCATTATAGATGCCGTATGACGGCGAGAGAGTCGCCGCCAACACCAGGCGGAACTTAAAGGCAGCCTGACCACCGTGTTGGAGAATTTCAGGGAGAATATCCGGAGTGTTGGTGAAAAAATTGGCCCGAAAATATTCCTTCATTTCGCTTTGCGTTAATTCAGTCAGATAGTCCGTCAGCTCCTGCTTCGAATTGCGCCAGGTGAAGTAGGTATAGGATTGCGTGAACCCGGCTTTGGCCAGTGCCCGCATCATTTTGGGGCGTGTGAATGCTTCCGACAAAAAGATCACCTCGGGATGGTCGGTTTGAATCTCCCGGATCACCCATTGCCAAAAGGCGACCGGCTTCGTATGTGGATTATCCACGCGGAAGATTCTGACGTCGTGGCCGACCCAGAAGAGCAGGACCCGTTTCATTTCCTGCCAGAGGGCTCGCCAGTCCGGGCAATAAAAGTCGAGCGGGTAAATGTCTTGATATTTCTTAGGAGGATTCTCGGCGTATTTGATGGTGCCGTCCGGTCGATGATAGAACCAGTCTGGATGTTGTGTCACATAGGGATGATCGGGTGAACAATTGATGGCGAAATCCAATGCGACTTCCAGGCCATGATCATGGGCGGCTTTGACGAAGCGATCGAAATCCGCCAGTGTCCCGAGCCCGGGTTCGATCGCATCATGTCCCCCTTCCTCATTTCCGATCGCATAGGGGCTGCCGGGATCGTGAGGGGTTGCCTCGAGGCTATTGTTGGCGCCCTTCCGATTCGTTCGGCCGATGGGATGGATGGGTGGCAAATACAGGACATCAAATCCCATTGCCTGGATGGCACGGAGTCGCCGTTCAGCCTCCTGAAAGGTCGCGCTTCGACCGACCACCGTGCCTTGGGAGCGCGGAAACATTTCATACCACGCGCCATATCGAGCCCGGATACGATCCGAGACGACTTCCAGCTCTCGGTCGTAGATCGTTAAGGCCACTCGTTCTTCGTAGCGGAGGACGAGATCGGCCAGCGTCTCGGACAGTGCGAGTCGAACGAGAGTATCCGGCGAATCGGACGCCTCCCAACGCTTCAGATGATCATGAAGGTGGGCTTGATCGGCCGATGCCGCCCGTCGCGCCGCGGCTTTCACCAGCGCGTATCCCTCCGACAGTTCGCTCTGCAGATCTCTCTGGGTCTCTCGTTTCTTTGAGACCTCTTGCCTCCAAGATTCAAACGCCGACACCCACGCGGCGATCGTGTAGTAGTAGCGGGTATTGTGGGTCAAATCGAACCAGCCTAGCCAACGATCGTTCTCCAACGGCCGCATGGGGTGTTCGCACCAGTCCGGCTCGCGCGTCGATCGATAGCGAAGGGCCGCCATAAGCACTTCGTGCCCTTCCTTAAAAATGTCCGCCGTCACCTCCAGGCGATCCCCGATCTCGCGCTTCACGGGATACCGGCCGCAGTCTAATTCAGGAGAGACCCGTTCGATCACAATGGTGGAGAGGATACCCGCATGTGTGGTGTCTTCGGGAGAGGTCTGAGGGGGGAGGCTCGGGGACACCGTCTTCATAGGCGCCCCATAAAAATGAGCAAGGACAGATAGTCTTCGAGGTGCCGTGTGATCAGGAAGTTTTGCCTGACTCGATCTCGGGCACGCCCTCCCATCTCTAGTGCGATGGCGGGATTATTCAAGAGATGCCGAGCGTAGAAGGCGGTGCCTTCAATGGAATTGGAGGTGTAGCCCGTTTGGCCATACATGATCTGGAGTGTGATTCCGCCCGTTTCGCTGCCGATCACCGGCTTGCCCTTCCACATCGCTTCAGTGACAGAGAGTCCAAAGCCTTCCCGCCTGGATTTCTGAATGACGATCGTGGCGGCACGCTGCAGCGCATTGATTGCGAGGGAGGACTCGGGCGGAAGCGGCACGATGTGGATGTCCTCGTCTTTCGCGGCGACGTCCCGCACCTCGGTCAGCACGGTTTGTTCATCCAGGTCATCGGCGGACGCCGTCCCGGCCAGCACGAGGCGGCAATCGAAATGCGATTTGACCAATCGATAGGCCTCGATTACGCCGCGAAGGTCTTTCGAGCGGGTAAACCGCGAGACTTGTAAGAGAATCGGTTTGTCGCGGGTAATCTGCAGCTTGTCCAGGATGTCCGCGATCTCTTCCGGCTCCAGCTCGCGATTTTTCTCGCTCAACGGGTCGATGGATGGGTACACGAGAAATTGCGGGACCGGTAAAGGCTGGGCAAATTGCGGGAGCGAGAACACCGCTGCGTCGTACTTGATAATGTATGGACGTAGGAAGGCCCAGGTCTTCCGTTGAGGCCGCGAGGCGTCCAAGTAGCACCGCCAAATCCACCGGGAATCCGTGGGCGCGTAATCAATGAGCCCGAGCGTATCCGGATCATGGCTGATGACGCTATCGGCGCTGAGCTCGAGCGTACGGCCCAGCTGATGGATCCCCTCACGATAGCTTTCCATGAGCGCCTCGGGGACCTTGACGTCTTCTCCTTGGAGACCGTTGCGGAACGTTTGCACCGCTTCATGAAAACTACCGGTGCCCTTCATTCTCTCCCATCGCACGTCGAGGCCGACTTCCGTCAGTAAGGGAATCAGTGTGTGCAAGATCTCCCCGATCTCACCGCCGGTTCGGTCTCCGGTGATATGCACCATGCGTTTGCCGACCGTCTGTTGGCTGAGTCGATACAGCAGCTCCACACGGCCGGGTGGGGCAATCTCTCGATATGCATTCAATGAAATAGGCATTGGGTTACGCTGGAACCGTGTGTGCGAGCCAGTGGTCCAAGAGATCTAATGTGCGGGTGCGAATCCCCTCGAGCGTGAGCCCGATCGGCTGAATCGCGGCGATTTGCGTCGCTAAGTCAGGCAGATTAAGCCCGCTTTCCGAACCGATCCAGAGAATAAAGTCACCACTGTGGCGCCCTTTGCGGATTTTCGCCTCGCAAATGTGATTGAAGAGCACGCTGCGATCCACCGTGGCCAGATGCTCTCGAAACTCTTGGAGGCTCTGTGCCGTGAGGCCGAGATCCACTTCGATGATATGCGAGCTCACGAACTCGAACGGCTCCCCATGAATCAATCGCGGCACATTCCACAGGGATTTGAGATGATCGTCGATCGTAGCGACGATCTCGGCGCGAAGGCCTTCCACGTCGCGAAATTCGAACGGGTCGATCAACCCAAGTCGTTCGCTCAGGACACGATCACGAACGGATACGGCTACCCAGGTGGCAAAATCGCTTGGAAAGAGACTCGGGCCATGCTCGTACCGCAGGAAATAGCTATGTGTATGGTAGTAAATGGAATCGGCCGGGACCTCTTCTATGCCCGCCATGAGTTGCTGCACGTCGGCCGCTTTGCGTCCCAGCATCTCACGAAGTTCCACGCAGCCGACGAATCGAAACGGCGTGGGCGCATGGAAGTCATTCATCGGCACGCGTCCTTTCCCGCACTCCCTCGTCAGCTTGGAACGCATCTTTGGTCGCGCTCACCACGTCCGTCAGGCGCAAGGCAGTATGCCTCAGTGTCTGGCGGGCATCTTTGGTGATCGCTTCAACCGCCCCACGCGTTTCTTCAACGACCTCACTGAGCTCTTCTTGTGCGGTTTTGACCCCGGAGGCAATTCGACGCCGCATCTCGCATCCCGAAAGGGGCGTCGTAAACAGTGCCGCACCCGCTCCGACTGCCGCGCCAATGACAAACGCGATGGACAGAGGTGAAATCGACGATCGCTCGCGCCGCCGCGATTGGTTGATATTCATATGGAGCATTCCTTTTCCTACTTGGGACGAAGACTTCCCTTGTCTAGGAAGGCAAGCGGCGGTAGCTGCTCCTCCAAGCGCCGACCCAACCAGCAGCGCGCCGGAAAGCCATAATCCTTGTCGCCATTCCGGCGGAAGCCGCCACAAACGGCCTTGTTCTGGCCGCCGAACGTGGGCTTCTCCGCCGAGCCATGCACGTCGGGCATCCTCCATCCTCGACCCACTCACGAGACTTTCTCCATGAGCGCCACAGGACAGTGAGAGAGAAGCTCGGCGAGCGGCAGAACATATCGGCCATCCTGCTCTTTCGCCACGACGATTTCGTCGGTGAAAAGATTTCGATACCGACTCGTTCCCGCTCCATTCGGCACGTTGATCCACGTATCTCCCCATGTTTGAGTGCCTAGCGGTGGCAGTGATGGATCCGCATTCAGGCCCGTGATGAGCCGCGGGAAGACGGCAAGAATGGACTGTCTGTCCAATCGTCGGGAAAATGCACAGACGTGTTTGTGTGCAACTCCTCCGGCTTCGAGGGGCAGGTATTCACCGTCAAGAAACAGCGCGGCATGGTCTCGGCGATAGCGCAAGGCCGTCATGATGACATAGAGCTTAATCCGCCCATCCGCAGGACTGTCAACCAGGTCTCGCACGGCGAGGCATCGGTCTTCCGAGCGTGCGATGGTTTTCTGCACGTCCGCCAAGAGACGCATACGGCGATCATAATCAACTAAGCGACGGTTATCCGGATCAACCAAACTGAAGTCCCACAGCTCGGTGCCCTGATAGAAGTCCGGTACTCCAGGGGCGGCAATTTTGCAGACGACTTGCGACAGGCTGTTGTACACCCCATAGGCCGCGACCTTCTCGTGAAAGACACGCAGATCATCGAGGAACGGATTCGGACGGGTTCGATCCAGAATCGCTTCGATGAACTTGTGCACCGCAACATCGTACGATTGATTAGGATTCAGCCAACTGGTGTGCACTTTAGCTTCACGTAACGCCTTGTCCATGTACGTTTGAATCCGCTCGCCAAAGGCTCGATACTGGGAGTCGTCCATGGGTTCCAGGGGCCAAGCTCCGACGAGTGTTTGATACAGAAAGTATTCTTCATTGCGATCGGGTGCCAAATGGCCGTCCAGGTCGCTCTTGTATCGCTTATTAAGCCGGCTCCATCGGGAGAGATGCACTTTCCATGGACCCGGCATTTCCGAGAGGACATCTAGCCGTGCCCGGAGATCTTCACCGCGTTTCGTGTCATGTGTTGCTGTGGCAGAGAGCGCGGCCGGCCATTGCGCCTGGCGTGTCAACATGCGCTCGTGAAATGCCGCCACGGGCACGCCGAAGCGTTCAGGTTCACCGCCGACTTCGTTTAAGGAAAGGAGCCGGTTGTAAATATACAGTGCCGTGTCCTCGATTCCTTTCGCCGTCACGGGGCTGGTCGTTTGCTGGAATTTCGTGACAAATCCAAGACGTTCTTCGCGGTCCAACCGCAGACGGTCTTCCGTTCGGTTCAACAGAATATTGAGAATGAAATCGAAGACCAGGCTGTTCGTGGCCGGATTGCGGCGTTTTGCCTTCATCACGGCCAGCCGAAGGAAGGCACGGTCGCGCTCGGTGACATAATCGGAATCGGAACCGACATACGTCCGGTACACCGGGAAACACGCGATGATTTCTCGGATGGCATGAATCAAACTGTTCAGTGTGAAATCTCGAGATCGTCGGTCCCGCTCAGAAAAGCGATTCAAATAGTGACCGAGGGTATTAATTTCACTGGCCATAGAGACACTCATGATCAGCTTCTTTTTCTCGTAGGCGAGGTCTTCAAACAACAGCCGCTGACGGATGAATTTAGCATAGATTTCGGTGAACGCGTGTTCGTGATCCGGATCGACGAATAGGCCGTTCAAAAGGTTCAGAAAATCGTAACCCGTCGTGCCATGGACAGGCCACTGCTGGGACAGCGTTTCTCCCTTGCCCAGAATCTTCTCCACGACGACGTAGAGTGGATAGGTGGTGTCCGTCGGCTCCTTGATGTCCGATAATTCCGCCGCCGCCCAGCCTTGTAGCCGCCGTAAATACTCGCCGGGATCATAGAGGCCGTCGACATGATCGATCCGCAGCCCGGTTACCGTGCCTTCTTTGAGGAGGCGAAAGACGAGTTGATGCACTTCATTGAAGACAGCGGGATTGTCCATCCGAATCGCGGCTAATTCATTGATATCGAAAAACCGCCGATAATTAATCTCTTCCGCGGCCACTCGCCAATACGCCAGCCGATACACCTGCTCGTTGAGCAGACCGTCGAGCAGGTCGAAACTGTGCGGATCGTCCTTCGTGCCGTTGAACTGCCGGATATTGTCCTCGAGGAAGGCCGCAATCGCCGGACTGTCCTGCACCAATCGACTGAGACGTTTCTTGACGATGTCTTTCTCGCGGTGCCGTTCTTCCAGACGGGCAGGATCGTGTTCTTCTCGCGGAGGCAGATGATTGAGCGCCGTCATGATGCTTTGAAGCTCGAGCACATCGGCATGGTCTGCGCCGGCTGCTTGGATCAAGGCGTCGAGACGATGGGACAAAACGCGAACCGTCGACTTGATGGAGACCGGCAATCGATACTCGTAATAGCGAATGAAGAACGCGCCTTGCTCATAGAAGAGGACGATTTCTTGATTCTCCAGCACCGCCCCATACAGATCGCCGAGGATGGGCAACAGGATTTTATTGTTCAGTTCCGCTTTGATTGGATGCCAATCGATGTCGAAAAATGCGGCATACCGGGAGCTCGGCCCGTTCTCCAGCACGTCGAGCCACCACGCGTTGCACGATCGCGAAATGCCCATATGGTTCGGAACCACATCAAGAATCTGTCCCATCCCGTGGTCGCGGAGCGTCTGAGCGAAGTCATGATAGTCACGTTCCGTCCCGATCTCCGGGTTCAGGGTTCGTGGATCAGCGATATCATATCCGTGTAGGCTGCCGGGAGTCGCCTTCAAGTACGATGAGGCATAGCAGTCCGTGATGCCCAGCGCATGGAGGTAGGGAATGATCGTACGCGCATCCTGAAATGTAAACGACCGGTTGAATTGCACTCGATAGGTCGCAACGGGTAGACGAGCCGGGGCTGCAGTCATGAAGTCTCCTGTCACTAATGGAGCGTGGGATGCTGATAGAGCGACGCCCGATCTGTCGTATGCCATTGTGGCAGCACCACTAATCCTGACCGGTCTACTGGAAACCGTTTGCGATCCGCGCTCACATCAAACCCAATGGACGTTCCTTCAGGGATATGATTGAACCGATCGACAATGACGCGGCGGAGACGCGATTTCGCTCCGATAACTGCGCCATCAAGAATAATACATTCATCCAGTGAGGCCCCGTGTTGAATTGTAATATCCCGTCCAATGACGGACCGTCTGATGTCGGCTTCGAAAATGCGGCTGCCTTGCCCCACGACACAATGATCGAGATGCGTTCGAATCAAACTCGACGGAGGGGCATCATAGTTGTCGGTTAAAATCGGCCACTGTGTGTTACAGAGGTCGAACACGGGTGATTCGCCGAGAATGTCCATGTTGGCCTGCCAATACGCTTCCAGCGTGCCGACATCTCGCCAGTACGCCGGTTCTTCATAGGATTTCATCCCCGGAATGCGGTTCTGGCAAAAGTTATAGGCCAGGATGCGATGGGACCCGACCGCACGGGGTAGGATATCCCGGCCGAAATCATGCGAGCCGGGTGCGTTCGCATCATGTTCAAGAATGCCTTGTAGGACACGGGCATCGAACAGATAGTTACCCATCGAAGAAAACGCGTGCTCCGGGTCGGTCGGCATCGGCTTGGGGTGTTTGGGTTTCTCCTGGAACCCGACGATGTGAGGGGTTCCCTGCTTCTCGGCCACCTCAATAATGCCGAAGCTTTGAGCCGCAGGCACCGGGACGGGTCGGGCCGCGACCGTGATATCGGCTTGGTGCTCCAGGTGAAACTGCACCATTTGATTGATATCCATGCGGTAGATATGGTCTGCCCCGAACACCGCGACAAGATCCGGGTTGAAATCGCGTAATAGGTTAATATTCTGATACACGGCATCCGCCGTCCCTTCGTACCAGCCGCTTCTCGTCCGCATTTGTGGAGGAACCACCGAGACAAACTCATTCGCTTGTCGTTCCCCAATTCGCCAGGCTCGCCGCAAATGCTCGATCAATGATTGCGAGCGATATTGAACCAACACATAGATCGAACGGATGTTCGAGTTGAGGAAGTTGCTCAAGACGAAATCGACGATTCGATATTTGGCGGCAAAAGGAACGGCGGGTTTGCTTCGATGCTCAGTCAGCGGCATGAGGCGTTCGCCTTTGCCGCCGGCCATAATCATCGCCAAAATATTCATACGGTCTTGTTCTCTTTCAAAGATGTCTCCATATCATGCTCGAGGATCGGGTGTAGGACGCTTATGAAGCGTATGCAAGGGAGAGACCGGTGGCGGTGTCCTGATCCAGTCAGTAGAGGCAAGGTGATTCAGGCGAGAGGAGAGGCTGAAAAGCAGAAAACCGGTGGCAACTTGTCCGATTTGTGGACAAGTTGTCCCGTAGGTCAAGCATTCTTCCGTCAGTCGGGGATAGAGGGAGGTTCGGTGCGCAGATGAATGGTCCGTTGTGGGAATGGAATTTCAATATCTTCGGACTGAAATCGTCTGAAGATGCGTTTACGCAATTCATGCTGGGCCAAATATTGATCGGTAAACTCCCGTACCTGGCAGATCAGGGTGAAATCCAGGGAGGATTCACCGAACCCGGGAATAAACCGCACAAAGGGAGCAGGCTCGGCCAGCAAGCCTGGTATCTCGCCCAGCGCGGCAGTTGCCTCTTCGACGAGGATTCGTTCAATTCGTTCAGGGTCCGACTTGTAGGAGACAGTGATGGGAAGCAGTAAGGCCATTCGCGGCTCAGGGAGATAATAGTTCGTCAAAATGGATTGCGTTAATTTGCTGTTGGGAAGAATGACCATGTTGTTCGGCAACATGCGGATTCGAGTCGTACGCCAGCCGATATCCGCCACATAGCCCTCTTGTCCGCTTTCCAACTTGATAAAATCCCCGACACGAATCGGCTGTTCGATCAAGAGATGAATGCCCGCGAAAAAATTTGAAAGGGTATCCTGTAAAGCCAAGGCGACGGCGAGGCCACCGACCCCGAGCGCTGTAAGCACAGGCGTAATGGAAATGCCTAAGCCCCCCAAGAGCACCAGCACACCGGTGATCCAGATGACGACTTTCACAAAGGTGAGCGAGAGCCCGGTTGCCGGCATCGCGACGTGGCTCTGTCTTAATCCCAGGCGAAGCGCCGTGCCTGATAAGTTGGCGATGGCCACCGTGACTGAGATAACCAGCAAGCTGAACAGTAACTTCAGGGCCGTTGCGCTGGGGCGCGGCGGCAGGTCGGCGGTATCGATGGCGGTGTAGAGCCCAATGAGGACGCACCAGATCAGAGAAGGGACCCGAAAGCTCTCGATCATGACCTCGCCAAAGGGAGAGGCCGTGAGGCTGGCCCAGCGTTGTAGCGCGCGGACCGCCAGATACCGCAGACCGAAAGCCAACCCGCTGACCACGCCGAAGACGGCCGTTGCGGTCAAGATGTTCGCAGTCATAGGCGACATGAAATGGTCCCCGATTGGATTGATTTAAATCGACGACGAGGCGATCGGCGTCTTGAAATGCGGTCGACACTATAGCGGATTCGACCCTACGAGGCTAGCCGTTTGCGGCCTTCTTTGGTCCGCCGCAGCGGACGTTCTCGCCGCAGAACGCGCGCGATCAGTTGGACTCGGGGCAGCCGTGACCAGGTTTCCAATGTAGACCCGGCAGGACCGGCTTTCATTCGCCATACGGGATATTGGTCGGCTGGTGCGCCCGGAAGATTCGGCGTGTCCCGGTCTCCAAGAAGATCTTCCAGCGGAACGGCCAGTAAATAGCAGGGGGTACGGGCAAGGTAGGTATACACCGCCCGGCACAGCGTCTCGTCCAGGTTAGAACCGCTCGACTTCACCGAATATTCTTTCGGGAGCACATGCGCGGTCTTGAGGGCTCTCATTAACGCCTGCCTGTCGCGATCGCGCGTGTCTTTGTCTCGCTGTATCAGCGTGTCGTCAGGATACAATGCAAGTTTTTCCTTCAGGTCAATGTCGCGTCCCGTCCAAAATCCGTGTAAGGTGGGAAGATCATGCGTCGTGACGGCCGTCATGGCTTGTCGGGGATAGTGATGAGGCGGAATAAATGTGCCGTCATCTGACTTTTCGAAGAAGAGTAACCGATAGGAGAGGAGTCCTGCCTGTATGAGCTGTGTTCGAATCTCCGATGTCACGGTGCCCAAATCTTCACCGACGACGACGACACCGTTTCGCCGGCTTTCTAAGGCGAGAATGCCAAGTAGATCTTGCGAGGGATATTTGATATACGCGCCCTCGGAGGCGGACCGGCCCTCAGGGATCCAGAACAAACGGAACAATCCCATGGCATGGTCCAACCTGAACAAGCCGCTATGCCGCATATTCCGCCGAAATCCTTCCACGAAGAGCCGGTACCCGCTGTCGGCAATCCGTTCCGGATGCGGGGGCGTCAAGCCCCAGTTCTGCCCTTTTGGTGAAAAGAGGTCGGGCGGCGCCCCGACCGATGCTCCTTGTGCGAAGTCGTCTTGAAACGCCCACGCATCTGCGCCGTTCGGATCGATACCGATCGCGAAGTCGGTATACAGCCCGATCGGCATGCCGCCGCGCTGTGCCGCCGACTGAACCCGCTTCAGTTGTTCATCGCATTGCCACTCCAGATAGCCATAGAAGTTGACATGGTCTTGATGACTGCGGAGAAACTGTTGAACTGATGGAGAGTCAGGATGCCGGTATTCGGGTGGCCATTCCCGCCATGGTCGTGGTCGTGCTCCTCGCGGTGTCACATGGTCTTGCAACGCTTGGAAGAGGGCAAATCGTTGCAACGGCGGTCCCTGCTCGGCCATGAAGCGCCGAAACGCTCGACCGCGCTTGGTCCGAGGGCCCAGATGTGCCGTGGTAAAGATGCGAAACAGCTTTTTGAACAGCGGCCATTTGAGCTGCGACACGGTTTCGTAATTCACGGTCTCAGTTTGTCGGAGCGAGTCAAGTGATCGTTGAAACGCCCGACGAGCCACAAGGCGCCGCACCGCTGAGTCTTTGAATTCAGTGATCCACTCCAAGTGAAGATAGAGCGGGTTATGAAAGAGCCGGCTTGATGGTGAATAGGGACTGACGCCGCCCGGCAGAAGCGCATGAAGCGGATTGACACCGACCATCGCGGCTCCGAGCCGTCCCGCCCAGCGCATCAGATCGGCGAGGTCGCGAAAGTCTCCGATTCCCCAGTTCCATCGCGACCGCAGACCATACAACTGCACCGTGAGCCCCCACCATTTGTCGACGGGCGTTCCGGCTTTCGTACGGCCCCTTGGTCGCCATGTTGGAGGGAGATAGCAATGTTGAGGCGCGACAATAACTTGCGTGGTGCCTTGGCAGTGTTGGCCGTGCCACTGTGCCTTGACCTGAAACTCGTAATAACCAGTTTGAAGATCTTGTGGAAAGGGCAGGGCGACACGGACGTATCGGCGCCCATGTATTGGTTTGTTTCCATCAACTGTTGCCCCATGCGGGAAGGCGGGATGCTCCCTCACTGCCCCGCTTTCGTCTCGGATACTCCATGTCACGCGCGTGTCAGAAAACACCGACTTACTAACTGGTAGATGGATATGCCACACTGGCGGCAGTGAGCCGCCTCTTACGACCAGAGTTGGAGGCGTCAGGGACGGCCATGGCGAGCAAGCCACGTTATCGAACTCGTGAGGGGAACTGTCGTTTTTCTTCGCGGCATTGTTCAATAACTCCAGAATGGAGCGAAGATTCTGTGGTGATATTGTCTTCAGGTTTCCTAGCTCGTCGGTATACTCCGTCTCTATCCCATGTATGTTGGCGAGGCGCAAGACCTTCCTGTTTCTCATAACCATGGTTTATTATACTGGAGCATGATGACTCGTACTGCCGAAGACCTCACTCGACTCCTGCGCGCCGAACATTGGAATCCGTTTTCTCTGCTCGGACCTCATCCCTCTACGAAAAATGGGCAGCCAGTTGTAGTCGTGCGGGCCTTCCTACCTGAAGCGGCCACCGCGGATGTGCTGATGAACGGGGATAGGGCCATTCCCATGACGCGGATCCATGATGAAGGACTGTTCGAGGCGACGATCCCAAAGGATATTTCCTCGGCTTCTTATCAGCTGCAAGTGACCGACCTGCTCGGTGCCGTTACGCAACGACACGATCCGTATGCCTTTCGGAATTTAGTATCAGATTTTGACCTTCACTTGTTTGCCGAAGGACGTCTGTACCGGGCGTATCACATACTCGGTGCACACTGCATTCAGATCAATGGTATTGCGGGGGTTCGTTTCGTAGTCTGGGCGCCGAACGCGATGCGTGTCAGCGTGGTCGGCGATTTCAACGGATGGGATGGCCGGCGTCACCAGATGTGCAACCGAGGGGCCTCCGGCCTGTGGGAGCTCTTCATCCCCGATTTGCCCGAAGGCTCCATTTACAAATATGAGCTTCGTCCGGGCAATGGCGGCGCGCCATTTTTGAAGGCTGATCCATATGGGTTTGCCTCGGAACTTCGCCCGAAGACCGGCTCCATCGTTCGCGACATCACCCGGTATCAATGGAACGATCAGGCATGGATGGAGCAACGGGTGCAGCGCAATTCCCTCTCAGCCCCGATGTCCATCTATGAAGTCCATCTTGGATCATGGCGTCGTGCGCCTGAAGAGCACAACCGGTGGCTGACCTATCGTGAGCTGGCGGCCACGTTGGTCCCGTACGTCAAAGACATGGGATTTACTCATATCGAGCTGATGCCGGTAACCGAGCATCCATTTGACGGGTCATGGGGTTATCAGACGACTGGGTACTTTGCACCGACGAGTCGATTCGGCACGCCTGAAGATTTTATGTCTTTTGTCGATGCCTGCCATCAAGCCGGCATCAGCATCATCATGGACTGGGTTCCGGCCCACTTTCCTGATGATCCGCATGGGTTGGCGTGGTTCGACGGCACGAATCTCTACGATCATCAAGATCCTCGCCTGGGCTACCATCCGGAGTGGCACAGCCGCATTTTTAATTTCGGCCGTGTGGAGGTGCGGAACTTCCTGCTCAACAGTGCGCTGTTCTGGCTCGATCGCTATCATATCGATGGTCTTCGGGTCGACGCGGTTGCTTCCATGCTGTACTTGGATTACTCGCGTAAGCAGGGCGAATGGATCCCCAACAAGTATGGCGGCAACGAAAATCTGGAGGCCATTACATTTCTCAAGGAATTTAACACACAGGTGCATCAGGACCATCCGGGTGTTTTGACCATTGCCGAGGAGTCCACAGCGTGGCCTGGTGTGTCGAAGCCGACCTATCTAGGCGGGCTGGGGTTCAGTCTCAAATGGAATATGGGGTGGATGCACGACACGCTCGAGTATTTCAGTCTCGATCCGATTCACCGCCGCTATCATCAGAACAAAATTACGTTCGGGCTCGTCTATGCCTTCAGCGAAAATTTCGTGCTGGTCCTCTCGCATGACGAAGTAGTCCATGGCAAGAAAGCGTTACTGGATAAAATGCCGGGCGATCTGTGGCAGCGGTTTGCCAATCAACGGGCCCTCTTCGGATTTATGTATGGGCATCCCGGGAAGAAGATGTTGTTCATGGGCGGAGAGTTCGGTCAATGGTGGGAGTGGAATCATGACGATAGCCTGCAATGGCACTTGCTCGAACACCAGCCACACCGCGGCCTGCAGCGATACATGCAGGATCTCAATCGTGTCTATCAATCCGAGCCGGCGTTATATGAAGTGGATTTCGAGTGGTCCGGTTTTCAGTGGATCGACTTTAGTGATGCCGACCACGCCGTCATTGCGTTCATGCGACGCGCGCGCCATACCGACGATTCGGTCCTCTGTATTGGAAATTTTACTCCGGTGCCTCGTGAACGCTATCGCATTGGCGTCCCCGCGCTCGGCTGGTATCGAGAAGTGCTCAATAGCGACTCAGCCCTGTATGGCGGGTCCAACATGGGCAATGCAGGGGGTCGCGAGGCCGAGGATGTATCTTGGCACGGGCAACCCTATTCGCTCCTGTTAACGCTTCCGCCGCTCTCGGTCCTCTTTTTGAAACGACAGTAGCTCACTCTTGACGCTTGTCCTTGCTGCGTATATACACGGCCGCGCCGTATGCCGGGAGGTCAATCCGCTCAGCATTCGAGGGGATGCTGAGCGTGTGGAGCGCAGTCGTTTCTCCGCTCCCTCCGTATTCTGATGCCCAACTAGCTGCCTGCAGCATCCATACGCCTTCCGGCTTGTCCAATAAGAGCTGCACCAGTTTCTTATTCAATCCCACGATGACCAACGTGGCATCACCTTCTTCGGTCCAGCGATGGATCATGATAACGCGCTGTTCCTCAAGCCTGTGGATGTGGTGATAGCCGGGAAACGTCGCATAGGGTGGCAATGTTTTTCGGAGGTACATGAGCCGGCGATGCCACGCCAGCAAGGCGTTCTGTCGTTCATTGTGCGGTCCGTCAAGGTGCACGCACGAGCGCGTGAACGTCGCAGCATCAAGTGGGTCCGGCACCTCTGTCCATCCGAAGGCCGCAAATTCTTTCTTGCGTCCTTGACGCACGGCTTCATTCAAATCCGCATCGCTGTGATCGACGAAATATTGAAACGGCGCCGTCTCGCCGTATTCCTCTCCCATGAACAGCATAGGAGTTTGAGGCGCAAGCAGGACAGCGGTAGCCGCACTTTTTAACGCTTCCGCAGGGACCAGCGTACTCAGTCGCTCGCCTAACGCACGATTGCCAATTTGATCGTGATTTTGCGCACATATCACGAGTTGTTGTGGCGGACGATGGCGTATGGTATTGCCATGGCGCCGGCGCCGATGCTTGGAATGCTGACCGGCGTACACGAATCCGTCCTGCAGTGCAGTCGTCAGGTCGGCGAGCTGACCGAAGTCTTCGTAATAGCCGGCCCGTTCACCGGTAAGAAGCACGTGAAGAGCGTGGTGAAAATCGTCGCTCCACTGTGCATCGAGTCCATATCCGCCTTCTCCCGACGGAGAGATAATCCGGCTGTCGTTCAGATCACTTTCGGCAATCACTAATGCGGTTCGCCCTAATCGTCCGGCTTCAGCATGGACCGCATCAGCCAATTCTTTGAGGATGTGAACGGCGCTGAAGTCGTAAATGCCGTGGATCGCGTCCAATCGTAAGGCGTCAATGTGATACTCGGTGACCCAATATATGGCGTTGCTGACGACAAAGTGTCGAACGTCATCACTGTCGGGGCCGTCATAATTGATGGCTGATCCCCAGGGTGTTCGATAGCGATCGGTGAAGTACGGGCCAAAGTCAGCGAGATAATTGCCTTCGGGTCCCACATGGTTGTACACGACGTCGAGAATGACGGCGATACCGTGTTGATGGCAAGCGTTCACCAATTCTTTTAGGCCTTGGGGTCCGCCATAGGTGTTTTGAGGGGCAAAGAGTCCTACGCCGTCATAGCCCCAATTGCGTGTGCCCGGGAACTGCGCGACGGGCATGAGTTCGATTGCCGTGATGCCGAGGTCTCGAAGATACCCCAGATATGGGATAATCGCTTGGAAAGTTCCTCTGGTCGTTAGCGTTCCGACGTGAAGTTCATAGATAATAAGTTGTTCGCGAGCCAGTCCATGCCAGTGCCGATCCGTCCACTGGAATTGCCGCGGATCGACCACTTCGGACGGCCCGTGCACGCCTTCGGGCTGCGAACGAGAAGCCGGATCGGGCCGCTCCTTGTTGCCATCAAGAAGATAGACGTATCGGTCCCCGGTTCTAACATTCGGGGCGTCGGTTTCGAAATAACCTGCGGCACGGCGTATCATCGGAAGTGGGGTTCGACTTTCATCCACTAGTTTGAGGTCGATACGCGAGGCATGGGGTGCCCACACGGTAAATCGAGTGCCTGATGCATGAGGCTGCGCGCCCAGATTCAATTGTCCATCGGCGTTAGGCATGTCGTCAGTCTGCCAGATGGCGGGCGTGATGGCTAGGCTGGTGTTAATCCGACATCAAATAGGGCATTTAGCCGATACGTTTGACGGTGATCGGCTGGCATGCTTTACCAACTATCTATTGAGGGAGATTCTATGGCAAAGCGGCGGTCTACGATAGAGGACAAAGGCAAAGAGCCGACCGATGTGCGAAAGCGTGCAAAAGACTCCTCAGCTTTGAAGTACGAGACGCAGCAGGAATCTCCATCAACCACGGCGGCGTCCGAACCCGGCCTCAGTCTTGTAGAATATCATGCGCGCATCGCGCGGAAAGCATATGACCTCTTCGAACGCCGTGGGCGGAATGAAGGTCACGATGTAGAAGATTGGCTGGAGGCGGAACGACTCGTCAAAGAAGAGCTTCTCCAGCACGGCGAAACCGTCATCTCATGAGAATCTGGACAGGACGATCATATCCATTGGGCGCCACATGGGACGGCGAAGGCGTCAACTTCGCCTTGTTTTCTGAGAATGCGACACGAGTTGAACTGTGCCTTTTCGATGCACATGATTCGGATCATGAATCCCATCGAATTCGCATGGAAGAACGCACCGATCAAGTCTGGCACATGTATTTGCCGGAAGTCAGACCCGGTCAACACTATGGATATCGTGTGCACGGTCCTTATGCACCCGAAGCCGGTCATCGCTTCAATCCAGCCAAATTGCTGATTGACCCTTACGCGAAAGCAATTTCGGGTACGATTGAATGGTCCGATGCGATGTTTGGTTATCGGATCGGCGATGAAGCCGCCGATCTCTCCAAAGATGATCGCGATAACGCCGGTAACGTCCCGAAGTGTGTCGTCATTGATCAGGCGTTCACATGGGGGGGGGATCGATTATTGCGCACACCGTGGGATCAAACGGTAATTTATGAAGTCCACGTCAAAGGTTTTACCGCACGCCATCCGGACGTCCCGGAAAGCCAACGTGGAACCTATGCCGGGCTCACGTCTCCGGCCGTATTGGATTATCTGAAATCATTGGGTGTCACCGCCGTCGAACTTCTTCCTGTGCACCATTTCGTTCGTGACAAACATCTCTATGATCGCGGACTCACGAACTACTGGGGATATAATTCAATCGGATTCTTTTCACCCGATATTCGATATGCGAGATCTCCAAAACGTGGGGAGCATGTCAAAGAATTCAAGACGATGGTGAAAACTTTGCACAGCGAGGGCCTGGAAGTGATTTTGGATGTGGTCTATAACCACACCGGCGAAGGGAATCATCTTGGTCCGACAATTTCGTTTCGAGGCATCGATAACGCCGCCTACTATCGGCTCGTTCCCGGTAACAAGCGCTATTACATGGACTACACCGGAACCGGGAATACATTAAACGTCACGCATCCGCGCACGCTGCAACTGATCATGGACAGTCTCCGTTATTGGGTGCAGGAGATGCATGTGGATGGATTCCGATTTGATCTGGCCTCGACGTTAGCCCGAGAACTACACGACGTCGACCGATTGAGTGCATTTTTTGACATCATCCACCAAGACCCGATCTTATCCCAGGTCAAACTGATCGCCGAACCGTGGGATCTCGGTGAAGGAGGGTACCAGGTCGGAAATTTCCCGGTCGGCTGGGCCGAGTGGAATGGACGGTATCGGGACTCCATACGACGGTACTGGAAGGGGGATGGTGACCAGGTCGGGGAGCTGGCGTATCGGTTGACCGGCAGCAGTGATTTGTACGAGACGAGCGGGCGTCGTCCCCATGCCAGCATTAATTTTGTGACGGCTCATGATGGGTTCACCCTGAACGATTTAGTGTCCTACAACGAGAAACACAATGAGGCCAATAGTGAGGACAACCGCGACGGAACCGACGAGAATTTCAGTTGGAACTGCGGCGTAGAAGGGCCGACTGATAATCCGGATGTGGATGCGCTTCGAGAACGGCAGAAGCGAAACTTCCTGGCGACACTCCTGCTCTCTCAAGGCGTGCCGATGATTTGCGGAGGCGACGAAATCGGCCGCACGCAGAAAGGAAACAATAATGCCTATTGTCAGGACAATGAACTCAGCTGGTATGACTGGAAGTTTGACCGCTCCACACGTGATCTGTTCACCTTCGTTCAGCAGCTCATCGCATTGCGGCGGGAGCAACCGGTCTTACGTCGCCGACGTTTCTTCCAGGGGCGCCGAATCTGGGGATCAGAAGTAAAAGATCTCGCTTGGTTTCGTCCCGATGGAAAAGAAATGACGGATGAAGACTGGAACAAGGGCTATGTCCGATGTCTCGGCTTGCGTCTGGCCGGCGACGCGATTGAAGAAAAGGATGAAAAGGGGCGCAGAATCATAGGAGATACAATACTCATCTTGCTTAACGCTCACCACGAGGCGCTGCCGTTTACCTTGCCGGCGCACAAGCGTGGCGTCCGATGGGAGACGTTATTGGAAACGACCATACAAGAAGATCAGAAACCGACGTTGTTTCACAAAGGCGGAGACCGGTTCGATCTCGAGGCGCGGTCCATGGCCGTCCTCCGCCTCCGTGGGCAAGAAAAAAAATCATGACGATGAATGAAAACCGTCTGTTACGTGTCGCGGGGCATGTGTCATTCCAAAGTCTAAGGACGAAAGTCGGATTGACGTTCGTGTGAGGGATTTGATACTGTGGGCTCACTTGTTCATCCTCCCCGCAAGTCTTCGCGTGCTGATCGTATCGTTTCTTTCTTTGGTTCATTAGATTGCGTGCACCTGGTCTATTTCTGACAGCCGGTCTGGAGGGAATATGCGTCTCAGACAACCATACATGTGGGCGCTCGTCGTCACGGGTAGTGTGCTGATGGGCGGGTGCGCCGGCTTGACCAAAGGGCAAGCCGATTTGGATATCGGCATGAAGGAGCGGGGAATCGCTTCTTGGTATGGAGATGATTTCCATGGATGGGTGACCGCCAGCGGGGAAATCTATGACATGCATATGTTGACCGCTGCACATAGGACATTGCCATTGGGAACCATTGTCCGCGTCACCAATGTCGTGAATGGAAGGCACGTCGTGATCCGGATTAATGATCGAGGGCCTTATGTCAATGGTCGCATTCTTGACGTCTCTTATGCGGCTGCGAAACGATTAGACATGTTGAGGGATGGCATCTCGGCGATCCAGCTAGAAGTTGTGGGCCAACATGTGCTCGGTACCGTTTTAAGCGAACCAACAGGAGGACGCCCGGGAGGTCCATGGCAGGAAACGGCGCTAGGTCCTGTATCGGTGTCCCTGCCACAGGTTCTCTCTCAGATTCAGCCGCTTGATCGCGGCCCTCGCTTGATGCCGGCCGACGTGATTCGGGAGCGGCGCGCCCGGAGAGTCGGCGACATTATGGCAGCCGATTGCCGGGGTGATGTGGTGGCCGAGCTTGCGCTGGTCTAGTGCAGCGATCCTTCCAATCAATTCTTGCAGTCTGTTCTGCTCATACAGCTCTGTTGACACCGTCGTTGTTCCTCTACTACACTGACCAACTCACCGATTGTTCAGATATGAAGGAGCGTGCGAATGGCTAAGAAAACGCCGTTGGAAACGGATATGGCTCGATTACAGAAAAAGGTCGCGGAGCAGCGAACTGCCGCGGAGAGCACCAAAGGGAATCCTAAACTGCGATCGCTCCATAAACGTTTGAAGCGTGCCCAGCGTAAGAAGCGAAGACTTGCGACCCGGAAACGACATGCCATGGGCAAGAACGCCGGCGCTCAGAAGACCGAAACAGCTACGGCCTAGCGACGCAGCCAGGTTGAGGGTATAGGAACCATGAGCAACGATCGCCAAAAAATTGAAGAAGGGCCTTCACTTCAAACTGAAGACCACAAAGATGAGATGGCGGACCAACTCTCTGATGCCTTGACTGCTTCCGACGAGGCGGCTCTGGATCAGACGGCCGGCGAGCCAACTCAGGAAACAGCGCTGGAAGAAGAGCGGATCAAGGATGAAGTTGAAATCCAGATCGACCTGCTTAAGGATCCGGACTGGGCGGTACGTAGAGAAGCCGCCATTACGCTCGGGGAAATGGGGGATGAACGGTGTGTCGAGCCGCTGGTTCGCGCGCTTCAGGATGGCGACTGGCAGGTCCGCGAGGTGGCCAGCGAAGCGTTGGGTATGGTTGGTTCACCGGCCGTCGATCCGCTGATCAAGTTGTGCCGTTCGTGGGATCATCGAAAGGCGGCTATTCGCGCACTAGGCAAAATCAAGGATGAGCGAGTCCTGGATCCTTTGATCAACCAACTCCGGAGCGATGAATTCGGGGAAGACGCGACTGATGCCTTAGTAGAGTTGGGACCACCCGCAGTGGAGAAACTAGTCGCGGCATTGAGCGACAGGGATGACAATACTCGTAAGCAAGCCGTCATCGCGCTCGGCCGTATTCAAGATCCTTCGGCGCTTGACCCGTTGATTGAGAAACTGAAAGACAAAGATTGGTATACGCGTCTGACAGCCGCTGCTGCGCTCGAAAAGATAGGCGATGAACGGGGGCGTGAAGCGATCAAGCCCTTGTTGAAAGATCCCGATATGGTTGTAAAAATGCGCGTTGAGCGGATATTGGCGGCGTGGAAAAAGCGTGCCGCGAATGCATGAAGACTGGCTGAAAAGGCCGCCAACTTCGTTCTCGGCTCACAACAACCTTCCGTACTCCCAGAGAGGGTGCGCCTCCGGTTCTTCTGGCCTGCGGGTTCGTTAGATGAACTTTTGCAGCGGCCTTTGGGAGGAACCCCAGTACTCATGAATTTTTGCTAGTGCGCGGCGAGTTTGTCGACTTCCTTTTGAACCTCATCCAGCCTGCTTCCCGGGATTGATTTTCCTGACGCAAGTTCTTGCTGAACGGCTCTGAGTTTTAGAATGAGGCCATTGATCTGAGTCGTTCGTTCTGCCACCTTTTCGATCTGTTTCGTTCGCTCTAGATCGCTCACCGCTTGATCTAACGCCTTGGCCGCACTCCCCAAATTGTGGTCCAGAAGATCTGATTTGGCTTGTATCACCTGGGCCTTCGCATCGACGAGGCTTTGACGGCCGCGCAAACTACGCTCGAGCCCCACCGTCGTATCGACGACGTTCCGAGAGAGATCGGTGACCGTATCCGCTACGGTTTTGGTCAAATCGTGGAGTGAATGTCGCCCAAGATAAAAACCCGTCGCAAAGGTGGCGGTCAGGACAATGAGGAATCCCAGAAACTTCAGCATTGCGCTCCTTTGTTCTGTCTCATTTGGTCTGCCGCAACACTTGAAGCAAGCTGCCGGCTGCCGTCACCCGGACGGCCGTATCGGAGTCCTGTAGCATCGGCTTCAGCACGGGCACTGCTTCTCGCCGCGCCATTCGGCCCAACGCGCGGGCGGCCATGAGCCGCGGTTGCGGCTGAAGATCTTGTCTCAGTAGGTCCAGCAAAGGAGTGCCTTGCTGATATCGTGAGAGCCCAATTGCCTGGGCCACTGCGCTACGGATCGACGGATCGGCATGTTTGCTCAATTCTCTGGCGATCAACGAGGCCTCGGTATCGCCAAGCCTCAGGAGACCTTCCAATGCTCCGGTTCGGACAAAGTCGACAGGATCCTTGGCGGCCTGCCACAGCAACGGCCTGACATGGGGTAACTGCAAACGCCCCAAACTCGCGGCTGCGATACTCCGCACGCGCGGGTCTTCATCTCCGATCGCA
The DNA here is from genome assembly GCF_965152615.1 of Nitrospira sp. Nam74. Lineage (NCBI taxonomy): Bacteria > Pseudomonadati > Nitrospirota > Nitrospiria > Nitrospirales > Nitrospiraceae > Nitrospira > Nitrospira sp. Nam74. Next base: position 4,007,307 of record NZ_OZ224220.1, on the reverse strand, counting down.
TGTGTGAGGGGGGCGGCGCTTTCGGGTGTACCGAATTCCCCCAATGCGCCGGCGGCAAAGGCGCGGACCGAAGGGGTAGGATCATACACAGACTGGCTCAGTACCGTAAATCCGCGAGGCATCTTCAATCGACCCAGCATGCCGATCGCGGCCATACGGGCATCGGGGTCAGGCAGGCTGGCTGTACTGAGGATGTCGTCGAAAGCTTCCGTGTGACCTAATTTTACGAGCGCGGCGGCGGCAAACACGGGGAGGGCTCCTTCATCCGCCCGTGCAATACGGCGAAGGATATCGACGAGACTCTGATCGCCCGTATCGCCTAAGGCACTGATGGCGGCAATTCGGACGGCCGGAGCGGGATCTTGCAAGGCACGTTTGAGGGCCGTGAGGGCGCTTGACGGCTTCGATGATTTTGACGCGACCAGTGCACGTCCAAGCCCTTCCGCCGCCAAGGTGCGAACCAATGCTGAAGAATCGAACAGCCCGTCCTCGAGAATAGCCATCATCTGCGGATCTGCGCTGTCCTTGAGGGTGGTATAGGCGGCGATCCGTACATGTTCTTCGGGGCCCCGCACATGACTGGCCACAAAGGCGCTCGCGATCTCACGAAGAAGATGGGCATCATCCGGTTGTCCCGACGGAACGAGCTTCAGGTAACTTTTGAAAGCCGTTTCAGGACGCCCGAGCTTGAGATAGCTTTTGACACCGATCTTTAACAATTCGCGTGGCGGGTCCTGGTCAGGTGGAAGAGTCTCAAGTTGACGGATGACCTGATCAAAGTGACCTTTCTTAAAAGCTGCGAGCGCTTCCCGCGGTGTGTCGGCATGGTTGGGTTGGACGACGCCGGGCATAGCGTGACTACTTGGAGCCAGCAGAAGAATAGTCAGAATGACGGGGAGGAGAATCAAGGGTTTGAATGATCCGATCAGATGCGGGGCATCTTAACATCCGTCGTGTAGAGGTTCAACGGAATGGCTTCTTGACAGGATGAAGTCGATGCTGATACTGCAGCAGCAGACTGTTATGAATCTGACTTGCATAGCCTGTTCGGGACAGTGGCCACCCCTCGATCATCGTATTGCCGACTGCGGTACATCGATTGCCTATCTATTTGAAGACCAATTCTTCCCCGGCTGGACAGTCTTGGTCCTGAAACGCCATGCGACAGAACTGTTTGAGCTGTCGGAAGAAGAGCGCAGCCGATTGATGGAAGAAGTGAGCGCGACGGCCGAAGCCCTGATGGGGGCGTTTCAGCCCGTTAAAATCAACTATGAGCTGCTCGGTAACCAAGTCCCCCACATACATTGGCATCTAATTCCTCGCCTGCCTGGTGACCCGTCACCCCGTGACCCGATCTGGACTGTGGCGCATGAGAGGCAGCCTTTAAATCCCGCTCATCTTTCTGAACGACTTGCTCTCATTCGGTCGCGGCTGTCTTCCCAGCGTCCGGGCTATCATCGTCCCGGATAGATTGACCGGGGCCGGGCGGTTCTTCACCGCATGGCCGGAGACCGGTTGCCGGCTGGCGCATAGAGCAGTTCCATATATTCTTTGACCATTCGCCGGGTGCAGAACCGAGGGGCTATCGTTCGAATTGCATCTTTGACGATTTGGATCCAACCACGCGGGATGCCGTCTCGGTCCCGCATATAATAGAGCGGAACAACGTCCTGCTCGAGGATATTGTAGAGTTGATCTGCATCGTGGGCGTCCTGCGCCTGCCAGTCCGTGAGGTGCAATGAGGTGGGAATGGGCCATCCATTCGCGCCATCATATCCTTCCTGCCACCATCCATCTAGCACGCTTAAATTAGGGACGCCGTTCAGTGCAGCCTTCTGACCGCTGGTGCCGCTGGCCTCCATCGGCGGCCGCGGGGTGTTAAGCCATACATCGACGCCTTGCACGAGGTACTTCGCGACATGCATGTCATAGTCTTCCAGGAAGGCGATATGTCCACCCATGCCATGATCTTTGCAAAAGCGATAGACCTCATGAATAAACTGGCGCCCCGGCTCGTCGGCTGGGTGCGCCTTTCCTGAGAAAATAATTTGGACCGGGCGCCAGCGATCTTGGAGCAGCGGTTGTAGACGGGACAGCGATCTAAAAATGAGGGGTGCCCGTTTGTAGGTCGCGAACCGGCGGGCGAAGCCGATCGTGAGAGCCTCGGGGTCCAATAACGTCCCGCCTGCCAGGACTTGTGTAGCATCAAGGCGCTGCTGCATCCATCCAGCCCGTGCCCGTTCGCGAATCAGGGCCATCAACTTCCGTTTCTGCATGGTCCGGACAGCCCACAGTTCTGCATCGGGGATCTCCGTGACCCGATGCCAGACCGCGGAGTTATCGGAGTGATGCGCCCATTCCGGTCCCAAGTATTTACTGAAGAGTTGGTTAAGCTCAGGGGACACCCACGTCGGGATGTGAATGCCGTTGGTAATGCTTCGGATCGGAGTCTGATTTTCAGGAACGTCGGGCCACAAGTTCCGCCACATATGCCGGGAGACACGGCCATGTTCTCGGCTGACGCCGTTCACATGGGAGGACATGCGGAGAGCCAAGGCTGTCATATTGAATCCGGCGTCGGGATAATCCGGATGCTGCCCGAATTGTAGGAACGCGTCCTGGGTTAACCCAACCTGCTCCCAATAGGGTCCGAAGTACCGGTGCATTAAATGGAATGGAAATACATCGTGCCCGGCAGGAACGGGCGTATGCGTAGTGAATACCGAACATCGACGGACGCGTTCAATCGCGTCGGCATGGGCATGTCCGGCTCGAATTGATTCACGATACAGTTCCAGCGTCAGAAACGCCGAATGGCCTTCGTTCGCGTGCCACACGTTCGGAGACAATCCCAGGGCGCGCAGCGCCCGCACCCCCCCGATACCGAGCAAGATTTCCTGACACAGCCGAACTTCTTGATCGCCACCGTACAACCGCGCCGAAAGCTCCCGATCACGCGGCTCATTTTCCGGGACGTCCGTGTCCAATAGATAGAGTGACACGCGGCCGACCCGAACCTGCCATACCAGCACTTTGACCGTTCGATCGCCCATTTCAACGTCGACACAACAGGGCTTCCCAGAAGGATCAAGCGCTTGGGTGATGGGTGACTCCAGTCGGTTGAACGGCTCATAGTGCGCTTCCTGCCATCCATCCGAGGTGATGTGTTGATGGAAATATCCTTGGGGGTACATAAAGCCCAACCCGACCAGCGGGATGCCCAGATCGCTGGCCTCCTTGCAATGGTCGCCGGCTAAAATGCCCAGACCGCCGCTATAGATCGGCACTGAATTATGCAATCCAAATTCAGCAGAAAAGTAGGCGATCGTCAGGTCGTTCCAATTGGCATACTGTCTGCTGAACCAGGTGCCTTCTCGGCTCATATACTCATCGAAGGCCTTGACAACAGCCGAATACTGCCTGACGAAAATGGGATCTTCATTTAAGACGGAGAGCCGATCAGGCTTCAGATCCTGAAGCAGTTTGACGGGATTATGATGAGATAGTCGCCAGAGCGTGGGATCGATTGTTTCAAACAATTGCCGAGCCTCGGGTGTCCAACTCCACCAGAGATTGTAAGCCAATTCCGAAAGCCGAATGAGTCCGCCGGGACGAGACACCGGGTGGCTGTCGTTCACGATTCCTCCTTGCAATTAAACATCTCTAGTGGTGTACGGTCTGCTTAACAAATTGACTTCGGTATGGTCCGTCCTACACGGAGCTACGATTGCCTTAGGCGTGCTTTGAGGATTATTTGAACCGAGAACGTATAGGGAGACTGTTTCAGCATCCCGTTACGCGTGACCTACCTGTTGCCACGGTGCCCAGTTGGGTGAAAAGGCGACGGCGGCATAGCGTTCTCCGATAATTCTGGTCACGCGGTTCATCAACCGGGACAGTTCTCGCGTTTCGTCTGGCGTGAGGTCTTGGCGGAATCGCGGATGGAGGCCCCATCTCGTCTCCACTTCCTCATTCTTCAGCACCGACATGACGCTGACGAGTTTAATCTCGTTGCCTATAGTGCCGCTTGCCGGCGTTTGGCGAGGCGCTTCCGCGCCGCCTTCGGATGTCGCATTCAGCGTCGGTGCCTTGTGCGTCGCTCCTTCGAATGCCGCCTTCATCGCCGGAATCGCCGCATTTGCGCATAAGGTCGCCGCCGAAATGACTAAGCCATTGCCCGGCGCTTGCATGGCATCTGCGATTCGCTCACCAAATAGTTGTAGATATTGCGCTTTGGCAGGACTCTCTTCGGTCACGACAAATGCCTGGCACTCGTACACTTGTCGGCTCTCTGCGACGGCCTGGCCAATCGTCAGCGTGACTTCCATTTGGTCGGTATCGGGCCCGAGTGCAGGAGAAAGGACGGCTTTCAATTGCTGGGTGACCGCATCTTCCAGGCTATCCATAAATTCGGGCCGGTCCTTCAAGGGAAGGTAAAAGCCGGTCAAACGGTCTGCCAGGTTGAATAAGACTTTCAAAAATTCGAGGTAGATCTTCCATTCCTGCTGTGACGTCAGCTTCAGGGTCTGATCGGGAAGAGTGCGCTTGACCATCGTGACGGACTCACCCGAAACTGCTGTAAGCAGCGCCGCCAGTTCGCGTAGTAAGCTGGCATGTTCGCCCTGAGAAGCTGACATGATGACCTCCAAAGGTGGCCCATTATATACAACTTAATAGAGAGCGTCCAAGCGTTCAGATGAGTGTAGTCCAATCTTGAAACGAAAAGCCAATGATCTTGCGCCACTCTATTCGAGACGGTATAACCACTGCAACCTTGTGGAGGATGGAATGGACCGTGAGATAAAGGCATATGTCCTGCGGCGTACCGAGCATGAAACACCATTGACGCTCTCTCTTGACTACGGGCAGGCCCTGAACCCCCAACAGTTGGCGGCGGTGACGGCTGGAGATGGTCCTGCACTCGTCATTGCAGGAGCGGGAAGCGGGAAAACGAGAACGTTAATCTATCGCGTTGCCTATCTGATTGATAAGGGTATCGACCCGAGTTCGATTTTGCTGGTCACGTTCACCCGAAAGTCGGCACAAGAGATGCTGAACCGAACCGGGCTGCTCATCGGGAGTCGAAGTGAGCAAGTGTTTGGCGGCACTTTTCATTCTGTGGCCAATACGCTGCTTCGACAATATGGTCGGCCGATCGGGCTGCAGCCCAGCTTTACGATTTTGGATCGAGGGGATTCAGAAGATCTTATCAGCCTGCTGCGCGCACAACTCGGTTTGAGCGAGAAGGACAAGCGCTTTCCCCGTAAAGGAACGATCGCAGAGATCTTCAGCAAGTGTGTCAATACCCTGCAAGGCCTCGATGATGTGGTGCTGTCGGAATTTGCGCATTTCTCTGAACATCTCGAAGACCTGGATAAGTTATGGCGGGCCTACGAGGCCGACAAGCGAAAACGACAACTGTTGGACTATGATGATTTGCTGGTGAAGCTTCGAGAATTGCTGTCGACGGATGAGACGGCCCGACGGACGGTGTCCCATCGCTTTCGCTATATCCTGGTCGATGAATACCAGGACACGAATCGGTTACAGGCCGATATCATCAGGAAATTGGCCGCCACCCACGACAATGCCATGGTCGTGGGAGACGATTCCCAATCTATCTACGCATTTCGGGGCGCCACCTTCCGGAACATTATGGAATTTCCGACGCTTTTCCCGGCGTGCCGCATCTATAAGCTGGAGGAGAATTATCGAAGCACGCAGCCCATCTTAAATGTGGCCAACGAAATTATTCGACGGGCGACCGAAAAATACAGCAAGGAACTGTTTACGCGAAAGCTCGATGGACCATTGCCGGCTCTTGTCCAAGCCGCAGGGGAAAACGCCCAATCCCGGTTCATTGCACAGAAAATCCTCGAATTGAGGGAAGAAGGTGTGCCTCTGGATGAGGTCGCGGTCTTGTTTCGATCCAGTTTCCATTCTTTCGATCTCGAAATAGAATTGTCCAGAAGAGACGTGCCGTTCGTGAAGCGCGGAGGATTTAAGTTCATCGAGACGGCCCATGTGAAGGATCTGCTCGCTCATCTGAGGGTCATTGAAAATCCCCTCGATGCCGTCAGTTGGAATCGGGCTCTGCTGATGGTAGACGGCGTCGGGCCAAAGAAAGCTCAAGACCTCATTGCGTCCTTTTTCAAGGAAGGGCGACCTGATCGGACCCCTTTTGACGCGCTTCGAGAGGTGGCAGGCCGATCCTCTCGGGGCTTAAAGGATCTCGCCAAGGCGTTGGAGGAAGCCGGTAAATTGGCGGAACTGACGCCGGCGGAGCAGGTGAATGAAATCTATAGCTACTATTTGCCCATTCTCAAAGAGCACTATGATGACTATCCGAAGCGGGTGCGCGATCTCGAACATCTCTACACGATCGCGGAACGTTACCAGAAGCTGGACGCCTTTCTGGCAGATCTGGCCTTGGAGCCGCCGGATCAGAGCGTGACGGATGTCGATGGCGTCGACCGAGACGATGAACGGGTCGTGTTGTCGACCATCCATTCGGCGAAAGGACTAGAATGGCAATGTGTCTTCGTCATTTGGGCCGTCGACGGCCGGTTCCCTTCCGCCTACTCCTTTGCGACCGAAGAAGAACTGGAGGAAGAGCGGCGCCTGTTTTATGTCGCGGTGACGCGGGCAAAACAGCATTTATTCTTGACCTACCCTATTAATGTCTATGACAAAACCACCGGGTCGGTTCTGTCAAAACCATCCCGGTTTTTGGATGACGTGCCTTCTTCTCTGCTCGAGACGTGGGCCCTGGTCGAGGAAGGCGGCTTCCATGATCGATGGGGGTAAGGCGGATAAAAAGCACATTGTCCTGGCCGGCTGGCTAGTCATTTCTCTTTTGGCAGGCCCTGTGCTCGCCGAGGATCGATCGGCTACCGGACTGAAGGACCCGGTCAATCACGTCAACGACGATTCCTGGCAATCCCTCATCAGGCAGGCCAAGGTCGCGGGATTACCGACGCAATTTCTGGTTGCCATGGATCCGGGCTTTGTGACATTGGAATTCGACGATCTCCATGCCTTTGCGGCCGAGTATCATCCGGAGGAGCATCGACTGGTGCTGAACCGAAGCCTCTCCTTCAACGCGGCCGGAGGTCGCCTGAAGCAAGTGGCCAATTTGGCTCCGCGAGAATTGGGTACGTTGTACCATGAATTGTTTCATGCCTATATCGATTACATCAGTTCGCTTGCCAATCCGGAAGTCGCCGGCCACATGGCGGTTCGCTTGCTCGCGTTTGCCCGAGATCGGCAACAGTGTCAGTATCAGCAGGTCAGCATCACGCCAATCGTACAGCGAAAGACTCGGACAGAAGAGCGATTTCTGAGCGATCGTGAATCCTGGGAGGCGTTGAATGAGACGTGGGCCGTGTTTGTCGGTTGGGCTATTTGGACGAAACTAGAAGTGCAGCGAGCACTACCGAAATCGGGGCGGAACAATGCCGCCGTCCAGGATGCATGGGTCAATCGGCTGAAAAAGGCAGATCAAGAGGGAGATTTAATTGGTTATTACGAGCCGGAAAATAACGCAGAACGATCTATTGCTCGAAAGCGCTACCTGGCGCCTTCGAACAGAATTACCCCACAAGAAGTGAATCAGTTGCTACAGGATTTCCTGGAATATTCACCCGCAGAGGCGGATCGTATATCCGGAGCACTGAAGTCGAATCGCGGTTCACTCACCGGGAGTTCACGTTGTCGCGATCTCGCCAAATAGCCTAGGCTTAGGCTATGCCGAGCGGACAGAATGTCAAAATACCTTAAAGCCATTAAAAAAACATGCCATCCCACTTGACATATCGAGACATCATTCGTAAAATTGCCTGCTTCCAGAATAGCTAACTGTCCATCCTGAACAGTCATCTCCTGCTGGGCGATTGGAAAGCGGAGAGCTGTGAGCGGGATGGTTTGTTTTTGCGCACACAAGGCTGAATCAAGAGACTTTGCGATGTTAGGGCAGGTACCCAAGTGGACAAAGGGGGCAGACTGTAAATCTGTTGCCATCGGCTTCCAAGGTTCGAATCCTTGCCTGCCCACCATAACAAACTTACTTGAGCCGCTTGCTTTGACCGATCGCCGGCGGAAACCGAATCTGCCAAGAGGCTGTGGTGTCTGCCATGTGCCAGTATCGAGAACCGGAAGTTTTAGAAGTTTTAAGTGGTCGGATCATACCTTTGCTTGTGACTTCTCGGCGTGCGGGCGTAGCTCAGTGGTAGAGTTCCAGCCTTCCAAGCTGGCTGTCAGGGGTTCAAATCCCCTCGCCCGCTCCATCTTTCATGGGCACGTCAGGCGTCATTCGTGAATTGCGTGAATTGATGGAAGGCAAGCATGGAGCAGTGATCTGTTGGCTGCGTGAAGACAGATGAATGACGACGAGCGATGAACGAAACCTGCCCACGTAGCTCAGTTGGTAGAGCACGTCCTTGGTAAGGACGAGGTCACGCGTTCAATCCGCGTCGTGGGCTCCAGCATGAATCATATCGAGACTAATAAGCAGTCGCGAGTGCACCCATCTCGCCGAACTTTGGGAACATTACCAATTAACACATCGGACGAAGGAGGAGGGTATGGCGAAGGCGAAGTTTGAGCGGCGCAAGCCCCACGTGAATATCGGGACGATCGGGCATGTGGACCACGGCAAGACGACGCTCACGTCCGCACTGACGAAGATCTGCAGCGAGCGGGGCATGGCGAAGTTTGTCAGTTACGACGAAGTGGCTAAGGCGAGCGAATCGCAGGGCCGGCGCGATGCGTCCAAGATCATGACGATTGCCATCAGTCACGTCGAGTACGAAACCGACAAGCGGCACTATGCGCACGTGGATTGTCCGGGGCATGCGGACTATGTCAAGAACATGATTACGGGGGCCGCGCAGATGGACGGGGCCATTCTGGTCGTCAGCGCCGCCGACGGGCCCATGCCGCAGACCCGCGAGCACATTCTGCTCGCCCGGCAGGTGGGCGTGCCGTATGTCGTCGTGTTCCTCAACAAGGCAGACAAGGTCGATGATAAGGAATTGCTCGAGCTGGTCGAATTGGAAGTGCGCGAGTTGCTGAGCAAGTATGAATTTCCGGGGGATAAGACGCCCATTATCACTGGGTCGGCCACGAAGGCCATGGAAGGCGATCAGAGCGAGATTGGCGTGCCGTCGATTCTGAAGTTGCTCGATGCGGTGGATAGCTACATCCCGACGCCCGTACGGCCCATCGACAAGCCGTTTCTGATGCCGATCGAAGACGTCTTTACGATCAGCGGCCGGGGGACGGTGGTGACGGGGCGCTGTGAGCGCGGGATCGTCAAAGTGGGCGATGAAATCGAGATCATCGGGTTGCGGCCGACGCAGAGCACGATTGTGACCGGAGTGGAGATGTTCCGCAAGGTGCTCGATGAAGGGCAGGCGGGCGACAACATCGGGGTGCTGTTGCGGGGGACGAAGAAGGAAGATGTGGAGCGCGGCATGGTCCTGGCCAAGCCCAAGAGCATTACGCCGCATACGAAGTTCAAGGCGGAAATTTACGTGTTGACCAAAGAGGAAGGGGGCCGGCATACGCCCTTCTTTAATGGCTACCGGCCGCAGTTTTACTTCCGGACCACGGATGTGACGGGGATCGTGCAGCTCAATCCGGGGGTGGAGATGGTCATGCCGGGGGATAATGTGACGATCAGTGCCGAATTGATCTCGCCGATTGCGATGGATCAGGGCTTGCGGTTTGCCGTGCGGGAAGGTGGCAAGACCGTCGGCTCCGGCATCGTCACCGAAATTGTGGCGTAGTTAAGGAAGGCGGGAGAGCGCTATGCGGGAAATATTCTCAATGGCCTGTGGAATCTGTAAGCGGCGGAATTATTCGACCATGAAAAATAAGAAGAACGATCCGGATCGCATTGAGCGAAATAAGTATTGCCGTTTCTGCAGAAAGCACACGTCCCATAAAGAAGTGAAATAAGCCAGTGAGCGGCTATCAGTGAAGGGCTTTTGTCTTGGGCTCAGCAGGCAGCTCAAGGCAGGCCTCCAGCAAGGGGCCGCAGTAGAGGAAAAGCCGAGGGCGTATCCCCTGCGGTACGTTGGGGGTTTTTCGATGCGGGGATGCAGTTGGCGGACTTTTCAGCAGCTTGTACTAGGGGCATGGTGTTCAACGGCTAGCACGTCGGTCTCCAAAACCGAAGGTCTGGGTTCGATTCCTAGTGCCCCTGCCATTATGAGCGAATCAGTCTTGTAGGAAACTGACTGCACGGAGCGTTCAATGTTCAAAAAATTGTGGGACTCGACAGTTGAGTTTTTTCGTGAAGTTAAAAGTGAATTCCGAAAAATCACGTTTCCCACGAAAAGCGAGACGCTCGGGTCTACAACGGTTGTGATCGTGTTTTGCATCATCATGTCGGTGTATCTCTCGGTGGTGGATTCGTTTCTTGTCTGGTTGGTGAGCAAGATTATCTGATGACCTGACCTGGTCGTGAGCTATTGAGGGGGAGAATGGGGAAGAACTGGTATGTGATTCATACCTATGCCGGATTTGAGGGGCGTGTGAAGTCCAGCATCATGGAGCGCGCGAATCAAATGGGCTTGGTCGAACAGCTTGGGCAAGTCTTGGTTCCGACCGAAGACGTCATCGAGATTAAGGACGGAAAGCGTCGGACCTCCAGGCGGAAGTTTTTCCCTGGGTACGTCCTGGTGGAGCTGGAAACACCGCTCACCGACGAAACGGCTCAGATGATCAAGGAGACTCCGAAGGTGACCGGTTTTGTCGGAGGTGGGACCAAGCCCATTCCGCTGACGACTGACGAAGCGGATTCCTTGCTCAAGCAAGTGGATTCCGGAACGGCTGCCCCGCGAGAGCAAATCCGATTTGTGAAGGGTGATAATGTCCGCATTATTGATGGGCCCTTCTTGGGATTCAATGCCTTAGTGGACGAGGTCGATGGCGATCATAATCGCGTTAAGGTGCTAGTCAGCATCTTCGGCAGGTCCACGCCTGTTGAACTCGGGTTTATGCAGGTCGAGAGGATCTAGATGCTGGGACAGCCACCGGCCTGGTGCCCGGCCGGCAGCGGCTGGAGTTCGTGGGGTGTCCTCGGCAGCTCGTGTATACATCCTGTTTGAGCTAATCTCTAGGAGCAATCATGGCGAAAGAAATCACCGGTCAAATCAAGCTACAGATTCCCGCCGGGAAGGCGAATCCGGCTCCACCGGTCGGACCGTCCTTGGGCCAGCACGGCGTGAATATCATGGAGTTCTGTAAACAGTTTAACGCCCGAACTCAGAAGGACGGAGACAGCATCATTCCGGTTGTGATCACGGTTTACAAAGACCGGACGTTCACCTTCATTACTCGCACGCCTCCCGCATCCGATCTGCTCAAGAAAGCAGCCGGTTTGATCAAGGGCTCGGGCATTCCGCATAAAGATAAGGTCGGCAAAATCACCAAAGCTCAACTGAAAGATATTGCCACGAAAAAAATGACGGATCTCAATGCGGCCGACGTTGACGGAGCCATTCGAATTATCGAAGGAACGGCGCGGAGCATGGGAATTGTCATTCAGTGATCCGTGTCAAATCCGCATGTCGTGTCGGCGTTATTGACGGGGAGAGGAAGGAGTAGGCAGATGGGAAAGAAGTTTGAGGCGGCGGCGGCGAAGGTGGAGCCGAAGCTCTATGGGCTTAAGGAGGCCGTGGAGACTGTCAAGCAATCCTCCTACGTCAAGTTCGATGAAACTGTGGATTTAGCCCTTCGATTAGGCGTCGATCCCAAGCGAGCCGACCAGATGGTTCGTGGCACCACGGTGCTTCCCCATGGGACCGGCAAGAAGGTGCGTGTGCTTGTATTTGCAAAGGGCGAAAAGGAGCAGGAAGCGCGAGCCGCTGGGGCTGATTACGTCGGTGCCGATGATCTGATGGAGAAAATTAAGGGCGGTTGGATGGATTTTGACCAGGCGATTTCGACGCCGGATTTGATGGCGTCAGTCGGAAAGCTCGGAAAGGTCCTTGGACCGCGTGGTCTCATGCCCAATCCGAAGACGGGAACAGTGACGTTTGAAGTCGGGAAGGCCGTCAATGAGATTCGGAAAGGGCGCGTCGAGTACAAGGTCGAGAAAGCGGGGATTGTTCACGTGCCGGTGGGCAAAGTCTCTTTTACTCCCGATCATCTTTATGACAACGCCAATGCCGTTCTTGAATCTGTCATGAAAGCCCGACCGGCGTCCGTCAAGGGACGGTATCTGAAGAGCGCGACTATTTCCAGCACCATGGGACCGGGCGTGCACTTGGATCCAATGGGCATCACTAAGGAATGGAGCTAAAAGTCTGGATGGGTGCTTGGATTGCGGCATGCGTGCGGGGCGCCGGCACGCTAAGGACATCATGCAGGCGCCCAGGTAGCGTAGCGTAGTGAGAGGAAGGGGAGAAGGGGACATGAAAAAGGAAGAGAAAGCGACCGCCATTGCCGAACTGCATGAAAAGTTCTCGCGGGCGAAGCTCGCCGTGATGACAGAGTGCTCCGGGCTTGAGGTCAATCATGTCACGGAACTACGGCGGCAATTGCGCGGCGTAAAGGCCGAGTTCACGGTGATGAAAAATACGCTCGCGGCACGAGCCGTGGAAGGGACGCAAATCGTCGCGGCCAAGCCGCATTTTAAAGGCCCATTGGCGGTGCTCATCGGGTATGACGATCCGGCCGTAGCGACCAAAATATTGCGCGATTTCATTAAAGCGGAAAAGCGCGAAGAAAAGATGAAGATCACCGTGGGAGTGTTGGATGGCAATTTGCTGCAGGCCGAGCAGCTGCTTGCTGTCGCCGGCCTCCCGTCGAAAGCGGTGCTGATATCCATGCTGCTCTCTGCGATGCAAGGACCGGCCCGTGGTTTGGTCTACGCACTGAGCGGACTCATGAGGGGACTCGTTGGAGTATTAGCGGCAATTCAGGACAAGAAGAAAGGAGAAGGGGACATGGCAACAGCAGAAGGCAAGTTATCGCAAGAGGAATTCATCAAGGCCATTGAAGGCATGAGCGTATTGGAGCTTTCAGAGTTGGTCAAGGGATTGGAGACCCGCTTCGGCGTTACGGCAGCCGCTCCAGTCGCCGTCGCGGCACCTGGTACAGGAGGCGGTGCAGCCGCTCCGGCGGCGGAGGAGAAGACTTCCTTTGATGTGATTCTGGCGAGCGCCGCGGCTGACAAAAAGATCCAAGTGATCAAGGTTGTTCGAGAGCTCACCAGCCTGGGCTTGAAGGAAGCCAAGGATCTTGTGGAAGGTGCGCCTAAGCCCATCAAGACTGGTGTCACGAAGGAAGAAGCCGACACGATGAAAAAGAAGTTAGAGGAAAGTGGCGCAAAGGTCGAGGTTAAGTAGCGTCAGAACACACGCGTTGTCGTGCCGGTACGGTTAATGTCGGCAGGACCGTTCACTCTCTCTGATGGAGGAGCTTGGAATGTTGGAGATGTCTGTCAATGGATTGGTCGAGCGGAAAGATTATTCGAAAATCCGTGCGAACATTGACATTCCCGATTTGATCGGAATCCAGAAGCGATCCTATGAGCAGTTTCTGCAGTTGGAGACCGATCCTGACCGTCGTGAGGACAAGGGGCTCCAGGCCGCGCTGGTCAGTGTGTTTCCGATCGCTGACTACAACAATACGGCGGTGCTGGAATTTTCCAGCTACTCTTTGGGTACGCCGAAATACGATGTCCGCGAATGCCTTGAGCAGGGGATGACGTACGCGGTCCCACTCAAGCTTCGCGTACGCCTCGTGGTCTTTGATAAGGAAGACAAGGGGCCCAAGAAAAAAGTACTCGATGTGCGCGAACAGGAAGTGTACGTCGGCGAGTTGCCGCTGATGACGGAGCGGGGAACCTTCATTATCAATGGCACCGAACGTGTAGTGGTCAGTCAGCTCCACCGGTCTCCGGGCGCGTCGTTTACGCATGATAAGGGGAAGACGCATGCGAGCGGGAAGGTGTTGTACTCTGCCCGCATCATTCCATATCGGGGGTCGTGGTTGGACTTTGAGTTCGACGCGCGCGACATCCTGTATGTGCGTATCGACCGTCGCCGTAAGATGCCGGCGACGATTTTATTGAAAGCCTTCGGCTATTCCGGCGACGATCTCCTGAAAATGTATTACGCTGTGGAAGAAATCCGCGTCGTCAAAGGGAAGCTGATGCGGAAGCTTGATCCCGAGATTCACCACGGGGCGAGATGTCCGGTCGAAATTACGGAAAAGGGCAGCAAAGAGCCTATAGTCCGTGAGGGTGCCAAGCTGACGAAGAATACCATTGCCCGTTTGAAGGCGGCCGGTGTGAAAGAAGTTCCAGTGAACCCCGCCGACCTCGTTGGTAGGGCGGTTCTGACGGAATTGGTCGATCCCGTGTCCAAAGAGATGTTGCTGGAGAAGAACCATAAGTTGACGCCGGCGGCGCTCGACAAGATTCTCGAAAGCAACATCGACAGCTTTAAAGCCATCTACCTTGACACCGTCACTGCGACGCCGGTGATTCTCGATACGTTGGATATGGAGCACACTGAATCCAAAGAAGAGGCGATGGTTGAAATCTATAAGCGTCTCAGGCCTGGCGAAACACCATCGGTCGAGACGGCCAAAGTGCTCTTTGAGAATCTGTTCAACAACGGAAAACGGTATGATCTGTCGCCGGTTGGACGGTTGAAACTCAACAAGAAGCTCGGCCTTGATTTGGCCCTCGAGCAGCGCACGTTGACGGCACAGGATATCGTGGAGGTCATCCGCTATCTGGTCAATCTGAAGCTTGGCAAGGGAGACATCGACGATATCGACCACTTGGGAAATCGACGGGTGCGCTCGGTCGGCGAACTGTTGGAAAATCAGGTTCGCTTGGGTCTGGTGCGCATGGAGCGCAGCATCAAGGAGCGGATGAATCTGCTCGATATGGAGACGGTGCTTCCGCACGACCTGATCAATGCCAAGCCCGTCGTGGCGGCGATCAAAGAGTTCTTCAGCAGCAGCCAGCTCTCGCAGTTTATGGATCAGACCAACCCATTGGCCGAAATCACGCACAAGCGTCGGCTGTCGGCGCTTGGCCCAGGGGGATTAACCCGCGAACGCGCGGGATTCGAGGTGCGAGATGTGCACCCCTCCCACTACAGTCGTATCTGTCCGATTGAAACGCCGGAAGGTCCGAACATCGGGTTGATTACCTCGCTGGCCACCTATGCCCGGATCAACGATTTCGGTTTCATTGAAGCGCCGTATCGTAAGGTCCGAAAGGGCCGTGTCACCGATGAGATTGAATACCTGTCTGCCATTGAGGGTGACCAGTACACGGTTGCGCAAGCCAATTCAAAAGTGGATGGATCGGGACGGTTGGTGTCGGAAACTATCTCCTCTCGGAAGGCCGGGGATTTTGTCACGACGACTGCGGACCGGGTGGAATACATGGATGTCTCGCCGAAACAGGTCGTCAGCGTCGCAACAGCCTTGGTGCCATTCCTTGAGCACGATGATGCCAATCGTGCTCTCATGGGCTCGAACATGCAGCGGCAAGCCGTACCCTTGGTACGGACTGAAGCGCCGTTCGTCGGAACCGGCATGGAAGCGGTCGTAGCAAGAGATTCCGGCTACGTCATCCAATCGAAGCGAGCCGGGGTTGTCGAGAGTGTGGATGCGACTCGGATCGTGGTCCGCGCCGAACCGAAAAAGAATGAGGGCGGCCGGAAGAGTGATGGATTGTTGGATGTCTACGATTTGATCAAATTTCAGCGGTCCAATCAGAACACCTGTATCACGCAGAAGCCGGTCGTTCGCGTGGGACAGCCGGTGAAAAAGGGACAAGTGCTCGGTGATGGGCCGGCGATGGATAAGGGCGAGTTGGCGCTTGGCCAGAACGTCTTGGTCGCCTTCATGCCATGGGGCGGATACAATTTCGAAGACGCCATCCTCCTCAGCGAAAAGCTGGTGCGTGAGGATGCGTTCACGTCGATCCATATCGAGGAGTTTGAAGTCGAGGCTCGTGACACAAAATTAGGTAAAGAAGAAATCACTCGGGACATTCCCAATGTCGGAGAGGAAGCGCTCAGAAATCTCGATGAAAGCGGCATCATCCGGATAGGCGCGGAGGTGAAGCCGGGAGATATTCTGGTCGGGAAGGTGACTCCGAAGGGAGAGACGCAACTGACCCCTGAGGAGAAACTGCTTCGAGCGATCTTCGGTGAAAAGGCGGGCGACGTCAAGGACACCTCCCTTCAAGTGCCGCCCGGCGTCGAGGGGATTGTTGTCGATGTCAAGATTTTTTCGCGCAAAGGGCTTGACAAGGATGAACGCTCCAAGAGCATCGAAAATGAAGATGTCCTGAAGTTGCAGCGCGACCACCAAGACGAGCTTCGCATTATCGAAGAAGAAAAGACGAAGAAGGTGCGGAAGTTCTTGCTCGGGAAAGTGGTGGGGCGAGACCTCATGGACGCTGACACGGGAGACGTGACCCTGAAGAAAAAGGGGAAGCTCACGGCAGAGGTGCTCAAGAAGTTGGGTGACGATCAAATCAAGCACATCACGTTGAGCGATCCCGATGAGCAGAAACAGCTCGAAGAAATCGAACGGCTCGCAAAGGAGCAGATTGAAATCTTGCAGACGCTGTATGACGATAAGGTCGGGCGTCTCAAGCGAGGCGATGAATTGCCGCCTGGCGTCATTAAGCTGGTCAAAGTGTATATTGCGATGAAGCGGAAGATCTCTGTCGGGGACAAGATGGCGGGCCGGCATGGCAACAAAGGCGTGGTCTCCAGAATTTTGCCGGAAGAGGATATGCCGTATCTGCCGGACGGCACCCCTGTCGAGATCGTCTTGAATCCATTGGGTGTGCCCTCGCGTATGAACGTCGGGCAAATTCTTGAAACGCATTTGGGCTGGGCCGCGAAGGCGCTCGGCATTAACGTCTCCAGCCCGGTTTTTGACGGAGCGTCCGAAAAGGAAATTAAGGAGTTGCTCAAAAAGGCGGGCTTGCCGCCAACCGGGCAAACGCGACTCTATGACGGTCGGACCGGAGAGCCGTTTAAGAGTCCGGTCACAGTCGGATATATGTACATGCTGAAATTGCACCATTTAGTGGATGATAAAATTCACGCCCGCTCCATCGGTCCCTATTCGCTGGTCACGCAGCAACCGTTGGGTGGAAAGGCGCAATTCGGTGGACAACGATTGGGTGAAATGGAGGTGTGGGCGCTTCAGGCATATGGCGCGGCTTCCACTCTCCAGGAATTCCTTACCGTCAAGTCGGATGATGTGCCGGGCCGCTCGCGGATTTATGAGGCCATCGTCAAAGGAGAAAACTTTTTGGAGCCGGGCCTGCCGGAATCCTTCAACGTATTGGTCAAGGAACTGCAAAGCCTCGGTCTCGACGTCGAACTGGTCAAATCAAAAGAATGAACCGAAGAGAAGCCATTAGCCGTTAGCCGTGAGCGATCAGCCAGATGGACTATGCCATGACTCGGAAAAGAATCTGTGCTGAAAACTGATGGCTGAAAGCTGACCGCTTACAAGGAGGATACCCTTGGAAGGCATTTACACACTATTTGAAAAGCCTCGCGATTCCATGTCCTTTGATGCCATGCGCATTCGGATTGCATCGCCGGAAAAGATTCGCTCGTGGTCCTATGGCGAAGTGAAGAAACCGGAGACGATCAATTATCGTTCGTTTAAGCCGGAAAAGGATGGACTGTTTTGCGCGAAAATTTTCGGTCCTATCAAGGATTGGGAGTGCAATTGCGGCAAATATAAGCGCATGAAGCATCGCGGCATCGTCTGTGATAAATGCGGTGTCGAAGTCATCCAGTCGAAAGTGCGGCGCGAGCGGATGGGACATATCGAGCTGGCCGCTCCAGTGGCTCATATCTGGTTTCTCAAGGGCGTGCCAAGCCGGATCGGCACGCTGCTCGATATGAGTCTGAAGCACCTGGAGAAAATTCTCTACTTTGAAAGCTACGTTGTCGTGGATCCAGGCGATACGTCGCTGAAGGTGCAAGAGTTGTTAACGGAGGACATGCTCCGCACCCTTCAGGAAGAACACGGCGCGAGCGCTTTCAAGGCAGGAATCGGCGCAGAAGCCATTCGCGATCTGCTCAGAAAAGTCGACATCAATGCCCAGTGGGACGAACTCCATATCAAGTCCAAGACTTCTACGTCGGTCGCAGTGAAGAAAAAACTGGCGAAGCGCTTGAAGGTCCTCGAGGCCTTCCGGAAATCCGGAAATAAGCCCGAGTGGATGATTATGGACGTCATTCCCGTCCTCCCGCCCGAATTGCGTCCATTGGTGCCATTGGACGGCGGCCGGTTTGCCACATCGGATCTGAATGATCTCTATCGCCGAGTCATCAATCGGAATAATCGATTGAAGCGGCTGATGGAACTCAAAGCGCCCGGCGTGATCATCCGAAATGAGATGCGGATGCTCCAGGAGGCCGTTGATGCGCTCTTTGATAACGGACGCCGAGGGCGGGCGATCCGTGGTCCGAACAAACGACCGTTGAAGTCGTTGAGCGACATGCTCAAGGGCAAGCAGGGCCGGTTCCGGCAGAACCTGCTCGGAAAGCGTGTGGATTACTCCGGTCGTTCCGTGATCGTCGTCGGTCCGGAGCTACGTTTGAATCAGTGCGGGCTGCCAAAAAAGATGGCCCTCGAACTATTCAAGCCGTTTATCTTTCACAAACTGGAAGCCAGGGGGGCTGCCACCACGATCAAAAGCGCGAAGCGGTTGGTTGAGAAGGAACGTCCGGAAGTCTGGGATGTGCTGGATGAAGTCATCCGCGAGCATCCCGTTCTTCTCAACCGCGCGCCGACGCTCCACCGTCTTGGTATTCAGGCGTTCGATCCCGTGCTCGTCGAAGGCAAGGCTATCAGGTTGCATCCTTTGGTATGCGCGGCCTTCAATGCGGACTTTGACGGCGATCAGATGGCGGTGCATGTGCCGCTTTCCGTTGAAGCGCAAATCGAAGCGCGTGTGCTGATGATGTCAATCAATAACATCCTTTCGCCCGCCAATGGCAAGCCAATTGCCGTGCCGTCCCAAGATATGGTGTTGGGCTGCTATTGGTTGACCAAGGAACGGCCTGGTGCCAAAGGTGAAGGCAAGGTGTTCGCATCTCAGGAAGAAGTGCGAATGGCCTATGATGCCGGCGAAGTGGAAGAGCACGCGAAAATCAAAGTCCGTATCGAAGGCAATCTTGTAGCGACGACGGTGGGGCGGATCCTCCTCGGTGAAGTGTTGCCGGTCACGACGCCCTTCTCGGTTGCCAATCAGGTCATGACCAAGAAGGAAATGACCAAGCTGATCGATACAGTGTATCGACAAGCCGGCCACCGAGAAACCGTTATGTTGTTGGATAAGATTAAAGACTTGGGATTTTACTATGCCACCAAGGCGGGCGCGTCGATCTGTATCGACAACATGCACATCCCGCTGAAAAAGGAAGAACTGATTAACCGGGCTCAACGCGAAGTCAACGAAATCGAGAAACAGTACAGTGAAGGGTTGATCACGAACGGGGAGCGCTACAACAAGGTCATCGATATCTGGGCGCATGTCACCGAACAGGTGGCGAACGAGATGATGAAAGAGCTGAGCCTGGGAGCGGACGGCGGATCTAAGGAGGCCTTCAATCCGATTTTCATGATGGCCGACTCGGGCGCACGTGGCAGCTCTCAGCAGATCAGGCAGCTTGGCGGTATGCGCGGTTTGATGGCTAAGCCTTCAGGTGAAATTATTGAGACGCCGATTACGGCGAATTTCCGGGAAGGCTTGACCGTGTTGCAGTATTTCATTTCCACGCACGGCGCCCGCAAAGGTCTCGCGGACACTGCGTTGAAGACTGCGAACTCCGGCTATCTCACCCGGCGGCTGGTCGACATCAGCCAAGATGTAATTATCACCGAGCTGGATTGCGGAACGGCAGACGGCATTGTCGTGACGGCCCTTATTGAGGGTGGAGAAATTATTCAACCGCTCGAGGACCGTATCTTGGGTCGTTTGGCGTCGGAAGACATTCGCGATCCGTTAACCGGCGAGATGATCGTCAAGGCCAACGAAGAAATCGACGAGGAGCGCGCCAAGAGCGTTGTTGAAGCCGGTGTCGATCGGGTTACCATCCGTTCAGTGCTTACCTGTCAGTCGCGCCGGGGTGTCTGTATCAAGTGCTATGGACGCGATCTCTCCCGAGGTCGGCTAGTGGAAAAAGGCGAGCCGGTTGGCGTTATTGCCGCGCAGTCGATCGGAGAGCCGGGTACGCAGCTCACAATGAGAACGTTCCATATCGGCGGAACGGCGAGCAAGGTCGTCGAGCAGACGGTGGTTGAGGGAAAACATGCCGGTTTCTTGAAATTTATGAGCTTCGATGCGAAGAAAAACACCGACCACCATAATCCGACCATAGCCGTGAAGAATAAAGAAGGCGAATGGGTCGTGATGAATCGCAACGCCAAGATTGCGATCTATGATGAAAACGGTCGCGAACGCGAAAAGTATCCCGTGGTGTACGGCGCGCGCATCAAGGTTAAAGACGGCGGCCGCGTGGAAGTCGGTCAGAGGCTGGTCGAATGGGATCCCTATTCCCTCTCTATCCTGACGGATGTGGGTGGTAAGGTCGCGTATGGGGATATTACTGAAGGCGTGACCATGAAAGAGGAGTTCGATGAGGTCACGGGATTGTCGCGCAAAGTGGTGATTGAGCATTCCGGCACCACGATGCGGCCGCGCGTCTCCATTAAGGATGACTCCGGCAAGACGGCAAAGGTTTCAAGCGCGGCGGCCGTGGCTCGATATCTTCTTCCCGTGGGCGCGCATATTCTCGTCGAAAAGGGGAGCACTGTTTATCCGGGTGACGTGCTGGCAAAGATTCCTCGCGAGACGACGAAGACCAAAGACATCACCGGAGGTTTGCCGCGTGTCGCTGAGCTATTCGAGGCTCGGAAGCCAAAAGAGCAGGCGGTTATCAGCGAAATCGATGGTGAGGTTTCCTATGAAGGCTTCGTAAAAGGTATGCGCAGAGTCATCGTCGACAATAAAGTAGGGGATCGGAAAGAGTATTCCATTCCCAAGGGAAAGCACGTCAATGTCCACGAAGGAGATTGGGTCAGAGCCGGTGAGCCGCTCATGGACGGGTCGGCAAATCCGCATGACATTCTGGACGTACTGGGTCCGAAAGAACTCCAGAAATATCTCGTGGACGAAGTCCAGGATGTGTACCGGTTGCAAGGTGTCTCGATCAATGACAAGCACATTGAGATCATTGTCCGCCAAATGTTGCGGAAGGTTCGCATCGAAGATCCGGGGGATACGGAGTTCCTACCGGGAAGCCAAGTAAGTCGGTTCGCATTCGAAGACGAAAACGAGCGGGTCTTGGCCAATGGCGGCAAAGCGGCGCTTGGGAAGCCGGTATTGTTGGGCATTACTAAAGCAGCCTTGACGACGGATAGCTTTATTTCGGCTGCCTCCTTCCAGGAGACAACTCGTGTCTTGACGGAAGCGTCTATTAACGGGAAGGAAGATCAGCTCTTGGGCTTGAAGGAAAATGTCATCGTCGGGCGCCTGATTCCTGCCGGGACGGGGTTCGACGAATATCGCGACACGTTTGTCATAAGTCCCAAGCAGGAGGCGGAAGACCGTGAGTTGACCGGCGAGCCAGTCGGTATTGCGCAAGAGATGCAACAAAAAGTAGAAACTGGGTCGACTGGTGCGTAAAAAGGGTTTCTGCTTGCTTGACATGGAGCTCGCACCTCATTATAATCCGTCGGCTTTGGGCGAATAGCCAACAGGAAATTGAAATGCCAACGATCAATCAATTAGTGCGACAGGGAAGGCGGAAGGCGCAGGGGAAGACGAAGAGTCCGGCTCTCAAGCGTTGTCCGCAGAAACGTGGAGTGTGTATCAGGGTCTATACCTCGACGCCCAAAAAGCCGAACTCGGCGTTGCGGAAAGTAGCCCGCGTTCGTCTGACGAACGGAATGGAAGTCACTTCTTATATTCCGGGCGTGGGGCACAATCTCCAGGAGCACTCCATCGTGTTGGTCCGGGGCGGCCGCGTCAAGGACTTACCGGGTGTCCGTTACCACATCGTTCGTGGTGCGTTGGATGCCGTCGGGGTCGCCAATCGCAAGCAAAGTAGATCGAAGTACGGCGCGAAGCGGCCGAAGTAACTTCCACTGACATTCATTAAAAGAAGAAACGAAGATGCCAAGACGACGAATATTTGGACAGCGAGAGGTGGCCCCCGATGCTCGATATCACGATAAGCTGGTGAGCAAGTTTATCAACGTGATGATGTACGGGGGAAAGAAAAGCACCGCCGAGCGGGTGTGTTACGGGGCATTCGATGTCATTCAGGAGAAGACAGGTAACGACCCGCTTAAGGTGTTTCGGGCCGCGCTGGATAATGTAAAGCCTATTGTGGAAGTGAAGTCGCGCCGCGTCGGTGGCGCGTCCTATCAAGTGCCGGTTGAAATACGTCCAGTTCGCCGTATGTCGTTGGCGTTGCGCTGGATCTCAGAGTATTCCAAGGCGCGCGGCGGAAAGAGCATGGCTGAAAAATTGGCTGGCGAGTTGCTTGATGCAGCCAACAATACCGGGGCATCAGTCAAGAAGCGAGAAGATACACACCGAATGGCCGAGGCCAATAAGGCCTTTGCGCATTACCGCTGGTAAGCAGCGTTCATAGAAACAGTCTTTGTGCTGCAGTTGGCCGCGCTGCGAATTGCAGGTGGGTCGACCTGTATCGCGGGCGAATGTCTGCTGCAGCACGATTATTTTCGGAGGTTTCACGTGGCTCGGCGAGTTTCCCTGGATCGGACCAGAAATATCGGCATCATGGCGCATATCGACGCCGGGAAAACGACGACGACTGAACGCATCTTGTTCTACACCGGTGTATCCCACAAGATGGGCGAAGTGCACGATGGCGCTGCGACAATGGACTGGATGGAGCAGGAGCGTGAGCGTGGGATCACGATCACATCCGCTGCGACGACCTGCTATTGGAAGGACTATCGCATCAATATTATTGATACGCCGGGCCACGTCGATTTCACCATTGAGGTCGAGCGGTCCTTGCGCGTGTTGGATGGTGCCGTCACGGTTTTTGATTCTGTGCAAGGCGTTGAGCCGCAATCTGAAACCGTCTGGCGGCAGGCGGATAAGTATCATGTGCCGCGCATCGCCTTCATGAATAAAATGGATCGTATCGGTGCCGACTTTTTTACAAGTGTGCAATCGATGGTGGATCGTCTGGGAGCGACGCCTGTTCCGATTCAGTTGCCAATCGGTCGAGAGGGCGATTTCAGGGGTTGCGTCGATCTGATCACCATGAAGGCGTATGTGTACGATGACGAATCATTGGGTGCCAGATACAAGGTAGAGGAAATCCCGGCAAATATGGTCGAGATTTCTCGTGAGTATCGCGAGAAGATGCTGGAAGCCGTGGCGGAATATGACGAGCGCGTCTTGGAAAAATATTTAAATGGCGACACATTAACTGAAGAGGACGTGAAGAAGGCCGTTCGTGCGGGTGCAATCAGCATGAAAGTGACCCCGGTCCTCTGCGGGGCATCTTTTAAGAACAAAGGCGTGCAGCAGCTCCTCGATGGAGTGGTGGACTTCCTCCCGTCGCCGCTAGATATCCCGCCGGTGACGGGCGTGGATCCCTCGACCGAAAAAGAGTTGCTACGCCAAGCGAGCGACAACGAGCCGTTTTCCGCCTTGGCCTTTAAGATTATGACCGACCCGTTCGCGGGTCAATTGACGTATTTCAGGGTCTATTCAGGTACGCTCAAGACAGGGACAACTGTCTATAACATTACCAAGAATACAAAGGAACGGATCGGACGGCTGCTGAAAATGCACGCCAATAAGCGGGAAGATATCGATGAGGTCTATGCCGGGGACATTGCGGCGGCGGTCGGGTTGAAGGGGGCGACGACGGGCGATACTCTCTGTGATGAAAAGAACCCGATTCTCCTGGAAGTCATGAAATTTCCTGAGCCGGTGATTTCAATGGCGATTGAGCCGAAGACCAAGCAGGATCAGGAGAAGCTTGGATTTTCGCTCCAGAAATTGGCGCAGGAGGACCCATCGTTCCGGGTACGAACCGACGAAGAGACGGCGCAGACCATTATCGCCGGGATGGGCGAGTTACATCTCGAGATCATTGTCGACCGGTTGATGCGCGAGTTCAAAGTTGAAGCGAACGTTGGCAAGCCCGAGGTTGCGTACCGTGAAACGATTAGGCGCCATGCAGAAGCCGAAGGAAAATACATCAAGCAGACGGGCGGGCGTGGGCAGTATGGCCATGTCGTTTTGACCGTGGAGCCGAGTGAGCCGGGGAAGGGTTTCGAATTTGTCAATAAGATTGTAGGTGGTTCCATCCCACGAGAATACGTTCCGGCCATAGAAAAAGGGGTTCGCGAGCGCATGGAAACGGGTGTGTTAGCCGGTTATCCGATGCGGGATGTGCGTGTGACCGTGATCGACGGCTCATACCACGATGTCGATTCCAATGAAATGGCCTTTAAGATTGCGGCATCGATGGGGTTTCAGGATGCTTGCCGGAGAGCCGATGCGGTCCTGCTGGAGCCCATCATGAAAGTGGAAGTCTTGGTGCCGCAGGAATATATGGGTGACGTCATTGGGAATCTCAACGGTCGACGCGGCAAGATCCAGGGGATCAAGGTTCGTGCAGGATCGCAGGCCATTGATGCTGCCGTTCCCTTAAGCGAGATGTTCGGGTATGCCACCGACTTGCGTTCGCGTACGCAGGGACGAGCGACGTACAGCATGGAATTTGATCGGTATGAACAGGTTCCGAAGCAGATCGCTGAGCAGATTATCGCGAAGAACCAAGGGGCCGCTTGATCGCGGGATCGCGACCGTTTGCCGGTATCAGTGTAGCAACTCAAGTGATCCAATCGGACGAAGGAGGAGGGTATGGCGAAGGCGAAGTTTGAGCGGCGCAAGCCCCACGTGAATATCGGGACGATCGGGCATGTGGACCACGGCAAGACGACGCTCACGTCCGCACTGACGAAGATCTGCAGCGAGCGCGGCATGGCGAAGTTTGTCAGTTACGACGAAGTGGCCAAGGCGAGCGAATCGCAGGGCCGGCGCGATGCGTCCAAGATCATGACGATTGCCATCAGTCACGTCGAGTACGAAACCGACAAGCGGCACTATGCGCACGTGGATTGTCCGGGGCATGCGGACTATGTCAAGAACATGATTACCGGGGCCGCGCAGATGGACGGGGCCATTTTGGTCGTCAGCGCCGCCGACGGGCCCATGCCGCAGACCCGCGAGCACATTCTGCTCGCCCGGCAGGTGGGCGTGCCGTATGTCGTCGTGTTCCTCAACAAGGCGGACAAGGTCGACGATAAGGAATTGCTCGAGCTGGTCGAATTGGAAGTGCGCGAGTTGCTGAGCAAGTATGAATTTCCGGGGGATAAGACGCCCATTATCACTGGGTCGGCCACGAAGGCCATGGAAGGCGATCAGAGCGAGATTGGCGTGCCGTCGATTCTGAAGTTGCTCGATGCGGTGGATAGCTACATCCCGACGCCCGTGCGGCCCATCGACAAGCCGTTTCTGATGCCGATCGAAGACGTCTTTACGATCAGCGGCCGGGGGACGGTGGTGACGGGGCGCTGTGAGCGCGGGATCGTCAAAGTGGGCGATGAAATCGAGATCATCGGGTTGCGGCCGACGCAGAGCACGATTGTGACCGGAGTAGAGATGTTCCGCAAGGTGCTCGATGAAGGGCAGGCGGGCGACAACATCGGGGTGCTGTTGCGGGGGACGAAGAAGGAAGATGTGGAGCGCGGCATGGTCCTGGCCAAGCCCAAGAGCATTACGCCGCATACGAAGTTCAAGGCGGAAATTTACGTGTTGACCAAAGAGGAAGGGGGCCGGCATACGCCCTTCTTTAATGGCTACCGGCCGCAGTTTTACTTCCGGACCACGGATGTGACGGGGATCGTGCAGCTCAATCCGGGGGTGGAGATGGTCATGCCGGGGGATAATGTGACGATCAGTGCCGAATTGATCTCGCCGATTGCGATGGATCAGGGCTTGCGGTTTGCCGTGCGGGAAGGTGGCAAGACCGTCGGCTCCGGCATCGTCACCGAAATTGTGGCGTAGAGGCAAGCGGTTCGATTTCAGGCGATGAATCGGGAACAGCAGGAGATATTGTGAAGGTTGATCAGCGTATTCGTATCAGATTGAAGGGCTTCGATTATCGCGTCTTGGATCAGTCCGTTGCCGAGATCGTGGAGACCGTGAAGCGCAGTGGAGCCAAGGTGGCCGGCCCAATTCCTCTGCCGACGCGCATTGAAAAATTTACGGTCCAGCGCTCAACTCACGTCGATAAAAAATCGCGTGAGCAGTTCGAGATCCGAACTCATAAGCGATTACTCGACATTATGGAGCCGACACCGGAGACCATGGATGCGTTAATGAAGCTCAACTTAGCGGCTGGCGTCGATGTGGAGATTAAGTTGTGATTCGGATGTTGAAGACGGCTCACGGTTTCACTCAACCAGATGAACGGTGTGCGTCTTTTGAAGAAGAAATGGTGCTGGCATGACGAACGGTTTGCTCGGAAAGAAGTTGGGAATGACCCAGGTGTATGACGACGGTGGGCGCTTGACGACCGTGACGGTTGTTCAGGCCGGTCCCTGCCGGATCTCAGCGATTAAGACAAAGGAACAGCATGGCTATGAAGCTGTCCAACTTGCGTTTGATGAAGTGCCGGCAAGAAAGTTGAACAAGCCGGAGTTGGGGCATTTGAAGGCCTCGAATCTCCCCCCTAGCCGGCGTTTGATGGAATTTAAGAAGACGGGGAATGTTGAACTCGGTCAGACGTTTAAGGCCGATCTCTTTGCGAAGGGCGATTGGGTTGATGTCGAAGGGGTCTCCAAGGGGAAGGGCTTCCAGGGCGTGATGAAGCGGCACAATTATCGCGGGGGGCCGGAAACTCATGGCTCCATGTTCCATCGAGCGCCCGGATCTATTGGGGCCAGTTCACATCCGTCTCGTGTCTGGAAGAACAAGGCACTGCCCGGCCATATGGGAAGCGAGCGCGTGACCGTCCAGCGTTTGAGAGTGGTTGAGGCGCGGCCGGATGAGAATCTTCTCTTTATCAGCGGCGCTATTCCGGGGGCCACGGGTGGTTTTGTGACAGTTCGGAAATCTAAAAAGAGCTGACCATGGCAATTGTAGATGTGCTCGATCTCAACAAAAAAAAGGTAGGCTCCGTCGAGTTACATGACGGGGTGTTTGGTGTGAAGGCGGACCCTCATTTGGTCCATACGGCTGTGGTTATGCAGCAAGCGTGCGAGCGTCAGGGCACTGCTTCGACGTTGCGGCGTGGCGAGGTGAGCGGATCCGGGAAAAAACCATGGAAACAGAAGCATACCGGCCGGGCCAGAGCCGGGTCTATTCGATCTCCGGTATGGCGCCACGGTGGCATCGTGTTCGGGCCGCACCCGCGCAGCTACGCCTATAGCATTCCAAAAAAGAAGTATCACGCCGCTCTCCGAAGCGCTTTGTCTGCTCGGCTGGCCGAGGGTGCCGTTATGGTGGTGTCAGAGTTGTCCATCGCCGAGCCGAAAACCAAGCTGTTGGCGCAGGCGTTGGCCAACCTGGGTTTGACTCGTCCAACATTGATCGTCATCGGCGAAGAGAGCACCACGCTTGAGCGGGTGGCGAGAAATCTTCCTCAGGTGAAGCTCGTCACTCCCGAAACGCTCAATGTCTACGATGTTCTTCGCTATCACGCCATCGTGATTCTCGAGCGTGTATTGCCGCGCGTGCAAGAGGTGTGGTCATGAAACACGATCATCAGGATGTTCTCGTCTCGCCACTGTTGACGGAAAAGTTAACAGCAATGCGTGAAACCAGCAATAAGGTCGGCTTTGTGGTCCGTGGGAATGCCAACCGTATCGAAATTAAGCGGGCCGTGGAATCGGCCCTGAAAGTACGCGTGGAGCGGGTCCATGTGATGAATGTGCCCGGGAAGGTAAAGCGCTTAGGACGGTTTGTCGGAAAGCGACCCGATTGGAAGAAGGCGATTGTGACATTGAAAGAAGGCGAAAAGCTGGAGATGTATGAAGGGGTGTAGCCATACGGTTAGGACTGTTGGAGTCGACCCCGTGTCAACCAGAATACGCCCACGAGGACAGTGGTCCTTCCAGCCAGCCAGCAAGGCATCTCGAGCGGCGCTGTTGGAGTATCTCCAGTAGGAAAAGAGAGAGGGTAGAGGGAAATGGGGTTGAAGCAATATAGACCGACTTCTCCAGGGCGACGGGCAATGATGGTCCTCACAAATGAGGATCTCACGGAAAAAAAACCTGAGAAAAGTCTGACGAAGTTTCATACTCGTTCCGGTGGGCGGAATAACGATGGTCGTATGACCATTCGCTTTCGTGGGAGTGGGCACAAGCGCTTGTACCGCATGATTGATTTCAAGCGCGACAAAGTCGGAATTCCGGCACGCGTTCAGGCAATCGAGTATGACCCAAACAGATCCGCGCGTATCGCCTTATTGGCCTATGTCGATGGAGAAAAGCGGTACATCCTGGCACCGGCCGGTCTGAAGGTCAATGATATGGTCCAGTCAGGTCCTGACGCCGAAGTACGACCAGGCAATGCATTGCCGTTGACCACTATGCCGCTTGGTACAACCATTCACAATATAGAGCTGAAGCCAGGCAAGGGCGGTCAATTGATTCGGAGTGCCGGTGGTTTTGCTCAAGTCATGGGTCGGGAGGAAGGTTATGTACAGGTTCGCCTCAAATCAGGAGAAATGAGGCGCATCCTCGGGACTTGTATGGCAACCGTTGGGCAGGTCGGCAACCTGGACCATGAAAATATCTCAATCGGAAAGGCGGGTCGGTCTCGCTGGCTGGGACGGCGACCTCACGTGCGTGGCGTCGTCATGAATCCGGTCGACCATCCACACGGCGGCGGAGAGGGTAAATCAGGTCAAGGTAACCCCCATCCTGTTTCTCCGTGGGGCGTTCCGACCAAGGGATATAAGACGAGAAAGAACAAGTCCACGAATAAGTTCATTATCACACGACGCAAGAAGTAATCGGAGACTCGTATGCCGCGTTCAGTCAGTAAGGGCGCTTTCGTCGACGATCATCTTCTCAAGAAGATTGAGCGGATGAACGAGAATAAAGATCGCAAAATTATCAAGACATGGTCCCGTCGGTCGACTATTACTCCTGAAATGATCGGCAATACCCTTGCGGTTCATAACGGGAAGAAATTTATCCCGGTCTTTGTGACGGAAAACATGGTCGGTCACAAGCTCGGAGAATTCGCTCCGACGCGATTTTTCAAGGGGCACGGGGCGGCGCGAACCGAGAAAGCGGTGGCGCTGAAGTAGGCCCTTCATCGTACTGGTCGACGGTTCGCGACGAATGAATAACGGAGTGTGATATGGCTGAGGCGAAAGCAATTCTTCGGTTTGTCAGAGTCGCGCCACGAAAGGCG
This sequence comes from Nitrospira sp. Nam74, assembly GCF_965152615.1. NCBI lineage: Bacteria > Pseudomonadati > Nitrospirota > Nitrospiria > Nitrospirales > Nitrospiraceae > Nitrospira > Nitrospira sp. Nam74. Next base: position 3,977,798 of record NZ_OZ224220.1, on the reverse strand, counting down.
AGGCCGGTGGTCGATATGATCCGCGGACAACAGGTTTCGCAAGCGTTGACCATGTTGAAGTTTACACCACGGGCTGCCGCCAAGGTGGTCGAGAAGGTCCTTCGTTCTGCGGTCGCCAATGCCGAACAAAAGGAACTTGGCGATAGCGACTCCATGCGGGTGTCCCGCGCGTACGTCGACTGTGGGCCGACTTTCAAGCGGTTTCATGCACGTGCGATGGGCCGCGCGGCCTCGATCCATAAGCGAACGAGCCATATTACCGTGGTAGTAGAAGCGCCGGAGTCGGTCGGTCGAAAATAGTTAGCAGGAGCACTATGGGACAGAAGACACATCCAATTGGTTATCGACTCGGGTATAGCCGACCCTGGAGTTCCCGATGGTACGCCGGAAAAGACTTTTCGAAGCTTCTTCATGAAGATATCGCGATTCGAAAAGTGGTGAAGGAGAAGCTGTATCATGCCGGGGTTTCGCGTGTGGAAATCGAACGTTCAGGCGATCAGACCCGCGTCATCATTCATACCGCTCGTCCGGGCATCATTATCGGCCGTAAGGGCGCTGAAGTCGACAAATTAAAGGCGATGCTCGAGAAGCAGTACGGGCGTCAGGTCTATATTACCGTGAAGGAAATTAAGAAGCCTGAATTGGATGCGCAACTCGTGAGCGAGAATATTGCGGTTCAGCTTGAGAAACGCGTGGCCTTTCGTCGTGCCATGAAGCGGAGCATTGCGGCTGCTCAACGTTTGGGCGCCCAGGGTATACGCATTAACGTCGCCGGCCGTCTCGGAGGCGCTGAAATTGCCAGAACTGAATGGTATCGGGAAGGGCGAGTCCCCCTGCATACGCTGAGGGCCGATATTGATTACGGCTTCGCAGAAGCCCACACCACGATGGGTCAGATCGGTGTGAAAACATGGATTTACCGCGGTGAAGTGGTTGTCGCTCAGCCTCAAAAGGGCGAAGGCGGATTTGAAAGAGGATAGAGAGTCGCATGCTGGCACCAAAGAAAGTTAAGTTTCGGAAGACACAGAAGGGTCGCATGCGCGGAAAGGCGTATCGCGGCGGAAAAATTACCCTCGGCGAGTTTGGTCTCAAGGCTTTGGAGCCTGGTTGGGTCACCAGTCGCCAGATCGAAGCAGCCAGAATTGCCATCACCAGGCACGTCAAGCGCGGCGGTCAGGTCTGGACCCGGATATTTCCTGACAAACCGATTACGAAGAAGCCGGCAGAAACCCGCATGGGTAAAGGCAAGGGGAATCCGGAATACTGGGTGGCAGTCGTGAAACCCGGAAGAATTCTCTATGAAATGGATGGCGTGACTAGGGAAGTGGCGCATGAGGCGCTCCGACTGGCTGCCCATAAGTTGCCCGTGGCTACAAAGTTTGTCGTGCGTGGGGAAATTTGATGGACGTAAAAGAACTTCAAGCGATGGACGACGTCGAACTGCAGGAAAAAGAGCGTCAGCTCAAACAAGAAGTCTTTAACTTGCGTTTTCAGCTCGCGACCGGCCGTATCGAAAATCCAATGAAGATCCGCCAGACTCGGCGTGACTTAGCGAGAGTGAAGACGGTCTTGACCCAAAAAAAGATGGCAAGCAGAGGGCGTGGATCATGAGCGAGCGATCGGAAAAGCGACGGAATTGGTTCGGCAATGTAGTCAGCGACAAGATGGACAAGACCGTCGTGGTCGCCGTGGATCGGTTCGTGCTGCATCCCGTGTATCACAAGGTCATGCGACGGGTCACTAAACTGAAGGCGCACGATGAAGAAAATGTGTGCAAGGTGGGCGACCGGGTTAAGTTGATACAAACCCGGCCCATTAGCAAAGAAAAGCATTGGCGAGTGGTGCAAGTCATGCAGCGAGGCCAGTCTGAATCATGATCCAGAATTATAGCTATCTCGATGTGGCAGATAACTCGGGCGCCAAGCAAGTCATGTGCTTTCACGTCTTGGGTGGATCCAAGCGTCGGTATGGGTCGCTCGGCGATATCGTCGTGGTGGCCGTCAAGGAAGCCATCCCTCAGGCGACTGTGAAGAAGGGTGATGTGAGTAAAGCCGTCATTGTTCGGACCACCAAAGGGGTTCGACGCGAAGATGGCTCTTACATCAAGTTTGATCGGAACGCATGTGTTTTGATCAATGCGCAGGGTGAACCGATTGGAACCCGTATTTTTGGGCCGGTGGCTCGCGAGTTGCGCTGGAAGAAGTTTATGAAGATTATCTCCTTAGCCCCTGAAGTGTTGTAGCGAAGGAATATCAGATGAGTGCATCAGTAGCCAAAACGAAGATTAAAAAAGGCGATACGGTCATGGTCACCACCGGTCGTGAACGTGGGAAGACCGGGAAGGTGCTTTCGCTTCACCTGAGTGATGGCAAGGTGATCGTCGAAAAGTTGAATTTGATCAAGCGGCATACGAAGCCGAATCAAAAGGTCAAACAGGGCGGAATCATCGAGCGTGAAGCGCCTCTTGCTCTCTCCAACGTCATGTTTCTCTGCGGCAATTGCAACAAGCCGGTTCGGCTTGGGATCAAGCAATTGAATGACGGGCGGCGGGTTCGTATTTGCAAGAAGTGCCAGGAAGTCATCGAACGGACATAAGGGAAGGGTACGATGGCCAAGACGGAAAAACCATCGGCCGGTAAGGCCTCTGAGAAAAAAGTGAAGAAGGAGGCCGCGGGTCAGAAGAAAGAACTTCGGCCTGAAGGAGCCGTGCCAAGCAAGGGTGCCAAGACTCAAGACGAGCCGAAAATCACGCCTCGTTTGAGAGAGACATATCGCAATCAGATCGTGCCGGCACTGATGAAGGAGTTTGGGTATAAAAATCCAATGCAGGTGCCGAAGGTTGAGCGAGTCGTCTTGAACGTGGGAATGGGAGAAGCCATCCAGAATGTGAAACTTCTGGAAAGCGCTGTCACTGAATTGGGGATTATTACAGGACAACGACCGGTAGTCACCAAGGCGAAGAAGGCGATTGCCGGATTTAAGCTCCGTCAAGGGATGCCGATCGGCGCCAAGGTGACACTTCGCAACGATCGCATGTATGAGTTTCTCGATCGTCTCGTGTCGCTCGCGCTCCCTCGCATCCGAGATTTTCGAGGCGTTTCCCCCAAGGCATTTGACGGTCGTGGAAACTATACCTTAGGTCTGAAAGAACAATTAATTTTCCCGGAAATTCAGTACGACAACGTGGCGTCCATTCACGGAATGGATATTACGATTGTGACCACGGCCACCACCAATGATGAAGGCAAGGCTCTGCTTCGCCACATGGGGATGCCTTTTAGAGCATAGACACACTTCCTTTTAGGAAACGGAGTGCACGGTGTCGAGAAAAGCATTACGAAATAAAGCAGCGGTTTCATCAAAGTTCAGCACACGTAATTACAATCGCTGCCCGAACTGTGGGCGCGTGCGAGGCTTTCTGCGGCGTTTCCGCCTGTGCCGCATTTGTTTCCGGTTTTTTAGTTTGAAGGGCGAAATTCCGGGAATCAGAAAGTCGAGTTGGTAGAAAGAAATAGTTCTCACCCGCTCTCCTTCGCCAGTGAAGGATCGACGGGATGATTCTTGGGCGCTGACCAAAGTTGGAGTGACATTATGATGACGGATCCGATCGCTGACCTTCTGACGCGCATTCACAATGCCTTGGGCCGCGGCCACGCTTCGGTCACTGTGCCGGCTTCCAAGCTCAAGATGGAGATCCTGCGCGTGTTAAAAGCAGAGGGCTTTATAGGTCAGTATGAGCGTGAGCAGAGTGGTGGCCATCCAATTCTGAAAATTCAGTTGCGGTATATCGGTGAGGGACAACCGGTGATCACAGGCGTCCGACGGATCAGTCGGCCTGGCAAACGCGTGTATGTAGGCTCCCGTGAATTGACCAGGGTGCTCAACGGGATGGGGCTATCGATCGTCTCTACCTCCAAGGGACTCATGACCGACCAAGAATCTCGCCGTGCCGGGCTCGGTGGGGAAGTGCTTTGCCAGGTTTGGTAAGAGGCGAATAGCCACGGGCGGTAAATGAACAGGCTATAAAGCCTCGAACAGAAAATCTGAACTATTGGATCGTAAAGGGTTTAACTATGTCGCGGGTCGGACGCAAACCAATCCCCCTTCCTAAGGGAGTCGAGGTGAATACGAATGGCCAGACCGTCTCTGTAAAGGGACCGCTCGGCCGTTTGGAATGGCCGCTGGTTCAAAACCTTTCAGTCGCAGTTGCCGATGGGCACGTGCAGGTCAATCGGGCCGGCGATGAACCAAAAACGAGAGCCTTGCACGGGTTAACCCGCGCTGAGCTGAGCAACATGGTGGTTGGGGTTACCAAAGGGTATGAACGCACCCTGGAGATTACCGGCGTCGGCTATAAGGCTCAGGTGCAAGGCAAGAGCCTCAGTTTAAATGTCGGCTATACCCACCCCGTGGTCTACGATCTGCCGCCTGGAGTCGAAGCCAAGGTGGACAAACAAACCATTATCACTATCAAAGGTAGCGACAAGCGAAGAGTCGGACAAGCCGCGGCGGATCTCCGCGCCATTAAGCCGCCGGATGTCTACAAGCAAAAGGGCATTCGATATGCCGGTGAAACGCTTCGTAAGAAGGAAGGCAAGACGGGAAAGTAGGTTGAAGTTATGCTGACGAATGAGAAAGCAGACAAATTAGCACGAAGAAAGCGGCGGGTACGTCAACGAATATTTGGCGAATTGGCGCGCCCACGTTTGAGCGTCTTCCGAAGTAAAAAACATATCTATGCCCAGATTATCGACGATATCAACGGCAAGACCTTGGCGTCAGCCTCAACGTTGGATAAGGATTTGAAATCCGCGTTGTCCTCAAGCAAGCCCATGGACGCCGCGAAAGCAGTCGGTCATGCATTGGCTGATCGAGCGAAGGCAGCGAACGTGGAAGCCGTCGTGTTCGACCGTGGTGGCCGTCTGTTCCATGGCCGCATTAAGGCGTTGGCGGAAGCATCCCGTGAACGCGGTCTGAAATTTTAGCATGATGCTGACAAAGGCTCTCAGCTTTGTTCTTGGTCCGAAACAATCCTCGACGTGCCCCAATGGGTACGCTTCCGGTTGCTTCTCACCTGCGACCTTGCTGAATCTCCTTCTTGAGCAGCATGTTCACTGTCTGATTTGATAGAAAAGGGGCACCTGCGTGAGAGTAAACCCTGAAGAACTAAGTCTGAAAGACAAGGTCGTGTTTATCAACCGCGTCGCCAAGGTGGTAAAGGGTGGTAAGCGGTTCAACTTCTGTGCGTTGGTCGTCGTGGGAGATGGCCAGGGCTGGGTGGGAATCGGTAAAGGGAAGGCCGCAGAGGTCCCTGCGGCTATTTCCAAGGCGGTGGAGCAAGCCAAGAAGCATTTGGTTCATATTCCACTCAGGGAGCAAACTATTCCGCATGTCGTCCACGGGTTATTCGGAGCTGAGCACGTCCTCTTGAAGCCGGCTGCTCCTGGAACAGGAATTATCGCGGGTGGCGCCGTCAGAGCGGTCGTCGAATTGGCGGGAGCGCAAAACATTATCGCCAAGACATTAGGTAGGGGCAATCCATTCAATACGGTTCGGGCGACTCTTGACGGCCTCTGTCAACTCAGAGATCCACAAGAGGTCGCACGCATCCGTCGAAGCGGTCTTGAACAGGTAGGGTAATCATGACAGCTGGTCACACGCAAAGCCACGGTTTGTCCATTACATTGAAGCGGAGTCCGATCGGCACTCCGTCTCGTCACCGTCTCGTGCTGCGGGGATTGGGTCTTCGAAAAATGCACGACACAGTCACGAGACCAGATACGCCACAAGTCCGAGGCATGATTCACAAAGTCGTTTATTTGCTGGATGTAAAAACATTATGAAACTCTCTAATTTAGCTCCAGCCCCTGGGGCACATAAGCGAAGAAAACGGATCGGCCGGGGAACCGGATCCGGACATGGGAAAACAGCGACCAAGGGACACAAGGGATTGTTGGCTCGGTCTGGAGGCGGCAAACGCCCAGGTTTTGAAGGTGGCCAGATGCCCTTGGCCCGTCGTGTGCCAAAATTCGGCTTCACTAATACGTTCCGCATTGCTTATGCCGTAATCAATCTGAAATCCCTTGCAAATCTGAGTGAGGTGTCCGAGATAACCCCTCAGGTGTTGGTCGATGCCGGACTTATTAAGAAGAAGCGCGAAAAGATTAAGATCCTCGGCCAGGGTGAGCTGACTCGACCGATTGTCGTCCAGGCTCACAAATTCAGCAAGTCAGCGGAGGAAAAGATCAGGGCCGCCGGTGGGCGGACTGAGGTTATTGCCGGTGCTTGAGCGACTCGCCACGAGCTTTCAAAACATTTTTAAGATACCGGAGCTTCGGATCCGGATTCTTTTTACACTGCTTATGCTCGCAGTGTATCGTATCGGGGCTCACGTACCGACCCCCGGTATCAACAATGATGAACTGGCCAAGTTTCTCCAGAAAGAGGGCGGCGCGCTCCTTGGGTTTTTAGACATATTTTCAGGCGGTGCGCTGTCACGACTGACGATCTTTGCGCTGGGCATTATGCCCTATATTAGCGCGTCGATCATTTTACAGTTGTTGACCGTCGTCATCCCGCATCTCTCGAAATTGGCGAAAGAGGGTGAGCGAGGCCGCAAAAAGATTATCCAATATACACGTTTCGGCACGATCGGCATTGCCCTGATCCAAGGATTCGGCATCGCGATCGGACTGGAAGGCATGAATCAAGGCGCCTTTGTGTTGACCCCAGGGTGGGGGTTTCGTCTGATGACCGTGATCACCCTGACTGCCGGCACTGCCTTTTTGATGTGGCTCGGCGAGCAAATTACCGAACGCGGTATCGGAAATGGAATTTCGCTGATTATCTTCGCGGGAATTGTGGCGAGACTTCCGAATGCCGTTGCTCAGACCTACGATCTATATCAGATTGGGCAGCTCAGTTTCTTACTGTTGGTCGTGCTGACCGCGGTCATGCTGGGTGTGGTGGCCGCCATCGTCTTCCTCGAAAGTGGGAGGAGAAAAATTGCCGTTCAGTACGCCAAGCGAGTGATTGGCCGGCGCGTCTATGGCGGTCAGAGCACCCATATTCCACTGAAAATCAATACCGCGGGTGTAATCCCGCCTATTTTTGCGTCGTCGATCATTGCATTTCCGGCCACCATCGCCGGCTTCATCCAGGTTCCTTGGGTCCAATCCATCGGAGCGCAGCTGGCACCAGGGTCACTTCTCTATACGATTGTCTATGTGGGCCTCATCGTATTCTTTTGTTTTTTCTATACCGCCGTGGTGTTGAATCCAGTGGATATGGCCGACAATATGAAAAAGTATGGCGGCTTTATTCCAGGGATCCGGCCGGGACAGCGTACGTCTGACTACATTTACAAGGTGTTGACGCGAATAACGTTTATCGGGGCCATCTACCTGGCAATTGTTTGCGTGATCCCGGAAATCCTTATTTATCGTCTGAATGTTCCGTTCTATTTCGGCGGCACTTCGTTGCTGATCGTCATCGGGGTCGGGTTGGATACGGCCCAACAGATTGAGTCCCACATGCTCATGAGAAACTATGAAGGGTTCCTGGCGAAGGGGCGCTTGAAGGGTCGGAGTGGGTGAGGCAATGCGGGTCGTATTCTTAGGCGCCCCTGGTGTCGGAAAGGGCACGCAGGCTGAGCAGGCGTCATCAAAGTTTGGGTACCCGAAGATTTCGACCGGAGACATTCTCCGTGAAGCGGTTCGAAACAAGACCGCCTTGGGCGTTCAAGCCAAAAGCTTTATGGATCAAGGTCAATTGGTGCCCGATTCTGTAGTGATCGGTTTGGTGAAAGAAAAACTCAACGAACCAGGCACTGCAAAGGGGTTTTTGTTAGACGGCTTTCCACGGACGGTCGCTCAGGCCGAGGAACTCGACAGGACCCTGAGCGAAAGAGGACAGAAGCTTGATCGCGTTATCAATGTCAAGGTACCGCGTAACGAGGTGGTTCGTCGGCTGAGTGGCCGGCGGAGCTGTCCGAAATGCCAAGCCGTGTTTCACGTGGAATTTGCGCCGCCGCAACGGGAAGGCGTCTGTGATCGCTGTACTACTGCGCTGGCTCAGCGCAATGATGATCGCAAGGAGACGGTGGAGGCTCGATTGACCGTCTATGACGAACAGACCGCTCCGCTGATTGCCTACTATCGCCAGCGCGGGCTCTTGTCGGACCTTGACGGGACCGGCACGATTGAGCAGGTGCAACAACGGTTACTGGACTTGTTCGCTGCTCAGGCATTGTCATGATCATATTAAAGACGCCGGATGAAATCGAGATTATGGCGCGCGCCTCGCGGTTGGTCGCAGAAACCTTGGCGATGTTGAGGCGTGAAGTGCGTGTTGGGATTACGACGGAAGAGCTCGATCGCCTGGCTGAACAGTTTATTCGGTCGCATGGTGGGACACCGGCTTTTAAAGGATATCGAAATTATCCGAAAACGCTATGTGCTTCCATTAATGATCAAGTCGTGCACGGGATCCCGTCTAGGCGTGCTCTCAAGGAAGGCGATATTATTGGCCTTGATCTCGGCGCGATTGTAGACGGATTTTACGGGGACTCTGCTGTCACGGTGGCGGTGGGGACTGTCAATCCTCGGGTCTCCGAACTCCTTCGCGTGACCGAAGAATCGTTGTATGCGGGAATTGCCAAGGCCGTGGTTGGCAATCGGCTGTCCGATATTTCACATGCTGTGCAGCGGCACGCGGAGGCAGCCGGATTTTCGGTGGTGACCGACTTTGTGGGGCATGGCATTGGCCGGCAATTACACGAGGAGCCGCAGGTGCCGAACTATGGAAAGCCCGGGCAAGGCCCACGGCTCCAAGAGGGCATGGTCCTGGCCATTGAACCGATGATAAATATGGGCAATAGCGGCGTGCGCGTGTTGGACGATCGCTGGACCGCCGTCACGACAGACGGCAGTTTGTCCGCGCATTTTGAGCATACCATCGCCATTCAGTCGAGCGGTCCCCCGCGGATTTTGACGCAGGTCCCTGAACTGATCGGGGCTTGCTGAGGTAGATCGGAGATCAATGGCGAAAGAAGATGTGATCGAGGTTCAGGGAACGGTTGCTGAAACGCTCCCCAACGCGATGTTCAGAGTGACGTTGGATAACGGTCATAAAATCCTTGCACATATTTCCGGAAAAATGCGGATGCATTTTATTCGGATCTTGCCGGGTGATAAGGTGACAGTGGAATTGTCTCCGTATGATTTGACGCGGGGACGCATCACATATCGATTCAAATAGAAAAGATAAAAACATGAAAGTTAAATCGTCGGTCAAGCCAATTTGTTCAAAATGTAAAGTGGTTCGACGCAAAGGTGTGGTGCGCGTGCTGTGCGAGAACCCACGGCACAAACAACGTCAAGGGTAGCGGGATGGTTGAAAAAGGCTCCCAGGGGACCTTTTTGAACATCCTGACCACAGTGAAAAGATACAGAGGCGGTAGGAGGAATTATGGCGCGCATAGCGGGAATAGATTTACCGAGAGATAAGCGCATCGATGTAGGGTTAACCTACATTTTCGGTATCGGGCGTGTGACCTCGGCGCGCATTCTGGATAAGGCCGGTGTCGACGGATCAATACGTGTGAAGGATCTCAGCGAAGATCAGATCGTGAAATTGCGCGAAACGATCGATCGGGATCATGAAGTGGAAGGTGATCTCCGCAAAGAAGTATCGATGAATATTAAACGGCTCGTCGATATCGGAACGTATCGAGGTCTGCGCCATCGTAAGAGTCTTCCGGTCAGGGGGCAACGGACAAAAACCAATGCTAGAACCCGCAAAGGAAGACGGTCTATGGGAAAAGCCAGAAAACCGGCTGGTGCATAGCGCGTTGACCAGGCCGATGGCGTAAAAGGGGATAAGCATGAGCGTGAAAAAAGGCAAGAAAAAGGAGCGCAAACTGGTTCAGAGCGGGGTCGCTCACATTCAGGCCTCCTTCAATAACACCATTGTGACGATTACCGACATGAGCGGTAATTCCATTGTGTGGGCCAGTTCGGGGAATCAAGGATTTAAAGGATCCCGAAAGAGTACACCGTTTGCCGCGCAACGGGCTGGTGAGGCAGCCGCCAAAAAAGCTATGGAGCACGGCATGCGCCAAGTGGACGTCTATGTTAATGGCCCGGGGTCCGGTCGGGAGTCCGCGATTCGCTCGCTGCAAACCGCAGGACTTCGGATTAATCTTATTCGCGACGTGACTCCCATCCCTCATAATGGGTGCAGACCACCGAAGCGACGACGCGTGTGATGACGTTAATCGTGAGACGTTACTCGCCGGAACCTGTACATTCACGTTTAACGATCACGAATTAACGGTTAACGAAGAGGGAGGAAGCAGTGGCTAAGTATCGAGGTCCAGTTTGTCGGCTTTGTCGGCGCGAGGGTGTGAAGCTATTTTTAAAAGGCACTCGATGCATGACGGAGAAATGTGCGGTCGAGCGCCGGAGCTATCCCCCGGGTCAACATGGGCAAGGCCGTCAGCGATTATCCGACTATAGCGCGCAGCTTCGTGAAAAACAGAAGCTGAAACGCATCTACGGTCTCCAGGAACGCCAGTTCCGTGGCGTGTTCGAACATGCGGAGCGAAAGGCCGGCGTGACCGGAGAACATTTACTGAAGCTCCTGGAATGCCGGCTCGATAATGTCGTGTACCGACTCGGCTTTTCCGCGTCCCGCAAAGAGGCTCGTCAACTGATCAACCACGGACACCTGACGGTGAATGGACGCAAAGCTGATGTGCCGGCCATGCTCGTGAAGGCGAACGATGTCATCGAAGTGAGGGAGCGCAGCCGCTCCCTCATCCCGATTCAAGCAGCCTTAGAAGCAGTGGATGGCAGAGGTATTCCGAATTGGTTGGAATTGGATAAAGGGGCTTTTAAAGGAACGGTCCGGAGCCTGCCGACCAAAGATGATATTGCGCTGCCCGTCAATGAACAGATGGTCGTGGAACTCTATTCGAGATAATCCATTCTCTGTTCCGCGCAGTTCTAGATGGCCAGAGCTCGAGCATCTGACTAAGGCGAAGGGGGAACTATGATTAAGGGTATGAAGGATTTTCAGATCCCGATGCGGGTCGAACCCGAGAAGGAGACGCTTTCTCCGGTCTACGGAAAATTCACCGCTGAAGCGTTCGAGAGAGGATTCGGTACGACCATCGGCAATTCCTTACGCCGCGTGTTGCTGTCTTCATTGACGGGGGCAGGAGTCACCACGGTTCGAATTGAGGGCGTACTCCACGAGTTTTCGACGATCCCGGGGGTGACTGAGGATGTGACCGGAATTATTCTCAACGTCAAGAGCCTCCGGTTTAAGTTGCATACGGACAAGGCAAAGACCATCCGGTTGCGAAAGAAGGGGCCCGGAGAGGCCAAAGCCTCAGACATCATTCATGATGCGGATATCAGCATTTTAAACCCTGATTTGCACGTCGCGACGCTGGATAAGGAAGCCACGCTGGACATGGAAATGGTCGTTAAGCCTGGACGCGGGTATGTTCCGGCTGAACGAAACAAGGAAGAAGGGCTGCCCATCGGCGTGTTGGCTGTAGATTCTATTTATTCTCCTGTGAAGCGGGTGAACTTTCAGGTCGAAAACGCGCGTGTCGGTCGTATTACAGACTACGACAAGTTGACGCTGGAGATCTGGACGGACGGCAGTTTATCACCGCGTGATGCGCTGTCGGAGGCGGCCAGCATTTTTCGCGAGCATCTGGATATCTTTATCCATCCGGAGAGCACGGGCGAAGCGAAGTCGGATCAGCGGAAGGATGACGAGCAGAGCGCGACGAACAAGAATCTGTTCCGAAGCGTGAATGAGCTCGAATTGTCCGTTCGTGCAGCGAATTGTCTGAAGAACGCGAATATCAAGACCATCGCCGACCTGGTCCAGAAGACCGAGATGGAAATGTTGAAGACCAAGAATTTCGGTAAAAAGTCCTTGAATGAAATCAAGGAAATCCTTACTGAAATGGGGCTTGGTCTTGGAATGAAACTCGATCAAATTCCGGCTGGACAGAGTAGCGCCAAGCTGGAGCCATAAGAAGAGGACACCGTGCGGCACAGAGAAAAAGGACGACAGTTAGGACGTGACACCAAGCACCGCTGGGCCTTGTACCGCAGTCTGGTGACCTCGCTGCTCGAGCACGAGCGGATTGAGACCACTGAAGCGAAGGCCAAGGAAATCCGAGGCTTTACGGACCGGATGATCACGCTCGGCAAAGAAGGTGATCTCCCGGCTCGTCGGCGTGCCTTAAGCTTCTTGAGAAGCAAGGCCGTCGTCTCTAAGTTATTCAGCGATGTCGCGGGGAGATTCCGCGAACGCAACGGCGGGTATACCCGAATCATCAAGACCCGTCGACGCGTCGGCGATGCCGCTGAAATGGTGGCCATCGAGTTGGTGGTCCGGGAAAGCGGAACCGAGAAGGCGAAAGCGGATCAGACGACTGACAAGGCCACGAAGAAGACACCATCGGAACCGGCTCAATCCTAGGATGGATTAGCCGCCGACTATTCGCCGCGAACGTCTTTCGACTCATGAACCACAGACAGGCGCCGCGTGGGAAATCTCACGCGGCGCCTGTCTGTTTTGAAGCCGTGATTCGTGGGGGGCACGTCTCCCATTGACTTGGCCTGCCCTTCTTCCTAGACTCCGTTCATGGCAAACCACACCGCAGAGCAATTGGTCGACGAATTGGCGAAACGCTTCGGCATCGATCCGGAGTATTACGATATCTTCGGCCATAAGCACCTCGTTCCCCTCGAAACGAAATCCGCGATTCTCGCCTCTATGGGGATCCGCACAGAGACCGTCACGGATATGGCGCAAGAATTAGCGGCAGTCCATGAAGCGACATGGCGGCAGCCGTGCGAGCCCGTTCTCGTCCAACAGGTAGGACGAGACGGTACATGGTCTTTCCGGATGCCTGCCCAGGAGAATGAGGGGGACGCCATTCGCATTGAGTGGTCGATCAAAGATGAGGCCGGGCGCCAGCTGCTTGCGGAGAACGCTGGTCCTGGATTGCAACCTACGGACAGGGCGCTTCTTGATGATCGGCACTACTGGAAGTTTCATCTGCCTCTGCCGCGGGGGTTGGCGCCCGGCTATTACGATCTTACGGCGACAGGCACGTCATCTTCGCATCACGTTCACGGCTCGCTGCGCCTTATCATTGTGCCGACGCATTGTTATCAACCTGCTGAGATGGAAACAGGTCGTCGTCTCTGGGGCGTGTCGTTGCAACTCTACGCGTTACGCTCGACGCAGAACTGGGGAGTAGGAGACTTTACCGATCTGTTCCAGTGGGCCGAGTGGGCCGCGACGGAGTTGAAAGCCGGCATCATCGGCTTAAACCCGCTGCACGCCCTCAAAAACTCCAGACCCTATCACATCAGCCCATACTCGCCGGATAGTCGCTTCTATCTCAATGCCGTGTATGTGGATGTTGAAAAAGCTCCTGAGTTTCAACAATCGTCGGAGGCTCAAGAGATTGCGAGAGAGGGCGGGGTTCTCTCGTCTTTGGAAGCGTTAAAAAAAAGTGACACGGTTGATTATGAGCGGGTCGCCGCTCTGAAACGGCGGGTCCTGAACGCCCTCTTTGAAACGTTTGAAGAACAGCATTTTCGGAGAGAGGGCGATCGACGTGTCGCCTGCACGACACGTGGTGAGGACTTCGAGCAGTATCTTCAACGAGAAGGTCATGCGTTGCAAGCATTTGCACTGTTCCAAGTGCTTTACGAGCAATTTTCAAAGAAGTCTCCGCCGCAACTCGTCTGGCAGGATTGGCCTGAAGCCTATCGGCATCCCAATTCAACGGCGAGTCAAGCATTTCTCCTGGCGCACGTACGAGAGGTTCGGTTCCATCAGTATGTGCAATGGTTGGCGCACGAACAATTGCGACGCGTGCATGAACGGACCCGGGAGCTTGCCATGCCGATCGGCCTCTATCACGATTTGGCCTTGGGAAGCGATCGAGGCGGAAGCGATGCCTGGATATTTCAGTCCCTCCTGGCATTGAGTGCCGATTGCGGCTGTCCGCCGGACGCCTTCGCACCGGAAGGGCAGAATTGGGGACTGCCGCCGGTGAATCCACATGCGCTCCGCCGGAACGGCTACCGAATGTTCATCGATCTGTTACGGAAGAATCTACAATACGGAGGCGCGATTCGACTCGATCATGTTATGGCGCTCTTCCGACTGTTTTGGATTCCCCGTGGACTGCCGCCGTCGGCCGGCGCGTATGTGCAATATCCGTGGGATGACCTGCTCGGAATTTTGGCGTTGGAGAGCGTGCGGCATCGTGCGGTGATCGTCGGCGAAGATTTAGGAACGGTCCCCGATTTTGTCCGTGAGAAGCTGGGTGCCGCAGGCGTGTTGTCTTATCGAGTGTTTTATTTTGAACGAGCCGACGACGGCGAATGGAAACGGCCGGCGATGTATCCACGGCAAGCCTTAGCCGTCGTGACGACTCATGATCTGCCCACACTCGCCGGGTTTTGGGACGGTGAAGATCTCAGGGTTCGTGAACGCCTGGGGTTCTACCCTGACGAATCCGCGTATGGTCGTGCACTAGACGAGCGGCAACGGGACAAAGCAGGGATCGCGCGGGCGTTACAGCGGGAAGGAGTCTGGCCGTCCGATGTAGAGGAAGCTGTCGCCCTGCAGCAACCTTTATCAGCCGACTTAACGGGCGCCATCCATGCCTATGTGGCTCGGTCGCCATCATCCTTCATGCTTGTGACACTGGAGGATCTCGTTGGAGAGGTGACCCAGGTCAACCTACCGGGGACGCTAGATAGCTACCCCAACTGGTCTCATAAGACCCCGTTCACTCTGGACGAAGTCAAAGCAAACTCCCATGCGAGCCGGCTTGCAAGAGCACTGAAAACAACCCGGCCATAGATCTCTTGTTGCCTTGTGACGCCTAGGCATTTACTTTATATTTATGTGATGCCGTAGCGGAGGGATCGCATGCCGAGCCGGAGCTCGAGTCATGTCAATTGGTTCGTCCTCAGTATCGCGGCTGTGCTGTTTGTTGTCATCGTCGTCTTTGAAAGCGCAGCGCCTGCCAATGTCGTCGCGGCCTATGGATTCGTGCTCCCCATCCTCCTCGTCGCGATAGTCAGGCGCCGCTGGTTAATGGTCATGACTGTGGCGCTTTGTATCGCCGCCACCTATTCAGGCTTGCTGAGGCCGCACAAACCTGGACGATTTGTGGCCGCGGTCATTAATCGAACCGTGGTGGCCGGCGTCTTGGTCGGTGTGGCCTATCTTGCCATGACGCGCGAGGAGCGAAAAGCCCGCGAGGAAGAAGCACGAGCAGAATTGCTGCGCGCCAATGCCACATTAGTCGAAGTCAAAGATGCACTCAATCGGTCGGAGCGTTTGGCCGCACTCGGATTACTGGCCTCCTCTGTGGCGCACGAAGTGGGTACGCCACTTCACTCCATCGCGTGGCAGGTTCAATCGTTGGCCGAGGACCCGCATGTCACCCCTGACATGCGTAAAACGATCGACGTCATCGATGCTGAGCTCAATCGCGTCGTCCGCATTATCAAAGACAAGCTGTCACTGACGCGCCAACCGAAGCGACCCTACGCCCCCTTGCAGTTAGACGAGTTGGCCCAATCTGTCGTGACGCTGATGAAACCCTCCTTCATCGGCAAAGGCGTCCTACTCAAGGCGGACCTCGGGACGGAGGCATCACCGGTGTTGGGTGATGTTGAGCAACTTCAACAAGTGCTCGTGAATCTGCTGACCAATGCGTTGGCGGCTACGAAAGCCGGCGATGAAGTCGTGATCGTCATGGGGCGACGAGCTGCAACCCTGACTGAATTGGAGGAACGCCGCCGCGCCGGTCATGCGTTGGTTGAGACCATGGTGACACTAACGGTTCGCGACACAGGCTGCGGTATGTCGGAGGAAACCATGGCTAAAGCGTTGGAGCCGTTCTTTACAACCAAGGCGGTGGGGGACGGCACCGGCCTTGGACTCTTTCTCAGCCGGGAGATCGTGGTGTCTCATGGAGGATCGCTGACCATTGACAGCGTGGTCGGCAAGGGCACGATGGTTGTTATGGCGCTTCCCAATCATGTCACCCTTGTCGCCGATGAGATCGCACGCTCATGAGTCGGCCTGAAGGCAAGATTCTTGTGGTTGATGATGATGCGGTCGCCCGCGGCTTGCTTGCCGAGGCTTTGCGGAAAGAAGGGTATGAGGTCGACGAGGCCGCCGGTGGAACGGAGGCGGTGGAACGAGGACGACGCGCACGCTTCGATGTCGTGCTCACCGATATACGCATGGGCGAAATCGATGGGTTGGCGGTCTTGCAGGACTTCAAACACCACAGCCCCGATACGGCGATCGTGTTACTGACTGCCTTCGGATCCATGGAAGGCGCTATTGAAGGGATTCGGCAAGGCGCGTACGACTACTTGGCAAAGCCTTTTAAAAAAGAGGAAATCAAGCTCGTTGTCCAACGCAGTCTCGAGCATAGCCGTCTCGTGCGCGAGAACGCCCGCTTCAGAGAGGAGTTGCGAGACCGTGAGGATCTGTCCCGCTTAGTCGGAAGCAGCCCCCTTATGCTGGAGGTGTATAAATTGGTGGCGCGCGTATCGTCGGGAAAAAGCACGGTCTTGGTCGAGGGTGAAAGCGGAACCGGGAAAGAACTCATTGCTCGGGCGATCCATGCCAATAGTCCCCGGCGTGAACGTTCGTTTGTGCCGGTCAATTGCGCGGCACTTCCGGATGCACTGCTGGAGTCCGAATTATTCGGTCATGAAAAGGGAGCATTTACGGGAGCCGTTGGTGCCAAGAAGGGACTGTTCGAAGCGGCGCATGAGGGAACGATTTTTCTAGACGAAATCGGAGACATCGGAGCGGCGCTCCAAGTGAAGCTTCTTCGGGTCATTCAGGAGCAGGAAGTGCGCCGAGTCGGGGGGACGGCCTCTATGAGGGTCGATGTCCGCATCATCGCCGCGTCCAATCGCAACCTGTCTCAACTGGTCAAACAAGGGAAGTTTCGCGAAGATCTCTTCTATCGATTGAATGTGGTCCGCATTATGATGCCGCCGTTGCGCGAGCGCCGTGAGGATATTCCCATGCTGGCTCACCACTTTCTACAAAAAGTGTCATCTGGAAGTGGGTCCATCATCCGAGGCTTTGTTCCGGACGCCATGGCCGTCTTGCAGCGCTATCACTGGCCGGGGAATGTGAGAGAACTGGAAAACGTCATTGAGCGAGCGGTCTCATTGACTCATGGTCCGCTTATTCTTCCGGATGATTTACCTGATCCTGTTCGACAGGCATCAGCAAGTGGGCTAGAGCCGGCCGCGTTGCCGGGCCTTCATGGCGATCTCGTCACGCTGGACGAGCTAGAGAAGCGATATCTGCTGAGAGTGTTAAGGGAATCAGGTCACAACAAAGTCCGCGCAGCAAAAATTCTCGCCATCGATCGCCGAACGCTTTACCGCATGGCCGAACGATTTGGCCTCGACTTGGGTGACGACAACCATGAATCGATGTGATACGAATACGAGTTAAAAGTACTTATATTCGAATGAACGATAAAATTCAGGTTGTGTACAAATACGGTCTTGCTTCTTCCCTCTTTCAAGCTTCTCCAATATAGCCTTTTCCTTTCAGACGCTTAGAGGGAGCTACAGTTTTGAACGAATAGGTCATGCTTGTGGCTCCATCGACACAGCGAGTGTCGGGCGAACGGACTATAACGCCACCTATCCTGCACCAGCACGAAGTATACAGTATAGGGTTGTCTCCCTTCCTTTAGAATGAGCCTGCTTCCCATGGAGTTTCGCTGAGTTGTCTTCCTTCCATCTACGACCACCTCGGAGGATCGCTTCTTGCTCCATCTGCGGAGCGCGCCAAAAGGTATGACGCCTGGCCGTGCCGGCCGGTACCACAGGAGGAACAATGCGATACACCGAAAGAATAAACCACCTCAATGCTTCGCTTGATCTACGTCGTTGCCCTCGTGTGGAAGCGAGAGGCTCTGTCACGTTCGAAGGGGAGGGACATGTCGGCAACGGGAAAATCTTTAATGTATCGTCGTGGGGCTGTGGCGTGGAAAGTATTACGGATGTCATTCCCGGTGCCTATGTCGGGGTGAGTCTGTCGCTCCCGGATCAATTGAATCCCGTCGATATTGAATTGGCGGCAGTGCGATGGTCGGCGCAGCGACGGTTTGGAGTGGAATTTCTGAGTATTTCGCAGCCGAGTAGAAAGCGTTTGGAACAGTTTCTCGCGAACGACAGAGTCGATTGTCACCACTACAGCGGGATTAAACGAGGGCAGGGCCTGCTAAGGATCTTCGAAATGTATGCCTGCGCGCTGGAATAACTTATAGAAGCCCGAGCGCTTTTTTGACCGAGCGTAGATGCAAGGTTGCACTGCGGTGTGGAGGAGGAGTTGTTTCTTCCCAGGTTGACCATAGGTGGTCCTTGGCCTCGTAAATGACGGAGATCGTCACCCGGGTCGTCTCTTGTGAGTCTGGCGATACCGTAGCTTCCACCTTGCTGCGCCCGACTCCAAAGCGAGTCTTCAACAACCAGTCCCACAATCCCTGGGTCTCCCGGCGGTAACCCGTCATCACCACCCGATCGTCATCCGTACCATCCCGAACCGGATAGCCGTCTGCCGACAAGACATAGATGAGCGTTGTTTTAACTTGGTCGAGAGGAGCGGCAAGCACGGTATCTGTCGAATCAAGCAACCGGGTGGAGTAATCGCTTGCACAGCCCACGAACAAGAGAGCGGCGAAGAAGAATAGGATTGCTCGTATCACGTTCCTTGGCATACAACACTGCCGGTCGTTCAGTGCACCTACTTTTTCAGACGGTATACCAAGTGCGTATCTGTCTGAGCGACACCCTCAATCGAATGAATTCTCGTCAAAACCAACGTTGACAGTGCGTCTTGGTCGGACACTTCGACAATGGTAAAGATGTCGGGCTTCCCCCAACATGTATCGATCGTCTTGATCTCCTTGATTTCGGTCAACGAGTTAATGACGTTTAACGTTTGGCCAGGCAGGACATTGATGAGCACATAGGCGCGGTCAGACATTCGTTTCCCCCTGCAATTCCGTCCCTACAGGCCGCGAAATGCGGCGAACACCCTAGCGGAATGGTCTATGTAAGTCAACATCCGGTAAGGCGGCTTAGCGCGAACTGCCGATTGGTGGCAGCTCGGTTGCGGCCGCCTGAGGGCCTTTCTGATACACCGCGAGCGCCTCCGGCATGTGTTCTTCCAGTTGCTTGATTCGCGTGCCGTGGCTGGGATGAGTAGAAAGAAACTCTGTAGGTTGGCTCCCTCCAGCGGCTTCCATACGTTCCCACACGTGTACGGCTTCTCGAGGGTCATAGCCGGCTTGAGCAGCCAGAAGCAACCCCACATAATCCGCTTCAGACTCATGTTTTCGGCTAAATGGAAGAATGAATCCATAATTGGCCAGCGCACCGCCCGCTAATTGGGCGATCTGAGGATTGACTCCCTGACTCGCTGCTCCGAGTGACGCCCCGACCACAGCCGCTTGCGCCAACAGGCCCTGGCTCATGCGTTCGGCCCCATGGCGAGCCAGCGCATGGACGACCTCATGACCCATAATGGCCGCCAGTCCGGCCTCGTTTTTCGCGATCGGGAAAATACCGGTATAGACGGCAATCTTTCCTCCCGGTAATGCAAACGCGTTTTTGGTTTTGTCGTCTTTGATCACGCTGACTTCCCATGCAAACTCCTTCGCGGTGTCCGCATAGCGGGAGGCTTTCGCTGCCCGAATAATATTGTCCGCGACACGGTTGACGGCATTTACTTCTCGTGGATCTCGAGAAATCTGAACCTTGGGGTCATGCAATACTTGTTCATAGGCTTGAGTCCCGAGATTCATCTCATATCCTTTGGGGACCGCCAACAGCTGAGTGCGATGGGTATACGGATTCGTTTCACAACCCGTGTACTGAGTTGCCAACAGGATGATCATCAAGCATCGGCAGACGGTGGCCCCGCGCATTGGTATAGACATCTTTGTCACGCTTCGGACTGTATCATATTGCATGGAGCGGAGGCCAGAATATGGTAAGGACCGGTGGCACATGGACTGTGGCTTGCGGGAGAGGGGCATTCATGATAGACCACAGAGGTATGGCTCTGTTGAAGACACCCGCTATTACGCTGAAGAGCCGAAAGTGGGGAGAGGCGGATCGGATTGTCACGTTTTATACCCTCCGCTTAGGGAAAGTGCGTGGTGTTGCGCGTGGCGCACGGCGTGTGAAAAGCCGGTTCGGAAGTGCCCTGGAACCGTTCGTCTCATCTGATCTCAATCTCTTCGAAAAGCCCCACGATTCGCTGTATCGTGTGACCCAGGCCGATATACACGAACCCTTTACGGAGCTCAGAGAAGATCTCACGCTGATGTCGGCAGGTGCGCGTCTGGTCAATCTCGTGACCGCGATTACGGCCGAGGGCGATCCCTGCCCATTGATTTTCGAGACGCTGCTCAATGGATTGCGGGCGTTGCAAGGCGGCGGCGATACCATGCTGATGACATTGTTGCTTCAGGTCCGACTATTGGGACAAACCGGATTTCGACCCCAGACCGAACACTGCGCGGGATGCGGGGTCGTCTTTCAAAAAATCCGGACTGATTCACCTCTGTGGTTTTCCCCACAGTCGGGTGGGCTGGTCTGTCATGCCTGTGGCCATCGCTACTCTGGGCGGTGCCTGCCCATGTCGCCGGGGAGCCGTGCGATGCTTCAGCACGCATTGCAATGGTCACCATCCGTCCTGACTCGTCTGAAAGCGACCGGTCAAGTTCGAATGGAATTAGAGTCTGCGATGGAAGCATATATCACGGTGGTAGCAGGCAAGCGCCTCCCGCCGATGGATTTCTTGGTCGCCGAGCGCCATGAACCGGCCTATGGGCTTCGATGAGGGAGGGACGGTTGTGCCGCTAGGAGGCGTGCGATATAGTGTCGAGAGCTTGAATGGACAGTCATTTTGTGGAGTTACTGTGAGCCAAGCCCCGCTTGAACCCAAAGACATGGAGTGGCTGGAGAAGGGCGTGCTCGGCATTGAATGGAATGACGGGCATAAGGGTGTTTACCCGGTGCGATATCTTCGCCAACATTGCCCCTGTGCCGCCTGCACTGATGAGTGGACGGGGGAGCTGCGCATTAAACCCGACGAGGTGCCGCTCCTTATCATGCTCATGGATATCGAACCGGTCGGTCGCTATGCCTTTAAGATCACGTGGAGTGACGGGCACGATACCGGGCTGTACGCCTATACCTGGCTCAGGCGGATGTGCCAGTGCGACGTCTGTCAGCCGGTAAAACCGGTGGAGCCCAGGAGCAAGCGGTTACTTTAGTGAGGATCTTGAAAAAGGCCCCCAGCTTTGTTCTCGCATCCCACAAAGCCTCAATGCACCTCAAAGGGTACGCCTCGGCTTTTCGCTCGCTGCGGCCCCGCTGGAAGGCCTTTTTGAACATCCTAATAAGCCGTCGGTTTCCCGTCGACTTCAAAACACAATGGTCTTTGTCTCTATTCGGGCTCGCGGCCGTTCTTCTCCTTTTCTTTGAAGGATGTGGAGTGCCGTTGGAGGAACAGAAAGCCCATATTCGTAAGAACACTCTTCCTTTTCAGGTCTTGACCATTCAAGCGTTCCTTGAAACCTGGGGCAAGCCGACATACGTGCATCAGGAGAATACGCAGTTCTATCCTGTGAAAACGGGGAATTACGTGCCTCGTTTTCGCGCCCCTTTGGGTGAAGTTCCTGCCGGCTGGGATGCGTCCGTTGTCTCTGAACCGGCGGTTTTCTTGGGCTATGTCGATCGAGGACAACTACTTGGCTTTATCAACGACCATCTCGTCTATCGAGAGCAATTGAGCGCCGCCCAAATTCATGAGATCGGTAAGAATTGGCAACACGAAGCGATCTTTAAGACGCGTCTTGAGACCGACTTGTCGGTGCCTCCCAAGCCGTAATGCCGCACACTGGTTCATCTCTTCACCAACGCCAACCGCTGAATATCCTCGTCGTGGCTTCTGAGGCAGTTCCGTTTGCGAAAACGGGAGGACTCGCTGATGTGGCGGGCGCTCTTCCTCGTGAATTGGCCTGCCTGGGCCATCGTGTGTCGCTCGTTGTTCCAGGCTATAGCATGATCGAGGCCTCCACGCACGGACTGTCATCGTGGGATCGGCTGATCGTTCCAACCGCGGGTGGGCCGACAGAGGCGGTTGTGGAGCACGGCCTGCTGACGGATTCTACCCTGCCGCTTACTCAACAGGCCCAGGTTTTCGTCATCCGCCATGACGCGTATTTTGCTCGAAAGGGACTCTACCAGGAGTCCGGAGCGGATTATCCAGATAACCTGGAACGCTTTACATTCTTTTGCCGAGCGGTGATGCAACTGCTCTTGCAGTTTCAGGATAAAGCCCAGTGGGTACCTGATGTGATACATGCCCATGATTGGCAAACGGCCCTCTGCCTTGCGTATCTAAAAATCCTGTATCTGGATTATACGCAGCGCCATAGGATCGGAACTCTGTTCACGATTCATAATCTCGGCTATCAAGGCCTCTTTCCGGCTTCAGATTATCCAAAGACCGGGTTGCCGCCGAGTTTGTTCACACCAAGCGGTCTGGAGTTTTATGGGTCATGTAATGTGATGAAAAGTGGTTTGATCTATGCGGATTGTCTCTCAACCGTGAGTCAGACCTATAGCCGTGAAATCCAGACTCCGGAATTCGGGTTCGGCCTGGATGGCCTCATTCGCGAACGACGGGATCGACTCGTCGGAGTCGTCAATGGCATCGATACCGATGTCTGGAATCCCGCCACCGACGCACATCTGCCTGTTCGGTATTCTGCTATGGATCTTAGTGGAAAACGGGAATGCAAGCGTGCGCTCCAGCGTGAGATGAAGTTGCCGGTGAAAGATGTGCCGCTGTTGGCGGTGGTGTCCCGATTGAGCTCGCAAAAGGGGTTGGACCTCGTGATGCAGATTGTTCCTGAAGTCATGAGCCTGGATCTTCAGTTCGTATTGCTCGGCACAGGGGACGCGTCGGCCGAAGCACAATGGCGGTCCTTGCATGCCGCCTATCCAAGGCAGCTCGGCCTGCGAATCGGGTTTAATGAGGGGCTGGCCCATCGGATAGAGGGCGGCGCCGACCTGTTCTTAATGCCGTCACGATACGAGCCCTGCGGATTGAACCAGTTGTACAGCCTCCGGTACGGGACCATTCCCATTGTCAGACGGACGGGGGGGCTTGCCGATACCGTGGTTTCATATACGCCGATGGCCATGAAACAAGGGCGGTCCACCGGGTTTATGTTTGAAGAAGCATCTGCTGACGCCCTGCTGAATACCGTCTTGCTGGCACTACGGGTCTACAGAGACCGGTCAGAGTGGCGAGGACTGATGCAGGCCGGCATGAAGACCGATGTATCATGGGCGCGCTCTGCGCAAGCCTATGAAGACATCTATCGACGGACGCTGAGCGATGTCCGTGGTAGCCTCTAAACGGTATGAGTGGCGGGCAAGGAGGATCGATTATTTTCTTGGGGTGCTCGATGCGAGAATGGCAGTAAAGGATGAAGATAAAGCAGCCGTCTCGGAGGTATTCGCTTCCATGAGTTGAGCCAGGCCCTCTCGAGCTTGCTTAATATAGTAAGGATACATCCCTTCGGGGTAACCCAGCACCACCTGGAACATCTCGTCCGCGAGCTCATATCGCCCCGCCGATAGGGCGGCTTGTCCGGTATGGAGGCTGCAAGCCGCCGCCATGGCCTTCGGATCGACTGCGAGTCGGTTGGCAGGTTCTGAGATCCAGCGCTTCATAACCTGTGGGAGCGCCACATCATGGCCCATGCCGGTGACTGCTTGGTGGACGACTGAATCGAGATGGTATGCATCCGAGCGCATCACGTCTATATCAGAGGCAGCCTCACAATGGCGGTACATATTCCACATGCCCATAAAGGACGTATTGTCGAGCGTGGCGGATTTTGCGATGGGAGCCGTCGTTTGGCACCCCGACAATATCAACACTACGCTGAGTAACCACCCTGCCTTCATCGATTGGCTCCTAAGTCTGTAGCTTCTATAGGTGAGGATTCAGCAAGACGGATGCCGAGCATGGTTCAACCTAAGTGGCTGATATCACGGCTTTTGGTTTTGATTGATGTGCGAATGTCGTTGCAAAACCACACGTCTGTTGTGTTTTGTATACAGTCCGTCGATGCCATGGCAGTCGTGAGTTCAGCCTATATTTAGCCTATGATGACGGCCCCTCCACGAATATCTTGGACACTGCCAAACATGGCGGGGCATTGCGGGAAGCGCCAACAATGCGGCGTGATGTCGAGGACTTGTCCTTTATGACTGTAGAGGCGGCCATTGGCGATCTGCACCGTCGCTTCTTTCAGGAGACTGATTTCGAACACCGTTTCCGCCGTCTCCTTGTCAACAATCTTGACCCACGTTGGATAGGTGAAGAGCGACAAGGCGAGACTCGTCTCAAGTTCGAAGCGGCTTTTGAAATTAAACGCCCATACATTGCGTCGCAAGTGCGCCACCTGTGTGCCTTTCGCATCGTAGAGATCCGCGGTGATAAAGAGTTGCGGGGAATCGCCACGGACCTCGATGACGACTTGTTCCTTGCCCTCCAGTTTCAGAACGCCATTCGCATTGCGATAAATATTCGAGCCAATGTTTAGTTCCATCGGAATCTCCGGCCTGATTAACCTATGGCTCCTCGAATCTCCGCGCAATTCATCTCGATCGCACCGAGTCGTCTTCGTATTGGGAGAAGAGGCGTTTGGCGTCGGGGTGGAGCGGTGGATGCGGGCCCTTCGGAATTCTGGCGGTTCTAAACAGCGGGGCCAACTTTCCGTTTGGATGTAGGTACCCGGCACGCAAGGGCACCGAACGGCGTTGGTGTTGAATAAGCTGGCAAGGCGTCGGCCGAATGCTGGTCAGCCAATCGGCAATGTCCTGCGGGTTGCCGATAGATGCGGAAAGGAGTAGCAAGCGGGCTTGGGCTGGGCTGAAGATAATCGTCTCCTCCCACACCACCCCGCGTTCCGGATCGGCGATGTATTGCGACTCATCCAAGATCACAAGGCCGAGCGTATCCAGACGCAGATCGATTTCGCCTCCCGCCGCATCGTAAAGCAAATTGCGGAGAATCTCGGTCGTCATGATCAAGAGCGGGGCTTGAGAATTGTCTCGTCGATCTCCCGTTAAGATCCCGACGCGATCGCGCCCGAAGATCTTTGTAAATTCGGTAAACTTCGTGTTGGACAAAGCCTTAAGGGGAGAGGTATAGATGACCGTGCGGTCGGCGTCAATAGCCCGTCTCGTGGCTTCAACCGCCACATACGTCTTTCCGCTGCCGGTGGGCACGCTGACGACCACATCGGTCGTCTTGAGGCATTCCAAGGCTTCTTCCTGCCAAGGGTCAGGCACAAAGGGTTGTGGCGGTGGCACTCCGATGCCGGATAAAAACTCCGTCAGATCTGTCGGCGGATCTACTCGTCCACCATCTTGCGTCGCCATATGAGGGTGAGCGATGGAGTCGCGAAGGGCAGGGGAAGGCTTGCGGTGCGGCTCGGGCCGTCCCCCACGCGCCACGTCTTCCTGCACCAGGATGGACAGATCCGATTCCAGGCCTGCTCGATTTTCTGCGGAATGACGTAGCAGTGCTTCGATAAGTCGACGTTTCCCCAAACGGAAATGCCGATGAACCCGCCCGTGCGCCAGCCGATGCAACCGGCTTACAGGCTGCTGTGCCAGAACCTGTTCCAGTTCGTCAGTCGTCATTCTTTTGTCCGTCCCGTGTAAGAGTCTTCAAGTCGCAAGGTCTTCGGACATGAGGCCTTTAGACGTTGTGGCTCTGTGATACTGTTACGGCAGTTCCTCCAGCACGCCTCTACGTAACGCTTTAATGGCCTTCGCCGCAGTGTCGGACAGTCCCGGGTGAGTGGCATGCAGTTGGTGCACCTGGGAGAGATATTCTAGGGTGCGGGCCAGAAGGCGATAAATATCGCCCTCCGCCATCGTCGTCAATTTGCACAGAGCGATCCATGTGATCGTGGGATCGCCGATCCATCGCTCGACCAGCGCTGCGACGTCGGCTCGCAGCAAAGGCGGATCTTCATACGGTGCCAAGGATTGGGCCAATTGTCTGACTTGCCCCAGCAGAGACGCAAGGCCGGAGGTAATCCGTGGAAAGGCTCCCGGCCGATCGTCGTCGTGCGCAATGCTGGCGAGAGCTGCGGCCAGAATCTGAGGCTCCACCGCGCTAAATGCATCGGCACGAATCAGTTCAGTGATCAGGAGCGAATGATCGATACGGATGAGTCTGGCCCATTCTCCCGCCTCGGTTAATTGGCACGCGGCCGTGAGGTAGCCGAATTGTTGGAGCGCTTCTGCCTTGGCTTGAAACCGGTGCCAGAGTCCGGTTCGAAGCGCTTGAATCATTTTTGTGTGGCGATGCATGTCCTGCCGAATACGAAGCGCGACGGCATGGTCTTTACGGCATGCCGGCTTTGAGGGACAGGTGGGACATGGAAACTCCTCAGCCAGGGTTTCCGTCACCTCGCTCTCTTCCGGTTCAGGCTGAACCAACATCGGCAGAATCGGCAGGCGCGTCGGCAGTTCTGACACCTGAAGAGTAAGATTCTCCAAACTGGCGGGCGTACACCAGGGATATACCGGGGCTTCCGCCACATCGAGCACGCGATCGTAAATCAGTGTAATCATATTTGCCGGTGACTCGCTGATTGAGCCGCCCGGGCGGAGGACCGTCACCATGGGGTGTCGCTGCCCACGACTTCGGTAGACACGCAGCACGACCCCTCGTCCTTTTGGAAATCCCACCACACGGCCTGGTGAGAGAAAGTGAAGCTTGGCCGCGAGTTCCGGTGGTTCGCGTCGTTTCACCTGAATGCGATGTGCCTTCTGCCTACGCGCATGATCGAACGCTTGCCACTGGGTGATCCAATCGGTACAGACGCGTGGGCCGTACGGCGCTATTTGGTCGCGCAGCACGTCGAGTTTTCCCTCCAGCGCGTCCGAGCGCCGATTTAGCTGGAATTGCGCGAAGCTTTTGGCCAGGATCGACTGAATATGATCCAGCGGATGCGCCTTCAGGAGGTTCAGCACCATTGGATAGGAAATGACGAACTGACTATCAATCGCCTCCGGTTTGCCGGTTAGCCCTTTCGTCAGCACGTTTAAATCGATATAAGGGGACGGCGTGATGATCGCGAATCCAACCTGATCTTTCCCGCGACGGCCGGCGCGCCCGGCAAGTTGTTGGATTTCGCCGACCGTCAGTTCGGTAATGTCCCTCGTTTTTCTGACGCTCGATTGGGTAATCACGACCGTCCGCGCGGGAAAGTCCACCCCCGCTGCGAGCGTCGTCGTCGCGAACACGGCATCCAGACAGCCCCGCCGCATCAGTTCCTCAACGGCGATCTTCCATGACGGCAGATGACCGGCGTGATGCGCCGCCACGCCGACTTGAGTGACGGTGCGCAAGAGGGGGTGTTCCGCAATACTGGGATACTGCGCAATCACATGATCGAGTGCCTCGGCTATCGCTTGCTGCCTGGCCGGCGGCAACACGGCCTGGTTGCGTTGAAAGGCTTGGATGGCTTCATCGCAGGCACGACGCGAAGTCAAAAAGACGATGGCGGGGGTGAGATGCTTGTGACGAAGAGCGGTGATCAGGTCAACCGGGTGAATGGACGGAGGCATGCAACTTCATTCCCTTGGAAATGGCGACAAGACCCGAGTCCGTCACCGTGAATCGGCGTCGGTCTGCCTCGCGATCGTAGCCGATTTCGGTCTTCGGCGGGATGATGACATCTTTATCGATGATGGCGCGTCGAATCCGGGCACGTTCGCCGATGACGACATTTTCCATAACGACGGATTCGCGGACATCGGCATGATCGTGCACGATGACGTTAGGCGACAGCACGGAGTTTTGCACGCGGCCGCCTGAAATAATACAGCCGCCGCAGACGATGGAATCCAAGGCAACGCCCATCCGGCCGCCGTCAAAGTCCTGCGCAAAGACGAATTTAGCCGGAGGGAACTGTCCCTGATAGGTCCGGATCGGCCAATTTTGATCGTAAAGATTGAACAGCGGATCCACGGCGACGAGATCCATGTTGGCTTCCCAATACGCGTCCAGGGTGCCGATGTCGCGCCAATATTTGACGGCTTTTTTGTTCTTATCTTGGAATTTATACGCAAAGACGCGGTTTTCTTGAATCATGCGTGGGATGATATTTTTCCCGAAGTCATGCGGGCTGGACTTCGTCGCATCCTCGATGAGCCGTTCGCGAATGGCCTGGGTTCTAAAGAGGTAAATGCCCATCGAGACGAACGCGTGCTGCGGGTCGTTTGGCATTGGCCTAGGATGTGCCGGTTTTTCATCGAAGCTGAGAATCCGATAGTCCTCGTCCACGCTGATGACGCCGAAACTACTGGCTTCGGAGACCGGAAATTCAATCGCGCCTACGATCGCATCGGCATTCTTTTCCTGCAGATAATCCAACATCTCAGCATAGTTCATCTTATAGATATGATCCCCGGCAAGGACGAGGAGGTATTCCGGTTGTTCATTATCCAATAGGAAGAGATTTTGATAAACAGCATCGGCCGTGCCCTTGTACCAATCTTCACTGATGCGCTGTTGAGGCGGGATAGAGGCGATGTATTCCCCCAGTTCGGCGTTGAGAATGTTCCAGCCCGTTCGAATATGGCGATCCAGGGAATGAGATTTATATTGGATGAGGACGGCGATCTTCCGAATCCCCGAGTTCAGGCAGTTGCTCAGGGTAAAATCGATAATTCGATACTTCCCTCCAAACGGGGCGGCGGGTTTGGCTCGGTACTGCGTGAGGGGGTTGAGCCGCTCGCCTTTTCCACCCGCGAGAATCATCGTAAAAACGTTTTTCATTGCCGAATTCTAACAGGATGATCCATAAATAGAAAGATTGACACGTCGGCGATTGATAAGGATACTAGCGCTAGTGAAGTTGAAGGAGGAGCAGATGGCCAAAAGCGCAGTGGCGACGAAACCGGCTCGCGGAGTGAAGAATAGCTTGGTGCCGGCCGAACTTCAGGAAGTATTGTGGCGGCTGGATCGACTGGAGAGGCAAGTGCAAAAACTCTCTGAGTTGGTGCGCGATCATGCGGAGGATGCCGATCGAGTCGTCCGCATCGTCGCAGAGGATCGCGAACTTTTGCGCCGTCAGATGGTCCGTCAACATCAGCATCGCTTGCGAGTCCGCAAGCGAGCGCACACAGAATCCTGATTCACTTCAGCAGCCGTCCTCATTGGGCACGTACAGCGTCGAAGTACGAGATCTCACCAAATACCACGGCGCAACCCTGGCGGTCGACCGGTGCTCTTTTTTCATCAAGCCGGGCGAATTTTTTTCCCTGATCGGCCCGAGCGGGTCTGGTAAAACGACGACGTTGCGCTTGCTGGCGGGGTTTGAGCAACCCGATCATGGAGAGATTCTGATCGAAGGCCGTTCGATGCGGGGTATCGCCCCCAACCATCGTCCCGTCAACCTCGTCTTTCAAAACTACGCTTTGTTTCCGCATTTGACCGTGTTCAAGAATGTGGCCTTCGGGCTCGAAATGCGCCGCGTCGCCCCCTCTGAAGTAAGCGCCCGTGTGGGAGCCGCTCTTGAAATGGTCAAGTTGCAGGATAAGCCGGACCGCTTTCCTCGGCAGCTATCGGGTGGTGAGCAACAGCGAGTCGCCTTAGCTCGGGCGCTCGTGAACCGTCCCGCCGTCGTGCTCTTGGACGAACCGCTCGGTGCATTGGATCAGCAGTTGCGCCAGGACATGCGGCTCGAGCTCAAGGCCATCCAGGAACAGGTCGGCCTCACCTTCATCTGTGTCACGCATCACCAGGAAGAAGCCCTGACCATGTCGGATCGTGTGGCCGTCATGCACCACGGTCGGATTCTGCAGATCGGGTCTCCGAGAGATGTGTATGAATCACCGGGCTCACTCTTTGTGGCCAACTTTGTCGGCCATTCCAACCAGCTCATTGGGCGAGTCGAGACGGTTGAGGCTTCCGTGTGTCGGGTTCAGGTCCCTGGTTTGGCGCCCATCGTCGCCCGGTATCAGGCGTCTCTGACGGTCGGAACCCGGATCATGCTGGTTATCAGACCCGAGCGAGTACATCTGTCCCGGGAAGCCCTTGAACCCCGATGCGACAATGTCGTATCGGCCCGCATCGACAAGGCCGTCTACAATGGAAGCGATATGTACTACTGGCTCCGATTCGCCGATCACATAGTCTGGACTGCTCGAGTAGTAAACGCACGAGGCGACCAGAAAGAATTCGCCTCTGGGGAATCCGTCTATGTAGGATGGAACGCCATTGATGGAGTGGCACTCATCGAGTGAATGATCGATCGGCCCCCGGGTCCTCATACCACCCTAGACGTGATTGGCGTTCCTCTTGGCCGCTTGTTCCTGCCCTGCTGTGGATGCTGGTTTTCTTCCTTCTTCCGCTCCTGCTCGTCTTGGCGATCAGTTTTGCGTCACGAGGGCCCTACGGCGGTGTGCAATGGTCGTTCAGTCTCACGAATTACACGATGATTGTCGATCCGCTGTATCTACAGATTTATGGGCGCTCCTTGCTGCTTGCCGCGGCGACGACCGCCATGTGTTTGCTGGTGGGGTATCCGCTTGCCTACTTCATCGCGCGCGCGCCCATGCGCTGGCAAGGTGTCTGGCTGCTCTTGGTGATCATTCCGTTTTGGACGAATTTCCTCGTGAGGACGTACTCGTGGATGTTTATTTTGCGGACGGAAGGTTTGCTCAACACCATGCTGCAAGCAGCGGGGCTGATTCGCACTCCGGTTGAGATTCTCTATACCGATTGGGCGGTACTGATCGGACTGGTCTACGGCTACCTGCCTTTCATGGTCCTACCGCTCTACGCAGCCATTGAACGGTTGAATCGGTCCGTCGTCGAGGCGGCATGGGATCTGTATGCGAATGGCTGGTCGGTGTTTTGGCGGGTAATCTTTCCATTGACAAAGCCCGGCGTGATCGCCGGATGCCTCTTGGTATTTATTCCGTCCGTCGGCGCCTATATCACTCCTGATCTGCTTGGAGGCGCGAAAACCATGATGGTAGGAAACTTGATTCAACACGAATATCTCGTCATTCGGGATTGGCCGTTCGGCTCGGCGATTGCGTTTGTCTTGATGGCGCTCGTTGTCATCGGCGTGATGACATACCTCAGGCGTGGAGGCGTATTCGAGGGCATGGAGGAGCGACGATGAAACCCCGCGGTTGGCTGCTCGGGATCAGTGTGGCTAATGTGCTCTTTCTCTATGGGCCGGTTCTGATTTTGATCGTCTTTTCATTCAATGCCTCTCGATTGACAGCAACCTGGAGCGGCTTCACGCTTCAGTGGTATCGCGAACTGATGTTCGATCACGCGCTGATCCTGGCCGTTGAGAAAAGTATGCTCGTCGCGGCGGCGTCGACTGTTATTGCCGCGATTCTTGGGGTAGCGGCCGCCGTCGGGTTGGAGTCGCTTTCGTTACGGAAGCAACGGGTCATTGAAGGCGCGATGCTCATGCCGCTTATAGTTCCCGAAGTCATGTTGGGCGTCGCCCTGATGCTGTTCTTTGTCACCATACAATGGCCGCTCAGTCTCGTAACGGTGACGATCGGCCATGCGGCATTTAATGTGCCGGTCATTATGGTGATCATCCGTACGCGATTGCGAAAACTGGACCCCCATCTCCTCGAAGCTGCGTATGACCTTGGGGCGACACCATGGGCGGCGTTCTGCCGTGTGACTCTTCCTTTGCTTGCACCCGCAATCTTCGGCGGCATTCTGTTGGCGTTTACCATTTCATTGGACGATTTTATCGTGACGTTTTTCACCGGCGGACCGGGGTCGACCACGTTGCCGCTGAAAGTGTATTCCATGATCAAATCGGGTGTCTCGCCAGAAATCAACGCGCTATCCGCCGTATTGGTCGTCATCTCCATGATGCTCGTCGCCGCCGCCGCCGCGCTCCAGCGCCGCGGCGCAATTAAAAATTGAGCATGCACAGCGCAAAACTAAATCCGAGTCCCCTCCTTCAATTTTGCATTGTCAATGTTGCATTGTGCCTTCTCCTCGCCTGTCAGCCGACGTCCGAGGATGGGACTAAGAGGACTCCTCAGGGGCGGCAGACGCTCTATTACTTCACCTGGTCTGATTATGCGGGGCCCGAGCTTATCGAGGAGTTCGAACGGCAGACAGGGGCCAAGGTCGTCGTGGATACGTTCGGCAGCAATGAAGAGTTGCTTGCCAAACTTCAAAGCGGTGCGACGGGCTATGATGTAGCCGTTCCTTCCGATTTTATGGTGTCTATTATGAGGAAGCTCGGCTTGTTGGCTGAGTTAGACCTCGCGAGCATTCCGAATGCCGGTCTGCTTCTGGATCGTCTACAACATCTCTCGTATGATCCCGATCACCGCTACTCGATTCCGTACCTGTGGGGGACGGTCGGAATAGGATATGATTCCAGCGTCCTGGCCGCTCCTCCCGACAGTTGGGATGTGCTGTGGGACCAGCGGTACAAGGGACGCATCAGCATGCTCAATGATCAGCGCGAGGTCTTCGGCATGGCATTACGGTCCCTTGGGGCGTCGATCAACAGTCGGGATCCAATGCTCATCGAGAAAGCCAAGCGCAAGCTGTTGCAGCAAAAATCATTGGTGAAAGCGTATACCAGTGAAAACTATGATCAACTGCTGGCTTCGGGAGAAGTGATCCTGGCGCACGGGTGGGGTGGGGCGGTGGCGCGGGCCGCGGTCCACCGCCCATCCATTCGATATATCATCCCGAAGGAGGGTGGAACGATTTGGTCCGATTGTCTAGTGGTGTTGGAATCGTCTCGCAACAAAGAGCTTGCCATGCGATTCGTTAATTATTTGCTGGATAGACAGGTGGCGGCTCAGACGACAAACCGTTTGCGTTTTGCTTCATCCAATAGAGAGGCGAAGGCCTTGGTGACTCCAGAACTGCAAGAGAATCCTGCCGTCTATCCGCCGGAGTCCGCCTTTGAACGATTGGAGTGGATGGAGGACCTGGGCGAGACCATCAGGCTGTACGATCGAGGGTGGACGGAACTGAAGCTTCACTAGCCGCGTCTTGTGCACATAGACTTTTTGTTTCAAGCATCCGAAAACCCAGGTATAATGTTGAGTTGCAGGCTAGCACGAGTGGCCCTATGACTTCCACGTACATTAATTGACATGGTCCATACGAACGAATCGTTGCTATCGTCAATCCTCAACGTTTCACGAATAGCCTTTTTTCTCAGCACGCTGACAATATTCTTTGCCGGTTCAATTTTCGCATCGTCCGATACGATCAGAGTCGTGGACGGTCCGGCCAAAGCTGCCACCACACTCCCTCCAGTGTTACGACTGAGCTTAAACGAAGCCATTGCCGTATTCCTTCGTCAGAACCTTGACTTAATTATCTCGAGCTTTGGAATCGATACAGCCAAAGGTCAGCAAATCACCGCGAGGTTATTTCCAAATCCTACGCTGATCGTGAGCACCATGGCCTCCTTCACGCAGGGCTTGACTCCTTCCAACAGCGGGCAGATCAACCCCCAAATTCAGCAGCTGTTTGAAATGGCCGGTAAGCGCGGCTATCGAATCGAAAGCGCGGCGTTCGGTGCCCAATCGGCGGAAGCCAATTTTGAGGACGCAATTCGCCAGCTCGGGTTTACCTTGAAAGATGCCTATTACCGAGTTCAGTTGGCCCAGCGAAGACTGGCAATTGCAGAGGAGAATCGCGACCGCTTTGCGCGTATTTTGGAAATCAATACGATCCGGTTCAAAAAGGGCTACATTGCGGAAGTGGATCTCATTCGCATCCGCCTTCAGATTGTCGATTTTCAAGCGCAGGTTATTCAAGCGATTCAAGAAGCGGATCAGGGGCGTGCGGAGTTGCGCATACTCCTCGGCATCACGCCCGCCGTCGAGCTGCTGCTCACGACCGAGTTAGACTATCACCGAGTTGAGCCGGACATCGATGCATTGCGGCTAGTGGCCATGGACGCGCGACCCGACATCCGCGCCAAGAGACTGACGCAGTCGCAGCGGCTTGCCGATCTGAAATTAGCAAAAGCGTATCGCTATCCGGACATCACCATCGGTGCGGGGTATGCGGTACAGGGAGCCCGCGGACCCGACCTTCCTCAGATGCCGGTCCTCAACTTCAATGTGCCGTTGCCTATCTTTAACCGGAATCAAGGCGGCATCATGCAATCCGAAATCGCCGCTCAAGTGGCGGAAACCGACCTGAAAAAGACCCTCATCCAAGTGGAAAGTGAAGTCGATGTGGCGTATCGGAACCTCATTCAAAGTCGACGGTTAGTGGAGGCGTATCGAGCAGGTGTCTTAGAAGATGCACGGCTGGCGCTGACGATCGTCGAAAAAGCGTACGAGCGAGGGGGCGCAACGATCTTGGACCTACTGGATGCGGCTCGAACATCACGCACAATCCAACAGAACTATATCGAGACGCTGTATAATTACCAGCGCAACATCTTCCAACTGGAGAGCGCGGTGGGCCGCGAGATTACATGATCACGATATATCAGAAGCTGTGTCTGCCACTGCTTGTCGTGCTGCTTCCATTTGCGTGTGGGAAACATGAGGAGCCGGGGGCGTCGAATGCTGCGACCCCAACCGTTCAATCGGACTCCCGCCAGCCGACCGACGCAGCGAGCCACATCGAGACGGCGGTCGTCTCGGCGAGTCAGGACAAGCCGAAGTTAAGCTTAGCCGGCAAGGTCGCCTATGGGGAGGATCGTTATTCCAAGATCTCTTCTCCTGTGCAAGGACGAGTCCTTGAAGTCCGAGCAAGGTTAGGCGACCGGGTCAAGGCAGGGGACATTCTCTTGATCGTGGACAGCCCTGATATTGCCCAAGCTTACTCGGAATTCATCAAAGAGGAATCCGACCTGACATATGCGATCCGAGCGTATGAGTTGGCCAAGGATCTCTATGAGACGAAGGCACTGGCATTGAAAGACCTCAAGCAGGCCGAAAACGATCTGGTGAAGGCCAAAGCGGAATTCCGTCGTGCGAAAGAACGGCTGCTTTCTTTACGTGTGCCGGCTGATGAATTGGAAAAGCCGATCGATAAGCAACAAATCACCTCCAGATTCCAGATGCGCAGTCCTTTGACCGGAACAGTGGTTGAACGCACCGTGACCCCGGGCCAGTCCGTGGGTGGGGATCCCTCTCAGGTGTTATTTACCGTTGCGGACCTCGACACGCTGCAAGTCGTGGCGGACATCTATGAACGAGATCTCGATCTCATCCATCCCGGCCTCACCGCGGTGGTCAGCGTCGAGGCCTATCCCGACGCGGCATTTGCAGCGGCTGTCGCGGCGATCGGAGATGTGGTCGATCCCAACACCCGCACGATCAAAGTTCGCGCCTGGGTGGACAATGCCTCACGCAAGCTCAAGCCGGAAATGTTTGCGAGGCTGCATATCGATATCAGCGAAGGAAAAGAATTCATTTCCGTTCCGAAGGAAGCGGTATTGGAAATCGATGGAAAGGAATTTGTCTATATCGC
The DNA here is from genome assembly GCF_965152615.1 of Nitrospira sp. Nam74. NCBI lineage: Bacteria > Pseudomonadati > Nitrospirota > Nitrospiria > Nitrospirales > Nitrospiraceae > Nitrospira > Nitrospira sp. Nam74. The sequence goes on along the minus strand of NZ_OZ224220.1, from coordinate 3,942,113 downwards.
ACAATTGGACGGCACGTATATGAAGCAGGAAGTGAAAGTTGGAAGCCCCTCGGACGACCGCCTTCGTATTCTCCGTGGATTGAAACCCGGCGATCGGGTCGTGACTAAAGGGGCGGTTCTGCTGAAAGGCAATGAGGTCAAGGGGTGACGTCAGCACCAGTTCCTTTCGAGTCCTTGCGTCCGGATCCGCCTCGCCCCGTGTACAAGACGCCTGGCCTACGTCGCATGGTCAGACGGCGGTCGGCATCATTTCGCCGGAGGTCCATTTGACGGGCTGGTATGGCGCGCCTCGCCCGCGCAGTCTTTTCTATCCTGCTTCTGTCGCCTCGCCTCACCCCACTGACACTCCGAGCCGAACACGATGATTACTCGTGTCGTCGAGTTTGCGCTCGCTCAGCGGTTGTTGGTCTGCGTCCTCGGTCTCGCGATGCTCTTCGGGGGCCTGTACGCCTTTCACACCCTTGATGTCGTGGCCTATCCCGATCCTTCCCCGCCGATGGTTGAGGTCATCACGCAGTTTCCCGGACTCTCTGCAGAAGAAATCGAGCGGCAAATCGCCATTCCAGTTGAAGTGATGCTCACCGGGATGCCGGGGGCAACCGATATCCGCTCGATCTCCATCTTCGGATTGAACGACATTAAGATCTACTTTGATTTCGGAACGGAGTATTTCTTCGATCGCCAGGAGGTCCTCAACCGCCTGGCAATGGTGGCGTTTCCAGAAAATGTTCGGCCGATGCTCTCGCCGTGGTGGGCACTCGCCGAGATTTATCGCTATGAAATGATCGGCGAACGAACCGGCCTGACCGATCTTAAAACAATCCAAGATTGGCAGTTGAAGCGGGAGTTCAAGCGAGTGCCGGGCGTGATCGATGTGACCGCGTTCGGCGGCACGACGAAGGAATATCATGTCGATTTGAATCCGGGCGCATTGCTCGGGTATGGGGTGAATCTGCCCCAGGTCATCACGGCGCTCTCCAACAGCAACGCGAATGTCGGTGGGAACTATTTAACCATCGGCGCCCAGAACTATAACGTCCGCGGAGTCGGTCTCATCGACAGCTTGGACGATATCGAGAACGTGATGGTGGCGGAAAAAGACGGCACCCCGATATTTGTGAAAAATCTTGGACAGGTCAGTGTCGGCCATCAGGTTCGATTGGGAAAAGTCGGAATCGACGATCGGGACGACGTCGTCGAAGGCGTGGTGCTGCTTCAGCGCGGGGCGGTGGCGCTGAGCGTGCTCGATCAGGTCAAGAAAAAGGCCGATGAACTCAACTCGTGGAAATTGCCGAAAGGCGTGCAGCTCAAGCCGGTGTACGATCGCAGCGTCCTCATTCATACGACGGTTGAAACAGTCCGGGATATTTTGATTAGCGGCGTCGTCCTGGTCTTCGTGATCCTCTTCTTCTTCCTGGGAAATTTGAGGGCCGCTTTCATCGTAGCCCTGACCATTCCCTTCTCTCTTCTGTTTACGTTCGCGATGATGGTGATGATCGGGCAATCGGCCAATCTGATCTCATTAGGCGCCATCGATTTCGGCATCATCGTGGATGCTACGCTCATTATGGTCGAAAGCGTATTTTACCATTTGGGGCATAATCGCGCGCCGGGATTAACGCCACCCCAGGTCATCATGCGCGCTGCCCGCCACGTCGGGCGGCCGGTCTTCTTTTCGACCGCGATTATTGTCGTGGCCTTCATCCCTCTCTTTACGATGACCGGCGTACCGGGGAAGATTTTTGCACCCATGTCGATCACGTATGGGTTTGCACTCTTCGGTGCCCTCATCATGGCGTTTACCCTTGCCCCTGCATTGAGTTCCTTTCTACTCGCCGGTCCAGTCAAGGAAGAAGATACTTCGGTGGTGCGGGTCATTCGTCGCACCTACATGCCGGTGCTGCAATGGGCGTTGGACCACCAGGTCCTAGTCGTGGGGGCGGCGGTCCTCTTACTTGCGCTCACGCTCATTGCCATGCAGTTTGTCGGCGGCGAATTCATGCCGGCGTTGGAAGAGGGGAATCTCTGGGTCCGGGCGACGATGCCGGTCGACATTTCCTTTCAGGAGGCGTCTCAGATCGCGACTCAAGTGCGAGGCATTTTTCGTCAGTTTCCGGAGGTCGTGACCGTAGTCTCGCAGCTTGGTCGCCCTGACGACGGGACAGATCCGACCAGCTTCTTTAACGCCGAGTTCCTCGTCAATCTGAAACCGTTCAAAGAGTGGCGACCCGACGTCCCGAGTAAGGAGAAATTGATTGAGGAGATCGAGCATTTACTGGCCGCTATTCCCGGTGTGACCTTCAATTTCTCACAGGTGATTCAGGATAACGTTGAAGAAGCGATGTCCGGGGTCAAAGGTGAAAATTCAATCAAGCTGATTGGACCGGACCTGAAAGTGCTGGAGGCGAAGGCGGTTGAGATCGAAAAGATCATGAAAGACATCCGCGGGGTGAGAGACCTTGGGATCTTCCATCTGATGGGGCAGCCGAATCTTCTCATTCAAGTGGATCGCCACGCCTGCGCCCGGTATGGCTTGCAAGTAGCGGATGTGAACGCGGTAGTTCAGGCTGCCATCGGCGGCCAGGCCGTCACACGGGTGTTCGAAGGCGAACGATGGTTCGATCTCGTGGTACGGTTCCAACACGAGTATCGTCAGAACGTGGACGTGATCGGCAATATTCAAGTCAGCACGCCAAACGGGGCCCGGATTCCCTTGAAGCAACTCGCGTCCATTTCGGTTCAGACCGGAGCTTTTATTATTTATCGTGAGAATAACGAGCGATATATCCCCATCAAATTTAGTGTTCGCGGGCGGGATCTTGCGGGGACGGTCGAGGAAGCTCAACTACGTGTCGCGAAAGAGATCCAATTGCCGGAACGCTATCGCATCGAATGGGCCGGAGAATACGATCAATTGAAGCGGGAACAGAAACGACTGACGCTCATCGTACCGATCAGCCTCTTGGTCATTCTCTTTTTGTTGTACGTCACCTTCAATTCCCTTCGCGACGCCCTCTTGGTGCTGGCGACTGTGCCGTTTGCCTTGATCGGGGGCATCCTGGCTTTGGTCGTGACCGGTACCCCCTTCAGTATCTCCGCTGCCGTAGGCGTTATCTCCACCCTCGGGGTGGCTATTCTCGGGGGTGTCCTGCTGATTTCTCGCATCAGCGAGAACCGGACGTTGGGTCTTCCACTGCAAGAAGCGATCTTGAAGGGCGCGGACGTGCAAATGCGGCCTGTCTTGATGGCCACGCTCGGTGCAGCCATTGGCCTGTTCCCCGCAGCCATCGCGACCGGGATTGGCTCGCAAGCGCAACAGCCGCTCGCGCGAGTCGTCGTCGGCGGGATGTTGACCGCGGCCGTGTTGATTCTGGTGGTGCTTCCCGTTCTTTATCAGATCGTCATACGGGCCGGCACGAAGTGCGGGGACGCCGGAGGGCACGAGTAGTGGTCACGATGGGAACCTGGTACGATGAAAGTGCACGTCCACAGGACAGGAAGGAAGTATCGATGATGAACTATGCCCTGCGTCTTCGAATTGGATCCCTGGCGCTCCTCAGCTATTTGATGTTCACGTTTGGCGGTGTGGCCACGGCAGCATCCCAGATATGGCTGGTGCAGATGCCGTTTGAAGCGCCGCCGAAACCACAGACCGCTCCGGATACCTCGATCCCTCCGCTAAACGAGCCTTTGGGTCCCGACGAGTTAAAACGCGCGGAAGCCCTCTTACCGATGCTGGAGGGCAAACAGGAGTTCTGGGCGATCGGCGAGTTCGTACATCTGGGCCCGGCCGTGTCTCCGGTCCTGGTGAAGGCTTTGACGATGCCGTCGCCGCGTGTTCGCTACAATGCGATCGAGACTTTGCACATTATGAAAGACCCGAGCGTGGTGCCTGCCTTGATTACGGTCGCGAAGGATCCGAATGAAATGCCTAAAATTCGCGAACATGCCTTGCGCGTGGCGGTCCGGCTCGATCCTTCGCTCGTCCCTCCCGCCATTGAAGTCATGGCGAAGGATCCGAACGGGTCGATCCGGAAAGCGGCTGCCTTTGAGTCCCGCTATGTTCGGCAAAAGGCTGTCATTCCGGTGTTGATCAGTCTGCTTCCTGATGACGAACGGTTTGTCTCGTTGACCGCCGTGAATTCACTGTGGACCCTGACGCGCTATGACACCGAGATGCACGATTGGGACAGCTCCACGAAACAAGACCGGATGGACTGGACGCAGGAGTGGAGCGATTGGTGGAATGCCAATAAAGAGACGTTTCAATTGCCGGAACCGCGGAAATCGAAAAAGCTCGCTCAGTAGCGCGTTCCATGCGAAATGATCAATGAAATGCGAGATGGTGAGTCCGTATTTGCTTAATCCTACGTTTTGAGTGTCTGGCTCTATTTTGCATTGATTCAAGGCGCTGTGTTATAAAATTATCATTCGATTCACGTCGTGGAGAGCGTATGGCTTCCTTGGAAATTGCAAAGTTAGGGAATCCGGTCTTGCGGAAAAGGGCAGAGCCTGTCCCGCAGGATGAGGTTCTCACGCCGGCATTTCAACAGTTTATCGAGGATATGTTGGAGACAATGGTTGAGGCTGAAGGCATTGGTCTGGCTGCCCCCCAAGTGTCCCGTTCTCAGCAGGTTGTCGTCATGGACTGTCCGGGGGAGGGTGGATTTCCCAAAACGGTGCTGATCAACCCCAAGATCGTATTCTACGGACCACAGCAAGTGGAGAACTGGGAAGGCTGCCTTAGCGTTGATGGTCTCCGCGGCAAAGTGACGCGTCCCTCGATGATCCGCGTTCAGGCCTGGGATCGCCATGGCGCGCCCGTTGACTTTGAGGCAACCGGTCTATTCGCGGTGTGTATCCAACACGAATTGGACCATTTGATTGGGAAAGTCTTTCTTGACCGTATGACGGAGCTCTCCAGCCTGACGCAGCTTGAGGAGTTTGACCAGTATTGGAAGCAAGATCATGCGACTGTCATTTAGAATGGTCCTGAGTTGTGAGTCTTGAGTCCTGAGTGCATGAATTCCGGTCTCATCTGCCTGCTCAGCACTCAGCACCCTGCACTCAGGACTTGTCGAGTGTGAAGCCTCTTCTCCGTATTCTCCGCTACATTCGACCGTATCGCCATCTGGCGCTGCTGACGCTGGCCTGTGCCGGGCTTACAACCGCGCTCGAACTCGTCCCGCCCTGGCTCATCAAGACCGTCATCGATGATGTGATCCAGGCGCACCAGCCTGCGCTGTTGCCGTGGATCGTCGGTGGACTCATTGTCACCTATGGCTTACGGAACGTATTCGGCTCGTTGCGCATCCGATTCAACAATACCTTGGAGCAAAAGGTCGTGTATGACCTGCGCGATCAAGTTTTCTCGGCTTTGCAGCGGTTGTCGATCAGCTATTACGAGAACCGATCGACCGGAGAAATCATGTCCCGTGTCAACAACGACACGGAGCATGTCGAGCGGATTTTCATCGACGGTTTGGAATCGATGCTGACCGCCTCTCTCACGCTGATCGGCATCATGTCCATGCTTTTTTGGCTGAATTGGAAACTGGCGCTGCTCGCATTGATTCCAATTCCCTTGCTCATCATGTCTGCGACCACTTTTACGAAACGCATGCATGCGTACTACCACGAAATTCGACGCAGTGCTGCCGGCCTCAACGCATACCTCCAGGATGCCATCTCGGGCATCCGCGAAACGATCGGGTTCAACCAGCAGGACGCTGAACGGGCGCGGTTCAACAGGCTTAGCGAGGATTATAGTCGCAGCAACCTGAAAGCGATGTATCTGTGGTCGCTCTATTCGCCCAGTATGATGTTTGTGGGCAGTCTGGGGACGATCCTCATTCTCTGGTTCGGTTCTCACGAGGTCCTGTCAGGTGCGTTAACGCTAGGTGAGCTCGTGATGTTTCTGGGGTACCTCACGCTATTTTACGTGCCCATCAATCAAATTCACTCTGTGAACCATCTCCTGCAGCATGCGTTGGCTGCCAGCGAACGGGTCTTTGAGGTCTTAGACACGCAACCCGATGTCCAAGACCGACCAGGTGTGATCGCGCCGGCAGAACGATTGGAGGGTGCCGTGCGGTTCGAGCGCGTGGCATTTGCCTATCGTGATGACGTACCGGTCCTAAAAGAGATCACCCTGGCCGTCAGACCCGGAGAGCGCATCGCATTGGTTGGACCAAGTGGGGCGGGGAAGAGTAGTTTGCTCAAGCTCTTGATGCGCTTCTATGACGTGAAGGCCGGCGCCATCCTGATCGATGGGCATGATGTCCGCGATCTTCCGCTGTCGTTTCTCCGGCATCACATCGGATTGGTCCAGCAAGAGCCGTTTTTATTCAATGGCACGGTGCGGGAGAACATTGCCTATGGTGACCCCGCATCCGATCAGTCCCGCCTCGAGGAAGCCGCACGAGCAGCACGAGCGCATGATTTCATTGTCGATCTGCCCGATGGCTATGATACGTGGATCGGGGAACGCGGCGTGAAACTCTCCGTCGGTCAAAAGCAACGAGTTTCGATTGCCCGTGTACTGCTCAAGAATCCGCCGATCGTGATTTTTGATGAAGCGACATCGAACGTCGACACCGAAACGGAGCTCAAGATCCGGGAAGCGCTGGATTATTTGATGAAAGGCCGCACCACATTTACCATTGCTCACCGGTTGTCCACCTTGCAGGATGCGGATCGCATTGTCGTCATCGACCGGGGCCATATTATCGAACAGGGCAATCACGACGCACTGTTGGCTCAAGGCGGCCTGTATTCGGTTCTGTACGAAGCTCAATTCCAGATTTGATCGAAATGCTGAAAAAGCGCGATCCTGCGGCCTTGCCCGGGAAGGGGGCGGCCTTGGCGCGGGTGGGGTAGGCGGATGTAATCAATGGCCTTTTTGAGCATGCCGATGTTTGACTGATTGAAGAGGTAACAGGACGCTCTGTATACTGACGATCTGAATGAGGCACAAAGATGGTATTGAGATTCGAATATGATCCCTTGGATCACGAACATGCTGGCGGACACTGGTATCACGTCTGTCAGGGGCGAGTCGAAGAACAGGACATGCGCGTTCCCCCACTGGATCAGCCATATGAATGTCCTCGGTGTGGAGTGGAATTAGAGGCTGAAGATTTTAGGATTGCCCAACAGCGAGGGTCGGTTTGAATTCACAATAGGTTTCAGCGAGACGCAGGACAATGATCGAATAACAGGATGTTCTATGACAAAGAGTATCGGACGAAAAACCGTGTCGGTGAGTCGTGGGCTCATGATGTTGTGTGATTCATGCCATGAGCAGGTTTTTGCCGACAAGCTCGTGGATGGGAGAAACTTTGTCGCGGATCATGAAGCCCTCTTCGATACAATCTGTCTAGGCTGCACAGATATCAATAGACCGTTGATTGACGACATGCTGGGCAGCTCTGAATAGCAGATCGTGAGAAAAATCACCATCACGCCTCTCGCGCCAAGTGCGTCGGTTGCCGAGCTTCGTTCTCAGTTCCAACGCCGGAAAATACATGAGAGATTAGCCTGGCGATTTTGTCTGACCCATGCGTTCCGGCCCGGAAAGGGACGCCTCTGGGTGTGACTTGCCTGGCATAATGTGCTCGTTTACTTGCAGGTTTTTCCGTCGAAGTGCTTGCAACTCGATTCGCCACCGGCAACTTTCCACGTTTTCAATAGCGGCGCATTATCGGCGCGCATTTCAACCACAATGTCAATCATGCCGGACAGAGGCAGCTTGTCGAGATGCGGCTTGGCCGCATCAGGGACTTCCACGGCGAAGACTTTCCCGCTATTGGAAACCACAATAAAGCCTTTTTCCTTGTCCACGTGGACAATCGGGCTGTAGAAACTTTTATCTTCTGCAGGGGCGGGAGCGGCTAAAAATAATAGAGCGAGCATGATAACTACGCCCAAGGCATTGATGGAATGTGACATCTTCACAGTACCCTCCATGCACGGGGTGAACGAATCAAAAATATGACACAGCGTGGCCAATTGTGCGGGAAGGATACACGAAATGCAACGGCTAGGTCGGTGTGAATGTGGCAGGTGTGACGTGCTGTTCTTTAATAGAGTAGGCGCGGATGTCCGGCTTTGATTTATCTTGTAAGGAAAGAATGATGTAGAGCGGCTCGGCGAGGTTAATTTTCCCCCAAATCTCCTCGTACTCGGTCGCAATTTTTATATCGGTGACCGAGGGTCTCGCCGGACTATGCGGATGCGAGTGATACACGACCTGCAGTTCGGTGCCTTGCGATCGGATGTCCTTTTTGGCCAGTGAGAAATCATGCATATCCATGATAAATGCAATTTCGGCTCGTTCTTGAGGAGAAAGTCGTTTCAGATGACTGGCTTTGGCTTCATCGAACGATGACAGCTCTTCGGCGCCGTCCTGTGCGACGATATTTTTGATCCGATAATGATGCGTTGCCGTCCCGTCTTTACCGGCTAGCAGCCCGCAGCATTCATAAGGGGCCAACTCACGCGCGTGAGCCACCATTTCATCTAAGATTTTTCGGGGTATCTTTAGAGGAGACACGTCAAGAGATTAAGCCAGCAGACATAGAGCATGTAGGATGCTCAAAATGAGCATCTATTCCGCCCCAAGCGCGCCAAGGCGCTCTCCTTCCGAACAAGGCCGCAGCCGAAGCAAGCGCGGGAGGCGTACCTCCTGGCGTACGTCTAGGATCTTTTCGAGCGGAGATCGCCGATGACGACATTTTCAGCATCCTAGGTCAGATCGTACAGGTAACGTTATACTCGCCACCAAGATTGGTAATACGCGGATTGACGCCACAGAGAGGGCAGTCGGGATCCTTCGGGCGGGACACTTTCCGAAATTTCATCTCGAGTGCGTCGTAAATCAATAAACGATCGGCCAGTGTCTCGCCGATGCCGAGAATCTCCTTAATGGCCTCAGAAGCCTGCAACACGCCGATGGTTCCAGCCAACACGCCTAGCACCCCGGCTTCCTGACAATTCGGGACCAGTCCAGCGGGCGGCGGTTCAGGGTATAGACAGCGATAGCAGGGGTAACCCTCGTGCGGCTTAATGGTCGTCAATTGGCCTTCAAACCGAAAGATGCTTCCTGAGATCAGGGTCTTCTTGGCAAAATAGCACGCGTCATTGACCATAAAGCGTGTCGAGAAATTATCGGAGCCGTCCAGAATGATGTCATAGTCCGGCAGCAGCCCCATGATGTTGTCGGTAGACAGATGATGCTGATAGGTCTTGATCGTAATGTCGGGATTGATAGCCGCGAGGGTCTGCCGCCCCGATTCGACTTTCGGCATGCCGATGGTGGCCGTCGTATGGAGAATTTGCCGCTGCAGATTGGACAAGTCCACCACATCGCCATCGACGAGGCCAATCGTGCCGACGCCGGCCGCCGCCAAGTAGAGCCCGGCAGGAGAACCGAGCCCGCCTGCCCCAATGACCAAAACCTTGGCTTGGGACAGTTTCTTTTGCCCCTTCCCGCCGACTTCAGAAAGGATAATGTGGCGGCTGTAACGTTCGATTTGAGTATCGGTCAATTCCATTTTGATTGCCAGGCTAAAGGCCAGAGGCTATAAGGGATGGGCGAATAAATTCTGTCCCACTCCTCACCTCTTCCACTTGCTATCGCCATCTCATTCTCATTCCACGACGTTCAATTCAATTGGATCGACCAGGACGCCCTTCTTCCGCATGCCTGCGACCGCCCGTTCGATCTCAGCCGTGTCACCGGTCAGCTCGACATCCATCCAACCGGTGGTTTCGCGGACATCTGCCCGTCGGACGTTGGTTACGACCTTGTACTCATGGCCGATTTGATAAATGATTGGTTCTTTAATTTTTTCCTCAGGGAAGCGAATGTGAAACCGTAAGCTCGTCATCTTAGCCTCCCGCAATTGCCGGCACGATGGATACTTCGTCTCCGTCCTTCAGCACCGTGTCTTTGCCCTTCAAAAAGCGAATGTCTTCTTCATTGACGTAAACATTCACAAACCGGCGGAGTTCGCCTTTATCATCGCACAGGCGATCCTTCAGGCCGGAGTAAGAGGCATTCAAATTGTCGATGATCTCGCCGATATTGGCTCCTGTGATCTCGACTTCACCTTGATTTTTCGTCAATGGCCTGAGGGGCGTTGGAATCCGAACCTTGATCATGCGTCACCGCCTCCGTTTTTTCCCATCTTGAATGTCTGCTGAAAATTGACCAGGCTGGGCTGAATACGAACGGGCCGGCCGACCGCATCGATGACGGCTTCCTGCGTCTTGAGCCCATTGCCGGTAATGTAGGCGACGGTCACATCGCTTTTCTTGATGACCCCTTGCTTCACTAATTTCCTTAGCACGCCGATAGTTACGCCGCCGGCGGTTTCGGCAAAGATGCCTTCGGTCTGCGCAAGGAGTTTAATTCCATCGACCACTTCCTCGTCCGTTACCGCTTCCATGGCGCCCTTGCATTCGGCCGTGGCTTTCAAGGCGTAATAGCCGTCAGCCGGATTGCCGATGGCCAATGATTTGGCAATCGTCTTGGGCTTGACCGGTTTAAAGAAATCGCGGCCCGCCTTGAACGCCGTCGAAATGGGTGAGCATCCTTCCGCCTGAGCTCCATTCAATTTCGTCGGCACCCGATCGATCAGGCCGAGCGTATGCATTTCATTTATGCCTTTCCAGATTTTCGTCAACAACGACCCCGACGCCATCGGGACCACGACTTGATCGGGTGCGCGCCATCCAAGTTGCTCGACCGTCTCGAACGCCAACGTCTTGGAGCCCTCGGCATAGTACGGCCGGATGTTGATATTGACGAAGGCCCACCGATGTTCAGCTGCAATTTCACTACAGAGCCGGTTCACGTCATCATAATTCCCTTCGACTTCAACGACGTTGGGTTTATAGATCAGATTGCCGAGCACTTTGGCAGCTTCGAGATCGCCGGGGATAAAGACATAGCATTGCATGCCGGCGGCGGCCGCGTGGGCTGCAACGGAATTGGCCAGGTTGCCGGTTGAGGCGCACGCCACCGTTTCAAATCCGAGCTCACGGGCACGGGTCAGTGCGACCGCCACGACGCGATCTTTAAACGACAGCGTCGGATGGTTCACGGTATCGTTCTTGATGTACAACTCGTCGAGGCCGAGGAACGCGCCGAGATTTCTGGCGCGGACCATCGGAGTAAATCCCGCATGCTGTCCGATTGTCGCCTCGCCTTCGATCGGGAGGAGATCGATGTAGCGCCACATGCTGTGCGGGCCGTCTTCAATCTTTTTCCGTGAAGTCGTTCGCTTGATATCGGCGTAGTTGTACTTGACCTCCAGCGGTCCGAAACACATCTCGCAGACATGGATTGCCGCCGTCGGATATTCTTTTCGACACTCCCGGCAGACTAGCGCTTTCATCTTCTTCGTCATAGAGGCACCTTAGGTAGCAAAGAAGCCTTCAGCTTTCGGCTCTTAGCGTGAGACTTTGGTGGCGGTTGATGGCTGAACGCTCACGGCTTCCGATTTCAGCTCACACGACTCGGGCTCGTGGTCAAACAATTCAGTAATCGTCGGGTTGGCGCCGCACAGCGGACAATTCGGATTGCGCCGGATGTTGATTTCGCGGAATGCGGTGCGGCGCGCGTCAAAATCGAGCATCCGGTCGGTTAGCAGCTTGCCGATTTTGAGCACGATCTTCAGTGCTTCGGTCGCCTGGAGCGTCCCGATGATGCCGGCCAGCACGCCAATGACTCCTGCTTCCTGACAACTGGCCACTAGTCCCGGGGGCGGCGGGTTCTTAAAGACGCAGCGGTAACACGCGGTTTGCCCCGGGATAATGGTAAAGAGGCGGCCGTCAAATCGCAGAATGCCACCGTGTACCAACGGTTTCTTGGCAAAAAAACACGCATCGTTAATGAGGAACTTGGCCGGAAAATTGTCGACTCCATCGATGATCACATCATAGTCGCCGACGATCTTCGCTGCATTGTTAGCAGTCAGCCGTTCTTCATGCATGACGACCGTGACGTCCGGATTCAGCGACTGAATTTTTTCCTTTCCGGACACCACTTTCGGTCGACCGATATCTGCGGTGTGATGGAGCACCTGTCGCTGGAGATTCGAGAGATCGACGACGTCGCTGTCGATCAATCCGATTGTCCCGACACCGGCGGCAGCCAAGTAGAACGCCGCAGGAGAGCCAAGACCGCCGGCGCCGACGAGCAGGATCTTCGCCTGAGCAATCTTCTTCTGCCCTTTTCCACCGACTTCGGGCAAAAGAATGTGGCGGCTGTAACGGGATATTTGTTCTTCAGTAAATTCCATCTTTAGAGCTATCCAAGGATGCTCAAAATGGTCATCCAACGAGGCCTGAGGCGACGTAAACACCGGAAGCGTACCCTCTGGGGTACGTTGAGGATGTTTGCGAGCCGAGAACGAAGTTAGGGGCCATTTTCAGCATCCTTAAATGTTGAAGTATTTTTCGATGCTGATATACCGCTCTCCTGTGTCGCACAGAATAGTGACGATATTTTTCCCCGATCCTAAGTCCTGAGCGACTTTTTGCGCCGCGAATACGTTAGCCCCTGATGAAATGCCCACCAAGAGTCCTTCTCGCTTCGCCAGGAGTTTAGCCGTTTGATAGGCTTGATCGTCCGTGACCGTCACGACACCATCCAAAATCGACCGGTTCAGGACTTTGGGCACAAACCCGGCCCCGATTCCCTGAATCTTATGTGGACCCGGATCACCACCTGACAACACCGGTGAACCGGAAGGTTCCACGGCAATGACTTTGACCTGAGCGTTGCGCTGTTTCAAGACTTCGCCGCAACCCGTAATAGTCCCGCCCGTGCCGACTGCCGCCACAAAGGCATCGATCCGGCCATCGAGCGCTTCCCAGATTTCAAGTGCGGTCGTCTGGCGGTGCATGGCCGGGTTGGCCGGGTTGGAAAATTGGTCCGGCATGAAGTAGGACGGATTCTGTGCCACGATGCTTTCCGCTTCCTTAATGGATCCCTTCATGCCTTCCCACGCAGCGGTCAAGACTAACTGTGCGCCGTAAGAGGACAGCAGGCTGGCGCGTTCCATGCTCATGCTTTCCGGCATGACGAGGATCAGCTTGTATCCACGCACCGCGGCAATCAGAGCGAGTCCAATACCGGTGTTCCCGCTGGTCGGTTCTACGATGGTGCCACCCGGCTTGAGCTTGCCCTGGCGCTCGGCTTCGTTGATCATATTCAAGCAGATACGATCCTTCACGCTGCCACCAGGATTGAAGGATTCGACCTTGGCATAGATGGAGCCGCCGCCTTTGGGCGAGAGCTGGTTCAAGCGGACCAAAGGCGTGCGCCCGATCAGCTCCGTGATCTGTTTATGGGCCTGCATCAGCAGCCGCCTCCCATATAGAAAAGAAATTCCAACGCATCACCGTCTTTCAGGGTGGTCGCGGCGAGCTGGTCTCGTTCCACCATTGTGGAGTTCAATTCGACGGCGACCATGTGTGGGTCTATACTCTTGGCTTTCAAGAGGTCCAGTACGGTCGTGCCTTGGACCTCTTCAGATTTTCCGTTGATTTTCACCTGCATGGAAGACCCCGCAACTCTGCGTCAAGTAAAAGAATTCCAAACGCTAACAAATGCGTTGCGCGATTGTCAATGGCGAGCGTGGCGCCGACGATGCTTTACATTGTTCTGAAATAAATCCATTCAGCGAAACCTGCACCGTCCCGTTTGCTGTCCCCCTTGACAGTCAAGATCGTTCCTCTTCAGTATGGCGGCCTCTTAGCTCTATTGCACAGGAACACTTCTCAATACACCAGCTGAGTAGGACGCTATGTGGAAACAAAACTTTATGTTTCGATACCAGGACTCGACCCCATTGAAGCAGTCCGAAAACGAACTGTTTCATGATACCGATCCGGCGTTGGACAGCGCCGGACTACAATTAGAGAAGTTTATTTCAGTTTGGATTCAAGGCGAGGGCAAGGAGGGAGAGGCTCCAACGGCGTATACCAACGTATACGTGAGAACCGCCACGCTCGATATCGAGCGGCGAGCTGGGTTTCTTCAGCCGTTACAAGGGCGCACCCATCAGATCAAGCAACTCCTCACCGATGGCCAGAAGCTCTATCTACGTGAGTGGCTGAGCCGAACGTCACCGCAAGCCTGGAGCGAGGCGGAGGATCACTTTAAGGTCGCCTTCGATGCCGACTGACCGAGGATGTTAATCCCCAGGTTCGTACTCGTCCTCCTGGCCGTGCTGAACGTCAGTTCGCCAATGGGTCCGGTGCCCGCTGCGATCGCATCTGCGGCGACCATCGACGTCTACTATGCGCCTGAGGATTTGCCCGCCGATCACCTCATAGCGCTCTATGACCATGCGCGCCGGTATATCTATGTGGCTGTCTATGGCATCACGTTCCCGCCGATTGTCAAAGCGCTGATCGACGCAAAGAAGAGGGGAGTGGATGTGCGGGTGATTACCGATCGCGGGCAGGGGAACGATCCGAAACAGCAACGGGCATTGGAGGCCTTGCATCTGGCTAACATTCCGATTCGTGTCAATTTGCACGATGGCCTCATGCACTTGAAACAAGTCGTCATTGATGATGAGATCAATACGACGGGCTCAATGAACCATACGACCAGCGGCCATCGGTATAATGATGAACGGCTCGATGTCATCGCGGATAGAGCCATCACCGTCAAAGCGCGGGAAAAGTTCTTGGCTATGTGGAAAGACCCGGTTCGCTATGAAGAGTGGAAGGAGTAAGGTGAAGGGATGCCCTTCGTGCTCGGGTAACGCGCACGTTAAGAATGTGCTCGCTTGGGGAAGTGGCGCATCTTGGTGCGCCTGGGGCGGGTAGGTGATAAGACGCGTGCAGTCAAGGGCGACCAACCCACCTTTCGGTGTGAAATAGATGACCGAACAAACTGATGTGATCATCGTAGGCGCCGGAGGAGGGGGAGCTGTCCTCGGCTTAGCTCTGGCCCAAAAAGGGATTCGCACGATTGTACTCGAGCAAGCGCCGGGACCGCCGACCGGCTTGAGGGGCGAGATTCTCCAGCCCAACGGGCAGCAGGTGCTGGACCGGCTCGGCGTCCTCGGCAAGCTGCCGGCACAAGCCATCCGCTCCGTCAGGCATTTTCATTTTTATCGTGCCGGCGGAGCACGGGAAGGGGCGCGTCTTGGCGCGCCTGGGGTGGGCGGGTGTAATCGTTTGTGCACGATAGACTATGGCATGCTGCCGCCTCCATATAATCGCGCGCTGGTCACGTTGCCGAATGTTGCCCACCATGCCATTCTCGATGCATTGGAGGCGTCTTCGCCAAGCAGTCTTCGGTATGGCACCTCGTTTCAGGGCTTGCTCCGTGACGGGGCTCGCGTTGTCGGAGTCGAAGCTACGCATGCGGGCCGATCCATGACCATTCGAGCATCAGTGGTGATTGGTGCGGATGGCCCGCTTTCGAAAGTCCGCGATGCCCTCGGCATTCCGACGCAGCTGCATCGTTATCGTGAAGGATATCTCATCGCCATTTTAAATGGCCGTCATGATGATATTGCAGAATCCCGCTACTATGTCGGCCGCCGAGCCATCCTGGGTCTCTTTCCGGCCGCCGAAGGCAAGCAGTATCTGTTTTATATGATTCCAGCGGATTCCATGTCCCAAGTAAAGGCAGCCGGGCTTGATACGTTACGCCACGCATGGCGTGCGATCGCCCCTGATCTCGAACACGTATTCGAAGGTTTATCCAACTGGAACCAAACCGCGTATATGCCGACCGGCCGCGTGCGCACAAAGACGTGGGTTTCCGAGGGGGCCGTATTGATTGGCGATGCCGCGCATGCCATGAATCCTCACGCCTCGCAAGGAAGAATGCAGGCGATGGTGGATGCTATGGTGCTGGCTGATCTGTTGCCGTCTTGTCTCGAAAAGGGCGATCTGTCGGCCGCCGCATTGGCGCCTTTTGAGCGTGCGCGGAGACCGCAAGTGCAAATGCTGCAGCGGCTCGCGGATGAACAGGTGATCTTTTGGAACACGGGAAATCCGTTGCTTGGCTATCTTCGCGATCGCGTCTTTCGGACGTTCGATCGCAATCCCAGGCTGCGTTATCAGGTACTCGCCACGACGGCCGGGCTTCGATCTACCGCTCCATTTGGTTTCATCGATCGGTTGATCGCGGCCGGAGTGTGGCCGGATCGGCACGCTGATCGTCTTCCAAGCGAAGCAATTGTGCCTGTCCAACAGAACAAGAGGTGCTATGTCTCTGACCGACACGATGTTTGAAATACTGCCGGAGGAGGTCCGCAACACGCTCGCCCTGTATGTGGAGCGCATGACCGACCTCTATGGGGCCTCTCTACACGCCATTCTCCTGTATGGGAGCGCCGTACGCGGTGATTACATGCCGGGGCGTTCGAATCTAAATCTGCTCGTGCTGATCACAAAGATTGATATGTCAGTTCTCCAGAATTACACAAAAATTCATAAGCGCTTTCAAAAAGAACAGATCCCGATTCCGCTGTTTTTGACCGAAGAGGAGTTGCGGGCATCTGCCTCACTCTTTCCCTTGGAGTACACGGACATTGCAGCCTTTCATCATGTATTGATGGGGCACGATCCATTTGTCGGTTTGGTGATTGATTCGGGGCACGTGAGTCTTCAGTGCGAGCAGGAAGTCCGTGGAAACCTGTTGCGCCTTCGCCAGCGCGTGGTGGAAGGCTCGGTGAGCATGGAAGCTATGGGCATCCTCTTGCCGCTCTCGCTGACCGCGCTCCTGGTGTGCCTGCGAGCTCTTCTGCGAGAATTAGGTATGCCGGTTCCCCGCACGACTGAGAGTATGCTGACTGATCTTCCGAGCACTCTAGGCATCGATCCCACCGTGCTTCAGGAGATTTGGAACCTTAAACGAGGAGTGATTTCTCCTGGTCCGGCAGAGTTTCCCCGGCTCTTCGAACGGTATCTGTCTACGTTGGAGATGGTCGCCTCGCGTATCGGTCAATTGCGCGCCGAGGGACGGTTGTGATGGCACGACGTATGGATCATTGGATTGCTGCGGTGGTGCTGGGCGTGATCCTCTCGTTCAGCGATGCTCTGCATTCCGCCATTGCGAGCGGGCCGGATCGTCCTCCGATTCCACAGCCGTTAGGATATGTCACCGATCAGGCGGGTATTTTGGATCCTGATTGGAAGGCCCGCATTCGATCCGTGTGTCAAGATTTGGAGCGAAAAACGGGCGTGGAGATGGTCGTCGTCACGGTCAAGAACTTGGCTCCATACCGATCTGCCAACGAGTATGCGTCAACCATCTATCAGCGATGGGGAGTCGGATCGGCGCAGAAGGAACACGGCATCGTCATTCTGGCGACGATTGAAGAGCGGCGGGCGGCGGTGACGGTGGGTAAGCCACTGGTCGGCAGAATAACCGCCCCTATGGTCGAAGATGTCGGTCGCCAGTATGTTGATCCAGCTTTCCGGCAGGGGGAGTATGGGGAAGGTCTGTACCGAACCACGGTGGCACTTGCATCGGGACTACACGATATCCGAGCCGGCGAATCGAGTCGATCTCACCTGAAGGGGCTCGGGCTTATATTGACCCTCTTGACGGGGATTGGGGCCTTTGCGTTTCTGTGGTGGATCAGCCGGCCGGACCTACGCCATCCTTTCGGGCGCCTCCGCAGAGGAGAATTTTGGGGAAGCGGTCAGGGCGGGTTCGGGGGAAATTTCGGCGGATTCGGCGGAGGCACGAGCGCGGAAGGATTGAAATGATAGTCGGTTTATTTTGTTCCTGAACTCTTCGAGGCAGCTCCAATAGAGTCCAATCCGGCTTGCGCGCACGCATCGTCGAGATGAGCCCCAGGGGCGCCGCCCACGCCAATCCCACCCACGGTTTCTCCTCCGATTTCGATGGGCAGGCCGCCTCCAAGCATGAGAATTTTCTCGTTCATGTCGCGTAGAGCCTGGAGTGCCGGAACTTTCGCCATCATCTCAGCCAGTTCGCTCGACGGCCGGCGAAGGCTTGCCGCTGTGTAGGCTTTCTTCGTGCTGCTGTCCGTCGTGTGAGGACCTGCTCCGTCGCCTCGCATCAGAGTTCTAAGTACGCCGGACCGGTCGACTACGGAGACAGTTACCCGATACCCGTCCTGCTTGCACTTCTCCAGCGCAGCGGAAGCCGCCTTGTTCGCCAATACAAGCGGCAAGACGGCTTCACGCGGAAGCTCTTCCGAGGTCGCCATGCTGCTCCATCCAAGGCTCCCAACCAACGCTACGGCTATGATCAAAACGGTCTGCTTGCCCTGCTGTGTCATCCCCGGCCTCCTGTCACCCGCTTTTCCGCAATGGCACGATTCGTTTCTCATCTAAGTCTAATAAATCGGCCCACGTTGTGATATCCGTTCGCCTGGGGTCGATGGCATCACGAGTGTTCTTGAAAGAGGTCCACTTGTCCTCGGTATCCGGCCCGACGCTTAACATCATCTCGTTCCACGACTCAATGTCGGAAGGAGTGTGTGGAACGGCTTTTCTGTGGAACCAGTCGACCATATCTTGATCCGTTCTTGCTTGAACCTCACCGCAGAATTCGTCCGATGAAATGCCTGCGAATCGTAAGAGACGCTCATCAAGAGGGCACGGATAGAGGTAATCACCCTGCATCCCTGCTTGAAGGGCGCGGCATTTATCGATCATCCTGCCAAGATGCACGTAGCCACCCAATCGCTCCCGAATACTTCGCGGGTAATGGATGCGCAAGTCCATAGCGCTTATAGCATCTTGTGATGCTCGAAGGTAAGAGTCTTCACAACGACTCCACCATTCTCATAGGTGATAATTCGTCGAGTGGCAGGCAGATCCGACGATCCCACTCGTATATGAGTGTCCGTAAAGCTGTCCACGTTTGTCAATTTTCCGTCTTGCGGAGAAGAGTAATAGACGGTGTACCGGGTCGTCAGGTATTTGCCGTCTTGTGTCACTGCGCTGTCCTCGACGTTAATCGTGAACGCCATGCGGGGATTCTTTCTGTTAATTTGCGTAATACGGTCCCCTTTGACTCGATAAAATGACTCCATTTGTCCACCGTGAATCGCCAAACGAGGTCCTAGCGGATGGTCCGTATCCTCGCCGAGAGTCAAGGAATATTGGCCGTCTGATTGTTCGAAACTTCTGGGACCGCGATGAACCACGATCATCCCAATCTGTTCTTCTGCCCATTTCTGCAAATCCGGGTCAGACAGTTTCACTGTCACTTCTCCTGGACCTTTCACAATCACGGTTCCTTTGGCTTCCTTGCCGCCGACGTTGACAGTGAGATCGGCCGTAAATCCTTTGAAATCCGGTTGCCAGCGCGCCGTTTTTTCAAACGCTTGGCGCAGCATGGTCCTCGCCTTGGGGTCGTCCTGGACCTGGGTTGTTGTCTGTTCACGTTGATGCGTTTCCATGGTACGAAGCTCCTTTATCGTTAATAATGGTCAGAAAAAGTCATTATAAGACCGCCGTTCGTCCCTCTACAACCCAATACGGAAATTAAAGAATAGCGAATACGTTTCAATGGGTTACAGAGTGCGCGGGGAGTCATTATGGAAAATGACCAATGTTTACGCGTGTTTTATAGCCATGCGGCATAAATTGGTATATAATAATGCGTCTTTCGGTTTGTCTAGCGGTTCGTCTTCACGAAGGAGATCCTTTCAAGATGGAACGACGCGCGGCATCCCATACTGAAGAAGAGGAGATGAATCAACGGCGCAGACTACTGAGTCTCGCCAGAAAGGGTGACCCGAAAGCCATTGCCCGTCTTTTCGACCTGTACCAGGTACGGGTGTATAGCGGCGATACTTTGCACAAAGCGAAACGCCTTCCCGTGATCATGGTCCATGACAAGCAGAAAAGGGCTGCAAGCAAAAAAACTACCCCCAAGCACGAGACTCGAGCCTCCAGCCATAGTTCAGTGAGAAAACCGGCTCGCAAAGTGACACGCAAGCACAAATAAATTACGTTCTACGGGCATCATCCTACTGTACGCTGACTTTCAGTCCTCCCCTTACGAGACCTGCGGCGATTTCTTCTGCAGTTTTTGGTTCCCCCACATACACCACAGCGCTTCCTTGATGGTCAATCTGCCAAGCGAGCTCAAATGCTTTAGCGGGGTTCATGCCGGGAATCACCTGACAGAATAATGTGATCACCTGTTGATAGGTGTGACAGTTGCAATTAAAGACAGTAACGCGCGCTTCGAGGCCATCCCCGGTGCTGGTAGTCGTGTCTTCAATCGTTTCAGGTATAACGATCGTCGGGGGGCTTTCCTGCATCACCGTATTTTACATTCTTACTACCTGAGTGCCAAGGTTGGATTGGCGAGTAGTGGTGTGGGACATTAGTAGCCGGCGCGTTCAAGGCACCGATGGTGAAACGTCAGTCGATCCCGCAATCGGGTGCACTCCAAAAGATCATAATGCGCTTGTGAATCAGTGACGGCCTCTAGATTGTGTCTGCTCGCCAATCGGATCGTGTAATGCAAGGCAGCCGACGTCTTCACCAACGCAAAGGCATATTCGTAATCGTATCCCTCGTCGACATTGAGCCGGCCGCGACTGAGCCTCTGCAGCAGCGCGACTGAATACGGCTGATGTACCCGCTGCGTCTCGATGAGACGGAGCCAAGCGGCGGGTCCGGGCATGAGGGTGTTTCCGACGAGCATGCCGTGGGTTAATTCAAATAAGCCTCGTTGAAACCGTCGGTCGTCAATCAAGGCCTGATGAAAGCGAGCCCGCCAGGTGTTGTCCCCGAGGTCGCGATTCACCGCCGCGGTCATGTCATCGTCCAATGGTCCGCTCACTGAATGCCCCTGGACAATCCGCCCGCTCTCCACCAAGTCTTGGTGTCCGTCTCCCATGCGATCCGCATACGCCGTCGTGCCGCTCATCTTGGTAAGTTGCAGGGCCATGTAGTCACGAAAATGAACCGATGTGTAGTCGTTCAAGAGATGCGCGAGCGTCCGTTCATGACACAGGTGAAAGGGATAGTACAGGGCACTAGGTCTATTTTTCGTCGTCATCATCGACACCCAGAATCCGCTATGGTACCTTTCCCGGCCATGCGAAAAGCACTGACAGGTACCAATAAACTCTATCTGCTCTTAGCTCTCATTCCACTGGCCTTGGTGTTTGAATGGATTCATGCGGATCCGCTGCTGATCTTCACGACATCGGCATTGGCCATTATTCCATTGGCCGGCTTAATGGGAGAAGCCACTGAAAAATTGACCCATCACGTCGGCGCCGGAATCGGGGCATTGCTGAACGCGTCGTTTGGGAATGCCGCCGAACTGATTATCGCGATCATGGCCCTGCGGGAGGGGCTGCATGATGTCGTCAAAGCCTCCATCACCGGATCCATTCTGGGCAACATTCTGCTCGTGCTCGGAGCATCCATGGTGGCGGGTGGATTGCGGTACGAACGGCAGCGGTTTAATCGCACGGCAGCAGGCATGGGATCCAGTCTTCTGTTGTTAGCCGCCGTTGGGCTTATCGTGCCGGCCCTCTTCCATCAGACGGCTGCGGACCAGGGAGAGCTCATTGAACGCGAGCTCAGCTTGGAAATCGCGGTGGTGTTGTTCGGCATTTATGTCTTGAGTCTCATATTTTCCCTGAAGACCCACCGGCATCTGTATCTGGGCGAGAATTCGAATACCCTCAAGGATGACGATCGGCCATGGAGCAAGCGCGCCGCCATGATTGTGCTCGCGCTTGCGACGGTCGCGACCGGGGTCATGAGTGAAGTGCTAGTCGGCGCACTCGAGCCGGCCGCTCAAAGCCTCGGGATGACCCGTATTTTTGTCGGCGTTATTCTGGTTGCCCTCGTCGGCAATGCGGCGGAACATTCCACCGCTGTGCTAATGGCCATGAAAAATCAAATGGACCTCGCCTTTGGTATTGCCGTCGGGTCCAGTCTTCAGATTGCGATGTTTGTAGCGCCGGTTCTGGTCTTCGTGAGTTATCTCTTTGGCACACCGCTGGATTTGATGTTTACCCCCTTCGAAGTCGCGGCAGTGACGCTGTCGGTCCTGATCGTCGGGTTCGTCGCGATGGATGGAGAGTCCCACTGGATGGAAGGCGTTATGCTCGTTGGAGTGTATGTAATACTCGCGATCGCGTTCTTCTTTCTGCCGGAATGATGAATGAAACGGTGTAGCAAATTACTCGATGCTCAAAAAGTTGTCAGCAAGGCCGCAGCGAGGATGGCTCTCCGAAGCGTACCCGGTAGTACGTTGAAGGACCCCATCCGACCGAAAACGCTGCTGGCTGGCTTTGTCAGCCACCCAGCTACCACTTATCCATGTCGATGACTTCTGTGGCATCCCACAGATTTTTCCATTCCGCATCGGCCAGGGCGTGTTCGCGGTCGCGGTCAGTCGGTTCGTCGGGAAGGGCGCCGGCCTTCGCGGGCTGTTGCGAATTGGCCGGAGTCTGTTCGTCGGTCTCTTGTGTCGCCACGGGCTTGCGGCGCTTCTTGGAAGGATCCATATTGACGGGCATGGTACACTCCTCGCTACCCAGGACTATTCAAGGACACTACTACAGCGGCTGATCCTCTCGCGCGGAATTCGGCCCCTCCCGCTTCGCAACGGTATCCATGAATAACCCGGGCCAATCAGTCAACTCTTGGACTGTATCGCTCCATTCGCTGCCTCGTCAACCCTCCGTGAGTTGACTGATAGGAAGCTCATTGTTACAGTGGCCGCGGCCCTGCCCGGCATCTGTGAGGTAGCTGTCCGTGTTGAGCGCGAAGACCTATCCCGAAACGTCCATCGGCCTTTTCCCCTTGCTCACGCAGATTCTCATTGCCGCGGCTCTGTTTCATGTATCAAAAAGGGAGGGTCACTGACGACGCTCAATCTCATCGCATGAGGGAGCGATTTTGGCCGATACAGCGCTCCATTACCTGCTTCACTAAACATGACTCAAAAAGGTAGTACTCAATGGGCAATTCGAAACCGTCGCTGACTGCATTTCTCGTCTGTGACATGGTCATCGACGATAAGTCGACGAGCAAAAAAAGTCTTATTGGGACCTTTACCCACATCTGGGCCCAAGGGTTCCCCTGTATACATCACAAAATGGCCGTGTATTTTTGTCTGACGGATGCGGAAGGCGAGTATGACATGATGTTGCGTCTGGTCGATTCAGAGTCGCAGGCCGTTCTAGCCGAAGCCGGTTTGTCACTGACCATTACCGATCGACTTGCCATCAGCGACTTTGGGGTCAATATACCGGTGGTGCAGTTTCCCACACCGGGCCGATATGAATTCCAATTGTATGCGAATAAAGAATTCTTAGGAAGAAAAGACTTTCTCGTCACGAAACTCAACCCACCGCCGGCCGCCGATCAAAACTAAAGCAGGTCGATAGCGACTGAATCAGCAAATCGGCGGCCGGTCGCTGTCAATCTAATCCGTCCGTCTGCTTCTTCCAGCCATCCGTCATTCAGAAGTCGGACCATTTTTCCTGTCCAGTCGGCGTCCATCTCATGTCCGTGAACGAAGTTACTAGGAATGCCCTCAGTCAACCGAAGGCCGAAGACGAGCGCTTCCCGATACTGTTGTTGAGGAGAAAGCCGCTCGTAATCTGCCGTGGGCAGCTGTCCGTCCGCCAGCATATTTTGATAG
This sequence comes from Nitrospira sp. Nam74, assembly GCF_965152615.1. NCBI lineage: Bacteria > Pseudomonadati > Nitrospirota > Nitrospiria > Nitrospirales > Nitrospiraceae > Nitrospira > Nitrospira sp. Nam74. The sequence continues at coordinate 3,918,466 of NZ_OZ224220.1, read as the reverse complement.
CCTGTAAGATCCTCGACGTTCCCGAAGCGAGTGCCGGCGACGTATGACTGTGCACTCGGGCCGATCCCGAGATAATCACCGCCCTCCCAGTACAATTTATTGTGGCGGCAGGCATACCCGGGGCGGCAGTAATTCGAAATTTCATAGCGATCGAATCCCGCGGCGATCAATGTGCTGCACGCTGCTTCTTCCATTGTATTTTGGACAAGATCCTCGGGATCGGTATGGTCCCCACGTCGAATGTCGACGATCAGCTGCGTCCCTTCTTCCACAGTTAAGGCATAGCAGGAGAGGTGGCTCGGACTCAGTGCGATGGCCTGATCCAACGTCTCTTGCCAGCTCTCCAGGGTTTGCCCCGGTAACCCAAAAATCAAATCTAAGTTGATGTCGGTGAATCCGGCTTGGCGTGCCATAGTTACTGCACCATAGACGCTGTCGGGAAGGGAGGGACGTCCAATGGCCACTAATTCGTTCTCATCGAGTGATTGCACACCGAAACTAATGCGGTTGAAGCCGGCGTTCGCCAACTGGGTCAATCCTTGGACGGTGACCGTATCGGGATGCGCCTCGACCGTCTTCTCGGCATCGGGTTGAAGCCAGAAGTGTGTCTGAACGCGAGAGAGAATCGTGCAGAGATCTGAAGACTCGAGCGCCGTTGGAGTGCCACCCCCGAAATACACGGTATCGAGCCGGCGACCACCGACCGTCTGTTGCTCGGCATGAAGTTGGATTTCTTGGAACAGCGCAGTCAGATAGTGCTGTGCTCGATCTTCCCGATAGATCTGGAGATAAAAGGCGCAAAAATGACAGCGGCTCCGGCAGAAGGGGACGTGGATGTACAAACCGAGGGACATAGCTTTTACGTGTCTAGTCTTGAACCACAAATAGAGGAATGCTCAAAAAGCTCAGCTATTACATCCGCCCGCCCCAGGCACGCCAAGACGTGCCCTTTCCTAGCGCGGGCGCAGGTGAAAACGAACCAGAGGCGCACTGATATTCCACCCACCAAACCCTGGCCTCGACCGGCTCTCACCATGGATACGCCTGAGGATGGTCGCGAGCCGAGAACGACGCTCGGGAAGGGGGCTCGGTGCACCTGGGGTGGAATGGTAGCTTTTTTCGAGCATCCTCTTACAGCCCCAGCGGCTTGGTTGGTGACAGCACCGCCTGCGGGTTTTTCTCCCAAATCGCCGGATCGGCATCCACGTAGAGTTCCACTTCATTCCCATCCGGATCAGTCACGTAGAGGCTTTGGCTGACGGTGTGGTCGCTCATACCTGTAATCGGCACGCCGGCTCGCTCAAGTTCTTGCTTAGCGGCACGTAACTCATTCAACGAATCGCCGACCTTGATGCCGATATGGTACAGGCCCAACCGCCGTCCCGGAGGGGGGCCCGGGGCAGGTCCCACCTCAATCAACAGCAGTTCGTGATGCGTCCGTCCTGACGTTAGAGCCGCCGCCGCGCCTCCGAAAGCGGTCCCGATTTCCTGAAATCCTAACAAGTCGCGATAAAACGCCAGCGACCGTGCCAAGTCCTTCACATAGAAGACGACATGCCCCAGATACTGTGCCTTCATAATCGCTCCAAAGCTACAGTAGGACGGTTGGATCTTTCGAAAAATCCTTCTCCATGGCGACTTCGATTTCATCCAAAGGCGACACTCCGCGATTTCGAACATGGACGTTCCAGGTGTAATGCCGCCGTAATGAATCAAAGATCACTTTCAAGAGCTCCGGCTTGATCTGTTTTTCCCACTCCTGCAACCAGGCATGATTGTCCGCATCGCCGTCATAGTCCTCAGGAAATGCCGCGTCCAGGCTAAAGCGGAAGGTAAAGGTTTTCTCTTCGTGAAACATGGGCTCCTCCGTACGCGTCCGCATTGCACCAGGCAATCGCGTCTGCCTATAATATCACCTTCAAGACCATCACCACGAGGGAGAATGTCCATGCCTATCTTCGAATATATCTGTGATGCCTGTCAGCATCGCTTCGAAACCATTGTGCAAGGGTCGGCCGTGCCATCCTGCCCGTCTTGCAAGGCCACCACGCTTAACAAGCAATTCTCGGCGTTTGGAGTCGGAGGAACTGCTGATTGGACGAGTTCTAGTTTTACCAGCCCGGGGGCATGTGGGTCGTGCGGGGATCCAAGAGGCCCAGGCTCCTGCTCAATGAATTAGGCTGCTGAAAAAGGCCCCAACTTTGTTCTCGGTTCCAAACAATCCTCAACGTATCTCCGAGAGTACGCCTCCGGTTGTTTCTCGCCTGCGGCCGCGTTGGATGGCCTTTTTGAGCAGTTTTTTGACTGTGAATCTTTATGAGTAAACATACATGACTGATAAGAATCAGCTCTTCGATCAAGCCATTGATCGATTGTCGGCGTCTGATCCAATAATCAAGCTGCTTCATGAGGTGAAGCTTGGCCGCATGAAGCCAACTGATGTGGGCTTGCGGGCTATTACCGAGTCCTGGATTGAAACATATCGGCAAGTATTGCAGAGCGTGAAGGACCTGGATGGTTCCGCTTTGCCTCGCCTCGACCCTCGGCCTCGACTTGAATTCCTCATAGCGGCCGGCGTTCTCTCTACCGATCATCCCGGTGTAGTCAATCTCAATGCCACCTTCACCCAGATGCTAACCGACGCATAAGGGCATGCCTAGGTCTCTTAGCCGCACTCTGTTCCACCTCCTCACTAGCTCTTTCCTTTGCCACGCAATACCACTCGCTCTTCTGTCACTCTTGCTCATCATTCCGACGTTGTCATCGGCCGAAGATCCGGATGTAGTGCGTCCGTTGCTGAGTCAAGATCAACTCCAATCGACTCCATCGGAAGACACTCTACTGCTAGATGATGCGGCAGTGATCGAGCGATTTTTGGAAGCTCTGGATGGGACCCCGCCGAACTGGCAAGCAATCTATGGAGACCATGGCGACGGCCATGATGAACGATTGTTTGAGCTCAATCGCAACCGCGACCGCCTGCGCGAGGGACGAGACGGGCTCACACGCAGACTCACGTTCTTATGGTCGGGTGAGCTATCAAGTTACGATGCTGACCTCGGTGGCTTTCATGTCGCCATGGGGCCGAAGCTGATTCCAACTCGATGGGGTGTGGTGCGATTCAAAGCGGATAGTTTGCCGTCAAATCTTGTGGCCGTTCCACCAGCAACTCTGAATGATTCATTACAAAAACGGATGCGCGAAGGAGGACGAATCGAAATTGAGGTGGCAATCACCGGGCGCCTTCTTCCCGACGAATCAATCATCTACGACTTTGCCCACGACGAGCCGGGACAAGGCATGGTGATGCCTGTCGTGGGGGTTGAGAAGATTGGTTATTTGTTTGTCGAGAGATGAGGCTGATGAGGCTATGGTGGATTTCCGAACTCGCTCTAGTTGAAAACCCTCTCTTTCGATGCTAACCTTTCGGCTACGTCCAGAGGAGTTCGATCGGCAGGCGAGTTGTGCTTGATCCAAATGTGTGTGATTCAGGAGCCACATCACCTAGCCTGGTTCTCTCATATTAAAGAATCAATGGAACAAGCTCAAAATAAAGTAAGCGATACATCGGTACTTGTCACTCTAACGGGCGTGGGCTTATTAGCAATTCCATTGCTACTGATGTTGTTCGGTGGACTAAGCTCTCCTGTGCCGGTGCTTGTGTGCTTGCCTGTTGGACTTGGCTTACTAATGTGGGGAAGCGCGAAAGAACCAACTGCCAGATTGGGCATTTGTATTTTCGTTGCCGGACTAGTGGTCACCTTTGCTGGGATGGGAACAAGCATAACCCTGCTCGTTGTGATTGGTGGTATAGCAACCGCCGTAGGCGCATTTTGTTGGGGATTCTTGAAAGAGTGAACCTAGGCAAGAGAAGAGAGTTGTTGTGCTTGTTGGTACCGATCATAAATTTCAGCGGCCTATGGATGGGGCGGAGATCGCTGAAGTCGAGAGCTTCCGTAACGCCATTCGGGATCTATGCGTACGGCATAAATGCATGCCGTCGCTGAAGAAATGAATCCACAGGCTTTGCTGCAATACAAAATTAGAGAATCAGTTCCTTATCAACTATGTGTTGAGTTAAAGTTACTCCACCAATATTCAGATCCTTCTCTTCAAGAGAGAAAGGTTCTAGGGATCCGGAGCGACTATGATATCGAACTGCAAGGTTGGCATGAAAGCTGGCCCCGAAAGAAAATCGATGCAACTATCCGTAGGTATGGCAGTATTGCATCTGACCGGATTCGAGAAAAAGAGTGGTTGCGTAGAATACAAGACCTTGACGCATGGCCTCTTCTATTCATCTGCGGGTCTGATCATTTTGTTCCATTTGCAACCCTTCTGCGAGATGCTGGTGTGACTGTAATTGAGGCGCACCAAGACTGGGAATCCCAAAAATAGAAATAAAGTCTAATCTGCGCATTAACGATGCTCAAAAAGACCATCCAACGCGGCCGCAGGTGAGCCAAAGCCGGAGGCGTACCGTTCTGGGGTACGTTGAGGATTTTGGCAAACCGAGAACAAAGTTGGGGGGATTTTTCAGCATCGTACTATCGGTCATCCTTCGCGCAGCGAAACCCCGCCCCACTTGGTCGAGCTTGTAGCGTGCCGAAATCCCGATCACTGGTGCGGAGGCTTTTTGCCGGTTTGAGCCAGGAGCCTCCGCGCATCGCTTTGACGGCGCCGCGTTCGGAACTGGGTGGATCGACGAGGGAGGCCTTTGAGTAATAGTCGGGGTCGTACCAGTCATTCACCCATTCGGAGGCGTTGCCTGCCATGTCGTGGAGGCCGTATGGACTGAGGCCTCCCGGAAAACTTCCGACGGGCAGTGTGAGGACTTCGCCCTTTATCCCGCGTTCCTTTGAAATTCTGGCGCCATCGCCTTTGATCCAGAAGGCTTCCCACTCGGTGCCACTTTTGAATTCAATCGTGCGGCCAGCCCAATAACTGGCACTGTTGGCTAGTTCATGATTCCAGTCATTACCCCACGGATACCGTCGACCATCGGTGCCGCGCGCTGCCTTTTCCCATTCCGCTTCCGTCGGAAGCCGTTTGCCTGCCCATCGGCAATACTGCACGGCATCGTCCCACCCGATGTTGATGACCGGGTGATCCGCAATCCCGGCGATCGGCACTCCGTGTTCCCATAGGGTCGCGGCAGGAACGTTATTTTCAGGAATGCGATGTCCTGTCTCGCGGACGAAGCGCTCGTAGGCCCCGTTGGTAACTTCGAAACGATCGATCCAGAATGCGCTGAGGAAGACTTTTCGTTGCGGATGTTCATCGTCAAAGCTATCGGTGTCGGCCGGACTGCCCATGAAAAATTCACCCTGCGGGATGAGCACCATATCCTCTGTGTGCCCGGCTGGGACGGAAGACGCCCATTGCACCGCCGTCATGAATAGCAGCACCAGGGTGACACGTTGAACAAGATGTTGAAAGGAATCAGGCATGATACGAGAGGGATAATGCTACGGTTTGTTGAGCCCACAGGCACGGGCCACGGCATCGCGATAGCGTAGCCAGATATGCAATGACGTATTCAGACAAGCTAACACCTGCTGTTGCTGTGTCGCTGTGATGGCGTAGTTGAGGACCATCGTATGAGCGTCCTGACGGTGACCCGCTTCGACCATCTGATGCGCGCGGACCAAGTCCATGCAATCGGGGGAGACGCCATGATGCTGAACGAGCGGATGTCTTTTGACGATGTCTTCAATCTCTACTTTGGTCTTGGGCTTGGATGGGTTCGAGATTTCTTGGCGATCATTGACGCTGCCTTCGACGAAGATGGTCAGCGCAGCGGCGCCGATGACCCAATCGCGGCTGACTGACACGCGATGAAGCCATGCGCGGTAGGTTCGACTGGCGGGAAGCAGGGTGATGCGGTCAAATCCCTTCAGCCGATAACCCATGCCTTCCATCATCGTCAGGAAGAGATCGGGATGCGAATGCCCAAGCGACAGTCCGCCAGTGTCTTCTTCGTAGATATTTTCAGCCAGCATGCGGCGTACCTCAGGGGGAGGATTCTGGCCATGAATGCGGGCGAGGAAGACAGGAAAGTCGCGGACGTAGACGGCAAATTCCTGCTGGAAATGGATCTTGAGCTGAGCCTTCGTGAGCGTGTTACTGCTGAAATGTGGCCAGGCCCAATGATGCTTGCGGTCCATGATCTTGAGCACCGCTTCTTGAAACTGGCGCTTCGAACGCTTGATCGTGACCATTGCTTTCCTTCCCAGCTCCTCGCTAGAATCGCCATGATCAACCGTCAATCGTAACCGATCAGGCTTTTTGAGAATCGACTTTGCTGATGGCTCTGATGGCCGGTGTGATGCTATGGATTCCATTACGATTCAACAGTCCGACGATATTCTGAATCTGCTCGCCGAGATCTCCCTCCAGGGCAAGGGATTTACTACGGATTGCCTCTTGGACTATGTCCTCGACGAAGGCTTTACCGAGCCGATCTACCTGAACGCGTCCGGTCACGATCCTGATGCATTCTACAAGGGGCAACCAAATGCCTGGGCGATCTATCAGGTGCGCGAGTGGAAGCGCGTGTTGACGGTATCCGGCGGCCCTGGTAAGGAACGGCGTGTTCAGATCACTGAGACGCCTTAATAAGTGCTCAGTGCTGAGTCCTGAGTCAGGAATCCAAATTCACTTCCGCATTCTACTCCGCAGTCAAGACTGAGCACTTCACCGAGCCAGTCTAGAGTCCAACTTCTTAAAAATCAATCGTACGAGCGCTCAGCCGTGTTCTATTCAGCACGCACAGCTCAGTACTTCCCCGCTGTCTTCTCAAATGGCCGGGTTGACTCACCGTCGTGAGCCCTGTTAGAGAGATGGGAGGCGGTGATTGAGTGAGACGTATGGGACTGCTTGTCGGGGTCTTGCTCCTCGGTGGCATTGGCGCGGGCGTGCTGGTGCTTCGTTCATGGCCGATGATCAACATCGTCGAAACGGGGCGTACCCCTGAATATCCGGACATCCAGCCGCGGATATATCACAAACCTGCGGCCGAGGTATTCGATGCCGCGCTGCATGTGGTCAATCGCCTGCCCCGGTGGTCGTTGATCGGATATGATGAGAAGCAGGGAGACATTCAGGCAGAATCGCGAACCGTCTTATGGCGCTTTGTGGACGATGTTCACGTTCGCGTTCGGAGCCGTGAACGAGCGACGGTGGTGGACGTTCGCTCCGCCTCGCGAGTCGGCCGAGGAGACTTCGGGCAAAATGCGAGGCGGATCCGCGGATTTTTGGAAGAGCTGGACCGGCAGCTCGCCAGTGTGCCCGGACACTAATCGTCCGATCGGGGTCGAACCGTCATGATGAAATTACTGGAACCGCAGGATCAAGGTGAGCTAGCGTTTATCAAGAGCCTGCTCGATGCGAATCAAATTCAGTATTTCGTTCAGAACGAACATGTCGGAAGTTTGTACCCGGGCCTGCCGTTTGTTGGCTGTGCCGTGATGGTCCATGATGCTGATGCGCGCCGTGCGGAGCGATTGATTCAGATATTGCTCAAGAATCGGTCTGACCGCTCTGATGAGGAATGGGGACAGGTGCGGCCACTGCGTGAGGCAGACTAACGAGAGCTAAGAGCCGATCTCTTTGTATGGGTCGGACCCATGGAATTTCGGAGGCGTTGCGGGGGCCTTCTTGCTGGGATCGGAATAGTACCAGCCGCCGAGCAGGATGTTTTCTTCGAAATACAGATACCGGTGCCTAACATCCGAGCTGCTTTCCCAGTCTTCGTAAATCCATTCCTCTCGGCGGTTACCGTCCTTGGTGTATGTGACATTGATTGAATAGGGCCCACCCCAAGCCTGCATGACCTGTTGTCGCGTCATGCCGACGACGACACGCTTCTGTGCAATGTGCTTTTCGAACGTCGGATCCAGGAGAGCAGGCAGATACCGCCAGGCGACCATGGCGATCAGCAGCAGTGCGAAGAGGGCATAGATGGTCAGCCGAACCGGACGCCGGCAGAGCCAGGGTTTCGATTCTTTTTCTGACGTTCGGGGAGAGGCTGCTGTCGACGCGGCCAGCTGAGTGGCGGCCAACTCCCCGGGTAGCGAGGAATCCGTTGATGCTTGTGTCGCCATAATCGCTGTGAGTCTAACAATGGGTCTCTGAGGGAGTCAAGCGCAGAAGAGGCTTTCTATGGTGGTTGAGGTGGAACCGAATCCCAATTGCGAGCAATCGGTGTATGCTCGATTTAAGGAAGCCGGGCCGGTGCGCCGCGCGGTACAGGTAAAAAGTTTTGAACGGAAATCCGAGGGCGAATGGTGCTGGGTGACCGGCTGGACCGATGATCCTGCATACCCATGCTGCCCGGCTCAAGCCCAGAGGGTCGAGGATTCAGGCGCAGGGTTGGCCTATATGATTTTTGGCGGTATCTACGGTATCCGTTTGAAGCCGGCGTCACTCTCTGAAGATTGGGACCTCGACAGTCCCAATCAGTGGGGCGAGCCGTATCTGTTGCTGGCGGATCCTAAAGACATCCGCTATGAAGAATCTTGATCTCGGGGACGCTCAAAAAAGTCTGTAACAAGGCCGCAGGTGAGGCAAAACCGGAAGCGTACCCTCTGAGGTACGTTGAGGCTTTTGGCGAACCGAGAACGCAGTTAGAGGCTTTTTCAGCGTCCCCCGCCAGGAGCTATTCGGCGTACTGAGGCACCGGTACCTTCTTCGTCTTCGGCGGCGGCGGCGGTCGTAAGGCAAACTCGCGGGAAAAGGGATTCATGATCGGTTCATGCGTCAACCGCTGGCGTTCGCGGACGAGTTGCACGCTTTGGGCGCTCACTTCCATGCGATCGACCGGAGTCTGCAGCGTTAAAAATTCCGGCAACCCTTGCAATGAGAAGATCTGAAAGGCGAGGGTCCAATCCAATGAATCTTTGTTCGGCTGGCGCACGATTGCCCTCGCGTCGGGTGACGGCGATCCTTTGAAGAGCAGAACCCAGATGTTTGACCGAAATGCCGGCGAGGTGGCGGCTTGCTCGGGATGGAATTCCGGGACGATCGCAGGAATTTTGTCGATTGGGACCGATGGCGTGAACTCTATATCGACCAAACTGACATGGAGCGTAGGATTATCGCTGGTATCGTTGGGATCGATGACATAGCTGAAGGAGTACCGGACGCTGATCCCATCCCGTGTATACGTATAGACGTCCTCGCCATTTTGCGGTGCGATCAGCTTTTTGTAATAGTTTTCCCAGTCATTGAAGGCATAGTAGTTGAAGACGCGTAGTGCTGATTTGCGGTCGCGAACCGACTTCGGAGGGCCAAGTTTGGCACGCAGTTCATCTTGCGTAAGGCCTAAGTATCCATCTTCAAAGTACGGCCCTGCCAAGGCGGATCGGGAGATGGTGACGAACACAAAGAATACACACAGGATGGTGCTCAGAACAAGGAGAAGAGAGACGCGAGGTGCCAATGGTCGCTCCTGATAATCATCCATCGTATCGGCGGCTCTGTACCTTGTCAAGAATCCCGGGAGTTCCCTCTCACCTTGCCTGGCCGCCTCTTCTCCAAGTATAGTGACGACTCCTGTCCTATCATGGGTATCGTGGTGATGAATAGTAACGGCACACAATTTGAGCAGCTTCTCCGGGAACGGGTTGTCATCATCGACGGCGCGATGGGCACGATGATCCAGGCCTATCAACTGGATGAGGCAGGCTATCGCGGACGGGAATTTGCCGATCATGCGCATGACCTGAAGGGATGCAATGATCTGCTGTGCATTACCAGACCCGACTTGGTTCAACAGATTCATGAACAGTTTCTAGAAGCCGGCGCCGATCTCATCGAGACGAATACGTTCAACTCCACTTCGATCTCGATGGCGGACTATAAGTTAGAAGATCAGGTCTATAACCTTAATCTGGCCGGGGCCACGGTCGCTCGTCAGGCAGTGGACCGCATCACGGCCAAAGATCCATCGCGCCCTCGCTTCGTGGCAGGCGCCATGGGACCCACCAATCGGACGGCGTCACTCTCGCCTGACGTCAATAATCCGGCATTCCGCGCAGTGACGTACGACCAGCTTGTCGAGGCGTATACGGAACAGGCGCGCGGCCTTCTGGATGGAGGCGTCGATGTGCTCCTGGTCGAAACGGTCTTCGATTCGCTGAATTCGAAGGCGGCGCTCTTTGCCATTGACCGGTATTTTGAGCAGATCGGTCGGCGCGTGCCCGTGATGGTGTCGTTCACGATCACGCAGAGGGGGAATAACCGGACGCTGTCCGGGCAGACGGTCGAAGCCTATTGGAATTCCATTTCGCACATGCCTTTGTTGAGTGTCGGCATCAATTGTGCGCTCGGCGCCAGAGAGATGCGGCCGCACATCGAAGAACTGTCAACCATCGCGCCCGTCTATCTCAGTTGTTATCCCAATGCCGGCTTGCCCAACGCCTTCGGGGGATTTGATGAAACCCCCGAGATGATGGCGGCAGACCTTCGTGAATTTGCGGAGAACGGCTGGCTGAACATTGTCGGCGGATGCTGTGGCACGACACCGGCCTATATCAAGGCCATTGCCAATGCGGTGCGCGAGTTCAAGCCGCGGCAGCCGGTTCACCCGACCCCCTATAGCCGCTTGAGCGGCCTGGAACCGTTGACAATCCGACCGGACACGAATTTTCTCAATATCGGCGAACGCACGAATGTGACGGGCTCGCCCAAATTTGCGAAGCTCATCCTGAGCGGGGACTATGAAGGCGCGCTGACGGTCGCGCGACAGCAAGTGGATGGGGGAGCCCAGGTCATCGACATCAACATGGATGAAGGCCTGTTAGATTCAGAAAAGGCCATGGTCACCTTTCTGAACCTCATTGCCTCCGAGCCCGATATCGCCCGGGTCCCGGTCATGATCGATAGTTCGAAATGGTCGGTCATCGAAGCGGGCCTCAAATGCGTGCAGGGCAAGCCCATCGTGAATTCCATCAGTTTGAAGGAAGGCGAGCAGGCCTTTCGTGAGCACGCACGCTTAGTGCGGCGATATGGCGCCGCCATGGTCGTGATGGCATTCGATGAACAAGGGCAAGCGGATACACTCGAGCGCAAAATTCAAATTTGCCAGCGGGCGTATCGCATTTTGACGGAAGAGGCCGGGTGCCCGCCGCAGGACATTATCTTCGATCCCAACATTCTGACAGTTGCGACCGGCATCGAAGAGCACAACAACTATGCCGTGAACTTCATCGAGGCGACGCGCTGGATCAAGGCGAACCTTCCGCTCTGTAAGGTCAGTGGGGGCGTCAGCAACATTTCATTCTCCTTCCGCGGCAACAATCTCGTCCGGGAGGCGATGCACTCGGCGTTTCTGTATCATGCCATCAAGGCCGGATTGGATATGGGAATCGTCAATGCCGGGCAGCTCGCCGTCTATGAAGAAATTCCGAAAGACCTGCTCGAGCTGGTTGAAGATGTCCTCCTGAATCGACGTCCTGATGCGACGGAGCGACTGGTCACCTTTGCCGATACCGTCAAGCAGAAAGAAAAGACGGTGGAAGAGCAAGACACCTGGCGTGCGGGCACGGTCGAGGAACGGCTCTCGCACGCTCTCGTCAAGGGCATCGTCGACTTTATCGAGTCGGATGTCGAAGAGGCGCGCCAGAAATATCCGAAGCCGCTCGAAGTGATCGAAGGTCCGTTGATGGCTGGAATGGAAATCGTCGGCGATCTCTTCGGCGCCGGCAAAATGTTTTTACCCCAAGTCGTCAAGAGTGCCCGCGTGATGAAAAAGGCGGTCGCCTATCTGCTACCGTTCATGGAAGCGGAGAAGCTGGCATCGGGCAACCATCAGGCACAGGGCAAAATCCTCTTGGCAACCGTGAAGGGCGATGTCCACGACATCGGTAAGAATATCGTGGGCGTTGTGCTGGGGTGCAATAATTACCAAGTGATCGATCTCGGGGTCATGGTCCCGTGCAACAAGATTTTAACCGTCGCGCGTGAGGAGAAGGTCGACATCATCGGCTTGAGCGGGCTGATCACGCCATCGCTTGATGAGATGGTCCATGTCGCAAAGGAAATGACGCGTGAGGGGGTTCAGGTGCCGCTGTTGATCGGCGGGGCGACGACCAGCAAAGCGCACACGGCCGTGAAGATTGCGCCCGCGTATCGCCATGGCGTCGTGCACGTCTTGGATGCTTCACGGGCAGTGGGCGTCGTCGGCAGCCTGATCAGCCCGGAACAGAAGGCGGCGTTTGTCGAAAAAACGAATTCGGAGCAAGAACAGGCGCGGAAGGCCCATGCCGATCGTGGACCGAAATCCCTCCTGTCCTTCGAGCAGGCGCAAGCGAACCGGATCCCGATTAAATGGCGCGCTGAGGACATTCCCACACCGGCCTTTACAGGGCTTCGTGTCCTGCAGTCGGTTCCGCTCGATCGCCTCCTGCCCTTCATCGACTGGACGCCCTTCTTCCATACGTGGGAGTTGCGCGGCCGCTATCCGGGGATCTTTGACGATGCCACCGTCGGTGCCAAGGCGAAGGAATTGTTTGATGATGCACAGCGTCTGTTGAAAGAGATTGTGGACAAAAAATTACTGACTGCGCGGGGCGTGTATGGCTTTTATCCGGCCAATAGCGTGGGCGATGATATCGAGCTGTATGCAGATGAATCTCGTGCACAGGTGTTGACGACCTTCCACACGTTGCGTCAGCAGGGGGAAAAGCCGGATGGTCAATATAACCTCGCTCTGGCGGATTATGTGGCGCCGCAATCGACCGGCTTGAGAGATTATCTCGGCGCATTCGCCGTGACGGCGGGAATCGGCGTTGAGGCGCTTTGCGCCCGGTTTGAAAAGGACCATGACGACTATAATTCGATCATGGCCAAAGCCCTTGCCGATCGTCTGGCGGAGGCCTTTGCGGAGTGGCTACATAAACAGGTGCGCGATGAGTGGGGGTACGGCAAGGACGAGCAATTCAGCAGTGAAGATCTGATCCGCGAACGCTATCGCGGGATTCGTCCCGCTCCCGGCTATCCGGCATGTCCGGATCATACCGAAAAGCGATTGCTGTTCGATTTACTGCGGGCTGAAGAGAACACCGGAATTTCTTTGACCGAAACCTATGCCATGCTGCCTGCGAGCTCGGTCAGCGGCCTCTATTTCGCACATCCCGAGTCGCGATATTTCGCCGTCGGCAAAATCGGGCGGGATCAAGTGTTGGACTATCATCGCCGAAAGCAAATGGACCTTGGCGTAGTGGAACGGTGGTTATCGCCGAATTTGAACTATGACCCGGATGAGGTGGGCGGTGCCGAGATCAATGCCGGCCGTTCGACAGGAACACCAGGATGTTCGTGCGGGCAATTGCACGGTTAGGTTTAGTAGGATGAAAAAGGCGCATTCTCATCCTCACTAGGCAGGGCGCGCCCTTCTCCACCTTTGTCTCGCTTTGCTCACAGCCTCAACGTACTGCAAAGGGTGCGCTTCCTCTCATCACTTTCTGCAGCCCGTGTCTTGAGAGGGCGCGTCCCGGCGCCCCTTCGGCCGGGGGTGTCGTAGGTGCCAATACTTTCCATTGCCGTTGAGTCCTGGTAGGAAAGGACGGCCGGTTTTAGAGATTGCTAGAGGTGACGCTCGCAGGGATTGGAAGGTCGGTATCGAGGGATTCTGCAGCACTTCGCACGATCGCCGCTTTCAATGCATCCACCACCCAGCGGTAGCGCTCTTCAGCCCAGTCATTGAATGCCGCGGCATCCGGGAAAATCAGATCCCATGCTTTGACGGCATCAAGTAACAACAAGTGGTGCGGCTGGTTATCGCCTGGGAAGTACACGATCAGGACGGCCGAATTGCCGATGAGGCTGATGTCGGTGAAGACATGGATCATGGAAGACGCCGGCATCTCTACCGATCGTGTGGCGGCTTCGACGATAGGGCTATAGACGCGGTGCAGGAATTGCCAGATTGCTTCATACGGAGCTTTGGATTCATGGAGGCGAGGATTGGGCGATTCCCCAAACAGATTGTTCGTAAAATATTCCGCCGCTTCCCACGATGGCATGGCGCCATTGGACATCGATGCTTCCGCAATATAGGCAAGCCAATTGCGACTCACGACAGACGTTGTCATCGCACTCCTCCGCTGGTTTTCATCAGCACCGGACACAGTCGTACCGGCTGATGTTTGTAGTGTTTGGGGTTATGGGAACCGAACGGTGCCTTGCAGGACCACCTGAGGACTCACCGGCGTGTTCAACGCTCAACTGTATCCGCTTCGGGCGGCATTGTCAACGGGCACTCACCATCGGCATATTGGCTTCTGATCGCGAGAACCTCGTCCATCCCTTCCAGGAAGGTGTCGAGTAAGTCAGGATCGAAGTCCTTCCCGCGCCGCTTGTGCATGATGTCGATCGCTTGCTCAAAGGGGAAGGCGGGTTTGTAGACACGCTTGCTGGTGAGAGCGTCGAAAGTATCGGCAATGGCGGCGATGCGGCCTTCTAAGGGGATGGCAGCCGCTTTCAATCCACGTGGATACCCACTGCCGTCGAATTTTTCGTGATGGGTCCAGGCAATGGTGGCCGCGAGCGTCAACAATTCCGCGCCGGATCCCGAGAGAATGCGATAGCCGATTTCTGGATGGAGCGCGATCGCCTTGAATTCTTCAGGCGTAAATTTGCCTGGTTTGAGCAGGATGTTGTCGGGAGTGCCGATTTTGCCGATATCATGCATAGGACTGGCGATGCGGATGAGTTCACAGCGTTCCGGTTCCAAGCCATAGCGGCGGGCCAGAAGAGCGCAATACTGGCTCATGCGTTGGATATGTTGTGCCGTGGCACCATCCCGATATTCGGCGGCAATCGCCAGCCGTTGAATGGTTTCTTCGCGCGATAATCGGAGTTCTTTTTCCGCGCGCTCCAGACTGTCGACGGCATGCCGTAATGCGGACGTACGCTCCAATACGGTCAATTCCAGCCGCTCCCGATGCGCACGATTTTCAATCTCCAGTTTGCGGCGCCGAAGGGCGTTCGCAACGTTAATGAGAATCTCATTGGACTCGAACGGTTTGAGAATGTAGCCGTACGCACCGATCTCCAACGCCGCAGCGGCCAGCTCCGGATTGTCGAGCCCGGTGACCATCACAGCCGCGGTGTGGGGGAAGGCAGTCAGTACATGTTTGACGAGCTCGAGGCCGGATTCCCCCGGCATATTGACGTCGCACAGGATGAGGGCAAACTCTTTTTCGCCTAATCGCAGACGAGCTTCCTTGGCGTTCGATGCCAATGTGCACAGATAGCCGTACTGTTCGAGGAGACGACCCAGCATGCGCTGGATCGGCACCTCATCATCAACGATGAGAATCTGTTCCATGCAACCTAAGGAGTCTGGGCGTAAGACCAGTAAGCATCCGTGAATGTGACTGTTCTGTCAAATCAAACAAGCACGTGCTGCTACAAATTCATCTCGTATGGACTTCAATGATCGAAGTAACTGGAGTGGGCTTGTCATGTCTTTATCGGTTGGTTCCATGCGAATCTTGACTTCGAATGGCTTATACATCTCTGTACACCGCAGGCAAGAACAACCGTGCAAGCCTGGTCCTGTCTAGGAACTCAAATACACAGAGGCTTCATACAAAATCACCGGTTGTAATGAGAAATCTGTATCATTATTCTTCCATCAATGCCATACGTTTTCCTCTATGAGGACTGGTTCGTGGGCCTGATGGGTGTGTTGATCGTCAGCCTCCTCATTCTTCGTTATATGATCGCACGGAAACGAAACTAAGGGCAGATCCGTTACTCCCTAGGCCCTTGCAGCCCCCGCTCGAATTGATCTTTTATTGACCCTTCTTTATAATTCAACGTTCTCTTCTTAAGCTCCAACGTTTGTCATCACTGAGGAAACATTCATGAATGCAGCGAACAAGCTAGCCCGCGGTGATGGGCGGCGGCGAGATCAAACTCGTCCTGTCAAAATTACCAGAGATTTCATTCAACATGCGGAAGGCTCCGTACTCATTGAAATGGGTGGAACGAAGGTGATCTGTACGGCATCAGTGGAAGAAAAGGTTCCGCCATTTCTAAGAGACAAGGGCCGTGGCTGGGTCACGGCCGAATATGCGATGCTTCCCAGGGCCACCCATGAGCGCACATCTCGGGAAGCCGTCAAGGGAAAGCAGGGCGGTCGAACTCTCGAGATTCAACGGTTGGTGGGCCGGGCGTTGCGGGCGGTCGTCGATACGAAAGAAATGGGCGAACGAACCATATGGATCGATTGTGATGTGATCCAGGCGGACGGGGGGACTCGAACGGCGTCGATCACAGGGTCGTTTGTCGCCTTAGCCGATGCCTTCACGGTCTTGAAGCGGAAGAATCTCATCAAGAAGCGCCCGTTGAGTGATTACCTCGCCGCCATTAGTGTCGGGAAAGTCGGTGGGGAAGCGATGGTCGACTTGGCGTACGCTGAAGATTCTTTGGCTGACGTCGATATGAACCTGGTGATGACCGGTCGTGGCCGATTTGTCGAAGTACAAGGCACCGCAGAGCAGGTTTCTTTCGATAAGAAGGATTTGGATGAATTTTTGGATCTCGGCTGGAAGGCCATTCAGGAATTAGTGTCTCTTCAGAAAGAAATGATCGGCACTTTGGAATAATCAAAAAGGCCGCTGTTGATCAATCAAATCATCCTTGCCACCCACAACCCGGATAAACGGCTCGAAATAGCCGCTCTGTTGAGCGATCTCGGCATTACAGTCAGGAGTTTGGCGGAATTCCCGCAGGCTCCTGTCGTCGATGAAGACGGGACGACATGTGAAGCGAATGCCATCAAGAAGGCTAAGGTGATTGCAGATTATACTGGTCTCATGGCTGTGGCCGATGACACAGGTCTTGAAGTCGACGCATTAGGCGGCCGTCCGGGAGTGCACGCTGCGCGGTACGCGGGTGCACACGTCAGCTATGAGGACAATTGGAGGAAATTACTGCTTGAACTCGACGGCGTTCCGCTGAAAGGGCGCGGCGCCCGGTTTCTCACTGTGGTGGCGATCGCAAGTCCATTGAAACAACATGTTGACACGGTGGAAGGCGTGCTGAACGGCCTGATTGCGGAACGTCCAGCCGGCACCGGGGGGTTCGGGTACGATCCTGTCTTTTTGGTTCCAGAGTTGGGAAAGACGTTGGCCGAACTGACGCCGACGGAAAAGAATCGTATCAGTCATCGCGCACAAGCGTTTGCAAAAGCTAAGGCCGTTTTGCAGCAGTTAGATAAATCAGTTCAAGCCGAGGCATAACGCCGCCCTGCCGCCCCTCTTGTAGAATCTCCGCTCCTTTTTCAGCCTGCAGCGTCATTGCTCATTCCTCTCATGTTGCGCTTCTCGCCCGATTGCATATGAGGTTGTTTCGAGGTGTCCTGCCTCGGAGGCTGATGGGGCTTCGAGATCAGGGTCCGCTTGCGTCTTGCGTCAAGTCGTTTGATCTGTGCTTCGCGTTGTAACGCCTCTCTCTTGGTAGAACACCGTTCCGTATAGAAAACGGAAAAAGGGCCACGCCCTCTGGTGTATTTTGCGCCGTTCCGACTCGCATGGGCCTCCAGACGGCGCCGGAGATCTGTCGTGACGCCCGTATAGAGCGTCCCGTCTGCGCACTCGATGATGTAGACTGTCCAGCTCAACGGACTATCTCGCAAGCTGAGTCTCTTCGTCAGGCGTCGACGAGAATCTTGAAACCGCCGTAGACCATGCGTTTGGAGTCGAAGGGTATCGACTTCGTATCCATCGAATCCGCCAGGCGCGGGTCCTTCATCACTTTCGCGTTCACACGATCGCGATGCGCGCGAGACTTGAACACGACCCACGCAAACACGACTGTTTCGTGCGGCTTAAGCTTGAACTGGCGCGGAAACGGCACACCCCATTGAGCGTTGAGGTCGTCACCGGCGCACTCACGGTACTCGAGCGCGCCGTGCTCCCGCCAGATTTTTCCCGCCTTCCGGGCCATGCGGCGGTAGCTCTGTAGATTTTTCTTTGGAACCGGTAACACGTAGCCATCAACGTAGCGCATGTGAACTGTCCTTACGTTGCTGCCGTTGCGTTAATTACCATGTCGATCCACCTCGCCAACACGTCCAGCATTTCAATTCTCACATCCGCATCCTTCTGTCCAGTGCGGGTCGGCACGTGAAAGGAATGGTCGGCGTCCGGAAAGAGCTTCAATGTCGCGCGCCGTCCGAGCTGTTTGATGAGTGGCTGCAGAAGTTGCTGGTCCGCGAGCTGGTCGCGCGTGCCTTGCATGAAGAGCATTGGGATCTTCACATCGAAGAGGTGTTTGCCACGCTCGTTCGACGGTCGCCCGGCCGGATGGAGTGGGAATCCAAGGAAGGCGATGCCCTGGACTCCCGGCAATGGGGATGCCGCCTGTGCTTGGGATGTCATGCGACCGCCGAACGATTTGCCGCCCGCAATGAGGGCAAGATCCGGCGCCAGACGGGACACTTCGGCAACGGCCGCCCGGACGGTAGCATGGGCGAGTGCCGGCGCATCCGGTCGTTTCGAGCCACGCTCCATGTAAGGAAATTGATAGCGCAGGGTGGCGACGCCGCGATCCGCAAGGCCCTTTGCGATAGAAGCCATGAATGGATGCGCCATCCCTGCGCCGGCCCCGTGTGCGAGCACATAGCAGGCGCTCGCCTCGACAGGGGCCAGCAGCAGACCGGAGACGCGCTGCGCATCGTCCACGCGTATCGTCACAGGCTGTAGACTGCCGGACGTCATGCTGCGGCAGCTTGTTCGCAGTTGACCATCCAAGGCGTGCCGAACCGATCGACCAGCATGCCAAAACGGACGGCCCAGAAGGTCTCCTGAAGGGGCATCTGGACTGTTCCGTTTTCGGCCAAAGCATGGAATATACGTTCTGCTTCTGCTTGGTCCTTGGTGTTGAGCGACACAGAGAAGCCCTGCGGTTTTTCGTAGCGCTGGGGTGGCGTGTCGGAGCCCATCAATACCTGACCTCCGACCGTCAGGCGAGCGTGAAGGATTTTTTTGCGCCATTCAGCGGGCACTTGATCCGCCATGGCTGTACCCTCATGGGTCAACATAGCTTCGATTTTGCCACCGAGACACTGCTCATAGAACTTAAATGCTGCCTCGCATTGGCCGTTGAAAGTGAGATAAGGATTGAGTTGCATGATGCCCTCCATTGGATAATCCATAACATGAGATATTCGTTGTAAACCTGGATTCCACTGGCACAGGGCCGCCGGGACTAGTTCTTCTTGGCCGCCTGCGCACGCAGGCGCTCCTCTTGTTCCCTGAGTTCTGGCGTGAACTCTGCCCCGAAGTCTTCAGCCTCGAACACTTGGCGGATCTCGATCTCGGACTCCACGCCGGGGAAGGGATTCGGACAGCGCTTGACCCATTCGATCGCCTCTTCCTTTGACTTCACCTGCCACAGCCAGAAGCCGGCGATCAGTTCCTTCGTCTCGGCGAAGGGCCCGTGGACCACAGTCCGTTTGTCTCCAGAGAATCTGACCCGCGCCCCCTTTGAACTTGGCTGAAGCCCTTCGCCGGCAAGCAACAAGCCGGCTTTCACCAGCTCTTCATTGTACTTTCCCATCTCGGTCAGGAGCTTCTCGTCCGGAAGCACGCCGGCCTCTGAGTTGTTCGTGGCTTTAACTAAAATCATGAAACGCATCGGAATACCTCCATGTGGATGTAAACGTGCCTGATCTTGGCCTGTGGACAGCACCCAAGGGGGCGCACATCACAGTGCCTGCAACACATGGTGGATATTGTGAGGCTGATAGTCAATGAGGTTCGGAATTCGTCTGCGGGTAATCGAAACCTACGCGATTTTACCCTCGCGCCCCCACTTCGTCTTTGAGCGCGTCTTCCAGTTTGCACTTGAAACAATGTGCCCTTCCGCAATAGGTATAATGGGGAGCAGCCGCAATCTATTCGCTACCACGATGAGAGTGGGGCGTGCCGATTCGCGGAGACCAATGCCATTTTGAGATGCTACTGTTGGAAGGCGCTCAGGCCGGGCTGACATGGGAAACGATTCTGCTCCGCGGAGACGGCTATCGGTAGGCGTTCGCGGGATTCGATCCTGTGAAAGTGGTACGGTTCACCGCTAGGATGAAAGCTGCCCTGTTAAACAATACCGGTATCTTTCGCAATCGCTTAAAGATTGACGCGGCCGTCACCATGCCCAGAGCTTCTTCGCCGTGCAAGAGGAATACGGATCGTTCGATCGCTAGGTATGGCGGTTTGTCAACGATCATCCAAAGGTGAATCGATGGAATACTCGGTCCCAAGTGTCTGCGACAACCGCTGATAGTGAGGCACTTTCCAAAGATCTCAAGCGCCGGGGGGCGCTTCGTCGGTAGCACTACTATCTACGCGTACATGCAGGCAATCGGCCTTGTAGATGACCATACCATCGATTGTTTTGTACGGAGCAGGCAATAAGGGAATGGCCCCGTCCGACGCCGTCTGCCATCGATGGTCAGCGGGCTGACAGCGTTGCAGGCGGAAAGCGGACTCATTCGTGCATGCATTAAGGTAAACGTATTGGACCACAATGTCGAGCACGCTATGAAAGGAGTCTACAGATGCTTCAATGGATGGTGCCGATCGTCTTTGTAGTTGCGGTGTCTGTAAGTGACGCAGCGGATTTTCGACTCACCAGTCCGTCAGTGAGAGAACATACAACCATTGCCAATGAACAAGTGTTTAACGGCTTTGGTTGCAGTGGGGGGAACGTCTCTCCCGAATTGCAGTGGGACAATGCTCCGAAAGGAACCAAAAGTTTTGCCGTGACGGTCCACGATCCGGATGCGCCGACCGGCAGCGGGTGGTGGCACTGGGTCATTTTCAATATTCCTGCGACGGTGCACACGCTGCCTTCGAATGCCGGCACACCGGACGGCAACGCGGCGATTGAAGGTGCCATTCAAAGCATGACGGACTTTGGCCGGCCTGGGTACGGCGGCCCATGTCCGCCGGCCGGGGACAAACCGCATCGATACATTTTTACGGTCTATGCGCTTAAAGTAGATCAGCTGCCACTCAAGAAAGACGCCTCCGGTGCAATGGTAGGCTTTTATCTGAATCAAAATGCGCTGGCGAAGGCATCATTGACGGCACTGTATGGGCGGTAGGCAACAGTTATATCTGGCATAGGAGCCAACCCATTGTGAAAGTCATGGTCATCGGTGCAACAGGGACGATCGGGCGAGCTGTTGTTGAGAGACTGTCGCCACGGCATGAGGTGATCACAGTGGGGCACAAGTACGGCGAGTATCGGGTCGATATCAGTTCGTCCGATTCGATCAAGAAACTGTACGAGGCGGTCGGAACTGTTGATGCAGTCGTGTCGGCTGCCGGCGTGGCGAAATTCGCACCGCTCAATCAACTGATGGACGAGGACTTTCTACTGAGCATCAACAATAAACTCATGGGGCAGGTCAATCTTGTCCGTATCGGGTCCCGATATGTGGGAGACAATGGATCGTTTACCCTGACGAGTGGTGTGCTCGGGCGAGAGCCCATGAAGGGGAGCGCTGCCATCAGTTTAGTCAATGCCGGCATCGACGGGTTCGTCCGCGCCGCGGCCCTCGAACTGCCGCGTGGCCTACGGGTCAATGCCGTCAGTCCCGTCTGGGTGAAGGAAACGCTGGAGGCCCTAGGGATGGACCCGACCAACGGCATGCCTGCCAGGCAGGTCGCCTTGACCTATTTAGGAAGCGTGGAGGGGACATGGAACGGGGAAGTATTCGAGACGAGATCCTTCGAACAATAAACGGCTAGGCATCCTCTTGTTCTCAAGTTGTGGGGCTAAGCTCTAGCGCAGTGCGATATCGCCACAGCATGATGAGACTTTCCGATAGAACAGAAGTGTTGATGAAAGTTTCTTGATTAGCGAGTCTGGTAGATGGATACTTCATGCCTGGGCTTGACGATGCGTGGATCCACTAAGGACAAGCGTGGCCTACTTGGAGGAACATGAGACCACGATAGTCTATGGCGTTATGCGATTGGAAGCGACAACGATAATGATTCTTTCCCTTGTCGTGGGCTGCGCTCATGAAGAGCTCTCACAGCAATCTCGACCCGTGCAATCTTCACAGAGACGTGAAAGCATAGTAGGCAAAACGAAGGAAGCTATAGTGTCCTGTGCGGGTCAGCCCGTGAAGGAAGTTGCGACGAAGGAAGGCCTCGTCATGCAGTACTATATGGAAGCCCCTATGTTTGAAGAATCCGCTGTGTTCTTAAAAGGGAGTCAACCGGGCATCCATCATGGTTGCTGGGCGAATTTGCTTGTCGATCAGGATCGCATCGTAGGGGCGGAATACAAGGCTGTTCCTGAGTCCTTCGAAGACGTGAATTTGTGCGATAGGCTCTTTGAATCGTGCGCTCCTTAAGCCACCCAGACAATGTTACGAGCTTGTTAAAAGTAACTTGCTGCCTAAGTGATGGATTGACTTCATGATTAGCTTGCTGTAAAGACTCCATGCCATTCATATATCGAGGCACTCTAATCGCCCACTGCCAATAGAAAAGAAAGCAGATGGATCCTGACCCAAGGAAAGAAATCTTCCATCATCCGGAACAGCTTGCCGCTTTCCGACCAAGCCTGAACGCCTTTCCGCTCCGCTCAACACCTTCCTAAGCGGGGATACCGAATGGTGCCTTTTGCCTGAGTCGAATGGTAGGCAGAAAGGCGCATCGTTATGACAGGTATTCTCACGGGAATCCGCGCCCTGTCATGTCCCATCCGACTGTCGAAGACCAGGTCCATTAAGTGCATTGCCATTCTCATCATGGGAATGCCACTGTGGCTCACTTCCCCGGCAGCGGCGCTCGAAAAGTACGGACGGCCGTTGCCATCCATGGAGTCGTCTGGGGAACCCGAGCGCGAGGCTGAGGAAACGCTGTTCGGCGGATACTTTCTGACCGCGGCATTCGTCAGGAACCCCACGTTTGCGGCCCGTCCCGATAATACCGGCCTCGTCGGGTTGCGGCACATGCTTCATCTTGAGACGGATCTATATAAGCAATATCTGACCTTCTACACCGACCAGAACTTCTTTTCGGACCGAACGAAAGGCTGGATTGAGCTCAGCGAGTGGGACGGAACGTACGCCCTTACCGGCCTTGTCAATCGGTTTAGTTGGCGTGTTCAGTATGAGCGAGATGCGCCTCTCGACAAGAGCGGTACGAAGCAGATCTACGCTGATGTGCTGGGGACTGTTCGTTTCGAGGCCGATGATGATTCGGCGTGGTGGCGACGTCATTTGCCGCACCAAAATCTAACCGCGTATGCCGGAGCCGGCTGGCTCTTTCACAATAGCAATTACTTTGCGAGACCCGATAACACCGGCAGAGCCCTCTTTCGGTACGTTGCACACGCTGACCTGGACCTGTATCAAAATCGCGTAGTCCTTTACGGCGACATGAACTTCTTTACGGACCGCGAAGCGGGCAATCAAGCCAATCCGACGGAACTCGATTGGATCGTCGGCTTGGCGGTTCGCTGGAGGGATCTTGAATTCAGTGTGTATCGTGAACAGGACCGGCCGCTCGATCGTTCAGGCCTTGTCCAGGAATACTGGGCGCTTCAAGTCCGCTATGCCTTTGATGTTCCTAAGCGTTTCTGGAAGACAGGCCGCTAAGGCGCGGGTGCACACATTGTTTGGACGTAAGGACAGACGCATCGTTGGCCTGTCCCTCACCATCAAAGAAGTCTTGAAAGAGTTCTTAGGCATCCGAGATCTGATCACTCTCAGGGAGCTGGTCAAGAAATGGTCCGACGCGAATCTTGACGGACTTGCAATAGGCTCGGTCTTTAAAGGCAATTGGGTTTCTGCGCTTTGATGTGATCAGCATGGACCCCCTGGCCTACCCCCCACAGAATTACTCACCGCTTCGCCCATTTTGCTGTGTAGTACCGTTTGTAGTATAAGGTTCGCGTCAAGTAGGAATCTTTCGCGAGCCTTCTTAACGAGTCGGCCGACCACCATGCCAATCTACGGATGATACTCGGCTTTGTCATTCTCTACTTGGTCCTCTCCGTCTCAATCGGGCTGTACGCCTCTACCCGGGTCCACAACACAAAGGACTTTGCCGTCGCCGGCCGGAGTTTGCCTTTGCCGATCGTCACCGCGACGGTGTTCGCTACCTGGTTTGGTGCGGAGACCGTCTTTGGGATTTCTGCAACCTTCGTGAAGGACGGGTTGCGCGGCGTTGTGGCGGATCCGTTCGGCTCCAGTTTGTGTTTGATCCTCGCCGGGCTCTTCTTCGCGCGACGTCTCTACCGCCTAAATCTCTTGACGATTGGCGATTATTACCGACTGCGCTACAACCGCACGGTGGAGGTCTTGTGTACGCTCTGCATCGTGGCTTCATACCTCGGGTGGGTGGCCGCGCAAATCAAGGCCTTAGGTTTAGTGTTGCATATGGTTTCGAATGAAGCCGTCACCCAGACGCTCGGCATGGTGATTGGTGCCGCGATCGTGCTCACGTACACGACGTTCGGGGGTATGTTCGCTGTGGCAATCCTGGATTTCGTCCAGATCACCGTCATCATGGGTGGCATGCTGTACATCGCGTCGGTTGTCAGCGGGCTCGCGGGTGGCGTAGGGGCGGTCATTAGCCATGCGGCGGAGGCGGGAAAGCTTGTGTTCTTTCCGCAATCCAGCCTTAGCGCCTGGATTCCCTTTATTGGGGCATGGATGACGATGATGCTCGGCTCGATCCCTCAGCAGGATGTATTTCAGCGGATCACCTCGGCGAAAGATGAGCAGACCGCAGTGCGCGGATCGGTGCTCGGTGGGTCGCTTTATTTTTTCTTCGCGTTCGTGCCGATGTTCCTGGCGTATTCAGCGACGCTGGTCGACCCAGCCATGTTCGGCGCATTGTTAAATAAGGACCCACAACTCGTCCTTCCGACGCTGATCTTGCAGCACACCCCGGTCGTTGCGCAGATCATCTTTTTCGGCGCCGTGCTCTCCGCGATCATGAGTTGCTCGAGCGCGACGCTACTCGCTCCCTCCGTAGCCTTCAGCGAGAACATCATCAAGGGCATAGCGCCGCAGATGAGTGACCGCGCCTTCTTGCGCACCATGCGCACGGTCTTAGTGTGCTTTGCCGCCGTCGTATTGGGATTCGCCCTTAATTCCGAGGCAAGTATTTTCAGGATGGTGGAAAACGCCTATAAGGTCACTCTTGTCGCGGCATTCATTCCTCTGTGCGCGGGATTGTATTGGAAGCAGGCGAACACGCAAGGCGCGCTCTTTGCTATTGCCGCCGGGCTCACGACATGGATCTCCCTTGAACTGTTCGTTCCTCAGCACACCGTCTGGCCGCCGCAACTCGTTGGCTTTATCACGGCCGTCATCGGCATGTTGATCGGCTCGCTGCTACCTCACTGGGTGGGTCATCCCTCGCCTTATTCCCTCGGGGCGGATACCGGTAGGAGCCCCGCCATCGTTCACGCCCCACAGCAGCACGGCACGGGCCAAGGGCGGCAATAGCCGGCCTGCAGCACATGGTCTAAGGCCCCGAGAAGAGCTGCAGCACGCGCGATCGGTCTGTCATCTATCGCCGCGCTTTCACATCATCAGGTTTAATCGTCCCGACAGACCTCTTGAAGCACCTCTTTACAAATGAAACGAAAGGGCGTCGACCACGCTTCGGCAATTGGCTACCTATGGGTGTCCACGTACGAGTTATCCGCTGCATGGAGGACGGATCAAATCGCATAGGCTCGTCCCGTTTGACTGATGGCTGTGGTGGGATACCCGTTGTTATGATGCCGGAGAGATGGAAGGCCTGTGTATAGTCACAGTAAGCATGATGGGGGATATCGCGAAGGAGGAAACGATGGAGCGACCGCAAATCCGAAAAGAATTATTCGATCTCACGCTGTGCATTGAGACGTTGTTGCATATGATCGACAAGGGCTCACCGCTGAACTCGACGGAGAAAGAGTTTATCGTACGCCTGGCCGACACGCTCCGAGACGGAACGCATGTCAATCGTCACGCCCCTGCTTCCGGTTATGAGAAGCACGCAAACGATTCGATCGGATCGCCTGGGGAGGCAATCAAACTTCCGGCCTAATAATGGTCATTGGTCACCAATAGGAACGAGACATGACGCGCAGGGGAATAGGTGATACCGGAGACATGACGCCGGCGCAGTGCGATAACATATCTGATATCTGCACTCATCGGCACGAAGATGAAATGGTCACGCTGCGGTTGCTTCACTCGGCCTTGAGTCGATATCCGACTCCAAGTTCAGTCAGAAGGTACCGCGGCTGAGCCGGATGCGGCTCGACTTTATTTCGCAACTGGCGCATGTAGACGCGGACATAGTGATGCTCGTCGACATGCAACGGGCCCCACACTTCTTTTAAGAGCTGTCGATGCGTGACGACTTTCCCGGCGTAATGAATGAGTACGGTCAGCAGCTTGTATTCGATTGGCGTCAGATGGGCTTCTTGTTCGTTCACAAACACGCGTCGACGAGCCAAGTCGACTCGCAACCCCCCGACGGAGAAGACGTCATCGGCGGGGTGCTGAGAGAGATGGGCCATGTGGCGTAACGCGGTCCGCATGCGGGCAAGCAACTCCGGGATACCAAAAGGCTTGGTGACATAATCATCCGCGCCTAAATCAAGGGCATCGACTTTCATCTGTTCCTGGTCCCGGGCGGAAATAATCAGAATGGGAATGGTCGTCCATGTCCGGAGTTGTTGGATAACCTCGAGTCCTTCCATGTCGGGAAGACCAAGGTCGAGCAGAATCAGGTCCGGATTTCTTGCGCTCGCTTGCGTCAGTCCGTCATGACCGTTGGTCGACTCGATGAGGCGGTAGCCTTCCACCGGTAAGGAAGTTCGAAGAAACCGGCGGATTTCCGGCTCATCTTCCATGAGTAGGACCAATGGCTGTTGGGAGACGATCTGACCCATGTTTAGTAGGGTGCCGCGGTATTGTGTGCAGGTTGCACGGTGGATGCGGCCTTCACGTCCTGATGGTCATCGAGCGGCAGGGTAAAACGGAAGAGAGCGCCGCCACCAGGTCGATTCTCCACCCAAATTCGTCCGCCATGCGCTTCAATGATGCCCTGACAAATGGTCAGTCCCAGGCCCAGTCCTCCCTCACGCTTCGGCGTCCCACGATAGAATTTCTCAAAGATCCGTTGTTCGTCGCCTGGCTGGATACCGGGTCCGTGATCCGCGATTTCACAGACGATCATCCCGTTGCTGGGCATGATCGCGATTTCAATGGCGCTGTCCGGCGGGCATAGGCCGCAGCGTTATCTATGAGATTGATGAAGACCTGCTCAATTAGAATGGCGTCCATGGGTACCATAGACAGGCTTGCCGGTAAATGGGTGGTGATCCGGTGTTGCTCCAGCCGGCGTTCCAGCCGGTGTAATGCTGAGCCGATGACTTCCTCCATCGGGTGCCGTTCCTTCTTGAGTTGCAGGCCACCCGCTTCAAGACGGGTCATGTCGATGAGGTTCTTGAGCAACCGGTCCAATCGATGGCCTTCTTCGTAAATGGCCCGTGCCAACTGCCGGCGGCCGATGTCGTCATAATGGTCCCCGCCTTTCAGCAAGCTGCTGGCAGCTCCTGTGATGGTCGCGAGCGGGGTGCGCAAGTCATGCGACACCGAACTCAAAATCGCGCTGCGCATCCGTTCGGTGGCCGCTTGCACATGGGCCTGTTGAGTTTCCTCCGTCAGCCGAGCGCGCTCAATGGCGAGTGCGACTTGATTGGCGAACGTTTCGAGCAAATGGATCTGTTCCGGGTTGAGCAAGCGGGATGGGTGTGCCGGTCGAAGGGCCACGACACCGATCGGGCCGCGCGATGCCAAGAGCGGAAGGTACAGTCCGGTGGCGCCGGGCAATGTATCGGTGCCGAGGCCGGCTCGTTCTTTATGGTCGAACACCCATTGAGCAACACCGGCTTCCTTCGGGTTGACTTCGAAAAAAAGCTGTTGGCTCCGCTGCAGCGCCACTCGACCGGAGTCGTCCGGAAGGAACACCGCCACCTGGCTCTCAAACACCGCCTGGAGATGCTGGCAGGCGACATCAGTGAGTTTGTCGACGCCACGATGTGTAGCCAGATCTCGGCTCATCGCGTACAGCACTCCCGTGCGACGTTCGAGGTATCGTGCGGCTTCGGCCTGTTGTTTGGTCTTGGCCGCTAAGCTGCTGATAAGCACGGCAACGGTGAGCATGACCCCAAACGTCCACATATACTCGATGTCGGAGATCGCAAAGGTGAAATAAGGAGGGATAAAAAAGAAATCGAAGGCCGCCACGCTCATGACGGATGCGAAGATCAAGGGTCCGCGGCCCCATTGTGTGGCGGCAATGACCACGCCCAGTAAATACACCATAATAAGATTGGCCACGCTGAAGTACGGAAACATGAACCAACTGACCGCTGTGCAAGCGGTGACCGCTAAGCCGGCGTATCCGTAATTGGACCAGCGACTGGTCCGCTGTAGGACGTGGCCCAATCGGGGGCGGCTCTCGCCGGCTTCTGCGGTGATGACATATACATCGAGGTCCCCGCTCCCTTGGACGAGGTCATTGACGACCGAGCCGAACAGCCATTCTTTCCATCGTGATCGAAGCGGTTTCCCGACGATGATCTTGGTGACATTGCGGCTTCGCGCATAATCCAACAGTTCCTGACTGACGTGTTCGCCGGTGAGTGTGACGGCTTCGGCCCCTAATTGCTCGGCGAGACGCAAGGTCTGGAAGACCGGACTCCGTTCAACCTCGGACAATCCGAGATGGCGTGGTGTTTGAACATATACGGCGATCCATTTGGCGTGGAGGCCGGCCGCCATGCCTCGTGCGGCTCTGACCAGACGCACGCCACGAGGATTCAGATTGACGCAGACCATGATGGTTTCTCCGGCCGGCCACGTCTTCACCACCGCATGATCCCGCCGGTACACTTCCATCTGCTGGTCTACCCGCTCGGCGGTGCGCCGCAGGGCCAATTCCCGCAAGGCAATCAGGTTGCCTTTGCGGAAGAAATTGTCGAGGGCATGCCGGGCCTGCTCCGGCACATAGACTTTCCCCTCCTTGAGACGCTGCAGGAGATCGTCCGGTGGAAGATCGATGAGCTCCACATCGTCCGCGCGCTCGAGCACCGAATCAGGCACGGTTTCTCGCACGCGGATTCCCGTAATCTGGGCGACCACATCGTTGAGGCTTTCTATGTGTTGGACGTTGACGGTCGTATAGACGCTGATACCGGAGGCCAACAACTCTTCCACGTCCTGCCAGCGTTTCGGATGGCGCGAGCCCGGTGCATTGGTATGGGCTAATTCATCGATGAGAATGAGAGTCGGCCTGCGAGCCAAGGCCGCATCGAGATCTAACTCCTCCAGTTGCACGCCCTGATGGTTGACAACACGGGGAGGCAAAGTGACAAGTCCCTGCAGCAAGCTCGCGGTTTCGACTCTGCCGTGCGTCACCACCACACCAGCCACGACGTCCACGCCCTCGTCCTTCTGTTCGTGGGCCGCTTCGAGCATGGCATAGGTTTTCCCGACGCCGGCGGTGGCGCCGAAGAAAATTTTCAATTTCCCGCACGTCGCGCGAGTCTCTTCGTCTTGGACGCGTTTCAGCAACGCATCGGGATCAGGTCGGCGTGGATCCATATCAATACACCATCCGTTAGGAATTATAGACCGTTTGCCGGATAAAAGAAGTTAGCGGAGCGTAGCGGCTTCGTGTCTCTCTTTGGAGGAATGCGCGCACACGAGCATAGGTTGGATCACCAGCATAGTTACGGACGATGTTCCAGAGCATGAAGGGCCAGATTGAGTGCCAGAACATTGACGCGCGGCTCTCCGAGAAAACCCCATTGGCGGTCTTCCGTCTGTTCGAGCATAAGTCGCCGAACAATGTGTTCCTCTATGTCACGCAGTCTTGCGACTCTCTGAACCTGATATTCGGCGGCGGCAGGACTGATATGGGGGTCGAGACCGCTTCCGGATGCTGTCACAAGATCGACGGGGACTGGCGCTATGTTGTCGGGATCAGCTGCTTTGAGGGCATCCACGCGTCTTCGCACGGCCTGTATAAGCGCATCATTCGTCGGTCCTAGGTTGGATCCGGGTGAAGCCGCAGCGTTATAGGGAAACGGGGTAGTGGCGGAAGGTCGGCTCCAGAAATACTTGGGATCATCGAATGGCTGTCCGATCAAGGATGATCCGACCACTCGACCGCCATTGATGAGCAAGCTTCCGTTGGCTTGATGTGGAAACAGCAGCTGCGCCATCGCCGTGATCCCGAGTGGATATACGAGTCCCGTAAGGACGGTGAGGAGCAGCAGCATCATAATGGCCGGTTTCACTTGAGCGCGCATAGATCCCTCTTAGGTTAAGCCGAGGACGGTCAGAAGCATGTCAATGAGTTTAATGCCGACAAAGGGCACCAGAATGCCTCCCAGACCGTATATCAACAGGTGTCTCCGCAAAAGCGGACCGGCCCCGATGGGGCGGTACCGGATGCCACGCAGGGCCAGCGGGATCAATGCAACGATGATGAGCGCGTTGAAAATGACCGCGGAAAGGACGGCGCTTTCGGGCGTGGCCAGATGCATGATGTTGAGCGTCCCGAGTGCCGGATAGGTTGTCGCAAAGGCGGCCGGGATAATCGCAAAATATTTTGCCACGTCATTGGCAATGCTGAAGGTCGTCAGGGCGCCGCGCGTCATGAGCAACTGCTTTCCAATGGCGACGATTTCCATCAGCTTCGTGGGATTCGAATCCAGATCAACAAGGTTGCCGGCCTCTTTGGCGGCTTGTGTGCCGGTGTTCATTGCGACGGCGACGTCGGCTTGCGCAAGTGCCGGTGCATCATTGGTGCCGTCGCCCGTCATGGCCACCAGGCGACCGCCGGCTTGCATCTCACGAATCAATTTAAGTTTGGCCTCGGGTGTGGCTTGAGCTAGGAAATCGTCGACCCCGGCTTCTGCCGCGACCGCCGCTGCCGTCTGTGGATTATCCCCGGTAATCATCACGGTCTTGATCCCCATGCGGCGCAGTTCGACGAAGCGTTCTTTGATGCCACCCTTCACAATATCCTTCAAAGAGATGACCCCTAACACCTGGGCGCCTTCGGCAACCACCAATGGCGTGCCGCCTTGTTTGCCGATCACGTCGACGGCGTGTGCGACCACAGAGGAGAAGGCGCCGCCGAGGTGGGTGACATAGGCCTCTATCGCATCGGCCGCCCCTTTGCGAATCTCACGGCCGTTCAAGTTGACGCCGCTCATCCGAGTTTGGGCAGTAAAGGGAATAAATGTGGCGCCGAGTTCATGGATTTCCCGCGCGCGCAATCCATACTTCTCCTTGGCCAGCACGACGATGCTCCGGCCTTCCGGCGTTTCATCGGAGAGCGAGGACAATTGCGCGGCATCGGCCAACGCGGTCTCTTGCACCCCTTCCGCCGCAATGAAGGCGGTTGCTTGCCGGTTGCCTAATGTGATGGTGCCTGTCTTGTCGAGCAGCAACACGTCCACGTCGCCGGCCGCCTCGACGGCTTTACCCGACATGGCAATAACATTGGCTTGCACCATGCGATCCATCCCGGCGATGCCGATCTCGGACAAGAGTGCGCCGATCGTTGTGGGAATCAAACACACCAGTAAAGCCACGAGCACCGTCATGATGACCGGTGTGCCGTGACCGGCAGCCTGAACACTGTAGAGAGAGAAGGGGAGGAGCGTGACCGTCGCGAGCAAAAAGATGATCGTCATTGCCGCCAGCAAAATATTGAGTGCGATCTCATTCGGAGTTTTTTGCCGAGTGGCGCCTTCGACCATCGCGATCATGCGGTCGAGAAATGTTTCCCCGGTACCGGCCGTGATTCGAATGATCAACCAATCGGACAGGACGCGGGTACCTCCGGTCACCGCGCTGCGGTCACCCGACTCCCGAATGACGGGCGCGCTTTCGCCCGTGATGGCGCTTTCGTTCACCGAGGCGATGCCCTCGATGACCTCGCCGTCGGCAGGAATAAAGTCACCGGCTTCGACGAGGACCACATCGCCTTTCTTCAAGGCATTGGCCTCAACAACCGTGAATACGTCTCCTTTTCGAGTAGCTGATCCCGGCGCCGCTCGATACTCCGTGCCTGATCGAAAGGGGCCGAGTTTTTTGGCGGTGAGCTCACGTCGCGCTTGTCGTAGCGAGTTGGCTTGCGCCTTGCCGCGGCCTTCAGCCATCGCTTCGGCAAAATTGGCGAACAGGACGGTGAACCATAGCCAGAGCGTCACGCTGAGGATAAACCAGGTGGGTGCTTCGCCGCGTCCGAGCCAAGCTTGGAGCAAGAGGCCGGTCGTGACGATGCTTCCGATCCAGAACACGAACATGACCGGGTTTTTTACCTGATGCCGGGGACCGAGTTTGCGGCATGCATCCAGCAGCGCTTGGCGAACGATCACCGGTTCGAAGAGCGATGGTGATTTCTGCCGTGTTGCCTGTACGGCCATTGAGACCTCGCGGCTACATGTCACGAAGTGATCATGATCAAGTGTTCGACGACGGGACCGAGCGCAAGCGCGGGGACGAACGTCAGCGCGCCCACCAGCAGGACGACTCCGATGAGGACGGTGACGAACAAGGGCGTGTGAGTGGGTAAGGTTCCCGGCCCGGCGGGGACGATATTCTTGCGTGCCAGCGACCCCGCCAATGCAAGTGTTGGGAGGATAATCCAAAAGCGCGCGAGCAGCATTGCCAGACCACCGCTGGTATTGTAGAAGAATGTGTTAACGTTCAGGCCGCCGAAGGCGCTGCCGTTGTTGTTACCCATCGAGGTATAGGCATACAACACCTCGCTGAACCCGTGTGGGCCGGGATTGAAAATTGACGCCTTTCCGGCCTCCGCGACCGCGACGGCTGTGAGACTCAAGACGATGATCGGCATAATCAAGATGATCAAGGAGGCCATCTTCATTTCATACGGCTCGATTTTCTTTCCAAGGTACTCCGGCGTACGACCGACCATGAGCCCGGCCGCGAATACTGAAATTATGGCAAAGACGATCATGCCGTACAGACCAGACCCTACTCCGCCGAACACCACCTCTCCGAATTGCATGAGGAAGAGCGGGACGAGCCCTCCCAAGGGGGTGTACGAATCGTGCATCGAGTTGACGGACCCGTTGGAAGCGGCGGTCGTGACAGCAGACCACAGGACGGAGTTCGTGATGCCGAACCGCGTTTCTTTCCCCTCCATGTTTCCCCCGGCTTGTCCTAAGTCGGGGGTCTGATTGATGCCGAGGCCGGTAAAGGCCGGATTGCCACTTTGCTCGGACCAGAGTCCTAACGGGATGAAGCACAAGAGAATGATGGTCATTGCCGCAAGGAGTGCCCAACCTTGTCGAGTGTCACCGACCATCATGCCGAAGGTGTAGCAGAGTGAAGCGGGAATGAGCAGGATCGCCAGGGCCTCAAGAAAATTTGACAAGGGCGTCGGATTCTCGAACGGATGGGCGGAATTGACGTTGAAGAAGCCGCCGCCGTTGGTGCCGAGTTGTTTAATCGCGATCTGAGGTGCCGCTGGTCCCACGGCGAGGACTTGCTCCGGCACCGAAGTGCGTTCCGTTTTCGGCTCTCCTTTCTCGTCGAGTACCGGCTGTCCCGTGGAACCGGTCAATGGCTTCTCGTATGTGATGGGCTGAAGAAGGGCCCCGGCATGGTATGCGCCGGTTGTTGATACCGTTCCCTGCCACACGAGGATCAGCGCGAGTATAATTGCGAGCGGTAATAAAATGTACAACGTACCGCGAGTCAGATCGACCCAGAAATTTCCGATGGTCGTGTCGCTCCGCCGTGCCAAGCCGCGAATCAGCGCAACGAGGACGGCCATGCCGGTCGCCGCGGAGACAAAGTTTTGAACGGTCATTCCCAGCATTTGGGTGAAGTAACTCAGGGTGGCCTCGCCGCCGTAGGCTTGCCAGTTGGTATTTGTGACAAAGCTCACCGCCGTGTTGTAGGCAAGGTCCGGCGCGACGGCTGCTAAGCTCGCGGGATTCATCGGCAGAAATGCTTGCACCCGCTGGAGACCATACAGAGCAAGCAGCCCGGCGACGTTGAAGATCACCAGGGCGAGGGCATAGGTCTTCCATTCCATTTCCTCGTCCTCATGGACGCCCGCGAGGCGGTAGAGCCATCGCTCAAAATGACCCAGGATGCGGTCGAGCCCGAACGGCCTGCCGCGGTACACCTGCGCCATATACCAGCCGAGCGGTTTCACCAGCGCAAGCAGAATCGCGAAAAACAGTCCAATTTGAGTGAGCCCGTTGACGGTCATCAGAACCACTCAGGCTTGAGCAGCGCAATCAACAGATAGAGGAGCAGTCCAAGAGACAGCCCACCACCCGCCGCATACCATGCCGTCATCGCGATCTCCTTAGAGTCTGGCAAGGAAATAGAGGAGCCAGGTCGTAACGGTGAAAAAGATCATCATCATCCCCAGCATCATGATGTCTTCCATGGTGTTCCTCCTCGTTAGTGATTCACTGTACTAACCGAGGTATAAAAATGGTGTAAAAAGTGGTGTGCCTCTACGCCGTTCGTTCACCGGTGAATCAACGCCGCTCGTCGTAGGCACTACGGTGAATCGAATGTCCAGATCAGGGCCGCGATCAAGAGGTGTTGCGCGGGGGTCAGCCCAATGACGCCCGGCGCTATTTCGCCACCTTTGTAGAATCCTCCCCCCGGCCCACGCGATTCGTCGTATCGATACTCAAGCCGAGCAATGGTATTGGTCCAGAGATAAGGGAATTTGTACTCGAGTGTCGTCGTGACGGCCTTGATAAACTGCTCAGACCCCGTGAGCCTCCCATTGCGATCCCAATAAAATTCGGGACGGACGGTCGCGCTCCATGGCCCATCGATAACCCAATGGATTGGCAACTGAGCCGCCGTCCAAAAAATGCGCGGCGTCCCCGGCGTCGCGAGTTCTTCGGTTCCGATCTGGTACTCAAATGCAATCGTCAGGGGGTTCTGTTTCCATTCCACAATGCTGTCGGAGAAAAACCGCCAGAATTGCATTGAAGTGTTGGATTGATCTGGGCCGTAATAGATCGTTTCCTTGACGGTCCACGGCCCGGATGGCTTGTATGCCACCTGTGCTCCGTAACTCGGGACACTGTTCGTATTCTGAAGATGAAAATACTCATTAATGATGAAGAGCGTTCCGGCCCACCGGTCATTGAAGGGGTAGGTCGCATTGACGCCGAACATGAGGTAAGGCGTATAGTCTCCGCCCCAGGGGCGCGTGTAGCTAAAGTTGTCCTTGGCATAGAGCGAGTCGTAACCGATGAGACTGTTGAAAAGTCCGGCTTGAATCGTCAGCCCATTCCCGACTGGTGCCAGGTATGACACATTCGCTCGCCCAAACTGCCGATACCAATCTGAGTTCGGTACTTTTGGCTCATTGACCCCAAACCCAAAATTCTTCGCATCCTGCCCACCGTGCACCAGCAATTCCATGCCCATCCGTGATTGTTCAGACACGTCTTTCTTGACATAAATGCCGGCCATGTTTACATCGAGTTCGTTGACGCGCGGTGTAGTGCTGCGATCTCGAAACAGGTGATTCTGCGGGAAGTTAAAGTCGAGGGAATAGCCAAGATCGACAAATCCGCCGTAATGCCACAGCGGCTTTGCAGCCTCCACCCGGGGTTCCTCGGTGGTCGGTGTCTCGATGGGACCTTTACGAGGTTCAGCTTGAACCGGAGTAACAGAGTCGTCTTCGGCGGCGGCTGAGTTGCAGCTCATTAGGAGTACGAGCAGGAGGATGTAGGTCCCCAGACGCAGATTCACAGCGACGTCCTTTTTTGAATGGGCTCAGGTCCCTGTTTCAACCCCCTTGTCGTCCTCAGAATACTGCTGGCGATGTTGGAATGGGGAAAAAACCCTGATCGACCACATAAATATTCTATAAAAATGAAACTGTGTAAGCGGCTTGAGGAGATGTCGTGACGTGAGAACTGGTAGCTGGCCACTTTGAGGAGAAGACGCTATGGCGTCTTCGCGGATTGACCGCGTTTGTCTTCCAGTTCTGTCCAACGGGCATAGAGCTTTTCAACCTGGGCTTGGGCGGCCTCCAGCGCTTCGCATCGCGCTTGCAGTGTGGTAGCGTCGGAAGCCACGGTCGGATCTTCCATTGCAACTTGGCATGCCGCGACGGCATCCTCGGCTTCGACGATCTTTTGTTCCATCTGCTCCCATTCTTGTTGCTCCCGGTAGGTCAGCGCTTTCTTTTTGACCACTGGCGCTGCATTAGTCTGGGACACTGTATCAGGCTGGGATTCCGACCGTGGCCGGCCGCCCGTGTTTCGTGCTTGGGCCGCTTCCCATTGAGCATAGTCAGCAAACCATTCTGCGTTACCCATACCATCCAGTGCTAGGAGCATGGTGGAGACTCGGTCCAGGAGCCATCGATCGTGGGTCACGAGAATTAGTGCTCCAGGAAATTCCAGCAGACTGTCTTCCAACACATCGAGAGTGGGGATATCCAAGTCATTGGTCGGTTCATCGAGGATCAGGAGATCAGCCGGCTGAAGCATCAGCCGCGCGATGAGCAAGCGTGCCTGCTCGCCTCCGGAGAGACGGGCCACCGGCAGGTCCAACTGTTCCGGGCGAAAGAGAAACCTTTTGGCCCAAGAGACGATGTGCACAGAGCGATCCTGATAGACGACGGCGTCGCCAACGGGGGCGAGCGCTCGTCGAAGCGGCATCGTCTGGTCCAAGGACTCCCGGTGCTGCTCGAACGAGACAATGCGGAGGCCTTGGGCACGCACGATTGTTCCGCCATCCGGCTCTAACGTTCCGGCGAGGAGGCGTAGGAGTGTCGTTTTGCCGCTTCCGTTTGGTCCCAGGAGGCCCAACCGCTGTCCGGGCCCCAAGACAAAATCGACCTTTGCGATGATCGGTCTGCCACCGTGTGATTTGGTGAGTTGCTCGACAATCATCAACTGTTTAGACTTGCGCCCGGACGACGTGAAATCGATCTCGGCGGTCGCCTGTCCCGATCGGGCTGTCACCGCCTCCAATTCATGAATCAATCTGCCGGCTGCCTGCACTCGTGCCTTGGCCTTGGTTGCCCGGGCTTTCGGTCCCCGTCGCAGCCATTCCACTTCTCCGCGGACCCGATTGGCCAAGGAAGCTTGATAGTCGGCTTGTGCCTGAAGCAGCGCGTCCCGTTGCTCCAAGAAGTCACTATATCGGCCCTTCGCTTCGAACACGCCATTCTTGTAACAGCGGTTCAACTCCAACATGCGCGACGCGACTGATTCAAGAAATCGCCGGTCGTGACTGACCACGAGAAAAGCTCGTGTCTCGGCTTTGAGCAGAGCTTCGAGCCAGAGGATTCCTTCGACATCCAAATGGTTCGTCGGTTCGTCCAGAAGAAGCACGTCCGGCTCTAGCATTAACGCGCGGACAATGGCCAAGCGCTTCCGCCACCCTCCGGAAAGCGTGGCCACCGTCTGAGCCAAATCGGTAAAGGCGCCGATGCTCAATACCTTTGCGATACGGCCCGTCTGCTCGTGAGGATCGTGTCCTTCGGCAATCAAAACCTCATTAAGGACCTCTTCGACCGTCTGCGTCTCCCCGAAAACGGGTTCCTGCGGCACATACATCACTTGTAACTGGCGTCGAACGGTACGAGTGCCGCCATCCGGTTTCTCGATGCCCGCGAGAATTTTGAGCAGGGTCGATTTGCCGGAGCCGTTAGGACCGACGAGGCCCACATGGTCGCCCTCACATAACGCAAACGAGAGATCGGCGAACAGCGGTTTCATGCCATAGGACTTACTCACGGATTCACAACTGAGGAGAATGGTTGGCGCCATATCTTTCATGAGGCGTCCGAGCCTCCGATCCTTTCTATTGGTGTGCCGGGCGGTAGCATGCAGGATGAGGACGTGAAAAGGCAAGGCCGCATCAGTGCTCGAGGACTTCGGAAGAATCATGTTCGCGCACATCGATACGTTTGCCGACCACCCCGACGTGATTCTGACGGGAAGGATTCGAAAGTTTTACGAAACGTACTGGCCGAAGGTGTGGACCGGATTGCCTTATGCAAAGGTTGGGGTAAGTTGGTTGAGGCCGATGCGCCCTAGCTACGGCCGAAGTAGACCTGGATGTCATGGTGCTTGGGGCAATGGCATTCCCATCGCTCCGTACCGAGGTCATGCCACAAAGACCGACGAATTTGTTACAGGGAAACGAATGAACCTAGCGCTCAGCTTGAATTGGGGCACTGCCGGAGGTGCTCATCAGGTCCGGCGAGCATTAACCGCGAGGAGAGACTTATCTCAGAGATTCCTAGGACGAGCGGCCTCGCAGACGCAGAGTATGCACAGGGTCGATGACTAGCTCATGATGAAGGTACGCGTCGCTAATCGACCTTGCTTAATTCAAGCGCCTTATTAATCGTCATTAAAAGAGCGGTCGGCTGAATGGGTTTTTTAAGAAGAGCGAAGGCGCCATAGTGCAAAGCTAAGTATTCCAAATCCCAATTATCGTCTCCGGTCACAAGAATGACCGGCGTGTTCCGATGAGTTGATTTAATTTCTCGTAAGAAGTCGATGCCGTCATAGCCCGGCATTCGAATATCGCTTAAAATGGCATCGAACGTCATCCCCTCCGTGAACAGCAGAGCGGCTTCCGCAGTTCTCGCTGTTTCAACGACCCCAGGACCTTTCTCCATTCTCAGAATCAATTCAAACGTGGCCAATGCCATCGGATCGTCGTCAATAACGAGTATTCTATCCATTGATCGATACCTTGAAGATTACGGTCAAGCTTGATCAGACACTAGCTAGAGGGAGGGGCGACGACAATCGGGGCTAGTGAACTATCCTGTGATAGTCATGCTCGACTGTCTGTGGTGAATTAGATTACGTATAGAGGCGACGGCCGGGCGGTTGTCCGCTGAGTTACAGGCATACTGGATCCGATTCGTGCAAGGAGGGATCAGGAAGCGCCGCTTATTGGGCGGTACGCAATGACTTTGCGAGGCCGATGGCCGAAAGCGCGTAAATGAACCACTTTGACGGATCGAAATTGTACCAATACGGCCCGTTTCGATAATCACTTTGAAAGGTGTGATGATAATTGTGATACCCTTCGCCAAAGGTGATGAGGGACACCCACCAACTATCCCGGCTCGAATCAAATCGCCCATGCGGCTGCTCTCCCCATAAATGGCAGACGGAGTTAATGCAGAACGTTGAGTTAAGAACGGCAAACGTCCGACCTACGCCGCCCAGTAGAAAGCAGCCAATCCCACCGACCCAACCGCTCTCAATGAGCCCTATGACAAAGGGCAAGGCCAACCCGAAGACCACGATCGGAACATAGTATCGGTGTTGCCACATGACGACGCGGTCCTGTCGCAACCGAGAGGTATATTTTTCGTTGGCCCGGGGATCGTTGTAAAACAGCCACCCACAGTGGCTATACCAAAAACCCCGTTGAGCATTATAGGGGTCCATTTCCCCGTCGCAGTGCGCATGATGACGGATGTGGTCGGAGGCCCATTTGAGGGCGGAATTTTGCAATGCCCACCCGCCGGCAATCATGAGCATCACTTTGACCCAATCCGGGCAATCGAAACTCCGGTGTGACATTAATCGATGGTAGCCGACGGTAATGCCCAATCCCGTAATGATATAGAGAAGCACGAACATCATCCAATCCAACCACGTGTACCCGTAAAGATACCCGAAGGCAGGGACTCCAAACACGGTACCAATAAACATAACAGCAAAAAGAATGATCGTTGCATAGCTACAGGAGGGGACTGCCGGAACAGGGGAAAGCATCGGTGTTTTCATCAAGTGGGTCCTGGGCGAGGTGCTAGGGACGCCTCTCGCGAGGCGTCCCATCTCCTTCTACTACCGGCTGAAGGGGTAGGGACTAGAAGCGGCTACGCCGACCACTGTCGCGGCCCCCACCGCCACCACCGAAACGGCCTCCGCCGCCACCGGAACGCGGTTCTTGTGGCTTCGCCTCGTTAACAGTCAACGTTCGGCCGTCCATCTGAGAGCCATTCAATGCAGCAATCGCAGCATTCGCTTCTTCAGGCGTGGACATTTCGACGAAGCCGAAGCCTCGTGACTGTCCCGTGAACTTATCCGTGATCACGCGGGCCGACTCAACCGTGCCGTGCGCGGCAAATACATCATTCAATTGCGCTTCAGTCGCCGAATACGGCAACCCACCGACATACAGCTTCGAACCCATGGGGGTCCTCCTTATGAGAAAATGATATTGTCTTAGACGCGAGAACGATATAACGATAGGAAGGAACGGCCCGAAGACGCGAATCCATGAGGGCGGCTTTGGTGTGGCTTCCGATCAGATTCCCGGATAAAACAACATCGGTGATGGGTCTTACGATCTGATGCTCCACACGAGACCCTGCATGTTGAAGCTTAAGCAGACTATCAGACACTAGAGTGAAATGCAAATGGTGGTCCCCATTCAAGGGGACCACAATCAAGTGGCATCGCAGTTTTGGTGAGCACGTTCGCCCGGAAGGGCGAATTGCAATCAATTGGAGCAGCAGAGGGTCGCGCTCTTAACTTTTGGCAAGCCGCCATCTAAGGGCCGCTTGCCATATCTGACATGCACCGTGAAGTTTAATAAAGTGGATCCTGCGGACCCCACACAAGCCCCTTCAGGTCAGGATCTTCTGTCGTGTCCGTAGGGCGAGGTTCTTTCTCAATTTTTCGCTGGGCGCGACGCGCTTCCTTATCCTTCTTTTTAAGCTGTTGAACCCGCTCGCGGTTCCGTTTTGCTAGAGTGGCTTTGCCTGGTTTTCCGATGGGTGCCTCCTCGGCGTATGTAACGCCCCCGCTATCCCGCATCAAAGGATGCCGATGACATTCTGCGGGTTCTTGATGGTGTTATGCCTATATCAATGTACTCGCCTACATTCCGTAGGTCGTCCGTGTACGACGTTATATGTATCCGATCAGACAACGAGTTGACCGAGGGATTGAATGCGGATCCTTATTCCGTAGCGCCGCGGCGTCTTTGTCGACCTAATCCAGTCGGCGGCGCATCAATGTGGGATATCTTGCCCACGCTGCGTGTCCGTGTTCCTTGCGCGAGCCCCCGGCTGGCCATCAACGTGACCTCCCGCCGGATTTCCTCTATTGATGGAGTCGTATTCGTTTCTGATGGGTCGGTTAACCCCAATTGTTCCCATCGTACTTTGGGCTTCGCTTTTCCACGTTTATTCCGGGTCTTGCTCCCGTGAGCAGTCATCGGGGTTTTCATAATAATCTCCTTCTTTTCGTCAGGCGTTTCGTCTTGGCAATGAGTTGGTTGACGACGCCTCACGTATGAGGAGCCGGCCCATGCCACACCAACGAGAGAATGATCTTTGTCCGCCTCTCCACGTATGTGTTGTGCATGGGCACTGTTCCTTCTATGACAATGAGTGCGAGCTTTTAAGCAACTGACGGTCCGACTCGTGGGCTATATTCAAGCACCAACGGGTTCGTACAGGACAAAAGCTCTTAGTCGTAGAGAGCAGCGAGCACTGGGAACGGTCGCGGACATTACTGAGGGAGAAGCACTGGAAACGATACGGGACTTTATCAGACTGACGGCGCCGGTGTCAACGCGGCTATTGTGAATCATTCGACGCACCTGACCGTTAGGGGGAATCCCATCGTACTGTCGCTGAAGGAACTTCACAAAGCATCATAATCGATATAGCGGTTACGCTGGTTTTGGGAAAGTTGTCAATCGGTATACTAGTATCCTTGTTGACGGATGCGTTCCCATGCTGTACGATGGAGCTCATCATCATTGCTTATGGTCCGTCGATGGTGATGACTTCTATAAGCGGACCTCGCGATCGCATCGCGCCCAGGTCCTGTTCGGAGCGGACTCCTTCCTGATTCTGCCTCCCCTCGGTTCTCTGAATCCGTGACAATGCGATCATAACGAAAGGATAGTTCTGTGCAGACGACTGCCATGAGTTTTCACGCCCTTGGTGTATCCGAAGGTCTTCTAAGCGATATTGCCAGGGCAGGTTTTACTGAACCAACCTCTATTCAAGCCCAAGCCATTCCTCGCGTTCTCGAGGGGCGTGATGTCATAGGATGCGCGCAGACCGGTACCGGCAAGACAGCCGCTTTTGTGATCCCGCTGATCGAGCGGCTCGCCGCCATGCCGAAGGGACATCCCCGTGCTTTGATTCTGGTGCCGACCAGGGAATTGGCCATCCAGATTCAGGAGGTGATCGATAAGCTTGGCCGCAGCATGCGGATTTTTGCCACGACCATCGTCGGTGGCGCCGATATGCAGGCTCAAGTGAGAGGACTGCGCCAACGTCCTGATATTCTCGTCGCGACGCCGGGTCGATTGTTGGATCATCTCTGGAACGGTACCGTCAATCTGGCGCCGATGAAGGTTCTCGTGTTGGATGAGGCCGACCGCATGCTCGACATGGGGTTCGCGCCACAAATCAACCAAATCTTGGATGCCATGCCGGAAGAACGGCAAACGCTGCTCTTCTCCGCCACGATGCCGGCTGATCTCAACCGTCTTGCGCAAGCGAGCGTGAAAGATCCGGTGAAGGTGATGGTTTCACGGCCGGCGACGACCGCCGTGGGCGTAACCCAGAGCCTGCATCATACGACGCACGACAGTAAGACTGATCTCCTCGTGTCTCTCTTGGGAAAAGAACAGCAGACGGTTCTCGTGTTTACGCGCACCAAGCACCGCGCAGATCGGCTCGGACACGTCTTGGGGAATGTCGGACACAAGGTTGCCGTGATCCATGGGGACCGGACTCTCTCCCAGAGGCGTGCGGCACTCGAAGGGTTTAAGCGCGGCACGTTTCGCATTCTTGTCGCGACGGATATCGCCGCCCGCGGCATCGACGTGGCAAACATCGGCCATGTGGTGAATTATGATTTGCCCAACTGTCCGGAGGACTATGTTCATCGGATCGGCCGAACAGCGCGTATGCATGCGACAGGTCAGGCGACCAGTTTCGTCACCGCCGAAGATCATCTGCAATGGCGCGCGATCGAAAAGCTGCTTGGCCAATCCGTTCCGGTCGCTGCAGGCAGTCCGCCGGCGCACCGGCGCAGCGCTGAACCGGCAAGCCACGCGCGACCTCAACGCAGACGGCCTGCCAGATCGTCTGCGCCCAGAAGGACCTCCACACGGAGTGAGCGCGTCAGTTGATCTCCGGATAGACTGCAAAAATGATCAGGGCCGTCCGGGCAGAATTCTGTTCGGACGGCCCTTCTCTTTTACCGGCGTCAGATGACTCCGCAACTCACCGAATGCCTTAACACGGGGTTGTCACCTATTGGAAGTACCGGGGCCTAGCCACCGCAAGTCTAAGCGGTGGCACGGACTTACTTTTCTACCCAGGGATGCCGACTTTGAATCTTGTTATAGTGGTAATGAGGTTTAATGGCATAGTTGACAAATCGGCCGATCGACACCGCGTTCATAAGACGTAGATACACATCGTGGGGAACGTCGAAGTATTCGTAAAGCCAACCGTCCTCGTCATCGTGGAGAACGAGTCGGTGCCTGTCGCGGTCACAACCAACGTGGCGGGTGCTTGAGGATTTGACTTGGACCAGTTTGATGCGCCTTTGTTTCGTGTGCCTGATTCCGTTCGTTGCTTTCCCACCAGGCT
This sequence comes from Nitrospira sp. Nam74, assembly GCF_965152615.1. Taxonomy (NCBI): domain Bacteria; kingdom Pseudomonadati; phylum Nitrospirota; class Nitrospiria; order Nitrospirales; family Nitrospiraceae; genus Nitrospira; species Nitrospira sp. Nam74. The sequence continues at coordinate 3,874,766 of NZ_OZ224220.1, read as the reverse complement.
ATCTCATACAATTCCGCTCTCTACATTTTGTATCGCGCTCGTTGGTTGAATGCTCGACGGCTTCCCTGTAATGACATGATTAAAGACGCCATTGCCAAACTGGCCGAGAGGATCGACCTCAGTGAAAAAGAGGCCGAAGAGGTCTTGTTTGAAATTATGGATGGTGCCGCCACGCCCGTGCAGATTGCCGCGTACTTGATGGGGCTTCGAATCAAGGGAGAGACTGTGGAAGAAATAGCAGGGTCCGCGCGTGCCATGCGGGCAAGAGCGACACGTATCCGCGTCGCGGATCCGCTAGTCATGGATACCTGTGGAACCGGGGGGGATCAGTCGGGGACGTTCAATATTTCAACAACGGCGGCGTTTATCGTGGCAGGTAGCGGCGTGACGGTCGCCAAGCATGGGAATCGATCCGTATCCTCGCGATGTGGGAGTGCGGACGTATTGACTGCATTGGGGGTCAAGATCGATCTCCCGGTTGACCGAGTTGGAGAGTGCGTGGACGAGGTCGGCATCGGGTTTATGTTTGCGCCGATGTTTCACGGAGCCATGAAGCATTGTGCCGGGCCGCGGCAGGAGTTAGGTGTGCGCACGCTCCTCAATATTCTTGGCCCTCTCAGCAATCCGGCCGGAGCGACCATGCAAGTACTCGGTGTCTATGACTACGGTTTGACGGAACTGATGGCGAAGGTGCTGGTACATCTCGGTACGCAGCACTGTTTTTCAGTGCATGGCATGGACGGATTGGACGAGGTGACGCTGACCGATCGGACATGGGTCTCGGAAGGCAAGGCAGGCGTCGTGTCGAGTTATTTTATCGAACCGAAGAATTTCGGTCTGGAGCGCGTGCGGCTGAAGGATCTCAGCGGCGGAACGGCGGACGAAAACGCCCGGATTACCCGCGACGTTCTCAGTGGGCGCAAGGGGGCCAGGCGAGACATCGTATGCCTGAATGCCGCTCTTGCCTTGGTGGCAGGAAAAAGAGCGAAGACGCTCACGGAAGGATTCGAGTTGGCGGGCCGAGTGATTGAGAGCGGGGCTGCGATGGAAAAGTTGGAGCGATTGATCGAGTTTACGAATAAATGAAATGAAGAGGAGGGAACAAAGGACGTCGCTTCCGTGCTCGCGCACCGCGCACGCTAAGAAGGTGCTCAGTGGACGCGCGCAGTGGAACCGACATCCTTCGTTCCCTCCAAGATCGGATCTGTTCGTCCGTATGAAGGAGCTCAATTAAGGAAGATGATTCTCGATCGGATTGTGGAACATAAGCGGGCTGAGGTCCGGCATAAGCAGAGCCGTGGATATTTGAGTGAATTGAAGGGCAAGATTGCGGATCGTATGCCACCCTTATTGTTTGTGCTGACGCTCGAGGCGACGCGAAAGCCGACGAGTCCGGCGTTGATTGCAGAGGTGAAGCGCGCATCCCCCAGTCTTGGGTTCATCAAAGAAGAGTTTAAAGACGTATTCGACCCCGTCGCTATTGCGGAACAGTATAGAGACCACGGGGCGTCATGTCTTTCAGTGTTGACAGATGAGACATTTTTTCATGGAAGCCTGCAATATCTCCAGTCGGTGAAGAGCAAGGTCGGCCTGCCGACTTTGAACAAAGAATTCATGGTCCATGACATTCAGTTCTATGAAGCCCGGGCCCATGGGGCTGATGCCGTGCTCCTCATTGTTGCGGCGCTGGAACGGCGACAATTGATCGACTTTTATGCATTGGCCCGGGACCTGTCTCTCGATGTGTTGATCGAAGTGCATCATGAACGTGAACTCGATACCGTCCTAGAATGGCTGCCCGATGCCCGATTGATCGGCATCAACAATCGAGACCTCACTACGTTCACAACAGACTTGAATACGACGTTTCGGTTAGCCAGCCGCATTCCGAAAGATAAAGTCATCGTGAGCGAGAGCGGAATACATACGCGCGATGATGTGAAGCGTTTTGTCGATACCGATATCCACGCCATGCTCGTGGGCGAGTCGTTGATCCGCGCACCGGATATTGGGAAGAAGGTTCGAGAGTTACTTGGCAGAGAACAGGAATCTTCCACGCGTGTCTAATCCAACCATCCCATTCGTTGCGGCGATTGCGATGGCGGTCGCGTGGATGCTTGTCCCCTTAGCGTTCGGCCAGGTGATGGGTGAAGAGGCCGAGCTGGAGCGGTTGCAACATAAAGCCGAGGAGGCCATCGCGAATGACGATGCCGACGGGGCTGCCATGAACATGGGCAAGGCCGCGCTGATGGCCGGACAACTGGCAAATCGGCAAAAAGACGCCGGACGCAGTCAATGGTACCGTGGCGCCGAGTCGCTCTTCCGTGCTCAAGAACACACCTATCGGGCGCAAGCGCTTTTCATGCGCGCAGGCGGTCAACTCCCGGCATCGTCGGGCGTGTGCGGATCGATGACCCTTGCGAAACAGTCTCTCGGGAAAGCGGTGACCCTTTTGGTCGATGCCGATCCCGGCGACGGACGATTGCAACATCTCCACACAATCGCGACGGAATGGGTGAAGACAATCGACGGGATGACTGCTGAGTTTCAGTGCAGCTCATAGCGGCGAGTCTGATAACCACGATGGCCTACAAAGTTAAAATCTGTGGTATCACGAATTCCGATGATGCGCTCGCTGCGGTGGAGGCAGGGGCGGATGCACTGGGTTTTGTCTTCTACAAGGGCAGTTCTCGATATGTGACCGCTGACGTTGTCCGACGAATCATTGCGTCGCTTCCGCCGTTCGTTATGCCGGTGGGGGTATTCGTGAACGAAGATATAAAGGTAGTCCGTGATCTGATGGATTCGTGTGGGTTGGCGCTGGCCCAATTGCACGGCGATGAGCCGGCGGCGTATTGCGAACAGCTTGGGCGGCCTGTCTTCAAGGCCGTTCGATTGCGCGACATGGGGAGCTTTTTATCCCTTGCTGAATATAAGGGACGGGCCGGAGTCCGCGGATTGGTCATCGATACCTATTCGGAGTCCGCCTATGGTGGAACGGGCCAGACAACCGATTGGTCTTTGGCTGCCGAAGCGGCGAAAGCGGCGCCGGTCCTGTTGGCCGGAGGACTGACACCGGAAAATGTCGGTGAAGCGATCATCAAAGTCAGGCCGTATGGCGTCGACGTCAGTAGCGGAGTAGAGGCGTCTCCCGGCAAAAAAGATCATGCGAAAGTGAAGGCGTTTATTGAGGCCGCCAAGCTTGTCTCCGATCAAAGGTAACGCTATACTCGCCCGCACGCCTTCATGAGGCCTATCCACGAATGTGTAACAAGAACGATTCACCACCATGGCACTGATTCCCGACAAACGAGGCCGCTTTGGACAATTCGGCGGTCGGTATGTTCCCGAAACACTCATGCCGGCGCTGCTCGAATTGGAACAGGCCTATGCCGGGGCGCGCAAAGACCGATCGTTTCAGGGTGAGCTCAATCGCTATTTGAAAGATTATGTGGGACGGCCCACCTCGCTCTATTTTGCCGAGCGGCTCACGAAAACACTCGGTGGGGCGAAAATTTATTTGAAGCGTGAAGATCTGGCGCACACTGGCGCCCACAAAATCAATAACTCCATCGGACAAGCCTTACTGACACGCCGAATGAAAAAACACCGTGTCATCGCCGAGACCGGCGCAGGTCAGCACGGGGTCTCTGTGGCCACCGTGGCGGCTATGTTCGGGCTGACGTGTGAGATCTACATGGGCACGGAAGACATGGAGCGGCAATCTCTGAACGTCTTTCGGATGCGATTGCTCGGCGCGACCGTGACCGGTGTCAATGCAGGAAGTCGTACGCTGAAGGATGCGATCAATGAGGCCATGCGAGATTGGACCACTCATGTCGGCACGACACATTACATCCTGGGATCAGTCTTGGGTGCGCACCCGTACCCCATGCTGATCCGAGACTTTCAATCAGTCATTGGACGGGAGGCGCGGCGACAAATCATGGCGGCAGAAGGCCGATTACCCGATTATCTGGTGGCGTGTGTCGGGGGCGGCAGCAACTCGATTGGTCTCTTCCATCCTTTCTTGAACGATGCACAGGTCAAGATGATCGGCGTCGAAGCGGGCGGAACGGGCATTGAGAGCGGCAAGCACGCGGCACGGTTTGCAGGTGGTCGCCCAGGAGTACTGCACGGCACCATGACCTATCTCTTGCAAGATACCGATGGCCAGGTCAACCTGACGCATTCCGTCTCAGCAGGACTGGACTATGCCGCCATTGGTCCCGAGCACAGCCATTTGCATGACACCGGCCGTGTGGGCTATACCTCGGCCACCGATGATGAAGCGATGGTGGCGTTTGATTTGTTGTCACGAGAAGAGGGAATCATTCCCGCCTTGGAGAGTTCGCATGCTATTGCGGAAGTCATCAAGCTGGCCCCGACGCTGAAAAAACGGCAGATCATTATCGTGAATCTCTCAGGACGTGGCGACAAGGACGTTAATCAGGTCGCGCGAATGAAAGGGGTCGCGCTGTGAGGATGCTGAGCATCCTCTAGAGCACTCAAGACGATGAACCGAATCGACACCACATTTGCCCGCCTCAAAGCGACGGGTGAAAAGGCGCTGATTGCTTATATTATGGCAGGCGATCCCTGCCTGGCCGAGACCGAATCATTGGTGTTCCAGTTGGAAAAGGCCGGAGCCGACGTTATTGAGCTCGGCGTTCCGTTTTCCGATCCGATTGCGGACGGGCCGGTGATTCAAAAGGCCGCTGAGCGCGCCTTGCAAAGCGGCACGTCCCTGCGGAAAATACTTGAAACGGTGACTCGTCTCCGGCTGCGAACTCAAGTTCCGTTGGTCCTCATGGCGTACTACAATAGCATTCACGCGTTTGGAGAAGCAGCATTTTGCCGCGCCGCGGCGAGTGCGGGGATCGACGGGCTCATCGTGCCGGACATGCCGCCTGAAGAAGATGCGTTGTTGGCAGCGGAAGCGTGTGACGGTGGGCCACATTTAATATACTTGCTCGCGCCGACGAGTACTCCCAATCGATTTGCCCAAGTGGCTCGGCGGTCGAAGGGCTTTCTCTATTACGTGTCCCTCACCGGAATCACGGGGGCGCAATTACCCGATCTTGAAGGCGTGAGGCGTAACATCGCAAAGATTCGACGGCTCACGAAGGTACCGATCGCGATCGGCTTTGGTGTCGCGACGCCGGACGACGCCCGACGCGTCGGGGAAATTGGCGACGGGGTGATTGTGGGAAGTGCGATCGTTCGGCGTATCGAAGAATTTCGTGAGCAACCTAATATGGCTGAGAAAGTCGGTGAGTACGTGTCGTCCTTGAAGGCGGCCGTGGTCAGCAGTTCTGCAACCGCCGTCGGATAAATTCGGTCCTTCGATCCTCGGTTTTCGTAACGCAGCACTACGCAGGGAGAAGCGATGGCATCAGCTCCGGGGCGGAAACGCCGCGCACCCGACAAGCTGAACCGACGTCTCTCTAACTCTCCATCGCGGTCTTCACCGCCAAAATTACCGACCGCGAAGGATTCGCCGGTTCGGCGAAATACGGTGGCATCGACCCACCCCTCCCAAGCTGAACCTCTTGCACATGCGACCATTCAGCGGCTTCGGAGATTGCAGGAAATCACCGCGCTTCTTAACTCCAGTCTAAAGCCCGCAGAGATCAGGACCCAGGCGATCGAGGCGGCGACGATCGTGATGGAAGCCGAGGCCGGCTCCTTGCTGTTGCTGGACGAAGGCACCGGAGAGCTGTACTTCGAGGTTGCGCATGGCGCAAAGGGAGAAAGCGTCCGGCAGATACGTCTTAAGGTCGGACAAGGGATTGCCGGACATGTGGCGAAGACCGGTCAGCCGATCATTGTGAACGATGTGCAGCACGACTCGCGGTTTTCTTCCCAGGCAGACAAGAAAAGCGGATTTGTGACGCGAAACATGGTCTGCGTTCCAGTCACCGCGCGAGACAAGTTGCTCGGCGTACTCCAGGCGATTAACAAAAAAGACGGCGGGGAATTTGGCCAGGATGATCTTCACGATTTCATTGCCCTCGGTCATCAAGTCGGCATCGCGATTGAAAATGCCAATCTGTATGAAGAGATCAACCGTTTGTTCGAAGGTTTCATTTCGGCGAGTGTGCTGGCCATCGAAAGCCGTGACCCGACCACCAGTGGCCACAGCGGCCGTGTGGCGACCCTTACGTGCGGGTTGGCCGAAATGGTGGATGGTCTCGACTACGGTTGCTATGCCGGCGTGACGTTTACGGATGATCAAATGAAAGAGATCCGGTACGCTGCCCTGTTGCACGACTTCGGTAAGGTGGGGGTGCGAGAACCCATTTTGATCAAAGCGCAGAAGCTGTTTCCAGGTGACCTTGCACTTTTGAAGGCGCGCTTTGACTTTATTAAGCGGACGTGGGAGGTCCAGGCGCTCCGTCGAAAGGTGGAACTGCTGATGTCCGGCGAGCGCATGGCCACGGTGGCGCTTCTTGCCGAGGTGGACCAGGACCTAGCTCGCCGAATCGAAGAGACGGAGGGCATTCTGGAATTCCTCCTTCAGGCCAATCAACCGACGCTTTTACAGAAGGGCGGGTTCGAGCGGCTACATGAGATTGCCGGTCGACGCTATGAAGGCTTCGACGGCGATGAACCCTATCTCACGCCGCAGGAGGTACTGATCCTGTCGATTCCGAAGGGCAGTTTGACGGCCGAAGAACGACTTGAGATCGAAAGCCATGTGACCCATACCTATCGCTTTCTCTCGACCATCCCATGGACCAAAGCCCTGAAGAACATTCCCTTGATCGCTTATAGCCATCATGAAAAGCTGGATGGCACGGGATATCCGCGTCAAGCGCCGGGCGACAGTATTCCTTTGCAGGCACGCATGATCGCGATCTGCGATATTTACGATGCGCTGACGGCGTCCGACCGGCCGTACAAAACGGCCGTCCCACATCACGCCGCGCTTGAAATCCTGGAAGCGGAAGTGAAGAGCGGGAAAGTGGAGAAGGATCTCTTTGAGGTGTTTGTGGAGGCGAAAGTGTATCAGCGACTGAGCGGATAGAGTCGGTTGAGGAGACCCTCTCGACCTAGGGAATGTATTTGACCATGTATTCCGAGAGTTCAGTCGCCATGTCCTTGAGGCTGGGCTTGAAGAACATATAGGTCTTTGATTTTTCGTGCCGGCCCTTCCAGATAATCGCGCCATGCTTCGTATCGATCAAACGCATGGACAGGCCGATCCGTGCCGCATTTTCCCCTTCTGACCGACGATATTCCCATGAATTGACGCGGACGACCAGGAGAGAGTCAACCTTCAAGGCCTTGCCTAATTTGACGGCCGCCTCTTGCTCGGAGAGTCCGGTCGATTCGAGAGTCGATAGTAATTTGGCAAACGTTTCCCTGGCATCGTTGGAATTGATCAGAAAGTCATTGACCTGTTCGGGATCCATCACCTCGCTATAACGTTTCGCCTTCTTCAATGTGGTGGTAACCACTTCATGTGCGATCTCACGCGAGCCCTCCAGCGCCCCAATGATCGGTGGCAGCACGGCAATGGATCCTGGCCGAAAGGCCGAGGCCCCTGGACCTTCCCACGTTTCTTGCAAGCCGCCGCATCCGGAAAGGATCGCCGTCAGCAGCACGATTCCAATTCCAACATAGGAGCGCCATTTGACGTGCCTCATTACTCTGTGCCTCATCGTCTAGCTATTAAAACGTCATGGAGATGGAGCCTGAAGCCAAGGCCTGCCCTTTATCGAAATCATACCCACCACCCACGTCGATCCGAAGCGCGAAAAACCTGATCCCAAAGCCGGCGGTCGGCGTAAACGTGGACTTGGCATCTTCCACATTCTTCAAGACGCCGATGCGCAAGGCGAGAAATTCGCCCAAAATCGTTTGCTCGGCTCCGGCGCTCAAAACGCGGCTCTTCACTCCCGGCACCAACGTTTTGTTGGACGTGATATCTCCATCAAAGGTTAATGTCAGCGAAGAGTCGGGGTTGACTGCAATACCGCCTCGGACTTGCGGACCAAGTTGAAACTGGCTCCCGTCAGGCGCGTCAAATGTTGGCGCAGTCAGGTCCTTGCCGACAACGCCCATTCGCAACCACGACGTCGGTCGAAAGACAGCCCCGACATCGACACTCACGGCTGTCGACAGTTTGGCTTTGCCGAAGCTGTCCTTGATATTGTCGCTGTTATTCGCCCCATTAACATCTAATAACCCTGTATACGCCGCCCCTTGAATGGCCTTCACCGTTGCACCGATCGACAGGGTGCGGTCGGCAAACGCATATGCATAGGAGAAGGCGGCTTGCCGGGCTTCGAGGCCGCGGACTGCGAATTGTCCGTTCACTTGAAAAGGCCCTGCGCCGGTCACTGATATAGGGGTTTTCACGAAGCCACCGCTGGTGGCGACGTCGGACACGTTAAATCCAAACGCGGAGTTTCCCCAATAACCTTTAAAGTACAAACCAGCTGAGCCGATTCCGGACACCGTGGCTCCAGGCTGATTAAGTTTGTTGGCTAGACCTTGAGCTTGGCTGATGTTCGCCGGGTTCGTCTTGTTGAGATCGTTAATTTCTTTGACCGTATCGATGACGCCAAGCCGGTCAATACCATGCACGCTGCCCTGTACACGTATGTCTACGGTTTGAGACATGGCAAGTCCGGCCGGATTCCAATAAGTCGCCAGAGAGTCGGTGGTGACCGCTACGCCCGCGCCGCCCATGCCTGCCGCGCGTGGGCCGACAATTGCGAATTCGACGGCGTGAGCCGCGAAGGGGACGTGCGACCCCAAGATCACAAGAATGCCCAAAAAAGCCTGGCGGATCAGCACAGCCTGTCTCATGGCGCCTTCGGGAAAGGGGCCCCTCATATGCAGAACATACCAAACCTACGGGAAAACGCCTCTCGCGTCAAGAATTCGGCATGGAACCGTCAAGGCGAGGGACTTACGCCTGTACGATTTGGCCATCTTCCATGTGGATGATGCGATCGGCTTGAGCGGAGAGTTTCTCATTATGGGTGACGATGACGAAGCTGATTCCGCGGGCGCGATTCAAGGTACGCATTAGAGTGAAAAGCGCGTCGCCGGTGTGGGTGTCGAGATTCCCCGTTGGTTCGTCCGCCAGGACTACATTGGGTTGTTGAATAAGTGCGCGCGCCACGGCCACACGCTGCTGTTCGCCGCCTGATAGTTCTCCCGGCTTATGGTTCATTCGATGATCGAGACCGACGTCCTTCAGCAATGACGTCGCTTCAGCATGAACCTCCTCGGGTGAGCGGTTTTGAATGTAGGCCGGGAGACAGACATTCTCCAGGGCCGTGAATTCCGGCAAGAGATGATGAAACTGGAAGACGAACCCAATGCGGCGGTTTCGGAACTCTGCTTGTTTCTGGTCTGAGAGTTGAAACAGGTCTTGCCCTTCGAAGAGCACGGTGCCGGTGGTCGGACGGTCAAGTGTCCCCAGGATATGCAGCAGCGTGCTCTTGCCGGCTCCCGACGCGCCGACAATCGCCAGGATCTCGCCGCGCGCAATCGTCAGATTGATTCCCTTCAAGACAGTCAGTTCAAGGCCTGTCATCTTAAAGGATTTGGTAAGATTCACCGCTTCTATCAAGGGTCTCTCCTGATGATCTTACGAGGCTGATCAAGTGTCTCCAGCAAGGTCGCAGGAAAAAAACAATCGGAGGCGTACCGATATTTCGGCGGCGCAACCTTGAGTCGGTCAAGATCGGCTCGGTCCTCGGGGTACGTTGAAAGTGTACCGTGGGACGAACAAGTCGCACGCGTTTGTCCGCGCTGGCGAGTCGGTGAGGCTGTGTCGAGAACAAAGCCCGGCGCCTGTCTCAGCATCCTGTTATTCATACCGCAGAGCAGCGGCCGGGTCTAACTTCGCCGCTTGATACGATGGATAGAGGGTTGCCGCAAAGCTGATCAAAATGGCCGACACCGACACCAGCACGACATCGACGGCCTGAACGTGCACGGGAATGTGCGAGATATAGTAGACGGTCTGATCGAAGGTCCAATAATTTTCAATGAGCCACAGGAAGGTATAGCCCAGCGGGATGCCGATGACCGTGCCGGTCAAGCCGATGATGAGCCCGTTGAGCATGAATATCCGCATGATGGCTTGGCGCGTCGCCCCCATGGCTTTCAAGATGGCAATCTCCCGTTGCTTCTCAGTCACGATCATCGTCAAGGTACTGACTATATTAAAAGAGGCTACGAGGGTAATCAGGACGAGCAGCAGAAACATCATCGTCTTTTCCAATTTCAGTGCCGAAAACAGATTACGGTTCAACTGCATCCAGTCCCTTGCCCAGTAGGGGAAACCGACTGCGCGTTCGATGTCTCGCGCGATCTCGGCTGCTTTGAAAATTTCATCCACTTTCACTTCGATTCCGGTCACGGCGTGATTCATGTTGAAGAATTTCTGAGATTCTTCAAGTCCGATATACGCGAGTGACGAATCGTATTCAAACATCCCGGATTCAAAAACAGCGACCACCGTGAAGACACGTATTTTCGGCACCATGCCGATCGCACTGACAGGACCGACCGGTGAGACGACATTCACGTTGTCGCCAACGAATGCGCCCAGACGCAAGGACAGTTCCTTGCCGAGGACAATCCCGGGATGATCACTGGTAGCCGGCACCTTAGGATCCGCATTGCTGGTGGTATCGGCGACGGCCTTGTCGGTTGTAGAAGCCTGAACGGCCGCCGTCAGATCGCTTAAGCGTCCGGCCTTGATATTCTTGCCCAGTTCAGTCACGCGGACTTCTTTGAGTGGATCGATGCCGCGTAGCACGATCCCCTGCACGCCGGACTGTGAAGTCAGGAGGACCTGGCGAAGCACGAACGGCGTGGCGGCCACGACATGGGGAACCCCTTCAACTTGCCCAACAAGCGCATCGTAGCCGGTCATCCCGTCTTTGGTTCGATCCTGCAGGACGATATGAGACGTGGTGCCTAAAATCTTGGCCTGCAAGTCTTCCTTAAAGCCGGTCATGATGCCGAGCGTGCCGATGAGGGCTGCCACGCCAAGCGTGATGCCCGCGACCGATACAAAGGTGTTTAATGAAATCGTCCGTTGGCGCCGTTTCGCGCGCAGGTATCGCAGGCCGATATATATTTCGTAGGGAGCGGCCAACTACTTCTCCGGCCTATCAGGATGTTGAACAAGGCTGAAAGCTTCCTTCCCGCTTCGTTCAAGTCCTCCACGCACCTCCCAGAGTACGCGTCGGGCTTTCGCTCGTTGCGGCCTTGCTTCGAGACCTTTTTGAACATCCTGATTCATTTTTCTGGTCGGAGTTGGGGGAATAAGATCACGTCACGGATGGAGGCTTGGTTGGTAAAGAGCATGATGAGGCGGTCGATACCGATGCCTTCGCCGGCGGTCGGCGGCATGCCATATTCCAGCGCTCGCAAAAAATCTTCATCCAGATAGTGTGCTTCTTCGTCACCAGCCTCGCGTTGGGCGACCTGTGCTTCAAATCGCTCGCGTTGATCCAGCGGGTCGTTCAATTCAGAAAAGGCGTTGGCAATCTCACGGCCGGCGATGTAGAGCTCGAAGCGATCCGCCACAGTCGGATCTGACGCTTTGCGTTTAGCCAGCGGTGAAATCTCCGTAGGGAAGTCGATGATGAAGGTCGGTTGAATCAATTGCGGCTCGACCGTTTCTTCAAAGATGGCGGTCAAAACGGCGACATGGCTGGCCTTTCCATCCACATCGACCTTGAGCCGGCGTGCCGCATCCAGTGCAGTCTGACGATCCTTGAGCACAAGCGGATCCAGCTGATTGACCTCCAGCAGCGCTTCCATGTAAGACCATCGACGCCAAGGTCGTTCGAATCGAATCTCCTGGCCTTGATAGTCGAACGTCGTCGTTCCGAGAATCTGTTGCGCGAGCCGGCTCAACATGTCTTCCGTCAAGGCCATGAGATCGTTGTAATCGGCATAGGCCTGATAGAACTCAAGCATCGTGAATTCTGGATTATGGATCGTCGAAATCCCTTCATTGCGGAAATTCCGGTTGATCTCGAAGACGCGGGGAAACCCGCCGACGATGAGACGCTTGAGGTACAACTCCGGCGCGATTCGCAAATACAAATCGGTCGCGAGCGCGTTGTGATGCGTGACGAAGGGACGGGCCGTCGCCCCGCCGGGGATGGGATGCATCATCGGTGTTTCGACTTCGAGGAACCCTTGGTCCAGCAGAAAGGCGCGGATGGCTGAAATGATACGGCTCCGCGTCACGAAAATGTGGTGCACCTCCGGGTTGGCGATCAAATCGACGTAGCGCTGGCGATAACGCGTCTCGACATCCGTCAGGCCATGCCATTTTTCAGGCAACGGTCGCAGCGCTTTGGAAAGGAACGTCAGCTGTTGGGCCTCCACGGTCAATTCGTTGGTTTTCGTCCGAAAGAGCACGCCTTGAACACCAATCCAGTCACCGAGATCAAGTTCTTCGCACACTTTATAAGATGTTTCGCCCAGGAGGTCCTTTTTTAAATAGACTTGAATACGATCCGCACCGTCCTGGAGCACCGCGAACGCGGCCTTTCCGAAGCGTCGAAGGCCGACGATACGACCGGCAAGGGTGCATGCAACCCTATCCCGCTCGAGCGTTTCCTTCGTTGTCGAGCCGTGAAGGCGAACAAGCTGGCCGGCCCGATCCTTGATTTCAAACCGGGCGCCGTGAGGAGGGACGCCGAGCGTACGCAGCGTCTCCAGTTTTTTGATGCGCTGCTGCCGCTGATCGTTCAGTTCGTCCATATCTGTGTTCTCTTAGACTTCAGCCATCGCTCAGCGTGTTTTGGTCCGAAGCTCAGCGGGCGGCTGATGGCTTTCCCGCTAGGTCGAGTCTTTCTTCTCTTAGCCTTCAGCTCTCAGCATTCATCCATCAGCTCGGGCGGCGACTTTCCAATGCTGAGTGCTGACGGGTGATCGCTTCCCTGCTAACCTGTTTCTGTTTTAAATATGCCTCGATAAAGTTGTCCAGATCGCCATCCATCACTTTATCGACTTGGCCCACTTCTTCATTGGTTCGATGGTCTTTGACCATTTGATAGGGTTGAAATACATATGACCGTATCTGACTACCCCACGCATTGTCTTTTTTCTCACCGACGATCGAATTAAATTCCGCCTCTTTCTTCTGCTGCTCGACTTCATACAGACGTGATTTCAAGATTTTCATGGCTCCAAGCCGATTCTGAAGCTGTGAGCGTTCGTTCTGGCACTGGACGACGATACCCGTAGGAAGGTGAGTGATGCGAATCGCCGTTTCCACTTTGTTGACATTCTGACCGCCTGCTCCGCCGGCACGGAACGTGTCGATCCGCAGGTCTTTGTCTTCAACCACAATGTCGACGTCTTCTTCCAACTCGGGATAGACGAATACAGAGGCAAAAGAGGTATGGCGGCGCTTATTGGCATCAAACGGCGAAATGCGAACCAGCCGGTGCACGCCGGCCTCCGCTTTTAAATACCCATACGCATACGGCCCATTGACGGCCAGTGTCACGCTCTTGATGCCGGCTTCATCGCCGGGCTGGAGATCCAGTGTGTCGATCTTATATCCTTTTCGTTCTGCCCAGCGCACGTACATGCGCAAGAGCATCTGGGCCCAATCCTGCGATTCAGTCCCTCCTGCGCCGGGATGAACGGCGAGAATGGCATTACTACTATCGTGCTCTCCCGACAGTAACAGCTCGACCCGCCATTGATTAACGGCGGTCTCGAGCTTGCTGAGTTCGGCCGCGAGCTCCTGTTCCAATGATGGGTCCGCCGCTTCGTCCGCCAGCTCGACAAGCGCGCGCAGGTCTCCGTGCTGCCGGTCCAAGTCCTCCACGCGCTTAATATCGCGCTCGATGGCAGCCTTTTTCCGGCTCACCCGGGCAGCGGCTTGTGTATCTTTCCAAAAGTCGGGATGAGACGTTTCTTGGTCGAGATGCTCCAGGTCGGAGTGCAGTTTAGGGAGGTCAAAGATGCCCCCGTAGTTCCAAAACCTGTTCGCCTATCGTATTGACCCGTGTCCGGACTTCATCAAGCATGCGCCAATCCTTTTCGTTGCAATGTCAAATCGACCCGCTAAGTCGTCGCTCCGACGACGAGCGGTTGCTGCACGTTGCCCCCGGTACGCCACAAGGCGGCCAAAATAAAAAGTCCGGTGATTATAACACAGCCATACGCAAAGACATCACCATGCCGACTGTAAAATGTCGGCGTATTGCGGACCGGGATACGACCGATCATCGCTTGTTCGGTAAAAATCGGGGAAGCATTGAGGACGCGGCCGTACGGATCAATAAAACCGGAAATCCCTGTGTTTGCGGCACGTGCAAAGGCCACATGGTTCTCCACGGCGCGAAGGACCACCATGCCGAAATGCTGGTAAGGCGCGGCCGAATCGCCGAACCAGGCGTCATTGGTGATCGTCACCATAAAATCCGCACCGTCGCGCACGAATTCCCGGACAAGGTCGGGAAAGATGACCTCGAAGCAGATGACGACGCCGAATTTCGTCGGTGTACGGGATGAGAAGGTCGTTTCAGCGTCCGGCTTGGCGGGGAGCGTGAGGACCGTCGGCACGGTGCCGGCTTCGAAGTCGCCGATTCCTTCCACCAGTTTCTCTAAAAAGAACAGAAAGGACTTCAGTGGAATGTATTCACCGAAGGGTACGAGGTGTCGTTTGTCGTATCGGCCGCGGATCTGGCCCTCCGGAGAGAAGATATACGCACTGTTCATCAAGTAAGGTTTTCCGTTCGCGTAATAGCGTAACGCCGGGCTTCCGAAGAGGAGGGGGACGCCATAGTGCCGGACCATCGATTCGACGACTCCGCGATACACTGGTTCTTGCTCAAAGAGAAAGGGTGTGGCGGCTTCCGGCCAAATGACAAGATCGGTCTTGTCGGCTGCTTCCCCGGTTAGACGCGCATAGCGTTGAAGCGTCTCCTGACGGTAGGCGGCATCCCACTTGTGCGCCTGATCGATGTTGGCCTGGACAAGTCCGATGGTGAGACCAGTGGCGGGGAGGTCAGCTGCGCGTAACACCAAGAAGCCATACGTGAGCGTAGCCGTGACGACCACGAGAGCTGCGGCCGGCGTGGGCCAAGGAAATGAGCTGACGGGTTGACGAATCGGCAACGTGCGATATTTCCGGATGATCCAGAGCGTGCTCTCCGCGATGGCGACATTCACGAGGACGATCACAAATGAGACCCCATACACTCCCGTGAGATCGGCGATCTGAATGGCGCTGAGCCATTGAGACTGCGAATAGCCCAACAGCGCCCAAGGGAGTCCCGAGAACAGCGAGGTGCGGATGAACTCGAGCGTCACCCACACAAAAGGGGCAGCCAGGAGTGCGTAGGGCGACAGGGTCCTTCGAAGCCACGTCACGGTCATAGCATAGACGGCTACATACAGGCCGAGATACGAGGCCAGCAGGGCCAGAGCCGCATAGCTCCAGAGCAACGGCATTTTCCCGTACATATGCATCGCCGTGACTACCCACCCCATCGTACCTATGAAGCCGATCCAGCCGGAACCCCATCCGAGCCAGAAGGCGCGTCGTGGAGGAACCTCCCCGATGGCGACGTGCAGAGGAACAAGAAACACCCAGGCGAGCCAGCCGAGCTCGAAGTTTGGAAAGCAGAACGGAGACAGTATGCCGGTCAGGGCCGCTAATGCCAATTGAAGGGCGGATCGTGAACGCATCGCGCCGTACCTTAACGAAACGTCTACGGCGTTGCAACTTGGCTCCTACGTCGTCGTACTATACTCGCCGACGTAGTCGTGAGCGGTTCTGTTCAGCACCCACGGAAGAACCCCTCTTCTGAGTGACGGTTTGGTGAGTCGACAGCGTGGTGGGATGCATGCCGACAAGGATTGCCGGGTATTTTGTAAGATCTTATGAGCGGCGCTCACATGTCGGCTTCACACCCGGCCCCGGCAAGAGTTGATCATCCTCCAATTCCTTGACGAGTAGTTTTGCAGCCATAAAGAGATCGTCTTGCTCCTCCTTGGATAACCAGAATTTTGTGTTGATTCTCGTCGCCCGGTACGCCAGGCCGGGCGATTCGGCTGACTCCGGCATATAGGTGAGGTGCCGAAGAGCCACGTGCCGCACCTCGCAGCCGCATCCGGTCTGGTCATTGATAGAAAAATGGCCGCGCACTTCCTGGTCCTGCTTTTCGACAGGAATGCCTGATCGGAGTAAGGTAGATCGGCGTGATTCGATCAACATGGCATCCATGGCATCTAACACATTCGTGTTGATAAAATAATCTGCGAAGCGCCGGCTTGACCGCGCCAAGTTAAATTCCGGATGTTCACTGGCCGGGGTCGCATCTATGATGAAAATCAGACAACTCTTCGGAAATGTCTTCGCCCCGCGTGGTCCGGTCACATTGCGATTCAGATATTCCACAATCGCTTGCAGGCCGAGATTGTCGATCGGCCCTCCATCGTAGAGATGAAGATACTTCACCTGTTCCACCCCCAGCGCCTTCAAGGCGACGGGATCCTGAGAGCTAAAGTTTTCCAGTGTGACATCGTCGAATGCGCCGGGGAAAGCCGACGACGCATTCACTGCATTGGCGACACGGTATGTCGCAAGATGGGACTGCAGCGCAAGGAATCGGTCATCCGTAAACGTGAACCGCGTGTGGTCGTTGTGGACGGTGGCATTGAGAAGAATTTTGGGATACGGCCGAAGATCGGCAAATGTGGCTTTCCGCGTCAAGTGTGCATTGAATACCTGCACCATGATGTCGGATCGTGTAAAGTCCGTGAACCAAAAGCGAAAGATATTGTGCGGAAGCAGCCAGCGCCACAGCCAGTTGCCTTGGAAGTCGTAGCCGAGCGTCTTTCGCACCGCCTCGTGTTCGAACGGCCCGGCTTTGTCGCCCAGTCCATAGTACACAGCCGGTAGCGTTCCACCGGATACCCCTGAAATCACATCCACCTGGTTCAAGAGTCCGCGCTGTTGGAGTTCAAGCATCACCGCCGCGCCGAAGTTGGCGGCCCGGCTGCCCCCGCCGGAAATTGCCAAACCGATAAAACGGCCGTCCTGCGTTTCCGACTCGGACATCGTCCATGAAGCTGCCGTCCGGCTTATCGGTGTTCCGTCGGGCCTGTGCTCATTCCATCCTGGCCGCCAATGCCCTGGAAGCGGGGAACATGCTGACACGGACACGAACAGGATGACAGCGATGAGACTGGCCGACTGTTGAGGCGGTTTGCGCCTGAAAAGAGGATTCGAGTACTCCATGTACGCACCTTTCGTTCTGGTGACAGAATCGACAGCGCGCAGCATAAAGGCGACGAGAGGGTGAGTCAATGGATCGAAAAGACAGGGCAGGAGGATAAGGAAGAGGTTTTGCCCTCCCCCCGCCCGGTATTACGTAGGGGGGTGACGCTTGCAGGATGTTGAAAGAGACTTCTTCTCGCCTACTCTCCACACTGCGCCGACACTATTTCTTGTCCCACGCTTTGTGCTCATGTCCATACTTCTCCTGCTTTTGAGGCGCCGACCCGACAGCGACAGGAATACGTTGCACAGCTGGTTCAATAGGTTAGATACCGAATAGACTTTTGAGTCTTTCCAAGATGCCGGGGTCGTGCGTTTCGCACAATATGGTTGGCTCTGTTCCTTCGATGAACGACTCATCCAATGAGTCAGGGCAGGCGCTGGTGGCCAACTGGGCTGTGTGTGGATCGATTGTGCGGGTGATGATTCCTGGAGGGACTGGAAAGTCGATCGGGAAGCCTGCCACGGCCTTTCGGAAGAAATCGACCCAGATCGGGAGTGCTGCTTGAGCGCCGGTTAGCTTTAACGTCGCTCCTCCGTCGAATCCTACCCAGACGCCCACAACGAGATCCCGGGTGTACCCGACAAACCATGCATCACGGTGATCATCCGTTGTGCCGGTCTTCCCGGCGACCTTCGCTGTGAGCCCCATGCGTTGCGCCGGCGCGGCAGTACCGCGTTGCACCACGCCTTGAAGAATCGAGGTCACGAGATAGGCAGATTGCGGGGAAAACGCCTGCATTGTCTCAAAGTTTTGCTGTCGGATCTGATGGCCGGCTTGCTCACTGACCTGTTCA
Organism: Nitrospira sp. Nam74; assembly: GCF_965152615.1. Taxonomy (NCBI): domain Bacteria; kingdom Pseudomonadati; phylum Nitrospirota; class Nitrospiria; order Nitrospirales; family Nitrospiraceae; genus Nitrospira; species Nitrospira sp. Nam74. Next base: position 3,856,673 of record NZ_OZ224220.1, on the reverse strand, counting down.
ACGAGACTCGTAATGCCCGATGGCGAAAGGTATTGGCCCGCTTGCGCCAAAGCTCCGAACGCACTGGTGATTTCAAGTAAGGAGACCTCCGAGCTTCCGAGAGCCAGCGACAGATGCTCGTCCAAGGGACCAGAAATTCCAACCGAGCGCAACGTGCGTATGATATTGGGGATACCGATAGATTGGGCAATGCGTACGGCCGGGATGTTGAGAGACTGTTCAAGAGCCGTTCGGACGGTTATCTGCCCATGGAATTGACGGTCATAATTCTGAGGGATCCACGATGAAGTTCCCTGCGGGAAGCTGATCGGACTATCATCCACCAGGGTCGCCGGTGTAATGGGTCCTTCTTTGGCCGCCAAGCCCTGCTCGAAGGCGGTGAGGTAGATGAATGGTTTGAAGAGCGAGCCGGCTTGGCGTTTCGCCTGCACGGCATGGTTGAATTGACTCGTCCGATAGTCCCGACCTCCGACCATGGCCAAAATGGCGCCGCTTTTTGGATCGATGGCGATCAGGGCCCCCTGCAAATGATCAGCGGTTTTCTTAAGAAAGGGATACTTGCTTTCTAAGCGAGACAGTCCCGTGCTGACTGCCTCTTCTGCCGTCCGCTGCATTTCCAGATCGAGCGTCGTAAACAGCCGGAGGCCTGTCTGCGGGCTATCAGACGAATCGTCGATTTCGGAAAGCACGTAATCCAGAAAATAGGGGGCGTCCGTGACGCCGTGTTGAAGGGTGGTTACCCTGATGGGCGTGTTGAGGGCGGCTTGATACTGTTTATCCGAGAGCCTGCCTTCCTGCTTCATGCGGAGGAGGACGAGATCCCGCCGGTGCTTCGCGCGTTTCGGATCTCGCACCGGGGCATACGTGTTGGGGCCTTTGATCATGCCCGCCAACAAGGCGGCTTCCGGGACGCTGAGCTGCGACAGAGATTTTCCGAAATAATACTGAGCGGCCTGTCCGATGCCGTAGACGGCAATCGAGCCTGATTGGCCGAGGTAGATTTCGTTCAGATAGCTTTCGAGAATATCCTGTTTCGAGTACTTCGTCTCGAGGACGAGGGCGGCAAAAGCTTCTTTCAGTTTTCTGATGTAGGTCCGTTGCTGAGTATAGTAGAGGTTTTTGGCTAACTGCTGCGTGATGGTGCTGCCACCCTGCACGACCGTCCCGCCTTTGAGGTTCTGGAATGCGGCTCTCAGAATCCCGCGCGGATCGATTCCCACGTGCTCGTAGAAACGATGATCTTCGATGGAGAGGACGGCATCGATGATTTGCGGAGGAATGGCGATCAAAGAGATCCAGTCACGGACTTGGCGGGATGTTTCCAATAATCCGCCGATCAGCTGCGGCTCCAGTGCGACAGGCCCGGCGTCGCGCTCGTCGGGAAGGTTCACGATACGTGCGATATGATTATCTTCGAGGATCAGACGAATCGGGCGGCCGCGGATGAGACCGTCCGGGTAAAGAAAGTCGCGAAGATAGACATCAACAGAAGAAGAGAGGAATCGATATTCACCCGGCGCCTGCACCTTTCGCGAGACCGGCCGGTAGCCAAGATGGGTCAGGCGTTCCTGCAGCCGGGCTTTCTCGATCGGGGCTGCCGGGGCTAGCGGAAAGGACGCGCTGAATATTCGTAATGACTGTCGATCTTCCCCACGAGGCAGGCTCAGCGTGGCATAGAGGTAGAACCCGTAGATGCACAGGCTCCCGATGAGGAGGACGAGTAGCCATCTCACCGGGTGCCGCCGCCGATGGGTTCGTTTCATAACGTCCTCATCGCGCCTCGCCCTTGGAGGCTATCGTCGTCCCCGGAAAATACATACCCCTCTGTACTAGCGGTGATCGTTATGATAGGAAGGAGCCGCCACCGCGGCACGGTGGTCTATATCACAAGGAGATCCGCTTATGCCAACGACGACTCAACTGGTGATTACAGAGCAGAGCAAGCCTGGCGTCCTGGCGCGTGTGGCAACGGTGCTCGGAGCCGCAGGGGTCAACATCAAAGCCTTCTCCGCTGCCGAAGGCATGAGCACCGCGAAAGTCAGGAAGGGAACACTCCGTTTCGTCGTAGCGGACCTCGAGCGGGCGCGCGTGGCGTTAAAAAACGCCAAAATTCCCTTTCGTGAAGAACCCGCGCTGGTCTTGAGTCTGAACAACAAGCCGGGGGCGCTGAGCGAAGTGGCCCAGCATCTGAAGGAGGCGAAAATCAATATCACGAGCGGCTACTATACTCCCTCTCGACAAGGTGGAAAGGCTGTCGTCATTCTCACGGTCTCCAATACCAAGAAGGCCATGGATATTCTGCAGGAAGAATCCCTCGACGTCTTTTAATGGTCCACCAATTCCTGTCGTTGACTATATTTATGGTGGCGTGAGAAACCCGCCCACCAGTATGGCGCCTCCGTCCGGCTCTTCAGCTCGGCATGTTGCCAACCGCCTGATTGGTTTTGCCGGCCTTCTTCTTTTCATCGGGCATCTTGCAGGGTGCGCGGGGACCACTCCAAGAGGCAGTGATTTCCCGGCGGGATATCCAGTGGGATATCACGAACGCGGCATGGCTTCATGGTACGGTCCGGGATTTGACGGACGCCGAACGGCCAGCGGCGAACGATTCGACATGCGTCAGCTGACCGCGGCGCATCGAACGCTTCCGTTCGGCTCAATGGTTCAAGTCCGATCGCTCTTCAATGACCGCCGGGTCATTGTTCGAATCAACGATCGTGGACCATTTGCGCGCGGCCGCGTGCTCGATCTTTCGCAAGCGGCTGCTTCGCAGCTCGGCATGATCGCGCAGGGCAGCCACCACGTCGAATTGAAGGTTATTGCTTACCATGGCCGGTCCGATGATGCCGGCGTACTCTGGATTCAGGTGGCGTCATTTGGCGATCCTGCGCTTGCACGGGCATTCATGGCCAAGTTGACTGACGGCTATCGCGAAGTACGGTTAATGACCATTGAATTGCCGATCGGTATGCGTTACCGGGTTCAAGTCGGCCGATTCACCACAGAAGAGGAAGCGACCGCCGCGGCCAACCGGATCGATCGCCAATTCCAGGTCGAGTCGTTCGTGGTTCGAGAGAAGGCATAGTGTGCAAACTCATTCTGTAAGTCGCTGATTAACAGGGCGTTTGTTTCTGTCGCCTTGCCTAAACCGAAGTGGGTATGATAGAAATTACACCCATGGATGACGGTGGGCCTCGACGTTCTGCGTGCCGTAGTTCCGATCCTACTTCTTCAGACCGGTCGCTTCCCTGCCTCTCGTGGCGTGAGGCGTCTCTCGATCTTCGATTCATATCCAATTCGCCCAAAGCATAAATGGATTTCCTCATACTTCTGAGCCTTGTCGCCCTCTCTGCAGTTATTTCAGCGGCCGAAATCGGTTTTTTTTCTGTGAAGGAAACGAGGTTGCGCGCCTTGGCCGAGGCCGGAAGCAAGCGGGCGGACATCGTCCTACAACTGCGGTCAAACCCCCAGCGCCTGCTCTCAATCATCATGATCGGGGATCGGCTTGTGGATACGGGGGCGGCCTCGTATGCCACGATCCTGGCGCTCCGGCTGTTCGGGTCGGAAGCCCTTGCCATTGTCATCGGCGTCTTGACGTTCGTATTGCTCATTTTTGGCGACATCGTGCCGAAGACCCTCGCGGCAAAACATGCCTTGACGGTCGTGATGGTGATGGCCTATCCCATGTATGCAATCCAGTTCGTCATGAAGCCGATTTTGTTTGTGTTGGAACCCCTCATTAATGCGCTCACCGGCGGAAAGGGCGTGACCGTTCCTCATGTTTCTGAAGAAGAGGTCAAGATCATGCTCGATGAAGGGGGACGCGCGGGAATGATTGAGACCGAAGAAGTCAAGATGATCAAGAACGTCTTCCAGTTGAAGGATATTACGGCCGAAGATGCCATGACACCGCGAATATATGTGTTCGCGCTGGAGGGCAACCTACGCTTAAAGGATGCGCAAGAGGCCATCTTTAAGTCGAAATACTCCCGTATTCCGGTGTACGACACCACGTTGGACAATATCACCGGCATTCTCTATCGCGATAAAGCACTGATGGGATTGGCTCAAGGCCGCTATGATTCTCAGCTGAAGGATATCGCCACGCCGGCATTGTTCGTGCCGGGAGGAAAGACTGCTGATGATCTCATGAAGCAATTTCAGGCCGACAAACGTCACATGGCCATCGTCGTCAATGAATTTGGGGGTGTCATGGGGCTGGTCACGCTTGAAGATCTGCTTGAAGAGGTCGTCGGAGAAATCATGGACGAAACGGATATTAGCGAAGAACTCATCAAGCGAATCGGCAAGAATCAAATTCTCGTGCACGGACGAACCGACGTGCGGCGGATCAATGAATTCTTAAAGGTAGATCTAGGGGACGAAGCCACGACGGTCAGTGGTCTCATCCAAGAGCATCTGGGCCGCATTCCCGCGGTCGGCGAGGAAATCCGCATCGGCCACTGCCGGTTGGTGGTGCATGAAGCCGATCACAAGTCCATCAAGAGCGTGCAGATCTTTAAAGAAGAAAAAACGCCGGCGCCCGATTCAGCCGGCGTCGGCACGCCGAGCTGAGGTCAATCGTTTGGCTTCGTACATCCGCTTATCGGCCACTCTCAACAGTTCAGCGGCAGAAGTGACCGGGGGAAAGCCGGGGACGGTCGCGGTGCCTACGCTGAGAGACATGGGAATCTCGCCTTCGATGGTCACCAGGCGGAGGCATTGAAGGACATCGCTCAGTTTCTCGATCACTTGTCGACTCTGTTCTGTATCGGTTCGGGGCAACAGCGCGGCAAATTCATCCCCTCCTACGCGCGCAATCAAATCGCTTTCACGTAAGTTGGCTTTCAGCGTGATGCTCACTTGCTGCAGGGCGCGGTCTCCGGCCTCATGCCCGTAATCGTCGTTAATGGCTTTAAAGGCGTCGACATCCATAATGATGACGGTAAAGGCCTCTCCGCTGCGCTGGAATTGCTGCCACTCGCGAGTCAGCGCTTCATCGAAGAAGCGCCGGTTATAGAGGCCGGTGAGCGGATCGCGAATCGCCATCTGGTCGAGCTCTCGGTTCTTGGCTTTGAGCTCCCTGACATTCTGTTCGTGTTCTTTCTGCGTTTGCTTTTCTTCAGTAATATCTCGTATCGCGAGATGAATTCCCCTCGCGGTGCCGTCTTCTCTCAAGTCGGGGTCGCAGTGGGAGAGTAAGATCCGTGCGCCGCCAGGCGCGCGGGGGTCGGACACCACTTCCTCCAATCCGTGATACGCGGTGCCTGTCTTGAGGACTTGCTCGAGAATCGTCTTCAGTTTCGTCCACCGCTCGGGGGGAAGCACGTTGGAGAGCCGTTGATTCACCAGCTCTTCTACAGAGCGGCCCTGTAAGTACGCCATGGATTGGCTGACTCGTTCGATCATGAGATTCGGCGTGACATAGATGAGCCCAATCGGGATCGTGGCATAGAGGGTATTCAGACGGCTGCGTGCCTGTTCGGTTTCAGTCGTGGCACGAACCAGCGTCTCTTCAGCCTGCCTTCGCTCCGTCACATCAGTGTGCGACAGGATGGCGCCGCCCTCTGGCCGTTGCAAGGGCATCGCCGACAGGACAAACCAGCGGCGCCCTTTGGGCAATGTCACCGTATAGTCAAGCGCGAAGGACGGCGCCTCGCCTTGAAGGACGGACCGGATGCCCGACAGTGCTTCTTGCGTATAGTCACCATATCCTTTGGTGAAGTCCCGACAGGTCTCTAAAAAATTGATGCGGCCGCCACCGGTACACGGAAAGAGGTCGCCATGGTCGCGGGCAAATTGTTCCCACGCCGTATTCACCGACAGGAGGCGTCCCTCCTTATCCACAATGGCGGCGTGCACGGGGAGCGAATCGAGCGTCGCACGATTGAAGTCCTCGCTCTCTTGTAAGGCTTCATTCATTTTGGCAAAGCCTTCGGACAGCGAGGCAATCTCATCGGTCGACTGAAGACGTTCCAGAGAAAATTGAGATCGGGATGTCGAACGCACGGTCTGGACCAAGTGGCGGAGCGGGTGCACGAATCCGATTTGGATGGTGATCCAACACATCAGCAGCAGAGCCATGAAGGTGATGCCGTTGATGGACACAAGATAGTACAAATTGGATCGCAGCAGGCTGTCCAATATGGAGAGATCCAGCCCAATGAGGATGGCTGCTTGCGGCGCCGGCTGTGGCGAGGCATGCATCGATGCGTCGGGCGACCCTCCTTTAATGGGGGTCAGAAGGAAGCGAATTCGACCGGTGTCTTTGGTTTCGACCCACGTAACACCCGTGTCGGTATCTTCTTCAAGGGCACGGCGGAGCGCGTCAAGATGAATCGCTAGATGAGTGCCGACCGCTTGCCCTTTGGAGTCCGCCACGATCGTGCCTTGCGCATCGATCACCGTGATTGATTTTATCTCTGGAATCAGCACGGCTTGCAAGACGGCTCGACTGAGACCGGACCGGTCCCTATTTTGGACGAGTGGTTGAAAGGCGAATTCCAGCAGCCGTCCATACTCGCCGGCCTTGGACTCCCACTCGGCCGTCAGTGTGCGGCTGCTGACGTGATATTGCATCCCGGTCAGGACGGCGGTGCAGGCAAACAGGCCGCCAGTTAAGGAGAGAAAGATCTTTCTGCGAAGCGGGAATTTGACAGGACGCGTCGGGTTCATGAGCCGAACTCGAATGGCCGCGACGGCGCAGGATCACAGAAGCCGGCCCCACTGTCCCACTGGGGACCAAGGAAGTCAAGCTTCTTCCAAAAGCACGAGAAATTCGGATTCGGTGAGGGTGGTGACTCCAAGCCGTTTTGCTTCGTCGAATTTGGACCCGGGCTCGATGCCTACCACGACATAGTCCGTGTGCTTACTAACACTGGACGTGACACGTGCCCCCAGTTCCTCGACCCGCCGTTTGGCCTCATCGCGGCTGAGCCGGCTCAATCCTCCGGTGAAGACAAACATCTTGCCTTCGAAGGAGCGAGACCGGGTGGCATCGTGTCCGCGTTCCGTGGTGATCGTTAAGCCCAGTCGGCGCAAGCGATCGATCACCTCTCGGTTGTGCGTTTCCTGAAAGAAGGATTCCAAACTGGCGGCGATTTCCGGCCCAATTTCGTGAACGCTTTCAAACGTATCGTGATCGGCTGCCATGATGGCGTCCAGCGATCCGAAGCGTCGAGTCAATACTTTGGCCGTATGCTCACCGACTTGTCGAATACCAAGCCCGTAGAGAAATCGCTCCAGCGACACGTGTTTACTGCGTTCGAGGGCCTCCATGAATAAGGACGCCGAACGATCGGCAAAGCCCTCCAGTTTCAGAACCTTATCCTTAGTCAATGCAAAGAGATCGGCCAGGTTGGTGACAAAACCACTCTCGACTAATTGAGCGGCGGTCTTCTTGCCGAGTCCGGCGATATTGAGCGCGTGCTTCGATGCGAAATGTTCAAGGGCCCCTTTCACCTGTGCCGGGCATGCGGCCTTCCCTGAACAATACGAATACGCGCCCTCCCGTGCGACGGCGGAGCCGCACCCCGGGCAGTGATCCGGCATGCGAAAGGGGTCGGCTCGTTGCTGGCCTGGAACGAGGATACGTTCGGTGATGGCGGGAATGACGTCGCCGGCTCGTTCGACCTTGACCGTATCACCGACGCGCACGTCCTTTCTGGCTACCTCGTCGGCATTGTGGAGCGTGGCCCGACTAATCGTGACGCCTCCTACATCGACGGGTTTGAGCAACGCCAAGGGCGTCAGCGTGCCGGTTCGCCCGACAGAGACGACGATATCCTGGACTTGTGTGATCTCTTTCCGAGCGGCGAACTTATAGGCGATGGCCCAACGGGGGCTTCGCGATTTTTCCCCCAGGTGGACTTGCCAGTCACGGCGGTCTAGTTTGACGACCGCGCCGTCGATCTCGAACGGCAGCTCGTCTCGAACTGAGGCCGTTTGGGCGTGGAATGCAATCACCTCATCGATGGACTCGCACCGGCGGCAGAGCGATGGGGTTGGCAGTCCCCAGGCAGCCAGTCTGTCTAATTCATCCCAGTGCGTCGGCAACGGATTGCCGGACTGGATCATAATCTCATAGCACGTCACGACTAAGGGACGTGCCGCCGTCATCTTAGAATCCAGTTGTCGCAGTGCGCCGGAGGCCGCATTGCGCGGATTTGCGAAGGGTTCGTCTCCTCGCTCTGTAATACGCCGATTCAGCGCTTGAAAGTCGTCGAGGCGCATGTAGACCTCTCCTCGGACCACGAGATGCGCTGGAAGATCGGACGCTGCTTGGAGGTGCAGAGGGAGCGAACGTAGCGTGCGAAGATTGATCGTGACGTCTTCGCCGGTGATCCCGTCTCCGCGGGTAGCACCCCGCATGAACCGACCGTTTTCGTAGATGAGTTCGACGGAGAGGCCATCAAACTTCGGTTCCACAGTGTAGTGGATGGTCTCCTGTTCCAGATCGTAATCCAGCTCTCGTCCCAATTCACGCCGGACGCGTTTGTCGAACGCGCGCACGTCGTCCGCATTCATGATGGAGTCCAGGCTGAGCATGGGCCGTTCATGCTGAACTTTTTTAAGATCCGTCTGCGGCGCGGCCCCGATTCGCTGCGTCGGCGAGTCCGATGTGACAAGGTCGGGATAGGTCGCTTCGAGCTGGTTCAATTCTCGAAAGAGTCGATCGTAGGCTTCGTCGGAAATCTCGGGGCGAGATTTAACATAATAGAGATAGTCGTGGCGACGGATCTCGTTCCGGAGTTCAATGACGCGTTGCTCGGCTGTCATTCGAGGCATTGTAAGTGTCGGTATTCCGTGGCTCATTCCATGGCGCGCGTCAGCGACCAGCATTCAGCTTGTTTAGAACCTGATGGCTGGATCGCCGATGCCTCATGGCTTCTTATTCACGAATAAACTGCGCGGCATAACTTCGAATCTCATGGCCATTGAGCACGTGAAACCGACGAAGGCGGTCGACCGTCTGGCCGGAAAATCGGCTCAATGGAATGGTGATCATGTGTCGGTGGAAGGCTTTCGCAATCTGACGCCAGCGCGCCCGCGGTGGAATCGGCGATACGAGCGCAATATGAGGCTCTCGTGAATGCAACGCGGCGGCCGCGATCAGGCGTTCTTCCAGCGTCTGGGCAAAGCGAAGGGTAGGATCATCCCAGATATTGGGAATCGGGCGCGGTGGAAAGATAAAGAGTGCGCCTCCGTACCGGGATTGTCCGATGCCGAGGCCGACCATATTGTCTTGAAAAGGACTCGCATAGAAGCAGAGGGTCGACTCTTCTTGATGCTCGGCATACCACGTGGCTTGCCACGAGTAGACGGCGGGATCGGCCGGGGTATCGAACAAAAAGATGACGGCTTCGACGTTTCCCCGACCCGGTGGAATCTCTTTGACATAGATGTCAGGCTTGATCGTTGTATGTCGGCCTGGCCCTCGACTCTGCCCTAAGCTCTTCATACGACCTTCACGACTGGGCATCTTGTGCCAGTGCCGGAGGCTTTCGCGCAGATCGATGCCGTCTTTCACGGATGTCGTGAATTTTTCGACGCGCGCCAGATCTGCACCAAGGAGCGCTTTTGCTTGCTCACGTACGTGTCGGGTAAAGCTTTCAATACGACTATCTTCCGGGGGCCACGAACACTGACGAAAGGGATTCCATTGGAGCGCCCATCGCCGACTTTTCATGCGGGTCGGTTGAGGACGTAAGAAGAGGGAGCGCCAGTGCAGAGGAGGACCCTGGAGGCGATTTTTGGCCTGCGCGACGTCACCATCGGGAAATTCAAACCTGCCGATGCCCGCGGCCACAGCCGGCTTGAAAAACGCCGATTGGCGATCGTCTTGAAAGCTATAGGTCTTGGCCGTCTCCAACAAGGTAATGGCAAACTCATCACCCGCCATTTGTTTGGCTGCCAAGACCAAGCTATAGAGATCGGGTGTCAACCGGTGTTCCATAAGCGCCAGATTTCTCACATACTGCAGATAGCGCTGTAAGAGGTGAGGCGTGACCCAATTCGGAATGGAGTGGTCTTCTCTTTCATGATTGGCCGACCAGCGTATGCGTGTTTCGAGCAGCAGCTCTTTGATTCCATCCACCGTGAGATGGCGATCCGATAGCAGCTCCGCCCGTCGGCGTTCATAGAGCTCCGTCGTAAAAGGTAATTCTCCCAAGACAAAATACACAGTCTGCGGTTCAACGGCGTACGTCGACGGTCGAGCGACATGCGAATCGGGCGGGCTATAGGTCTGTCGCTCGCGATACGCATCTCGGAGCCATGGCCAGTCGGCGACGTGACATAGACACAGGATCGACTCGAACTCGAGCTCGAGTTCGTGCAGCCGAAACGCCATCCATCTGATACGGTGCCACCGCTGAGTGGACTCCATTGGAGCTACGAGTGATGGCAGGAGCGCCGCTGCAAAGGTGGCAAGCGGGATGCGTTTTAACGCGTACGGATCAGGCGCTGTAAAGGGCGTAGGTTCAAAAAATGTGACATCTCGATCGATATAGGCTCGAGGAATGTGTTCTCCCATCGCCACACGAATGCCCATGATCACCGGCTGACAAGGGTCGACGGGCACAAAGTTGACGGTGAGTGCCTCCTGCTCCGGCTCCGGTGTTACGACGAGACTGATCTGCGGAAGGTCTTGGATGGCGGCTTCTAGTGCATCTTCCAGGGACGGCGGGAGCGGGATCGCCAAACAATCGAATTGACGGCCGATCAAGGTTTCGCGAACTTCCTGTGCCACATCCCCACTGCCGTGCAGAATGGGCAGGACCTCGATACGAGGCGAAAGGCGAAGAACGGCGTTCATCGTTGTCGTCATAACGTCATTGAAGTCTGTCAAGCCTTAAGGTCTTTCTTCTGACTTGACGAGTTAAGACCTTACGACTTTCGGCGCCCTAGCGATCCGGATGGAGGGGATCGTTCCCCTCGAAGAAAAAGTCGCCTAATCCCAGTGGGAGCGATTGATTGCCCAAGGCTCTCGCTCGCCTCTTGGATAATCCTTCCAGATCCAGCGCCTCTTCACCGAGCACGTTCATCACGGCTTCGCGCCAGGCGGCGTCTTTCGAGAGCGGGTGCGCGGCATCCTGCGAGAGCCGTTTGAGCGCATACTGCAGCAAGTGCAGGCCATCACGGACGGAAAACTGCACATTCAACTGATGGGCTTCCTGAAGAAAGTCGACGGTCAGCGCTAACATGTCGGCCGGAGCGAAGGGCAAGTGATACCGAAGAATGGCCAATTCATCATGTCGAGCCGGATAGGTCACGGCCAGCGTTGGTTGGAGACGCGAGAGGATATAATCGGGAACCTCGTATGTGGACGCATCCTCATTCATCGTGACACAGCAGCGAAAGTCTGGATGGGCCTTGACTAGAATGCCGGCCACGATGGACTCAATACAGCGACGATGATCGAGCAGCGCGGCCAATGATGCCCAGCTTTTTTCATTCATTCGGTTGCCTTCATCCAGCACGCAGACATTGCCCGTCAGCATTGCGGAGACGAGTGGAGAGGCGTGATAAGCAATCGTGCCGGACTCGGCGAGTACAGGGGTGATGAGAAGATCTTCCGGCCTGGTGTCGGCGGTACACTGAAAGACGTACAGATTCTGTTTACGCTCCCGCGCGCCCGACATCGCCAGCGTCGTTTTTCCAATGCCGGGAGGGCCCGTGATTCGGGGCGAGAGGGGTAGATCTTTTTCGTCGATGACGAGCCAGCACGCTAGGAGTTGCGTCAGGATCTCACGGGCGCCGATCCATTCTTGGGACGATTCGAGAGGCTGAGCCAAACGGAGCGTAACTCCATCGACCACAACTTCACGATGCGATTGCGAGGTTCGGGGCGTGTCCATCAGCGAGACCAGTAATTTTTCAAACCGTAACACAGCCTTCGTAAAGGGGTCAAACCGCCGAAGCCTGCAGCAGCCTTTGACTTTCATTGCCTCCGGCACTATTGTTATCATTCCCCGAGGAGAGTCGCGCTATCGGGTGGAATGGGTAGCCCGGGCAGGGCGAGGCCCCCTAGAAAAAAGGATGGAGAGACGATGAAAACGGGTGTTTCTCTGGCACTGTCCCTTGTGTGCACCATCAGTATCGTATCGACCGGCTGTGTGATGAAAGAGCAGTATGAGGCCGAAAAGAATCGCGCCCTCAATTTTCAGCGATTATTGGCTCAAGAAGAAAAGCGTACGGGGGAACTGGATGCGGAGGCCAAGCGACTGAAACGCGAGATTCCAGAGCTGGAAGCCAAAAACAGGGAGCTGACCGCGCAGCTGCAAGCCGTCCGAGAGCAGGCGTCACGGATTCAAGAAGAGAACGATGCTTTGCGGGAATCGGCTGCGATCAAAGCCAAAGAAGAGATGAATCGGTCTGATGCCAAACCCAAATCGCGCTCCAAAGCTGTGCCGAAGGTCAATCCTGCGCCTTCGTCCGCCGATCCACTGGGACTCGAGAAAGCGCCAGTTCCAATGGCTGACTTTCCTGATATGGAAAAGGGATCGCCGGTCTATCATAACGTCAAGCCTGGAGACACCTTGTTTCGGGTTGCGCGTCAGTATGGCGTGCAGGTGGAGCAAATCAAAGAGTGGAATCACCTTCGCGATACCCTCATCGAAGTCGGACAAAAATTGATTGTCGGGTATCAGTAATTCATGGGTACGGCCTCCTATTCCCTCAGCTTCGATGCGTTCAAGCGGCTCTCTTCAGAGGGGAATCTCATCCCTCTGTATCGAGAAATTCTTGCTGATTTTGAAACGCCCGTTTCGGCATTCACAAAGATCGACCATGGTCCTTCTGCGTACCTTTTTGAGAGCGTCGAGGGAGGCGAAAAGTGGGCCCGCTATTCGTTTCTCGGAAGCGGCTCCCCCGTGTTGCTTCAGGAGGACCAGGGTGAAATCGTCATGGCAAGAGGTTCCCGCGTCGAGCGGTTTCCTGTCAGCATGCGGACGGGCGAGACACCCTTGGATCGTGTACGGCAGGTCATGGGAAGGTACCGTCCAGTCACGGTGCCGGAGCTTCCACGGTTTGTCGGCGGCGCGGTCGGATACGTCAACTATGATGTGGTCCGCTACTTTGAAGAGATCCCGGCGTATCGGAAGCATGACCTAGGTTTTCCCGTCATTGCCTTTCTGCTGACTGATACCCTGTTGATCTTCGATAATATCGCGCACACGATTAAGGTCGTGGCCAATGCGCATGTCCCGTCCAGCAAGACGGCCGACGTCCGGCGTGCCTATGCCGATGCCACCTCGCGCATCGATCGCATGATTGCGCGGTTGAAGCGGCCGCTACGTCGGCAGCCGGTTTCTCGTCGCCATAAGCCGATGAGCTTTACCTCCAATATGAGCCGTGCCGATTTTGAAAAGATGGTGATGCGGACGAAGGACTATATCCGTGCCGGCGACATTGTCCAAACGGTGGTATCGCAGCGATGGGAGACCAGAATCCAAACCAGTCCATTCGAAATTTATCGTGCGTTGCGCCTCATCAATCCATCTCCATACATGTATTATTTACGGATTGGCGGCGTTGAGTTAGTGGGGTCATCCCCTGAGACTCTGGTTCGCTGTGAAGATGGACGTGTCTCATTGAGGCCTATTGCCGGCACCAGACCTCGCGGCACCACGGAACAGGAAGACCGGCTGTTGGAGCGTGAGCTTCAAGCGGATGAAAAAGAACGGGCCGAGCACGTCATGCTGGTGGACCTCGGACGCAATGACATTGGACGGGTGGCGAAGAAGGGAACAGTCGTCGTGGACGGATTAATGAAGGTAGAGCGTTACTCGCACGTGATGCACCTAGTGTCCCAAGTCAATGGGAGCCTGGATGAGGAGAAATCCTCTTACGATGTCCTCCGGGCGTGCTTTCCCGCCGGGACCGTCTCGGGCGCGCCAAAAATTCGCGCCATGCAGATTATCGAAGAGCTGGAGCCGACCCGTCGAGGCCCATATGCCGGCGCCGTCGGGTACTTCAGCTTCTCGGGCAATATGGATATGGCGATTAACATTCGCACGGTAGTCATCAAGGGCCGGCGTGCCTACATTCAGGCGGGGGCCGGAATCGTCGCCGATTCCGAGCCAAAGCGTGAATACGACGAAACCTGTAACAAGGCTCGGGCCATGATGAAGGCAGTGGAGTTGGCGGAGCGGGGATTGGAGTGAGCAACCATTCAGCGCATCCTCAGGGTGCATTCAATAGTTCCTCTCCGCGTCCCTTCATCGGTATTCGTTGACAGTCGTCAAAAAAGCGGGCGCCGAATCGGCGATACCCCCTTTTTATGCGCTGACCGACATCAAAATCCATCAGTTGGAAGGCGGCAACGAACCTAGGAAGCTGACGGATGGCCATGACCTCTATCTCAAAATTAGACCGAATGGATCGAAGGTCTGACGGTACCGGTATCGCATAGCCGGTCGTGGAGAATCTCCTTGCAATCGGCGAGTATCCTTCCATCTCCCTCCAAGAAGCCCGCAAAACACGAGATAAAGCCCGCGACCTTGTCAAACAGGCGTTCATCCCTCGCACGCCAGGCAGGAAATCCCTTGCTAAGCAACTTGCCAAGAACGTCAACACATTTGAATCCGTTGTCCGCGAGTGGTTGGGAAAGAAGAATGGCAGATGGGCACCGTACTCTCACAAGCAGGCGAATACTTGCTTGGAGAGAAATGCCTTTCCAAAGATAGGAAGGTTGCCGATACGAAGCGTCACGGCCTCTCACATTGTCCAAATTCTTCAGGACATGGAGAAACGAGGCGCGGAAACGTAGGCCATTCAACTTGGCAATGGTGTTCTGGCATTTTGCGTTACGCAAGTAGTCACACTACTCGCTGACCACGATCCAGCGACAGCATTAAAGGGCGCACTCCACCGGCCCAAGATCAACCTTAGTAGGCGGATGAGCCGGGATCAAATCGGAGAGTTCAAGTTCAGGCTTGCCGCCTACGCGGGAAATAGGACGACCGTTATCGCACTGCAGATACTGCTCTACAATTTTGTTCGGACTGTGGAATTGCGCCTGGCTGAATGGGCGGAATTTAATGATAAGGCCAGGATCTAGACAATAGCGGCAGAACGCATGAAGATGCGCCGTGCCACGCGGTCCTATTCCTTCTGTGGAGGCCGAACAGGAGGCCGAACGCCGACGGCATCAGTTTATGCGGTGCTGCGAGCAGCAGAGGCATCTCCCCTTCGCTCAGTGCCTGACCGCTACTTAGGAGCTGCTCGTGACCTTTTACCGATTTCCACCAAGCTCTCATCAGCCTTCAAGGCGGATGATGTAATCAACTTGGTGAATGAAGCCTTTAATTCCGACGCCTCCCTGTGCTCTCCTGTCAATCGTGTTCCTCATGTTCAAGCCTCGGTAGGAGAAGTGTTAACTGATGTCTACATCACCAGCCCCATCATTTAATGCGCCTGGCTTCCATGACGGTTGTGCGTCGGCCCATCACAACCGGAGGCGAGTTCATAAGCGAGAAGACGACAATCGGGCAAGCGATTTTGAAGTCACCGCTCTCGAAGTCGGCTTCGATATTGCCCTCATCGTTTTCATACTCGACGGCAAGCGCCACTTCGAAGATGACAATATTCCCTGGCGGGACGGCAAACATCGTCTTGTTGAGACTGACTCCAGCGGAGATGGCAATTGCATTCGTGTCCCCGCCAATGAACGTCTGAGCGTAGGCTCCAGTCTGTCCCAGGAACGCGGACTCATAATCGGTGGATGCGGCCTGCGGAAAGCCAAACCATAGCCCAAATCGGGCCGACGCTTGTACCCAACTAGTGTTCACCCCGATTGTCCAGGGGGCGTGTAATTTCAGGTGCCCGGTCGCTGACATGAAGGTGGATGCGCTGATCACGGCGTAGTCAGCGTAAGGGTTTGCCCAATAGAAATAGAAGCCCACCTTCTGCGTACCCTGGTATTTAGAAGTCGCAATCTTGAATTTTGCCCAGCTGCCGAACGGCACAGCAGCAGAATCCAACGCTAGCAGTGGCGTTGTCCAAATCAAAAACGGAGTATCCAGGCTGAAGGAGGGATAAGGGAAAAAATCGCCTTTGGACGCGAGACTCCGCAGAGCTTTGCTTTGCTCGAGGATTGAGGAATGGAGCGTATCCTTTTGCCGCGATGCTCGCTGTAGGGCATCAGCTTTATGCTTGCCAACAATGCGCTGTAGTTCGGCGCTTCTCTGTACTTGCAGGGCTTCAAACTTCTTCGTGTCCAGGCCCCCATTCCTTAGGAATTCGGACACCATCCTTTCCGACGCTCGGCGGCTGCTCACCAGTTTGGGATACTTCGCATAGTCTGGTCGGGATACGACCGGCTGTTTCAACCGCTCGGCTTCCACTGCAAGAATCGCTTTTTTGATATCCGCCTTGGAAATTTTCTTCATCCGATCCTCCTGATCATTCAATTTTTACCCTGACTAGTTGCGCCCTCACGTCGGAACCAGGACGCTTTTCAATCTCCTATCAGTCATGACGGGAACCGCCCTCGCTGTTGAGAGAGAGGACGCCCAGAGGCCTTCTATTGAGTTCTAAAATGAATACGAACCATCCATGTCACCTCCTCCATGCCACCAGCATCGTCCTATTCGCTAGAACACATATTGTGCGCGAAAAAAAAAGGCCGGCGGCATCCCGCCATGGTATTCCGAAGGCCGATACTACCCGATCCCGTATTTTAGAAATACTGTTGGGTCAGCACATTGATCAGATCGACGCCAACAAATGTTTTTGCTGGTGGCTGCGGCAGCGGAATGACATGGGTCCCTGACGCGTTATACACGGTGTAGGACTGAAAATGCGAGCTCTCGATCAAAATGCAAGCACTGGGCGCCGAGCATCCAGATGTCGCAGCCGTACTCAATAAGCTGGCCAGCCTCGAGGGCGCCGAAGAGGCATTGCTCGACGCCGAGATCAAATATCGAGACGCGCTATCCGTGTTCGAGCGCGCGTGGGGTCAGGATCATCCTCGTGTCGGATCGGTGCTCAATAATCTAGCCATTTTTCATGCCGACGCAGGTCGATACGGTGAAGCGAAACTCGCCTATCTACGCTCACTCTCAATCATGGAACAGGCGTTCGGGGCACAGCATCTCATGTCGTGACCATTTGGAGAATGGCGCGATGCTGTTGCGAGGAATCAGTCGACCGTTCGAAGCCGAGGTGGTTGGCCGCCCGCATTGCCGCCATCCGAACCAAGCAGATGCAATCGGCCCTCTGATGTGCCGCAGCTGGCCTTGACTATCAGGGCGCTGACCGGTCCCAAATGGCACCGGGTCATTGAACAAGTCATCGTCCGTGGCAGCTCGCCGGAATCGCATCGGATCTACCGGCATGCGCTTCACAGCGGTACTGTACCGGAACGTCGCGAAGAGCAAGCGCTACATGTGTAAGGCCGCTGATAGCTAGACACTTGAGTTCCACTGGCTCGCCTCTGCTCGATGTGCTAAAAGGGGCCCTCGGCCTTCAAAACCGGATCCCAACCGCGGAGGATTCGATGCTCACTCAAGAGTTTGCCAAGCAGTTTGCCAGCGACTGGATCGATGCCTGGAATGATCATGCCGTTGACCGAGTTCTGGCGCATTATGCGGACGATTTTGAAATGTCCTCCCCGTTGATCGTTAAGATCGCCGGCCAACCCTCCGGCAAGCTGAAGGGCAAGCACGCTGTCGGGGCGTACTGGCGTAAGGCCCTCGAGCAACTGGGGCCGATCCGCTTGGAGCTGCATATGACGTTGGTCGGGACTGACAGCCTCGTCCTCTACTATCGAGGACGCCGGGGGATGGCAGCGGAGGTCTTCTTCTTCAACAGCGCCGGACAGGTAACGCGCGCGGCCGCTCACTACGCGTAGCCGAGGAAGGCACGAATTGACAGGGGCATTCAGGTCATTGCCGCTATCCACGCCAATACTCAAACGGATCAAACAAGTCGCGTATTAAGTCCGCTCCTAGTCAGTGCTCACATCCGTCGTGATCCCGACGTGGGGGAGGTGGGGGACATCTATAGCAATGCATTGTCCTACCATGAAGTTCTTGCAACATGGCGTCCGCCTTCACCTTCCTAATCTTGCGCTAACTTCTGCCTCCTGTCGGCACGCCTGTTTTGTAGCTTTGAGTGTGGCTCCCATTCCGACGGTCTGATATGAGCTGAGGTCTAGGCTTTTGTTGGACGGCGGATATGATGCTCCCGTGCTGTCTTCCTACTCTAAAGGAAGACTCTCTGGTATTCCTGCGAGACCAAATTCTGGCTCTTCGTGTCCCAGTCGATTACAAATATGGCGGAACGTTCCGAGGACATAGACAGTAGCCGCCGCCCGTCTTTCACGACGACACTCTGGGCCTCAGTAAAATTGAGCGTACGGTCGGGCCCGGTCCGATTGCAAACCAAGAGCGGGAGTCCGGTATCGCGCGTACACCGCTCCCACTCACCGTTCGGGCCATGGAGTCCGGGCGCCCAGGCAGCCGCTGAGACTAAGAATTGAGCTTCCTGTGCTTTGAGGCTTTCAGCGATGTCCGGGGAAAATGCGTCGGCGCAAATGAGGATTCCGACAAGATCGAACGGAGGAACGGGAAGGGGAACGACGCGTTCCCCAGGATTCGACCACGACTCTGACCCGACACGGAGCGTATTGATCTTGCGGTGACAGCCTATAACAGTGCCGTCAGACGCGATGACGCAGACAGAGTTATGCAGCTTCTGAGTATGCGGGTCGCGTTCCGGAACGGACAAGAAGACCGTGACGTTCAGACGGGAGATCAAACCACAGACATGCTTCATCCAAGGATCCGGTTGAGGCACGATCCAGTCCGTGCCGATCTCGTCGGCGAAGGTGTAGCCAGTGGTGCTCAGTTCGGGAGTCAGGATCCATGCGGCGCGCCATTCCGCTGCGGTGACAAGAGCTTTTTCCAGGAGACGTCGGTTGTACGCTAGGTCGCCCGCTCTGGGCGCGAGATGGAGGAGGGCGATTCGCAACGTGCGAGTCGATCCAGCTTCGAGTCCTGCCGTATGGGCAATAAGAGTGCTCGCGAGGCCGCCCACGCTTGCCTGGAGAAATTGGCGCCGGTTCAAGTTCATCATTCCCTCATCGGCGGATGCAACATACCATCCAGCAGTGCGCAATTCCACTATGTCCCGAAGTGCGCTGCCGACTTGATGGACACTCGATTCGCTTCTGAATACAGAAGACTGATCGACAATGGACTTCAGACTTGACAGAACAAGTCCGCGTCCTCTACTGTGCGCCCGTAATACTCCGGTCTAAGGGAAGAGGGTGCAAACCTTCACGGTCCCGCCGCTGTAACTGGGGACACCGCCGACTATACCTGTCACTGTTCGTTCTCGCGAATGGGAAGACGTCGGCGGTGAGTGAACCAGGAGTCAGAAGACCTGGCTGGAGCTAAAGACTGCTAATCTTCCGTGGGGTGAAGAGAAGCGTGAGGATCGTGGCGGGAGTAATCCTCGAGGTCGCGTTTGCGAATCGACCCCGGGGATTTTTGATTTGTCCGCATTACGTCCTCGACCTCCCGGCCCTCTCTGCGGCGTACGTCTCATTAGATATCTGATTGCTCGCCTCGTTGGTCGGCGGTTGCTCACCAGAAACCGCGCTCGACCTACTAGACTGACCCATCTCCTTCGCCTTCAGTGTTCCATCTTTGTGCCCGTCCGCGCGCCTCTCGCGTGGATCGACCCAAACACGTGGTTTCCAAGGAATCGGGTGTTATTGAGAACTGGTAGGCGTCAATCTGTCCAGAACCTGGTTTGCGTGCGACCAGTCGCGTCGACGGGGCGGGTCATTTCAGCGACATCAAATTCGCTCAGCCTCCTCTGGAGTCCACGTCTGCGAGATGAACGAGAGGCCCTACGGGCAACAACGTTAACTGAAGGGAGAAGGAGGCTTGTAGTTGGTCCACTCATCGGATTTTTAGGAGGGTACGTAGTCATGGATTAAGAGGATTCTCAACGAGCTGCGGAAAGCAACAATCCGTAGCGCCGGGGAAGATGGTGCAAAACCATCACGGTGCCGCCACTGTAAGCGGGGAGTGACCTTGCCATAACGCCACTGTGGATGTCGATCCATGGGAAGGTGCAAGGAAGCGACGATCCGCGAGTCAGGAGACCCGGACTGCCGATATACCGTTCAATCCTTCGAGCATAAGGGGATGGGTATGACATATCAGATTGTGCGAACAGGGCTGATGATTATGTGTTGCTCCAGTGCGTGGTGGGCTCAGTGGGCGGCGGCCGAAGAACCGGCGGAAAAGCCGATCGAAGTTCAGGACGTCATCATCAGCGCGACAAAGACCCCGCTGCCTGCGAGCCAAGTGACGAGTGCTGTCGAGGTGATTACCGGAGAAGAGATGCAGCAAAGGAAAATCAAAACCGTCGTCGATGCACTCCGGCTTGCGCAAGGTGTCGTGGCATTTTCTAACGGTGGTCCGGGAACTTTGGCACAGGTGCGAATGCGCGGAGCAAGCAGCGCTCAAACCATGGTAGTGCTGGACGGCACCATCATGAACAGTCCGACGGATAGCGCCTTCGACTTTGCGAACCTGACAGCCGAGAACATTGAACGCATCGAAATTCTTCGGGGCGCTCAAAGCATGCTGTGGGGATCGGATGCGATTGGCGGCGTGATCAACATTATTACAAAGCGAGGCACAGGGAAACCGACCGTCAGTAGCTTTTTTGAGTATGGTTCCTTTGCCACCATTCGGGAAGGCGCACAAGCGTCAGGAGCCAGAGGGCCTGTCGATTTCTCGATGTCACTCTCGCGCTGGGATACGAGTAATTTCTCCGCCGTGAACTATAGACGTGGCGCGGCCGAACGAGATGGATTCCATAACTGGCAGGCTTCTTCAAAGCTGGGGGTGACTCTACCGAGAGACGGTCGGCTGGAATTTAGTCTCCGTTGGTGGAACTCAGACGTCAATCTGGACAGCGCATTCGGCAACAGTGCCTTCGATGTATTCGGTTCCAAGCAGACGAGCCGGAATCTGACCCTCAGTGCGAGGTACGAACAGCCGATCACTGCTTGGTGGTCGCAAAAGCTCACATTGGCCCAGACCGATCAACGGGTCTTATTTACAAGCGGGACGCTTCAGAGAGAGATCATGACTGGGGTCGTGAGTACACCGTTTCCCTCTCCATCCGATATCTCGATTTTGAATCATCGACTTGAATGGCAGCACAACTTCCAGATCGCGAAACCCTTGCTCCTAACAGCCGGATATCAATTCCGTGACGGACTGGGAAATGCCGGGTCATCCTTCGGCACTGACCAGCCTCAGAGAATTCTCAGGTCGAATGCCGGGTTTGCAGAAGCGCACGTGAATATTTGGGAGCGGCTGTTGATGACGGCCGGTGTACGGCAAGACAGCTACAACGTATTCGGGGACGCCACCACCTATCGCGTCACGGCGGGATATCTCATTCCCGAAACAGGCACAAAAATACGCGGTAGCTATGCGACAGGATTTCGCGCTCCATCGTTAAACGAATTGTTTTTCCAAAACTTCGGCAACCCCGATCTTAAACCGGAAAAAAGCAAAAGCATGGATGTGGGGGTGGAGCAGCGTCTGTTCAAGGATCGCTTACAGATCAACGCCGGCTATTTCTGGAATCACTTCACCGATCAGATCGTGAACGTGACGTCGGCCACGTGTCCTCCTGCCACCTTCGGATTCTGCCCTCAGAATATTCAAGAGTCGAGAAGTGAAGGGGTGGAAGCCGGTTTTCAACTGGCAGTGTTCAATAATGTTAGCCTGAAGGGCCAGTATACCTACACACAGACCAAGGATGTTTCAACCGGTCTTCGGCTCCCTCGCTGGCCCCTCCATCAAGCGAGCATCATTGCGGGGTATCAGCCCCTTGAACGTCTGCTTCTGAATGTCGAATATCGGTATGTGGGAACACGATTCAATGATACTGAGAATACGCAGAAGATGAGTCCCTTCGGAGTCGTGAATGCTCAGGTTACCTATAATGTAACCAAGCAGTTCCAAGTATACGGTCGCGTCGATAATCTCTTCAATGAAAAGTACGAAGAAATCCTCTTCTTCGGTACACCCATTCGGTCTGTCTACGGCGGCATCAGAGTGACGTTATAGGACTACCATGCCTATTAATATTTATTGATATATCGTAGGTCATGCCCCCTACCATGCGACTCAAGAAGACGGCGTTGTTTTTTCACGCCTTGTCCGACGAGAGACGACTGGCATTGCTCGACCGCTTGAAAGGCGGGGAGCATTGCGTCTGCGGACTCACGGATGCTATGAATCCCGGACAATCACGATTGCCATTTCATCTCAAGCTGCTCACGGATGCGGCGCTCCTTCGGGACCGTCGAGAAGGCCGAGACCGAGGGAGCTACTACCGCGTCAAGGGCAGGGACTGGAACGAAGTGATCGCGGAAGAACTTTCAGCGGCAGACGTGTTGTGAAACCCTACACCTCGCACCTGGCTCGAGGATTACCTGATCCGCTGCAGCAAGAACCCCGGTGCCAATAGTGCACGACAGCCCTCCTGGAGCATCACAGGCACCATGGATAGTGCGGCCACCGGATCGGCCCACCACCATCCCAACGTGGCGTTGAGGACTAGTCCGATCAGGAGGGTCCCGGACAAGTAGAGGGCGATTTGCGTTTGGCGAGTTTCGGCCTCCAAGGCTGCGCTCCCGAGACACTCCGCCACACGTCGCTTCGAGGCGGCAAGCCACGGCAATAGGGTGAGTGAACCGATGGCTAGGATGATGCCGATCCAACTCTCTGCCATCGTTCGATGCTCATCTTGTGCGCGTTCCGTTCAACGTGCCGTTTGGCCTTGCCGTCGTGCTCGGCCCGTAAGCGCCGGAGGGCAGCGAGACTACTGATGACCTCAATAGCCGAATCGAAGGCAAATCCGAGAAGGGCAATGCTGCCCGCGAGGAGAGCCGCAATGAAGCCGACGGTGGATTCGATTACGTTCCACCCGATCGTCAGATACTGTAACCATTGCCCGTGGCTGTTCGCCGCATCGGTGTTACACGGCATTCCCACGACCCTTCTCCGCTGAAGGAGCAGACTCCTCGGTCAATTGCGACTGCACGAGCTTCCGGCACAGCTGCATCGCGCGCGACTGGAGAACGAGACGTCGCATCACATTAAACGGTTTGCCTTCTCGGAGGTTCCTTCCGCACGGCATCGCAAGAATCAACCAAGTTGCGGATCGGTCGCCGAAGAGCAGCCATGTGTCACCTCTCTTGTCTCAACCGTACGTCGAGAGGGACGTGACCGACAAGGGGCGGTGAGGCGAAGATCTGTCCTTGCAGAGGCGGTTGATACCTGGACCGAGCGCCTACGCAAGAGCGTCGTCCAAAAGCAGAAGGCGTTCTCGCGAGGCTCATCAAGCACCCATGGACGCGGCCTTCGCTGTCTCGGGGCACGAACCGTTCATCGTCCTAGCGTGGGCGTCGGTCGTCTGGACAAACACCAACTATTCCAGTTCGGCTGATCTCATGTTGGGCGAGTGAGAGACGTCCTTGCCTCCTCTTGCGTCGTCACTCGAGGCGACAGGAGGACTGTACAGTGGAACCGCCGTACCATCGCGCAGTCTCCCGGCGGCCGTGGCACCATGATGTCTCGTGATGCTGACTCACCGACTTGCTTGATCTCTAACCCATATCCACCTTAATGGAGTGGGATAGCCACCGACGCCCTGATTAACTGAAGCCCGATACTCGTTCCCCCTGTCCCACCTGAAGATATCAATACCACTCAACGAGGCCCGCATGCTGGAAGCCGCTTTTTGGGGATGGGTCACCGGAGCAGCGCTCGTGCTTGGCGCATTCCTCGGTTATTTCTCGCGATTACCGCGGCCATGGATCGCAGCCATCATGGCTTTCGGCAGTGGCATTCTGATGGCAGCCTTGTCGTTTGACCTCTTCGAGGAAGCCTATGCGAGGGGCGGGGCGTTGGTCAGTTCCTTAGGATTTCTTACGAGTGCTGTCTTCTACACCATCCCCAACTGGTATCTGGAGAAACGGGGGGCGCAATCGCGCAAGCAGACGGGGGGTCAGCAACCGGCTGAAGATGATCAGCCAGGAAGTGGCCTCGCAATCGCTCTCGGGGCTTCTTTAGATGGGATTCCGGAATCGCTCGTCATCGGGCTGAGTCTGCTCCATGGTCGGCGGGTGAGTATGGTGGCGGTGATAGCGATTTTTCTGTCCAACATTCCTGAAGGGTTGGCGAGTGCAGCAGGCCTTCGAGAGGCAGGAAGTCCCCGCTACGCATTAGGGTTATGGGGCGTGATTGCGTTGGCGTTGGGCATCGTCGCCCTCGTCGGCTACGTCATATTTCAAGGCGTCTCGCCTGATGTCATCGCAGCGTCCTTAGCTCTTGGTGCTGGGGCGATCCTAACCATGATTGTGCACACCATGATTCCCGAAGCATTTGCTGTAACACAGCACTTCTCCCGGCTCATCGCCGTCACGGGGTTTCTGCTAGCCTTTCTCCTAAGCAAAGTATCACCCTAGCCCCGGATATCGCCCTGGCCATGCTATACACCGCTTGAGTTCCGTCACGCCGATACACTGATGGGCGTCACGCTGGGAGTTTCTGGGGCCGGTGGCCGATACCCCAGTGCACGATGTCCCGGCGGAGGTAGCTCTGCCGCCGGCGTTCCACGAGCATTGGGCTTCGTGCAACCTATAAAACAGTTCACCGCTGAACAACTCATCACGCAACTTGCCGTTAAAGGACTTCGCATACCCATTCTCACACCGACCGGCGGGTTCGATGAATAAGGGCGCCACCGCCAAGACGCGATACCAGGCGCGCAGCGCCGTGGCGATGAATTCCGGGCGATCGTATAAGCAGAAGAGGGGGCCATAAGTGGCTCATATCTTCCATAGAATGCGGTTGCCTAACTCACTGAAGCATGCCTAGAGCGAGCACAACAGAAAGGGGACCATCAAAAGGCATGAATTACGTCAATCCTTCTGAATAACCTAGTCCACCCCGTCAAAAGGGAGGCGATAAGCAACCATGCGGATGGGCATTGGCGATGAAATGGGCACGGAAGGGAATTCACCGGCAACGAAAGGTCCTGCATCAGAGCGGCCGACGTCATTCTGTCTGACACCCTTTTCAAGCGAGTTGTTATATAAAGCTCAGAGCAAGATCCTTGGATCCCTCGATCGGTTAGATAAGGAGGTTATGATGAGTCTCTGGGAAGACATGTCCAAGTCCGTGTTCACATCCCCGATTCTTGTCATCGGGGCGGTGTTGGTGGCGCCTACACTCGTTCCCGCCCTGGGCTCGGCGCTTCGGCCGCTTGCGAAGGCGGTGGTGAAGGCCGGGGTCACCGTGTACGATTCCGCCAAAGACTTCGTGGCTGAAGCGGGCGAGGAAATGAGTGATATGGTGGCCGAAGCGCGTGCCGAGATGGTAGAGACAGGAGACCGCTCGCGGACGAGCGAAGCCGGTGGCGAGCGGGCGACGACGGTTGGGCACCAGGAGAAGCGCGGCCCAGCGGGCGAGAAACAGAAGGCATGAAGGCGGCCCTAGGGGACCTTCGCGTGGTCCATTCGTTGCCAGGCCGGACGCGCCTAAAGTTTTCCGAGCTCAAGACGCATCCCCAGCGCCACGCCCATCTCCAGCAGAAGTTGACGGCTATTGCCGGGATTGATCAGATCGACATTAACCCGACGGCGGGAAGTGTCGTGCTGCATCATGACCCAACGGCCGTCTACTCGATCGAATTCCTCGCTAAGGTGGCCGCCGCGTTTGGACTGCCGATGGTCGATGCGACGGACATCGGCGAATGGCTGGGGCGCTTGGAGGATGGGGCTGAACGTGCGACATTTGACGTACATGGGCAGCTGCAACGAGTCGGAAGGACAATGAACCGCACGATCGGCGACGTATCAGGGGGACGAGTGGATGGGAAGATATTGATCCCTACACTCCTCCTACTGCTCGGCATACGCAGTCTTTTGATTTGCGAGGTGCTCGTGACACCTAGATGGTATGACTACTTCTGGTTTGCGTTTGGCACCTATTTCATGTTGAACAAGCCCGCGTCCGGCGACGCGTCGCCATAAGCCGGTATCGAACTCACAGTTGTGGGCCGCCATCCCCCTTACGCCATCGCAGACCAACCTCAGATTTTTGGATGGGTATCCCTTTCACCCCGTGCGCTGACCTGATAATTTCGCGAGCCGCGATGATTCCTTCCACAGGGGGAATGACCATGAGGAGCGTGAAGCACTACATTCACATTCTTGATGGCCGGCTGCGTATTCGACTTGGCATTCTCAAAAGAAACCCCACGCGTGCCGACGCCCTTGCGGAATGTCTACGCAGATTGAAGGGCATCAAAGAGGTGACAGCCAACCCCCTCACGGGGAGTCTCTTGATCCAGTATGATGAGTGCCAAATGAGCCGGGATGAACTGCTCGCCTTGCTGGGAGCGGGAGCCGAGCCCCCCGTTACGAACCACCCTGCTGCAACTTCCCCACCCGCTGGTCACCGCATCGTCGAGCAGATTGTCATTCGTGTGATGAGTGAAATCGCCTTGTCCCTTCTGCTGGGAAGGATCGGTTCTCACAGGCAGTCCTGGCACTGATTGAAGCCTTAAACGTTCGGCTGGCACGAACAGGGATACATGCCCGCAAGGGATGACCTGAAGGATGCTGTTAGCGCGTTGCAATCCGTCATGAAATGTTCAGAAGGACGATCCGGCGATCCGCACAGTAATTCTGCCCCGCCGTTTCTCCAAACATGGAGCACTGGGCCCGTTTCGTAGGCCGCACAAGTGGTGCCCCTGTCAGGGGTATCCGGGAGGGCCCCATGACCGTCCCTACTACCACCATGTTCCCATGCTGCAAGTCTTGGCCAGTCATCTCCCGCGTATCCAGGGGCCCATAGACGGGATGACTCCTGATTGGGCAGTTCCCGCACGAGAATCTCTTCTGCTGTACAGCTTCCTCGGTGTTACCACGAGATGGGGGTCGACCACATGGATCGGACGCTGACGTTTGCGTCACTGAAGGAAAATCCTAATCACGCTTCAGGTGACCATGGTCAGTTGGGCGGCCATATTGCACGAGAGGGAGGGGGCAATGGGGGCTCATGGCGGGACTACACAACTCGTCCTCAGGTTCCAATGCGCCTGACAGACAGTGGGCGTATAGGGCGTATATAAGGGCGAGGATGAAGGCAATAACGAGGCAATATGACTATCGATGGTTCTTGAGACATGGACCTCCTGTTGCCACACCGTGGTCATGAGTGACTCACGGGTGACAACGTGCCCGATCATGGACGCCAAATCCCATAATAATTCGAACTCTCGTGCCGTCAGCAGAATTTGCGCCGGCCCGCATGCACTTCACATCGAGGCCGGTCCAGGACTAAACGGCCAGCCGAGACTTTATGGGGCTGGTATTTTTTAAATGCCATCATAATTTCCGACAGTCTGCGGGTGGTCGTGAGATCTCACCCGTCACATGAACTTTGTTTTACAATATTTGACACGCTCTCATACCCTCTGAGTGTTACAACGTGATAGCGATCTTGTTGTCTTCGTGTTAATGACCACGGAGCGTCTCTCAGGTGTCCTCGACGGTTTAAGGGGGCTGACTGTGTGCTGGGGGTAAGGACGTCGGATCGCTTTTCCGATTCGCTTTGCTTTTCCCTCGGCATTCGTAGGCGCGTTATCTCAGAACGTACTGACACCTCGGAGTATCAGTACGTCTGATGCTCATCGAGGCTGCATGTACCAATATTATTAAGAGAGTGGTCGCTCATAGAAATGGAGAACAGAGGGATGCCTGTCTCATGCACCATTGTTCATGCGTTAGTTCGGCGAATGCGATTGCGCATTCCGGCGCTTAAGACCTCTCCCATGCTGGGGGATTGGCTGAGAGCGTACCTTCGCGATCAACCGGGGATCGAGGACGTCGATGTGAACCCTGTGTGTGCGAGTCTCGTGGTCCGGTTTGCCCCTTCGGAATGGACTCCTGCAGCAATCTGCCGGCATGTCAATGAGCGATCGCTGGACGAACTTGAGCGGTACCAACCACGCCAAATTGAGAAGAGCACGCCGGCGGACGAAAGTTCTCCCGCGTTTCAGCTGTTCCTCTCCTCGATCGGAATCGTCGCCAGTTTCGCAGTGGAGGCGGCCGGGCCGGTCATGCCGCTCCTTCTCCTAGGGAGTGCGCTTCCGATGCTCATACGCGCTTTCCATGTAGTGACCCAACGGAATCGCCTGAATGTTGATGTCTTAGATGCCTCGGCGACCGTGCTCTTGGCCATACAGGGCAAAGTATCGATGGCCCTATGTATGGTGTGGCTCGTCAATCTCGGGGATTACATTCGGGATGCCACCATGCGGCACGCTCAGGCCGCCGTCGGAGAGGTGTTGACCTATCGACGGTATCCCGCCTGGGTCATCCGGGACGGCCGCAAGATCCGGGTCAGCGTGGAGGCGATTCAGGTCGGCGATACAATCGTGATTTACCCTGGTGAGCGCATCCCGGCCGATGGTCATGTCCTGGACGGTCAGGCCATCGTCGATCAGCAAGCGCTGACTGGCGAATCCGTGCCTGTCCTGAAGGTGGTCGGCGACGAGGTCTATGCCGCCACAGTCGTGCAGGACGGACAGTTGTATGTCAAAGCGGAGCGGTTGGGTGATGAAACGGAAGCAGCGACCGTCGTCCGTCTGATTGAATATGCTCCTGCGCAGGAAACACGGGTACAGAACTATGCGGAGCAATGGGCGGACGAGTTGGTGCCGTACAGCTTCATGGCGGCTGGAGTCTCAGGTCTGACGGGGGCGGGTCTTCAAGGAGCGGCGTCGATGCTCATCGTCGACTACGGCACGGGCATTCGTATTGCCGCTCCCACGGCCGTGCTGGCCTCGATGACGAAAGCCATGCGCCACGGAATCCTTATTAAGGGTGGACGCTATCTGGAGCAACTAGCGGCAGTCGATGCGGTTGTGTTCGATAAGACCGGGACCTTAACAGCTGGTCAGCCGGAGGTACGGCAGGTGATTCCACATAACGGCTATATGGCGGACGATGTGTTAACCATGGCCGCAGCCGCGGAGCAGAGGTTGGAGCACCCTATAGCGAAATGCATCGTCCGAGCCGCCGAGCAGCACAAGTTGAGCATTCCTTCGCGCAAGTCCTTTGATTACGCCGTGGGTCGAGGCGTAGAGGCGTCCATCGATGGGAGGACGGTGCTAGTGGGCAGCGCCCGATTCATGCGTGAGCGAGGTGTTATGCTGCCCACAGGGATCGAGCGTGATATGGAGCATATTGAACAACAGGCGGCGTCACCGCTGTGCGTGGCCGCAGATGGTTTGATCATGGGGGTCTTAGCGTGCGCGGATGCCATCCGAATAGAGGCCCGTGAGGTCATCATGGCCCTCCGTGCGCGTGGAGTCCGAGAAATCGTCATGTTGACCGGCGACCGTCACGGTGTCGCTAAACGGGTGGCGGACGAAGTTGGCGTCACCCGCTATGTCGCCGAATTATTTCCGACGGATAAGGTGGCGGCGGTGAAACGCCTACAACAAGACGGGTATACAGTCGCGGTGGTCGGCGACGGTATTAACGATTCGCCCGCCCTGGCCTATGCCGACGTCGGCATTGCCGTCGAAGGGGGCACCGATGTCGCCCGGGAGACGGCCCATGTGGTGCTCCTGCACGGCGGCCTGTGGAAGATCCCGCTGGCCATTGATATCAGCCGCGAGGCCATGGAGTTGATTCATCAGAACTGGCAGGTGATTGCGATCCCGAATACCGTCGCCTTAGGCCTGGCCTTTATAGGCCTCATGGGACCGGGCGCGACCACGATCTTGAGCAATGGGTCGGCGGTGGTGGCGACGGCCAACGCCCTCCGGCCGCTGTTCTCACAACACATACGGGCCCCTCACAACAGGCCCACGACCATCCGTTCTAAGGCGACCTCAGCGACTGATCGCACCAGCGCGTGGGATAAGGAATGGAGCAGGCCGTTTGAGTTGGCCACTGCTCGAGGAGCCCAGGCCGATTCCAAACAATCGAGCGCTTTCAGTTTGCCTAAAATAGCCTGATGGGTGAGCACTGTGGAATCAAAGAACACGAGGACACTGCCGGTCATACGATTGGCGTGCGCGTTCTTCACGCCGGGCAGGTCCCTGAGCATCCTTTCCACAGTGGCCGCCGTGGCGGCGGAGCGCTTTACTTCCGTAAGCCGAATGCGAAGTCGCCCGTCCAGTACATGGACGTAGCCCTCCGTCGTCACCATACCTGTCCTCCTTTATAAATGTGGTGAAGAAATCTGTTCACCGCATGGGCGATCCCGAGTAAGAGTGTATGTGTTAAGGGTTAAGGCGATGAAACGGCAAAGTTACGAGAGCGTAAAATCACGTCTCCAGCCTTGCCGTGGTGAACAATTCAGACTATCGTTGGGTGGATGGACCTCTTCATGAGGCTGATAAAGCGACTTATCCCCTGCGGAGTTTATTATAGAGTAACTACACGGGAAGGAGCCGTATGATCGTTCGCGCTGACACCGGCGCTGGTGAGCCCCCCGTTTTGCGAGCTCCGTCCGGCGTGCTCTTAAGGCATGCCATCCGAGGCCGGGCTCGCTTCTATGTCCCTCAGTTCAAGGGACATGAGGCCTTCGTGCCCCTCTGGACACGCGCTGTGCTGCGCTGTCCGGGGGTCCAGGACGTTGTCATCAATCCCGCGTGCGGCAGTGTGACCATTTATCACAGTCCCTCGATGATGGATGCTCAGCAACTGCACGAGTGGATGACGGACCACTTACCAACGCCGAAGACTGCGGCTGACAAAGAAGACCGACATGGCGGTCCTCAGGAATATCGGCACGCTGAGGGCCACTTGCCTTTAATGGTCTCGACGCTAGCCGTTGTTGCAAACTACTTCTTCAAGCCGCTGGCAGCACCGGTCTTACCTCTCGTGGTGCTCTTTACGGGTGCCGACATCTGGAAAAAGGCGTACCACTCGTTTGTGGGCAACGAGGGCATCACGCAAGATATTCTCGATGGGGCGGTCTTGACCCTTCTTCTGTTACAGGGAGACGCGGGGACCGCCACAGTTAGTGTGTGGTTGAGTACGCTTACCGACGCACTCCGGATGCTGGCCACGAGCCGCTCGACGGCCGCTTTCGAAGCCCTGCTCCCCACAGAAGCAGAACAGGTGTGGGTGCGACAGGACAGCCAGCGGGTGCAGCAGTCTATTGCTGAACTGTCCGCTGGCAGCACGATTGTGCTGTACCCTGGAGATCGGGTCCCCGTGGATGGCACGGTGGTGGGTGGGAACGGCACCGTGTATGAGCCGGGTCGCAATGGTCGCGACCATCGGCAATCCAAGGAGTCAGGCGATCTCCTGCTCTCCGGGTCCTTTGTGGCTGATGGGCATCTGTATGTCGCCGTCAACCGGATAGGGAAGGAAACGGCACACGACGCGATCCTTCGTCGCGCCTTCGCACGCCGATCCCACGAAACGGATCTGCAGCAAGACCTCGTGAGTTCGGCGGGCCGCTTTCGCCCCCTGACACTGGGCGGTGCCGGCCTCGCGGCTCTCGTCCGCGGAGGCCGACACGCCACGACGGTTCTCATGATTGATTATGAAAGCGGGATTAAGATCGCAGCCCCGACCGCGATCATTGTGGCCATGTTGCGCGCTGCGGCGCAGGGGATTGTCGTTCAGGATGGCCGAGGCCTCGAAAGACTGGGTGCAGTGGATACCTTCATCTGTACTCTCTCTGGCCCACTCCTGTCCGGGCGCCCGCACGTCAGGAACATCACAAAGTATGCGCCCGTTGAAGAAGCGCAGGTCCTGGCCTGGGCCGCCTCTGCCGAGGCGCGGTTTGGCCATGGCATTGCACGAGCCATTGCGGAAGCCGCGAGACAGCGGGAAATTGCCGTTCCCTTTCGAAGCGATGTTGAGGGTCGCCTCGGTGGAGGGGTTAAAGCGATGGTTGACCACCATGAGATTCTCGTCGGAGCCCCCGATTTTCTCAAGGCGCATGGCGTGATTATTCCTCAGGCGGTTCTGACGGATCTAGAAGCGGCCGTGTCCGAAGGGCTCTCGCCTGTTCCGGTCGGCGTGGACGGCCGAGTGGTAGCCTCGTTACTCCTGACCGACGATTTGAGGCCGGAAGCGCAGGCCGTGATCGCGGCCTTGCGCACCCGAATTCCCGATGTGCGCCTCTTGACCGGCGGACATGAACACCGAGCGCGGGCCATCGCGGAGCGACTTCATATCGAATCATTTGTGGCGAAGGGACCACACGCGAAAGCACAACTCATCCGTGACCTTCGAAGAACCGGACGAACCGTTGCCGTCATGGGCCATAGCACGGCGGATGCGGAGGCGTTAGAGGAAGCGAGCGTCGCTATTGCGTTGAGCAGTGCGTCGCCGGTAGTGCGGGACCTCGCGCATCTCGTCCTTACTTCTGATCTCTTGCCCTTACCGTTTGCTTATGATCTCAGCCGAGACACACGGCGCGTGATGGTCCAGGATCGGAACCTCATCATTGCAGCGAACACGACGGCGCTCGTACTTACGGCACTGGGTTGGCTATCTCCGCAGATGACCTCTTTGCTGACTGATGGATCAACGGTCCTCGCCACCTTGAATAGTATGCGCCCCGCTCTCTCGGTCTCAAACGCCCAAGCGATTTCCTGAAACCGGGTCATTGCGTAGAGCGGTTCATCTTGCCCATATATCGTTGATTGCCAATCAACTGAACGCGGCGTTCGCCGATTTCGGAATGAATGCGGCTGCCCCGAGTCGAAGCGATTCGTTGATGAGGCGGGGCTAGGGCACCGAGGGACTGGAATACTGAAAAGGAGCGTACCCACGAGCCAGCGGCTCGCACAAGTCGATGCACAAGACGATTGAATACACGGCGTTGGTTAAAGAAGCATTCAATCTTGAGGCCAGTGGTTTGAAGGCTGATGCAGATCGCAACCGCGCCGGGATGATGGCGGGCGAGATGGGCGGGCCCACGCGCGAAATCAGTGGCGAAGCGCGTCCCGTTCAAAGCGAGGGTTGCCTACTGTGAGTTGAAAGCCGTGAATCTTCGTCTTAGCACTCCTCAGGCGCACGGCTGCGCAGATCCTGACTTCACCAGAGCCGACTTCAGGGCAAACATCATCGTCCGAATGAAACCGTTAGGCAGTCTGAGCCGAAGATGGAGAACAGTTTCCGAGCCTAATATGGTTCATTAGATTAAAATTTGGTTGGCCGTTAAATTAGAGTTGGAACCGCCACCATATTCATGCATGCTATGGTACACGTGCGACCTTCTTCGTTTTCGCTTCATCGATCTACTTGTCCGGCACCCGTTTAAATGTACCCAAGCCATCGTTATTCAAATTCTCAATGACGACGTGCGATGCTTTGTCATCCGCATCAACGGCAAAAGTGACCCCGCTTAGCCCGACCGCATTTTCTCCCACCGTGGCATAATAAAACGTGTCACGGTTATAGTGTGTCAGGGAATAGGACAATTTCTTCGGTCCCTGCTGCATCACTAGCGCCCCATCCTGTACAACGATGTCAAGATCGCCGTAGAAATCGTTCGCGTATGTGCCGACATAGACGGTGTTCGGCAGGGAGGAAGATCGTGATGGGGGCGGTTTGGAATAATCGATCGGACTGTATCCTTCCTTTGCCATGGCCTCAAAGATGGGTTGAAGGAAAGCCAGCCAATCACGTTGCACCTTGCCATAAGTCGCCAGGTCGACGAAACTAAGCGCGACGGCCTCTGCCACACCGAGCGGCTGCGCATTCGTAAGCACAACGATGCCAAGTTGGTCGGAGAGCACGAGATCCACTGTCGTCGCGGCGCCCAGAGCGAATGCGCCCGAATGGCTCAAAATGACGCGCCCCACCTCATCGTACCGCACGCCCCATCCCAGACCGTAAAATCCATACCGCTCTGTGGCAGGTTTTGTTTTGGGATCGGTCACCATGTGAGGGCGATACGTTTCTGCTAAGGCTTCGGGCGATATGATGGGTTGGCCATCAAGGCTGCCGCCGTTCAGATGCAGGCGCATCCATCGAGCCATGTCGTTTACACTCGAACTCGCGCCACCCGCGGGCGATTGGGCGTCGGCGTCGCGTTGGTATTTGGCGACCCACTTGCCATCGATTAATGCGTGACCGCGAGCGCGATTGGTGCGTGTAAGGAAATCAGACAAGCGGGAACTTGTGGAATTCATGCCGAGCCGTTTGTAAAGCCGCTCCTGAGAGAGAGTTTCCCATGATCGGCCCGCCGCGTTCGCCGCAGCGATCGCCCCCTCCGTCATGCCGAAATTCGTATAGGCGTAATGTGAACGAAAATTGTTCTCCGTTGGAATAAAGCGCAGACGGCGCAAGATCTCCGCGCGGTCATACCCCATGTCCTCTAGCAAGTCGCCCGCATGATCCGGAAGACCACTGCGGTGCGCATAGGTGTCGCGGATAGTGAGCGCGGCCGTCACAGCAGGATCATGCATCTGAAAGCCCGGATCGTGATCGATGATGCGGTCGTCCCATTTCAGCATATGGTCCCCCACGAGGCCCGCGATCACCGTCGAGCCGAGCGGCTTGGACACCGATGCGAGTTGAAACACAGTGTCCGCATCCACGGGGTCGGGCTTGCCCGCTTCGCGCACGCCGAAACCTTTGGCGTAGACGACGTGATTCTTGTACGTCACAGCGATGGCTATACCAGGCACGCCTGTCTTCTTGAGAGTTGCTTTAACGAGCGTGTCCAGTTCGGGTAGGGCCGCTTTCACTTTATCGGGCGTCACGGTGCCTCCCAAGACAATACTGCTTCCTTCCGCGTCGCGTTGGATTTCTTTGTGTACCGAAAGAGAGGAAGCCTGACGCTTCGATGAACACGCCTCCATCGAGAGTCCACCCATAATAAGAGCAAGAGCGCCGATCGCGACGTTGGTAAACCGCGCAGCACCCACAACTACTGAGAGGCCTCCCGGCCGACTGATACTGGTACCGATATGAAATAAATTCATATAGCCAAGGCGTGTGTTTATCATGGTCTCCTTTCTTGCAGCCGGCTTCCATGAAGCTGTGCGTCAACTAATGTTCAGCTGTGAACAAACCCGCTGTACGGCCTAGGAGAGCATCTTTGGCGCCACACTGTAAAGCGACTTCAAGGAGAGCGGAGAATCTTGCATGTCTGACCCTTCTTTATTTAAGAAAAGCGCCATAACGTCGGCGTTAGCCGCCCGCCTCGGGGCCAGCGGCTATCGCAAAAAGCTGCAAACGCAAGAGATGAATGAAGTCCTCACGGTGCCCTCTGCGCATACTGTGATCATGAATACTGGCTTAAACACCCAAGGACGTTAGGCGTGCCGTCGGTGATGCGAATTTTGGTTGCCGCGTGGGTACAGGTTTTCGCCGTAGCCTGAAGTCGGTTACCTTGACAGAGTGTATACCTAAGGCTTTGTAGCCGTACGTCCGAAGACATGCATCCCATCAGTCGCTTCTAGGGCCGCCTAGGGAAAATAGCGCTGTGTTATTAGGTCCAAAAATTGACACGTCAAAGTACCGCTCGAAAGCATCCCAAGCGCATGAGAAGATTGAATACTTTTGCCTCTTACCGTGATCGTGAGCCGTTCCAGTTCATTTCGAAGGCGCGGCGTGTTTCCCGGCTATGCTTACGGCCTGAGATTTATTCATCGGCCAACAGTCATCCATGAGCTTTGCCGACAAACCGGAAATCCGATGATGGCTGTTCTGGTAGCAGCTTGATAGCACAGTGCGACGCGATGGATTCTAAGCATCAATAATGGCTGGCACCATGGATCAGAGTGATTCCCGTTGCGACTTAGCCGGGCCACGAACTAGTGATAACGGAGGAGCTTTGAGCGGCAAGGAGCGCGTCCGAAAGCATGATGATAAGCGGCGAGCCGAGAATTTCTCATGCTTGGATCTGTGGATCCACGGCGGTTTGTTTGATGATCTTCGCACGGTCGCGTCCTATCGAGGTCTACCAATGTGGACATTGCTCAAGAGGTCAAGGGACATGGTCGTTAGATACGCCGGCGTGCTCCAGTGATCAAAAGACAACGCCAACGTCTCGTAACCGTTACCGGTTATGAGAGGCACTTATAATAGGATCTGAGGCCAGGCAAAAACAGGCAGTAAGGCGAGAGAGTTCCTTATCCGCATGGAAACCAGATCACAGCGGCAATCCCGGGGGTCGCCCAAAGGTTGCAGCCGAAATCCACGCGCTTGCTCGCGATTAGGGCCGTGAAACTCGTCGCTCTGATGCATTCAAAGAATGAGAGCGTCGTTGTTCGCGATGCGGAGGCATATTGAATCGAAGCTATGGCCTCCCCATGCAAGGGATGGAACGCAGTGGGCAGGAAGCGCCCCTAAGCAAACAGTGATCCGAGTCGCCTTTGTGACGCCACCAAAACGGTATGATCACTGTTCCATCCCATACCACCCTTCGCTCATCGGTTTGCCTGAACAAAGTAACAGTCTCGCGGGTGCTTACCATGGCGTTTCCTCGTGCAAGGTTGATCCGTCCAGGAGAAGGTATTGACCTGCCATTTTGACGATCGCTTCTCTTCTATCGGCTCCTGCGGGAGACTTTATTGTAGAAGTAGAGCGTGCTTCTCCAGATCATGATCGACAACAGTTCGAGGCTCGCAGCTAGTCAGGCCTCCATGGTTAGTGCGTCAGTGGGGATAGCTTAGCGGAAGGGTATATGTTGGCAACCAGTGAGCAAAGAGGGTGAGGCTCAGGCAGTGCGATCATTGCCTGAGCCCCGAGCTTACCGTGAAAGGTGACGACGCAACATGAGCAGGCTGCCGAGTCCAGTTGCGACCAGCAGTACAGAGGCTGGCTCTGGCACAGCCGGACCAGGCCCAGGAGGCACGGTGCCAGAAAGCCCGGAAATCCGTACTTGCCGGAGATCCGTAAAACCATTGCTTGATGTAATCGTCGTGCTGGAAATGGTCTCGCCACTGGCAGCAAGGATGGTTAAAAAATTGTTCCCTTGCGTCAAATTGTAATTGAAGGTCGCCGTTCCACTGCTGGCGAGAACCGAGACCGTGGCTGGCACGCTTTGCTGTCCCGGTGCGCCGACTAAAGGATTGAGGATTAAATCTCCATAGGTCCGACCCGGCACCGTTATGGTGACATTATTGATGGCCCCATCGGTGGCCGTGAGACTGGATTGGCCCAACGCCGTGGTCTGCAAGGTCTCAGGCGACGTAAAGAGCACGGTAGTATTGGTTTGGTTCGTCAAGCCCGTGATGCTCGTTCCAGTTTGAGAGGAGGAATAGAGCACATTTTGTTCGTCGGCTTGAGGGTTGTTGCCTAGAGTAAACGTGACGGCATGCGCGGGAAGCACTGTCGAGGCCATAACCATCGCGGCCATGATAAAAAGGACTGGTCGTGAGTAGGTCATCGTCAAACCTCCGTGTATGGTACGAAGAAGAACGTACTTACCCACACAATAGCAACAGGCGTGCCATAACATAACAGTTGGATATGAAAACGATTCTTCCGTGCTTGGTTGATCGATGTGTCGCCCTCGCTGGTCACTTCAGTCGTTATCAGAACGACGGTGAGACGCCGAGGCTATGAAAATCTAAGGAAAATATGAGGATACGTAAGGGAATCCGGGTGGCAAGATCGGATTCCATTAGCACAAGACTTTACGACCATGTCAGTGTGTGAATCCACGCTCGCATCGATCCACAAGGACAGCCGGCAGACTGGCTAGGAGGAGAGATGTGATGAGCCCTGAGCCCTAGAACACACAAAAACAGGGCTACTCGGCGGACAGCATCATCGGTCTGGAAACCCGCTCAAAGCGGCAATCCCTACTTCGCGAGGCTTCTAGCATAATGTCCTTGCTATAGAGGCGACTGGATCAGTGGGGCGAAAGGCGAGGGTAGGCACCGTCAAGAGAATCCTTGATGCGGTGACAGTGGCATAACCGATACGCTGCAACGCATCCCGTACCTAGCGGTTTCGACTGATCCACTCGTTTAAGGACTACCACTACGCTCTATAGTTTTAGAAGTTGCTCCCAATCGAAAGGAGCCCCTCACCGACCACATCTCGCATTTTCAGCAGACTGCTTCCTTTCAGGACGAGACAAAAGACAAAATGACTTGCAGTCAGCCTGATTCCCACTTGTTCAAAGGATTGCCCCTGACATCGTCCCAACAGCTCAGATGCTAGATTCCCGCAAGTTAGATTTGCCTGAATTGCCTCACCCTAATCACCGCGACGTAGAAGTTCTCACGGTGTCTTAGCGTTCTACATGGACATTTCTACCCGGCCTATCACATAACCGCCAGATTCGAGACTCATTGAAAGTCATGAGCGAGCGACAGGGACGGTTTCTGATCTACCTGATGATGGGCGGATTACTGTTATCAGCCATAGGATCGTGCGTGCTCATCACGAAGATCTTCACAGGCGACGAAAGCAAGGTGGCAGACCCCGTGGTTCCGTCTTCTGGACGGATGGTTACTGTACAGCCTGCCGAGATCGACGGCATTCTCTATAACCCTGGCATGGGGCTCGCCGACTTCCATTTCGGCTGGGGCGAGCCGCCAGGGCCAAGCCAGTACCCCCGCTCGACCGTCGCCTACTTCCGCTGGCCCTGGGCGGCTCTTGAGCCCGCCGAAGGGCAGTATAACTTCAGTCTCGTTGATGGCGTGATCGAGGAGGCAAAGACGAAGGGCGAGACGCTCGCCTTTCGTATTGTGGCGGACTTCGAGACCGGGCCGCCGCAGTGGCTACTCGATAAGGGCGTCGGGAGCGTAAAGGTGCAGGATGGCATCTTTCCTGATTACAACAGCCGGGTCTTTCTCAATCATCACGAGCGGCTCATCAAGGCATTCGGAGAACGCTACGCGGGCTCACCCCATATTGATCATGTGGACATCGGCTCGGTCGGTTGCTGGGGGGAATGGAATACTGCCTGCTGTCAAGGGGTGGAAGCTCTTTGCAACATGTATTACCCGACTCATCCCAACCAAATCACGATCATCCAGTGGTACTTCAAATACTTCCCCGCCACCCCGCTCGTGATGCTGGTCGGTGGTCCGCTGAAGTATGCGGTGTCCCAAGGTGCGGGCTGGCGAGGTGACTGCTTTGGAGACTACGGTCTCGTCAGTCAGCAATTCAACCATATGGAGCACGTGTATCGTCCCGTCGCCGAGGATCCACTTATTAGAAATGCTTGGAAGAGGGGCCCTATACAATTCGAGATCTGTGGCGTAATGCAGGATTGGTACGACAGAGGCTATGACATCGACCTGATTCTCAAGAAGGGATTGGAGTGGCACACCTCGGTGTTGAATGCGAAATCTTCGCCCATTCCCGCCGCATGGAGACCGCGTATTGATGCGTTCCTGAAGAAGCTGGGATACCGGATTGTGCTCCGCGAGATGAGCCACACCACGGAAACGATCGCAGGCGGAAGCCTGCACCTACGATCACAGTGGGAGAATATAGGGGTTGCGCCTTTCTATCGCGGCTGGCCGCTCGCCTACCGTCTCAGGTCCGCCTCGGATGTCGTGGTGGCCACATGGAGAAGCACCGTCGATCCCAGGAGCTGGCTGCCAGGAGTATTTCATGAAGTCCGCGACACGGTGACGGTGCCGAAAGACATTCGAACCGGCACGTATTCTCTGGATGTGGCCATCTTGACTGAAGACGGTAGATTAGCCCATGTCGATCTCGCCATTGAAGGGAAACGGGCGGATCGATGGTATCGAGTATCGCAAGTCACGATTCTGGATTAGCTTTACAATCGCTTGTCTCCGATGCTTGGTAAACGCAGTGTTCTCGCTAGTTGTGAAATAAGCATGACCATACCGCAGCACTACCATGCTCTAGATCCTACTTCCATTCAATAATCGAATGATTTCCGTATGGCTTTAAACGCGTTCATCGGATGTTGATATTCCGGTCAATTACCGAGACCCATGGAAGAGGTTTTCCGAATAGGCTGTCAGCATCAACCGCTTTGATTCTTGAGAGTGGACAATATTGCTATATTGGCATCGCGATCAGCGTGCGTTCGGTAGGGAATGTCGTGAAACACCGACCCCATTCATGGTCCGGCGCTCGGACGAAAAGTAAAACGATATGACTATCGGGAACACCGAGGCCCTCCGTATTCCTCAAGATGAAGTTTATAACTTCCTGGCAGGACGATTTTAAGGCTTAGCAATGCAGGGCGTCGCTCAAATGAGAGACGCGAGCTGCGACCCCTGCATTGATAGTCGGCCTACGAGACTCGACCCTGTGCAAGAAGGGGATACGATGGCATCGCATAAAACCCCCTGCGCTACGTGCCCAATTTTCACCAAGGAGGGGCCATGAAAGAACTGACGCCCATTCAGGCTATGAGAGCGAGGCGGCAGCTTCGGCACGCCAGCATTCAGTCACCGTGGATATCTACGGCAAGAGGTTGCCGACGGGCAACAAGGCGGCCGGCGATCGGCTCGCCGAGTGTGCAACTGGTGGCACACTGGTAGCAAAGGGCGGAATCGGAGTCGGGACGATCTTACAAACCATCGTTATTGCGGGGCCGGCGATTGGGATTGAACCAATGATCTGCGGTTCAGGAAGCCTTGCGGTATCATAGCACTGGAGGGGGCACTGCATTTTCTGCTATCGTGATGGGCTCGCCGAGGTATTGGCGCCGTGAATATAACGACTGATCTCAAAGGTGAGGCTCGGTTTCACAGTAGAACGGAGGGTTCGTTGCGAAACAGTTCGTGTGGAGAGGCGAGCCGCAATCGCCGATTGGTCACGATCAAAGGAGCACCCCTCGTAATTCCAGCGATGAAAAAAGCGGGTGCAGTAGGGGGTACCAAAGGCCGTTCAGAAATAGATATGCTCTACAAAACCTTAGATTAAGGCAAGTATGCTCCTCATGATCGACAATTACGATTCCTTTACCTATAACCTCGTGCAGTATTTTGGCGAGCTCGGGGAGGATGTGCAGGTCTATCGCAACGATAAAATCACGATCGAAGAGATAGAAGCGTTGCAGCCGAAGCGGCTCGTCATATCGCCGGGTCCCTGTACGCCGAAAGAGGCCGGCGTCTCGGTCGATGCGATCCGTCACTTTGCCGGCCGGCTTCCTCTCCTTGGTGTGTGTCTCGGACATCAATCCCTTGCTGTGGCGTTCGGGGGCGAGGTGATTCGCGCAGAGCGACTCATGCACGGAAAGACCTCGATGATCCATCATGACGGCAAGACCATGTTCCGCGATCTTCCCAACCCGTTCCAAGCGACACGGTACCATTCGTTGATCGTAAACCGGTCGACGCTTCCGGACTGTTTTGCAATTTCGGCCGAGACCGCGGAAGGCGAGATTATGGGGATGCGCCACCGTACGTTGGGGGTGGAAGGCGTTCAGTTTCACCCCGAATCCATTCTGACCACATCGGGGAAGGATTTGTTGCGAAATTTTTTAAAACTCTAGCTGGGGTGAAGCACTCAACTTTCAGCCGTTAGCTCTCAGTGAAGATGAATTCATGGCTGGGGGTGAGGGCTGATAGCTGAATGCGGCTGCTACTTAATCGCGACCGCCTTGATCTGCTTGAACGTCGTGAGTCCCTGTAGGACTTTTTGAATGCCGTCCTGCACGAGTGTGGTCATTCCCTCTTCCAACGCGACATTGAGCATTTCTTCAGTCTTGGCATGAGTTTGGATCAGGCGCTTCATTCGGTCCGTGCCGATCAGCAATTCGTGCAGTGCGAGGCGTCCACGGAAGCCGGTGTGATTGCAGTTATCGCATCCTTTGCCTCGGCGTAATTTGAAACCGGCATCGAATCTTACGCCTAGCTTATCCCACTGATCGATCCCATAGCCCTGAACGAGTTCACCATACTCTTCTTGCGTCGGATGATATTCTTCAGAGCATTCTTTGCAAATTCTCTTACAGAGCCGTTGTGCCATGACGCCTAACATGGCATCTGCGAAACTAAACGAGTCGCACCCCATATCCAGCAAACGGGTAATGGTTTCGACCGCGCTGTTGGTGTGGAGCGTGCTGAAAACGAGATGTCCGGTCAGCGACGCTTCGATGCCGGTGTCCGCCGTTTCCTTATCCCGCATTTCGCCGACCATAATGACATCAGGATCGGCCCTCAGGAATGCCCGCATGGCGATGGCAAAGGTAAAGCCGATCTTGGGATGCACCTGTACTTGACGAAGGCCGTATTGCGTGATTTCGACCGGATCTTCAGCCGTCCAGATCTTTCGTTCGGGGGTATTGATGTAACCTAAGACGGCATGTAGCGTCGTGGTTTTACCGGAGCCGGTCGGGCCGACGCACAAAATAATCCCATAGGGCTTTTCGGCAATTTTCTTCAGCTCCTGCAGGTTCCGGTCGGAAAATCCCATTTTGTCGAGAGGCAACGGCTCGCTGGCCGCCAGAATACGCATGACGACATCTTCGTTATAGCCGGCAGTCGGGACGGTCGCCACACGAAGCTCAATTTCCTTCCCACCGCTTACCTTGAACTTGATTTTCCCGTCTTGTGGCTTGCGCCTCTCCGAAATGTCCAGGCTCGCCATGATTTTTAGGCGCGAAACAATTGCTCTTCGATAACTGGCCGGAATCTTCATGTATTCGGAGCAGCTGCCATCGACCCGGAATCGAACCACGGTCTCTCGCTTCTCACCATAGGGTTCGATGTGGATATCGGATACGCCGAGACGGTAGGCATCCGCGATGACCTTATTGGCCAGACGGACAATGACGTTGTCATTTTCATCGACACCGATTGCCGACGCGTCTTCTTGCTGCTCGGCCTGCGCTTCATTGACCAGCTCTCCGAGAATATCAGTAATCGACCCGGCATCGCCCGTATTGAGTGGATCAACTTGGCCTGTCGCAACACGAAAGAACTGCGCGATATCCCGGCGAAGGCCGACGGAAAAACGGATCGTCTGACCCGGGAACATCCGCTGGATATCCTGAACGCGCTCCAGCGCATTGGGATCATCGATTAAAATCTCGATGACGTTCTTGTTTCGCTTTAAGGGGATCCAGTTGCTTTTTTTTATGTAATCGATATTCAGGTTCTTGAGGAGTTCGGGATCGATGAAGGTCCGGTCGTCAAACTCCACATGAGGACACTGGTAAAATTGGCTGAGCGACTTGCCGATTTCGCCCTTGGGGATCTTATATTTCTCGACCAGCAGGGATTCGATGTCGGTGACGCCTTTGCGTGCTTCGTGAATTGCTGCATCCAGCTCCGATTGCGTAATCTTGTTTGACGCGACAAGATAATCGAATTTGGTGACGGTCTTTTTCGCGAGCTTTCTGAGGTTGAAGAACGCGATGCCCAGGCTTTTCGCAATCTCCGCGACGGACTCCTCGTCTTTTTTTGTAAAGCGACCCTCGCCCTTCTTGTTCAGGAGTTGGACCACCCCCATTAGATACTTGTTTTCGGCCACGATGGGGTAGGTCAACACTTGCTTGGTTCGGAATCCCGTCTTCTTGTCCCAAGAGCTATCATGGCATAGTGCCGGGTGAATACGCGTCAGGTCCGATTTGGTATAGGCATCTTGAATGTTCACCGGCCTCAGATACTTGGCGGTAAAACCGGCGATGCTTTGCTCATCTATGGGAAGTCGAATCTCTTCGATCGTGTCCAGATGCGGCAGCTTCGCGTACACTTCCTTTTTCTCGGGGTCGATCGCATACAATGTGAGCTCTTCCGCCTCAAACAGCCCTAGAATCTCGCGACTCATATCCAACAGGATTTGATCGAGGTCCTTCGCGGCATGAATTTGATTTGAAATGCGCTTTACCTCTTCAGCGCGCGCGATTTTCTGCTGAAGCTCACTGACGCTGTCAGGAAGTATCTTCGCTTCCATGAAGCCTCCACCCGCTAGTCAGGCACTGTGCACGAGTAAAAACCATAGCATAAAACATTGCAAAATCAAGATTATTAGCTGAGGGCCGGTGGGCGTACAAGCGGGAGGGCATGTAAATACATCAGAAGATTCAA
Organism: Nitrospira sp. Nam74; assembly: GCF_965152615.1. Taxonomy (NCBI): domain Bacteria; kingdom Pseudomonadati; phylum Nitrospirota; class Nitrospiria; order Nitrospirales; family Nitrospiraceae; genus Nitrospira; species Nitrospira sp. Nam74. The sequence continues at coordinate 3,812,648 of NZ_OZ224220.1, read as the reverse complement.
TGCGCTATAGATAAAGAGACAGAAGGCAGAACGAGAAGCACGACTGTGAGATTGTGGGGAGGGAACCCCTTGAAAGCTTATCGGAAAGCATGCCGGATCGATAATTGTCTGGTTCCAATCTGGACCGATGCTACAGTGACGGTTTCGTCAGGATCTACGACCATGTCTAGGGCGTCGACTGAATGGATTGCGTGTCTACCAGCGGAACCGCCTCCTCTCCTTGCACTACGACGATTCCTGAAAAGTTCTTTTCTCCGCCCGGTACCGGGGAACCCATTCGGGCGATATATTTGTACGTACCTGGAGAGGAGAAACAGAGGCTCACGTACTCATTGGGATCAACGCTGGTCGAGTCCTTGGCAGAAAATCTGTTTTGGCAGGAGACCCTGTCCCGTAAAGAGTCGGTGAAGACTATTCGACCGCCGGTACTACGACCATTCACCCATCGAACTTCATCTCCAGGCCTCACCGTTAATTCCTCAGGAGTGATGGATTCACCGATACGAATATCGTGAATCGCGCCTGTTCTAGTGAATGTAGCCAAGTCGCGGTTTTCTGATGTGAAAGGATTCGTTTGGCATCCTGTCGCCAGCACCGCCATGAGGATGCATGTGTAGTGGATCTTCATAAGTCCTCCTCTCCGAAGCTACTGTGATTGAATAGTGCGCAACTGCAAAGTTCGGGCCGAATGTGATTCCTGTATCGATGTGCTAAGCACATGACGTTCACCTCGACTGGACATCATCTAAGCGTTTGTCAGTGCAGCAGACAATGGCGTCGTTGCCCCAGCAAGGCCGCCCTAGCAGGTAGGAGACGCTAAGACGAATCACCTCAGTAGAAGCAAACTTGTCCATCAAAGGAACGGATTGTACTTCGGGCTTGAGGCGCTGCCGCGTCCAATGTAAAGTGCTTGCGGATAGCGCATGGCGCGGTGGAAATTCGGTATGTCGCAAAAGTTCGGTTATTTAGGGGCTGTGTTGGCAGGCCTGAGCGTGGCAGCTGGTGCGTTCGGCGCACACTCGTTGAAGGGAATCATTTCTGTCGACATGCTGGTGGCCTTCGAAACGGCAGTGCGCTACCAGATGTACCATGCGCTTGCCTTGCTCGCCGTCGGCATGCGGCAACACGTTCCTGTACGAGGTTTGCGAGTGGCCGGCTGGTGCTTTGTCGCCGGCATCGTTCTCTTTTCGGGGAGCCTCTACGTCGTCGCGTTAACATCCATCAGATGGGTCGGCGCCATCACCCCGCTTGGGGGAATCGCCTTTCTAATCGGCTGGACGACGCTGGCGTGGAATCTGTGGCAACAAAAAGGAGAAAGAGAAGAGCGATAATACTCGCATCATCGCCCGCACGGTGCCGTGCGTTTCCCGGTGATGGATCCCCACGCGCCGGACGAATTGACGAACGAGCCTTCCAATCTTTGGCCTTCTCCTGTGAAGAGAAGACTGTCCTCTTGGACGACACCTGGAAATTCCCACCGCAAATAAATCGTATCACCGAGTACCACGGTCTTGGCAGGACGTGCCCCCGTAAATGCGCCGGCATCCGGCGGCGGAAAGACCATGGCAACTTTCTGGTCCTGATGGTGCTGATGGTTATGGATCGTCCATTGCCACGTGCCGCAAAGGCGCGCGAGTCCTTTCGTTTCGCGTATCTTATCCGGCCATGCTTTCAAGCTGACCCAATGTGTGCGGGCGTGTTGTTCAGCGGTCACTTCGGCTCGAATAGCGGAAGCGGTCACTTGGGCCAAAAGAACCGGTCTGAGCCGGCTATCAAAATAGTGGGAGGCCAGTCCCTGTCGCTCAGCTTCGCTCATGTCGGATCGCGCGTCAGAATCCAGGCCCCAGAATTCCATCAACCGTTGGCGGACCACGGTCGACCCCCCCCGCTCTGCAATAGCGACCCAAGAATTCTCAGTATCAATGAACTCAGGATAGGTCGTGTCTAGATGATGATCATACTGGTCCCTTAGGACGGGTGTGGTCGTCCCACGAGCGTCAGAAGTCAAGTCAGAGAGAACAGCGGCAAATTTCACTGCCCGTGTAAGTGCCGGGCGGGTGTTCCCTTCCAGGAGCCATGGGTGCTGTCCGCGTGTCTGTTCCAGGATGGCAGAAAGACGTGCCGGATTATTACCACTCGCAGCTGCTTTCAGATTCATGGCCAATTGCCGTGCTGCCAGTTCAGCCGTGAGTCGGCCACCGACCTCCATCCATTCAGGTGAGGGCAATGGCCTCTGGGACGTTTTGGATTTACTGGGAACTCCCGAACTCATGTCCCGGATAATGGGTAGGCCAAATGCTTCCCGAAGACGAGCTGAAAAAAAACTTCTTGCTTCCTCATCAGAGTGAACTGTCGCCAACCTCTCCACATCGGTCTGTTGCAAGCTCGGAACAAGGAGTTCCTCGGGAGGGCCGGTCTGCGGGAAAGCCGACTGAAAGAAGAGCGGAACGGTTAGGATTGCAAGAACGAAGATCCAGGAATGCATGGTTCATTCTCCGATATCATGGATGGAATCTCAAGGGAGCGAGGACAGGATACACGGACAGGCGAGGACGGCCGACAGGAGATGGATATCGTTCAGCCCTGAAAGTGGGCCGCAAGGAAGGCCACCGTCGAATCCCATGCGGCTTGGGCAGCTTCAGGTCGATAAATGTCCTGTCGCGAATCATCAAAGAACGCGTGTGGCGCTCGATCATAGGTTTTGAGTTCGAGCGGCTTGCCGGAATCCTGCGCGGCTTGCTGCAAGAGCGCAACGTCCTCGTCGGTGACAGAGGGATCGGCTGCAGCGCGGTGATAGAGAATCGGGCAGGCCAACTCTTTCAGTACGGTTGCCGGCGTGGTGACCTTCGCATAAAACGCAACTGCGGCACGCAGCCGTTTCCGCTGGCATGCAAAGCGGATCCCGAGAGAGCCGCCGACGCCGAATCCGACCACTCCATGAATATTTTTCTTGATCTGGTCTCTGGTATTCAGAAACTCACAACACGAGTTGATATCCTGTAACACGTCCGGTTCCTTGATGCGGGCGACCAGGGCGTCCGCCACCTCGGCATTCGCGGTCACCATGCCGCCCTGTCGACCATACAGGTTCGGTACCAGCACCATATACCCTTCGCACGCCAGACGAGTAGCGACACTTTTGATTTGCGCGATCAATCCCCACCGTTCATGCAGCAGCACCAGTCCGGGAAAGGTCCCTTTCTCTTGCGGCCAAAACATTACGCCTTCAACCTGGACGTCTTTTGGAACGCGGGTTTTAAAATACGGATCGACGGCGGCATCGGTGGCGGTCGGAATGGGGATACCACTCGGAAACCGTACCGCGTTCGTCCCGATTTGCTGAATAGAAAAAGGAGAAGATCGATCCGTCATCTAACCCTCTATCATTGTGAATGGGGTACTCAAATCGCACCGGGAGCAACCAGAGCGCTCACTATAACCAGCCGCTTGCACCCCTGTCAATTTATGGCGATCCAGAGACGGATGTGTGCCGATCGGTGAACGCTTGTAAGGAGTTTAGGATGTGACAATTGCAATGAAGGCTCGTGTTGGGCTAGAGCCACGGGCCGTATGCGCGTTCTCACTGGGACAAGTGTGTGCGGAATATCGGGTTGAGCCCTGTCAGCCGCCATTCTTCATCAAAATGACTGCCTCAGCATTTCGTATCCGCACGTTGAACAATGGCTCACCCACGGTCCCGTCATCTCGAAGGGCACGCATAGCTTTTGGCAAGGTCACCATGGCGGCGGCGCCATCTCCATAATCGGTGCAATCCCAAAAGTCCTTGGGACGCACGAGTACAAGCGACTTCGTATACTCCCGCCCATAAATTTTATAATCACATGGCCGACCATCGCTGGTCGAGGTGCCGGCCTTGCCCTCTGTAAAGAGAGTCGTTTCACCGACAGGTTGACCGACATCCACCTGGTACGCAGGCAACCACTCGGGACGATCCTGTGACGGGCGTACGGTCGAATTACTGCAGAGTGAGAGATTCAAATACACTTTTCCCCGTGAGCCGACGGGTTCTTTGATCTGATAGTACGCAGCAAGCCGCCACAAATTCCAGCGAGCGCGATCGAAGTTCCCGGTGTAACACCAGTGACCTTCTGCATCAACGACGCCCCCGGCATCGATCAGTTGTTTCGTCAAGGCGAGATAGTCGGCATACTGATACCAACCGGCCCACGCCAAGGGTTGATGCATGAACTCGGTTCCCGTACCGTTCGCTGCGATGATCTGTTGCTTCGCCGATGCATCGAGCATGTAGCTGGCCTGATTTAGCAAAAGGAATTTGCCCTTGGCTTTGGCACTCGCCGCCAGCTCGGTTAACCATGTCACCATGTCGCGTTGATAATCTTGGATGAGCGTGGGGTCCGTGGGAGTGCGGCCGCCGTATTCAGCGATGCCTCCGCCGGTGGCAATCTTGGTTTGGCCGTTGGTCATGCCGATCACGGTTGGAAAGTCATGCGCATGGGCGTCGAGGAATAGGCCCTGAAGGCCGTCCAGGTCGGACAGGAGTCGATGGATGTTCCACTGACGTGTCGCGGCGTCTTTCAAGTTAAACATCACATACCGATCGTTCCACACCAAAAACTGAAACCGGTCCCCGGGAGCGAACGTCAGGCCCTGTTCGCCGACGTCTCGTCCCTTGAGGGTTAGCTTAGTCGTATTCATGACGTGTAGAACGTGGGATTCGGGATAGACACGAGACTTCTCATTGGCAAAATCGTAATGATCCAGTCGATACCGAAACACGCCGAGCGTCGGATTCCCTTGCCGCATGGCTTGAACATAGGGATCGGAAGCTGAATTCCCTTCAATCAAATCGACTCGTGCCGCAAGCCATTGACGATCGGCATCCTTCGTCGGCTCATTTGACCAATAGTACCCTCGAGCGAAATCGCTGATTGCAATGTGGTCCCAATGTGGCGATTGGGGCCGGGGGGGCATCAAATTTGCGCCGCCGACGGCACTGGCTGCCGTCAGTGTGGCTAGACAATGCGGTGACAATTCAGCAGCCGAAGCCTTCAGGTAAAATGCAGCCGCGCTCACATGGGTATCCGACGATGGAATGTGACATGCGTGTCCGGCATGGAGATCGGTATCATGGGCCAGTGCCAACCATGCACACACCGACGCACCTAGGATCGGCATCACACGACGTAGCATGGAGACTCCTTGGGACGAACGGTTCAGTCCAATACGTACCACCATGGCCTGACGTCAGGAGGTATCCTTCATCAGACCTTAGACTTACGGTGGCTACACATGACGGTACTTGAACAATCGGATGGTATCGATGCTCCCAGACCAGACCTATCAGATTTCATCTCGTTTCGTTGTAGGCATCTGCGATGTTGAGCCATGCTGCTGTGGCTCGAGAGACAGATCGCCACACAGGTCCTTAGGATTTTGAAGGCGAAATGTAGTACAAGAGGGTGTGTGCTTGAGAAGCGGTTGAGATTTGAGCATCTATCTGGCTGTCAACCAGATGTGCCATGAATGATTCTTGCTGGAGAGGTCGGTCGATGGAGAAACGGCTGTGGCGGTAGGCATCGGATTGATCGGCCTGGGCCGCCATGGAATGCGATACGCTCAGCACCTTGGCGAGTTCGGCGCCGAGGCGAGACTGGCGGCCGTCTGCCGCCGCGATGCCACCCAGGGCGGGGCATTTGCCGCCGAGCACGGACTTCACTTCCATCAAGACTTTCGTGGCTTGATTGAGGACCCGGATGTCGACGCGATCATCGTGGTCACTCCACCCGCATTGACTTCTTCCATCTGCATGGCAGCCATTCACGCTCGAAAGCCGGTGCTGATCGAAAAGCCATTGGCCTGTACAGGAGTTGTGGCAAAAGCGATGGCGGAAGCGGCAGAGTTGGCGGGAGTGCCTTTAATGACCGCTCAGACGCTCCGTTTTGATTCGACGATCCAGGCTTTAAAAGCGGAAGTTTCGAAGGCCGGTCAGGCTGACTATGTGGCTCTCACCTATCGCCTGGAACGAAATACCGCGCTGAGAAAAGACCCGGCGGAGTATGAGCAGCGCGGGATTCTACTGGAGATTGGGACGCATCTGTTCGATCTCATTCGCTACCTGACAGGCGATGAAGTCGTGGAGGTTCGGTGCGAGCTTGGTCGTCTAGGACGAGAGACAACTGAGTCACGTGCCTTTGTGTCGTTGCGTACCAGAAGCAATCTTGCCTGCATCCTGGATGTGTCACGGGTCAGCATTGGTCGCGTCAGTCGAGTGGACTGGATCGGGGAGCACGTCCAAGTCCATGCCGATTGGATTCAGCACTGCGTTCGTAGACTGTCGCCACAGGCCCTTGTCGATGAATGGTCTGTGCCACCCTGCCACACTGTAGTGGAAACTATTCGAGCCTTTATGAGCGCACTGACGCGCGGTGGACCGATGCCCATCACGGGATGGGATGGCTACAAGGCCGTCGCAATTGCCGACGCGTGTTATGAGTCGGCAGCAAGCGGACGTATCGCGCGCGTGGCACTCTAGCGTGATGACGAACAAGGCTGATCGCTCGGCATCCTCAGCTAGGCGTCGGCGACAATATGCGTGTCGGTTTCTTCTACGCCCTCGATGGTGTGGACTTTGGTAATGACGACGTCTGAGAGGGATTTTTCGTCGGGGACATCGACGAAGCTGAAAATATCAGGTTGGCCGAAACAGGAATGAACTTGCTCCACGCCGGCGACTTTCTTGAGCGCCTTCACGACTTCCTTTGTTTTTCCCGCCTTCACTTTGATCAAAATATACGCTTTCGTCGACATAGGACCCTCCGTTTTTCTCGCGCTATCTTAATGGAGCGCGGGTGATGTGGACATGTCAAGAACCGGCGCCCGGCATTTCACGACGCCGTGAGGCATAGATAGCGTGAAGGTTGTGTCCCTGTTCAGCGAGATTCCGGCGTGCAGTTAAAAAGGTGTTGGCGAGCAGTGTAAAATCCTCCTCTCCGACATTGTACGTGTGGAACGCGGCCCGAATATCGGCCTGTTGCCAGCTTTTGTGATTGATAATGAACTCGACAAGGGCTTCCAACGATTCGGATGTCCAACCGGCCGTGTGAAAGCGAGCCATTTCCGCGTGCGCTTGATGTCCCAAGTTGGCGTTGAGCGCGTCGGTCAGAAGCTGCGTAACGGCCGGGTCCGAACTTTTCATGAAGGCGGCCTGGAATTGAATCAAGGCTTTGATCAACCGATTGGCATCGGGGCTCGATTCAGGAGGAAGCGCCTGTGCGTCCTGAAAGGTCGCGAGCAACGCCATGATGGTCCCGACCTGTTTCGACGAAGCGCGTCCGCTCATCCGTTGAGACGCCTGCGCGGGCGGCAGGAACATTTCATTCACGGGGCTGAACGATCCACCCGGCTTCGGTCCGCCACCGATCACGTAGAGACGTTGATCGACGACCGCCGACCCCAGCCCATGGCGTGCGGTCGGCATGGGCGTCATCGTATACCAGCGATCTTGGGCCGGCACATACGCTTCGTTCGTAGCAAATGTTCCACCGGGAGATTCACCGCCCAACACATAGACGGCATTGTCAATCACACCGGCAGTGATCCCGCTCCTGGGCGTTGGAAGATCGGCGACTCGTGTCCACGTATTGGTGGAAGGATTATAGGCTTCAGTCACTGATAGATTGTGCCCGTAATCACGGTTCAGCCGTCCCCCGATCGCATACATCGTTCCGTTCACCGTTGTAGTGGCGAGGTGATCGCGCGGTGTCAGCAACGGCGCTCGTGCCGACCACGAATTGTGAATCGGGTCATAGGCCTCCACTGCTGGAGTATTTCCATCCCCGTCATAGCCTCCAACGGCATACAAAGTGCCTCCGAGTTCCGCCACTGCGAGCGCTCCTCGCGCGGTCGGCATCGGTGATGCCTCAGTCCATGTATCGTGGGCAGGGTCATACACATAAACCGTGGCGACCGGTTTCCACACGGACATCAGTGATTGTTTGAACCCCCCGATCACGTACAGGCGGTTGTCGACCACTCCGATGCCCACGTGATGAAGTCCCTCCGGCAAAGGGGCCCTGGCGGTCCAATGATCTGTTGCTGAATCATATTCTTCGACCAGAGGCGTGATAGCCAGATCTTTGATGTTGCTCAGGCTCGGTTCGCTGAAACCGCCGACGACATATATTTTGTTCCCTACGGCTGCGGCGGCGACCTCAGTCCTTGCTGAGGGAGCCGGAGTCATCGATTTCCAACTGCCTCGAGGTGATGGGGTCTCTTCCCCCGCGACAGAGAACGGAACCACTAGTGTCAGCATGACGAGCAATACTGTGATACAGGCAAAACTCAGGGCTGCAGATCGCGGTCGTGGGTATTGGCGGCAGCGAATCGGGGACACAAGGGAATGAGTGCGCATGAAGACGACCTCGGAGAGGTTCACCGGCACATGGCGACGAGTATACGCCACCCACCGAGGGCAATCCAGCGATCCTATGGTTCGGCTGTAAAGTCATAACGGGAACCGAGAAGATTGATGTCCCTGTCTCGTTCGGGAAGCCCGTATAGGAATTGCCGGCGACGCACGTTCATGGGGAGGTCACAGCGTGAATGGTCGTCCATGAGTACGGCTACCGTCTTTGGTTGAAAAGCCGCAAACCGCACGCCTATAATCGCCGCTGCTGACGGCCAAGATACCGCAAACGGCTCAGGCGGAATTAAGGAAAGCTACGAGGTCGATGTGCTCGCGAAGGTGTTCAGTGCGGCCCTTGCAGGGTTGGATGCTCACCTGGTGGAGGTGGAGGTTGATATCAGCGGCGGCTTGCCGCAATTCTCTGTCGTGGGATTGCCTGACGCGACCGTACGAGAAAGCCGCGATCGCGTGCGTTCGGCGCTGAAGAATAGCGGCTTTTCTTTTCCGATCAAAAAAATCACGATCAATCTTGCCCCCGCGGACGTGAAAAAAGAAGGATCCGGCCTGGATCTCGCAATGGCTATCGGCATTCTCGTGGCCGAGGAAATCGTTCCTGCAGAAGCCATGGTCGATCGGGTGCTGGTCGGCGAATTATCGCTCGACGGCCGGATCAAACCCGTGCCTGGCGCGCTGTCAATCGCGCTAACATGCCGTAAACGCTATGGGGTGGTAATGGCGCCTGAAAATGCCATCGAATCGGCGGTGGTCGAAGGAGTGGATGCCTATCCTGTCCACACGCTTCCCGAAGTCGTTGAGTTTCTAATGGGAAACCGAGCCATTGTCCCTGCTCGAGCTGAACTGAGCCAGTTCCATAGTGTGACGGATCATGAAGAAGAGGACTTCGCGGATGTCAAAGGGCAGGAGCACGCAAAGCGCGCGCTCGAAGTGGCAGCAGCCGGCGGGCATAACATTTTGATGATCGGTCCGCCGGGTTCAGGCAAAACCATGCTGGCTCGCCGACTGCCCGGCATTCTGCCGCCTATGGAGCGCGAGGAGGCAATTGAAACGACGCGCGTGCATAGCGTCGCCGGACTGTTAACCACCAACCGACCCCTGATCATCACCAGACCCTTTCGTGCGCCGCACCATAGCGTTTCCGATGCGGGGTTGATCGGAGGCGGGGCGGTGCCCAAACCGGGAGAGGTGTCGCTGGCCCATCATGGCGTCCTCTTTCTGGACGAAATTCTCGAATTCAAGCGGCATGTCTTGGATGGTCTGCGTCAGCCGTTGGAGGATGGCACCGTAACGGTGACGCGGGTCAATGCCTCGCTGCGATACCCGGCAGCCGTCATGCTCGTCGCGGCCATGAATCCATGCCCGTGCGGCCATTACGGTGATCGAAGCAAAGAATGTTTGTGTACACCACATCAAATCCGCCGTTATCGGGCCCGGCTCTCGGGTCCACTCTTGGACCGGTTGGACATCCATATCGATGTGCCACCGGTACCGGTACGCGAGCTGGGGGTGGAGGGAGTGCAAGAAGGATCCAATGCCATTCGTGCGCGCGTCAGCGCTGCCAGGGCGCGACAAGCCGCACGCTACAGACAAGACGGCATTTTTAGTAATGCCCAGCTGAAACCGCGACATGTGAAGAAGTATTGTGTGCTGGATCAGCCGAGTCAGCAGCTCATCGAGCGAGCAATGGCCAAATTGGGATTGTCGGCACGGGCGTATGGACGGATTCTACGGGTGGCCCGTACGATCGCCGATCTGGCCGACTGCGATCAGATCCAGGCATCACATGTCGCCGAGGCGATACAGTACAGAAGCTTGGATCGGCAAAACGATTTATAGCATAGCATATGGCTGAAAAAGGCCCCAACTTCGTTCTCGGTTCGAAACAATCCTCAACGTAGCGCAGGCTACCCGTGCGGTTGTTTCTCACCTGCGGCCGTGTTGGATGGTCTTCTTGGGCAGACTGCATAGTTCTAGAAAACATGAGCGCATTTCGCATATTCGTATGGTGGTTCGTGGTTGGCGCACTGATGGCCCTGTCTGTCATCATGCTGCAAGGCGGCGTTCGCGAAATTATGCAGGCGCAGGGATCATTGTGGGAAGTCAAACTGGTTGAGGTGTTTACGGCTATTTTTGGCGGTGGGCTGTTAGGGGGATGCATTGCGCTTATCTTGGACCGTATCCGAAAGCCTTAATAGGATGATGAAAACGATCCCAGCGTCGTTCTCGGTTCGAAACAATCCTCAATGTAGCCAGGGGCAGAAGAGCCGGTCTTGGCCGGGTCAGGGATGGGCGGATGATAAAGAGTCTACGCCTCCTGTTGTTTATCACCTGCGGCCTCGCTCCAGAGGGGGCGCGCCTGGGCGGGCGGGTATCATAAATCACCCTTTTGAACACCCCGGAAATTTAATAGGAGATGGAAACGATGGATCTCGAAATCGGATCGAATCTGTACCGCAATACGGATGGTACCGTGGAAGTCGAAGGCGTGCCCCAGATGACGGTCGCCCTTCGCAAGCCCGAAGGGCCCCTGCTCGTCAATTTCGTCCTGTTTGACCAAGTCGGCCGGGTGCTGATGAAAGTCGTGGACAGCACGATGGCGTTTAATGAGCGGCGGGCACACGAATTGGAAAAGACCCCGACACGTTTTATCTTGAAGAATGTGGAATCGGGGAAGGTCGTGGTCTTAATGGAAGTCAAGCAACCGGGTCGCGTCACGATCACTCAGGGAGACTGGATTACCATCAAAGGTCATCGAATGGAAATCCTCCCCCATCAATGGTCCGTCGATAAGTTGAAAAAAGCGGGGGATGATGTTGATGCGAAGGGCGCGTCGGTGAAGCTGGGATAAGAGAAGCGGCGGCGAGTGCCGCCGCCGCTGGGCAACGTCCCTGCGTTACGCGATCGTAATTCGGCGAGGCTTTGTTTCTTCCCGCTTTGGCAACTCCACCGTCAAGATGCCGTCCTGATAGGTGGCCGCGACTTTCGTGTGATCCGCGGTGTTCGGCAACTTAAACGATCTCACGAATGAGCCGCGTGAGAACTCATGGATGAAGTAGGTTCTCTCCTTAGAGGTTTCTTTCTTCCGTTCACCTTTAATCGTTAAGACTTCGTCCTCAACGACAATCTCGATGTCCTTACGATCCAGACCGGGCAAGGCGACTTGAACCCAGTAGCTCCGTTCATCTTCATACGCGTTGCACGCAGGCGACCAGGAAGCGGTCCCATTGCCGGCGCGAAGGGCTTCGTCAAGAAACTTATCAACATCAAACGGCATTAACGTCGTCATGGTCATCGCATCCCCCTTTCTATTGATTGATGGCTGACTCACCTGATTTCTACTGATAATAATAGATAAGTCACAACCATCTTAAGTCAAGGGGTCGCTTCCACGGTCGGGATCACCGCGATCTGGCCATCCTTCAGCTCGACAGTGGCCGTATCTCCATCGCGCAATTCACCTTTGACGAGAAGCCGGGCGATCGGCGTCTCGATGTCTTGCTGAATCAATCGCTTCAGCGGTCGGGCGCCGTAGACGGGATCGTACCCGCGTCTCGCCAAGTCATCCAAGGCCGCCGGCGTAAGCTGCAGAATGATCCGCCGTTCAGCGAGACGGTCGCGAAGTCGCGCCAGCTGGATATCCACGATTTTTACGAGATTCTCCAGCGTCAACGCATGGAAGACGACGGTCTCATCGACGCGGTTGAGAAATTCTGGGCGGAAATGCCGCCGTAATTCCGTGGTGACCACCATTTTCAAGGCTTCGTAGGACTGTCCATGCTGTTGTGACTCTAAGATTTCTTGGCTCCCGATGTTGGACGTCATGATCAACACGGTGTTTTTGAAGTCCACCGTGCGACCTTGTGAGTCGGTCAACCGCCCGTCATCGAGCACTTGAAGAAGCACGTTGAATACATCGTGATGCGCTTTCTCAATTTCGTCAAACAGGATGACGGCAAACGGTCGACGTCGCACCGCTTCGGTCAATTGGCCGCCCTCTTCGTACCCCACATAGCCCGGCGGGGCGCCGATGAGGCGAGCCACGGTATGCTTTTCCATGTACTCGGACATATCGATGCGAATCATATTGTTTTCGTCATCGAAGAGGGTCGCTGCGAGCGCCCGCGCCAGTTCAGTCTTGCCGACGCCCGTCGGCCCCAGAAATAGAAATGAACCAATGGGTTTGTTCGGGTCTTTGATCCCGGAGCGCGCTCGCAAGACCGCATCCGCCACCGCTTTCACAGCTTCATCTTGGCCGACCACACGCTCATGTAGAAGGTCTTCAAGGCGCAGCAATTTCTGAAGTTCGCTTTCCATCAGGCGTGTCACCGGAATCCCGGTCCATCGGCTGACGACGAGGGCAATATCTTCCTCGTCCACTTCTTCCTTGAGCAGACGGCTCTCACCCTGTTTCTTGACGAGATGCTGCTCCTCGGCGGCGAGCTCGCGCTCGAGGCGAGGGAGCTCACCATAGCGGAGTTCGGCCACCCGGTTTAGATCATAGTTCCGTTCGGCACGCTCGATGTCCTGCTTGACGGCTTCGATCTGTTGCCGCAACTTCCGGAGGCGGCCGACCGACACCTTTTCCGCCTCCCAGTGGGCTTTGAGCGCTTCCATGTCGCGGCGTTTTTCAGCGAGCTCCTTCTCGATCGTTTCCAACCGGGCCCGGCTGGCCGGGTCGGTTTCCTTGCGCAGTGCTTCACGTTCGATTTCCAGTTGCATTACCTTGCGCGAGACTTCGTCCAGGGCCACAGGAACGCTGTCGATTTCCGTGCGCAAGCGCGCCGCAGCTTCATCGATCAGGTCGATGGCTTTGTCCGGCAAGAACCGGTCCGTGATATAGCGATGAGACAGTTTCGCAGCGGCAATCAGGGCCGAATCTTTGATTCGGACACCGTGATGGACTTCATACCGCTCCTTCAGCCCGCGTAGAATTGAGATCGTATCTTCCACCGACGGCTGATCGACCATCACCGTTTGGAAACGCCGCTCCAGGGCAGCGTCTTTCTCGATATGTTTGCGGTACTCGTCTAAAGTCGTGGCCCCGATTAAATGCAATTCGCCTCGGGCCAACATCGGTTTGAGAAGGTTGGCGGCATCCATCGATCCTTCAGCCGCGCCGGCGCCGACGACGGTGTGGAGCTCATCAATGAACAATAAAATCTGGCCCTGCGCCGCTTGGACTTCCTTCAGGACCGCCTTCAACCTTTCTTCAAATTCACCGCGGAATTTGGCTCCCGCGACGAGCGACCCCATATCCAATGTAATAAGCCGCTTGTTCTTTAATCCATCGGGGATATCGCCCTTGACGATCCGCTGTGCAAGCCCTTCGACGATCGCTGTTTTGCCCACCCCCGGCTCACCAATCAAGACCGGGTTATTTTTTGTGCGCCGTGACAGAATTTGGATCACTCGTCGGATCTCATCGTCGCGGCCGATGACGGGATCGAGCTTGCCTTGGCCCGCCAATTTGGTCAGATCCCGGCCATATTTTTCGAGCGCCTCGTAAGTTCCTTCTGGATCTTGGCTTGTCACGCGCTGGTTACCACGCACTTGCTGGAGGGCAGAGAGCAACCGGTCCCGCGTAACACCAAGCCGGCGAAAGATGCCCCCCTCGTCCACCATAGCGAGGAGGACATGCTCGACGCTTAGGTACTCATCCTTCAGTGCTTGCATCTCCTGCTCTGCACGAGCCAGTACTTGAGACAGACGTGAGGTCACATGGAGTTGGCCGGGACCGCCGCCGCTTCCCTGGACTTGCGGCAGTTTTCCCAAGGCCTGTTCAGCGGCCTGCACCACTGCAGCCGCCGACACGCCGGCTGCCTCTAAGAGGGATGTCGCGAGCCCACGGTCCTGTTCCAGTAAGGCGAGCAACAGATGTTCGACATCAATGCCCTGGTGGCTTCGCCGCATGGCGTGGCCAGAAGCGGCTTGTAGTGCCTCTTGGAGTTTGATTGTCATCCGGTTGAGGTCCATGGCGCTCCTTCAAGCAAGGGTTATGCGGTACCCACATCGACATAAGCACTTATGGTAGCAAGTCAACGCTGCGAGATAAAAATTGACAACGAGAGGAAAAACGAGTGTTAGTTGGGTTTGCGCAGGCACCGCTCGATTTTAAAAAGAAGCCACACGCCCATGGCGCCGAGAACGATCAAAACAATTCCGATAACGGCTAACATGGCTATCCCGCTCAAGATCTCATGGGGCATGGCGGCTTGGATTCCGACATCGCCGGCATGGCCGGCAAGAGCGTCTGAAGTCACTGTAGTCATTCATCCTGTGATGGAGCCGTCAATGTTCAGGTCGTAGCGCTGAGCATAAGGCAATTTTTCTCTTTCCGCAAAGCTGGTGACTGACTGCTGAGGGCTGACGGCTATCCTCCTACGAAAGTGTTGACTCGTCGTGAGGGACAGACTATTGTCGCCGCCGAGCAGCGAGGGGTTGTGAACGAAGAACGGGTTCGCTTATTTGCCGTCGTGACCGGTGCCAGCCGTGGAATTGGCGCAGAATATGCCAAGGCGCTCGCCGCGGCCGGCTATGATTTATTGCTTGTCGCCCGGGCTGAAGGTCGGCTCAGGAGCCTTGCATCGGAGTTACGCGATAGATACAAGGTAGTCACGCACACCGAAGTCATGGATCTGGCCCTGCCCGATTCGGCGCAGCGGCTCTACGTTGCCGCAAGACAGCGCCGCGACCATGTGGACCTCCTAATCAACAATGCGGGATTTGGCGCCTTCGGGCCCTTCATTGACGTGCCGATGCCGCGCATTCAAGAGATGCTTCGGCTACATGTGAACACGATTGTGGAGTCGATGCGGCTGTTCCTGCCTGGCATGGTTGAACGGTCCAGCGGCGCCGTGATTAACGTCGCGTCAACCGCCGGCTTGTTCGCGCTGCCCTTTATGGCCGAATATGCGGCAACGAAGACTTTTCTGATTACATTTTCGCAGGCGCTGGCTGAAGAGGTTCGCCCCTTCGGAGTACGCATTCAGGCGTGTTGTCCCGGCAGTACAGAGACGGACTTTCATCAGACCTCCGGTTTTCGGGCGAACAATCCGTTGGGTAGCGATACGGCAGCCCAAGTAGTTTCCATATCCCTCGCCGCCTTGCCCCGGGGGCCTGTGGTCGTCATCATCGGATGGCGGGGGCGATTGCTACGGTGGGTGACTCGATTCATTCCGGCGACCATCGTGACGCGCCTCGGCGGTCGATGGTTACGGCAACGACAGACACGACAAGGAGACTCATACAGACAATGAGCGGAATCGTAACGGCCACACTTCATTTATATCGTGATGCCCTCCAGGCCACGGCGCGTTCATTCATTCGCGGGTGGATGACCGCGGTGGCAGTGACCGTCTTTGCCATCCTGATGGTGTTGGCGACGGAAATCGCCAGACCGCTCGGCATGCTCGGCGGGTTCATCTTGGGAGCCGTCAATGCTCTCTTGATCGGCGCTACGCTGAGCTTGATCGAAGACGCGGTGCTCAGAGCGAGGGCGATTACCTTTCAGGATATTTGGGAAAGCTTTGGCGCGTACTTTTGGGATGTGATTGGCGTGGGTTTTGTCTTATGGATTCCAATGATGTTGCTGGACAAGGGGATGGCGGCGAACCCAAACGGGCAATTGCTTACTGCCGCCATCCTGCTGCTCTTATTTATCCTGCTCAATCCCGCTCCTGAAGTAATCTATCAAGTGCGACATGATTCACCGCTTGACGTGCTGCGGGAGAGCTATGAATTTGTGCTGGATAATTGGATCGAATGGTTTTTGCCGTTGGCGATTGTGCTGGCGCCGTTCGGCTTCTCGTTTTTCTTCGGCCTGTCCAGTAGGCTCGGGCGAGGAGCGGGATTGGATTTCTTCCAGGTGCTCATCTTTCCGTTCACCCTCCTCAATGCCTGGCTCACCTATCTTGGTCTGCCGACCGGTGCCGCGTGGCTCCTTGCGCTGCTGACACCTCCAGTTGCAGTCGCCATGCTGATGTTTCGTGGTCATTTGTTTGCCGCGCTCCATGGTTCTTCACGCCGTCAGCGTATGTTTCGCGGGCGTTTCCACAATTCACAGTAGCAC
Organism: Nitrospira sp. Nam74; assembly: GCF_965152615.1. Taxonomy (NCBI): domain Bacteria; kingdom Pseudomonadati; phylum Nitrospirota; class Nitrospiria; order Nitrospirales; family Nitrospiraceae; genus Nitrospira; species Nitrospira sp. Nam74. Next base: position 3,796,176 of record NZ_OZ224220.1, on the reverse strand, counting down.
TGTCTGGCTATTGCTCGCTGCCACACGACGGTTGGGCTTCTTGTCCAGCGGGACAGCTTCGCAAAGGAAAGCATGTTGACAGCAGTCGGTCTGACATGATATTGAGAATTGAAATCAAGGAGTGCGGGCGCCTCACGCGCTGCGTGCTCCATCCAAGACAGTAATTAAGGCCAGAGGTTCTTGAGACCGGAGCCCAAGGGTGCTTGTAGAGCACCCTTGGGCTCTTTTTTTTGCCACACACTGACGCGTTGCTCTCTCAGGTCAGGCACAGGAGGCGGTCACACGATGGACGCAGTCAAGCATAGCATAGATATCGGCATCATCGGGCTTTTGATCGGACTCAGTCTCTGGTCGATCGCAATCGCGATCGAGCGTTGGATGTTCTACCGGCGTGTAGAGACGCAGAGCTTTGCTAATCTTCATATGCTGGAACTGGCCTTGACCAAGCGCCTCGTCATTATCGGCACGGTCGCTGCGAACGCGCCTTACATCGGACTGTTAGGAACCGTCCTCGGCATCATGTTGACCTTTCATACCATGGGGACCTCCGGCACGATGGCGGTGGCGACGATCATGGTCGGCCTCAGTTTGGCACTCAAAGCGACGGCGATGGGCCTTCTGGTCGCGATTCCGTGCGTTGTGCTGAACAATATTCTGCGCCGCCGCGTCGCCGAACTGCTCACCTTGTACAAGGTTCAACATGGAACGTGACCTGGATCAGATCAATGTGATCCCATTGGTGGATGTCATGTTGGTGCTGTTGGTTATTGTGTTGACCACCGCGACATTCATCACGACAGGACAGGTCCCCGTGGAGTTGGCCAAAGCCAAGGAGGCGGGCGATCGGCAAGACGTCCCGCTGGTCATTACGCTCACGGCAGCCGGAGCCATGTTTCTCAATGATCAACAGGTGCCCGAGGACGGGCTGAAGGTCGTTCTCAATCCGCACCCGCGCGAGTCGCTCGTGGTGGTGCGTGCCGACCGAATTACGGTGCTGGAGCGCTTTGTCGGCTTGGTCGACGAGGTGCGTGGATTGGGCTTTAGGCAAGTCAGTTTGGAGGTGGTGCGATCATGAACAGGATGCAGCAGGATGAGCCGGTTGTGAGGGTGCGACGGCATCATGCTCACGGCTGGGCCGCTTCAACGTTCATCCATATATGTGGCCTCGGGGGTGCGTTGATACTGATGGCAGAACTCGAGCGGCCCGCTCTGACTCAACCCTTTCGCTTTGATGTCGCACTGGTGCAGCCGGCTGGTTCTCAGGTGGTGAGCGAACCGGCCCCTGCCGATATTCCGCCGCCGGCTCACACTCCATCTCCGGCTCCGGTTCGGCAACGACCCGTTGAACGGCCTATTCAAGCCAAGCGTGTCGTCGCGACCCCACAAGATATTCCACGAGTGACCCGCGACATCCGTACCGGGCCCGCTCCTGTCATCACACAACCAGCACAGCAGGTAACGGCGGCCCATCACTTGGAATCGGTTCACGACACAGGGCAACCAATCACGCAGGCAGTGCAGGAGTCTAGGACAACAGAAGAGCGGCAGGTCGTTACACAAGCGCCGGCTATCGCACAGGACCCAATTGTTGCAGCGACGACTTCCATGCCTGTCGAGCAGATGGCAGTGGAACGAGTGGAGCCGGTGGAAACGGACAGGATGGTAGAGAAGGAAAGGACGGTCGAACAGTCCCCGGTCATTGAACGAGCAGGTGTTGTTACACATGAGGCTCCACATCATGTGCCAGTCTCGTCGGAAGTCGAGCATCGGCTGGTGACAGAGCGGACCGTGCAGGCTATGCCGCACGCCCAAGCCGATTACGGTTGGTTAGCCGAGAGTCTTTGGACTCGGATCGAGCAACTGAAACGCTATCCGTTGCAGGCCAGAACACGTCATTGGGAAGGAAAGGTCATTCTCGAAGCGGTGATTCGAGACGATGGAACGATCGTGGGACTCCGAATCGATGAAAGTTCCGGCCATGCCATCCTGGATCAGGACGCGCTCAACGTCGTGAAGAAGGCGTCGCCGTTGGCGCTGAAGCATCCGCTTGGGCAGCCCCAGATCACGATTCTCGTTCCGATCAGCTACAACCTGGAGAGCTAACGAGATATTAAGCATTACTGGAGAGAGACGGAGAGTCGCATCAATGATTGACACACCACGAAGGAGAGAACCCGTGAATCATGTTCAAGGATACCGATATGATCGGATTGTGAAGAGCATCATGTACATCGTGATTGCTGTGACTCTGATGGGTAGTAATTCCCTGTGGGCGGTCGAAGGGAAAGCGGACAAGGCGTTCCATGCCACTGCCACTGATGCCAAAGGAATCGACACCGACATGAAAAACGTGCTGTTCTATTGGGAAGAAAAAGTAAGTGAAACCGCGTTCGTTCCCCATGAAGTCCGCGAAGTACCCGTCAAGCGCGGGACCGCAACGGTCAAAATCAAGTTCGACACGATCAAGTATCTGGATTTCAAGCCATCCGGAAACGGCGCCTTGCCGGCCGTCACCATTACACTGAACGATGGGAAGTCGGGAGAATTCACATTGGCTATCGCGGGAAGCTTTAAGGGACTATCGGATTTTGGAGAAGTCGAACTCCCAGCCGCCGAACTGAAAAAGATCGTCTTCAAGTAGCAGTCGGAAATCATTCCCCATGTGAGATTCGAATCCGGCACCCAACCTGTGGGGTTGCGACTGCCAAGTGTGCCTGGGTGTAGGAGTGATTTGGAGTCGTGCGTGAGGCTCTTCGCGCACCCGCGATAAACATAAGAGGCCAAAGGATTCAGAATCCAGAGCCCACAGCCGCTCCAGCGGTTGTGGGCTTTTTGTTGTGCGCGACGGTAAGGAGACAGCCTCGATGAGAAGAAAGGGAACGCCATCATGACATGGCATGTGACGGGATTACGACGGCTACTGTTCGCTTTTGTGGCGGCAGCCATCTGTGGGATTGCCAGTGGAAGTTGGGCACAGATAGAAAGTGCAATGGTCACTATTCCTCCGCAGGAGTTGGACCGTGCACTGGCAGTCTTCGTCGAGCAGACGAATCTTCAGATACTCTACACCCCCGACCTGGTTCGCGGACTCTCGACGAAGGGCGTGACCGATGCGGCTACCCCGCAGGACGCGCTTCATCAGTTATTGGATGGCACGGGCCTCACCTATACGTTCGTGGATGCCACCACGATCGCCGTGCACAAGAATGATTTCAGCCCCACCGGTGCGGGAATAAGCGAGCCACCACGCGCTGCCATGGAGCCAAAATCAAAAAAAGTAAAGCTGCCGGAAGTGGTGGTGAAAGATGTGCGCGAGCGCGAAGATTTCACCGAAACCCGCGATGAAGAACAAATCAAAGAGATCGCCGGCACCGTGAACATCGTCACGAGAGAGGAGATTGAACGTGCTAGGCCCAAAAACGCTAATGAGATTCTGCGGCGCATCCCAGGCGTCAACATCTTAGAAGAGTATGGTCAAGGCCTTCGTCCGAATATCGGCATCCGCGGGATGAATCCGACCAGAAGCAGAAATATTCTTGTGCTGGTGGATGAGGTGCCGATTCAACCCGCATTGTTCGGCGATCCCTCGATGTACTACATGATCCCTATTGATCGGGTCGATCACATCGACGTCATTAAAGGCGGCGCGACGGTCCGCTATTCGCCAAACACGCAAGGCGGCCTAATCAATTTTGTCACGAAAAGTATCCCGGTGACGCCTACGTTTTCCACCACGAACACGGTTGGCAGCTTCAATCTGTTTCAGAGCAACAGTTACTACGGCGGGAGATTTGGAAATTTAGGCGCGCAAATCGGCTATCTCCGTCAGCAGTCCGACGGCTTCAGGGAGCACAGCGCCTCTCAAGTGGATGACTTTACCCTTCGGCTGGAGTCCAATCCGGACGACAAGACTCAGATACGAACCAATGTGTACTGGTACAACGAAACCGCCCAGACCCCGGGAGGAATCACTCCCGCACAGTTCGCCACAGATGTGAGGAAGGCAGGCAAACAGTTTGACGAGTTCAAGGGACAGCGTGGGGCCATCGACGTCACCGCGACCCGCCAAATCGATGTTCATAACACCGTCAAGCTGATCGTCTACGGCAATGTGTTCGAACGGAACTGGTACATTCAGGATCAGAACGCCGCTACTGGAGCCCTGCTGCCTACCAGCACCAATTTTCTCCGCAAGTTTAACGTATTTGGCGTGGTGCCTCAGCATCAATTCAATTTTTCACTCTTTGGGCTGGATCACAAACTGGTGACCGGTGTGCGGTATCACGCCGAGCGACTGACTGATGTCACTGGTCTCGGCACCGCCGGGTCGAAGATTTCGCGGACTACGAATAATGCGGATCTCGAGACGGTGGCCTACTCAGCCTACACGGAAGGGGAATTCAAGTTCACTGAAGCACTTTCGATTACCCCCGGTATTCGCTGGGAGCAGGTGAATCAGAGCCGTGAAACAATGAATGCGATTCCGCCGGCTACCACGCCGAATTTCAAAGGTTCTGCTATGACGCAAGGCCTCATCTACGGTACCGGCGTGAAATACCAATTGCCGATGAATACGCTGCTCTTCGGCCACGTCCATACGACCTTCCGCCCTCCAACCTTTGCCAACGCGATAGACCCTACCACGGGAACCGATCGAGACTTGGCGGCCGAACGCGGATTGAGTTCCGATGTCGGTGTCCGGTCCACGTTCTATCCGGGTGTGTCGGCTGAGGTGGCTGTGTTCCGCATCGATTTTAGCAACCAGATCGTCCAGAACGGCAGTCAGTTGGTCAATGGTGGGAAGACGTTGCATGAGGGGGTTGAAACCACGCTGATGTTCGACTGGGGGCGTTTGTGGAAGCCGTTGGAAGGTTTCGCCAGCCGGGCGAATGTGACCGTGCTCAGGCCCAAGTCTCTCTCGGGGACGACCAATGGAAAAGATCTGCCGATGGCGCCACGTATGACGTCCTATGGATCGATTGGGTACTTCCACCCTCAAGGCGCCTCTGTTGAGCTGGACGGGGTGTTTGTCGGACGGCAGTTTTCAGACGTGAACAACACCACGCAGGAAAATACGCTGGGATCAGTCGGGGCAATCCCATCCTATGCCATTTTTAACCTGCGCCTGAATTATTCGCCGCCGAAGTCACGGTGGTCGGTCTTTGCCGGCATCCGGAATCTCTTCGACGAGAGATTCATAGCCCAACGTGCAACGGCGAGCTTTGTCGGGATCCTGCCAGGAGAAATCAGGAATTTCTATGGCGGGGTTGCGATGAAGTTCTAATGAGGCATAGCGGCAATTCGTTCCGTTCATTGAGAAGGAGGAATCGCGATGTTAGGGAACAATGTACGTGTGTTGTTGTCTGGGTGCGGCTTGAGCGTTGCGTTGACGATGGGCTTCACGACCCAGGCGGAAGCCCATTTTGTGTGGATTGAAACGGACTCCACCGCACGGCCGGGAATCGAGCAGTCGATCCGCGTGTATTTTGGGGAATACCAGGAGTTTCTGCGCGAGGAAGCCGGTGGCAGACTCGATACAATTGACGGTGTGATGCTTCGAATCGTCGATCCCAAGCGTACCCAGACAGAGCTCATGCTGACCAAGAAGGGCAATCACTTCGAAGGAACTTTGCCGTCGTGCACGCCGGGCCGATACGCCGTAATGGCCGAACAGCGCGAGGCCGATGTACAGGATCTCACAAAGTACGACATCGGGATCGTGAAACCGATGTTCCATGCCAGAACTCAGTTCATGTGTTTCGAAGAGGGCAGAGTGGGGGAGCGTGAACCGGATACAGCGGCCCATCAGGATCTCGACGTCATTCCGCTTAGCAAAGGGCTGAACCTCGCAAAGGGCACGCTGACGTATGAGCCAGGCGGTGAGATTGTCGTGAAGGTTGTCTTCAAAGGAGCGCCGTTCGCGTCCAAGCACCTCCTGGTGCATGCGCCCATCGGCTGGGACAAGGAACTTCATACGGACTCCCAAGGCATCGCGTCATTCACACCGCCGTGGCCTGGACGCTATGTGTTCGAAGCAGAGCACCAGGAAAAGACCTCCGGCCAGTTCAAAGGAAAGTCATTCGAGGCGATTCGGCACCGAGGAACGCTAGCGCTTGAAGTCGTGCCGGAGAAGAAGAGGGAGAAATAGCATGAGCAAGGGGGACACTGAACGAAAGATGAGAAACGCGCATCGCTGGATTGCGATGTCCGCGCTCGGATTTTTTCTGCTTTCACTTACTACCGGACTCCTGTGGGCGAACGCACGATTCCTGTACTGGGAGGGCCATTACAAGGAAAAAGTGCATTCAGTCGCCGCACCTCCCCTGGAGGGCGTCCGGGTGGCCCTGCCGGCTGCAATAGAGGCGAGCAAAGCCGCTGTGGCTGCCAAGGCTCATGTAGAGCAGGTGATGCTTCGCTCCGATGCCGGCAGGTTGTTCTATGATATCCGGCTTCGCGCGGAAGGGAAGGGGCGAACGGTTTTAGTGGATGCCATGACCGGGGAACGACTGTCTCCGATCTCGACAGACTGGGCGCGCGACATTGCCCGGCAATACGTCAACGAGCCCGCCGACGTCACCAGTGTCTCACCGGAGCAATACACCCCGCGAAAAAAGCACCATGCCCAAGACGCCATTCGTGTGGGATTTAACGATACCGGTCGAACCGAGATCATCTTAGATAGGCAGACCGGCGAAATTCTCGAAGACGAAGGCCGTTGGAGAAAAGTGCACTTCTTCGTCATGCAACTCCATCAACTCAATTTCTTCGGCTTTGAGAAGACGCTCCTCAATGTCCCGGGCATCCCACTTCTTCTGATGGGCGTCTCGGGGTTCGTGTTGTGGCGCATACAGGCTGCAAGGAAACGTCGAGCAGGACACGTGCATGACAGGCGCGCAAACCACGTTGCATCACATAAGCCAGCTATGCCGAACACAGATGCGAATGTGCTATGAGCTGAGACATCGATGCTCGAAAAGGAAAGAATCACAAGCGGTACGGAAAGTTCAAATGCGCAGACTAAAAATTCCTCATGCCATCAATCCGGCTGCACCGTTACACCGGCAGCCCATATGAGTCGTGCAACGGCCGATTTGGGTCACTGGTCAGGCGGCCTTTGTGCCTTGCCGGCTTCATACGCACGGCTTAGGGCGCGGGCAATGGCTTGTTGTAGCTTAAGCAGGTCGTCTGCCCCTTCATACGCCGCAAAATCATCCAGGATTTTTTCCGCTTCCTTCTCGGCCCATGATTCCATAAGACACCCTCTCTATGACAGATAACCAAAATGCCGGCGGTGGAATTAACTAACGGTCCCAGGGTCTTCAAGTCAAGAGCATTGGCCAGGACGGGAAGGATCCTAACGTACAGCTTGTATAAGCGGCAGAATTGTTGGATGCAAAGTCAGAAGACCAGTCAATGCGAGCGTGCGGAAGCCCCAAGTCGGAGTGATGAGCGGGTGAAGTCTAAGCGTTCCTTAGCAAAGGTTCATCAGGGGGAGTGCTGTTGAATCAGGCAAGCGGTCCCATAACATAGCTCACGCTATTCTAATCACAACGGACTGTGGAATTACAGCCAACGATTATGAAAGCAGGGTATTAAGCGCCTCCTGGGTTGCCTTTGTGAAGAAGGAGAATGACGAGTCCCGTCGTAGGTTGATATCCTGCATTTAAAAGCCTAAGTGTTAAAAAGGTGTTATGTGTCCTTGAAAAGGGAATCATTTTTCATTTCCTGCTGATTTCCCATCTCGAATTCCATTAACCGCTAGCCGTGCTCCGCTATCAGTTCTTTCTGTTGATGGTTCAAAACGGTTTGACACGTTCCCCTATTGAGACGGCAAGGAGTCGTCAGCAGACCGGTCCGATTCTATGCCCTGGCATACTTCTGTCCCACAGTGTAGACAGATATAAGTTCCTGTCGACACGCCTTCATCGGTCCATAGCAACTCCAGTTCAAAATGTTGGCATGGTCGTGTGTCTCTGCGTATAACCCAGCGGTCGCGCAGCCGCATGGCTTGATCTGCTGTCAATCTATCACCTCCTGGGGAATCGATCATAACGCAGACAGGGTAATATACGTATATCTTTAATGGTCCTAGGATGAATATCTACGACCGAAAAAAAGTGGATGACTAAGTAGATGGAGATGCATGCCCGATACGCACCTAAAGGCGTCTATGCTATGGCCTACGAATCATGCATAGAGGATGGAGGATGTTGCCACTAGGGCCAAAATGGCCTAGATGAACTGGTAGAGCAGAGAAAAGACCAACACCACAGAATTCTAGGCAGGGGAGGCGAGAAGATTCGCCATCACGCGATGTAAGCGCTGCGCCTCGTCAGGATCGATTGCAAGAAACTCTACACCAAAGAACGCCTGGTATGTCCACCGTACAGCCGCACGTCCGATTTGCAGCGGGGAGACGCCTCCCGGCAGTCTCAATTGCAACTGCAGAGGCATACCGTCTACCAAAGGAATAAAACTATGCACTCGGCATCCAGACTTCGATAAATCGGTAACCAGGCCACCGTATTGCCGTCCGTTCTCCATGGACACCCACGAGTCTAGGCGCAAGGTACATCGAGGCATTCGTCGTCTTTCCATGCGGGGCACGATGTAATCTTCTCGAATTCCTAGGCCAGTAAGGGCATGGGACTACGGCGTCATGGTGAACTGATCGACGGACGCTTGCAGAAGAAACTGCGTATCTGTGGCAGTTTGAAACAAGCCCTCAGAATCCTCCGCCTCAAAAGGGAAGCGTGCGACGCCGACCCGAAGGCTCCATCGCTGAGCGGGGCGAAACGCCGATAATTGCCCCATATGATCGTTGCAATCCATAGAACTGCCACTTGTGCGTCGTGATGGTCGGATTCAGGTAACAGTAATACGATAGTGTTTTCCGGTTGTTTTTGAGGACACACGGAGAGCGCTCATCGTTGTAGACCATCGAACAGTCTGCGAATCGCAGTTGATGAATCCGTACCTGCGCGGATGATTCAGCAGATGTATCACACGAGAAAAGTAGGAAGGTAGAGCCAGATGACAGCTGAAGACGGGTCGATGGATAAGGCCGTTCGGCCTCAGGGAGCCAGCGTTCCGAACCGGCTAAGAAGTCGCTTGATGGAAAGCGGGGGCCTTAATGTTGGTCAGCAGTGAGTCCAGGTTATGATTGTCCTGACTCGCCAGGACATCAGTGGCCGAGCGGTAGTAGCGATTCGGGCAAATTTCTTGTCCCAACACCACAACGGGATGAACGTGAACAGCCTGCGCAATCAAATCAGACGAGAGTAAACGGCGGTTGTATTGGCAGAGAAACGAAATCTTGCTGTTTGGAAATGAAATGGTATTGATAAAATCCTCCCACCGCACGAGGTCCTCATTACTCAGGCCGCTATTGATGGTCCAGCTCATTTCCACTCCAAGTCGGATTCCGGTATGCCCATCGACCAACGCCTGTTGTAGATTGCGATTGATAAAGTTCAACATGGTGTTGAGATCAAACGGGCCGGGCTGCCGGTATTCATGTCGAGTCCAGAACACTAACTGGCCTTTGCTCAATTCCAGATCAGCATCCACCCCCCAGAACTTCAGCGCCTGAACGAGCAACTCCTTTTTATTTTCATCGAGAACATAGATACAGCGTTCACCGTTAAGAAGGCCGGCCTTGATATAGGGAACCACCTGAGTCAACATCTCTCCTGACTCGGCATACACCGAGCAGAGGTGCTCTCCTTGTTTTAATCGCGCGATCCGGTGTGCAAAGCTTTTGGGTCCATCCACCGATCCATTGCTCATTGTGAGGCTCCTCTCGCCTGCACGCGAATGCAAGCATTCCTGAACACTACCATGGCTTTACGTTATAAGATAAGAACCGGGGATGAACACTAGTATTGTCTGGACGAGACGTTGACCGTGAAAGAATCTTACTATCGAACCGGCGGCTTTTCAAGGAAACCGTGAGCGTCATGTAGGCGGCGATCGATGTGTGTGGTGCATTCGGATCAAGTGCTCGAAGAATTTTCCAGTGCTCCCCGTGACACGACTGTCGCGCCACGTATCCTCATCGGCGAAGTGGGTTGAGGGGATATGGACCGGCATGAAGGATGGCTGCGTGAGCAACGCGGAGATTCCCGGCCCTGGGCCATGCCGGCGCAGGCTAAGAACGCTGACTAGTGTTAGTTAGTAATATCTAGGTAGGAACCGCCGACCTGTCACTCACCGAAGTCGCTCACGCTTCGTTTTCGTTGTGATCTCCCTTTCTGGCTGTACCACCAATCCCTACACCGGCCGCTGGCAATTCGTGCCCTTTCCCAGCGGCTATATGGCAGGGCTGGAGGCACGATCCTATGCGCAGGTGATCAATAGTCCGAATATCAAGATCTCCAAGGATCCTCAGGAGGTAGAACCGGTTCAGCAGGTGGCCGAACGAATCATTGAGGCGGCGAAGCAATCGAAGTATGCGGAAAAAGCAAGGGCGTTTAAGTGGGCCTCCGATTCATGCTTGCGGCTAAAGGGAAGCAATATACCGACCTGCGTTCCTAGCCCGAGTGCAGCCATGCCGGCCTGGGAAGCCATCGGACTGAGCCCCTGACTTTGAAGTGCAATAGAGGCTCCGACAAGCCCGACTTGTGCCAACAACCCTTGGCCCATACGTTCGGTTCCATGTTCAGCCAGCCGACTACATCGGACTGTTGCTCGCTGCCCAAGCGGGGTATCCTCCAGAGGAGGCCGTTCATGTATGGGAGCGTATGGAAGCGGAGAGCGGGGAGCAACCTGCTGAGCTTCTTTCGACGCATCCGGGGCACGGAACCCGAATCAAAGACTTGAACAAGCCGATGCCGGAAGCGCGCGCTCTGTATGAACAATCCTCAAAGGCCCCCGTATCAGAACTCCCCGCAGCCGGCGGTTCTCGCTGACACTGTGATTTCAAAGAACCTCAACTTACGCGTGACGGAAGGACAATTTGTGTCCAGAAGAGTCATGCCCTGGTGGAGGCGCGAGACAGGCGGGCCACTTAAGTCGTAATCCTGCCGCTGCCCGTTGTTTTCCCTGTTCCCCACTTTCTATGCCTGTTCGGGGTCTGTATGGTAGTGGGGGTGTTTCTGGCCCTATAAAGCGCGAGGTGAAATCATGACTAGTAGAGATGCCTCGATAGTAGCGGATGCAACCGAAAAACTGCTGAATGACCTCCAGAAGCATACGACCATCGATTCTTTTTTGGATCAGACACTCCATGTATGGGAGCATGGTGGACGTCTCACTGAACTGGGTCAGCTGATCCTTGAACAACGCTGCCAAATGAAGCATCACGCTGCCAACTGTTGACTGATGGATTAGGACTTCAATAATAGGAACATCCAGCGGCCGGCGAGCACAATTCACGACGGGTGCGACTGTTGCAACCCTCTAGAAATTGTTGTTCCAAGATGTTCCACTGAAGTTCCGACAGTATAGCGCGCCACTATCGGCCGACACATTGAGCATGACCAAGAGGGAGAAACCAAATTGAATGCCGCGCGGACATAGGGGGCGAGGCATTGAGATAGGTTTTTGTAGGCGGGACAGGAGGGGACGGTTATGCGGATGCTCTGTGGAATATCCTGTGGATAATCCTCGTTTTGATCCTTCAACGAGGCTCTGATCAAGGCAATCAGCTCCTTGCCCATTATTTAGGCATTGTGGTTCGCCCTGTGCCACCACAAGATATGGGTCAATATTTATTTTTTTCTAGGGCTCTAAGTGAATCTAGGTCTTCCTCATGTAATGTCCAAGGCGCTGTGTATAACCGCGAGAGATAGGCCTCATGGTCTCATGTAGGCGTAGTCCGTACACAGCCGCCCTGCTGACGTTCCGATTCCTTCATAATCAGGGACTCCATTGCATAGTCCGTCGTCTACCGGTTGTACACCTGAATGCAACATCTACGTAAGCTGTCTGCCTTGACAGTAATGGCAAAAATGGGCCTATCGTCGTTAGCACAATTACTTGAGCGATTTTCGGTTATGGCCAACCGAAAGAAAGGGCTCCGATGAAGAAGCAGTTTCAAATGACCAGAGGCGATATGACGGGACGGCTCCGTCGCGATATACAGACTGGAAATTTGTAACGGCTGAAGGATGGCTCTTGTGCGGCGGCTGTCGGGATGTCGTGGGACAAGAATTGAGTCAATGAGTGCGTTCGCTGCCGCTCCAGACCGGAGTACCATCACGGTGGCGCAATCGTAGTCGTTCCTTGCGTTTGTCATCGCGAATCTCCGAGGCGACAAACACGGGTGTCCCGGCCACAATATTGCCGGACCCCTCGACTTCCAATTCGCGGCCTTTTACGATCTCGATGTTTTGAATTTGTTCGGTCATGTACCAGTCCGGGCCAAGGTGAACGTTCACCACCTCCTCAGGCGTCTTGAGATCCACTTGCAAGAACTGCTCATCATTCTCTAACTTCACGGTCTTGATGTCTTGCACTATGCCCCGAATCGTGTGAGCTTCACGGTCCTGATACAGTTTGCTCGACTTGTTCACGGACTCATACGGTTTGTTGTCTTGCACCAGCCAAAGTCGCGCCTGTCCTGAGTCCACCCCTGCGCTGCACAGCGACGCTCCCGCAATCGCGATAATGTAAACACTGAGCATAGTGTGAACGAATGGACACTTCTGAATAGCGGCTGGCATGAGTGACACTATACGACGGAATCTTGGCATGAACTATCGGCCCGATACACGCGTCCGTGTGCGAACGGTCCCCGGGCATCTGTCAGAAGCAGACGACCTGTAGAGAAACACATCCGGCAAATGAAGGCTTAAACGCGCCCCATTGTGTAGCCGATGCATGATAGACCGATAGGGGCAGCGATAGTCCTCCATTTTCGATACCTCTGTGGAAGTCCATATCGAGACGGAAACCGCAGGCGGCGGTTGCATGGGGAAGGACAGACCCAACTGATGTGACTGTCAGCACAGGCCACACCTGTGCAAAGTCATCAGCAAGCCTGTGGGTTGGTGTCGCGTGATTCGGAAAACGGAGGACGTGAGGACTACTCGCTTCCTCGTGCCGATAGGCTCTATCCCCTCGAAGCCGGCAGTAGAAGCCGTATTAAAATAATCAGCCAAGCCACGATGAACAGCAAGGGGAGGCCAATTGGAGCTATGTTCGCAAGCTTCCGTAGCCGGTCCGCGCCTTGGATAGGAGGGAATAACTTGGAACTGCGGTCCTCTGCTGGTGTAGCCTTTGCGTACAATTCATAACTCTCTCGAAGAGAAGCAATATTGGTCAGGGAGGTAAAGATGCTGATAGAAGTGAGCAGCCCGGCGAATAAGGCGGCGAATGGAACTAGCCACAGCAAGAGTTGTTGCTCGTCGCCGAACAAAACGCTTTTCGCTTCCTTCTGTGCAGTTAACAGCGAGGCATAGGTGCTGAAGAAGAAGGATTGGGCGAGGAGTTGCCATACCACCCGGAGATTAATGAGCTCATCTTCGTGCTCAATCTGACTTCTGATTCTATCGTAATACTGCGCGCGTGTTAGATCTCCTGTTTCGGTCGGCGGCATACTTCAAACTTGCCCCTACCACCATAGACCTGGTGCTGATCGCTCGGGCCGATTTACTCGCCGTAGTAAAGTCCGAATACTCATCGTTGGCCGCTTTTTGGCTTGTAGTGCATGTCTCAGCACACCGGGCCTTCTTCTCTTCTGCATGCGGATCAACGATGCGGACGACACCAGCATTTCAATCTGTTTCATGATAGACCTCCAACAAATAAGCCGGGTCAGAACCTGCGGCGTACTATTACAGGCAAGTGCACTGGCGTGGATCAGCCGCGGAGCAACATGCCGGTCAGTGAGGCGGGCTTTCTATGTCAACGAATCGGCAAGGCGTTTTATGAGGCCTGCTGAACGCGCAATGCCGAAGGCATTGGCACGATTTGGCCGGGCGGTGGCATTTCAGGAATAGAATCCCCGTGCTTGGCGTGACTGCCGTCAGGCAGGAAGCGATAGCCGGAAGCCGCATTGACCATCTCTCCTGATGGCAAAAATTTGACCGCGAATGCGGGTGATAACCTAACGGGCGTGTCGTCTCCACTGAGGTTCACCCGCTAACTTCTACAGCTTTCTCCGCATGGTCGTGGCTGCTTCTCTCTAGAAAACCGTTGAGTGCTATAACGGGAGACGGTCAGGCAGACTCATTCGGCTGTGAGGCTGAGGCGGCTGACGACGGTGCCATTCTGAGCGCGGCCGTTTAGCTTGGCATCGAGTAGGAACAGACGATCGGCTGAAATCCCCGCATCATTGATCAGAAAATTCTGTATCTGTTTCCCGCGTTCTTGGGCAAGGAGACGCAATTCCGCCTCCTCGGCGGGAAATGCATGCAGCAGGCGCTCCCTTAATTGCTCGGTCGGCACGGGCATCTTTGGATCCATCTGGTTGGGGAGCCGGCCAAACTTCTGCACGTATAGTGCCTTGAGTAAACTGGACTCGTCCGTGTCACCGACGTCTGTAGAAGACGTAGATTTGCGCCCCTTCTTTGAAGCTTCCTGCTTCAGGGCTTCCAGTTCATTTTGCAGTTTGATCTCGCTGAGGGCTGCGCTGTCGGCCGCCGGGTCGGCCGTGCCGGACACCTCTAACTGAAGCGCTGGTCGCTCCTCAAGGGATTTCGCCACCGCTTTGAGTTGGGTGAGTTTGGCCGTTGGTATGTCCGCACTTCCGACAGGGAACGGTACTTCGCTCAGTTCGTCGCTGCTCCCACCTACAAGCTTGGCCATGAGCGTGAACGGCGATGCCACGACCTTGGTGATGAGGTTGGTCAGGACATTCCAAATGAGCTTGCCATACTCAAATTCCGGATTGCTGAGGTCCCCTTTCACCGGTAGATCGATATCAATGCGGCCATGACGATCTTTGAGAAGCGCAATGGCCAGTTTCACCGGGAGCGATGTGGCGTCCGGACTCTCTATTTTGTCACCCAACGTCAGGTGGTCGATGAGCACATCGTTACTGGCCTCCAATTGCTGATGGTCGAGCTTGTAGTGCAGGTCCATCGACAGCTTCCCCTTGACGATGGGGTACCCTGCAAACTTCGTGGAATAGGGTGACAATGTAGTCAGCTCCACATTTTTGAACGAGATGTTAAGGTCCGTGAACGCATCATGGCTCAACGGGTTGATCTGCCCGGCAATGGTCACCGGCGCATACTTGTCCACTTCGCCTTGCAGCGCTACGTCGGCCCGCGCCTGTTCCTTCGAGGACAGACCCTTGATCGTTCCCTTCAAACCATAAATGCCGGTATCGACATTCGGCTGCACTGAGAAGTCGGCAAAATGCGCTGATCCGCCGGTGACGTTGATGGAACCGATCGTCACGAGAAGTGGACGGGAGGGCGGGCTCTTGACTTGTTCAGGAGTCGATTCATTCCGAGGGGCGGACTTGGACTCGTGGGGTTTGGAGAGAATCGTGCGAACGTTCACGGTTCGATCATCGTTGATGATGATGTCGGCATAAGGTTTGGTCGCGATCACCTCGCCTATGGCGGCGTGTCCTTCGGGCAGGGCGAGATCGATACGTTTCACAGTGAGTGAATCCCAGTTCACGAAGTCTTTGTGGAGCTGCCCATCTACGGTCGCGAACTTTATGACACTTGCGTCGCCTTGAAAACGGATCGATTGTTTCTCTGCAGGTTGATAGTGTAGACGTCCCTTCAGGCTTGCCGACCCGTTGCGAACCTCCACATCGGCCGCTTGGCTGACATACGGTTGGAACGGTATCAATGGAAGTTTCGTCATGTCGAGTGCGAGGTCCGCGGTCACAGGGTTCAGTCGCACTGTCCCGGATGTCGAAATGTGTCCCGTGCGATTGATGTCCGCATCGACGGTGAGCTCAAATTGAGAGGTGGGGGGGTAGGTGAGGTTGTTCAGGTGCACCTGCAACCCTGCCAAGTGTAGACGAACCGGCAATGGAGGCCTCCGATCTTCCATGGACACGTCGTAGTCTTCCAACTTCAGTTTCTTGAGTGAGACGGTCCACGGTGCTTGTTGATGATTAGAGGTAGGAGGTGAAGGCGCGTCCACCGGCGCCCCTGTCTGTGCCGGGGCGAACAGATGACGAAAGTTGATCGTCCCGTCCTTGTCGAGCCATGCCTGAATACGCGCCCCGTGCGACTGCACCGCTCCAATCTCAATCTGATGTTGAAGCAGATCAGCTTGGATATCTTTCATCTCGAATGCGGGAAGGACAATCAATGGGATCGGAGACCCTTTCTCCGACACCGTGAGGTTATCGAGACCGATTTCACCATCGGATACATTGGCGTGGAACGCATCCGTGCCGGCCTCTGCGTGATACGTGGCGTCGACGTGTAAGACGCCGTCCGTGATTTCAAAGCCGGCTCGGTCCTGAATGTACTCCCACACTTCTCTGATCTTTAGACCGGATAAGACCACATGGCCATCCGTACGTACTGGATTCAAGAGGAGCGTGCCCCGCCATTCCAGCGATTCGCCCGCCTCAAATTCGGCTTTGAACGCAAAGGTATTGTCGCCGCCATGGAGCGTGCGGAAATTCTTCACCGCCAACCAAATAGGGACGATATGCGCGTTAAATGGAGTCGGCCGTGATTCATCATGGAACTCTACTGCGCCCTGCTCGATCTCGAGCGAACGGATGATGAGCGACGGAAGGGAACGCGACTCGCTAGTATTCGCATGTGGAGAGGCCGATGTGTCAGCAGCCGGCCGAAGGTCCAGGAGATTCAACGTGCCATCGTGGCGGATTTTGATCAACCCGTATGGGATGCGAACACGAATCTGATCGAACGTGAGCGCGCCATTAATCATCGAGGAAAGTCCGATATTCACGTACAGTTCTTCGAAGCCAATCAATGGACTGGCGTCCTGTTCGCGAATATCGAATTCCTTCACGGTGAGCGCGAACCTAAACGGATTAAACGAAATGTCGCCGACCGTCACAGGGTGACCGAGTTGCTGAGAGAGCATGGCCGGAATTTTGGCGCGGAGGTAGGCGGGAAGTATCAGGAAACCGAGCAATGCGTAGAGGGCGACCAGGCCGACGACAATCAGGGCCAGTGTTCTGAGCCTGCGCGTCCATCGCCGGCGGCCTGGGGGTAACTGCCGGATCGCGGGAATCTTAGCGTTCGGCTCAGACGGATCGTCGTAGGTGCTCGATTCCATTTCGCATTGTCTGACGACAAAGCAGTGACTAGCAATCCCCAGCTATTACTTAAGATCATACCATCCTCAGGTTTTGTTATGTGCGACTATCACCGCGCCAACCCGGGCGTCTCAGTCACTCATTGTGGAGCAGCAACCGCGTCATGCGGGAGAGCTCGGGGAAACGGTGCCTGGCACGGCTGCGTTGCACCTCTGTACACTGGCGGTCGCGTTGATGGCGCTGGATGCTCGCATCAAGAATCGCGCCACAGTTTGCGCAGCGTAACATCGGGAGCTGCCCGTCCAGCCCGAGATAGCGATCGCTAATTATTAATCCGCCGCAACGTGAGCACTGCATCGTCACCTCCCCTAATTGAAATGGACTCCATCCACACAATAAGCAGCGAGCATCTCGCACGGATTACCACCACGTTAAAAGATCGTTACGTCAATGGTTCATACAGTCATAGCTGGATAGATTTTGCCTAGCTACTGAGCCAATCATGTCTTAAGTACCGCCGTTCGCGTCTTGAAGATCCTGGAATCATGGAGAGTTTCCCGCGGCACAGTTTTCGAATTGATGGCCATCACACGTTTTCAATGCGGGAGGTGAACGATGAAGTGGATGCGCAAAGTACTGGCCCACGGTCGTTGGAAACGGATAGACGGTGCTGCCGTCCTCAATGAAGACAGCATGCAGGTCTATCGGATGGCGGTGTGGGGCCAATTGCCGACTGGAAACTGGATTCTGAAGAGACCGTTGACCGTCGCGGCAAGCAAGACTGCACTCTATCTCATCTTTCGGGTGAGCATCTAGCGAAGGACGGTTGCTCGTTAAACCGTGTTGTTTCGGAATGCGTGGCCGCAGATTTGTGACGATAGGTGAACGTCGCTATAAGCGGGTTGCGGCAAACGTGTCGCACGCGCCTGGATCGCCTGTCTCTAAACCGCGTCGCAGCCAAGCCGTGCGTTGTTCTGATGAGCCGTGGGTCCAGGTCTCGGGCTGCACAGAACCTTGTGACTTGTGCTGGAGGCGATCGTCTCCGATCGCCGATGCTGCACGCAGCCCGGCCTCGAAATCCCCTGGTTCAATGAGGTTCCGATCTTGCCTGGCATGATACCCCCACACGCCTGCCAAACAGTCCGCTTGCAGCTCAACCCGCACGGATAACGCGTTACCCTGGGTCTGCGATGCCTGACGCTGGAGGCGGGTCACTTTTTCCGCTATGCCCAACAAGTTCTGCACGTGATGGCCGACCTCATGGGCAATGACATAGGCTTGCGCGAAGTCTCCTGGCGCGCCGAATCGCTGTGCCAATTCGTTGAAGAATGACAGGTCGAGATAGACCTTTCGATCCGGAGGACAATAAAAAGGACCCGTTGCGGCGGAGCCGAGGCCACACGCGGAGCGGACTGTGCCGGTAAAAAGGACGAGCGTGGGCTCTTCGTATCGTGTCCCCAACTTCGGAAGGAGACCTTGCCAGGTATCTTCAGTGTCAGCGAGGACGACCGCTGCGAATTTGCCGAGTCGATCTGTTGGTGGACCGGTCGGCGCAGGGGATTCAGCTCCAGAAGGGGACGAGACCTCTTGCACGGTTTCAACCATGTTGAGAAGCGTCAACGGATTTGTTCCGGTGAGATAGCTGACGACCAGAACGAACAGGAGACCACCAATCCCAATCCCTCCGGCTCCAACCGGGCTCATCCCACGACGATCCTCGATATTGCCGCTTTCTCGTTGGCCGCCCCATCGCATCCTGCACCCCCCTATCGTCCCGCCCTCACGTAATCACACATACTGATGCCGATCAAGTCGAAATGCGGGGACGTGACTGTAGGAAGGATGTTCTACAGAGATTGTGACCGCCTGGTTCTTGATTTTCACATGTCGCTGGAAGATGCTGGAGGCACAGTTTTGGAGCCCATGTCCACAATGGCACTTTTCGAGCCGCGCGTCACAAAAGCACAAACCACGATCACAGCAGCGATCGAGCGAGAGACGAAGCTTAGCATGGAGCGGGGTTTTCGATTGCCTGAGCTGAAAGGGGAGCGGCTTCCCCGACGTCTCTTGACCTCGACGTATTACGACACATCCAACTACGACCTCGCTCACGCCCAGATTACCCTCCGCCGCCGGGTCGAGAACCGCAAAGGCGCGTGGCAACTTAAGCTGCCGCTGGATGGCGCGAGGCGGGAAATCGAGCTGGCCGGTGCTGCAGGTGTACCGCCGACTGTATTCCAGGAGTTGCTGCTTCTCCATCTCCAGGGCCAAGCCTTGGCACCGGTCGCCACGTTACGCACCTGGCGGACAGGTGTCCGAGTACACGATCAGAACGACGCGAGCGCTGACGTGCTGCTCGATACCGTGTCTGTGTTGAAGGATCGCCACGTCATACGCAGCTTTCGAGAAGTGGAGATTGAACGGCTGAGCGGAGACGGCGCCCTGGTCACACATCTTGAAGAGACACTCCACAAATCGGGCGCACGTAACCATGACGGCCGTCCTAAACTGTTCCGGGCGCTTGGGCTTCCCGCTTTTCATCCAACTCAGCCGCCTCCTGTTGAATCGCCGGCCCTCGAACATCTGAAGTACATCCTCATGAAATATGTGGATACCTTGCGCGTGCGCGACCCGGGCACCAGACTTGGTGGTGAGATTGAAGATCTTCATGAGATGCGCGTCTCCACGCGACGGCTCCGGGCGATCCTGCGGGCAGCTCGACCGCTACTCGTGCCGGGATGGCCGGAAGCTTTGCGCACTGAATTAGCCTGGCTGGGAGAACTCCTCGGGCCCGCCCGTGATCTGGATGTGCAAGTGAAATATTTTCAGGAGGAAGCGGCGGTGTTGGAACCACGCGATCGCAAGCCGTTGGAACGGTTCATCGCGCATCTCCGCACTGAACGAGAAGAGAGGCAGCAGGTGCTTGTGACGCAGTTGAAGTCTCAACGATATCTCGAACTGGTCAGGAAGCTTGTGCAGGCGGCTCAAGGTCCGGCCGTTGTGGTGTCTAGTGTGACGTTACATGATATTGCGGCAGGTGAATTCATGAAACTGCGTAAGGTCATGCGAAAGCTCGAAGGGGCACCGACCGATTCCACTCTCCATCGTTTGCGAATTAAGGCGAAGCGCGCCCGATATGCCGCTGAGCTTGCCGAAAGCTGCAGCGGCCGTCCAGCCACGCGCTTTATTGAACAGGCGAAAGTATTTCAGGATCTTCTGGGGGTGCACCAGGATGCGGTCTTCGCTGAGAAACATATCCGCGAATTTTTGGAGCACTCAACGAGTGTGCGGGCGGCCTTCGTCGCAGGCCGGATGGTTGAGCGCCAACGTCAACGCCGTGAATCAGCGCGGGCAACGTTCAAGTCACAATGGAGAAAGCTGAAAAAGCGGGGCGAAAAGGCGTGGCGCTAAAGGGCAATCGCTCCAACCGTGCCGGCAAGCGACACACTGCGAAGGTCGAGCCGATGTCGGGCCCATATGCGCTCGCCTTCAATAAGCCGTATGGCGTGCTTCCCTGTTTTACTGATCAGCACGGCCGGCCCACATTGGCAGAATTTGTGGCGGTTCCCGAGGTGTATGCGGCCGGCCGTTTGGATATGGACAGCGAGGGCCTCATGGTCCTGACGTCGGATGGCGCGCTGGCACATCACATCACGGACCCAGAGCATAAGCTGCCAAAGGTCTATCTGGCACAGGTGGAGCGTATCCCGAGCGACGAGGCCTTAGAACAGTTGAGGCAAGGCGTTCTGCTCAACGGCAAGCGCACGCGACCCGCCGAGGCCCAAATGATATCCGAACCTCCGAACCTTCCAGACCGTCCCGTGCCCATCCGATTCCGCAAATCCGTGCCCACCGCGTGGATAAAGATCACGTTGCGAGAAGGCCTGAATCGCCAAGTCCGCCGCATGACCGCTGCGGTGGGCCATGCGACATTACGGCTCATTCGAATCGCGATCGGTCCCATTATGCTTGGGGAATTGAAGCCAGGCCAATGGCGGGAATTGACGTCTGATGAAGTGGCTCGGCTCTATCGAAACCCGTAGGCCTATGACCCAGACCGATCTGTGTTTCTCACCGCTGCGTCAGATATGAAATGGTTTGGATTAGATAAATGGGATGCTTTGAGATGCAGGCACGCACGATTGCCGTTCTATACGTTGAAGCGGAAGTGCATCACATCGCCGTCCTGAACCACGTACTCCTTGCCTTCCAGCCGCATCTTCCCTTTTTCACGCGCGCCCGCTTCGCCCTTGCACGCAATGAAGTCATCGTAGCTGATCACTTCAGCGCGGATGAAGCCCTTCTCAAAATCACCATGGATGACGCCTGCGGCCTGCGGCGCGGTATCACCCACATGAATCGTCCAGGCACGGACTTCTTTGACCCCGGCGGTAAAGTAGGTTTGCAGTCCCAGTAATTGATAGGCGACGCGAATGAGGCGGTTGAGACCCGGTTCGGCCAGGCCGACATCGGCCAGGAATTCACGTTTCTCATCGTCAGAGAGTTCCGAGATTTCCGACTCTAGCGCAGCGCAAATCGCCACGACCGGCGCGCCTTCGCGGGCGGCGAAATCTTCTACTCGGGTCAACAAAGGATTATTCTTGAACCCAGTTTCCGATACATTGGCCACATACATGACCGGCTTGATGCTGAGCAGACACAGCGGTTTCAGCAAGGCAAGCTGCGCCGCGTCCAGTTTCATCGTGCGCGCCGGTTTGCCCTGGTTCAAACAGTCCGCGACCTGGACCAGCAGGTCGCCAAGTGTTACGGCATCCTTATTGCCGGACCGAACGAGCTTCGTATTCCGCTCCTGGGCCTTTTCCACTGTGGTCAGATCCGCCAGCGCCAGTTCGGTGACGATCGTGGCAATGTCGGAAACCGGATCGACCTTGCCCGCCACGTGTATGACATTGTCGTCCTCGAAACACCGCACCACATTCACAATCCCGTCGGTCTCACGGATGTTGGCGAGAAATTGATTGCCCAAGCCTTCACCCTTCGAGGCCCCAGCCACCAATCCGGCAATGTCCACGAACTCTGTGGTGGCATATTGCATTCTCTGCGGATTGACGATGTCGGCGAGTGCCTGCATTCGTGCATCCGGCACTTCCACGATGCCGACGTTCGGCTCAATGGTACAGAAAGGATAGTTCTCCACGGCGATCCCAGACTTGGTGAGGGCGTTGAATAAGGTAGACTTGCCCACATTGGGCAGCCCGACGATTCCGCATTTCAGACTCATGACGATCCCTTCGCTTTAATTGTTAGTTTAGTGTTGCCGTTTCCAACGTGCCTTCCTGGACGACGGGGGGGGGAAGGAAAAGCGGTGTCGCATTCTACTTTCTCAGACTCGGTCCGGTCCACCCCTGCCTTCAACCTCTTGCACCTGTCCGGCGCCGCTGTCGCGAAGAGGCGCCTTTTTTGACGACCTCTGTATCGTGCTGGCTCATTTTGAAGGGTGGGAGAGGGAGCACCAATAAAAGGACAACGACTCGTTACTAAGGATTCTACAAGCAGTCTTATGGCAAGGTCGTGTTTTACCGATGACCAGGGCCGGCCGACGTTAGAAGTGTGTGTGATGACCGCAAGGTCTATACGGTGGTCAATCGGATGATCCTAGGTATTAGGACGTGTATTTAGACGTCAGAATCTTATTTGCACCTAGCTTCGCGCGTGAGTCCAGAGGCAGCCAATGACGGGGAAAGACCTTTTCCTTTCCGCCCTATGAGTCCCTCGTTATGGCCCCCTTTTCGCGAATGGTCGCACAGAGCGCCTCGAATGATCCTCCCTTGGTGAGATACGCCGCAGCACCCGCCTCCCGCATCGCGCAAGCTGTCTTCTCATCCTCGTAGACAGACAGCCCGATAATGGTAACATGAGGGTGTCCCGCCTTGATCAGCCGTGTAGCGTCCACGCCGCTCAGCCTCGGCATATTCACATCCATAACGATCACATCCGGTCGGAAGATACAGGCAGCGTCTACCGCCATACGCCCATCCTCGACTTCTGCCACCACTACTAAATCAGGCTGCCCTTCGAGAATGTTCCGCAAGCCTTCTCGCATCATCCGATGATCGTCAGCGAGTATGACTCGAGTCTTTGAGCCCACGGTCTTTTGCTCAATCGCCTTTGGACCTTTTGGCGATTGGCCCTCGTGCTGATCCGCCAATAGACCGGTTGAGGCCGTCTCGATTTTGAGCGGCACGATAAGCTTCACACAGGACCCCTGGTTTGCAGCCGAAGTCACCTCCAGGCGCCCGCCGAGCAGTTCGACTCGCTCTCGAATGCTGAATAACCCGAAACGCCCCTCCTTTGAGGGGACGTGCAGGGTGGAGGGATCGAACCCTGCCCCTCGATCTATTACCGTCGCCTCGAGGCATTTGCCCGATCGGCGGAGCGTCACTGTGGCCTCGTGGGTCTGCGCATGTTTAAGAACGTTGTACAGCAGTTCCTGAATCGATCGATAGGTGAGTGTGAGCATCTCCTCATCCAGCACCTTTAACTGACCATCATCTTCGATGGTTACGCGCAATCCATACCGTTGCATTTTCTCTACTACCCAGGCGATGGCCGCCCTTAAATCATGGTCATCGCCCATGAGCGTGGGGCGAAGGTCGGACATCAGGGTTCTGGTATAGTTGAGTGCGTCGTCGAGAAGGGCATCGAGATCTTGTAGCATTGTTGATGACCCCTCGAGATTCACACTCTTTGCCAGTGCGCCGAGCTTCATTTTGCCTAAGGCTAGCGTCTGTGCGAGGTTGTCATGCAGATCTGTGGAGAGTCGTTTCCGCTCCCGTTCCTCGGCGCGGCTGAGCTCGGAAGCCAGCGCACGCAACTGTTGCTGCTTCGTGAGCAATGCTGCCGTCCGGTCCTTGATCTGCACCTCCAGAGAGTCATTCAGTTGCTGCAATCGTGCTGCTGACTGCTGCTGCTCAGCCTCCGCCCGCTTGAGATCGGTGATGTCCTCACACACAATGAGCGCTGTTGCATTGCCCTGTGCATCACACACCATCCGTACGGTTTCTTTTACCCAAAGGAGCGTCCCGTCCTTCCGGACTTTCCGAAATTCCCAGTGGCATACGTTTCCGGGATTCTTGACGCACTTGTTCAGTTCGTTGAGAACCGCGGCTTTATCTTCTTCGTAAAATACAGACGTCACCGACTGTCCGACGAGTTCTTCAACCGCATACCCGAGTTGCTCGGCGCCGAATCGATTCACGGAAAGGACCGTCCCCGTGGAATCGACGGTGAAATACATCGAAGGATTGTCTTCATAGAGCGCGCGATATCGTTCTTCACTGGATCGAAGCCGCTCTTCGGCCTGCTTGCGATCGGTAATGTCCTTGAAGACCACCACGGCCCCCACCATCTCCGCGCCTTCCCGGATAGGAGTACTCGTATACTCAACCGGAAAACTGGTCCCATCCTTCCTCCAGAACACCTCGTTCTTGGTCGAATGCACGCTGCTGTCCTTGAAATCTAAGATCGGACAGTCCTCCTTCGAGTAGGGAGAGCCGTCTACTTTTGAGTGATGCAGCGTCGCATGCATTGGTTTGCCGATAATTTCGGTTGCGTTCCACCCCAGTAGCTTCTCGGCGGTAGGATTAATGAAGGTCATGTTGCCATGCCGATCCAACCCGTAAATGCCCTCGCCCGCGGAGCTTAAAAATAACTCGTGCTGGCGTTGTAAGTGTTCCAGCGTTTGCGCAATTTGCCTTCGCTCTGTGATATCGATGATCGTCTCAAGAATATGGGCGTGGCCATCTGTGGTCTGAATTTTCGACCATTGAACGAGCAGAGATTCATTATTTGGAAGCACGACTTCAGAAGACACGGTGTGTCCGCTGGCTACCGCTTCGGATGCCTTGCAGAAAGTGCAAGGTGAAGGACGACCAAAATTCCTCTCATGACAAGTCTCATTCACCTGTGTGGAATCCCCTGCTTTGCCGAGCCCTTCCTTATTTTGGAACTGGACTCTATAGGACTCAGGCTCGATCACTGAGATGGTCACCTGCCCGGAATCGAAACGCTGCTCTTCAAATGAGATGGCCATAGCTATCTCCTTTCCGAGTTCAGACATCGATTGAATTCAGGTAACAGTAAGTAGTAATTACACGTAAAAAGCAAGGTTAAAAGATCTTGCTTGCGAGCAGGTGGCAATAGTACGTTTTATACCGTAGCGTGATGTCGCACGGATATGTGAGCATGCTACAGTCGGCGGTCGAGCTTGCCGAAGTGGTGCGGACAGTTTCTTTAATGTTGTCTCGCGCAAGCCTCTTTAGATCCGCAGTCCCCTCCAATTACACAGAGATCTGCGAAGGGTTTACCGTTTGTTTTAATCGCGTCGCACAGGCATATGCCTTCGGCTCAGCGACCGGCAAGACCGGAATCCAGAGGAATGCCAAGAGCGTAAAACTTCCTGCTGCAAGAATCAGCAGGGTAATATCTTGCCGAAAAATCTCCTGGTAGAAGTGGGCGCTGACAACGGCCGAGATTTGGCCTGCAATGCTATAGATTGCCATTAAGACGGCGAACGTAAACCCGGCCGCCTCAACCCGACAGATTGATGCCGCCAGACTAAAGAAGGTCAGCAGCGCGATCATGCTGACCATACCGCTTATGATATGCAACAGTTGGGCGCTGGTAGAGCCGTTGAGCAACAGATAACTAAAGGCCGTTGCTGCACTGAGTATCATACTCAGCACGAGCAGTGCTCGCATCGTGAACGCTTCAAGCAAATATTTGCGATAAGCGTACGCTCCGACGGCGGCGCCCGCCGCGCCGAGGGCATGGAGTTGCCCGATGAACCCTTGTTCGAACTGCAATTGGTCAGTCATGTGATAATAGAGCGGCAAGCTGAAATTGGGCGTCAGATTCCAAAAGGCTAGGAAGGCGGCCATGAGCCACACGCGTCCAGATCGAAGCGCGATCTTCGCGTGCCGACGCATGCTTGAGAAGAGCGGAGCGTTGATCGCGACGCGAGTTTCTCGAATCAAGAACAGCGTACTGATTAAGACGGAGAGGGGGGCGAAGGCGACAATCAACGCAGCCGATCGCACCGCGCCGGACGGTGTCGAAGTTTCAATGAGCCAGCCGGCGAGGGCCGCCGCCGTAATGGACGCGATATTCAACCATGTCCATTGTTGCCCCTGAAACTCTCCAATCAGCCCTGTCCTCTGGCCTTCTTCGACCATCAGCGCGTCAACCAGTACATCCATGGCTGCGATGCCGAGCGTGGTCACAAACAAGACCGAAAGAATGATATCCGGACCTTCGAGCCGCGCGATGGTGAGATAGCCTGCTATTGACAGCGACGTGACAAGGGCGAGATAGCTCTTGCGCCGATACCCGAACAAAGGAATCGAGTCACTGATGAGGCCGTAGAGCGGTTTCACGATCCACGGAATGGCAATGAAGGCCAACGCTTGGGCCACGTGAATAGCGGCCATGCCGTTCGACTTCAGATGATAGGCGAGTGGATGTTGAATGAGCGTGCCGGCGAGACCTTGTGAAAAATAGGCCAGACCAAAAAAGAATAATAAATGCCGAGGAGGCGCCATGGCGTGACGAAAGAGTGATTAACTGTCCAGATTATGGAACCCGCCCTCACGTTGGCTAACGTGGATGTCTTATAGCCGAGGGGATGCGCTCGTGCAGTCCGTTCAAACGGTATCAGGGTGTGAGCCGGAGAAGAGGACTCGCGTTAGGAGAGCCTGATGGCGTGGCTGAAGGCAGAAGGAATGTGCAAGGCGTAGGGAGTTAAGCGATCCGATCAATAGCGAGATCGAAGGGGCGGGGGTTCGGCGCTTATCGCGGGGTCTTCGCCGGCGCACCTACGAATAAGAGGACGCCAAGGGATAGCAAGCGCGGGGCTTAGAGTTCCTCAACATCAGCGATGATGGTGTGTAACCCGCTCGCGCCGGCCGGTTGTGGCCGCACGAGTTCAGCAATCTGCAGGTTGCCTTTGATGTCCGTGGCGCGGACGACCACTTGGAACTTGCCCTTTTTCGGTGGGTGCCAGCGGTAGTTCCAGATCACCCAGGAGTAGGGAGACTGAGGCGTTTCAAGTTCTGCGTCATTCCAGGTTTTACCGGCGTCGAAACTTACCTCGACTTTGCTGATCGTATGCGGGCCGCCAAAAGCAATACCGCGAAAGAGTTGTTCGGGTCCCCGGAGCGTTTGATAGTGCCCGGGGCTGTCGATGCGGGAAAAGATTTTGATTGTGCCGTCATCCGTCCAGCCCTGGCGTTGCCAATAGCCGAGATAATCACCATTGTAGACTTGGATCTCGGTAATCCATTTCACATTCTTGATCCCATAGAGCCCCGGAACGAGGAGCCGGAGCGGGAAGCCATGTGCTTTGGGAAGCTTCTCGCCGTTCATCAGATAGGCAAGCATGACGTCATCTTGCATGGCACGCTTGAACGGTATGCTGTCGTCGTACCCATCGGCGGCTTTGAACACGACATCCCGAGCAGTTTCTTCATCGACTCCTGCATCTTCCAGTAATTTTTTGAGGGAGATGCCGCGCCACATGGCATTGCCAAGACTATCTCCACCGGGCAATGTATCAATGCATTCGAGCGTGACTGCTTGATCGAACGAAGGTCGGTTTAAAATGTCGCGCCACCCCAGAGTCATCGGTTGTCTGACTTCCCCGCTGATGGATAATCTCCATTGCTCTTGATTAAGATCTCGAGAAAGGTTGTACGGGGAGTCCATGTAATTGACGACATAAAACTTGTCGTTAGGCGTGAAATACATCGTCTCGCGTGGTGGCATGGCGAACATACGGCCAAAGACACTACCAACGGAATCACAGCCTCCAAACATGCCGGCTGCGGTGCCCATGCCTATCAATTGCAAAAATGTTCGTCGTCGTAAATTCACGCGACCGCGCTCCCGTTTAATGAAATATCATATTCCTGCGCAACCGGAGTGCGCAAGGTAGCCCTATCCATGCGGCGGTGAGCAAGACGGCTACCCGCATGAATACTGCCAAGCACCATCGCGTGGAAAGCAGTCAAGCAACTAGCAGCATACTTAAGATTTCACTCCTCTTTGATTCCTGAGGCTAAGGGGTACATGTAAGTTGGGACGCGGATTAATTATTGATGACGGCCTGGGAAAACTTTTCCAAGGGGCCGACTCTTTGCTTGACAAGAGAATAGGCAGGAGAGTATAAACTCACCTCTCGCGACGATCCTCGAATTGATTCTCGCGCTGATCGGAACGCCCCTTGACAGGTTCACGTTTCTGGTTGTAGAGTGTGCGGCTCCGGTTTGTTCTGTTCTTTGACAACTGAATAGAGTGAGAGCACAGCAAGCGAGCAAGGGGAAGGTGTATTGCAGTGGTGGCCCTTGGATCCAAATTGAAGAGCACACTGAATTCATGAGAGTTTGATCCTGGCTCAGAACGAACGCTGGCGGCGCGCTTAACACATGCAAGTCGAACGAGAAGGCGGAGCAATCCGCTGGTACAGTGGCGAACGGGTGAGGAATACATGGGTAACCTACCCTCGAGT
>NZ_OZ224220.1:3042500-3765000 GCF_965152615.1 Nitrospira sp. Nam74 | reverse complement strand
AACCGTACACCTACAAGCAGCGAAAGGGCTATGGCGCGCAAGCGCAAGGCCTGATCGTGTGCCTTTTGCTTAATGAGCCGGCGAGTTAATCGGCGCAGCAAGGTTAAGCCGGAAAGGCGGAGCCGTAGCGAAAGCGAGTCCGAATTGGGCGCGGAGTTGCGTCGATTAGACCCGAAGCGAGGTGATCTACCCATGGCCAGGGTGAATCCGTCGTAACAGACGGAGGAGGCCCGAACCGGTGTTTGTTGCAAAAAGCTCGGATGAGCTGTGGGTAGGGGTGAAAGGCTAATCAAACCTCGTGATTGCTGGTTCTCCCCGAAATAGCTAGAGGGCTAGCCTCGTGGCAGCCGTGGCGGAGGTAGAGCACTGAATGAGCTAGGGGCGTTCCAACGCTACCGAACTCAATCAAACTCCGAATGCCGCCACTGGACGCACGGGAGTCAGACTACGAGTGCTAAGATTCGTGGTCAAAAGGAAAATAGTCCAGACCGCCAGCTAAGGTCCCCAATCGTGAGCTAAGTGGAAAAGGTTGTAGGGTCGCTCAGACAGCCAGGAGGTTGGCTTAGAAGCAGCCATCCTTTAAAGAGTGCGTAACAGCTCACTGGTCGAGCGAGCCTGCGCCGAAAATGTAACGGGGCTCAAGTTCACAACCGAAGCTGCGGACTTGCCTCGCAAGAGGCGAGTGGTAGGGGAGCATTCTCTGGGCGGTGAAGGTCGACCGACAAGGACGGCTGGAGCGCAGAGAAGCGATTATGCCGGCATAAGTAGCGATCAACGATGTGAGAATCATCGTCCCCGAAAACCTAAGGGTTCCTGGCCTATGTTCGTCAGGTCAGGGTTAGTCGGTCCCTAAGCCGAGGCCGATAGGCGTAGGCGATGGCAAACAGGTTAATAGTCCTGTACCACCGTGTGCACGTTATCAGCGAAGGGGGGACGCAGGAGGGTAGGCACCGCCGGGTCCCTGGAATACCCGGTCCAAGCCTGTAGGTGGGATTCGTTGGCAAATCCGCGAATCCGCGACCACCGAGAGGTGATGGGGAGGCCGCAAGGCCACAAACGGGCTGATCCCACACTGCCGAGAAAAGCCTCGTAGCGAGTGCATATGGTGACCGTACCGCAAACCGACACAGGTAGGTAGGTGGAAGACACCAAGGGGCGTGAGAGAACACTCCCTAAGGAACTATGCAATCTAACCCCGTAACTTCGGAAGAAGGGGTGCCTCGCGTACGTGAGGAGATTTACTCTCCGAGCCGAACGAGGTTGCAAGAAAGTGGCTCTAGCGACTGTTTACCAAAAACACAGGACTCTGCGAACACGCAAGTGGACGTATAGGGTCTGACGCCTGCCCGGTGCTGGAAGGTTAACCGGAGGGGTTAGCCTGCAAAGGCAACGCTCCGAAGGGAAGCCCCAGTAAACGGCGGCCGTAACTATAACGGTCCTAAGGTAGCGAAATTCCTTGTCGGGTAAGTTCCGACCTGCATGAATGGCGTAACGACTGGAGCGCTGTCTCAGGGAGTGACTCAGCGAATTTGTTGTTCCGGTGAAGAAGCCGGGTACCCGCAACTAGACGGAAAGACCCTGTGCACCTTTACTACAACTTGCCATTGGATGTTGGAAGGGTCTGTGTAGGATAGGTGGGAGGCTGTGAAGCCGGGCCGCTAGGTCCGGTGGAGCCACCGTTGAAATACCACCCTGATTGTTCTGACATTCTAACTCGGTCCGGTCAGCCCGGACGAAGACAGTGGCTGGTGGGTAGTTTGACTGGGGCGGTCGCCTCCCAAAAGGTAACGGAGGCGCCCAAAGGTTCCCTCAGGCTGGTCGGTAATCAGCCGTCGAGTGTAAAGGCAGAAGGGAGCTTGACTGCGAGACTGACAGGTCGAGCAGAGACGAAAGTCGGGCTTAGTGATCCGGTGGTCCCGCGTGGAAGGGCCATCGCTCAACGGATAAAAGGTACGCCGGGGATAACAGGCTGATCTCCCCCAAGAGTTCACATCGACGGGGAGGTTTGGCACCTCGATGTCGACTCATCGCATCCTGGGGCTGAAGCTGGTCCCAAGGGTTGGGCTGTTCGCCCATTAAAGCGGTACGAGAGTTGGGTTCAGAACGT
This sequence comes from Nitrospira sp. Nam74, assembly GCF_965152615.1. Taxonomy (NCBI): domain Bacteria; kingdom Pseudomonadati; phylum Nitrospirota; class Nitrospiria; order Nitrospirales; family Nitrospiraceae; genus Nitrospira; species Nitrospira sp. Nam74. The sequence continues at coordinate 3,762,893 of NZ_OZ224220.1, read as the reverse complement.
CGTGAGACAGTTCGGTCCCTATCTGTTGTGGGCGCAGGAGATTTGCGAGGGGCTCTCACTAGTACGAGAGGACTGTGAGGGACGGACCGCTAGTGTGCCGGTTGTCGCGCCAGCGGCAGTGCCGGGTAGCTATGTCCGGAAGGGATAATCGCTGAAAGCATCTAAGCGAGAAGCCTGCCTCAAGATGAGATCTCCCGGGGCGTAAGCCCCCTAAAGACCACTCGTAGACCACGAGTTTGATAGGCTGGGTGTGGAAGGGCCGTAAGGTCCGTAGCTAACCAGTACTAATCGGTCGTGCGGCTTAACATGACATCCCATTGCTTCTGACAGACCTGGTCTGCGCACACACCTGTTCACCCCAAGATTCCCGGTGGCCATGCCGGAGGGGCCCCACCCGTTCCCATCCCGAACACGGAAGTTAAGCCCTCCAAGGCCGATGATACTGCTGCCGCGAGGCCGTGGGAAAGTAGGACGCTGCCGGGATATAACAAGGCCCGCTGGTCGAAAGACTGGCGGGCTTTTTTATGTGTACCCCAGCAGCGTTTCCTACTTTATCGAAGCTCACTGGTCGCCAAGTACCTATCCGACCGCATGTGATCGAAGCGGGCAGTACAAGCGAAGCTTGGGATGGACCTCTGCCGGGATATAAAAGAAAGCCCGCTGGTCGACCGACTGGCGGGCTTTTTATTTCCTCTGACCGCTTGTCTCCTGGCGGAAGTTTTGTCAAGAGACCACGTGCTGACTCGCGGCTGTGTATTCACATTGCGTGTCCTGGCGCAACGAGTCACTCGCGTGGATGTTACAACTGGAACGCTTGCCTCTTCCTACAAATTGCATCCCATCGGATTGGCACAATTCAGGCTGATTGCATCAGATAGCAGCTGCTTGCCCTCCCCTGCACGATGAGAAGAAGATTACTACTATTCAGATAAGAATTCTCTAATTCATCTGGAGCATTATCTTTCCTCATCGAACGCGGTTTGTTTGTTGCGTCTTTTTCTCCAAAAGGCAATTGCGCAGATTACGAGAAGAGCCGCGGCGATGGCGATGGCCATGGCGGTTTTATGCACCTGAGTAGAGCGAGTGGACCACTCTTCTCCTAGCAGATAGCCGAGTGAGAGAAAGGTGCTGACCCAGATGATAGCGCCAACATACGCAAATCGGGCGAACTTGCCGAAGGTGACTCCAGACGCTCCCACGATTAGGGCTCCGAGGTGTCGAACGCCGGGAAGAAAATACGCGAGAACGAGGACGTATCCTCCCCATCGCTGTACCCAGTGCTCAGCCCGCTCGATGTGTTCAGGTTTCCAGCGAAGAAGACGTCCTAACTTCAGGATACCAGGTGGCCCGATTATGCGGCCGATCGCATAGCTGATCGTAATACCCATTATGCTTCCGGCCCATGCCGCTCCCAATGCAGGGATGGCTGCCAGCCCGCCCCGAAAGACCAAATATCCGACAAACATGAGCAAGGCTTCATCCGGAATCGGCAGCCCTACGATGCCGAACATCAACAGCAAAAATAGCGCCCCATATCCGTACTCGCCAATTAATTGAAAGCCGGTGTCCATCTACCCGTCCCGAACGTCACGCCTGCGTGTACTTTTACTGTATCCGTCGGCGATCTCCATGAGAAGTGCCTCGATAAACTCAAATAGAAAGGGCTGCAGTTAAGCCGCTGCGTAGTAAGAGGATGGTCGAGGCTCCCGCAGGTTGGCGGCTCCATGTTATCGACTCGAAGTGAAGCGATGATCGACGGTACCGGGAAGGTTGCGGTTGAATTGCTGAAGAGCCGAATGAAGGTCGTCGTGGCTAAGAGAAGGCCGGTCAGATTACCTGGGAAAATGGGAAGCAGGACTGAGGTCAATGCGCTGTCTGGTGGAGAGCCACCGCATTGGTTGAATGGCTTAGTTTGTCGGTGGTCCAGCCATGGGGTTTTCTAATAGCAGCGGCACGAGAGATCAGTCGCGCCGAGCTTGTTCAGATCCATAGGATGGCATTCACTCACGCCGTCAAAAAATTACCTGACCATTGAGTTCCGTTCATCACGGTCTTAGCGAGTTAGCACCCGAACGTCTTGGCGGTCAGTCTCACTATTTGTCGGACACGTCGATGGCAAGAGGGACGACAGTAATGCGGCCTACAGTGCATTACACTTACGGTGAAGAGGAGGACTACTATGGCGCTCTTACCGTTTGCCTCCGATGCTTCAGACGAAACGAATATCGTGGAATTGCTTCGGAGGGATCATGAGAAGGTCAAAATGCTGTTCCGTGAGTTTGATTCGGCCGCGGCGGAGGAAAAACAGCATATCGTGCGGCAAGCCATTACGGAACTGGAGATCCACGCGTGCGCAGAAGAGCAAATTTTTTATCCCGCTGTCAGGCAGGACTCTCCGCATGCTGCGCCTCATTTAGATGAGTCAGTTGAAGAGCATCACGTCATGAAATTCCTCATCGGCGAACTGAAAGATATGGCGTCCACAGACGAGCGATTCGGTGCAAAATTTACGGTACTCGCCGAGAATGTTAAACATCATATCAAGGAAGAGGAGGCGGAGTTGTTCGCTCGAGCGCGGACCGGACGTCTTGATTTGGTGGAACTCGGGACGCAACTCGCAGCAGCCAAAGCATCATTTCAGACCAAACAGAAGAAGAACATCCCGAAAGCCATCTCGAAAAGAAAGCCGATCGCAGGCCGTGCCTCGTCCAAAAAGCAGACGGCCAAGAAAACAAAGAAGGGCAGAGCGGCGTAACGTACCTATACGAAGGTTGTCCAGCGCAAGCTGGTGTTGTGTACTGGTGCGATGGACAGTGTCCGGGGAAATGCAGGAAGGTATACGGCGATATATCGAGCTGCTTCCGCATGTGCTGTCACGCACACACTCACCCGTCGATACGATCACGGCTTGGCTGACCCACACGCCGACGGTACCATCCTGTGATTCCATCCTGACATGCCTTTCGGCACGACGGAAATTTGTCGAGCTCGGAGTCTGCCCCGGCTCAACCCACTCCGGAAGGACTCCTCATTCGCACAATACTGACCTCGTCAGTGTGCGGGTTGACGCGTCTGATGTACTCCTCAGGTGGAGATCGTGGATGAAGTTGAACTGGATGTTCTCCGCTGTGACTCCACTGACACCGACTGCTCAAGCGGCCAAGTCGCTCGGTAAGAAAATTGAGATCACTGGTTCTCACCAATCTCGCGTCTCTCCCGGTTGCATCACCCATAGTCGATTGAGATCCATCCCGAGACGAGTCGCTTCGGCTTCGAGCCGCATCGGCGGCTCACCGATCGGTTCGTCGGTCAGGTCGAACGTTCCCCAATGCATCGCTAACAAACTGTCGGCCCGGACATCGGAGGCGACTTGAATGGCTTGTTCCGGAGTAGTGTGCACCTGCCTCATCATGGAAGGCGGCAGATAGGCGCCAATGGGGACCGCGGCAACGTGACACGGGCCAAGCCGTTGGCCGATCTGTGTGAACAGCTCCCGGTAGTAACCTGTATCACCGGCGAAAAAGAAGTGTCGGCGTCGGCCCATGATCGACCAGCCTGACCATAGACGCCGATTGCGATCCCAAAGCGTTCGCCCTGAAAAATGCTGTACGGGAATGCAGGTCAGCAGGCATTCATCCCGCTGAGAGCTATCCCACCAATCCAGTTCCTCGACGTTTGGAATCTGTCGCGCCTCAAACCATTGCTTCAGCCCTAGGGGAACAAAGAACACGGGGCGATGGGTGCGCGCCAAGCGATGCACAGTCGTAAGATCCAGATGATCATAATGATCGTGCGAAATTAGCACGACGTGAATACGGGGCAGGCACTCGAACGGCACGCCCGGCGCGACAAGCCGTTTTGGTCCCGCAAAGCCAACGGGGCTCGCTCGTTCAGACCAGTGCGGGTCCGTGACAATATTGAGGCCCTCGAGCTGAATCAGCAGGGTGGCATGGCCGATCCATGTGACCGTTGCGCCAGTGTGATTAGCTCGCAACCGCGTGCCATCATTGTGAGCAGGTACCAGAGGACTGGTTCGAGGGTGCAGCGTTGTGGACCAGAGTCGGGATACAACAAATTTCATCCTCTCCCATTCAGTCGGCTCGGTAAAGACTGGATTGATGTTCCGAAATCCCCGTGGGAGCCTGTGACCATCCGGTCGCCGTACTGGTTCCATGTCTTATTCTAACGCGGTATTTGTGCGATGTTTCATCCGGCCTATATGACGGGGGAGAAGAGCGACTATCACGATGTTTGCAGTCCTCATGCGCACAGGCGCCATCTTAATTCCAGACTAGGGGGAGGTGAAATCAATGAACAAAGAGACAAAAGCTGAAAATAAGCTTTGATGGAAGAAGCGAAGGGAAACGACACGAAGGCTGCGGTCGAACGCGGCAAGGTCAAAATCAAATGGGGCCAAGAGAAAGCAAAGAACTGAAAGCCAAGAGATGTGATCTCTATGGCCTGTGCCGCGGATTGAGAGGCCATTAGGCGGGCATATGCTCTTCGTGTGCTTGCCCCTTCTTTCAAAGTTCTATCTGTTCCGCCTCACTTTCCGCGGGTCCTTCGCGGAGATGAAACCTCTGGGCTCTTCAACTCACTGCTGGTGGTCCGCCGAGTTCGGCACCGGCCTAGGATCGCTTCGAAAGGACTCGGCGGTCTCGCTGTTTTGGCGCTTCGGTTTCAAAAGGATGCCCAGATAGACAATATCCGGGAGCAAAACCTATTGAACAGCGGTCAGATGTCTTCGATGGCTGCTCCTCGGCGCCGTCCCCGAGAGGGACATTTCCAAGTCTGACGGGCAGTTCCATCCGACGGTCCCCTAGGGAAGGGCCCGATGGTCTTCGGTCATGGCCCCAGCCAGATCGCTTTTCCGTTGGGGTACTTCCCGGGCACGGCGACCGTCCCGATGGTCGGCTTGGAAAGGAACGATATGCAGGCGCACACGCGAAGTCGTAGGTCCCCATGATGCCTGGTGATGAGCACGTACTGCTAGCCTTGTGTCACGGCGATAATCTTGGGTTTCAGCGACGCGAGCCATTCCTCGAACGGCAGGTTCGCGTCGACGACGATTTCCAATTTTCCATTCGGTAGCTTGCGCACCACACCGGGGGTTTCCGAAGACAATGGGATCTCGACCCATTCACGGTCCATTCCCAAAGAGTCGGTCAGTTCGAGAATCTGCGTGATTTGTTTAAATGACACCATGTTCAGCATATGAACCGCATTGTAGAAACGGCGTATGAGATGGGTCAAGCGTAATAGGCCTCAAGCGGTGATTCCTGGCCATGGAAAGGACAGTTCATTGAGAGATGAAAACGTATCGGTTGACCGGATGAAAGGGGCCGAAGTGATGTGTACAGACTGTTGGTTCCCATGCGAATCTATTATCCGAGAAGCTATTTTTCAGCAAAGTCTGAACTGTTTACCCACAACGAGAATTTTCCATCACATTTTCAACCTGATTCTTCTCTATGCCTGGGTCAATTGACAGCGACAAATCCTAGGTATGTGTACGTGCAAATAAGGAATATTTTAGACTTTCCAATAGGTTAGTGATATGCGACTTCAATTGATCGTCTTCTGAACTGCCGTATACCGCCTGACATACCTGACAGTCCTTCTAATAGTCCCCTGTCATTTAAAAATAGTCTTTATTTTACAAGGCGTATCGACATGGCATCGTCCCTGCTAACCAAACGCCCTATATACAGTCGTGTTGACTTATAGATCAGGAGGTTGGGAATGTTTAAAGAATTTGTTCGAGGAAGCCTTTTGACGGCTGGATTGGGCCTGTCCCTCATGGTGACGGTCGCGTCTGCTGATACATTCACGGTGAATCCTGGAGCGATCGGTGCATCCGGGCCAACAGTCCCAAGCGTGAATTTTGCCGACTTCAGCTATGTCGCGCTGGTGAATCAAACGGCGACAGCCGGAACCGGGACCTTTAACGAGCAGGGTGCGGGCTTCTTTAGTTCGTACCGTTTCCCCACATTGTCCGATGTAGTGCCCAATTCGGGGATCAATACGAATTATAAGCTTTATGCCGTGTTTACCGGCGGCGGGACAGTGGCCCCCACACCGGGTATCCCAGGGGGGACAACGGCGACATTTAATAATTTCAACCTGAGATTATTCGTTGACCGCGATATGAATTCGACCATCACTGCGTCCCCGGTAGGGACGGTTGGCGGGACTGTCTCCGTCGCCAACACTGCGGATGATGTGCTGGTAGGCCAGTCAACCGGGCTCGTGGCCGGGGAAGCGCATGCGTTTCCGGGCTTGGCGAACGGCGACTTCAAAGTCCTGGTCAATTTCACGCCCGTGGGGGGGTTCTTAAGTGGTCCGTTCGTGGCCGGTCTGACGATCGGTACGTTTAACGGTGTCAACACCAGCTTGACCGGCTTTAGCATGGGGAACTTCAATTCCGGCCGGATTGATGGTTCCGGCAACCTGAGTTTCAGTGCGATCCCCGAGCCTGCATCGCTCTTGTTGGTGGGATCCGGCCTCGCGGCACTGGGTTGGATGCGCCGACGGCACCAAAACTGATCGGTTGCATGGGTCAAGAAAGCCCTTCCCCTGAGACCGGGGAAGGGCTTTTTTATTGGGATAGCAAGGGATGTCAGACGTATGGTCTCGTAGGACGCACTAAACATACTATTTTGGACCTCGCATTCGAGCCGATCATCGGGCTCCTAGGGTTATGTCTCCCTTTCTGAGAGTTCGATCGGAACAGCAGCATCTAGCGCGAACCGGCCTCGACCTCGCTGGAGCAGCCTGACGTCAGGACACTTTAACTCCATGCGCTTGCGAAGAAGGATGAGCCGGCTTTCCAGGTTATCTTTGATCTCGGGAAGGCGGAGCCACGAATCCATCCGCAGTTCCCGATTGGTGAACTCGGAACGGCCTTCATCCCGGTATTGCTTGAGTAGGCGCCAGAGAATCCGCCCTGGTACATTTCGAATCAGGTACTCACCGTCCACGAAGATGCAATCGTCGGCGCGAAAGAAGCAGAACCGTCTGGCTCGCGCCGGCGGCTGCGAGAGAGGTGCCGTCTTCCGTGGCGTCGTATTGGGAGGCGCCTCTTCCGCATCTCGTCCGAGTTGATCGATTCCAACCGCAAGCTGTGCCGCGACGATGGTCAGAAGCGTCTCTTCTCGAACCATGAAGGCCATAGGATCTACGCTTTCGACCGCCAATACCCCGATCAAGCGACCTTGCATCACCAACGGTACGGCAATCTGGGCCGCAGATCCGCGAAGCCCGGGAAGCGGCACTTCCCGGCTGACCGCATCTGCGCCGCTTACGGCCTCTGCGCGTTGGCGTACGGCATGGGCATAACGCAGACTATGATCGATGGCCGATAGACGAAGCGCCCGCTTCGCCCGTGCCACCATTCCAATCAATCCTTCTCCAATGCCGATCTCCGATCCGGCGCCGTGTTCAGCGTAGCCGTGACTGGCAATCGTGAGTAACTTACCGTGTCGTTCCTCGGCCAGCAGGATCATGGTGTGGTCAAATCCGAACTGTTCCTTCAGCAGTTGCAGCGAGCTTTCGAGGAGATCACTCAAGAGTTCCGCACGGTTCAGTCGTTCCGCAATAATCCGTAGCGAGACGAGATCGCGGTCGACGAACAGGGGAATGGGGCGTTCGATCGGAGCGGGCTCAGGCAGGCTGGTCAAGCCGTCCACTCGCTCGATGGCGAGGACTTCATACACGTCGGCAGCACGCAGGCGAAAGACACCGCTCATGCCTTCATAGGACGCGATCGCCTGCAGTTGCAGCGACATCGATTCGAACAACGGACCGGCCGATTCCGAATGATCGAATCGGAGAGCCAGGCGGTACGCTTGCAATGTCCGGGGGTCAACGATCATAGCGCATGCGAGCGGATGCTCGCGAACGTTCCGGTGCGTCTTGTTGAAGAATTGGAACGAGATTGCCACGTGTCTGGCATCGACATACGTGACCTGGCTGACGAACGTGATGTTCGGTGTGCCCTCACGTGAGCAGGTGCTCATGGAAGCAGGGATGATGCCTTGGAGGCAAGGCCAGAGCGATTCCAGGGTGGGCTCGGAAGATTCCATGGCTAGAGCTTTTCTCCAGCTCCCGGCCCTGGTGTCTGATGGAAGACATCCGTCACGTCGATCTCGACCGCCAGGGCGGGATCCCTGATCCACGCGTCGAACAAGTAAGCCGGCACGCCGATCGCAATCAGTTCTCCGCGGAACTCATGCCCCCAGCGGTTGCGGTACTCGCGGTCGCGAGCACCGGCAGGGCGGATGGCACGCAGCCGGCCTTTCAGTTGGCATGCTATGTGATCGGTCGGGCGCGCACAGCTAATGGCGACCTGTCCATTTTCACGCAGATTCTGCAGCGTCTTTCGGGAAATGGTCTCAGTGAGGAAGATCGTCACCGACCGAGCGCCCTTATTCACCCGTATGCCCCAGGCCCGCGTACATTCCGGAACCAGCGACGCGTCTCGCGTCCCGACCACGATCGAGACGCCGGTCTGGAGAAGATCAACCAGATGGTCGGGAATCATAAAGATCAAATGAGCCGTTGGATCATCGGACTGTTAAGAAAGAATTAGCAGAACGATAGCATATTCTTAGGAATGTTTCCGCCTGCCGTCGTGCTATGGTTCCACCTGTCTGAGGCGGTTATCCGGACCCGTTGTCCTCAGGTCTTTCTGACGATTCACGATCGATTCATAGAAGAAAAAGGAGGTCCTCATGTCTCGCACTTTGTCAACCATTGTTATGGTGTGCTCCTTGCTTATATCCGTCTCTAATACGGGATGGGGGCACGGCAGCCGAGCTGACGCTGCCCCTCCTACAGATCCAGCACCAGTCGTCTTTGAGGCGCACGATTACGGCTTTACCGGACCGGATCGGATTCCTGCCGGTGTGACGTCGGTGCAGATTGTCAATCAGGGGCAGGATCTGCATCACATCCAGCTCATCAAATTGCTCCAGGGCAAGACCGCAGCAGATTTTAGCGCAGCGCTGAAGGCGGATCCGTCTCGTGTGCCGCAGTGGGCCAAGTTTATAGGTGGCCCGAATGCCGTGGTGCCGGGCGGTAAGTCGGTTGCGACGATGAATCTCATGGAAGGGAACTATCTCCTGATTTGCATCATTCCAGATAAGCAGGGAGTGCCGCACATGGCGCTCGGCATGCAGAAGGCGCTCTCGGTCAAAGGCGGCAAATCCGCACTCGTGTCGGAGCCGAAAGCCGGGACCACCATCACGCTACGCGACTTTGAGTTTGCCCTCTCCCAACCGATTACTTCCGGCATGCATACGATTGAGGTGATGAATCACGGGACACAGCCACACGAAGTCGTGGTGGTGCAGCTCGCGCCCGGCGCCTCCGCGCTGGATTTCGTCAAGGCCGTGGAACCGGGCGGTTCCGGCCCTCCTCCTGGAAAGCCCATTGGAGGGTTGGTGGGGATAGAAACCGGGGACCATGCCTTCTTTACAGCACAGTTTGAGCCGGGTCGCTATGGACTGATCTGCTTTTTCCCCGATGCGGCAACCAGTCAGCCACACTTCGCACGAGGGATGACGACCGAATTTACCGTGAAGTAGGCCCGCACTGTTGAAGGCGGCCGTCGGCCTGCGGGCCGACGGCCGGTGGGGTGAGCATAGTCGTCTACCCCGACGATAATCTCAAGCTTGCCATTCGGCTCTTTTATACTGAGCGTTTCCTTGGATAACCGAATCCCTCTCCGGTACACACATCCCACCCGCCGCTTCCACGAGACATGATATCGCCGAGTACGGTGAGAAAGGTCATGAGCGCCGGCCTCCCCGCGGATCGCCCCGGTCGCGGGATTCAGCCCGGCGACCAGGTGCCCGTTTTCGACGCGGTTGATATTGTCGACACACACATTCACGACACGGGCCGCGTGTTCCGGCGACGACGGCATGTTGCCGTTTATTGTGCCCGCAATGGCAGGCGCGATCAGCCTTGGTTCGTGCGCTCATTAGTGTACTTCAACACCCGCGGTGCTGCAGTGGCATTCCTTCGTCACAGATTGACAGGTTCTTTGCGGGACCAAAACTGTTTGCAACAGACTAGCGAAACGTTGTGACCGGTATGGCCCTGCTCGCAAATCGCTCGTGAAGCATTGCCTATCTCACGTTCTAATCATGAATGCTCGGGGGCAAGCCGTTGAGGTCCTTGTGTCGAGCGAGACGTTCACTCATTTCGTCTAGAGACCGGGGCCAGTCGTTCTTCAGCAAGCGGGACAGGGCTCGATCGGCGAGGAGCTTGCCACCGGTTTGGCACGTGGGGCAGTAGTTCGCTTCGTTGTCCGAGTAGACGATCCGCTGGATGGGTGAGTCGCAGACGAAGCACGGTTGGCGATATCGTCCATGCACGGCCATGCCGCCGCGAAAGGCGGTCACCTTCTCGGGAAAGCCTTGCCCGGTCTCCACGCGGAGGCGCTCAATCCATTGGAATAATATGGCCCGGGTCGTGTCGAAGAGACGGGCAATGTCCTCGTCATCCAATTTGCTTGTAAGAGCGATAGGCGACAGGCGAGCGCGATGGAGAATTTCATCCGAGTACGCATTCCCGATTCCGCTGAACAGGTGTGGATCCGTGAGCGCTCGCTTCAGCGTATGGTTTTCACGAGTCACCGCCGATCGAAACGAAACAAGGTCCGCCGTAAGCGGATCAATCCCACCTGCATCGAACCGGCGCAGCTCAGCCTCGCCGCGCACTACATGAAGCGCGGCGCGCTTCTTGGTGCCGGCTTCAGTGACTAACAAGGTTCCATGAGCAAAATCAAAGGCGGCGAGGCCGACCTTTCCCGGAATCTTGGTTCCTGCCGTTCGCCAATGGAAACGGCCGGCGATCATTAGATGCACGACGAGAAAGAGATCGTCCTCGAGCCCAAACACGAGTTGCTTGCCGATTCGTCGCAAGTCTCGAATGATCCTTCCGTGCGCGTCCGTCAGAGGCGGATCGGCAGTGCGCAACAGAGACGGACCCACCACCCGGATGCGTTCCAGACGGTGTCCAACCACACGGCGCTGAAGGGCGTCAAGATAGATCGCGAGATCCGGCAATTCAGGCATGCGAGCGGACCATGGTAAGAAAGGTTTGAGCGTAGGCGCGTGGAGTGAAGAAGGTCAAGAGGTGAGAGGGGATGGACTGGTGGATCCTATGATGCATAGAATCATGTAAAAATCATGGATTGGATCTTTCGGGACGCTATCAGAGGAATGCAGATTGCTTCCACGTCTGCATAGGCAATACACCATTGCCAAACAGTCGTGCCAAACCGGTAGACATAATCACCTTAATTATTTAGTATTAGTAAAAATGATCAGGATCAGCCAGAACAGCGCTATAAAAACCGCACTGGTTCTTTTACTGCTCGCGTCACCTTCCTGCGTGGCTGTCACTGAGACGCAAATTCATGAGGGCAACGAAAGACCGATGCCCACATCACTGGCCGTGTTGCCATTCAAAAGCGCTGTGACAAGTACCCACACCATTGATTCCAACCTTCTTCGCTCCTTCCAAGAGCAGCTGGTGAGTGATCTACGCAAGAGTGGGCGTTATCCTGACAGCAGGGCTGGAAGCGAAAATGCTGCCAGTGATGTGTTTGTCCAATGCACCATCACTCAATTCGATTCGGCAGCCAGAAGAGTCGTTATTCTCACGGAGGTTGTGCAGGGCAAAGAACTGATCAGAAGAATGGTCACGCATAGTGACTTGGCGTCTCTTATTTGGCCCATTGACTATCTTATTGGCCTCCGCCCCCTGTGGGACTCAGCCATTTCGGACATAGCGAGGGCACTTTGAAAATAGCGAAACTATGATTGGAGGAAAGAATGAATGTGAAAAATAGAAAGACCTGGATGCTGGCGGTATGTGCGAGTTTTCTTTTCTGTCTCTCGTGTGCGGGCACCTCCAACAAAAACGTCGGACATCCCAATGCGGAGTTACGATGCCCCTATTGAGAAAGTCTACCAGGCCACAATTCGGTCGTTTCAGAATCTGGGATTGGCAATCTTCGAGGAGAACAAAGAGAAGGGGTACATCGAGGGAGGCAGAAAGCCAGGGTTCGCTCGAGGCGCCGAGAACGTCGGTGTCTTTATGGAAAATGGAAGCGGTGCACAGACGAGTGTGCGAATAGATAACCGCAAAGCGATTTGGGGATATGCGTTAGCTGTGGACTGGACACCGAAGGTGTTTGAGCAGATAGAAGAAGAATTGAAGAAGTAGTCCAACAACTATGCCGATCTAGCCATCTTTTTCACCAGCCGCCAGATTTTAGTCCTATCGCCATTCTAGCTCATTCGGAAAGAGGAAGAACGGTTCGCGGTCTTATGCGCCTGTAAGGACGGATGGTGAGAAAAAGAAATCTTGAATCGGGGGTGACCGCTACGCTTGCATCACCGCAATAATTGCGGATCCAGCGACCCCAGCCATTTTTCGAGTGGCTGATCCGCATCGACCACAATTTCTAACTTGCCATTCTGAAGCTTATGCGCGATGCCCCGCTTTCCGAAAACAGCAGAATCTCCACACACTCCCGATTCAGTCCCAAGAGACCTGTGAGCTCGAGAATCTGCGTGATCTGTTTGAACGACACCATGTTCAGCATAAACTTCCACTATGCCCGTCCCCTCCAGTTGAGAGGTAGTAGCTCACCGCCTTCGAGGATTCCCTCCGGCTGTGGGGTTTGACTACGGCTTGACCGGTGTCCACAAACGTCGGGGGCATGTCACCCGTCCCTGATCTACCGTGCCGTAGAGACGCGCGATCATGCCGCTAATTAAGAAAAGTAAATATCCGGCTTATCAGTCACGCCCGCCCTTGCATTGCGTCGCGTAAATCCGCTGAGCCGACAAAATCTTGCGCCTTCTTGAGGTCGTCAGCTTCTAGTATAACGATCAGTTCGTTAGGGTTCTCAATGTTGCGCAATAAATCTTTCTCACGAAGACCTGCTTTTTGACGAGCCGCTAGATGGGCATCATATACAGTTTTCCACTTCACAAAGTCAGCGACTTTGTGCCGAACATGAACATAAATCATGGTTGGAACTCCTTTCCGTCGATGTTCAGGGTGGTCCACATTCCGGATACATCTCAGATAAGCAGGTGTTCAATCGTGAGGATCAATGAATAGAGAGGGCACGCCCACCACCGACGATGCGTCCTTTCAAATTCGGAGAGAAGGCCCTCAGCATGTAGCATGATCGAGATAGTCATCGCCGCATACGGGAGGGCACGTTCCTAAGTCATTTCTTTTAGGAGCGTTCTACGGAACCGCCCCGATTTGCTGAAGCAAACTCAACATATCGAAGTAGTTGCGGTTCTCTTTGATCTTGTCTCCCTGAAAGGTCAATACTTGAGCGGCACGCGTGGTTTGGGATTTGCCGGAGGGAGGAATGGTGCTACCGGGCAGCACCAGCGGACCGCTATGAATACCTTTCCACGTGATTTCTTGTACAACGGTGTTTCCGCTTACGAAGGCATTGGTGATCGTGCCATGAACATCGGGAAGCGCTTGTCTCCAGCCCTCCCATGCTTCTATCCACCCCGCCGCTCCTTTGAAGGTCCGTTGTGAACCCACCTCCTCATAAACGACATCGGGTGACAAATTCCGTTTGAATCGTTCCTGATCTCTCGCGTTGAATGCGTCAATGAGTTCACCAGCTATCCGAGTGAGGTCTTGTTCGGTAGCCATAGGTGTGCCCTCCTTCTGGGCTGTAGTCCTTGAAATGAACGAAGTGCAGGCCTGAGACCCTACGCCCACGCTTCAAAGGCGTCAAGACAAGCCCCGTACCTAGCCAATAGACATAAAGAGTGCAACAGCTGTGGCGTCAAGAAATGGTGCTACTAACTAATAGATAGCCGCATCGACCTGAACCACTAGCCACCCCGGAAAGGTGGGCCAAGTTGCTAAACGATCAGAGCCGGCGCGTCCAAGGCAATGGTTCTACTGGTGGTGCTGAAAGAAAGGAGCAGCTGGAAGGGATGGGCAGCTTCGGTTTCGCCGCTGATGCGTTGATGTCGCTAGGCCACTGGTGTCGGACTGTCGTCCGAGTGCGCCTGTGAAGCTGCGCCGTAGCGTCGCAATGCCGGCGCAGCCGGCAGTCTTAGCGCCATTCGTGCAGAGCGCCCGCGATAGCGAAGACCTCCGTGCCCATTCCTTCCAGCCGACCTTATTGACACAACTTCTGACAAAAAGTAGCTTGTACACTTCGTAATGTACGACTCTGCACGACCATGATCGATACGCAACGTTGAACTGTCCCTACGGACCATCTTTGACGATGAAATAAGATGTGCATATACTCCAGAGTTGATATCTAGATAGGGTGCTTGATGCGCCGCCGTATATGTTTAGGATCCGATGGTCCAGAAACGTGCGTACGCGTTTGATTAGCGCTGGAGAACGTTATTGGACTTCTTATTAGAAAGCGCTTTGCAAACCTCCAGCTGCAACGTTATGTCGTCTAAAATCCGCTTGAGGGATCGCGCTGTGCCTGCTGCTGAAAGCCCTCATCTAGCCTGGGACTGAACGAGGTTTCGTGGATACCTCAAAAGGAATTTACGCAGGTCTTGCGGGGGTAAGGCTCGAAACACCAGAGTGTTCATTGGGCGCTGGAGTTCGATTAACGCAGACGTACGCACATCTTATGGCGCCGTTCATGATGGCATTTTCACCGGCACCTCCTGGTGGTCACCATCCGTCACCTTGGTCCGCTGTGAGCGGAGGATTCGGCTTCGACATTCAAGTTCAGCTTGAAATTCCGCCCACGGCGGCAATCGCTCTCTCTCGCGATCCTGAGTTCATTTCGTGGTGGATCACGGCCCTCTTTAGACTTCGAGTAGGACCGATCTTCCTCGTGCCAGTCCTCGGAGAGCAATCATTCGAAGCCGCAAAGAGCAACCACAACTCGGCGAAGTACTATCCCATTGAAACAGAATCGCGGTTGTTAAGGCTTGATCCGAACGCCCGACGATCGCTGACCGAAATTGATGTGCTTGGGTGACGAAGTATTGGATGGAGGCATCAACGCTTTTCTATGAAAGCGATTCGTTCCGAACTCTTTTCGAGGCAACAGATCAGAGCATGTTCGCGCGGCACCGGAGCCTTGCTATGCTTTGGTTGTGGGGCGGTCTGGAAGCGGTCTTTTCGCCCGAGAAGGCAGAACTCAGATATCGAATATCTAGTGCTATCGCGAGTTTTCTTGAACCGGCCGGCCTTCCGCGCATGAATGCCCAAAGAGCGATCTCAAAACTTTAAGACTCCCGTTCTGCCGCGGCACATGGCCGTGCCGATAAGAAGCGCGATTCGCTGCAAGAAACCTATGCCTTTGCCCGTCGCGCTGTTGAAAAGATCATTGAAGGCAATCGGGTACCAACACACGTTGAGCTCGAAGCGAAGCTCTTTGGTGCCGATCCGTAGCAAAAGGGTGGGATTAAGGCATCGGGAGCTTTTCACTATTGAAGGTAAACCGTCATGTTTTTCTTATCAGCCTGGCCCTCGGTAGTCTCATCGCGGTCATTCCTCTCATTTTGAAACTTCGCAGAGATCCGTTTGATGCCACGGGAAGCTATGCCATTTGATGGATCGGATTCTTTGTGGCGAGTTCGATCATTGGCTTTCGTGAACCGAGTCATACGAAGAGAGGGGCACAGGGAATTGGGTTCGGATTGCCGCTGGCGTTCATCGGATACTTCGTCGTCATGCCTCAATCGGCCAATCTCTGGCCGCTGTCATTGATCCTTGCGACTGCGGTGGGAATGCCGCCGGCGTTTGCCGGCGCTTACTTTGGAAAGTGTTTGAGGACCGGCTCAAAAGAGTCGTAGCGAGAAGGAGCAGCGGTGAGAGGTTGGGACTTTCAGTTCTTGCCGCAATCGCTTCTGCTGGGGAACGCAGCTGTCTTAATTAGGAGAACCGTAAACGGTCATGAGCCTTTTCAGTGTGCAGCCCGATTCATCATTACAATCGGCACTGATCTTTCGACGGAATGCAACAGATCAGTTGCACCGGCGTGGCGGAGTCGGCCATGAAGCAATGCTGCTCATTCGGGGCGATATACACTGAATCACCAGGCTTAAACGGCGTCTCTTTTCCTTCCGTCCGCACCCGTCCTGTTCCTGAAATGATGTAGACCTCGTGCTCCCAGGCATGCGTGTGATAGGGCGTGCAGGCGCCTTGCTCTACATCGAAGACCCGCATGGCGAAGGTCGGGGCGCCGTCACGGGTGGTGATCATCTCACGGATCTGCACGCCCTCCGGTACGCCTTGATAGTTGGTCGGTGACACATCTTTGTAGGACTTGATCAGCATGTGCGCCTCCCCTGTGATAGCAGGGGATGCTAGCATGGGCCCTATTGGCAATCAATCAGCGTGTTCTTCGGCTTGATCCGGCATAGCTTTTGATAGACGGCTTTTTCTCCGTCATGCACATGGTCGATTATATGTTGACGTTGCACACTTTCTCTCCTTAGTCTAGTGGTCTCGGTTCTGGAGGCCACCGGTGTGTCACATCCCACGGCACGAATCCTCATCGTAGATGACGATCCGGTCCTTCTTCAGGCCCTCACGTCCACCGTCGTCCTTCGCATGAAGTCGCTTGTGGTCGACGCGGTGGAATCGCCCACAGCCGCGCTCCAGTACGTGCGCGACATCAACTACGATGCCATTATCAGTGATGTGAAAATGCCTGAAATGGACGGGTGGGCTCTGCTGCATGAAATCCGCAAGATCCGATCTCGGGTTCCCGTTATCTTGATGTCGGGCCATCTCAATATTTCGGGTGTCATGGACCAGCGAGACGCGTATGCACTTCTGCAAAAGCCATTGGATCGGCCTCACCTCGTTGACACGCTGCGGCGGGCTATTGGCGAGTATGCTCTGAAGAATCGACGTATAGCACTTGGAGAGGTAAGGACGAGATTTCGTCACGTCACAGAGCAGCATAAGCACATGGTTGAAGGGGATCGACTCGTGCTCACCAAACGACAGCAAGCCGTGATAGCGACAGAACCGGATGGCACGATTATCTATTGGAATCGGACAGCGGAAGCGCTATATGGCTGGACCGCGCAGGAAGCGTTGGGCCACAATATTCTTCAGGTGACGCCTACCAAGCAATCCCTGGATGAAGGTCGTAAAATTATGGATCAGCTGTGCCGAGGGGGATCCTGGTCAGGACAGTTTGCCGTGCAAAAAAAGGACGGGACCGAATTTGTGGCGGTCGTCAATGATCATCCCCTCTACGATCAAGAAGGTCGGCTCATCGCCATCGTCGGTGTATCATCGAAAGACCGATAGATCATGGCTCTCCTGGCATGGTGCGGGGTGACCGGCCCCGCTCGGTAAAAATGGCGACAAGGCGTCCACTATTCCATGGATTGCGGCAAGGCGGCCCGGATGACGCGGATGACTTCATCGCGATCGAATGGTTTGCGCAGAAACGCAAACGCGCCTTTCTCGGCTGCCTGGGATTTGATGGATTCCCGGATATCGCCCGTCATCAGTACAACCGGTAGATCGGGGCGCATCATCTTGACTTCGTCTAAAAACGCCATGCCATTCGTGGAGGGCATCCGCCAATCACAGAGCACGAGATCATAGGAGTCGACGGTGAGGCGAGTCAGCGCTTCGACTGAGGAAGTCGTCGACTCCACCATCGAGGGTTGCAGTCGTAAGACGATCGTATCCCGTAGCACTTCGAGCAACACGGGATCGTCATCCACAATGAGGATTCGCGGGGTCGCCATTACGAGAAGCTAACATGGCGGAGATGTCGGTGCCTTCAGAAAACGGAGAATAGGCCGTGTAGGACTATCTCCAATGTCGCTTCCCTCTCCGAGCAACGATCAGCATGCTGAGAGGTTCGGATCCACGAGTTCATCGCGACAGGATAGCATCGATCTCAGCCAGTTCCTCGGACGTTAATCGCCAGTTCACCGCGGCGGCATTGAGCTTCACTTGCTTCAGGGATGTCGCCCCGGCGATGACTGACGCGACGGACGGTTGCGATGCCAGCCACGACATGGCCAGTTCCACCAGCGTATGCCCACGCAAAGTCGAGAACTCCAGCAAGTTTTCTACGATGTCGAGATTCCGATCTGTCGCCGTCTTCTTGAAGCGCTCGATCGTGGCGAGGCGACTTCCCTCGGGTGGTGGTTGCCCTCTGCGATATTTGCCGGTCAGTAGACCGCTGGCAAGCGGGAAGAAGGGAAGGAAGGCGATCCCAAGACGACGGCATTCGGGGATGACATCCCGCTCCGGGTCGCGGTGCAACAAATTGTACTCGTTCTGCACGCTCACGAACCGCGCCGCACCAGGGCGAACGGCGGCTTCAGCCTCGCGCAATTGCTCGACCGAGAAATTCGAACAGCCGATCTCCCGCACTTTCCCGGCGCGGACGAGTTCATCGAGGGCGCCGAGCGTATCGGCGATCGGCACGTCCGGGTCCGGCTGATGGAGTTGATAGAGGTCGATCCGATCGGTGCGAAGACGGCGAAGACTATCTTCGGCCGCTTGCTTCACATACTCGGGTCGTGCTCCACGCCGCTGATCGTCCACCGCCATGCCGAACTTTGTGGCGATCACGATCTCATCCCGACGCGTTCCAAACGCTTGACCAATGAATTCCTCGCTCCGGGTGCCCCCATAGATGTCGGCGGTGTCGAAGAAGGTGATGCCGTCATCGAGCGCAGCATGGATGACAGCGGCCGTGGCGTCGTAATCGATTCTCCATCCGAAATTGTTGCAACCTAAACCCGCTACCGATACTTCAAGCGACCCGATCCGGCGTGTTTCGAGCGTCCGTTCTTTTCCAGTTATCGTCATGGTCCAGCCCTCCTGCAAGTTCGTTCCGCGATTGTACAAAGAAGCCAGGAAATCTTTTGTATTAAATCATAGGCTTGCTCTAATCGTTGTAGGAGGATGAGACAACCGGTCCTGCTTATCACCGATATTCTTCGTCTGTTGCCGTTCTGAAGGGCATTGATCACCCGCTCTACATCCTCTACGTGTCATGGTATAAACTACCATCTCATCCCGGACTAGCAGCGAGCGCATCGCAACCATATCTTGGAGCGCGCCGTTGTCGAGCCTCTTTCATGGAATTCGCTGGAAATTCGTCACCCTCGTCGGCGTGCTGCTGTTCGCACTCTTGGGCAGCCTCTACCAGACTTATCTGATCGTCCACAACCGTCAGGCTGACGCGGTGATCATTGATCTGGCGGGTCGGCAGCGCATGCTAATTGAACGGCATCTAAAGCAAGTCTCGCTCGCCTCGCAGGGCTTTCCGGTCGATCACCTCGAGACGGGGCATTTGTTGCTGCAACGGATTGACGTCCTGATAGCAGGAGGGCAAACCATTCGAGATATTGGTGAGGAGACAGTCGTGACGCTTCCGCCTGCGCAAACGGAGAGGATTGCCGACAAGTTTCGTGAACAGAAGGTGTTGCTGAAACAATTTCTCGCCAAGGAATGGGCGTTTCTCGACGAGCCATTCGGCACGCAAGAATCAGTGCGTGCCCGCGAAGAAGTCATTCATCTCAACGAAGCTCTCGTAAAAGTGGCCAATGAGGCCGTCACGTTGATGAGTCAGCATTCAGAATCCAAGATCGAGAGGATCGTTCGCTGGGACGTCATCGAGGCCACTCTCGCCGGAATCTTCGGTCTTGTCCTGACGGTTCAGCTGTGGAAAACCCATCATGAACTTCAAAGGGAGACGATGGAACGGCAGCACGCCCAGCAGCGGGCCTTGCAAGCGTTGCGACAGAGCGATGATCTCAAGAGCGCTCTCCTGTCCTCCGTTTCGCACGAATTGCGGACTCCGTTGACGGCCATTCAAAGTTTGGTATCCGGCGCACAGGATGCCAACGGGGATGTCAGGCGGGAGTTGTTGGACGGTGTGCGAGAAGAAGCCCGCTATTTAAGTCATTTGGTCGATAACATGCTCGACATGTCACGGGTGGAAGCCGGTGCACTGCATCCCAATCGTGACTGGCATCTCTTGGAAGAGTTGATCGAGGTGGCGATTCGTCGCCTCGGCGCGGCTCTCGAACACCGGCATTTACGCATTGATCTGCCGGACAGTCTCCCAACCGTTTTTGTAGATGCGACCGAGTTGCAGTTGGTGTTCATCAATCTTCTCGACAATGCCGTGAAGTATTCTCCTGAGGGGTCCGCTATTACCGTGCAGGCCGCTGTCGTGCCCGGCATGGTGGAAGTTCGGGTCTCCAACAACGGCGAAGGTATTCCGCCGGACGACCTTGACCGGGTCTTCGAGCGGTTCTATCGCACGGAGCGCGCCGTTGAACGACGTATTTCAGGAACCGGATTGGGCTTGGCCATCTGCAGGGCCGTCATTCAGGCACACGGAGGCGATATCCGAGTGATATCTTCGGCGGGAGAGACCACGATCCTGTTTCGCCTCCCTCTTGTTCCTGAACCCCTGACCGGTATGATGCCGCCGTTGCCGAGCTTCGATGCAGGTCAAGCATGAATGCAGGTGCACGCGTACTGGTGGTCGATGACGAGCGTCACATCCGACGGTCCCTACAGGTCAGCTTGGAGTCACGTGGCTATGCTGTCGATACAGCTGAGACAGGGGAGCAAGCCCTCACCGCTTTTACGAACCGCCTCCCGGACATTGCGGTCGTCGATTTGGTCATGCCCGGTATGGATGGAGTCGAGTTGACCCGCTGTCTTCGTCAACGCTCAGCCATTCCAATTATTGTGCTGTCCGCTATTGGAGAGGAGCGCCGAAAGGTAGAGGTCCTTGAAATCGGAGCGGATGACTATGTGACCAAACCGTTCGGCACAGAAGAATTATTGGCCAGAATCCGGGCGCTGCTGCGGAGAGCTGCCGGGGCACAGAGCTCTGAGCCTGTGTATAAAACCGGGGGGCTATCCATTGATTTTGACCGCCGGGAAGTCCGGATGAATACGGAACTGATTCAGCTCACGCCGACGGAATATGATCTCCTGAAATATCTGATCGAGTATGCTGGCAAAGTCGTCACCCATCGGATGTTGCTCGAGGCGGTCTGGGGACCGGGCTATGCCGATCAGACTCAATATCTGCGCGTGTTTGTCGGCCATCTTCGCAAGAAGCTCGAACCGGAGCCAACACAACCGCGTTTCATTGTGACAGATCCAGGCGTCGGGTATCGCTTTCAGCCTGCCCAAGACTAGCACTCTTCAACTCCAGATCCTCGCCGCTCTCCCATTTCAATCGCATATCTACTGCAAAGTTTACGCGTTCTTTATGCCGTCAGGCATATCTACGTACACCGGTTTTATGCGCCAACCGATAGAATCGTATCGAAAACTAGACGAGCCGCCTGCTTTAAGGACTGGCTCCGCGATAAGGTGTCATGAATGACACGACGTATTCTGATTGTCGACGACGACTCGGATTACACCACCATCCTGCGTGAACGGTTAGAAGGCTGCGGTTATGAGACCGTCTCGGCAAGTAACGGCCTTGCGGCGATCCGCTTTTTCAACGATAGCCAGGCGAATGCTCCAGTGACAGGGATCTTGTTGGATGTGCAAATGCCCGTCATGGATGGGCTGCAAACACTTCGACACTTGCGGCAACGGTTTCCCCATATTCCCGTAATCATGATGTCGGCTGTGTCGCAGCCGGTGATTATTGAAGAATCACTACGGCTTGGGGCTGTGGCATTCATGAGGAAGGCCGTGTCCCCCGCGGAGTTCCTAGCACGGTGCAAGAAGGTGTTTGGGCATGACGAAGACCAGGTAGCTGGAGACGACATCAAATAATACATCAGGGAGTGACGATGTGGATCCCAGGACCATATGTGGCATGAGCCGGACAGAAGCCTCTCAGTGTGCTGGTCGCGATTATCGCCCTCATTTCGTATCGATGATGGAACCTTCACCCACGGGAGCTCCACGCAATGCTTGCGCAAGTCGCCATGGGAGAGGGTGTATTAGACCGGACCTAATGATGATTACCGTCCCTCGGTCGTGTCAAACGTACCGCACCGCGGCGGGAACGGTACGGTCTCCAGCCAATCGGAGCTAGACGTTGACCGAAACAGTTTTGATCGCGGCTTTTACTTTCGTTGCCATCTCAGGTGGAATGCTCGTCATCTGATGACACACTTTTCCGTGCTCAGCCACGAGCCGCATGACCTCATCTTCGGTCTCGGCACGTATCTGAAACGCACAGTGCCCGCTGGGATCAACGTCCAGACATCCGAGCTGTTTGTATTGCCTCGTCTCCATAGCGTCCCTCCTTGGCCGATGAACTGCAACGTGAAATAACTTGCTACGTCCTTAGTCCTTCTGATGAGTTTTTGTCAACGGGTGGAATGCATTAGAGGGCGACTCCTCAATGCATCGTCTGTAGACTCGTTGGTTGATCGCTGCCCCTAATCCAGTGTCTGGCGGTAGCGTTTCACGCCGATGGTCAGCGCCACGGCTGTGAAGAGCGCGATCTGCCACAGTTGGAGCGCCACGTCTTCGAGCCCGTTGCCTTTGAGCAAAATACCGCGGACGATTCGAAGAAAATGCGTGAGAGGAAAGAGTTCTCCCACCGTCTGGGCCCACTGCGGCATGCCGCGGAAAGGAAACATAAATCCGGAAAGTAAAAGCGACGGCAGGAAGAAAAAAAACGACATCTGCATGGCTTGAAGCTGGTTCTGGGCCACGGTCGAAAAGGTAATGCCCATGGCAAGGTTGGCGGCAATGAAGACAAGGGCCACCACGAGCAGAAGGCCGAGATTGCCGACCATCGGCACATGGAATAAAAAGTACGAGGCGATGAGAATAAGCGACACCTGCACGTAACCGACGAAGATATAGGGAATGATCTTACCAATCAGCACTTCGAGCGGGCGCGTGGGCATGGAGAGAAGATTTTCCATGGTGCCGCGCTCGCGCTCACGCGTAATGGCCAGGCCGGTAATCATCACCATCGTCATCGTCAGCACAACGCCCATGAGACCGGGCACGATGTTGTATTGCGTGATGGCTTCCGGATTGTATCGCGCATGGACACGCAGATCGATGGGATCGCTGTCGGCAGCCAGGAAGGAGAGAGGTCCTTTGAAATCATGGCGAAGGGCGGTATTCAACACGGTCCGCAACGACCCGATGGCATTGCTTGTGGCGGCAGGATCAGTGGCGTCCGCTTCGAGTAGAATGGCCGGCCTGTTGCCCCGCAGCAAATCCCGGCTGAAATTCTCGGGGATATTAATCACGAACTGCACGTTGCCGCGTGCCATGACGGCATGCCCCTCCGATTCGGTCTTGATCAGCCGGACGAGATCGAAGTATCCGCTGTTCTGAATACCGTACAGCAATGTCCGGCCTTGGGCCCCCTGGTCAGCCAACAGTACGGCAGCCGGCAAATGTTTCGGATCGGAATTGATGGCGAAGCCAAAGAGAATCAGTTGAATCATCGGAATGCCGATCATCATGCCGAACGTCAGGCGATCACGGCGCATCTGGACGAACTCCTTGACCACGATCGCCCAACATCGGGCCAATGAAAATCGCTGGTGCTCCTTCATACCGGTGCCCCTTCCCGTGACGTCTCGATCAAATGGATGAACACATCCTCCAGTCCGGGCTCGATCCGGCGCCAGACATAAGGCTCGGTGCGAAACGGTGCGATGACCTGCTCGAGCGCGGCCGGGTCATCTCCGCTCACATGAAGCGTGCTACCAAAAGAGACCGCCTGCTTGACGCCTGGGCGTGCGCGAAGTTGCTCGGCCAGCCTATGCAA
This sequence comes from Nitrospira sp. Nam74, assembly GCF_965152615.1. NCBI lineage: Bacteria > Pseudomonadati > Nitrospirota > Nitrospiria > Nitrospirales > Nitrospiraceae > Nitrospira > Nitrospira sp. Nam74. The sequence continues at coordinate 3,739,132 of NZ_OZ224220.1, read as the reverse complement.
ATCCGGCCCACCGACCGACCATGTTGTGAGGTGTGCGTGATGGATCACCTCGGTCACCGTGCCGAAGGTCAGCAGACGCGCGTTGGAGATGAATGCGAGACGATGACAGCGTTCGGCTTCATCCATGTAGTGAGTGGTAATGAGAAAGGTCAAACCCTGCGCGGCCAGTTGATGGATCTCCTCCCAAAAGTCTCGCCGTGCTTTCGGGTCCACGCCTGCCGTCGGCTCATCGAGCAGCAGCAGCTTCGGTTGGTGAAGCATGCAGGCAGCAAGGGCGAGGCGTTGTTTCCATCCGCCCGAGAGCTGGCCGGCGAGCTGATTGCGTCGCTCGATCAGACCTAGACGCTCGATCGTCTCCTGCACCGCTTGATGCCGGTTCGGCATGGAATACATGCGCGCGACGAAGTCCAGGTTTTCACTAATGCTCAAATCTTCATAAAAGCTGAAGCGCTGCGTCATATAACCCACCTGGCGCTTGATCGCTTCGCTCTGGGTGATGACGTCATAGCCGAGGCACGTGCCGCTCCCTTCGTCCGGACGGAGAAGGCCGCAGAGCATGCGGATAAACGTCGTTTTGCCGCTTCCGTTAGGGCCAAGAAAGCCGCACACTTCTCCCGTGCGAACCTGCAAGTCGACATGGTCAACCGCGAGGCGGTCGCCGAAACGTTTGGTCATGCCCCGTACGTTGATGGCGAGATCGTTCGGCATGGATCAGAAGTCTAAATGAACGTCTACCGGCTGACCGGGGTGCAGGTTCACCGAGGTGGCCGGATCAAACACGGCTTCAATCATGAAAACCAGCTTGCTGCGGCTCTCGTTACTATAAATCACCGGCGGGGTATATTCCGCCTGCGGAGAGATGTAACTGACGGTCCCGACGATCGGATGATCCGTGCCGTCCACACTGACGTGTACGCTATCACCCGGATGAATGGTGCCGATTTTCGTTTCGGGGACAAACGCGCGCACCTTGATGTTCCCGGGCGGGAGCAACACCACGACAGGGCGCCCGGCAGCAACCCATTCCCCCTCGCGATAGACGGTATCAAAGACCAATCCGGCTTGTGGCGCACTTTGACGTTTTTGCGAAAGATCCCACTCCGCCTTGATCAACGCTGCTTCCAGGGCACGTAGGTTGGCTTCCGCTGCGGCAATTTGATCGCTCCGAGAGCCGAGTTGCGCGGTTTTCAAATCGGCTTCGAGTTCAGTGACGCGCTGACGCGCCTGATCCCTAACCGCACGCGCGCGAAGAAATTCCAGCTCCGCCGTGGCCCCAGGAATCCTCATGAGGTTTTCCTGCCGGACAAACTCCTTCTCAGCCAGAATAAGCGCGGCTCGTGCCTGGTTCAGTTGTGCTTCGATGGCCTTGATTTCTGACGGACGCTTGCCTTTTCTTGCGTCTTCTACATTCGCGCGACCCTGCGCGAGCCGGCGCTCGGCTTCATCTCTGCCGGCTTGTTCCGGCGTATCGTCGAGCGCGAACAGCAGGTCACCTGGGTTCACCTGCATGCCTCGTTGGACACGCAGCGATTGCAGTGTTCCGGACAACGGCGAAGCCACATAGACAAATTCTCCTTCAACGTAACCTTGCACCTGATTTGAGTCCGGGCGGCTACAGCTTATCAAGAGACAGATTGAGATCAGCGCCGTGCTGAATCCACGTCTCACCGTCATTGGTGCAGCCCACAGCTTCGTCATAGTGTCGGTCTACCTGCGTTGGTGAGTGCGCCCTGTAGAATCACCGTGATGATGGCGGAAAAGCCGCTCTTCGGTGTGAGGTTGAGTTCGGCCATCTTCGGCGGATTCAAGATCGTCTGCGTGGCCCCGAGGAGGATTTCGATGATGAGTCGGGTCGGAATGTCTTTACGGATGATCCCCGCGCGTCGGCCCTGTTCAAAGAGCTTGCCGAAGTGCCGTTGAATGACATCTCGGCGGCGACATTCGACCAACTGAAATATTTCCGGAGCCTCCCGTTGGATGTCACGGACAAACGTGGGCTGAATTTCTTGTGTGTGGTCCTGCACGCAGGCCAGCAGCTGATGCAAGGCGGCCGCGACATCGCCGCAATTGGCCATGATCTGTTGAAGATCGGCCTCGATGTCATCGAATTTCTTGAGAAGGACACCTTTCAGCAATTCGAGTTTGCTCGGAAAGCATGCGTACAGTGTTTTTTTGCTCATCCCGAGTTCTTCCGCAAGATCATCCATGGTGACGCGGCGAAATCCATGGGACAAGAAATGGCGTCGCGCGGCGGTGAGAATCCGTTGTGATGTGGAGCTCTGCTCGGGTGCTTTCGGTGGAGATCTCTTAGTTCGACGCATAGAAGGAGTATACCTTGGAAACGATTACAGTACTATAAGTTTCCAAAGGCGGTAGCTTCTAAGTGACGCATGCTAGGCTGGCGGCCGGAAGTCTATCGGGTCAAGTTCCAAGGAGACACAAAGGAATCGGTTTGCGCCGGGATAATATGTAAGCATGATACTGATAGCAATGTAATGTAGGTCAATGCATGATTACACTTACTGAGAGTGCCGGGTGTCGGCATTCTCGTTTTTCGATTGGACCTTTCAAAGACATTGGCTGGCGAAAGGAACACAGAGTGACGGATTTTATATTGAAGCAACCATGGGATTTGTACATGGGAGTGTGCTTATGAACAGACATGGGGATAGTCCGTCATTACGTCGAGATTCTCTCGATCAGCGGCATCCCAAGATCGACCTGTCGGGAGTCGCCGAGGCTCGACCCCACGGCGTGCAGCAGAGGCATGCCGTTCCTCGTCCTCTCGCATTCCAATCCCTGGTTCTCACGGGTGTCCTCGCGCTTGTATGTATGGGAGTGACTTCCAGTTCTGCTACGGAGCCGGTTGCTGCATCGTTCGATGCAGTTTCGCCAGAGGCCCACGGGCCTGACCTTTCGGGAGACCTGCGTGCGAGGACGCTGGAAGTGGCCGACGCGCGCACGCTGGAGGCGTCATCTGAAGCTGCTCCGGCGCCGGCCGCGTCCGAAGCACCTAAGTTTGCCCTGTCCTGGGAGATGAGGCCCGGCAGGAGCTATCTCATCCCGGCGCTTGAGATCCCGGCCTACCTCTTTCTTCTGAATCTGTACGATCGGCATTTCACGGAGCCAAAGGATGATTACCGTACGACGGGGAACACGATTGGCACGCATTTAACTGATTCGAAGTGGGTCCTCGACAACGACCAGTTCTCCATCAACCAGTTCCTGCATCCCTATAGTGGGACGATATACTATGGCTTGGCCCGATCAGCCGGCCTGAATTTTTGGGAATCATTTCTCTATGCCGGCGCCGGCAGTTTTCTCTGGGAAATCGGAGGCGAGAAAACGCCGCCGTCCATCAACGATCAAATTACGACGACCTTCGGTGGGACGTTCCTCGGCGAGCCGCTCTTCCGAATGGCCAATCTGCTGCTGGAGAGTGACGATGACGGCAAGCCGGGCTTTTGGCGAGAACTAGCAGCTGCCGTCATCTCCCCACCCACAGGGTTTAATCGCCTTGCTTTTGGCAACCGATTCGACGGCGTCTATCCGAGCCACAACCCGGCGACCTTCATGCGCCTACAAATTGGCGGGACGCTGACCTCCAGTAGCCACAACGTTTCCTCCTCCGTCAAAGAGCACGGGGCCATCGGGGACTTTACCTTTACCTATGGGCTCCCGGGAAAGCCGGGCTATACCTACACACGACCGTTCGACTACTTTGATTTCCATTTTACCGGTGTCACGGCCAATACGATCGAAAGCATTGATACGCGCGGGATTCTAATCGGTACCAGCTACGCGTCCGGTGATGCCACGCGCGGTATCTGGGGTCTCTACGGAAGCTACGACTATATCGCGCCACAAATCTTTCGCGTTTCAACGACCGCGCTCTCACTGGGTACCACTTGGCAGACGTGGCTTTCGGAAAACGTGGCGCTCCAGGGGACCGCCCTCGGTGGTGCCGGCTACGGTGCGGCCGGCAGCATTCAGCGGACGGGTGAGCGGGATTATCACTATGGCGCCACTCCGCAGGCCCTTCTCTCGCTGCGTCTCATTCTTGGCGATAGGGCAATGGTGGACCTCACTGGACGTGAATACTATGTCACCGGTCTGCTCTCGACCGAGCCCCACGGACGGGAAAACATCATGCGAGCGGATGGCTCCTTCACGTTGCGGATCTTCGATCGTCATGGCGTTGCCATCCGATATGTGGTGTCCCATCGGGATGCGAGCTATCCTAACGTCGAGTTTCGGAATCAGACGGTCGGGACGGTTAGTCTCATGTATGTTTTGCTTGGGAAAAGCGGATTTGGAGCCGTGGAGTGGCGCTGAAGAAGTGCTGATCGCTCAAAGGCTTGGTGTGTTGAATTGACGTCGCCAGAGACAGCTGTAGAGAATGCCGTTGACTGCCACGACGAATAATCCAAGCGTCACCTGCAGGTCGTGGGTCAGGCCTGCCGGGTATAGTACCGGAAGGAGGTACTGTGCGATGAAGTCACCGCCATAGCCCGAATCGGCGCCGTTGAGCCGCAACGATACTTCCAGTGGCGTGAGGGGACAGATCCATCCGGTGAATTCCACTGTCGCCCCCCATGTTGCGGCGGGAAGGTGCACCCATGCGATGTGCGGCCATCTCAAGACCAAGAAGCCGCCAAAGACCACGAAGAGGATGAAGCCGAGATGGAGAAGCATCACGCTATCGGCCAAGAGTTGTGACCACATATCCGTTAGTCTGGATGAAAAGACGGAGTGGAGGCAAGTCATCCCGGTGATGGGAAATTGTTGATGATGCTTGTTACTCTTGGTGCTGATCCAGCTCAACACCATATTGAGACATCGGGCATTGAGTACAATGGTTAATATAAGCGCAGGAATTGTTGCCCTGGGAGTAACTTAAACATTCGAAAAGTCCCACCGGATAGTACGACGAAGCTTGGGGTGCAAGGTTCGAGATGGCAAAGATAGCCAGGCGCACTAGAAGCACGAAACGCAATCTATTGTCGCGTGTTCCCGACCTAAGAAAGGCCGACGATTCGCTGAACGCAACAGTTTTATTAAAAGAGCTGGCCACGGCCGCTGAACAATACGTGAACAAGGCACCGAAGCAACAACGGCTGGCAGCGGACCGCCAGAGGCTCCTCGATCTGCTAACCCGGGTTCAGCTATTCCTGTCCGTGGACAAGTCTACGCACAAGAACCGCCAATTCACTAGCTCTTCCTCGTCGCCTGCCCTTGAACCTCGAGGAGATGCAGAAAGTCGGTGAGGAAACTTACTTCCCGCCGGTTGTGGGTGAAGAGACGAGAAACGCCGTGAAATGTGTTGCCCGGCAGCTACCGGAGGCGGGCCCCATCGCGAGCTTATGCACGCCGACGACGGCCCAGGAAAAGGAGGCCCCTATGAGGAAGGGTACCGTGTAAAATTCGGGCGTTGTCGATCCAGCCGTTCTTCCAACTCACCTTCTTGCTCTTGAAACGCCTTCCGAAACGCCAACGGATGCGCAATCCGATCGAACGTCTCTCGTGTTCCCCCGGTTCCGATAACTGTGATCGTCCCATATCGTAGAATACGGCCGAGGAGGGATTGGTCGACGTTCACCGATTCGATCTTGTGAAGATTGAGTTCAAGGACGCGCCTGGAGATCCATCCGATTTTCATGATGACGCGCTTGTCCGTGACCGCAAATTCGCTCGTCCAGTAATCGATCATCGGAAGGATTCCCAGCGTCAAGAGTGAACGCCAGGATATGAAGAGAATCCAGTGCGGCTTCGCCTGATACACTACGGTCTCGCCACGGATCAAATTGGCATCAATATACGCCACGATCTTCCTCCTTGAATTTCCTCCTTACACTCTTAGCGAGAGCCTGACCACGCCAGAAATCGGATTGCCTACTGGTCGGCACCATGGCGCACGGCTCGAGCAAACCTGAGCCGCGGGTCAGGGCTGCCGGATAGTAAACCGGGGGAGCTCTGACTCCGGTCGGCATTGCTGGACAAGCCGACAGTAGAGGAGATCTGCAAGCGGCTGGAGATTCACACAGTCGGCTTCGTTGTAAGCCAGCAACAGTTCGAGTGCCGCGGTATCTCGGCTGTGTCTCCATCGTGTCCACATCCGGACTGCATCCCAGCCATCCATACCCTGTAGTGCGCCTTCTCGTTCAATGCCCACCATACGTTCGATCTGCTTCAATCCGCCGCGAAGGCCCAGTTGTTTGGCCGCAAAGCACAGATCAAGATGCGGTTGGTCGATACGAAGCCGAGGAAACATGGCTTGGAGATATGGCAAATCAAACCCGGATCCAAAAAACGTCACGACTAAGTCGTATTGCGACACTTCTTCGCAGAGCCGCGCTTCGCTGAGTGTATCGCCCCGGACAAGGCTTACCATGCGCCCGTTTCCGAACAGACCTACCACCGTGACCTCGCCATAGGGGCCACCGGCCGTTTCGATATCAAGAAAGACCGCCCGGTGCCGCAGCCATTCATACAGGCGCCATTGGTCCCGCGCTTTTAAGCAGGAGGCAAAAAATCGTGGATTATCGAGCGTGTGTTGGTCGAGGGCCAGCTGGACGTCCATATCATAGAGCGCTTTACGGCCGGCGGTGATACCCCGGATACATGATTGCTGCAGGAACTCCTGCCAAGTGTGAATGCCTTGGTCCCAGAGACGCCGCTCGGTGGTGCGACCGATTCCCTTGAGAAAAAGAAAGGTGGATTCAATCATGGGTTTGAAGTGGGTCAATCATACCGCATTCGGCACCAATCAGTCAGGCATGGAAGAACTTTGTGTAGAACCGTACGTCAGCGACGTGACTACGCAATGATCCGAGCCCGTACGTAGCCTATGCACATGAAGTTTTTTTAGGTTTTTTTTGAAAGCATAATTCCGATACTTTGACGAAAAGCACAAAATATAGTGGCTCACAACGTTGAAAACACAATGATTAAATAATAGGCAAGGCGCTCGGAGGTTTGTGAAAGGCGGAGTTGAGAGACTGGGAGAGCCACTTATCCACATCTTTTCCTCTAAAAAGCTAAATGATTAAAGTGTTGACAAGCGGGGAAAACCTTACAGCGGCAACGCTCGGCAGTCGTCATCTTCACGTGTAGACCCGCGTCGCTGAATGGCCGCTCTGAGCGTTTCGGCGTCCACCAAAGCATAGCCCTCCATAGGCGCACACGGAGATGGATTGACGTTTACCAAAATGGTATACCAGGCGGTTTCATAGAACTCCGTCTGACGTGGGCTAGGCTTTTATTCCTTACTTTCTCTTCCTGTAGTACCACGCTAAGGCTCATACCGGCGGACATACGAGGTAGGGAGGCGATGACCGATAATTAAATGACATACACCACCATTAGCCAGGAGGGGCCCCATGCCACATCCACGGTTCTGGCTGCCATTTGTCATGGCTTGCTCAGTGTTTGCTACGTCGGCTTTTGCCGGGCCGGATCAATCTTCGCCGATCAGTGTGGGAGACAAGGTCACGATCACCTTTAATCTTTTGGTCCCTGAAACCCGCTTCGCTATTAAGGATAATGTCAGTGAATACGTCCCCGGAGACAATCAACTGGTGCCGGGGTTAGAACGGCAGTTGATGGGATTGAAAGCTGGTGAACAGAAGCATGTCGAGTTAGCACCGGAGGAGGGGTTTGGCACGTACCAGCCGGATAAGAGAATGACGGTATCTCGCGATCGCATCCCTGAGAACGCTAAGATCGGGGATGTTTACAAAACGGAACATGGCCAACCGTTTATGATCCAGGAACTTTCCGGCGACAAGGCGGTGGTCGATTTTAATCATCCGCTCGCGGGAAAACGCGTAGTGTTCGATGTTCTGGTATTGAAAGTCGATCATCAGGGGAGTGACTCCCAGAGCAGCGTCCAACAGAGCGAACACGCGCAGGCACCCGAAGGCGCAACCATCACCACATTCACCGGAGCGACGGTGGAAAAAGTGGATCAGCAGTCGCAAAAATTGGGCGTTCGCACTCAGCAAGGAGAGAATTGGTCGTTAGAGGTGACGAACAACGATCTCTTGAACGACTTGCATGAAGGGGATCGAGTCAGTTTAGAATTGAACAGCGACGATCGTATAAAAAATGTCATCAAGACGGAAGGAAGTAAGTGATAGGAGTGCGATACGAACGGTGCTGTGACCGCTGAATGTGGCTACTGCATACGATAATGGTTGCGTCTCAGCGCCGCTGGTGAAGGCTCTTGCGGCATCAGCCATCACCGGCGGCGTCCGGCCGTGAAGACTTTGTTGCTGCCCGCCGGCCGTCACGCATGATAGAAGAGTGTCGTGACCTCACGTTGGCCTCTTCCACCACACGACTATTGGTCCACTCCGTTTGCCGAGGCATTGCTGCATGAGTTGGATCTCTTTCCAGGCGCGAGCATCATGGATATAGCGTGTGGCGATGGTTTGCCTGCATTTCATCTCGCTGAACGAGTCGGTCCTTGCGGACGCGTGTTGGGAATCGACTTTAACGAACGTCTGGTCTCGAGGGCGCGAGCGATTCAAGGCCTGCATCTTCCTTGGTTGCGGTTCGAGTGTCTTGACATGCGCGCGTTACCGTCCCGTCTCGAGACTTTTGATCGCATTACCGGAAATCTATCCGTCATGTTCTTACGTCCCAATCGCTTGGAAGCCCTTCGAAACCTCGTGGGCCATCTAAGGCCGGGTGGCCAATTAGTCCTGACGTTTCCTTCTCTTGGTACGTTTGATTCACTCTGGCGCCGGATCGATCGTGAAATGGCTACACGACACCTAACGGTAGAGCGAGGACGACTGGCAGCCTATGTCGCCGAGCGGCCATCGGCCGAAGACAGTCGCGAATGGCTGAAGGCACTGGGGTTGGAACGGATCGAGGTGGCTGAATGGCCCCTTGAGATCAAAACTGGATCAGGCGAGATGTTGTTGCATCATCCGCTCTTGCGTGGAGGCTTTCTCGATGATGCGTATGAATGCTTCGATGATCCGCATCTGGCCGATCAGGTGATGAATGCTGTGGCTAATGATGTGCCGAGTTTTAAGCCATTGATAGCACAACGGTGCGTCATGTCGGCGTGGAAGAAGAAAGTAGAAGAAGCGGTCTGATCGCAGAGCGCGCACGACTTCACTCGCCCACCTCGGCTGCGCCCAGACGCGTCCTTCCGGAGAGAATGTGCTGGCACCTACGTTCAGTGAAGGACGATCAGGCCACCCTGAAGGTGGAGAAGTAGGGGAATAGGGGTGGCCTTATATGGATGGTTCCTTCCTTCGATGAGAAAACAAGAAGCGCGGCAGAAAACCCTAATCTCCGCGCTGCGAACGCCTTGCCGGCGATATCGCTCTCCGGCGCATGAGGAAAGCCAATCCCCCAAATAGTCCGATGAAAAATGCCAAGCGATACACCAGGGCCTCCCACGCTTCAGCGAGCTGTGCCGCTGCCATCCATTTTCTTGTCCTTCCTTTGGGTCTGGGTCTCTTGAGCATCATGTGGTCCAAGATGACTATCGCGGCCACCGGTTAGATCAGCGCCGGTATTGCCGGATTGCTTATCGTTTCGACTCTCCGATCTCTGTGGAGCCATGGGTTGCTTGTTAATGAGATCCTGACCTTGTTGTGTTTTATCAGAGCGTTGCTGCTGGAATGTCTGCACATCTTGTTTACCGCCCCCACCACTTCCCGAACTGCCACCCTCGCCGAAGGCAAGGGTACTGAGTGCGATTACACCGAGGAGTGATAACGCGCCACCGCCAAATTTTGCTGTGATTGTCATGACAGCTCCCTTGTTTGTTTCCGGGTCAAGCCCCCGCTACAGAATCATACAATGATCTGCAGGCCACATCTGTCAGCGGAACCGATGCGCCAACTAAGAGAAGTACCTTCAAGGCAGCCGCTCGAAGTGCCGGCCCTATCGTTCTTGGCATCGCCGTCCGCTATGTCTTGGATTTAGACGCCCATGTTTCCTGGAGCAATTCTCGCCATTCAGTACGGGTCAGCGCCGGCATGGTCTCGATTTTGATATGCCCAATCGAGGCATTCAGTAAGGCCGCTTTCATCGCGGTTCTATTGTCGGGAAATTCAAGGATCGCGACCACATCATACTCACCAAGACAGTAATAGGCGTCGACGAGCCGACCTCCCAGTGATTCAATATTGCGCTGCACCATATCGGAGCGGGAGACGCCTTGATCCTTCATCGTGGTGACGCCCTCGGCACTGAACGATATAAGACTTACATAGATCGGCATGGCTGCCTCCTTTGAGAATGATCGTGGTTCGGGAACGATACGGATTGCTCGTAGCAGTTCCAACGAATTAGTTCTATAAGGGGATTCTGAGAAATGACGTAGGCTGGTCGCGGGCAGCAACCGAACAGGCGGTCCGACTGGTAGTTGATGTAGTCCCTCAGCGTCCGTTTCTCAAATTATGGTTTTTCATTCCAAAAGAATCGACGGACCCTTGGGGGATTCAGACGCGTTATACCAGCGTTCAGAAACGTGGTTGTAGCTAAATAAGTAGGCTAACAGCTCTTTGAGGGGATTGGACGAGAGTAATAGCATGCGCTCGCTTGCTCTTCTCATGACAAGCGGACTGCCTTTGTGCTGGTGCGAGACGCCAAATGCGTATCGCACCTCGCGACGCTGACGCCGAAAGACGTCCGGTCCCCTCAATACGCTAACCTATCGTGCCTCCTTTGCTTTGCTACTGCCTCCGCGATTTAGTTCCGTCACAAGCGCGTCGGGCGCTGTCTATGGTTCCCGTGCGCGAAGGAAGGTCTCGACTTAGTAGTGACGGTCATTGACGGCGGTGTAAAGTCATAGTAACGTACTTCATGGAGAGCCTACGAAGTACTACCCCACCTAAGAACAGCCGCCGTGTTGTCCTGCTGTCTATTGTCGTTCTTACGATCGGGGGCACGGCCATCCTGGACTTCCTTACGCCGGTCGGAATTGTCGGCGGGATGCTTTATGGTGGCCCTATCTATCTCACCGGCTTCCTTTCCTACACAGACGACACGAAACAGCGATTGGTGGTGGCTGTCGCCGTTCTATGCACTATGCTCACCATCCTGGCCTATTTTCTTTCACCACAGGGCGGCGTCCCGGCGATAGCTCTCGGTAATCATGTCATTGCTGTGGCATCGATGTGGACAGCGGCAGTTTTGGCCCTGATTCACATCCGTCTCGTCGCCGAGAACGCAGAACTGCGCGAGCTATTACCCATCTGTTCCTACTGCAAACAAATACGTGACGATGACGGCGCCTGGCACAAATTGGAAACCTATCTCCATCGGCATGCCGGCGTCGAATTCAGCCATGGAATGTGTCCATCCTGCCTGGAACACTACCTTGAGGATTTAGACGAAAATCCTCCTCAAACAGAAGTGATGCGCCAATCCTAGCTCTGGGTATTGTCCGCCTTCCACAACACGATCATGCGATATCGAACAGCCTATCCGGTGGTCTCATCTTTATTCTGCAATTGATGCACACTGCCAGGGTAGGATCAATTTCAGTTTCTGGCTCGAGCAGTCGGCGTGAGGAGGGCAAGCGAGAAGGTCCGGAAGGTTCTGCCTTGCTACAGACGTCTCGATTACTTAGGCACGCGCTTCGAACCGTGGCTTTTAGCTAGGTACTTCCTTCACCTTGCAGTGAAAGTGTTATCACGCGCACTGGCATCTCAGCATCGCAGATCTCTCGCCCTCATGTACGTTTGGCCGCCTGGCGAATGGTTGATGATAGGGTGTCGAACGATTCGCCTTTCGAGAGGAAGGCACATGCGCCTGCTTCATTCATCAGCTTACGCATCTTGTCTTCTTTGAGGAAGGTCAATCCAACGACTTGAATCTCCGGCCATTCCGTTTTAATTTTCTTTGTCGCTTCAATGCCGTTCACCTGGGGCATATTGATGTCCATGAGAATGACTGACGGCCGTAGCGTTTTCGCCAGCTCGATTGCGGCCATGCCGTCGGATGCTTCACCGACCACCATCATGTCGGGCTGGGCGTTGATGACACTGCTCAAACCTTCCCGCATCATCCTATGATCATCGGCCAATAACACTCTGATTTGGAGCTCGACCCGCTCAGATACGCCCTCACCGATGGTCAACCCTTTCGTGAATGGCTTTACCGCATGCGACCCGGACCGGCCACTGCTTAACGCATCCGGATGGAGCGGGATGACGACTTTGATCGATGTGCCCTTATGGGCGGCAGAAGTGATCTCAAGACGGCCGCCGAGCAACTCTAACCGCTCGCGAAGGCTGAAGAGGCCGAAGCCACCGTCCTGTGAGGGGCGACGAATGCTGGAAGGATCGAAGCCTATGCCCCAATCCCGAACAGTGGCTTCAATGTGATCTTCGGTTCGCTGCAGGGAAACACGGGCCTCTTTGCTTCTGGCGTGCTTGAGGACGTTGTAGAGCAATTCCTGGATGGATTGGTACATGAGCATGACGATTTCATGGGGCAGCATTTCGTGAGGCCCCTCGTCGTTGATCGTGACGGTCAACCCATGCCGCTCCATCTTCTCACATACCCATGAGACGGCCATTGACAAATCCGTCGCATCGCCCAATAAGGCCGGATGCAGATCGCTCATCAACGTCCTCGTGTAGGTGAGCGCATCTTCGACATAGGCTTTGGCTTCGCACAGAACCCGCCCGGCTTCTTCGCGCCTCGTCACCCGCTGGGCTTTCTCCAGCTTCATCTTGCTGAGGACCAACAGTTGGGCCAGATCGTCATGGAGTTGTGTCGCCAGCTCTTGACGAAGTCTCTCCTCCGTCCGACTCAGTTCGAGTGCCAGTGCCCGGAGTTCTTGCTGCTTCATGACGAGCGCCTTCGTTTGTTCCGCCACTTGTGTTTGCAAGGTCGCGTTGAGCTCCATTAACGCCTGCTCCGCTTGTGTTCGTTCAATGATTTCAAGCGATTTCAGCTCATTGAGCGCTTGCAATGTCTTATTCGCCGTGTCGATTGCCGCCGACTGTGCTTTGACATCGACCTCAAATGTTTGGGAGAGATGCTCCACGGTCGCCTGTGCCCGCTTTCGGTCGGTGATATCGAGCAAGGTGCACAAGAGCGAAGGCGCGTGCTGAAAGGTCACGGTTTGGATCGACGCGCTCACCCACAACGGTGCTCCATCGGCCTTTTTCAGTTCCAACTCATAGTTTTCGATGTGCTGATGCTGGGAGAGGAGATCAAGGAGCTTCGTTCGATCGTTGATATCCTTGTACAGCTCGCGGGTTGCACATCCCAATAGGGTCTTCATATCGGTATGAAACATGTGGCAACATTGTTCATTGGCATAGAGAATCTGCCCGTCAGCATAGCGTGAGATGATCACCGCCACAGGGCGGACTTCAGCCATAGCCCGGAAGCGCTCTTCGCTTTCTCGGAGGGCGCATTCCACCTTCAGGCGTTCTTCCAGTTCCTGCGCCTTTTCTGCGGCGCGACATTCCGCCGCTTCTTTGGCTCTCTTGAGCTCTTCATAGAGCTCGATATTCGCAATGGCAACCGCTGCTGAATCTGCGAGAGCTTGGAGCAGTTCAACTTCATCAGGCGTCGCCTGATGCTCCGTGGCCCAGTAGGCCCCGATTGCGCCGATAGGATCGCTGCGACGTATGGGGACTATCAAGAGACTTTTCACAAAGGTCGGACGGTAGGCCTCGACAGGGACACGCTCATCGCGATACACATCCGGTATTGCCACGGTTTGCCGGTGCAGGATGCTCCAACCGGAGATACAGCTATTCGCCGGAAATCGCCGCCCCTTCCACAAGGGGGAAATCGCCTGCTCGTCCGCGTAGTAGACCTGCTCGCCTTCTCGGAGCACAAAGGTCACCCCCTCCGCATGAATGAGCCTTCCTGCGAATTGGCTAACGACCCGCATGATAGAACGAAGGTCGTGGGATGAGGCCAGATTATGAATCGCCTCAACGAGAGTCTGAGCAGCGGGAGTACCGGCGAGCACCGTGATTGCCTCCTAGTCGGCGCTCTACCAGTACCCTAAAAGGACCTGGATGGTCTAGGGATAATGCGGCCTTTTTAGCGTAGGCCCGAGGCGGACGCGTCCCTTAGGATTACACATTGTATTAGGCCCGATGAGATGGAAAGGATAGACCATAAACGAGGATGACGCGGCAAAGCATGGAACAAAGGCAGTCACGGATCCACCTAACGACATGATTAGATAAATGGTTACTCTAAAGTCATTCAGATCACCATGGAAATGGCCTTACGGTCTTGGGCCCAACTTGGTTCAGTCAACGGTGCGGTTAGCCGTGGCCCTTGCCATAGAGCGTACGATAGACCTCCCATTCCTGGCGTAATTCCTCCTCTAACTCGGAGAGGTGCTCGGACAGGCTTGTCATCTGCCGATTGGCTTCATCCAGATCCACCTGGTAGCTCTCACGCTCCTTAGGCGATAAGCCTGGATGCCGGAGTCTGGTCTGAAGATCCTGAACTCGCGCGAGAGCCTCCTGGCGTTTTTGGTAGGCGAGTACAACGCGTGCATTCAATCGATCCACGTCTTGCCGCGCCCGTGCCTTAGCCAGCATCCCAGGCGAGAGAGGCGGGGGCGTGCTGCATCCCATACCGAGAAGCAGACAAAGGAGCATGATCCAAGAGATTTGCATGGCGGTTCATTGTGACACTCGTGTTCAATTCCGAACAAGGCGGGGAAACACGTATGACGGTGAAAGCGGCACTAAGTCGATGAACTCATCGTCCGTTTACTACAAGTCCTCCGTCGTAATGATTTTGGTGCGTCCACGGAGCAAGCGACCACACCGGCATTCATCGGGACACTTGATAAACCGCAACATCTGGCTCGCCCGAGGACACCACACCCTGTAGCTTCCCTCGAATTGAAAGATGACGTGCTCGTATTCCTCTGCGACTATCACGGCGCTATTGTGCAATGGAGACGAACTGATGCGAAAGAGTACAAATGACTCTGAGTCTCTTGGTACTTGTATTGACCCTTTACATAGCAAGGGCAATGTGTCCCTGAGCAGTCTTCGCGTGGAACACGCTTTTTATGACGATGCGTCGGTTGTTCGAACCTGCGGCAACATCAATATGAAGTTCATCAAGAGCCCCGATTGTCGGGTGAGACGGGGCAGAGGTGCGATACTCGGAAAATGCGTTAACAGGTTTGTTGCTGCTTCTCCAACATCCCGGATACGTACTGCACCTGTGAGTGATTTCAACTCCGGATCGAGTCGAAAGCCTCGCCGGCAGCTGCATAGCTCTTCACACGCAAATGCGCCACACCGCAGCCATGCTGCCGGTAATTGATTATCCTTCAACCAACATGGTGAACGAAGCCAAGGATCCAAAGCCACACCTTGTAAAGAAAGGTGCGATTGCGCCCAGTCGGCACACATCACTTCCGCCCGTTTTCATTCCCTGCTGAGTGTATTCGTGAGGCGCGCTGGCAGATATCACTAGCGGAGTATTGCGGACAAGTCTTACGGAAGCCTCACGCGAGGCAAGCCTTCGTCTACGTATACGTCATTGGGCATAACCATTGCTTGGTACTACGACGCGGTACATGCCTTATCTGAGAGGAACCTTTCATGCCGAGAGGAAAGCTCTCCCTTGTTTACTGATTCACCAATTCAGAGGATGTCCGATCCTGAAGGAACGTCTTCATTCGTGAACACAGTCCGCGATGTGATTCCGATCGATCTACGCTACCGCACGTTGCTGGAGGTCTCGCATGTTCTTAATTCGCCGCGCCATATGGAAAGTTTCTGGCACACCTTTACGGAGGGCATCAGGACGGTGATTCCATGGGAGCGCGCTGGCTTGGTGCTCTATAAACAGGGGGGCGATTCGTTCCGGTTTCATGCATTGAAGAGGAGCTTGCCAAAGCTGGTGCTCCAGCCCAGTACGATCCTTCCGCGGGCAGGGACAGTTGTGGGGTGGTATATGACTATCGACAACCGCACATTCGGCCTCGTTTCCAACAAGAGCAAATCTTCCTGGAAGATCAGTTTTATGTGCAAGAGGGACTGGGGCGGATGGTTAATCTGCCGCTTCTAGCACAAGGGCGTTGCCTAGGTACGCTGAATCTTGGCAGCGTGCAGTCCGGTGAGCCAACTGCTGAGGACCTGGAATTCTTACGGCACCTTGCCACGCAGATCGCGATCTCGGTCGACAATGTACGAGCGTATGAGCAGATCAACCGGTTGCGGGAACAATTGGTTCAGGAAGAGACATCTCTCCCTGGGGAAAAACACTTTGGCCAACAGTTCAGTGCCATGCATGTTGGTGGGGAAACGTGCGAGCTTTCTGCAGGCGCTTTCGCTCGCCGATCGCGTTGGGCCGACGACAAGCACCGTGCTGATCACAGGTGAAACGGGAACTGGTAAAGAACTGTTCGCCCGGGCCGTTCACGAAGGGAGTACGCGTCGAACCAAACCCTTCGTACGGATCAACTGTTCAGCATTGCCGATGGGATTGATTGAAAACGAACTCTTCGGTCATGAGAGAGGGGCCTTTACTGGTGCCAATCAGCGGCGGCAGGGGCGATTTGAACTGGCTCATGGCGGCACACTTTTTCTCGATGAGATTGGCGACATGCAGCACAAGCCAAGCTCCTTCGGGTATTGGAAGACGGTGAAGTGACTCGGGTAGGAGGTGAAGCCCCGATCAAAGCCGGACGTACGAGCCATCGCGGCGACGAATGCCGATCTGGCGACACGCATCCGTGATGGCCGGTTTCGATCCGACCTCTATTACCGCCTCTGCGTATTTCCTATCATGCTTCCGCCCCTACGTGACCGTCCCGATGATATTTTGCTGCTTGCCCGGCATTTTCTTGAATGCTACTGCGCGAAATTCACACGATCGTGTCTGGCATTTGATGATGCCGCAATGCAACGTTTAGTTCGTTATTCCTGGCCCGGCAATGTGCGTGAACTTCAGAATGCCATTGAGCGAGCGGTCCTGCTGGCGCGTTCTCACATCGTGACCATCGACGAACAGGTCTTGCTTCCCCGATCCGACTCTGTCGACAACATGGTGACGTCACATATCGGGGCACGCGGAGAGATGCTCGTTAACCTGCAGCAGGCGGAACGTACGCGTATTCTGCGCGTGCTCGAACTGACTGATTGGCGCATTCACGGAGCGGGGGGTGCGGCCGCCCATCTCGGCTTTAATCCCAGTACGCTGCGCAGCCGTATGAAGAAACTTGGGCTGAGTCGACCCACCCATTTCGCCTCGGCCTGACTGCGTACGTCATCCATCGTGACTATTCACCATTTTCGTGAGAGGGCAACCAGCCTCACGACTGTGCGTTCGCATAGGCCTTTGCGCCGTCCATTGCCCAACATCGTCGATCCGCTTGAATCGCAAAAGACTTCGCGCTCGGTGCTGACAATCCTCGGTACGAAAAAGAAGTGGCACCAGATTTGTGTATAGGTAAAAACAGGGACACAGTGGCGACGGTAACAAAAGGTCGCTGGAGCAATCGATCTGTAGTATTGGCAGCGCCATAGGAGGAAACGATGAATCACAACAGATCCGTCATCTTACGTACTGTGCCGAAAGAGCTGGAGGCCCTGGCTGCGTTAGCGCTGGATCTTCGATGGACCTGGAGTCATTCAAGCGACCGACTGTGGGAACGGCTGGATCAGGACATCTGGAAGCGCACGCATAACCCCCGAGCCGTGTTGCAATGCGTTCCGCAGACACGGCTTGAAGCACTCGCCGCTGATCCGGAGTTCAAAAAGGAGTTGAAGGAGCTTGAGAGGGCACGCCAGCTGGCTCTCGAGCAGCCCGGATGGTTCCGTCAACACCATCCGCGTCAGGCTTTAGGCCAAATCGCCTATTTCAGTATGGAATTCGGCTTTGGAGAGGCGCTGCCACTCTACGCAGGCGGTTTGGGCATCTTAGCCGGCGACATGCTGAAGACGGCCAGTGATTTGGATGTCCCCATCATTGGGGTCGGGTTGCTCTACCAAGAGGGGTATTTTCGCCAAAGTCTGGATGTGAACGGATGGCAGATCGAAGCGTATCCCTACAATGATCCCATCAGTCTGCCGATTCAGCCCGTCATGCCATCGAAGGGCGAGTGGTTGCGAATTCCGTTGGAGCTCCCGGGTCGCACGCTGGTTCTTCGCATCTGGCAAGTCCAGATTGGCCGGGTCACTCTCTATCTGCTCGATAGCAACGATCCGCTGAACAGTGCGATTGACCGTGGCATTACCAGTAAACTCTATGACGCGCGGCCCGAGATCCGCCTCATGCAAGAAATGACACTCGGAATCGGCGGATGGCGCGTGCTCGAGGCGCTGGGGATCGGCGCAGAAATTTGCCATCTGAACGAAGGCCATGCCGCCTTTGCTGTGCTGGAACGAGCCCGGCAGGTCATGGAAAACACCGACTGCTCCTTTCGACAGGCGCTCTGGGCTACCCGCGCCGGCAATGTCTTCACGACCCACACGCCGGTGGCCGCCGGGTTTGATTCCTTCGCGCCAGAGGTCATCAGCCGCTTCATGCAGGAGTATGTGAGGCAACTCAACCTCTCGATGGACGAATTCATCGCCCTTGGCCAGTCCGATCCAGGCCATCCGGAGGCTGCGTTTACCATGGCGACACTCGCGATGCGTGCCAGTTCTGTCGTCAATGGGGTGAGTCTCCTGCATGGGACCGTGAGCCGGCGCCTGTTTCAACCCCTGTTTCCACGCTGGCCGGAAGACGAGGTGCCGGTCAGCTATGTGACGAACGGCATTCATGTGCCCTCGTGGGATTCGAAATGGACCGATACGCTGTGGACTCAGGCCGGAGGCAAGGAGCGGTGGCTAGGCAGCCTGGACAGCCTCGCCAAAGCCGCTCAAGACTTTCCGGACCGGGAACTCTGGCGTATTCGATGTCAGGGCCGGGCCTCGCTCGTCAGCCATGCACGGCAGCGGCTCATCTCTCAATCTCGTGGGCTCGGGAGTGATGCTGGGTCCGCCGAAGACATTCAGGAGGTGCTCGATCCCGATATCTTAACCCTCGGCTTTGCCCGGCGGTTTACCGCCTACAAACGGCCCACCTTGCTGCTCCATGATCCGGAGCGGCTCGTCAAGCTGCTGACACATTCGGAGCATCCGATCCAACTCATCGTAGCTGGAAAGGCGCATCCCCACGACGAACAAGGAAAACGGCTCATCCAGGAGTTTGTCCGCTTTGCACGCGGGGCTCGAGTGCGGAAGCGGGTGATCTTTTTAGAAGACTACGAGGTCACCCTGGCTCAAGCTCTCGTGCAGGGCATCGATGTCTGGCTCAATACTCCCAGACGACCGTGGGAAGCCTGCGGGACGAGTGGCATGAAGGTACTCGCCAACGGGGGACTCAATCTGTCCGCCCTCGACGGGTGGTGGGCGGAAGCCTATAGCCCTGAGGTCGGATGGGCCATCGGAGAGAGGCTGGAGCATTCGGAGCCGGCGCGGGATGCGGTGGAAGCAGCGCAGCTGTACGACCTGTTGGAGCAGCACGTTGTGCCGGAGTTTTACGAGCGTGATGGCCGGGGTATCCCGGCTCGGTGGGTGGCTCGGATCCGCGCCAGCATGGCCACACTCACCGGCCAGTTTAGTAGCAATCGCATGCTGCGGGAATACGTGCACTCAGTCTACCTCCCGGCCGCTCAGCGGGTTCGGCGAAGAATGGCCCATGGCAGCCGCCTTGCTGGCGAGCTGACGGCCTGGCAACAAGCGCTCGAGCAACACTGGTCGAGCCTTCGCTTTGGAGAGGTGCACGTACAGCGCGAGGGAGATGACTGGAGTTTTCAGGTGCGAGTGCATCTGGCCCAGCTCGACCCCCGCTGTGTGCGCGTGGAGCTGTATGCCGATTCAATGAATGGTGAGCCACCCACCTCGGAGCCGCTCGTCCAAAGTGACATCCACGATGTCGAGCCTGGCTGGGCCCTGTATCGAGGGAACGTTCGAGCCAATCGGCCGGCCTTTCACTTCACGCCACGTCTGATCCCGTCGCATCCAGAGGCGGCCATTCCGCTGGAGGATCAGCATATCTTGTGGAAGCAATAACTCGAATCAACGAGTAGGACGCGACTATGCATCAGCTCTCAACCCCCGAGACTCCCGGGCCAGCTCTTGTTGAATACTCCGTCCATCGGCGCAAGTTCTTTCGTCGAATGATGCGATTCTGTGCCGGTGTCATCAGCGCGGGCCTCGCCATTCCCCTTCTGGGATATGTCATCTCACCTGCGTTCAAGCGACGCGAACAACCATGGGTGGACATTGGGCGGCTCGACGGCTTGTCAATCGGCGAACCCAAACAGCTGGATTATCTCCAAACCATTCAGGATGGCTGGATGACCACAAAAGTGCATAAGGCGGTGTGGGCGATTAAACAAGCTGACGGTCATCTCACCGTCTTCTCCCCACTCTGCCCGCATTTAGGCTGTGGGTATCGCTGGGACGGACAAGACCGGGAATTCAAATGTCCCTGTCACGGCAGTGTGTACAGCCCGAACGGGCACGTCCTCGGTGGTCCGGCTCCTCGTCCACTAGACGAGCTACCCGTGAAAGTCGAGGAGGGGCATGTCTATGTGATCTACAAAGAGTTCAAAGCAGGTCTCTCTCAGCGCGTTGAGGTTTAACTGATGGCATCACGCCTTTACGGCTGGCTGGATGTCCGACTCAAGCTCAACCCCATCCGTCGGACCTTGCTGGACGAGCCCATCCCTGGCGGCGCCAGTTGGATCTATGTCTTTGGATCGGCCACGCTCTTTCTGCTGGGCCTGCAAGCGATCACCGGAATGTTTCTCGCGCTCTACTATGCCCCCACCCCCGATCATGCCTATGACAGCGTGCGATTCATCGACACTCAAGTCACGTTTGGTGCCTTCGTCCGAGGCCTTCACCATTGGGGCGCTTCGGCTATGGTGGTCGCCATCGGCCTCCATATGCTGCAGACCTTTCTGTATGGTGCGTATAAGCCGCCTCGTGAAGCTATGTGGATGGTTGGAGTGGTGTTGTTCCTCCTCGTGATGGGATTTGCCTTCACCGGCTATCTGCTGCCTTGGGACCAGAACGCTTACTGGGCCACACAAATCGGCATCAATATGGTGGGGACCGTTCCGGTCGCCGGAGATATTCTTGTGCGCGTACTTCGCGGTGGAGAGGCTCTCGGAGCGCTGACCCTTTCCAGATTCTTTGCCGTTCACGTGTTGTTTCTTCCGGCATGCCTCATCACAGGCGTGGTTCTGCATCTCTTTATTCTCCGTCGCGTCGGGCCTGCCGGCCCATGGGACGAGGTTCGAGCACGCCGTCGCCGTGAAGCCTTTTACCCTCGACAAGTCTATCTCGATGCCCTCGTCATGCTCATGATCTTTGCCCTTGTTGCGGCACTGGCAATGACGATTTCTTTTCCGCTCGCAGATAAGGCCAATCCATCGGACACGACCTTTGTACCTGTTCCCGAATGGTACTTCCTCTTTTATTACCAACTCCTCAAATATGCGCATGGCCCCTTAGAGCCTGTCGCCACCTGGATTCTTCCGGCACTGTTTTTTGCCGGTCTCTTTCTCTTGCCGTTTCTCGATCGGACATCGACTCGCCGCCTTGCCGATCGTCCCGTCACCCTGGCGGCCGGAGGGCTCTTCCTGACAATGGTATTGGGGCTGTTAGCGATCTCGCTCCATGATCTCTATGCAATCCCTCGTACCGATCCAGTCATCGCGCATGGCAAAGCGCTCGTGGCTCATTTCAATTGCAGTGGATGCCACCGGATTCATGGCGAAGGTGCAGCGATTGGTCCGGACCTTTCCTATGAGGGCGATAGCCGTCCCGATCGAGACTGGCACTATCGGCATTTCCGCGATCCGCAATTCGTGACTCCGGGATCCATTATGCCCAAGTTCCCGCTGACGGATCAGGAACTCCATGACCTCACCAGCTATATCGTGAGCTTGAAGCGAGACGGTCCGGCAAGAACCACAGAATGAGTCGTAGCAGGAGACGCTGCAAATAAGGCGTTCACACTAACACAGGAGGAAGGGAGATTGTATGGGACAGACAGCAGGACAAACGGTCAATCCGCTGCTTCAACTTCTCCAATACGGCCAAAGCCCCTGGTATGACTATATCCGCCGAGGTCTTCTGACTTCCGGCGAACTGCATCGGCTCATCACGCATGATGGCCTCAGGGGCGTGACCTCGAATCCGTCGATTTTCGAGAAAGCGATCGCGGGCAGCACCGATTATCAGCAGTCTCTCTGCCAACTTGCTCAGGAACTCACCAACGCCAAACAATGTTATGAGGCGCTCGCCATCCGCGATGTGCAGGATGCGGCCGATCTACTCTATCCGGTGTATGAAGCGACCTCTGGACGTGACGGCTATGTCAGTCTAGAAGTCGATCCAGAGTTGGCGTTCAACACTGCCGGAACCATTGAAGAAGCACTGCGTCTCCACCATGCGGTCGGCCGTAAAAATGTCATGATCAAGGTGCCCGCGACGCCGGAGGGGATTCTTGGCGTCGAAGCGCTCATCAGTCAGGGAATCAACGTCAACGTCACTCTCCTATTCAGCGTCGAAGTCTATGAAAGGGTGGCATGGGCCTACATCCGGGGGCTGGCGGCCCGTGTGGAACGAGGCGACCGTCTGCAGAACGTGGCCTCTGTTGCGAGTTTCTTCGTGAGCCGGATTGACACGGTCATTGATCAACTCCTGGAGGCACGCATTAGAACAGCCCCTGACTCCGTGAAGAAGGTGGCACACACCCTTATCGGAAGAGTTGCGATCGCCAATGCGAAACTCGCCTATCGCTCATTCCAACACATCTGTACCAGTCCTCAGTTCCGGGCCCTCAAAGCCAAGGGAGCGCAGGTCCAGCGGCTGCTGTGGGCCAGCACCGGCACGAAAAATCCACGCTATTCCGATACCTACTACGTCGAAGAGCTGATCGGACCAGATACCGTCAATACGATACCGGCAGCGACCTTCACGGCCTTCAGAGATCACGGCAAGGTCCGTCCTAGTCTCATGGAAGGCGTGACCGAGGCAGAAGATCTTCTCAAAAAGCTGCCTCACTGTGACATTGATCTGACATCGGTCACCCAGAAGCTGTTACTCGATGGCACGGCCCTCTTCCAAGCGGCATTTACGCAGCTCACCACAGCCATCAGCCAGAGGCGAACCGAATGCCTCGGGGCGAAGCTCGATAGCTCCACATTTGCCATTGGTGCTCGGCAAACTCAGGTCACCACCACGCTGCAAAACCTTCATCAAACAGGATTCGTGCGCCGACTATGGGCGAAGGATCCGACGCTGTGGAGCAGAGAGCCCAAGCATCAGGCAACCATCCAAAATGCCCTTGGCTGGCTTCATGTCATGGAGCAGCAGGTTCATCAACTTGACCAGATACATGCTTGCGTCGCGTCGGTCCGCAAAGCGGGGTTCACGCATGCCCTGCTGCTTGGCATGGGGGGCAGCAGTCTCTGTCCCGAGGTCTTCCGCCTCATCTTCGGCCTGCTTCCCGGCTATCCTGAACTTGTGGTTCTCGACAGTACTATTCCAGCCCAAATCCGTGCGATCGAGGCGCGTATTAATTTAGACCGGACGCTCTTCTTGGTCTCCAGCAAATCCGGCTCCACGATCGAACCGCTCCTGCTGTTTCGATATTTTTATGATCGGGTTCAGCAGCGAAAAGGGGAACTGGCAGGACAGCAGTTCATCGCCATCACGGACCCTGGATCACCACTCGAAACAGTCGCCCATGGCTGTCACTTTCGACACGTCTTTCCTGGTGTGCCTGACATCGGTGGCCGTTATTCTGCGCTGTCCAATTTCGGCATTGTCCCGGGCGCCATCATGGGAGTGAATGTTGAGCACCTGCTGCGCCGTGCAGAGCGGATGCGCCACAGCTGTGATGCCTGTATTCCGCCCCATGACAACCCAGGTGTGGCCTTGGGAGTCACGCTCGCTGAGCTGGCTCAAGACGGTCGCGATAAACTGACCCTGCTCACGTCCCCATCCCTTCATCCGCTCGGTGCATGGATTGAACAACTGCTTGCCGAAAGCACCGGCAAAGAGGGCAAAGGCCTGATCCCCATTCATGATGAACCTCTTGGAACCCCGAAGCAGTATGGCCAGGACCGGGTGTTCGTGTATCTCCACCATCGTGGCGATCTCGTTTCATCCGATCCGACCACGGCCCTCTCCGCCGAGGGCTATCCCATCATTCGTATCGACGTCCCGGATCTCGTGAATCTTGGAGAGGAATTTTTCCGCTGGGAAATGGCGACAGCGGTGGCTGGGGCTCTGCTCCAACTCAACGCCTTTGACCAGCCGAATGTTCAGGAGAGCAAAGACAACACCTCATTTCTGCTCGAGTCTTATCTGAAAAGCGGCGCCTTACCGGCCGATGAGCCCTCTCTCACTCAGGAGGAACTCCAATTGTACGTCGATCCGGTCAATGCCCAGGACCTCAGTCAGGGGTCGATCAAGCAGGTGTTATCGGGTCATTTGGCCCGAATCCGCCCCGGTGATTATGTCGCCATCAACGCGTACCTTCCTCCTACCGATCGTATCCATCACACGTTGCAAGAGATACGAGTACGCATCAGAGATCGCTACCGGGTCGCCACGACGCTTGGCTATGGGCCTCGGTTTTTGCACTCCACGGGACAACTGCACAAAGGAGGGCCCAACACCGGCGTCTTTGTCCATCTCACGGCAGACGATGACGAAGATCTTAAGATACCGGGCGAACCCTATACCTTTGGGGTGCTGAAGACGGCCCAAGCACAGGGCGACTTCCGTTGTCTGGCGACTCACCGTCGCCGGATTGTTCGTATCCACCTTGGCCGAGATATCCTTGGTGGCCTTCAACGACTCGCGACGTTTCTCTAACCCTCACCGCTACAGAGAGGCAGCCATGATACTTGGAATGATTGGGCTTGGACGCATGGGGGCGAAGATGACTGAACGACTCCTCACGTTCGGGCATGAAGTCGTGGTGTACGATCAGAACCCCGAGGCCATTCAGCGAGTGCTCCATGTTAAATCGATTGGAGCACGTTCAGTCAGCCATCTCGTCGAGCATCTTTCGCGCCCACGCGTCATCTGGCTGATGGTGCCTGCCGGCGATCCTGTCGATCAGATGATTCATCTGCTGCTCTCCCACCTTCAGAACGGCGATATCCTCATTGACGGCGGCAATTCGTACTATAAAGACACCATGCGCCGCGCGGCCCTCCTGAAGGAGCATCGGATTGCCTTTGTCGACGTAGGCACCAGTGGGGGAATTTGGGGACTGGAAGAGGGGTATAGCTTAATGATTGGCGGCGAACGTACCGCCGTGAACTACCTCACTCCCATTTTTGAAGCCCTGGCACCATCTCGAGACCGTGGATGGGGCCATGTTGGTCCGCATGGCGCTGGCCATTTCGCCAAAATGATTCACAACGGCATCGAATATGGCCTCATGCAAGCCTATGCGGAAGGCTTCGCGATTCTCAAGCACAAGACTGAGTTTGACTTCGATCTGCACCACCTTGCGGAGATCTGGAGAGCGGGCAGCGTGGTACGCTCTTCGCTCCTCGATCTGATTTCCGCCGCACTGCGTGAAGATCCTGACCTCACCGACATTGCGCCCTATGTTGAAGATTCAGGAGAAGGCCGGTGGACGGCGTCCGAAGCCATCGATCTCAATACGCCCGCTCCGGTCATCACCCTGGCATTATTGCAACGTCTCCGATCATGCGATGCCGAGTCCTTCTCCGACAGAGTCCTTGCGGCCATGCGACATCAATGTGGCGGCCATGCCGTCACACAGGCGAGGTGAATATGCGACCCCATCAGATCGACCCCCATGTTTTCGTCATCCTCGGCGCCACCGGAAATCTGACTCGGCGCAAACTCCTTCCAGCCCTGGCTCATGCTCGGGCGGAAGGTTATCTCAGCGATCAGTCCCTCGTGCTCGGCGCAGCGCGCAGCGCTGACGTTGAAACGAATGAAGACTTTCGGAGCTGGGCCAAACAGGCGCTCGTGCAAAGTGGATTTACCGTTACGGCCGCCACAACGGCTTGGATTGATCGATGCTTCTATTATTATCCACTCAACCAAGGCACGATCCGCGAATATGAGGTCCTCTCTCAACGTATGACGATGCTCGAGAAGCAGCATACATTGCCCGGCAACCGTATTTTCTACCTCGCCTTGCCCCCGACCATCTTTTCAAGCACGATTGAAAGACTCAGCGAGGCTGGGCTCAACCACGGCCCCGGTTGGACGCGGGTGGTGGTCGAAAAACCGTTCGGACGAGACCTCGCGACTGCGAAGGAGCTCAACCACACCATCCATCGCAATTTTGACGAAACACAAGTGTATCGGATCGATCATTATTTGGGGAAGCTGACAGTCCAGAACGTGCTGGTCTTCCGATTTGCCAATGCGATGTTTGAATCACTCTGGAACCGTGACCGAATCGAGCATGTTCAGATCACGGTGGCCGAGCCAATCGGGGTCGAACATCGGGCCGAGTATTATGAGCAGGCCGGAGCCCTACGGGATATGGTGCAAAACCATCTGACCCAGCTGCTGGCCTTGATGACCATGGAAATTCCCGTGGCCTTTGAGGCGAATGCCATTCGGGATGAGAAGCTCAAAGTGCTTCGCTCTATCCGTCCTCCTCAGTCGAATGAGGTCGTGTTTGGTCAGTATCGGCCTGGAACGATCCATGGCCATGCCGTCGCTGGATACCGGCAGGAGCCGGGGGTTGCAGCGGATTCTCACACTGAGACATTTGTGGCCGCCAAACTTTCCATTGATAATTGGCGGTGGCATGGGGTGCCCTTCTATCTTCGGACTGGAAAGCGGCTGCCTCGCCAGCTGACCCAGATCGCGGTGACATTCCGCCAGCCGCCGATTTCGCTCTTCAAGTCGGCGGGCAATGTGGAGCCACGTCCCAATGTCCTCCTGATGACACTGCAACCCGACGAAGGCTTCTCACTTAGTTTTGATGTGAAATCCAGCGACAAACCGCTGACTTTAGAAACGCAATCCCTCCATTTCAGTTATCAGGACGCCTATCCTGTTCTACCGGATGCCTACGAAACGCTCATCCTCGATGTGATGTCGGGAGACCAGACGCGCTTTGTCCGCGCTGATGTGGCGGAGGCCTCCTGGCAGCTGTACACTCCACTGCTGAAGGCCAGGATCTCGCCACTTAGCTATGACGCGGGCACATGGGGGCCGCGTGAGGCGGCGCTTTTACTCGCAAGAGATGGCCACGCATGGAGAAGCGTACATGAAGGTTAGTCGGGACGTCAGTTTGTTGGTTGTTGTCTTCACCAGCCCGTTTCATGACGTAAGCTGAGATACACGAATTCATTCATCTGAGGCTGCCGGTCTTGTCCAACCGATTTTGACTTCGCTGCCGCAGTGCCTTGCCACAGTAACACTGTGCATATGTAACCGTGTGCGGGCGGGACCACGTCGTGGAAAACCACGAGATCACACGGCCGTCGCGTTAGCCACTGCTGCGCGGCACGCGATCATGTTGTCATGCTGCGTGATTATTGGAATGGTTGTTGTCATCAAAGAGGAATGCGGTTTGCAGCTTCTCCAACTCAATATGTTTTTCGAAGCTATGACAGATTGAGGAGATGGATGGGCACGCAATTCACACCGGCCTGCGAGGATGAAATGAGAACAATCGTGAGACGAGGGACTCAGTCCGTTCCAACAGTCAAATCCGGAGACAGCACGACTGTCATCTTGCAAATCGGAGACTCACTCGTGACGCTGACCGCGCTGCAAGCCCGTCGATTAGCTTCGGTGCTCGTCGTTCAAGCAGATATCGTCGCGAGGCGAGGGCAGAGCCGGTGGATTCCTTGATGGATGGATTTACAAACCATCCAATCTTCATAAGTGCACGCACACGAAGCTTCTGATTGCCTGCCGCGCGTCGAATATCAATATCCGGCAAGCGAAGGCGGCGAAGGCCTACAAAGGTAGGAAGCTGACTCTAAGGGACGATGTCCAAACTGTAGGGAAGATCATGAGCATAGCACTCCTCCGGCTCTGTCTCCTGTCGATGGTGATGCTTGGCGGATGCCAGAGTCTCAACCTATCCGCAGATACGACCGTGTTGAGCGACGTCACGTTCGGGGATTTGTGGAGAGCCTATAGTCATTGCCGTTCCAGCGCGGATCCCGACGAGATGCGCCAGGACCTGCTCAGATTAAGTGGTTCCGTGCACAGCATGAGCGAGAGAATGAATAGCTCCTCCTTTTTGCCGCAGGGCGTCCTACACCTGATCGAGGAGCCGCCCTCGCGTCTCGCAGTGGATCCACGAGTTATGGCCATAGCCTGCGCGCTCCATGCGGGACAAGCGGCGAAGGCGGACGGGCGGCCCCACATGGCTGCAGAGCTCTTTGGTTTTGTCCTTTCGAACGATCGTGAACCACGATACGCATATTATGTGGGCCAGGCCAGGTTAGGGTTAGCTCAGATGCAGACTGGCCTCGGCATAGAAAGATTCGAACAGATCATCAGGGTATCAGGCCACTAAGCCCTCAGGGGGTCACGACGCTCTACAGAGATCGTTGCTCTACCCCGCGCTTTCCAGAGGCTGAGCGGCGTCAATGCATGGCTACTGCGACGGAGCAATCCCGGTATCGGCGATCGTCTATGAAAGAAACATCAACGAATCGATTGGCGGAGTCGAATATGCCTCGTCGTCAGGACCCGGGTATTCTTATTTCTTATCGAAGACGGCAAGGGTCACAGTGCCGCTTCGCATGGCGGCAGCTGGTGGACGTTGGAACGAAGGAATCATGTTCATTGCAACGGCGAAGATGCCCTCGATCATACGAATACTCGACTTGAGGAGGATTGTGGCTCTGGAGGACTGAGGGATATGCGATAGAAGATTCAGGATCTGTGTGGCGCACCATGGCGATGCCGTGGGGTAAGCGAATTCGCACAGTGAAGACGGTTCGCCAACTGATATGAGCCTCACTCTGTGCTTCCATGTCTTTATAAAATAAACAAGTATTTGGGGCATGCGCCTTGCTCCAATCCTCCGGGTCTCTGATCACCACCATGGAGGCCATCATGGAACACACCCATACAGAAGTCGACCCCTTACGCTGCCCACTAGCGGAAGAGCTGATTTCAACACTCCGCATACGAGGTCCGCTGACCATGGATCAATTACTGAGCTTGTTTCCTGGCACGACATGGTGGCAATTCTTTGAAGTCATTGATTCACTCAGTCGTACTGGCCATATCGCGATACATATGACAGGTTGTCGCGATTATTCCGTTTCCATCCCACCACGACATGCGGCGTAGCCTGGCTGCACTATCCGGGCTCAGCATCACGGCCATGGATTGATGATGAGCCCCCTGCACCCGCTCACCAGATTTACGCTGTTGCTTGTGGCCTTGGGGGAGATCTCGGTCCAATCAGCAGTGAGTCTGTCGTCGATAACGATGCGCGGTACATTCACGACGTAACGATTTCCTACTTCATTCGCAGATCGCTTGACACGACTGATCCCCCCAAATAGCCTCGAGGTGCCGCCTATGTCAGTGATTCACTGCAACAAAGGCCATCATGGGCTCAAGTCAGCGACTAGCCTCTCAGGCACGAAAGCCCTCCGGGTGGTTTGGCGGCTCGTGATCAGCCGCTTCTTCAATAAGATCAATAAGCGCATCATTGACTTGACTGTCGAACGATTGGAGATCCGTAAATGGATCTGGTGCTGGAGATCGGGTTTGGTGGCAGCTATACACTTCAGATCATGGCCACCTTGGTAAGCGCCGGAAAGGCGTACGGCGCGGACTTTTCGGAGTCGATGGCGCAGTTTGCGGAGCGATTTGCGATCTGATTCAGCAGAGTCGAGTTGAGCTGCCAGTCGGTGATCTGCGTTCCTTCCCTTGCCGCGACGCGCGTTAGATTAAAGTGTGTACGTAACACGCTCTACTTTTGGCCCGCTCCAGCTGAAAATGGGGGTGAGATTCGCCGGGTCATGAAGTTGGGGAGACGGCTTGTCGTCGTTCGATCCCGCCCGAGGATGGAATGTGAAGCGAAGAAATTCGTGCACGGGCGTGAGGGTTATGATAAGCACACCCAAGAAGCATGAGGCAACCTGGATGGATTCTATGGGTACCGGCATGTATGTCTTTGAAGGATCGGCCGTCGGCGGCGGGAAAACGATTATCATGGAAAGCCATTACGACGATCCCATGGCCGGTCCGATGAAGCTGCGTGCCCTGACCAAAATGATCGATCGCAACACAGAGATCTTTGAAATGTATGGCGCAGACAAAACGGGTCAAGAGAGAAGATGCTGGAGATTCGCTATAGTCGAAAGACTGAAGGGGCCTTGCAAGGGATCATCCGCACGATAGTGAAACGTGCCGAGATTCCTGCCCACGCAGCTGAGTAATGCTAATAGGGGACCGCAGCGGCATCCGCATGGGAAGGGTCGGTGCCGGGAAGGCGAAGAATAATGGTGGTCCCCTCGGCCGGCCGTCCCATGATATCAATGTGGCCGCCGAAAAGTTGAGCACGCTCGCGCATGCCCAGCAGCCCAAGCGAGTGCGGGTGTGCGATCTTTTCTTGCGGAATACCCAGACCGTTATCTTCAACTTTGAGCAGAAGAGAGCCGTCCCGTTCTTCCAACCGGATGGTGACGTCCGTGGCACGGGCGTGGCGTGCGATATTGGTAAGCGCCTCCTGGCAAATGCGGAACACCACCGTCGCCCGCTCTCCGTCCACTCTAATCTCCTCTTCACAGGCGATACAGCGACAGATAATGCCACTTCGGCGCTCGAAGTCTTGGGCTTGCCATTCAATCGCCGCCACGAGGCCGAGGTCATCCAACATGGCCGGCCTCAGTTCCGTGACAATGCGTTGCACGGACGCAATGGTGGCGTCGACGTCTTCTGTCATGGAACGGATCTTGGCGTCCGCTTTCGCATAGTCCTTCGAACTGAACCCTTCCCCGATCATCGCATGGATTCGTGAGAGGTCGAGTTTAAGGCATGTCAGGCCGACACCTAGTTGGTCATGGAGTTCCCTGGCGATTCTCCCCCGCTCTTCCTCCCGAACACTTTCCAAGCGCCTGGACAAGGTCCGTAGGCGGTTGGATGAGGCACGCAGCTTTTCTTCCGTCCGTTTTCGCTCAGCGGCGTACCGTAGCGAGCGTGTCAAGAGAGGGCCCGTCGCTTGGCCTTTCACCAGATAGTCCTGGGCGCCGGCCTGAACCAATGCCAGTCCCAACGCCTCGTCCTCGATGCTCGTCAGGACGATTATGGGCAGTGCATTGGCGGCCCTATGCATGCGCACAAGGGTCTCCACTCCCTGACTGTCCGGCAGCGACAGGTCAAGGACGACCACATCGATGGGCATTTCAGCTACATATTTCAATGCCGCCGAAAGCCGATCGGCTTGTATCACCTCCAATGAAAGACTGCCTGCTTCTTTCAGCATCAGCTTCAACAGGCGCGCGTCTCCCGGATTATCTTCAACTAGAAGAATACGCATGGCGGTAATCCTGGTAATAGGGTCATCGTGAGTTTTCCCTCTCCGCTGAGGGCAGAATGACGATTCCAAGCCAGAAATCCTCGATGGCTTTGACCACGGAGATGAACTGTTCCAGCTCCACCGGTTTGGTGATATAGCAGTTGGCATGAAGGCCGTATGATTTTAACACGTCCTGCTCATCCTGTGACGTCGTTAAAATGACGACAGGAATGAATTTCAGCGCGCCGTCATTTTTGATTTCAGCCAGCACCTCGCGGCCGTCTTTCTTCGGCAGGTTGAGGTCCAAAAGGATAAGGTCCGGACGTTTGGCGTCGGCATACCGGCCTTGCCGGCGTAGGCATGTCAGCGCCTCCACTCCATCTTGCACGACCGTCAGTGTATTGAGCACCTTGGCTTCTTTGAGGGCTTCTTTCGTTAAGCGGATGTCTCCCGGATTATCTTCCACCAATAAGATTTCAATGGGCCTCACCATCATGATATCTGAACTCCTGTATTCGAATGTTTCGGACTGAATGGTAACGTGAAATAAAACGTGCTTCCCTGGCCAGCGTGCGAGTCTACCCAGATGCGTCCGCCATGCTGTTCCACAATTTTCTTGCAGAGTGACAATCCGATCCCTGTACCGGGATAGTCGGCGGACGTATGCAGACGCTGAAAGATGACGAAGATCCGGTCGGCATATTGTGGATCGACGCCGATGCCGTTATCCCGCACGCTGAATAGCCATTCGTTCCCATGTCGCACGGCGGATAGGTGCACGCGTGGCGGCTGGTCTCCATGGAACTTGATCGCGTTGCTGATGAGATTTTGAAAGAGTTGGGTAAGTTGGGTGCCGTCAACCACAACGGTCGGCAGCGGATCATACGTGACGAGCGCGTGCTGCTTCTCTATCGCCACGTGAAGATTGTTCAGGGCAGCCTCTAGGGCCTGGGTGCACTCCGTGGGTTTGGATGGCGCGCGCTGCGTAGTGACTCTCGAATAGGCGAGCAGATCTTTGATGAGTTGTTGCATGCGGGTGGCGCCGTCGACCGCAAAGGCGATGAACTCGTCCGCATCCGCGTCGAGTTTGCCCTTATAGCGTTTCGCCAAGAGTTGAGTGTAACTGGCGACCATCCGGAGCGGCTCTTGCAAATCGTGAGATGCGACATAGGCGAATTGCTGGAGATCGGCATTGGACCGCGTAAGTTCGGCCACGGACTGTTCCAGAGCCCGGCTCGCCTGAGTTAACGCGCGATCTTCTTGAACCAACTTCCACGACGTCCATATACCGAACCCGATCAAGGGCGTCAGCACGAGCAGGCCGATGCCTCCCACCATCATGACGAGATGATCGATTGGCGCATAGACACGATCGCGGTCGACTCGCATGAGAATGGTCCAATCGAAGCCGGGAAATGCTCCATACCCTCGTGTCCGTGCGTAGCCCGTCACAACTGGCACCTGTCGTTCCAGGTTGACCTCTTCCGCAAAACCGGGCTTGTGGCGGTCCTGCGCGGCTTTGATGATTGACGGCATACCCAACGATAGCATATTCACTGCTGTATGATCCCCTTGATTCTTCTCGCCGATGATCCGTCCCTGATGGTCCACCACCAGCCACTCATACGGTTCACGTCCCAATTGAACGCCCGCTTCTTTGTCGATGATCGTCCGCAGATTGTTGAGGGGCACGCTGCTGGCGACTGCGCCCAGAAATTCGCCATGTGTCCCATGGATGGGCGCAGCGAATAACACCGCCATGGCGACGCCGGACTCCGGTGAAGCATGCCGTTCGCCGAAAAACACCTGCCCGCTCTTGCGTACCGATTCAAACCAGTCCGGACCATCCTGCACCTTTTCGCCCGTTGCCGGGCTGGACTTCATCGAGATTCCATCTTGGATGGCGCCTGAATCGGCGACTGCAATCACTCTCCCGTTTGCGTCCGTCGCCCCGATCCAAGCGTAATACGAGTAGAGTTGTTTGTATTCCCGTAGCCGTGCAGTTTTGTCGTCCATGTTGCCGGATTGCAGAGCAGCATCATTCGCCACGACCTGGATGTCACCGAATCGCTCAAACAGGACACGATCGATCGTCTCCGCGACTCCTGATGCCGTTCTACCGAGATCGGTTCCTCGCTCATGTATCAGGAGGCTCCTCAATGTCGCCAGTGCATAAAACCCGAGCCCCACCGCAATGGCAAACGATAAAAGAAGCAGGAGAGGAAGAGAAGTCCAAGACCGCAGTTGTTCCTTCACGTGACCATGGTGGGATGTCACCGGTCGCAGCAGGAGGTTTTCTTCCTGGTATGGCGCTACTACTCCCCTGGAAGTGATGGGACGCGGAGACATCATCGTTCTTGACACCGAAAATTAAGATGGCAAGACAAGGCGGACAGAGGATAGCAGGCTTACCACCGTCAAAACAATGGAATCGGGTGTTTTCGACGAAGATGAAGAAACATTGGAAGGCCGGCTATGTTGGATGGTCCATCTATGTGTTTGCGGATGATCAGAGAACGGGAGGCCCTGGCACCGGGTCCGTGCACCAGAGACGCGAGATGGCCCACAACGGTGAGCATCGGGAGCGGCCGGAGGAAGAGAGCCGAGGGACTTCGGTCTTCTTCCCCGCGATTGCCTTTAAGCGCCTGACCACTCAAGACGTGTGAACGGTAAAAAAACATCTATCCGGCCCTAAACGACGCATGGGCCATGACGGGACGGCGGTTTGCTCGTCATGCCCGCATTCATCCCGATCCAACTGAGGGCCGATCCATTCCGATAGAAGCTCGGCACAGCCCTCGCCGAACCATCTCGAATCGTTCACCAATAGTGCTCAGGCGAGAATTTGCCGGCGCTGGTTTCGGCGGGATGGCCTGCAAAACGGCGTCTATTGTCGGAACACCCGGACGGCGACCTTATGTCCTTTGATCCGACTCCGGCTGAGGGCGTTGATGATACCCTCAGCCATTTCTTGGGGTACTTCGACCAGCGAGAACTTATCAGTCACATCGATCGCGCCGAGGACACGAGAATCTAGGCCCGCCTCATTCGCAATCGCTCCAACCAGATCCCCTGGCCGGATGCCGGCCGCCCGACCGGCGGCGATGTGCAGTTTGGTCATGGTCGGGGAGGAAGACCGTCTGCCGTAAGGGCCGCCTGGGCGCTCGCCGCTTTTGGACCCGCGCGGCCGGTCCACGGGATGGAGTGTGGGACGCCTGGACATTTCGCCGGCGTCTTCTCTCCGAACCGACATGGCTGGAATCTCTGCTTCTGCGCGTTCTTCGCCGTTTGCTTGATACACAAGTTTGATGGCCGCCGCGGCCACATCTCTCGGGTCATGTTTCTCTGCAAGTGATTCTACCACTACCCGAAACAGATCGAGTTCGCCTGTGGCGAGCGCATCCTGAACTGACTCCCGGGTCATTTCCAGCCGTCTCATTTTGAGATCGGCGACGCTCGGCACGCTCGCCAGCTCAATCTTGGCCTTCGTCAGTTGTTCGATGTTCCGCAGCAGCCGCTGTTCGCGCGGCTCCACGATGGTGATCGCTACGCCCTCGCGGCCCGCACGGCCGGTCCGACCGATGCGATGGACGTAGGCTTCGGGCGCCGAGGGGACGTCAAAATTAATGACGTGCGACACATGCGGGATATCCAATCCGCGGGCAGCGACATCGGTCGCCACGAGGAGTACGGTCTTTCCGGAGCGAAACGCTTTCATCACACGATCGCGTTGAATCTGTGTCATGCCTCCATGGATTGCCTCGGCCCGATAGCCACGGCCTTTCAGCATCTCCGTCAGTTCATCGACTTCAACCCGAGTCCGGCAGAAGACGAGGGCCGAGGTGATCCTGGCCATGTCCAGCACGCGGCCTAGGGCCGCGACTTTGTGCGGTCTGTTTACGATGTACGCCGTCTGACGCACCCGCGGAGCGGCTCCTGCGCGCACGGTCTCGCGTGCGATTTTGATCTCGACGGGGCGTTTGAGGTGGCGATGCGCGATGGCCGCGATGCGCGGAGGCATGGTTGCTGAAAACAAGGCGGTCTGCCGTTCACCGGGGGTCTGTTCGAGAATCGCGTCCAGATCCTCGGCGAATCCCATATCGAGCATCTCATCGGCCTCGTCCAATACGACCATCTGTATGTGTTTCAGTTGGAGCGTGTTGCGACGGATATGATCAAGGGCCCGTCCCGGCGTAGCCACGACGACATCGACGCCTCGCTTGAGGATGTGCAGTTGCGGGCCAATGGCCTGGCCTCCGTAAATCGGTAACACGGCGATGCGCAATTCCTTGCCGTAGCGATTGACGGCCTCGGCCACCTGGATCGCCAGTTCACGGGTCGGCACAAGAATCAGTGCGGATGGATGAGAGCGACGAGCCAGTTGTGTAATGCGTTGAAGCAGGGGCAATGTAAAGGCCGCGGTTTTGCCGGTTCCCGTTGCGGCTTGGCCCAGCAGATCCTGTCCGGCCAAGAGCGGAGGAATGGCCTCTCGCTGGATTGGTGTCGGTTCCTCGTATCCTAGGGCATCCAGCGCCGTGAGCAGTTTCGCTTCGAGGCCGAGTGCTGCGAATCCCGGGGAAAAGCCACGGGCCGGAGGATTAATCGGCGGGTAATTGGTATCGGTTTTCATAGACGTCTCTCAAAGGCCTTCCTGGAGCGCATCTCCCATGATGGTTCGCTGTAACGGGGCTTCTTGGAATAAATCCAAACGGCCATTGTACCCAAATGGAAGAAACGTTAGATAGGGGAATCTTACAGGTTGTCGTGCATGAGCTTCGAAGTGAGTTCGCCGGTTGGTGTGCGAGTCAGTCGGCACGAAAGAAAGAGGCCGACTGCGGGCCTAGACAGCCACATGGGCTGCCGTGCTTGTAATTCAACTTGGCCGGCTACACACCGTTTTTTATGCCGTCTTGGTTTTCATGTGAGCCTGCATATTGTGAGTGCTATGCAGTCAAGTGATAGTGCCATGTGACCTGCCTGTGTTCCGCCACCGCAAACGATGGATCTGAGTACCGACGACGTCCGTAGGCCTATATGCTGACACGGCTCCTCCTCATGTCCCGATGGCGGGTAGACGGGACACTGCGCATGATACGGAACCATCATGGCTCCAAGGATCTTGTTCGATTCTTTTCCACGCAGGCTTTTTGCTCTCCTTGGCGTACTTCTGCTGACCGCGTGGTCTGGCGTCATCCTTCACGCCGAGGAGGTCATGTACCGCTGCGAGGACGGCTCCTTCACGAACCACACGGAGACGGCGTGTCCGCCATATCACGCTCAAAGTTCAATGGCGGTGTCGCCCGACGGGCAGCCGCCGGTGATCTTTCGTGACCGGTTGAAGGGCGACAGCAGCATCATGTCGGCCGTCCTTCCTCCACCCTCTGGAAAAGTTTCGAAGACGGGTGTCACACTCTGTGGACTCTACGAGGAATGGGATACCCTGCGCCGAACCACGAATGGGGGCATGGTGTTTTCTCGTAGCCGGGATGTCGCTCGATGGCAGGCGTTGTCGCGCCTCTTTCTCAGCCTAGGCACACCGCAGTGTGAAGTCCCGCCTACCATTCGAGCCGCACAGGCCTCTCGATAGTTGTCTCCGTCCAATTTGTTCTCCCGGCAAGCGGTCAGTATCAACGGAGATCAGCCGTCAGCTCCTAGCCTTCATCTGGCTGGAAGGCGATCATTCTGCCCGTGGGGAAGCATTCGAGCAGAAGCAACGAGGCTCACACCGGTAACTGCTCGATGACTTGTGGCCACGACTGCACGCGCGTCAGCTGCGGGTGCGGCATCAACTGCCGGTTGCGAGGATAGTCCATGACAAAGCAGCGAATTCCTTGCTCGAGATAGCGGGCGATATGTCGGGGATGATCGTCAATGGCCAGGGAGAGCGCTTCGGGGACCTCGCATTTATTCTCGAGATGATATAGGGCGTCGAAGGGAATGCCATGTTCGAATAACCATTCCCGAGTGAGCGTTTCGGATGTTGCTCGTCGGGCGGTAACCAGCACTAACCGGTAGCGCGTCTGAAGAAGTTCTAACGCTTCTCGTGCACCGGGGAGAATCGATAGGAGCGGGATACGTGTCTCGTGAAACTCGTCGAAAATCTGTTGCAGTAGGTGATCGGGGATGAGTTCTGTCGTGCTCGACGGAGCCGCCGCGAATTCGCGTGGCCACGGCTTGCCGGTGTACTGAATCGCCAGTTCGTCGAGCATCACGTCGACATCGCTCAATACTCCATCAATGTCGATTCCAAATGCGGGCCGGTCCATGTGTCTCCTTTGGCTCATCGTAATTCTGTCGTCCTTTCTCAGCAGGGGTTTGTCAGGTGTTCGATTCGGCATAGTGAACTGAAGTGGGAGAACTCGCGTTACTCCTTCTGTGATCGTTGAATAAACGGCAGAAACCACCTCCATGTGACGGCAAGCAAGAGGGGCCACCAGACGAGATATGCTATCCCCACCGTTGAGGCCGACACATCAATAAGACCGGTCACCAGGTCCACATGGTGATGACTCTCCCGCCAGGTCTGAAAACTTTTCAGTCCAAGCAGCGCAATCCACCCCGCTGCTACGTACAGCAGCATGGTCAACACAGTCTCAAGGTTCATCCTTATCCTCCCATCCCGATGTGAACCATACTGTAACCGGTTCTCGAGTGAGGTGAAAGTGGCGAGCATACTCGTAGTGGGATATCGACACGATCAGGATTGTTGATCAGGGCTTGGGTGAATCAGCACCCGTATGGTGGGATGGACTAATACGGTGGCGTCTTAATCAAACGATAGGGGACCGTCGTGGCAGCAGCGAAAACAATGAAACCGCAACCGCTATGTCATGTCATAAGCTGGGCGATCGTACCTGGACCAGAGAAGGCTTCTTGACCGGCGGGCGCTTAATGATTTGCTCGCTCGTTGGTCGCCGATTGGCAGACAGACCGGTTATCTTCACGGGCCGCCCGATTTCCGCAGACCGGTAGAGCGCCTCGATTATCCGGATATCGTTCAGACCTTCCTCGCCGGATGGCTCCGGGTCACGGTCCCTGAGAATACATTCTGAAAAGTAGAGCAGTTCCGGGGCGAATTGATCACGACTGGGGAACGCTCGCTCGCGTGGCTTGCCGTTAATTGTGATCTGCTGCTTTAGTTTACCGACGTATTCATAGGCGGGCTCGACCCGAATGCGGCCTTTCGTGCCGACCACTTCATATGCCGATACATCGGTCGCACCAAAGCTGCATACGAATGTGCCAAGCCGGTCCTGAGGGAATCGCAGGAGTGCGCCCGTCATCTCGTCCACTTCTTTAAATCGACGATCGGCGCCGCTGATGACAAAGGCTGTCACTTCCTCCGGGTTTTCTCCAAAGAGGTATCGGGCGGCATTGATGCAATACACCCCGATGTCATACAGCGTGCCGCCGCCGTACTCGCGCTTGACGCGGATATCTCCCGGACGGACTTGCATGGTAAAGACGGAATTAAAGAAGCGCACGGGTCCGAGCTTGCGGGATCGGATCAGGTCCACCGCCGTCATGTTCGCTTCCTCGAAGTGCAGACGATACGCCACCATGAGTTTTACACGCGCCTGTTTGGCCGCTTGAATCATTTGCCGGCATTCTTCCGATGTCACTGCCATCGGCTTTTCACACAGCACATGAATGCCTGCGCGAGCGGCCCGCACGGTATATTCGCAATGCATGCTGTTCGGCAGAGCGATGTACACGGCGTCCACATGCCCGTCGTTCAGACAACGGTCATAGTCCCGATAGGAATAGGTATGCGGGATGCCATATCGCTTGCTGATCTGCTTGAGTTTTGTTCGATTGCCTGAGACCAGCGCCGTGACCTGCGAATTCTGAGCGGCATGCGCAAACGCCGGCAGCACGGCAACCTGCGCGATGTGGCCTAAGCCGACGACTGCATATCGAACCCTGCGCTGTGGCATAGACCTCCCCCTCGGTATTCGATCTAGTAATGCTCTACGTCTGTATGATGCCCCTAGTGGTGGTAGAGCGTAAGTCGAGCGATGGATGGATTGATGTAGGTGTTTTCCTACTCCATCGAGAAGCTGCGTCTCGGCACAGTTCATCGTAGGGAGCGTTCTATGCCAGCTCGCGACCGGCTAGTGCTTTATCAAGCGTCAGGATGGCGCTGAGCGAGATGAGCGCACAGAGGCTTAAATACAGACTCGGGCTGAGGCTGTTTCCAGTCCACTCGATTAACAAGGTCGCCACCAGGGGAGCGGTGCCACCGAATAAGGCGGCGGCGATATTATATGCGGCAGAAAGGCCGGTGTAGCGTTGCGCCGTGGGGAAGAGTGTGACAACCACGGCGAAAAACGGTCCGAAATAACAGGACATGAGCACGGTCAACCACGCGTATGCGCCCCACATCAGGGGCAGGTCGGCGCTTGTTAACGAGACGAAGGACGGGTAGGCGGTCATGGCGAGTCCGGCAGCCCCGATGAGCAGTAACCGTATGTGTCCGATCTTATCCGAGAGATGGCCCATCAGTGGAATCAGGACAGCCAACAGCAACATGCACATAGTATTCATGGTCAAGACGGTGCCCAGCGGAACGGTCGTCATGGTGGAAAGGTATGTGGTGAGATACACATACAGCAGATAAAAGCCGACGCCGTGGAGCCAGACGAGACCGATGACTTTGGCAATGGCCGCTCGTTGATGGGTGAAGACCTCGCGGATAGGAGCGGCGGATAGGGCCCTCGCCCGGCGCACCTGTTCGAAGGCGGGCGATTCCGGAATGCATGTGCGCAGGTACCATCCTACGAATGCGATCAGGCTTCCCAGCAAAAATGGAATGCGCCATCCCCACTGATGCAGCGCCTCGTTTGTTAGGCTCGATGCCACGAGAGCTCCCATGCCTGACCCAAGTAGTGCTCCGATCTGCGCG
Source organism: Nitrospira sp. Nam74 (assembly GCF_965152615.1). Lineage (NCBI taxonomy): Bacteria > Pseudomonadati > Nitrospirota > Nitrospiria > Nitrospirales > Nitrospiraceae > Nitrospira > Nitrospira sp. Nam74. The sequence goes on along the minus strand of NZ_OZ224220.1, from coordinate 3,698,733 downwards.
CTGAAGCCGGCCCAACTGCCGATGTAGCCCCGTTGGGAAGGCGCCGCGTGCTCGACGAGAAACGTGACGGACCCGGTGAATTCTCCACCGACCGATAGACCTTGGAGAAACCGACAACATGTGAGGGCGAGAGGCGCTGCGATCCCGATCATCGCATAGGTTGGCAGCAGGCCGACGACCACGGTCGGTAGCGCCATGAGGATGACGGACCAGGCCAGCGCTTCGCGCCGTCCTAGGGTGTCGCCGATGTAGCCGAAGAGCAGCGCCCCTAAGGGGCGGGCGAGAAATCCGATTGCAAATACGCCAAAGGCAGAGAGCAACGATACCGAGGGCTGCTCAGACGGGAAAAACATCGACGCGAAGACCGGCGCAAAGTAACCATAGAGGGCGAAGTCGTACCACTCCAGCACATTACCGATGGCACCGGCCATGAGTGTTCGTTTCGGAAATGGCATCGTCGTTATGGTCCGATGATTTGTGGAATGAGTGTAATCCGGACGGTTCGCTCCTTACCATGCCAGATGCAGACCGGGACAGATTGAAAACTGCTCAGTGTTCATCATGGTAAAGTAGATAATGGCATGGTGAACCGCCTACGAGAGCAGAGATAAGGAGAGCGTCATGAAGCGGCTACGGTATGGGAGTATGCTGACGATGCTGCTTCCGCTCATAATTGGGTGTACTGAGATCAGCGACTCTTATCAGACGCGCAATGGCGTGGAGAGCCAACCCCGTCCGGGGGCCATCCAAGCGACGCCGAACGGACACGGGAATCTTCCGGCCGCCGGTCATGAGCGTGCGCCTGACCCTATTCCAGAGTATGGCAGTTATACGGCACCGTGAGACGCGACATAGAGAAAGACCCATTCACGAATCGGTGCGAACCCTCAAGGAGGCTTTTCACGATGAGGATCCTGGCAGCGATGAAATTGAGAAACGTGATATCGATGCTATCCACGGCCCTTCCACTTTTCATTCACCGTTCATTCTCTCCGTTCTCATTTTCGAGCATAGTAAGACGAGGAACGACCGTCCCACGATGGGCTTCCTCTTAGTCAAAGAACTCCGTCTCGTGACCTGTAAGATTCCCGGGAATCGTCGAATTTGATCTCAGCCCTGTCCGGTAAAGCTTCTCCAGCCGTATAGAATAATAGTACGAGAACCGAAAGGTGAATTGGTCACGAGTGCCGAGGACCTATGGAATCGTCTTTGGCGCCATTCTATTGGCGGCATGCGGGCTGTTTCAATCGTGGCAAGAGCGCTATCTAAAGAGTGCAGTCAATGATGCGACGAAGGAAGACATCATCCGACGCATGGGGCCGCCTCGAGAGATCCGCAGATACAACGATGGGAGCAGTCTTTTACTCTATCGGTTTAGGGAGTTTCAAGCCGGTGATCTGAATGGACCGGGGCGATGGTGGTGCGAGGAATATCGATTAAAGCTTGACCAGGACGAGATCCTCCGCCATTGGAGCGAACATGGCTGTTGACGGGGCGATTCAGGACCTTCTTCACGGTCAATGTTGGGAGCGCTGAATGTAACCCTTCGATATCAAGCATCGTTTCACGCTTTCCTCTTTATCAAAGACGGCACCCGTGTGCGGGTCGATCTGCATGTGTTCGACTGTTGCCTGGTTCATGCAGTCGGTGCGATCCTCTTCCAAGCGCTGGGCCCCCTGTGTGGGATGCTCCCATCGTGCGGGCGCGCAGCTTAGGAGAATGTCAGCCAAAAAAAGGACACAGGCAACGCGAGCGGCGGTATTCAAAATCATATCGCGGGGCCGTATGGGGTGGGCCAGATCTATTGCCCTCTCTTGCTTGTAAACCGGCAAGCGTTAATGACTCACTCGTGGAGCATGGTCCCGGGTCTTTCCTGCCGCCAATGGCCTGTCGTCCCAGAGACCTCGCTTCCCTCTTCGCGCCTCTTCCTCCAATGCCGACAATCGCTCATCGACAGCGGATGCCGACGCCTGTGCCCAACCCGACTTGACCATCTCATAGGCCAATGACCGGCCATCGGGGAGAAAGACGTGTGCCCAGACACGCCGATGCCGGTCGTGACCTATCGGTTTCACTCTGATAGTTTGTTTGTTTATCAGCTTACCGACAAATGATCTCGCCTCTGTTGCGAATGGCTGTTTTCGTCCGGGACAATCGATGCCGGCGATGCGCACGGCGATAATTCTGGCCTTGTGACGTACTGCGATTTCATCGCAACTGCGGACGGTGACGGGCTGTCCATGAAATTCAGGCTCGGCAGCGGCAACATCGGATGCCATACTGACAAAAAAGATGAGGATGAGTATTTGCGAGGGAAGGCATAAAGACATGGGCCTATCCGGCCAGGGCGACGGCTTTCCCCAGTGGTTGGGCCGCATTGGATCTGTTTTGACCCCCGGGCTTGAGGCCGCTCAGAAAGAGCATGCCTATTGCGAAAAGGTTTTCGCCGTGTCATGGCGCGATGGTTTCTCGTGCGTGCCCTTCGAAGCTGCCGATCGGATCGCATGACAGAGCCTCTCGAAAGACCCGCCCTTAGAGAGATAGTCGGAGGCGCCTGCATCGCGCATAGTTTGCGCCATCTTGCTCTCCTCATGGACGGACAGCCCGATGATGGCAATCGTTGGAAATTCCGCCTTAATGAGCCGAGTCGCTTCCGGTCCGTTCAGTACCGGTAAATTTACGTCCATGACGATGATATCGGGGCGTAGCTTACGCGATAAGTCGAGGGCCTCTTTGCCGTCCGCGGCCTCTGCAACGACGTGCAGGTCGTCTTGTCCTTCGATGATGCTGCGCAGCCCTTCGCGGATGATTTGATGGTCATCGACCAATAACACGCGTATTTTTGACGCGGCCACTGTTCGGGACGCGTCCTCATCACTGGACCCCGGGCTCTGCCCTCGAGGTGTCAATTCAGACATGTCGGGCGAATTCGTGCAGATCTTGAGTGGCATGATCAATTTCGCGGTGGTGCCCACACCCATGTGAGAAGTAATTGTGAAGCATCCCCCGAGAGGCTCAATGCGTTCGCGGATACTGAAAAGACCGAATCCCCCCTCATCTAAGGTTGACGGTTGGGTGCCGGGTACGAATCCCGCCCCCTCATCCATCACCACAGCCTCCAAATACTCCTTGTCGCGCTTCAGCAAGACGATGGCCTGCTTTGTCCGGGCGTGTTTGAGCACATTGAACAGCAATTCATGAATGGCCTGGTACGTGACCGTCAGTACATCTTCATCCATCAGTTTTGGTTGTCCGTCATCGTAGACGGTCACCGTCAGACCATGCCGCTGTAATTTTTCGACAACCCAGGCAATGGCGGTCCGCAAATCGTCCTCATTTCCAAGCAGGGGCGGGCGTAGGTCCGACATGACGGTACGGGTGTAGATGAGGGCTTCGTCCAGCAGCGACGTGACCGCTTTGAATGCGCTCGCTGGATCCATCCGGTTATGTTCAGCCACCTCCAGTTTCATCTTGCACAGAACGAGCAGCTGCGCCAGGTTGTCGTGCAGATCAGTTGCCAGCCGTTTCCGTTCCCGCGCCTCGGTTCGCGTGAGCTCAGCGGCCAATGCTCTGAGTGTCTGCTGCTTGTTGAGCAATTCGATCGTGCGCGCCTTCACCATCTCTTCCAGCGTTTCGTTCAGTGTCTGCAGTTGTCTCTTGGATTCTTGCAGCGCAGTCTCCGCTTGTACTCGGTCGGTCACGTCGAACGCTACTCCGCCCAAAAGCCGGCGATGGGAGGCTTCGACCGGAAATTTGAAGGTGAGCCAATGCCGTAAAACACCATCCGGTGCGGGAAGTTGTTCAAGGACTTGTTGCGGGGTATTGGTTTTCAAAATAGCGGCATCGTTTGCTTGCAGCTGCCGGGCGGCTTCGCTGGGAAATACATCGGCATCACTCTGGCCGACGAGGTCTTTATGCTGCATCTGAAACAGCGATGTGAACATTCTGTTGGCATAGACGTACCGCCCTTCTTCATCCTTCATAAAGGCGACGGCCGGAGTATTGTCCATAAACGCCTTGAAGCGGTCCTCACTCTCCCGCAACGCCTCCTCGGCGCGTTTACGCTCGGTGATGTCCTGTATGACCCCCACGGCCCGGAGCGGCATCCCCTGACTGTCCCGGAGCATGACCGCATCGAGATGAGCCCAGCGGACGGATCCGTCCTTTCTGATGTAGCGCTTTTCAGTGGAGTATTCCTGCAACTCTCCGCTCATCAATTGCTTCAGAGCGTCAGAATCATGCTGCCGGTCTTCAGGATGGGTAATCTCGCCGATGGTTTTGCTCATCAACTCTTCCGGCGAATAGCCGGTCATTTCGCTGAGCTTGTGATTCACTCTGACATACCGCCCAGTGTACGGGTCCACTTGTGCTTTGCCAACGCTCGCCAGCTCAAACATGGCCCGATACTCTTCTTCCCGCTCGCGCAAGGCCGCTTTAGCGACCTTCAGGTCATGAACATCCGTGACGGTGCCAACCCATTTTAGGATGTGGTCCGCTCGATCACGAACGGGTCGAGTTCTGGTGATGAACCATCGATAGCTCCCATCTTTTCCCCTCAGCCTGAGGGTGATCTCATGTGATGTGAGGGCTTCCTTCTCCCTGGGCCATGCGTTCTGGGCCAAATGCACGTCTTCAGGATGGACAGCGTGCAGCCAGCTGGCCGCTGCCCCTTCTTCAGGTTCAAGTCCTGTATATTCGAAGAATCGTTGATTGAGATAATCATCTGAGCCGTCTGGACAGGTCGTAAAGACAATGTCAGGGATTAGTTCTGTCATCATGTGAAACTGCTCTTCACCGTAACGCGGGAAGTCCTCAGTTCGCGTTAGCTTGGTGCTTTGCATGGGCCACCTTTATCTGGGGAGTATGGCTAGAGACATGGCTGTAATAGCATAGCTGCTAGCCCCTGAATGTAGGCTTGAATCGTACGTAATCTGGGTGAGCGTCCGATTTTCCGAGGTTCACTTATTGCAAGATTCGGCGGGTTTGTTCTCGGAAAAGTGAATTGGTCGTTACTCGCTCATTTCAGACATCTGTTGACATGCACAGGTGAATGGATGGCAAGTGATGAGGAGGCGACCCTGTCGAGGCCGCCCCCTCTCAGTTTGAGTTGCTCCACGGGGCATGAAGCCCTCTTGTGAAGTCGCTATGCCGTCATCTACTTGACGATGTCGAGCAGCTCCACTTCGAATATCAGCGTGGCGCCTGGCTTAATGACCGGCGGTGATCCACGATCGCCATAGGCGAGATTGGATGGACACACCAAGCGGCTCTTTCCGCCGACTTTAATATGCTGTACGCCTTCCGTCCAACACTTGATCACGTTTCCGAGAGGAAAGGTTGCCGGCTCGTTCCGCTGGACGGAACTATCGAACACCGTGCCATCGATCAGCGTCCCGTGGTAGTGCACCTTCACCGTGTCCGTGGCTTTCGGTGTAGCTCCCTTCCCCGGCTTGATGGTTTTAATGATTGCCCCCGATTCAGTCTTTGTCGCACCTGATTCAGCCGCAGCCTTGGTTAGGTAGGCGGCGCCTGCCTTCTTTTCGCCATCCGCAACCGCCGCGGCCCGTGATTGCTGAAGCTGTTGGATCTTCGGCCCGAACGCCTGCATATCAACCTTGCCTGGACGTTTCAGTACACCATCCGTCAGTCCGGCCTTCACCATGTCGAGTTCGGCCTCGCTCAGGTTGAAGCTGCCGAGGGATTGACTAATGGCCTGGCCAAGGGCATAGAGCGTCTTTTGGTCATCGTTGGTGGGCTCCGGTGTGGCGGCGTACGCAGCCGGCATGCCGAGACAGAAAAGGGCCGCAGCCCATGTCAATGCGATCCGCATTGGTGATCCTTTCGTCAATGGGGTGGATGATGCCGAACAGCGCAGCCAAGACGCTGCCAGGAAGCGCCAAGATATGATAGCGGCACGCCTGGTTCAACATGTTTCTTTGCTTTGTGGCAAGCAAACGTAGCAGAGCATGAGCCGGGCGCAGCCACGGTTCCTGAAGACCCAGATAGCCATCTATTCAACGCAAACGTTCTCGGCCGTGACTGCTCTGTAGATCCTGGACAGGACCAACGGGAACGATGCGGGTGGGATTAATCTCGCCGTGGGTCATGTAGTAGTGCCGTTTGATGTGATCGAAGTTCACAGTCTCAGCGATGCCGTTATATTGGTAGAGGTCTTTTAGGTACCCAAACAGGCTGCCGTAATCGGCGAGACGTCGAAGATTGCATTTAAAATGTCCGTGGTACACGGCATCGAAGCGGATCAGCGTGACGAACAAGCGCCAATCGGTTTCAACAAGGCGCGAGCCAAACAAATAACGCTGCTTCGCCAGGCGTGCATCCAGGATGTCGAGCGCCTCAAAGAGACGACGGACCGCGCGTTCGTAGGCGCTCTGCGAGGTCGCGAATCCCGCACGGTAGACTCCATCGTTGACGTTCTCGTAAATGAACGTATTCAGTTCGTCGATCTTGCTCCGGAGGTCTTCCGGGTAGGTCAATTCTGCTCTCGGTCAGCCGGTCAAATTCACGATTGAGCATCCGCATGATATCGTCGTCGGAATTGCTCACGATGCGCTGCATCTTCGTGTCCCACAACACGGGGACAGTTACCCGACCGCGGTAGTTCTGGTCGGTGGCGAAGTAGGCCTCGCTCAAAAATTTGAACCCGTTGACAAGGTCGGTTGAATGCTGTGGGCCGTCTCGAAATGCCCAGCCGCGTTCATCGCGCAGCGGGTCTACCGCGGTCATCCCGATCACGTCTTCGAGCTGTTTCAGTTTTCGAACAATGATTGTCCGATGCGCCCAGGGGCACGCCCATGACACATAGAGATGGTAACGCCCAGGCTCGGCCGGATAGCCGGAACGTCCATCTGCGGTTACCCATCCGTGAAAGCTGTCTTGTTGCCGCTTGAATTCGCCGTGCTCATTTTGTTCATGCGGAAATTGCGCCTTGGCGGTCATTCGTGTCCTCTCGACTCTACGTGACACTGGTTACACTCACACGCTGCATTATTGACTCAGGCGCGACGTAACAACCAGATGCAAAATCATGAACAATTGAGGCCCTGTGGCAATGGAAAAGAGGTGAGAAGAAATGGACTGGACCAGCCGTTCGCTTCGCTTCAGGTGTTTATCCCTCATCCTTGCGAAGCTCTGCGGGGCTCGCGACGGGAAGAATGACGGAAATCGCTCCTCCGAGATCCCCTTCTTTAAAACCTTCCTTTTCATAGCCTGAGATGTCGACCTCACCCTTTGGTTTCCCATGGCAGCCTAGGCATTGCCTCGAATAGAACAGCGGCAGTAAGACCTGGACTGAATGATCCGGAAGTTGCTGCTCCATGACGTGATCGCCGACACGGGGATGGTTTTTCTGAATGAGCATGAGGGTCTGTTCCTCTTGATCATCCGGTTTGTTCGCGGGGTTTCGGGGATCGATCCCGGGCGGACCGATCTGTCTGACCTTCAGCCCGGTTTCCTTCGTAAAGTTTTGTGCAACTTTGGTCGCAAATGTTGCCGGGATAAAGCCTTTGAACCCGATTCCCTTCTTGTTGATGTCGGGTTGAACGTCATGGACTTCCTTCAGCATCAGAAAAACCATCTTCAGTAGCAGCGGCTTGGCTTGCTCCGGCATGGGCGAGGCGGGGAGGTTGCGTAAATCATGCCCCGTTCTGGCCTGAAATTCTTTCCTCAGCCGCGCTTCAAACACTGAGGGCGAGAAGCCTTTATCTTCCAGTCGAGGATTGTTGATAGTCGGTTGCGCCTTGCCCAGTACCACGCGTCCGGCATCCATCAGCACGGCTAAGAGTCTGGCGGTTTCACTCGCTTCCATTTTTTCGGCTGTCGTGAGCTCGGTGCTCATCGTCAACTTTTCACCAGCGCTCGACGTATCCATTGACGGGCGTTCTGAGGTGCGGTTGTGACGCGACTCTGTCGGTGAGACAGGGGGCTCCGCCAGAGGGGCAACGCGAGCAACAGACGATGACGGCGTCTTCTCGATGGACCCACCTGGCGGGATCGGCGCCTCCATCAAAGGGGCGACGCGAGCGGGGCGCGATGGCGCTGCCTTATCGACCGGCTCCGCCGCGGGTGATACCTCGGTGACAGGGGCGACGCGATCAGACCGCGATGCCGGGCTGGGCATCCCTTCTTCAGGACGTGGGATGCTCAACTTTTCAGATGGAGCGCCTATGCCAAAGCCTAAATACATACTCATGACAGTGATGAACGCAAGGCTGACGACCACGCCGGCCGCTGTGCGGCTTCTCCACCACGGTGCCGCATGAAGGCCGTGCATATCGGCAATCACCTGCTTGGCAATCGCGCGGGAAATGATGGGCTGGCGCAGGCGGAAGCCGGCAATGAGCGCGTTATCACAGACAATGTTTAACCGTCTGGGAATGCCTTCGGCAGTTTTGATGATCAACTCGAGAGCGCCCTTCGAAAAAATAGATCGCTGTTCACGGCTCACCTGGATGAGTCGGTGGTGGATATACTCCGCGCTTTCCGTTTTTGTGAGAGGCAAAATTCGTGTGCGAACGGCGATTCGTTCCCGCACATGTCGCAGTTCGTGGCGGTCGAGTACCGCATCAAGCTCGGGCTGTCCCATCAGCACTATTTGGACGAGTTTCTCGTCAGCCGTCTCCAAATTCGACAACATCCGAATACCTTCTAATGTTTCCAGAGGCATGCATTGAGCCTCATCGATGACGAGGACGACCGTGCTGTCCCGGTTTTGTTCGGCCAGAGCCAATTCATGCAATCGGCTCACCATTTCAGATGCTTCGCCGTTGGCCTGAGCCCCCAGTTGGTTGAGAATGGTGATGAGAAGCCGCTCGAACGTGATGTTCGGGTTGTAGAGGTGGATCGTTTTCTGTGGCAAGGGCTCGGCGGTTTTTAGGTATCGGCGAAGGATGGTCGTTTTCCCAACTCCCACTTCGCCGGTGACGACGATGACCCCCTTCCGTTCTTTAATGCCATAAAGTATTGAACTTAATGCTTCACGGTGGCTTGGACTGAAATACACGGCATCAGCGTCTGGGGTCGTTCGAAACGGTTCACTGATGAGCCCGTAAAAATCAAAGTACATACGGTTGGCCGTTTTAATAATGAGGGCGGATCAAAGGACACAGTTCGTTCTCATGCCCTTCTGCACGCAATGACCTCCTTGCGCCATCGGACACGGGCTCATTTTCTGTGTAGGACAATGTGGAAACGAAGTTCCAGTGCGAGTGAACGGGGTGTCTATGGGAACGCGCTCCCCTACAGGGGTAAGTGGATCATGAGAGCCTCTCCTTCAGGACCGGGGAATATGGCAGCTATTTCACACGGCGCGGTAATGTGTTAGTTTCTAACGCCTGCGCATCGCGATTCATACGGCAGGCGGAGTAAGAATGGGGGATTTGCATCATGGCTGAGAAGAGGATCATCGTAGTGGTTGGGGCGACGGGTTTGCAGGGCGGCGGCTTGGTTCGCGCGATTATGAGCGAGCCTGGCAGCGGGTTTATCGCACGCGCATTGACGCGGGATGTGCACTCCGACAAGGCCAAGGAATTGGCGGACTTGGGCGCTGAAGTCGTCGCCGCGGACTTGAACGATGTGGAAAGTGTGAAGCGGGCATTTGCCGGCGCATACGGCGCCTTCTGCGTGACATTTTTCTGGGCACACTTGTCACCGGAGAGAGAATATTCCGAAGCGAAAGGAATGGCGGAGGCGGCGAAGTATGCCGGAGTCCAACACGTCATCTGGTCGACACTGGAGGACACGAGGCAGTGGGTGCCGATCAATGATAACCGCATGCCGACGCTCATGGGCAAGTATAAGGTGCCTCATTTCGATGCTAAGGGGGAAGCCAACCGGGTATTCAACGATCTTGGATTGCCCACGACGTTTTTACTGACGTCGTTTTATTGGGATAATTTTATTCATTTCGGCATGGGTCCGAAGAAAGGCCAAGACGGCAAGTTGGCGTTGACCTTGCCGATGGGCGACAAAAAGCTTCCCGGCATTGCGGCCGAGGACATCGGGAAGTGTGCGTTGGGCATATTCAAAAAGGGCAAGGAATTTTTTGGACGGACCGTCGGCATTGCCGGTGAACATTTGACGGGTGTCCAGATGGCCGCTGCTCTGACGAAAGCGTTGGAGCGAGAGGTACGCTACAATGCCGTGACGCCGGAAGCTTATCGCGGCTTTGGATTTCCAGGTGCCGACGACTTGGGGAATATGTTCCAGTTCAAGCGGGACTTCGAACCGATCTTTTGCGGAGCACGCAAACCAGAGGTGGCGCGGAGCCTCAATCCGGCGCTACAAAATTTCGACGCATGGCTCGCCCAGAACAAGACTCGCATTCCGTTGGAGTAGCATTAGCGGTGGTTCACGCGTGATCGTCATGACGCGGCACGGCTTTCCTGATCCGATCCGGATCGCACGTGAGTCAGATCGGCGAATTTCCAAAGCAGAAAAGAGGCGGCAGCCGTTACCCAGAAGATGATGGCCATGCCGAAGAGGCTGACCTGCGGACCCAGGCGGTCGGTCGTCCATCCGAAGGCCACCATGCCGATCATACTGGCTGACATTGCACCGGTATTGAAGATCGAGAAGATCCGTCCCCTCAAATGTTCCGGTGTCATTTCCTGCAGCATACCCCAGACGATGGGCGTGAATGCAGCAAGCCCGGCGCCTACGATGGCGACGAGCACAAGGGCAAGAAGAGGTTGAGTCGTGCTCGCCAACACGAAACTTGCCAGCCCCCCGGTCACCATGGCGCCGGCGATCAACAGCAAGCGTGTGCTCGCACTCAGTTGTGTGGAGAAGGCCAATGCAATGGAGACCGCCACCATTCCCGCTCCATAGGCAGACCAAAGCCAGCCGAGCATCATGGCCCCCACCCGCAAGACCTTTTCTGCAAACACGGGCAGCAGAAACACGAACGCGCTCGAGGCCAAGCTATAACACAGTGCCGACAGGATAAAACCGGAAATCGTTTTGCGCTCCACAAACACAAAGTGCAAGCCTTTCTTTAAGTCCCTTAAAAGACTTCCGTGTTGTCGTTTGCCTGCCTGTGCCGGCTTGGACTCTTTCACGTGGAGTCGCGAAAGAGAGAGCACTGATAATAGAAATGTGGCGCTGCTGACGTAGAGCACGACTTGCATGCCGACGGTTGCGATTCCAAGTCCGCTCACCGCCGGCCCGACCAACATGCCGATCATGGCAGTGCTCGCGACTAGGGCATTCGCTGCGGTCAACTGCGCGCGGTCCACAATCAGCGGCACCGTCGCCGACAGCGCTGGGCCGAATACGGTGGACACGACCGCCATCAAAAAGACGACGACATAGACGCGCGGTAAGGTGAGCCCGTCTGCGGCATAGAGCAGCGGGATGATGAGCGCCAATCCTGCACGCAAGGCATCGGCACCCATCATGATGCGCTTCTTAGGGAAGCGATCGATATAGACACCAAGCACGGGACCAAGGACCAGCGGCGGCAAGGTTTGAAGCACACCGATAACGGTGGTCATCAGCGTGGAGTTTGTCAGGTTATAGACTAGATACAAGAGGGCGACTTTGTTCAGCCCTTCTCCAATTTGCGAGATTGCTTGCCCGGTCCACAGCCACCGCAGATCCCGTAGCTTTAAAAGCCGCCACCCCGTTTCGGCCTTTTTTTCATGCGACCCTTTGCTCCCCGATTGGGTTTTTGCGGCAGCCACTGAAGACATCTTTGCCTCATGTGCCTTTGAGCGCGTGCAGCGTGCTCATTCCGTGTTCAGCATATTCTATATGCGGTCATCATACGGCATTGTCAGGAAACACACGGGACGCCGGGTCGTACTTATTCCGACAATTCAATGTACGTACGTCCGCTCGTTGAGCGAGAAGCCTAGGTGCGATACTGGAGAGTGACAATGCCATGAGTGGAGCCATGCCGTCGATGGAACGGGCAACAGGTCATAGTGGGTGGACTCTTCTTCGAAACAGAAACTTTGCCTACCTGTGGGCGGGACAAATGATTTCTCAGGTGGGCGATAGCCTTAATAAAGTGGCCTTGCTCTGGTTCGTCTACGAGCTCACGGGCTCAACTCTCAAAACGACCGTCATAGGCGTGCTCCAAACGATTCCACCGCTCCTGTTCGGTGCACTCATCGGTGTCTTTCTGGACCGCGTGCCGAAGAAAATGGTCATGATATGGATTGACGTGACTCGAGCCGTCCTGGTCCTGCTTATACCTTTGCTTCACGTGTTTGGCATGCTGACGCTGCCGCATCTGTACGTTCTTGTCTTCTTGATATCCCTGTTCTCCAGCGTGTTCGGTCCGGCCATGTCCTCATCCATCCCGTTTCTTGTTCCTCGATCGCAGTTAACCGCGGCGAATGCGTTGCTGCAAAGCACGACGAACATCGGCATGCTGGCGGGGCCCGCCATCAGCGGTGTCGGTATTGCGCTGGTGGGTCCGCAAAATGTGTTCTATATCAACGTGGCCACATTCCTGGTTTCGGCGGGCTGCCTGTTGCCGTTGCGGCTTGTCAGTGACACGCACGAGGCTCCGGCACGCAAGGGTACCTTTTTAGCCGACGCACTCGTCGGATTTCGGTTCGTCGTCAGTCATCCCATGATCATGGCCTTGATGATCGGAGCGAGCTTGTACAGCATGGCCGCGAGTGCGGTCGTCTTTCTTCTGCCGGCGTTGGCGAAATCTCACTTTCATATGGGGGCGGTGGAACTTGGTGCGCTCTGGTCGTTATTGGGGATCGGCATGTTGGTCGCCTCACTGTGGCTTTCGACTCTCGGGCATCGGGATGTCTGCGCACGACTGCGCATTGTGTCCATCTCTCTTTTTCTTGGAGGGGCGGCGATGGGAGGGCTGGGTCTTGTCACATGGAAATTGATCGTCCTCTGTCTGATGGTGTTGCTCGGAGGCAGTCTGGCCCTGTTCACTCCTATTACCTGGGCTTTTCTTCAGGAGCTTGCTCCGGGGGCCATCGTGGCTCGCGTCTTGACGACGTTCAGCACGGCCGCCATGGCTGCTTCCATGGCCGGCATGGTTCTCTTTGGATGGCTCGCCGATGTGGTGACCCCCGGCGCGAGTCTCATTGGTGCTGGTCTTATTTTCTTAGTTACGGCGGCGGTGTTAAGGCATTTCGGCCGACGATATGGGTTTCCAACAGTCGCTTCGGCTCACATGACCGAAACGGTGACGCGTGCGAGTGCAATGGGAAGAGTCAAGGCTCACTGAGGATGGGCTACGGCACATCTGCTGTGGCGAGCGACTCTGACAATCGTGGCGACACGCTCATATTTCCTTGGACCACATGCCAAAGAATCCGTGTCCACCCATACTGACGTGCCCGCCGGGATCGCGGAAGATGCCGAAGTTATAACTGTAACCGAGCTCGATCTGAGAGCGCCATGGCGCTCCGCTAATGATTCCCCCGCCCACTGCCGGCAACGAATCCATTTGGAATCGTATGGACCCGTCAGGACCGAAACGCGGTCGTTCAACCATGCCGTACGTCGCTCTGATATAGGGGTACAGAAAAAACAGGGCCTCATAGCGATAGATGAGATCGGCAATGCCGTATCGTGTCGGAAAGAGTTCATTGAACGCGACACCCGGCATGACCGGAAGCGAGAGGGCCTCCCACTCGTAGCCAGTCGGTCGACCGGGTAATCGGAACGCTGAAAAACGGTCCAGATTCTTCCCGATCCCGCCATACAGTGACGTAATGAAGCGATGCCGTTCACTGTCGACAAATGGAACACCGCTTGCGGCGACGAGATAGGCGCTCGCCAGCACATAGTCTCTTTGCTTCTGCACGTCAGGGGAGGGAAATGCCACGCCCCCCCACTGACTCCACTGCGCCCGGTGGCCGTATATCGCATCTCCGCCGAACGCATAACCTCGATGCGGCAGTTCCATCAGATTCCGATCCAGCGCGTCCAGGCGAAATCGGAAATGGCCGCGGCCCTCATACGTATCGGAGGGCACTATAAAATTTGACGATGCGTCGCGACTGCGTCGGAACCAGCGGTACCCCGGTTCGTACGTGAGGGTCACTTCCAGCGCATTGTCTTGGGATTTGCCCAGCAAGCGTTCACGATAGCCGAGGCCCACTCCCGCAAAAACGTAACTCCACTCGACGTCGACAGCGGAGATCCGTTGGCCCTGAACATATTCGGACCGGCCGAGCGGGATGATGGTATTGTCGAGCGTGAATACGAGTTCCCAGCCCTTCATCGAACGCGAACCGATGTTGTAATTCACATCATTGACCACGCCGGCCACTGTGGCGCGCAGACGGTGGTGGTCGTCATCCCAGTTGCGCCAGAGATAGAGCGAGCCGAACGGCAGGACTTCGAGATAACTTGGGCCATTGGGAATCCACAGCACGCCAAAATTGATTGCGGTAACATTCCGGCGGTCACGTGGCGGGACGTCGACCGGTTCTCCCAACACTTCGGTGTGATACTGTTCACCGGCCAATGGAGTATCAGCTTCATCGGCGAAGGTCAGGTGAGCGTATGTCATTATGAGTACCACGCACAGCCAGAATCCGATGAGGCTATGGCAATGCATGGCTGTGGGGCGGGCTGACGACAGGCGTGTGGGCATGATCCGTTTAGCAGCAATAGTGCTCCATTAGGTCCTTGACCGTAAGCAGTTTGTCCGTCGACCTGATGTAGGACAAAGCACTACTAAAGCGGTACACGTGGCAGGTTCACGACCGCCCCAAGGGACGTGCACTAGCTTCGGAATGTTTCAGGCAGTTAAGAGAAGTGAGAGAAGAAATCGAGACGGATATGAATGATGGTTCGAATAGTGGTAGACAGCCGGTTATGAGAGCATGATGGCATTGTCATTTCTCCTTCCAGAACAACTGGAATGCCGGGCCAAGCCGGGCGTGCAAGGATTTTGGCCTCCCATACTGAAGTCGAGATCCGCCGCACGGATAAGGATGGTCCGGCGGGTACTTTCATTTGACATGCGAGAATGGGCCTGCACGGCTCATTCTCCCAACCTTACCAACTCTGTTGGCCGTCATTCGAGAGGACCGACACAAATCAATGCTCGTTTTCTCCCATTACGGCGTCGAATAGTTCGTTGGCAAGCTTCCGGCGGCTGCGACGTACCCTTACGGTACGTGCATGTCTGACCGAGAACGCCCCCTTCGTCAAGGCGCGTCTTGGCGCGTGGGCGTTCGGCAGGTGTAACCGGTAGCCTTCAACCGCCTGCTACCCGCCGGCCATAGCTCCCACGATAAGAAACGGCTCGTTCCCCGTCGCCACCGCACGGGGCAGCGGCGTATCCGGCGACTCATGGGACAGATCCTGCTCGCAGGCGAAGAACCTCACGAACGGTCGGCGCCGTTGCGTGACATGGTCACGAATCGTCCCGCGCAGCATCGGATAGCGGGACTCGAGCGCGTCGACCACCGAACGCTGCGTCACCTGGCCCTCGATGTCCAGTGTCACCTCTCCGTTGATGCGCGCCAGTGTTCGCAAATGTGCCGGAAGTACGACTCGTATCATGGCCTATCCATCCCCTAAGGTAAATGAGGCCCGCTCTTGGCCATACGACTGTTCAAAATGGTCGGCCGGCAAGGCTGCAGGGAGCGGGGTGAGTGAGGCGTAGCCTTGTGCTACGCCGCAACGAGAGACGCGACCGAGAACGAATCCAGCGGCCATTTTCAGCAGTCGTCATAGCGTTTGGACCTCTACGGAGTAGACCGCCGGAAGATCCCGCACAATCGGCTCCCAACTGTCGCCTGCGTTGGTCGATGCATACACCTGGCCGCCGGTGGTGCCAAAATAAATGCCGCACGAATCGAGGGAATCGACGGCCATGGCGTCGCGCAACACGTTCACATAGCAATCGCGTTGCGGCAGACCGTTCGTGAGCGCCTCCCACTCGGTGCCACCCGTGCGACTCCGGTATACCCGCAGCTTCCCGTCTGGCGGATAATGCTCCGAGTCGCTCTTGATCGGAATGACATAAATCGTCTCAGGTTCGTGCGCATGCACATCAATCGGAAATCCGAAGTCGGTCGGCAGGTTCCCGCTGACTTCGTGCCACGATTCACCGGCGTCGTCGCTGCGCATGACGTCCCAGTGCTTCTGCATGAACAAGACGTTCGGGCGCGATCGGTGCATGGCAATGCGGTGCACGCAGTGGCCAACCTCGGCATCCGGGTCAGGAAGCTCGTACTGCGACTTCAAGCCGCGGTTTACCGGCCGCCACGTCTTGCCGCCATCGTCGCTTCTAAACACGCCGGCCGCCGAGATGGCGATGAAGAGCCGCTCTGGATGACTCGGATCTTGCACAATCGTATGCAGGCACATTCCTCCCGCACCCGGTTGCCACAGGTGCCCTTTGGCGTCGCGCAGTCCGGCAAGCTCCTGCCATGACTGCCCTCCGTCCTTCGAGCGAAACAAGGCCGCGTCTTCCACGCCGGCGTAGATGGTGTCCGGGTCGGTCAGCGATGGCTCGAGATGCCAGACCCGCTTAAATTCCCAAGGACGTTGAGAGCCGTCGTACCATTGATGCGTCGTGAGCGGTTTCCCAGTTTCGGCCGAGCTGTCGTATACGAATTTGTTGCTCTCACCCTTTGGCATGCCGTCCGGTGTGGTGGTCGATTCGCCTGGGGGTGTTCCTGGTTGGTACCATGTTTGGCCGCCGTCATCGGAACGCTGGACGATCTGCCCGAACCAGCTGCTGGTCTGCGAGGCATACAGCCGATTCGGATCCGCGGGTGAGCCCTTGAGGTGGTACATTTCCCATCCGCCGAAGAAGGGGCCACGGACGTCCCACTGTTTACGCATGCCGTCTGACGTCAGAATGAATGCCCCCTTGCGTGTCCCAACGAGTAGTCTTACGCCGCTCATGTCTGACTCCTTTCTAAAATTCACAATAGTGGGAAGTGCCTCTGCGAATAAATTCTTCGCTCGTACACCCCCACGTGAAGGATACTCGATACTTATTCTTCGCTGTAGGCTTGCTTTAGGCTTTTGATGTCGAGTTTATCCATTTGCAGTATCGCTTGCATGACCCTATTGGTTTTCTCAGGATCCGGGTCTTGCAGCATCTCGTCTAACATTGGAACAACAATCTGCCACGACAGACCATACTTGTCTTTCAGCCAGCCGCACTGTCCTTTTTCTCCGCCCTGGGACAGCTTCTCCCACATCTCGTCAATTTCTTGCTGGGTCTCGCATTTCACCATAAACGAGATGGCCTCACTGAATTTGAAATGCGGCCCGCCGTTTAAGGCCACGAATTCCTGCCCCTCGATTTCAAACATCACTGTCATGACCGACCCCTTCGGTCTCCCCGAGACTTCGGCGGCTGCCTCCCCATAGCGGGTGATATGTCCGAGCTTGGAATTCTTGAAAATCGACACATAAAACCTCGCCGCCTCTTCGGCTTGGTCGTTGAACCACAAGCACGGAGTAATTGTTTGCATCACGGTGCGCTCCTTCTTTCAGAACATCGCCGAGCCTGCAATGGAGTCTACGCGTCTACCCTTGCTTCATTGCGCTCGGCTCCATATAGATCAATTCCCAAATGTGACCATCGAGGTCCTGAAATCCATGACCGTACATGAAGCCGTGATCCTGTGGTTGATTGTAAGTTGTTCCACCGGCGGCCACTGCCTTACGGACCATGTCATTGACGTGATCCCGGCTCTCGCAAGAGAGACATACCAACACTTCTGTGCTTTTTGTAGCATCACAAATTGCTTTCGGCGTAAACGTCTTGAACTTGTCGTGCGTCAACAGCATGACAAAGATGTCTTCGCTCACGATCATGCACGTCGCCGTCTCGTCGGTAAATTGAGGATTGAAGGTGAAATCGAGTTTCGTAAAGAACTCGATTGACTTCTTGAGATTGTTCACCGGCAGGTTCACGAAAATCTTAGTAGCCATCTCTGGGCCTTTCATTGTAGCTGCACGCCGTCGGTTAACCGGCTATGAGTTCCGGCTGAGGACCCGGGTGGACCGGCTTATCTATTTGTCGATCAACGGGCCACGAATTCGACAGCGCCAAGGGTTCAGACCTGGAATGAATTCCTACAGCCGATTCCCGCATCTGGTTGGAACCGGATCTCGCACACTGTTCTCTTGTCGACACCAAAGTTCTATCGAATAGTCGAACGAGGTGCCGGAAATCGACACCGAGACAACTCGTCAACCACGGTTACAGTAAGGTCGCTATCAGTTTCGAATCCACACGGCAGGGTCACCGCAAGACATGGGATTCCAATGTCCGGTTGATTGAGAGTTCATCACTCGTAAGTTGTTCCGGCCGGTACCCTATTGCTTCCTAGTGTACGTGATCTCCATAATCTTCATCTCTTCATTCTTGCCTGAGCCATACATCTCAAAGGTCTGTGTATTCGCATCCACAAATTTCCAGATCGCGCGATGCTTCATGAAGCCTTCAATTGGATCCGGGTGGCCGCCGTTTAGTGTAATGGTTTTTCCGTCGTCACTGGCCGTCCCGTCCATGAAAAAGATGCCGGTACCCATGGAATCGATCCACGTCGTCACGTACTTCTTGGTGAAATTGTCGTACCCGTGGAGGCCGATGCCGTTGAACGGCTGCCCCATCATCTCACCGCTGCACTCCTGTTGAAGATAGCGGCCATCCAGTAGCACTTTATCTTCACAGGCACCCGTGGATTCCATCGGAGGTTTGCCGGGTTCCATCCAGGACTTGGTTTTCGTCGTCCACCTTCCAGCGAGGCTCGCCAGTTGCTTATGGGGCGCACCAGGCGTTGCAAGCTTGGCATACATCTCCATCATCGCTTGGTGGTCCATCTCAGGACGCTTCTCCTCTGCGGCCATAGCACGAGAAGCTGTTACGAGCAGGCAGACGCAGATGAATGTGAGAGATACGAAACGCATAAGAAACCTCCTTGTGATGAGATACATCGTCTTAATTGGGCCTGAGGCATTCAGATATGCAACAAAGGTTTTTCGAAACTTGTGTTATTCGTTTGGGAGACCCGCGACCTTCTTGACCGGCCGTACCTCGACGGTTCCGATGCGCGCTCCTGGAACACGGACAGCGATGCGGATCGCCTCATCGAGATCCTTGGCATCGATCAAAAAGTAACCGGCGAGCTGTTCGCGCGTCTCCGCGAACGGACCGTCGGTCACCACTTGTTTGCCGTCGCGCACCCGTACGACCATCGCAGTCGCTGTCGGGTGCAGTGGCGAAGCACTCAGATATTGCCCATTGGCGTGGAGCTGGTGACTGAGCTGCACGGACTCCTCAAGCATCTGCTGCTGTGTAGTTGCATTGAGCTTATCGAAGGCCTCTTCGTCGTGATGAACGAGCAACATATATTTCATCAGATGTCTCCATTCACGTAAGATAGTCGTTCGAGGAAGCGATAATCGACAATGTCCTCCCCACGCGAACTGTTGTTTTCAGTCTCACTTAAGAACTGGATCGCTGCTTGGCTCTCGTTCCTCTGTCCGCACCGGAGGATGCTCAAAATGGCCGTCCAGCGAGGCCTCAGGAGTAGAAAGCGCCGGAGGGGTACCCTTGGAGTACGTTGAGGACGCTTCCAAGCCGAGAAAGAAGCTGGAGGCCATTTTCAACAACCTCCTAGCTAGTCGGGAGGCCAGGGATCTCAATCACCGGTCTTACCTCCACAGTCCCCTTGCGTGCCATGGGAATCCGTGCGGCGATGGCGATCGCCTCGTCGAGATTCTTGGCGTCGATGAGGAAGTAGCCACCCAGTTGTTCGCGCGTCTCCGCGAAGGGACCGTCGGTCACGAGCCGCTTGCCGTCGCGCACGCGGACACTCGTCGCCATTGATGTCGGGTGTAACGGATTGGCGGCTACATAATGCCCGCTCGAGTGAATGTCATGCGCGAGCTGCGTGGACTCGACGTAACAGTCCTTCCGTTCGGTCTCGCTCAACGCTTGCTCGTCACCATAAATCAGCAACATGTATTTCATCCTGATGCCTCCTCTCGACAATTACCACCATCCTACAGGTTGAGGTCCACGGCCGCCTTGTCGCATCTCTTTCTTGCTTCTCTTCGTACGGATGCTGGGGGCGGGTTGCCCCAAGGCATGAACCGCCCCGCTGATAGATCGCGATTTGTGCTCAGGACTCCGATCTCTCGACGCTGCCGTATTTATCGTGATGGCGGATCCAATGCATAAACGGACCATCGCTACGACCGGGTGGGTCCTCCCAGTCTTCCTGCCGGCCGAGTGGCGTCAGATCGAGGTAGTTATACGTGCCGGCCAGCAGATCGAGCCCTCGAGCGAAGGTCGAGTAGGTATGGAACATACCCCCGGCCGCGTCCTTGTAGAACACGCTCAGGCCGGGAAGTTCCTCGCTGCCGAACGCCGTCGACATCGCGTAGTTGTAATTCACCTTGTCCTTCACCACGTCCTCTTTCGGAAACGAGACGCCATAGTCGAAGTTGAAGTCACTGTCCAAGGAAGATACCCACTCGAAGCGCCAACCCATGCGCTTCTTGAACTGCTCGATCTTGGGTAGAGGCGCGCGCGAGACCGCCAATAGGCGCACGTCGCGTTGCGGGAGATGCCAGTTGGCGCCGTCGATGTGATCGGACAGGAACGAGCAGCTGCGGCAACCCTCCTCCCAGTCGGGTCCAAACATGAAGTGATAGACCATGAGCTGGCTGTTGTCTCCGAAGAGCTCGCCTAAAGATTTCTTCCCACGCGGCGTGTCGAACAGGTAGTCTTTTTCGACCTTGACCATCGGTAGCCTGCGCCGCTCGGCGTTCACCGCGTCCCGGTGGCGTGTGAGTTCCTTCTCCTTCGCGAGCAGTGCCTTGCGCGGGCCCAGCCACTCGGCTCGCGATACGACTTTCGGATGTTCTATCGTGCGCTTGGCCATGACGAAGCCTCCTTTGATCTGGGTTGCGGGAGATTGTCCTTGCGCGGCTCCGGCGCATGAAGTCTCTTTGCGGCGAGTCGCACTTGCTGCAATCAGTGCCATAGTCTGTTAGACATGCCGGACACATGAGTGATTCTTCACGAGGCAGCCGCTGGCCGGCTACTGCCGGTGTAACTCCATGACAGGCCGTACCTCCATGCTCCCGAGCCGCACTGATGGAAATTTCGAAGCCACCTGGATGGCCTCATTGAGGTCTCTGGCGTTAATGAGAAAGAACCCGCCAAACTGCTCCTTCGTTTCGGCAAAGGGGCCGTCCGTCGTTGACAGTGTGCCATTCCGCACCCGCACGGTGGTGGCTAACTCGACTGGTTCGAGTGCTTCCGCCACAATGAGATGGCCGTTCTTCTGAAGCGCCTCGCAGTAGGCCAAGGTTTCCTCCATGAGGGCATCGCACTCGCTCTTGGATAGGCTGGCCATTGTTTTCTCCTCGGTGCAGCACATGAGCAGATATTTCATGGCTCCTTACCTCCAATCTGTCGGTGAATGACTGTTGTGATCACTAGTCGTTCGGGAAGACCAAAATCGACGATGAGCTTCCCATCGGCCACGACGACGACCTCCAAGGCGGATATGAAAGACGGTTGATGTAAGATAGTCGTCTGGGAAGGCTAAAATCGACAGGGGGGCTTGCGAAACAACCTGGGCCAAAGGAAGGTAAGCTGACAGACAGCGGGATTTGATGGGAAGCTTAGAGGGTGTCGTAAGTATCTGACATTCCATGCATGAGAAGGTTTAGATCAGGGAATAGCCATGGAGTCCCATCATGAAGCTCGATTTAAATGGTAAGGCAGCGTTGGTGACTGCCTCTTCCGGCGGCATAGGCTTGGAAATCGCCCGCGCTCTAGCTGCCGAAGGTGTCAAAGTCATCATCAACGGCCGCGTGCAAGCCAGCGTAGAAAAAGCCGTTGCGGATGTGCGTGCCGGACTTCCTAATGCAGAGTTGATCCCTCTCGTTGCCGACAACGGTACGGCCGCAGGTTGCGAGTACACGATATCCCAATTGCCAGAAGTTGATATTCTGGTCAATAATCTTGGAATCTATGAGGCTGTTGGGTTTTTCGAGGAAAGCGACGAAGCGTGGCATAAGATTTTTGAGATCAACGTCATGAGCGGCGTGCGCCTTGCGCGTCATTATCTCAAAGGCATGCTTCGCCGTGGTCAGGGGCGTGTCGTCTTTATTTCAAGCGAATCGGGGATCTCGCCGGCCCCCGAGATGGCGCACTATAGCGCAACGAAAACCATGCAGTTAGGAATTTCTCGCTCATTGGCTGAATTAACCAAAGGTAGCGAGGTGACAGTCAATTCAGTGCTCCCCGGACCCACGCGCACGGAAAGTGTCGAGAAGTTCATCCAGGACGTATTTCCTGATCTTCCTCCAGCCGAAGCGGAACGCCGATTTATGTCAGAGAACCGACCGACTTCGCTCATTGGTCGCCTTATAGATCCAAAAGAAATCGGTGATATCGTGGCGTTCGTATGTAGTCCCCGCGCCTCGGTGATCAATGGTTCTAGCATCCGAGCGGAAGGAGGACTCGTGCGGTGCGTATTCTGACGTATGAAAAACTGTTTTCCAAGGTTACTGCCCGTGACCGCTGTTCCGCGAAGCATCATAGGGGGCAGGTAAGCCTGAACGTTTAGCTTGGTCACCCTCATCTGAGAAATCATCCCCTGCGGCCTACTGAGTTGAAGGCTGGGGAGCTTTCGCCGGTGAACGAATGGGATTTTCTTCCTGCTATGTGATATACCGGCCTCAATACACAGCATCCGCCAGCGCAAGGAGAAGACGACGTTGAATGCCAGATCCGATGAAAGTAAGACACCGGCGCGCAACCTTGAGCAATCGGAGGAGCTATTTCGGCTCCTGGTCGACCAAGTCAAAGACTATGCAATCTTCGCTCTCGATCCAAACGGGTACATCATGACGTGGAACAGTGGAGCCGAGTTGCTGAAAGGCTATCGCGCAGAAGAAATCATCGGTCAACACATAGCACGTTTTTATACCGAGCCAGATCGGCAGGCGAACAAACCTCTCGAGCTTCTGAAGCTGGCGAGAGAGCAAGGCCGCGTAGAAAATGAGGGGTGGCGCCTACGAAAAGATGGGAGTCGGTTTTGGGCCGATGTCATTATTACGGCACTAGTAGATGAGAAGGGAACACTCCGAGGCTATGCCAAGGTCACGCGAGACTTAACGGAACGTCGGCAAGCCGAAGAGACGCTCAGAGAGGCAAAGAACGAATTAGAGGATCGCGTCATGGCACGCACGGCCGAGCTTAAGGCAGTCAATACAGCGCTTGAGGAACGCCTTGCTGAGCTGGAGCAATTCCACGATGTCGTCGTGGGCCGTGAATTGAAACTGATAGAGCTTGAGAAGGAGATAGAACGATTACGCCGCGAGATAGAACAACTAAATAGAGGCGGCTAGGATCGACGTAGCTTGCTGAATAGCTGCACGTCATCAAGGAACCAGCATGCAGAGTGATGAACACGAGATACGTCAACTCGTCGCAACATGGATGACGGCGACGAAGGCAGGTGACATCGACACGGTCTTGAGCTTGATGGCGGAGGATGTCGTGTTTCTCATGCCTGGCCGACCACCCATGATCGGAAAGTCGGCGTTCGCCGCAGCAATGGCAGCCCAGTCGGGTCAGGGACGGACGCAGTTCGACGGCACAAGTGAGATTCAGGAGATCACGGTGATCGGAGAATGGGCCTTCATGTGGGCAAAACTATCGGTTGTGATGACTCCGCCAGGAGGCGCTTTATCAATGGCGCGTGCAGGCCATACGCTGTCCATGCTCAAAAAGCAAAACGGCAAATGGGTGCTGGCGCGCGATGCGAACATGCTGTCGCCGGTATAAACGTGATGGCCGGTCAGGCAATCGCAAGAACGACACGCTTCATCGACTCTCCAGTTCGGCGGATTGAACGTTCTCGGTATCCGGCCTGCTAAAGACCTGCGCGCGTATTCTTGACGATGTCATCTGTGATTCCGTCCAGGTCAGAGGAACGGGTTAGACCGCACATCCCTTCAATCGATTCCTTACCAATTCAGTGATATTCCGAAGGGAGCTGCTGGAAGACGTACGTAACGGGTCTGCGGATCACCATCCGAAACTTTCAGACGATGACTTACAATGCAGCCTGGCACAAGGAAGAGCGACAATATGGCAACCGCAGACTTAAACGGTGTGCAGCTCTCGTATGAGATCAGCGGCAATGGGAAAGTCCCTCTTATTTTGGTGCATGGGTCTTGGGTATCGCGCCGCAGCTGGGACAGTGTCGTACCGGGACTGACTCAGTCACTTCGAATTCTCTCCTATGACCGGCGCGGCCACAGTGAAAGCGAACGACCAATGAGGCAGGGCAGCGTTCACGAAGACTTTGCCGACCTTGCTGCCCTGATAGAGCATGCGGGACTCGCGCCGGCGTGGGTTGCCGGGAGCTCGTTTGGCGCATCAATCGCGCTGCGGTTGGCCGGTGATCATCCAGCTCTCTTGAAAGGAGTCATTGGGCACGAGCCGCCGCTATTCTCTCTGCTCGCGAATGACCCTGCTGCCGTGCCGATCCTTGCGGAGGTTCGCAAAAGGATCGGCACCGTCCTCGATCGTATCGCGTCCGGAGATCATGCCGGGGCTGCCGAACAGTTCGTTGAGACCGTCGCACTCGGACCCGGGGCCTGGTCCCGACTACCGCTCAAACTCCGGCAGACGTGTATCGAGAACGCGCCGACATTCTTCGACGAGGCGAACGATCCGGAGCAGTTGTTCTTCGATCTCGAATGGATCAAGACGTTCCCTCGGCCGGTGCTACTCACGACCGGTGACCAGAGTCCGCCGGCGTACGGGGCAGTAATCACAAAGCTTGCCGACGCGCTCCCCAGCGCAGAAGTCGTCACGTTCCCCGGCGCCGGCCACATTCCGCACGCTACACAGCCGGGCGCGTACGTCAAAACAATCATCGGGTTCATCCGCAAGCATACGGATAGCTAGTTCAGTAATGAGGCAATGCTGTTTCGGCTGTTTATTGGCGGAAGTCCCGACCGTGGGGCGTTACTGTTCGCAGCGACGTCACTTGGGAAGCGAAAAAGAGGTCGGGATGAGGTAACCCGGATTCAGCGAACAGCCTGCTTGGGAAGCCGTTTAGCACCCAATTGAGCCGGTACGTATCCCGGAGAAGGTGAAGGGCTATGACACTCTCAAATACAATACCGATACTCAGAATCCTCGATGAAACGAAGGCAAGAGAGTTCTATGTTGGTTTCTTAGGGTTTTCAATCGACTGGGAACACCGTTTCGATGACAACTTTCCCTTGTACCTGCAAGTCTCGAGAGATCACTGCATCATTCACCTTTCGGAGCACTACGGCGACTGCAATCCTGGTGGTGCAATCAGGATCGAAACCACCGAGATCGATAACATGAATGGCGAGTTGCTTCAGAAGCACTACAAGTATGCGAAGCCTCAAGTCGAGCAGACACCCTGGAAAACGAGAGAGATGAAGATCATCGATCCCTTCGGCAACCGTTTGACTTTTTTTGAACGAATTGTTTAAGAGATGGGAAGCCAAAAAGTGGTCAGAATCTTTCTTGACACTCATTCCTTTGAGGAGGAGAAGTTGTGCGTCGGCTCTGACGACGATGCAGGATGGAATGCATTCTTCGCCCGCAAGGCCGTCCCAGTGGCTCACGAAAAAATACTCCCGCCCCCTTCATTCACTGGCGCTCCTAGGTAGACGCTAATATTTCTTTGATGATCTATGGTTCTATTCCGACATCTTCTCAGCCTACCTCAGGCAGACAGTTCGGCCAGCCGTCGCCTGAGAAACCGCCGCTCCGGTTCCTGATGGGTGAGGCTCAGGGCGAGTTCGTATGAGGCTCGCGCTTCCGCTGTGCGCCTCAGTCGTCGGCATAAGTCGGCGCGCGCCGCGTGGGCTAAGTGATAGTTCTTCAGGTCGCCGCGCGCGAGGATGGCGTCGATGAGGGTAAGACCTGCGGAAGGGCCGTCACGCATGGCCACTGCCGCAGCGCGATTCAGTTCGATCACGGGCGAGGGGTTGGCCTGAAGCAGCACGTCATAGAGTGCGATGATCTGACGCCAGTCCGTGGCGGCGGCGTTGGGTGCTTGGGCGTGTACGGCGGCGATTGCCGACTGGACCGTGTACGGCCCGATACGGCGTGACGAGAGAGTGCGCTCTACGAGCATCAATCCTTCCGCGATTTGATCCCGATTCCACAGTGAGCGATCTTGATCTTCCAGGAGAATCAGGTCGCCCGTCGGCGAGGTGCGTGCAGCGCGCCGCGAGTCTTGCAGCAACATCAGCGCCAAAAGTCCAATTGCCTCAGGCTCCGGGAGCAACGCGATGAGTAGTCGGCCGAGGCGGATAGCCTCGGCCGACAGATCGTGCCGCGTGAGCGACTCACCGGATGAGGCGGAGTACCCCTCGTTGAACACGAGGTAGACGACCTGCAACACCGCATCCAGCCGATCCGGTAAATCTGTCTCCGACGGTATCACGTACGGAATACGCGCGTCGCGGATCTTCGCCTTGGCGCGTACAATCCGCTGGGCGATCGTGGGTGCCCTCGTGAGAAAGGCACGTGCAATCTCATCGGTCGTCAGACCGCAGACTTCGCGGAGCGTCATGGCGACTTGGGCCTCCGCCGATAAGGCGGGATGGCAGCATGTGAAGATCAACCGCAGCCGGTCGTCCTCAACGCTCTCCTCATCCCACTCACCGTCAGCACTGCTTATGGTGGTGCTGGATTCCAGTTGCTTGGCAAGTTCCGTCAGCGATGCATCGAACCGGGCGCGCCGCCGCATACCATCGATGGCTTTGAAGCGGCCGGTCGACACGAGCCATGCCCGGGGGTTAGCGGGCACCCCATCCCGCGACCATCGCTCGACCGCTATGGCAAAGGCATCATGCAGTGCCTCTTCGGCGGCATCAAAGTCGCCGAGCAGGCGGATCAAGGTGGCAAGGACCTGCCGCGATTCGGAGCGGTACACGTCGTCCACCAGCTCCCGTGCTTCTTTGGTCTGATGCTCGCTCACTTTCAATAAGCTCTCATGTTGAGAGAGTCCAGAGCAGCGAATGTGGGAAGCGCCGCGTGCGGATGAATTCGAATCGTGCGCTACCCGGCGTTCAGGTGACCTCGTTACTCTATACAATCACTCCCAATGCGTCCACTTGCATGTTGAAACGGTTTAAAACAGAAGGAAAACGATCGGGCTGGTGGGG
The DNA here is from genome assembly GCF_965152615.1 of Nitrospira sp. Nam74. NCBI lineage: Bacteria > Pseudomonadati > Nitrospirota > Nitrospiria > Nitrospirales > Nitrospiraceae > Nitrospira > Nitrospira sp. Nam74. The sequence goes on along the minus strand of NZ_OZ224220.1, from coordinate 3,671,559 downwards.
AAGCGCATGGGCCCGAGAGGCGACCGCACACGATCTGCTGGATAAAGAGCCGGTGTGCGTCGATCCCTATTGTGTTCGAAGAGGGGAATGCCTCTGTTGCCTTCCCCCGTTTGTTTCACCACGGCCAAAGCAGTTTACCTATGTATCGTCTGCGATCTGTCCTGATCGTTCCAGCTGAACTCCGTGGACGTCACGTCACTCATCGTGTTGTACATCCGCTGCTCAAGAAAAAGGCTTCTTTGTCCCGCAATTAATGCTTGCGGTGTCGTCTCAACCCGATGGTCCCCAGCGCCACGAGACCGGTGAAAAGCATGAGGAGCGTGGCAGGTTCCGGCGTGGCAAGGATTCCCCGGATCTCCCCGTTTGGGAATAGCGTCGTGTGGACGTTCAGATAGGTCTCCCTATTCTGGATTCCGGCCACCAGCGCTGCTTCTGCTGTTGCGATCGTCCCGCCATTCGCCGTGACGAAGGCCGGATTGTAGGTCCCTGCGTCCAGGAGATTAAAGTCATGCGAATAAGTCCCCGCGGTCACGCCCAACGGGAACCCAGGAAACGCAGGAACAGTCGTCGCGACCGGGATATTTATGCCGGTTGCCCCAGGTGAAGGCAGACAGCAGTGAATGTGCGCTGCCGAGGTGCCCGCTTGCAAGCCGCTGAATGTCACATCTACGTGCATCGTGTTGGCTCCTGGATCGAGCACCACCGTCGCGAAGCCCGTCCCTGGCGAACCGGTGGGAGGAACCTCAGCTGAACCCGAAAGGCCGGTGAAGAATGCAATCGGTACTGCATAAGTGGCCGGTGCGGACAGGAGCAGGGCCGCGATCAAAACCACCGCCAGTGAGAAGCGCTTCATGTTAGCCTCCTTCTGTTGGTGACCGTAACGCGCCAAAAGTGTAAGCCAGATTGAAGACACCAACAAGATCATGGAAACGAGTAAAGGTTTCGGGGTGAGGGCAACATCGGATATGGCAACACAATCAGCCTTCCGCCGCCCGACGTCTTGCCGGCGAAACGCGCCTCACTCATCAGACGCAATCCGATATGGCCCAAAAGGGCGACGACCATACATGATCACGGTGAAAGGGCAACCTGCACTCATCCTCTACGGGTTCGGCACTTGCTGCCCGGCCGCGGCGATTGACTGTAACCTGAGTCCATTACTCGGGCGCATCAACCTACAGAAGGAGCCGGCACAGACAGATACCGATTGAGCCAGGTGACGAGCCGTTCACTCATCTGACTGAAATGCTCAGGTCTTGAGAAGCGATGATCGGCTCCAGGGATCACATGAAACGTTTTCTCTGCGCGGATCTGTGCAAATAACTCCTGGGCTTGACTCACTGGGATCACGTCATCCTGGCTTCCATGCACGATGGTCGTCGGAACCAGGAGTTGCTGTGCGGCCCGGTAGACATCATGCCGCAGGCAACCTTCGAAGAAGGCATAGTGGACGGGAATGGGAGCAGCCGATTCTGGGACCCGGCCGAGACGGCGCCATAGTTCAATTGCAAGGCGGCCAAACCGTTGTCGGAGTAAGGCGGGGAAGTCCCCGACGGGAGACCTGAGAGCCAGCGCTGCTAAGGTCGGGTTTTTCGCCGCGACGAGTGTCGCCACGAGGCCTCCGAAGCTGGATCCCAACAACCCGACGTGTGTGAATCCATGCCCTCGCATTAGCGCAATGGCAGTGTCGGTTTGTGCCATGAGCGTCGTCAATAACAAGTCTTTCAAATCCCCGGCGCTCTGGCCGTGTCCGAAGAAATCAAAGCGTAGCGTCGCGATATGCTGCCGTGCCAGCTGATCGACTAGCATGCGATTCGTCCAACTATCCTTGTATCCCATAAAGCCATGGCACAGGACCACAACCTTATCCGTCGGTAAGGCAGATGACTGAAGAACCCCGCTGACATGCCGACCAGCGGGGTCCTGAAAGTTAAACGCTTTTTCCATGCATCATTCTACCAACCGAAATCATGTCCTAAAAAATGAACCTGGTTGACGCCATCCTCATGCCAGAAATTCGCCACCTACAGTGCAACAGAACGGTATCGAGTCGCTCCGCATTCGCTTTCGAACTCCGTCGGACTTAGAAAAAGCGGTTCATGACGTCTCGACGGGCCTAGGCTATCTTGAGCAAGAGGGAGTGCGACATGCCGGCCTCGTCGGGCATTCGTTCGGGGATGCCGTGGTGATTGAAGCTGCCACAACAACCCCCCTCTTGCCCGCGCCGTCGTGACCCTCTGCCTTCCAGCAGAGTCAGCTGGATGCCTACGGAGGGTTCCACACGGCCCTTCTTGTGGCCGCTCTGGAGCGACCCCCACAATGAAACACGGCGGCTATGGCCATTGCCGGTGTCGCGCAGCAAGGAGGCTTTATGGCACGAAAAGAATCGACGCGGTCGACATCGACACGAGGATCGAGGGGTGGAATACGGGCACTTGAACGCAGCTTAAAATTTCTCGAAAAAACCCAGGAAGATTTGGGGAAGATGCAAGAGGCGCTTGAAGAAATCCATGAAATGATGTCGGAGGCTTCCAACGAAGGACAACGTGAAGGTCGGTCAGCATCGCGGCGTGGGAACACGTCATCGAAACGAGGTGGAGGAAATACCAATCGTCGTGGATCCCAAGGATCTCGCCCACGAAAGACCCAAGGCCGTAGCGGTGGAAAAGCGACCAGGGCAGCCAGGAGCATCAGACAAAGCACTGATCGCCTGTCTCGCAGTACTAAGTACGCCAAATGGATCGAGTCGCCGGATGACCATGAGGAGCACCCGGGACAGTCCCTCGTGACGCGTAACCATGAGGTGATTCAGCGGTGGGCAGAAGAACGGGGAGCTCAGCCGGCAACGGTCGAGGGAAGTGAGCATGACGGACATCCAGGGATGTTGATGTTTGATTTTCCAGGCTATGGCGGGCAGACCTTGAAACCGATTTCATGGGATGAATGGCTCCAGACGTTTGATGAGCGGAATCTGGCTTTTCATTTCCAGGAGCATAAGAAAGAGGGCAGTCTCAGCAACTTCTTCCGCCTCGACAGTCCAGAGCGAGAAGACGCGTAGTTATCACAACGCGTCTTACTTCTTCAAGAAGGCTTTCATTCGTTTCAGAGAAAGCCGGTGGATTTTGTTGCAGTGATACACTAAGCCGTATCGGAATGCTATCTCCGGGGAGTATGTTTGCGTGCGCAGACCTCGTCAGTCCTAGTCCTACCCATTTTTCATAGTCGAGTCCCTTTCGGCGGTTCTCCTGTCGCCTTCACAATAGGGTTAGATCTTTAGGGGAGGCGATGATGAAAAGCAGAATATTCGGCCTCATGCTGGCCGGGACGGCATTGATCCTTGCCGTCGCCTGCACGTCGACGGAGAAAAGGACCACGCCGGGGAGCGGCAGCACGGTGGGTCCTGCGAAGACTGACGCCGCCAGCGACATGAAGGCCTCGTCCAGGGAAGCCAAACCCCCGGCAGTGGCGCCGCAGGTACAGACGAAGCCGGCTTCTTCATCATCACCGCGGGGAGGGAGAGACACAGCGTCATCTTCGTCGACCGGAAGCGAGGCCCATGATGCTTCCGCCGTATCCGAGCAGCGCGAGGCACGGGTCACGCCTCTCGATCAGTCGGAGGCGGCGAATGACATCGAAACGACACGCCGGATCCGGCAGGCCGTCATGCAGGACGACTCCCTCTCGTTTAGGGCCAAGAATGTCACGATTGTCACGAATGGAGATCGCGTCGTGCTGACGGGTCGTGTGAGTACGCGCGGGGAAGCCGATCGTATCAAGGAGATTGCCCGATCCGTCACCCCGCACCATATCGAAGATCGATTGGAAATTCACCAGTAGCCCCAGAGGAGGCAAGCATGGCTAAGGCGGTTTACTGTATTGCCGCAACTCGTGAACAGGCAACAGACATCATTGACACACTGAGAAACGCGGGGTTCTCCCAGAACGCCATCTCGGCGCTCATACCCGACCATGACACTGGACCGGGACTCGGTGTCGAAAAGCAGACGAAAGCCTTGGAAGGCACAGCAGCCGGAGCCAGCGCCGGTGGTGTGGTCGGCGGCGTCCTCGGGCTTCTGGCGGGCATCGGGACGTTAGCCATCCCCGGTGTCGGCCCTTTATTGGCAGCCGGCCCTCTCTTGGCCACATTTAGTGGCATGGGATTGGGGGCAAGCGTGGGTGGACTGGCCGGCGGATTGATTGGTCTGGGCATCCCGGAGTTTGAAGCGAAACGATATGAAGGCCGACTAGGGGAAGGCCATATTCTTCTGTCCGTGCATTGCGAAGATGCTGACGAGATTGAGCAAGCGCGGAACATTTTCAACGCCGCCGGAGCCAGCGATATTGCGGTCAGTCAGGAAGCGGCGGCCTAGACGAGCGTCACCGTGCGAGCAATCGAGCCCCTGGATACCAAGGGGGACGTCAGGCGGCAGCGGGGAGTGGTTTACGGTAACGCTTCTCAGCCCCCAGAAATTGTTGGAGGCCGCCGGCGACGATATGCTGCAGCAGATTGTAGAAAATAATGGGAACCATCACGCCAGGAAACTGAGCGAGAGCCAGAGCCGCGAGGACCAGGGCAGTGCCGTTGTTATTCATCCCTAATCCATACGCGAGTGAGATGACCTGATCACGCTCCGCATTCAACACCCGGCCGAGCAAGAGCCCACAGGCGAACATCATCAGACAGAGCGCCAGCGTGATGGGCAAGGTAATCAACAAAAAGTCGGGGTCCGGATGTGTGAGCGTCTGGGGCAACGACACGGCGGCATTCGAATAGTTCAAGACCAACAAGACCACCGCATTCATCGTTTTCAGCGTCGACTTCCATGCGGCCGCCCTCGCGTCTCCAACGACGTGGCGCACGCCGAGTCCCATCAGCGCCGGCAGGACAACCCACAAACCCAAAAACGGTCCACTGCCTGAGGAGGCGAGATGTTGCAGCGCGTCCCGGTACTCGCCGCTCGTCATCGAGGCAAAGAACACCAGAGCCAGCGGTGTTGCAAGAGGGCTAAGCAGGGTGGAACAGAGCACGAGTGCGAGGCTCAACGGCAGATTGCCGTCGCTATTTTGTGCCCACGCCGTGGACGACCCGGCAATCGGCATGGTCGCGACCAGCGCGAGGCCGACGAGAATGTTTTGCGTCTCATCCGGATTGTGCCAATGGTGCATGAAGGCGGCGAGGACGACGGCGGAGGTCATGGGAACCAGAATGTTGGCAAGGAGGCCTGCCGCCAGAAGCCTTTTGGTGCGAACCAGAGTCCGCATATCCGAGAGGTTCATGCCGAGTCCGGCGTTGAAGAGCAACGAGGCAAGCAGCAGCAGGAGGATCGACATCTTGAAATGCTGTCCCCCGAGGTGCAGCGTCCCCAACGAGGCATCGCGGAGACGGAGGCCGGGTCCGGGCAGCACGGTGGCAGCGGCATAGGCACCCAGCAGGAGCCAAAGAAGATGGCGATGAAACCAACGAGAGACGTGAGCAAACATACTGTATTGCACCCTACCTGCGTGGTCCTGTCTCTTCCAATCGGGAGAACCCGAGGCGCGATGTCGGATACCAAGAGGGGAGGGAAGGGCAAAGAAGTCAAAATTAAGAGGCAAGACTGGATCGATGACGAGACACATTTCGCCTGTCGAAGGAAACGCGCGGTCTTTTGTGTGACCCTGCTGCGAAAGAAGAACAAGCCGTGGAGACGCTGTACAAGCTGATCCGCGGACATGTCCGACTCGGCTGAGCCAGTCAAATGATCTGCTTCATTCCCTGGTGCGGCTGACCGACCTCGAACTCGGTAATACAACAACCCGCACGGACGAGTGGGAAGATTTATGATACCTTTCCCACTGTCATTTGTAATGCAACAATGGTATCCGCTTGCCACACAACACCATGACCAAGGAATGAAGATCGTATGACGGATTTGGTACGTGAGAAGCCACCCTATCAGGGGCCGGCGTTTTTTTCGTATGGCTTCCGGCCGTTCTTTCTTGGGGCGGCGCTGTTCGCCGGGGTAGCGGTCCCTGCGTGGATCCTGATGCTGACTGGAGTCGGGGATTCGGCAGCGCTCTCGGCACCCCGGGACTGGCATGTGCACGAAATGGTCTTCGGTTTTCTACCGGCTGTGATCACGGGTTTTCTGCTCACCGCTATCCCTAATTGGACCGACCGTCCCCCGATCAGGGGGAGAGAGCTGATGGCCTTGTTTGCCGTGTGGCTGGCCGGACGTCTCGTCATGGCGATCCCGGCGGTCCCGCCCATCATGTCAGCCATCGTCGACGGAGGCTTTCTTGTCGGCGTGGCGGGATTGGTGTGGCGAGAGATTGCAGCCGGGGGAGATTGGAGCCGTGCCCCGATGGGGATCCTGGTCAGTTTGTATGCCTGTGCGAACATCATGTTCCACGTCCTGGCTCTGACCGGCGCGGAAACGGATCTTCCTGCTCGAATGGCGCTCGCGCTCGTGATGGTCCTGTTGGCCCTCATCGGCGGGCGCGTTACTCCCAATTTCACCAGCGAATTCTTGATTGCGCAGGGAAAGACGATGCAGCCTGCGCCATTTTCCCGCCTCGATGGTGCCTCGGTCCTTCTTGTGGCCATCGCCGCAGGAGCCTGGACTGTTCAGCCGCATGCGACGGCCACAGGCTGGTTGTTGGTGGCGGCCGGGTTCGCCAATCTGGGCCGCCTCTCGCGCTGGCACGGCTGGGCCACGTGGCGCGATCCGTTAGTGCTGATCCTGCATCTTGGTTATGGATGGCTGGCGATCTCGCTCCTGATCCTCGGAGGGGCGATTCTCGGGATGGGTCTGCCGAAAGAAGATGCGGTACATGCGCTCACCACCGGCGCAGTCGGCGTGATGACCCTGGCGGTGATGACTCGCGCGAGCCTCGGCCATACGGGGCGTCCCCGGCACGCCGGTCCGATAACCGTCTTCATTTATATATTGGTCAGTCTGGGTGCAATACTGCGGACCTTCGGCCCCACGACTGACCTCCCGACGACGCTCATGCTTGGGTTGGCTGCAGTCGCCTGGAGTGGCGCATATGTCCTGTTCGCCGTAATCTATGGCCCGTTCCTTCTTTACCCCGGTCTCGACGAATAAGGGAACGGCGCCCGCGTTTAAAGCAAAGCGCGGGATGCCGGCCTACGGGACCCCAAGACAAAATCTCCTTTCCTTACTCGTCCCATTCCGCAACCATTGTTCCGATCAGACCTTAAGAGGCTCATGCAGAGTCTCTCAGTTTGGATTCTGCTCATCCTGATACTATGGTTAGAATCGATGCCTCAGTTGATGGAGCGTTACAGAGGGATACAGATCGGGAGGTGCGCCATGCCGGTAACCTTAGTTAACGTGTTTTCAGTCCCGAAGGGCAAAGAAAATGAATTCGTGAAGTGGTGGCAAGACGTGAAGGCCGATATCACCAAGCAATCCGGGTTCATCAGCGGAAAGTTTCATAGGAGCATCAAGCCCGAGAGCAAGTTCAACTTCATCAATGTCGCGATATGGGAGAACGAAGACCTATACTGGAAAGCCTATGAAAAAAGCGCGGCGCCCATGAAGTCGAAGTTGGACGACATGGGCGCTGAAATGGTGCCGGCTCTCTATGACGTCGCGTTCGAGTATTGATTCGGCAGTTATCCGTGCCGTTGCAGAATGCGCGGGACGTGGGAGTGCCATGTCTGGTCACGTCCGAAAATGGCCAGAACTTCGGCCTCCGGATAAGGCATAGTAGAGCGTATGGAGCACCTCGACCCGGATGTCTGCTACCGCGCACTCCAGACGCGCGATCGGCGCTTTGATGGTCGTCTATTCGTCGGCGTCACGTCGACCGGCATCTACTGCCGTCCGATCTGTCCCGCACGGACGCCCAAGCGGGAGAATTGCCGATTCTTCCCGACCTCCGCGGCCGCTCAGGCGGCCGGCTTTCGTGCATGCCTCCGCTGCCGTCCCGAGATCTCGCCCGACCTGGCATGCTGGCGCGGAACCTCGAACAGTGTCTCCCGAGCATTAGCACTGATCTCGGAGGGCTTCCTTGATGGAGAGGACGGGAATGTTGACGCCCTTGCAAGCCGCCTAGGAATGGGAGCACGCCAATTGCGCCGGCTCTTTCAAGAACACCTGGGCGCTTCTCCGATTGCAGTCGCACAAACGCGGCGGGTGCTCTTTGCCAAACAGTTAATTCATGACACCCCTCTCTCGATGGCAGAAGTGGCCATGGCCGCAGGATTCGGCAGCTTACGACGATTCAATGACGCCTTCCGCATCCTTTACCACAGACCTCCCAGCGAGTTGCGCCGCCGCAAAACGCGCCCTGCGCCACAAGCATCTGCCGTGGCTCCCGTCGTGTTGTATCTATCTTATCGGCCTCCGTATGACTGGGGGGCGATGTTGGCCTATCTCAGAGCGCGCACCATTGATGGTGTGGAACTCGTTGAAAACGGCGTGTATCGGCGGACGGTATCGCATGAGGGAGGACAGGGCAATGTTGCCGTTGCGCATGCGCCGGATCGTCATGCACTCATAGCGACGATTCACTTCCCTTACGTGCGTGCGCTTCAAGGGCTCGTCCTACGTGTACGTCACCTATTCGATGTAGGAGCCGACGTTAATACGATTAGTGCTCATTTGGCGAAGGACCAGGCGCTCGCTCCTTTGATCGCCGTACTGCCGGGACTTCGCACGCCAGGATGCTGGGATGGATTTGAACTCGCCGTCCGTGCGGTGCTCGGCCAACACATCAGTGTCGAAGCAGCCCGTCAGTTAGGAAATAAACTGGTTCTCCTGTGTGGAGATCCGGTTGGTCATGCCGCTGATTCACGACTGACTCGAGTCTTTCCTTCGGCTCACAAGGTCGCGGCGGCCGATCTAAGCCGCATCCGCATGCCCCAGTCGCGAAGGGCGACCTTGAAAGCGCTGGCCCAGGCGGCAGTCGCGAATCCACGGCTCTTCGAGCCGCCGGGTTCGATTGAAGAAAGCCTCGCTCAACTCCGCACGATCCGCGGCCTCGGGCCGTGGACGGCTCAATACATTGCCCTCCGAGCCTTGCGGGACCCGGATGCCTTTCCGGCAACAGATATCGGCATTCTGCGGGGGGCAGCCAGTCTGGTGGGAAGTGTCCCCACAGTGCCACAACTCATCCAGCGTGCGGAGGCATGGCGACCATGGCGGGCCTATGCCGCACAGTATCTATGGCTCGCCGATACCGGTACACGGCGGCACAGATCAATGGAGGCAAATCATGCCGAATAAGCTTCGTCTTCTGACAGATACGCTCATCACACCGATTGGCGCGTTGGTGTTGATCTGCGATGAAGAAGGTCGCCTGCGAGCGACAGATTGGACCGACTATGACGAACGTATGCACCGTCTGCTCGCGCGTCATTACGGAGCAGAGAACTTTACGCTGACGCCGGCTCACAACCCATCCGGGCTTGCCACGGCAGTGGCTGCATACTTCGATGGAGATATTCGCGCGATCGACTCCATCCCCACGGCCACGGAAGGAACCGCATTTCAGAAGAGCGTCTGGCGCACTCTGCGGAGCATCCCGGCAGGACAGACCATCAGCTACGGCGAACTCGCCGTGCGACTAGGAAAACCGGCGGCCGTACGTGCCGTCGGACTCGCTAACGGAGCCAACCCAATCGGCGTCGTAGTCCCTTGTCATCGCGTGATAGGCGGCAACGGTTCGCTCACCGGTTACGGCGGAGGACTAGAGCGCAAGCGTTGGCTGATCAATCACGAGCGACAGGCTCAGGTGCCATGAACGACCGTCTCTGCTGATGCGTAAGCGCAAGACGCAGTGCTATGCGGCTTCGACCGTCACCTCGGTCGTTACCGAATTCGCAATGAAGCATTCGCTATGCGCCCGCCCGTGCAGCGCCGCGATCTGCTCAGGAGTCGGACGGGTCGTCCCGCCGAATACCACCTGAGGATGCAAGATGACGCGAGTGATGGCCAGTTTCCCATTCTGTTTCTTTTCCAACACTCCAACAGCGCGGTCACTGTAGCGATCCACCACAACCTGTTTCTTGGCCGCCACGGCCAGAAACGTCAGCATATGACAGCTCGACAAGGCTGCGACGAGGCCTTCCTCAGGATTCACGTGAGCTGGATTTCCACGATAGGCGGGCGCGGCCGATGCAGAAACTCGAGCCCCACCTTCGAATATCCACACGTGATCTCGATTATAGGACTCATACGAAAAATTCTCCGATTCTCGTTTCCATTCCAGCGTGATCTTATGTTCAGACATGTATCACCTCCTCTAAAGAGTGACCTGCCCCATCCCATCATCCTAAACCAACCCGCCTGAAAAGGCCTTTGGCAGTGCGGATTCGCATTGAGAAGGCTTCGTAAGTCTGCGTCTGATTCTCATCATGCGCCCAGGCACGTATGGTGTCGCTATCTCTTTCGCTGGAGCAAAATGAGAATAAGGCGTAGCGGGACGTTGATCGTGCGGTCACAGCTGTTGGCCGTCTGCATGGTCCTCATGATAGGGACGGCGGCCTATGCCGTGCCGACCGGACTCGACTACATCTTCTTCACGGGCCTGGGTACCGGCTCGAGCCCGTTGGATCGCATTGCCAATGCGTCGTTTCAGGGGAAAAGCGGGGAGGGGCTTCAATCGCTGGCACAGGAATTCGATACGACGTTTGCAGCTCAGAACGTCAACGGGCGTGTCTTTCCATGGGATCAAGAGTCGGCAGCGGCCAACTTTGCGCGGTCGTTGAACCGCTCGGATGAGCTGGTCGTGGTCGGCCACAGCTTCGGCGGGGATTCCGCCCTGGAGTTCGCTAACACATTAACTCCCGGACGACCCATCGATTTCCTCGTGACCATTGACTTGGCATGCGTGCTATGCCCGGGCGGGACGGTGAAGCCGGATAATGTGCTGCAGGAAGTGGAGCTGTACCATACGCCCAATGGGGGCGATAACCCGATCGTTCCGCCGTTTCTCGAACGCTTGAGCAATCCCGATCAGAGTTTCAATGTCACCGATCTGTTCAATGAGCCGAATAACCGCAGCTGCCTGAACGACATCGGCGGCCAGGTCACGCATACGAACATCAGCAACAGTGCCTGTGTGCATCAGATGATCGTCGGCGGCGCGCAGTCATTGTTCGAGAACGGTACACTTCCCAGTCTCACGACGTTCCTGCCCTCATCGCCTAGCCTGTTTTCAAGCGCCGTTCCGGAACCCGCCACCTGGCTTTTGTTGGGGACCGGAGTGCTGATTCTCCTGCGTCGGATGGCGTACGGAGAGAAGCCCTGATTGCAGACAAGCTTCCCTGCCGCCAGAATTGTGGCAATAAAAGACTCCCGACCCTTGGTGCTCCTTCTATCTTCATTTGTGAGGGGGCGACGACACTGCCCGTGTGGCTACTCCCGCCGGTCGAGGTTCGTGCCTGGGCTCAGTTTGCGGATGATCACAAAAAACAACGGCACAAAAAAGATGGCCAGAAACGTGGCCGCCAGCATCCCGCCGAGCACGCCGGTGCCGATGCTATGGCGACCGGCGGCACCGGCGCCCGACGCGATCACCAAGGGCACCACGCCGAGAATGAAGGCCATCGATGTCATGATGATCGGCCGGAAGCGCAGTCTGGCCGCTTCCATCGCTGCATTAAACAATGATAGGCCATGCTCATATCGCTGATTCGCAAACTCTACGATGAGAATCGCATTTTTCGCCGCCAAGCCGATGAGGGTGACCAAGCCGATCTGGAAGTAGATGTCATTGGCCATGCCCGCAAGCCACACGGCCAATAGCGCCCCGAACACGCCGAAGGGCACGGCGAGAATCACTGCGAACGGCACAGTCCAACTCTCGTATTGCGCGGCCAGCACCAGAAACACCATGAGCAATCCGAATCCAAACGCCAGGACCGATTGCGCCCCTACCTTTCGTTCCTGATACGAGATGCCGCTCCAGTCAATGTCGAACCCTTGCGGAATCAACACCTCCTGCGCGGCCTGCTCCAAGGCATCCAGCGCCTGACCGGAACTGTAGCCGGGCGCCTCAGAGCCCAGCACGAGGGCGGTATTGAATCCATTGAAATGCGTCACGGGGTCGGGCCCGCTGCTGTAGCTGGTCGTGACGACAGTGTCGAGCGGGATCATCGTAGGGCCTTGCCCATCCAATGCGTTCAGCGCGCGCACGTAGATCTTGTTGATGTCGGAAGGACTGGATCGGTACTGCGGCTCCGCCTCGGTCTGAACGCGATAGACCCGGCCGAACTTGACGAAGTCATTGACGTAGAGATTGCCGAAAAAGGCCTGGAGCGTGTCGAAGACTTCCGAAATCGGGACCCCGAGCGCTTTGGCCCGCTCCCGATTGATCTTGGCATACACCCGCGGGGCGTTGACCCGAAAGCTTGTGCTGGCCGCTCCGATCGCCGGATCCTGCCTGGCTTTGGCTACAAACTCTTGAGCCACCGCCGCAAACTTCTTGAAATCCCCTCCGCTGGGATCCTGCACCTGCACCGAAAAGCCGCCCGTCGCGCCCAAACCTCGAATGGAAGGAGCGTTGAATGCGAGGATCAGCGCTTCAGGAATCTTGGCGAACTCGCGAAAGGCGCCGCCGATGATGCTCTTGACATGATTCTCTTTGCCCTCCCGTTCATCCCAAGGTTTAAGAGGCGCGAACATGGTCGCGGTATTGGTGCCGCGGGTGTTGAAGACGAAGTTCTGACCTGAAAGAGTCTGGGTCCCGTATACGGCCGGGATCGACAGATAATATTCTTCGACCCGGTCCGAGGCGGCATCCGTCCTCTTCTTCGACGCCCCATCCGGCAGTTGCACGACCGTGATGAAGTAGCCCTGGTCTTCCTCCGGCAAGAAGGCCATCGGCACAGCCTTGAATAGACTTGCTGCGATCACGATCACCACCCCGAAGAGGGCGAGTGAAAGCACCGTGTGTTTCAATGTGAACGCCACGCTCATGGCGTAATGGCGTTGGACCCAATCAAAAGCCCGATTGAACAGACCGAAGAACCCGCGGCGGGCTTCATGGCCGGGTTTCAGCACCAAGGCGCAGAGAGCTGGACTCAAGGTCAGCGCCACGAACCCGGAGATCGCCACCGATACCGCAATCGTAACCGCAAACTGCTTGTACAATTGACCGGTAATGCCGCCGAGGAATCCGACCGGCACAAACACGGCACAGAGGACCAGCACGATGGCGATCACCGGTCCGGTGACCTCGCTCATGGCCTTCTTCGCCGCGTCTTTTGGCGCGAGCCCGTTGGCCATGTGGCGCTCGACATTCTCGACCACCACGATGGCATCATCGACGACAATCCCGATAGCGAGGACCAACCCGAACAAGGTGAGGGTATTGATGGAAAATCCGAGCGCCGACATGCCGGCAAAAGTACCGATCAGGGACACCGGCACCGCCGTGGCGGGAATTAATGTGGCGCGCCAACTCTGGAGAAAGAGATACACGACAAGGAGGACCAGGATCATCGCATCCCGTAATGTGGCGACGACCTCTTTGATCGACACTTCGACAAACCGCGTCGTGTCGTAGGGAATGTCGTAGGTCACGCCGGACGGAAAAATCTTGGCGAGATCCTCCATCTCATGGCGGATGCGTTTCACCGTGTCGAGTGCGTTGGCGCCGGGAGAGAGAAAGGTGATGAGCAGCGCGGTCGGTTTCCGGTTGTAGCGCCCTTCGAGTACGTATGATTGTGCTCCGAGCTCGATCCTCGCAACGTCCTTGAGGCGAACAGTCGAGCCGTTCGGCAGCGCCCGTACGATCATCTCCTCGAACTCGCCGACTTCCGACATCCGGCCTTCCGTGATGAGCGGCAGCGTCAACTCGCTGCCGTTCGGCATGGGCTCCCGCCCGACTGTCCCGGCCGGAAAATCACGATTCTGCTCTCGCACGACCGTCACGATATCCGTCGGGGTGAGATTCAGTTGAGCCATGCGCACGGGATTGAGAATCAGCCGCATACTATAGTTCTGCTGCCCGAATACCATCGCGTCGCCCACGCCGGGCAGACGTTTGATGTTGTCGATGATGCGAAGAATGGCGAAATTGGCCAGCGTAAAGGCATCCTGTTGCGGATCGCTCGATTGCAACACCATGACCGTGAGGAGGTCAGGGGACATCTTCTTGACTGTGATGCCCTGGCGGATGACTTCCGGCGGAAGCTGCGGTTCCGCCAGCTTCTCGCGATTCTGGGTCTGGACCTGCGCGATATCGACGTCCGTTCCGATCTCAAAGGTCAATCGGATCGTCAGGTGGCCGTCATTGCTACTCGTCGAGTCGAAGTACAGGAGATTATCGATGCCGGGCAGCTGTAACTCGATGGGCCGCGCCACCGAGTCCGCGACCACCTCGGCACTGGCACCGGGATAATCCGCTTCGACCTGCACCATAGGAGGCGTGATTGGCGGAAACTGCGCGATGGGCAAGGCCTGCATGGCGGCCAGACCCACCACGACGATGACGATCGAGAGCACCGACGCGAAGATCGGGCGATCGATGAAGAACGTGGGAGTCATCGGGTCCCTTCGGGACGGGCAGCAGCGGCCGGCGTTCCATCTTCAGCGGTATGAGGTGCCTCTGACTTCATCGGCTTCACCTCTGCGCCGGGCATGAGACGCTGGAATCCATCGATCACAACCAACTCGCCCGGGCGCAAACCGTCCTCAATGAGCCAGTCATCGCCACGCCACACCGTCGCCTTGACATCACGGCTGGCCACCTTGTTTTCGTCGCCGACCACATAGACGACCGGTCCCTTCGGACCCTGCTGCACCGCGCGCTGCGGGACAAGAATGGCATTGGGCTTCGACACACCATGGAACCGCACGGTGACGAACTGACTGGGCATGAGTTCGCGATCGGGATTGGGGAAGACGACCCGGGCCTGACGCGATCCTGTTTCGGCGCTCAGCCCCACGTCGGCAAAGTCCAGGACGCCTTCATGCTGATACCTTGTCCCGTCCACGAAGGTAAGCTCCCCCGTCAACCGGTAGATCCCCGGATGTTCGATGCGCTTCGCAATGATGTCCCGCCGGCGCTTGAGCAGAAAGGTCTCGGGGGCGCTGACGATCACATACATCGGGTCTATCTGGTGGATCACGGTCAACAGGTCCGTCTGGGCGGTGACCAGCCGTCCCTCATAATAACGGGTCCGTTCGATCAAGCCGTCGGTGGGAGCGGTGATCAGCGTATTGTCGAGATCGAACGTGGCCTTAATGACATCTCCTTCTGCTGCTTCCAGCGCTGCCTTCGCAGCAAGCTGCTCGGCCACTGCATCGTCCATATCCTTCTGGCTGACGGCCTGCTCGGCCAAAAGGGGCTTCACCCGCGCGAGATTTTGACGGGCTTGGACAAGTCTGGCTTTAGCTTCGGACACCCTTGCTTTGGCGCTGACGTAGGCCGCTTTGAACGGCACCGGATCGATGCGATAGAGGGGCTCTCCTTTATGAACATCCCGTCCCTCAGAGAAAAACCGGTCCTTCATGATCCCGGTTACTTGCGAACGGATCTCCACGATGCGGGAAGCCTCCGCTTCCCCGATAAACTCCGGTTCATCCGGGACGGTTTGATACGTGGCTTCTATGACGTGAACTTCAGGCAACGGACGGGGAGGAGGAGAAGCCGATTCTCTCTTGCAACCGGACAGATGGGCTATTCCAATCGACAGAAAGAGGCTGATAGTGAGTATGACGGCGGCCTTGCTCGTGGTACAGGAACTTCGATGCGGGTTTCGCATGATTCATAGACGGTTTTAGGAGGAGTTCCAAGAATCCTGACATGAGGCTTACCACAACGATGCGCTCCGCGAAATCGGGAGGACGGGCAATACGGTGTCCGCGTTCTATTCATACATGACCAGCGGGCACCCATTTTGCTCGCTGAATAAGATCTTCAAGCAAGCTGGTTGGAAGAAGTAGAGCAGACTATGCGCTATGCCATCGTCATTGAACAATTCGCGTTGGACTATGCCGCCTTTGTACGACTTGTCCGGATGTGTGGCTACGGGCGCCACGATTCGGGAAACCGTAAATGTAATCCGCGAAGCTATTGCATTCTATCTCGAAGGCCTACGAGCCGATAACCTGCCCATTCCCCCGGCCGGTTGAATACGTCGAAGTCTCCGCTTGAACTTTCGCTCTCCTACTCGAGTTCAGAATCGATACGCTTGGACGAGTAACTGCACCGCTTCAGACAAATGTCGAATGCGTGAGTGAGCCTCAGGAGAAAAACGCTGCATGGGTTACGTTCTACTGTGTATCGGCGAGGTGTTCTGGAGACGACCATGGCCCGTGGTGCCGCTCAGTCGTTGTTGAGACCGGTACAATTCCCAGTCTCACGACGTTCCTGCCTTCATCACTCAGCGTGGGTTCAACCGCCGTTGCCGAGCCGCCACCTAGCTGTTGTTGCGAACCGGACTGGCAGCCCTCCTGCGTCGGATGGCTCACCGACAGATGCACCTGATTTTGAATAACTCCCGAGTGAGGCGTATGCGTTATTCGCCTCCAGTAACTTCCTTCTTCGTCTCCTCCTCAACGAGTAACGATGTCATTCGCAGTCCGTCTGCATGTCACGTCTTCTAGAGAAAGCTTCCTTCAAGTAAATGAGACCCGTCATCTTTCTCTCTTCCCGTTTCGATTTAAAAAACTGCTACTTCACCATAAGTAACTAGTTTACAATACGTATATAAGGATGGTATCTTGTGGCCCACTTGGGACGGGGCTATGCCCGTCTTTAACTGAGGTGATTATGAGGCGTCTTCCCTGTTTCGTGGCTTTTCTTATGTTCTGCGCCGGCTGTGCGAGCTATGACAAACGAGAAATGGTGGATTCACGTCCTACCGCATCAAATCCAGCCGCTCAGGCTCCGACCAACGTTTCTTCCTCCTCTCCAAGTGCCGCGGCGCGCATCCTGAAGCAAAAAGTTGCCGTGGCGCGGTTCACCAATGAAGCCCGGTCCATGTCGCCAAGTTTATTTGGCGAGGCCTACAACCGTGACCCGAGTTTCGACCGGCTAGGCAAACAGGCAGCAGACATGCTTTCGACCGAATTAACTCGATCAGGAAAGTTTATCGTGCTCGAACGGCAGGATCTCAACAAGCTAGAAGCCGAAAGCGAGTTAATGGGACTGAGCCATGAACAATTCAAGCAAAGCATGGTAGGTGTCGATGCTTTAATTTTCGGATCCATTGCCGAGTTCGGCCGCAAGGATGTCGGTGAAGTCCAGATGTTTTCTAGATCACGTCAGCAGATCGCTCATGCCAAGGTAAACGCCCGACTCGTCGATCCTCGGACTGGTCATGCCTTCTTTAGCGACGACGGTGCGGGAGATGCCACGCTTGAACAGTCAACAATCCTCGGACTCGGCGATCGAGCGACGTTTGATTCAACCCTAAATGACAAAGCTCTCTCTGCAGCGGTTGTGAATCTGGTGGATAAGCTCATCAACAAGCTTGCGGATAAACCATGGACCACGGGCATTCTGGCGGTGGAAGGCCTCAACGTTATTGTGTCTGGGGGGGCACGCCAGGGACTACGCGTAGGTGACCACCTGAAGGTCATGAACGCAGGCAAAGTCATCAAGAGCCCACAAACCGGATTCAATATACAGTTGCCTCATTCCCAAGTCGGTGAACTGGAGGTGCTGTCGTTCTTCGGGGATTCGGAGACTAATGAGGGTTCACTCTGCCGGATCGTCAATGGGCCAGTGCCGACGATTGATCACTTAATCCAGTTCTAAAGGGAAGGAGCGTTATGACCACTGTCGCACTGCGCAGCCTATTCCTGCTCGGCGCCCTGCACTTATCCGCGTGTGGGTTGTTCGCACCGGTTTTCGGCCCTGTTTCACAAACCACGACGTCAAACGTCGATCAGAACAAAGATCAGGGATACATCCGATTTTGCAATATCGCTGGTCATGATGAGATTTTTGTAGATGGCCAGGCGATCGGAACTGGTGAAGCTTATCGAGCAGGCGGTCAACTTGGCGTCACCCCAGGCACACACGAGATCGAAATCCGTGAAGCCGGCCTCGTGCGCTTTAAACAGAAAGTGTTCATCGGAACAGACTCAACCCGCACGATTGAGGCCCGATGATGCCGCGCGTATTCAAATTCACACTGCTTTGCGTCTGCGCGCTAAGCATGACCGCATGCCTTCCCCAAAAACAGTTCTACTGGGGCTCCTACGAAGAGAGTCTTTTTTATCGCCAGCAGCATGCCGGAGCCGGAGGGGAGAATGACGCTACGACGAAGCTTCTCGCCACCATCGAGGAAGCTCAGACCACCAACATGAAGGTCGGGCCCGGCATCCATGCGGACTACGGGTATCTTCTGTTCAAGCAAGGAAAACCCGAAGAAGCTATCGAGGAATTGCAAAAGGAAGCCATGTTATATCCGGAATCAAAACCGCTAATGGAAACGATGGTTCTCTAGGATTCAGGGGCGGAAGGATAAAGAGAAGGAGAAAAAACTAACGCCATGAGATGCTTCTCTTGTGTTATTGCTGCTTGCGCGATCCTCGGCCTTTCTGGTTGCGCCATGCAGCCCAAACCGGATTACGCGAATTTTTTTGACCATCAACCCCGTTCGATTCTTGTCATTCCACCCGCCAATAAGACAACGGCCGTAGATGCCCCGGCCATCTTTCTGACGACGGTGAGCGCCGCATTTGCCGAGCGTGGATATTACGTGTTTCCAGTGTTTCTCGTGCAAGATATTCTAAGTGACCTGGGGGCGTCCGACGAAGGTGCAATCGCTGCCATCCCACCCGGGAATCTGAAAGAAGTTTTCGGCACCGATTCGATTCTGTATGTGACCATCACGGACTGGACGACCTCCTACGTCGTTCTTGCTTCAAACATTATCGTGGGAGCCGAATACCGTCTCGTGGATGCCACCAGCGGTGCTGTGTTGTGGACTGGAAAGCAGAAGATGGTTCACAATAGCAACAGCGGTGGCGGCGGGGGACTCATCGGAGCTCTTGTCGTCGCCGCAGTCAATGCGGCCATTACCGCCACAACCGTGCAATATCGTCCCATTGCAATTCAGGTCAATAACATGGCCGCGGGCCAACCTGGGTATGGACTTCCTGCAGGACCATACCACCCAGAATTCCAAAAGGATCGAGAGAAATTCAGGTAAGCCGCTCCCATCCTTCATCGACTCCTCCGCATACCTAACATGGTGCAGTCAGCGCTGGAGTCACAGAGAAAAGACCTTCATGCCCTTTGTCTTTCATCTATGTGCACGATTCTCGGAATGGGTATTGCGATGCATGCACTCACCGCCCCGCAGTGGGACAAAGAAAAGGGCTCAGGACTCTTTCCCCGGTAGCCTCGCGAAGGGTTAGGTTAAAGATCCGCCATGCCTCGTCGCCCGCGCTTCGCCGCTGGAGATCTCGCCTATCATGTCCTGAACCGCCGTGTCCGGCGATTTCCGCTGTTTGAGAACCCGCTGACTACGCCGCTTTTGAGAAGATTCTGGCCGAGGCCCACGCCCGGATACGCATCCCGGCCTATTGCCTGATGCCGAATCACTGGATGGAATCGAAGCTACGGGTTCAGCATCCGAGGGGAGGTTTCTCTTCGGACGGAAAAATTGTCACAGAAAACTATTAAGTAATGCCGATGTTTTAACTAACAAGGAGCCGCACCTTCAATAACTTACGCGCTGGTGCCCCGTGTCCACCGTCGACGTATGGGCTGACATTCAACCGTGGGCCTGTCCTCGATTCTCCCCAAAGCCATTGTTATTCCGAAAGGCGTGTAGCGGGTCAGCATTATGCATTACTGACCGGCATGGCAGTGCAAGACGATCTCAGCAGCAGGTTCTTGGTGCTCAAAACTTTTGTGCGAGGGAGCCTCATAGAGGCACTTCTCCTCACGGTCATGATGTTGCTCGCGGCGATTTTCGTGACCGCGTTTAATGTACATGCCGAGTCACTCGACGCCTTGACAAATCAGGGGCTATCCCTCTCCAATGGTCCGTTAACCTATTCGAACTTCACTGCCAATCTCAGTGTCACACCCGCCGATTTTGGAGGTCCCAATCCAAACACTTCCTACTCGTACTCGATGTTGCCGACCATTCATGAGATTGATGTCACGGCGACCTCAACAGGCCTTCACATGTCGGGACTGAACATCGGCGGCTTTACAAATGGGCTTCCCGAAGTGACGCTGCGGCTGTCCTACCTCGTTTTGGCATCGCCTGGTGACATATTTTCAATGACGGCAGGCGTGCCAACGCAGCATGGAGGCATTGCGTTTAACGGCGATCATCGATTGACGGCAACAACACTCGCTGGGGCAAGAGTCGTTGCTGAAGCTGGCGATCTGTGTCGCTTTGTCCACTGTGACGCAGGGCCGGTCCCGCTCAATGTGCCACTGGTCTCGATTGGTGAAATCGTCCACTACAACGCAGCTGGCGCATGCCGTCTTGGCCCTCCAACCCGAGATAACGTGCCGGGATGCTCTGTCACCCTGGCATTTGATGTGAATACCACATTTGCCGCTGTTCCAGAACCCTCCACCTGGCTCCTGCTTGCCACCGGCTTTGTCACACTATTGCTCGACAGGATAAAAGGGCTGGAGAGTCTTTTCTTGCCAGCCTCGCGGAGGGGTCGGTAAAAGATCCGCTATGCTCGTCGCCAGCGCCGCTGCTGAAGATCTTGCCTATCATGTCCTGAACCGCCGTGTCGGGTGACTCCCGCTGTTTGAGAACTGCTGACTACGGCGCCTTGAGAAGATTCTTGCCGATGCTCATGCCCAGACCTTGATACGCATCGCGATCTATTGCCTGATGCCGAATCACTGGAATCTCGTGCTGTGGCCTCGGCGTGATGCGGAACTTTTTCCTGAGCATTCACCCTCCTCCATGTAAGAACAGGTCTAGGTCTGCAACAGTCATTTCGGCCGGCAACCCTTTCTGCCATTCATTGCCGTCGAACGGAAGACACCAATAGCCATCTTCGCGCTTCTCAATCGCCCAATCTCGCCTGTCATGGTATACGATGATCGCTCTCACTTCTGCACCTCCCGGCGTCCTCCGGACGCTTCCGAGCCATCTCTAGTAGACGATGAGATCTGAGTCAGTAACGGAGGACGATGGTTCAATCTCCGTAGCAATGCGAGTACAGCGCTAATTCAACAGCCGTTGTCTGTTCTGCTGCGACATATTGAGCGCGACTATTCTCAAGGGCTTGCGACACGGTGCGGAGGAACAGATTGCGGTCAATGGGTTTTTCGAGGAACGCAAAGATGTTGCATGACGACACCCATTCGGAATGCTCCCGGGCTCCACTGATGAGCACAATGAAGGTGAAGGGACTGATCGTTCCAATATGCGTGGCCAATTCGAGCCCGTTCATCCCCGGCATCCTGACATCGCTGATGACGAGGTCAAACGAGGTCGTCTTGATGCGATCAAGCGCTAGGTAGGGGGAGTCGGCTGTTTCAACACCTACCTGTTCGAGACGAGAAGTCGCCAGTCGAGACAGGAGCGTGAGAACGAGGGGATCATCATCAACGATAAGGAGTCGGGAGATGCGCGGCATAGCACCCTCTGCTGAATGGGTATCAGCCGAAGCAAGACGGTTGCCAACCATCGCGCATGTAATGCCTCGATAAGGAAGCGGAAGTAAGAAAGGTGGAGGCGCTTCCTGAGCGGTTCTGCACAGGATTGACTGTGCGTAAAGCACGGTCATGCATCATGTTGGTCCAAGGTCTCAGCGTTCGCATGATCTGCATCACCCGAGGAACGTGGATTCATGGACAATACCCTGCCTGCACTATCTGTCAGGCCGCCAGCAGGTATGCGATCCAGGGGTGGAAACTAGCCCTCTCTGCGCTGGTCCAATGGCGCCTTCGCCTTTTGAAGGAATCCCGGAGGATGTCCTTTGCGCCAATTCTCTTTCGGCTCTCCCTTTCGACGATGCCACCATTCTGCGTTCTTTCGTTTCATCTCAAAGACGTTTCCTGAAATATCCTTCCATTCGGCAGCCGCCATATTGCGT
This sequence comes from Nitrospira sp. Nam74, assembly GCF_965152615.1. Classification (NCBI taxonomy): domain Bacteria; kingdom Pseudomonadati; phylum Nitrospirota; class Nitrospiria; order Nitrospirales; family Nitrospiraceae; genus Nitrospira; species Nitrospira sp. Nam74. Next base: position 3,649,561 of record NZ_OZ224220.1, on the reverse strand, counting down.
CCTCATTGCCTCTATTCGTTCAACAGAAATCTCAAGCAAGAAAAGGTCCATCTGATGTCGAGGCTCATAGCGACCGCAACAGCAATCTTCTTGTTGCCTATGTAAAGCACTGGCGCTTTGCCGGCACTTCGCCGGGTTGGGCATGATCAGCGGCGAACAGGAAAGACGACGCGTGGCGGTGGCAGTGCCGCGGCGCTTCCTGAGCGGTTCTGCACAGGATTGACTGTGCGTAAAGCACGGTCATGGATCATGTTGGTCGAAGGCAGCAGTTCAATGCTTCGAGGGCTGATCACCGCCCGGATATCACGAAGGGCCGGATTACTACGCGGTCTTTTTCCAGGATCCCAGCGGGAGTCGCTTGGAAATCTGCCATTGGACCTAAGGAACCAGATGAACGCACGATGTCGGCCTCTTTTTCTGTTTACCCGCAAGGAACTGATCTAGAGCAAGATGTCGAAAAAGAAAAGTGCCCGCGCTCATTGTTCTGCTGATGTTCGACTTCGTCAGGCCTCATCCTACGCGGGAATCATTGTCGAGGCACTTTTCGCCGTTCTGCCGGAGCCTTCACAATAGGAATACATGTTCTGAAGTGAGTGATAAGAGGAAAGGTGCTCGTACTGATACAGACCGGGCACGACAAGAAGGATGGCACAGATGGGAGCAGAGCAGGCACCGGAGCGCCCCGCACGTCACGCGACCGAACATTCAGGACAAGGACCATGCGGTTCAGGCGCCGGCTTTAGTCTTAGTGCCATGGTACCACAGGTTCCGGAGATCCTATGGACTCCAACCGTCGTGGCCGGACTCATCGCAGTGATTGGCCTCTTCGGCTTGCTGTTCGATCAACCCTGGCTATTTGCCAGCCTCGGTCCGACGGCCTATCTGATTCCCCATTCGCCCGGGCAATCTGCGTCGTTTTACAATGCCGTCATCGGACATCTCATCGCCGTCGTCTCTGCATTGTTCGTCGTGGCAATGTTCGGTTCTAACGACGCTCCATCTGTATTCGTGACCCATTATCTGGTCGGCATCCGGGTGCTTGCCTCCGCCCTGGCGTTGGGTCTAGCCTTCGCAGGAGAATTGCTGTTGAATGCATCACATCCCCCAGCCGCGGCCACCGTCCTGCTGATCACCCTTGGTGGCTTCTCCGCGTCGTTCCATAGTGCCTTTGTTATCATGGCCGGGGTGCTGCTCCTCTCGCTTCTCGGTGAACCGTTGCGCCGCCTTCGACTGAGGGCATGATCCCTCTCAATCATTCGAGCAGCTTTCCGGCAGTCGAGTCGGGCATTCCGGCCCAGATCCCGATCAAGCGCTTCGGGACCCGGACGACGTTCGCGAGTGCCGTGCTCGATCTGGCATCAGCCAAGTCGGTCTTCATCGTCGACCCCGAGCTGGTGGTTGATGGTGGCATGAGCCAGCTCTGATCCTGGAATAGAAAAGCGTCAGCAATAATTTCAGAGCTTCCGCTTGTAGTGAGGTCTTGTCACTTGTATCAAGGACCCTATGGGCCACACTTTGTAGATTAAAATCCCGCGCCGTGAATTCGATGTCTGCTCGCGGCTTGAGCAGGCGCCCGAGGGCACGATCGGCTCCTTCCATGCTCCCCATCACCTCTGTGGCCCGCACCGCTCCTCATCGCCCCCGGCATGATAGATACAGTTCCGACTTTGCAGTAAGATGGCGACCGCCATAGATTGCAGACATCGGTTTCTTCATGCCAAGGCAGGCAGCCATTGACTTAGTCCGCCTCCTCTTCAGGGAGAGTCTTCGATGAAAAATCACATCTTGAGAATGCATGCATCTCTACAAAAAGCTTTACAGCTTCTTGGGCCATTTGGATGGACTATGGGCATGATCGGGACTCTCGCTTCGGCCTCAGCCATCATCAGCTTGGTCCAGCATTGGAGCGACATTCAACTTACAGCCATGCCGGCGCTTTACATGACCTATTACCGGGGCCTTATGCGCAGTTTAGTGGACTGGATTCCTTTCCCTTTTCACTGGCAGGTCCCCCAGTGGTATTTAGACGCGCTCGCGATCAATGGCGTGATTGCTGCGTCTGCAGCCCGTGCCACTATCGCCGTAAGTTATCACCAGACTCGACTGTTCGTCAGTTTGCTGTATGGATCCGCATTCCTCCTCCTCGCGTGGGTCGTGGCACCGGTGCTGATCGGTTTTGTGAACAATTTTTCTCGCTCCACCATCGAAGAGGCCAATACGAGACTCTCCCACTGGGAACCTGAACTGGTTAAGCTGCGTCAGTCTCACCCCACGCATGATTTTTCCCACATTGAAAAGCAAAACCAGGGTGATCGCATTCTCATAGTGCAATATGACCGGTTTTTAGCAGTCAGAAGGCTCTTTGTTGCGGGACTCGTCTCAATCATTCTCGCAACCGGCGCATTTTATCTGCTCAACGGCATATCTCCGCAGGCACACGTGCGAAGCAATTAGGCATGTACCTCAAGACCATGAAGGAGAGACCGCGATGACTCGTTTGGTTCCTCAGTTCGACCCTCGGCTTGACCTCGTCCTTGAACGCATCGTCGACCTTCCGCCGGCCCTCGTTTGGGATGCGTGGACCGTCCCAGAGCACCTGACACAATGGTTCACTCCAGAGCCCTGGAGAACGGTGGCGTGCGAGATTGATCTTCGTCCCGGTGGCATTTTCCGCACAGTGATGCGGTCACCGGAAGGACAGGAGTTTCCCAACGTCGGGTGTTATCTTGAGATCATCAAGAACGAAAAGCTTGTCTGGACCAATGCCCTTACACCTGGCTACCGGCCGGCCAACCCGATAGCCGGCGAGGTGGCCGAGTGCGGGTTGTTCTTGTTCACCGCGTTCATTCTCCTTGAACCCTATCAGAAAGGAACCAAGTACACCGCGCTCGCCATGCACAAAGATGAGGCGGGTCGAAAACAACATGAGGAAATGGGATTCCACGAAGGCTGGGGCAAAGCCCTCGATCAGCTTGTTGCGCATATGAAGGCACGGTAGGTTAGTGTCCGTGCAGTCGAGCATGGTCAAATTATGTTTGGCCTCTGCATGATACTGACCAGTGCCGGTTATGGTAGGACTGCACCGATGCAACCGGCAGGGGAGGTCGCAGATGGCATCGTGCGAGGTAAGGTCCGCCCAACGCAGGCTGCTTCCTTCAGTTCAATCAAATCTACGGCTCGCGAGGATCTCGGACCAGCACTTCTTCCATGAGTAGATTCAGATCTTGCGTCATGAGATTGATGTCCGCTTCGAGGAGGCTGAGCATCGCGGCTCGGGCGCGCAAGTCATCGATTTCATAGACACCGCCGTGTCCAAAGAGGAGTGCAGTCCGTTGACGTTCCGTGTCCGATCCGTCTGTGGCGAGGCCGTCATTCTCACGCCATCGTAAGAGGAGTGTGTCGCGGAGCGACCGATGTCGCGGTTCCTCCTTCAGGGGCTGATTCAAGAATCGCCAGACCATGTCGGGAAGAATTTTCTGGTCCTCCGGCCCCACCCAGATTTCGCGCAGGATATTTCTTTTGTGTTGGAAGGGAGCGCTGCGCTGATCGTTGAGTGCCAGCGCTCCTAAGACCGTCTCCACCACGCCTCCCGAAATGCCGACGGCAGTTCCGGCCGTTGTCACGCCGGCAAGGAACAAGCCGCCGGACGCGAAACCGAAGACGGCTCCGCTGATGATGGCGGACACCGTCAGTACCTTCACGTCTCTATTCAGGGTGTCTTCCAGGCGGTCGGCGAGCAGAACCGCACGCTCCCTTTCACACCGCACCTCGGCCGTGGCACTTTCTACCTCGAAGAGTGCCGACTGGATCTGATTCGACAGCTGCTGTCGCGCGTCGAGCAGACGGACATGAGCCGCCAGATCCTGTTGCGCATGTCGATCTTCAAGAGCCGAAATCAGCTTGATCAAATTCAGGACACCGATCGTCTCCGCGATTTCCCGGCTTTGACTCGAAAGCCCTGGAGGCAACGGCGCTGCTTCCAGCTCCTCGAGCCGGTTGCTGGACTGAGCCGTTCGAGCGCCATGGAAAGGCTTTACCGATAGTGCACAGCGGGCTTCAAATTCTTCTGCAGGAGGCAGGCCACGGAGCAGCGCTTGCTGACCGGTCGCACATCCGGAAGCAAGCAATAGCATCACCCATGCGGCCTCGGCACGTCTAATGGTCATTGCCGGAAGCCTCCAGGGAACCTTGAATGGCAACACGCGCTAAGACAGGCGCCAGACACCGAAGCACGGTCTCGACTCAGAATAGTCTACGTATGCTGATGTCAGAATAGTAGAGGAGGTTGTGCCGAAGTTCGGCGGGAAGGATCACCACAGACAAGTAGGAACGATGAAATGAACAGAGGGTTACTGATGTTGCTGGGCCATGCAGATACGCTTCGGGACGCTTGCGATGCTCGGTGTCGGTCGGCGCGAGAGCACCCTCAGCACTTGCCACTACTTTCCGCCTTGGACGGAAAGCTCCCAGCGGTAGCCGTCCGGGTCATGAAACCATACGCCCATGTTGGGGGAGCCGGGAGCCTCGGGGCCGATTTCGTTGCCCGGATCTTCTACCTCGACCTTGTGCTTCTTCAAGTGCTCGAGCGCTCTTCGCAGCGCGGCCATGTTGGGCAAATGAAACGACATGTGACCAATGGTTTCTGGTGATGGCCTGCCTTTCGACAAGGCGATCGTCACGCTGTCGTTGCCAACTGCGACACCTTCATCGAATTCGAACTCCTTGCGCAATCCCAGCACGCTCATGAACCATTTCGCGCTGCGCTGCGGATTACGAACGGCCAGGCCAAAGTGTCCGACCGTGCCGATTGTGAACGGAACCTTCATGGCGCTCCTTCAATAGCCTGCTTTTTGTTTTTCGGCTTTCTGGCGCTCAGCAGGGCATGTGATAGGAATAGGTGTTGATGACGCCGTAGTGGTCGGAGCCGGTGAGCCGGCCGCTCGACACGGTTTGTCCGAACAAGGCCTGCTTGAAACAGGCTTTTAACATGAACGACATACCGAATAGAAAATCGATTCTTCGCGCCTGGCTGATGGCGCGGCGGTAGTCGGTAATGATTTCCTGTCGGTCAGCGGCCGATTCCGGCGCGATGGCGAGATCGAACTCCGGCGGCAATCCCGTTTCCTCATGACCGGCCAGAGGATTCAGCGCAGGATCATACGTGTTCAGCATTGGCATCTTTGGCGCCAGCTCCGCCGTGTCCTGTAACCCAAAGCGCTCCAGTTCCCGATACTCCGGGGAACCGGTCTCGAAATTAAAGTCACCACCGATGAGCAGGCCTACATAGGGACCCTGCTCCTGGTACCGGTGCAGCGCCTTGATCCACGTGTGCAATTCCCGGAGTCGAAGCTCCTGGTCCCCTTTTAACGCGGCCATCAAGTGATCGTAATGCTGGAGGCGGCCTTGTTGGTGCGCCTCCAGCAAGGCATGGAGAAAATACATGTCGCGTTCGATGCCCGAGTGCAGGTGCGCCGTGCTGACCAGATATTTCGACTGGGTGGCCGGCGACCTGATCTCCGCGATCAGCGCGTAGCGTAACTCGCCGAGCTGCCATCCGACTTCATCGTGACAACTGCCGGTCCCACTGAGTTTGAGTCCATCGAGTTTTTCAAGTTGAAGCGGCGCTTTCGCGAGGATCACGAGCCCATTGTTGAGCTCCTTCAGAAGCGCGAGGCCTGGGACGCGGAGTCCGCAGGCGTCAACCTGGTGAACCTGGGAGTAGTGTAGGCCGCGGGCCCGCAAGGCCTCGACATATCGTTCGGCCATGTGAGGCAGCGGATTGACTTCCTGCAGGAGTGCCACATCGGGTTCTGCATTCGCCAATTGCTCCACGCGGAGATGAAATCGAGCCAGTTGCTGTTCGAGCATTTCACCGGGACGAACCCAAAATCGCTCGACTTGCAAACCATGCAAGGTGTTGTACGTGAGGACCTTGAACGTGTCTGGCTGAGGCGAGGCGTCCGGCAAGCGCTCCAATGCCGGCGGCACGGAGAGCAGCCCCAAAGCCATAGAGCCAGTGAGGACCAGACTGCAAGATGATGTCCCCATCCAAGCATTGCCTAGACCCCCTTCATCGTCGCGAGCGACCGACCGGTCCCGTCCTGCTTTTGCTGACTGAGGCGGAAACGTTCTCCTGTGACTTGGGGCGGACATCCGAACTCTAGTGCCGATGGATTGTATTTTCAAGAACTGCAAAGAAGCACGTGAGCCACGCCTATTTCACCGCCGCCTCCAGGAGCGTTTCCACCGGTTGGATCTTTGAAACAAGATCTTCGGGCACACCGTGCCGCTGATTCAGCAGGGTAGATACGTTATAGGTGAGCCAGACTTTGCCGTCTTTGTCTTCCCACGCCAGCGCTTTCATAGGCAGGTCAATGGCGGCCGTCGGTTGAGCCACCATCAGCGGGGTTCCCCCCTTCGGATTTCCGAAGATCAGCAAGATCGTCGGCTTCATCTCCAATCCGACCTTTCTCGCTTCTTCGCTATGGTCGATCCGAGCGAAGATGGTCATGCCCTTTCCCACGACGGCGTTGTTGATTCGCTCGATCGTCTCGGTGACGGAATACCGGCTGGCTGTCGTTTTCAGGTTGGTCTCGGCGGCCGCCGCACTTCCGATCATCACCGTTCCGACGAAGCCGGCCCCCAGTAGATATTGAAGAATTGCATTGCCGTTCATGAGTCCTCCTTTTCCTTCAGACAGACCCATCGGTTTTGTGCAGCAGGCAGTGCCTTGGTCCTGAGTCCTATTTGTACGATACGAGTACCTGCTCCATTGAGCCTGGCAAGGGGGCTAGCTCGGTGCGGGCAAAGCCCGCGGCGCGGAACATCTGCTCGTACTCCTTCAAAGTGTACGCGTCCCCCTCCGGAGTCGTCGCGAGCATGATCAAACTGAATTCGGCCACCGGAGGCGGCGTGACGCGGTCGTCGTTGGGTACGAACTCTAGAGTGATAACCCGGCCGCCGGGGGAGAGGCACCGATGAATTTTCCGGAGCAGCGTCTCGCAGGTGGATGGCGAAAAGTGATGGAGAAAATTGGTGAGCAGCACCAGGTCGTAGCCAGTGCCAAAGTCCTGTTGGAACGCGTCACCGGGAATGGTCCGGTATCGCCCTTCAACGCCGGCTTGGCGGGCGAGGTCCTGCGCGACGGTCAAGACGTTCGGCCAGTCCAGTGCGACGATGTGGGCGTCAGGACACCGCTTGGCGATCTCGATCCCGAACAGCCCATGCCCTGCCGCAATGTCTAGAACCTTCTTCACGCCGGGCTGAGTTTGGCTCACAAGAACGGCAATCTCTTCAGCCGGTTTCGCCATCATCGGAACCATCGATTTGGCAAACTCTACCCACAGCGGATGTTCCGGCGCGACGGTGCCGGCTTCGCCGGCCACGGTGCCCCCCTTCCGGACCGCATCGGTCAAATTCTGGAACGCGTCGATAAACTTCGGCGCGTGGAGGAAACCCAGGAGCGATGCCATGCAGGCGGGAGATTTCCGATCGAGAAATACCGCTGAATCCGGCGTCAGCGTGTACCGGTTGTCCGTCTTGATGATGAAGCCTTGGATAGTCAGGTAGTCCGCCAAAATCCGCACGCCCCGTTCCGCCGTCCGACACCGTTGCGCGAGCGCGTGCACCGTGTCCTTTCCTTCGGCGATGGCCGTGAACAGATCCAGTTCGACGGCTGCCTTCAGCGCTTGTGACCGTTGGTAGGCATTGGCCGTCTGAAAAAACAGTTGGGGCGTGGGCCCTCCGGCCTGATCGTGAGTCGCCATGAATTCGTCTCCTTCCTTGAGAGTGATGATAGAAAAAGCCCAAGCTACTCATCCGCGGAACATTGTGTCAACTGAGTCGTGTCCCTCGATCACTTCATTCGGACGCACGCCACGGCCGTAGGTTATCTCCTTAGCCAGTTCAACGACGTGTAAGGACGTACAGAAATATCATACTTATGGCTATGTTCAACGCTCGCAGAAAACAGTACGAAGGCGTCAAACCATATATGGGACCAGGTGATCCTTCTGTGACGGATGTGAAACTTCGGGTCGCAGTGAACATTTATAGCAAGCGGACGCAATAATACTCTCATAGGGCCCTCCACACTCTTAGCGTGAGGCTCAGCCATGAAGAAGACTACGATGTTCCGTATCAGTGTGCTTGGTCTTTTGCTGTTGCTTCTTCACTTGCAGTTGCCTTCACTTTCGGCCGCATTAAATGGGGACGAGTTCGTTCAAGACAATCTCGTGTCCGATATTACCGGTCTAGCATCCCATACGGATCCGAACTTGGTGAACCCATGGGGCCTCGCCTCCAGCCCAACCAGCCCCTTCTGGGCATCCGACAATAAGACGGGAGTGGCTACGCTGTACGATGGGACGGGTCAAGCGTTTCCTCAGAACAATCCCTTAGTCGTGACGATTCCGCCCCCTGCAGGCGGTATGCCGCCATCCGCTCCGACGGGTGCTGTCTTTAACGGAACGAATGACTTTGCCGTCGCCCCAGGTCAGCCCGCCCGGTTCCTTTTTGCAACGGAAGACGGCACGATCGCGGGCTGGAACAATGGAACGCAGGCGGTCGTGAAGGTCGATAACTCAAGTTCCTCGGCCGTCTACAAAGGCATCGCCACGGCTACTGCGGATACGGGCTCATTGCTCTATGCGACGAATTTCCATAGTGGGAAGATCGATATTTTCAATGCCAATTTTGGGTCCGTCTCCATACCGGGCGCCTTCACGGATCCGTCCATTCCCCAGGGCTTTGCCCCGTTCAATATTCAAAATTTGGGTGGGAATCTCTTTGTCACCTACGCCAAACAGGATGCGGCCTTGCATGACGATGTGGCGGGACCGGGGAACGGCTTTGTGGATATCTATAATCCCAATGGCCAACTGCTGCGGCATTTCATTGCGAATGGTCCTCTGAACTCGCCCTGGGGGCTGACACTGGCCAGCAGTCACTCCGGTCTCTTTAGCAACGACCTGCTGGTGGGCAACTTTGGTAATGGGACGATCAACGCGTTCGATCCGGTGACGGGTCAGTTCCTGGGGCAGCTCAAGGATCGAAATGGGCAACCGTTAGTGATCGAGGGGCTCTGGGGGCTCCGGTTTGGAAATGGTGTGATGGGTGCCGATTCCAATAGTCTGTTCTTTACAGCCGGGATACCGGGGAATGGAGCAATAGAGGACCACGGCTTGTTTGGTCGTTTGACGGCTGTTCCAGAACCTAGCTCCATTGCTCTGCTCAGTATTATTCTTTTTCCTTTACTGCTACGACGCAGATTGAAGATGTGAAACTTCCTACCTCACTCAACGGTAACGGATCTGCGGTCTCCTGTATCGCAGCGTCGTCTGCTTGTGAGTCGTCCGAACCGGATCGAGGATAAAGCGACCTTTATGCTGCTCATGACGGGCTGATCAAAGAGGGCTGCACCGCCGCGGCGGCCTGCGTGCAGGAGGACGCAGCGCATGCGAACCCTCAGACGCCGGACGATCACCGCCGCATGTATCGCCTTGATTGGTGCACTCAGCTATACCTGGTCAACCCTCGTTCCTGATGCGACGGCCATTCCGGCGTTCGCGAGAAAATACAACTTTGCCTGTAACGTGTGCCATGTCCCGGGCTTTCCCAAGCTCAACGACTTCGGAAACCTTTTCCGCGACCAAGGGTATCAATTGGGCCTCGACATGGATATCCCGGAGTCGCCGACCATTACGATGGGCTTTTGGCCCGTGTCCTTTCGAACGACGGTCGGCTATCAGCTCGCCAGTGTCCGGACCGACGGCAGTGGCATCACCACCGGCGGATTTGGATTCACGGGGCTCGACATCTTGAGTTACGGCACCCTGTATCGTGACATTGCATTAGGGGTAGTGTTCACGCCTGGACTAAAAAGCGCAGGGTTTGGGACGGGGCCCTCTGAGAGTGAGCTCGAGTCGGCCTGGGTTCGACTGATGCGGTTGGAGAAATTCGTGGGAATCAAACCCGAACCGACGACCTATTTGTTGAATGTGCGCGTGGGAAAGTTCGAGCTTGACCTGCCGTTCAGTGAAAAGCGCAGCCCAACGCTCAATACGAATATGGTGATGTATCACTACTTGCCGGGCACCCCATACACTGCGACGATCTCGGGGACATCGACCAGCTCGTATCTCAATCCCAATGACTTCATGCTCGGAGACAACCAGCCGGGCGCCGAGCTGGCCGGCATTACGAAAACCGCAGCGACCAACGGCTATTTTCGATACAGCCTGGCGGCGCTCAGCACGAATAGCTTCGGTGGCCACTTAGCCGGATGTCCGGCCGGCACGACCTGCGGGACGGGGGGCCGCCACGTCAATTTTTACGGTCATGCCACGCAATCGTTCGGCGGCTATGGGATTGTGACGGGGCAACGGATCGGCGTCTTTGGCATGTACGGGCAAGCGCCCACATTGGTCAACCCGACCTGTCCAACATGCCAGGCGGTGGCGGGCAACAGCCAACCATTCAACCGGGTGGGCGTCGATGTGAGCCTCACGCTCGGGAATGAATGGAATCTCTTTGGAGCCGTGATGCACGGCGACGACAGCAAGAATTTGTTTCTCTCACAAGGCATCGCGAATGCGCAAAATGCTTCCTGGTATGGTGGCTTCGTCGAATTGGACTGGTATCCCACAGCCCTCCCGTTCACACGCATGCCGGGGTGGCTCTTGATCTACCGGTACGATTTGATCCGAAACGATCGCCAGGGGGACCCGACGTTTGCGAAGGTCTACAACAATGTCGACTCGCACACGTTTATGGCCAGATATTACATTCACCAGTCATCGCGCACCGATATCGCGGCCCATGCGGAATATAATACGTATCGCACGCGCGGCGTCGGGACGGGAGGAGGCGATTTGCTGGGCCAAACGATGTTGTTCGGCCTCGATTTCGCATTCTGAGCCACAGGGGTCCTGATGATTGCGCTGTACGCGCTCGCGTTCCTCGGATTCGTGGCGACAGTGCCCGGCGCTCTGTTCTTTTGGGCTGTGGACTCGACCCAGATGATGACACGGGAGGGCGTCTGCAGACCCGCAGACCGGTCGTTTTCCGATTATGTCATCAAAGGGCACTGGACCGCAGCGCCGTGGCGGCCTGTCTGCACTGAGGAGCCGGGGGAGCCCGAGAAACAGCCGGAACAGCCGTAAGGAATGTAAAAAGATGGTTCGAGAGGCCGTGGTCATCGGCTTCGCTATGCTGGTCATCGGGCTCGGCGCTGCCGCCTGCAAGCAATCGGCAACTCGGCTGGGGTGTGAGACCTGCCAGAGTACGAGCCATGTCGTCCGTCTTCAGCGCATCCCGGCCGAGAGCCGAACTGAGCGGAAGTCGTTTGACCATCCATTCGACCTGCCTGCCGCGGACTGGGCCCGCATTCTCCAAGCGATCGCGGTGCAGCGAGAGCAGTCCGTGTTGATTGTGTGGACCGTCAAAGGGGCGTCTGAACCGGCGTTTCGGCAAGAACAGATCACGTATTTAAGCAGGGCGCTCAGTCAGACGCTGGCGGAAGCTCGACCAGATGAACAGGCCGTGTTTGCTCTGAGCGAGCCGCGATCAGCGGAATTGGAAGACATCACCACAGGGGCATGGTTCCATGCGGATGGACTCCTGTGGCTCGTCCTGCCCAACTTTCGGGTGGTCGTCAGCATGCCGACGATTCGCGACGCGCTCTGGCGGGAGCCGCTCATAGTCCGCCCAGGTGCGGCGTTCGACTTTGTGGCAGGTAAGTATGAATCCGTTTTTCCAGAGAGCCGAGGATTGCCGAATTTGGTGCGGGCAGTGAGCCCCACGCTGAGGATCGCTTATCGGGGGTTGTTGGGAGCAGTGCGATCTGAATCGGCCGTCGGCCCTCCGGGCACCGGGCCGCGGCCCAGCGCTCCAGAACGCATGGACGATGAGGCGTCGATTGACGATCGACTACGGCGATTGAAACGCTTGCACGATGAGCACGTCCTGAGCGACGAAGAATATCTCGACAAGAAACGCGAGCTTTTAAAACGATTCTAACGTCGACGCCTGACAAGGTATCCAGATGAAACCCATGAACTCCCTGGTCCTCTTCTGTGGCGTCATCTTTCTGGCGGCCGCTCCCGGTTCGATCGAGATCGAGCAAGCGGCGGCAGCCACAGACAAGGCTGGCTCTCCACCTCATGGTGCACATGCCGGGGCTGAGGAGCACCATCATCACGCTGCGCCGGAGCTTAAAACCAACATCGACGCGGCGATCAACGCCGCCCTCGCTACAGTCCCAGGATACGTTCGTGAATTAGATGTCGTCGAAAAACACGGCAAGATGGTATGGCTTGTCGAAGTGGTGAGAGAGGACGGCCGTCATGTTCTCGTCGATGTCGATTGCAGCGACGGCACGGTCCTTGGGAAGCAGGACAAGACGGCGATTGAGAACATCGCGGGTAACGCGACAAACGGCCAACTGGTGTACGAACGCCATTGCTCAGTCTGTCATGGGGCGGCCGGGGATGGGCAAGGCAACATGGGACCCCACCTCATTCCTCGTGCGGCGAACTTCTTGAGCCACGATACCCGTGATAAGTCGGGATGCCGAGCTGTATATGGTGATCAGGGACGGACGTCCAGGCACAGGGATGCGGCCTTTTAGAGAGTGGCTCAATAAACAGGAAATGCGAGACGTGCTGGCATATGTTCGGGCGCTAAGCCGCGATGATATGGTCGTGCGATAGGGGAGGGAGCCGGGGGACGATCGCCAGGTCGCCCGGCAAAAGGCCCCGCGAGTTTCTTCATGCTAAGCAGCGTGCTTTTTCCTTTACTGCTATGGCGCACCTTGAAAAGGTGAGACTGCATCAAGCCCTCATGAAATCCAGACGGGTCCGCATGAGACCCTCACTTACCGCCCCATACCAGAGGACTCTGTGAACAGGAGCAATTGCATACCCAGCCCCAGTAAGAGTAACGGATATAGGTACGCGACCCATCCGACGATGAGACGATGATCGACGAGGACCTTGCATACAAGCGCCAGAAGGGCCAAGAATCCCATCAGCACATGGCTTGTCGTTACCCCGGAGAGATGCGCATGGGACGCAGTGCCCGAATCGTGCAGAAGCAGGATGCCGCCGGTAAGCATGGCTATACCGTAGAAGAGGAACAACCATGCGGTATGGGTTGCTTTCTTCAGCCGGCGCAACAGGTCAATCACGCCCAGCGTCAGCACGGCGACGGCCAGAGTTTTATGCTGCAGTACCTGCGGATTAGCCAGGCTCTCGGCCAACCCTGATGGTCCGATCGGCCAAGCGAACTTGTCACTCCAAATCAGGTTATAGCTCCCGGTGAGAATGAGGCAGGACGGCCAGCCGAGCCTGACCATGCCGGCCGCTTCACTCTGCAGCACTTCTACCCAGGTCAGGACTGCCAAGATCAGGACAATAAATCCTCCAACATGGTGATTGAACTCCAACCAAGCGTTTGCTTCAGAGATTTCCTGCTGGGTTTCATGCCCCAGTGCCAAGCCGGCAAACACGAAAATAGTAATGAAGAGGGGAATCAGGCCTGCGGCATGGGAAAACCCGTGAAGCCTGCCCCACGGACTTCGACGCACGGATCTGACTTCCTTAGGCATAGCCATGCGCCCGGAACCATGTCACGGCTTTCTTGAGCGCCGTCTCGATGGGGGTCTGCGGTAGCCCGAGTTCGCGAATCGCCTTGCTGCTGTCGTAGTGCATACGGTACTTGGCCATCCGCACTCCATCGAGTGGGATACGGGGAGGCCGGTGCGTCAGGTACGCCGCAAGCCAGTGATCGAGATAGGCCAGTCCTAGGATCATCCGCTGAGGCAGTTTCAGGCGGGGCGCCTTGATTCCGGTTAGTCCGCCCAAGATCTCAAAGATCTCCAGCAGTGACATGTTCCGGTTCGCGAGGATGTAACGCTCCCCCACGCGTCCTTTGTCCATGGCGAGGAGATGTCCCATCGCCACATCATCCACGTCAATTAAGTTCAGGCCGGTCTCCACGTATCCCCACATCCGTCCCTTCATATAATCCACGACCATCTGGCCGGTAGGGGTCGGTTTGATGTCTCCTTCGCCGACGGGCGCGCTGGGATTCACGATCACGACCGGCAAGCCGGCTTGCGCAAGGTTCATCACCTTCTGCTCGGCCAGGTACTTCGAGCGCTTGTAGTGCCCGATCATCTGATCGAGCCAAACCGGCGTCTGCTCTGTACCAAGACCGCCGCCGTGCGGGATCCCGACGGCACTGACTGAGCTGGTGTAGACCATTCGTTCGATGCCAAGCTCCTGAGCGGTCGTGAGAGCGTTCAACGAGCCGGCAACATTCACGTCGTAGAAGATGGAAGGGTCGTTGGCCCAAAGCGCATAGTGCGCCGCCACGTGGTAGAGCTGCCGACATCCCGCGAGTGCCCGGCGGAGTGAGTCCTGGTCATGCAGGTGGCCGTGGAACAACTCGACTTTGTGGTCATCGAGGTTGCGCAGGTCGCTGTTCGGCCGCACCAGCGCACGCACCTCGACGCCGGCTGCCGCGAGGGCGCGCACGACGGCCGCACCGATAAACCCGGTCGCGCCAGTCACCAGCACTTTCACAACTCTTTACACCTGTTAAAGCCCGGTCTCGCCTATGGTCTATTTCGCTAGGCTACCCGAGTCGCTGTCCTAAGCGTGCCCTGAAAAATAAGAGCCTGACAAGCTGTCATGGTTTCCTAAGGTTTCCTCTCGATGTCTGTTTTATAAAGACTGGACATCAGCCATCTGGGCGTTTTCAGAAGAGAATATCCCAAGAGAATTGCGATCGCGGGTCAAGTCAATAGGGGTGGCAGCGCGGTACAGCCAATGGAAGTGGGTGATGAAGGGGCGGGGTTTCCGTTTGGCGGAGGTTGGGGAGCCGGATCAGCGCATTGAGCATAGGCACTAGCCACCATTATATAACTCGGCTAAAACATTTCCTACGGAATGAATAACAGCAAGATACGAAAAAGATTAAAGCACAAAGGTGCCAGGAACCATTTCCCGAAGCGTGGCGGTCCGCCTCCTCATACTCTTCCTTTCGCTGAAACTGTAATAGACCAGCCTAACCTGAAAAAGTAGAATGGCCGAGCTTCCTCATCATGCGGCGAAGCAGGACTTATGCGGAGACGATACGATCACATTGATCTGAGGGTGCGAAGCCTGGCCGAGGCGCGGCCCTTCTACGAGACGCTCCTCCCGGCGCTGGGGTTCACACGCGACGTCGGGATCGAGCACTGGCTGCAGTTCGAAGCAGCCGGAGCGGACAGTGCAAGCGAGTTTTTTGGCGTCACCGAGTCGTCGCGGCATACAGCCAATGAATGCCGGATCGCCTTCTGGGCAGACAGTCCCAGCGAGGTCGACCGGCTGGCTGAGATCATCGTCCGGGCAGGAGCTCGGAATGTCGAAGGCCCTGGGTTCCACGAAGGGCCTGGCTACTATGCGGTCTTTTTCGAGGATCCTAGTGGCAATCGGTTGGAAATCTGCCATCGAACCGAAGGAGCCAGATGAATCGCACTGATTGCTGATTGGTCCGGGTCCGTGGAAACCGCGTTAAGAGTCACTGATCTGTCGCTCGAACTCCACCGGGCTGAGATACGACAAGCTTGGATGCTATACAATCACCACCCCATGCGTCCACTTGCCTGCTTCATAGCTACGCGCTTGGACGGCTACATCACCGGCCTGGCGGGCGAGATCGACTGGCTCTTCACGGATGAGGACTACGGCTCGTTTGGTGCTCGATGAATTGATTGTGTCCGTCCATCCCACCGTGCTCGGAGACGGCGTGCCGCTCTTTCCTCGCGGCCTGCCAAGAACAACAGTTTCAGCTCATCAAATCCGAACCATTCGTCTTTGGCGTCGTGCAATTGACCTATCGCCGGACTCGCTACACAGACACACTCGTCGCAATCCTGGTGTCGAATGGGACCGCCACACCAGAGACGCTAGCCTCACCAGACTTTGTCTTTTGACGGCAAGAGCTACTGAAGATTGATCATGGAGAAAGGCAATAGATGGAAAAAGCGCCAGTCATCATTTCGCGGCGCGTGCCGGTCAGCCCTTTCGTTTCGCTCATCTCCACAGACACAAATCCTTCGTCCGCCTCCAGGGGCATGGAATACGTCTACAATTCTGCAGTAGACTGGTCTCGCAGATTACTGAAATTAGCTTGAAGGTGCTCTCATATCCTCTGTAGCGTGCTATGGGATCGGATGCGCCTGAAACAAGGAGTAGCGCCACATGAACCGCGATATGGATTTGGTCCGCTCGCTCTTGCTTGAGCTTGAGAGCTATTCGTTTCTCCCGGATCAGACCACCCTGGAAGAGATCGACGTCAAACCCCTCGCCGAAAAACTCGGGGTGTCAGATGATCAGATACATCATCATCTCCGCTTGATGTATCAAGCAGGGTTCATTGAAGCGTGGGTGTTCAGGGGGAAGTTAGGCGTGTCGCAAAGCACAAAGCGGCAGGTGGATCACGACTACATCTTCTTCGTGACGCCCAAAAGCATCACGTGGAAGGGATACGAGTATCTTGAGACCGTCAGGGACCCTGAGCTCTGGAAGAAGACCAAGGAGGGCGCAAAGAAGATTGGCAGCTTTGGTTTCGACACGATCATGGACCTTGCGAAAGGATTGATTAAGGAAAAGATCAAGCATCATACAGGTGTGGAAATCGAGATGTAAAAGTCCTCCGGACGGGTCACTCGGCGGCTGGCACAACTGCACATAATTCACGGTTCTCTGGGCTTCCTCAAACGTCACAAACAATATACGTTATCGTCCGTCCTCGAACGTTTGCGGAGGATGCACGCGCTGTTGCTGCTCCGGGGTGAGGAGCTGTCGCGCTTTCAGATACCCCAGGGCTTTCAGCTGGGTGATCCTGCTCCGCACCTGTTCCAGGCCTTGAACGGCGGTTGCGAGCTTATCTTCCGGCACCGGCGTTTCGCCATTCTGATAGCGAAGCAGGTTCAGGAGCTGGAGTTCGGCCCCCTTCAGCTTCGCCTGCTCGATCAATACGGCTTTTCTCGTCTCGTTCTTCGCAGCCACGAGGCCGGCAACCTGCTCCGGGGTGAGTCCGAGCCGTCCGGTTTGATCCAGGAAATAATCGAAGGCTGGGGCTGCATGGCCAGGACGTTCTCCATGAGCAGCGCTCGCATGGCCGGCCCGCTCCACGCCGGCGGCATGGCGCTGACGATTCTGTTTCAGCTCGGTCAGTTTCTTTCGCTGCTCCTCCGTCAACTGCGCATCGATCTGGTCCGAGACCGAAAAGATTTTGTTGAAGAGCACCCCTTCCGTCTCACCGGTCTTCTGCATCTTCGCGCGGATCACCTCGGGGTTCACGTCCGGCCGCATGACCAGCTCATCGGCCTCCACGCGGCTGAGGTCGATCTCTGTGCCGAGCCGAAGCACCTCGCGGCGCGCGCCTTCCAGTAGCGACTGCATGGCTTGCGCCTGGGCCTCGCTCAAGCGCAGCTCATCGCGGTAGCCGTTGTAGACCCGTCCAATAGCCTCCAAGGACATCAGGCCGATTCTCGTATTGAACCCTTGCGAGAGGCGAAATTCTAGGGCCGGATGCGATGCCTCACGGACCTTGGCCTGCTGGTCGGGGGTGAGTAACCCGCGCAAGCCGGCGAGCGTGTCGATGAAAAGATTGAGCTCATCGGTTTCGATTCCTCCGGTCAGCGTATTGGCGATGCGGTATTCGTTGTCCTGCAGAAGACCGTGCCGGCGCTTTTCCTCCAGCTCCTGGAACATCCCGACCAGCACCGCCTCCTTCATCCACATGTCGGTCTTCATGCCCTGAACGAGACGCGCCATGGTCTCCTTCTGCTCCGGCGTCAGCCCCAGACTGTGGCCGAGGTGCACATAGTATCCCGCGGTCTGCTCGATGGCGCGGATCATCCGTGGACCCGGCGTGAATTCCATGTCGGACGACTGGGCCGCCGCATGGCTCCATATGACAGCGATCATCAAGACTGCCAACGTCAGTATCTTCATCGGTAAACTCCTTGATGACTTTCGGCGGTTTTCGAACTCTGTTCAGGCCGGTCTTGCGCACGTCCGGAGGTTCGCGAAAAGCTCACCATACGATGCCGGGCACCGTCAAGGCCGATCTCGCAGCACCCGAGGGAGCAGGCGGGTCGATTCACGCGTTCGTACAGCGCGCACGTCTGCGTCGGCAAGCAGCACGAGGAATGTCGAGCCTTCATACGTTACGAGTCCTTGAGCTCATCCTCCTCCGAATACCCATCGATGATCTCCTGCCGTCTGGCACACGCGATCGCATGGTCGTTCACCATGCCCGTCGCCTGCATATGTGCATAGCACACAGTCGATCCCACGAATGTGAAGCCTCTTTGGCGCAGATCTTTACTCATCGCGTCGGATTCCCGGCTCGTCGCCGGATAATCTTTCAAGCTTTTGAAGGCATGCACAATCGGCCGGCCGTCGACAAATTTCCATATGTAGGCGTCAAAGCTTCCGAACTGCTCCTGAATCTCCAGGAACCTCCGCGCGTTGTTAATCGCGGCAAGAATTTTGGATTTGTTTCGGATAATGCCTGAATTTCCCAGCAGCTCTTGCACCTTTCGTTCGCCATAGCGAGCCACCGTTTCCGGATCGAAGTGGTCAAAAGCGCGGCGGTAGTTTTCCCGTTTGCGCAAGACGGTGTACCAGCTGAGCCCGGCTTGAGCACCTTCCAGAATCAGAAATTCAAATAAGCGTCGGTCGTCATGGACTGGCACACCCCATTCGTTATCGTGATAGTCGATGTAGTCGGACTTGGTAAGATCAACCCAAGCGCAGCGGCGGGTACCGGACTTCTGTTGCATATCGGCTCCGAAAGACGAACTCTCTTCTAGAGCGGTATCCTCGCACAAGTCGAAGCCTACAGCATCACCGTTCTACAACGCCACATTCCTATGATAGGCCGGCGCGGTCGATGCCGTGACGTGGTCGCCGATCGTCGGCGGATGTTGGCCTCAGCTTCCTGTGGCTGTTTGATGTGGTATTGTCGAGTAGATGTCACTCAGCGTTGACGCGTGACTTCTTTAGCGCACCCAGGGTGGAGGAACATTGGAGTTTGGGGTAAGCCGCTCCAACGGTCCAGCGGGCCGTTTCGGCGGGCCTGTATTGTCGAGGGTCATTCCTTCCGGTGTGGAATCGCGCTTGAGCCGCACGACGATTCCACCCACGACATCCCATCGCCGAAGATTATGACGGGTCGCCCGGGGGTGGTGATTATGACAATCGACGCATGATTGCACAATCGCGAGATCCGACGAGATAGCCTTAAACTCCGCTCCATCGATGAAGGTGAGCACCGACAGGTCCCGATTACTCTCGAGCTTGAGGAGCGCGTCTGTCTCTGCTTGCGATTTTGGACGGTTGGCGCTGTTCAGCGGAGTGAGCCCAATCAGGCCGAGCTCAAACCCGGTCACTTGCTCCGCCGCACCTTTTACGAATTGCGCCGGAAGCGGTACGAGATGGGACGCCCTCACCCAATCTTCATTCGGTTGAATGCCGCCCGACCGCACATGCTCGACGACTTGCAGCACATAGGCCGTGCGGAAAGCTTTGGCCAATTCCAGGAGGTATCGCGCGGTTTGATCGAACGATGGCTCGGCGGCTCGTACTGTGGCTCCTGCCCCAATGATTATCACCATGAACAGTAATGACCGAAGATGTGGATGCGCCCTCATTCCCTTCCCCTCTTTCTACACCCACTCAGCGATTCTGCCCCGCAACCCTTCATTTCCCCCGTGTGCCGGATGGGGACGCTTCGCGGATCATCTGGATAATGGGCAATAAGTATGACATAGAGCCCGACACCGAGCCAAGAACATAGGGCTGGATGCCGCTCAATCGGGGATGTTTCACCTATGGGACCTATTCTCCCAGATTGTGCACAACGCGAGCGTATGGTGCCGATTCTGGAGAGAGAGAAGCACTGAGTGCAGGAAACCCCTTTACCGGCGTGTTTCGCCTAGATCCTGGTCGGAGTGGCCCGATATATCGTGTTGCCCTTGCCTATCTGCCATTCCTTCCCCGCCCTACCGACGAGAACCGCCGTAACGATCAAGACACGCCTCCGATGATTCTCCGGTACTCGTCTTCCGCATAGGCACGAACGGTTGAGGTCCGGACGTTGCCGGCAGAGCCCACCTTCAGCACAAAGTTGGCGAGCGCCTCGTCTGTTGGGACGTCGACGATGAGCAAGGCATCTGAGGCGCCCTGTGTCATGTAGAACCCTTTCACCTCACCACCCAGGTCTTTGAGCGTCTTTTTGGCGGCATCCAACCGCTTGGGTGAATCCTTGATGTTCCGAATACCTTGGTCGGTCCAGTTAATCTGAATCAGATAGGTCGCCATGATGGCCTCCTTTTATTAGGTACTCGTCGACGGTTCTTACGGCGGACAGGCGTTGGAAGGGCGGCATATTTTGGCTCCCTGTGTAATGGGAAGACTGATATCCGAATCAAAGAGGAGCCGACATCAGTGAAGTGTTCCTAGAAGATGTCAGGAGATCACCTAACCAGCTACCCTATATAAGTAAGCTCAGGGCATGTCTCTAAAACGATTTGTGAACTGAAATAAACAAATCGAGACCGCCCTCTGCAAGGCATATCAATAAACCATCTGCACTGGTGTCTGAGTTATTGGTGAAAGGTTCTCTCGAAAGAAATCAGTTTTGCCTGCCTTTTATGGGTATGGATGCCAGTTTTCATCCGCCACTTCATACCGGGAAAGTGTATCCGAAGCACCAGGAAGTCTCGAGCTTTAGGGTCGATCGAGCCTATCGCATCATCTTCAAATTTATCACCTCTTCAGACACCAAGAAACGCTGTGACACTCTCAATTGAAATTACCTGTAGTATTGACAACGACTTGACTCCACTTCAGCTTTCCCGTAGGTGTGAGCCAAAACCGCGTTCACACATGAGGGCCTTATGAATCGCAGCAGCCTGGCTGTGGTGCTCATGTTGGTATCTCTCTTAGAATTGGAAGCCGGCTTGGCCGCACAGCCCACCACGGAAGAACTTGTGGAAACGGGCCGTCTCCTCGCCCTCCTGTTGGATGCCGGTCGAGTCACCATCGCAAATAAGCAGCCATTGATCAATGATCGGAAGAAAGGCGACAAGGGCTATAGCCCTGCCGTATTCGAACAAGAATTGTCTGAGAATTTTCAACAACGGACGGGCTTGAATCTATTCGCACTGCAACAGAGCAACGTGCCGGAGGTGGCCAAACAGTTGCTTCCGACATTGGTCCAGGCCAGCAAGAAGACCGTGGGTGATGTGCGGCACATCATTAATCTGGAAGGTATCGGATTCAAGGGCTTCATTCCGGCCGTCTTCGGCACTACCACGGCCTCCAGCTTCCGCAGCTACACCGAGGTCTACTTGCGCCAGACCATGAATCCTCCCCGTAACCCGCAAAATGCCCCAGATGAGTTCGAGCGACGGATATTAGCTCGTTTTGCTGA
This sequence comes from Nitrospira sp. Nam74, assembly GCF_965152615.1. Taxonomy (NCBI): domain Bacteria; kingdom Pseudomonadati; phylum Nitrospirota; class Nitrospiria; order Nitrospirales; family Nitrospiraceae; genus Nitrospira; species Nitrospira sp. Nam74. Next base: position 3,628,066 of record NZ_OZ224220.1, on the reverse strand, counting down.
TCCCACCTATCCCCGACAAAGTGATGGCATCCTCAGTGAAGTAGTAGATGGGGGCAAGGCAGTCCGGGTGATGCTGCCCTTGTACTATCAGAAGGCCTGCCTAGCCTGTCATGGTGAGCCGAAGGGCGAGCGGGACCTCTCCGGCTACCCGAAAGAAGGTGCAAAGGAGGGCGACCTGGGCGGAGCGATTAGCGTAAAGCTGAACGTTCCGTGAGCAGCGAGGAATGGAGCGCAGGATCGCATTTGGCTACATGGCAGTAGAGGTGGTGCACACCTGAATCCCTCATCCGCGAAGCCATCGAGTTTCATCTTGAAGGGCTCAAGACGGCCTGCCCGTCCCGCCAGCCAGTAGCCAGGTCGAATATATTGACGTCCCTGCCTAAGTCTTGTGCGCAAGGCACTTATTTTTTCGTTTTAGGCTATACAAAACTAGGCGTAGTCAGCTGTTCGAGCGTTTTTTCAGAACCCCTTGATGTTCCGAATACCTTGGTCGGTCCAGTTAATCTGAATCAGTAGGTCGCCATGAAGACCTCTTATAAGCTCTATAAGCTACTTTTCGGCGGTTTGCTTATGGCGGAGATGCGGTGGAAGAGTGGCATATTTTGTCTCTCCGTGTGATGGGAAGAACGATATCCTAACCAAGGAGAGTCCGACGGACATCAGTGAAGTGCTCGTAAAATATGTGAGGAGATCACCCCACTAACTATTCAACATAAGCCGGGGCCATGTGCCTAAAGAGGGATCATGAGAAGAGACGTCCGACCCTTTTATGCTGTCCCGGTGACGTGAAGTATGAGGGGCTCGTTTTTGGTGCCACGCTTCGGTGTTAGCTGGAGCCGCCGGTGGGTGGCTATGACTGCTGTGCAACTATCGAACAAACGCAACGCTCCGCGTATATGCTCACTAGGTGTGACTGCTCAAGCTCCCTGAGATCCTCAAGATCAGGTGCGTCAGCCATGAACTCAAGTAATCGTTCTTTGGGCGTTTGGCGATAAGAATTGTGGAAGAAATCATAAAGGTCAAGCGGGTCTTCTGCTCTAGTTGATCGCTGCCCAACCTCGCCGAAGAATGTATCAGGATGCTTCCGCCATGCTGCCATTTCTGCCTCAGAGAGGGGCCATGTGTATGTCCCTGCTTTTCCGCTAGCGAAGGATAGCGCGCAGTATGCTCTTTGCTCGTTATCGTTAACCATCGCGGTCGTTAATAGCCCTGGCGACTCATTCCCGTCCGGGTCTGTTACGAGATACCGCTGCCCTATAAGCAACCGAGCCTCGCCATTTCCAAAGGCGAACTCAGGAATCTCTCCATCGAACGTAGATGGAATTTCCGCATGGTCCTTCATCGACTGAATCAAGTCATGCATTTCGATGTGACGATCCCGAGATTTAATTGCAGCGCGTAGAGAAGGAAACGTTGAATCGACTTTGAAATCTAGTTCCGTCTCCTGAGTGGCGTATCAAGCTGGCATTTCTTCGCGCCACCACGTACGCTTGGCGGCTACATAGGATCAAACCGCTTCCATGATCTCCAAATCAGTAGCCGGGTCGGACAACTCTTCGGCGGAAAACCGAGTCACTGCGGTTTACCAAGTGACCGGCTCGGAGGCGGAGGCGCGCGCTAGGGCGTATCTCATCTGTGTGGATCAGACTGTCGAGGCCAGTAAGGAGGTACTGACGCCGCGTCTTCGCGAACAGATTGTGGGGCGGCTCGAGGAAGTCGGCCCTGGGTCTCCTGGTCGCTATGACGTCAGGATCACGTATTCCGGCAACCTGATCGGCGACGATTGCACGGGCCTGTTGAATGTCTTGTTCGGCACGAGTAGTTTGCGCCCGGGTGTTCGTTTGCTGTCGTGGGAGCTGCCGGTCTCTTTGTTATCGGGCTGGCGCGGCCCTCGATTCGGGGTGGAGGGAATCCGAGAGGCGTGCGGGGTGCACAATCGGGCGCTGGTCTGCGCCGTGCTGAAGCCGCTCGGGCTGTCGCCGCGGGAACTTTCCGATCTGGCGTTCAAATTCGCCCTTGGCGGTGCGGACTTGATCAAAGACGACCAAGGCCTCATGGACCATTCCTTCTGTCCGTTCGAGGAACGCGTCGCACGTTGCGCCGAGGCCGTGGCCAAGGGAGCCGCACAGAGAGGTCGTCCCTGTCTGTACTTGCCGCATGTGAGTGGTCCCATGGATCACATACGCCGGCGTGCCCGTTGGGCTAAACAGGCAGGCGCGGGAGGCCTGCTCATCGCTCCGGGCTTGACCGGGTTCGATGCGCTTCGGGCCTTGGCCGACGACGACACCGTGGCATTGCCGATCGCCAGCCATCCGTCTTTCCTCGGCAGCTACGGCGTGCATCCGGACAACGGCGTCGCTCCCGCTGCCCTGTATGGTCAATTGCCTCGGCTCGCCGGGGCCGACGTTTCGATTTATCCCAGCTACGGGACAGGCTTCGCGATGACCAAGGACGACTGCTCGGCGGTCGCCGCGGCGTGTCGCTCGTCCTGGCACCACATTCGGCCGATGTTTCCGACGGCGGCCGGCCGGATCGGATTCGAGCAAGTGGCTGAGCTGGGACCGCTCTATGGACGGGATGTCGTGTTTATTTTGGGGAGCCGCATTCAACAGGATCCTCGTGGTCTCATCGCGGCGACCCAGCGGTTTGTTAGGGAAGTGGAACGGTGCACAGGCGGGTGATTGCATGAATTGATCCTGCTACAACGCCCTCCTGCTCCAACGATAGACCGAGTAGACAGTAAAACGTAAAATAGCGGCGTTTCTTTCGTGCGTCCATTGGACGAACGAATACAGCACGCTTGGGGGCGCAGGTCATGGCTATCGAAGGCACGTATACCGTGATCATCCTGCTGGACGTGAACCATATGCAGGATATCGACGACAGGGCGGAAAGCCGCACTTACATCGTGGCCGACCGGAATTCGGGCAAGGCGGTCATCATCGATGCCGTCCTTGAAAACGTCGAACGCGACCTTACAACAATCAAAGAGCTGGGTCTGACGCTTGCCTTTGCCGTCGAAACGCACATCCATGCGGACCACATCACGGGCGCATCGATGATCAAGGATCGGACGGGTGCGCAAATAGTCTATGGTGGCGGCGCACAAGGTGTTGTCACGGGTGCCGACATATTTCTGCATGATGGCCAGGAGCTGCACTTCGGCGCCACAACGATGACCGCGTTGGCCACCCCTGGCCACACTGATGGCTGTACCAGCTATGTTCTGCCCGGTGCGGTCTTCACCGGCGATACGATGTTCATACGCGGCAATGGCCGTACGGATTTTCAGGGCGGGTCTGCGGAGAAGCTGTTCGATTCCGTCCGCAATAAACTGTTCGCACTGCCGGATGCCACCATCGTCTACCCCGGTCACGATTACAACGGCCGGGTATCATCCACCATCGGCGAGGAGAAGCAATTCAACGAACGTCTGAACCTGTCGATCGACAAGGACACATTCATCGAGATGATGCATAGCAGGAACATGCCGCCGCCAGCGAAAATGGATATCGCGCTGCCCGCGAACATGAGAGCCGGCCGCACGTTGCCCGCGGCTTGGAATGGGTAGCCGAATCGATACCGAACCCCCGTGCCGCCCCTGGCCAAGCCTGCGCCTTCCGGTCTTCATCCACCTCACACAACAATAAACCAAGCTGACCCATCGCAAAAGGGATGCCTTGGTTCTACGTGCAGTCGAGAACTTTCACGTTCACTTCAGCGCGTGTGTATCATGGGTGATCCCCCCGCGCGCAATGCCGAGGCGACTAATACGGTCTCGGCGATCTGCCTCAGACGTACCGAGCCATCGACCGTTGTTGGCGTGGATTTCGATGCAGTACGGACAGTGGGTCGTGAACGCGACCTCCACGCGATCGCCTGATTGGCCGGTCCATAGTAGAGGCGGAAGAACTCCACGACCTGCGAGGGAGGAAAGGCATAACTGAACGTTGAGTGGCGTCTGTTGGGTTTGAGATCCGAGAGCCCTTGCCCAGCCGTTCACGGACCGTTGCTTCATCGCTCCACAAGACCGGCGACGGCATCCCGGATGGCGCAATGAATGTCGAGGGGCCTCAGGGGTCAGGTCTTGTCTTTGATAACTCCTTCACCCGACAGTTCTCCGGGGTTGAATTCGGTTTGGCTGCCTGATGACGAGCTCAAGACCTGACCCAAACTTAGAGCGGCTTAGATGGTTGCCATCAATGATCTTCTTGGAGTACCTCCCCGGGGGCTTAGGGAGTGAACCAGAAGGTCACTCAATTCGCTAGAACCTCGATGCCGTCAGCGTCACGTCCGTGCTCGCCCACGCTCGGCGGAAGCGCGCTTCCGCTGCGGCCGCTTCGGAGTTCTTCCCCTGCGCCCGGAGCGCCTGCGCGAGCCCGAACAGGGACCAGCCGTTCTCGGGGAAGCGCCGGAGGTCCTCGCGATACACCTTTTCGGCCTCGGCATTTTGTCCCGCCTTCACCAGTGCGGCGCCGAGCGAGTGCCGAATTGGGTAGTACCACTTGGGCGGTTCGAAGTAGAGTCCCGCGTCCTCGATCTTGGCCGCCTCCCGGAAGTAGTTCGTGCCCGCGTCAAGGTCGCCGCGGCGGGTGGCAATCTCGCCGGACAGCGCCTGCACGGCGATCGAGAGCGCCGTCTTGCCATCGGCCCCTTCGGGCGTCGTGGCGTTGATCGCCGTCACCGTGTCGAGCGCGGCTTGCGCCTCCGCCCACTGTCCCTTCGCGGCGTGAGCCACGCCGCGGGCGTAGTGCGCCATGGCATACGAGAAGCGGATGTCTTCAGGCGGAAGCGGTTTGGCGAGCACGTCGTCCCATTTTCCGAACGTCGTGAGCGTGAGCGCGTGGTACGGCAGCATCTCCTGCAGCATCCCGACCTGGCGCGCCGCGTCCACGTTCACCTTGGAGGTGAGTGTATTCGATGCCTCAATCGCCTGCGCACTGCGGCCCGCCATCGTGGAGGCGAAGGCGAGAAAGTGGATGTTGTGCGGGTAGTACGCGAGCGGATAGACGCCGATCGGGTGCTGCCCTTCGATGAACACCTCGTCGGTGTGGATGGCGTGTTGGTTGGCCTGGACGGCGTCGTTCCACCGTCCGACGCGGATGTAGATGTGTGCGGGCATGTGGACCATGTGTCCTTCGCCCGGCATGAGCTGAGCGAGCCGCTCGGCGCATGGCACCGCCGCCTGCGGGTTCACCGCTTCGACGGCGTGGATGTAGTAATGGCACGCGCCGGGGTGGTTCGGATTGCGCGAGATGACTCTCTGAAGCTGGCCTACGATTTCATTGGTGCCGGGGTAGGGAGTCCCGTCGGGTTGCCAGTAGTTCCACGGTCGGAGGTCCATCAGCGATTCGGCATACAGCGTCGCGGCGTCGGGGTCGTCGGGATAGCTATTGGCCACCCGCTCCATCGCGCGCGAGTACAGCGTATCCAACCGAGTACGATCGGTTGGCGGGACCGCCTCGTAACGCTGCGCGACCGCCTCGATGTACGCGCGCTCAGGCGCCGTGGCCTGGGACTTGAGCGCTAGCGCTTTCTGCGCCGCCGCGTACGCGGCGATTCCGCTCGCCGAGTCCATTGGAGCGTTGACGTGCGGGCCGTAGGCGAGTGCGATCCCCCAATAGCACATGGCGCAGGTGGAATCGAGTTCTGCGGCGTGCGTGAAGGACCGGATCGCTTCCGCGTGATTGAATCCGTAGAGGAGTCGCAGGCCCTGGTCGAAGTACTGCTGTGTGGCCGGGACTCGAGTGGAGATGGGTTTGTGGTGGTCCCCGAGGTTCGTGTAGAGGGGGACCGTGTCAGAAAGGCTCGTCGACGGTGCAGGCGCCACTGTCGATTCTGTGCCCCAGCTAGGAGCGGTACAGATGAGCAGAGCAGCCGCCGCGAACTCGATGATGTGGGAGAACTTCATGGCGTACCTCCTTCTTCTCTTGGACGCGGAATGCAATTGGTCGATCTTGCTGCAGGCTTGAACAGTCCGCCTCACTGAGTCGGAGTGCGTTTAGGTTCCGTTCACCGCGTGCGTGCCGTGGGTGATCGCCCCGCCAGCGCGCAACGCCGCCGCGACGAGAACGGCTTCGGCGATCTCCCGATCCGAAACGCCTAGCCCTCGCGCGTTGTTCGCGTGGACCTCGATGCAATACGGGCACTGTGTGGTGAACGCGACCCCCAGCGCGATCAGTTCCTTATACTTTCCCGGGATCGCTCCGTCAGCCACGGCGGCCTTGTCGAACGCCACGAACGCCTTCATCGCCTCGGGCGCATGGGTCTCCAGAGTCTTCATCTTGCTCAGAGTTTTTATGTCGTACATGGCGACCTCCTTGTATTGTGAACACCTCAAGCGTGCTCATTTGTCCCGTCGTACGAGTTCCGGAGAAAAGGCCGGCATACACACCGCCACATACTCGGCGCCATCCGGCCCCACGGTGCTGTAGCGCACCCATTCACCCTTGGGAGCCAAAATCGCCTGCCCCGCTCTTACATCGATAATTCCCGCGCGAGTTTCCGCACGAAGCGATCCGCGCAAGACCACAGTATATTCATTGAAGTCGGGAGTCTGCCCCGGCTCACTCCAGTCCGGCGGACTCTTCATGTGTGCAATGCTCAACGCCGCCGTGGCGGAGTTGAGACGCCCCACGTACTCGGCAATCTCCTTGTGTTTGTTTCCCGCTGCCGTGACGATGGTCGGTTGCTGAATGAGATGTGCCATGCCGTTCCTCCTGTGGCGTGTTCTACAAAGGTCTTGCGGTTCTAGCCAACGATCATGATTTCCGGTCTTCGTTCTCTCAGAGGGCTGTGTCCCACGGCGCACGACGACGGTTTCCCGAAGACCATCCTATAAATGAAGGAAGGCACGCAGAACCCAATGCTGACGTTCGCGAAGGCTGCTGCAACAAGGGACCAACCGAGGATGTGTCCGATCACAGACTGTCCGGACTGAAAACTCCAAGCGGCTCCCGAGATCATGACCGTCGCCATCAGGCAGGCAAAACGCCGAGGCAATGGATACTTCGGCAAGCGCGGGCCATCTACGAAGTGGCGGAACCCGAAGTTGTACAGGACATCAAAGGGGTGGCCGGTAAGGAGAGCCCCCACCGCGGCAAACGGGACCAACGACCACAGAATCGTCGCTGAGGTCAGGGCTGTTCCAACAGCACCCCAGAGCATGCAGATCGCGGGAGACATCCGCAGCCAATAGTTGACCTGCGCCAATGTCTGATCGTCGAGATCAACAAACCCCTGCGCTTCAATGCGCGCCTTTCCGATCGTGGAAATCTGTTTCATATGGGCCTCCTATTCAAGGAGCTTCACGCCCGAACGCCGATCACTTCCAGATATTCAGCGAAGACCGTGGTGCACCCTGCTCCGGCTCGATTCTGAGCAGCCCAGAGTGCTTCGAGTTCTTGGCGAAGACGCCCACGGCCGCCGCCATCAAGGGATTCAAACGCCTGATGGGTCGGTCCATAGTACAGGCGGAAGAACTCCACGACTTCCGAGGGAGGAAAAGGATAACTGAACGTATAGTGGCGCCTGACCAGATTAAGACTCGACAGTCCATTGCCGAGCCGTTCACGCACTGTAGTTTCATCACCCCACAAGACCGGCGAAGGCATCCCGGACGGTGCAATGAATGTCGACACGGTCTTGAACATCTGTCCGATGAAACCCTGTGGCGTCCAGTTAGCCATGGCAATGGTGCCCCCCGGTTCGCACACCCTCAGCAACTCCTTCGCCACGAGTTCAGGCCGCGGCGCGAACATCGCGCCGATCAAGCTCGTCACCACGTCGAAGCTCGCATCCTCGAACGGAAGCGCTTCTGCATCGGCTTCCTGGAAGCGGGCCCGTAGACGCTCCGCTTGCGCGCGCGCCTGTGCGCGCTCCACCAAGTTGGAGGCGATGTCTACGCCGGTCACTTCCAAGCCATCCTTCGCGGCCATCAACGCCAGCTGGCCCGAGCCGCAGCCGACATCCAGCAATCGGCATCCAGGAGCGACATTGAGACGCTCGTAGAACTCGCGCGCACCGCTTTCCATGTAGCGCGAGAATCGATCGTAGTCGCCGGCCATCCAAATCTGTTTGAGACGAGTCTTCACACTGCCTACGTCAGGTGATAGTGCGCTGGTCGACATGGTGTACTCCTTTCTATTGGTTACCGGATCGATGCGCGATCCGCCATCGACACTGCATTCCATGTCGCACTATAGGACGATCATGTGACGTTGTCTTATCCAGGAGTCTGGTTCTCTTGACCGGGGCGTGCTAGGCTGTGCTTCATTTGCCCGGGCGTCCGGTAGACTTTGCCGACGCTCCGCCACCGCGGTTCCGGTGCCCGTATGGATGTGTTGTCCGAAGTCTTGAAGGCCGTCAAGCTGGACGGGGCGCTGTTTTACAACGCCGAGTATTCAGCGCCCTGGTGTTTTCAGGCACCCGCTTCCAGCATCGTAGCTCCTTATCTTTTTCCAGAACCCAGGCACGTGATCATCTATCACTTGCTGACTGAGGGCTGTGGCTATGCCCATGTCGAGGGAGACGGCCGGCCTCTTCGGCTCAGCGCAGGGGACATCGTTATCTTTCCCCATGGCGATTCACACATCATGGGAAACGGCTCGCCCGTTACGCCGGTGGACAACGCCGAAGAGCTGCAACGAATTTTATCTTCAGGGCTGAAGGTCTCCCGCCAGGGGGGCGGCGGGGAGATCAGTAAATTCATTTGCGGCTACATGGCGTGTGAGCCGTACTTGAGCCGGATCTTTCTTGGCGGCCTGCCACCCATTCTCAAAGTCAATATCCGCAACGACGCCTCAGGCCAATGGCTCGAAAACTCCATCCGGTATTCGGTCGGTGATGCGGATGCGCTCGGGCCCGGTGGTGAGGCCGTGCTCGCCAAGTTGTCCGAAGTCTTGTTCATCGAAACGTTGCGGCGCTACATCGCGCTCCTCCCCGTGGAACAAACCGGCTGGCTGGCCGGCATCCGCGATCTGGAAGTCGGGAAAGCCTTGGCCCTGCTGCATCGACAGCCGGCTCATCCGTGGACAATTGCCTCGCTGGCAAATGAGGTCGGCATTTCGCGTTCCGTTCTGGCCGAGCGGTTCCGGCGCTATCTTTCGGAGACCCCGATGGCCTACCTCACACGCTGGCGGCTTCAACTCGGCGCCCAGATGTTGAAAACCACGAGCCGCAGCGTTGCAGAGATCGCTGCGGAAGTCGGGTATGAGTCGGAGCCGTCCTTCAATCGCGCGTTCAAGCGTGCGTTCGGCCTCCCGCCGGCGCGATTCCGCAGTCAATCGAAGGCAGCACGAAGTACAGCCGTCCGTCCCGCATGACGAACCGATGCTGCGATGCGAAATGATGAGCGAGGCGGAGTGGAGAATGAGGGTCAGGTCTGGGAGGGCACTTGCGGGTTCAAGGTGCCGAGAATCATGGCTCCGTCCCGTTAACGGATGTCGCGAAAAAAAGTACGGGCGACCATTGGAAGGCGGAGTTCGACCGCCAGCAGAATCAGGGAGGCGCGGGCGACGCTTCGCCAAATTCCCATCTGCACAAACTTGCGAGAGTCCGTGACAACCGGTGGGGTGAGGAGTAACGGTGTGGCGACCCTGACGAGTTTCCTGGAGAACAGGACATCCTCTAAGAAGGGCCGATCGGGAAAACCCCCGAGCCGCTCAAATAGGGCACGGCGGACAAACATCGCTTGATCCCCATAGATCACTTTCGACCACCGACATCTGACATTATTCAAAGACGACAGCATGCGCAGGCGCCAGTCGTGTCCCGAGAACCGATGGAAGAATCCTCCGGCTTGAATCGAAACATCAGATTCGAAGGCGTTGAGCCGAGCCAGCGCACCGGTTGGGAGTTGCGTGTCGGCGTGGAGGAACAGGAACCACTCGCCAGCCGCATCCTTGGCTCCCATATTCATCTGCGAGGCCCGTCCCTTCGGCGCGTGGAGGAGCCGAATGCGTCGCTCATTGTTAGCGATGTCGCACGTGCGGTCTGTACTTCCTCCATCTACCACGACCACGTCATAGTCGCCAGGCTGGGCCAGCACATGGGCAAGCGTCCCAGGTAACGCCTTCTCCTCATTGAGGGTGGGAATAATCACCGAGATCATAGCAAGTCAAAAAGCACCGTGAAGATTGAGGGATGTCCGACTGTTGCGGTCGGGCCACTCCAAGAGTACAGTGATAGAGACAAGATGGTCATGCAACGACTGAGAATCCTGACGCTGACATCGGCCCTGCTGTTGTCGATCACGCTGATGAGCGAGGGCCATGGGCATGCGGACGCGAGCGTCATCCAACCGGATGACCAAGGCGTTCAACGTGCAACGATTGTGATGGACAGCTACTCTTATAGTCCCAATGAACTCAGTGTACAAGCAGGCAAGCCAGTCGAACTGGTTCTCCACAACGATGCCACGTTCATCCCCCACACATTTGTCATTGCCGATCCCGCTTCAGGGCTCCACGTTCATGTCGAGGTGAGCGCCGGGGAAAGCAAGACGGTGCGGTTCACCCCCACGACGCAAGGCACGGTGCCATTCTATTGCGATAAAAAATTATTGTTTTTGAAGAGCCATCGTGAACGAGGTCAGGAGGGTCGCCTCGAGGTCCGGTAAATCTTGTTGGGAGAGCCGATCCTGCTTGCCACATACGGTCATCCATGAACGCGAAGGCCATGGGTCCACCGCCACGACGTCCGATGATGTCTGGCCTACGGCAGCGATTACTTCGCTTGCTCGTCTACGTCCTCTTCGTGAACGTGTTGACGGCCGGATCTGTCCTTTCAGCGACGGATGATAGACATCCTGTGGACATCGTGTTTGATGCGCAGGACGTAGCCCATGTCCACGCGATCCTCGTTCTATCGGCCAGACCTGAAATTGTGTTTGCCGTGTTGACGGATTATGCCGGCTGGCCGAGTCTCTTTGGCAATGGTCTGACTATGGCCGCGATTCGCGAGGAGCCCGACGGGGTGGTGACGGAGATGTACCTGCCTCGGGTGCTACTGCCGGGAACCTTGCATGTCATCATTCGCACGCGGATTGATCCGCCGTACCATATTGAGGCGGAACTGCTCAGTGGAGACTTAAACCATTTCTGGCGACTGTGGCGGCTGATGCCGTTTGCAGAGGGACGTAAGACCAGGGCGGAACTTCAGATGGCTGTTCAACCGAAAACATGGGCGCCGCAGTGGGTCATCCGCTATGGTATCGAGCAGGAGCTGACAGATCACTTTGAACGACTCCGCGCCGCCGTCCAACGCCGAGAAGGCTAGGCTATGTTCAGTTTTGTCGAGCACACACTGCGAAGCCCTTTCGATGCTCTTTCGCGGTGACTTGTGTGCTAGCCTAACGAATCGTCCCGGCCATCATATTGAGAAGGGTACCGTGGTGTACCAGCAAGGTGATGACGGCCGGTCTGAATTTTGTGTTTCATGGACAAGATCCTTCACAAGCCCCTACCTTTCCGGTACGTCCTGGCCGGTCTGTTAGCTAGCTAACATCATCCTTCGATATCATGTGGTACGGTGGGTTGTTGCGTATCCGTGGCTACCTGTTGAAGCTCGCCACTGATCGGTGACTCTATGCGATATGTCGACTGCGTCGGTGCCGTCGCGGCAAAGGACCACGAGAGTGATGTCCATGAGTGGGTCGCGCGTCACAGGCATCCAGCGTCCGGCCGTATCCGTATAGAAAGAGGTGTCGGAAACCCAATTCACCATAACCAAGGAGGATCATGATGAAGGGGATAGCAGGTATTCTCGTCGGACTCGTGACGGTGACGGCCGCTGCGATGGCGATGGCAAGCGGAACCAACGCACATGTTACAGAAGCGGTCGAGCATACGCAGGAAGCGATTGAACACGGTAAGCAAGGTCATGCGGACGTGCTCACCAAACATGCTGAGGTGGCGCTGCAGCATGCCGAGGCGGCGCAGAAGGACATGAAGGGCAATCCCCACGTCCAGGAAGGGGTGAAGGGATTAAAGGATGCGGTGAAGCATGGAAAGGCTGGCCATGCGGACGAAGGAGCCAGTTCGGCTGAGGCAGCGCTGATGCACTTGAATGAAGCAAAGTAAACCAGAGGCTGAGAGCGGGCGGCGGACCGCTGGGCGTTCTGTAAACCGGTCAAGGGAAATTTGGAAGTAGCGGCGGCTTGCCAAAAAGATGGCGTGGCCGTCCCGAGTGCACGTCACGAGGGCACGATCGCTTTTTGTCGGCGATCACCTGCTCGAGAACTGGCTTCAATCATCGGGTTCTCATGGCTGTTAAGCAGTAGCATGGCAGCATTCGGCGTGTGTCGGTCCATTGCGATCGACCTTGCCATTTCTCCTGATGACTCCGACGGAGAGGGCCATGACCCCAGAGCCGATTGCGATTGAGAGCCATCGTTCTCCACTAGAGGATGCGCTAGAGACAGAATGGGGGCCAAAGGTTCGTTCACTAGAAAGGATAATTTCGCAGTCGTTCGCTGAGCAATCACCTGCTATCCAAGTGATCGGATCTTCCATCCTTCGAGATGGGGGAAAACGGATTCGTCCCTTGTTGCTGCTTTTGAGTGCGGGCATCGCCGGATACCAAGGAACGGATGATGTCATCCTGGCCTCTTTGATTGAATCGATTCACGCCGCGACTCTTTTTCATGATGACGTGATTGATGAGGCGGACCTTCGCCGAAACCAGCCTACAACCCGAAAGCTTTGGGGAAATCGGGCCTCAGTGTTTATGGGCGATTATGTTTATTTTCAGGCGGTCGCGGGCCTCATTCGTTTCGCAAATCCTGAAGTGGCCGAAGCGGTGCTCTATGCCTGCCGCAACATGGCAATCGGCGAACTCAGACAACTGTCGGGTCAGCGTGGTAGCCCCACGACCGAGACGGCATATGTCCGTATCGTGGCACGCAAAACGGGGGCGTTAATGGCGTCCACTTGCAAAACAGGAGGACTCTTGGCGGGCGCTTCGCCTGCCGATTGTCTCGCCCTGTTCCGCTTTGGGCTGCGGCTTGGCATCGCCTACCAGTTCATGGATGATGTTCTGGATTATATCGGGCCGCGTAGCTTTGGTAAGTTGCTAGGTCAGGACCTTCGGCAAGGTCTCGTCACTTTGCCGTTAGTGCATCTGCAGGCTCACTGTACTTATAGCGAACGCAGGCGACTGCAAGGCCTCCTTGGAACACAACGGCATTCCCACGAGGCATTCGAATGGGTCCGCACACGGCTTCTCCACCATGGCTCAATCGACTATACCGTTTCGTGCATGCGGCGGTATCTTGACCTGGCCAAATGTCACCTCGCGCGTTTCAGTGATTCGCTATACAAGACACAATTATTTGTCATCGCTGATCGGATAGGGAAGCCTGAAACTTCCTGACCCCGCAGGTCGTCCGCAGTGATAGCGCCATGTTCATCCGACACCGCCTTACCCCACGGTGAGCAGTTCAAGGATATGTCCGTTGGGGTCGCAGAAATAAACACCGCGTCCGCCGCCACGATGATAGATCTTCATATCGTCCAGCGAATCGGGCTTCGCCCCATAGGACATGCCTTCGGCCTGAATGCGGCCAAAGATTTCGTCGAATTCCGCTTCGCTCACTTTGAACGCGTAGTGATGAACTTCGAAACGATCGACGTCGTCGTGAAAATCGAGAGTAAGCGACTTATTGACCTGTACCGGCGCGAAGTATCCGATCGCGCCTTCATCGAACGGCAATCCAAACACCCTCGCGAAAAACTTCGCCGACGCGACCTTGTTATGTGCCGGCACGATGGTGTGGTTAAGCTCGATGGTCATCGAGATCCTGCATCAACGTTATGATCAACTAGCTCGACAGGCGACAGCAGCACGGGTCCCGAAGTTCCTGTCCGTGCCTGCTTAGTTACATGATACTGGAACAAGGGCCGGCTCAGCCACGCTGTTGTTTCATCCAGGCCTCGGCACGCTTCTGCAACTCCTCCGGCGGGACGTCTTCTATGTGCGTGTGAATCCACCACTGATTGCCGGCGGAATCTTTCACCCCTCCACTGCGGTCGCCATAGAACTGATCGCTCGGTTCTCGGACGGAGGTCGCGCCGGCTTGGACCGCCCGCTTATACCAGGCATCCGCATCCTCGACATACAGCGCGATCGTGGCCGGCGTCGGCTTCCACTGATCGGTGGCTTCGCCCAACATCACCATCGAATCACCGATTTTCACCTCCGCGTGCATGACTTTGCCATCGGGACCGGGCATGCGGTAAATCTCCTGTGCGTTGAATGCTCGCTTGAGAAACTCGATCAGGTCGGCCGCCCCATGAACCGTCAGAACCGGCGTCACGGTGTGATACCCCTTAGGAATTGGTGTTGCCTTGGTCGCCATGATGTCTCTCCTTTCAATATCAACATTGATGGTCTCTGGCAGCACGAAGAGTCAGCGCAATCAGCGTGCAAGAGTTGTACGACAACGTCGGCGTAGATAAAGGCAGCCGGCTCCCCATTATCCCGGTCGCGATAGGGATTAGCCGACCTTTGCTCGTCGTCGATCACGCGTCAGGTTCCCTGAGTCGCTTGCGGAAGTACCCCCGCCAACTTTCCGGAAGTGCGGGAAGATCGCTTGCGCGGCGCAGGAGGTCTTGGTTCGCCCCATCTGCCATGAACAGGTGGGCAATATCCGCCACCGTGATCGCGTGCGGGTCCCGGGCGATGAATTCTATTACGTCACCGGCCGCGACGTGTCCCTCCCGAAGGACCGCGAGATAGAACCCGTGCCGGCCGCTGCGCTGGAAGCGCTTGACCATATCCTCGGCCAAACCGAATGCCAAGCTTAAAACAAGGCATTCGAGGTTGAGTGACGATGAATTCAGCGGAACCGGCGCGCAGGCGATCACCAATGTGGACGTTGCGTTCGAGTAAGCCTTCTGTGGTGAAGTTCTCACCGAACACGCCAAAGGGAAGTTCTGTGCCTGGAAGTTCCGTGCGCCAAAAGGCGTAGTGCTCCCATGGATAGGCATACACGGCCTTGTCACTTCCGCCATGGACGGAAAGATCGGACTGCCGATCGCCTTCCACATTCGGCATCGTCACACGTACCCGTCCAGCTACAGGCGCCTTGAAGATAGACGTGCGTATGATCTCGTCTCGCCACTGGATCTCCCGCGGCAATCCCACGTTTATTGATAGAAGTCTCATCGGTCCTCACGGAATCGTGATGATTAACTCCGCTGGGGCCTAGCGCTATAGCCCACCTGTTGCGCAGGCGCACGGTCGGATGCAGCAATTGGTAAAGTGTGGGTGCCTGGCTCTCCAATGGCTAGTCGTCGCGCCTGAAAAAGCGCGGTCAGATGCAGCATGACAAAGAGCGGGACCAAAAATGCCGGAATCAGCAGGAGCGGCAATTGAGCCATCGGCGCAGTGGTGATCTCCCCTGCCGCATCAGTCGCCAGCGCGGACGCGGTTGCTCCCATGCTCACCGCCAGAACAAGGTCCAAGACCCCGAGTAGATTCCAAACGGCGAACAGTCGGCTGGCTGCAAAACCAGGCACACGAATGAGTGCGAGCACGAGCCAAGGCGCAGTGATCCCGATGGCCATATCGCCGAGTCCGGCCGGCCACGCGAAGAGACCCGGCAGCACTCCGTACGTGTAGAGAGCTAGAAATCCCAGTCCGGCGAATCTCCACGCCTGAATCCCGGTGACCAGACGAAGGTCAACGGTCAACACGAAGTTGCGGAAGCCATGCCACACCCGCAATGCGGCAAGGAAGACAAGGAGCGGTGCCGTGACGCCGATGAGGATTGGAAGTGGCCATGCCCCCGGCGCTCTGACAAAACTTCCGCGCGCGCCGAGGGAAAATACCAGCGCGAGCCACAGCGTCAGTGCCACGAAGACGAGGGCACGTATCTGGGACTTATTTTGAGTGTGTTCTGATGTAAGCATCGCTGGTCTCCATATTGTGACGTATCGAGAGCCGTGCGTGTGATTTTGTCCTGCTTCAGACCCGTTGTTCTTCCAAGCCGTAATGTCGAAAAAGCGGTAGACGATGCGGTGGCGTGACCCGTACCTCCGGATGCCCTCAGCCAGAAAATGAATGGTTTCGTTCATGTCTGCCTCTCGTGGAATTGCGCGACGCGATCAGCACTAAGCCACTTCTCCATACGGAAACAAGCGCCGGCTTTTCGCTTCCCGGTATTTACATCACGACCCCACCGCCGGCATGGATGTTCTGCCCTGTCAGCCAGCGAGCCTCATCGCTCACCATGAACGCCACCACGTCGGCAATGTCCTGCGGGGCTCCTAACCGCTTGAGCGGGGACATCTCGGCGCCCGTCTCGCGAAATGCATCGGGTATCATTACTGTGTCCGTAAATCCCGGCGACACGGTGTTGACGGTGACACCCTTGGGTGCCAGTTCAAGGGCCAATCCTTTCGTGAACTGCTCCAGGGCACCTTTGGTTCCAACATAGGCCGTCACATTGGCGAAGCCCATATGTGTCCCATCGGTCGAGATGTTCACGATGCGGCCCCCAGGCTCGATCACTTTCGCTGCTTCTTGCATGGCGAAATACGGGCCCTTGGCATTCAAGGCAACGATCTGGTCAAATTCTTGTTCAGTTGTTTCGACCAACGGCTTAAATAGGGCCATCCCGGCATTGTTCACCAAGATGTCGAGTCGCCCAAAGCGCTGCATCGTCTCTCGAACCAGGCGACGAACGTCAGATACCTTACTCATGTCTGCCTGGATCGCCACGGCTTGGCCGCCGTGTGACTCGATTCCAGCCACGACCGCCTTGGCCTTGTCTATGCTCGTCCCATAGTTCACAATCACCATCGCGCCGTCCCGCGCCAACCGTTCAGCGATGGCGCGGCCGATGCCCCTGGACGCTCCTGTCACAATTGCCACTTTTCCATTGATTGATGGCATGACTGACTCCTTCTTCTAGGTCGATTGATGTTCTGATGACCGGCCAATCCCTGGCCGGTGTATTCTATTGTTCTTCAGGCGACTTTGATTGAACTCTTTGCCTTGTTCCTGTCGGCGCTGTGCCGGGACAATCGGCTCGGGACAACAGAATCCCTGTCCAGGTGAAGAGGAGGACTTTCCATCTCGGGCTTTTCGAGGTCTCGATGTCTTAGCTCAATAGAGGAATATCGGCTCATAGCTGCTCGCTTCGCGTGAAACCACGCCGTGAACTCCAACACTGGTATGAGAACCAAGCCGACGATGCCCAGAACATAGGACCAGGAAGCGAGATGGAGAGCCAGGAGTACCATGACCACATTGCCCTGTTCCCGCGCGTGTTGTGCCAATAGCATCAGTCCTCCAGCGCTGAGCAGCAACAACACAGCCGCACTTCCAATCATCCATCCTCTCGTTTGCAACACACTGTTGGCAAAAGTCTTGCGTTTCATAACATCACCATTGTGTATTGGAGGTCCACCGCACGCCTCACAAAGCGACGATCCGCTGTACTGACTATCTGCCTGTTCATGTCGACCCCGTCGGTACATTGCCACATGCCTCGCATCCCGACACCTATGCTATCCGCGCACATAGACCTGCCCGTCGTTCTCAAGGAAATCGTAAAGACGGTCTCTTGCCATCAGGCCACGGCACCGATCACATTCCATGCTGATCTCCTTCTGCGTTCAGATTGCCGTTTATCAGCGAGGGAGAAACACGGAGATCCCCACATAGGGAAGAACCGCATTGATTCCCGTGTTCCGATCCCCAAGGCCTCCATTCGAGATATGGTGAAAGCGAACTCCCATGGTGAACGTGACTAGGTCCGTCATGAAATAGTGAACACCCGGTCCTGTTTCCAACACGAACTCAAACGGGGTACTCTGCTCCGGGATCCGAGGCGCCAGATTCGTCCATATCATCCCGGCTCCGACATCCCAGAAGGGCATCCAACCCCCGAATGACAGAAAGTTATATTTCACGACGAGCGACCCCCCGGCAGCCTCTGCCGCAAAAGGTTGAGTAAACCTGGCGAACAACGGCTCCACGAGCACTTCGACATTGCCCCGCCACCAGTCGGCCCCGAGTGGGTCAGTCACAATGAACCCCACGCGTGGGAGAATAAAGACGGCGCTGCGGTCTGCTGAGGGACCATCTCCCAGAGCCGTCGTCGCTTGCCAGAACCCGGTCACGGCCCCGACTTCCATCGTCCTTCGTTTGACCGCATCACCGGCATCCTGCGCTCGCGAGATGGCTCCGTTGATGGGACCCTCAAGCGTAACGGTGAGGATTATCACGACTGTCCACCATAGAGGGTATTGGGACACATAGGCCTCGTTCTTCCGCTCGAGGTGGCTCTCATAGTCGACTGCGAAGGTCATGTTTGGACCGGCTTCGTTGACGGGCATAGCGCAATATCCGTCGGTGTGAAAGCCGGTCCCAAAGGAGCAGAAGAGGCAGTCCGACCACTGCCGGCACGACATACGTCACAAAGAGGAGCATCCAGGAATTCATGGTTTTCTCCTTTTGTCCTCTGATTGCTCGACCCCTGATGCTATGGTCCGCCTCATCCCGGTCGTGTAAATGTCCTGCACGACACCTTTCATCAAGCATCCCGATGCCACGAGGTCTGCACCACATTCATACATATCCGCCAGCAACTGTTTGCCGGCGGGATCGACAAACATCAGTCCCCGCATGTCGATGCAGATGGACTGCCCTGGTCGAATGGTTCGGACGGCATCCCAGGAGCGTTGCAACTCGGAGACCCAGACGCCGGCTAACCGTCCTTCGAGGATCAGTATGGCCGCACGCTCGGTTATGTCGGTGGTGATCCGTAGCACTTTGCGCCTCCTTGGAATGTTGAGCATGGCAAGGGCTGTTCCAAACAGGCGAGATTGAGCCAAGTCAGCGGAACTTGTTGACGGACAAAGAGGTTCGAGGAATGCAGGCGCGTCTGTATTAGGCAGACATGCGAGGTGACGATGAAAACGTGCCAACTAATTGACACGCGTCCAACGGCGGACATCACTTCGGACGATTCATGATTGGGTCGCGAAGGGGCCGAGGTTTATGCCGGGCGCAGAATGCCAAGTTTTTTAATCTTGGCGTGGAGGGTCGTGCGCTTCATTCCCAGACGGGCGGCTGCTCCGGAAGGACCTCCAATGACGCCGTTGGTTTCCTTGAGCACGCGCCGGATATGAGCTGCCTCGGCCGCGGTGAGGCTCATGCTTTGCGCCGCTGGCGGCGCATGGTCGGACTGCTTCAATTCCGCAAGGGGAACCTGCAAGGTGGGCCCGGGAGAGAGGATGACGGCTCGCTCAATGAAGTTTTCCAGTTCCCGGATATTGCCCGGCCATGCATAGCGGATCAACGCTTCCATGGCCTCCGCCGGGATGCTCTCGAGCGCCTTCTTCATCCGCCGCGCATACTTTGAAGCGAAGTGCCGGACCAGCGAGGGGATATCCTCGGCGCGCTCCCGCAACGGCGGCACGTCGATCGGGAATACATTGAGCCGGTAATACAGGTCGCTACGAAACTGCTTGTCAGCGACCATCTGCCGCAGATCACGATTTGTAGCGGCGATCAGACGCACGTCCACGCGAATGGTCCGCGTACTGCCCAATCGCTCGAATTCCTGTTCTTGCAGAATGCGCAGCAGCTTCGACTGCAGTTCCAGGGGCACGTCGCCTATCTCATCGAGAAAGAGAGTTCCTCCGTTGGCCAATTCAAACCGACCGATTTTTTGTGCGATGGCACCGGTAAAGGCGCCTTTCTCATGGCCGAACAACTCGCTTTCCACCAACCCCATGGGGATCGCGGCGCAGTTCAGCTTGACAAACGTTCGCTCCCGACGCGCGCCTAGGTTATGGAGGGCGCGGGCCACCAGTTCCTTGCCGGTCCCGGTTTCGCCTTGGATGAGCACCGTCGAATCGGTCGGCGCCACAATTTCAAGCTGTTTGAGGACGCGTTTGAGTGCAGAACTTTCACCGACGATCTCTTCGAAGTTGTACTCGGTTTTGATCTCCTCTTCGAGATAGAGCTTTTCTTCAGCAAGCTTGTCTTTCAACTCCGCGATTTGACGATAGGCCAGCGCATTGTCCACGGCAATGACCACTTGTTGTGCCACCTGGCTCAGCAAATGGATCTCGTCCTGAGCAAATGCATCCGCGCGGCGACGGCCCACATTCAAGGCGCCCCGTGCGCCCCTATGGGAGAGAAGCGGGACAGAACAGAGAGATTTCACCCCCTCATCAAGCAGGTGTGCACAAACTTTCGAATCCAGGGACAAGGTCTTGAGGTCTTGTTCCGAAAAGACTGCCGGCTTCCTGGAGGTGATCGCAATACTGGCCGGTCCCCTACACTGGGGATCCGCTTGTCCTTCTTCAATCACACTGGTGTTCTTCGTAAAGTCCAGCACATGGACTCGGTACTGACCGGTCTCTGGCTCATACAAGACCAAGCTTGAACCGTCGTGCTTGATGACCTTGCGCAAGCAGGCACTGACCGCGGTAAACACCTCGTCCAACTCTAAATTCGAAACGACGGCATTGTTAACTTCCAGCAAGAGTTGCTGGCGATCCCGCTCATGGGCCAGCTGCTGCTGCGCAGCGCCGGCACTCTCGTCATGCAAAACGTTATCGACGGCGACGGCAACCTGCTTTGCCACTTGTTGCATGAAGTTGAGCTCGGCTTGTTGATACAATTTCTTCTGCAGGCTGCCGAATCCCATTGCCCCCAAACGTCGCAACGCCGTAGTCAAGGGAACCATACAAAACGATTGCACGCCGTTCTCACGCATCATTGCCATCAACTTTGGGAAACGGACTTCTCCTATGATGTCGTCAACCGTCAAAGGCTGCTGGGTCTTCCACACCATGCCGCCTGGAGATTCATCAATGGGCGTCTCCATCCCGGGGCTGATCGTGCTGGCTTCCGGAGCTGCCAAGATGTGCAGGCGCATGACCTCTCGCGTGGGATCATGCAACACGACGTTGATGAAATCGAATGGAACGATGCGAGGGAGCCGTTGAGCGAGATCATGAAATAGTTCGTTCAGGTCACGGTGTACGGCTATGGATTCGGACACCTCCAAGAGCAGACGTAACCGATCTCGATCGCCTATCAGGTCTTGATGGTGCAGAACATTATCCACTGCTACCGCGATTTGTTTTGCGATCTGCCGGAGGAATTCGACGTCCGCCTCACCGTAGGCCTCCTTCTTCAAGCTTGCGAATCCCAGGGCTCCCAGCCGTCGCAGCGCCGTCGTGAGGGGAACCATGCAGAACGAGTGAATGCCGTCCTCTTGCATGCGTGGGATCACCTTTGCCCAGCGGGACTCTTCCGCAATATCCGGCACGAGGATCGGTTGTTGCGTTTGCCAGACTAGTCCGGCTGGAGTCTCTTCGACCGGCTCTTCATGGCCACCCACGAGGTCAGCCGGAACATTGGCCTGAATGTTGTGTAACTGCATCACGTTCCGTACGGGATTGTGTAAGGAGAGGGCCACGAAATTGACGTCGACCACACGTGGAAGCCGATGTGCGAGATCATGCAAGAGCCCATCCAAATCCAGATGCCTCGCGATGGACTCTGATACCTCGAGAAGAGCCTGGTATTGGTTGATTAGTAGGTCTGGGTGGGGCGCGACGTTGCGTTCCATGGGTATGAGACCTTTAGATCAGTGGCTCAGCCAGGAATTCTTATACGAGTAGGATACGCCAGGTCTCACCCAAAAATCATCAACGAGTATTTTATCGAACATGAACATCTTGCCATTGTTCTGACCAATGCGAGTACCGCCAAACGCTCCTCTGCTGGAGTGCTCCGACAAGCGTTACGCCACGAGTTGTAGAGCCGTTGCGATCCCCATGGATTCCACCGCCGGCCCGGAAAGAAACCACGTGCTGTCAGTCTCTTTCCTGTTACGGCTTCGCGCGTTCGACTGCCGCTTTAATGACTTCATATGGCTGCGCTCCTGAAATGATTTCTGCATCTTCGAGCGGCCGATCGGCCTGGCCAATCATGACCGTCGGGACCGCCGTGATCCCGAGGTCTGCAGCCTCCCGTTCGTCCTGAATGACTCGCTCACGGTAGAGTCCTTGCTCCAGCGCCGCTCGCACCATCTTGCCGTCCAATCCTCCCGCCGTTCCAATGGCGACGAGCGTCTCCAGGTTATGAATGTCTTGGCCCTCTTCGAAAAAAGCTTTAAACAGCCCACGATGAACTTCATCAAATCGGCCCTTCGCGCGCGCGAATTCGGCCAACTCCAGGGCCCGGCGGCTGCGCGGCTGTAGCGGAGGCAGCCGGAGCGTCATGCCGCGCTGCCGCGCCATCGGGTAGACGGACTGATTCCACACGGTCCGCAGATACTCGCCTGCAGGGTCCAGCGTGGGCACGGGCACAGGTCTCAGCTCATAGGCACGCCATTGAAGATCGACGGTCGGGCCGTATTCTGCGCGAATGCGGTCGAGCACCGGTTCCTCCAGATAACAGAACGGGCAGACATAATCGCTCCACACGTTGATTCGAACCGTTTGCGCCATCGCTAATATTCCTGTTTCATATGGTTTGCCCTGTGACTAATTGGACTTAGAGGAACTGTGGAGCTGGCACGAGAAGACACTTGGAGCGACGCCGCCATGCAATGAACACGGGAACACCCCGATTGAAGTGTCCCGACAATATCGGCATAACTCCTCGCGAACGCCGGAGATGTATTCCGCCCCGACGCTCGGACGTCACATTGAGGTGCGGCCGTCGAAATGGTGATCGGCGTCCGCATCGGCTTCTTGCTTCATTCTATGAAGCGTGCCGGTTTTATGCTCTGGAGGACTATAGATTGAGTATAGCTTCAACGCTTCTTCCTTGGAGGAGTTCATCACATTGTGTTTGGTTCCTGCTGGAATGACGATCGCCGTCCCATCGCCGATTTCGTATTCATTTCCATCGAGCAGGACTTTCCCCGTACCGGATTCAAATCGAATAAATTAGTCCAGTTCGTGAACTTCCGTCCCGATCTCCTCGCCCGGCGGCAAATTCATCAAGACTAGTTGGCTGTGCTTCGCCGTAAAGAGCACTTTTCGGTAATACCGATTCCTGACCGTCTCGTCTTCTTTGTTGCTGATAAAGTATTTCATGATCCTCCTGGTGTAGTTCCTGGGAAGACGAGAGCTGCGTTCGATGACTCGTCCCGGCTAACAAAGTGATCATCGTGGGCAGCTCTCATGCCCATTCTATTCAATTTCCTTTCGAATATATGAGAAGCCTTCAAGGCCGAGTATCCGGAGCAGGGGTATCTTGTTGTCACTACGCTACCGGGTGCCTTGTAGGGTCAGCAGTTGATTCGTACAAGCCCGCACTCGATGACGTGCTTCCACTCAAGATTAACGTGACGACTCACCCTGAGTAGTGAGCCAAGCGGGGCCCGAGCGGCTTTACTCATTATTTAAGATCTATGCAGGCTTCCAACACCATGGCGAAGTTCAAGCGGATGAAGTAGGGGTGAGCAGGCAATGAGAGGGTTAGATGTAGAAGGTTGACAGCGCCATGAGTCGCGTTGCCTAGGACGGTGATCCCTGAGTAAGCACCTAATAGCCTAACGGCAAGGGTCGGTTTGTTCGGAGGGAAGCGGCGCGTCGTTGGACGCGCCGCTCTACAGCCATAGCACTTCCGGGCTCTACGCGACTGCTTTCTTCTGCTGGCCGGCTTTTGCGAACTCCTCGAGCATCTTTTGATTAAAGGCGGGGATATCGTCGGGTTTCCGGCTCGAAACCAGACCCTGGTCGACGACTACCTCCTGATCCACCCAGTCGGCCCCGGCGTTCTTCAGATCGGTGCGGAGTGAGGGGTAAGATGTCATCCGTCTTCCATGCACGACACCGGCATCGATCAGTGTCCACGGTCCGTGGCAGATTACGGCTACGGGCTTTTGTGTGTCGAAGAAGGCTTTGACGAACGCGACAGCCTCGGGAATGATGCGAAGTTTGTCCGGGTTCATCACTCCTCCCGGTAATAGAAGCGCATCGTACTGCTCGGCATTGGCCTGATCGAGAGGCACATCAACCGGAATTTCCTCACCCCAATCCGTAAAGTTCCAGCCCTTCACCTTCCCTTTGGCCGGTGAGACCACATTCGCCTCGGCACCCGCCTGCTGGAGTGCCTTGCGAGGCTCGAACAGCTCGACCTGCTCGAAGCCATCGGTGACAAGGATCGCGATCTTTCTGTTCTGTAACGTCTGTGCCATTTCTTTCCTCCTTAAGAACCAATCCGTTATGGAACGCATTCATTCGAAGATGGCGGTCCGACGATAAGCGGTGCGGGAAGCACGGTCGGTGATGTGCCGACAATCCTGTCCACCATCAACAGCACGCGCCGTAACCTTATACATACGATGGGAGACACGCGGGAGGTATCGGGTAGAGGCGCGTCGCGATGTCGAGGGATGCAGGAAAGATCGGTGGAAGGATGGCTGACACTCTTGAGGCGTCAGCAGCCGGCTGGATCGGAAGCCCCACCTTTTGCTGCCCTTGGAAGAATTGCGGGGCAACGCTGTTGCCTTCAATAGGCGCAAGAAGGCCGATAGTCCCGTCAGACTCCTAAATCATCACGGCGGCAAGGACAAACGAAGTATCCGTCCGTTGCTGCTATCCGTGAGGACATAGAGTAACCCATCGGGTCCCTGCTGCACCTCACGGATGCGCTCATGAAGGTCCCCGAGATAGCGTTCCTCGTGCACGACTTGATCCTGCTCGAGAGTCACGCGAACAAGGAGCCCAGGGTTCAACGAGCCGACGAGAATACTTCCCTTCCAGCCAGGAAAGGCATCACCGGTGTAGAAAACCATGCCGGAGGGTGCAATCACCGGGTCCCAATAATAAACTGGCTGCTCCATGCCAGGCTTTGCCGTCCCTTCACCAATCGTCGCGCCGCTATAGTCCACGCCGTATGTGATCACCGGCCAACCATAATTCTTTGCTGCTTGGGGATGGTTCAGTTCATCGCCGCCACGCGCACCATGCTCAACGGTCCAGAGCTGTTCCGTCCCCGGATGAACCGCTGCTGCCTGAATGTTGCGATGGCCGTATGACCATATCTCGGGTCGCGCGCCGGCTTGACCAAAAAAGGGATTGTCTGAGGGCACGGTCCCGTCTGGATTAAGACGAACGATTTTGCCGAGTCCCGATGACAGATCTTGTGCCTTGTCGCGATACGCGAAGCGGTCACCCTGGGTGACGAACAACGTCCCATCGCGCGCAAACACTAGGCGTGACCCGAAGTGATTCTCGCCCTTCACCTTGGGGTTCTGTCGATAGATGACCGTCACATCTTCAAGCCTGTTGCCGGCCAATCGACCACGCGCCACGGCAGTCCCGGCTGTGTCGTTGTCGCCAGGCTCCGCATACGAAACATAAAGTAAGCTATTCTCGGCAAACCCGGGGTCCAGTTCCACATCAAGAAGGCCGCCTTGACCACGGGCGAGCACCGCTGGGACGCCTCCGAGCGGCTTTGATAGCGCGCCACGTTTATCGACTATTCGCATCCTACCAGGGCGCTCGGTGACGAGCATGCGGCCATCCGGCAGAAAAGCGAGGGCCCATGGATGTTCAAGTCCACCGGCCACCGTTTCAACGTGGATCCTGCCATCTAGTGAAGCGGGTGTCGGCGAACGAGGGGCCTGGCACTCGGCTTTCTCTACGGCCAAACTCGCTACACCTACGCTGATGAGTACTGCTGACCACAAGATTGAGAAGGACACAGACCCTCCCTGGTTAGAGACAATGGGAACTATATCCTGAAACTCGGCCAATAACGAAGCAAGAAGCGAACCCCCTCATGCGGGGGATAACAGCGGTTACTAGACGATACGGTATCCTTCAACGTGGTCGCCCAACGTGACCGCGGCGGTTCACTGACATGACGGCACTGGCGATGAGCTTTTAGCACAAGAAGTATCGGTCTCGATAATTCACACGTCACAGACAGATACAGCCAAGGCCTTTGTAACGACCAACGTCCTAACTGATGGGTATGATGGCGAGCTTCACCTCACCTTCTGCGAGAACGTAAGCATTCATAATTACTGCAACAGGCTTGTTAGATATTGATTCGTTATCCTTATCGATACTCTGCATCAATACTCCTGGGCAAGGTCGCCTCGTAAAGTCCTCACTTGCCGTGCTGTTATTACGGTATTTGGCCTCAATAATGCCTGGCATGGGAGTTGTTCATCGGTGTGTCAGGGCAGAATTTCAAGCAGGAGGTTAACCATGCCGATGATTTTTGTACTGGTAGTGCTTACCGCATTTGTCATATGGGAGCTTGTCGCTCGAGCAAGTTAAATGGATCAGGAACACAGACGGAGGACATCATGGGACTTCATAGTCATGCAGAAAGTGGGAATCAAGGGCGCATCTTGGTAGTGGACGATGAGTCGCAAGTGCGGAAGCCGATTAGCCTATCCTTACAGGCCGCGCATTATGCTGTGGTGGAGGCGGAGAATGGCGAGCAAGCGATTGATCTCTTACGCTCGGGCGATAACCCGCTCCTTGTGGACACGATTCTTTGCGACATCCGCATGCCGAAGATTAACGGGACGGAGGCGATTCAATACTTTCGCACGCAATTTCCCAGCGTACCAGTTGTCGTCCTGACCGGATATCCGGACGTCAGCTTGGCGGTGTCCCTGTTGAAACAAGGGGTGGTGGATTATCTCGTGAAGCCCGTGGGGAAGGAACAACTTCTCGAGGTGATAAACAAGTCCGTCGCCCAGCATGTCATCCTGAAGGATCAGTTTGCAACCTAATGGGTGGACAGGTGCGCCATGGAGTCACAAGCAGGGAGAAATGTACATGCCGTGTTCTCTCAATCTCTACCGGTTAGATCTGCGCCGCCCTGTGTCCTGATCGTCGATGACGATCCGGATATCCGGCAGGCACTGAGCGATATGCTTGAGGCGGAAGGCTATGGCATCCATGCCGTCGGCACCGGAGCCGAGGGCATCGCCCAGGCCGGCCAGGTCTTCTACGGGGTCGTCCTGTTAGATATCGGACTGCCGGACCTGGACGGGCATGCCGTGCTGCGGGCGATTCGGGAAGTGGATGCCACCCTTCCCGTCATCATTCTGACCGGCTATGGCAGCGAGCACAACACGATTGGACCTTTAAGTAAAGGAGCCCTCGCATATCTCACCAAACCCTATCGCCCGGTCGAAATCAAAGCGCTGGTGAGGCGTGCGATGGAGGTCCGTGCCATGGCTTTAAAGGCTCAGACCGTTGAATTTGCCTTAAACGAGAGCCAAGAGCGGTTCCGGTCGGTGTTTCAATCGTCGTCCGATGCCATTGTGCTGGCTGATGATGACGGCCATATCGTGTCTTGGAACAGGAGCGCTGAACGGATGTTCGGGTATGTCGAAGCGGACATGCTGGGTAAATCCGTATCCGTCCTTTTGCCGTCTCGATATCAAGAGCGGTTTGTGCGCGGGTTAGAGAATTATCGGGCGGACCAGTTCGAGGCCTTCGACACCCCGATAGAAATATATGGGCGCCGTCGGGATGAGAGTGAGTTTCCAGTGGAGGTGTCCGTGAGTACGTGGACATCAGCCCACCAGAGGTTCTTCGGCGCCATCATTCGGGATATCACCACGCGCCGGCTCATCGAGCAGCGGCGGGCCGCGGAGTATGAAGTCACCCGCGTACTCGCTGAATCGGCGACCTTGGCCGACGCGGCCCCCAAAATTCTGCAAACTATCTGTGAAAGCCTGAGTTGGGACATGGGGTTGCTCTGGGGCGTGGATGAGCCGGATGAGCTCTTGCGCTGTCTTCATCTGTGGCGCGCAGCTGAAGGTATGCAGGCCCCCTTTGAAATTTTCAGTCAGCAGCATGCCTTTCGTCGCGGCATCGGATTGCCGGGTCGTGTGTGGGCCAGCGCCCAACCGCTCTGGGTGACCGATGTACAACATGACGACAATTTCCCCAGAGCGCCCTCTGCCATCGAACTCGGCTTGCACAGTGCCCTCGCCTTTCCCCTCAAGCTGCACGGCCATGTCGTCGGTGTGTTGGAATGTTTTAGCCATCACATTCGTCAACCCGATGACGATCTGCTCCAGATGCTGGGCGCAATTGGGAGTCAGATTGGCCAGTTCACGGAACGCACGCGAGCCCAGGCTGCCTTGGATAAGGCCTATGCCAAGATGGAAGCCATCCTTGTTTCTATGCCGTGTGCCCTTCTTATTGTCGAGAGTAACGAACGGATCATGTATTCCAATCCTATTGCCTCGCGGTATTTCTCCTCTGAAGGAGCGTCGCTGATCGGCCGTAACCTTAGTGAGGTATTTTCTGATACTGCGTTGAACTGGAATCAAGTCGTCGCGAACCTCCGCACCGCAGCATACCAAACTGAGCCGTTACCTGAACGGGACATCGAAATACGCAAACGGACGTACCGGTATCGCCCATTTGTCGTTGGAGAGCCTGAGCGGGAATGGGGGGCAGTAGGGCTTGTCCTGTGGGATACCACTGAACACCAACAGCTTCAGGATCAGCTCATTCAGGCCGAGAAGCTTGCGAGTTTGGGTACCCTCGTTTCCGGCATGGCGCATGAAGTGAATAACCCTATTCAAGGGATCATGAGCATGGCCGAAATCATCGTGCACGAATCCGACCTTGAGAAAGTGAAGGAATATGCGCGTGACATCGTGACGTACTCAGAGCACGTCGGGGTGGTCGTCAAAGACTTCGCCTGTTACGCGAGGCCGGCGTCCCGTGACCAGGAAGTCGATCTCGATATCAATGAGCGACTCGGTGAAGCCCTCAAGCTCGTCCAGCGAAGCGCACAATTCGGGCATATCATGGTCACCACGACGTTTCGGCCTCTTCCAGTGCTGCGGGCCCGGCGTTCCGAGATCGACCAGATCTTTGTGAATATTATTAACAACGCCGTGGATGCGATGGGAGGGCGAGGACGACTGACGCTTGAGACTGAATGGGAAGATGAGACAATGAGGATCCATATTCGAGATACCGGTTCCGGGATCCCTCCTGCGCTCGTGGGGAAAATCTTCGATCCTTTTATGACGACGAAGGATCCAGGCAAGGGGACCGGACTTGGGCTCAGCATTGCCTATAAAATCGTCTCCAAATATGAAGGAGGCATCAGCGTGGAGAGCGAGGAAGGAAAAGGAACGGCGTTTACGATTAAGTTCCCCATTTCCACGAAACATCGGAGATCCAAAAACGTTGTATAGACTCTAATTCGGCACATGTCATGAGCTGAAAGCATTTTGGAGAAGGGGAGTGCTTAGGGAAGAAGATCCGACGGCCGGCTCTACAACAACCCCAGGAAGCAGCGCCGCAGGCAAAGCGTAAAGACGGGGGAGTCGTCGGATTGTTCCTATGACTGAGAAGTATAGGTTTGCTGAATGGTCGCGCGAAGGGTTGTGCTTACTCAACAGACGGTTTTTGTATAAGGTGTACAGCACCTTCGAGGCAAGGCATCCGACGGACCTATTTCGAGCTAATAGCTAATGTAGATATAATAACTGCGATGAAGCGGGTCGGTTATTAGAGCTAGTACTGCATCGACGCTACAATAAAGATCTGCCACAATACCCTCCCTATTCCGCTTTGAAATCGGCTGTACATCAACCGAATAGGCTAATGACACTTGCGGATTCTCCGGCAGTAGGGCAGAATGCAGCTCCTTGCAACTTCTGCGTCGGGGCGTAGCGCAGCTCGGTAGCGCGCCTGCTTTGGGAGCAGGATCAGGGGGATTACTCAAGTCGTTGAGACATGGGTAATCCCCTTATCATTCGCGCTCAATATACTCTGAGCGCTCTATTCCAGTTTGTTTCTCTCTAGCGCGTTTGACCGCGCTTTATTGCTACAACTAACACTCAAATAACACTGCTCTTGGCGTCCGGGTACCCGGGGGCTATTGCTCGGAGCCCACCCCGTCAAATGAGGACTCCCAGCCCTACTGGGGTTCCAGTCAGGATAGCAACATAACAACTTAGTGACGCCCCAGCCACCCTTGTTTTGCCCCTGGCGTCTTCTAGGGGAAGCCTGGGGTGCCAAGAGGTACACCATCTTTATAAAAGGGGATCAGACTTTTTGGGAAACTATATAAAGGCTTCGGGTTTAGAGGCGACGAGGGGCTCAATGCATTCCCGGCCCTGATTGCGAGAAGCCCCTCGGCCGCGAAATTGTCCCTTTAACGGCTTCCAACCCGATGAGAAGTCTTTCGTCGGCCCGTCTAAGGAGGGTTTGAAATTGGGCCCTTCCACCAGCCGATACTCTACCTAAGCCCAGACATCAGACGTCGTAAGCCAAGCGAGGACAGAGCACCGATGGCCGCTCCGGCGATATTCATTATCGGGTCCGCGATTTGCGGGACACGAGCTATGTTGAATAGCTGCACTGTTTCCAAACCACATGCCAGCAGCGCGGAAAAAGAAAGCACGTAGACCAGTCCCAAGCGGTTCCGGCTGTATCCGATTTCCAGGAATACGCCCAAGGGGAAGAAAAGCAAAACATTGTGAAGCATATCCATCGGGTAGAGTGAGCCTGAGCTAAACGGAGCCCAATTGATGCCCGACCAACGCGCCTGCCGCTGGAAAGTATTCCAAGGAATGGTTGTGCCAATGACAATTCCAGCTGCGTAGGCATAGCCGATCGCCGAACTCTTAATGACCCATGTCCGCCGATTGTAATGTCCCCTGCCATAGACAACATAGGCGGCCACCAGACCAGCTCCAACGAGTAGCGCGCCATATTTCTCTATGTCGTCCACGGCTGCTGAATCATACCACGCTGGTAAATTGGGAGGGCCATGTGCCATCTGTCGTCATAGGCCTGCCATAAGAGCCTTTGGTTCCAAACCAGCACATGTGGCCGCAGACTTGGCAGAGCCCCCGAACGCCTGTGTAAGCCCGCGGCTTGCAAGCCCAGTATTCTTATCAAATCGAGGGTGTGTAGGTTTGGCTGGGTACGCTTATAGAGGCTTGCGATGCCACCGTGGAGAAAGCAATCCTGAACCGGAACAGGTAGGGGGAAATGATCGCTATGCCAGGCCAGCCGAGAGGCGTGGCTTAGAACCATCCTCGGCGCGCCAGGTAAAGATACTGGGCTATCAGGTGGCTGAGCGCCTCTTCAGGGAAAACTCCGCTGAAACAGGAGCTATATGCAAGCCGAACATCAACCCTATGCTTCGCACGGGACGATAGAGAATGGAGATATTCAACTGCCGATTCGCTTGGAATGAGGGGCTCCGGCTCGTTGAAACTAGCTGGGCGCGGGCGGACTAGTGGTTCGGCGGGCGGACGCTCTCTTCGCCATACTGGAGTAGTGTCCTGATCATAGCGGCTGCGCCTCGCGGGGTCGGAGAGAACCTCATACGCCTCCTGAATCTCCTGAAACTTCTCTGTTCCTTGATCGCCTGCCCGATCGGGATGGCACTCCTTGGCTAAGCGACGGTACGCGCCGTGAATGCCACGCTCCGCTTCGGTTTTAGAAACCCCTAAGACGGCATAGTAGTCCTTCCGGGTACCCATTCGTCCCTCCGTCTTAAAAACCTACCGTCTGCCTAGGCGTTGAAGGAATCAAGGAGGCTGTCACGCGACTTTAATGTCGATTGACTTAGGCCTTGCCCTCTCCGATTTCGGCAAGTGAACGGTTAGCACGCCATTGGTGAATTCAGCGGCAAGCTTCCGCTCATCAACGGAGTCTGGTAGTCGAAGACTACGAGCGAATCGGCCGTAGGGTCGTTCAGTCCGATGATACCGCTGACCCTCGACTTCTTTCTGCCGCTCTCGATGGCCCGCGATGAGCAGCACGCCATCGTCAACAGATACGTTAACATCTGTCTTTTCGACTCCCGGCAGTTCGGCTTGAACCTGAAATTCCGAATGCAGTTCCACTACATCGATAGCCGGAACCCACTGGGCGACAGCCATTGACTCATTCTGTGTCCCTGGTGAGTCGGTTCTCCTCGTCAGCAGTCGGTTCAGCTGATCCGACATACGCTCCAGCTCCCGAAAGGCATCATGGTACAGCATCATTGCCTCCTCGCGTAAAGGGCACTCTTGCCTCGAAATAATAATCGTTCCTGGAATTGTCAAGAGGGGTAGGTGCTCGATGACGGTTCGCTAGTGCGGGGCGCGGAAAGATATCACGCGCGTATAACTCGGAAGCATTGTTATGAAACCGTGACGCCCCCCGGGGACTTCAACCACAGGCCGGGGTGCCAGATGAGGACTCCGAGGCCTATGACATGGTACGATTCATAACGTGGAGAGAGACGTTCGGGTGAGTGCCTTACTCGGGCGTGATGGCTAGCCGTCCCCTCCTGTCGGTTAGCCGTCGTTTCTCCTCCAGGAGAAATACGCCGCATTACTCTCATGGGGTAATGCGTGGAAGGGGTCTCGACAGTTGGCGACAGCCTAATACTGTTATCGTCACTCCCCATTCCTTCCATCCATACCGGTCTCTCCTACGCCACCATCAAAGGCCTCCTTATAGGCAGGTGCCTATCAGCCATGGTAATGCCTAATTCATGGTGTATGGGGCCTTAAAGCTGGCAGTATTTCTCGTTGCTGTATGGGGTATCACCTGGACCCTAGCGGCCTTCTTTGCGTCTGCTCCTTGGTGGGCCTCGATCCTTCTCATGGTGCTTATCACCGTGCGCCTCAGATGAGGCTGGCCCTCGACTCCGTGAGCCTCTGTTTTGATGCACGAAACGCTATTTAAGGCGAGGTGGCCATGCTGGAGGCGTATGCAGAATCGTATCAGGTAGTCATTAAGATTTATCTCGATGGAAATCAGTGGGGTGCGGTAGTGGGGCCAGATCCGATCCGTGGCGTGGCTGGGTTTGGCTTTACAGTGAATGAGGCAGTCGTGGAACTCACCAAGCAGATGGACTTCTACCACCGCAACTGGGAGGAGTTTGCCGATGAGAACGGAACCGAATTACGCTAAAATGCTGCCATACTTGTAAGAGAACATATCGTAAAGGACCTCAAGACCCGTTCCCCGCCGACTAGACTATTTCCTAAGGAAATGGAAGGAACTATGTCAGGACGTTCGATAACGACTCAAAGCACAAAGAATCATCAACGAGTAAGAAAAGTTCTCTACGGTTTAAGCGCCGCAGGGGCCTTATTTCTCCTGGCGTTACCGCCAGATAGGCATCCTACTTACATAGCAGCCCACCTCGTGGTTTTGACCTTCATGGCGCTAGCGGTCTTCCTTGTGCTTGGGATAACCGTAGAGAGGTGGAAGCGGTCGTTTCTAAGGTATGCACTTAGCACAGTTGTGTATGTAGCACTGATCTCTGTTCTGATTTATGGTGCAGAATGGATTGTTATGGCCTCATCACTGGCGCAGGCAGACGCTAGGACGCGAGCACTCTATCGACACGTGATGGGAGAGGGGCAAGAGGAAGTAGGTACCGGCACTTCGGCAGCGTACCGGCCTCATCATTATTTAAATTTCGCACTGAATCCAGATGCCGCCTATTTGGGTCAGAAACAGTTCAATGCCGACTATCTCGTCCGCAGGACCGAGGAAGTTCGCCCTCGCTCGTCCGTTAAATGGCGAGCCGTTGCACTGGGCGGGAGCACTACTTTCGGAGAGGGGATAGCAAATGAAACCGACACCTGGCCTTACCAGTTAGAGCACCGTATACGTACCCGCTACGGGTCCGATTTCGATGTTATTAATGGCGGAGTCGGGAATTACAATGTCATTGATAACATGCTGCACTATCTCTTGCTTCTAGAGTTGTTGGAACCGGATGTGGTTATTCTGTATGTCGGCATAAATGATGTTCACCCGCGTCTGTTTGATGACATAAAGCCTGATTATTCCAATAGTCGTCTGACATGGCGTTCCGATCTCAACGTCTTACCTCACGCAAACAAGAAACTGGTCAGAGTGCCGTTTTATCGTTGGTATCTTCTCCAGGTAGTAGCGAAAGGCGAGTTTGCTCACCTGAACACCTATGTGCAGCGCCCATACCCTCCGGTGTCCACATGGCGCGGTGCCTTAGCCCGTAACGGAACAGGGATTTACAAACAGCATCTCAGTGATTTGGTGCAGTTATTACAGGCACAGGGGCGAACTGTCATTCTAGTGCCACAAGTATTCATCCCACGGACCGATGAAGAACTGGAGACATCCTTTGCTGTAGGCGTTGCCCAACATGAGGATATAAACAAAGAAGTGGCTCAGCGCTTCAGTGCCATGTACATTGAGACGGTTGGCGAGAAAGGCACGTTTCAGACAGACGAACTTCTGGACAATTGCCATTTCAACGCATTAGGGGGACTGCACATGGCAGATCTGCTATTCACGCAACTTGAGGGCGCGGCAGTATTCAGCCGCTTTAAGAAGATAGAGGGAAACTAAGTTTCACTGCTTCCAATCACTCGCGTGGATAATACGCAGCTTTATCCTAAGAAAGGGCTATTCCGTTTCGCAATATGGAACTTATTCATCATAAGTAGCACGACGTGTGTCTAATAGTTATTGAGCAGACGGCAGCCTATGATCAGCCTCATAGGAGACGCCGCTATGTGGTCCTTTCTATCTTCTGTTTTCCGTTCTGTCAGCTTGGCGTTGCTGTTGCTGTTTCTTTCTCCTTTCATCCTCATGTTGATACTCGTCTCGAGCGTTATTGGGAAAGATGAGGCGCACTTCAGCGGGTAAGGAACGATCTCAGGAGAATTTAATCTGTTCAGAAAGCATCATCCGATGTCTCCACTCCCACGGTGGAACAGGATCGGGATACACCCATAACCCCCGCCTTGCAGCCCGAGCCTCTGCCTCTAAATCTCTCAATGTTGTATCTTTTGAATACTTCTCATACCACCACGCCAATCCGGCCCTAACTAACTCCTTATTCAACGTCCTTCCATCCGACAAGATCACATCTCCGATGGTCCGGCGATACTTATCATGGCCCGACACTCTTACCGTCACATCGTTGCCAAAGGCCAGCTTAGACGTGAACTGCTTGGCTCGCTCACCAAACGCCTGTCGCTTCTCAGGGCAATCAATGCCGTTGAGGCGGATTTTTTCGGCTTTGCCATCATGCATCACGGAGATCGTGTCACCGTCTGAAACACCGACAACACGGCCGGTGAAGTCAGCGGCAAAGAGAAGCGTGGGAAATAGAATGGCCCACAGAAGACCCGCTAGGAGATTAATTCGTCTCATCTCCTATTTCTGTTTCGCCACGACCTGATCCTTAATCTTGTCGTACGTGGCTTGCGGGACGATCTTCTTTTGCACCAACTCATCCTTGCGCTTGTATGGCCTGCCTTCGACGATCTTCTTGGCGTACGCCTCACCAATGCCGGGTAATGCCTTGAGTTCGTCCGGCTTTGCCGAATTGATGTCCAACGCTTCAGTGGCATACGCATCGACAGGCGCGATCGTGTTATCAAGGACGGTACCGAGGCCGATTAAAAGCATCAGGCGTAGAACGAACACGAGGGCCATACCGTTGAATAGTCTCATGGGAAACCTCCTTAGTAGACTGTCCGCACCTTAGCCCAAAGTAGCACGCCTGTCAGCTGTCTTGAGTTGTCTTGACGAGAGGGGAGCGCACATGTAACCATTGGTTACATGCCAACTGATAGTGCTGATGAAAGTCCTGAGGTTCCCAATCCGGCTGAGAACCGTGCGGTTGCGGAACACGTCAACGACCTGAGCCGCTTAGTCTCTACCTTCATTAGCCGGGCGAACAACATTGAACGTCAAGTAGGGAAGCAGGAAGACCTGTACTACCGCTTGCATGGTCAACTGAAGGTCGTGGAAGATGGGGTCCGGTCCCTGAACAATTGGAGACGCCGAGTGGAAGCGCAGCAGGCCGCCCTTTCTCCGTTCATTCGCTTCGGCACGTCCACGTGGGCGTATGAAGGTTGGCAGGGGATTGTCTATCACAACGCCTACGAGAAGCGGCGTTTCAAACAAGAGTGCTTAGCTGAGTATGCACGGTATCTCTACCGGGGTCACCCGCTGTTTCGGACCTGGGCCTCGATCTCAGTTTTTATGGTCCGCCAAGTGTTGAGCTACTGACGCACTACGCCAAACAATTACCGGACGGGTTTGAGATGTGCTCAAAGGTATGGGAAGAGATCACGATCCCTCGCTTCGCCAATCATCCACGCTATCGAGATAAGGCAGGACAGCCGAACCCGCGTTTTCTTGATGCGAAGACCTTTATCGAAGAAGTCTTGCCGCCGTACGAAGAAGCCTTCCAAGGCCATATTGGTCCGTTCCTGTTCGAGTTTCAGCGAACAGGATTGATTGCGTCCACGTTCTTGCCGCGCTTGGATAGCTTTCTCTCGCAATTGCCCCCGCGCTACCGCTATGCCATTGAAGTGCGCAATCCGCTAATCCTCACGCAGAAGTACCATGACATTCTTACGGCTCACAAAGTTGCCCATGTCTATAACCACTGGACGGCTATGCCCCCTCTTGCCCATCAGCATCGGAAGCTAGGCCACACGTTTACCGCTCAATTTGTCGTTCTGCGTCTGCTCACACCGTTGGGAATATCGTATGAAGCAGCGGTGAAGCGGGCCGAGCCATATAACCGGCTCATTCAGGAATTACCCGAGATGCGAGCCGATACGATTTCTCTCGTGAAGCAAGCTGTAGCTGAACAGCGCACGGCTTATGTCTTGGTCAACAATCGTTCAGAAGGGAGTGCACCGCTTACCGTCCAAGCATTGGTGGATGAGTTAAAGACTACGGCAGGGGACTACTAGCTTCTGGCAGACTTCACTTTCTTCCTGACTTTTCCACCGGACACCATTTTTAATTGGCTGGTCTGGCCCTTTTGCTCCTTAGATGCCTCTTGCACTGACAGCACTAGCTGAGCCTGTGTAATGGCCTCCCGTAGCGCTTGACGCTCCGATTCAATGCGCCGGTACTTTGGCGTCTTACCCTCAAAGCGTTCCGCTGCTTCTAGTAATGTCTTTAACGTGTCACGAAATGCCATGGCTCAACCTAATGGCTCCTCTGTCCCTGTGCAACGCGTTCACCGATTTCAACAAGGACTTGGAGATGGGCCAGCATGTCCTTAGCTTGCTGGGCGGTCAAGCCAGTTGAGTTAAAAATTTCCAAAATGTGTCTGACGAGTACATCAGTCTTGTGAGCATCAACGCTCATTTCATTGTGCGGGACAGCAGCTCGAGGATTGCGGCGGCGAAGCTCAGTGATGGCATCTAATACTTCTCGCTTGGTGAGGATTCCTTTTGCCACCAAAACTTCTATAAGAGCTTCCTGCTCCCAAGCGTTGGAGAGGGTCAACTCGTCTAGGGTGACTAAATCTTTCTTGTCGAGCTTTTCAGCCATACACGACCGTAGCGCGTCAGCGACCATGAACAAAACGACGCTTTAGCCTCTCAATGCAAGATGATCCTAATTCCCGTCTCTGCTTCGTGCCCCGTCTTAAGCCAGTCTAGTAGTTCACTTCTTCTATACCGGCGCATGGTAGTACCCGGCAAGAGATAGAACGGAACGTTGAGCTTATAGAGGGTCTGCCGGCAGACTTTCAAGAACTTCGCGGCTTCCGCCGTCGTAAATATCTCCTCTGCTTCAGTAGCTGATCTATTTAATCTTTGAGGTGGGGGCGCTTCCGCCGCATCTCGTTTTGCATTCTCCCGTTCCATGCAACCGGTGTGGTAGTAAAGGGCTTTGTTAGCGATTACGTCTATACTCTGGATGTGCTTGCGGCTATCCGCCGGGTTAGAACAAATCTCGCACGGTCCGATGTCTGGAAACTTATTCTTGTACAAGAATAGACCCCCCCTTGGCTGTGCCGCCGATTCTATAAGTGTCTATAGAGAACTATATCAATAACCCGGATCGAAGGTGAGGGTCTAGTAAAGACAAGGACCGGTTGGCCTGTCGTTCCGCCACATAAAAGGCTTGTAGCCGTCCTCAGCTGTCAGTGACACAGAAACAACAAGTCTCTCTAGGTGCGCGGCATGTGTATTACAGGGCGGCTATAGCTCAATTCTGCTATGTAATAAGGCAGCTCTCAGGACCGTCAAAGCGTTTGTCGACA
Source organism: Nitrospira sp. Nam74 (assembly GCF_965152615.1). Lineage (NCBI taxonomy): Bacteria > Pseudomonadati > Nitrospirota > Nitrospiria > Nitrospirales > Nitrospiraceae > Nitrospira > Nitrospira sp. Nam74. The sequence continues at coordinate 3,590,056 of NZ_OZ224220.1, read as the reverse complement.
ATGTCCGACTCTCCTGTATAGTCAGGCTGTTCTTTCAGCCGCCGCTCGATCAGCCGCGTGTGCTCTAGAATCGCCAGCTCTAGCCGTTGCGACAGGTTAAACGGTAGATAGCCATTCTCGCGTTTCAGTAGATCTTCCCACCGCTCAATAATAATGGCGGGAATGTTCGCATTGATCCGTCTCACCTTTCGCTTCGTCATAATGTCTCCCTAATGATCACCCTCAGGGCAATGGATAAATACGTAGTTATGGCATAATACGCCTTCTGCTTAGCCTGGTCCAGTCCTCTAGATCTTTGTTATGAGGACCGTTGCCAGTGCGCCTCTCTCTTCTTCTTTCGATAGCGCTGTTGGCTCATTTGCCAGCGGCAGAGTTTGGTGCAGAACTTCCAATTGCCATGATGGATGTAGGCCGTTTTGCAAGCATCACAAGTGCGAAAACGATTTCCGACTGCTTCAAGGGCTGCCACCAGTAAAAGGAGAGGACGATCAGCCTCATTGTAAACCTCAAACGATGTCTTAATACCGATACCATTCTTTGCTAAAGACAGTATTCGATTTGCTGAGACTTTCATCTCTACCGGTTTGCCTTCTATTAAGGCCTTTAATCTCCGTTGGAGGGAAGTTCGCACGTGTTGCAAAGCATTCTTGTCCAGTGGTTTCGGGTCGTTAGCAAAAGCCTTCCACTCCGCCTGTCTCCTTCGGGCCTCATCCGGTTCAATACTTTCAGAACCACTTTGACAAAACTTTAAGAGCCATTGAGCCCGCTCAATTGGCGTTGCACCCACATTCTCTTCAGCCCTACGGAGTTCCGTCTTGTCAGGCTGCTGTAGCGATAAAAAGCGAATCTTTGCCATGTCTATGCTTTGATTTTACCGACCGTAGACACAAATGCCAAACAATTTTCGAACTCCATAGAATAAACGAATCACATGAAAGGCTTAGATCGATGTGCATAAGAAGTGCGTCTCAACCGTTCTTAACCTTAGGAATGCAGCGGTTTAGTGGCGCGAAGCTTTTCGTGTAACGGTTCAGTGGCCTTTCATATGAATGCCAGTTCAACCGTTCTTATAAACAGTAGTGGTTGAGTTCGATAACTAGACTGCGATTTAGAAGGGAGGCGGATTTTGAACAACAACGATAGGAAGGTTGATTGCGGTATGAAAGAACGTGGAGAGCGAGAACATCAACTACTGACAGCGGCCGTGTCATATGTTCGTAAAGGATGGTCTGTGTTGCCACTCCATTCTCCTCGTAAAGGTCAGTGCTCCTGCAACAAGACGGAATGCGAGGCTGTAGGGAAGCATCCCTGTGCAGAGCATGGGCTAAACGATGCCACGTTGAATATACCTATTATCCAAGCGTGGTGGGAACGTTGGCCCCGCGCCAACGTTGGAGTAGTTACGGGGCGGGAAAGTGGTCTCGTGGTATTGGATATAGACCCCCGTCATAGCGGTGACAACACGCTAGCACAGCTGGAAGAACAGCACGGTAAGTTGCCAGCAACGGTCGAATCTTTAACGGGCGGTGGAGGCCGTCACATTCTGTTTCAGCATCCCGGTGGGTACATCAAAAGCCGGTCCATAGGGCAAGGTTTGGACATCAAAGCAGATGGCGGCTATATCGTTGCGCCGCCGAGCGTGCATTTAAGCGGGGAGACGTACGTATGGGAAGTGTCATCACACCCAGAAGATACACCAGTTTCCTCAATGCCAGGCTGGTTACACAAACTTGTCACCAATGGCGCTCTCAAGCCAAAGCGTTGTCATGCTCATAGTCCAGAGCGCATTCCTGAAGGCACTCGCAATAACACATTAACTTCGCTTGGAGGGACGATGCGCAGCAGTGGAATGACTCATCAAGCTATCAAAGCGGCCCTTCTCCACGAAAATGAGCAACGCTGCGATCCGCCTTTAGACGACGAGGAAGTACATAAGATTGCCGCCAGCGTCTCGCAGTACGCGCCAAGCGATCAAATAAAGCCTTGTGCGACACTTCCGCGCACCGAAACAGTTGGTCCTATTGCCTTAGACTGCCCACCGAATATTGCAGTGGTTCGGCAAACCGTTGAGACGCATTTCCCGAACCTTTGGCCCGCAGTGGATCTCGGCTTGGCGACGTGCGCCACGCTGCTCCTCGCCGATAATGCTAATCCCGCGGCCATGATTTTCATGGGACCTGCCGCAACGGGCAAGACCACCGTTGCCACGATGTTTAGTGCAACCATGTGCTACCGGTCAGATAAATTTACCCCGGCAGCCTTCGTCAGCCATTCGGCGAAGGCGACACCCGAGCAGCTTAAAGCCATCGATCTCCTGCCCCGGATTCAGCACAAGGTTTTGGTCACGCCTGAGCTATCCACGATGTTTCGAGGCAAACCGGACGACCTCCTGGAAAGATTTTCCATCATCACCCGGGTCCTTGATGGGCAAGGCTTAATCAGCGATAGCGGCACGCACGGCCGCCGCGGGTATGAGGGCGACTATCTATTTGCCTGCTCGGGTGTACGACGCCCTTTGATCCCAGTGTGTGGCGAATCATGGCCCAGCTTGGGAGCCGGCTGTTCTTCTATCTGCTAGAGCCGGAAGCCGCAACAGGTCTCTGCTTGGGCACTGGCGGTACCTATCTCGCAAGGCTGAATGAATGTCGCATAGTGGTGTCTGGATTCCTAGCACAGCTCTTTGCGCAGCATCGCATACGGGGGATTGCCTGGGACAGTTCATGCGATGTGGTAGGCACCCACGAGCAAATTGCGGCATTAGCAACACTGCTCGCGATGCTGAGAACGATCCCGTCCTTTGATGGAGAGCCCCCTACGCCCGAAGCGCCCATGCGTGCCCAAGCAGTGTTGTACAACCTGGCAAGAGGACATGCACTTGTCCATGCACGTACACATCTCACAGAGTCCGATCTTCACTGTCTTGCCCAAGTTACCTGTTCCTCTATCCCGCGACACCGGCGGCAAGCCTTACTGGCTTTTGGACAAGGCAGCGAGACGCTCACGGTCCCTCAGCTGCAATCGGCAATCGGGGCAAAGAGTGATGACAAGGCCAGAAAGGTCATGGAAGACCTGGATTGGCTTGGCGTCGGGCAGCATCAAAAAGCTGGTCTTGGGAAGCCGTCGATGCTGCAGCTGCACAAATCATGGCAGTGGATCGCTGAACCGGCTTTTCAGTCACTACTGAGGGCAGCTAACCTCCTACGAAAAGGGGGATGAGCTAGCCACTCCCTGAACTAGTTCAAAGCCAGACAGAGAGAGAAGAAGTTATGGAGGAGTGGTACACACCCCCGGAAAAACAGGAGGTGGTGGTTCCGGCACTCTACTGATCAAGGACTTAAATTCACTCAACAGGAGGACACATTGAAACAACCGACAGCCCTAAAAGTGATCCGTGCCAAGTGTCTCGATTGTAGTTGCGATCAAGCTGAAGAGATCCGACTGTGCCCGTGTACCAAATGCGCGTTGTGGCCGTTTCGATTGGGACGAAACCCAAAACCGGTGTTTGAGGAAGGTGCACACCGTGAACCTGCAACCGATGACTTGGGCTTCAGAAGGTGCTGAAAAGCCATATATCAGCCCGATTGCTGAAAATAGACAATTTTGCTGGCAGTAAAAACAATGGCTTATAAGGCCTGTTTTGGCTATTTCGCGGTCCGAGCCAAGATACGGACAACTCAAAAAGGAAATTTCGTGGCATGCCGGAACTCGTTGAATTGGTTACGGCGTTACGTGCACACGCCACTAATCCGTCTACACCCGCATAACATCCAAAACAATGAGGTTTAACTGATGTCACCATATCTTTTTCGCAGTCGCCATACGGGAAACCCTGGCTTGCTTATCGGCACTCGCGCAATCTGCCGGTATGGCCGAATCTCCACTGCCACCTTCTACGACTGGATGCGAAACCATGGGCTCCCGGCCGCCAAGCTACCCGATGGCCGGTGGGTGACTTCCAAGGTTTTGATCGACGACTGGGTGCTCGGGCTGTGGCGGTCACAATATGGAGCTTCGTCTGAGGATGTGGCAGCACAACAAACACTCGGGAACATCGGTGTGCCGGAAGCGCGATTTAACAGAGACACTGCGTCGTCGTGTGATGCGCAGCATTCTACAGTGCAACCAAATAGGAGGGAGGAGTGATGTTTAGGAAAGGGATGGCAAAGATCGGCGGCCGGAAGGCGGGGACTCCGAATAAGCTGACCCGTGCATTTCGCGAAGGGGTACTGCACGTTTATGATGCAATCGGCGGCGATGAGGCGTTTGCGAAGTGGGCTGCTCAGCACCGGACCGAGTTTTATAAGATTGCGGCCCGACTCATCCCCGCGGAAATGGGGCGTCACGAAAGTAATGAGCCAGTGGTGGTCGTAGTCAATCGCTCTCGTGCCGCTGAGCCGCTTACCATCGAGCACCAGCCTCCCACCGGCGAGAAGAATCAACCCGGGGAAGCCCAGAATGAGTGATTCTAAGCACAGTGTCACGATCCACACTGCTTTGCCAACCCGCTTGCTAACCCCGGCACAGACGGCGGAATACCTCGGCATTAAGTTGCCCACCCTCTACACGATGTGCTCGCAACGCCGCATTCCGTATGTAAAAGTCGGCCGGCTGAACAAGTTTGATCCTAAACAGCTTGAAAGTTGGATCGCGAAGCATACCGTTGTCCCGAGGAAACAGACTTGACAACTGTTCCATTATAATGGAACACTATGCCATGCTTCGGCTTCGGGAGATTCGGCAACGGCAAGGACTGAGCTTACGTGAGCTTAAAGCGGTATCAGGCGTGGCGGTGTCAGCGCTGGCAAAGTTTGAAGCCGGCGAAGGGGACCCGCAGTTATCGACACTGCGGAAACTCGCCAAAGCTCTCAATGTGACCGTTGCTGAACTCATCGGAGAGGCCAAGCCACACAAAGGAGGGCGGTAGCATGGGACTGACTAAGCGGAAGGATAGTTGGTATGTCGAGTTCCGCGTTATTGATGACGGCAAGGCGTTCTCACTCGCTCCTTACGGTACCGGTAAATTAAAACGTTGGAAGGTCGGCTGCCTTAATAAAGGTGAAGCACGGAAACAAGAGGCTATCATCAAGACGCGGCTGTTGAGTGGGCAGGAGGTGAGTCCTTCAGTCCTTCGCCTAGAATCCATAACTTTTCAGGAATGGGCGTCGACCTATCTAGAGCTGGAGGAAGTGCGGCGGCTGCGCAGTTACAGAGACCGCCTATTGAAAGTAAAACACCTGGTCTCGTTCTTTGGCGATAAACTGCTTTGTAATATCACTGCACAGGATGTGGAGGAGTATCGAAAGCAACGATGCCAATACGATCTTACTAAGTGCCCACATTGTCAGCAGATGACTGGCTTCAAACGCTGTCAGTGTGGTTGGGAACGTAAAGATGAAGGAAGGCCCGTATCCGTCCAAAGCATTAACCATGACCATACCGCGCTTACGCATATGCTAAACGTTGCGAAAAGCCCACGTTATAAATTAATCGTCGATAACCCAGCCAGCCACGTCCCCAAGCCAGACGCCGATAATTGGCGTGACAGGGTAGCAACTACAGAGGAATGGTTGAGATTGAAGCAACACGCGGCCCCACATCTCGTACGGTATCTCGCTATTCTTTACTCCATGGGACCACGGAAGAGTGAGTTGCTGAAGTTGGAATGGCCAGACGTGGATATGCGCCGAAAGGAATTTCGGCTACGAGAGACTAAGAACGGTGAGCCAAGAGTTGTGCCGATGACTGATGAGGTCTACGGAATATTTAAGGAACTTTGGCAGGAGCGCCGGCTAGACTATCCAAAAGTGTTTCTCTATAAGGGCAAACCATGGAAAAGCCCAAGGACGGCATATCTTGCAGCGTGCCGAAGGGCGGGGATTCAGGCTACGGGGAAGGAAGGGCTGCACATCCATGACTTCCGACATACTGCGTCGACGAATCTACGCCGTGCTGGGGTGGACACAATGACGGCAATGAAGGTCGTGGGGCACAAATCCGAACAGATGCACAGACGGTACAATCAGATCACTCCGGATGACCTGAAAGAGGCTGCAGCGCGTTTAACAGATTATCAAACTAACACGCTAATAACACTTGCCAACTCCCCTGCCGTAGGGCACAATGCAACCCGTTGTAATTCTGGTGTCGGGGCGTAGCGCAGCTCGGTAGCGCGCCTGCTTTGGGAGCAGGATGTCGGAGGTTCAAATCCTCTCGCCCCGACCAATAACAAGAATGATCGAAAGAAGATTTGAAGCCAGCGAACGCGGACCGAATAGGGAATAGGCCATAGCGCCATCAACGAGCCGGGCGGTCCAAGCAGGGGGTGAAGTGTGGTGCGGCGACCCAATCCTCTCGCCCCACCAAATTAACCCAGCAAGTGTCGATCCTTTGCCAATATAGAATAGAGGCGCTCAGGTAACCTCCACGCCTCCTCTCGTACTCCTGTCCATCCCGCATCCGTAGCTCAGTTGGATAGAGCAACATTCTAAGTCGATTCTATGGCCTTCTAACTTCAGCGAGTTAGAATGTCGTTGCTTTACTTATTTGATTTGGACATTGTCAGCGGGTGCATGTCTATGCCCATACCCAGCCCCGGCCGGTAACCATGATCACGTTTGAGTTCGATAAGGACAAGCAGGGGTGAACGACAAACAGTGCACGGCAAACACCGTTTCGTGAGGAAGCCGATGCCTTTGAGATGACTTGCCGAAAGGGAATCATTCATTAAACGGTTAAGAGAATAGAAAGAATTGAGTGATGGATGGGGATGGCCGACCACCGTCTCCAACACAGACTAAGAGAAGGGCTCCCTATGCCATTTGTTCATGTGCATAACTACTTCATTAACGTTGATCACATCCAATACGTGGAGGAAACAGGCAACGATTATATCGTGCATTTCGGTGACGGAAAGCACGCGAGTGTGACCAAGTCGAGTCCGGCTGGAAAAAATCTTATGCAGGTCATTTTGACAGCTCTCGAGTAAGGAGGGAGCCACGGCAAAGATCATCAAGCGTGATGGACAAGCCGGGGAGCACTCGGACGGAACCTCAAACCTATCACCCTATGGCTATACCTTGTGGTATGGTGATCGGTAAGCAAGAGCGGAAAGTCCGTTCAGAATGGCTCACGGAGCCTACGAGACGCTTTCAGCTCAGCTGAAGGAATTGATATTGGTCAACAGGATCGCCCGAAGGAGGCAAGCCTGCGCGAGCTGGCTGACGAATATCTTCACTATAAGAACCAACATGGCAAACGGTCGCTCAAGGAAGATCGTAAAACGAGACAAGGACTTGACGCCATGACGCATAAAATGGCACAAACCCTGAGTACCGAGCAGTCGCCTCCGCAAGTAACCGATTCCGCTACTCGCGCCCGTAGCTCAGTTGGATAGAGCAACAGCCTTCTAAGCTGTGGGTCGTGCGTTCAATTCGCACCGGGCGCACCAAACAATCAAAGGCTTACAACACCCACCCCCGAGCACGAACCCCCATTTGTGCCGTTTTTGTGCCGTTGCCATTTTTTGACCCATTTTCTGTGCCGTTGGAAGGCACAAACGCCGGGCGGCCCCCAACGGAATATGACTTGACTTCTATCTATACGAGACGTATAGTTCAACCATAGCGAGCAGCCACCCCAATCAAGGAGACGGCGATGAGAAACGAAACGGCGACCACGAAGATGAGCGTACCGGGAGCGAACCAATGGGTGATGACCGCCGAGGTGGCCGATGCCCTGAATCTCATCCTGGTGGTGGACGGGAAGAAGATGCCGAGCAGCCGGGAGCAGATGGCGCGCCTGTACGTGTTGGCCGCCGAGTTGGAAATGCGCAGCGAGGGCAAGCAGTGGGTGATCAACCTCCGCCAACCCGAACTCGCCGGCGGCCACTTGCGAGTGATGGGGATTCGAATCGAAACGGCCACGGGCGCTCAGAGCGAGATGGAGGCGGCCACGACGATGCTGAAGCAGATGGCCAAAGAAATCAGCACCAGCGTGTTTCGGTTCCACTTCCGGTAGACCCCGGCTGGATGGGACTTGACTTCATACTGTACGGTCCGTATTGGACGACACACCACCAAGAGAAGCGCAGCGATGAAAACCACCGGCATTCCCAAGAACGAAATCTACGTCAACACCACCTCGTATCGGTTCTCCCACGGCAAAGAGCCCAGGGGGTTCGGGTCCGGGGCGTTCGCCCTCGGGGAAGGAAGGGAAGGCTGAGGCCCTGGACCGCCTGTTTTGGGTCCACGGCTCGACCTACGCGGAGGCGAAACGGAAGGCCGTGGCCGAGGCGGCGGCCCGCTGCTGCTGGACCGTCCGGGTCCAGCCGTAACTGCCGGGCGCTTGATCTCATACTATACGACGCGTATACTCCATCAAACTCGACGGGGCCAACCGTCACCTGCGCAGGACCTGGGCAGCAGCGCGTAACGTATTGAAGCTGATCTAGTAGTTTCCCGGAATAGGAAGACTAAGCCCTCCTCTGGTATGCATTACCTAAACAATCTCACCACGGAGGATTTTTCATGGGTATTGCTCTAATCTTGTTACTAACTGCCCTACTTCCCCTGCCAGCGCGCGCCTTGAGCCTACAGGATCTGGTCGACCAGGGCAGCTTCACTGCCGGTGAAGCGAACTTCTCGAACTTCAGGGCCTCCACTGACATCCTCACTGACAACCCAGGCTCCACCTGCTGCACCTTCTCGACCCTGGATACTATCCATGCCGAGCTGCTCCCTGAAGGTCTCAGGCTCAGCGAGATCCAGGGGCGAGGGCGAACGGATAGCCTGTCCACGGATCGCTTTCCAAGTGACTTCGTTGTGCGCCTCTCGTTCGATTCGGACCATCCAGTTACCTTGACCGATGTCACGCTAAGTGGAGGGTGGTCACCATTTACGACTCCCCTTTACAACAATACCTTTATTGGTCCGTCTAGCTATCACGTAACGGCATCGCTCGGTATTCAAATCTCACCGAGATGTAGCCACATACAACCCCCTGGATTCCCCTGCGAGTTCTTCTTTCAGCAAGGCACGATGACAGTCAACACACTAGTACCTGAACCGTCGACGGTTACCTTGCTCGTGGTTGGCATGACAGGTCTCGCGATCCGCAGATACTTTGCATGAAACAAAAAGAGGGCTAGGTCCGACAGTAAATGTCAGGCCCTAGCCCTTTTTTCTTTACAGAGGACGACCGAGGCGCGCGGAAAGGCCCTCTACGAGGCCACGGTTGTGCCGGCCGAGCAGAAGATCAACAACGATGTCGAGGAGGTCATCAAGGTTCTCCAGCGCACGGCGCTGAACACCTCGGTCAAGGGCAAGGCCGCCTGGCTCCTCAACGCGATGGAAATGGCCGAGGAAGCTATCCGGGTCCAATAACGAGCCGCTTGACTTCGTGCTATACGAGACGTATAGTCATAGACATAAAACGCACGAACTACCAACCAAGGAGACAATCATGAACATGAGCTATTGCCGGTTCCGAAATACCTTGACCGACCTGCGGGATTGCGAGGAGGCCCTGGAGGCGTTATTCGCGGGCGAAGTCAATCCGCTGAGCGAAGAGGAACTGCGGGCGGCCCGGAACCTTGCCACGGTCTGCCAGCGGATCGTCGACCGGATCGCGGAAGAAACGAACGTCCCGGTCGAGGACTTGACCGAGTCGAAGATGAACAGCGCGATTGAAGACGCCAACCATAAGGCGACGCTTCCCCGCAACGACGCTTGACAGGGATCTATACGCGCCGTATACTCTCATCATTAAACGAGACACGATGATGCCAAAGCGCAATCCGATGAAACTTCGACAGACCGCCCGGCGGGCGATTCAGATGACCCTCCACAGCGAGGCGGACGCCACGGCCGAGAAGTTGGCGCGGGACATTCTCCGGACGCGCCCACAGATCGGGGACCTGATGGGGCAGTTGATCGAGGCCGAATTGAAAGCGGCGCTGGGCCAATTGGGGGTGAAGTCATGACCCCGGAAGATCGGACGGAGGCGACAGAAGATGCAGTGCACGACTATGTGATCGACGGCGGAGACATCTCCGCCGTCCTCACCATCCTCCGACACGGAATCGACGTGCAACTTAAGATGATGGCGGAGGACGCCAGCGATGAGGTTCCGGTCCTCGCCAGCCGGCTCAGTTCGCTAAGTATGATGCTGACGTCCGCTCAGCAGATGGCCAACATCATCGAACAGTACCTGACCGACGGAGCCGCCTTCCGGGCGGCGGATCGGCAGATTGGATCGACGAACCCATGATGACAAGAGGAGGCCGAATGACGCCCAGCAAATTGAAAACTACCCGCGCGCGCCTGGGCCTGACCCAGGAGGCCCTGGCGAAGATGCTGGGAGTGTCGGCGAATACCGTCGCGCGCTGGGAGCAGGGGGTGCACCAGATTGCCCCGCCGACCGAGCGCCTCTTGAAGATGCTGGCCGCTCAGCACAAAGTGCCGAGTCCCTAAAACCACAAGGAGATTCATCATGGTCAAGCAATGCCTCGCATTGTGCGCTCTCGGTGTCCTCGCCACCTCGCCGGCCTGGGGCGAGGCGGAGTTTTATGAATGCCCCGGCGGGCTCTATACCGATCATCCCAGCGTGGGCTGCAAGAAATTGGAGCTGCAGGACAACCGCGTGATGGGCGCGGAGTTTTACGGGGTGCCGGACGAGGGTACCAGGCGAGCCCCGGCCGTGGCCTTGACGGCGCCGGCGGCGGAGACCACCTACGACAGTGCCGAAGAGTGCGCGCTATACAAGGAGTATTTGGATCTGATGCAGCAAGGCGGGAGTGTGACGAACGGCATCTCACCGGACAAGTTCATGCGGCGTGCCACCCTCGCCCGGATGTTTGGCCCGAGCCTCTACGGCGGCGGCCGCCATCCCCATTGCCCCTAGTCGGCAAAGGAAGAATCGACACAACAGCGTTGACTATTATAAGTAGTATACCTATAGTAAGGATCATGCAAACTATCGACGTTGGGACGACCTTATTTGTAGACGGACTCGCACTCTCCGTCACCTCAGAAGACCTTCGAGAACTATTCATGTCCTTTGGTTCGGTGGCCTGGTGCCGAGTTGCCAGGGACCATTGCGGCATCTCTCTTCGTTTGGGATACGTTGCGATGGACAATGAGGACAACGCGACAAGGGCTACCGAAGCACTGAATGGAACGATAGTCGCCGGTTTGCAAATCACTGTTACTCGCACTACAGTTCCTCCACTTCCCCGCATAGCGTGACTTCCTAGGCGCATCTTACGGCCTTGCCAGCTCAAAAGACGCTGTGCCCATCAGCATCAATCCAGCAATTACGAAATTTGAGATTTTGCACGGGATAGATGAACGGCATGGGACGACTCCTGTCTTACTCCGGGAGGTTGTAGTTAGAGAGTTCGGCCAGCATGGATTTCATGTGGGCGTTCTGGAGATGGACGTACCGCTTCGTGACCATGAGGATGTTGGAATGGCGCAGGGCCACCCTAATGTCTTCCATTGGCTTACCCTTCATCGCCAGCCGGGATGCGAAGGTATGCCGCAACGTGTGCCACGTCAGGCCCGTGAGGCCCGCCTTTTTGACCGCTGGTAACCAGACCCGGTTGTAGAAATTGTGCGTATCCAGAGGCACCGCTGAGTTCCGTTGGGCCGGGAACACCCACTTGGACGTCTGCCAGGAGGAGAAGGTCCGCAGGAGCTCGACCGCGTTCGTGTCCAGGTTGGCATATTCGACGGAGCGGGCGTCGCCCCTGAGTTTGCCGCCTTTGGTATTTTCCAGCGTGATGATGCCCCGCTCCAGGTCGACGTTCGCCCAGGGCAGCGTGAACTGCTCCGTCCTTCGGAGCCCGGTCCAGATCGCAAAGCGCGCCCAGTCGGCATAGGGCTCCCCGAGGGCTGCCATCAGGCGCGGCTCATCTTTGAAGCTGAGATAGGGCGCCTTCCCGACACCGGGGGAGGGCAAGTGCACATCGGGATGCAAGAAGGGATTCCGGGGGAGATGGCCTGCGTTAAATTCCGCGCGGACGATTCGGCGCATGTATTTCAGGTAATGAAACACGGTCTGCGGCGCGAGTTCTTTTTCCTCCTCCAGTGTGTCCATCGCTTCGATGATCGTCTCGTGCGTGAACTGCTTGACCAGGAGATCCGAATAGTGTGCCGTCCACCATTTCGAATAGGCCACCTGATTTCGATGGTCCGGCGTGCCCTTCGTCTTCTCAAAATCGGCGGCGATCAAGTCGGCCAGCAACCGGCGCTGACCGCGGCGCGAGAATGCCTCGTGCGCAAAGCTCCCCGTCGTCCGCTCCTTGAACGTCCCCATGACAAAGTCGTTCGCCTTCTTCACCGACTCAAAGGGACCAAACAGTTTGCGCCCGTCCTGCGTGCCAGCATTCGGCACCGCAATGCGTGCCCACCACTGCTCTTGCCCGCGCGCAGACCGTGAAAACACGCCTCGTACCGGGGTGAGTTGACCCATAGCTGCCTCCCCTATTGGTGATGAGATGTGACCCCATGACCATACCGGAGTGCGTAATACGCAGTCAACTTATGTAATACGAAAAGTTACCGGAAGGGTGGTTTACGCCAGGGCGCGCCTGGAGGGGTGGCCTTTGTGGATGACGGTCCCTGGCCGGGAGGAAGTTTTCGTCGGCTTCGCATCCACGGAAGGCGGCGAGCCCGAGCCCGAACCGTCGATGGGATGGAACTGTGAATCGAGCCGGCCCGCGAGCGCCTGGTCGGCATAGTACTCCATCGCGGCCTCCAGCAAGGCGGGCCACGTCGCGCGGGAATGTTGGCGGAGGAGTTCTTGGAACTTTTCACCCACCCCTGGATTTTTTAAGCCGATGGCAATCCGCACCAGTGTGCGTGTGAGCTCAGCCCTATGCATCCCCATGGACTGAGCCATCGTTTCAATCGCGGCAATCGTTTCATCGTCCGCTCGAGTTTGGAAGACTTTTTCTCTGCCCATGGGTCTGGTCTCCTGGAAGCAAGCGCGAGGTGAGAATACCGGATAATACCAATACTTCCGCGTTCTGGCAACCCACTACCAGGTAATACCGTGTCATACAAAATTGACAAAAGATTGCGCGGGGATTATAACGGCGCCTTCTCACGTACCGCTGACGACATCTTCTCGGGAGGTACTGACGACTATGGCACAGAAATCCAGCGTCCCAGCCTTCACGCCCAACTCCACGGACAGCCAACTGGACCGGGCCATCTCCATCAAACTCACCAAGCTGCTCCGCCGGCTCCTTGACGAGGAGGTCCGTATGGACGAACGCAGTGCGTCCTGGATTGTGCGGCGGGCGCTCACTGAACGCTACCGACACCGAGGCTACAAAATCTGACCGTCCTTCCCCACGCGAGGTGAGCCGTGGAGACGATGAACGAACCCGAATTTGTCGATGCTAAGGTGCTGGCTCGGCGCATCGGCTTTCCCTACAGCACCATCCTACGCTTTGCGCGCGAAGGCAAAGTGCCGCACCTCCGCTTAGGCGGTCGGATTCGCTTCAAACCCGACGAAGTCATTAAAGCCCTGCGGAGGAAAGCATGACGCACGATCCCCAGCAGCTGCGCCTCCCGTATGACCGCTGTGACCGCCTGTTCGTGCTCCTGTTTGCCTCCGTCGCCGTGTCGCTCCTCGTGAACCTGGGCCTGTGCTGCGTCCTGCTCGTCCTGGTGTTCGCATGAAATTCCGCCGATGGTGCCAACACCCCGCGACGGAGCTCTACCTGCGGAAGCATCCGGTCAGCCAAGCCTGGGTGCTGCTCTGTGACTACTGCCTGCGGCAGTGGGATCACACCGTCGCGGACGCGCTTCATCACCAGCCCCATGACGCCAGGAAGGCCCGCACATGACGCGCGTCCATCTCGACGATAACCGGCTAATCGTCAACACCGTGTTCACGCTGAAAGAAGTCTGCAAGGCCGTGCCGGGCGCCCGGTGGGACAAGGCCCGGCGCGCGTGGACCTATCCGGCGACACCCTTTGCAGCGCAGGGACTCCATCAGCAGTTTGCGCAGGCGACCTGGTCGCCCGAGGCGGCGGCCCTGTTGGTCAAGGCCGAACGCATCCACGAGGCCGCGCAGCACAAGACCGCCGACACGCTGCCGCCGATCCCCCTCACCAAGACCGAGCCTTGGCTGCATCAATTGCGGGCCTATCACTACGCGAAGGCCCTGCCGGCGGCGATGCTCGCGCTCGACATGGGAACCGGGAAATCGAAGGTCGCTATTGACCTCATTGCGAACATGGGCTGGCGCAGCGTTCTGATCATGTGCCCCAAACGTGTGATCCAAGTGTGGCCGTATCAGATCGACCTGCACGCAGCCTCTCCGCTGACCGTCGTGCCGCTGGATGAGGGCAGCATCCGAGCGCGCGCCGAGTGGCTGTCCACCTGCTGGAACGGCGGGGCTGTGCCCGTCGTGGCGGTCGTGAATTACGAGGCGGTGTGGCGCGAACCGCTGAAATCGTACTTGCTCCGAATGTCATGGGACGCCGCGATCCTCGACGAGAGCCACCGGATCAAGGCGCCCGGCGGCAAGATCAGCCAGTTCTGTGCACAGCTGGGCGACCGTGTGCCACACCGCCTGTGCTTGACCGGGACGCCGATGCCGCACAGCCCGCTCGACATCTATGCGCAGTATCGCTTCCTCGACAAAGGCATCTTCGGCACCAGCTACACCATGTTCCGGGCGCGCTACGCGATGATGGGCGGGTTCGGCAATCATGAAGTGCTCGGGTTTCACGAAAGCCTCCTGCCGGAATTGAACCGGAAGATGTACGCGATCTGCTACCGGGTGAAAGCGGAGGACGTGCAGACCTTACCGGAGACCATCGACACGGTCATCCCCGTGCGTCTCGATAGGAAAGCCTCCCTCGCGTATGCCGAGATGGAAAAGGAATTCGTCGCGGAGATCGGCGAGAAGGCCGCGACCGTCAACAACGTCCTCACCAAGCTGCTGCGCCTGCAACAAATCACCAGCGGCTTCCTGCCGTTAGACGACGACACGATTGAGGAGTTGGATCGCGCGAAGGTGGAGGCCCTGGAAGATCTCCTGTTGGGCCTGCCGAAGGACGAGCCGGTGGTGGTCTTCTGTCGCTTCCGGCATGACCTCAACATGGTGCACCAGGTCGCCATCGCGATGAAGCGATGCTCGCTCGAACTCTCAGGTCGAGTCGATGCCCTCAAGCCGTGGCAACAGGGCGCGGCGCCGATCCTGGCGGTGCAGATTCAGAGCGGCGGAGTGGGGATCGATCTCACGCGCGCCGCCCACGCGATCTATTTTTCACTGGGGTATTCCCTTGAGCACTATGAGCAGAGTCGCAAGCGGGTGCACCGACCCGGACAGACCCGCACCGTGCGGTACTACCACCTCGTCGCGCGGGGCACGATTGACCGAGCCGTCTATGCGGCCCTGAAGGCGCGAAAGGACGTCGTGGAATACATCCTCGAACTGAAGAAGAAAGGACAACCGTATGAGTGACACGGCCGCGCAGGACTTCGTCCAGACGTTGCTGCGGGACTTCCTCTACTTCGACAAGGTGAAGAAGGAGCATGAGGCGGAGGCCAAGAAGGCGGGGAAGGCGCAGGACGCCATCGAGCAGCAACTCCTCGCGTGGTTTGAGCGCGCCGGCCTGAGGCGCATGACGACGAGGGACGGCACCACCATCTACGTCCACCGACAGCTTTGGGCGCGTGGGATGCCGGGGAACAAACCTGCGGCGGTGGCGGCCCTGAAGGACAGTGGTCTGGAGGACATGGTGGAGGAGACGTTCAACACGCAGCGCCTCTCCGCCTGGGTGCGGGAGGAGGCCAAGAAAATACCAAACGGAGACACCATGGGGCCGGCCGAACTCCTGACGCACCTGCCCCCGGCCTTTGCCGGGTCCATCAGCATCGATGAGGACATTCAACTCCGAGCGACAAAAGGGGACTGACGCAAAATGGCGAACACCGACTCAACAGACCTGGCACCGATCACCTCCTACCACGCGATGACCGTCCCCATGGAGCATCTGCGGGATGCGCTTGCTGCGAACATCGGGGTGGGCGGCATCAATCCGATGGAATTGGATCGCCTGAAGATCCCGAGCGGCGGGGGCCTGGTGTGGACCGTGCCCACGCTGGCGGGTGACCAGATGATGAAGGAAGTGGAAGGCATCATCCTGCACTTCAAAGACACCCGTGCATATTGGCCTGACGCCTACGGGGGGCAAAACAATCCCCCGCAATGCCAGTCGGACGACAGCATCACGGGAGTCGGCGACCCTGGGGTCGCATGTGCGGTGTGTCGCTTGGCAAAACAGGGATCCGCACCGCCAAAAAAACCTGGCGAGATTTCGAGGAGCCAAGCCTGCAAACAAATGCGCGCGCTGTTCCTGTTGCGCCCTACCGATGTGCTGCCGATCATCGCCGTCCTGCCTCCGACGAGCATCGCGCCCTGCCGGAAGCATTTCACCCGCGTGCTGGGGCAGGGGCCGATCTGGGAGCAGGTCACGGCTCTCACACTCGAGGCCGACCGCAACAACGACGGCCTGGCGTATTCCAAGGCGGCCTTTCGCTTTGTGCGGAAGCTGACGAACGAGGAGACGGCCCGGATCATTCAACTGCGCGCGGCGCTCATGCCGATGTTTACCTCGCATCGCGCTGTTCAGGAAACCGATGTCATTGACGCCGAGTGAGGACATGGCGCGGTTCCTGACCGCGCTCTACCCGGACCTGCAAGGGCAGTGGTGCCTGTTCTGGCAGCTGCCCAGCAAACGCTCGAGCTGGGTGAATGCCATCGATGCGGCGCTCATCGATCAGCTGCTGGAGTGGGCGAAGAGCGGCAGCATCTATGTGGGCTGTGGGCTGTCGCCCAGGAACTTCGGCCCGACCATGCGCTGCCCGGCCGATCAGATCAGCGCGATCCCTGGCCTGTGGATGGATGTCGACGTGCGGGGGTCCGGGCACAAGAAACAGAACCTGCCGCCCACGCTGGCCGATGCCCATGCGCTGATTCGGGAGATGGGACCCGAGCCCACGATCATCGTGAACAGCGGCCACGGCCTCCAGGTGTGGTGGTTGTTCAAAGAACTGTGGGTGCTGGAGAGCGACGAGGAACGGAAGGCCGCGGCCAAGCTGGTCCGTGACTGGACCGCCACACTCCGGGCGCGGGCCAAGGCCCATGGCTGGGATATCGATGCGACGTTCGACCTGGCGCGCGTGCTGCGCCCGCCCGGCTCATTGAACCACAAGGGGGCGCCGATCCTGCCCGTCACGACGGACACGTTTGCGGACGAGAAACGCCTAGAGCCCTCGGCCTTTGAGCAGTGGGTGCTGGTCGAAGCGGCTGAAGCGGACACGCTGCCAGATCTCGAGTGGACGTTCAAAGTCCGGGCGGATGCGAATCCCCCTCCGCAGAAATTCTTCCTCCTGGGGAACATGGACCCGCAGTTCTATTTGAGCTGGGAGTACAAGCGAACGGAATGGCAGGACCAATCTCCGAGTAGCTACGACATGGCTCTCGCCACGCGCGCCATGATGGCCGGCTGGACGGCCCAAGAAATCGTGGATCTGCTGATTGCCTGTCGACGTTATCACGGGCAGGAGTTGAAACTCCGCCCAGATTATTTCCGCGTCACACTTAACAAAGCGGCCAAGGGGAAGGGCATGGAAGAACGACAGAAATGGATTGATGAACTGAAAGCCGGCAACGACCTGCCGCCGGAGATTGTGAGCGACTCCGCGGAAACGCTCGCCATCATCAGCGGGGCGCTCGGGGTCCAGGTCACGAAAGTGATGGCGATCTCAGGCGATCCTATTACCTACGAGATGGTGATTCACAATCGCACGATCAAAATCGGCCTCATTGAAAATCTGCTCAGCTTTGCGAAGTTCCGGGCCACGTTTGCCAATGCGACCCGTAAGGTGCTCGACAAACAGAAGAGCAAAGCCTGGGACAAGATCGTCCAGTACTTTCTCGACGTGGCCGAGGACGTGGAGTGCGGCCCGGAGGCGACCGAAGAGGGCATGTTCGAATCCTGGCTGCGCGCCTACCTCAACTACCGGGTCCTGGACGCCGACAATCAGGCCGAGGCCCTCCAGACCCACACCCCGTTTCAAAAGAACGGGCACGTCTACGTCACGACGGAGGGGCTGGGTCGGTACATCGCCGGCTACTTCCGAGAGAAGGTCGACCCGAGGCAGCTGGCCAAGCGTTTGACGAAGGCCGGGGGGCACGGCGAACGCCTCCACTTCAAAACCAAAGGCGGCGCGGAGAGCACGATCTACACGTACCGCCTGAATTCCTCTTTATATATAGGAGAAAAAAAGTGACCACCCTGCAGAAAAAATATGGACGTTATCCTATCGGAAAATGGCACTTCGGCCAATGCCAGAGCGGGAATGCTGATCCGATAACTCATTTTCTGAATTATCGCCGTCAAGCCAGTCGCGGAGATGGGGGGCGATAACTCATGACGCGAGTTATCCGTGAGGAGCGCATATTCGGTCCACCAGGGACTGGAAAGACTACGACGCTCAGCGCGTTGATTAGCGAAGCGTGCAAAAGTCACGGATCGGAGCAAATCCTGGTCGCCAGCTTCACTCGAACGGCCGCCAAGGAGCTCGCGCAGCGTGATTTACCCCTCGATGACAGCCAAGTGGGCACGCTCCACGCCCTCTGCTATCGAGCCCTGGGCAAACCCAAGCTGGCGGTCGGGAAGGCCCTGCAAGACTGGAACGAGAAGCACCCGGCCTATGCCCACGATCAAGGCGACAGCTTCGAGGCCCCGGACGATCTCACCACCCCCACGGATATGTGCCGCAAACGCGAGAGCGCGGACCTCGTGCAGGAATATCACGCGCTCCGGGGCCGGATGGTCCCCCGCCTGATTTGGCCGGTGAAGGTGCAAGGCTTCGCCGAGCTATGGGAGGACTGGAAGCAGATGACCGGCTTCCTGGATTTCACCGACCTGATTGAAATCGCCTGGCGGGACACTGGCGGCCCACCGAACCAGGCCGCGATCCTCTTCCTCGATGAGGTGCAAGACTTCTCCCCCCTCGAGTTGGCACTGGCCCGCCGATGGGCCTCGCACATGGACCGCTTCGTGCCAGCCGGCGACGATGATCAGTGCATCTACACGTTCAAAGGCGCCACCCCGGACGCCTTCCTGAATCCACCCCTGCCGGCCGACCAGATCCGCGTGCTGTCGCAATCGTATCGACTCCCTCGGGAGGTGCACCGAGTGGCGACGGCCTGGATTGAGCAGATCACGCACCGGCAACCGAAAGCCTATCTCCCTCGGGACTGCGAGGGCCGAGTCGACATGCTGCCAGGCTGGACCTGGGATTATCCCGACCCGCTGCTCCGGGCCATTGAGACGCATATCCAACACGGCGAGACCGTGGCGGTGTTGGCCTCTTGTGGCTACATGCTCGGCCCGACCAAGCGCGCGCTCCGGGCGGCCGGCATGCCGTTCCACAACCCGTACCGGCCGAAACGGGCCGACTGGAATCCGCTGGGGTTGAACAAACGAGAAGGCACTGTGACGGCCCGTGAGCGCCTCCTGGCGTTCCTGAAGGTCTCCTTGGGGCGTGGCTGGTGGTCGTATGGCGAATTGCACCAGTGGGCCTCCACCCTGGATACGAAGGGGCTGCTGACGCATGGCGCCAAGAGCGCGATCCGGGAGGCGGCCGAGGCGAAGGGCGACACCCCCGTGTCGGATGCCGATCTCGGGACGTGGTTTCTGGACGAGCGCGCGGCCCAAGCGTCGGTCGACGGCGATGTGCGGTGGTTCGCCAGCAAGCTACTCGCCAGTCAGGCCCGCCCGCTGGAGTATGCCTGCGAGGTGGTCGCCAAGCACGGCGCCGTGGCCCTCGAAACACCACCCAAGGTCACGTTGGGGACGATTCATTCAGTGAAAGGCGGCCAAGCCGACCATGTCTATCTCTTGCCAAATTTGTCTCCGTCTGCTACGCGGGCCTGGTATGACGGCGCGGGAGACGGGTATGAGGCGGTGTTGCGCTGTTTTTATGTGGGCATCACACGAGCGCGGCACTCACTCTTCTGGGGGCATCCCACCGGGGGGGCCGTGGAACCCATGATGTGAACGTGTGTGACAGATGCGGGGGATTGCTGCTGTGGGAATTCGAGATGACCGAGGCGATCAACTTCGAACAATTGCGGTGCGTGAACTGCGGGAATCGCGTGCGCGTGGGGCCGCCCATCCCACCGCCGATCCCCGACGGACGACGGCCGCC
Organism: Nitrospira sp. Nam74; assembly: GCF_965152615.1. NCBI lineage: Bacteria > Pseudomonadati > Nitrospirota > Nitrospiria > Nitrospirales > Nitrospiraceae > Nitrospira > Nitrospira sp. Nam74. The sequence goes on along the minus strand of NZ_OZ224220.1, from coordinate 3,569,813 downwards.
ACAGGCGGTTCCGTGGCATTCGGAGGCGGTACGGGCGCGCATGAAAGCGTCAGCGGAAAAACGATGGGCACGCGAGCGCGCGCTCGGGCTTACCCGCCAGGTCAACCGGAAGCGAGCCCACCACCGCTCGCCCGAAGAGTTGGGATTCCAAGGAGGGGACGATGAACGCATGGACCAAGGCGAAGATGAGCATCCAAGAGAATAAATGGCTGGAAGTGTGGCGCGACCTCGCGCAGCTCACGCGAACGATTCCGAAAGGCGACAAACGCCTGGATCAAGTGCTGGCGCTCTTGGAATCGGCCGACCATGCGTATGGCCGGGAGGACTGGCCGGCGATGCTGGACGTCTATAAGCGGATCGCTGAGGTGACGGCGCCTCCGGTGGTGATGGAAGAACAAACAATAACGTTGGCGCTGTTCTGAGGAGTTGATGTGACGATTCAACTCTCCATTCCAGATGGCCCCGTTCGCAATCGCCTGGAGGGAGACTACGCGCGTGGATTGCTGAGAATCCCCACGTCTATGCGCTCTATACACGCTTTGCTCTGGAGGCTGCTGCGCGTCGGAAGAAGTTCTCGATCTCGCTCCTCACGGAACGCATCCGGTGGGAAGTCTTCATGGGCATTCAGAAAGACGACAAGGGCTATCGGATCGCTGGATCTGCCGTCCGCGCTCATCATTGTGCTGCTCGTCGTGGGGGCTCGTACTGTGGTTCTTACAGGTCTCTTTCCGTGAAGTGTCCGGGGGGATCAAGTGCTGTAAAGAGCCTTAAAAGCCGACGAGCGTAACGAGGTCAACCGCAATTTGGTTTTGGTGATTTCGGACCGGAAGATGAGGTCTTGGGAACGATTAAGATGCTTCTCGCAAGCGGCCAAGAGGAGATGGCTTCGACGAAGTAGCTTTTCAGAAGCACCCCATTGCATTCGCTATTGTAGACGAAGCTTTCGGATGGTTTCTGTCAGATAGTTCGAAACGAACGTGCCGCCGTGTCGCCGATTCGCGCCTTCACCGCGACGCGGTCCTGTCGTTCGGTGATCGTTTCGATCCCGAGCGTCAGATGGTTCGCGATCCGGAGCTGGAACGAGAGCGTTACACCGCCTATATCGCGCGGGATCTCTTGGATCACTATCCGGAATTGGCCGGGCTCTTGCAAACACGCACCGTTTATCGGGAGCGGGATATTGAACGAGAAAGCGATCCAGATGGCGATCCTGGAATACCTGAATGATCTGCCGTCCTGCTATGCGAGGAAATGCTGGGGGGGTCCGTATGGTGGAGGCTGGCCCGATATCCTGGGCGCCTTCCGTGGGTATGCCCTGGCCCTGGAAGTGAAGACCCCCACCGGCAAGGTCACCAAGCTACAGGTCCAGGAGATACACGCATGGACACAGGCGGGTGCGATCAGCGGAGTGGTGCGGTCAGTGGAGGATGTGCAGACGCTGCTGACGCTGCGAGGGCTGCTGTGAGACGGGCGCGATACGTGGCACGCCTGGGGGTCACGCGGAAATTTATGAAACCGTATAACGCATTCTTGCCCCTATATATAAACGTGGGATCGAGTGGCTATGGGTTCGATCCGTGAACAGCTGCAGCTATGAGACGTGCTGCGAACTGTGTCGAGTGGTGCGGTACGTGGACGTGGTGACGCTGCTCCACCGCTGCCCGGTTTGTCGTACTGAGACCAAGCATCTCTATGTGTGTGCGGACGGAAGACTGCGTTACCCACCGAAGGATAAAGGAGGGTATTCGAATTAGGAATGCGAATGGGATGCAAAGCCAAGTCCAGTGATCAATCGAATGAAGAAAACTTCTTCGAATGGGTCCTTCCTCGGGGGGCCCGGCGGTACGGGGGCAAAAACCGCGCTTTTTGAGTGACCCCAGCATGAGTTTTTGAGGTTGCCAAAAACATGAATGGCATTCAGGAAGCGGTATGAAACGTATTTACGTGGCCGGCCCATATACGCACGGCGACGTGGCGGTGAATGTGCGAACCGCGATCATCGCCGGGCTTGAACTGATCGGGCTCGGCTATGCCCCGTACGTTCCTCACTTAATGCACTTCGTGCACATGATGCTGCCGCAACCCTATGAGACCTGGATGGCGGTCGATCTGGCGTGGGTGCGCCAGTGCGATGCGATGTTGCGGCTGTCTGGGACGTCGTCCGGTGCAGATCGGGAGGAGGCGCTGGCGAGGCAGATCGGGATCCCGGTGTATTCCTCAGTGAAGGACATTTTACGAGACCCCGTTTTGGGGTGGAGGAAAAAGGATGAGCATTCCAGACCACGAGATTGAAGATCCGGGGATGCCGGATTTTGAGGAGGTCGACTTGAGGGAGGACGAGGAGGACGAAGACGACGAGGACGAGGAACTCGCGTTGGACGGTGAGCCCGAGGCGGTGGGGGACGACGAGTAAATGAGCGGCGATCTGTATGGGCGCTGGGTGGAGTGGGACGGCATTAGATATCGGATCTTGGGGGTCTGCGGGCCGGGCTACATGGTGATGAAAGCCCACGAGATGCCGCCGGCGAGGGTGTCCTGGTTGCCCGCCCATCACGTGCGGTTCGTGCCTTCAGAGGAGAAGAGGAATCAACATGACGACTATCAGACTGACGCTCGTGGTGCACGGCCCGAAGATGCAGACCGCGGTCAATAAGGAAATTAGCGTGTCGGGCTGTGAGGCGGTTCCGATGGATTCCCTGGTGCAACCGTTGGCTTCTGCGGCCTGTACCGACTTAGTGGCGGCCGGCGCCTGGCCGAAAGGACATGGAAAGGTGGTGTCGAAGTGAGCACGTCGGAATTGACGGTCCAGATGGTGCCCATCGAGCAGATCAATCCGGTCGCGTACAACCCTCGCAAGGATCTCCAACCGGGGGACGCAGAGTACGAGGCGCTCAAACGGTCGATTCTGACTTTTGGCTATGTCGAACCGCTGGTGTGGAACGCGCGCACCGGGAACCTGGTCGGCGGCCATCAGCGCCTGAAAGTCCTGAAGAGCCTGGGGTACACGGCGGCGCATTGCACCGTGGTGGACGTCGATCTCTCCACGGAAAAAGCGATGAACGTGGCGCTGAACAAGATCAGCGGCGAGTGGGATGTCCCGAAACTCAAGGAACTCCTGACGGACCTGACCGGGACCGGGTATGACGTCACGGTCACGGGGTTCGGATCGCAAGAGCTCAAAGACCTCCTTCGTTGGCAGACGGACGACGAGAAGGATGCGGCGCTCAACGAGGCGCCGGTGCGCTCGTCCGGCCCGACCACGGCTAAGCCGGGCGACGTCTGGATCCTCGGAGGGCACCGGCTCATGTGCGGCGATAGCACAAACCCCGTCGACGTGGCGGCGCTGCTGGCCGCCGACGTGCCCCGCTTGATGGTGACCGATCCGCCGTACGGGGTGAATTACGATCCGGCCTGGCGACAAGAAATCGATGGGAGCGATAACCACGCGCTGGGCAAAGTGCAGAACGATGATCAGGTGGATTGGACCCCTGCGTATGCATTGTTTCCCGGAGACGTCGCGTACGTGTGGCATGCTGGCGTGTTTGCGGCGGCGGTCGCGCGGCATTTGGACGAGGTGGGCTTCATCATTCGGTCACAGATCATTTGGGCCAAGCAGCACTTCGTGTTTTCGCGCGGCGCGTATCACTGGCAGCACGAACCCTGCTGGTATGCGGTCCGAAAGGGCGCGACCGGGAACTGGCAGGGGGACCGGAAGCAGACCACGCTGTGGGAGTTGTCGAATTTGAATCCGTTCGGCGGCGCGGGCTGGGAGGATCAGAGTCAACGGACCGATCATGGCACACAGAAGCCGATTGAGGCGATGCGGCGGCCGATTCTGAATCATACCCAGCCCGGCGAGTGGGTCTATGACCCGTTCTTGGGCTCGGGAACGACCCTGATTGCGGCGGAAGACCGGGGCCGGCGCTGCCTGGCGATGGAAATTGACCCTGGATATTGCGACGTGACTATCGAACGGTGGCAAACGTTGACCGGGGAGAAGGCCACACGACTCGTGCACGGCGGGAATTAATGCCCACTTCCAAGGCCCACAAACCAGTTGTCTCGCGGGAAACGGTCCGCCAATACCGTAAGGAAGGGCTGGATGTTGAGACGGATGGGAAGGTCGATCCCGAGAAAATCGCCGCGATTCATGCCGAAAAGATGGAGCGCGGCCGATTGGGCACCAGTCGCAGCGATGGTGCGCGCTATTGGGATGAGAAATTTCGAGAAGCCAAAGCCAAACGCGCGCAGATGGAGCTCGCGCAGGCCCTCAAGCGACTGGTCGATGTGGAAGAGGTCCAAGGAGAGTGGCGGGGCCGCTGTCTGCAGCTGCGGGCGCTGCTGACGGGCATGGGCCGGGAGATTGCGCCGCGACTGGTGGGCAAAAGTACGCGGGAGATCCAGGCGATTATCGACGTGCGGCATTTTGAGATCCTCCGCGTCTTTGCGCACCAAGATTATCAACCCGTCATGGAACCGAATGGCGATCCTCAGCACTCGTGATTGCTCACCTGATATCCCGCTCACTGTTTCACAGTGGGCCGATGCCCGCCGTGTGTTGTCCTCTCTGAGCAGTGCCGAGCCCGGCCAGTGGCATACGGACCGCGCGCCGTACATGCGCGAGCCGATGGACGCCTTCAGCGATCCGGAGGTGGAAGAAATCGTCGTGCGCTCCTCCACCCAGGTCGGAAAAACCGAATTCATCTTGAATTGCCTGGGGTACATCATCGATTACGACCCGGCGCCGGCCATGGTCGTGCTGCCCCGCGACGATGATGCGAAAGGATGGGCCGCCAAGCGGGTCCGACCGATGATTGACGAGTGTCCTGTGCTCAAAAACCATACGACCGGCAAGGAAGATGACTTAGCGGGGAAGTTATATCGATTTGACCGCATGATGTTGAAATTTGCCGGCGCGAACTCGCCCTCCGACCTCGCCTCGGACCCCTGTCGGTACGTATTCTTCGATGAAGTGGACAAATATCCGAAGTTTTCGGGCCGAGAAGCGGATCCGGTGAAGCTCGGCATGGAGCGCACCCGGACCTTTTGGAACAAGAAAAGCGTCAAAGTCAGCACCCCGACGACGCAACAAGGCTACATCACGCGCGACTATGAGCGCACGGATCAGCGCCGATTCTGGCTGCCGTGCCCCCACTGTGGCGCCTTTCAGGCCCTCACGTTCAAACAACAGGAGGGCGGCAGCGGGTGGTTGCGCTTTCCCGAAGGCGTCTCATCGGAAACGATCCGGCTGGAGCGGTTGGCCTGGTACGAGTGTGGGCACTGCCGCCAGCGCATCGACGAATCGGCCAAGCCCGACATGCTGGCGCGGGGAGTGTGGTGTCCTGCGGGCTGCGAAGTGGATCGGAAGGGCATGTTGGTCGGGCAGTTCCGGACGTTCGGGCGCCGCGGCTACCATCTCTCGGCCTTGTACTCACCATGGGTCAGCTGGTCGGACATCGCGGCGGAATTCCTCGATGCGAAACGGGAGGCGCCCTTGCTCATGGCCTTTGCCAATTCCGTCTTGGGCGAACCCTGGCTGGAAAAGGTGGAAGAAACACGGGAGGACCACTTGCGGCGCCGGCTCGGGGTGCATGCGCTCGGGGAAGTGCCCTCGGGCGGGGTGGTGTTGACCGCGGGAGTGGACGTCCAGAAGGATCACTTCTGGTATGTGATCCGGGCCTGGGGAGTCGGCGAGGAAAGTTGGCAGGTCCGCTATGGCCGCCTGGAAAGTTTCGAAGAAGTGGTGCATGCCCTGTTGATGACGGACTATCCGAGTCCCTCGGGAGCGAAAGTGGTCCGGTTGATCTGCATCGATTCAGGGTACCGGGCCAATGAGGTCTATGAATTCTGCCGGAAATATCGCGAACGCGTGCGGCCGATCAAGGGCCATGACGAATCCCTGGCGGCGCCCTATCGCGTGACGACGTTGGACAAAGATGCGGCCGGCCGCGCGATTCCGGGTGGGCTGGGCCTCTGGACCCTGGACGTGGACTATTACAAAACGAAACTGTCCCGGTTGATTCATACGAAGCCCGGCGATCCGGGGATGTTCCATCTCTGTGAAGAAGTGGAGCAGGAATATTTCGATCAGATGACGGCCGAGCATCGTCTGACGCAGCGCAATCGGACGACGGGTCGGACGGTGACGAAGTGGACACCCGTTCAGGAAGGCCGGGCCAACCATTATCTCGACTGCGAAGTGTATGCGCTGGCCGCGGCCGAGATGTTGAAGGTGTACATGCTGCGGGAGCCCGGTGAAGAGCGCGAGGTCTTTCAACCCCGGCCACCCTCCCCCTGGGCGCGCCGCGATGCCCGGCAGGAAGCGATGCGAGGAGCGTGGATGAAACGGTCATGAGCTGGAACCCCCGCCGGAAAGGCTGGATGAAGCGTGGGGCTGAGCCAGCGCGTATCCAGACCCCGGCTATACGCATCGTCGTGCCGTCCTACCCCTGTTTTAGTCCCGCCAGTATCGCTGACCTTCTGCATAAGAACCGCTCCACCGTCGCTTACTGGATGGCCAAAGGTAAGCTGGCGTATTTTCGAGATAATGTCGGCGCTCCGTATGTCCTCCGGGAAGAACTGCTGCGCTTCATTCAGGAATATCTGACAACGTAACACTACCTACGTAGTGCCGAACGCCCGTTCGGACAAGTATCTTGTTGACCTGGCGGCCCCGTGCTACGACCCCTCGCTATCGTGTGATTTGTGTCGTAGCAACCGGGAGCGTGCATCATCGCCCTCACCCCCGCAGAGAGACTCGAAAACGTCCGCACGGCTATCGATGCGCTCGTGAGCGGAGGGGTCAAATCCTTCACGTTCGACACCGGCACCGGCTCTCGTAGTGTCACGAAGCTGGATCTGCCCTGGCTCTACACCCTGGAAGATCGACTGGTGGCGCAGGTCGCCTCCTCGGAGGCCGGGAGCACGCGTCTGTATGCCGGCTTTGCGAGGCCCGAATGACCGGACTGCGCGAACGTCGTGTCCCGCCGCCTTCGAAGTTAGCCAAGCTCCAAAGCTGGGTGGACCGCGGCATCGAAGTCCTCTCTCCGATGTGGGGCCTGCAGCGGCAGCGCGCCCGCACGACCCTTCAACTGCTGTCGGCATACCGCGGCGCGACCAAGGATCGCTTGCATAGTGCGTGGAGTCCGTATGGCGGGTCGGCCGATGCCGACTTACTGCCGGAATTGGCCGACCTGCGCGAGCGCAGCCGGGAACTAAACCGCAATGATGCCTTTGCCGCGGCGATCACCGACACCGTGGTGGCCAATGTGATCGGCACTGGCCTGCGTCCGCAGGCGCATATCGACCGCACCGTAGTGACCATCGCCGACGACCTCGCCCTGCAATTTGAACAGCAATGTGAGCGGGCCTGGCAGCGGTGGATCCCGCATGCCGATGCGCAAAACCGGCTCGACTTCTACGACATCCAGTCGCTCGTGTACCGCCAGATTCTGGAAAACGGAGAAGTCATCATCCTGCCGTTGATGGTGGTCGATGATCCGTCCCGGCCCTATTCGCTCGCCCTGGAAATTATCGAAGCAGATCGATTGGCCACTCCGTCTGACCTGGTGTCGGATCGGAGCGTGCGTGAAGGGGTAAAGCTCGGGAGTCGCGGGGAACCCATCGGGTATTACATCCGGAAGGCGCACCCTGGCGACGTCGATGGCGCGCTGATCACGAACGATACGCAGGAGGCCTTCAACTACTATCCGGCCTTTAACACAGTCTCTGGCCGACCCAATATTTATCACCTGTATCGTCAAAAGCGGCCGGGGCAAACGCGCGGCGAGCCGTTCTTTGCGCCCGTGTTGGCACAGTTCAAAGACCTGGGCGACTACTTAGAAGCGGAAATTGTGAGCGCGCGGGTGGGCGCCTGCTTCTCGGCCTTTATCACGAAGAACGATCCCTATGCGGCCGCGGCCGGCGCGACGGATTCGCAGAACACGCGCGGACAGCGGATCTCGTCCCTCGAACCCGGCATCATCGATTACCTGGCCCCCGGCGAGAAGGTGGAGTTTGCCAGCCCGAATCGACCGGGCGGGACGTTCGAACCGTTCACGATGGTCGTCCTCCGCTCGATTGGCGCGGCGCTTGGCCTGCCGCTGGAACTCGTCACCAAGGACTTCTCCAAAACGAATTATTCGAGTGCGCGGGCGGCCATGTTAGAGGCTCGCCGCTTCTTCAAGAATGCGCAGCAATGGCTCGGGACCACGCTCTGCCAGCCGGTGTGGGAAATGGTGATCTACGAGGCGTGGCTGCGTGAGGACATTCCCGCCCTGAATATTTTCTCCGATCTGGAGGCCGACTACCTGGCCGCGCGCTGGATTGCGCCGGGCTGGGGCTGGGTCGATCCCGTCAAAGAGGTCGATTCTTCCATCAACAGCATCAAGTCCGGGCTGTCCACGTTGGCCGAAGAGTGTGCGGCCCAGGGCCGGGATTGGGAGGAAGTGGCCGAACAGCGGGCGCGTGAGCAGACGAAATACAAGCACCTCGGCCTCGATGAGCCGACCAAGGCGGAAGCGAAACCCGGCGCGGAAGGGCAGCCAGCCCCGGAGGAAACGGATCCCGAATCCGAACCTGAGTCCGAACCCACTGACGACCAGTCCGAACCCAAGGGGGCACCGACGAATGTGGGATGACGAATTGACCAACGTGCTGACGACGACCCCGCACCGGCTGGGACATCACTGGTTCCGCACCCCGGTGATCGTGGCGTTGAGATCCGCGACCGTCGATGAAACGAAAGGCGCCCTGTACGGCTATGCCGTGGCCACGAAGGGCGAGGCCAAGGGGCACAACATGCTCCTGGATGATGAATTTCTTGACGCCCTCGTGGTCGCGGGAAATCTGAAAGAGGCCGGGATCAAGAGCCGGTTTGATCATCCCAATGCCAGCAGCACCAGCATGGGATCGTTCCTTGGGCGGAGTCGGAACTTTCGCCGCGACGGGGACGTGGTCCGAGCGGACCTCCATCTCTCGGAGGTGGCGAAGCACTCGCCGCAAGGGAACCTCCACGCCTACACGCTCAAGATGGCCCGCGAGGAACCGGAAATGTTCGGCGCCTCCATCGTGTTTTCCGGGACCGCGATCTATCAAAAAGATGACGAGGGCAAAGAAATGTACGACGCCCCGCGACTGGCCCGCCTGGAACGCTTTCTCGCGGCCGATGTCGTCGATGATCCCGCTGCGAATCCCGCCGGCATGTTCAGCGCCGGCCCGCATGAATCCTTAGCCGAAAAGATCACCGAATTTCTGGATCGTTATTTTGCCCGCAAAGGCTTTGTGGGTTTCACACGGAGGGACTTGGATATGACAGAGCCGAAAAATCCGCCACAGGACGAGCCGAAGCAGCCAACGCCACCGACGCCCGATCCCGACGAGATCCGCCGCACGGCGATGTTGGCCGAGCGGTCGCGGATCAGTGAAATCCACGAGGCGATGCAGCCGGGGCAGGAAGCCCTCGCCCAAAGCATGATCGAGGCCGGGACGAGCCCGGACGAGGCGCGGAAGCGGTTCTTGTCCGATCTGCGCACCCGTCGATCCGAGAAGCTCGCCACGCTGCAAAATGCGGCGCCGGCGAGTGCCGGTGGGGGAGCGCCCGAGCCCGTGAAAGAGGACTTGAGTCACCTGCCTGCGCAGGAACGGTATCAAAAAGAGTGGGAGCGGGACCCGAAACTCCGTCAGGAGTTTGGCGAGCTCTCGACGTATTCGGCCTTTCGCGCCGCGGAGGAGGCCGGACAGGTCCGCCTCTACAAGCAGCCGGCGTAAAGCACATTCACACGGGGAACAGGGGGACATCCTATGGCGACGTTAGCAGGCGATAAGGTCCGGAAATACGAAGCATCCAACAGCGAGACGTTCAATGATCTGCCGGTGGTGGCCTCGGACATCATCTACGAGGGCGCGGCGGTCAGTCTCCGTTCCTCGGGCTATGTCGGACCATTGGCCGCGGCGGAGAAGTTCGTCGGCTTTGCAGTGCGCCAGGTCGACAACAGCGCCGGGGCCGCGGGCGACGCAAAATGCCGGCTGCGCCGCAGCGGCGCCGTCCAAATTCCGGTGGTCGGGGTGGATGGCGTGGACGACGTAAGCAAACAAGTCTACGCGAGCGATGACGATACCTTCACGCTCACGGCGACCAGCAATAGCAAGATCGGACGCATCATTCGGTGGGTGACAGGAACCACGTGCATCGTGGCCTTTAACGATCAGGAAACCTAATCCGACTTGACCGGGGGGTTTCCGGTCGGTCTTTTGCACGGAGGGAATTATGCCGATAGGACAAGGCATCGCAATCACATCCAACAGGGCACTCATCGGGACGTTCTACGACCGACTGCGGGTCTTTGCGGGCAATAGCTGGGTCAATCGTATCGGGATGTACTTCGAGAGCACCAATGCCTCGGAGACCTATGGCTGGCTGGGCAATGCGCCGGTGGTCCGGGAATGGGAGGGCGAGCGCCTGCACCAGAGTTTGCTGGCCAACAATCTCACCATCGTCAACAAGACGTTCGAAGCGACGATGGAAGTGATGGTCGAAGATCTCCGTCGGGACAAGACCGGACAGTTGAAGGCCCGCATCTCCGACCTGGCCAAGCGTGTCGCATCCCACTGGGCCGGGCTCATCACGAACTTGATCAACAGCGGCGCCGGCGCGACCTACGGCGCGGCCTATGATGGCCAGTTCTTTTTCGACACGGACCATGCCGAAGGCAACAGCGGCACGCTGAGAAATGCCGTGACCGCCTCGGAGATCGCGGCCCTGGATGTGGCGACTGCCACGGCGCCGACCGCGTCTGAGATGGCCGATATCATCCTCGGGATGATCGCGTACTTCTACAATCTCAAGGACGATCAAGGTGAACCGTACAACGAGGATGCTCAGCAATTCATGCTGATGGTGCCGCCGAACATTTGGGGGGCTGCGCAAGGTGCCGTCTCTGCCAATCTGCTCAACACGGGCTCGGGAGCGCGGGACAATCCCTTGAAGTTCACCAATATGTCTGTTGAGGTCGTGAATAATCCGCGGCTCACCAGCACCAGCAAGATCTTCATGTTCCGGACCGACGCGGATACGAGACCCTTCATCCTCCAAGAGGAAGTGAAGCCGACGATGTCCAGCTTGAGCGGGGGCTCCGAGGAGGAATTCATGCGGCGCCGGCATCTCTACGGAGTGGAAGCGGTACGCAATGTGGGCTACGGCATGTGGCAGCACGCGCTGCAGGCCACGCTGTCGTAAGCGGCGCGTCCCTAGACTAACGGAGGAACACGATGGCGGATGAACGTGGGGAAGAACTGAAACGCAAGCAGGCCGAGGAAAAAGAGCGCGAACGCGTGCGCGCCGAACAGACGGAGCAGCGGGCGCTCGAGTCCGCCCAGGATGGCGACATCGTCCTGGTGCGGGAGTCCATCGATGCGAACAAGCATAAAGTCGCGGCCGGCACAAAACTGGTGGAGAGCGAGGATTGGCCCGCGCATCGCATCCAATTCATGCTCGATGAGGGCCACGCGAAGATGAAAGGGGCCGAGGTGAAGACCGGCGATGGTAAGGAAGGCTTACTCGCCGGCGCGGCCAAGCGCCTGGGCGGCAAGGGCAAGTAGAAACAGGCGTTGTCGTCGTAAGGGGAGGGCCGCCGTGGTGAACGCTGCGGCGGCTTTTTTCATTCTATGAGTCTCCGCGATGAGATCGAGTCCAGCGGCCTCCTGTACGGGGACACGGACGCCTTTGGCGAGATGGTGACGTATACCCCGCACCTGGGCGCTCCGCGTGACATCGGGGTCCTCGTGGAGCGGAACGTCGAGCGGGACATGAAGGCCAGCGGCGCCGCCTTCCCCTTGGTCTTTGAAATGTGGATCCCCAATCACCCGACGCTCGGGGTGGAAACCATCAACGAGCGGCTCGATAAAGTAACCGTGAAGGTTAGGGTCAACGATACCGTCCCGCGCGAATTTCGGGTGATGCAGGTGCTCGGCGGGTCGGATCCCGGTGCGTGGCATGTGGAGATCCGGGGCTAAGAGCGGAGGGAAACCGTGATGCTGAGTCTCCTGATTATGCTGGTGATCGCGGGCGCGGCTTTGTACCTCATCCGATTGGCGCCGATTGATGCGACGGTCAAGCAGATCATCTACGTGGTCGTCGTGGTGGTCTTGGTGATCTGGGCTTTGAAACTGTTCCTCGGGCAGCCGGGGGACGTCCCGACGGTGCATGTCCCATGATTCAGACCCGGTACCAAGTCGAAGAGTTGAAGGTCTTTAACCGGGCCATGGATGAGGCCCCGGTGACGGCTGCGAAGTATGTGCGGCAAGCCCTCGACCGGGGGATGTTGAAATTCAAAGCCACCTTCAAGAAACAGCGCCTGCGGGGCCGGCCGGGCATCAAAGCCGGCAAGCGATTACTGAGCTCCATCAAAACGGAGGTCTCCCCGGCCGGGACCTCATTGGCGAATCTCCAGGCCCGGTTCTACGTGTCCACCTGGTCGCAGAAGATTTGGGAGGCCCACGAATTCGGGGCGACGATTCAGGCGAGCGGGGGCAAGTGGCTCTATATCCGTGTGCGGCGCGCCATCAATCTCCTGGATTGGCAGACCGGAGGCTCCTATCGGGTGGCCAAAGGGCGCCTCTTGCGGGTCAAGCGGGTTCGCATCCCGGCTCGACTGCACTTCTACGATACCTGGGGCACCTATCTGCCGACGTTATTACCGAAGTTGGAAGGCGCCGCCCAGCGGGCGCTGCTGACGGTCTTGAAGGGGAAGGCGAACGCCACCTAATGCCACCTGCGATTGAGAGCCGGCGCGAACGCATCCTGCAGAACCTCGTGACGACGCTGCAGGGCATCGTCGAGGGGGACGACTATTGGAACACGGTCGTCACGGTGACCCGGACGGAGAACGATATTCACCCGGAAGAGAACGTCGACAATTGGCCCTTGATTCTCGTGAGCGCCAATGAACTGCAAGGAGAAGTGGTCGAGCACACAAACCGGGAAGTCGAAGAGAGCCTGCAGTGTCAGGTGTATGGATTCATCAAGGCCGAGGTGGACGACAACCTGGCGCAAAACACCGAACGCATGATTGCGGACATCGTCAAAGCGTTGGAGACCGATCCGCGGCGCGGAGGATTGGCGGATGCCACGGACATCACGGGGGTGGTGTCGACCTATGATCATGAAACGTTGATTTTAGAGGCCGGGGTGTTGGCCCGGATTACATTCGTGCGCAACCGGGCGGAACCCTGAACAGGAGGAGAGATGGCAGCTGGCTTAAAAATATTGGCCCTCGCAGGAGTCGGAGAACAGACCGTGTTCGAAACGCCGGTGGCGGCGACTCAATATCTCGCGCTCCTGAACGAATCGATCAAGACGGCGACGACGCCGATGCCGTCCGATTATCGGGCCGGCACGCGCGCCTGTGATTTTCTTGGCCTGGGCGCGATCAAGGTCGCCGGCAAAATCACGGAGCGGATGCGCTATCCCATCGTGGGCGGCGATACCCCGGACCCGGTGCATATCCTCTTGAAGAACGCCTTCGGCTCGTATGCGTCAGACACCTATACCCTCACGGATTCCATCGCCGGCCTCGCCTTCACCTTCGCGGTGGATAAAGGGGTGTCCGTGCATGAAACCGTGGGCTTGAAGGTGCAGACCTTGACGCTCAAAAGCAGCCCGAAGGATGGGCTCATCGCGGAGTATGACTGTGTCGGGTACGACGAGACGCAGGCCGGGATGTTGACCACGGCCCAGGATCTCGCGGATTTAAAAAATGATCGAGACAGTGCCCTGCACAAGGACCTCACGGTGGCCTGGGTCGGGGATTTGGCGAATGCGCTGGCTTCCGGGGATGCCGTCAGCATCGATAGTTTGGAATTTAAAATGTCCCGGCCGCTGGACGACGTCGTCCCCAATGGCCAACGGCAGATCATCGAACCGTTGGAAAACGGGATGGGGGACGTCAGCCTGACGCTCCATTTGCCGCGCTACGCGACGGACGCGTGGCGCGCGTGGCAGCGGGCGCAGACGCCGCTCCAGGGCAAGTTCAAGTGGACCCTCAGCGGGAAGTTCATCACGTTGCTGATTCCTCACATGATCATCGATGGGTCGGTCGATATTGAGACCGGCGACACGGCCCCGTACAGCCAGCAGGTCAAGCTGCGGTGTTTCCGCAATGGGTCGGTGAACGCGAATATGTCCACGATTGAGAACGAAGCGGAATTGAATCACCTCACATAAGGATCGACGTCATGGCTATTCGGATCTCGCGCATCGGGCGCGACTTTCAGACCGTCATCGAGGGGACGACCTTTACGCTGCGGCGCCTCACGCCCGAGCAGGAAACCGCGATCATGCGGGAGCATTCCAAACGCGGGGCCACCGACTACCTGATGCTTGCCATCGGGAAGTTGGAGGCTGGGGTGATCGGCTGGGATCAGATCATTGTGGACGGCGAGCCGGTGGGCTATGACCGGACCCTGATCCGGGAATTCCCGGACGAACTCCGGGTGCGGCTGTTGGAGGAACTGGCGCGAGGGCAGGCCGACCCTTTGGCGAACGGCTCGAAAGCGACCTCCTAGCTCTCGGGCGGTATGCGGAATGGACCAAGGCCAATGGAGGACTCACGTGTGCAGATTGCCGGGCCATGGCGGAGCGGGAAGGCCGGGAGTTCGAATGCCAGGCGAGGGAGCCCTGCGAACCGTTGTCGCCGGACAACCAGCAGGCGCTGGAATTCTTTCATGGCATCCGCTGGTTTGGGCCGGACCTCGCGTGGCGCCTGTTCGATTTGGAACTCACTCCGGAGCAGTTAGAAGGCCTGCGGGTGCGGCTCATGCAGTGTATGCGTCTGTGGCCCCAGGGATAAGAGACGATGGCTGGCGTACAAGTCACCCTCTCAATTAAAGACGACGGCAGCGCCACCATCGCGCGAGTGTCCGGCGAGATGCGGAAGCTCGAGAGTGCGGCGACGTCCGGCGCCTCCAACATGGACCGGGCCTTCACCAAGATCAAAGAGAACTGGATCGGGCTCACGGCGGCGGCCACCGGGCTGTATTTCGGCCTGCAGAAGGTGTGGAGCCTCGCGGACAATGCCGCCACGTTCGAGGAGACGATCAGCCGGCTCAACTTCCAATTGGCCGCTCACGGATCGGAAGCCTCAGAACTGATTCCGATCATGCAGCAGCTGACCAACGGCCAGCTGTCGCTGGCGAGCGCGGCCAAGATGGCGAGTGCAGGGCTCGCGGCCGGCTTGAACGTCGATCAGATCAAACGCTTTACCGAATTTGCGGAGGCGGCCTCGGATGTGATGGGCACGGATATCCCGGCCTCCTTTGATCGCATGGTGCAAGCGATGGCGTCCGGGCGAACCGGGATGCTGAAACAATTGGGGATCGTGGTCGACCTCGATCAGGAGGTGCAGCGGCTCGCGGTCAGCGCGCGGTCGGCGGCACAGGTCGAGCTCGATAAAAAGGCTATCGATGCGGCGGCGGCCGTGGAAATGGATAAGCTCGCGGCGGCCACGGGGCGGTACGCCCTGATCCTGAGCGACCATGAAAAGCAAGTCATCCGTTCGCGTATTGAAGCCGAGCATCTGAAGAAAATCACCGACGAGTATAAGGCGAGCCTGTCGGATCAAGAGAAGATCCAAATCATGGTCACGGCCGCCTCGGCCCAGATGGAAGGAGCCCTCCGGCGGATCTCCGATGGCACGATGAGCACAGCGGATCGGATGGCTGCTTTTAAGGCGCAACTGGAGGACCTTCAACTCGTGATGGGCATGGGCATATCGGCGGCGGGGCAGTCCTTCTGGGCCACGATGCAACTCGCGTCCTCCGGGCTCATGACGCTCACGGCTAAAATCGCCTACGCAGTCGGCTGGTGGGAGAGATGGATTACCGGGGCGAAGGAGATCAATCCGGTGATCCAACGGACGATTGAGGCGCTCGACAATACTGCCTTCGACCTGGCGGGCAAGGCGGCGGAGAATTTCCGAGGGTCATTAGACCAATTACAAAGAGCCTTGCACCCGACGACCGAAGCCCTCAAATCAACCTCCGGCGCGGCGGCGGATCTCAGCGCGAACATGCAGGCGAACGCGCACGTGCAGGACTTCCTGCGCTCCAAATCCCAGCAGACGACCGAGGCCCTGATTCAACAAGCGAATGCGATGGGACGGGTATCGACCGCGACGGAGACCATGAGCAACGCCGGTGAGCCTGGGAACAGTAACGGTGTCGTCGGCGGCTATTCCTTCGGCATGTTGGGTCCGGCGATGGATCTGCAACTGGCCTCCGGCGGCATGATCGTCGGCGGCAACAGCAGTGACCCCCAAAGCAACCTGCAATTCTGGTCGGACAAACTGCAGCAGGCGATGGCCGAGAAGCAGGTGCTCACGGATCGGCTGCGGCCGGAAAATTGGATCGGGACCATTGGTGCGACCTACACGGCCCCGCAAGGCGTGACCAACATGAATGCGCTCAACAGCCAGATTGACCTCATCCGAAACAATCTCGCGAAGGCGCAAAGTCAGCTGAACGTGAACGTCACCATGAACGGCATGTCCATGATCGATCAAGGGTCGATCCAGACCCTCGTCCGCGACTACCTCGCGCCGGTGATCCGGCAGACCAGCGTTGCGGCGGGAGCGGGCTTCTGATGCCCAGCGTGGTGTGGACGCGCGGGGCCGACTCGCTGACCTTCCCGAACGGGATCGTGGCGGGGGTCACTCATCAAGCCATGATGGCCGGGGTGTTGTCGGATCGCCTGGCCGGCGGCGCCATCGTGACGTATGACCTGGGGCTGTCCGATATGGAATCCCTGGCGTATGAATTCCCCCACCTCACGCAGGCGCTGTTGGATGCGGCCCTGGTCTGGAAAAACACGACCGTCCGCAACATGCTCCGCACCTTCACGCACACGGATAATTCGAAGTCGCCCGCCTACGTGGCCACCGTGCGTCTCAACGAGTTTGCGTACACCGAAGAATACTATGCCTCGCCCTCCGCACCTCGGTATCGGTTGCGGGTGACGTTGCAAGTCGAACCGACATAAGGAGGATCGTATGGCTGGCTTCAGCGATTTCTTGGAAAACAAACTGCTCGATCATGCCTTTCGGAATGTGAGCTACACCCCGCCAGCCACGGTGTATGTCGCCCTGTTTACGGCGGCCCCGTCGGATGCCGGTGGCGGAACCGAAGTGACGGGCGGCGCGTATGCACGACGCGCAATCACCTTTGGAGCGGCGGCGGCGGGCGCAACCAGCAACAGTGCGCTGATAACATTCCCCACCCCGACAGCGAACTGGGGAACGGTCACGCATGTCGCCCTCTACGACGCGCTGACGGTTGGCAATCAACTCGCCTGGGGCGCGCTGACCAATAGTCGCGTCATCATCACCGGCGACACGGTGCAGATCAATATCGGCGATCTCGACCTGACGCTCGATTAAAGGACGTGCCCCATGCAACTTTTCGCGAACAATGCCACGACGACGCTGGGCGCAAGTCTGACCGCCGTCGCGACTTCCTTGACCGTCGCGACCGGCACCGGCGCACTCTTTCCCTCGCCCACGGGCGGCGACTTCTTTCTGGCCACGCTCGAAGTCGTTGGGACCTCGACGCGCGAGATCGTCAAAGTGACGGCGCGGTCATCGGATACCTTCACGATTGTGCGGGCGCAGGAAGGCACCACAGCCTTGTCGTGGACGACGGCCGACACGATCTCGCTCCGCCTGACGAAAGGGACGATGGAGCTCTTGCAGACGGCCTACGCCTTGGACGGCGCGCGGGGCTTGCGAGTCGTGTCGAATAATGTTGTGCAAGGCACGTACAACGGGACGACGTATGTCGCCGTGACCAGCGGCTACTACGATGTGCTCGGGGTCAACGGAACTGGGATTGCAGGGGCCGCTATCGGGTTTGCTACGAAACCGAGCACCATTGCGATCAACTTTCACGGGAGCAGCAACGGAGCCGGAGGGTCCGCTCGCTGGCGGTACTGGAATGGGGCCTGGGCGACGCTCACGCCGACGGCCACGCTCGCCTATAACCAAGGATATTCGCAGTTCCGAGCGGCCTCTCCCGCTGATTGGACGACGGGTGCCACGGGACTTACGGCAGGCATGTACTGGCTCTATTTCGATGCGGGCGCTGGCGGGGGTGGCGTGACGACCGCCTATCGGGGGCGCTATTCCAACGCGTTAGCCGTGGATGTGACGGCGGATGAAGTCACCGCCTCGTCCAGTACCGGGCTCAAAGCCGTGACGCAGGCGCTGGGCACGATCACCGTGAGTATCGACATCGCCGGACCGACGGCGAATGGGCGAGGGCAAGCCGGAGCCTTTAGCGCGAACACGTATATCTATCTCTGGCTCATCTACAATCCGACCACCGCGACGTGGGCGGGCGTGTGGGATACGTCCGCGACGGCTCCGACTCTCCCGAGCGGCTATACCTATAAGCTCCTCATCGGCGGCTATCGCATCGACGCGAATAGCGTGCTGAAGGCGTGGAGTCAGCTAGGACGTTTCGTCAACTGTGAGCAATCCGGCGTGGTCGATCTCTCCAACGGGACCGCGACGACCTCGACGGCAGTGACATTGAGCGTGCCGCCGATCGCAATTCAAGCGCAGATGAATCTCAATCCGAACGTCGCGGGGACAAATGCGACGGCGATGATCTCGGCGGAGCCAATTCTTACATATAACAACGGCAAGGGGATCGGAGCGGTCGCGATCATGGCGGGTGTCACGCTTATCAATATTGGGTTTAACAGTACGATGACGCTCAAAATCCCCCAGACGGTCTATTACAAAATGGAAGGCGATCTCAACGCGGCGATTACGATTGGCACCATCGGCTACACCATGCCTGGGAATTTAGGATAGGGAGACGACGCTATGCCGTATCAAAAATATACGCTCGCGACGGGCGAGCTCGGCGAAGGCCGGACCAACCTACCGTTTCCCTTCGATGCCGACACGGAGGGGCTCGTCGAGGTCGACGAGTATCAGGATCGGCTCTTGAAGAAGGTCGTCGCCGGAGTCGTGGTCGACAAGACGGCGCAGGAGATTGCGGACCAGAGTGCGGCGGCGCTCGACACGGAGGCCACGAGCCGCTTCGATGAGAATAAGCTCCTGCGGGCGACCGTGACCTATCTGATCCAGCGGCTCAATGAAGTGCGGACGCAACCGGCGCAGACGTTTCCGGCGCTGACCGCGACACAAGTCCGGACGGCGGTGATCGGGATTTATAAGACGCTCACATGATCCTCAATGATGCGGCGCTCAATGGGGCCGTCCTCAATGGCAGCGCGGGTGGCGCGACAATCCACAGTCTCCAAGCCGTCCTCGCCGTCTCCTCAACGGCAATCGGTCAAGTCAGCTTAGTGCACAGTCTCGCGGCGGTCATTGCCGCGAGCGGTGCCGTGCCTGCGCCGCGCGTCACCTTCCAACATAGTTTGCAAGCCGTCCTCGCGGCGAGTGCAACCGTCCCCTCGCCCACGGTGAGTCTCGTGCATGAGCTCGCTGTGGCGCTGAGCGCGGGCTCCACGACGACGGGCGACCTTCAGATGGCGATGGGTCTGCAAGCGTTGCTGACGGCGACCGGCACGGTCACGACACGTCTGGATCTTCTGCAAACCCTGAAGGCGCTGCTCTCGGCTCAAGGGGCGCTGGCGCTCAACGGCCTCACCGGCTTGCACGCGCTGCAGGCTGTGCTCTCCGCGTCCTCGTCCATGAGCCCGCGCGTGTGGAGTACGTTTCCGGTCGGCAGCTTTACCGCGAACGTGCTGGCGCAGATGCAGACCCTCACCGGCACCCGGCCCGTCACAATTCTGTATTGTGCCTTTCAGACCGGCGACCTCTTTATCGGCGACTATGATTTCACGGTGACGGACTGGGGCGGGGCGGATCAGACCGTGCGGGGGTGGGCCAAGAAGTTCGGCAAGCTCGATGACGTCGCCGGCATCAACCTGGCCGATACCCCGATCCTGGCCGGAGACGCCCAAGCCGAAATTGTGATCCCAGGGGGCCGGGAGGCGAGCGATACCTTGTGGGCGGCCCTCAACGACCGGGCCAATAGTCCCGAGCAAACGAAGGTCAGTGTCTACGTCTGGTGGCGAGACCTTGATGCCCTCACCGATCCGCCGGTGAAAATCTGGGAAGGCTGCTTCCGGGACTGGCGCTGGACCGATGAGCAGACCTTAGAGATTGAATTGGGCGATGCGTTCGACCGCGTGGACCGGCCGGTGGGCCTGCCGGTGACGCTCGCTAATTGGCCGAAAGCGGATCCCGATGACGTGTCGAAGATGGAGAACGTGGTCTATGGGTTTGTTCAAAGCATTCCGTGTTTGGCTGTCGATGCCGGTGCCAACTCGGCCCTCTCCTTCGATCTTACGGACTCGGCCACCGTTCTTTACTATTCCAACAGTGCGGCGCCGTTCCTCTCCTCCGGAAGCGTCTATGTCGACTCCGAAGAGATCAGTTACACCGGCAAGACGACCGAAACGCTGACCGGGGTGGTGCATGGGAAATTAACCGGGCTCACCCGCGGAGCCAACGGGTCCACGGCCGCGGCGCATAACAAAGGCGTGGCCCTCGTCCAGGTGCAAGCCAGTTACAAGTATCTCGTGGCTGGCCACCCGATGAAGAGCGTCAGCAAGGTCTATGTGAACGATGCCACCGGCATGCCGGTGCTGCAGCCGGGCGCGAACTATTCGGTCAACCTGGCGGACGTCTCGGGCGCTGATGGCCTGACCCGGACGATGATTACGTTCACCGTCTTGCCGAAGCTGACCAAACAAATCAACGTCCAGGTGGTGGATACCATTGGCGTCAATGATGCGATTGGCGTCAGCGATACCATTAACGGCACCATCAACGCCTCCGCCGACCTGGGTCTGCAAAACACCACCACGTCCCTC
This sequence comes from Nitrospira sp. Nam74, assembly GCF_965152615.1. Lineage (NCBI taxonomy): Bacteria > Pseudomonadati > Nitrospirota > Nitrospiria > Nitrospirales > Nitrospiraceae > Nitrospira > Nitrospira sp. Nam74. The sequence continues at coordinate 3,548,911 of NZ_OZ224220.1, read as the reverse complement.
TCCCAATCCTTTCTGGTCACGAATTCAGGCGGGGCGGATTCCGACAAACTGACACTCAATTTTTCCGCTCCCAGCGGGTCACCCACCAAGTACGCCTACGCGGTCGGGATCACCGTCACGGGGTCGGTCAATAACGGGGCGTATGTGTATGCCAAGCACAGCTCCGAGAAGGTCGTCATCGCCACGTTTCTGAACGGGGTGTGGTCCACCAACGGCAGCTTCTTCCTGGGCACTGTCTCGAATAGCCTGGTCATCGGAATCAATACCACCATCGCGAACGGGAGTGTGGTCATTTCCACCTGCTCGCGCCAAGTCACCGGCCAGGGGACGTTTACCAAGACCGGCGCGGCCAGCAAGACCGGCGCCGCGACGAAAACCGGCACGGTCTCCGTCGTCGGGAATTCTGCGGCGGATACCGTGATCGGGGGGCTCGTCACGTGTGAAGGGGAGGGCTATGCCGACGATGCCAGCGGGACTTATACCGGGACCCCGAACGCGCTGATCCAACTCTCGCGAGATGTCATTCGGCATTTCCTGATGACCTACTGTGCGCTGGAGACGCGGGACGTGGTCTATTCCACCAACCTGGCGGTGAAGATGGGCAGTACGTACACGCTCAACGGGGTGATTCAAGAGCCGACGTCGGCGCGGCGCGTGGCCGCCCGCATGGCGTTTGAAAGCGGGTGCTGGCTGAAGTTCCAAGCCGGGGTGGCGAAGCTCACGTTCCGGGAGGCGACCTATTCGGCCGGCAAACTGGTCACCACCCACGATCTCGTGTTCCTGCAGCCTGGCCGGCAAACGGTCTCGACGCAGCGCGTGCCGACCGATTGGATCATCAACCAGCTCGATATTCGCTACAAGCGCGACTGGGGGCAATCCCGAAGCACCTCCGCCTATCAAGCCTGCACGCGAGTCGAGAATCTGTCCTCGCAAACCCGGTTCGGAATCAAGGCCCGGCCGGATCTGTTCATGTGTGATTTCGTGACCACCGATGCGCATGCGACGGCGCTCTCGGGTTTGTACCTGGCGCTCTATTCCGAGCGGCGGGAGGTGGTGCAATTCCGCACCCGCCTGCAGCATCTGAATATCGCGTATGGGGATAAGGTGCGCTTGCAGGATCGGATGGCGCCTCGGCTGACCGGCGAAATTCTCAGTGCCGATTTCACCCCTGGGAATGCCGCGGCCCTGCAAATGCCGACGCTCGACTTCACCCTCTTATCAATCATGGAGGCGGAAACGATGCTCAGTGTTGTCAGTAAGACGGCGAGCTATACGCTGATCAGTCCGGCCGACCAATGGACGATCTTCGACAATCAGGGCGCGACCGGGCAGATTGGGTTTACGCTGCCCGCGGCCACCAAGGGCATGCGCTTTATCGTCTCGGTGCACGATGCGTTCGAAGTGCGACTGATCCCCAACGGGACAGATCTCTTCGTGCTCGATTTTACCAGCGGGAGCGCGACCGACAAGACGGCGCCCACGGCTCAAGCGGTGGGCAAATATCTCAGCTGTTCGGCCGTGCGTGCCATGCTCATGGTGATCTGTAAAAAGAGCGGGGAATGGACGACCTTCTATCGCGTAGGAGGCTGGACCATCCAACCATGACGCCTGCCGAGCTCCAGCGCCTGGCCCCCTATTTCAGTGCCGGCGAACAGTATGTGAGCGGCCAGCCCATCGAATGGAGCATCGTCAATTTCAAGACGATGATGTGGCTGAAGGCCCTGCGCCAGCAGCTGGGGCAGCCCATCCTGCTCATCCGGGGACCACACCCGAACCGCCCGGAGGCGGTGGACGCCTGTTGCCCGGCGCTGTCCTTACGACGCGTCTTTATGGAACTGTGCCGCATTCCGTTTTGCTCCTGGGGCCTCTATTCAGGCAACTCGTTTCATCTCGACACCCGCGAGTATGCCGATCTGCCGGCCCGGTGGCTGGCCGTCCACACCTCGGAGCGTGGGACGCTGGTGTCGGCACAGCTGGAGGACCTGGTGACGTCTGAGAAGGACGGCTGGCTCTATCTGCCCTGGAGCCATGCGTTGAGTTGGAAAGCCCTTGAAGTGATGTTCGTCCTGGCGGATGGCAAGCGCGGCCTGCCACGAATGATTTAGAGGGGAGGCATGGGTGGTACGAGCTGGCGAGGAGGCGCGTGACCGAGAACGGGAAGACCGGATCATGGCCCGGATGGACGAGCAGAACCGGCTCCAGGAGGCGCGCCTTCGCAACCTGGAGAACGAGCAAATGCGCCTCGCGCGTGAGCTCGAACATGAGCAGAGCCATCTGCGTGACACGCTCAAGCAGTACAAGCAAGTCATTGAGAATCATACGCTGGCCCTGATGGGCGACGGCGACCAGCGGGAAGGGGTGCTCAATTGGAAGAACCGCATGGACCGACAGTATCAGGTGTTGTCCACGAAGCTGTGGGCTGCGGCAGCGGCCATTGGGGGCCTACTGTTGGAGTTTGTCCGCGAAAAACTCACGGAGTTGTTGAAATGAAAGGGTCCTATGCCGCGCGCCATTGATATTCTCATTGTTGAGGACAGCCACACGGATATCGAATTACTCAAGGCCGTCCTGGGGTCGGAGAAAATGCTGATCCGTCCGTTCACGGTCGCCAATGCGGATGACGCGATTGCCTTCCTGAAACAAGAAGGCATCTATGCGTTGATGCCGACACCGGACCTTGTGCTGCTGGATTGGAAGGTGCCGACGTATGAGGACGGCGAGCGGGTGCTGACCTTGATCCGCGAGACGGCCAGCCTCAAAACGCTGTCGGTGGTGCTGGTGAGTGGCTACCTCCAGACGGATGAAGCCCGACGCGCCATCGAACTGGGGGCCACGTGCTGTGTGGAAAAGCCGCTGACGCTGGCCAAGTTCATTTATATCGTGCAGAAGATTCCGGGTCTCTGGCTCACCATCGTGCGCGGTCCATCCTAAAAGGGAGGTGTCCCCATGTCGAAGACCGTGACCGTCCAAGTCGATCTCACACCCATCTATGACGAGCTTGCGCAGCTCTCAGCCCGCCTGACCACTTTAGAGACGACCGCAAAACCTCCGGTTCCTCCCGCCCCGACGCCGGCCGTCCCGCTCGTCGTGCCGGCCCGTGCGCAATCGCCGCATTGGGATCACATCCTGCTCTCCGATTTCGGGCGGGGGCACTACTGGACCAGTGCACCGACGAAGACGCAAGACCGGATCTGGCTCGCCAATCACATCGATCTGGTCGAGACGGACGGGGCGGGCAAGACCGAGTACTTGAACGAACTGCGGCAAACGAATCCCACGCTGAAAGCCTTTCGCTATATGCTCGATCAGTACGAATTCTCGCAGAACTGGGGCACGATCCCGGATGCCTATAGCCTGCACGTCACCGACAAGACGACCATCGAGGTCACCATGAAGGATGGTGGCAAGCGCACCGTGACGCTCCAGCCCGGCGAGCGGATGCAGGTGGCCGCCTGGAATGACACGTATCATCCCTACAACCTGCAGGACGCTGCGTGCCGGTCGTGGAATTGCGCCCGGTTGCTGGATGCGTTGGATGTCGACGGCGTGTTCCTCGATGCCCACGGGCCGGATCTCAAGAGCATGTTTAATCTGGACGCGGCCACGAAGATCACCGAAGGCGGGCACATCGCCGAGTATGGCGGGCGCTACATCGCGGATCTTGAAGTCGATTATCAAGCGACGATGCTCACGTGGCTCAAGGAACTGGCGGCAGCGGCGAAAGCCAAGAACAAATTCGTGCTGCTCAATCAGGCAGGCTATACGCTCTATCCGAGCGCCTGGGATCAAGCCATCGCGTGCAACGGCAGCGGCATGGAATTTATGCTCCGACCCGATGCCTTCGCGTGGCCCGAACAATTCCTCGACCTCATCACCTTGGCGCAGCAGATCACGGACGCCGGGGGGGTCGTCGATGCGGAAGGCAACTGGGGCTACACGTGGATCATGAACCGCACCGACTGGAACATGTGGCGGCTCGCGGGGTACTACCTCATGAAAGAGAAGGTCGGCGCACCCGGACGCGTCTACCTGAATCTCATGCTCTCGTCGAACGCGACGATGGACACCGCCGCCGATGACGATGAATGGCTCCTGGCCTATCAGGTCGATGTCGGGCAGCCGGTGGGCGACGTGGTCAAGGTGGTCGATCAACCCAAGGACGGCAACCATGCCTGCCGTCGCGTCGTCTATGGGCGCGAATACACGAAGGCGTGGATGTATGTGCGGATCAAGGATTTTTGGGATTGCACCACGCGGGGTGATGACTCCCTGGTGACGGTGCCGTTACCAAGTACGCTCAAACCGCTGAAGTGGGATGCGACGCTGGGCGAGCCCGTCACTAGCATTCAGCTCCGGAACGCTGACAGCGCCATTCTGATGAAATGAAGGGAGGCCACACCATGCCAGCCTTTTTGATGCCATTGATCCTCCAAGTCCTGGCTGCTCTACCGGGACTGATCCAAACCGCGGAACGTGCCTTCACGAAACCCGACGGAGAAAGTACGGGACCGGCAAAAAAAGAATTCGTGCTCAATGCCGTCGGGACAGCGGTCGATGTGGCGAAGAGCACCGGGGAAGTCCACGTGACGGACGCGCAACGAGAGGCAATTCTTTCTGCGGCGGGGTCGTTGACTGACGCAACGGTGGCGACGTTCAAGGCGGTCGGCCTGTTCAGCACACCCGCGAGAATCACCGCCTCGGCCGATGACAAATCGTTTACCCCCGGCCCAGGTGCCGAGGCGCCCGCTGCGTGATATACTCCGGTCTGCGTTCCTATCTCCTTGTTGTGGGGCGGGGCCAGTCTTGCCGGGCTGGCCCCTTCAGAAATCCTTCGGAAATATTTTGGCCCTAGGGTGTCGAGTAATAGACTACGTGTCAACACCCACGTAGAATTGGCCCATGTTCGGGCTCGCTCGTCCCGCACAACGGCTTGCCACGCCGGACCCTCCATGTGACGTCGTGCTATTCCACGATCCAGTAGGACTCTGAGCGGGGGCACCCGGTGGGCCTTAATACTACCTGACTTCAGTGCGCAATACGCCGTCAGCCTGTGTATTACCACCACTTGAAATTCGTGCTCGGCCGAGATTATAACGTCACCCACGTGACAGTGCAGTCTTTGCACCTACAATGGCGTTGTGCAGGGCTGACAGTACTTGTAAGGAAGTGAGTTTCTTCATGCGGCCACTGATTGACCATCGCACCCTGTTCACCCGCTTCATCATCGGTGGCCTGTGCCTAGCGATTCTCCTTGTCTGCCTCGGCATTGACTTCACGGTCTATGACGTCTTGGCCGGCGACAGCGACGATCAGAACGATTTTGCTGACCCCACCCTCCACGTAGTCCCGGCCCTGCCGTTCTCGCGGGCGTTGCTCGCCCTGCAGGATGCCGACACCCCGGACCCTCCCACCTGGGTACTGCCCATGACCCTCTTCCGACCGCCGAAGGTCTCCCTCTGTATCGAGGGGACAACGGGAGGCGGTAACTTTAACTGGAAGGGGGTACGTGCATGCGCGAGTACTCAGGGAGCGAGGATCGAGTCCCAGACTTAAGAACGTACCGGCGCGCCATTCGCCTGGTCTGGTATTGGCGCACATCTCGCAACCCCTGCAACTTTTCCAGCCTCCTGTTCGGCCTGATGGAAAAGGCCGGCGACCATGAATTGCATGCCCTCGAACAAGTGTTTCCCATTGAGGTCCAGGCGTGGCGCGCCTGGAAAGCGGCCAAGACCGACGAACAGTTCTGGGACCAATACGTCGACATTCTGGAGGATCACGCGGAGGACGACTATGCCGAAGGCGCTTGAGTATCGCACCCGCGAGTTCTTTCTGACGGATTCGCTTCATGAGCTATGGCACAAACGGCTCTCCGAGGAGGAGCGCGCCACGGTGGGGGACATGCTGGAGTTCTACGTGGCGCAGTTCCGGCAGCTGGCGGTCGAGCAGGCGGGCAATCCGCTGGGCATCGCCGCTGGCATCCATGAGGCTATTGAGACAGCGGTGGCCACCGACCGCGCCAAGAATCCCTATGCAGGACTGATCCAATGTCAAAAAGGCTGCCCCTATTGCTGCGAGAAGTTCGTGGGGGTGATGCCCCAGGAGGCGCGCCTGCTCTGGGCCTCTGCCCAGGAGCGGGGTCTCCCCATCGACGACGCGCAACTGCACCGGCAAGCGACGGCGACCGAGTCGACCTGGAAGGACCTGGCGCCAGCGGATCGGCGATGTCCCTTCCTGGTGGAGGACGGCACCTGTGGCGTGTACGAGCAGCGTCCGTTCGCCTGCCGGAAATACTTCGTGATCAGCCCGCCCATGACATGCAAGACCGCCACGCACTCCTGGCGGTGGATTGCCCCGATGGCCGAGATCATTGCGACGGCCGCTTATACCGTGTTCGGGATAAGCGGGATGGCGACGGCCCTGATCGAGACGGGCGCACAGCCCGATGCATAGGTATCTCAGGGATCTCTATCGACTCCTCCGCTTGCTGATCGGAACCTTCCGGGCGAGCCGAAGGAAAGAAACCACCCAACAAGGAGAGGACGCATGAAAGTTCGCGTGATGAAAGTAAAGCCCAGTGGTGACAAAGAGGCGGTCATGGTTAAGGCCAAGTCCGTCTCCATCGAGGTCCCCGACCATGACGATTATGTGCTGGAGGCGCAGGTGGATGACGGGGATTGCCCGATCCGGATCCACCTCGACAACGGCAAGACCGCCGGGGTGAAGAACCTGCGGCTCACCAACGCGTCGACGAGGACCGTCAAGTCGTATAAGGTCCGGGGGCGTGGCCCGTACATGGTCGGCACGCACCAGCGCCCGCTGCGCCATCACAGTGAGCAGACACGCGCCAGGATTAGTGCCGCGATGAAAGCGGTCTACGCAGAGAAGAGACTGCGCGCCCGGTTCGAGGGCGTGCCGATGCGGAAGAAGAAACCGACCGCGCTGTTGCCCATGCGGGAGGCGCAGGCATGAATCGCCTCAGTGCGACGGGCCAATTTTCCACAGATGGAAAGCACACGCGACTTCATGCGAATTGTTCATGACCGCCCTCCCTCACAGTATGATTCCACCATACTTGAGTTGTTGCTCAACGGAATCTGACTTCGTGGTCGTGATGTAGTTCATCTCGTTACACTTGAATGATTTCCCTGTACTGTGTTCGCAACCGCTAGATATACGAAAGCCCCTGAGGATATGATCCAACATCTTGGGGCTTGCTTCCTCCGCTCTCCTCGCGTACTGTGGCATTACTCCTTGGCGCTAGGTTGGTCTCCACCTACCAACTGGTGAGGCCAAGAAAAGCCGATCTTCCCATGAGGTCGGCTTTTTTATTTCTTACCCAGCATCTCGATAACTTTCCTACAGCCATCCCTCACTACTCTTTGCGGATCGGGAATTTAATTCCTTCCTTCGAGGCCTGACTTCTCTGTTGGGCGATAATAAAGTCGGCGATTGCCGCAATTGATCGAAAGTTGTTGATGTGTAGTTTTTCCATTGGAATGGTGATGCCAAACGTCTCTTCCAATTGAGCCGTCAGTTCTACGAACCCGAGTGAGTCTAGAAGCCCACTTTCGATCAAGTCAGTTTGGCGCGCCGGGATCGGCATATTGAGCTTCTCGAGGAGAATCGCCTCAATGGTTGAATAGATCGTCTGATCCTCGGGCATGACCCTTACCTCAATTCAATAAGTGAGATGTTCAGTCGGCGTCGTCTGACACTTACCATACCGAGGCTTAATCTACGAATGACAAATGACAGCGGATAGTGCTGAAAAGGTTCCAAGACGTAGGCAAGTCTCGTTTATTCAGGAGCTACAACAGCTTGGCGGGACGTGGTGGGGCTCTACGTCGAATCTTCCCGACCACCTTCCGCTCCTCGCTGATGGTGATGCTTTTGTGCCCTGTGAGGAATTGATGGAGTTCCGCCTTCCGCCTTGCCCCTTCACGGACGTTGTATGAGCGGCAGAAGGAGCAGTCGTGGCAGAAGACGAGATACGTCACAATGAGGAAAGTATACCAGATCGAAAGAAAACGACTTCCCGTTGTAGTCCTCGAGGGCTTCCGGAGCTAGTTTGAGCGAGGCAAGAACATGCTACGTCGAGGCCGCCTTCGGTCGGCACGCGTGGACGCGCATCTTGTGACGTAGCACTAAGGGAGGCTGTTATGAGGACAGCTTGAGTAGCTTGAGGACTGCCCGGTCGATGTCTTTCATAAGATCGGCGAGCTGTTCTCTCATAAACGCTCGTTGCTTCGCCAGACTCTGTGGGAAGTCTTTTGAGAAAGCCAGTCGAGTCGCAAGTTTTCTCGCTTCAGCCCCGAGATCAGATAATGCAACATGGGTTGGTTGGCTCGAATCGTATTCTGGGAATGGCAGGTCTAATACCTTGTTGTATATGTCCCTCTCGCCAAGGAGTCCCATGGACTGAAACGGTTTGATTGCCTCGTTGACTGCCTCAGCGTTGAGAACTGCCACCAAGTAGTCGGCTTCGGCCAAAACTGAACACGACAGCCAATGCAGCGTACAGTCTACAACAAACGGAAGAGCAAGGGATCGGCGGTCAATACATGCGGCTGATACGTTCGTGCCTGATCGATTATAGAGGACAAGATAGCGATGAGATAAATTCTGGTTGGTGAGTTTCGACTGATAATCGAGCCACTCATGCACGCTCTGCTTTTCCGCCTTGGCTCCACGCTTCTCGCCCCAGATTTTTTCGGCCGTTTTCATCCATTTGGCGAACTCACGATACCCATCCTTCCGGAGGGCATCCGCGTTCCTCACCGTGACAGCGCCTTCATGAACGTCAATCGGCAAAGCCACGACAGATGAACCGATCATTACGAAAGGCACAACATGGCGAGAGAGGGCCGTCAAATAGAAGAACCTGCCTTCGATATTTCCCTTCAGATAGACATCTTTGTAAGGCTTTTTAGCCTCCGCAGCCTGGTCAGGATCTGTTTCAGCCCAATACACCTTCTCTGGATCAACCGTCCCCTCAAGTTCCTTCACCCGAATGAAATAGAAACTTCTCGGAACGATCGTGGCCCCTTGTTGGAACTGGGCGGCATAGGGACTCGGGTCATTGGGTTCTGAACGCCCGGGGAGTGTCGACAGAGCGGTGCGATCACCCAGAAAGATCACCTTCCCATCGCACTGGATTGACTCCAACGCCTCATTAGCCTTTCCCCACGGGAGGTCCTCTCGTTCTAATGAGCCCTTCCACTCCAGCACAGGGAGGACATCTGCTATTTTTCCCTTGTAGGTGTCCCGTGTCGCGAAGAGTACGCAGGCTGGCATGCGGAACAGCGGGCGAACGTCGAGTAGATCCCAGTACTGAGTGAGTCTGAATGGAGCGCTATAGCTCCTCGTTCGGATATTGGCATGCTGATCCGCTGACAACACACCACGAGGCATGACAAACCCGAGCTTGGCCCCCTCTCTGCCGAATGTTTTAAGACAGTGAGCAAGAAAGACTGTCGCGAGCTCCATTTGAGTCACAAGCTTCTGTGATTCTGGTGCAATCGCATATTCCTTCGCCCGATGCTTTACCTCATCCTGATAATCCGGATCGGCAATGAAACGATATGAGAGCCAAGGAGGATTGCCTACAATAAAATCAAAATGGCCTCGCAACATGGCTGGTCGGTATGTGTTCCTGACTATGAACGCCCAGATGGAATTCTTTTTCTGTCTAATAAGGTCGGCCAGTGCACCGGTGAATTCCCAGAGCGAATAGATAATCGAATTGGCATCCTCGCTCGAAAGCTTGGTCAATTTCGGTACGGACTTCTTCAGGTACTTCTCTAGCGTGTCCACGTTTTCTCTTTGAGAGACGGCATGCTCCATGGCCACTTTGGCACACGCCGCGATACAGTCATCGAACAAGTCGCTTGATTCCACGAGTACGTGTGGGATCACAACCTTCATTCCACCAAACTTCAGCTCGATCCCAGCCGAGTAGTCATACATGCTCAGCTGTGTGACCTCAGTCGGGAGAAAAAGTGAGTCGGCTAGATATACAGGGATTTGAACGGGTCGCTGTGCAGATTTCAATGCAGGGCCAAGCGCGAGGAGATAGGTTGCCCGAGCGATCGTCACGGCCAACGGATGGATATCAATACCGACTACGTGTTCCAGTATCTTTTGCAGTAAGTCACGGCCAGGCAACACTGCATTCGTCTTGCAGAAATGCGTGATAGTAGATCGTAGAAAACTGCCTGATCCACACGTCGGATCGAGCACCGAGGCAAAGTCTTTTCCAGGAAGTAGTTCAGCGACAATGCGCTCGCATAGCCAGTCCGGCGTATAATACTCCCCGAGATCGTGTCGATCTTTTGGATCAACCAACTCCTGGTAGATGCCTTTCAGGACGTCCTCATTCAATCGAGACAAGTCATACGTCAGGATTTGTGCAATGATTCGTTCCCATACAGGAGATAGGATCGCTTCCGCCTCATCTCTTCGGACCCATTGAAAGAAGTCATCCTCGGCCATATTAGCTACGTGGTGGGACTCGAAAAAGTGACCACAGAGCACATCTTGAGCCACCTCACGAAGGCTGTTCTTTGGTTTTCCTTTTGAGAGCGACGCCCACACCAATAATCTGGCTACGCTCGCGAGATAGGTGTGCTTCAGGAACAGCGTCTCAAGATCCGACTCAGAAATCTCTCCCTCACCCTCATCAGTAATGGCTGTGAGGCGACCGTACGTGACGGTCAAATACTTCTGCCATGTTTCAAACGCAAGTCGCGGCTCGGGCGATTTCCGAACGATTAGCCACGCTTCAGTCAGAGCAGAGATGCCATCATGGAATGCTGGACTTTCGGCGCCGAAATCGACGCGGAATTGTTCCGCGGTAGGGTCAGTCCTCTCAGGCCGATAAAGGAGACTAGTGAGCCATAGCCAAAAATCGGTCAACGTCTTTTCAGACAGTGTGATCTCTCTTAGTTGTTCAAGTTGAATATCTTCAGCTTTGACCCTTCCGTTCTTTCTAGTAAAGCTACTGGGCCGATATGTTCGCCAGACAATTCCATCTGACGCAATGGCGATTAACGGCCTTAGGGGATAGCCTTCGCTTCGCCAGATACCTGACACATATTCTCGGAGCTGCTCCTCTGCATGAGCGCTAGTAGCTTTGAGGGAGTTCTCAAACTCAATGACGGCGTTTCCATAATACGAATCAATCCGTCCCCCCTTTGCACCATTGGCGGTCTCGATTCGGAGGACTCTTTTCTCAACTCCCGCAGTAAAGGTTGACGCAATCGAGGGATCAGAAAATAGATCACTCAGCAACATTGCAAAGCGATGCGTTTTCGCTGATTCATTCGGAAGGCGTTTAACGTCAGCGAGATAGGACTTAATCAGCGTGTGAATATGCTCGTATCCAGCAGAGGAGGCAAATTCTATGGAACGGCGATGTCTTGGACCATCTGGCGGGTTATCACAAAGCCTTGCCACGTATCAGTACCGCAGAGATTAATTCTAAGGATATTTATAGCACCAAAATTCCACATGTACAACAAATGGCTTAAGTGTTTTTTGTACTTAGGCTGGCGCAGTTGGTATGTATCTGGTATGTTGCTGTCTTTTTTTAGCGATCTAAATGTCGAGCGTTGGAAGAGAGGCTAACACTTGAAGCGACTCTGCTTTACGTCATGCATTCGCCAGTGACGCGGGAAGAGCGTCAGGTGAGCGAATAGCGACCAGCCAGAAACGCCGAGGTCCACTTTTATGGAACTAGAGATCGTCCGTCGCATAATGCTGGCAAGGGAGCTTTACGAGATCGGTACATCACGGCTTCGAACAAGTAATGATCTTCATTTGTTCGCTGCCGTCAATTTGATGCAAGACGCCGTGGAGGTCTTCCTTGTAGCAGTTGGAGAACATGTTGGTGCGGCCATTGATAAGTATACGAAGTTTGATAAGTATTTTATTGCCATAAACGAGAAGATCGCCCCAAAGGAGCTTCCCTTCCGCGCGAAAATCATTCGTCTCAATCTGATTCGCGTGGATTCAAAGCATCATGGGATTCAGCCAGCGCGTGATGAATGCGAACGCCTAGCAGTTAGCGTTCGCGAATTTTTTGAGGAGGTTTCTAGCTCACTGTTAGAGGCGCCGTTTTCAACGCTAACCGGAATCGATCTGTTGGAAGATGGTGAAGCGAAGCAGATGCTGGCGGAAGCTAGAATTGCACTTGAAAACAAAGACAACGAGAACTGTGTCATAAACTGCCGGAAAGCCATCTTTCTAGAGATTGAACGATTCTATGACATTGCCGCCTACAAGGATGGACGACCGAAGGATTTTTTGGCAGGGCTCACCTCTGCGCCGGGCTTCGCAAGAAATAAAGAATACATTCAACAGTATGTGAAAGATCCAACCGATTTCATAGTCTACGACTACAGCCAACTGCATCAGGATTTAGTAACCAAGGGAGTGGATAATACGGCTTTCTGGAACATCTGGCGCCTAACGCCAAAGGTGTACCAATCTGAAGATGGGCAATGGCTTGTGAAACATGAGTTTCATAAACTATCTGAAGAAGCCCTTGCTTCCAATGTGGATTATATTTTTGCTGCTACGATCGATGTCCTTCTTGCTATCCATACGAATCGCAGAGGGATAAGAGATCCACAGTTTGGTAGGAGCTACATTGAATTAACGCAAGAGAACGTCCCCATATTTGAAAAAGCCGATTTGAAATCGAACATCAAGGGAACAACTCCACCAGGCATGAGCCAGATTGATACGAACTTCCGCGTAGATGGCTTTAGCAACGATGGACCGTATTGGTATGTCGTGCATGCAGAGAAAGATCTTTTCTTGTCTGGGTACATTCATAATGACTACGTCAAGTAAAATTAGGGGCATCGGCAGATAAGGCATCGTAGATCGCCTCTCGGCGCGGATCGGCGCGCCGCATTCGTTACCAAGCTAGTTCTCGTGGGTTCAAATCCCATCGGCCGCTCCAAAACAATCAAAGCGATTTTGACCTACCAACAGAATTTCTCAATTGGCAACAAATTGGCGATAGGCGCGGATAGCACGCAGGCCCGACGATACGGTCCTGGATTTTGCGATACGGTGCGCGAAAGTTATCCCCGAATGCGGCGGTGCCTGTGGTATGGCGAATGAACCACAGCCTTTTTTGTGCCGTTTTTGTGCCGTTGCAGGTGAGAAGTATGAGCCGTTTGGTATTTTTGAGATTCGCGAATACGTCCTTAAAGGCCCAGGGATCCGCGAGGTTGGCGCAAGGTGTTGAGAAACAAGAACACCGGAATTATGCCCCGAAACAGCCTTCTAAGCTGTGGGTCGTGCGTTCAATTCGCACCGGGCGCACCAAATGAATCAAGAGATTACGCGACTCTGGTCCTTCCGCGATTCTCTCAAAGGCGACAAAATGGCGATAGGCGCGATTTAATTCGTGGTCCTCTAGGATGACGAGCGCCGACTGGAATTCCAGGGGCTTGACTTATCAATATCGGTTCATGGCGTGTTGAAACATGCTGCATCACGAAACAAGGCTGCTGAACTGTTCCATGCGCTCTCCGATGAGACGCGGCTCGAAGTCCTCGAGCAGCTGAAGGATGGCGAGCAGTGCGTCTGCGAACTGATGGACGAGATGAAGGCGGCACAATCCCGGCTTTCGTTCCACCTCAAGGTTCTCAAGAACGCCGGGCTGTTACAGGATCGGCGCGAGGGCCGTTGGATGTATTACTCGATTAACCGCGAGAGCTTGGAAGAATTGGAAGAACTGATCGTGGACTTGAAGCGCGGCGCCAAGGCAGCTCGCTCGTCTACCACGTGCTGTTAGCTTTTTTTGGCTCTGAAACATCAACTGTTCTTGATTTGTGGAGGTGCGCCATGAACCAACCTCGGGACATTAAAGCATTCGTTCGGTCTGAGTATGGCCAAGCGGCTCGGCAAGCCACCAAAGGTAAAGCGTCGTGCTGCGGATCCGGGACCTTACTCGAAGGCGATGCGTTGGATTCGATTACTGCGAATCTATACGAGGCACAGGAAACCGACGGCTTACCGGCTGAAGCGGTCCGAGCCTCCTTCGGCTGTGGGAATCCGACCATGTTGGCCACCATCCAGCCAGGTGAGACAGTCCTCGACCTCGGCTCGGGTGGGGGCATTGATGTCTTGCTTTCGGCACGACGCGTCGGCCCGACCGGTAAAGTCTACGGCCTGGATATGACGGACGAGATGTTGGAATTGGCCCGTGAGAATCAGCGCAAGGTCGGCATGACGAATGTGGAATTTCTCAAGGGCGAGATCGAAGCCATCCCGCTGCCCGACAATTCCGTGGACGTCATCATCTCGAACTGTGTCGTCAATCTCTCGCCCGATAAAGATCAGGTGCTCAAGGAGGCCTTTCGGGTCCTCAAACCCGGTGGCCGGTTGGCAGTGTCGGACATTGTGGTTCGGGGCGCGATGCCCAAGGAGATCCGGCAGAGCGTCGAACTCTGGGCGGGCTGTGTGGCTGGGGCGCTGGAACAGACGGCGTACCTGGAGAAACTCAAGGCGTCTGGATTTGAAGAGGCCAGCATCGAACCGACGCGGATCTATACTGCCGATGACGCCAAGGACTTCCTCGTGGGCGCGGGGCTCGACTCTGAGCGAGTCGCCAAGGAGATTGATGGTAAGTTCATCAGCGGCTTCATTCGTGCGGTGAAGCCGAAGACCGCGTGTTGTGCTCCCCATTGTTGTGCGTAATGCAGAATGCACCCACACGCTAAGTAGCGTTCGGAAACGGATTGAGCCGTTTGGTTTGCGCAGGCAGCGCAACAGAAAGCGGCGCGGCATCCATGATCGGATTTTCTCGTCGGCCTGCTGCTCGGTCGCCTGCTGCGGCGAGAAGCGAAGCTCGATGACGGCCAAGACAGTGGCTCCTAACTTAACAACAGCTCTTAACAATGTATATTCATCATGCAGCGCTCAGCGGGAAAGGCTGGCCAAACTTGCCTCCGAATAGAGACGGACCGCCAGGGACAGCCGTAAGTTGTTCGGATAAGAGGAACACCTCATCGGCTGACAGGTTCGCCATCGGGATATGCAAGGGGTCCTTCACGTCGACAATGCGAAACCAGGGAGCCGTTCCCATGGCATAAGGCAGGTAGAAACGCAAATCGGTCTCACGGCAGAGTCTACGAAAACGGCTTTCGCTTATACCCGGTGGCTCCACAGCCTGGAAAAGATCCCAGATAGGGACATACCATGCCCAGAGTCTCGTGAAGTTAAATACCGTTTCCATTTCATCACGAAAGCCCGCAGATGTTTCGCCGGAGTGAATCGATCGAGCGCAAAGCGTGAAAGGTTTTCGTTTCGATCCTAGACGCCTAATCAGAAAATCGACCGACGCATCCGTTATAGCAGAATCCGCTGTGCAGGCAACTGCCGCATTCTCCGTTTCGAACAGATAGCAATTCCAAAGCGTTATAAGCGAAGAGGGCATTTCGGCGTAGAAGGGGAACGCAGTCGCATGGATGTCCCCGATGGTTATCGTTTCACCGTGCTTCAGGCGGGTGACCTTTCGTCTTCGTCCCAAAATGCTATGGATGACGGCTACAAGATCAACTTCCCACATCCGGTCCGGATTGTAGTCAGGTACGATAATTGGGATGTCCTCGGACAACGCCATGAGAACTCCTAAGTTGCAATGATCAATGTCCTGATGGGTCACAAAGACAGCATCCAATGGGGGCATCTGCGCTGGTGATAACGGCATCACTTGGGGGCCGTATGGGTCAAAGAAAAAGCGGTCGCCAAAGCTGTCGGAAAAAGACCACTTCACATCCTCTTCGGTCCACCGAATATGCGGTCGGAGAAATGGGTCGACGCAAACCGATGATCGAGATGTCTGAAAGAGAATAGAGGCGTGTCCCAACCACGTCAGACGGTCTTTCTTCTTTTCGAGGAGGGTTTGGGGAACAATTTGCTCCGAGGGGTCGCTGTCTTCAATCAATCGTTGGGTTCGAAGGCCTTCAATGACCGACGAAAGATTTACATCACAGTTTTTAAGAGTTCGCGACAGGGCCTGTTCTGAGAGTCCATGTGAGAGCTTTGAAATAATGTTTGCAATCTGGGGCGTGCAGCGTCCTCCAGGGATACCAGGGACTTCAGTCCGTCGGTGGAGACCGTCTGGGAAGTTAATCCTCAACCGGTCAGCGTTAAATCCAATCCTATCGCGCGCGCTAGGGATTTCCGTAACACGGGGTTCTCCTGTTGTATCGATCCGCACCAGTTCACAGTGCGGCAAGCGACTGATGATCGTTTGAAGGTGAGACAGCGACTCCAATTCAGAGTACCGCCTTCGGAAGTTATCCAATAGGCTATTAAGATACGCGACCATGCCTCTAAATACTTCACACGTCTGGGATCAAACTGACTGTTCTGAGGTGTGAGCGGAGCCCGGCCAATCGAGAGCTCCGGCACGGTGAAAAGCGAGAGTCGCAGATGTCTATTGTGTTTCATGCAAAATTACCATGAGCGACAGCGCTGCACGAAGGTCCGAACAGAATTCCATGTATATATGATTTGGCGATTCATTCTCTTATGGCCGGATGCCTATCACCAGGATGAAAATTCGACTCCGATGTATCCGACAATCCGCCGGCTCAGGAGTTCGAGAATCGAACGTTTGCCACAGTAAATCTTGGCGTTGCCCGTCATCTCGGACCGTAGCAGCATGGACCGGTTTTGCTAACCGCCCAATTACTGATAGGTCTCTTCATATCCACATCTTCATCGCCTCCCGTCTTCGTACTTTGAAGAGACTTTAATATCAACCCATCTTCGGTCATCACTTCCAACCTGTTAGTAACCCCCACTTGCCATGTGTCAAACCATATCGCCTGATGGCCGGTGCAAAATGAGCCTACAAAATCCCGGCATTCGGCGAGTTGCTATCCCCCTAATGTCGCCCGCTGGCGCGGGCCTACCTCCACACATAGGGCCGGTTAGTCCCCGCCCTGATTGTGTGCTCCGGAGTTCCCGGGATCAATATCAGGGGAACCCTCGCTGCCGTTCCCTCTGCCTGCGTTGGGGTGTTCAACAACAACACCGGGGGCGATCCGCTCTTCCAGTTGCTCAATCACAAGCTCAACTTTCTCTCTCTTCTCCATGATGATTCTCCTTTCCTTGGTTGGAAGTGACGACCGAAGATGGGTGCTATAGGCTAAGTCCCGGCGACGCTAAAGGAACTTATTACGTATGAGTAGGAATACAGGAATACATGTATATTTGCCTCCCGATACAATTCTTCTGCTTCAGTACCATCGTAGTTTTCGGTTTCGGGTACGAGAGAAGCGAAAGCACACATCTGCTCCTTTGACTTCCTCTCCTATCGCGATATCCTGACGATTGAGACATCAGTACTCCATACTAGTACGTTAAATAGGCACACACTATTCAGGCCCTTCGATCCCTTTCCGGCCTTGATTCCTACCTATAGTCGCTCGCGCCACTCAATAGTTCAGCCAAGTACATTCGTCGGGGACTAATTAGAAATCTGGGAGCTCTTGGCTCTTAAGGCGAAGATGGACGGGAAAGATGGACCTCATCCATGTAGCGGCCGGCGGCGGGCTCCTCCGGACTGATGCTGTTTTGACGGGCGCTTAGGTAGGACGCGTACCAGTCCCTCCAGTCGTGCTCGGCGTGCGTCTTCTCGTAGTAGTCGTGGTGCTCGTCTCGCGGAGAAACTCTGCAAGGGTTGCGACGTCCATGGTCATGATCGCGTCGACTCCCATTCGCGGCCGGGAAGCCGCGTCTGGATCTCCTGGAGCAGCCAGCCGTTCCTGTCCGGATCGTCGAACGAGGCAAACGAGAAGTAGGAACGCCGTTGGGGGTCGCGCCAGCCGACGCGTGTGTTCCCCATGGCATTGTTGAAGGGGCCGCCGGTGTAGTGAAAGACAGTACATCGACGCGCGATGCAAGCGCCTCCGGGCCGTGTTCGCGCGATTGCGGACTTCTGCCGTAACCTTTGGCCGTCCACCGCGGTTTCCGCTTTCACCGGGCTTCCAAACGGATGAGGCGTCCCGCCGTTGTGTCCGCTTTTCCATCAGACGCTACCTGACACCCATATCCTTCGTTGGCGATAGACACCCAGGGACAGCAGAGTAAGGTGATCCTTTCCTTGTTAGGCCGTGACGGCAATGAACACTGTGGTGCCCAATAAACCAGGTAGCAGTGTTCCCTCCTCTTATGCCCACGTGTGGCCGAGTCTGCGTCCCGACGCGTGGGAGCGAGCAAACCTATACCACGTTGCACCGCTGGACGCAGGTTGTTCGCAAAATTCGATCGAAAGAACCCGCCCCAATCGGCGTTGGAAAACACAACGTTCCGCTTGGGTCCATTACCGGACAGCATTTAGATAAGACGTTCGGGGTGAATGGAGTCATAGACTCATACGGTGGCTGAAGGGCACGCGATGGCAACGGCTTCGGCGGCGAACACCGGTCAAACTGCTGGTGTTTCTATTGTCACAGGAAGGAGAGTCGATCAAAGCGCCGATGAAATCACCCGATAGCGCGAGGTGATCCTCTATTTCACCTGCGTGATGAAATGACCGCTGCCCAAGATGGTGTCGGCGCCACGAAGAAAGGTATCACGAATCTATGATCGCAGGCCGGTGGATTTGATTACCTGGTAGGAGCAAGACTGTCATGAGGAGCAATGGAAGGGGCTCGTATGGAGACGAATAGACCTTCAATGAAAGAAAAACCTCAACGCCCCAGAGTCGCCATCATCGGCGGGGGATTCGGCGGTCTGCATGCGGCGCTGGCCCTAGTCAATGAAGCGGTTGAGGTTACCCTCATTGACCGCAAAAACCATCACATTTTCCAACCATTACTCTATCAAGTGGCGTTGGGAGTGCTCTCGCCCGGCGAGATCACTGCGTCGTTGCGTCATATCTTCCGTAAATCACGCAATATTCACACCATTCTGAGTGAGGTGACCGAATTCGACACCACCGCGCGACGAGTGAAATTAATCGACGGCGCAGAGATCGCTTACGATTATCTGATCATCGCGGGCGGAGCGGGTCAGGCGTACTTTGGCCATGACGAATGGGAAAAGGCCGCGCCGGGATTGAAGACGATCGAGGACGCGGTGGAAATTCGCAGCCGATTGCTGCGGGCGTTTGAAATGGCGGAACGTAGAGCATACTTGACCGGCCGGCAAGAACCGTTGAACTTCGCCGTCATTGGCGGTGGTCCGACGGGCGTCGAATTGGCAGGAGCGATTGCCGACCTCGCTCGGCTGGCTCTTGCTAAAGATTTCAAATCGATCGACACGACAAAAGCGCGCGTCCAGCTGTATGAGGGCTCGCCGCGGGTTTTAGGCACATATTCGGAAGAATCATCCCGGAAAGCTAAGCAACAATTGGAGCAGCTCGGAGTCGAAGTATACACCGATAGTATGGTGACGGCAGTTGAGCACGGACGGATAAAAGTCCGAGACCAATGGATTGAAACAGACGTGACGCTTTGGACCACCGGAGTCCACCCTTCGCCGCTTGGCAAAAAACTGGGCGCAACAACCGACCGAGCCGGGCGAGTGCTCATTGAACAAGATTTGAGTATTCCCGGACATCTCGAGATTTTCGTGATCGGCGATATGTCGGCGCTCACCGATGCGAACGGCACACCGGTGCCGGGTCTCGCCGCGGCTGCGTTACAGGAGGGCAAAGCTGCGGCAGAGAATATCTTGCGCGACTTGCGTGGCAATGCCCGCCTTTCCTTCATCTATCAGGATCGGGGCATTCTAGCGACCATCGGACATCATCGTGCGGTGGCTCAATTCGGGCACAGGACTGTTTCCGGTTTGATCGCATGGCTTCTTTGGTCATTGGTCCACATTTTTCTGCTGATAGGTTTTCGCAACCGAGTAGCTGTGATGAGTCAGTGGGTATGGGCGTATTTGACACGCCAGGGAAGTAGCCCTCTCATCATGGACCACGAATTAAGGGAATGCGATTTGGAGCGAGCTCAGGAACCGTCCACTGAAGCCGGGAACAAGGGATTGAAAGAGCATGGATTGAAGCAAGAGCGAGTAATGAGAAGATAAATAACGTTCCCAAATCGTAGGGGGGTTGCCCATGAACATCAAAGACGTCATGACGACGAATCCCAGCTATTGCGTGCCCGGAGATCCATCCACCCGCGCTGCCCGCATCATGAAGGACAGGAATGTGGGCATTGTCCCCATTATTGAATCGGACATCGAGCACAAACTGATCGGCGTGGTCACCGATCGAGACTTATGCCTCGCCATCGTTGCGGAAAATGTGCAACCCGACACGGTCAAAGTTCAGCAGTGCATGACGACCGATATCGTGACCGTCCGGCCGGACGACGATGTTCAGAAAGCCATGTCCCTCATGAGTGAGAACCAAGTGCGGCGCATTCCCGTTGTCAATCAGGAGGGCATGCTTGAAGGCATGGTGGCGCCTGTCGACATCCTCCAGCGCGCGAACGTCTCATCGGACAAGACTTATGAAATCTTCAAGAAGGTGAGCGAGCCGACGGATCAGGCGAGCAAGCCGCGAGCCAAGATGACACAGAAGGCCACGTAGGACGTGCAGGGGGACCGACACGCATGCTGCGCTCTGCTGAAGCCCAATCGTTCTGGGACAGGATGGCCAAGGAAAAGACAGGGGAAGATAAAGGGCTGCAGATCCGACAACAGGATCAGACCGCAGACAAGGAGGACTTCCATGCCATACATCACCGTAAAAGATGGTACCGACATTTATTATAAGGACTGGGGTCAAGGTCCGGTCGTAACCTTCTCGCATGGCTGGCCCCTAAACTCCGACGCTTGGGACGGCCAAATGCTTTTCCTTGCCCAGAACGGCTTCCGTGTAGTAGCGCATGATCGGCGTGGCCATGGCCGGTCCAGCCAAGCCTCCTCCGGAAACGACATGCATGGCTATGCCGATGATCTTGCGGCCGTCATCGAGTCGCTCGATCTCACGAACGCCACGCTGGTGGGCCATTCCACCGGAGGTGGGGAAGTCGCGCGTTACGTGGCACGCCACGGGACGAAACGGGTTGCTAGAGTGGTTCTCATCGCCGCCGTGCCGCCGATCATGCTGAAGTCCGGAACCAATCCCGAGGGCCTGCCGATGGAGGTGTTCGACAACTTGAGGAGCGGCATGATGAAGGACCGCTCGCAATTCTATAAGGATCTGGCGGTGCAGTTCTACGGCGCGAATAGGTCGGACGCCAAGGTGTCGCAGGGGATGCTGGATCAGTTCTGGCTCTGGAGTATGCAGGCGGGTCTCAAGAACGCCTACGAAAGCATCAAGGCGTTCTCCGAAACAGACCAGACGGAGGATCTCAAGAAATTTGATGTCCCCACGCTGGTCATTCACGGTGAGGACGACCAGATCGTTCCCGTCAAGGACTCGGCGAAGAAATCGGCCAGGCTCATCAAGGGTGCGAGGGAAATCTACTATCCGGGCGCGCCGCACGGCATCACGGCGACGCACCAGGATCAAGTCAATGCCGACCTCCTTAACTTTCTCAAGGAAGAGAGTAAGGTGCATGCCGCTTAGCTGAATGAGACAGACAAAAAAATAGCTATGCTGACGGAGAGATGGATCAGGTCGGCTCTGTGCATGGCATGTGTACATTCATGATTTCGTGATGTTGAACGCCGTCACGAACCCGCCGGCTGCACGGAGATGAGGGACTCGGCCATGAAGTCGCCCCGACTCATCAAGGGAGCGAAGGACCTCTACTACCGGGTGCGCCACACGGGATTGGCGCAACGCATCAGGAGGTGGACCGAGCCATGAGTGCCCCTAGACGCGAGATTGCCGGAGTGGCCGTCCCGGACTCTCCACTCGTTGCACGTTCGATGGAAGAGGCGCGCGCTCTCTCCGAGCCGTACCTGTTCAATCACGCCGTTCGCTCGTGGCTCTTCGCGGTGCAACTCGCCGAGCTGCAGGGCGTTTCCTATGACGAGGAAGTCGTTGCAGTGGCGTCGTTGCTTCACGACGTCGGCCTCACGAGGGGGTACCAAGGCAAGCGGCGCTTCGAGGTCGAGGGAGCGGATGCGGCTCGGGCTCTGGCCAAGGCAGGGGGCGTGGACGACCGGAAAGCTCAGCTCATCTGGTACTGCGTTGCGCTGAACGCGACGCTGTCGATCAGCCCTTACGCCGAGCCGGAGGTCGGCATCTGTACGGTCGGAGCGGGTGCCGACTTCGCCGGACTACTCTACGAGCGAATCCCGAAGGCGGGCGCCGCGCGCATTCTCGACGCGTTCCCTCGTCTTCAGATGAAACGCCAGTTGCAGGAGTGCCTTTGCGGTGTGGCGCGAGCGAAGCCAGAGACTACTTACGATAATTTCGTTCGAGACTTCGGGGAGCGTTTCGTCGAGGGCTACAAGCCCGCGATCTCGGCCGTCGACCTTCTTTCGAACGCACCGTTCGACGAATGAGTCAATCCAAAGGAGCATTTGAGATGCAGAGTTTCCGGGTTTTTCTCGCCGCACATCGACAATTGCCTGTGCCGGGATCGCCCACGTTGGAATTGCTGGGGTTTCGGCGTCGGAGCGCAGGGCTCGGCTTGGCCGCAAGGTGGGCTGTCCACAGTAGTGCAGTGCGCAGCTAGGCCCAGCAGAGCTGGCAAGATCCCCTTTCCTAAAAGGAGCACACATTGAAGGAGATTTTTGTTGGAGGCAGCAAGGAAGGACTTGAGCAAGCACTGCAAGTCGTTGCCGCCCTCTCGGAAGTCAAGGACGTAAAGCCTCTGCTCTGGACAGAGGTCTTCAAGCTCGGCGACATCACCTTCATGGGTATCGAAAACGTTGCGAGTCGCGTCGCCGGTGCTGTTTTCCTTGCGACACCTGATGATGATTCCATCATTCGCGACAGGCGCGTCAGGACGCCCCAGGCGAACGTGTTGTTTGAGTATGGATATCTCACTGCCATGCTGACTCGAAGGAGGGTTGCACTTTGCCTGTACACCGGGGTTGAACTACCATCGGACTTCGCCGGTCTGACCTACGTTCCAATGGGTACGTTTGAGCCAACCAAGGCCGTCGATCATCAAGCAAGCGTAAAGCTCAAGTCATGGGCGAATGAGCTCCCCACTGTCCAAGATGGATTTTCGCCGACGTGTCAGCTGCATGGTTACTCAGGGTCATGGCAGGCTGAGACCGTGTACCAAACGTGGCGCCGTCTCCAATTCAAAGACCCGGATTACGCAGCTGTCACCGGAAAGATGATTCTGCAGATTCCACCCAATGGGGACGGTGGTACCGGCTGTTTTATCGGTAATATGCAAGTCCAGATTGGTAGTTGTTACGCTGAATTTGAGGAGTGCGACCGAGTTCTCGCTGTCAAAGTATTTGGCGATGGAAGCATGAAAATCCGCGGCGCGGTGCAGAGTCGACAGCGCATCAGACTGGAAGGTGATCCTCCGCAGAGGGACGGATTCGAGCAGGACTATCGAGGGGCCCGGGAGATCGAATTGTTCATGTACTGTCCTCCTGGCGAGCTTGGCGTCCTCTGTGGACATTTCGCAAGTGAAGTCGGAGGCAACATCTACTCGAAGGCAACCACAAAGTGGTACAGGTAGTTATCGCACATGAATGTAGCCCTAGCACTGTGCCGTGGGCAACAATCCACCCGCCGCCTGGCATCGATTCGTACACGGAGTTATATCCGGCTTGCTGAGATCGCTTGTGCCTTCAAGCGCCATGCCGGTCACGATTGCGGATACGATCGCGGCGACGACGGCAAAGGGATGAGCAGCAAATTCAACACACCGTAAACGGGGCGAATGCCGCCAGCACCTCGCCAGCGCCAGAATTCATCCCACCAGACTCGCCATCTGCATCGCATGTTCCTCAGCGGTTCCCCTGCTCTAAGAACAATGCGAATGCGTCGCACTTGGTTCCGGGCGCACCAAAGAGGCCATCAGCTATTGTTATGCGGCCTTGATCTCCCCTGATCCTCGGGTTCTTTTTCGTACAGTGCGCGTAGAAGTGACTAGCGATTAGTGTTAGAATTTGCTTCTAAATGGTCGTGCTGTGACTACGGCCGGCAGGGTTTAAGCGAAATGTCCAAGCGGCACTAAGAGGCTAGATCCGTTCAGCGATCTGGAGTGACTGATTGCAGGGATCGTGGTTCTTGGTTCTGCGCGTAACTCCGGCGTTTAGTGTGTGCAAGACGTCTAAGGTGACAATTCGATGAGTACGGATCAACCAACGCTGCCCTCCGCCTCGGACACATTCAGTATCCGGGAACTGGTAGATGCCAGCCCCGCGACGATTTCCTTGATCGATACGCAAAAATGGGAAGTGCGATTTCAGAACTGCTCGAGCCGGACCATGTTTGGAGAAGTCGTCGGAGGGCACTGTCACGAGAAGTTCATTGGATCGCCAGCCCCTTGCACGTTTTGTCGCGCGACGGAGGCATTGGAAACCGGCAAGACGACCACCTCTGAAGTGGCTTTGGCCGATGGGCGATGGATCATGATCCAATGGGCTCCCATCCGGAGCGGGCAAACGTTCTTGGCCGTAGAATCTATGATCGATGTCACGGAAAGCAAAAGACGGGAAGAGGAAGCGCGCCGGTTGAAAGATCTCTTCGAGCATCAAGCCACAATCGATCCATTGACGGAATTGTTGAATAGGCGTGGATGGACTGAGCTTGCCGAACGGGTGTGGTGGCGCGCGATCCAAAACCACGAAGTGGTAGAAGTCATGTTATTGGACATTGATTATTTCAAAGAGGTCAATGATCGGTTTGGCCATTCAGTGGGGGATCAGGTGCTGCGGCACGTCGCGGGAGTGTTACGTCATCAAACCAGGCCGGGTGATCTCCTGGGCCGGTGGGGTGGTGAAGAGTTTGTCTTGCTGTTGCATCCTCCCGTCGCTGATGTGCAGGCGATCGGCGAACGCATTCGTCAGGCAGTGGCCCATTCACCCATGTCCATTGATGGAATGACGTCTCCAGTGAATGTGACGATCAGCATAGGCGGAACGACCTACGATCCGAATGGAACCGAGCCGGGCGGATTGGATCTCGCGCTCGTCGGCGCAGATCGAAATTTGTACAAGGCAAAGAACGCAGGGCGCAATCGGGTTTGTGTCTGATGGTTCGGAGCTACTCTTTATCGGCGCTGCTCGTTCGGAACTTGTTCAAGATCGTTCCGCTTCCCCTAACCTCTCCCACGACCTGGTCCAGCGTACACTGATGAGGATCTTTTTCCGGACGCCAGCGTAAGAATTTCGTGCCGTGTCGAAAGCGGCCTTGTGAAAAATAGTCGTATTGCACTTCGCACACCAGCACGGGATCGAGCGGTTCCCAGTCGTCGCTCTGCCGCTGTGACCAGCGGTTTGGGCCACCGGGCGCTTTTCCGCTGAACCCTGCTCCCCCCTTCAAGGGCTCGATCACTTTTTTCAGCCCGGCACGGTCCTCTTTGCTAAACGAAGACGTAAACCCTACGAAATGGAGTATATCGTCCGTATCATGTAGCCCTAAGAGAAGCGAGCCTATGGTATGTACTGAGGTAGCCCTGAGTGTATCTGTCTTTGCGCGTGTCGAACTGTAGCGGAAGCCACCGACTACACAATCGGCCGTCTTCACATGTTTCACCTTGATCATGGCATCACGATCACCGGGATGATACGGCTCGTGAATGTTCTTTGCCATCACCCCATCGAGTCCATATGTCCCCAGATCGGTGAACCATCGTGATGCAATGGTGTGATCTTTGGTAGCCGGCGACAATTGAATGAGGTGATCGGCCACGGAAGAAAAAAACTCTTCAAGATGTTTGCGCCGTTCGATGAGGGGTCGACTCATGAGTGGCGAGCCTTTCCCTGAGTCGCATAAGAGATCGAACGCCACAAACGAGGCCGGTGTATCTTTGGCGAGCTTCGCGATCCGCGACGCTGCGGGATGGATCCGAAGCAGCAGATCGTCGAACGATAGGCGTCCATCCCTGGGCACAACAATTTCTCCGTCCAAAACAAATGCACGAGAGGTCAGTGACTGAAAGGCGCTCACTAATTCAGGAAAATACCGGGTGAGCGGCTGGCCGGATTTGGATTGCAGGGCGACCACCGAACCATGTCGAAACACCAGGCACCGGAACCCATCCCACTTTGGTTCGAATTGCCACTCATTCCCATCTGGAAGCCGGTCCGCCCGCATGGCTTCCATAGGGGATACAGGAATCGGAACGGGGAGCGACAAGTCAGGGAATGTACCCTCCTCCAATTTCCTGGCAGTATTCACGGGGGAGCGTCGAGTAATGGGCATCATGTCTCCGGAGTCGCCGCAAGGGTATACAAATTGAAACGTTGTTTACCGAGCATAGGTTTCCACAAATCGCCGGTGTTCTCCAGAAGAGCCGGCACGTTATCTATACGGTAATCCGATAGTCGGATGCCGCCTTGAACCTCGCGCCACGTGACCGGCATCGATACGGTCGCCAACGGCTTCGGGCGAGCGGAATAGATGGAGGCCAAGGTGCGTCCCCACGCATTTTGATTGTAATCCACCAAGACCCGACCATAGGGTCTATTCGCAATTCGATATTCGGCGGTCACAAGGTCGGGATAGCGGGCTTCCAGCGCTTGCGCAATGTCTTTGGCGACCGTCCATACCTCTTTTTGTACGGGCTCCCGGACGATGGGTATATAGATATGGAGTCCCTTGGAGCCGGTTGTTTTTACGTATGTCGGCATGTGAAGTTCGTCGAGAAGTTCGCGTAATTTTAGCGCGACGTCGCAGACGCGTTCGAAGTCGGCGCCGGGGCCGGGATCCAGGTCAAAGTTGAGAAAATCGGGACGATCATAATCATCGCAACGGCCGTACCACGGATTCAGGTCGATGCATCCGAGATTAACGACCCATAGCAGCGTCGGGAGATCCTGAACCAGGACAAAATCAATGATGTTGCCGCGCCTGTGCGGGATCGAACAGATCTTGATCCAGTCCGGTCGTGGACTAGGCGCACGCTTCATAAAAAAGAACTCTCCTTCCGCGCCGTTCGGATAGCGTTTCATCACCATGGGATGGTCAATGAGATGTGGGAGGAGATATCTGGACACATTCACATAATATTGAAGGAGATCCCGTTTGGTGATTTTGTGATGAGGCCAGAATATCTTTCGCAAGTTCGTTAAGCGGATCTCTCGACCATCAACGGTCAGTGTCGCCTCATCCTGCTCGATGGGGATGATCAATTGTTTTCGCATAGGGGAATGTCAATGATGCAGAGGCCGCTTACTGAATTCATTTTACCCGCTAGCCCAAAGAGTGGCAGTCGGTGAGCGGATTGCTTTTCGTTTCCCTCGCCCCTACAATGTGCCACCGAAACCATGCCACGCCGCACTGTTACGACCGCTCCGTCACCGCCTCGTTCCAAGAGCCGTCCTACTCGTTCCCCGAAGCCTCTTGTAATCATCGAAGCAGGAGCGAAGCGTCGTTTTCAAATGCGCCTGCTGAAGTGGTACCGCCAATACGGCCGTGACCTTCCCTGGCGCAAGACTTCCGATCCATACAGAATTTTGGTGTCCGAGGTCATGCTGCAGCAGACGCAGGTGGATCGGGTCATCCCGAAGTATCATGAGTTTCTCGAGCGCTATCCCAGCTTTCATCATCTCGCGGAGGCCCCATCCGACGATGTCAAAAAGACTTGGTATCCGCTGGGGTACAATATTCGCCCGTTGCGGTTGCACAGCATTGCCTGCGAAACTGTGGCCAGGTATGGTGGAACGTTGCCGAAGGAATCGGAGGAACTCCTGTCCTTCAAGGGCATTGGTCGCTATACGGCAGGAGCCATTCGTTCATTCGCGTTCAACGAGGATGCGCCAATACTCGATACCAACGTGATGCGAGTGCTGCATCGAGTATTTATCGGAACCGGCGATCCCAAAGCGCAAAAGACTGCCCTATGGCAACTTTCTGAGGCCTTGATCCCTAAAGGAAAAGGATACGATTTCAATCAAGCGTTGATGGATTTTGGCTCAATGGTCTGCAATGCTCGCGATCCATATTGTCTTCTCTGTCCTATGAAAAGCTTTTGTAAGACCTATCCGTTCGAGGCCAAGCGCTAAGTGCCATTCCATGGTGGAGAAAACCATCATTCAAGTGGCGGCGGGATTGATCGAAAAAGATCGTCGTTACTTAATCACGAAGAGGCCGGCAGGGGTCCATTTGGCAGGGTTTTGGGAATTTCCCGGCGGCAAACGAGAAACGGGAGAATCGCTGGAACAGTGTCTTTTGCGTGAGCTGAAGGAAGAACTAGGAATCGATATCACGCCCGGGCCTCCCTTTCACATCATCAGGCATGAGTATCCGGAGAAGCTCGTCGAGTTGCATTTTTTCCGCTGCACCATCCAACGTGGCGAGCCGCAAGCGCTGGGGTGTGAAGAATGGAGATGGGTCGAACCTGAGGTCCTGGCCAACTACGAATTTCCCCCGGCTGATCGACCGATTATCGATATGCTGCAGCGGATGCCGGATACCACATGAGGATGCATGCACTTTCCTCTGGACGCACAACTCGATGATGGCACTGCCATTCAATTTGTGTCGGCCGACACTCGCGATATTGAACCGTTGCGTCGCCTCTATCGTGTGATCGTTCACGAGGGGACATCCTACCCACACGACGAGTTCCCCGGCGATGAGGAATTTCAGGACTATTGGATCAGAGGAAAAAGCACCGTCGTCGTTTACTTGGCGGATCGCCTTCATGATGAACGGATGCTGGGCGCATTCTATCTGAAGCCAAATTGGCCGGGCCGTGCCCGTCACGTCGCGAATGCCGGCTTTATCGTCGACCCGGAGTGGCGTGACAAAGGGTTGGGCCGGCTACTAGGCGTAACGATGTTGCGATATGCCAGGGAGCTTGGCTACCGAAGCGTGCTTTTCAACTTGGTATTTTCGGAAAACGTGACGGCTCGCCGACTATGGCAGAAATTGGGCTTTCAAGAGTTGGGCGTTATCCCAGACGCGGTTCTGAAAAATGACGGCACGTTTCAAGATGCGATCATCATGTGGCGGTCGCTGATTGAAGAGGGATCAGCGGTTAGCGAGCAATTCTCAGCGAAGAACAGTTGATTGCTGACACTGATTGATGAGAACTGTACGATGAAAATTGTGCTCGACATCGAAACCACCCAATCTCCACGCGAAGAATGGGCGCGAATTGCCGGCTGCCTGCCTCTTGTCGATCCGTTATGCCTTGAAAATGCCGAAGACCTGTTTGCTGCATCCGAAGCCGAAGAGCGGAAGAAAAGTGAGGATGAGCTGTATGAAAAATCATCCTTCGACGGCACGTACAGCCGCATCGTCTGTATCGGAATGATCGTCTTATCCGATAGCCTAGACCCCCACGGGGCTGTTTCATGGTATGGCGCCGATGAAAAAGAATTGCTTCGGCAATTCTGGGCCAAAATGGCCCAGCTTCGGCCCGCGCTGGTCATTACACATAATGGACTCGGCTTCGATTTGCCGTTCATCAAAAAACGCTCCATTATTCAGCAGGTGAAACCCACGTGGGATATGCCGTTGGCCAAGTTCAGATCGGAACCGGTGTACGACACGATGGCGATCTGGAGTAATTGGGAGATGCGTGGATGGGTGAAACTTGATGTGCTGGCGCGAGCCCTGAAGGTTGAGACAAAGACCGGCAGCGGAAAGCAGGTCGCGGAGATGTGGGCGAAGGGACTCGGCAAGGACATCGCGGAATACTGCTTACAAGATACCTACGTGACCTATGCCTGCTACTGTCGCATGAATTTCCGGGAGCCGCTGTCAAGCAGCGTGATCTTGTTGAATCGTGAATTAGTCGAGACGCCTTGACGGCGCTAAGATGCTACTTCCTACACTATGCTCATATTCAACTGTTTGAATTATCTCTGCTCGTCTGTTTGTGGATCACCGAACATCGTGTTCTCCGTGACACCAACAGGAGAAGAATGAACGAGTTGATGTAAATACGTCGATGGAGATAGAAGAACAAGTCTGGATGGGCGCCGGATCGATTAGGGCACGATATCCGGTGACTTTGGTGTGGGTTTTGGTTTTTTTCTCGTCGAATCCAACGGGGAGTCGCGTTCGCTGAGTTGGCGGCGGAGTGATTTCAGTTCTTTCTTTAGGTTTTCAAGTTCCATGTCCTTCTTGATCACGAGGTCTTTCAGTGCCCTCACTTCATCGGACTCACCTGTAGTGGCCTTGCTCGATTCAGTTGACTCAGAAACAGAAGACGGGATGCGTGGCCCCTCTTCCGTCTGAACAAGAGATTTTTTAGGATCCGAGACAGATGCAAACGCAGCCGTGGCCGCCGCCGCTGCCAGAGATGCGGCAGGATCTGGCCTCGGCGCTTTTGCCAATGCTTCATAATCGATGACGATGGTATTGCCATCCGATTGCTTATAGTTATCGGGCCGTAGAGCTGATTGCGGAACGAACCGGACCTCGCGCTCCTTGAGACCGGTCGGATCGGGGTAGTACCGGTTCGGCCCGCTGATGACATCCGGCTTGCCCTGTCGATGGCGGTACTCATCGAGCGTTACATGTAAAGAACGCCCATGCGCATAGAGTGTCCCCTCGGTCGTTTCTTTTTGTAGCCCACCAGTGGGTGTGGGGAATGAGCCGATACCGGCGCCTCCACCAGCTGGCAGCTCGATCGGGCTGACGAGATGCACAACGCGAAATCGGACCTGCTGCTCTGCGGTGGCTTGCGCAAGCGCTGAAGAGATCAGCGGCGCGAGAAAGGCCGTATCTTCGTCCGAGAAGACCCGATCCGGTTTGGCATTGAAAGTGAACAACGTTTTAGCTGCGGTTTTGGGCTCGCCAACTTGAATGCCGTTGAGCACGTGCGTGATCATGTCTCGGTTCAGTTTAATCGGATGCGTGGCTTGAACATTCCGATCGGCCATGTGTTCCAAATAGACGCCGCCTTCGGGACCATCATGGACAATGACATCGGCACGCGGGCCGGACGCGCAGCTCACCAGCGCCATGAACCCATAAATTATCGCAGCAACATGGAAGAGAGGCATGAATGAATGTCCTTCGATGGGCCGTCAGTGTAGCACAATAGTGAATAAGTCGGCAGGGAAAACCGCGGGTTGACCGCGGGGTCGGTAGTTTGCTAATAGTAATAACATCAATGCGCAAGGGAAGACGATGTAGTCTCTCCCTTCGCGGTGCGGGGACAATGACGTCCTTTTGGTTTACACGTAACCAGGAGGGCGTTTTTTTATGTCTCCTACAGCGGCGTTTCGATCGATCATGCCTACTGTTGTCGTGACCTTGGCGGTAAGCATGGGCTGTGCAAGCCAAAGGCTTGAGCCAATTGCTTCTTCCAATCTCCAATTACACGATGCGATAGAAGAACGGGATGCGGCCGCCGCGGAGGTCGTCAAAGCCATCGGACGGTACTGTTCACTACAAACCCACACAGTAGAATCGAGAGAGCGATGCGTCATCGGCAAGGAGGTGGAGATGGCCTTCATCGCCGCGGTGGAATCAGGACATCGTCTCGATCTGCCCGAGATGACCTCCGGAGAACTGCTGGTGCAGTGTGCAGGTGAGGGACGGTCCACGGTATGCCGGCGGAGGCCGCCGGCATACGCCGAACTGTGGGACCGGGAGTGATCGATGCTTTCAACATGGTCTAACTTAGTAGACCTGGCCGTGCGGCAGCTGCCTCTGATAATCACGGGCGCGCTGGTCGGCGGCATCTGCGGACGCTAAAGCATCCTTCGCGAGTTCTCGTGTTCGCGTTGCCTGGAGTTCGTCCTGGCGTTGCGCATAGAGGTTGGCCTCCAACTCCAACCGCCTCGCCATTTGCCGCAACTCCGCCGCTTGCTGCCGGTATTCGAATACCAAATCACTGGTCTTCCGCAGACCTGGGCCCGGAGCGGTTGCCATGCCGGCGGCATCGGTCATTGATGGGCGATCCGGTGACGTTGCCGCACAGCCCGGCAGCATGGCGGACAACCACAGCACAGTTGCCGCTGTGGCAAGCATTCGTGATGGGATTCTCATCTTGCGTACCTCCTTTCACCCTTTTATCATACCATTCAGGAGTTCCGAACGAGGTACTCGCCGTAGACGGCTATTGATCATCATGCCGTCATCAACATGGCATCTTGACAGAGATAGCGTGATGGGATTATAAGTAGCCGCCCGTGTAAAATGCGATGGGTTGGACAATGGGGTCCAATTCGTGCGGCACGAGCAAAAGAAAGTTTGTGAGGACAATGACGTCCTTTTGGTCCATGAGTGGACCGGAAGGGCGTTTTTTTTTGGCCTGAACCTTCCGGTCCGTGGCAGCTCCCATGACATACGGACACGGAGGACATAAGACGATGAACAGATACGGG
Organism: Nitrospira sp. Nam74; assembly: GCF_965152615.1. NCBI lineage: Bacteria > Pseudomonadati > Nitrospirota > Nitrospiria > Nitrospirales > Nitrospiraceae > Nitrospira > Nitrospira sp. Nam74. The sequence goes on along the minus strand of NZ_OZ224220.1, from coordinate 3,516,544 downwards.
AGAAGAGAGCGACGCGTGCCGTTGTTCTTTATTGGATGGATCGTCATGGCGGCATGGGTACTGACTGTGCCGCTTGTGTTCGCTGCAGAGACCGAGCCCGCAGGAGAAGCCGCTGGTGCGGGTCGTATCACACGAGAACAGGAGAAGCCCGTCGCACATCTGTGCGCCGGCTGTCTAGCACCGATTTTTACCGATGGCAGTAGGGGAAGCATCACCCCGTATGGACGCATCGAGTTGGATGCGATCTATAGCAATCGCATGAACAACCCGTTGGACCCGGGGCAGTTCAATGGGTATGCCACGGCAGCCGGAACCTCGAGCAATAGCTCCACCACCTTGAATCCGCGGTACAGCGTATTCGGACTGCGGGCGGAACGCACAGACGGAGTCCATACGTTGACCGGCGTGGTTGAAATCGATTTTTACGGACAGACGGACAATGCGGGCAACTTGCCACCGCGTCTCCGTTTAGCCAACGTTCGCTATACGAGCGGCCGGACGAGCCTTACCGTCGGTCAGGACTGGACGCCCGTCATGCAGCTGCATCCCGACCTCATCGATTTTTCCATCATGGGCTACAACGGTAATCTGTGGCAACGTCTCCCGCAGATAACTCTTCGTCACGACTTCACCGAACATCTGCAGGGCTTACTGACCGTGATGCGATTTGAGCGTGGCCTCACGCAGTGCTGCGGTCAAACACAAGTTCGGCCGCTTACGCCACCTGCGACATCTGCAATTGGTGGCAATCAAGCTACCATTAATGCGTTCAATGATCCCGATCAACACCCGTACTATGGAACTCGCTTAGCGTGGTCGGGATCCGGTTCCACGCAGGGGATGCTCGCGGCAGTCAGTGCGGCCTATCGGTATTATCGATCCGCTCCGGTACCTGGCGCATTGGCAACAGGAGCTGGAAGCAATCCCAACTTCGTTTCCGGCCGCGACATCAACTCCTATGTCGTCGGCGGCGAGTTGGTGGTGCCGATCACGAGAAACATCAAGTTCTCGGGCGAAATTGCGTACGGCCAGGCGCTCGGCGTCGAATGGTTCCGCTTCAATCAGGAATTGAATCTGGTCAACGGCAATCCGATTCGGACCTTCGTGGGCTGGGCTCAGTTGAGCTGGGCCGCCTCGAAGGACTTCACGTTCTTGGGGGGCTATGGATGGGACAACCCACTCAACTCCGATTTGAAGGGGAGCCAAATCATCAACACTCCTGGGTCGAACATCCAGTACCTCCTGAACCATCGCACCTATGCGACGGTGATCCATCCCATCTGGGCCGATTTCTACACTGGCTTTGAATGGAATCACCTGATGACGGAATGGGCATCGGGTCAGCATAACCAAGGCGATAACTATATGTTGTCCTTCTGGTACAACTTCTGATTGGATGCTGAAAATGGCGTCATTCTCACCCACCCACCCCAAGCGCGCCGAGACGCGCCTTTTGCCCGACCTGCGTTCGCGGTTCGAAACAATCCTTAACGTACCCCGGAGGGTACGCCTCGGACTTCTCTTCGGCCGCGGCCTTGCTTGGGAAGGGGCGTGTCTTGGCGCGCCTGGGGTGGGCGGGTGGAATGGATGACCATTTTGAGCATCCTCAACGAATGATTGAAGGAGCCAATACGATGAAAGCGAAATCAATGAACGATGAAAATACAGAAGACAACAGCAGCAATCCATCGCGACGGGAATTTCTCGCCAGCAGTTCAAAGCTGGCCTATGGAGTTGGCGCCGCCGCGCTCTTGGGGAATCTTGGCAATTGGGCCCTGTCCTATGCGGCCGACAAGGAGCCGATTAAAATTGGCGTCCTGCATTCGCTCAGCGGCACGATGGCGATTAGCGAAGTCTCATTGCGCGATGTGGTCTTGATGGCGGTTGAAGAAATTAATGCGAAGGGTGGCGTATTGGGGCGAAAGATTCAGCCTGTTGTCGTAGATCCCGCCTCCAATTGGGACCTCTTCGCTGAAAAGGCAAAGCAGTTGCTGCTGCAGGACAAGGTCGCCGTAGTATTCGGTTGCTGGACCTCGGTCAGCCGTAAATCGGTGCTCCCGGTGTTTGAGAAGAACAATGGCCTCCTGTTCTATCCGGTCCAGTATGAGGGCGAGGAATGCTCGCATAACGTATTCTATACGGGGGCGGCGCCCAATCAGCAGGCGGTGCCGGCTGTCGAGTACCTCATGAGCAAGGAAGGCGGTGGGTTTAGGAAGTTTTATCTTTTGGGAACGGACTATGTGTATCCGCGGACGACCAATAAGATTCTTCGCGCGATGTTGATAGCGAAGAAGGTGCCCGAAGCCAATATCATGGAAGAGTACACGCCCTTCCACCATCAGGATTATCAAACCATCGTCGGCAAGATTAAGAAATTCTCAGCCGGCGGAGGCGCCTGCGTCATCAGCACCATCAATGGCGATAGCAATGTCCCGTTCTACAAAGAATTCGCGAATCAGGGACTTCGCGCCGAAGATGCGCCGATCATGGCATTCAGCGTTGCAGAAGATGAATTGCGCGGCATGGATACGGCTCCTCTCGTCGGGCATCTTGCGGCATGGAATTATTACGAGAGCGTCGATTCTCCGCAGAACAAAAAGTTCGTGGGGGACTTCAAAGGATACTGCAAAAAGAACAATTTGCCGGACGGCGAGAAGCGGGTTACGGACGATCCGATTGAAGCCGCCTATTTCGGCGTGCATGTATGGAAGCAGGCGGTCGAGAAAGCCGGAAAGACAGACGTGGACGCGGTTCGTAAGGCGGTCTATGGGCAGAAGTTCTTGGCGCCTGGCGGCGAGATCAAGATGGATGAAGGTAATCACCACACCCATAAGCCGGTCTTGATCGGCGAAATTTTAAAGGACGGCCAATTCAAGACAGTATGGCGGACCAAGGGGTTGGTAAAGCCCGAACCATGGAGCGAGTACACGAATCCTGACAAGGGATGTGACTGGATCAGTCACCAGGGAACCTATCAGAAAAAAGCATAGCCGGGTTTGAGTTAGAACTGGCTGGCATGGCGGAACTCGCTATGCCGGCCAACCGGCAGCTTGCCATCGTCAGAATCCGAAAGATACCCCGGCCAACACATGAAGCTATTTTATTGGATCGTACTCGTCGGGCTCGTTGTACCGTGCAGTATTGGAGCCGCCTGGGCGGCAGACGCCACCGTCGCGCCGCCTGCGCCGTCTGGTATCGAGCAGAGCTTGTCAAATTTGTCGAATGAGGATTCAGCCCTCCAAGAAGCAGCAGCGACTGCCTTGATGGCGAGCGGGGATGTAAACTTGCTGCCGAGGTTGGAAGAATTGCGCGCGAATGCGGACCGCAGCCTTCGGATGGTCATCAAACCTATCGTTGATCTGTTGAAGAATAAGGCCAAATTGGCCAGCGAAGCCGCCGACGATCGCCGAGCAGCCGCGACGGATCTTGGGTCACTCGGTAAACCGGTTGCTCTTCCGTGGATGGAAAGCGCGCTGCAGCATGAATCTGATCGGTGGGTTCGCTATACGCTCGAAGAATCGATCAATATGATCAGACTGTCCGCGGCCGATCCGGCCGTTCAAGCCGCAGCGGCAACAAAGCTGGGAGAATTACACAGTCAGAACGCCGTGCCGATGTTGAAGGAGTTGGCTGTCGGTCCATCCGAACCCGTCGCCACCGCGGCGCGTGCGGCGATTGAGCGGATTGAGACGTGGGGCAGTTGGGCCAGCGGCTTTGAAACGATCTTTCGCGGCATCAGCCTGAGCTCGATTCTCTTGATGATGTCCCTCGGACTTGCCATCGTCTTCGGACTGATGGGCGTCATCAATATGGCGCATGGGGAACTGATGATGGTGGGAGCCTATGCAACCTACGTCGCCCAGGAATTATTCAAAGCGTATTTGTCGCCGACGCTCTTCGATTATTATTTTTTCTTTGCGCTTCCACTGTCCTTCTTCGCTGCCGGCCTCTGCGGGCTGGCTTTAGAAGCGACGGTAATCCGCTTTCTCTACGGCCGGCCACTTGAAACCATGTTGGCGACCTGGGGTGTCAGTCTGGTCATGATCCAAGGCGCGCGCGTCTATTTCGGTGACCTGACTTCCGTGGTGGCCCCAAGCTGGTTGAGTGGAGGCATGCAGGCGATGGTTGGGGTATATCTGCCCTATAACCGGCTCTTCATCATTTTTCTGTCAGTGCTTTGCGTCGTAGGGATTTATTTGTTGCTCTTCCGCTCAGGTCTGGGACTTCGCGTGCGAGCCGTCACACAGAATCGTAATATGAGTGCTTGCCTGGGCATTCCGACCCGAAAAGTCGATGCCTACACATTTGCTTTCGGATCAGGGTTGGCTGGAATTGCAGGATGTGCGCTGACATTGGTCGGAAATGTCGAGCCGGGTTTGGGCCAGAACTATATCGTGGATTCCTTCATGGTAGTCGTCACCGGCGGAGTCGGGAAACTAGCCGGTACCATTGTAGCGGCTATGGGCATCGGCGGCCTGAATAAGTTACTGGAACCGAGTTTCGGCGCCGTCTATGGTAAAGTCCTTATCCTCGTGTTGGTTATTCTGTTCTTGCAGTGGCGGCCGTCGGGGTTGTTTGCGATGAAGGGTCGCAACGCAGATGCGTAAACGGCTGCTGAAAAGAACTCCAAGGGTGTGCTCGGTCGATTCGACGCCTCAACCTACTTCCCAGTACGCCTTGACATCAAAGCTCCTGCGGCCTTGCTCGGGAAGGGGCGCGTCTTGACGGGCCTGGGGCGGACGGGTGAAATAAGGCTCTTTTGAGCAGCCTTGGATTTATTGACATCCCATGAAGCAGATAGAAGAAAGAGAACTCGGCAAGGATCGGAGCGATAGTCTGTCCTTCTGGATCATCGGCATCTTGCTACTGGTCGTCCTTCCTGTACTGAACGTTCTGCCGCCGGAAGACTCCTGGCTTTACGTGTCTGATTTCAGTTTGAACCGGTTTGGTAAATTTCTGGCGTTCGCAATTTTGGCGCTGGGACTCGATCTTATTTGGGGATACACCGGCATTCTGAGTCTAGGCCACGGGGTCTTTTTCGGCTTAGGGGCTTATTGCATCGGTATGCATCTCATGCTGTCGATCGGATCGGAAAGCGTGTACGGCAGTGCGCTGCCGGATTTCATGGTGTGGAATCAGGTCAAGGAGCTTCCCTTCTTTTGGAAGCCGTTCAACAGTTTTCCGGTTGCCGTGCTGGGGGCCATTCTTGTGCCGACGGCCTTTGCTCTGGTGTTCGGGTTTCTGGCGTTTCGCAGCCGGATTCGGGGCGTTTACTTTGCCATTATTACGCAGGCGCTTGCCCTGTCCGCGTGGCTGGTATTCAACCGCAATGAAACGAATCTCGGCGGGACAAACGGACTGACGGATTTCAAAACCATTCTCGGATTCCGGCTCAGCGACGCAGGCACGCAACGCGCACTCTACATCCTGACGGTCTTGTGTCTTGGCGGCGCATATCTGTTGTGTCGCTGGATTATCAAATCGAGAGCTGGGAGGGTCTTGGTCGCCATTCGCGATAGCGAACAACGAGTGCTGTTTTCGGGCTATTCGCCGTCCAACTACAAATTGTTTGTCTTTGTCGTCTCCGCTGCGCTGGCGGGGCTTGCCGGCATGCTCTATGTGCCACAGGTTGGCATCATCACCCCGGCGCAAATCGGCGTCTTGCCTTCGCTGGAAATGGTCATTTGGGTCGCGGTGGGCGGACGAGCGACGCTTGTCGGGGCCATTCTTGGAGCGGTGGGTGTCAATTTTGCTCGTAGTATTCTCACGAATCATTTCCCAAGTCTCTGGCCGTTCTTCCTTGGAGGGCTGTTCATCGCCGTTGTGCTGTTATTCCCGGATGGTTTAGTCGGGATAGGGCAGCGGCTGCGTCGAAGTTGGCGGGGATTCAGAAAGCCGATCGTGACATCCGAAGCAGTTGTGAAAAGTTAGCATGAACATTTTGGCTATGCTTCTTGTCTGTGATTTTGCGTTCGGCCTTCAGGCTCCAGGACTATCATGACGGAGCGTGGCTCAATTATTTACTTAGAAGGCGTGACCGTCGATTATGACGGCTTCAAGGCACTCAATAATTTGAACTTCATCGTCAACTACAACGAATTGCGCGTCGTCATCGGCCCGAACGGGGCCGGAAAAACGACTCTCCTCGATGTGATTTCAGGAAAAACGAAGCCCGCTGCCGGCCGCGTGATTTTTGGCAAAGACACTGATTTGATTGGGCTCAGGGAGCACGAAATTGCGACCCTCGGTATCGGCAGAAAATTTCAAGCTCCGTCGATCTATGGCAATTTGAGCGTGTGGGAAAACCTTGACTTGTCCCTGCGGCGACCGAGCAAAGGCGTGCTGGCCACCTTACTCGGCATCTCGACGCCTGAAGAACGGGAGCGGATTGCACGTACCCTCGAGACAATCGGGTTGAAAGATAAAGCGCAGACACGTGCCGGGTCGCTTTCGCACGGCGAAAAACAATGGTTGGAAATCGGCATGGTCATTCTTCAAGATCCATCTTTGCTCCTCGTGGATGAGCCGGTGGCGGGCATGACGGATCGAGAGACGGAGCAGACCGGTGTGCTCCTGCAATCCTTGGCCGAAAAGCATGCCATCGTTGTGATCGAACATGACATGGAATTTGTACGGCAGATTGCGCGGACAGTGACGGTTCTACATGAAGGCACTGTGATTTGTGAGGGCCCCGTCGAAAAAGTACAGGCTGATCCGCGTGTGGTGGAAATCTACTTGGGTCGATCAAAGGTCGCCCATGGATAATGGGATGCTGAAAATGTCCTTATTGCACCTACCTTACCCCACGCGCGCCAAGACGCGCCCCTTCCCGACTAGCGTTCTCTGCTCGTCAACGTCCTCAACGTACCCTAGGGAAAGAGCAGCTCTTGGGCGGCTCGGGGTCGGGCAGGTGAAATGGGGGTACGCCTCCGTTCTTGCCTTCGCCTGCGTCCTTGCTGGAAGGCCATTGTGAGCATCCCAGTGAGAGGCGATGTGAACGGCACGGTACTACAACTTGAAAACGTCAATGTCTACTACGGTGAGAGCCATATTCTGCGCAATGTATCGTTCACCGTGGAGCCGGGTCAGGTCGTCTGTCTCATGGGGCGAAACGGTGTGGGCAAAACGACGACCCTCAAAGCGATCATGGGATTATTACCGGCTCGAAGTGGCCTGGTAAAGTTTCAGGGACACGAGATTGCCAAAGAAACCACGGACCGACGTGCCAAGCGAGGCCTCGCCTATGTGCCGCAAGGACGGGAGATTCTCCCCCACCTCACCGTACGGGAAAATTTACAGCTTGGCTATTGGACGAGACCGGCATCGACAGGCGATGTGTCTGAGAAGGCGGCCTTTGATGAAGTCTTTACCCTGTTTCCGAAGCTAACCCAAATTCTCGATCGACCAGGCGGCGTCTTGAGCGGGGGAGAGCAGCAGCAATTAGCGATCGGCCGCGCCTTACTATCCAAGCCGGAAGTTCTCTTACTGGACGAGCCGACGGAAGGCATTCAACCATCCATTATCGATCACATAGAGGATGTGATCATCGGATTTAAAAATGCACGACGGTTTGCTATCCTATTGGTCGAACAAGGACTCCACTTTGCCGCCAGGCTTGCCGATTCGTATGTCATTATGGCAAAAGGTGCGGTGGTAGCGACGGGCAAGACGAGTGAATTGAGCGCGGAGCAGGTGAAGCAGCATTTGGTGGTGTAAGGACACGCGGCCTGGCGGGGTGTCTCTGTGCTCGCAGCCCGCCCACGCGAAGACGGTGGTCGGCCGATGCGCGCAGTGGAGTCAACCCGCCAGGCCGTGTGAAGATGTCTCGCCGTCGTAGGGAAAAGGAGAGGAAGAAGAAAAGAGCTAAGAGCGCGGTGACGACAAGTAAGACATCAGAATTGAAAGCGGAGAGCTGAAGCAATTGGAAGACGATTCTGGCCCGTCGTGGGGGAGTGGAGATGAAGGCCATGCCACAAAATCAATTCATTTCCCCCCTCCGACTCTCAATGCAGCCAGGACTGGAAATGCCAATCGCTGTTTCATTATGGTTTTCTTAGCATTAATACCAGTCCTTTCTGCCGGTTGCATAAAGCGAGGGGAGGCTACTCTCATTACGACGAAGCCCGTGGACCTCGATCTTACTGCAGGTCCTAGAGTGATCGGAGAAGATTGCGTCTGGTCGTTCATTGTTATTCCACTCAGCGGAAAATTTTATCCTAGTTTCAAAGATGCTGTGGAGAACGAACCATTGCCACTTTCAATAAATTTCACTAAGTCTAACCATGTCATTTTTGTAGACCCATGCATTTGACGCCTCGTGAGCAGGAAAAACTGCTCATCTACGTCGCCGGGCAGTTGGCAAAGGAACGGAAGGCGCGTGGGTTAAAGTTGAATCATCCGGAGGCCGTGGCGTTTTTAACTGCCGCGCTTCTTGAAGCGATTCGCGATGGCCGGTCGGTCTCAGAACTCATGAGCTACGGCGCAACGTTGCTGAAGCGTGATGATGTGATGTCGGGTGTGCCGGAGATGTTGCCTGATTTGCAGGTCGAGGGCACGTTTCCGGATGGCACAAAGCTGGTCACGGTCCATCAGCCGATACGATAGCGATCTATGAAAAAGAGATCTCCCGTTTCCTCCAGTCGTTCTCAAAAATCTTCATCAAAGAAAGCTTCTGCCAAATCCTCAGATTCTGCGCCGCGTTCCAATACCCTGCTCCAACCGGCTCATGTGGTTCCGGGCGAACTGATTCTCGCCCAGGGCGACATTATCGCCTTTGAAGGGCGTCAGACGGTGGACCTGGTTGTGGGGAACGTTGGCGATCGGCCGATTCAAGTGGGGTCTCACTGTCATTTTTTTGAATCAAATCGCGCGTTGAAGTTTGATCGCGCTAAGGCGTTTGGGTTTCGGCTCCAAATACCGGCGGGCACCGCGGTGCGGTTTGAGCCGGGCGAAGAAAAGCGAGTCGCCCTTGTGGCCATAGGCGGAAACCGGGTGGCCTATGGCGTCAATGGTCTGGCGAATGGCCGTTTGGATGATCTTGAAGTGCGTTCGCGCGCCTTAGCGAAGGCTGCTGCGGAGGGGTTCATCGAGAAGGGGAAGGGTTGATGAGAATTCCGCGGCGTCAGTATGCGGACTTGTATGGACCGACGACCGGAGACCGCATTCGTCTGGCCGATACTGAATTGATCATCGAAATCACGCGCGATCTGACGACGCCGGGTGAAGAGGCGAAGTTCGGCGGCGGTAAGACGATTCGCGATGACATGGGACAGTCGCCGGCCGCCACTCGGGCTCGTGGCGCGCTCGACCTCGTCATCACGGGTGCTGTTATCCTGGATTGGTGGGGTGTCGTGAAGGCGGACATCGGCATCCGCGATGGACGTATCGTGGCCATCGGCAAAGCCGGGAACCCGGACATGATGCCGGAAGTGACACCAGGTATGGAGATCGGCGCGTCGACCGAAGTGATTTCAGCCGACGGCAAGATCGTGACAGCCGGGGGCATTGACACCCATATTCATTTCATTTGTCCGCAGATCATCACCGAAGCCGTGTCCGCGGGGCTCACTACCCTCATTGGCGGCGGGACGGGGCCGGCAACGGGCACGAATGCAACCACTTGTACGCCTGGGGCGTGGAACATTCATCGGATGCTTGAAGCGGCGGATGGGTTTCCCATCAACCTTGGATTTCTTGGCAAAGGGAATTCTTCATTGCCTGACGGACTGAACGAACAGGTCGAAGCCGGGGCAATTGGACTGAAGCTTCATGAAGATTGGGGAACGACGCCGGCTGCCATCTCCACCTGTCTGGATGTGGCTGAGCGATACGATGTGCAAGTCGCCATTCACACCGACACACTGAACGAAGCCGGATTTGTTGAAGATACCATTAAGGCGTTTGCGGGGCGGACCATCCACTCTTTTCATACTGAAGGCGCGGGCGGCGGACATGCACCGGATATTATCAAGGTGTGTGGCGAACCGAATGTGCTTCCTTCTTCGACGAATCCCACCATGCCGTTTACTGTAAATACGATGGACGAACACCTCGACATGCTGATGGTGTGCCATCACTTGAATCCACGAGTCCCCGAAGATATTGCCTTTGCCGAGTCACGTATCCGCCGTGAGACGATCGCAGCGGAAGACATTCTGCATGACATGGGCGCGATCAGCATTATGTCGTCGGATTCCCAAGCCATGGGACGGGTGGGTGAGGTGGTCATTCGTTCATGGCAGACTGCACATAAAATGAAACTGCAACGCGGGCATTTGTCTGAGCGAGGAGTCGAGGGCGGCCAGAACGTGCATGATAATTTCAGGGCTCGGCGGTATGTGGCTAAGTACACGATTAATCCGGCCATCGCACATGGTATTGCGCATGAAGTCGGCTCCGTAGAGGTCGGGAAGTTGGCGGATCTTGTGATATGGAAATCGGCGTTTTTCGGTGTGAAGCCTGAGATGGTTGTGAAGGGCGGCTTTCCGATGTCTGCGGCGATGGGCGATCCCAATGCTTCGATTCCGACGCCCCAACCTGTTCTGAGCCGACCCATGTTCGGCAGCTTCGGCCGCGCGCCGTTCACAACCAGCGTAACCTTTGTCTCTCAGGCGGCGATTGATCAAGACGTGGCACAGTCTCTCCATTTGGAAAAGCGCGTCTCGGCAGTCAAGGGCTGCCGTCGGATAGGGAAGCGCGATCTTAAGCTGAACGATGCTCTTCCATGCATCGAGGTCGATTCAGAAACCTATGAGGTTCGCGCCGACGGACAGTTGTTGACATGTGAGCCACTCGCGGTGCTGCCGATGGCACAACGCTATTTCCTCTTTTAAGCGTCTGATGAAAAACGCTACATGACACCCGCCATCCCGAAGCGCGCCAAGTCGCACCCCTTCAGGAAGCTTCGTTCTCGACTTCAAACAATCCTCAACGTACCCGTGGGTGAGAGCCGGTCTTGGCAAGGCTTCAGTCTGCGGCCTTGGTGGAACTCTTTGATCAGCCTTGGCAGGGAGGCTGTGGCGTGCCTGAACGATGAGATGCAGCATGGTTCAGAAGAGGCTGAACGGAAGCTCAATGGTGCCGGCGCATTTATAGAGCCTTGTGTGGTCCTAAGTCCCAAAAGAAAACTCCATATTTAAGGCATGAATGCAGTAGAGGGCCCACTGATTAGAGGGTCATTATTATGGATACTCTTTCGCTTCTTCACGGACTCCGCTTCATCGATAGCTTCTTTCCATCCGGTGGTTATGCGTATTCATCGGGATTGGAGGCCGCCGTGCAGGACCATTACATCTGCCATGCAGAAGACCTGTCATCTTACGTCGAGGATCTATTCAGGCGCGGGCTTGGTCGTTGTGAGGCGGTTGCGGTCGGTCTCGGCCATGATGCCGCTGCTTCCGGAGTGCTTCAGCTAGGACTTGGTGCTGACTGCGAGTTAGATGCCATGAAACTGAGTCGTGACGCGCGTATGGCCAGTCGGCAAATGGGTCGACAGATATTGAAGAATGCCGGCGAGCACGCAGAGCCATCCTCGACGCTACGGCATTTTGTGGCTGAGGTGGAAGTGAATCGGTCGCCGGGACATCTCGCTGTGAGCCTGGGATTAACCTTAGGTACGTTTAAGTGGCCACGACAGGAATCAGTCGCAGCCTTTCTGTATCATACGGCAGTGGGGTTTGTGTCGGCCGCGTTGAAATTGCTGCCGATCGGCCAACGAGAAGGGCAACGCTTACTCGCCGGCTGGATGCCATTAATTGTTGAAGTCAGCTGTCAGGTTGAACATCAGAAGATGCTGGCATGCTGGTCACCGGTCCAAGATATCTATTCCATGCGCCATGCGCACTTAACCACACGGCTATTCCGATCATAGCTGACTGCTGAAGACTGAGAGCTGAACACTTTTATGAGTAGAGATCATCACCATCATCAGACTGATCGTCCGACGCTCGCTCGGGCTGCGAATATTCCCGTCATTGGCATTGGGGGGCCGGTTGGATCGGGCAAGACAGCGCTCGTAGAGGCGTTGTGTCGGCAATTGCGGGATCAGTACAGCTTAGCCGTCGTGACCAACGACATTTTCACGAAGGAAGATGCCGAATTCTTGACGAGACGTGGAGCCTTGCCGGCAGACCGGATCGTCGGGGTTGAAACCGGGGGCTGCCCCCACACCGCCATTCGTGAGGATGCGTCGCATAACCAGGAAGCGATCGATGCGTTCGTGCAGCGCGTCGAGGGTGTCGAGCTGATCTTTGTGGAAAGCGGCGGTGACAACCTGGCGGCGACCTTTAGCCCCGAACTCGCCGATCATGTGATCTACGTCATCGACGTGGCAGCCGGGGACAAGATTCCCCGCAAAGGCGGTCCCGGTATCACGAGATCCGATCTGTTGGTCATTAATAAGATCGACCTCGCGCCTCACGTCGGCGCCGACCTTTCAGTGATGGAGCGGGATAGCAAGCGGATGCGTGGTGATGGCCCCTTCATCTTCACAAACTTGCTGACCGGGGTTGGGCTCTCCGACGTCGTCAAATGGGTCCGGCAATTCTTGCCTTCCCGACCCGAGCCGGCTAAGGTCGCCTATGATGGAATCCGTGGTGCATGATCAGGCCGACGATTTCACCCGGATTGGACGAACAGGGGAACTGGTCCTTGATTATGTCCGGCAGGGTTCGGAGACGATTCTTAGGCACTCCACCAGCCGAAGCCCCTGGCATTTTTTTCCACCAATCGCGCTGGATGAGACGGGCGCTGCCTACACGCTCCTGGTCAACCCGTCCGGTGGCCTGGTCGGAGGCGATCATCTCAGTCTTTGTGCAACCCTTGGCCCTGAATCACACGTGCTGTTCTCAACACCTTCGGCCAACCGTGTCTATCGTTCCATTGCAGAACCATCTCGACAAGACATTCAACTGACCGTTGGAGCGGGTGCCATTCTCGAATGGGCGCCAGAGCCGACCATTCCTTTCCTGGGCTCGCGATTCAGTCAAAAGCTTCACGTGACATTGGAGTCCGCAGGGACCCTTATCTTATGGGATGCGTTGGCGGCGGGACGCATCGCGAGAGGCGAGCGATGGAGGTTTACTAGTTTGGATAACGAGATCAGGGTCACAACTCCGGGAGCTTCCGTGCTGGAACGGTATGGGCTCATCTCCGAGAGCGCAATGAGTGGGGCTGGACTAGCGGAACCTTGGGATTATGTGGCGTCGCTGTTTATTTTGAACGAAGCGGTGGAAGAGGATGTTTGGAAGAAGTTGGAGGACAAGATTGCGTCGATCCTTGAAGATCGGCAGGGCCGGGTCTTGGGAGGAGTGTCGGAGCCAGCGGTGCGAGGCCGTATCGTCAAACTCATGGCGAAATCGGCGCCGGACCTCAATGCCGTATTTGAGTCGATTTGGGCGGCTGCTCGGGCACTATTATGGGGTCTCCCGCTCCCGGCCCTGCGACGTTATTAGCGTCTTACCCTGACTCTACCAAATACCGAGTCCCATCATGACCATTCCAATCACAAGCCAACCGAAGACACCTGCAGCAATCAGTGCTTCTAGCGTCATACCGTACTCCCGTTGGGGAAGGTGTGATGAAAGTCTTGCAGTACCTTAACTGCAAGGTGAATGCCTGGTAGCGGATAAACCGGAAGGAACAGGATCAGCAAGCCTGGTACGAGGAGTAAAAGATGACGGTTTTTTCAAGGTTCGTAATGCAGAGTTCAAATTTGTACACACATGACCATTTTTGACACGGAAGCTCGCACTGCTGCAGGTGCGAGGCAGAAGTTTTTAATGCTAGGCTGCCATTTCGTAGGGGCGGAGCGCTACGATCTTAGCGAAGTTGCGGTAGACCTTCGCCGCCAATTTTGGTGAACTGACGACAAGACGATCCAACGCTTTTGAATGAAGCACTAATACGGTCGCATCGTCGATAGCCTTCACCGCGCGATATTCAGTATGGTTGCTGAGGAAGCGGATTTCGCCGAAGCTATCCCCCGGTCCAAGTCGTCTCTTAGCGTCGGTCGTCAGGCGACTTCCTTTAGCCCGGCCCGCCACCTGAAACTGCCCGGAAAGAATGAGGAAGACTTCACGTCCCGTATCATTGTTGGTCAGCACGACATCGCCCTTACGGCACATCAGCAGATGACCGAAGGATGAGAGTACTTTCATTTCTTCGCCCGTGAGTCCTGCGAAGATGTCACAAGCCTCACCGATGGGGGCAGAGGCATTCAAGTGCAGTTGCAGAACATCCCAAAACTGGTCGATATCGCCGCACATTCCGGACATGACCTGTTTCTCTAGCTGCGGAAACTCTGCGCGCAGCAGTTCAATGTCATTGGTTGAGCGCGGATATTGCTCAGCAATTTCCGCGAACGGCGAATGCACGCGTTTAAAGTGCTCGATATCGTCGAAGACCAACACCATGGGAATGACATAGGTGTACTTGGGATGATTGAAGCCAGGCTGATATAGGCGATACCCCAGGCGGGTATACAAGGGCAGGAGCTTCGGATGGCAGTCAATAAAGTCGAATCGCATGCCCTGTTCTTTGGCAAAACGGAACATCGTGCAGGTCAGTTGCTTCAACAGATGACTGCCTCGCAGCTTCGGGTGTAAGGCAAGCCGTGAGCTCATGCTGACGTGTTTGGGAAACGCGGGGCCGAATCGATCGAGATTGAATTCATTATCACATTCAAATGGGCCATCCCGGCGGAGTGTTAAACGTGCACAGGCTGCGGGGCGGCCGTTTTGCTCCACGTAAAAATGGTACGAATGCGGGTCCCACTCGTCGTACAACTGACGGGCTGCGACATCGGCCTCGGAATGCCTGGATTGTCCGTTCATCTCTTCAATGTAGACTTCATAGCGAAGTCGATAGATCGCCTCCCGTTCGGCTTCCGTGGTTGCCATTTTTACGACTGGTTGCATATGCGTACTCCTTTCCTTAGGGAGACCATGGCTTATGTTTTTTCGATACGAGAGCGGCGTAGGGTCGATCTTGTTGTCTCATCACCGCTCATCTTTAGTGTGGATCCTGGCAATCTCAAAAGAGTCAGGATGCGGTTAAATAATGGTTAAACATGCGGCGTGAACATGTAGGCAGAGGCACATAGTGGCGCGATAAGCTTCCCGCAGCGGCCGATGCTGAATCCTTCACTATTCGGTGTCGGCCTATCGGGAAGACTTATATGTCCGGACGCGTTGAGTACGTATTGCTGGGAAGGCGCAATCCAAGCAGTGGCGCAAGCGCAGAACGCATTACAGGTCGGAAAGATCTTTCTGTAGAAAGAATGGTGACCGGAGAAGCGTATCGGTCGACAGATTTGGGAGAGGGGAAATAGTGGGTAAAGGATTAAATCTGAGGATCGAATCTATAGCCAACGCCCGGCACATTGACGATATGTTCGCCGAAAGTACCGAGCTTTGTGCGCAGTGAGGAGATGTGGACCTTCACCGTTCTCGGATCGTCGTAGCGGTCGAGCGCATAACCCCACACCTCGGCCAGCAAGATGGCCGGTGTCAGTGTACGCCCGCGCTTCCTTACTAGGATTTCGAGTAGATCGAATTCCTTCTTCGTCAGACGTACTTCTTTGCCTTCGATCGTCACTCTTCGGCCTGCCGCATCGATGATAATGGGACCGATGCACACTGTGTCATCTGCATCCGTTGGCTGTTCCCTGCTCCGAACCAAAAGGTTTCGGATCTTCTGAACCAAAATTTTATTTGAAAATGGTTTGAGCAGATAGTCATCCGCCCCCTCTGTGAGGCCATCCAGCTGATCCCGCTCTCCAAGCCGCCGTCCGGACATCATAATGAGCGGAATATGTCGAGTGCGTGAATCTTGTTTAAAGTGCCGACATAGCATGACGCCGTTTATGCCCACTAAATCCACGTCGGACAGAATGATGTCCGGAACCGATTGACTGACAAGACGAATCGCCTCGTCCGCGCTTGTCCCGACCCTTACTGAGAACCCCTCTGCCTGCAGCACCAATGTGAGAGTAGTACGGAACATGTCGTCGTCTTCAACAATGAGCACATGAAGTGGCATCGAGCGATGTTATCCTAGGTGGTGCCGAGCATGGAGCGAACCGGGTTCTTGTTATCACTACATGATAACACTTGTCGTCATTTACGCCTGGTGTGATCCAGATTTTAGACCAATTGTATTCATCAAATAGGACTGTTCCTACCTAGTGAGTAGTCACATAGCCTTCTCCTGCGGAAAGCGCTCGGTTCTATTGTGTCACACAGTGACTGTACCACTTCTAGGAAAAGCAATCGTTGTGGCTTACAGAGGTGGAAGCCCAACATGGAAAGGCAAGGAATAATCGGCACGAGCGATGTAAAAAGTTATCCCGAAATTTCTATCTCACCTGCAATCCATAACGTATGGAACAGATCATCTGTATACAATCTCTTTCATATCCTCTAGGTGCATTTTGACCCTGGGTTCGGAGATTCTCAGTTCATCAGCAATGTCCCCGAGACGCCTGCCTTGTCCGCTCCATATAAGAATAGTCTGTTTGCGAGGCATCAAGATTGGGTATTAATATGAGCCGGTCACGCTTGAAACCAATCCGGCATCAGTTGAAGAGCCGAAGGAGGTCTTCAACAACATTGTCTGGCATGCGCGCGCCGCAGTCGCGACCATTAGGGTAGATCGGACAGTCGGCGGACTAAGACTGAAAATCACCGATAATGGCCGTGGCATCGCTGGCAACGCCATCAAAGGGAGGGGCATCCAGGATATGCACATTAATGCATTGCGCTAAGGTGAAAAGTTTCGATTGCCCCCGCTCACCAGGCACTGCTGTGATGCTCAATATTCCTTCGTACGCGACCTTCATCATTGGACACTCCTCCGCACTCCGCTTTAGTAGGGGGCGACCTATCTTAGGGCCTTTCAGGCCAGGCATTGGTAGCCCATAAAACATAACCCCTCATCCGATCAGCGCCTATACAATGCATGCGCTACGCGGTACAAGGGATGATCAACTACTCGCGTGATGAATATCTTGAGCGTCGCTAGAATTGCTTAGTCTACCGTGAGGCACAACATTGGAGCGGTTGACTGCAGTGGGATTCCATTAAGATTGCAGAAGCCGTTAGTGTTATCAGGGGATATAGGAGAGCGGTTGTGACAACGGCGACATGTGTCGCGGCCATTGTGCTCGCCATGCTACCCGGTCAAGAGGTCGTCGCGACCATCACGCCACACGGACCCGCGAAGCCGTCGCTTGTTCAAGTTCAGACCGTTCAACACGACTTTCCGGTTTGTCTCCCGTTCTCGACCACGCGCCACCTTCTTGTGCAAGCGGTAGTTGGATAGCTGAATCCTCCATGGATAGTAGGACCTTCATAAGAGTGTTCAATAACGTCAAGCCTACGGCGAGGCAGTCTGCCATAAGGCCTCTTGTAAGACTGTACGAAAGAAAGTGCCGAACGTAAGGACGGTAGCATCAGGCCAAATACTCCTTCCGAGGCGATGTGCGGTCAGGCACGTTGGAGATGTGAGCATTGGACATCTTTCCAATCCTGGCTAGACTAAGTGTGACCGTGTTCAAGAAACAGAATGTCCTGAACCGAGGGCATGGTGATATTCGAGAGCGACGAGAGGTTGGATGACCTGTACTCTCGTAGCAAATTCCAACAACGGAAACCAGATGATCCTGCCTGTTGTATTGTTAGATCTGCCCAACACCCTTGGCAAGGCATGTGCTTCGGCTCCGGATCTATGAATACCATGCTTCGTATCCTTCACCTCGAAGATAATCCCAGGGATGCCGAACTCATCCAGATGCGTCTTTCTGAAGAAGGGGTTGCATGCGAGATCGTGCTCGTTGCTGGTCGCAAAGACTTTGTCGAAGCGCTTGAAGGGCAATCCTTTGACGTCATCCTGTCGGATTATACCGTTCCCGGCTTTGATGGCTTAGAAGCATTAACCATCGCCCATCAAGCCTGTCCGCATATTCCATTCATTTTTGTCTCAGGCACGATTGGAGAAGAATCGGCCGTCGTGACGATGCAATGTGGCGCGACTGACTACGTCTTAAAAGGCCGACTCTCACGGCTCAAGCCGGCGATACAGCGCGCCTTACGGGAAGCAGAAGAACGGGCTCAGCGTAAGCAGGCAGAAGAGGCGCGGACACGCAACCAGCTCCGCCTGCAGGCCGTCCTCGATTCGGCGCTGGACGCGGTGGTCGGGATGGATAGCAACGGCCTGATAACTGATTGGAATCGCCGAGCGGAACAGATTTTCGGGTGGTCTGAGAGTGACGCTCTTGGAAAGCCGTTCGTCACACTCATTATCCCTCCTCACCAAGGCGAGGCTCATCTCCATGGATTGCGCCACTTCATGCGGACTGGTCAGGAGACCGGTCTAAATCGGCGCGTCGAAACGACCGCTTTACGGCGTGATGGTACTGAGTTTCCGGTGGAATTGGCGATCAGCGTCATCGAGATTGAAGGAGCCTATCGCTTTAACGCCTTCATTGCCGACATCACAGAACGGAAACAAAGGGAGCAGACCATTCGAGAACAGGCAACACTTCTTGATGTGGCCCACGATGCCATTGTCGTGACGGATCTGGAGGATAGCATTTTATATTGGAATAAGGGCGCGGAGCATGTCTATGGATGGACCTCCGCGGAAGCGCGGGGCAAACGATTCTCGACCCTGCTGTATGAAGAGCCACCGCCATTGCTGAAGGAAGCCATTGACAAACTCTTGCAAAAGGACGAATGGCGCGGAGAATTGGAACAGTTTACGCGCGCGGGAAAGGCGATTACGATCGAAAGTCGTTGGACCCTCGTGCGTGATTCCAACGGAAAGGCCAAGTCGATTCTCGTGGTCAACAGCGATATCACCGAGCGCAAATCACTGGAGAAGCAATTCCTCCGCGCTCAACGCCTCGAAAATCTTGGCACACTGGCCGGCGGTATCGCTCACGACCTCAACAACGTGCTTGGACCGATTCTCATGGGTGTCCAATTGCTCAGCGCAGGCCGGGCCGGTGACAAGCAGCAGGAATTGATCGATGCCATGCAGTTGAGCGTTAAACGAGGGGCCAGCTTAGTGAGGCAGATTCTCTCTTTTGCCCGAGGCGCCGAAGGAGAGCGCTCGCTGGTCGATATCAGACGGCTGATGACAGAAATTGAGACCATCACCAAGCAGACCTTTCCTCGCGGTATTCAACTCCAGAGCTTGGTACGCGCGGAGCCGTGGCCTGTTTCTGGAGACTTTACCCAGCTGTATCAGGTCCTGCTCAACCTCTGTGTGAATGCCCGTGATGCCATGCCGCACGGAGGGCGTCTGACCATGAAGGCGGACAATGTCACTTTGGATCAGCAGTATGCATACATGCAGGTCCATGCGCAGCCCGGTCCGTATGTATTGCTCTCCATCAGTGATACCGGGACCGGAATGCCCGCAGGAGTGATCGAGAAAATATTTGATCCCTTCTTCACAACCAAGGCAGCGGGCTTAGGGACCGGACTTGGACTGTCGACCGCACTGGGCATCGTGAAGAGCCATGGAGGGTTTCTGGACGTCTATAGTGAGGTCGGCAAAGGAAGTGAGTTCCGGGTCTATCTGCCGGCACAGAGAAGCGAGGTAATGGGCCCCGGTACGGATGAGCCCCAGGAATGGCCGATGGGACACGGAGAGGTCGTGCTGCTGGTGGATGACGAAGCGGCCATTTTAGAAATGACTAAAGCGACGCTCGAAGCCCATGAGTACAAGGTGTTCACCGCGAGCGATGGGACGGAAGCCGTTGCGCTGTATGCCGAACATCAGAGAGAGATTGATGTGGTTATCACCGACATGATGATGCCGTATCTGAACGGGTCGAATACCATCAGGGCCCTTCAAAAACTGAATCCCGCTGTGAAGATTCTTGTCGTCAGCGGACTGATGGGCAATGAGCAGGTGGCCGAAGTGGCCGGCACGACCCAGGTCGCCTTTCTTCAGAAGCCATACACCGCTGAAAGTCTTTTGATCACGCTGCAGCAGGTGATTGGTCCGAACCAAGATGATCGAACGTACCCCTGACGCGTTATGAGTGACACGAGTAATAGGGCAGCGCACCATCGGGGAACCACATCAGCCTCAGGGGCTGAGAAGGAGTACGAGGAGTTAAGCCCTCAACAAAAGGCCGAGCTCGTGCTGTGTCTCTTCAGAGGCGACTCACTTGAGACGGTAGCAAAAGACAACCATGTGCCGGTCCATCAGCTTGGGACCTGGAAACAAACCTTTCTGGAACATGGCGTGCGAGGGCTGCAGCAACTTGATGCACCGGATAGCAGTTCGTTGCAGACCGCGCGGAGTCAAATTTACGATGCCATGCTCCAATTAGATTCGGCGCTCTCTGTTTTAAATGTGTTCATGGCGCCGGCATCGGATAAGAGACCGGCAACGTGTAAAGAGACTATTCTAGTCGTAGACGACGATGATGCGATGAGAACCGTGATGCGTGCGATTCTTAAGCAAGAGGGCTATTGTGTGTTGGATGCACGATTGAGCAGCGAAGCGCTGTTAATTTCCGGGCGGTATAAAGGCCCTATCGATCTTCTGATTGCTGACGTCATGATGCCCGGCGTAACAGGGCCCGAGTTCGCTCAGAAGCGAGAGGCGCTTCTTGGAAAGATGAAAATCCTCTATATATCGGGGAACCCAATAGAAGTCGTGCAAGAAAAGCTTCAGAAGGCGCCCGGCGCCTTTCTTCAGAAACCGTTCCCTCCCGATACTTTCCTAGAGACGGTTCGACGCATTCTCGATTCAAAGGCCTAGACCCTATCGGCCGCCTCCATCAGTCGGGACATTGAGACACACTATGAGAACTATCTAAGAACTTTAGGCGGCTTGATCTCTCTATCAGAAACGTCTATTCAAGAGGGGAGTTCTGGTCATCATTGCCGCGCACTCGTGCGGGCCAGTCGAGCCGGTCAGAGCTTTTCTCCCCGGCAACGCTGTAACCAGGAGGGGAAGTGATGAACGACCTGAGTCCACCGAATAAGTGTTTCCTCATCGGGTAACCTTCCATCGCCGTCTCCTCACGGAGGGAGCGCTCTTGCATGTGCTCTCGGCACGATAGGCACGACACCTATTCAAGAAGCGCCCGCTACAAACTGAGGTGTTCAGGCGTTCGTGGAAGCCTGATGGGGCGTAAGCTTCTATACTGCCACGAAAAGCGCAGACGCGCGGTTGGAAGGCTCTCTTCTCTACACTAAGGGAGCCTTCCGTAACAGCTTTCTTCTCTCCCATCTGATTCTTCAGCAACAGGCAGTGAGCTGTCTTCGATATTATCTCTCTTCGCATTCACTACACGTGCGGGAAAACTGCAGGGAACATCATACGGAATCAAACCGGTAACTTTGTCGCCTTCCGTCGCCACAGAGCGCACCCTACTAGACCGGTACCAAGTAGAAGCAAGGAACCCGATTCCGGGATAGGAACACCGGGAGTCCCGGAGGGAGCGAAGGCTTGAATAGACGCCACACCGCCATTGCTGAGCACGGCACTGCCGCGATGAAAATCTGTCGCGTTTGTCTTGATAAGGAACAGATTACTAGTCTGTCCGGGCAGGAGGAGACTTCCAAAACTAAAGCTGATGGTCCCCCCACTGAGTTGCCGATTTGCCGTGATAGGGCCGCCTGAACCCTCAAGGTCCTGTACCCAGTCGGTGTCAGTAGCAAAGCCTGCAAAGTTTGTCACGGAGAGGCGCTCGATCCCGTCAGTGGAACTCTCGTCATTCGAGAGTCCATAGTAAAAGTCGAGCGTGCCTGTTCCCTGTTCTAATATCACTGCTGTGACCAGTGTACCGGTATACAAAGTCTGACCCAATGCATTCGTGCCACGAAAGGGGATGGTGTTTGACGCAATGAAATCGCCGTCTAAGTCGGGCCGGTCCGCTAGATTGACCCCTGACAGGAGTGCCGTGCCACCAGGTAGAAGCGGTACTGCATGCGCTGGAAGTACAAGGATGACAACCAGCAATAAGATTGGGAGATAGATGCTGCGTATCGCATGGACCATCGACTTCATGTGCACCATCCTGCGCCTCCTTTCCTTCGGCATCATTTGTAGTACACCATCCGTTGTCTATGACGAATGGATGATGCAACTGTTCGTATCTTCTTCCATGACCATACGCGACATATTCGTTTCCGGTAGGGCCATGGGGTTCTGTCGAAGCGATTAAGTGGTCCGTTTCTAGCCGTTATGTGGCCCTCCACACGCTGGGGACTGGACGATAGGGCGGCCGATGCTAAAAGGTGTCTTCGGTGTTGGTTCGAGACGGCGAGTGTACCGAGTGTAAATTATGTCGGGCTGGCGAGGTTCAGTGAAAATGGAGGCGGGTGCAGCGCAGAGTTTACGACCTCCGATGTAAGGATCATCGGTCGCAATGAGAAAGAATCTCATCGACTTACATGCTTCTGTCACGCAGATTACATGATGGTATGCATGTCGTTCTTCTCGTTGATGATGATGCCGTATTCTTGATTCTTCCGTGCGGTGGCCGAGTGCATGCGGGGATGCCTCGGAAGATCGGCATGGAATCGGCGACCATGGGGTGCAGGCCAACGAACTGTCCCGGCGTCACAAAAAAGGCCGAGGGTCTCTTAGAACTCTTGCAAATTCGCTGCGGGACCTCTAGGGCTAGGTCCATCTGTGTAGCTTGAACTGCTACAGCGTCCTATACCTGGAATGTGGCGCGCCTGCTATAGATAGTAGGAGTGTTACACTCCGCCGGCAACAAAGATAGGCGATGCGGAACGGACCGCCGTGTTTCGGACAGACGAGAAGGCCGGCTGCCCGCTCCCCATGAAACGTTAAGTGCTCCGCATGTCGTCGCCGCCGCCCTCCTGGTCGTGGTCATATTCGGCGTCGATATGATGGTCCCACTCGGCGTCGGCATCTGCTTTCTCTACCTTGCGCCCTTGATGTTCCTTGCGATGTATTCGACTCCCAACCAATCGTCGCCGGTAATCATCATCGCTGCTTTCTCTGCCATGGTCACAGGACTAGGGTTTCTTCTATCGCCCCCGGGCCCAATCTGGCATGCCGTGGCAAATCGCTCCTTGGCCATCGGGCTCATCGGCACGACCGTGATGCTGTCCCTAATAAGAAAGCGGGCTGAGACCGAAGTCAAGGTTCTGCGCGGATTATTGCCCATCTGTTCCTACTGCAAGAAAATCCGGGACGATGGCGGCTACTGGCAGCAGGTGGAGCGGTACATCGCCGCTCGATCGGCCGCTGATTTCAGCCACGGTATGTGTCCCGACTGCGGACCAAAGCACTTTCCAGACCTTTACCGTGAGAAAGCGACAAAAAGCCTGCATATTAAATCTTTGGGATTCTTCGGCAAGCAGGAACCTTAATTTCTATGGCAGACGACATTGCGATACAGGTCTGGCATCACGGCGGCCATTGGTCCATTAAGAAAAGCGGTCTGCACTATTGGCATCGGGAAAAGAATGGTACTGAATGGAAATCCGGGCTCCCGCCAGGAATGACGAAGCAGACGGCAGCCAAAGCCTTCCGGAAGTATTAACACCGCCCTCTCTCTTACCTTGCGCTTGTGGGGATCAAGCACGCAAGAATGGTCCGCCATCTCACCTGCACAGCTCAGCCTCAAGACTGACTTGTCGCCGTAATCGTGTTGCGCCGAGCCATCTTCCGTAGTGCAGTGTAAGAATGAGTCCGCGCTGAAAGCCGGAGCCGAAGGCTTAATAGAATCCGCCTCCCATCGCGTAGAAAACGTGCGTATGCTAGCCCTTCTACTTAAGCAGAGCGGAACATGGTCTTGGTATGTGCTGTAAAGGGTTTGCCGTCGTAGGGTAAAAAATTTTATTGACCCATATCTTGTGGTGACTAAAGAAGGACCCCAATGCCTAAATAATGTGCAAGGAGCTAAGCGCCTTGATTGGCCGTTCATTGCTAACGGCAAAAGGCCATTATCCACAGCGTATCCCCTAGAATAGTGGATAATGAATGGGGATGGTGTGAAATGTCTTGAACCGCCCGAGCAGGGCTCTGACTCGGCCTTTAACAAGCATAGAGCGAGGGGGTGCAACGATCGGACAGGTAGAGGAATAAGGACGATGCCTCGATGTCAATGTACCAGCCGCCACCATACGCTGACATCGGGAACAACGTAACACTGTGGAATGACGTGGCGACAAGCAGACCGCGCGCGTGACGGCGCCATCGGAAGCAGCCGCCGAAGCTAATGAGCGACGGGACAAGGCGAATTGCCCGTCGTAAGAAACAGTCTTTTCAGGGGCACTGCGCTAGACAGGAAGGATGGACGGTTTAATGGGGGGTTACCAAATCAAAAGAACGAGCGTCAAGCCAACAAGCCAGAGGACGCTCCCGAGAAGCAACCCATAGATGATGCCGGCTCCATCTACACATTCAGGTTTTTCCCTTCTGTTGAGCCATGTGGGATGCAAGGCTTCCTGTCGGGATGCGGCCGATGATTCGAGAGTGTGCATGACCTGCGCTCCTCGTGCTCAAAGCGTAGCACTCGCTCCGGAAGCGTCAAGAAGGAGAGTGATTAGACATGGCAGATCTACTTGACCCTATTGGGACACGGTATGAAGCTGTTAATGGAACGCAGAAATGTTAGGGAGCTCTAACTTGAGAAGCGGCGCGCGACGGTTGGCCGGACGAGCCCCGCGAACGCAGCGCGCTCGATTACCGATGCAGAGGGAGCGCATGGCGGCCGGGAGCGAGAGACGATCCCGCGTGATACCGCACACCGAAAATACGCGAGCGATGGCCACAGCTGCGGGACAGGCCCCATAGCTATCAGTCGCCGCAAACCTGCCTGAAGCCGCAGCGATTGGCCCTGTCGTGATCCCATTCGGAGTCTCATTCCCTATGGGCTCACGCCGCTCAAAGCGGTCCTGTGAGCGTGGCCCACTCTCCCTACGTGGAAAGTCGCAGGCGATTATCTCTGGGGGTGGCGAGATGACCTTCTTGTCTCAAACTTCACGGTGGGTAACGGCGTTCTTGCCGACCATCAGGCTCATGAGTCGGGATGGCGCTTCTGAGTCAAGCGTTTGTGGATCAGCTTTCGGCTCAGCGCCGTCAGGACAAACGACAAGGCGATGGCAACCGGAACGAACACCGCCGTTGCAATGGCCGGCTGATGGAGCCATCCCATCTCGTGCAAGCCTTTGAAGACGTAGCCCCCCAGGCCGCTGAGATAGTAGGAGATGACGATGATCGAGAGGCCTTCGACCGTGTGTTGCAGGACGGCCTGGCTTTTGGTCGTCTGATCCACGCTTGACAGCAACTCGAGATTCTGTCCCTCGACCAACAGATCGATGCGAGTGCGGATGATCCCGATGATGCCTTCGAATCCACTTTTCAAGGTTTCGATCCGCCTGAGTAGTTGCTGATACCCTTCTGCCACGCCGGTGACGCCGGTGAGGAGATAATCAGACATGGGACGATACGGCGGCAGCCGCTCTTCCTGGATCGAACGGATCGACGCGTGCACGATCTTGTCATAAGGAACCGCCGCCGACAGTTCGAATTGGAGCAGTCCCGCCAAACGGTTCACCTTCATCAAATCTTCCGTGAGCCCATTGAGCCAACGCTGCAGCATGATGGATTCGGCGGCGGCCAACTGCGATGTAATGATTTCCCGCTGCTTGAGGTGCAGTTGTTCGAATCGATAGACCTGATCTACCGCAGAAGAAAACATCGGCTTCTGCATCAAGATGAGATGGTAGTAGGTTTCGATCTTCACAATAGTTTCGACGATCTGCTTCACATGAGCCATCGGGGTTGTGGAAGACGCGGTGATGAGATAGCGTTCGCGCCCATGTTCATCGGGCGTAAAGCTGGTGGTGACAGCTGTTTCTTCGTCAAAGACTTGGCTTCCATACAGAGCCGTTCCCGGGACCATACGACGGACGTCCTCAACGGACGGCTGAGGTGCATGGGTGATGAGGATGTCGAGCGAATTGACACGTAGGCCTAATGGGGAGACCGGGAACAGGTAACTGGGGAACGTCAGCGGACCGAAAGAAAGCGGTTTCGCTTTGTCGGAGGGAATGTGCCAGATTTGGTAGCTGTAGTACTCGGTATGAGCTTCCCAAATGAGGAGCAGTCGATCACCATTATTTGCCGTTCCGAGGCCATACCCGAAAGTATCATGCAAAACGGAGTCGTCGGGTGAAATAGCCAGGCACCGCAGGATATGTGCAAACTCCTCTCGGCTCTTGGGGCGTTCGACAGGGGGGTTGCCGGGGCGTCGAGACATTCTTCCAGGCCTTTGTGCGGCCGTTCGTGTAGCCGGCGCAGAAATTCTCCGTCATCCGCTCGATGTCGTATGTCCATGCGTTCCCCCTGAAGTAACAACCCGGAGCCACTGAGGCATCGTCTCCGAGAAGCGGCAGACATGCCCCCGTGCCGTGTCGTCGAAGAACGACTGCAGGATCATCGGGCACAGTCGAAGAGCGCGGCATTCTATCAGAACAGTCTGTGGCTTTCTCCAGTCGAATTTCACCTTGCCAAATAAATATGGTGAGTGATGATCAAAGAGGCCCTGACTAAGATGACAATTCTGGGTAAGAGAGGATGGGTGCCCTCGTGTCCTTTTGTGCACATGATGTACCATCCGTTGGGCAGCGCTATGCCAAGCGAAGCGACTCATGATTCCGATGAAACATTCCGTCAAAACAGGATTTACCTTCGGGGTTACGTCAGGCATCATTACGACACTCGGTCTCATGGTCGGATTGCAATCCGGTACCCAATCGCAGCTTGCCGCCATCGGTAGGATTCTCACCATTGCCATTGCCGACGCCTTTTCGGATGCCCTGGGCATTCACATATCCGAAGAGTCGAGGAACACGCATCGCGCGAAAGAGATTTGGGAATCAACCCTGGCGACGTTCGCGACAAAGTTCATCGTGGCTCTCTCGTTCGTCGTACCGGTTCTCCTGCTACATCAGACCACCGCCATTGTCGTGAGTATTCTGCGCGGCCTGTTGTTGCCGGCCCCTTGAGCATCCATCTGACGAATCAGCAACGCATTCCACGGTGGAAGGTCGCCATGGAATACGTCCTCATCGCCGGGGTGGTGGTGGTCCCCACTCATTATGTCGGTGAGTGTGAAGACGCAGGTCACCATGAATCCGACTGTCGATTCGGCACAGCTGTAGCATCTCGCGCTACCGGCCAAGTCCGGGCTGTGGCGTTTGTCTACACTCCTCACCTCTGAAGGTTCACTTCATTCCCTAACCATCTGTAGTTTCCAGGAATGCACGGCCTTGATATGGCATGGCGTTCGCACAGGCCTGTCCTTACGCTACCTCGGTGGGATTACATCGTCATTGTTCTCGAAAAGATGTCCGTGACAGATGCCGCTGTGGCCACAGACTATCCGGTGTTCGACGTGGTTGTTGAAGATGAATCCATCGCTTGAAACACCACTCTAATGAGGTGGAATATGTAACAACTGAGACTGAATCTTCGCACGTAGCGTTCACCACTGAAGAAACGGAGGTGTATCGTGACATGCAACGTTGGCGGAATTGAACGACCGATTAGGATGATCATCGGACTGGCGGTCTTGGCAATCGCGACCTTTGCGGCGTTGCCGTTGGGGTGGGTGATTGCGTTCTATGTCATAGGGGCAGTCGCTTTAGTGACCGGAGCGATCGGGTTTTGTCCCGCATGGAGACTCATAGGCATCAATACGTGCGAGGTCAGGACTACAAGGAAGAAGGCGGCATAATGCATCGTTCCATTCCTCATTTGGAGTGTCGAATGTGGGGTTGCGCTGTCTGACATTTAGAAAGAAATATGGTACGTATAGAGCCATCTCGGGATGTCGTGCAACACGTGGCGCGTCCTTCTGGATATCTGAACCATGACGAATCAGCACGGCATGCACGGCGAAACAGGGCTCAGTACCCCGATCGGAACGCGGCGGCGGTTTTTCAAATGGGTAACCGCCGCCGCGATGTCTCTTGTCGGTTTCGGTCTCGGGATTCCATTGGTCGGCTATGTGATCTCGCCGGCGTTCAAGCGGCGCGAGCAGTCCTGGGTGGAAATCGGAAAGGTGGAGGACCTGCCGGTCCAGGAACCGACGCAGCTCAGTTATGTGGCGACCGTGCGGGACGGCTATATGGAGAGTTCGGTCCATAAGGCGATGTGGGCTGTCAAGATGGACAATAGCGACGTCACCGCCTTTTCACCGCAGTGCACGCATCTTGGCTGTGGCTATCGATGGGACGATTCAAATCGGAAGTTTGAGTGTCCATGCCATGGAAGCGTGTTCGATCTCAACGGTGCCGTGCTGGGCGGTCCCGCTCCGCGGCCGCTCGATCGTCTTCCCGTGAAGATTGACGACGGTCGACTCTACGTCATTTACAAGGAATTCAAGGCGGGTCTTCCGAAGTCGGTGGAGCTCTAACGATGGCGTTCCAAGTTGAAGGTTCACAATGACCGCAACATTTCCACGTCGAATTTCAAATCCTTATCACTCCGAAGCCGGACTCGAGCGCATGGTTAGTCCGAACGTCGAACGAATGTATGGCGTCCCGACTGTATAGTTGGTTGGATAGCCGGCTCAGACTGAAGCCGATCGAAGAAACATTGCTGGACGAGCCCATTCCAGGCGGGGCCAGCTGGATTTACGTCTTCGGTTCCGCGACGCTGTTTTTGTTCCTCATGCAGGCCCTCACAGGCATGTTCCTCGTCGTGTATTACGTTCCGGCGCCAGATCATGCCTACGACAGCATCCAATTTATTGAAAGCCAAATTACGTTCGGAGCCTTCGTTCGGGGCGTTCACCACTGGGGCGCCTCGGGTATGGTGGTGGCGATCGGCCTCCACATGTTGCAGACGTTCCTGTATGGAGCCTACAAGCCGCCGCGTGAAGCGATGTGGATGGTGGGCGTGGTTCTGTTTCTCCTCACGCTGGCGTTCGCCTTCACAGGATATCTCCTTCCATGGGATCAGAACGCCTACTGGGCCACTCAAATCGGCATCAACATGGTGGGCACCGTGCCGCTCATCGGCGATACCCTTGTGCGCGTGCTGCGCGGCGGCGAAACATTGGGCGCGCTGACGCTCTCGCGTTTCTTTGCCGTACACATTCTGTTCCTGCCGGCGCTCCTGATGGGGCTGGTCCTGCTCCATCTGTTCATCCTCCGGCGCGTCGGTCCGGCCGGACCGTGGAATGAGGAATGCGCCGCCCGGGGCAGTGAAACCTTCTATCCGCGCCAAGTTTATATGGACGCCGTCGTGATGGCAGGGGTCTTTCTCACGATCGCCCTCTTGGCGCGGTTCGTTCCATTTCCGCTGGCGGATAAGGCCGATCCATCCGATACGACATTTGTCCCCGTGCCGGAGTGGTATTTCTTGTTTTACTATCAGCTGCTCAAATACGTGCATGGCCCGCTGGAGCCGTTGGCGACGTGGATCTTGCCTGTGGTGGTTTTCTCGCTTCTGTTGTTCTGGCCGTTCATCGATCGCAATCCCGCACGCGATCCGATTCGGCGGCCTGCCGCGGTCACGTCCGGCGTACTATTTCTCGCTGTAGTGTTCACCCTGTTAGGGGTGTCTTTGCGTGATCTCTATGCCGTGCCGCATATCGACCCGACGGTGGCGAGAGGGAAAGCGATCTTTGCTGAATTTGGTTGTGCCGGATGCCATCGGATTCATGGCCAAGGCGGAGCGGTCGGCCCGGACCTCTCGTATGAAGGCGATACGCGCCCGGATCGCGCGTGGCATATCCGGCATTTTCGTGATCCTCAATCGGTCTCGCCGGGCTCGATCATGCCGAAATTGCCCTTAAACGATCAGCAACTTCACGACCTGACGAGTTACATGTTGAGCCTAAAAAAATCGACTTAGTAGGCAGGATGTGCCTCTCAATCCTGCCGGCGCAGAGGGACGGGGAAGGATGCCGCTCAACCAGTATGATAGTCTGTCGCGGCGAGCGTTTCTCGCTCGGACGATAGGCGGAACCGTCGGCCTCTGTTTCGCCGGGATTGTCGGTATCGGCACAAGCCGCGCTCAAACCGGCGATAAGGACAAGTCCCTCATCGTGCGTGTTCCTCGACCGCTCGACGCAGAGACTCCGGTCGACGCGTTCAACTCGTGGCGCACCCCTAACCATCGCTTCTTCGTTCGCAGCCATTTCGGCCCGCCGGCACCAGGTTTCATACAGGAGTCCGTGTGGCGCCTGCGCGTGCGCGGGCTCGTCGATAGGGCACTTAGCTTACGCCTTGCCGATCTCCGACAATTCGAAGAGGTCGCGGTCACGGCTGTGCTGCAATGCAGCGGCAACGGACGAGCCTTCTACCGACCTCATGCCCCGGGCGTGCAATGGGAGCGAGGCGCCGTCGGCAATGCGCGATGGACCGGCGTGCGGTTGCGCGATGTGCTCCAGCAAGCCGGCATTAAACCGGCCGCGCGCCATGTGCAGATGCAGGGAGCGGATCGGCCCGTTTCAGAACTCACGCCGCAGTTTATTCGGAGCATTCCCTTATCCAAAGCTCTAGATCCAAACACGTTACTGGCCATACGGATGAACGATGAGCCTCTCTCGTTGCTGCACGGGGCGCCTCTCCGTTTGATCACACCCGGATGGATGGCGGAATCGTGCATGAAGTGGCTGACAGATCTCACTGTGCAGGAGGACGAGGCGAAGGGCTATTACATGGAAACGGCGTATCGCTATCCGAGCGAACCGATCGTACCCAGCAAGCCGGCCGATAAGACTCGTATGCTTCCGGTGGAAGCCATGGTGGTGAAGTCGGTGATCGCACAGCCGACCGACGAGATGATCGTGCACCGTGGACCGGTGGTCATTGAAGGCGTGGCATGGACTGGAGAGGGCCGCATTGTCAGAGTCGACGTGTCGACCGATGAAGGACGCACGTGGCAACAAGCCGCATTGCTCCGCGAGGATGTCCCGTATGCCTGGCGGCAGTGGCGCCTCGTATGGCAGGCCAAGGAGGTCGGACCTCATACCATTCTCTCGCGAGCGACGGATGACGGAGGCCATGTTCAACCGCCAACGAGTCCATGGAACCCCGGCGGGTTTCTCTGGAACGGCATGGATCGGGTTCGCGTGCGGGTGGATGCGTGATGAAGACAAATCGGTTGCTCGCGTGGCTCGCCGGCAGCCTGCTGATTGCGACACTCAGTGTCGGTGCGCAAGCCGATGACCCGGGATTACCGGACACCGGCGGAACAGCTCATTACGCAGAGCGTCTGCTGGCCGCCCGCTGTACCGTATGCCACAGCATTGACCTGATTGCTCAACAGCGTCTCGACCACGAGCACTGGGGTGCGATCGTGAAAAAAATGTCGAGCTGGGGAGCACAGATTTCCGAATCGGAGCAGGAGGCCCTCGTTGCCTATTTGGCCTCTCGCTATCATCCGGATGCCGCGCCTGTCCTCGCGGAGTAGAAGTGCTAAGGCTGTTCCCTCGAGCGGCAAGACCCAGGGCAATGCGAAATGCGGTCAGAACTTGTATGGGCAAAATTGTCCGCCGTGTCACGGTCTACAGGGTCTCGGTGGCGTGGGGCCGAAGCTTGCTGGAAACCACGTTCTGATGGATACGGCGCGCTGCTGGGAAACGGTCTTAAATGGCCGTGGCGGCATGCCACCCTGGGGACCGAGGTTGAGCGGCCAAGACATTGCGGATATTCACAGTTGGCCTTGCACATTGACGTGGTCTGTTAAGGAGGAGGCCAATGACAGCATGGCACGGCAGTATTACTCGTGGTTCTTCCGGCGACGTTCCCCGTGTGCTGTTCGAAGCGAGGATGGGTGGGCGCAGAAGATGATTTCGATCTCTCGGCGTTCAGCGGGATGGAAGCGGAGTTTGAACGCCGGAGACGATTGAGTCCGGGAAGACGCTCTTCTTAAAGACGGCTCAACCGACTGCGTGCGCTTTATGTCAGGGCGAGAAGGGAGACGGGAATGGACTGATGGGGCGGGCCTTGTCCTCCTCTATGAGGTTTTACGTGTGGCGAGATGATGAAAAACATTTCTGACGGACAGCTCTATTGGATCATCACAGATGGATTGCCCGGTACCGGCATGCCGTTTGCCTCGATGCCGGACGATCATGTGCGGCAGCTTGTTCGATACATCAGGAGTCTGGCGAAATAACAGAACGTCGCGAATCGGACTCTATGTTCGATGCCCATTCTTGGTCCAGTTTGCGCAAGTGGCGTTGGACCGCTTCATGTCCATCCGACGCACAGGCATTCACTCGGGCGAGGATGTCGTCTAATAGTAAAGTCCGAGCTATCGGCTCACGACGCTGTTTCCTGTCGGTATTAATCTCGGGGTAATCGGAAGCAGGAAAGATGGATGAACGCAAATTGTCATCACAACAAGCTGGCAGCGTGAAGATTGAAGCGGAAGGTCAGCTTCGAGATCGGTTAGCCCGCGAGCGAACGAAGCTGGCCATCGAGCGGACATTCCTGGCCTATGTCCGGACGGCGCTGGCGTTTGTCGTGGTCGGGATTCCAGCGAGTTTTATGTTCGAGACACTCGCCATTCAAGCGTTGGGAGTCATGTCTATTGTTGTCGGAATCGCCCTGGCGGCATTTTCCATCTATCGATATGCCAGCGTGAAGCGATCGCTTCAAGACCTGCCGCCATCCGATGGTGATGACACGGACGAGTAGGGCATTTGGTATCGTCCGAACGCTCGTACCGAATCGACATGGACGTCGAATGACTGTGGCGTCTCGCGCCACCGCTCTTCTCTCGCTGTTGCCTTTCTCTCTATTCCCGCCGTCTATTAAGTGCTAATACCGTGGTATGTGAAGAACGTTTTGCTGGCATGCTAATCGCGCATCGGCTTGGGGTTCCGCGGAGGACTCTCCCTGTCGTCCGATTGCCAAACCTATCACTCAAAGCGATCGACACGTCTTTGACGAGATTCTGTGCAGCTTGAATGTTCCCACTCTCCTATATGTCGAACGCCGGGATGGCCGCCGCGCCAAGCAGATGAAGATGCGGGACGACACAGAGAATTGACAGCTCGACTGGCTGCTTGAACGGATGGGCGAGGAGCCAATCTTGGACGTAAGCCGCGTCGTCTGATCCTTCTATCGCGAGCAGGACCCGCTGTAACGTAGCGAGGGGTCGCTTCATGATCAAGGTGGAACAGCCCGCATGGAGCAAGACTTGGTGCGATACACTACCCAAGGCCGCTTCAGTCAGCAGGCCTTCCCCTGATCTAAAATGATCCTGGCCGGGCCGTCCATCATCGCGTCTCGAAATTCATCAAAGGCCTGTTTGGCCACGGCCGGCGCCGAGAAGAGGATTTTCTAAGGGATGAAGGTCCACCGCATGGATCAGGATGACTTCGCTGGCTGATATTAGTGAGCGAGACTTTTGACAGTATCAAAGGCCTGCTCGGACCAATCGACGGCAACGGCGATTCGCATAGGGTTCTCTCGCTAAATACCGAATAACCTGCGATG
The DNA here is from genome assembly GCF_965152615.1 of Nitrospira sp. Nam74. NCBI lineage: Bacteria > Pseudomonadati > Nitrospirota > Nitrospiria > Nitrospirales > Nitrospiraceae > Nitrospira > Nitrospira sp. Nam74. The sequence goes on along the minus strand of NZ_OZ224220.1, from coordinate 3,483,074 downwards.
TTGGCAAATCGCTTTAAGCGTGTGCACTACATCATGTTCGGATACCCTGTGGTCTGCATTCAAAATGACGTCATTCATGGAGAGTATACCTTGGAGCAGGCCGTCATCATCGAGCACCGGCAAGCGGCGTACCTGACTTTTGGCCATGCTATCAAGTGCCGTGATGATGTCATCCTTGGGATGGCACGTCACGATGTCGCCTGTGATGGTTTCCCATACCAGGACGTCGGAAATCTCACGGTGCTTCGTCGCTGCCGCCATGCAAATGTCGCGATCGGTAATCATGCCGATGACCCGCCCGTCATGATTCTTCACCGGCAAGGCACCGCAGTCGCTTTCCCACATTCGCATCGCCACCGTGGCGAGATTGTCGTGGAGCGTGCAGGTTTGCAGAGGCTGCGTCATGATGTCTTTCACATTCATATGATTCTCCTTTGAATGTTTTGTCATGACCGTTCTTGCCGGTGCCATTTTGCCTGAAAAATTGCTCGCCCTTATCCATAGTGGAAGGTCCAATCCCCCTGATAGGCATGATGTAATGCTTTACCGATTCGACGAGGGAGTGGATGTTAGTCGCCTCGATCATGATCTCCTTCTGAGCGCCTTTGATCGACATGATACGAATGTCGCCTATGACGCCCAGACCAATCAGGAAGAGCGCAGACAATATCACCACGATGATCAGCCACCAATGCCGTCGATACATCGACGGCGCCGGCTCGCGAGCATCATCATGATGCACCACGATGTCTCCGCAAGTATCATGCCATTGCTCGCCTGATAAACGGGGATGAAGAGACGGATTAAGTGTGCGGTTCTTAAGGAAGTGAGAGTGGCAACGTTTCATGGCGGATACGTGCCTCAATCGAAGTGGCGCGTTTTTCCTCAGTAACTGACTTCATACTGCAGAGAAATGCAGCAGCGCCCATAGGGGAACGAGGTTGGAGAAGATGAAGACAGGGAACGCCATTTGCTTAAATAACGCCACGTGGGCACGTTGAAAAGAAGACACCTCGAAACGTATGTACAGGGTCGCTTCGGGCCGAGGGCAAAGCTCCTCACGTTTGGGCCTATCGGGGAGGAGACGTCGTCCTCTGCCGTGAAAGGATATGGATATGGGTCTCCGATTCGACTGACCCTACAGATCGGGCGGCGCCTCCATCGAGTGGTCTTAGTGACGATGAAACCCGGGCCCTTTGGTCATGAGCATCATGCCGATCGAGCCCAGGCGCTGCTCTGGGATTACGAATCGTACGGCAGGCTGCCTCGGCACGTGCAAGCGCTCGATGTTGGCGCGTTCACTGAAGAAGGCGCCTTATTTTCCGTGGCGCCGGCACGCGAGTTTTTTGTCCTGACTCAATGGGTCGAGGGCCGCAGCTATTACAACGACTTGGCTCGCCTGACGCGCACCGCGCGATTGTCCTCTCGGGATCGACAGCGCGTGCACGCCCTCGTTCACTATCTCGCAGGGATTCATCGGAAAAAAAGGCTGCAGCCGGATCTCTACCGACGGCGGTTGAGAGAATTGATCGGCCATGGCGAGTGCATCATGGGTTTGACCGACAGCTATCCGTCACATTTCCACTTCATGACCGAGGAGCTCCTGCGCTCTATCGAGGATGCGTGCAATCGCCGGCGCTGGCAGTTACGGAGCCGAACCAGTCGCTTGTCCCAGGTGCACGGTGATTTTCATCCCTGGAATGTCCTGTTTCGCCGAGGCACCGACTTTAGCGTCTTAGACCGGTCGCGAGGCGAATGGGGTGAACCCGCCGACGATGTGACGTCGATGACAATCAATTACCTGTTCGCGTCGCTCCGCCGGTGGGGCGACCTTCGAGGTCCGTTCGAGGTGCTGTTTCGGGAGTTTTGGGATCGATACATGGCGGAAACTGGCGATCACGCGATCCTCGAAACCGCGGCTCCATTCTTTGCGTTTCGCGGGCTTGTGATCGCCAGTCCGGTCTGGTATCCGGATCTGCCGATATCGGTGCGACAGAGCATTTTTAATTTTATCGAGCAGGTGCTCGCGACAGAGCGGTTCGATCCGCACGATGTGAATCGGTATTGTAAGGGATAAAAAGCCATCAGCCGTCGGCTTTCAGTCATCAGCTTTCAGTCATCACCTACATAAGAGCAAGGTCAAGGAGCTTAGGACGGAGGATCCGGCCCGAACATCGTTGTGGAAGCTGAAGGCTGAAAGCTGATGTTATGCCAATGAGTAAACCGCCCGCCTTCGCCATCTGGATCACCGGCCTGCCCGCCTCGGGGAAGAGCACCATCACAGCGGCCTTACGGCCTCGATTGGAAGCCGCAGGACAGCGGGTGGAGATCCTGGAATCCGATGTCCTGCGTCGCATCCTGACGCCGTCGCCCTCCTACTCGGTTGATGAACGGGACCTCTTCTATCGAGCCATGGCATTTGCGGGCAGTCGATTGGTGGCCCATGGCATCACGATTATTTTCGATGCGACGGCCACCAAACAGGCGTATCGCGCATTTGCGAGAGATCTGATCGATCGTTTCGTCGAAGTGGCGGTGGAGTGTCCCCTCGACGTCTGCATGGCGCGCGATACGAAGGGCACGTATCGGAAAGGCCTCGCAGGCGAATCGAAGACGGTGCCGGGTCTTCAGACGCCCTATGAGCGGCCGCAGGCTCCGGAGGTTCGCATCGATAGTGCACACACGTCGACGGAGGTGGCCGTCGATCGTATTCTGGCCGTTCTGTCTGACCGCGGGTTTGTATCGGGGGACGCCAAGAAATTAACGGATGGTTAAGACGGGACGATGGCTCATGTGGAGTATTTTGTGCGAGACACTGCCTAGCAGGAAGCGCGTGGCTGCTTTTCCGGTATGCGCCCCGACCATGATCAGATCGGGCTGAAGCTCCTCGGCACGCTGCAGAATGATCGCAGCCGGCGATCCGATCTTGGTGACCGGGATAGCACAGCAGTGAACGGTCGACAAACGGGCGGCAATATTTTCGGCAAAGCGTTGCGCGCTCCGGAAGCTCATGTCTTTGAATGATTCTAACCCGCGTTCCTGCGTCCATCGTTCGTGCGGCAAGGAGAGAACCGTGAGCAGTTCCACTTCAAGCGGATCTCTAAAGGGCTTTTTCATGAAGAACTCGATCGCCCTGTCGGCATCCGCCTGCCCTTCAACGGCGAGTAGGACTTTGCGTAACGCCAGCATGGGTGATGGCACGGTCAGAACTGCACGGGACGCATGTGTCACAACGCGATCGGATACGCTTCCGACGAGGATCTCTTTGACTAGGCTCAGGCCGCGCGTACCCATGACGATCAAGTCACTTCGCTCCCGTTCGGCGGTTGAGACAATAACGTCCGCCGGTGTCCCAATCTCCATCTTCGTCTCCACCGGGCCTAATCCGTCCGGCAAGATGGACGCCGCTCTGCTCAGCAGCCGTTCGCCATCTTCCCGCATGTCGTGCTCCACGATGTGATAAAGGTCGTTCGCCACTTCGGGCATCATCATCGGATAGGCGGGCTTGGGAACTTCCAAGGCATGGAGCAAGACCAATCGTTCGGGCACTGCGAGATGAGTCAAAGCTCGCGCCGCATCAAAGGAGTGCTCGCTGCCATCGATCGCGACGAGAGTGTGCATAGTGAAGAATTCAAACTCTACGTGAAATGTGCATGAAGGCTCATCAATGTAGCTGTCGCATTATACAGGTGTCCGCACTCTAACGGCATTCAGTTGGGCAGAAAAGGACAAGGTACATCACAATGATGATTCCTAACGACGACTGCCCCAACAATGAGCCAGCTGTATTTTATCACCAACTGCGCCATGCAAGCCCCTCCCTTGTCCTCTGTACACCGCGTCGCCTGGAAGCAGCAAGCCATGTGCCATGATGGAAACCCTTTCTCGTGTGCCGAGTCCCTTTGAAGAAGTTCTCTCGTTGAGGCGAAGGAGAACATTGTAGCCTTACGCTACATTGAGGTGCTTGAATCTGTAGCAGGATTCCCCTGCCTGGGCAGTCCCATTCAGAGTTCGTAAACAATTCAAGCCAATTTAGCTGTTTTCATTTTTTATTTTGCATTTGTGAGATGGCATTACCCTTGCTCGCCTCTTCTCAGGCAGTGATGGATCAAAGGGATGACGCATGAAAATAATCAGCAGCTTCCTTAGCGACGATCATCGGCGGCTCGATGGACTCTTTAACCAGTTCCAGCGCCTGCTCGCACAAGAGGCGGTCTCTGCGAGGGAGACGTTTTCGCGATTTATTGACGGGCTCGAGCGGCATATCGAGTGGGAAGAAGAATTGTTGTTTCCTCAATTCGAGCAGCGGTCCAGTATGACGGGTGTGGGGCCGACCGCGGTGATGCGCTCGGAGCATCGCTGTTTCAAGATCCTTATCGACCGCATTCAGGATCGGCTCAGCGCGGGAGCAAGCCCCGACGGCCTTGATACGCAATTGTTCGACGCTCTCACCGTACATAACCGAAGAGAAGAAAAAGTACTCTATGCATGTCTGGACGGCCTACTCTCGGAAGAGGAAGCCGGCATGCTTATCAACCGGATGAAAGACACGCTGGGCGACGGTCGGCGTGTGGCAGATTCGATCTAGAGCGACACCGATGCGTTGGCTGCAGCATCGTTGAGTGAGGACCGTATGGCGGCTCCGCTGTTTCAAAAAATTCTCGTTCCGGTCGCTTATTCCCCCTGCTCCGAAGAAGCATTTCGTGTGGCGATATCGATGGCGCGGGTATTTCAGTCAGAAGTCATTGTCCTTCACGTGGTCGATACTAAACATTTAGAGGCGTTAAATGCGCTTGGTTTGGCTCTTCCATCAGAAGAGGTGCAACAAAAGAAACGGTTGCGGCATTATGCGCGATTAAATGCGCGGCGCTTACTCTCTCTCGATGATGCCAAGGGCGTGTCGATCCAACGTCTCATCTTAGAGGGCTCGCCCTTCGTCGAAATCGCCCGTACCGTACGGGCCGAAAAGGTCGCGCTGGTCGTGATGGGTAGTTACGGGGGGATTGGGGATGTGAATAGAATTTTCTTCGGCAGCACGGCTGAGAAAGTCGTCCGGACGGCCGGGTGTCCGGTGCTCACGGTGCCGTTGGCGCACACAGTACCTTCACGCTCAGTGCCACGTACTCGGGGCATGAAAATTCCGGAAATGTGGGACGCAGCCTTGGAGGGACGGTTGAAGGGCCTGTGGATCATTGGGTACGATGTCGCGCAGACCGATCCAAATCTGCATAAAGTCCGCGAGGCGTTGGGCCGATTGGAGTGTCTGGTCGTCCAAGATCCCTTCATGAGCGAGACGGCCAAGTTGGCGCATCTCGTCATTCCGGGGGCCTCGTTTTTGGAAAAAGACGGCACGTTTACCAATCTAGAACGGCGCATTCAACGGATACGCAAGGCGATGGAACCGCCGGATGGCGTGTTGCCCGATTGGCAGGTCGTGAGCCGGGTGTCGACACCAATGGGGTATCCGATGCACTATGGCCATCCATCCGAGATCATGGATGAGATGAGCCAACTTACGCCGATGTTCGCCGGCGTGTCCTATGCACGCCTCGAACACTGTGAAGGACTGCAGTGGCCGGTCCCCGATGCCGAGCACCCGGGAACGTTCATCATGCACCGCGATGTATTGCCACTACGGAAGGGGCCGCGTCTTGGCACGGCAGGGGTGGGCGGGTGTAATGGTAAAGCCAATTTTGTTCCGGTCGATTATTTGCCGCCCGGTGAATCGCCCGACGAGGCCTATCCGTTTGTTCTTATCACCGGGCGAGTTCTTCAGCATTATAATTGTGGCGCGCAAACACGCCGGACCGACATCGTTCAGATGGTCGACACGGATGTGCTAGAAATGCATGTCGACGATGCCAAGCGATTACAGATCGAGGACGGGGAAACCGTTCGACTGGTGAGCGCTCGCAGCGATGCCACACTGCCGGTCGTGGTGAGTGAGCGCGTCCGGCCCGGTGAGTTGTTTACCAGCTTTCATTTTCCGTCGACGAACGTCAATGCGCTCTTGTCGTCAAGCGCGGACGAGAGCTCCAAGTGTCCTGAGTACAAAGTGTCGGCCGTGCGAGTCGAGAGATATGTTGGGGTCACACGCGAGCAGTCTCATGTGAGCCATTCGCAGTGGAGACTCATTAACTGAGAGGAGCATGTTCTCAATGAGGATAGTTCTAGCCGTGGATGGTTCCAAGCATGGTCGATGGTCTATAGGATGGGTGCCTTACCTTCCGTTCGTGTCCTGTCCGAAAGTGACCGCGGTCCACGCGATTGATCTGGCGGCGGCCAAAGCCCCATTCGTAATGCAGCCGATGGTGGCCGGGAACGTACCGTACATCCGCGCGGAAGTCAGCCGACTCCAGCAGCAGGCCAAACGGGTGTCCATGGAGACCAAAGACTTTCTGGATTCAGCAAAAGTTGCCGGCAAGGTTATCGTAGAAAAGGGTGCACCGGCACCGGCGATCTTGAAGCATGCACGGCGTGGGGATGTCATCGTGCTGGGCAGCCGCGGGCTCACTGGGCTCGATCGGTTCATGTTGGGCAGTGTCTCACACACGGTCACACTGCATGCGCCGGCTTCCGTCCTGGTCGTGAAGCAAGCTCCCCGGATCATCCGCCGCATCCTCTTGGCCACTGATGGCTCGAAAAGTTCGACCAAGGCCATGCGCTTTGTGATGGAGGAGCTTCGGCCCGAGAACATCGAGGTCGTGCTGGTGCATGTTATCCCGTTCCTGCGCTATCCGGAGGTGAAAGAGGCCGGACAGGCACTCATCGAGCGCGATGCCGAGCGCCTGATCAAAGCCGGGTACACCGTCAACAAAATTCTAAAGCTGGGACACCCGGCCGAGGAGATTATCAAAGTGGCCGATCGGCAGAAAAGCGATCTACTCGTCGTCGGCGCAAAAGGCATGGGGGCGATCGCCCGGTTTTTCCTCGGAAGCGTCTCCGCCAGAGTGGTTCAGCACAGCACCGCCTCGGTCCTCGTCGTGCGGTGACATCTCATCACCCAAGGATGTTCGGTTGATGCTGTCCCGGCGTAGCGATGAGACGTCGTGACGATCATGGAAGCCAAAGAATGCCCACCTATATGGCATGCTGTCTCGACGGACGCGCTCTCAGCTGAGCTGATCACCGACGTGAATCACGGCCTTCGCGTGGACGAAGCTCGCCGCCGTCTCGCCGAAGTCGGCTTTAACGAACTTCCCGCCGCGCCTCCCATCTCACTGTCGACACTCGTCCGGTCACAGTTCCCAACATCATCATTTGGGTGCTGATTGGCGCCGCCGTCGTCTCCGGTCTTCTGGGGGAATGGATCGATACGGCGGCGATCCTAGCGATCGTCTTTCTGAACGCGATTCTAGGTGTGGTCCAGGAATATAAAGCAGAGCGATCGCTAGCCGCGCTCAAACAACTATCGGTGGCGGAAGCTCGTGTCGTACGCGAGGGCGCATTACGGTCCATTCCGGCTCGCGAGCTGGTTCCAGGCGATCTGATTCAGGTGGAGGCCGGGGATCATGTGCCCGCGGATGCCCGTCTGATCTATGCGACCGCCATGCGTGCCCAGGAAGCCGCGCTCACCGGCGAATCCACACCGGTCGACAAGACCTCGCACGCGCTGACTATGGACGCGGTGGCGCTGGCCGACCGGCACAACATGGTGTTCTTCGGCACGAGCGTGACCTCCGGGAAAGGCCGCGGCGTGGTCGTCTCTACCGGGCTTCGCACCGAATTGGGCCATATCGCCACGCTCATCCAAGAAGCGGGCGAGCATAAGACACCGCTCCAAGAGCGCTTGGACCAGCTGGGCCATCTGCTGCTCTACCTGTCGCTGGCCATCGTTACGGTCGTGTTTGCCCTGGGTCTCTGGCGCGGCGAGCCGTGTTCCTGACCGCCGTCAGTCTCGCCGTGGCAGCCATCCCGGAAGGACTGCCGGCGATCGTCACCATCACCCTCGCGCTCGGCGTCACACGGATGGTAGCCCGGCATGCACTAATTCGTCGACTGCCGGTCGTGGAGACACTGGGATCGGCGACGGTGATCTGTACCGACAAGACCGGCACACTCACTAAAAATGAGATGACCGTGACAAGCCTCACCGTGGGCGGGAGACGGTTCGCGATCACGGGAGAGGGCTACACGCCGGTCGGTGACGTTCTCGACGGAGGGAGTCCGCTGCCTGCGGGTCATCCAGTTGATGAGACACTGGCGGCCTCGGTCCTCTGTAATGGGGCGGCGCTCCGTCAGACGCATGGCGTGTGGCAGATCGTCGGGGACCCCACCGAAGCGGCGCTGCTGGTGGCGGCGGCGAAGCGACAGTTCTGGAAGGACGATCTGGAAGTCCGACACCCATTCGTGACTGAAATTCCGTTCGACCCGGAGCGGAAGATGATGACGGTCGTGCGGAAGATCGAGAACGGCTTCATGGCCTATAGCAAGGGCGCTCCCGACCTGTTGCTTCAACGATGTACCGCGCGCCTCACCGCCGAGGGGCGTGTCGCGCCCATGGAGGAAGCCGACCGGCGGAATATCCTCTCGGCGAACGCGGCCCTGGCGCGTGAGGCGCTTCGGGTGTTGGCCATTGCCAGGCGCCCGCTCGCGCAGATGCCGCTGGTGTATGGCGCGGCCGTGTTGGAGCAGAACCTTGTGTTGCTCGGCCTGGCCGCCATGAAGGACCCATTGCGGCCTGAAGCGGTACAGGCCGTGCACGTCTGTCGGGGCGCAGGGATTCGAACCGTCATGATCACCGGCGATCATAAGGACACGGCCATTGCCATCGCTCGCGAACTGGGCATTCTCGACGGTCCGGCCGCTGCCCTATCCGGGGCGGAAATCGACCGGCTCAGTGATGACGATCTAGCAGAGCGTGTGGACAAGATTGCGGTGTATGCGCGGGTCTCGGCCGAACATAAGTTACGCATCGTGAGGGCGTGGAAGCGGAAGGGTGCGATTGTCGCCATGACAGGCGACGGCGTGAACGATGCGCCGGCCATTAAAGAAGCCGATATCGGCATCGCGATGGGACTGAGCGGGTCGGACGTCACCAAAGAAGCCTCCGACATGGTCATCACCGATGATAACTTCGCGTCCATCGCCGCAGCCGTCGAAGAAGGCCGAGGCGTCTATGAGAACATCAGAAAGGCCGTTCATTTTTTACTTTCATGCAATTTCAGTGAAATCGCTGTCATGCTGGTTGCCGCCGTAGTCGGTCTTCCGCTGCCGCTGCTGCCGGTCCAGATTCTTTGGATCAATCTCATTACCGACGGTCTGCCGGCCCTGGCGTTGGCCGTGGATCCAAATGATCCGGATATTCTTCATCGCCCGCCTCGGCACCCCATGGCCCGGTTGCTGGAACGTGAGCATATCCTGCTCCTTGTCGCACAAGGGTCTTTCCTGGCACTCGTCACGATTGCGGCATTTGTATATTGTCTCAATGTCCTGCACGACGATGTGACACAAGCGAGAACCGTCGCCTTTACCGTGCTGGTTCTCGCGCAACTGTTTCATGCGTTCAATTGCCGAAGCGAGCGCCGTTCCATCTTTTCGCTGGGGATCTTCACCAATCGCTCATTGGTCATAGCGACGGCTGGATCGATGGCCCTGCAAGGCGCCATTGTTCTCACTCCATGGAGCCGCGCAATCTTCGGCGTGGCGGCGCTTGATCTTCAACACTGGGTGCTGGCTTTTGGGCTCGGCGCATTGCCGCTCATGGCGATGGAAATGTGGAAATTGATGAGAAGGTCCAATGAGAAGTCGAAGGATCTTCAAGGAGTGAGGCTTCGAAATCACTTTGTGCTATGGTGATAGGGACTATACAGAGCAGACAGGCTCTCTTTTGCCATGATCGCTTTTGGGAAGAACGATGGACGCGGATTAGTGCGCCGGAAATCATGCCTCGATGCATCTCCCGGCAATCTGTTTGTAAGGAGGCGTTTGCGCAGAGCAGATCAGGCACGGCTGAGAAAGAATCATCATGCGCGCATGGGTGATGGACTCATATGACGGCGTCGATTGGCTTCGGCTTGCCGAAGTTGCCGATCCTCTGCCCGGATCCGGTGAAGTGCTGCTGCGGGTCACGTTTGCAGCGTTGAACCCGGCGGACGCCTTTTTGGCCCGAGGGATGTATCCGGCCAAGCCGCCGCTGCCACATATTCTGGGACGGGATGGCGTCGGCGAGGTGTTGGCCGTGGGAGCGGGCGTCGAGCATGTGCGAATCGGCGAGACAGTAGGCATTCTGCGCTGCCACGTCGGGGTGGAAAGCTGGGGCACGCTTGCCGAGAAAGTCGTCGTACCGGCGGAAAGCGTGACGCCGGTGCCCTCCGGCTGGTCATTGGAAGAGATGGCTGCCGCGCCACTCGTCTTTCTGACTGCTTGGCAGGCTCTCACGCAGTGGAGCGACCCGCCGGCGCCTCCCGGCCCTGGATCGGTCCTGCTCGTGACCGGCGCGTCGGGCGGCGTCGGGGTGGCCTCGGTTCTTCTCGGGAAATCCATGGATCTCACCGTCGTGGCCTTGTCACGTCGTGCGGATAAACGTGTGACATTGACGAGGCTCGGCGCTGATTTCGTATTCGATCCGGCCGATGGCAACCTGAGCAAAGCGGTGTTGGCGTCAATCAGTCCGAAGCACGCTGACGTGGCGGTCGACAATGTCGGCGGGGCATTGTTTCACCAGGTGGTGGCGATGCTGGGCTATGGCGGCCGAATCAGCGTGGTCGGGAGGAGCGGTGGGACGGTGCCGGAGTTCAACACGGCCACTCTCTTCTTTCGCAGAATTCGGATTGGCGGGGTATCTGTGGGCGACTATACGGCCGGTGAAGCACAGAGCGTGTGGAAAGAGGTTGTCGGTCGATTGGATGCAATGGGGAGACGGCCCGTCATAGACATCGTCCTCCCATTCCAAGAGGTGAAGTCGGCATTCGCACGATTGGCGCAAGGTCCGATGGGAAAGGTGTTGGTGCGTGTGGCCGAATGATCTTGGCTGGCGCAGCGCCGCATGGTTGTGTCAAGTGAATGAAAGTGCGCGTCTCGTGGTCCTGATCTGTCCTGTGACGCTGAACTGATTCCCGCTATGGTGATTCCTTTGACATAAGATGGTTCGTCTACCGACAGACTGTCGAGAGAAACAGCCGAGGTCAGGCACGGTCAGCGTGACTTCTGTTTGCCTGACAAGGCTTTTAAGTATGGCTGACTTCATCCCCCCTTAAGTCCATGCAACATGTCTGTGCCTGACACTTACAGTTCCTTTGTGCCCATGCTCCGCCATGGGGCCCATAACCCACGACCACGCGGGTAATAAATCTTTCGATGTGGCGGTCCATTCCCATGTCGCCATGCCTTAGCGTCTAGCATACCGCCACAAGTCGGCATGCTCGAATCGAGGCATGATAGATGATACGGAGCAGACGGCCGAAACGGTTGTTTAGATATCGATTGGAGCGAGTAAAGAATCAGTATGGAAACGATATTGCCGGTATCCTTCAGTGAGAGGAGTAGCATGAGGCCGCTTCGTATTTTGATCGCCGACGATCACGATATCGTACGCTGTGGTATCCGGACGCTCGTCGAGCGACGACCGGAGTGGGAAATCATCGGGGAAGCCGCCAATGGGCGCGAGGCCGTCGACGCCGCCAATCGTCTTCATCCGGACGTGTGTGTTCTCGATCATACAATGCCTCTGATGAATGGCTTGGAGGCCACCCGGCAGATTCTCAAGAACGATCACTCGGCGAAGGTCCTCATCCTGACCGTCCATGAATCAGAACAGCTGATTCAGGAGGTCCTGGAGGCGGGTGCACGCGGGTATGTTCTCAAGTCCGATGCCGGTCGGGACATCATGTCGGCCATTGAATCGCTTTCGCTGGGGAAGCTGTTTTTTACCTCCACGGTGTCGTCTCTTGTGCTCGACGGATTTCTCAGATCAACTCGCCATAAGGGAATGGGCACGGTCTCATCTCTGTCGCCGCGTGAGCGCGAAGTCGTGCAACTCCTCGCCGAAGGGAAAAGCAATAAGGCCGTGGCCGGCATTCTCCACATCAGCATCAAGACGGCGGAAACACACCGACATCGCATCATGCAAAAGCTTCAATGCGCCTCCGTCGTCGATCTCGTCCGCTATGCGATCCGCAACCACATGGTCGCGCCTTAGCGGCCTGTACAGTCCTTTCAAATTCACAATACACGATCCGCTGTATTGTCCGCCGAGCCCGAGCGGGTCAGGATTATTAAGCTGCGTGATGGGGAAGTCGTGCGGGTGCTTGGAAGCGCAAGGAGATTGCCGACAAGCGGGCGCGCACATCATAGAACGCCGGCACAGCTTCCCTGCTTATTTCACACCGAATCCCTGCGGGTTTCTCGCCGCTGGAGTGGCTTCGAGTCGAGCGCTTGCCGCACGAGCAATGAGCCCCCTGCTCGGCGGGTTGAGCTTCAATGGAGCTGACCGCCTACGCCGCCCGGCATGTGGATTGGCTTCAGCCTCCACCATTGCGTATCTACAGTGGATTCAGACTAAAATACAATTCATGTTGTATTGTCCCGATCCGAGAAGGAGAAACGGAATCATGGCCGCCGCACCGTTATCCGAGATCAGAACCGATGAGCCGGATTCAGCGCGAGGTGTTGGCGGAACTGAAGTGGGATGCTCGTATTCAGGCACTCTGCTCACGGTACTCGAAGCCCTACACAGGAACAGGTGATTCATGAGCAGTAAGACAGCGTCGAAACTCGTTCTTCCGGTCAGCGAACGGGATCACATCCGGGGACCGGTACAAGCGCCCGTCACGCTTGTGGAATACGGCGACTTTGAATGTCCGTATTGCGGGCAAGCGTATGTCGTCGTGAAAGAGCTCGAGCAAGAATTAGCATCTTTGCTACGCGTGGTCTTTCGCAACTTCCCACTAACGATGGTGCATCCGCACGCCTTGCAGGCGGCAGAGACTGCTGAGTCGGCGGGAGGGCAAGGCAGGTTCTGGGACATGCATGATGTCCTGTTTGAACACCAGGATGCATTGTCCGTGACCGATTTGACGGAATACGCGAATGATCTCGGTCTCGACATGACCCAATTCGTTCGTGACGTCACCGAGCACACCTATGCCGACCGCATACGTGAGGAAGCCGCCGAGGGAGTACGAAGCGGAGTCAACGGCACACCGACATTTTTCATCAATGGCGTACGCTATGAGGGGTCCTCCGACTTCGGCTCATTGCTGGCGGTCATTCAGGACGAGGGCGCGCGCTAACGCTTACGCCACGACGAAATCTACATCTAGAAATGTAAATCTATAGAGGTCCTCTGATGCCGACACTTCCGTACACGTCGTTCGCTGAGGTGTTTTATACGCAGTGTTCGCGACATCATCGACACGGTACAGGTCTTTCCGGCCGAGAATACAACATGGGCTGTATTGTCGGGATCATGAAGTCTTCTTAGACTCCCCTCCATGTTGTCACAACTAATCTATCAGGTCGAAGGCGGGTTCTTATGTAGGCAATACTTGTTGCGGGTGTGTGTGGCGCTTGAGTCTAACGTCTATCCCGACGGTGTCGGCCGAACAATTAGGGCAGGCGTAAAGAGTCCTGCTTGAAAACACTAGGCGTTCACAAAGCTGATCATGGACCTGGTGAAAATGTCGGCGCACGGAGCCGAAGGGCGCGTCGGTGGCCGCGGCGCTGAACGGAAGTCCGGCGTCCAAAGCCAAACTGGAACCCGGGGACATTATTCTCGACTTCATCAGGAAGGCGGTCACGGACGCCGCTCAGTTCCGCAGCCTCATGGTCCAGGCCTGACCCGGTACTCAGGTGAATCTGATAGTCTTGAAAGATGTTCGGCCTCGGCAAGTGACGATGATGATTGGTGGACTCCCAAGTGAAGTGACGAAGCCAAGGCGCCGGGGTACATGAGGACGCCGCGGGCCACGGGAAAACGCGCGTGCGGGCATCACGGTTAAGCCGCCTCCTCCTCAGCATGCGTGGTTCTTCCGACGGAAGAAGTCCCGCGTCGTGGGCGATCTTGAATCGGTGAGTCGTGCGGAGCGAGACGGTCTCAGGCCGGGTAATGTGATTCGAGAAACAACCGTCAGTTGGTGAGAAGTGTCAAGGATTTCGAACAAAGCGAGGCGTAGACGCTTCCCATTAAGCCGGAACCAGCGATGTAAGAATGTTCTCCAGCTTGAGCATAAACAGAGGCTAGAGGACGACATCTCATCTCAAGGTAACGTGCCGAAGACCACAACCATTCGGTTTAGCTTAAAGGAGGACGATGATGGCTGAACAGCAAAAAACAAAACAAACTGGATCTACGCAGGGGTCAGCTCAGGGATCTTCCCAGGAATCGGCTGCTGTCACACAACAGCAACCCCGGACAGGGATGATGACGCAGGCACGCATGCCTTCCATGCCGTCGATCTTGGCTGTCACTCCCTATGACTTTTTAGCTACCAGCCCGTTTCAGCTGATGAGACGGATGATGGAGGACATGGATCGGATGTTTGAAGCCTTCAATCCATCGGCGACCTCCGGATCCGTCAGACCGGATATCTGGGCGCCGCCGATCGAAGTCGCCGAGCGAGATGGGTCAATCATCGTAAAGGCAGAGCTTCCCGGCGTCAGGAAAGATGACGTGAAGGTCGAGTTGACGTCCGATGGTCTTCTGATCGAGGGAGAGCGAAAAGAAGAACGCGAGGATCGGCAGAAGGACATGGTGCGATCCGAGTGCCGGTACGGACGATTTTCTCGCCTTATTCCGCTGCCTGAGGGGGCCAACATGGAACAGGCCAAAGCGCAATTTACGGACGGCGTGTTGGAAATCACGATTCCCATACCTGAAGAGAAACAGCAACGTCGTGAAATCCCGATCGAGGGTGGTGGAGGCCAAACCTCTCGGGCGGCGGCTTAACGACATCACGCGCTACGAACTTGAAGTCAGGAGGACAGCGTGACCAAAACGGCCCTGTTTAGCAGCGATGGTGTGTCTCGTGTTCATGACGGGGTTTAAAAGGCCAGTCCTCGACTGTACCGGATTCAACGATCGGATCGCGATCAAAGAACGGCTGGCCGATGGTGGCCGACTCAAATCGAAGGGCATAGAGTAAAGGAAAACAATGGAACGGTGACATTGGTGGAACCGCCGAAACCATTACCGAACAAGCACTGGCCGATCATCTCGTCGAGACCACATACGGTGTGAAGGCCGTTGTCGATAACCTCCTGGTCAGGCCTGTGGTTTCGAAGGACGATGAAGCCTTGAGATCCACGCCCGGCGCTGGAAAAGCAGCATGTTCAGGTGGAGGTGAGCCAAGGAATCGTGACGCTCAAAGGCTCGGTAGATACACTGGCGCAAAGCCTTGCGGCCGAGCACGCGGCCAAAGAGATCCGCGGGTTGGCGGATGTCATCAATATGAGATACCGCGTCCTGGCGGTGAAATCGAAAAAGACGTCATCTTCTACCCGGAATCGTCGTCCTTGGTGAAGAATCCGAAGAAGGAGTTGGTGAAGGGTGAGAAGCGTATCCTGCCTACCATCCGGGTCGCACCACCAAGCCGGTTTCGGGATGCCGTAGTGGCCATCAGGGATATCGAGGATAAGGCTTTCATGAACGGCTTTAAGGGACACGATTATGTCTCCGCATTTTGTGAGTGGATGACGTATACCGGCGTCGTCGTGAAACAGAAAACCTTCCATGTCGAAAACCACGATGCCGATCCTGAGCATCCCAAATCCGCGAAAGGCGTGCTGCACAATCCGCATGCCTTCGAAGTGCTGGGGCCGAGCTCGACGACGGTTTTCAACATCGGATTGGCCGAGCTTGGGGCGAAGCTGGACAAGCCGGTGGTCTTGCGGAAAGACAAACAGGGCTTGATGTTTCGACTGCAGTGCGATCAACATGAATTCATGCAAGCGTTTCTTCCTTCCTGTTTCGAATCCCCATTACGCTGTAGTCAAGGAGGACGGACATTCGAGATCAAGGATGTGCCGGCGGGCAAGCATAGGTTATTGGCATGGCATCGCTTAGCGGGTCGCGTGGAAATCGATGTGGACGTTCCGGAAGGCGCCGCTGTACAAACGAAATTGGAAGTGACAAAGTAACGGGGGCCACACCACAGAACCTGGTTAAGACGCTCAGTGCGGGACGCTCGTGAGCTGAGCGAGGCGAAATGTGAATCTCATCATCGCTGAAGCCAAAGGGATGGCGAACGTAGCGTCATTTCTGCTGGACAGCGTGGCCACACGACTGGTTCAGTGAAGTCACGTCCCGGTGTTGGTCGTTCGCTAGACATTGCGTCCTCATTCTGTGGACTGTCGTCGGAGTGCCAGTATGCCCCAGACATCGTTGATTCGGTGCCCGAAGTGCGACATGACCAATCGGGTGCCGGTGGACAAGATTCGACAGGGCCTGCGACCCGTGTGCGGCCAGTGTCGGACGGGGTTGCCGGTTCTTAGCAAGCCTGGGACAGTCACGGATGCGACGTTTGCGGCTGAAGTGGAGCGATGGCCGGTGCCGGTGCTGCTTGATCTATGGGCCCCGTGGTGCGGGCCATGTCGGATGATGGCGCCCATGCTGGACGAGTTGGCGGCAGAGCTGGCCGGTCGTGTGCGGGTGGCGAAACTCAATGTCGATGAAAATCCGGTCACGGCCGGGCGGTTTAATGTCCGGAGTATTCCGACGCTGTTGGTGCTCAAGAAAGGTCTCGAGGTCGACCGTATCGTGGGCGTGCAATCCAAATCGGATGTTGCACGGCGGCTGCAACAAGTGATCGCGTGAGACTTGCCGTGCGGCGGCGATACCGCGGCGTTGCAGATGAGGAATTTCTAACGGAAACAATTGGGGGATGAAGAGACGCCATGGAACGCCGTCAGTTTGGTTCCACGAAGCGCGAAGTTGCGGTCATCGGTCAAGGGACCTGGTACATTGAGGGCCGCGGCCGCGCCTCGGCGGTCGCCGCGCTGCGCCGCGGCCTGGATCTTGGCATGACGCATATTGATACGGCCGAGATGTACGGCGCCGCAGAGGAACTGGTCGCCGAGGCGATTGCCGGGCGACGCGACGAGGTGTTTCTCGTCTCCAAAGTCCTTCCTCACCATGCGTCCCGGCATGGGACAATAGTGGCGTGCAACGGATCCCTCTCTCGCCTTAATACCGATCGGCTGGACTGCTATCTCTTGCATTGGCGCGGGGATTATCCGCTGGAGGAAACATTCGAGGCGTTCCAGCAGCTTCAACGCGACGGGAAGATTCTGTCCTGGGGCGTCAGCAACTTCAATGTGCCCGATCTCCAAGAGGCCCGTCAGATCGTCGGCGATGACCCTCTCGTCTGTAATCAGGTGCTCTATCATGTGCAAGAGCGTGCGATTGAGCATGCCGTGATGCCGTGGTGCGAGACGCATGGCGTGGGCGTCGTCGGCTATGCGCCGTTTGGGCATGGCCGTTTTCCCGGTCCTCGCACAAAGGGCGGCCGAGTGCTGCAGGAAATTGCCGAGGCGCACAACGCGTCCCCTCGTCAGGTCGCCCTACGATTTCTCATTCGGCGTCCATTGACCTTCACCATCCCGAAGGCGTCCAGTCCGGAACATGCTGAGGAAAATGCGAGAGCCGGAGACCTTCAGTTGACTGAACTTGAGCTTGCGCGGATCGAGGAGGCCTTCCCGCTCGGTCCTCGTCCGCGAGAGCTTCCCGTGCTGTAGGCCAGCGGCCGCGCTGCTGCGAGTTGCGGTGTCAAGAAGGAAAGGAATCCCGCTGTGGTCAACGTAGCCTTGTTCGTTCGACTGAGAGCCGGCAGAGAAGCAGAGGTGGAAAACTTTCTCCGGGGTGCTCTGCCATTGGTCAACAAAGAGTCGTCTACCATTGCCTGGTTCGGGATCCGTATGGGACCGTCGACCTTCGGCATTTTCGACGCGTTCCCGGATGACTCTGGCCCGGCAGGCTCACCTTTCGGGCCAGGTCGCGGCGGAACTGATGAAAAAAAGTGCGTGAGCTCCTAGTGCAGCCACCCAGCATCGAGAAAGTTGACGTTCTGGCAGCCAAGATTTCCGGATAGACCCTATGCCTGGATGAGTACGATGATCCAGGCACCATCTTGCGGCACCAGTGAGTAAAGACCCACAGAGTTGCGAGAAATACCGAGGGGCAAAGGCGATCCACTGATTGGCGATTCACGGTCTGCCTATTCGTTGGGGAGTCCATCATGGACGCAACGGGGCGCAAGTCTCAATCGCGCTCACTGGAATATTTATACTGATCAAACACATCATCCGCGACCAGTTGCGTAAGGGCGTTGCGCGCGGAATCCAAACGTTTCAGCATCACACCCGCCCGGCTATTATCCAGCGCTGAGACGGCTTCCGACGCCTCCACCCCGAACAGCGCAATCGTGGTAAGGAGCTTCTGTTCCACGTCATCCAGAATAGTACAGAGTTTCGCAATGCGTTGAGCCACCAAATCTTGAAAAGACAACGCCGTATAGATTTGAATGAATCGTGTTTCATTTTCCATGAAGATGTCATGCAGGGCCTGCGCCGATCGCTCTCCGCTGACGTTTGCCAGGGTCTCGCTCATACGTCGCTGCGCTTCCTGTAACGCTTCCGTCACATCCATCACCACATGTGTGCCTTCTTCCGTCATCCGTTTCAGATCGGCGAGATACTGCTTCGCAAGCGGGAGTTGCGCCGCACTGGCATTCATCGGTTCCTTGCTCTCCTTGAGCCTGTTCAGCGCCGTCTCGATATTCTTTGCAACTCTATTGAGATTTGTGACTAATTCCTGGTCGTCCATCAGCCCTCCCATTGGGTTGTTCGTCTTTTCTTCTCGGTCGATGGCCCTCCTGGCTTGACTCCTTCGCGATACATTGCTTCAGGGGTATCGTGCAGATAACAAGCGGCATTACGATTGCGGCTCGTTCATCTCGGTTTGTGTTCATCTCTATCGACTCTTGTACATCGAAGAGTCTCAAAGTTCTGCATGACGAGTCGATGCGCGGGGGATGGTAGTTGTGTCAATGCGGGGTGCGGAGCGTACCTCTATTGTCGGCTGAGAGTTAAAGTAGCGGGTTCTGAACACGAAATAGGGGTTAAGCATGTAAGCAGCGTCCCTACACGAGAACGGAGTATAGCCTTATTACTTAAGATTTACTCCAATGCTACAGTCATCGCATGATTCGTGAATGTGCATGGTGCCGTGGAGTCCTTGAATCCGGCCCGTCCGATACAGAACTCGTGACTCATACGATCTGTGAGCCATGCGAAGCGCGCATTCTCATTGACCTACCAGTCTCAGACTTAGCTCCTCATCTCCATCCATTCTTCTCCGCCGCTTAACGCTTAACTAGACCGCACCGTTATTCTGCATAGTCCCGCATCCCCAATCGGCCCGATGGTAACGGCGGTGGTTCGTCGGATTACCGAGGGCCGCTCAATGGAGACCGCGCCGTATCGGATCCCAGCATCTCGGCCCAGGATCGACCGGTCAAAGTCACTTGAGGGCTGCCTATAGATTGTCGGCTGGACGAAGTGCCCGACTGAAATCCGCTGCCGTGCTGTACCCCTTTCAAGACTGAGCATTGCCGTGATACATCACATCGTCAGCCTGCCAGTTCACCGGGCTCTTCCATTGAACATGCTGAAGTCGCCGGTGCCCCCTGGAGTTTGATGCGGCAGTAATCGCTGACTAAGGCATGCAACAGTGTGCAGGCAGTCGATATGCGGGACTCCATTCCACACCGGACTCTTACTATGCTGGCCGGACGCCTGAACGTGTCGATCAATGAAGCTCAAGGTCGAGATCAGCGTGTGGGCCTCGAAGGGGGGAATAGGCGCTGGAGAGCGCTCGCTTCAGCCGTACGGTCGTTCCCGCGGCGTTTCTGCGTCTGCATTGCACAATAGAGCAGAGAAAGCCATGGGGCCACTTTATCGTATTGGTTCCGCACTGTATACTCGTCATAATTATTGAAACTCCAAGGGAGACGTGATGTCGCTCGAGCGGTTGTCTCGATTGCCCGGAGGGTACCAACTGACTCATCGTCGTCTGGGGGTTTTCCAGGGCACCGCAGTAGGACTTGCCTGCTGGTACCCTTCGTCCGGTATGCCGGAATACGGCCTCTGTCGTTTCGAAACAAAGGCGAAGGCGCAAGCTTACATTGATTGTCTCTCTTCTGCCGATTGCGACGAGGTGCTGGATGCTGATGATCTCTCCATTGAAGACTTCGACCGCGAACTACATGACCGGTTAATCAGCGAGTATCCGCTTCCATCGGCATGGGAACTTCCGTCGTAATGGTCCTGATCCATTAGTACGCGACCGTCATGGCGAAGAGAACGGACTGCAGACCATCAGTGTGATGGGTGGTTGGCCACTGTCTGTTGTCCATGATCGTACAATGAGCCATGAGGATGTCCTGCGACGGATGTGGACGTGTGATCTAGGCTCCACCCAAAAGCGGGTGAGAGGCAGCTGTCCACTCGCAAAGGAAGCCGATCTATCACGGTACCGTGTAGTGTCCGTCGGGCTGCCTCCGCGTCCGCCGCATGCTGCATCGCCACGAACCCGAATGGGAGATACGCAGTGTCGGTTCTTCTCGCTACAGCGGACGTGAGGACGAGGCCGAAGGGAGCGAGCAAGGCTTTCAGTTCGGCATCAGTACAGCCAGATGGAAGGCAATCAATGAACAATACATTACTCGCCGGTTGACTTTTATGACCATTGAACTGATGCTGGCGCCGGTCTTTCGTGTGGTTCGGCTCCGCCACTCGCGGAAGACAGAGAGACAAAAAAGCCAATCCAAGAGCAACCATCCCGACGATGTATGCACTGAGGTGCAGCATCTGTAGCAGCATCCCTGTCTCCTTATCTGAGGGTCCAAAAGGTCGCGACGAATGCCCTATCGCCCAGACTCGACACCGGTCGCTTTAGGGATGGCGCCCTTTCGGTAACGCCGACATGGCGGGCCGGGCCGCCTGGTGTGCCGTCTACGGCGTGCGCCCTGCTCAAAAGTCCATATCGGCAAGGGCCTGCCTCGCATACTCCCCATACAGCCTATCTCCTCCTTTCGCGTACGACGGAATGACGCGTCGATAGAGAGCCGTGGCAACGCCATATTGCTGGCGGGTGGCAAAGACTTGGTCTATGCCACCCAGTTTATCGCCGCTTGTTCGCGGATGTAGCTGACATGTCCTAAGTGTAAAATAGGCTGAAGAAGAAGCGAGATGTCAGCAATATTGACTAATGCCGAGACGCTCTGCGGCTTCACATCCTCTGATGATTTGTTTTTGATGGATAGGGTTACTAGCGGAGCGCAGTCATATGGAGTCTGATCTTGATTCCGGTTCAGGGCATGGGAGGCTACAGGGCGCCATGACATTACCATGTCGTTTGCAGCGTGAACTGAAAGCGTTTATCCGCCGTGACTTGCAACCTTGTGTCTGTCTTCTAGTCCCAGCACCGGAATGGTCATTCGGAGAAGGTGAGAAAGTCGGACAGCGGCGACAACCACAAGGATTGTCTGCGCATGAGGGAGCATCGTACAGCCACCGCCAAGTCCCAGTCCATCGCAAGCACGTCGGCAACGGTTCAGGTCTTCTATTGTAGGGATTATAACTACACGCTAGTGCTCGTACTGTCTAGCGACGATCGCCGTGTGCTCGTTTACAAGTATTCATGGCGTCGGGTGACTCGTGAACCTGGAATGGCAGCAGAGAACAGTCAGGACAAGGAAGGAGGGCATGATGAAGCCGGGATTGCTGATCGTGGAGGACGATGAGGAGATTCGCGAACAATTACGGTGGGCCATGGCCGGCGCGTATACAGTGCATCCTGCCGCCAATACTCGTGAAGCATTGGCGTGCGTCAAACGTCAGCGTCCGCCGCTGGTGACACTGGACTTGGGGTTGCCGCCGCGGCCGGATGACGCGGTGGAGGGGCTGGCGTTACTGGACGCGATTTTGGCGGTGGATCGCCTGACGAAGGTCATCGTGCTGACGGGCAATAGCGAGCGCGCGAACGCTCTGCAGGCGATCCAACGGGGCGCCTACGATTTCATGCAGAAGCCGGTGCATCTGGAAACCCTCAAGTTAATCTTGGCACGGGCCGCGTATGTCTACCAGTTGGAGCAGGACAATCGGCGCTTGCAGCAACAGGCCCTGCAAGAAGGGTTTCAAGGGCTCCTAGGGACCAGTCTGCCGATGCAGCAGCTCTTTGAGACCGTCCGGCGCGTGGCGGCCTCGGACTTAGCCGTGCTGATCGTCGGTGAAAGCGGGACCGGCAAAGAATTGGTGGCGCGGGCCGTTCACGGTGAGAGTCCGCGGCGAGAGGGGCCCTTCATTGCCATTAACTGCGGCGCCATTCCGGAGAATTTATTGGAGAGCGAACTGTTCGGGCATGAAAAGGGCGCCTTTACGGGCGCGCATCTGCAGCGCAAGGGGCGCATTGAGCTGGCGCAAGGGGGCACCTTGTTCCTCGATGAAATCGGCGAGTTGCCGCTGGCGTTGCAGGTGAAGCTCTTACGCTTTTTGCAAGAGCAACAGATTGAACGGGTGGGGGGGCGCGAATCGATCGCGGTGGATACGCGCATCGTGGCGGCCACCAATATGAATCTGACGGCGGCCTTGGAGCTGGGGACCTTTCGCAAGGATCTGTTCTATCGGCTCAGTGTGGTACAGATTGCGGTGCCGCCGTTGCGGGAGCGGGAAGAAGATCCGGTGCTGCTGGCGCAGGCCTTTGTGCTCAAGTCGCGGGAGCAGTTAAACGCGCGGGTCACGGGCCTGTCCGATGAAGCGCGCGAGGCGATTCGGGCCTATGCCTGGCCCGGCAACGTGCGGGAATTGGAGAATCGGATCAAGCGGGCCGTGGTCATGGCCCATGGCACGACCTTGCAGCCGGTGGATTTGGAGTTGTCTGCCGTGCCGGCACCGGCCGCCTATCTCACGTTGCGAGAAGCGCGCTCGCAATTCGAAAAGAACCTTATTCGCCAGGCGCTGGCGCGAACCAATGGGAATGTGACCCGCGCGGCAGAAGAATTGGGCATCTCCCGGCAGGGCCTGCATGAGTCGATACTCAAGTACGGCATTGAGCTCAATGTCGGTGAACCCAGTTGTAGCGCTTCGTAAACCGACTGTCACTCTGCATATTAAACGGCGGGCGGGGAGCTGTGCATCCAGTGGTCATGTGAAGATATGCGTTCCATGCCTTTGGTAGGGAATCAAGTGTCCAAATAGGCATAACCTATTAGGGCCGTGTCCCACACGGTGTTCCTTGTTTGCCCGATGATGGGTTTCATCGATCTGGGATATGGTGAGGCAGGACCACTGGATCACCCTTAAGGAGGATAGCATGCGGAACAGGATTGTCTCGATTGTGTTGTTGGGAGGCTGTATTGTGATCGGAAGTGTGGCGGCGGGGTGCACGACCCATACGCATGAGAGGGAAGATGCGCATCCGCCTACCGTCATCCACAATGAGACGGCACCGCCGTCGTCAGCCGTCCGTGAAGGAGCGCGAGAAGGCGCGCGTGAAGGCGTCCACGATGCGACGATCGCGCGTTGATTCGTCTGGGGATTTTCCAAATGTGGATGATCTGGAGAGAGCACACGAGGGAAGTTCGATGTGATAGGTTGAATTGGTTATGCTGAATACCCTATAGTTTCAAGGAGCTTCTTGCGGGGACGTGGCGCCCCGCAAGAGAGCCACCACATCATTGTACGCCACCAGGGGCGGCCAGCATGACGTTTCAGATACTGTCGCGGAGAACAGTGAGTTTCAGTGCTCTTCTACTGATACTGACTGTTTGGTTCGGCCCTTGTTCGGCCGGGGAATTGGTCGATCTCAATTCTGCGACTCCCGATCAACTCAAGAATCTGCCGGGAATGACGGAAGGCTATATCATGATGATCGTCGGGGCGCGCCCGTTTCAATCAAAGGAAGATCTCGTGGAACAAAAGCTTCTTCCCCAAGCGACGTATGATCAAATGAAGGACCAGATCTTCGTCAAAGGAGGTTCCATCAAGTCCTCCCCACCAACAGCTGTTCCCATCTCTCCATCGAGCGTCAGGCCCGGTGGTGAATCAGGTGGGAGGGAAAGCTCCGAGATGATGTCCCCCTCCGCAGCGAATGCTGCACGCGTATGCATTAAGGAAGAACGAAGCCAAGAACGCGTGTGCGGGGAACTGATCTGGTAGGGCCTTGAGACCTGCATAGCCGCAGTACGTAATGGCTCCGGGATCCTCCTGTTATCTCATCCCCATGACGTACTAATACGTACTCCATTAACTGACATAACGCCTACGGCATTTTCCGACTTATCTTCTGCCGCTCCACAGGGTATGCTCCTCATTCACAACCCTAATGGGGAGGGGCTCATGATTCGAGTACTGATCGCAGACGACCACACGGTGGTCCTCAAGGGACTCAAGCAGGTCCTGTCCGACACGCCGGATATCAGTGTTGCCGCGGAGGCCACCACGGGACAGCAAGTATTGGATTGGGTGCGGACGAAGCCGGTGGATGTGGTCGTGCTGGACATCGCGATGCCCGATGGCAACGGGTTGGATGTGTTGCGAACTCTGAAACGGGAGCGTCCCAGTTTGCCCGTCGTCATTTTGAGCATGCATTCCGAAGAGCAGTACGGCGTACTGGTCTTAAAGGCCGGGGCGTCGGGCTATCTGACGAAGGAAAGCGCACCGGCTCAGCTGATTGCGGCGATTAGAAAAGTGATTACAGGGGGAAAATACATCAGTCCCGCGCTGGCCGAGAAACTCGCCTTTGATTTGGAGGCCGATCCGAACACTCCTCTTCATGAACGGCTGTCGGCGAGAGAATATCAAGTGCTTGGTTTGATCGCGATTGGAAAGACGGTGGGAGAAATTGCCGAGTCACTCTCATTGAGCCCTAAAACGATCAGCACATACCGTTCTCGCATTCTCGAAAAAATGAAGATGCAGAAGAACGCCGAACTGACGCATTATGCAGTCCGTCAAGGATTGGTAGATGCGCTGAAGTTCAAGGAGCATGCTGCCCCGGCGAAGCGGCCTGCCTGAGGCCGCTCAGGCGTAATTCCCAAGAAGCGCAGAGACAGCGGATAGTACGCCCTCCGGCGTAACCCGTTTGACCTCTCCCGTTTTTCTCTCTTTCAATTCGACGGTTCCCTGTGCAAGGCCCTTCTCGCCGATCACGAGGTGGTAGGGCGCCCCGATGAGATCGGCATCGTTGAACTTCACGCCTGCACGTTCGTCTCGGTCATCCCATAGCACTTCAATTCCGGCTTGCCCCAGCGAGTCATAGAGCGATTGGGCGGCTTGTGTGACCTGAGCCGACTGACTCAGGGGCAGCAGATGGACATGAAATGGAGCAATGGGCACCGGCCAGATGATCCCTTTCGCATCATGGTTCTGCTCGATCGAGGACGCCGCGGCTCGGCCGATTCCGATGCCATAGCATCCCATCACGGCCAGCTGTTCCTGCCCTTGCGGATCGAGAAATGTCGCTTTCATGGATTGGCTATACTTGGTGCCAAGCATGAAGACGTGCCCGACCTCGATCCCTTTCGCGACTTTCAGCACGCCGGTCCCGCGAGGCGCCGCGTCTCCAGACTGAGCATTTCGTAGATCGGCGAACCGCTCCACCGTAAAGTCGCGCTCCCAGTTCGCATCGAGATAATGCGCATCGGCCTCATTGCCGCCGACCACAAAATTCGAGAGCGCTTTGAGCGCATAGTCGGCCAGAATGCGAACCCGCTGTAATCCGATGGGGCCGGCAAAACCAACGGGCGCGCCGGTAATCTCCGTCACTGTGTTGGCGTCCGCCAGTTCGAGGTCCATCGCGCCGAGGACCTTTTTAATCTTGATCTCGTTTGCCGTGTGATCGCCACGCACCAAAATGGCGACAAGCTCCTTCCCCGCCTTGTAGAGGAGCGTCTTCACGAGGCGGTGCGGTTCCACCTTCAAGTACGTGGTCACCTCTTCAACCGTACCCGCACCGGGCGTCGCGACTTTCTTCAACGGTCGGGGAGGTTCCAACGCCGTATCCGAAGAGGGCAAGAGTTCGGCGCGTTCCACATTGGCGGCGTACGCGCCATCATCCGTGTACACGACGGTCTCCTCTCCCGTATCAGCTAGCACCATAAACTCATGAGACGAGGAGCCGCCGATGAGCCCGGTATCCGCCTCAACCGCGCGAAAGGTCAGTCCGCAGCGTGTGAAGATCCGATGATACGCGTCGTACATACTTTGGTAACTGCGCTTGGCCCCTTCCTCATCCCTGTCGAAACTATAGGCGTCCTTCATGATAAATTCGCGGCCCCTCATCAGACCGAAGCGAGGCCGGATTTCATCGCGAAATTTCGTCTGGATTTGATAGCAGTTCAACGGAAGTTGCCGATACGAGCGAACTTCGCGGCGGACCAAATCGGTGATGACTTCTTCATGGGTCGGACCCAGGCAGAAATCGCGCTCATGCCGATCCTTAAAGCGGAACAATTCCTTGCCATAAAAATCCCACCGTCCGGTCTCACGCCAGAGTTCTGCCGGAGACGCGATCGGCATCAGCACTTCCTGCGCGCCGGCTCGGTTCATCTCTTCCCGCACGATGCGCTCGATCTTGCGGATCACGCGTAATCCGAGTGGCAGGTACGTATAGACTCCGGCAGCCGTCTTCCGGATCATGCCGGCCCGCAACATCAGCCGGTGGCTGACTACTTCCGCCTCGCCTGGATCTTCGCGCAATGTCGGAATCAGCATTTGAGAAGTTCGCATGGATGTCCTTTAGCTATGAGCGATGAGCGTAGAAATATGCCAAGAAATTGATGTGAGGTGGGGATTATATCGTGCTTGACTCTCTTCTTAAAGCTGCAAGCTGAGAACTTATACTCAAGGATGGTCAAAAAGGCTATCCAACAAGGCCGCAGGCGAAGCCGGCGTCGCAGGCGTACCTCTGGGGTACGTTGAGGATGCCGACGAGACGAGAAAGCAGTTGGGAGCCTTTTTCACCATCCTACTACCTTGAAATGAGGCGTTCGATGTCATTCCACAGAGCAAACACCATAATACCGACGAGTAAGAACAGGCCGACTTGCTGGGCGATTTCCCGTTGGCGTTCGCCTAACGGTTTGCGCAAGATCCCTTCGATCGTGAAAAACAGCAAGTGTCCTCCATCAAGGATCGGGATCGGCAGGAGGTTGAGCACGCCAAGGTTAATGCTGAGCAAGGCGATCAGCGAAATGACTTTGGACAAGCCCTGCTGCCCCACTTCGCCTGCCATATTGGCAATCGTCAGTGGTCCACCGATATTTTTACTGGAAATCTCTCCGGAGATCATTTTGTAGACACCGACGACAGTCAGTTCCGTGAGGGCCCACGTGGCTTCAACCCCACGGATGGGCGCCTCGAAAATATTGTGGGCGCGTATCATCAAGCCGCCGGGACGGGAAATGCCGATCCGTCCGACCTCGATAGTCTTGCCGTCGACCTCTACTTTTTCCGCCGAGGGGGTGGCCAGTAAATTCAGGGTTTGACCATTCCGTTGAATCTGGAATTGAAGCGCTTTACGAGGACTGTTCCGTACGATCGTCGCCATCTCCGACCAGGTGTGAACCGGTTGGCCATCAATGCTGATGACCCGATCTCCTTCTTCAAGGCCGGACGCCATCGCAGCAGATCCGCTCATGATGGCCGTGATGATTGGGGCGCTTTCTTCGATGCCGATCGAATAGGCTGGTTCTTCTTTAGCCGTCTCCTGACCGGGAAGGGGGGCCGGCGTCACGATGATGGCTTTAATTTGATCGCCTCGACGGACATCCAGCGTCAGGGATTTTCCATTGCTCTTGGCGACGGCCTCTTGTACTTCGCTCCGAGCCGAAATCTCCTTCTCGTTGACTCGCAGTATCCGATCGCCTACTTGGAGTCCCGCCATCTCGGCCGGTGAACCCGGACGAAGCGCTTCGACCTCGGGAGACAATTCCCGGAATGTGGGCATGAACAGGGGTGAACCGCTCGCCAGCCATCCGGTAAAGATCAGAAACGTCAGGAGAAAATTGAAACCGGGACCGGCCGCCACGATCAGAAACTTACTGCCGAGACGCTGATGGGAAAACGATCGACGTTTTTCTTCCGGCGTGAGCGCGTCGGTTTCTTCTTCGCCGAACAATTTGACATAGCCGCCGAGCGGGACTGCGGACACGAGGTATTCCGTTTCACCGACTTGGCGGCCGAACAGCTTCGGACCAAATCCAAGAGAAAACTTCAACACTCTGACGCCGACCCATCGCGCGGCTAGGAAGTGACCGAGTTCGTGGAACGCGACCAACACTCCCAGCACCAGGAGAAACCATCCGATCTTTTGAGTTAAGACCCAGACGGCGTCAGGGGATAGGGCGAATGCAGACAACACGATAAGGACTCCTTGTCAAAAATGGGCGTGTCGGCTCAACGGACGGTGGAAGGCGCCAGCGAACGTATGAGCATGCCGGCCTTTTCGCGGGCCCAGTGGTCGGCATCCAGCGCATCATCGATGCTGTCAACCTCTCGTGAGCTATGCGCTTCCATCGTCCCTCGGATGACGTCTGCAATATCACGGAATGTGATCTGTTCCCGTAAGTAGGCGGCCACGGCCTCCTCATTCGCAGCATTGAGTGTGGCGGGCATGGTTCCTCCGACACGTAACGCCTCATACCCTAGCCCCAAACACGGGAAACGATCATGGTCGGGGCGTTGAAACGTCAGTGTGCCGATAGCGGCCAGATCCAACGACGGGAGATCCAGCGCCATGCGAGCCGGATACTTCATCGCATAGGAGATCGGCGTCCGCATATCGGGCAGGCCGAGTTGAGCGATCACTGATCCGTCTGTGTATTCTACCAGAGAATGGATGATGCTTTCTCGATGGACTAGGACATCGATCTGCGAGGCGGGTAGATCGAAGAGCCATCGGGCTTCCACCACTTCCAAGCCTTTGTTCATGAGCGTCGCCGAGTCGATGGTGATCTTTGCCCCCATCTTCCAGTTCGGGTGCTGTAAGGCGCGCTCCGGCTTGACGTGCCGCATCTCCTCACGCGACATCTCCCAGAGTGGGCCTCCGGAGGCGGTCAGGATCAGGCGACGGACGTCTTCCTTGCGATGCCCCTGAAGCGACTGAAAAATGGCACTGTGCTCGCTATCGACCGGCAGGATAGGGACGCCCTGTTTACGCGCCTCCTCTTGCATCAGTCGGCCGGCCATGACCATCGGTTCTTTGTTCGCTAACGCCACGTGCTTTCCGGCTCGTATGGCGGCGAGCGTCGGCATGAGACCGGCCCCGCCGACGATGGCGGACACGACGAGCTCGCTGTCTGATAAGCCGGCTACACGTGCGACACCTTCTGGCCCTCCGAACACGTCCACCTTGATATCCTGACAGCGGGCTCGGAGACGATCCGCAGCCGCCTGGTCAGAGAGGGCCACGGCCTGTGGCTTGAACGTTCGAACTTGCTCTTCTAGTTTCGCGTCATTCATGCCGGCGGTTAAACCTACGATCTGGAATTCGCCGGGAAATTTCGAGACGATGTCCAGGGTATTGGTTCCGATCGAGCCGGTTGATCCAAGAATGACGATTCGTTTCATGGCAGTCCTTTCAACGGTGCTATCGGCTGTCAGCTATCAGCCTTCAGCGCTACTTCAATACGGTTATGCTCGTTCATGAACGCTGTGGCCAATCGCTAACCCTTCACTAAGGTCACATAATAATAATAGGTAGGCGCGGTCAATAATAGGCTATCCAATCGATCCAACATACCCCCATGTCCGGGAATTACCCCTCCTGAGTCTTTCACGCCCGCGCCCCGCTTAAACATGGACTCCGACAAATCTCCCATGAGACCGGCTGCGGTCAGCAATACACCCAGCACGAGGGCGTCGACAATCGTAAACGACGGGATAAACCATGCGCGCGCGACAAGCGCAATCACTACTGCGAGTAGGCAACCGCCCACAAGACCTTCGATCGTTTTCTTCGGACTGATCCGCGGAGCCAACGCGGTACGACCGAGGCTCACACCTGCATAGTAAGCTCCGGTGTCGCCGGCCCACGTCACCAGAATGACGAAAAAAACGAGAAAAATGCCATCGGGCAGCGAGCGAATGAGCAAGAGATGTCCCAACAAAAAACCAATGTACAGCATGCCAAAGATGAGAACGGACACATCGACCAGGCTTTGACTGAGATCCTGCTTGGAGAGGAGATAACAGAGCAGCGTGGCGGTCATAACGAACACGAGCAGGGGATGAAGTGGAAAGGCATCAGGCCATTGCAGGTGGGCGAGCACGAGCGTCGTCATGGCCAGTCCATGGATGGTCGCCATTGTGGCGAGCCGGGGGTGAAAGTGTAGACGGTACAGTTCGACGAGCGCCAGCCAGGACGCTGCCACGACCAAGCCGAAGAAGGCGAAGGGCGGAAGGTAGCGCACCAGCAGATAAAACAACGGGACGAAGACCAGTGCCGCATAGAGCCGACGACTGTCCCAGCGCTTGGATGTCCGAGGAAGATCAGCCGCCACGGCGTTTCTGATCACAACCCGCTCGGCGGAAAGGTCGCGGGAGGCGTCACTCGACCGAAGCGGCGTTCACGTCGTTGGAAATCCACGAGCGCAAGGAGGGCATCGCGCCGCCGAAAGTCCGGCCACAGGGTGGGCGTAAAATACATTTCCGTATACGCCAGCTGCCAGAGCAGGAAATTGCTGATTCGGGCTTCCCCACTGGTGCGAATCAGGAGATCGGGGTCAGGGAGCCCTTGGGTAGACAGATAGCCTTCCAGCAGTGTCTCATCGATGGCATCGGTCTGGACGAGTCCCTTCGTGCAATCCTCCGCCAACCGCCGAACTGCATCCACGATCTCTGAACGCCCGCCATAGCTGAGGGCTACTGTCAGCATCAACTTGTCCAAATGCAGCGTTTCACGTTCTGCTCGGCGTACCCACTGGAGAGCCGAAGGGGGAAGCGTGTTCACCCGTCCGATGGCACGGAAGCGAACCCCCTTCTCGATAAGGGCATCCATCTCACTTTGGAGATAGTGTTCCAGCAGCATCATGAGCGCGTTGATTTCCGGGATAGGACGCTTCCAATTTTCTTGTGAAAAGGCGTAGATCGTCAGGGCGCCGATACCTAGCTCGCCGCAGAGCGTCATGATCTCTCGGACGGACTTAATACCCTCTTGGTGGCCGGCAATTCGAGGCAGTCCGCGAATCTCCGCCCAACGACCATTGCCGTCCATGATAATGGCGATATGTTTCGGAAGCTGGTCAAGGTCCAACAATGAAAGCAATTCCGCTTCGGTGAGGTGGTCGACGCCCGTTGCTGTTCCTTTGGTCATTCGCGAGAGGTAAACCTTACACGTTTCGTTCTATAGTTTAAGAAGACACGTTCGGCAGGTGGCCTTAGTCTAATGAGCAGGGTGCCAAATGTCAAACACTCTGCGCGGCGGCAACCTACAAAAACTCATGAGTGGAGCGGGCATTCGCGTTGCGCCCACGAAAATGAATGGGCTATACTCAAGGACTTCATTGAGGAGGAGCACGCGGATGGCCATCCAGGAATCGGTCGAACTGGCTCAATTCGGTCTCACGGACCGGGAAATCCAGCAGGCGCTCGGCAAGGTCAAGGTCCGGGATGTCGATTATGCCGATCTGTATTTCGAATCGGATGTGTCGGAATCCGTCTCGATGGAAGAAGGTCTTGTGAAACGCGCGGTCAAGAGCGTTTCACAAGGCGTCGGGGTCCGGGCCACGTCCGGAGAGAAAACCGGGTTTGCCTATTCCGATGAATTAACGAGCCGTGATTTAGAGATTGCCGCCGATACGGCCCGCTATATTGCCAATTCTCCCCAGGGGAACCAGCCCGTCCCGGTAACGCATCGACCGGCGCCGACTCGGAATCTGTACCCTCTTAAAACGGCTGAACTTGACGTGGCGACTTCCGAGCGAGTGGAGCTGTTGAACCTGATCGATGCGGAAGCTCGCCGATACGATCCTCGCATCAAAAACGTCATGGCTTCGTTCAATACCGAGTACAAGCGCATTATCGTCGTGACGACGGACGGCTTAATGGTGAACGATATTCAGCCGCTTTCACGCTTGAACGTCACGTGCATCGCTGAAGAACACGGCAATCGACAGATCGGCACGTTTGGCGGTGGGGGACGGATTGGATTTTCCTATTACCGGGAGCAGGATCGGTACCGACGGTACGCCCGGGAGGCTGCGCGACAAGCGATCCTCAATCTCAGCGCGACCGACGCACCGGCCGGCGTGATGCCCGTCGTGTTGGCGGGTGGATGGCCGGGAATCCTCCTACACGAAGCCATCGGCCATGGCTTGGAGGCGGACTTTAATCGCAAGAAGACGTCGGCGTTCTCCAGTTTGATCGGGAAGCGGGTGGCCTCGGACGTGTGTACGATTGTGGATGACGGAACCCTGCCGTTTCGTCGTGGGTCGCTCAACATGGATGACGAAGGTACGCCGACGGGCCGGACAACCCTGATCGAGCGCGGTATCTTGCGCGGCTATATCACCGATCGGCTGAATGCCAAACTCATGCGCATTCCGCTCACGGGAAACGGTCGGCGAGAAAGTTTTCAATCGATTCCGCTGCCTCGCATGACGAATACGTTCATGCTGGCCGGCGAATCGGACCCCGATGAGATCCTCCGGTCGGTCAGGAACGGGTTGTATGCCGTCTCGTTTGGCGGCGGGCAGGTGGATATCACCAACGGGAAGTTCGTTTTTTCCACAAGTGAAGCTTATCTCATCGAAGATGGAAAGATTACCAGGCCGGTTAAAGGGGCGACGCTCATCGGCAACGGGCCGGAGATTCTGACTCGCGTCTCCATGGTCGGCCATGATCTGAAGTTGGATGAAGGCATCGGGACCTGCGGCAAGGACGGACAATCCGTGCCGGTCGGCGTCGGATTACCGACCATTAAGGTGGACGAGATTACTGTCGGCGGCACACAAGGATAAGACCATGGCAACTGAATCCAATTTAGCGGAACTGGCGGTCGATCTGTTGAATCGCGCGAAGAAGCGCGGCGCCACGGACGCTGATGTGGTCGTGGCCGATGGCAATACCTTCGATGTGCAAGTGCGATTGTCGGCGGTCGATCGACTGACGAAAGCGCGTGAAAAACGCCTCGGACTGAGGGTCTTTGTCGGCAAGCGCTCGGCGAGCGCGTCTACGTCGGATTTTTCACTCGAATCCCTCGAGCAGGTCGTCTCCGATACGTGTTCATTGGCCGCCGCCGTCGTTGAAGACACCGTCTCCGGCCTTCCCTCAGCCGACCTCATGGCACATGCATTGCCGGACCTGGATCTCTACGATCCAACGCAATTGGACACGGATAGTCAAATTGCATTGGCGCGCCGTGCGGAAGAGGCGGCTTTGGCGGCTGATCGACGGATCACGAATTCCGAAGGAGCCGATTTCAGCTCCTATGCCGGCCGGGTGTTGCTTGCCAACAGTCATGGCTTCGTCGGCGAATATCGGAGTTCGAGCTTCTCCGTGTCCGTCTCGCCGATTGCCACCGGGACGGAAGCCGAAGGGATGCAGCGAGATTATTGGTATGCAGCACAACGTAAGTTTGCGCGGTTGGACAGCCCCGAGTCCGTGGGCCAAGAAGCGACGCGCCGGACGGTGGGGCGATTAGGGGCGCGGAAAGTGTCGACGCAGCGTGCACCGGTGATTTTCGATCAAGAAATGGCCGGAAGCCTCTTGGGCAATTTGTGCAGCGCGCTCTCGGGGTATTCGCTTTACAAGGGCGCATCATTTCTGGTCGGTGAACTGGGGAAGCCGCTGTTTCCAGACTTCGTGACGATTTACGATGATGGGCTCATGCCGGGAGGGTTTGGCTCCAGACCGTTTGATGGAGAGGGCTTGCCCAGTCGGACGCAGACGATCATCGATCGCGGCGTATTGAAGAATTATTTGCTGGATAGTTATTCAGGACGGAAGTTAGGCATGCCGTCCACCGGCAATGCCTCGAGGGGAGTGGGCGATAGCCCATCCGTCGGCCCGACAAATTTTTATCTCGCTCCGGGCGCCGTCAGCCCGACCGATATCATCCGTTCCGTGAAGCAAGGCCTGTACGTGACCGAACTTATCGGCTTCGGGATCAATATGGTCACCGGTGATTACTCTCGTGGAGCCGCGGGCTATTGGATTGAAAATGGCGAGCTGGCATACCCGGTGGAAGAGATTACCATTGCAGGCAATTTGAAAGAAATGTTTGCCCACATCGAGATGGTTGGCAGCGACCTGGAATTTCGGGGACGCATCGCCAGCCCGACGATCAAAATCAGCGAAATGATGATTGCAGGAAATTGAGAAAAATGTGGTAGCTGCGCGATGTAGGTCTATTCTGGTTGTCGACCCTACTGCGATCGCCCTATCACTTGATCAATAATCCGTATTCAGAGGAGCCATGGCGGACACATTGACCGATCGTGAACTCAAAGAAAAAATGGTCCAGTATCCGAGCGAGGGTGTCACGATGCGGGCGTTCGCGGTGGCGCCTCCGGTGAAGGAGCGGCGTCCGGCCATCATCCTCGTACAAGAATGGTGGGGGCTCAATGATCATATGAAGGATGTGGCGCGGCGACTCGCCAAAGAAGGCTATGTCGTCTTAGTTCCCGATCTATTCTCGCGCCTCGGTAACCGCGTCACGACGGACGCGAATGAGGCGGGCAAGTTGATGAACGCTTTGCAACAGACGGACGGATTAAAGGATTTGCAGGAGTCGATTGCATTCTTAAAAACAGCTCCCGAAGTGGATGCCGCCAAGATTGGTGTCATGGGGTTTTGCATGGGCGGATCCTATGCACTGATGCTACCCTGTGTCAGTGAAGACGTGAAAGCGGCCGTGCCATTTTATGGACAGGTCCCCAACCCCGATACGCCGCTCCAGAGACTGGCATGCCCGATCCTCTATATATATGGTGAGGAAGACGGCTGGATTACGAAGACAGACGTGCAGCGGCTGGCGAATGCACTGAAGAAATACAATAAGTCCGGTGAGATCAAAACGTATCCGGGGGCCTCGCATGCCTTCTTTAATGACACGCGCAAGGAAGTCCACAAGCCTGCAGAAGCGAACGATGCATGGAACCG
The DNA here is from genome assembly GCF_965152615.1 of Nitrospira sp. Nam74. Lineage (NCBI taxonomy): Bacteria > Pseudomonadati > Nitrospirota > Nitrospiria > Nitrospirales > Nitrospiraceae > Nitrospira > Nitrospira sp. Nam74. Next base: position 3,447,977 of record NZ_OZ224220.1, on the reverse strand, counting down.
GTCGGTGGCATTTTTCAAGCAACACCTGGGCTAGGGTGCTGAAAATCGTCCCTCATGCCGTTCTCGGCGAGCCCACGATAAGATTAATGAATGAAAATATAGTGACGTTAGAAACGGACGGACAATCGGAGATATGTCATGGCGCTTGATGTCGAACAAGGTAAGAAGATGCTCCAGCTCGTGACGTCGCGCTACGATGACCGGCATTGGCGCAAGAAAATTGAAAAGACGCTCAGCTTGCCGCAAAGCGGAGTCGGAGACGAAACCCAACGTCGGATTTTTCTCTATTTGAAGCACGGCCTGAAGGCGTACAAGTCACATCGCGCGGATCCTGATTCTTGGATCGTTGGGGGATTTGCCACGCAGGAAACCATTGCTCGAGCAAAATTTAACCCTGTTCTGGTAGACCCGTCTCTGACTGCCGATGATGTCGCCATGCTTGGTGTAGATCCAGGCTCTGACGTAGATGAAACCTGGTGGGACGACATGCTCGTAGCCTGGTTCGAGGAACCGCTGGACGAAACGACCTCCGAGGAGTCGAACACCGATCAAGCATCCACATCGCGTGAACCGGACAATAACCCTGCCAAAGCGTAGTTCCGGCAGCCATCTCGCTACTTCGCCCAAGGGCCCTGACCCTCGACGCTAAAAGAGATCCATCTGTACCTTGGCAGTTGTCTGCGACTGAGGCGGAGAGGATAAAGGGGTAGGGGGCGACTTCTTGTTTGCCTCGTCGAGATACTGTTTGAGCTTGCCGAAGTCCTCACGCAGGGACGGAAGTAAGTTGCCTTGGTGCAAGGCTGCCGCGGGATGGAGAAGTGGGAACACGACGAGATTCTTATGGCGGATCACCTGGCCGCGAATTTTTGTAATACTCACCTTTCGTTCAAGAATCGTTTCCGTTGACCACCGTCCAAGCGTGCAGAGCAGTTTCGGCTTGATTAAATCGACCTGCTGAAGGAGAAACGGCTTGCACGTCTCCACTTCATCCGGTTCCGGGTCGCGGTTATTCGGCGGCCGGCACTTCACCACATTTGCAATATAGACCTCAGCCCGAGACAATCCGGCTGACTGCAGGAGTTCGTTCAACAGTTTGCCGGCCGCTCCAACAAAGGGCTCGCCCTGCTTGTCTTCGTGAAATCCTGGCCCCTCGCCGATGAACATCACCTGAGCATTCGGATTACCCACGCCGAACACCACCTGGGTTCGTCCCAGCTTGGCCAGTTTGCAGTGCTGACAATTGTGAAGCGAGTGAGCCAGTTCCTGGAGCGTCATGCCATGATCTCGATACCTGATGAGCGGCATCGTAGGCATCCGTTCCCACATTGTCAACTATTGAAGCAGCCTAGCGAGTTCAATCGTCTAGTGGCTAAGATATTATACGTAGTATAAGGATTGACATTGTGTCGGCACTTGTAGTATCTATAACACCTTCACAGGAGGTGAAAGACATGAACGTACTTGAGACCCAGACCGAGTCATTAACACGACGTGTCGCCACGGGGCTAGGCAAGATCGGTCTGGCCATCAAAAGTCGAGCATGGAAAGAAGCCGGAGTGCGCCGTATTACCCCGTTGCAGGCGCAGACGCTCACCATTTTGCGTTTGCGGCCGAAGTGTACGGCCACTGTTTCTGAAATCGGCGAAGAGTTGGCTGTTGCTCTTCCTACGGCCTCTGAGGTCCTCCGCGTACTTGAGCAACGCGATCTCATCAAGAAACAGCGATCCAGAGCGGATGCGCGAACGGTGATGGTCACCCTGACCCCGAAGGGACGTCGCAAAGCGGATGTGGCGGCGGGATGGCCTGATTTTCTAGCGGCGGCGGCCGAGGTTCTTCCCCCCACCGAACAGGAGTCGTTGCTCCGCGCCTTAATTAAGATGATCCGTACGCTTCAGGAGCAGGGCGACATCCCCATTGCCAAAATGTGCGTCAACTGCCAGTTCTTCTCTCCCCATGCACACGCTGATAAGGAACGCCCACATCATTGCAGCCTGGTCAATGCACCCTTTGGCGATCGCCTGCTTCGTATCGAATGTTCGGAACATCAGGTAGCGGAGAAAAAAGATCGCGATCTCACCTGGGAACGCTTCATGAAGGGCCTGTGATCTCGACGATTTCAGAATTCACCGCCTCCCGTATGTTGTCGCCCCCAGTGACACCTGCTTCGTAACACCTGCATTTCCCGGCGACGATTCTCCGTGCGTGGCCACGCAGGCATCTCGGCTTGCAGAACCCTCTATCTGTTTCTCTCCATCTTTGATTCGACCCGGTCACCGCGCATCACCTAGGTTAATCCTCGAGCATAAAGCGGAGCACACGCCGGAATTTATACCAATCGCGACTGAGAAAGCCTGTAGACCGTTGTCGAAAGGCCAACAGCCATAAGGTCATTTGTCGTCTACGTAAATGCACGGGGTCTAAAATCATCACGGTGCAGGCATCCGATAGTTCTCCCTCTATAAATGGCGTCTTTCGGTGATTAGAGGTAACATTGGAGATAGCCAGGATGAACGAAAGGATTGCCGCTGAATGGTCTATCTGAGTCAGCTCCTGACCGTCACTGCAGTGTACTTCTTCGTCGGCAAGCTTGGACTCGGCTTTGCTTTCATTAATCCTAGTGCTAGTGCTGTTTGGCCTCCTGCAGGAGTCGCACTTGCAGCGTTACTTATATGGGGTTTACGGGTATGGCCGGCTCTCTTCGTTGGGGCCTTCCTCGTCAATGTGACCACGACCGGATCGGTTCTATCTTCCCTCGGAATCGCAACCGGCAATATGCTGGAAGGACTGCTGGGCGCTTATTGCGTCAACCGATTTGCGAATGGAATGTCGGCATTCGATCGTCCCGGCGATATTTTCAAATTCGCGCTCGTCACGGGTTTAATGAGCACCGTTAGCGCGACGGTAGGGGTGGCCAGCTTGTCGCTTACCGGCTCCGTACACTGGGCTGACTCCAGCCAAACATGGCTAACGTGGTTGCTGGGAGATGCAGGAGGAGCACTAATTATTACGCCCGTGCTCGTACTGTGGTGGCTCAATCCCGCCTTTGAATGGGGGCGGTTGAAAGCAGTCGAACTTATCGGTGTCCTCTTTTCACTCCTTATCATGGCTCACCTTGTTTTCGGAGGCATCCTGCCCTTTGAGATTAAATCGTATCCGTTCACCTTTTTGCTCGTGCCAACCCTGGTGTGGGCGGCCTTACGGTTCGGCCCCCGCGATACTGTGACCGTCGTCTTGTTGCTGGCGGGAATCTCCATCTGGGGGACGCTTCATGGTGGCGGCCCCTTTATCAGGGAATCACCGAATGACTCACTCTTGTTTTTGCAAATGTTTCTCGGGGTGGTGACCCTTATGATTCTGACTCTTGCAGCGAGCCGATCGGAATACAAGCGGGTCGAGGAAGCGCTGCGGCTGGGACACGAGGACTTAGAAGTGCGCGTTCAAACGAGGACGTCGGAGTTGGCGGAGGCAAACCGGGCGCTCGAGGCGCAAATCCGTGAGCGTCTCCAAACGGAAGACGCTTTGCGTGAGAGTCAGGAACGATTCAGCAACGCCTTCCGGGACGCATCGATCGGAATGGCACTCGTAAGTCTTGACGGAGGCTGGTTACAGGTGAATCAGGCCTTATGTGACCTGCTGGGATATCCAGAAGATGAGCTGCTGAAAACGAACTTTCAGGCCATTACGCATCCAGAAGATCTGGAGTCAGATCTGGCGCATGTCCGCCAAATGCTCACCGGCGAGCGCCGAACCTATCACATGGAGAAGCGCTACATCCATAAACAGGGATATATTATTTGGGTGCTCTTGAGTGTATCACTCTTCCGGGAGCCGGGTTACGCGCCACGGTATTTCATTGTGCAGGTACAGGACATCGCCGGGCGAAAGCGCGCAGAACTTGAACTCGTCCGTGCAAAGGAAACGGCAGAGGCGGCGAGCCGGGCAAAAAGCGAATTTCTCGCCAACATGAGCCATGAAATCCGGACGCCTATGAACGCCATCATTGGAATGGCGGATTTACTGTGTGAGACGCCCTTGAATCGCGAGCAACAGGAATATGTCGGCATTTTTCGACGAGCGGGAAACACGCTGCTGAATCTCATTAATGACATTCTGGATCTGTCCAAGGTCGAAGCAGGATGTCTTCAGCTTGAAGAGATTAAGTTCAATCTTCATGACGCTGTCGACAAGACCTTGGAAATGATGGCGCTCCGAGCGCAGGAAAAGAATTTAGAGCTGGCCTGCTTCATCGCACCAGACGTCGTCACCAATCTTGTGGGGGACCCGAACCGCCTTCGCCAGGTATTGCTGAATCTGATCGGCAATGCCATCAAGTTTACAGAACAGGGAGAGGTGACGCTGCGTGTCATTAATGATCCTGAAGCGCCTCGGATCGGACAACTGCGTTTTAGCATCACGGACACCGGGATCGGTATTCCCCCGGAGAAGCTCGATGTGATCTTCATGCAATTCACGCAGGCAGATTCATCCATTACCCGACAATACGGGGGCACCGGCTTAGGCCTAGCGATCTCAAAACATCTCGTTCATCTGTTGGGCGGGGATATCTGGGTTGAAAGTGAGGTGGGGCGGGGGACGACGTTTTCATTTACGGCATGGTTTGGGATCCAAGCCGAGCCCATAGAACAGGAGGTGCTTCCCAAAGTCGAGATCCAAAGGATGAGGACACTGGTGGTCGATGATAGTCCCACCAATCGCTTACTTCTGAGAGAAGCCCTGACTGCTTGGGGGGCTATTGTCGTGGAAGCATCGGGCGGTGTTGCAGCCGTCACAGAACTTCAATCTGGCAAGAAGAGAGGTGTCCCATATGACTTGGTCCTGTTGGACTGTCGGATGCCGGATCTGGACGGCTTCGGGGTGATCGAAAAGTTTTGTGAAGAATCGAGCCTTGCCGACATGACGGTTGTGATGCTGACGTCAGACCCGCGGAGTACCGACATTGCACGGTCCTACCAACTAGGGCTGGGAGGATATCTGGTCAAGCCGATCCGCCGCGCGGAGCTGCGTAAGGCGATTTCAATTGCGATCGGCAGAACACGGCGCAGGGAGGTCGCAGCCCCCAGCATGGCGGCGACAGGGCCAGCGCTTAAGATCCTGCTCGTCGAGGATAGCGCCGACAATCGTCGGCTGATTCAAGCCTATCTCAATTCCACAGCACATAACGTCGAGATCGCGGAGAACGGTCTTGTCGCCGTCCAGAAATGTCAGGCGACGCGATACGATCTGATACTGATGGATATTCAGATGCCGGTGATGGACGGGTATACGGCGACCAAAGCCATCCTGGAGTGGCAGCAGGCACAGCAGGAACAGGAGACGCCCGTTGTCGCCCTGTCTGCCAACGCGCTCGCAGGCGATGTCGAGAAAAGCATCGCGGTCGGATGCCTGGCGCATCTCACCAAGCCTATTAAGAAAAGCACGCTGCTGACTGCCATTGACGAGTTTGCCAGACCGGCTTCAAAGCCAGCGGCGTCCTGAAGCAACCCCCCTCGCTCTGCGTTCGTCATTTTCGTCGGACATCAGTCCTTTCACGGCTAAGCATCGTTTGCTCTTCTCAATTTGCTGGATTTCTTGTCATGGCTTGGTTTTAGGAACGTCTACTAAAGAGCGTCCCCTTGCAGTCGTAACGTGATCGTAGTGAACGGGACACTGAGGTTTGGGGGGGAGGTGTGACGGGAATGATTACAGTCAGATAAATAGAGCCAAAGGGTAAGCGCGTAGGGTTGCAGCACAGTCTTTTATGGGACCGTTGGGACAGCGTGACAAATTCAGATGCACCATGCCTAGATAGAAAGACTGCGCTTTTCACGAACCAGTAGAGCTCCTAGGCCCAAAAAACAGGAAGCCGGCAGGGGAGGCCGGGTGGCATTGAACCTGCTGGTGTATTCCTCCAACTCATCATAAGTACAACGAAAGGAGATGAGCATGAGATTAGGAATTAGGCGACTAACCGTCGTCATTTCCGTATGGACCACTCTAATGTCTCCTCTAGCAGCTCAAGCAGTTCCGTTTAGTATTGCCAGCTCAGTGGCCCAAAGTGGTATTGATCAATCAATCGGGAATGCGCCACTGGCAGTGGTCAATGAGCCAGGCTTCGATTTTGTCGGGCAAGATTACAGGTCTCTCCGAAGTGTTGATCGTGTGTCCATTACGCTTACGCTTTTAGATGGCGATTCCGCTGTTGGCGACCGGGACTTTGGCAAGCTGACATTAATGCTGGAAGGCGTGAATACGGGTATTCTTCTGAATGGATTTAGAGATTCGGAACTTGACACACTAACTATTACAGGCTTCCCGAGTGACGAAGACAAGATTCAGATTCTCGCTGGACTTCAAGTCGATGGCCATGTTTCAGCATGGATCCTATCAACAGATCAGCCTAGCTTTAATCGAATTGGAGTTCCCTCTGGTTCGAATGCGACATTAGTATTAACTGGAGACCGGCGAGCGAACATAAATTACTTGCGAATAAACGATCTTGAATCGCAACGGTCCATTGCCAACCCAGAGCCCTCGACGTGGTTGCTGCTCCTTTCCGGTCTTGTTCTATTAGGCGGCTATAACGCTTGGTGCCGTATTTCTCTTTGTTAGCCGGAATCATTATCCTCGTGAAGGTGACCGCTTTCATGACCTCGGTTAACCGCCGCATTCCCAGCAGTGCCGAGAACTCCAAATGTGGACACTTGTAAGCGGTTGGACGGGTCAAGTGAGCTTTCCCCGATTCCGTGGACACCTGGTTAAACCACAGCCGTCCTCGCCTCGAAGGGGGCGGGGGAATAGTAGCCGAGTGTGGAGTGCGGCGCAGCCGATTATAAAACACCTCGATGTACTCGAAGACCTCACGTTTCGCTTCGTCCTATGTTCGATACTGGCCATGATTGAGTAACTCACGTTTGAGCGTGCCGAAGAAATTTTCGACGCAGCGTTGTCCCAGCAATTTCCCGGCGCGACATGCTGGCGACCATGCCCGGCTGAGAGAGGAGCTGCTGTCGATCGCAGTAGTGGACGACCCCGGCCGGGGGGTGCGATGTTGGACGGCCATCGTCGGTGCCTGCTGGGGTAGCGCGCCCGTTAGCCGAGGGCCCATGGCCCAGCCGATCACGGCCCGTGAGGAAAGATCGAGCAGTACCGTGAGAGAGAGCCGCCTTCCGCGGCCCAGATGTAGCTAATAACCCATGCCCGCGACCGGTTAGGGCGCTCGATGGTGAATTGGCGATTGAGCGTGTGGTGCGCGACGGGGAATCGGTGACTCGACTCGGTGGGGCTCGCTATTTTCCCACCATTCTGGCACGCAGCCCGTGCGCAATCATGAGCCGGGCCACGCGATGTTCACTAATCCGATGCATCAGCTGCATGAACGTGTGCCAGATTTGCGGGCTGCCCTGGGTGTGACGACTCTCCCGGTGGATCGCTCGGATATCCGCGACGAGCGGACGATTGAGGCATTCCGCTGACTCTCAGGCGATTACGCCAGGCGTAGGGACGAGACCGAGAGCGCGCGACACAGGAGCCGGATCGGATAGCGGCGGTCGTTCTCGTGGATCGCGCGATATGTCATCGGGACGTCTTCGCGACGAACGCCGCCGCACGTCGTAAAAATCCTGCTCCTTGGGTGCCACGCGTGAGTTCCTCCGCTTCGGTGCGGTGGGCCGTAACGGATGGTCCCCTGGACCTCCGCCTGCTTCAAGGAAGGAGTATATTTTAAGGTGCTTTCCCTGACGACAAGGAGCCACATGAGAAGGTTATAAAAATGTATCAATTCGAAGGGAAGGGAGGAAGCCATGGCGAGATACATCGAATGGAACATTGTACGAAAAGTAGCAATGATCGATGAGAATCGATCTTGTTTGGAGGCGGCCGTATTAATGACACAGGAATTCGTCGGCTCAGTAGTCGTTACCAGTTCATCTAGGATTAGCGGAATTTTCACAGAGCGGGACCTGATGATGAGGGTAGTGGGAAAGAGGAAAGATCCCGAAACGGCAAAGATAAAAGACGTGATGTCACAAGACATTATCAAAGTGAGTCCTAGGGATACCGCTGGCTATTGTTTGAATCTCATGAAAGAGCATCGATGCCGACATCTTCTAGTCTTCGATGGCGACGAGTTCCTTGGAATCGTTTCCCTCCGTGACTTGGTCACGCTCATGATAGACGAGAAGGAGGAACTGATTGGACATCTCGAAAAATATATCACGTCATGAGAGACAACAGGAGCGAGGACGCCATTGCAGCGACAAGACAGACCGCGTGGCCATTCGATCTCATCTGCCAACAAGTATGGGTCCTGCGCTACTCAATCTGCGGGTACGTTCCACAGGGCGCGGCTTCGCAAGCCCCAGGCTGCACCTCAGACGGTCTCGTGCAGACTTTTGCTCTGCTAGGTGTCACCACCCACTGAGAGGCGATTGATGGAACTCTGCCACCCTCGGACGGACGAGGTGTGCAAAGTCAGCGTATCCCATCCTGATCGCTTCAGAATGCGTTCCCGCTTGAAGGACGATCTGTTCATTCTCGCTGAGTGATCCATCCACATAGACATCCAGGCCATATAGATTTCACAAATGGTGGTCTGGGGCCGACCTCGGAGTCCGTGAAGAGATCTTTGAACTTCTCTTTAGTGGTAATCGCACATGCCTGGTGAAAAAAAAGTGTCTAAGTCGGTAGAGATCCACTTTCCAAGTGCGTGAGCGATCTCAGGGGCGCGATAGGCTCTGATGAATTAAGACTTCATACCTTGTGATGATCAGGGTAATCCTTCAGTTTCCGTCAGATTGCCATGGCGCCAGATCAACCACAGCGTGACCATCGTGGCCAAAAATTCGGTACATCGGTACAATAAATCGCCCGTTTCGGCAGGGGATCGAAGGGGTCACAACGGCGGCTTGTCATGCAACTAGCCTTAGAAATAAATGAGCAAGAGATACTGGCGTGGGCACTTCAGAGCACGGTGTCGGATCTTGGTGCTGAGATTGCCGATACCGAGAATCAGGAGTTTCGAGAAGATCTCAAAGAGCGAAAGGCGATACTGGTTGGGATTCTGAGTGGTCTGAGATAGCTGTAAGAGCTGGCTCCACTGTTTTCCCCCGTCTTCGATATTCCATTCGTACTGCATGCCTACATTACGATATCTAGTTAGTCCTATCAACTATTCAAAATCCTACTCAAGGAGTAGGATAAATCTTACAGCAACATGTCTGTGAGGCCGACTATGTGCCCTCGCTGTAGCCAATCGAGTCTCCAACATACCGGTGTTTTTTGGCAGTGTTCGGATTGCTGGCTGGCGATCACGCATCAAGCGCTTTGCCAAGAGCGGCGCCGGTCCCACACCAGCCTTCCGCCTGTTAGTTCAACGCATCGTCTGAAGGAATACACATGAATCATTTTAGAACGAGAGTCTATATGCAAGCCCTCTCCATGCTAGTCAGTTCCACTATCTGTCGTCTTTCTGGATACGGGCGGATCAGATAAACGCCGAGCCCCCGGCTTTGACCGGGGAAAGGAGTCTCCGATGGCTCATGTTGCCACCCGAGTCCTGCCGTTACTCAGAACTTACACCCGGTCGGAAGCTGGGTCGCCAGCCGGTGAGTGGACTTGCGGGGCCACGTTTGTTCAATCCCCTGCTCCCGTTCCACGGGATTTAGAAGTTGCCTACGGAATGATAACCGGTGTGGTGTTCGGTCTATTGGCATGGGTTGGCCTACTTCTGCCTGTGTTGTATTTTCTTCTCTAATCGGCTGCGTGAGTCCATTTATGGCTGCAATTCCGGCGGGCGCGTGATGATTCGCAGCCGGATATCGTCGCCGACCATCATCTGAATCATTTTCTGGTTCAGGCATGATTGTATAGATTGGACGTCCGTCGAGGAGAAGACGACTTCTCCCCCGCATCGATCGACTAAGTGAAGCAGCAATGTCGGAAGGAGTTGCTCCAGGTCTTCATCCGTCAGCTGCTGACTGCAATTTTGAACGCGTTTCATAGAAGTGTACTTAGACCCGTGGACGATACGACGGCTTCCTCCGCCGTTCGGCTGTCAACACGAGCTGCTCCCCGCTTTTCTCGTCGCTTGAAACATGGAGTACATAATTGGCAGTGGTCGCGTTTCGAGGTGTACACGACCTCAAGATTCTTGTCACCGCAGTCGAAGCAGATGGGCTGAACGCCGTTCGCGAAGGGAAGGGATGAGATGTGGATACTATCCAACTCGGTCCTAGTCCGGATGACGGCATCGCGAATGCCGAGCAGGAGGGTACGGACGCCGGCATCGGCCAACGGGAGGACCTGTTCGAAGGCAACGAGTCCTTCTTCTAGCGTGCTTACCCTCAATCGTTGCCGACCTAATGTCCTCACTCTGTCTCCCTCCGATCAATCTAGTAACTGCTCTCGTGTGGCACATCATGCAATTGTTTATATGTTCAGCACAATCGGACCTTCGTCATACGACCTTAGTACCAAGGCACCGGCAGCTTGTGTGGGCCGTGCGATTGATGCCTCAAAGGGAGTGGTGTTCTGTTCGGACGCGGCTCCCTTTGCACCCTACACAAAGGCCTGCGGTCACTGGACGAGGAAAGAGAAGTCAACGGCTCATGACATGAGTAGGAGGGCAGGATCACCGCCGCTCTCTCGCGGTATCCCCTGTCATTAAATTATTTGTCAGTTTTCACGATGCGTCCGTTCTGCGCATCCACCCAGACGGTTCTGGAGTTATTGCTGTTATCTACCAACTCAACCTCGTACACAGTACGCCCGCCTTCGGTTTCAAGATGGGTCTCTTTCGCCTTTGCACCGGGAACGGATGCTTCGGCGGTTCGTACGGCTTGCTGCATCGAGATCCGTGCATTCTTCGCCATCGTTTCTTGACTGGCGCACGCGGTCAACGCTACAAACGCGAATATGAGCAGGACAGCTGTAGATCGCATACGACCTCCTCTGGTTGGATCGCACGATACATCTCTTGAACACGGTAGCTCATGAACCGTGGTCAACGATCATTTCAACGCCTCGGGCTTTTGGGCGGCATTAAATGGACCGCTCCAACAGGGGGACACGGCTACCGGTTGAGAGGTGACATGAGTGGCCTGGACCGACCACGACCGCACCGACTCACAGCCCGCGGCCGAATCAAACGGTCCGACGATCGTCGGTTGGCTTCCACCGCCCGGCGACCATAAGAGAAACCACCATGCCAAGAGGGTGGCCGTCATGCCTGTAGAGGACAATCCACTATTGCCCCAATGCCTGTGCGAATCTTGCGGCCAATCTTATGCTTCCTGAATAAGGGATTGTGTGTGAAAATCCTATCGGATGAAGCTCCGGTCTCCTGTCGGCGGACCTGACGGACGAAAAGTCTTTGGAGGGTATAGTGAGTAGGCCAAAGCCTTACTTTGCGTCCGTTCGACCCACTAATTCGATAACGGCTGATTGAGCTCCAGCCAATATTTGGCGATGACTTTCGCGGCTTCCGTAAATTCATCGAAGTTGACCGGCTTGACGATGTAGCTGCTGATGCCTAACTGGTAGCACTGATAAATATCCCGTGCTTCTCGTGAGGAGGTCAGCACAACGATGGGAACATGGCGTGCTGTGGCATTGGCCCGAATTTGGCGCAACACATACTGTCCCTCGATAAGCGGCAACTTTAAGTCCAAGAGAATCAATTTTGGCAGAATCTGTTCATTGCGGCCGGCATACGTGCCTGTACAGTGAAAAAAATCGAGGGCCTCGGCCCCGTCGCGTACAATATGAATCCGCTTTGCCTTGCTATGTTTCTGAAAGGCGTGCACTGTCAGCTCAGCATCTGAGGCATTGTCTTCGATGAGGAGGATATCAATCGGTTCCCGCGTCATGCTGCTTGTCTCCTTGTAAGGTGAAGTAAAACGTGGCTCCCTTGTCGACATCCGTTTGAGCCCATACCTTTCCCCCGTGGCGTGAAATGATTCGTTGGACGATCGCGAGTCCCACTCCGGTGCCCTCATATTCTTCAGGTCGGTGAAGCCGTTGGAAGACGCCGAACGCCTTGTCGACATATTTCATATCGAAGCCGATACCATTGTCTTGGACATAATATGCACCGATGCCTCCGATGGCTTGCTCTTGATATCCGATATGAATGGCGGCGCGGGGGCGCGTCCGTGTGAATTTCAGTGCATTGTGCAAGAGATTCACGAAAACCTGCTTGAGCAGCGCCGGATCGGCCGGGGTCGATGGGAGCGTTCCGATGGCAATGTCCACCGACCGACCTTCCCTCTGCGACTCCAATTCCACAAGTGCGAGTCGAGCGAGGTCAGCGGGATCGACAGACTCCTTCCTGAGAGGTTGACGTGCCAATTTGGAAAACGCTAACAAATCTTCCACCAATCGATCCATGTGCTGTGTGCTGCTGCGCATCAAATGCAGGTAGCGTTGGGCTTTGAGGTCGAGACGGGATTCGTATTCATCGATCAGAATCCGTGAGTAGCCGTCGATGGCCCGCAGGGGCCACCGGAGATCGTGCGAGACTGAATACGAGAAGGCTTCCAGTTCTTGGTTCGCCTCCTCCAATTCTGTCGTTCGGGTTTGGAGTAGGCGCTCAGTGCGATGCCGAGCTTCACTGAGGCTGCTGATAGTGACGGACACAAGCGCGAATACAATGAGCTGCAGAAGATCTTCCCATTTCGTGACAACCAGTGAATATTGCGGCGCAAGGACAGCAAACGCGATACCTGCTGCGGCGAGTCCGGCTGAAAAGAGGCCGGGATAGAGCCCGCCGTACCAGGCACTTAATGCCACCGCTACCACGACGACTTGGAACACGCCGCGATGAGTGACACTACTCAATACCAGTGTGAGGGCCAAACACAGCGCCGTGATCGCGAAGGCAAATCCGAATCGCTGAAAGCGGGTTTTAAAACGAGCAATGGGAACTGAAAAACCTAACCATCTCATTCAGGTAACCTTTTACAGGTTTCCACTGTAAATGTGCGTAGGTCGCCACGGCATGTCTTTGTGAGTTTGTAGGCAAATGTAGGTGTTACGACTACACGTCAACGCCCTATTTTCTGCTTTCCATTTTCTCCTACCTCGATTATTTTACTACCCTGGATTTTCAGTAGATCGCCTTACCCAACCTGTGTCCGAATCAGACATTCTCAAAAGGGTTAAAGGAGGCTTGCATGCAGGTCAAAGAACGTACGGATGAATCGGTCTTCAGCGAAACTCTCCTCAGTACGCTGAAGTCCTTTCGGAAGGGCGAGTTCGGTGTCCGTATGCGGCTCAATCGGTCGGGGATCGCCGGTGAAATCGCCTCCATCTTGAATGAAATCATCGAGCAGAACGAGCGCCTCACCAAAGATCTGCAGCGCCTCAGCAAGGTCGTCGGCAAGGAAGGGAAGATCGGCGCACGCGCCTCAATCGGCAATGTGACGGGATCATGGGGGACATGCGTCGATTCCGTGAACTCTCTAATTAGTGACCTCGTGCGGCCGACTGCCGAGGTGACGCGCGTGATCGGGTCTGTCGCAAAAGGCGATCTGACACAATCCATTCCGTTGGAAACCGAAGGACGCCCCATTAAGGGCGAATTTTTGAGAACTGCTAAGCTGGTTAATACAATGGTGGACCAGCTTAATTCGTTTGCGTCCGAGGTGACACGTGTCGCCCGCGAAGTGGGTACGGAAGGCAAGCTGGGCGGACAAGCAGAGGTGAAAGGCGTCGCCGGAACGTGGAAAGACCTCACCGACAACGTCAATCTCATGGCTAATAACCTGACGAACCAGGTGCGAAACATTGCACAGGTGACGACCGCCGTCGCGAACGGCGACCTGTCGAAGAAAATCACGGTAGATGTGCGCGGTGAGATTCTCGAGCTGAAGAATACGATCAATATCATGGTGGACCAGTTGAACTCGTTTGCATCTGAGGTTACGCGCGTGGCCCGTGACGTCGGGACGGAAGGAAAATTGGGCGCACAGGCCGTCGTGCGAGGGGTGGGCGGCGTATGGAAAGATCTCACCGACAACGTCAATCTTATGGCAAACAATCTGACGAACCAGGTGCGAAACATCGCGCAGGTGACCACGGCGGTGGCGAACGGCGACCTCTCAAAGAAGATCACCGTGGAAGTCAGGGGCGAAATCTTAGAGCTAAAAAACACGATTAATACGATGGTGGACCAGCTCAACTCCTTTGCCTCGGAGGTCACGCGTGTCGCCCGTGAAGTGGGCACAGAAGGGAAGCTCGGTGCGCAGGCGTATGTGCGAGGCGTCGGTGGTACCTGGAAGGATTTGACGGACAGCGTGAACTATATGGCGAGCAATCTTACGGGCCAGGTCCGGAATATTGCGCAGGTCGCGACCGCGGTGGCCAACGGCGACCTGTCGAAGAAAATCACCGTCGAAGTAAAAGGTGAGATTCTCGAGTTGAAGAATACGATCAATATCATGGTGGATCAGCTCAACTCCTTCGCGTCTGAAGTGATCCGGGTGGCCAGAGAGGTCGGTACCGAAGGCAAGTTGGGTGGTCAGGCGGAAGTGCGAGGCGTGGCCGGCACGTGGAAGGATCTCACCGACAACGTCAACTGGATGGCCGGTAACTTGACCAGTCAAGTGCGCAACATCGCGCAGGTGACGACGGCGGTGGCGAACGGCGACTTGTCGAAGAAAATCACCGTGGATGTGAAGGGCGAAATTTTGGAGTTGAAAAACACCATTAATACGATGGTGGACCAATTAAACTCGTTCGCGTCGGAAGTCACGCGCGTCGCGCGCGACGTCGGCACTGAAGGTAAACTCGGCGGCCAGGCCGACGTGAAAGGTGTGGCGGGGACCTGGAAGGACCTGACCGACAACGTCAACTTGATGGCGAGTAACTTAACCAGTCAGGTGCGCAACATCGCGCAGGTGACGACGGCGGTGGCGAACGGCGACCTCTCGAAGAAAATCACCGTGGACGTGAAGGGTGAGATTCTCGAGTTAAAAAACACGATCAACGTCATGGTCGATCAGTTGAACTCGTTCGCGTCGGAAGTTACGCGTGTCGCGCGCGAAGTCGGTACGGAAGGGAAACTCGGCGGTCAGGCAGATGTGAAAGGCGTCGGTGGAACGTGGAAGGACCTCACCGACAATGTGAACTTGATGGCGAACAACCTGACGAACCAAGTGCGCAACATTGCACAAGTCGCGACCGCAGTGGCGAACGGCGACCTGTCGAAGAAAATCACGGTGGACGTGAAGGGGGAAATTCTCGAGTTGAAGAATACGCTCAACGTCATGGTGGACCAATTAAATTCTTTCGCATCGGAAGTCACGCGTGTCGCCCGCGACGTCGGCACGGAAGGGAAGCTGGGGGCGCAGGCCGTCGTACGGGGCGTCGGCGGAGTCTGGAAAGATCTGACCGACAACGTGAATTTCATGGCGAGTAACTTAACCAGTCAGGTGCGCAACATCGCGCAGGTGACGACGGCCGTGGCGAACGGCGACCTGTCGAAGAAAATCACGGTGGATGTGAAGGGGGAAATCTTAGAGTTGAAAAACACCATCAATACGATGGTGGACCAATTGAACTCATTCGCCTCGGAGGTCACACGTGTCGCCCGTGAGGTCGGCACGGAAGGGAAACTCGGCGGGCAGGCGGAAGTGAAAGGCGTCGGCGGTGTCTGGAAGGATTTGACGGACAATGTCAACTCGATGGCGAGTAACCTGACCAGCCAGGTTCGAGGTATCGCGAGAATCGTGACCGCGGTGGCCAATGGCGACTTGAAACGCAAACTGACGGTGGAAACGAAAGGTGAGATCGCGGCGCTCGCCGATACGATTAACGAAATGATTGATACGCTGGCGACCTTTGCCGACCAGGTAACCACCGTCGCCCGCGAGGTGGGAACGGAAGGCAAACTCGGCGGGCAGGCCAGCGTGCCGGGTGCAGCCGGACTGTGGAAGGATCTCACGGATAACGTGAACCAGTTGGCGGCGAACCTAACCAATCAGGTACGCGCCATTGCGGAAGTAGCGACGGCCGTGACGAAGGGCGACCTGACGCGGTCCATTAACGTGGAAGCGCTTGGTGAGGTCGCATCGTTGAAGGACAACATCAATGAGATGATCCGCAATCTGAAAGACACGACCCAGAAAAACATGGAACAGGACTGGTTGAAAACGAACCTGGCCGAGTTCACGAACAAGCTGCAAGGTCAGAAGAATTTGACGACGGTGGCCAATCTGATCTTGTCGGAATTAGTCCCGCTCGTGAATGCTCAACAAGGCGTCTTCTACATCAATGATCCTGTCGAAGGAGAGCCGGTCTTGAAGTTGCTCGGCGGCTATGCGTTCCGCACCCGCAAGGGCATGTCGAATGTCTTCAAGGCCGGGGAAGGTCTTGTCGGGCAATGTGCGCTCGAAAAGGAGCGCATCGTCGTCACCAACGTGCCACCGGAGTACATTCAAATCAGTTCGGGGCTCGGATCCGCGACCCCATATAATATTTTGGTGCTTCCGATTCTCTTCGAGGAAGAGGTCAAGGCGGTCATCGAGTTGGCCTCGTTCAATCGGTACAGCGATATTCACGTCACGTTCCTGGACCAACTCAAGCAAACGATCGGAATCGTCTTAAACACGATCGCGGCGAATATGAGAACGGAAGACCTTCTGAAACAGTCGCAAGCCCTGACGGCGGAATTACAAGCGCAGCAGCACGAGTTGAAAACGACGAATGAACGCCTGGAACGTCAGGCGGAAACCTTACGGAAGTCCGAAGAACTGTTGCGACAACAGCAAGAAGAGTTGCGCCGGACCAACGAGCAGTTGGAAGAAAAAGCTAATTTGCTGGCGAACCAAAATACCCAGGTGGAAACCAAGAATCGAGAAGTGGAGGAAGCTCGATTGGCCCTGGAAGAAAAGGCTGCTCAATTGGCCCTATCGTCCAAATACAAGTCGGAATTCTTGGCCAACATGTCGCACGAGCTGCGCACGCCGTTAAATAGCCTGTTGATTCTATCGAAACTCTTGTCGGACAACCGTGAAGAGACACTGACGCCTAAACAGGTGGAATTTGCCCAGACCATTTACGCCTCGGGCAGCGACCTCTTAGCTCTCATCAATGACATCCTGGATCTCGCGAAAATTGAATCCGGGACCATGGGCGTGTCGATCAGCCCGGTAGGATTCGCCGAGTTGACCGATTATGTCGATCGCACGTTTCGTGAAGTGGCACAAAATAAAGGGTTGTCATTCGAGATCGAGCGGGTTGCCGGCTTGCCGTCGGCGATCCAAACCGACGGCATGCGCTTGCAGCAGGTCTTGAAGAATCTCCTCTCGAATGCGATCAAGTTCACCGACCATGGGAAGGTCGTCTTGCACATCGAAAAGGTTGTGACGGGATGGAACAGGGATCACATCGGGCTGAACCAGGCCGATTGTGTCCTCGCATTTTCCGTCACGGATACGGGAATCGGGATCTCTCCGGACAAGCAGCGGATTATCTTCGAGGCCTTCCAACAGGCAGATGGGACGACCAGCCGGAAATATGGAGGGACCGGGTTGGGCCTGTCTATCAGCCGGGAAATTGCGCGCCTGCTGGGCGGTGAGATTACGGTAAGCAGTACCCCGGGGCAAGGGAGTACATTTACGTTCTTTCTGCCGAGAGTCTACAGTTCGAGCACGGTGGTGCCGCGTCCGTCGGCTCCAGTCCTGGCCACGCGCAGCGCAGAACCGCGGACTGTCACGCTCCCAGTCGAGCCGGCACTCGAATACGTGGATGTGGACGTGCCGGCCGAGGTTGCCGACGATCGCGGGACTATTCATGCCAACGATCGTGTGTTGCTCATCGTGGAAGATGATGCGCCTTTTGCCAACATCCTGTTGGAACTGGCGCGGGAGAAGGGATTTAAGGGCCTGGTGGCAGGCAACGGCGAAGCCGGCCTGGGGCTGGCGCGTCGTTTCAAGCCGTCGGCCATCACGCTGGACCTTTGCTTGCCGGACAAGGATGGGTGGACGATTCTGGATCGATTAAAGCACGACCCCATCACCCGCCACATTCCCGTGCATATTATTTCCGTCGAGGAAGCACGGCAGCGGGGTCTGCGACTCGGCGCGTTCGGATACCTGAGTAAACCGGTTAGCCGGGAATGGTTAGAAAAAGCGTTTGATGAGATGATTGCGTTCATCGAGCGTCCGGCCAAAAACCTGTTGATCGTGGAAGATAATGCCGACCAGCGACAGAGCATGATGGAACTGATCGGGGGCGGTGATGTACAAGCCACATCCGTCGGGAGTGGTGAAGAGGCGCTCGATGCGCTCAAGCAGGCACGATTCGACTGCATGGTTCTGGACCTGCGGCTGCCTGATATGGATGGAAAGAACTTGATCGAACGAATTCACACAGAACTTGGATTGGCGAATCTTCCCATTATCGTCTATACGGGAAAGGAGTTGACCCACGAGGAAGAGAATGAACTCGTCAAGATGACCGAGGCCATCATTATCAAGGACGTTAAATCGCCGGAGCGGCTGTTAGATGAGACGGCTCTATTTCTCCACCGGTCGCCCGACACGCTCGGAACTTCACAGCGGCAGTTGTTGGATCGGTCGCGGCAGTCGGATCCGATTTTGGCGGGCAAAAAAATCTTGATTGTCGATGACGACATTCGGAATATCTTTGCGCTGACGAGCATTCTAGAACAGCACCATATGCAGGCGGTGTATGCGGAAAACGGATTCGATGGCATTGAAAAGTTGAAGCAGGAGCCTGATTTCGATATTGTGCTTATGGATATCATGATGCCCGAAATGGACGGATACGAAACCATGCACGCCATTCGGAAAATGCCTCAATTTGCTTCGCTCCCCATTATTGCCGTCACGGCAAAGGCCATGAAGGTGGACCGCGCAAAGTGTATCGATGCCGGCGCCTCGGACTATTTATCCAAGCCGGTCGATCCGGATCAGTTGCTGTCGCTGTTGCGTGTGTGGTTGTACCGGTAGGGGAAGGACGAAGGTTCCAGAACTGAGTCGGTCTCTGTCGGCACTGAGGACTGAGCATCCAGGATTCAAGGCATGGCTATCGCCAATCAGTTAGTGGAAGACACAGAGGTGCGTTTGCTTCTGGACGGACTGTTTCACGGATTCGGATATGATTTTCGTGATTATGTCGATGGACCACTGAAGCGGCGCATATGGGAGCGGGTGCATGCGGAAGGCGTGGAGACGATTTCGCAGCTGCAAGACAAGGTCTTCCATCAGTCGGGTTGTCTGGAAGAGCTGCTGGTCGGTCTGGCGACCACACGGGCCCCCATGTTTTCTGATCCCGGCTTTTATGCTGCATTTCGGACGACGGTGATCCCGATTCTCAAAACGTACCCCTCCATTCAAATTTGGCAGCCGGCCTGTTCAACAGGAGAGGAGGTATACGCCCTTGCGATCCTCTTGCATGAAGAAGGTCTTTTCCCGCGCGCACGCATCTATGCCACCGACATCCACAAGGCCGTCTTTCATACAGCCGCACAAGGTTTGTTCCCGCTCAGCATGATGGCGTTGAATGCGTCCAATTATCAGCAAGCGGGTGGGTCGTCCACATTTTCGGACTATTACACGATTGATGGGCAGTATGCCGCCATGGTGCCCTCCCTTCGCGAGCATGTTGTTTTTACCGACCATAGCGTTGCAGTCGATGAAGGGTTCAACGAGTTTCAATTGATTGTGTGCCGCCATGTTTGGGACCTGTACAATCCATGGCTTCAAGACCGTGTGATGACGCTCTTTTATCGAAGTTTGTACCGCTTCGGCATGTTGGGAGTGGGACGTGAGCGATTTCCGAAGCTCGCGACTGATGAAAAGCGATATGAGGAAATCGGCAGCGGATGGTACCGGAAGGCTTCGAAGCATGCGATGAGCATGAAGCCACATGTCGATCACAGGGAAGGGAATGCATGAACACGTCCATGGACGGGTCGAATCTGTTAACCAACATGGAACAGGCGCGGAAGACCGATGGCGGCGCTACACGCAAGCCGAGTCTTTTGCTTGTGGACGATAACCCGCAAAGTCTCTTAGCCTTGGAAAGCCTGTTGGCGGGGGACGATAGAGTAGTTATCAAGGCGCAATCCGGAGAAGAGGCGCTCAAACATCTTTTGGATGGCGACTACAGCGTCATCCTCCTGGATATCAAGCTGACCGGTATCGATGGCTATGAGACGGCCCGCCTTATTCGCGCTCGCGAGAAAACGCGCGATGTGCCGATCATCTTTCTGACCAGTTACAACAAGGATGATGCGGATGTAGTCAAAGGCTATGCCTATGGAGCCGTCGACTATATTTTCAAACCCATTGTTCCGGAGATCCTTGCCTCCAAGGTGAACGTGTTCGTCGAACTCTACAAGAAGACCAGGGACCTCGAGCGAAAAAATCTGGAGCTGGAGCGCGCCCAACATGAGTTAGTCCGCAGCAAGGCGGCCGAGACGTTGATCAAACATGCTCCCGATCCGGTGTTCGTCACGGATCTCGACGCCAACATTCTGTTAGCGAACAATGCTGCATGTGAGTTGCTGGGTCTAGAACCGGACCGATTGGGCTACGATTGCCTTTCACGTTTTTTGCCTGAGGATGACGTGGGACAATTCACGGGCGTGCTACGGGACGTGACCAATAAGGGATTATCGAGAAATGTCGACTTGCACCCGCGGAGCGTCTTAGGCAAGGTCACGCCGATGACTCTCAACGCGTCGGCATGGCGAGGCGCGGATGGAAAGATCATCGGCGCGATCGGTATTCTGCGCGACATGAGCGAGTACCAGCGGGTCCTCCGCGATCTGAAACGGTCGAAGGAGGAGCTGCAAGATAAAATCAAGGACCTCGAAAAGTTTGAAGAGGTGGTGGTTGGCCGAGAACTGAGAATGATCGCGTTGGAGAAGGAACTCAAAGCGCTCAAGAAGCAGTGAGTTGATAGATTGAGGTCACTCGCCATTGTCCGTTTTCTCTTTGCATCTTATCCGAGCGCACTCACAGGCTCAGCCCGTTTTTTATGACGTTCCATAAGAAGCATTTCGCTGTTCACCAGATCTTGACACTTGGCTGGCATCATCCAGCCCTAGGTCTTCGTTCCGGAACTCAGGAAGGATGGGGCGGATGCATCGCTTGCGTGGACCCGTGGGTCATCTCATACCGATCGCACTCTTGATCGTCTTGGCCTGTGCTCCCCAGCCGGTTCATGCTGCGCCGCCACGGTCAGCCATGGAGGATCTTGACCGTCTTGTGAAGGCCCGAGCGCACGAGTCCTCCGATCCCGCTGTCCTCGTAAAACTGTCCGAGCTCTATCTCAATATGGGCCAGGAAGGCTATACGGATGCGACACGGCAACAAGCAGCATTTGACGAAGGCGCCCGGATTGCAAAACGCGCACTTGACCTACAGGAAACGAATGCGGACGCGCACTACTTGTATGCAGCCAATCTAGGGAGAGCCGTTCAATTGAAGGGTCTCACGGCTTCCGCGCTGACCGTGCGAGAGCTGAAGGTGCATGTGGCCAGAGCGCTGGAGTTACGGAAGGACCATGCTCCGGCTCTGCACATGATGGGCCGAATGCTGGACGAACTCCCTTGGATACTCGGCGGGGATGTCGAGGCCGCGCTAAGATATCTCAAGCAAGCTGTGGAGGCCGATCCCAGATACGAACACGCTCGGTTAGATTTGGCCAAAGCCTACTTGAAACGAAACGATGTGGCGGCGGCGCGACTGGAACTTCAGATCCTGGTCGAAGGCACCACGGCACCTCACCTTGGTGTCGCAAATCGATTTCAAACAGAAGGTCGAACGCTTCTTGTTTCGCTGGAAGAAAGAGAGAGGCGCCGGCCGTAATGCTTTGAAGCTGTCACCCCACGCATTGCTGACCCGCCGTTCTGCGCAGACAGCTTCTCCTGCTCATAGACACTTCGTCCTGTCGAATCCTTAAGATATTTTTTCCGCCGTCGGCTGCGTTCTAACACAGCCCCTTATCAGACAACAACTTATGGCCAGAGATGTTCTTGCGATACGGGTACAACCTTTGCAGCTTACCAACTTGGGATGAAACAAGTTGGTAACCAAGGAGGCCTAGGATGCTACGTATACTTTTCAGCGCATTCCTCGTGCTTGCGTTTGGCAGTTCAGTGAAGGCAGCCGATTTGGAACTTCAGGTTGTCGATAAGGGCTGTTGGGTGGAGATCTATGAAGACGATAACTACGATAAGGACGATCCCCATCTTCTGATTCAGGGCCCAGCAGTGTTTGCTTCATTGAAAGATCTGAAGGGCCGGGATTGGAATAATGATGTCGAAAGTGTGATTATTGGCCCCAATGCCACCGTCAAAGCCTACAAGGATAAAGATTTTAAGGGAACGGAAATCGCGTTTACCTCTAACCAGCGTGTGCCGAACCTCGGCAAGCTGGATATGTCGAATGACATCGAATCGATGAAAGTCAGTTGCCATTCCTCCTAGTCCGGTGACGGTCGGCGGTGAAGCGGGGTTTTCTCACCGGCGCCCCGCTTCACCACGCCTACTCTTAAGACTTGTCCAGAATCATTTGGGCACAACGGTCACCACTGACGATTGCACTTTCTACTGTCCCGGGGACACCCGTGTCGGTCCAGTCGCCGCTGAGAAACAGATTGGGAAACGGGCTTTGCTGGAGCGGCCGGTGCGTGGTCATCCCTGGTTTCATGGACAAACAGGCTCGTGGAGAACGGACGATGTGGTGTGCAATCGGCTGCGTCTTCCCTATGTCCGGTAGCGTGCGGTGCAGGTCTTCCCCTGCCGACTTGAGCAAGTCGTCATCAGACCGCTCCAACCCGGACGGTCCGGTTATCACCAGAGAGACGTGTGTCTGTGGGGTATCCGCAGCCGGTGTCAAGCACATCCAATGAAATGTTCTGCCAGCCAACAAAATCACGCGCGGCGACAGGATCGGCGCATCCAGCCGAAGATAAACCGCTACAGCCGGTGTATCGGCCAGCTCTCCAATGTGTTGGAAATATGAAAAGCGGGTCAGCAGTCGTTCAGGTAGCAGGGCGGTCACACACTGATGCGGCAAGGCGAGGATATACCAATCGGCGACGGTCCGATTATCAGCCTTCGGCTGTATACCCGTGACCTTCTGCATATCGAACTCAATGCGGTCGACATATTCTGTTTTGATGGTGACTCCCATGCCGAGCAGGGCTTGTCGCAGAGGCTGATGCAGCAGTTGGTCTATGGTGAGCAGCGGAATGGCGAGTTGGGAGTGACTCCGGCTGGAAAGAAAATGACGCATTAGCGTCGTAAGTAGTGCCCCGGCGGAGACCGTTTTTACGTCGTCGCCCAGCAAGAATCGTGAGAGCGGCGACCAGACGTGGACACGGGCATAGTCGGATTGGCCGATCCCGCGAAGCCAGGCTTCCGCCGTATGACTATCCAGATCAGGCGGCAGGGCCGGATCCTGCTCCCATGTGCGTTCTACCCACATGAGAAAACGCCAGCGGTCCCGTGCAGGCATTCCTGGGAATATCGCTAGCCCTGCCAAGGCGTGAAGCGGTGCCGGCAGCGGTGGCCGCCGCAGGCGCACCGGACGACGATCCGACAACAGGAGCTCGAACCGAATCTTGTCATCATGCTGCACGTGCTTCGACGTTCCAAGCGTCTCCAATAGGGCACGGGTTGCAGTATGGCCCCCCATCAGCACAAACGGAAGGGGATCGATATTCTGTCTTCCGCCAATGGCCTCGGGCGGCAGGGCATGTTCAATCAGCGTGACGGCATACCCCCGCTGTCCGAGTCGAAGAGCAGTGGTCAGCCCAGCCAGGGTACTGCCTACTACCAACGCCGTTGGTTTCATCCGGCAAGCAGGGAGCGAAGCCAAATGCCTGTAGCGATCGCGAGACGATAGGGAGGGGCCAGTCCGACGCGAGCATCGTAGACCCGGTAGTCGGACCGTTCGATGCGCTCCAGGATCCGAGCATAGACGCCCCGCATGATTTCGGCGACAGTCAGTGCTCTGCGATCCTCCACCGGGAGTTGTCCGGCAGCTTGGCTTGCCTTGCGATAATAGTCTCGCGCCCGGTTGCATTGAAAGCGCATCAGTTCAGTAAAGGCGGGAGAATAAGTCTGTGTCAGCAGATCGTCTTCGGAATAGCCGAACCGTGCAAGATCCTCCTGAGGTAGATAGATGCGGCCTTGCTCGCCATCCGTCCGCAGGTCCCGCAAAATATTCGTCAACTGAAAAGCCAAGCCGAGGTTGACTGCATAATCATGTGCTCGTGGCGAGCGCGTCCCGAAGACATGGAGGCAGATCAACCCCACGACCGAAGCGACCCGATAGCAATAGAGGGAGAGGGCCTCAAACGTCGGATATCGTTTCAACGTCAAATCCATCTCGACGCCGGCGATGAGATCTTCGAAATATTCCTCCGGAATGGCTAGCTCTCGCACATGATGGGCAAGGCTGATCGCCACAGGAAAGGAAGGCGTGCCGTGATACGCGGCGGACAGCTCCCGTCGCCAGAGAGCCAGCTGGTCCTGCGGATTGCTGCCAGGCGGTGGCTCATCGACGGCATTGTCCACTTCTTTGCAAAATGCGTAGATCGTATACATCGCCGCCCGTCGGGCCGGGGGGAGAAATAAGAACGAATAGGCGAAATTACTCCCACTTCGCTTCGTGACGGTCTCGCAATAGGTCTGGGCTTCGGCACCGGTCATCATGATCGCCATAAAGGTTGAACCATTATCCTGCCGAATCTGTAGATGGCATCGTGGGTTCATTCACAATGCGCTCTGCGCCGACCGGGACGGTCTGTGTGAATCGCGATGGATGACACAGGGCTGCGAGGATTTCGGTGCCATCGATTAACCGGGGGCTGGGACGACTAAAATAGGCTCCGGAGTCGACGGCAAAAACGCGGCCGTGCTGAACAGCTGGAAGGCGACGCCAATCGGGATGAGTCGTCAGCCGCTTCAATTCCTGGCGCGTGCGCTCGATTGAAAACCCGCACGGCATGACGATCAGCACATCCGGCGCCGCTTCCACCAACCCCACCCACGTGATCCGCTGCGACGGAGCGCCGCTTCCACTTAATAGATGTCTTCCCCCGGCCCACGTGACCATTTCGGGGACCCAATGCCCCGCGACGTAGAGCGGATCAAGCCATTCCAGACAAACCACGGTCGGGATGTACTCTTCGAGTGCGAGCTGCTCACGAAGAGCCTGCAAGCGCCGGCGAAGTGCGGAAGTCAGCGCGCGCGATTCAGCCACCTTATCCGTTGCCTCTCCGATTCGTTCGACATCATGAAGCATGTCTTCCAAGCTGTCCGCATTCAAGGAAAGGATACGTGCCGGCTGAGGCAGAGACGCCATGGCGCGTTCCACATCCGATGGGGTCACGGCGCAGACATGACACAGGTCCTGGGTGATCACAAGATCCGGTTGCGCGTCACGGAACAGGCTTTCTTCGAGTGTATAGAGCGGGCGATGTTCGGCGACCGCGCGTGTCACCGCTCGATCGATGTCCGGGCTTGCCATACGTTCGTGATTGATCACGGGACGGACCATTACCGGGGCGTTTCTGATCTCAGGAGGAAAGTCGCATTCATGACTGATGCCGACAAGCTGGTCGGCAAGTCCTAGTGCGGCGACGACTTCTGTGGCTCCAGGCAAGAGTGAACAAATTCTCATAAATATCCTTTGAGGAAACTATTGCGTAACGCATCGAAGCTTTGTGTTCAAGCGCGAGGTCAATCATGACCCCCATAGACGATGTGTCAGCTCTTGCAGGTTCACGTCGGCCAACGACGTGGTAATGGCGTCGGCTTCTCGCAGGTCCTCGATGCGGTGCGTGTTGGCGACCGCGAGCACTTTCATGCCCGCGGCATGCGCGCCTCTAATGCCAGGCAGGGAATCTTCGATGACGAGGCATTCACGTGGTGTCGTGGCCGGGACAGCGCCTTGTCCATTCAGTGCGGCCAAAGCATGGAGGAATCCTTCAGGATCGGGCTTGCCGCGTCTTACATCTTCCGCGCTTGTAATGTGCTGGAATTCTTTCCGAATGCCGGACTGCTCTAGAATAAACTCGATTTCATGCCTCAGAGCTCCGGAGCAGATGGCCAAACGATGTCGCGTGGCGGCCTCACGGATGAGTGCTTGCACACCGGGAAAGATGACAGAACGTTCTCTGATGTAGTTGAAATAGGCCTCAGCTTTTTGCTCGACCAAGTCCTCGATGACGGTCTGTGAAACCGGCTCGCCATGGGCGGTCAGAAAGGCTTCGAAACACCCCCTGTCGTCGTAGCCAAGATAATCCGCGTAATATTCCTCTTGGGTGAGCACGTACCCCTTTTTTGCGAGCACACGCTGGAACACCGCTAGATGGATGGGTTCACTATCCGCAATCACACCGTCGAAGTCGAAGATAATGGCGCGTGACATGATCAACCTGTTGTGAAGTCATTTAGTCGTAAGGTCTTCACATCAAAATCCTGATTTATAGACTTTATGACTTTCTGACGTTATGACTGTTAGATGATTTATCGACTTGATGACGTTCGGACTAGCTCGGAAGAGCGGCGTTATTATAGCAGAGGAGCATGACGGCGGGCAGCCCTATGGCTTAGCAGCGAGCTGTTTTTCGGCGATCCAGCCTTTAGCTCCTTCATCGGTGCGCACGAGATAGACCCACGTACCATTGTGCAGCTCTGCATCCAATACGAAGAGTGTGCGTCCCGGGCCGACAGTCGGACCAGACTTCGTTCCAGCGGCATCCTGAGTCAATGACAGAGGAAGTCCGGGTGAAGCGGAATTCGGAACGATGGACACGCGTTGCCCTTCTCCGAACGAGGGTGTGGGAATTGTGCCTGGCGGCCTGACAGAGTCCAACCCCTCTGGATCCAACGCGCGCGGGGATGGAGGCGGAGGTACGACCGGGCGGTGAACAGCTGTGACGGGTGGCGTAGCAGGCGCGGGCATTGGCGCTTCCTGGCCTGTGAGTGTCATGACGAGTTCAGGGTCCATCGCGAAGTAGGCTCCTCCTGCCACAACGAGTAACAGGAGGATCAAGATGAGAATCCGAAGCCTTGGCGGTTTCTGTGGAGCGGGGCCACCGACATGCGACGGTCGATTGTGAGTCCGCGGTTCCTGCAGCTGCAAATCTACATCGGGATCGGGTTCTTTCGCAAACAACAGCTGCCAACTAGGAAGACTACTGAGCGCCCCGGCGTGATTGAATCCTCCTCCCATCCCTTCCTCCTTCCACAGACGTCGACGAGCAACGGACCAGTAAATATCACTATATGTGTACTGTGTCAAACAGACCCGTAGCGCCCGAGTGTATTTCAGAACTGTCTTGCCGTACCAGTTCCCCGCTTGACCCGCTACAGCCCTTCAGTGGTGGTAGACATGTCTGTAAACATGCGTGCCTGGGGTCGGTTGGGTGTGATGTTGGCTTTTTTCAGCGCCCCGCCTAGCAGGCGTGAGGGTTGACACATGCCATGACCTGGTTGTCTCGACTGCCCGACCTGAAGACAGTAATGCCCTTGCATCGCAGCTGGTAGGCTAATCGAAAAGCCGATGCGACATCCTGCTTGGTGGCTGTCGGAGGGAGATTGATGGTTTTTGATACGCCGCTGTCGCTGTATTTCTGGAACGCCGCCTGCATGCGAACATGATGTTCCGCACCGATATCATGCGCCGTGACAAACAACCGCTGAATCGCTTCGGGAATGTCCGTCAAGTTTTGGATCGATTCAGCTGCGGCCACTTGCCGAATCAACTCTTCCGAATAGATGCCGGCACGTTTCGCGTGCCGAATAAAAGCCGGGTGAAGGCTGATGAGTCGAGTGTCATCCATGACCGTCCGGACGAAGCTGATTCCATAGAGTGGTTCGATACCCGGTGAGCAGTCGGCGATAATGCTGATGGTTCCAGTCGGCGCAATGGTGGTGACCGTGGCATTCCTCAACTGCTGCCCGGCAGATTCAAGACGACTTCCTTTAAAGTTTGGAAACTCGCCGCGCTCTGCCGCCAGTTCCGCTGATGCCCCTCGTCCAACTTCCCACAGGAAGCGCATGATGTGCTCGCCCAGAGCGAGGGCATCGGCGGAATCATAGGGAACATTCAGCTGGATGAGGAGATCTGCGAACCCCATGATGCCTAACCCGATCTTGCGATTGCCCTTCGTCATGGCTTCGATTTCTGGTAACGGAAAGTGAGTCATATCGACGACATCGTCCAAAAAGCGGACGGCCAGTCGGATCGTGTCTCTCAGCCGTTCGTAATCGATGCGCGGGCGTTTGGTGGAGCCGGTGAGGAAGTGGGCCATATTGATTGAGCCCAAGTTACACGATTCGTGCGGTAGAAGCGGTTGTTCGCCGCACGGATTCGTGCTTTCCATCAGGCCGATGTGCGGGGTGGGATTGGCGGCGTTGATCGTATCGAGAAAGAGGACTCCGGGTTCTCCCGTCCTCCAAGCGGCTTCCGTCAGCCGGTCGAATACGAGCGCGGCTTTGAGCCGTGTGACGACGCGCTTGGTTCTCGGATTGATCAGGGCATAGTCCTTGTCCCGTTCGAGGGCGTGCATAAAGGCGTCCGTCATCGCAATCGATACATTGAAATTCGTCAGTTCTCGGGGATGTTGTTTCACGTCGATGAATGCGAGAACATCGGGATGATCGACTCGCAACACGCCCATGTTGGCGCCCCGTCGCGTGCCGCCCTGTTTGATGACCTCCGTCGCAGTGTTGAAGACCTGGATAAAGGACGCGGGTCCTGAGGCAATGCCATTGGTGGATGCCACGATGTCATTCGCAGGACGTAGATGGCTGAAAGAAAAACCGGTGCCTCCGCCCGATTGATGAATGAGGGCCTGATCCTTCACGGCCTCGAAAATAGACTCCAGCGAGTCCTCAACGGGAAGAACAAAACAGGCGGAGAGTTGTTGCAAATCGCGTCCGGCATTCATGAGTGTCGGAGAATTCGGCAGGAAGTCCAGGCGGCTCATCATGTCGTAGAATTGCTGCGCGCGCTGGCGAACCGTGCGGCGGCTGCACGGATACAGGCGTTCCGCCTGCGCCACGTTCTCCGCGACGCGCCGGAACATCTGCGCAGGCGTCTCCTTCCTGTTGCCCCCGTCATGCTTCGCCAGATACCGCCGACGGAGGACGGTCATGGCGTTGGGCGAAAGCCGAATCTTGTCAGGGCCAATTCCTGCCATAGTTCTCCCAAACGTTTCGAGCCGAGCTATATTATATGGTATAGAAGACCGAAGGGACCATGGGTGGTGTGCGACGTCTGCCATCACTGGTCGAGCCCGGTCTGCCTTGCATTGCCGAACTCGGCTGACGCAGAATGCAGGCAGCCGATGAGTGTCGCATGAAGTCCTACCGCGAAGAACTCTGGTTCGAAACACGCACCAGACGTGCTTACATCAATATTACGTCTCAAGTCGAAGCGGCCGTCCGAAAGAGTGGTGTGACGGAAGGGTTTGTCCTCGTGAATGCCATGCATATCACCGCGAGCGTCTATATCAATGATGACGAGCCTGGGCTGCTCGTTGATTACGATGAATTTTTGGAAAAGATGGCGCCGCAAGAGGCCACGTATCGCCACAACGACACGGGTGAAGACAATGGCGATGCGCATATCAAGCGGCAATTCATGGGACGAGAAGTGGTCGTCGCGATTACCAAAGGGCAATTGGATGTCGGCCCATGGGAACAGATTTTTTATGGCGAATTCGATGGCCGTCGCCGAAAGCGTGTGTTGGTGAAAGTGATCGGGGAGTAAACTCAGTGCACAAGGCAAAACCAAACATCCAAAACAAAAGCCGTCGCAATTCTGCCTTTTGCATGTGTAACTTTTCCTTGCGCCCTGATGCCGTGCCGCTTGCATTCGCTCGGAAGAGTTTGGCAACATGGGTTATCAGCGGTGACCAATGCATCGTCACTGCGTTGCCCTGGAGGAAGGTAACATGTCCAACTGGTGCCGGCCCGATCCTTTGACGCGCGATCTCATTCATCTCATCAATGCCCGCCGTCACGACCATGGGGATGCTGACTCCGCGGTCGAAACGCTTCAGGCTTTCTTGGAGCAGGATCGGGAACACGATCTGTTGACGGTCCTGGCTGCGCTCGATGAAGAGATGGCGGAATGGATGTTCGACTTGCTTTCGGAAGCGGCTTGTTCGGTTGCCATCGATCAAGAAGAGACCGGCGGAGATGAGCGGGTGAACTATGCGATCATGGCAGCGCTGGAATTGCCCCTGCAGGCGAATCTCAATCTGCCGTTGCGATTGAAGATCGACCCCGTTGCCACCGCCGACTTGCTGCACCGGCACCTCCGTTTACCGGCCGGCACGATTGTAACGGTAGAACCTCGTCTGCTCACTGACGCGACGCTCGATCTATTGACCTTGCATGAGTTGAACACACATATCTCCTCCCTCGCCGATTCACAACGCCGTCAGGCGATTGCCGCTCGTCTTCACCCACCTGTAGAATCAACGGCCTATCTCATGTTTGAACTGATCGGTTCGCCTGATTCAGGAATGCCGGACTCGCTGGAGGAAGAAGATCGTGAAGGGTTACTCAAAGGGTTAGTCGCGCAGTGTCCTGAGTTGGCGCCCGCTTCGCATATGATTGAGGCCCCGGTCTATGCCGCCTATGCCATGTTCGACGCGCAAAATGCGGTGCGACTCCACCGATTGGCTGATGAAACGGTCGCAGTCTGGCGCGATCTCGATCCGTCAGTTCGTAGCCGCACGATTGTGCATTTGCACACGCAGTGTGGGAACGGCGTCTACATGCCGATTTGGACCGATCTCTTCGATCCGGAACTCCCGGAAGATCATGGCCCCGTCTGGACATCCCCGGATGTGTGGGTCTTTACAGCCGACCTCCCGATCGAGTGGCCTGGCGAAATGTTGACGAACCGCTTACTAGCCGAAGGCTGCACCCGATTCGAAAATCATATTGTTGAGGCCCCTGAGAATTAATCAGGTTGCTTCGTGATGCACGGTTGTATGACAGGCCCGCTGTCTACTTTGCCGTTCCCGAAGAGAATCCCCAAGGCATATAACAGTTGCAAGGGGCGTCAATGGCATAGTAGCCGAGCGCCGGATTCAGCGGGCAGCTTCCCTGTGGTGTGACGCACCACTGCGACCACCTCGCTTGGCCTTCTCCCGCCAGAATTTCCATGCCGCGTGGAGGGGCAGCAGCCTGAGCCTCTTGCTCGCATAAAGTCTTTACCTCTGCGTGTGTGTAGCCGGCCTTAGCAAGATCGATGCGGTCTCGGGTTGAACAGGTCGCGCCGGAGGTGTGTGGGTCTATCAATGAACATGCGCTAAGCGCGAAGACTAAGGCCATAAGAAGTTTCATCACGACCTCCCTCGTTCAAGGTGATATCCTGAATCACATTATTCAGATCTGATCCAGTAGGTTTGATGTTTCTTTCTGTCTTGCGCCTGAGCGAGTTTTAAGCATTGGCTGCTCTTCTGAGCGGCTCTAAGAGCGCTTCCGGAACCTTCAGTTGTCCTCTGCCGATCCCGACCTCAATATCCGGTTTCGTCACGCCATGAAAGTCGCTTCCGCCGGTCACCAGTAGATCCAAGCGCCGGGCTACGTCGAGATAGGCCGCCGTCTGTTCTGGTCGATGGGTACTGTAATGGACCTCGATGCCGCCGAGGCCGACGGCTTTTAATTGCTCACATATTTTATAAATGCCTTCTGACCGGTCTAGCCAGGATGGATGTGCCAGCACCGGCACCCCTCGTGCGGCCCTGATTATGGCAATGGCTTCCGCCGGGTCAGGCAACTCACGTGGGACATGCGCGGTGGCCCCGTCGGCTAGATAGCGGTCGAAAGCTTCCTTCGCCGACGTCACGTAGCCCTTTTTAAGCAACACTCTTGCAATATGTGGACGCCCGACGGAAGCCTCTCCCGCGAGCGTTTTCACATCATCATAGGTGATATCGAGGCCAAGTGCGTTCAGCTTTTCTATGATGCGCGGGTTTCGCACATGACGTGCATCTTGGAAACGCCTGAGGTGCCGGTGCAGCTCGATGTTGTTCCAGTCCAAAAAGTATCCGAGGATGTGTAGTTCGGTATTTCCCCAGCGTGAACTGAGCTCGATACCGGGAATGACTTCGATGCCTAAAGAATGACCGGCCTGAATCGCCTCAGGTAAACCATTGATTGTGTCATGATCGGTGATGGCGAGGGCCGTCACCTTTACTTGGCTCGCCAATGTCAGAACATCGGTCGGCGTTCGGCTGCCATCCGAAAAGGTGGTATGGAGATGAAGGTCCAGTCGACTCATACTATCCTTTCTGGGCAACTAATCGTGCGGTAAAGGGCATGTCGCTATCCTTGGCTTCCTCGTGCCGTCCTTCCTCATAATGTAAGACGCGGAGGCCTTGAGTGAGACGAAGGAGTTCATTGTGTTCTAAACAGAATTCTTTTCTTCGCGGGTGTTGGTAATGCAAATGGTTGTCAATCAGAAACGTTTCATACACCAGTACGCCGCCTGGCTTCAGTGCGCGTATGATGACAGGAAACAGCGGACGGTACAGATAGAAAAAAACGATAACGCCATCGTAACAGTCGTTATACTGCTTGCTTTCGAGCACTGACTCGGCAACGCTCTCGCTTTCAAGATCCAGAGGATGCACGCGGAGGTTGGTGAGCCCGCGTTCTTTGGCGTGGTCAGCCAGTTCTCCCAATGCCTGCTCGTCACGGTCGATGGCATCGATCGAAAACCCCAAGCCGGCCAAAAATAGCGCATTCGTTCCCCGGCCAGCGGCAACATCTAATATCGTTCCTTTTTTCAAGAATCGGCTGGCTTGAAGCAAGAAGCTAGCCGGTTTTGGTTCAGGTATAATGTCCTTCCTGGTCCGAGCAATGCGGATCCCCACGGAACCATGAACATCCTTTATCGGAGGTTTGAGTTTTCTGGCCCATAGTATGACGCCCGCAACCGTTAATTCGGTAAAAAGTGCTTGAACCATCTTTTCGGCCATCCGCTCCACCAGGCAATATTCCCCATGCGTTCCAATTCGGATGATGCATTCCACAGCTCGTGTATAATCAATAGCTTTCGAGATATTGTCGCTATCGGCAACGGAGGGTGCGGCTCCCTTCGGGTACTCGAGCTCGACGTCGACGCGCATGGGCTGAAGTGAATGCCGTTCGTCACCTGTAACGCCTATATAACTATTAAATTCAATGCCTTGTACTATAAGTTGCTCTCGCATACCGGCATTGTCGTGGACGGCCGCGTGTTGAGTCAAGGGTTTTCGGCTCCTTCCCAAACGGCCCCTAGAACCGGACGCTTCAATAGAGTACAATACGCTCCTCAATATTAAAGAAGACGAGGAGTTACCATGTTTCCCAAGAACCACCGTGAAGGCTCACAGGAAGAGCTCGAGATTCAGCTTCGTCAGCGCGCATTGAAATCTCTTCTCCTTATGCGTCAGAAGCGTCTCCGTGAAACGCTTGAGCATCGAATCAAGCGCGGCCAGAAAACTGGTGAAGGGGAAGATTTGACTCGAGCGGATTGGGCTCGGCTCCACAAGCAAGAGATCGATAAAACCAAACAGCAGGTGGCCGATCTCGAGCAGCAGAGTGTTCATGCTCAGCGGCAGTTAAGCCAGCTGAAGCGAGCGCTGAGTCGTGCCAGAAGACTTCGAGCATCCCAAGGATCAAAACGCAAGTAGCGACAATGATGAGGTCATTTGCGTTGACTTGATTTTTGCGCCACTTTTATAATCGGGCGCGTCTAATCGATCTACGTCGCTGATTTCAAAGGGACATGGCTGAGCTGACGCATTTCAACGAATCCGGGCGAGCCCGCATGGTCGACGTGTCCGCCAAGGCGTCAACCGAGCGAATTGCGACGGCACAGGGGCGTGTCCGTTTAAAGCCGGACACGCTTGCCAAGATCCAGCAGGGCAAGATTGCGAAGGGCGATGTGTTGGCAGTGGCTCAGGTGGCCGGTGTAATGGGAGCCAAACGGACACCTGATCTGATCCCGATGTGTCATCCCGTGCTGCTTGCAAGCGTCGATATCGCTTTTGAAGACGATCCTCACCCTGACCAGCAGGGCCTTTGTTCCATTACGATCACCGCGACTGCCAAGACGACCGGACCAACCGGTGTTGAAATGGAAGCAATTACGGCGGTTTCTGTCGCGGCACTGACGATCTACGACATGTGCAAGGCCGTAGATAAAGGAATGGGTGTCACGGACGTCTACCTCTTGGCCAAGTCCGGAGGGAAATCGGGGACATATACGAGAGTGTAACGATGTCGTCACACATCACCGTCAAATTATTCGGCCTGATCAAAACCCTTGCCAATAACCAAGCGGACCTGACAATCCATCTCAATGGGAGCCGACGAGTCAAAGATCTCGTTGCCATGCTTGATTCGATATATCCTCGAGTCGGAGAACTGGTCCACGCGAAGCGGGTGCTGATCTCGGTGAATCAAGAGATCGCGCATGACGAGACGGAAATTCACGAAGGTGATGAAGTCGCGCTCTTGCCGCCATTTGCCGGAGGCTCACAGGATACGGATACGCTCCGAGATGAGGCTTTGCTAGTACGGGTGCAGCGCGAAAATTTCTCTCTCGACGCGGAAATCGATCGGGTGCGGGCCCGGTCTAAGCGAATCGGCGGTATCGCCACCTTCTTGGGCACGGCGCGAGACTGGTCAAAAGGCCATGCGGTCAGCGGCATTACCTTTGAGCACTACGAGGGGATGGCCCAAAAGAAGTTGCGGGAGATTAGGGAACGAGCCCTCAAGCAGTTCGATGTCATCGAAGTCCTCATTCTGCATCGCCATGGTACGATCGCGATCGGGGAGAATATCGTCTTGATCGTCGTCGGTGCGGAGCACCGCGCAGAAGCGTTTAAAGCCTGCAAATGGTGTATTGACGAGCTCAAGCAAATTACCCCTATTTGGAAGCTCGAACAGACGCCGGAAGGGCAGGTCTGGGTCGAGGAACATCCATGAACCCGCCCGCTGGATGGGACGACTCCACTCTCGTTCGGGACACGTTAAGTCGACCACTCCAAAGTCTTCGCATTTCCGTCACCGATCGATGCAATCTTCGCTGCCAGTATTGTATGCCGGAAGAGGAATATTCCTGGCTTCCTCGAGAAACTCTTCTCACATTTGAAGAAATCACCACACTTACGGATCTCTTCACCGACGTCGGCATAGATAAAGTTCGTTTGACAGGCGGTGAACCGCTGATGCGCCGGGACTTGCCTCGGCTGATCCATCGACTGACGAAAAACCGTCGCCTGAAAGATATTGCGTTGACGACAAACGGCATTTTGCTAGGGGACCAAGCTCAATCTCTGTACGATGCCGGCCTCCATCGCGTGACGGTGAGTTTAGACACGCTTCGCCCTGACCGCTTCAGAGCACTGACCAGGCGCGATTCATTTCAGCAGGTGTTGGACGGTATCGACACGGTTGTTCGAATTGGCTTTCCACAGCTTAAGTTGGACACCGTTGCGATCCGCGGGTTCAACGATGATGAACTGTCTCACCTCATCGAATATGGCACATGTGTTGGAGCGGAGGTACGTTTTATCGAATATATGGATGTGGGCGGGGCGAACGACTGGTCGGCCGACAAGGTGTTTTCACGGGAGATGATCTTAAAGAGTCTCTCGCAGCGATACGGCCGCATTGAACCGATCGTGGAACATAGCTCTGCTCCGGCTCAGCGTTTCCGGCTACCGGATGGAACCACATTCGGCATCATTCCCTCCACGACGACTCCATTCTGCTCAACATGCGATCGCAGCCGGTTGACCGCGGACGGGATGTGGTATCTGTGTCTCTATGCCAAGCATGGAATTGACTTGCGACAGCCGTTGCGTGCCGGTGTCTCTCGTGGGGAGATGGTCTCGCGCCTCAGATCCATATGGGAAGCTCGAACGGATCGTGGGGCGGAAGAGCGAAAAGAATTGGAATTAACCGGCGCCAGAGGGCGGCTCATCGGTATTGAAAAGCTTCGCGAGGATCCGCACCTGGAAATGCATGCGCGGGGTGGATGAGCGTGCATGCATTATGTAGGAACGTATCACGGTTTGACATGCCACTTCCGCTGTAGATACGGTTGATGCTGGATTTTGAATTCCTTACTATCCTCGGATTTGGACTCTTGTTGGGGGCACGGCATGCCCTCGACGCCGATCATCTTGCGGCTGTGTCGACGATTCTCTCCAAGCGTCCCTGCTTACAGACATCGGGTTTTATCGGGTTGTGTTGGGGGTTTGGCCACACGCTGATGCTCCTCCTCGTCGGCGTTGTGGTCATTTTTCTGAAAGTCACCATTCCGGAGTCAGTGGCCCGGACGTTGGAATTTGGTATCGGAATCATGTTGGTCATCTTGGGCGGCTCCCTGGCCTGGTCCATCTATCAGGAGCGGTGGCACCTTCATACGCATGAGCACGATGGTGAAAGGCATCTGCATCTCCATAGTCATCAGAACGACGAAGACCATCGGCATCATCACTGGATGTACCTGTCTGTGCGTCCATTGCTCATAGGCATGGCTCATGGATTGGCGGGCTCGGCGGCTCTCATGCTCATGGTGCTGTCGACAGTGCAGACGATGTGGCAAGGCATCGCCTATATCTTAGTCTTCGGGACCGGTTCCATCATCGGGATGGTCTTCCTTGGCTTCCTTATCAGTGCGCCGCTGGTATTGTCCGGCACGTTCGGACGACGTGTGCAGCATGTGGTTCAGGGACTCGCCAGTCTTGGAAGTGTCGGGCTCGGTCTCACGATGATGATTACGCATTTCAATTTTTGATATGAGTGCAGCCGCTGCACGGTAAGACTTGAAAGGTTCCAGCCGCTAAGCCTTCCTGCCTAATCGAATAGGAAAAGATAATGACCTATGCTATCCTGTCCCCCTGCAGGAACGGCTCGGTCTGTCGAATCGTACACGGCTGCAGGAGGTGAGTGCGTGAAGATCCGTGTGCTGGGCTGTCATGGGTCTGAGCAACTTGGAGTGGAAAAGAGCGGACTTCACCAATGCAGGACGTGCGGGTTTCTGATTAACGACACGGTGATGGTGGATGCCGGCACGATCGGCACCGTGCTGACCTTCGAGGAACAACGGGCGGTACGGCATATTCTTCTGAGCCATCTGCATTTCGACCACATTCAAGGGTTGCCGACCTTTGGCGACAACCTCAGTGAACACGCGAGCCGGCCTGTCTCACTGATTAGCATTGCGGAAGTGCTCGATGGTCTTCAGACCCATATTTTCAATGACACCGTCTATCCCAATTTCTTAAAATTACCGACCCCTCTGCAACCGGTCTTTGAATGCCGGGTCGTGGAACCTGGACATTCAATACAGGTAGCGGGTTTACAGGTCACCGCGATCCGTGTGAATCATCTCGTACCTGCTGTCGGGTTCCTCATCCGCGAAGGGGCCTCGTCGATGCTGTATAGCGGTGATACCTACGCAACCGAGGAGATTTGGAAAATGGCCGCCCGGGAAGCCACATTGAAAGCCGCGTTCATCGAAACGTCGTTTCCAAATCACATGGCGGAGCTTGCATTGGCCAGCAAGCATTTGACGCCGGCTTTGTTAGAGCAGGAATTGCTGAAGCTCGGCCGTCCGGATGTACCTGTCTATCTGTATCATATGAAGCCGCGACAGCGCGGAGAGATCGAGCGGGATGTCCGGCAACTCCGGCTCAAAGACGTCAGCTTTCTCAACGAAGGCCAGGAGATCATTATCTAATGCTAAAGGTGCAATGCAACATCATCAATGCGGAAAGACGAGATGATCGTGTCCGTCGGCGCATAGCACTCATCCCGTATCGTTGGGTTCCCTATGGCTTGGTTTAAGAAGCAAAAAGGTGCTGCGCCGCAGACACCGCCTCGGTCCAAATCCGTCGAAGGCATGTGGTTGAAGTGCAATCACTGCCGTGAGATCGTATACCGCAAGGAAGTCGATCGGAACAATAAGGTCTGTCCTAAGTGTGAATATCACTTTCCAATATCGGTCTCAGAGCGCATCACGCTGCTCACCGATCTGGGGACATTTAAGGAGTGGGACGCGGAGGTCGAACCCTCCGATCCGTTACAGTTTAGCGACAGCCGATCGTATCGCGATCGCCTGAAGTCCCAGCAGGAGAAAACGGGGCGCAAAGATGCGCTCGTCATCGGCGAAGGCGCTATCAACGGCCGGCGAGCCGTCTTGGCCGTGTTTGATTTTGGATTCATGGGCGGGAGCATGGGATCTGTCGTAGGCGAGAAGTTTTGTCGCGCGGCCGAGAAGGCACAAGCTGCGAAATTGCCGTTGGTGTTGATCACGACGTCCGGAGGGGCCCGTATGCAGGAAGGGATTCTCTCCTTAATGCAGATGGCGAAGACCTCTGCGGCGGTCGCGAAACTCGGCGAAGCCCGTGTCCCGTTTGTATGTATTCTCGCCGATCCCACGTTCGGAGGCGTCACGGCCAGCATTGCTATGCTTGGCGATGTCATCATTGCGGAGCCGAAGGCCCTTATCGGATTTGCCGGTCCTCGTGTGATTGAGCAAACCATCAAACAGCAGCTACCCGATGAATTTCAGCGGGCTGAGTTTTTGCGCGATCATGGTATGGTGGACATGATTGTGGAACGAAAATATTTGAAAGAATCTCTGAGTACGTTGCTAAGCCATCTGTGAGAAGGGGGTAAAGGGATAAAGCGGTAAGGTGAAATAGTTGAAGAGGCGGACTCGCAACGCTCTTATCCTTCCGATACCTCATCCCCCTCTACCCCATATCCCTCTTTGACCATGACCTACGCCGCATCGCTTCAGTTCCTGTACGCTCTTCACATGCACGGTATTAAACTGGGGCTGGACACTATTGAGTCGCTGCTCGATCGGATAGGCCGTCCCCACCATAGCTATCCAACCTTCCACATCGGCGGGACGAACGGGAAAGGCTCGACGGCGGCCATGGTTGCGTCCATGTTGCAGGCCGAGGGGTATCGTGTCGGGCTGTACACGTCACCCCATTTGGTCGATTTCCGGGAACGGATTCGTGTTGATGGGGAATTGATGACCCGTGACGCCGTCGCCGACTGGACTGAACGCCTTCGTGCGGCCATGGGTGAGACGCTCGATCCGACTTTTTTTGAATTCACGACCGCGATGGCGTTCGGATACTTCGCCGAGATGAACGTCGATGTGGCGGTGATCGAGGTGGGGATGGGCGGTCGATTCGATGCTACGAATGTAGTGACGCCGCTGGTCTGTGTTATTACGAATGTCACGTTGGATCATGAAGCCTACCTCGGCCGGACCATTCCTGCCATTGCATTCGAAAAGGCCGGCATCATCAAGCCGCACGTGCCGGTTGTGCTGGGGAACGTGAACTCCGAGGCGCGGGGTGTCATCGAGCAAGTAGCAGCACATCACACAGGATCCACGTATCAATGGGGGAGGGCGTTCCGGACGGCCGGCGATCCGTCTGCAGGGTTCGATTATGCCGGACTGAAGGTGTCCTATACCAACCTCGCCTGTCCGCTGTCCGGGCAGCATCAATTGGAGAATGCGGGGTGTGCATTGGCGCTCATTGAACTCGCATCGGAGCGAGGGTTCTCGTTGAGCGAGGCGGCGGTGCGTTCGGGACTTCGAAGTGTCTCGTGGGAAGGCCGCCTTGAACTTATTGAGCATGGTCCGGATCTGGTGCTGGATGGCGGCCATAATCCGGCTGCCGGCGCAGCGCTTGCCGATTATCTCGGCCACTATCGTACGCACCATCCAGCCGCTCGAATTATTATCATCGTTGGCTTTATGCGGGACAAAGACCGCGGCGGGTTTTTCAACGCCATCTTGCCGGTGGTGAACGAAGTGATCATGACGCAGGTCCAGATGGCTCGCGCCGCAACTCTCCAAGAAATCCAAAAGACGCTAGATGGCTGGCCTGGTTTAGTCCGTTCCGCTTCCACGTCGGGTGAGGCCCTAGCCATTGCCCGGCGGATCGCGGAGCCTCAGGACCTCATCTGTGTCACCGGTTCGCTGATGCTTGTCGGCGAAGTCAAAGCCCTTTTGCGCGGATGCGAAGTGTCCCTACTTCGTGGGTGAGATGGACCTTCGACTCGGGTTGTTGAATGGTCCCTCCGTCTGCCTGCTGGTCCTCCTTCTACTGGGCTTATGTGCCGACTCCCTGGTGGCTTCTGCCGAACCGTCTTCACCCGTAGCCGTCAAGCCGACTTCCGGCTCACCGATCGAGATCACGGCGGATCAGATTCAGTACCTTCAAAATCTGGAGGTGTACGAGGCGGAAGGACATGCGGTCGCCGCGCAGGGCCAACTCCGGCTCACGGCCGATCGCATCACATTGATGACTCTGTCGGGAACAATGATTGCCGAGGGCGCCGTGCATCTGACCGATCCGAATTCGGATGTCGAAGCAGAACGGCTGGAACTCGATGTCAACACCCAAGCCGGTGTCTTAACGAATGGCACAGTGTTTTTAAAACAGTCTGATACCTTAATCACGGGACGGTTGCTACAACGGTTTTCAGAGAGCCACTATCGAGCCAAAGACGGGTCGTTTACCAATTGCGATGCCAGGGAAGGACAGGTCCCGGCATGGCGGTTTACCTTCAAAGATCTTGACCTAAATATTGGAGAAGGGGTGTACGCGCGGTCCGTCCGGGTTTGTGTCAATGACGTCCCCGTCGTTCCACTGCCCTCAATTCTGTATCCCATTCAGACGAACAGAAAAAGCGGGTTTCTGATTCCGCAAATCGGGTACAACACGCTATTTGGGTTGACCTATCAGCAAAGTTTCTTCTGGGCACTGACACCGAGTCAGGATGTGATTATTGCGCCAAATTACCTCAGCAATCGAGGCTATGGCACGGATTTGGAGTATCGCTATGCGATGAACAGCGTCGTTCCCAATACGGTGAATCGCGGGCAGTGGCTGATGAGCTTTCTACAGGACACCACGGTCGATAAGTCGCGGGCGCTTCTCTCAGGGCTGCATCGCCAACATGTGAATTCCGATCTGGTCATTAACGGGCAAGTGTTCCTCGTCAGCGATCCACAATATTTAAGTCAATTGAGTAATTCAGGCGTCCAGCGAGCCTTAGCGAGTGGCGACTCCATGCTTTATGTGAGCCAACGCTTCGATGTGGGCAATCTCTATTTCACCGGCCAATATCTTCAACCGTTACAGGGCGGCGGTAAGGATACGTTTCAACGATTGCCTGAAGTCGGCACGAATTTCGTCAACATTGCGCCTTTTGACGGCCCCATCCTTTTCGGTCTGGAGTCGGCCTTGACGAATTTCTATCGCAACGAGGGATTTACGCAAAATCGGGCCGACATCGTCCCCTCGATTTCCACTCCCATGTTGGATATCGGGCATGTCATCGGCCTAAAGCCCCAAGTGCGTTTCCGAGAGGTGTACTACAGCCGTAACGTGACGGATACGAGCACGACGCACCGTGAAACGTTCTGGGCAGCGCTGGAAGGATCGTCGAAGCTGAGCCGCCGGTTCCGTTATGAAGACGGAGGCAGCCTCTTGCACACGATTGAACCGAACGTTATCTACGAATTTGTTCCCAGTACGCCACAAGGGGATATCGTGCAGATAGATCAGGTCGATGATCTCCCCAAGAAAAATCTGGTGACCTATTCCATCAATAGTCGGTTGCTCAAACAGACGTCACGTGGCACAACGAGTTGGTTGGATCTGCTCATTGCACAAAGTTATCATGTCGGCGGAACCCCAAATACTGCGCGTGACTTTTTCTTCACCGGCACGCCGCCTTTCGGATCTCTGACGCAACCGCTTCAGCCGCCAACGGTCCCTATCCATACGAATAAGTTTTCCGATCTATGGACCCGGGCTGTCATCGGCAATCCGGTCGGAGCGATTCGCATGGTGGACCATGTGCTCACGGTCGATGCTTTTTATGATCCTTATCGGAACATGTTCAGCCAGTTTAATACCGATCTACGCTTTCAGTATGAGCGAGAGTGGTACCTAGAAGTCGGGCAACGACACACGCGCGAGGGACTCCGGCCACGGCGCGGCGATATCTGGAATCCGATTTCGTTTAATGAAGTCTTTGCGCCCACCCATGAATTGAACTTCTTGACATTGGCCGCCGGGGTGCGCGGCCCATTTGGATTGGCCTTCGGGGCCAGGACGTACTACAACCTTCAGGGGGGCGGAAGTCCGGAAACAGATATCGTCGCTCTGTATCGGAATCCCTGTGAGTGTTGGTCGTTAGGGTTGTACTATATTCAATTCCCGGATCGGGTCCAGTATAATTTTATGCTGACACTGACGGGTGTTGGAACTACGGAAAATTTCGGGACTCAAATTATGAAATACCTTCTCCAACCGCTCCTCATGGGTGAGCGCGCATTGCCTTGGCCGTCTCCTTACGGCAAGCGCTCGACCGCCTCCGCAGCGCCTTCTGGGATGCTGCCTTGACAAGATGCCGAACGCCCCCTACTGTCTTAATAGCAGTACTTGGCTTACTATGATTTCTCCGAGCAGCGCTATGTCATCATACGGCGAGGTTGTCCCATGATGCAGGAGCACAAACAAGAGATGACCGCGGACGATGTCATTCGAGTGAATGATCAGTTTTATATTTTGTCGACGTCGTCCATGGCTGATGACCGGACACGAGTTCTCAAGCAGGATGATACGTTCATCGTGTTTGACCGCCACGGCGATATCCGTCCCGTCGGACAAGGGGTGCAGGGTCTCTACCACGAGGGGACGCGATATTTGTCTCGTCTCGAGTTGCGATTGGGCAAAGATCGACCCATGCTGCTGAGTTCCACGGTGAGAGAGGATAATGGGTTGCTGGCGGTTGATCTGACGAATCCGGATTCCTACATCAACGGTGAGGTCGCGGTCCCACGCGGCATGCTTCATATTTCACGTGTGATGTTTTTGTGGCAAGGCAAATGCTTCGAGCGCTTGAGGCTGCTCAATTATGGCCTTGTACCTATCGACTTTTCCTTTTCACTGAAATTTGACGCGGATTTTGCAGATATCTTTGAAGTGCGCGGGGCAAAACGTCCGCATCGCGGACGGCGGCTAGACAATACAATTCACGGCGGCACCATTGTGATGACCTACGAAGGACTCGACAAAATCGTTCGCCGCACACGGTTGGAGTGCACTCCAAGCCCCACGCGCATCGTCGGGTCCGAAGCCTATTTTGAGACGCCACTTGAATCCAAAGGAGAGATCACATTTCTTCTGACGATCAGCTGCGAAACTCATTCCTCGGCTGCCCGTCGTGTGGTCTATCAGTCGGCGCTCGCAGAAGCGACTCACGTGTTGGCCGAGGCGAAACGGCAGGGCTGCCACATTTTCACGTCGAACGAAGGGTTCAACGATTGGTTGAATCGGTCATTTGCGGACCTTCAGATGATGAGCACTGAGACGCCCAATGGTCCCTATCCCTATGCCGGGGTACCCTGGTTCAGCACTCCGTTCGGCCGCGACGGCTTGATCACGGCGTTGGAGTGTTTGTGGACAAAGCCCGACATGGCCAGAGGCGTGCTCGCGTATTTGGCTTCGACACAGGCCACGTCCGTGATTCCGGAACAAGATGCCGAGCCGGGAAAAATCCTTCATGAAGCACGAAGCGGCGAAATGGCTGCGTTGGGCGAA
Source organism: Nitrospira sp. Nam74 (assembly GCF_965152615.1). NCBI lineage: Bacteria > Pseudomonadati > Nitrospirota > Nitrospiria > Nitrospirales > Nitrospiraceae > Nitrospira > Nitrospira sp. Nam74. Next base: position 3,404,315 of record NZ_OZ224220.1, on the reverse strand, counting down.
ATTCCATTTGGGCGCTATTACGGCAGCGTGGATTCAACCCCACTGTTTGTGATGTTGGCGGGGGCCTATTACGAGCGCACCGGAGATCTCGCGTTTATCCGATCCATTTGGCCCCATGTGCAATTGGGCTTACGGTGGATCGATACGTATGGCGACGTGGACGGCGACGGATTCGTCGAATATACCCGACATTCGACGAAGGGCCTTGTTCAACAGGGGTGGAAGGATTCGGCCGATTCGGTGTTTTATGACGATGGCGTGTTGGCAGAACCTCCCATTGCCCTGTGTGAGGTACAGGGCTACGTCTTTGCAGCCAAGCGGATGGCTGCTCAATTGGCTATGGCCCTTGGGCATCCTACGGAGGCCGCTGAACTATGGCGGCAAGCCGAAGGTCTGCAACAGCGGTTCGAGGCCGCTTTCTGGTCAGAAAAATTAGCGACCTATGTATTGGCGCTGGATGGACAGAAACGTCCGTGCCATGTTCGCGCTTCCAATGCCGGGCATTGTTTGTTGACCGGCATCGCCGGTCCCGAGCGTGCGGCCAGGACGGCCCACACGCTCTTGTCAAAAGATCTTTTCTCAGGGTGGGGGGTTCGGACATTAGCCGCGTCCGAAGTGCGCTATAATCCGATGTCTTACCACAATGGCTCGGTATGGCCACACGACAATGCATTGATTGCCTGGGGGATGGCCCGTTACGGATTTAAGGAGCCGGTGCACGACATTTTAACGGGGCTCTTTGATGCGTCGCTGTTTGTCGAGTTGCACCGTCTCCCGGAATTGTTTTGCGGGTTTGTTCGCCGGCCGGGAGAAGGTCCAACACTTTATCCAGTCGCCTGTGCCCCGCAAGCCTGGGCTGCCGGGTCGGTGTTTCTCTTGCTTCAGGCCTGTCTCGGTTTGTCGATTCATGGTGCTGAGGAGCGCATTCGTTTTTCGGGTCCGACGTTACCGGAGTTCTTGCAAGAAGTCCGGATTGAAAATCTTCGAGTCGGCAAGGCGACAGTCGATCTCCTACTCGAACGTCACCCTCAGGACGTCAGCATTCGTGTGCTTCGTATGGATGGCCAGATCATCATCGAAAAGTTAGGGGCGGGACAGATGCCCAGCCGTTCAGTGAGTCCGCGAGTCTAGCTATCATCCTCTGGGTCTATCACGTGACTATGCATCGGAGTGCCAGGCGTATCGTGCTGCTTTGCTTGATATGGGCATGGGCAAGCGGCGCGATTGGAGCGGTCGCTGGAGAACAGCCGCGCGATCATTTACGTCGCGCGAAAGTATTTTTGGCAGCCGCAGATTACCGGCATGCGCTGGAGGCGTGCTTACAGCAACTCGTCGACTCACCCTCGGTGGAAAGCTATGTCTACGTCACATACGTCTATCATGCCATTGATGCGTACATCGACCATTTGGCGAATACTGATCGATGGGTTGGGATCGAGCAGCTTTACGTTAATCTTACGTTCCAAGGCCCGCAAGATCTTGTGGATCCACCTGAGGTGCTTGCCCGTATTGCGAAAGAAGTCATTCAAGGTAGTGTACAGCGTCAATCCGATGTGACCGCGGCTATGGCGGCTCGATTGGATGAGGCTGCGGTGGCCAAGCTCTGGAAACAGCAAAAAGCTTGGCGTGCCGCCAAGCCCGAAAAGTGGTGGGCCGGCGTGCCGCCGGAATGGAACTGGTGAGTGGAGGGAGAAGGGGGACCGCCATGAGGGCCTTATTGCCCGCGCAACGCGCACACGAAGACGGTGCTCGTTGGACTGGCATCGCACGATAGAGGATGCGAAAGCGCAGGCCACGTACGAATTTAGTGCTCTTCTCTCTACGTGGGTGCAAATTGCCTCAGGGGTAGCAGATCTTGTGGCGTTGCCTCGGAGCTTCCTTTGCCCTGAACCCGCACGCCCCAGCATACCTTCCTCAGTCCGTTTACAGAGTTTTTAGGCCGGTTGACAGCGAAAATGGGGGTACGTTACGATGACCTCTCGTAGCGACATCAGTTGAAGAAGGAGGAACCGTGGGAACGAATGCGTTGAAAGTTGACGATGCAGCATGGGATACGGAAGTGATCAAGTCGCCGGGTGTGGTGATGGTGGATTTTTGGGCGGTGTGGTGCGGGCCGTGCCAAATGGTGGCCCCTATCGTCGATGAGTTGGCGAGTGAATATGCCGGTAAACTGAAAGTGATGAAGCTGAATACTGACGAAAATCCTGAGGTTGCGGGCCGATACCAGATTATGAGTATCCCAACGATTCTCTTCTTCAAGGACGGTCAGCCAGTCGAAAAGCTCATCGGAGCGCGCCCGAAGAAGCAATTCAAAGACATTATTGACCAGCTACTCGCCCAGTCCGCTTCACCGGCCTAAATGTCACATGAACGAGGATTGAGGAGTGATGAATGGGGGATAGAGCGCACACATCCCTGACCGTGCCCCTCTCGTTAGTCCGCATTCTTCGCTCATCGCTTCCGTCCTGCCCTCGTTGTTGTCCGTACCGCCGTCATCACTGCTTGTAATGCTCACCGAGTTGCGCATTTCAAATTTCGCGCTGATCGATCGCCTGAACCTACAGTTTTCCACGGGCTTTCACGTCCTGACCGGTGAAACCGGCGCCGGTAAATCGATACTGGTCGACGCCCTTGCCTTATTGATGGGTGGCCGCGCCGCGACGGATCAGATTCGATCGGATGCTGAAGAAGCCGTTCTTGAAGCGTCCTTTGCTGTTCCCGCCTCTCATATCTTGCTTGATGAGCTTCGTGGACAACAGCTGTTGGGCGCTGCTGAGACTGACGTGATCGTTCGCCGGATTCTGTCACGCTCAGGGCGCCATCGGATTTATCTGAATGGAAATCTCGTCCCGCTTCATACGCTTCAACGGCTTGGGGGCACATTGGTCGATATTCATGGGCAACACGACCAGCAGTCCTTACTCTCTCCCAAAATGCAGATGGAATTGCTGGATGCGTTCGGCGATTTGGTCGACCTGCGCCAACGTGTGACACGACAGTACGATGTCTGGCGTCACACACAGCATGAACTGAGCGAAGCAGAGCGCGTCTTTCATGAAGGGCGCGCGCGCGAAGATCTCATACGATTCCAATATGGAGAATTGTTGGAGGCTGCACTTACGGTAGGCGAGGATGAGTTGCTGACCGCGGAGCAACAACGCCTCGCACATGCCAGACGGTTGGTGGAACTCGGACAGGAAACCTATGACGTCTTGTATGGAAGCGAGCAATCAGTCCTGTCCGGATTGGCCATTGTCGGAGAACGGTTGAAGGAGCTCGTCAACATTGATTCTGCGCAGTCAGAATGGTCGGCATTGTGCGAAGGTGCGGGCGCGCAGTTGCGTGAATTATCGCACCGGCTGCATGCGTACCAGCAGCAATTAGAGCAGGACCCCGATCGGCTCATGCAGATCGAAGAGCGACTGGATCTCATTCAGCGGCTCAAGAGAAAGTATGGCACGACGCTCGATGGGCTCTTGACGAAAGCAGACGAGCTGAAGCAGCAGCTTGACACCTTTTCCTTCTCAGAAACTCATTGTGCTGAGTTGCGTGACTTAGTCGCACGTGACCTACGAGAGTTGTCCAAGTTGTCGGAACAATTGACGCAAGGCCGCCGACATGCCGCGGAGCAGTTAGAAAAGCGTATCACCAAGGAACTGCGGGCGCTCCGAATGGATCAGACACGCCTACACATTAAAGTTCTTCCTACCGAAGATGGGGTGTATGGTCCAATGGGACGAGATCGTATCGAGTTGCTGTTCTCGGCGAATCCGGGCGAGCCGTTGATGCCCATAGCGAAGGTGGCGTCCGGAGGAGAACTGTCTCGAATGATGCTGGCAATCAAGACGGTCCTGGCGGACACCGACACGGTTCCGGTGTTGGTCTTCGATGAGATCGACACAGGGATCGGGGGCGCCGTGGCGACCGTCATGGGACAACGTCTTCGGGCTCTTGCCAAGTATCATCAAGTCCTGTGCATCACCCATCTCCCTCAAATTGCGTCACATGCCACGTCGCATTATCTTGTGGAAAAGACAATCGAGAAAAAGCGAATCCTAACCCGGGTGACGCCGTTGGACCGGGCAGCGCGCCAAGGCGAAATTGCCCGTATGGTGGGTGGGCTTACGGTGACGAAGGCCGTACGCGAGGCCGCAGCGCAAATGATGAGCGAAGCGGATCCATTGTAATCAAAGCTCGGCGTTAACCGTGGGGAGTTCCATGTAAGTTAATCCTGACTTTTCAGTTGGTTTACCCCTACAGGAAAAAAGGCTGTTTTCCGATATGGCGATTGCCATATGCTGCGTATGATCCCATCCCAACAGTCCTGGATGCGTGACTTTCATCTCTGAGACAGAGACTCGAACATTCCTACGTCAGACGAATACACAACGGAGTCGTGCTCGCGCCCAACCAGGACCACGTCGATCTCTTCATGGGGGTATAAACCCTCTGAAGATGTCATTGGCTGATCTCATTCACCGACAGTTATATGGCACGTTCTAGCGTGAGGAGGAGGTGACAGTCGTGTATCAATGGCGAAAGCAAATGACTGTAATCATAACCATGGGTACTTTGCTCGGTGCCTCCGGGGTCCCCACGTTTGCGCAGACCCTCGGACCTCAGGGAAGTCCTCCCCAAATCAAGCGCCCAGCTGCGGCGGGCGCGGATGGGCATGCCTCGGAAAAGTTCGAGAAGGACTCTTTGGTCGTGACATCCGAATATTACATTGGGCCCGAGGACGTACTCGAGATCATTGTCTGGCGGAATCAAGACCTATCGAAGGTTGTCACCGTTCGACCGGATGGCCGAATTTCGCTTCCCTTGTTGGGCGATATTGAAGCGACCGGTCTGACGCCGTCTGAATTGACCGCGAACATCGTAAATAGACTGAAACAGTTTAAGGAAACTCCGACCGTATCCGTCATTCTTCAGCAAGTGAACAGTTACGGGATTTATGTATTAGGGGAGACGCAAAAGCCGGGACGCTACTATCTCAAGAGTAAGACGACGCTCCTGCAGGCGATTACCATGGCCGGTGGTTTCACACCGATCGCGGCGCGCAATAAAATCGTCATCTTTCGGTGGGGCGAAGGAAAAAATGAAATCAAATTGAAAGCCAGCTATGATGATATCGTCCTGCGAGACGGCAACAATCAGAATTTCATCCTGAAGCCCGGGGATACGATTGTCGTGCCGGCAGAAACCATGGTTCTCACTCAATGAGTATGAAGAGTCTGCGCGCAAACGTCTTGGTTTGCTGTGTCGTGGCCTTCTCGATGGCCGCCTGCAATCCATTCGATCCCAAACCGGAGCCGGCTGCCATCGCCAATGCGACCTACGCGACCGGTGACTATAAAATCGGGCCCGAGGACGTCTTGGAGATCATTGTCTGGCGCAATCAGGATTTGTCGAAAACTATTACAGTCAGGCCAGACGGAAAAATTTCCTTGCCGTTGATCGGCGATGTCCAAGCCGTGGGGCTGACACCGGATCAATTGACCAAAGAAATTGTCAACCGGTTGAAGGAATACAAAGAAAATCCCAATGTGTCGGTCGTGGTTCAGCAAGTGAATAGTTATGGCGTGTTTGTCTTGGGAGAGGTCGCGCATCCGGGAAAGTACCAGCTGAAGTCGTTTACAAGTGTCTTGCAAGCTGTATCGCTGGCGGGTGGGTTCACACCGTATGCTGCCAAGAGCAAAATGTTTCTTCTGCGAAAGTTGCCGGACAAGGACAGCGAGGTTCGCATTCCCATTGACTATGATGAAATCGTGTCCGGGGAGGATTCGACCCACAATGCCATTCTCATCCCTGGCGATACCTTAGTGGTTCCCTAGTGGGTGAGCAATGAAATTCGGTCACACTGAAGAAACGAGGCAGCGTCGATTGAGTGTAAGCCGGCAGGGCATCCCGGCAGCCTCTCATGAAGGCCGGAGATGTCGCGTCGGGGCATGCGCTTTTTAACGGGGGTAGCGTATGGGGCCATCCTGGGCCTTGCAGCAATCGCATCTTCGGCTTACGGCCAAACGCGGTTCATTCCGGCGCTGTCCGTAACCGAAGCGTACGATACCAATGTATTTTTCATCACCTCCGGCGCTCATTTGCAAGATTATGTCACAACCTTCACCCCGCAGATCCGAGCCGAGCACAAGAGTCGGTTCTTCGATGGCGGGGGGCAGATCAGTCTTCCGGCGTCACTGTACGTAAGGAACCCGGGACTGAATTACGTGGCAGTCAACACGTCCATTAATGTGGGCCTAGATCAATTAACTGCGCTGGTTGATAAGAGGTGGAAGTTGGCGGTTACCGATTATGTGACGTATACGCCGCAACCGCCGGCGTTCTTCTCTCCGGTGCCAGCCGTAGGTAGCGGGACGGCGTCGACGACCGAGCTCAGTGCGCCGGCAAATTTCATACGTGGCGTGCAAGCCGTGCGTGCCAACTCACTGATCAACGTGGCGGGCATCAAGAGTCAGTACATATTGACACCGGTGACGTCACTGACGGGCTCCATTCAACATCAATACATGCAATTTGGGACCACCTTCGCGCCGACGCCCGGACAAGGATTTTTCACGACTAATTATCTGACGCTCGGCGCCGGACCGCAGTTTCAAGTCACGCCGCGCGACACGATCAACGTCAACTTTAATTATTCCCATATGTCGTTTAGCCAGCCTAGTGGATTTTCAAGCATGTTCAATACAGAAGGAGGAACGGTCGGGTGGACGCGCAAATTTTCTCCAAAATTAAGCGCCAATGCGACAGGCGGTTTTACGGTCTTCACCGGTAACAGCAACCTCCAATATCTCGCGTCGGGTCAAATTACCTATCAGGAGCGTAACACGACGTTTATCGCTTCATACTCCCGTTCGATATTTCCCAGCTTTTTCATCGCCGCGACCCCTCTCCTCAGCCAGGTCGTATCGGCGTCGTTCATCCATCAGTTCACCGAACGCTTATCGGTGAACGGTGCCCTGAATTATGCGAAGAATGAAGCGATCGGGAACGTTCCTCTACATTTCGACAGTTATGGCGGCAGTGCCGGCATCAGTTATGCCTTCAGCAAGACGTGGTTCGTGAGTGCGAACTATATGCATATGGTCACCAAAAATTCGTTTAGCGGGACCGATTTCAACTTCGACCGCGATGTCTTCAGTGTGACGCTCCGTAAGGAATGGCCCAATTTCTTCCAACCCCAATAAGGTGCGGTGGGACTACCATGCTCGAATTTGCTGATTATTTCGATGTGTTAAAAAAACGCAAATGGGTGTTTCTGGTCTGGATTGTCGTGGGCTTGGTAGGGGCTGGAGTCGCGTTTCTCTTGTTGCCGAAAGTGTATCGGTCCAGCACGCTGATCCTTGTAGAATCCCAGAAAGTCCCCACCGATTATATTAAACCGATGGCGGTGGATACGATTGAAGAACGTCTGATCGCAATCCAGCAACAGATCCTGAGTCGAACGCTGTTGCAGAAAATCATCGAGGAGTTTCACGTCTATGACGACGAATTGAAGCGCCAGCCGCTCGAGGACGTGATTGATTTGATGCGTCGGGATATCAAGATCACGATGGTGGACGATCGGTTCCATCGGAACATACAGGCCTTCACCATTTCTTACGATAGCGATGTCCCTGCATTGGCGATGCAGGTCACGAATAAGTTGGCTGCACTCTTTATCGGAGAAAACTTGAAGGTACGGGAGCAATTAGTGGAAGGAACGTCGGAGTTTCTGGAGCAGGAGCTCTTTCGGCTCAAAGAAAAGCTGGATCGACAGGAGGAGGCGATAAGTCAATACAAGCAAAAGCATATCGGGCAGCTGCCGCAACAAGAGGAGGCAATGTTCCGAACACTCGATCGGCTCACCATGGAGTTGCAAACGCAGAACGATATGTTGCGGATGCTCGTTGAACGAAAGGAGATCATGCGTGACGCCCTCGAAACGTCGGCCGGTACGCCGGGTGGCGTCATTCATCTCTCTCCCAAGGGACGTCTCCGCCAACTCAGGGAACAACTGGCGCAACTGTTATCCGAGTACAAAGAGAGCTATCCCGATGTCCTGCGTGTCAAACGGGAAATCAAGGATCTGGAAGCCAGGGTCGCGCGGGGACCGTCGTCGGACGATTTGGAAGAAGATGTAGTGGTCAGCGGCTCGGACATGGATTCCCAGTTGCGCACGATTGATGCAGAAATCAAGGTTCGGCGCCATCGCGCAAGCGAGGTTCAGGCACAAATCAAGTCCTTGGAACAACGGATGGAGCAGATGCCGATCCGCGAACAGGAACTGAGCACGCTTCTGCGAGACTACGAGACGACTAATAAGCGCTACCAGGCCTTGCTCGCCAATAAAGAATCGGCAAAAATCACGGAACAAATGGAGAAGCGGCAGAAAGGCGAACAATTCCGTGTGCTCGACCCTGCGAATCTGCCTATCAAGCCAGTCAAACCGGATCCTCTGCGTGTCTTTCTCGCGGGCATCACGGCCGGGTTGGTCCTAGGCGGCGGGACGATCTGGTGGCTGGATTTCAGGAATCTACCGTTCCGTCGTCCAGAAGAAATCGAAAGCTCTCTTGGGTTACCGATGCTGGCCACGATTCCTCATATGTTCATGGTAGGAGGACACGACCATAGCAACGGCCGAAACGGTACGCCTGCAGTCACCGGATGGCGACAATGGTTTGAGCGGCTAAAACTGGTGTCCGGGAGTGCAGAAAACGGGAACAGAGCCTTGATGCATAAACTGCCCACAGGCGGTAAATCGCAACGCGTGCTGCAAGCGCATATGAATGCGCTGGGCGCTGAACAGTTTCGTGTCTTAGCCGGCCGAATTGTGCAGGTCCGTGAGAAAAAGGGTGCCAAAATACTTGCGGTGACCAGCTCCCTGGCCGGCGAAGGAAAAACGACGGTGGCGTTAGGGCTCGCGATTACGCTTGCTCGGGACTATCTTGAAGAAACGATTCTGATTGACGGCGACATACGCAATCCTGAGGTGTCGACTCGTATGGGATTGCAAGACGAGCGCGGCTTGATTAATGTTCTAGCCGGCGAGTGTCTCTTGAATGAGGCGCTGTATCAGCACACCCACCCCAATCTTCGCATCCTGTCTGCCGGTACGGTGGAGCATGGAAGCCGAGGGCTGACCGCGACACGAGTGGGAATGCAGGAACTGTTGGCTGATTTGCGAAGTCGGGGCGTCATTGTGATTCTCGATGCGCCGCCTATTTTACCGATGGCCGATATGAACCTGTTTTCCGAAGTCGTCGATGGGATTGTGTTGGTTGTCCGGGCAGAGCAGACACCACAGGGTGTGGTCGCCGAGGCTCTGCGATTTCTGTCGGGAGGAAGCATTGAAGGCGTGGTGTTGAACGATTTGGTGACGCCGCGGCATCAGTATTACGGTCGGTATGCGATTGCCGAACCGCCTCCTGTACTGTGAGGGCCCGCATTCCCACAGTTCTCGCATCAGTTGCATTGGCGCCCTCGATGTTCTTATGATACTGCAATGTTCTTATGCCGGTACTGACAGTGTGTAAGTAGCATGTCCGTTCGGGAAGTGGGTCAAGAAGGTGACCAAAGCTGATTCTATGCATAAGCTTCCCAGGGCTTATTGGATATACTCCGTCGGCCTCTTAGCGATTTTGCTCGCGCTCAGTCTAGGAATTGGTTTTGGACTCCAGGCAGCCGGGCACCATATCGAAGGATTGTTGGTGGAGTCCGCAGGACGCGGGCTCGTTCAATCTGCGACGGCACTTGCAGAATCCTTGAACCGTCTGCTGTTCGAACACGATTTACAGAGTCGGACGATTGCGCAAAGCCCCGTTTTACGCCACTCAGATCCCGATGCCCTCGCGACCTACCTCGGTAGTCTCAAATCGACATGGCCGGAGTACATGAATCTTCACGTACTGGATGGCAATGGGGCAGTGATCGCCTCGACAGGTTCCTTACCGAATAGGGAGAACCCTGACCGACATGCTCGGTACAAGAGGTTAGTGGATGACGGACGTTTAAACCTGGGCGGTGAGGATCTCTTTGATCATACTCATCGGACGATGCTGTTCCCTTCACGGATTATGGGGGACGAAGGCCAGGTGCTCGGTATCGTCGTGTTGGAGGTAGGCTTACGGAGTCTGGACTTTATTCTGGAGGGAGCCCGGCGTTCGCCGGCGCTGAGATCACCGGATGCGAGACTCGATTACCAGCTCATGACGAACGACGGTGTGGTTCTGTACGATTCGAGTCTTCATGAAAAGCTCTCGGGTCAGCATGCCGCGCAAGCAACGTCGAATGGGTTAGGAAAGGCAGGGTACCGGGAAGAACTCGACCCCGAACGGCATGTGTCTGTCATAACGGGATACTCGCCGGTGAATCGATACGGTCAAGTCCCCGGATGGCAATGGACACTTCTCGTCAGGACGGATCGGGAAGCGATTCTCACGCCGTTCCATCGGTTGGTAGCTACTACCATGATATGGGGTGGCATGGGACTCCTGGCGTTCATTGCGATTCTGCTGTGGATTATCGGCCGACTCAAGAAGGCCTCGGCGCCGCGAGCAGGAATCGCAGCGGCGACCACGGTGGTAGCACCTCACGTGACATCTCGGTTGCAGCCGGCAGGTCGAAAAAATAAGGAACCCGGCTCTCGGCTTCGTAAGCCTGAGCCGTCGCGTGCGGATAATCAACGTCTCATACCGGTCGAGCCCCTTACGGTGGATCCGGCACGATTGGAAGAACTGCGGCGATGGGTACGGCTGGCTGAGGTCAACCGTGTGTGTCTTTTTAAAAACCATCGAGAAGACGGCGAACTGTGGGCCAGCCGGCGTTATGAATGGATTGGATTGGGAGAGGTGGCCAGGACGGAGTGGTCCCAATGGTTCAGTTGGTCGCTCAGAGCAAAAGGCTTTTCCCGATGGGAGCATACGCTGGCGCAGGGACAGGTCATCAGCGGCGCCGTGGCCACCTTCCCCGCTGCTGAGGCGGCTGCGTTAATGTCATGCGGCATCCACACCGTCTTGGTTGTGCCGCTCCGTATCCGCGGCGAGTGGTGGGGGTTCATCGAGTTCGACCACTGCTTTACAGAACGAGTGTGGTCGGGTTCTGAGGAACAGGGGTTACGCGCCATGGTTGAACTTCTCGAAACAGTGATTCAACAGGCAGCCGGGGAGGAGCATCTTGAGCGCCTGTTGGCGATAATTGATACGGTCTTAGAGTCGACCGCGGATGGCATTCTCGTTGTCGATGGCGAAGGGAACCTGGTGAACTTCAATCAACGTCTGGTGGCGATGTGGAATATGCCGGATGCCGTGACAGAATCCAGGCTGACGGAAGAGCTGATGGGTTGGATGATGCGGCAGCTGAAAACTCCCGATGTACTGCTGAGAACGATGAGTGAGCTGGGCAACGAACCTGATGCGGAGAGCTATGATATTCTGGAACTCCAAGATGGGCGAATGGTAGAACGGTTATCGAAACCACGAAAAGAGGGCGATCGGTGTGATGGCCGGATTTGGATTTTCCGTGAATCGATTGCACTCAAACTCACCACGTTGAGTGTACACTCATCACAGTGAAACGATGTTGACGGAGCGGACTATGATAAAAGTATTGATTGCCGATGACCATGCCGTCGTCTTGGAAGGGCTGAAGCAGATTTTATCGGAGACGCCGGACATTATCGTCTCGGCCCAGGCGACGAACGGGCAGGAAGTGTTGGACAAGATCCGGTCCAACAATGTCGATGTGGTCGTGCTCGATATTGCCATGCCTGGACGAAGCGGACTCGATACCCTGATGCACATTAAACGGGAGCGGCCCAGTCTTCCCGTCTTGGTCCTGAGCGTCCATCCCGAAGATCAATATGCCGTCCGTGTGCTCAAAGCCGGCGCATACGGATATCTCACGAAAGACAGCGCGCCCGATCAGCTTGTATCGGCCATTCGTAAGGTCGTGACCGGCGGCAAGTATGTGAGCCCCTCGCTCGCAGAAAAGCTAGCATTCGACTTAGAATCTGATTCCGGTAAACCTCTGCACGAGACGCTTTCAGATCGCGAGTATGAAGTCCTCTGTATGATCGCCCTGGGCAAGACAGTTAAAGAGATCGCAGATAAATTGTCCTTAAGCGTCAAAACCATTAGCACCTATCGCGCCCGCATACTGGAAAAAATGAAGATGAAGAATAATGCTGAATTGACGCATTATGTCATCCGTGAAGGCTTAATCGACTAATCCCGCGTCCGTTCATCTCGCAGCATTCGGTAGCCCCGCCTCAAGTCAATAAATCTTAGGTAGCAGTTTGTAGTTCAATCGAGTCGTCGCGCAGGTGGCGATCCCATCGGACACATTTGACGTCCATGCGATATCCCCTGCGGCCGATCACATCCCAAGTTCGAGTATCAGGTAGCAGAAGAGCGTCTTCCCCGGAGCAAGAGTGCCAGGATCTTCAGTGCATTGCGCCGAACAAAAGGTCGTGAAAGGCCTCGATTACGTACACACTCCCCGTTAGTCACTTCAATGGAGTGTCCAGCTAGGGGCAGCGTAGGCTCAATGTACAAGTACGTACCACCTACTGTTTGTAAGAATACTACTAACAGGTGATCGTGAGAATTCCTACATTGCTTCCAGTGCTTTTCTGATGTTGTGCACCCCCAGAGCCAATTAGGATGCACGCAGCAGTCAGTCTGAGGATCAGAGAACAAAGCGAAGGTGGTTGGCTATGGCCGAGACGGAGGAAACTTTTTCAGATGTAGTCCGATTCGGCTCATCTGAATTGGACAACGTGCCAATGCATCACCCGTTGGACTGGAAGGCATTTGGATCCGGTGAGCATTGTATCCCCTCACTGGAAGACGCTGTATGGAGTACACAGGCGTCCGATGTATCCCCCTTTACGGCGCGCTGGGTATGGAAGTACCGGAAGAGTTCAGCGACTGCGAATGACGGAGCGCTGGCACCGGAGGACCGGAACACCCGCGTGCGCCGAAAACGTGTTCTGGTGCTCGGCGATGGCCCACTGGGAGACCGAATCGTCGCTGCGCTCGACCGCCATCCATCTTATGAACTGGTCGGACATCTTTACAAGCAGTGTGTCGCGGAGACGCCTGATGTTATTGATGGTGCGAATCATGCCGCCGAATCTTTAGCGCGACTCGAGCATATTGCCGTGCGAGACGGGATCCACCGAATCGTCGTGACCATGACCGAGCGGAGGGGGCTTCCGATGAATCAGCTGTTAGCCTGCCGGTTTCATGGCATGGTCGTTGAGGACGCCGTAGAGTTTTACGAACGGTTGAACCAAAAAATTGCCCTAGAGGGACTTACTCCCAGTTACCTCGTATTTCACGGTGGCTTTCGATGGCCATCACGGACGGTGAAGCGTGCAATAGACGTGCTTCTGGCCGTCCTGGCCCTGCTCGTGACCATTCCACTCTTTGTTCTGCTGCCCATTCTCGTCAAGCTCAGTTCGCCAGGACCGGTATTTTACCGGCAGCAGCGAGTCGGGTGGCAAGGACGTCGATTCACCATCCTGAAGTTTCGCTCGATGCGGACGAATGCCGAGGAGAATGGCGCGGCGATTTGGGCGGAGGAACACGATCCACGTGTCACTGCCGTCGGACGATTCATGCGCCGATATCGTATTGATGAATTGCCTCAACTCATCAATGTGCTGCGAGGGGACATGAGCATGGTGGGTCCGCGGCCGGAGCGGCCGGAATTTATCGGGCGGTTGACAAGAGACGTGCCGTATTACGCCTATCGGCTTGCAGTCAAGCCGGGCATCACAGGATGGGCTCAAGTCAAGTTCCGCTATGGCGCGACCGTTCAGGATGCTGCAGAGAAGCTGCAATACGACCTCTACTACATTAAACATATGTCCGTACGTTTGGATGGGTTGATTGCGTTGAAAACGATCCGCACCGTTCTCTCTCAATCCGGGGCCCGCTAGGCCGACCGTCAGGACCTCACTTATGAATGCATTAACCATCGATGTCGAGGAATATTTCCACGTGTCAGCCTTTGAGGGGTTTATCACGGCTCAGGACTGGCCGGCATACGAGAGCCGTGTCGAGCAGACTACCCATCGATTGTTGGAGCACTTCTCAGAAACCGGTGCAAAAGCCACTTTCTTTGTGCTTGGCTGGGTGGCGGAACGTCACCCGGGCCTGATACGAACGATCCGGACACAGGGACATGAAGTTGCTTCGCATGGGTATGCTCACCAGGTATTGACCGCCCTCACGCCGTCCCAGTTTCGAGCCGATATCCGGCGAGCAAAGCAGATCCTGGAACAGATTCTCGGCGAGCCGATCTTCGGCTATCGCGCGCCAAGCTTCACGATTATGGAAGACACGGTGTGGGCTTTACGGATCTTGGTGGAGGAAGGCTACCTGTACGACTCGAGCATTTTTCCTGTGTGGCATGATCGCTATGGACTTCATGGCGCGAATCCCCATTGCCATCGCCTCATGACGGCCGCAGGGCCTATCTGGGAAATTCCACCTTCGACCCTTCCGATCAGGAATATGCGGCTGCCGGTAGCCGGTGGCGGCTATTTCCGGTTATGGCCATATCGCCTGTTGAGACGGTGGTTGCGGACCATCGAATCTGCCGGGCATCCGCTGGTGGTCTACCTGCATCCATGGGAAATCGATCCGGGACAGCCTAGATTCCAGGTGTCGGCATTGTCTCGGTACCGGCATTACCTGAACCTTCACAAAACTGAAGCCCGACTCAGTCGATTATTGCGCGATTTTAGATTCGGCTCCATCTGCGAGACCATTGCACCGATCCTGCAGTTGACTCGTGAACGGGTCGCCTGATGCGGTTCGATCTTCAACGAAAGACCGTGCACAGGGTGGCCTCGGCGGCGCTAGAGGTTGTGCTATTCGATCATCCAGCGGCCTGGAACGCGTATGTGAGTTCACATCCGCGCGCGACGTTTTACCATCGCTTCGAGTGGTTGCCGCTGATTGCCCGCGTGTTCGGCCATCGCGTTCTTCCCCTGGCGATGGTATCGGGGGATCAGATCCTCGGTGTCTTTCCTTTGGTCCATATGCAGTCAACGCTCTTCGGCCGTGTCCTTGTGTCGATGCCTTTTGTGAATTACGGCGGTTTATTAGGCGACTCGGCTGACATCGAAGAAGCCCTGTGGGATGCGGCCATTCAGACGGCGCGGGAGCATGGTGTAACTTCTCTCGAGGCACGGCACCTGAACTCGCATGGATTTATCGAACAGGCGAAACAACACAAGGTCGGTATGACGCTCACGCTCGCTCCAACCATTGAGGCGCAGTGGAAAGCATTCAATGCAAAGTTGCGCAATCAAATTCGGAAATCAGAACTGTCGGGTTTGTCTATTCGAGTCGGCGGGGCGGCGGAAGTCGGTGCCTTTTATGAGGTCTTTGCGAGAAATATGCGCGATCTCGGCACACCGGTCTATGCCCGCGCATGGTTCACAAAGCTCTTCGAGGTGTTTCCCGAGGCCTGCCGGGTATTCACCGTGCGCGACCAAGAAACCGTCGTTGCCGCAGCGATTGCCATCGCACATCGTGGGACACTGGAGGTGCCATGGGCGGCTTCTCGACGCGATGCCTTGCCTCGGTGTCCTAACCACCGACTCTATTGGGAGCTGATTCAGCATGCCATCAAAGCCGGGTTTAGCAAGTTCGACTTTGGCCGCAGTAGTCCGGGGTCGGGCCCGTATAAATTCAAAGAGCAGTGGGGCGCTGCGGAGGTTCCACAGTTCTGGGAATACTGGACGGCCACAGGGTCGTTGCCGAACCTGACCCCGCAAAATCCGCGCTACGCCTTCGCAGTTCAGATGTGGAAGAAGTTGCCGCTGAAGGTGGCCAATACGGTAGGTCCGTGGATCGTGCGCAATATTCCATGACCGGAGATGTACGGTGACTCATTCCCCCGTCACGGTCATGTGCATTGTCGGTGCACGACCGAATTTTATGAAGGCGGCGCCGGTGATTGAGGCGCTGGAGCGTCGAAAATGGGCGACGGTCACCCTCGTCCACACCGGTCAGCATTACAGTCGAGAGATGTCGAATCTGTTTTTCGACGCGCTCGGCCTGCCCACTCCGCAGGTCGATCTACAAGTCGGGTCCGGCCCTCACGGCGAGCAGACGGGACAGGTCATGATCCGATTAGAGCCGCTACTCGAGCAGCGACGGCCGGATCTCGTCATTGTGTTCGGGGATGTCAATTCGACAGTCGGGGCCGCCCTCTGTGCGGCCAAGATGGGTATTCCTGTCGCACACGTCGAGGCCGGGCTGCGAAGCTTTGACCGAACTATGCCTGAAGAACTGAACCGGATCGTGACGGATCATCTCTCCGACTTCCTCTTTACGACAGAACGCAGCGGCCGGGAGAATTTGCTGCGGGAGGGACTGCCGGAGGACAAAATCTGTTTTGTGGGCAATGTCATGGTAGATACTTTGTTGAAACATGTGGAGCAGGCGCGGCATTTACAGACGAGGCGGACACTGGGGCTTTCAAGACAAGGTTACGGTCTGTTGACGTTACATCGTCCGAGTAATGTAGACCACGCCGACACGTTCAAGGGAATCATAGCCGCCATCAACGAACTTGCCACGGACCTGCCCATTCTTTTTCCGTGTCATGTCCGGACGCGGGAACGCTTGACGGCCATGCCAGACCTGCTTCCGGTAGAAGCCGGTCGGCGCGGCATTGTTCTTCTCGAGCCTCTTGGATATCTCGAGTTTCTCTCGCTGATGTGTGAGGCGCGTCTGGTGCTAACCGATTCCGGGGGTATTCAAGAGGAAACGACTGTATTAGGTGTCCCCTGTGTGACGTTGCGTCACAATACCGAGCGTCCTGTCACGATCGAACACGGGACCAATACGCTGGCGGGGACGAATACCGAGCGTATTATCGAAGCCGGTCGCGCCGTCCTGTGCCGGCAGAACCCGCCTCGGCGGCCGCCGGACTTGTGGGACGGCCATGCGGCCGAGCGGATTGTCGACGTCTTGGAGCGACGGTTCCATCCAATAGCCTCAGTGGCGGAACGGACGCATACAGCTACGACCGCCCGCTCAAGCACCTGGGCAGCGCAGTCACATTTGCAATAGAGGAGAGGATTTATGGTTCTTGCTCCAGAGAGTCTCTTACGACCTCTTCGAGCCGCTCGGCAGTATTGGCAACTGCCGATGGCGGCGCGGCAGGCAAGCCGGTATGACCGCCATGGGCTGCCGACAGAAGACCCTGGAATTGAAGAGTGTGTGGACGCGGGCATCGCCTGGCTCACGCGCGCTCAGGACCATTCTGCATCGCACGACGGCGGAGTGGCTCGTCACTTCAGTTTAAGCACAGGATGGAGCCCATCGTATCCGGAAACGACCGGGTATATCGTGCCCACCTTGTTGACCTACGCCGAGTGGCGACATGACGACGAGGTTCGTACTCGCGCGGCACGCATGTTGGAGTGGCTGGGATCCATACAGTTCCGTGAGGGTGGATTTCAAGGGGGAATGATTCTTGAGCAGCCCGTTGTTCCCGTGGTGTTCAATACCGGACAGATACTCATCGGACTTGCCGCAGGGGTCCGGTCATTTGGTGAACCCTATCATGACTCGATGATTCGAGCGGCGGATTGGTTGGTCAGCGTGCAGGATGCCGACGGATGCTGGCGGCGGCACGCATCGCCGTTCGCGAAAGCGGGAGATAAAGCGTATGACACCCATGTCGCCTGGGGATTGTTCGAGGCGGCGCGCGTTGAACCCGGTCGGCGTTATGCCGAGGCGGCCATGGCGAATGTACGATGGGCGCTGTCTCTGCAACGATCCAATGGATGGTTTGACGGTTGCTGTCTGACGGATCCTTCGCAGGCGTTGACCCATACAGTGGGATATGTGTTACGGGGCGTCTTGGAAGCCTACCGCTTTACTCGTGAGGCGTACCTGCTCGACGCGTGTCGGCGTACGGCCGATTCGCTATTGTCGGCCTTGGACAACAACGGATTTCTGCCGGGGCGGCTCCAGGCGGATTGGCGGCCGGCGGTTTCGTGGGCTTGTCTGACCGGGACCGCCCAAATTGCGATCTGCTGGCTGCTGCTGTATGCGGAAACCGGCCGTCAAGAATATCTGGAAGCGGCGTCTCTGGCGAACCGGTATGTACGCCGAACGGTCAGTGTAGACGGCCCGCTGGATGTCCGGGGAGGTGTGAAAGGATCGTTCCCGATCGATGGCGGCTACAATGCCTATCAATATCTCAACTGGGCCTGCAAGTTTATGATCGATGCCAATTTACTGGAACGCGCGATACGAGCGCGCTGACGTGATGCTGGAATTCCGGGTTCACAGGCATCCTTCCAAAGAACGATGCGAACGCATGGCGGTCATGTCTCCCGCCAATCCATTCATGACGGCGGCGTATCTGAACGCGCGCATGGCATTGGGAGGAGAAGCGTACATCCTGTCGGTTGAGGAGGTAGACCGGATGGAGGCTGCGTGTCCGGCAGTATTGCGTTCCGGCTATCTCACTCGGTCGCTCGAAATCATCTCCTTACCGTTGTTGCCTGATCCTGACGTATTTTGGCGAGGTCTCCAGACATGGTGTCGGCAGAAGCATGTGTCGCATGTAGACGTCAACAGCTTCAACGCTGAACAGGCATGCGTTCCCCTCTTAGACGGAGAATATCATCGCCGCGACCGTTGCGAATTTGTACTTGATCTTTCTGAAGAGAAATTGTGGGCACGGCTATCATCCAATCATCTGCGGAATGTCAAGCGGGCTCGAAAAGGACATGTCACCGTGCAGCGATCGAGGGAGGTTTCCGCCTGTCGGATTCACGTCGACTTGATGGCCTTATCATTGACCCGCCGCCGTGTGCGAGGTGAACAAGTGTCGCACGACATGACCAATCAGCTTGCTGAAGTGGCGGCTCTTGTTCAGAGCGGGGCAGGGAACATATTCCAGGCGGTAGCCAATGGACAGGTCCTCTCATCGATTCTCGTGCTGCAAGCCGAGCGAGGCGGGTATTACCATTCGGCCGGCACGAGTCCCGAGGGAATGGAGTGTGGCGCTTCGCATCTGCTTGTCCACGACATTGCGGCCACGTTACAAACCGAGGGGCACCGGCAATTTAATCTCGGAGGCGTAAGTGAGGCAGGCTCGGGGCTGGAGCAGTTCAAACGAGGGTTTGGTACACGTCCTATTAACCTGCAAGCCGTGCAGTGTTCGACGGCCACCCGAGTAAGGCGTTGGCTTGGGGCCGGGGCCAGTATGCTTCGCCATGTGGCGACTGCAGGATCCGTACGATGAATCCCGTCCTCATTGTCGGCGACGAGCCGCGTATCGTCGTCAATATTGCACGATCGCTCCACCGGCACGGCGTGCCGGTGGATGTGGCAGTGAACTCGTCCGACCATCCAGCATTGCGTTCAAAAGCCGTTCGACAGTGCCTCATGCTTCCCGCTTCGACAGAGGAGCGGTCCCTCGCCCATGCCGTCCTTCTCGAATACATCGAATCGCACCACTATGATCAGCTTATTCCAGCCAGTGACACGGCGCTTGCCTTCGTGGCCGACCACTATGCACAATTGTCTGACCTGCTGTCCGTCAGCTGTCCTCCGCCTGATGTTGTAAGGCGAGTGTTGAATAAAGCGGAGACATTGCGGTTGGCGGAAGACTGTGATGTGCCCATCCCAAAAGCGTCCAGGATCTGTTCACTAAAGGAACTCGCAGAACGTCATCAGAGCCTTGTCTTCCCTGTCATTGCGAAGCCCTGCAACAAAGGGCATCAAGCAGCAGGGACATTCAAGACACGCCGTTTCGAGACGATAGAAGAATTGCACGAAGCCTTCAGGGAAAATCCGAAGTTTGGGATCCATAATCTGATTCAAGAGTACTGCCCAGGTGAGGGCATCGGGATTGAAGTTTTGATGCGCGGCAACCGGCCCGTCGCGCTATTTCAGCATCGTCGGCTCAAAGAATTGCCGGCCACCGGCGGCGTGAGCGTACTGGCGATTTCAGAGATGGTGGATCCGGTCTTAGAGGACCATGCGTTGAGGCTGTTGCGTGCGATGAACTGGGAAGGTGTGGCGATGGTGGAGTTTCGCGTCGATAGACGCACGCGTCAGGTGGCACTCATGGAAGTCAACGGCCGTTATTGGGGCTCGTTGGGCCTGTCAATCATGGCCGGGGTGGATTTCCCCTGGTACGAATGGCAGCTCGCACACGGACAATATCCCGACGTGAACGCACACTACCGCATTGGCGTGTCGGCACGATGGACCAGTGGGGCTATTCAGCGGATGGCCGCAACAAGCGAATATGAACGGGAGCCCCGGACAGTGTTGGGCCTTAGCAGGGAGCTGATTGGATTCGCCCATGATTGCCTGCCTCCAACGCGCGATCTTCTGTGGTCAGCCAGCGACCCGCGTCCCGGCTGGCATGAAGCCATGGCGGCGGTTCGTACGCTCGCCCGAGGCGTAGTGAAGCGTCTGGTGACGCCCGTGATCCCAGAAGCTGTGCTGAGCCTCCGGCGTCGAAGTCGCGTGCTGGGCACGCGAGCCCGACGCATGTACATCTGGATGGCCATCACACGGGGGCTGAAGCTCAGACGCGATCGTTTACCGGAAAGTTTGCAGCGAATCCAATCGGTGCTGTTTGTATGCCATGGCAATATTCTGCGGAGTCCTATGGCTGCCGCTCTCTTTAACCGAGCTTCGGGCGTATGTGATCGCGCGATCGATGTGCGCTCATGTGGATTACACGCGAAGCCATTCCATCAGGCCGATCCGCGAGGCGTGGAGGCCGCGCAAGAGCTCGGCATCGACTTATCAGATCATCGGGCCGATCTGCTCACGCGTGACATGGTTGGGCATGCGGACGTCATTTTCGTCATGGACCAATTCAACGAGGCGGAGCTTCTGGCTCGCTATCCCCATGCTCGCCATAAAGTGTTTTGCCTCAGCCTCTGCCATGCATCCATGAAATCCTGTCTCGATATCCAGGATCCATACCATGGGGATCTTGATGAGGTGCGGCATTGCTACGAGACGATCCGGGTGTGCATTGCAGGATTGGTCTCCCGGCTCAGCGACGGCTCCGGGCAGACGCGCGTAAACAACGCCGTCTATGGCGGCCACCAGGAGATCCCATCGGTCACTGAGTCGATGCCCGCTGGACATCTGCGATCATGACCAAAGAGTCGTCATTAGAACTCGTCAGCGTCGTGATTCCCTGTTACAAACAGGCTGATCTTCTAGGTGAAGCCATTGAGAGCGTGCTGGCTCAGCACCATGCTCGGCACGAAATTGTCGTGATTGACGATGAGTCTCCGGATAATCCGGGAGCGGTGGCGGCCGGGTATTCCAACGTCCGTTGTATTCGGCAGCGCCGGCAAGAGCGTTCGGCGGCAAGAAATCGAGGACTGGAGGAATGCCGCGGTGAGTTTGTTGTCTTCCTGGATGCAGACGACCGATTGTTACCGAATCATTTTACCTCCTGTCTTGAGGCCTTTCATCAGAATCCAAACCTGGCATTGGTTTGCGGCGATTATCGTTGGTTTGGGGGGGTGAGCACCTGGCACGTGCACGATTGCCGCCCGCGGCCGGACCATTATGCCAGCTTGTTGCGAACGAATTTCATTGGGGCACTTCACGCCGTGATGTTTCGGCGGGACGTCCTGATAAATATCGGCGGATTCCTGCGCGACTTGACCATGTGCGAGGATCAGGAACTGTATTTACGCATTGCCCGTCGTCATCCGATTCATTGTCATCATCACGTTATCGCTGAGTATCGGCGGCATGGACAACAATCGTCCCAACGATGGGACCTCATGCTGCAGAACGCTATGCGCATGCTGGCGTGGCAGCGGAGCGCTGTGACAGGTCGTCCGGACTATGAAGAGGCGTGGCGCATCGGTCTCGACCATCGGCGACGTTTGTATGGAGCGCCCTTGGCCTGGGCCATGGTCCATGCTGCGCGGTCGGGCGAGTGGAAACGAGCCGCCAGATTGTTCTATGTACTACTTCGGTGGCACCCCCTCGGCCTCATCGGATTGATTCGACAGAAGGCAGAGCGTTTCAATGTCAATGCCGCATAACTCATCCGAGACAAATGCAGTTACCCCGGTCATTCACCCCGAATGCGTCAGCGTGGTCATTCCCTGCTATCAACAGGCCCAACTGCTGGGAGAGGCGATTGAAAGCGTGCTGAGCCAGACGCATCCCCATTATGAAATCATCGTGGTCGATGACTGTTCGCCGGACCAGGCGGCCGACGTTGCCGAGCGCTATCCCGCGGTGCGTTATATTCGGCATGCGCGCAATGCCGGTCCTTCTGCGACCCGGAATACAGGTATCAAGCATAGCAGCGGTCGCTATCTCGTGTTTTTAGATGCCGATGACCGTCTTCTGCCACACCATTTCACCATGGCATTGGCCGTCTTCCACCGACACCCTGACCTCGCCCTCGTCTGCGGGGATTTTCAGTGGTTTGGATCGGAAAGCACATGGCATAGGCACACGTGTTCCGATCAACCGGATCATTATGCAGCCCTGCTCCGTTTTGGTTTCATTGCGCCGCCGTGCACAGCCATGGTCACCCGCGAGGCGGTGACGGCCGTCGGGGCCTTTCGGGAGGACCTGCGTTTTAACGAAGACCGGGATCTGTGGCTACGGGTGACGCGGCGCTATCCTATCCAATGCCATCATCAGGTCGTGGCCGAGTATCGACGCCATCCCGATCAATTGACCCAGAGATGGGGGGTCATGCTTGAGACCGGCGTATCGGTGATGCGTGACCAGCAGCCATTCGTACAGGACAACCCGGTTTATGCAGCGGCTTTGCTCAGTGGAGTGCGGCAGTACCAGAGAGCGTGCGGGCCTCCTCTTGTCTGGCACATGATCGCCGACGTACGGGGCGGACGCTACCGTGCCGCCCTCAAATCGTTCTGGATCCTGCTGCGGTATTATCCGCAGGGCTTCCGGGAACTGGCGACGGCAAAGCTGAGGCGCCTTGTCGGGCCCGAACGGCAGGTCAGTGAGCATGGCAAATGAACCAATTCATGTCCGATGATATGGCGCGAGAGATGAAGGCGAAGGCGTTGCCGGTCGTAAGCGTCGTCATTCCAAGCTACAACCATAGCTCTGTCGTTGGCGAAGCCATCGACTCGGTTTTGGCTCAGACGTATCCGCATCATGAAATCATTGTCGTGGATGACGGTTCAACCGATCGGACGGCAGAGGTGCTCGCAACCTATCCCGGTGTTCGTTATGTGCGACAAGAGAATCGCGGTTTGCCTGCGGCTCGCAATAGCGGGGTCCATGAGAGCCGCGGCGAGTATCTCGTCTTCCTGGATGCTGACGACCGGCTTCTTCCGGAGCACTTCGCGCTCAGCCTGGACGCATTTCGATCCCATCCGCAGGCGGGGTGGGTCTGTGGAAACTTTCGTTTTCTCGGCTCCGATCCGACATGGCGGCACGTGCACCGATGTGACCGGTTTCATGATGACTTTGCCACACTCCTCCGAATGAATTTTATCGCCGCCATTCATACCGTCATGTTTCGCCGTCATGCGCTCGAGGCGGTTGGCGGGTTCAATGAGCGGCGGCGCGCCAATGAAGATCACGATCTGTTTTTGCGGCTCGCCCGTCGGTTTCCGTTGCACTGTCATCATCACACGATCGCGGAATATCGGCGAAATGGTCAGCAAATGTCGCAGCAATGGGACATCATGCTTAAATTTGCGACCCAGACGTATCGAGCGCAGTGGAGTCATGTGCAGGGGCACGCCGTCTATGAGGAGGCCTACCGGCAAGGCCTCTCGCAAGTTCGGGCGCATTATGGCGAAAAAGCGGTCTGGCAAATGGTCAATCATATGCGAAAGGGCGACTGGAGCAAAGCCGTGCAGGTGGCGGCCGTGCTCATGAGGTGGTATCCGCACGGTCTGTTCCATCTCATCGAAGGCAAGGTATCCAGGATGCTGTTCCGTTTCGAAAGGCCACATACTTCATGAAGGAACGGATTGCGAAATCAGTCTTTTGGCTCGTGTGGTCACGCGGCGGCGTGCAAGTGCTGTCCTTTATCAGCACCTTACTCGTCGCCCGCTGGCTCAGTCCCGGTGATTACGGGCTGATGGCGCTCGTTGGAATCTGGACGGGCACCATTGTCATGGTGGCGGATATGGGCCTGGGATGGGCAATCGTTCAATTTGACGATGTCCAGGAGGGAGAACTGCAGAGTTGTTTTTGGCTCACGCTGATGACGACGTGCGTGGTCTATCTGTCGCTGTATGCGCTCGCGCCGACTATCGCAGGGTGGTTTGCGAGCCCCCAGTTCACGGACGTCTTGCGGGTCACCAGCGCCACGATTTTGTTATTCGCTTTTCGTCTGGTGCCGGACGCGCTGCTGAGGAAGCGATTGGAGTTGGACAAGATCGCCAAGGCGGAAATTCTGTCGGCCCTCGCATCAATTCCCGTCATGCTCCTGCTGGCATGGAACGGCGCCGGGGTCTGGGCCCTGGTCTTCGGAAGTATTGTCCAAGCCATTACCGCGTCCAGTGCGGTGATTGCATTCTCACCGTGGTGGCCGCGGTGGCAATTCAAGGGCGGGCGCCTCCCGGCCATGTTGCGATTCAGCGTGTCGGCCATTGGGGCGAACCTCGGTTGGTCGGTGTATTCGCAGTTAGACAGCCTGATCGTTGGGAAACTGACGAATGAACAAACGTTAGGTATCTATGCCATGGCGAAGCAGTTGGCCATCATGCCGGTCACCAAAATTTCCGCGGTGGTCAATCAATTGGCGTCGCCGATGATGGCACGGTTGCAACAGGACCAGGAGCGTTTGCGCGCCTCTTTTCTCAGACTCGTTCGACTGGTGACCTGCGTGACGATGCCCCTTTGTGTGGGCCTAGGACTCATCGCCAATGATTTGGTACTGGTAGCCCTGGGCGAAAAATGGGCGCCTGTCGTGCCGCTCTTTCAAGTGTTCTGCGTCTATGCATTGACTCATTCAGTCGAAGTGCTGTTACCCCCGGTGCTGTTTGCCCGGTACCGGTCAGGGTTCATGTTGAAATGGACCCTGGGGTTACTGGTCGCGATGCCGGCCCCTTTCGTGATAGGAGCGCAATGGCATGGTGCGATGGGCGTCGCGCTTGCCTTAGTGCTTATCTATCCCATCGCCATGGGATGGATGGCTCGCGAGGCGCTGAAAGAATTACATCTGAGCCCCAAAGAATTGTTCCGCCAGTTCGCCCCTGTCGCGATTCCCACGCTAGTCATGGCCATTGCGGTGGTGGGTGTGCAATGGGGCCTTCCTGCAAATGGCTTTGGCCCGCATCTCGCCAGACTGATCGCTTCGGCGAGCCTTGGAAGCATCGTATATGTGGCGGCCGTAGTGATCATGAGGCGCTCACTCGTGGATGAGGTGTGCGAAGTGGTGGGATGGGTGATCCGACCGAAGCCAGGAGCGGGACTCTCCACGCTGGTTTCGCGCGGAGGCGTGTCGGCGCCGTGAGACCATTGGAGAAATTGCGATGTGCGGCATAGCAGGGACGCTCCGACATGACCGGAGTCCGGTCGAACGGGTGACGCTTGAACGGATGGTGCGGGCCATGGTCCATCGTGGGCCAGACGACGAAGGAGTATGGCTTGATCGCACGATCGGATTGGGGCATCGGCGGCTCAGCATCATCGATCGAGCGACCGGTCATCAACCTCTGTGCAATGAAGACGAGAGCGTCTGGATTACCTTCAACGGGGAGATCTATAACTTCCAGGAGATCCGAGAGGAACTGCTGGCGAATGGGCATACCTTTCGGACACGGAGCGATACGGAGGTCATCGTCCATTTGTATGAGGACCTGGGTGAAGGCTGTGTCCAACGACTGCACGGTATGTTTGCCTTCGCCATTTGGGATCGCCGCACGGAGACGTTGCTGCTGGCGCGGGATCGAATGGGTATCAAGCCGCTGTACTATGCCGCCACCTCCGCTGTGTTCGCCTTTGCCTCGGAGGTCAAACCGCTCCTGACGATCGATGAGATTCAGACATCGCTGAATCACCAAGCGTTACATGATTATCTGACCCATCGCTATACGACTGCCCCCGCAACCATGTGGCAGGACATTAGGAAGCTGGAGCCCGGCTATCTGATGATTGTCAAGGACGGGCAGACGTCGAAGAAAGCATACTGGGATTTGGATTTCAGCAAAAAGCTGGTTGCCTCCGAAGAGGACATGATCGAGGAGTGCAAGCGGCGCCTTCGTGCCAGCACGAAGAGCCATCTGGTCGGTGAGGTGCCCCATGGAGTGTTCCTCAGTGGAGGGCTGGATTCGACCGTGATTACGGGGTTGGTGTCGGAGTTGTCGGGCAAACAGGTCAAGACGTATTCGGTCGGTTTCGCTACGGCCACGGGAGATCGGCATGATGAGTTGCCGTATGCGCGAGTCGCCGCGGAGTATTTCAAGACGGATCATCATGAGATCCTGATGACAGGGCAGCAGTACGCGGACGGCTTGCAAGATTTTGTGCACTACATGGAAGAGCCGATGGCGGATCCCTCTTCGGTGCCCTTGTACTACCTTTCTCGATTGGCCAAGCAATCAGTCACGATTATGTTATCGGGCGAAGGCAGTGATGAATTGCTGGCAGGCTATAGCTTTTGGCAGCCCTTAAAGGGATACCGGCGAGCAGAATGGTATCATGCCATTCCACGGCCTCTTCGTAGGTGGGGTATCAAACCGTTGAACGATCTGCTTCTACGATCGCCTCGGGTCGCCCGGTATCTCAAGTTGGGAGAGCGACCCCTCTCTGACTATTTTCAAACCACTCCGGCTCAGATGACCTATGTCTTTTCTGAAGAGATGAAACGAGCCATATATGGACCGGCATGGGACGGGTTAAGCCTCTCATCGTCAGATGGCGTCATTCGTGGGGCGTACGAGCGAGCCGCCTCATTTGAGCCACTCGATCAAATGCTCTATGCCTATTCCAAACAATGGCTTCCAGAGGATCTGCTTCTCAAGGCGGATAAGATGACGATGGCTCATTCCATCGAATTGCGAGTGCCGTTCCTTGATCATTCTTTTGTCGAGTTCGCGGCCAGCTTGCCTTCCAACATGAAGCTGCGCCAGACCGGCCGGAATAGGTACAGCGAGAAGTACATTCTCCGGAAGGCGGTAGAAGGGTTGATCCCAGATGCCGTCCTTAATCGGGAGAAGGTCGGATTTTTTGTGCCCGTGTGGACGCTGTTCCATACGGACTTAAGAACAATGGCGTGGGACTTATTTCGTTCGCGCTCATTTACCGAGACAGGGCTATTTGACGTAGAAGGCATAGCGCGATTGTTAAGAGAGCACCCCGACGACAAGGGAGGCCATTGGTGGTGGCTGTGGCCGTTGCTGGTGTTTGCGATTTGGCAACAGGAATATCACCACGTGACGTAAAGCAGGGCTCCTCCTGCAACAGGCCGGATATGAAGCGTGTCTTAATCATCAGCTATTACTATCCACCTAGTCCGGCCGTGGGCGCGGTGCGGCCCAGTAAATTCGCCGAGTATCTCCCTGCGTTTGGATGGCAGCCGACGGTCGTGACGGCTTCGCCTCCGTCAACGTTGCCGAAGAGTCCTCAACAAAAGAGTGTCGGGCATGAGGAGGTGCGTCCCGCCGTCTGTCACGAGACAGAATGGCCGCATCCGTTGAAGGCTTACGAACGAGTTCGAGAGAGAGCGGCTGCCAAGCGAGGCAGGGCCCAGGAGCATGCGGCCAAGGTGATTCTGCCGTACGCACAGTGTTACGACTCAACTCGCTGGGGGATGAAGCGTTGGCTGCTCGCCTTTCTATCGCTACCCGACCGTGAAACCGCCTGGCTTGTGCCTGCGGTGCTCCGCGGTTTGCGCGAGATCCGAAAGACCGGTACGCGACACATCATTACCACCGGCCCGCCGTTCACCTGTCACCTCGTGGGGCTGGCACTCAAACGCCTGACCGGGGTGCGATGGATCGCTGATTTTCGCGACCCCTGGTCCTTACGCCATAAATTTCCCGTGTTTCGCAACGGCGTGACAGATAAGGTCGAATCAGGGCTCATTGCAGCCGTTATGCGGCATGCCGATGTCATCCTCTCGGTGACGGACGCGATGACGGAGGAGGCGAAGCACGAACATAGCGGCGTGCCAAGGGAACGATTCCACACGCTCATGAGTGGCTTCGATCCTGAGGACTTTTCCGGCATCAAGTGGGCTCGACCATACCCCGACCCTGTCATCTTTTCCTATTTCGGTACCTTCTATCATGGGCGTACGCCGGAGCCGTTTCTTGGCGCCCTGAAGAGTTTGCTCGACGATGGTTCCTTGAAGCCGAGAGACATTCGCGTACGGTTCGTAGGGCAAGTGGGTCTTGCCGATGGACAGCCGGTGGCCGAGATGCTCCGATCGCTCGGCGTGGAAAGCCTCGTCAGCCTGCATACTCCCGTTCCCCGTCGTGAGGCATTGAAGCAAACGTTGGAGTCGCACGTTGTCCTGGTGCTGGATGAACGGCATCCAGTTCAGATCCCGTTGAAACTCTACGATGCCATGGCGGCCGGCGTCACCGTATTCAACGTTGGGAGCGGTGGGGCCGCCGCCGATGTGCTACGGCGAACCGGGCGAGGTGTGTCGGTCAGTTACGAGCGTCCAGCCGATATACGGGCAGGGATTTTGGAATGTGTGACACATGCGCGTTCGGCCGTTACCGCGTGGTCTACCAGACCGTGGGAAGATCCGGCGATCCAAGAATTTCATTTCAGCCGTCTAACCGGCCGTCTCGCCGGTTTTCTGGAAACGCTGTAATTATGAAGCGTCAAAACGTGATGCCGAAATCCAAGCTCCTCGCCAGTGTGGCGACCGGTGAAGTTTCGATCGAGCCCAGGGAGGTTGTTACAGCAGGATTTCCAAGAAGACGGCTGCGGGTGCTTCCACCGGCCGGCGGTCCTATTCCTTATGGTGCGATCCTATCGAGCATTCGGCAGGCTCTGCGGTCATCGGCCCTGCGATCTTACGGTGACACCCTTGTGCGGCAATTGACGGCATGCATCGGGCCTGAGCGCTGGATTTTAACCAATTCAGGCCGATCGGCTTTGAGCCTTGTGCTGATGGCCTTGCGCAGTCGTCGGACTCAGTGCGATGAGGTCATTATCCCCGCCTATACCTCCTATTCAGTACCGGCAGCCGTCGTCAGAGCCGGCCTTCGGGTGAGATTGTGCGACATCGAACCTCGCACATTAGGGATTGATCCGGAGGCATTAACACAAACCATCACGACGCGTACTCTCTGCGTCGTCCCGCATCATCTGTTTGGTCTGCCGTCACGAATTCGGGAAATTTGCGACGTTGCGGCTGCCGGGCGTGTCCCTGTAATTGAGGATGCGGCTCAAGGTTTGGGCATTTCATGTGAAGGTCGAAAGGGGGGAATGTACGGACAGGCGTCAATCTTTAGCGTCAGCAGAGGTAAGAATATCCCGGGCGCAGGTGGAGGGCTTATTGGCGTCCATGAAGAAGGGTTGATGGATGCGTGTCGGGCCGTGCTCCACACTGAAGCGGGAGACGTGGACCAGGCTACTGGCATGAAGGGAGCCGTTGAAGCCTTGTTGATGGCCTGGTTTATACGGCCATCATGGTACTGGTTACCGGCCTCGCTTGCTTTTCTTCAATTGGGTGCATCGCGGTTTGAGCCCGCGTTTTCAGTGTCACCTATGACCCGGTTTCAACAGGCCTTGCTCGCCCAGCTTCTGCCGAATGCCCGGATCTTACAGGAGGGAAGATACCAGAGAGCGGTCCGTCTAAGACAGGCGCTGAAAGGAACAAAGGTGGAAGTGCTCTGGCCTCGTGAAATGGATAAAGGCGCCTATCTGCGGCTGCCTATCCTTGTTCCAACGCTCGATGTGAAGCGACGACTCCTGAGCGAATTGCACCGTCGAGGACTGGGGGCGACGGAAGGCTATCCTCTGCCGCTCTCGAAGGTTTCGATGCTTCGTATGTTTCTCTCGGAAGCGGATCAGGCCTATCCGGTCGCGGATGCGGTCAGCCGACGCTTGATTACACTTCCCACCCATGTCTGGGTGGCCGATCAAGATATTGAGGAAATGACAGACGTGGTGGCTCAATGCACGCTATGACGGATACGCCGAAACCATCCTTTAAAATCAAACCAAAGAGCAAGGCGCTGCTTCCCATGGGAATGGTGCTCTTTCTGCTTTATGCGTGGGTGTGCGTGGGCCGTCCTCAGGAAATTGTCTCCGCTCTGGTTGTCTTGAGGCTTGGTCTCGTCACGGGCGGCTTGGCTCTATTAGCATGGCTTCGGGCCCCGGGTTGGTTGTCAGAAAAAGTTCCAATTGAAGTACCTGTTGTGCGAGATGTGATGATTCTCGTCGGCGTGGCGATGGTAACTGTGCCGATTAGCGTCTGGCCGGCTCATAGTCTGCTCTTCTTGTTCAATGTCTTTCTGAAGACTGTTCTTCTGTTTCTATTAGTCATCTATTGGTGTCGGTCCGTGCAGGATGTCCGCCGGCTGCTGTGGGTGTATTGTATTGCTTCAGTGGCCGTCGTGCTTCCGGGAGTCCTTTCGGGTCACGCGGGACAGGAACGATATTCCGTAGAGTCGCTAAGCTACGATCCGAACGATATTGCGCTGCTGCAGGTGATGGCCCTCCCGTTGATTGTCTATTTGTATTCCACCTCGGGGCGACGTCTCAGAGCTGTGTTGGCCGTCATGGCGTTGCTCTGCCTCTATGGGGTCGTTCTGACCCAATCGCGTGGTGGATTTCTGGCCTTAGTCGTGGCTGGAAGTCTGATACTCTCGCGAAGCAGCATGAGCCGTTCTGCGAAAGTAAGCATTGTGGCGCTGGGAATTGTGGTATTCGGCGTGCTCGCCGGGACGGCCTGGAAAGATCGCATCCGAACGATGTGGGATCCGCAAAGCGAGTACGACCAGACCGCCGGTGGCCGTACCGAAGTCTGGAAAGCGAGTCTGCTGCTGCTTGCCACTCACCCATGGGGAGTGGGCATCGATAACTTTGTCACGGCTGAAGGACTTTCTCACGGTGGCACGGGTAAATGGAGCGCCTCACATAATTCGTTTCTGGAAATTGCGGTCGAACTAGGAATCGTTGGATTGGTGATCTTTATCCGTCTTCTTCGAGGCGTTATGAAGACCCTTCATCAAATCAAAATGAGTATTCGTCCTCGCGCACCGACTGTATTCGCGAAAAAACCGGCTTTGAGGCAGCCCATCAATGGGAATGAGGAGCTTGATGAGCAAGGGCATCTCTTTCAGCTCGCCGAAGCAGTAGAGATCACGCTCTGGGGATTCATTGTGGGCGGATTTTTCCTTTCGCAAGCCTACAGCGCAATGCTTTACATCATGCTGGCGTTAAGCCTCGTGCTGGCTCGGCTGGCACAACTGAGAACCTTTGCCCCCAGCGCGTTCCGGCGGCGCACCCCTAGGACGACCCTCTCGCCGGGGTTACGCATACAATAATGTAAAGGGTGGATCGTTGGCATAGCAGGAGTCGGTTATTGGGCGACGAAGCGAAGGCGTGAGGTCCGTAGGCTAGACCGCCGAACACGGGACCATCATGGAAGGCGCCTGTCCATATTGCTTCAAACATAGGCTGCGCGCCGTGTGCCCTCCATTATGGCACGGTGGGCACCCGTTGAAGTGCCGCGGCTGCGGAGGGGGCGTCTATACAGACGCGCGCGATGAGGAGTTGAGTTATTGGACGGAAGACGACGTCAATGTGACGGTGTACCGCGATCCCGCGGTGAAGCGTGCCTTTACGAAAAAGTTCGAACGGTATCGGTCTGTACTGCCTGCTCCTGGCGGCACATTATTGGAAGTCGGGTGTGGTGCGGGGCTGTTCCTGGCATGGGCTGCGTCGCAAGGATGGAATATGCGGGGGCTCGACATAAGTTCGCACGCGATTGCTTTGTGCCAGGAGGCCTGTCCCAAGGCCGATCTATTTTGTGGGACTATTGATGCAGCTGACTATCCCGCCCAGAGTGTTAATGGAGTGGTGCTGTGGGATGTGATTGAACATGTCCAATCGCCGGAAACGTTGTTGAAAGCCGTCGCGCGGATTCTCACTCCGGGAGGTTTTGTCCTGCTTGAAACGCCCGACGAAGGATGCTTACCGCGGCGGCTCATCCGCGGGGCCTATACGCTCACCCGGGGCCGCATCAATGCTCTGCCATACCTCTATTATCCGGCACACAAATGGTATTACACCCGAAATGCCATGCGATTGGCTCTTGCCCGTACCGGATTTGCACATATCTCTTTCTATCGAGAGCGAACGGTAGGCGAACTGGCGGCTCGTAAACGTCGCCACTATCATGCCACTCCCTCTTTTTCACACAGATTGTCGCATGCTGCTCTAGAAGCGGTGAGTATTGTACCGCTGCTGCGAAATAAGATGGTTGTGGTCGCGTACAAAGCGCCCATGGGTGCGTGATCGTTCAAGGTTATCTCCGTAAGTGGAAGAGGAGCGGACGAAGAACAGAGTTTCCTACACTAACCGCCGAGCAATGCCGATAGGTCTTCAGCCGGAAATCCGTATACAGTGGCGCCTGGACACAGGTGCCTTGTTTCTCCGCCTGTCCATCCATGCAGCCGATTCATGTCATCCATCTCCCATGGATTTTCTGTGTGAAGCTGTTTGAGCCGCTCAAAGTGGGTGGGTGGATGTTGGTGGAAAAATTACTTCGGTGGTGTATTCACCCGCGTCTGCGTGCGCGTTGTTTACGTATTTTGGGCGCTCGCATCGGCGCACGAGTCAGAATCTATGAAATTATGCTGATTAATCCGTTTGCCGGATTTGCAAACTTGAGTGTGGGAGAGGACACGGTGATTGGCACGGGGACGATGATCGATTTGACCGGGCGTGTAGAAATAGGCAGCCATACTGCGGTTGCCCCTGGATGTATGTTCATGACCCACAGCGACCCCGGTTCGCGGATCGGCAACCGGTTGTGCGCGCTTTATCCACGCACGATCTCACCAATTCGGATCGGCGACCATGTATGGATCGGCGCCCAAACGCTGGTGCTGGGGGGAGTCGTGATCGGGAATGAGGTCGTAATCGGTGCCGGGTCGCTAGTGACCAAAGACGTTCCATCGGGTGTGGTGGCCTATGGACGTCCCGCCGTGTTTACCCGCTCCTTAAGCGAGGTTCACTCGGTATGAAGGTTGATCGTGTTTCCAGTCCGACCCGGGACGAGTGGAATAGATTTGTCAGCGCTCAGCCCGGTGCGACGATTTACCAAGCGTATGAGTGGGGAGAAATTAGACGGGCTCATGGTTGGGATCCGCACTATCTTGCACTTGAACGAGGGGGAGAATGGGTTGCGGCCGCACTGATCCTGACGAAGCGACTCCCTGGCCGCCTTGGAACGATACTGTACTCCCCGAGAGGCCCCATCGTCACAGACTGCGAAGGCGTCGTGCAGATGTTGGTCGAGGCGGTAGGCGGTGTGGCGCGAACGTCCCGTGCGCTGTTCTGGCGTGTCGAGCCGCCGGTTCAAGATGGGGAATCCTTTTTCACGAGTCAACTGACCCATGCCGGATTCACCCCCGTGTTGCAGGAGTGGTCTTACTGGAATCGGCCCAAATACGAGATGCAATTAGACATTGCAGGGGGAGAAACGGCCGTCTTTGCCAGGCTGGGCAGTAAAATTCGTACGAAAATCAGGCATGCCGCCAAACGCGGGGTCGTCATCGACGAAGGCTGTGGGGAGCAGGATATTGAAAGTTTTTATCGGCTGTTGAAGAACACGGGAACAAAGAAACGGATTCCCGTACGAGGATTGGATTATTTTCACGCGCTCTATCAAACCCTCATCAAATCCGGCATGGCTCGGCTATTTTTGGCTCGTAAGGATTCCACTCCTGTGGCAGGAGGTCTTAGCGTTCGGTATGGATCTCTGGCGACATTGCTCTATCTAAGCAATGACTATTCGATGCAACGGGCCGGATGGGCGGTCCAATGGGAGATGCTGCGATGGGCGATCGCGCAGGGGTGCAGCACCTATGATTTTGGCGGGACGGGCACGAGTTATCCCCCTCAGGAAACCGATAAGGGCTATGGCGTCTATCAGTTCAAGCATAGCTTTGGTGCTCAAATCGTCAGGTGGTATGGCTATGCCGACTATGTGTTCCGTCCCGTAGCATATCGCGCCTTTCGCATCATCGAGCAGCAGCTTCCTTATGGAGAACGTCTGTTCATCGAATGGCCGAATCAGCTACTTCATCGATGGCGTCCGAAAGTTCCGCATGCCGGTCCTCCGATGGCGCCGACAACGGGTCGACACGGTTTAGAGGAATCATGAAACTGTTATTTGTCACCGGTACACTCCCTTATCCGCCGACGGACGGCTGGAAAATTCGTGTATTTGCCTTATTGCGGGGACTCGCGCAACGTCATTCCGTTTCTGTCGTCTCGTTTGTGCGGCGTATCGATGATGCGCTCGCCGTGGAGCGCCTGCGAGATCAGGGAATCGACGTGCATGTGGTCCGCCGAGATCATCGGTATGCTCCGTCGAAACTCGTTCAAGGCCTTCTCGGACGGACGGCATTTCCCATCTTGAATTACCGCGACGACAGAATGACGCACTTACTGCAACAGGTGTTGCGCTCCGACACGTTCGACATCGTGCAGGTCGAGAGCATCCACATGGCGCAATACTGTCTGGGGCTGCGCCAGACGACCATACTGGACTTGCATAATATCGAGTCGCTGCTGATGAGGCGCTATGCGCGCCAGGAAAGCAATCCGCTGAAGCGCGCGTATGCCGAAGTGACGTGGCGAAAATTGGCGGCTTATGAGCGTGAGACGTGCGGGCGTTTTAGCCACTGTCTGACTTGTTCAGACGAAGAACGTGTGCTGCTTCAGACCCGTTGCGGAGTGGATCACATTACTGTCATTCCCAATGGCGTAGATATCGATGCCCATACACCAGAGGAGACCGATGTGGGTTATGGATCCGGGCATCTAAGCGGCGAGCGCATTGTCTTCGTCGGTCGAATGGATTATCACGCCAATGTCGAAGGCGTGCGATGGTTCAGTCGCGATGTGTGGCCTCGGATTCGAGCGCGTCGGCCGGGCGCGATCTTTCAAATCGTCGGCGGCTATCCTGTGCCAGCTATCTCCCGTTTAGCGCGCGCCGGAGAGATTGAGGTGACTGGATTCGTCAGAAATGTACGACCTTATGTCAAGGATGCTTCAGTCGTAGTCGTTCCGCTGCGTGTGGGTGGGGGGACCCGGCTCAAAATTCTAGAGGCGTTGGCTCTGAGCAAACCGTTGGTCAGCACGACGGTTGGCGCCGAAGGCATCGAGGCGGTGCCTGATCGCGATCTCGTCATCGCCGATCATGCTGAAGCATTTGCAGACGAGGTCGTCTCCTTACTGAGTCACCCGGCAAAGGGTGCGGCGCTTGGGGACGCGGGACGCCGGTTGGTAGAGAGCAAATACAACTGGGAGTACATTGTGAAGAATCTCGAAACTCTCTATGAACAGTGTTTGGACATGGAACAGCCGTCGATAAGGACCGTGCAGTGCGTGGGGTAATCGATGCCGATGTCTGAGGCTTCGACCATGCCGTTTCAAGGGCTGCTCGGCGGGAAACTGGGAAGCTGGCTTCTCGAACGATGTGCGAGTCCGCCGGCTGAAACAGATACGCCCGCACCTGAATCGGCAGGGATACGTGTCGATGATACTCCACGACTCCATTCTCTTTTCGGCACAGGATTCAGCGGATCAGTGAAAGGATGCACCGTTGTCGATTACGGCTGTGGATATGGCCAGACTGTGGTATCACTCGCGAAGTCCGGTGTCGGTACCGCGATTGGGCTGGATATTCGGGAATCGGTCTTGCTGGCCGCCCGTACGCTGGCTCGGCAAGAAGAGGTTGGGGAACGCTGCGTGTTTATCAATGCCACGGATGCGGCTGCCATGGCATCATTGAAGGAACGGATCGACGTAGTTGTCTCCATCGATGGATTTGAGCATTATGCTGACCCTGAAGCGGTGCTCGGTCAAATCCGGTCCCTGCTGCGGCCTGGTGGAACGGCGCACATTTCGTTCGGTCCACCGTGGTGGCATCCCTATGGCTCTCATTTGACGTTCATGGGCGTGCCGCCGTGGAGCCATGTGCTCTTCAAAGAAGAGACAATTCTAGCTCTACGGGCACGATATCGTCCGGATGGGGCGAGACGATTTGAGGACGTGGAAGGGGGCCTCAATCGGATGACTATCGCGCGATTTGAACGACTCGTACGAGCCTCTGGGTTTCAGGTGGACAAGTTACAGTTGATTCCCATTCGAGGCACGAAACTGTTGGGACGCAACCGCTGGGGCCGGGAAATATTTACGTCCATCGTACGCGCATCACTCATCAAGTCAAATCCTACTGTATGAAAGTTCTGGCTTTAACCGCATCCAGTGAACTCACCGGGCCCTGCCGAAGTTTGTTTCAATTGGTGGAGCACACGAAGCCGTGGGGGGTTGAGTTTGTGCTCGGGATGTTTCTTCTTGCCGAATACCGCTCGTCGCTTGCGATTGATGAAGCGAAGCGAAGGGGGCATTGCGTGGAAGTCCTGTCTCAACGAGGGCGGTACGATCCGGCTCTTCTTCGGCGGGTCTCGAGCATCATCAGCCGCCATCGGGTCTCCCTTCTGCAATCCCACGGTTATAAGTCGGCGCTCATCGCATGGTGTCTGCGTCGACTCAAGGGTATTCCATGGGTGGCTTTAGCAGAGGGCTATACGAGTGAGAACCGCCGGATGGCACTCTACAACCGCTTAGACCGATGGCTTCTGCGCCGCGCGGACCGGATTGTCGCGGTGTCGCGTGCTACGGCGGAATTTCTTCAGGCCCATGGCATTCCCGCTGAACGGATGACCGTGATTGCCAATACCGTCGATGCACATGACTATCAGCTCAATGCGGATCGGGACACATTACGGAAGGTCTGGCACATCGATCCGGATGATGTGCTCGTGGGGGTGATCGGACGCTTCAGTCCGGAAAAAGGCCACGCAGTGTTCATCCAATCTTTTAAACGCGTGCTAAAAGAAGTGCCGAACGCACATGCGGTCTTGGTGGGCGAAGGCCCGGAAGAGGCGTCGCTACGGAAGCTAGTGTGTGCCGAAGGCCTGGAAAAGCGCGTCCATTTTGGAGGTTATCATTGCGCCATGTCGCCTGTGTTTACGGCGCTTGACCTTGTGGTTATTCCATCACTGAGTGAAGGCATACCACTCGTGCTTCTGGAGGCTTTGCTCCATCGCAAGCCTGTTGTGGCGACCCGGGCGGGTGGCATTCCTGAAGTGCTTACCGGTGAACTCGCCCGCTGGTTAGTACGGCCTGGAAACGGTGATGCTCTGGCGGCGGCGCAAGTGGAAGCGCTGAGGAATCACGCGCTTCGAATGGAGTTCGGTGAGGTCGGAGCTCGTCATGTCTCTCAAGAGTTCTCTTCACGGCGTCGTGCGGAGCACATGTTAGCGGTCTATCAACAGGTCACGATGCCATCTTCGCCGAGCACAACGTCTGTGCAATCGAAAAACGTATGCTGTGAATAGAGCGCCGCTAGAAGCACATCAGCGGAGATAAACCACGCCAAAGTGAATGGACCTGTGATGCAAGGGAGCCAGTAAAACGACCTTGGCGACATCGTGCGCTACTGCATCAAAACGACCAGCCCAACCCTCCGGTGACATAGTGCGCCTGGTAGAGCACATGTAAGTCAGCGTTGCTGAAATCAAAACTCGCTCGATTGTATTTGTATTCGCTGAACAAGACGAGATGCTGTCCCACTTTGAGCCGTAGGCCGGCGAGCGCGTTCAGCCCAGGACTCGTGTCGGCGGATGATGTTCCCCCTGGGTCAGCCACGCGCCCCCAAAATATACCGAGCCCTGCGCCCGCATACGGTTGAATCCATTCACCAGGATATCGGAGTATCCAATTGAACGCCCAGGTAGCCATCCGAACACGAGAACCGGGAAAGTCTTCGGGCGGCGCTGGGCCACTACTTCCAGTCGCTGTAATGCTTTGCTGCTTAATGTGTGGAGAGGCGTAGAAGACTTCTGTCTCCAGGGCAATCCACTTGGCGCCGCCAGGGGAGAAGCCTAATTTTAGTCCACCAATGCCGGTTCCCTTTAAGGCAAGCTCGCTTAATTTCACCGACGCGTTCTCGCCGAGCCCATGAACATTCGTGAACCGTTGTGCCAAAGAAAAACCGCCAAATGCAGCGACATAACGCTCCGTGGGCGACGAGATTGGTGCCTGATCCACGATCCTACGGTCGGCTGCTCGGTTCCGTACGTCTTGGCGTGGACGTGGATCGATCACGTTGCGGTCTACCTCAGAGGCCGCAATCCTCTGGTGATTAACCTGCTCTTGCCCTAATGACTGGCCTGAAAAGTTTGCTGGATTGACTGGTGACGATGATCCAGGAAGATCCAGGGGCGGCGCAGCAGCAACTGCGGCCTCAAGCGGTTGCTTGGAGTCGACCCTCGGAGTAAGTACGACCGATAGTGTGTTTTTCCCTTCGTGAACTGAATATAGTGCCGGTTGTCGAAGATCGATCACGAGGCGAAGCGCATTGGGATGTTGACCGATGCGAATCTGTTTCACGATCGGGTCGTTAAATTCGAAGGCATGGCCGAGCTTTGTAGAAACATTGGTCAGATCTACAATCACCCGGTCGGTAGTGAGGGGGCGGATGCGGTACGAAAATAGGCCATCCCCTTGAATCAGGACCGTTGCATCCTTTGTTCCCTGTTGGAGCTCAACGTGTGTCAGTGTGCGAGGTGACGATTTAGTTCCCCGATCGTCAATAGAGGCTGTCCAGCCAGTGGACGGAATCAGGGCGGCCAAAAGGACAGCAGACAAGCGTAGGAAACACTTCATGTAGTCACCTGTTTGACATCCATTGCTACTTGACCCGCTGCATGAGATCCTTGAGCTTGCCTAGCAAGCCGGTTGATTTTTCTTTGGACGGCTTCGTCGACGACTGGGACTTCGACGTGGAAGACGTAGGAGTGATGGTGGTAGTCGGCGTCGTGGTGGCCGGTGCGAGGCTCTGCATAGGTGTATCCACGACGTTAGATGCTGTTGAACCGGTATTCGACGGAGCGGTTGAATTTCCGTATACGATCACGGCCTCTGCATTCCGCACCGTAACCGTGGTGCTCGGAGCCGAAAGAGACCCG
The DNA here is from genome assembly GCF_965152615.1 of Nitrospira sp. Nam74. Taxonomy (NCBI): domain Bacteria; kingdom Pseudomonadati; phylum Nitrospirota; class Nitrospiria; order Nitrospirales; family Nitrospiraceae; genus Nitrospira; species Nitrospira sp. Nam74. The sequence goes on along the minus strand of NZ_OZ224220.1, from coordinate 3,365,107 downwards.
TCTTCCCTCAGCACGTATCCCGGTGCAGGTAGTGTGACGACCGCCGCGCTTCCGTTGCCGTAATCGGTGCAATCCCACATGTCCTTGGGCCTGACAAGCACCAGCGCATTGGTATACGTGCGTCCAAAGATCTTATATTCGCACTGACGCCGGTCAGAGGATGCGATTCCTGCTGTACCTTGTTGGTGCACATAACTGTCGCCCACAGGTTGCCCAATGTTTACCTGATAGGCAGCCATCCATTCGTTCGCGTCTTCTAAGGGTCTCACGGTGGAATTCGAGCATAACGCCAGATCGAAATACACAATGCCCGTACTTCCGACCGCCTCTTTCAGTAGATAGTAACTGGCTAATCGCCACATTCGATATCGTGCTTCTGCAGAGGCGTAGTTACCGCTCGTATAGCCGGACGGTCCCGTATAGCACCAGGTTCCGTGGAGGTCCACGGTTCCTCCGCTTGATGAGACGTCCTTCACGACATTGATAAAGTCTTGGTATTGATACGCACCAGCCCATGAATCCGGCCGATGCATGAATTCCGTGCTCACGCCTTGCAGGGCTTTAATCTGATCAATGACCATCGGGTCAAGCATATAGGTCGCCGGGTTCAGCATGACGAATTTTCCTGCCTGCTGGAAACGTGTGCGGAGATAGTTGAGCCACGCCACCATGGCTGTATTGTAGTCTTGATCCAGTGCATCTCCTGAGGACCCCGGCCTAAGGTCATTCAACTCACGAATCCTTCCGCCGCTGAGGACCACCGCCTGACTGCCCCAACTCAGCGGCTGCACAAATCCGGGGCCATGTTCATCAAGGAAGACCCCGTTCAGCGTACGGCCCATGCTGTTCAGCAATTGTGTGGCTTTCCAATCCTGGAATGCGGCGCTTTTTAAATTGAAGACGTATCGTCGATCCGCCCAGATGTAAGTTTGGACGCGACAATTGCGATTGACGGGCTGTGTGACCGGGCACCCGGTAATAGTGGCCGTTGAAATGGCGCTTCCATCAAGCCCACGAAATTGCATTTCGGTGTCTTCAGAAAAGTGTAGAAAGTATTCTTCCGGCAAGTTGGCGGAATCGGTGTTGGCAAAGGTGGAGAGATCCAGTTGGTAAATAAAAAGTCGCATGGTTGGATTTGTTGAACGGAGATCGGTGGCATTGCCGGTGACTTCTGCCAGATCGACGTGTTGCCCAAACCACTGATAGGCCGCTGCTCGGATCGACGCGTCCCCCTGGTACGGAAGGGCTCGCCCGAAGTCGGCAATGTTGATATGGCTCCAATGCGAGCTTTGCGATGCGGGGCTGGCGATCGTACTTTGCCCGATGGACTCAGAAACCCCCGATGACATGAACACCACACTGATCAGTAGAGTAAACAGCGTTGCCTTGAATGCCGGCGGTAAGGTCCGATGAATAGCTGGTCTCATTTCCATTGCTCGCTCCTTTTGTGAATCGACACGTCTGAATCGATTCCGGTTGCGCTACGACTATGTAGGATTGAGCAAGAGATGGACCACCACTTATGTAGTACGTGCATGTACCTAACTAGTATAGCGGATAATTTTTTTGCTGAAGGCTTATGGGTGAAAGGCTTGACGGAATACGGCAGGAATTTCAAACACGGGTTTGAACGCCACCTCATGTAGGACCATCACGTACAAATCTGCACATTCATTCACAATCTGGCGCTCGGAATGTTAAAAGAGAAGCCAACGGGCAAAAGAGTTATTCCATCTTTCAGAGCTTAGGGTGGGGATAATCAAGCAGAGCAGGACGTAGACGAGACGTTACCGACGTATTCGACCGCGATGGCCCCTCTGATGGAAAAGTGTTGCAAACTCTGCTTAATCCACTTATTGCGAGCCTTATTGGGATTTTAGTACGGACCTCGTTTAGCCCCTTTCATGTAAAGGCTCCAGGCCCATCTCTTTGCCCAGGCTCGAATGAAGCGTGAGGGAAGATAGGATGCTATTTTCGGTGGAAAGGCATATTCCACCGGCCCCATCGCATAGATTTGAAGTTTCGAAGATGATGGGGCCAAAAGTGCTTTCATCTCTCGCTTTGTGACTGGCCAGGTATGAGGATTTCCTTCCTGCTCCGCGCCATCGGTATAACGGCTGACAAGTTCTAACGAATCAACAAACTTCGACTCGCCATGGAGAAATCCTTCGAGGTATCTGACCAGGTACCAGTAGTAAACTGACGCCCGATTATAGAGCATGATGCCATATTCACCGTTGGGTTTGAGAACACGTACAAGTTCGGCAATAGATCGAGAAAGATCCGGAGAATGATGCAACACTCCCCAAGAATATACATAATCAAAGGATGAATCGGGAAACTGAAGGGAATTGGCATCCATTTCCAGTATATCGCCTGTCAACCCGAGAATCTCAAAACGGCGTTTTGTTTGCGTGATCGACACCGGGTTGAGATCGACCGCGGTCACCTCAGCTCCTTGCCTTGCCCAGTTCATGATCATGGTTCCCATACCACAACCGATCTCCAGCACTTTTTTGTTGCGATAACGCTCATAGGGAAACAGGCCGGCGAAATGGCCTTCCGAAGTGTGAAATCCCTGGGTCCAACTATAAAACGTCTTATCGACCTGCTCAAAAAACTCACGGCTCCCCATCTCTACTGCTATACACTCGCCCGTCTCTGTCTGGTAAACGGGCTCACCATGCAATTGTCCATATGTCATGGGGCGGTTTGCCCACCAGTCCTTAATGTGTCGCTTCTCTTTTACCTCAGTCATACAGCTCTCCCATTCGTGCGGACACGCTATCCCAGAGCGCCATTACGGGAGCGGTCAGTAGAAACAAGAAGAGGACAACAAACTCAAGTAAAAATGTCTTTTCCATGAACCGCTTGAATCTAAACAGTCTCCATTGTTTCCTCGGAAGCTCAAAAAACCGTCTGCGTCCGTTTAAAACATACACACGGCTGCCAGCTTTCCTTCCATTAAATACTCGGCGCTCAATGTCGAACCATCCCATTCCATTGGCATCAGGCCAAAGCAGAACGATTTGTTCAAAGGTGGATACCTGTGAAAGAAGCGAGAGATCGTGCCTAGGCACAAGATCGACAGTTCCCATTTGGCAGCGAATGAGCTCGTTCATATAGGCCAGGGACCGTGGGTTTCCTCTATACTGGTGGTATCCGCCCAGTTTGGTCAGTAGCCTTCTTATAGAAGGGATTGGTATCCACCGTGCCTCCGGGTAGGCTTGGCCTTTATGATAAATCAATAGTGTGGACACCAATGGCCGTTCATGTTCTGTCGGCTTGTCGGCTCGACTGCAAAAGACCGGCAGCTCCTTTACGAAACAGCTCGACATATCGGCGCTCATTTGGACCTCCCCACCTTTGGCGGACGACTCTTTCATAAATGCTGAAGTAAATAAGTCATCATAAACGAAAACCTACGTCGGGTTTTACCTTACCTGCGAGCCATTGTCTGCGAGGGGAACGTTCAAGCTTAATTGATCCGCGCGGGCCCGAAATACCTCAGCAAAAGCAGGCGCGCTCGTAAAGATTTCCCAGATGATCCATGTTTCCAGAGAGATGAGGTTGACGCCTTGAACCTAATACGCCTGGAAGGATGCAGCACATGTTGCGGGTACGCAGGCATACTATTTGGCCTACACCGTCGATATACGTGCATCTTATAGTCTCTTTCGAAAGAAAATCGTAAATAAGATGTGTATTTCCACTAGTTCTGTCGATTGTCGATGAAACACGATAAGCAAGAAGCGAATTCCGCCATGTATAACCGGGCGCATTCCTCGTAGTCACGATTGTGCTATCTCATACGTTATTCCGGAAACCTTCGTACGCGCCGTTATGGTGTAGGACTTTTTATGGTCTCTCAATGCGCACACTTGTTAACGCGCATGATATAGCTTTCTTTCCCGAAGAGCGGAACGTATCGAGCATTTAGCTTGCCGGCTACTATTTGGTGGCATCCCTTAACGTAGAAGTACTTAGAAGATGTCATCCATACCAGTCAGTCTCATGGTGTCTCGTGTGATTTTCATCCTAGCGTCCGCGCTTACCGTCTCGGCCGGACTAATTTCCTGCGCCAGCCTTTATTCAACGGAAGGATGTTCTAGAGAGCCTTCCGTTAGAGTAGGGGCACCGCAGCCAGGCCTCCAGGGCACTACGAATCAGCCGCCCGGACACAATAACAGCACCTTGACATATGGGGCCGGCCATCCCACTCCATCTATTCTTTCTCCGCGAGCCGAGTCGCCTCATTGGGATCACATTGCCATCAGCGACTTTGCCCGTGGGTATTATTGGTCGAATGAATTCACAAAGGATAGGGACCGCCAATGGTTGGCAGGACGAGTTGACTTAATCGAGGGGAAAAGTGCCAAGGATCCCTATATCGAGGATATGCGCCGGTGTAACCCGACACTGGCTGTATTTCAGTATCGTCTGGACCACTATGACTTTGTGAACGAGCAGTCGCGTGCCTTGCCCGAGTCGCGGGTCCTACATGTCAGCGCGCCGACGACGCTGAAGTTAAAGAGTCGGGACATGGGGGAACAAGGGCTCACCATAACGGCAGGTCATCGGTTCGAATTTCTTGTCTGGAACGACCGCTATTTTGCCTTCAATCTAAAAGATCCCGAGACGCGTCAATGGAACATCCAGCGACTGATGAATGATCTGGATGGTGTACAGGGTCTCTTTCTCGATGCGCATGCGCCTGATTTCCCCACGGTGGTAGGCATGACGAATGGCCAAACGAAGATCGTAGGGGGAGGAGGAATTGTAGAATATGAAGGGCGCGCTCCAACGGATCCTTTCCTCATTCAGGAATATCAGAACGACATGGTGACATGGCTGGCGGAGCTGGCAGCAAGTGCTAAAGCCAAGGGGAAATTTCTGCTCCTCAATCAGGCTAGCTACATGCTCGATCCATTAGCCAAACAACAGCAGCTCGCAGCTCAAGGGACCGGCACGGAATTCATGCATCAACCATTGGCGTGGGCGGGGTGGTATCAGTATGCCGAGTATCTTGCTTTTACAAAACAACTGCTGGATGCGGGAGCCGTAATCGACGCGGAGGGTCACTGGTGCTACACCGGAAACTTGGAGCGGGATCGCTGGAGTGTGTGGCGGCTCGCCGCCTATTATCAAATCAAAGAACGGGTTGGATCATCAGGCAAGGTCTACTTCAACCTCTCACTATGCAGTAACTCAAACCTTCGACCTTCAGAGGATCCGCAAGAATGGTTGCCCGCCTATCAAGTGGATGTTGGTCAACCAGTGAACGAGACGACGCTCTTTCAGGAAGGAAAGGCGGGTACTTCCAACAGTGATGGTCGCCGGTGTGATTATAAAATCTATGGCCGGGAGTACACGAACGCGCTCGTGCTTGTGCGGCCCAAAGACTTTTGGGATTGTATCGACTTTGAAGAAGGCGCCGCCGTCATAGTGACCCTCCCTAGCCCAATGCGCGTGCTTCGATCGAACGGGACTGTGGGTGAACCGACAAACAGACTCCGACTGAGAAATGCTGAGGCTGCAATTGTCTTGAAGTAATTCTCAACGATACTGACTGATCTCGATAATGGTGGCCTATCGCCATGATCGTGGGAGCATTGTTCTTTCTACTCCAGACGTCCATGCAGAGACTAGGTACAGCGTGAGGGCTTGCTGACGATCTGATGGATGAGGACTGGGCAGTGACTGCGACCGGCTCCAGTCCGTTGTACCCTGACGTCATTCCTATCGCCGAGTTGCGCGTCGCTCCTGTCGGACGTTTGCGACATCAGCCGTTCACAACGCCCTTCACGAGATCGGGATTTTTTCTGATGGTGGCATGAGGACTTGTTTGTAAAGATGCGGCCGGAATTCTCTGCTTAGTGCGTTAGATTGGCCAGACGTGCACGATGTCTCTTAGCATTCTTCTTTTTGCGGTGGCAGTTTCAGGCTTGTCCTACACGTATGTCATTTACCCGGCTCTATTGTTGCTGATTCGGAAGAGGCGTGACCCTGGTCAGTCACCGTCAGCTTTGCCGATGGTATCTGTGATTGTTCCTTTCCACAACGAGGAGCGATGGGTTATTCGCAAAATTGAAAATACACTCGCATGGAAGTATCCGGCCGACCGTGTCCAAATCATTGCCGTATCCGATGGATCCACTGATCAGACCGCCGATCTACTACATCGGTATCAAAACCGCATCACGGTCATCGCCTACTCTTCACGTCAAGGGAAACCGACGGCGATCAATCGTGGAGTAGCGCAAGCGACCGGCGATATTCTGGTCTTCACCGATGCCAACGTGTTTCCACAGCCCGATGCCTTGCGCACCTTGGTGCAGCGCTATGCTGACGTATCTGTCGGTGCTGTCTGTGGCAATGTCGCCTTACAGGCTGAAGGCAGCCAGGAGCCGTTGGGCGAGGGCCTCTACATGAAATATGAGCGGTGGCTCTATGAACGCGAAAGCCACGCGCTGACCATGGTCGCACCAGATGGCGCACTGTTTTCCATTCGTCGTGCGCTCTTCGCTCCGCTTCCTTCCGATGCCATTACGGACGATTTTGCGCTGGCGTTGGGCGTGGTGGCCAAAGGTCAGCGGGTCGTGTATGAACCGACCGCCGTTGGTGTCGAGATCGTCATTCCCGATGTGCGGGCAGAGTTTCGTCGGAAGATTAGAATGATAGCCGGAGGCTATCAAACGCTGTGGCGGTACCGTCGGCAGGTCAATCCTTTCACTCGACCCACTGTCGCTTGGCAACTCTTTTCTCATAAATTGCTCCGCTGGTGGGCGCCGGTGTTCCTTCTTGTGGCCCTGGGATCGGCGTTTGCGGCTCGGCAGAGTCCCATGATGGCGCTCGTGTTAGCCGTTCAGGTTGCGTTCTATGGTCTCGCCCTGTGTGGATGGTTGAGTCAGACTTTACGAAGCTGGATGCCCGTATATGTGCCGTATTATTTTTGTGCGGTGAATATGGCCGCGGCTTTTGGCCTGTGGCGCTACCTGCTTGGTCGACAATCCGTGACATGGCATAAGGTGCAGCGGTAAGCGGTTCGATGCAATGGCTTGAGCATTTCATGGCAAAAGTGCGCCGTCGGGAAACCCCGGTGTATGCGCGATTGTACGAATGGGCTAAACGACTGCGGGCGATCCACATGCCGGTCATTCCTGGTCTTCATCACGTTCTGTATGAAGAGCGTCGCCTGCGCCGTTCGTTCTGGCAGACGTGTTTGCGAGTCGCTTACTACGAACCCTTATTTAAGACCCGATGCGAGCGGGTGGGAAGAAATCTGCGCATCAGTGGCGGTCTGCCGCTGCTGATGGGAAATCCCGTGCGGTTGCGCGTAGGCAATAATGTGACCCTCTGCGGCGTGATGACTATTGTCGGGTCAAAGCTGGTCGTGAATCCGGTCGTGGAAATTGGAAACGACAGTTACCTCGGATACCAGGTGACGATGGTGTCAGGTCGCGGGATTCATATTGGACAGCATGTCTTGATCGCCAATCGGGTCTTTATCGCGGGCGATGATAGTCATCCTATCGACCCCGCGGCCCGCATGCGCCATGCGCCGCCTCCTATTGAGGAGGTCAAGTCGGTATGGATTGAGGATGGAGCTTGGCTTGGGGAAGGCTCGACTATTCTGAAGGGTGTGCGTGTGGGGTATGGGGCTGTTGTTGCCGCACAGGCCGTGGTCACGAAGGATGTTCCACCGTACACGGTAGTGGCGGGGAATCCGGCAAAGGTCGTCAAGCAGTTGGACGAGTCGCGGACACCGGTCGCCCGGCCCTCTGAAGTGGCCCATGGCATGGGTGTAGTTGGATGAGGTGGAGTAAGGCCATCACTCAGAGCTGGCGGAACCCGTTAGGAGCGCTGAGTGCCGCCGGCATGTTAGCCAGGGGATGGTACTACCGTCTGCAATGTCGTCTCCGTGGACAACGCGTACGCTTCGGAAAAAATTTCCGGGTCGCCGGGCGATTGGATATTCGAGGACCGGGAACCGTCGTGTTCGGCGATGACTGTACGATTGTGGCGACTCGACTTGCCCCGGTGACACCCTATACGCATTCTCCGCAGGCCGTCATTCAGATCGGCCATCGTGTGGTATTACACGGGACGCGGTTAGGGTGTTGCCAACGGATCGAGGTGGCGGAAAATTGTCTACTGGCCGATGCGCGGGTGTTCGATACCGACTTTCATGCCGTGGAGAGTGCGGGCCGACATCGATGGCAGACCGAAGGAGTCACAAAACCAGTCATGATTGGTCCTGATGTATGGATAGGCGCCGGTGCCATGGTCTTGAAAGGCGTGTCCATTGGGGCGCATGCCGTCGTCGGCGCCGGCTCTGTGGTAACGGGGCATGTGCCGCCATGGGCAGTCGTAGCGGGAAACCCCGCGCGGGTGGTGAAGTATCTCACCGCTCCCGATCGCGAAACGGTCATCTACACATGAATCGCACGGACCCGCCGATCAAAATAGCACAAATCGTGTATGCGCTCTGTCTTGGCGGGTCGGAAGTGTTAGCCTGGCGGCTTGCTCGCGCTCTTAACGCGACCGGTCGTTATGCCTGCTCACTCTATGGAATTGCACGGGGTGGCCCGCTTGCTGAATTGCTCGCTGCCGACGGCATCGCTTCCTATGCGTATGTACGTCGGAGGGCGATAGATCTGCCCCTCATTGTTAGGCTGGCCTGGCAACTGCGTCGGAACGGCGTGCAGGTCGTCCATACCCACCATTTGGGGCAATTATTGTGCGGTGGACTGGCGGCGAAACTGGCCGGAGCGAAAGTGGTACACACCGAGCATGATTCTCACAGCTTGATGAAGCCCAGAACGCAGCATCTCTTTCGCCTCCTCGGTCGGTTCGCCGACCATATTACGACGGTGTCCGATCCGGTCACCCAATTCTTACGCGATCGGATCGGCATTCCTTCCGTCAAACTTCAAACCATACGAAACGGCGTCCTCGTCGAGGCATTCCAGAACGCTGCGGGTGTCGCACGTGAACAGTTCGGTTGGAGCGACGAGGATGTTGTCATCGGTTGTGTCGCGCGATTGGAGGCCGAAAAGGGGCATGACATTCTCCTCGCGGCTTTTCATCAACTACACCGCCGGTATCCACATGCGAAACTGTTGATTGTGGGAGCTGGCAGCCTTGGAACCGCTTTAAGGGCGCAGGCACAGGCCTTGGGGATTGATGGAGCGGTTGAGTTCCTAGGTGCGCGAGACGATATCGCTGCGCTACTCGGCACGTGCGACGTGTTCGTGTTGCCCTCGCTCAAAGAAGGGGTTCCATTATCGATTCTAGAGGCCATGGCGGCCGGCAAGGCGGTTGTGGCCAGCGCAGTGGGCTCAATCCCCGACATTGTCAGTCACCGAGAGACCGGTCTGCTCGTCTCACCGGCAGATGCTCAGGCATTGGAATGTGCCCTAGCCTCTTTAGTAGAAGATGGCCGTGAACGAACATATCTGGGCAGACGCGGGCAGGCGTTCGTGCGCGAGCACTATCATTTTCACCGCACGGTGAACGCATACAGAACGGTATACGAGCATGGCCTGTCGTCTGTGCGATATGGAATTGACGATGCCGCTACCCATTCGTCGGCGTTGAAATAAGAGAGAGTCGAACATTGATGCACGAGTCATTCTTGCCGGTGGTGTTGTCGTTAGGAGCAGCCGCCCTGTGTGTCGCATTGGGCCTGCTCGTGATGGCTCGTGCGCAGCGATTGACCGTACACTGGGCTCTTACGACAGCCTTGATCGCTTTGGCCGTCACCCAATTCGGAAATGGAATGAGTCTGCTGTCGGAATCCGGGCAAGACCTCTTGTACTGGAGACGGGTGGCGCTGGTCGGCGAAATATTGATGCCCCTCGGATGGCTGGCGTTCAGCGTCGCCTTTGCCCGGTCCAATGCCTCTGAACTTTTAGAGGAGTGGAAGCCGACCTTCTTCGCCTCGGGCCTTCTGACGTTACTCTTTCTAGGGTTCGTGGGGTCGGACCGACTGTTTGGACTCGCCGTACCGGACTCAATGACCGTGAGGCTCGGTCCAACCGGCCACATCTATGCTGCCTTGTACTTAATGGTGCAAGCGGTGATCCTTGCCAATCTCGAACAAACCCTTCGCCATGCCGATGATCAGGCCCGTTGGTACATCAAATTTCCGGTGGTAGGCTTAGGCCTGCTCAGCATGTATTTTCTCTATCAAATGTCTGACCTGCTCCTTTTCTCCGTGTGGCATCCGGAATTGGCGTGGTTGAGCGGCATCGTCACGGGAGCAGCCTGCCTGCTCATAGGCTATGGGCTTTTCTATCGGCCCATTCCCGACGTTCAGATTTACATCTCTAGAAAAGTAATCGCCGGTTCACTCAGTTTTCTCCTGGTCGGTGGCGTCTTGATCGGGACCGGGCTGATTGCCTCATTTATTCGAGCGTCCGGTTTGTCCGGCAGCATGGTGTTGAGCGCACTTTTTGTGTTGCTCGCCGTGACCGGATTGATTTTCGTACTGTTGTCAGCACATGTTCGCCATGGCATGAGTCGCTTTGTCGAGCGGCATTTCTTTCCTCACAAGTACGATTACCGGACTCGGTGGTTAGAGGTTACAGAAGCGGTCGGTTCGGGGCAGACGCCGGACCAGATTGCCTGGCGAAGTGTTGATTTGTTTAAGGGCATTTTTGGTTCCAAAACGCTCGCCATCTGGATGGCTAGCGATTTGGGGGAAGGACACTGGTGCAGGGTGGCGGCGCACCACGTCGCCGGGACATCCGGACGGCTGAATGACTCGGGCGAAATCAAAGCTTGGCTGGAGCGGCAACAGGAACCTTTCGAGGTCGGACAGCATGACGGTACCCTGCCTGGTTTATTAGAGGATGAGCTTCAGCGGACGACGGCTGTACTTCTTATTCCATTGAAAGCCTCGTCTCATGCAATCGGATGGGTCGCACTGGGATCGCATGCGGACGGGACCGGTTACTCGTTTCAAGATCGAGATCTGTTGCGCTGTATCGCCACCCAACTGGCGGACCGACTCCAACACGTGATGTTGGCGGAACGTTTGCTCATGGCTCGAGAGATGGAGGCGTTCTATCAGTACTCTACGTTTTTTCTCCACGACCTGAAGAATTTCATTGCAACCCTATCACTGGTGGTGCAGAACGCCGAGCGGCATGGTGAAAAACAAGATTTTCAGCGTGCGGCCATGGTGACGGTGGGATCAACGGTGAGAAAAATGACGGCGCTGATGGGAACCGTGGCGGCCTTGTCTCGTGATCCGAAACCAAAATTGCATGTCTTGGATATGAATACTCTCGTGGATGAGGTGTTGAAAGGATTCAATGGAGCGGTCGGCGCCACCCTGATTCGCCAAGCACAACCCGTTCCTCTTGTGGAAGCCGATCCCGACCAACTCCAACAAGTTGTGCTGAATCTCATTCTAAACGCGCAAGACGCGGTCGGGCCCAATGGCCGGATTATTCTGCGCACGGAAACCGCCGCGCAAGCTCCTCAGTTGGTCGTGGAAGACAACGGGTGTGGGATGGATCATGCCACCATGGCGGGATTATTCCGACCTTTTCGGAGTACGAAAGGCAAAGGGCTAGGAATCGGCCTCTATCAGTGCCGAAAAATATTACAGGCCCATGGTGGCACATTGACCGTCGAGAGCGAGCAAGGGAAGGGCACAAGATTTGTGGTACGCCTTCGTGCTCATGAAGCGGGGGGGAGACAGGCGATATGACAAAGCCAGGGTTGATGATCGTGGATGATGAAGAGGAAATCCGAGGACAGTTGCGGTGGGCGTTGGAGGACGTTTACTCAGTACATCCCGTTGGAACTCCGCGCGAAGCCTTGGCCCATATGAAACGTGATCGTCCGCCGCTGGTGACGCTGGACTTGGGGTTGCCGCCGCGGCCGGATGACGCGGTGGAGGGGCTGGCGTTACTGGACGCGATTTTGGCGGTGGATCGTCTGACGAAGGTCATCGTGCTGACGGGCAATAGCGAGCGCGCGAACGCTCTGCAGGCGATCCAACGGGGCGCCTACGATTTCATGCAGAAGCCGGTGCATCTGGAAACCCTCAAGTTAATCTTGGCACGGGCCGCGTATGTCTACCAATTGGAGCAGGACAATCGGCGCTTGCAGCAACAGGCCCTGCAAGAAGGGTTTCAAGGGCTCCTGGGGACCAGTCTGCCGATGCAGCAGCTCTTTGAGACCGTCCGGCGCGTGGCGGCCTCGGACTTAGCCGTGCTGATCGTCGGCGAAAGCGGGACCGGCAAAGAATTGGTGGCGCGGGCCGTTCACGGTGAGAGTCCGCGGCGAGAGGGGCCCTTCATTGCCATTAACTGCGGCGCCATTCCGGAGAATTTATTGGAGAGCGAACTGTTCGGGCATGAAAAGGGGGCCTTTACGGGCGCGCATCTGCAGCGCAAGGGGCGCATTGAGCTGGCGCAAGGGGGCACCTTGTTCCTCGATGAAATCGGCGAGTTGCCGCTGGCGTTGCAGGTGAAGCTCTTGCGCTTTTTGCAAGAGCAACAGATTGAACGGGTGGGGGGGCGCGAATCGATCGCGGTGGATACGCGCATCGTGGCGGCCACCAATATGAATCTGACGGCGGCCTTGGAGCTGGGGACCTTTCGCAAGGATCTGTTCTATCGGCTCAGTGTGGTACAGATTGCGGTGCCGCCGTTGCGGGAGCGGGAAGAAGATCCGGTGCTGCTGGCGCAGGCCTTTGTGCTCAAGTCGCGGGAGCAGTTAAACGCGCGGGTCACGGGCCTGTCCGATGAAGCGCGCGAGGCGATTCGGGCCTATGCCTGGCCCGGCAACGTGCGGGAATTGGAGAATCGGATTAAGCGGGCCGTGGTCATGGCCCATGGCACGACCTTGCAGCCGGTGGATTTGGAGTTGTCCGCCGTGCCGGCACCGGCCGCCTATCTCACGTTGCGAGAAGCGCGCTCGCAATTCGAAAAGAACCTTATTCGCCAGGCGCTGGCGCGAACCAACGGGAATGTGACCCGCGCGGCAGAAGAATTGGGCATCTCCCGGCAGGCACTCCATGAATCGATGCACAAGTATGGTCTCGACAAAAGTAAGGGGATTCCCGAATTGCAGTAGCGGGCTATTCGACGAAACGTGACATTGGGATGCGAGTTCTGTCCACTACTCGACGTTGCAGACAATTATACCGCTCATAACTTGACAAACCTCAATTGCCCCGTTACAAAAGTAGAGATTTGTTTCATTTTCACGTGTATTCATGAACAGGCATGTCACATCTGTTCAAGGCCCCCTTCAATCATCCCTTCAATCTTCAGCCGCTAAAATAGGTCAAAATACTTCGGTTAAAACCCTAACTAGCCTGCATCGGCGGAGCAGTTCTGCTCGGCCTGCAGACCGTGCTCCGATCTGCTCTCGCACTGCCGATGTGACCGTGCGGAGAGCGATCACCGAGGAGGAGCGGGAAGCCATCTATCGTTTACGTTACCAAGTCTACATTGAAGAAATGAATGGGGCCGACCGGCATCACGAAGCCGACGCGCATGCTCAGCGACTGCGGGATGCATGGGATGACCAGGCCTATCACTTCTATGCGATGCAGCAGGACTCGGTTGTGGCATGCGCACGCGTCATTATGCGTCGCGATGGTCCCCTGGAATGCGAAGAGCATTTCGATCTTGAGCGCTTCAATCCTTCGTACCCTATGCATATCGCGATGACATCCCGTCTCGCACTCCATCCTGAACATCGCGGGAGCCATTTGCTCAAACAACTGACCTGTGCGATCTATCAGTTTTTGCGTGAGGAAGAGGTTCACTTCAATTTTATCGATTGCCACACCCGTCTCTTGCCGTTGTATTCGCGGCTTGGATTTCGAGCGTACCGCCCGGGCTTCAATCATGCACAGTATACCTATGTCGTCCCGTTGGTGCTTGTGGTGGATGACCTGGAGCATCTCGAACAGGTGAAATCTCCCTTTGTCCCCATTGCCAAAAACTACGCCTCCTCTGTTCAGGGGCGCAACCTCTTGCTGAGACAGTTTCCGGACGCGGTTCATCCGCTTGTCCAGACGGGGAATAAGGCGGCGCGTTCCAGAGAGCTGATGTTGGAGCGATTGCTTCAAGGGGGCGTCTCAGGCCCGTCAAACATGCTCGATGGATTGACCTTGGAAGATGTGACGATGCTCGCATCGTTAGGCCATTATGTGACCTGCCGTGCGGGAGATGCCGTGCTGCGGGCTGGAGATCCGGGCCGGGACATTTTTTTAATTCTTGACGGTCGTTTTCAAGTGAGCGGGAGAATTCGACATTCGCCGGACGATGAAATCCATGTCAGCAAGACGCTCACTGCCGGGGATGTGTTCGGAGAAATCCGGTTCCTTACGGAAGAGATCCGTTATGCCTCTGTTGTAGCAGCCGATCATTCGACGCTGTTGGTATTAAACGCTCGAGCCATGGATCGGCTGGTCATCAGCGCCCCCAAAGTGGCGGCCAAAGTATTCCGAAACATTGCACGAATCGTCGTGTCCCGGTTATGTCCCACCACCGACTTTCCTCCTGGACCGTCCAGCCCGTGACCCAAGGAAGCGCGGCGCTGGATGAGAACCGTGTAATGGACGGTTGGAATTATCGTACCGCCTTTTCGCGCAATCTCGGCCTCATTACGGCTGACGAACAGGAGCATCTTCGCCGAACCTGTGTGGCGATCGCCGGGATGGGAGGCGTGGGGGGCGTACACCTTGTCACATTGGCCAGGCAGGGAGTCGGAGCTTTTCATCTCGCGGATTTGGATCGCTATGAGGTGGCAAACTTTAATCGTCAGTATGGGGCGACCGTCGGCACACTGAAACAGCCCAAGATCGATGTGATGGCGGACATTGTCAAACAGATCAATCCGGACGTGAAGGTCACATGCTTCCCGACCGGACTGACAAAAGATAATTGCCGTGAGTTCGTCAGTGGAACGAATCTGGTGCTGGACGGTATCGATTTTTTCGCAATTGAAGCGCGGCGGATTCTCTTTCAAGCGGCTCGCGAGGCGGGCCTCTACGCGCTCACCGCTGCCCCATTAGGGTTTGGCGCAACCCTCCATATCGTTTCGCCGACCGGCATGAGTTTCGATGAATATTTTGACCTGCATGACGGCATGGCGCGGCTCGACCAACTCATTGCTTTTGCCGTGGGCTTAGCGCCGCGCGGACTTCATTTGCCTTATCTTGACCTGACTCGAGTCGATTTTCAGGCGGAAACCGGTCCGTCTTCAATTATCGCGTGCCAGCTCGCGAGTACGCTCATCGGAACCGAAAGTCTTCGTATTCTACTTGATAGAGCGGCCCCACATGTTGTTCCACATTATTGTCAGTTTGATCCATATCGGCATCGATATGTCGAAGGCAGGTTGCGTCGTGGGAATCGTCAACTTCGGCAGCGGTTCAGGCGTTGGTATCTGAAGCGGTTACTGCTCAAGGCGGGAGCGACCCGTCCCCCTCTTGCAGGGACATCCTGAAGAGGAAGACGAATGTGCCATCTGCGGCTGTTTCTTCATCCGGACACGAATATCACCATTGCCTCCGCCTCAGGATGCCCAGTGGAACGGTGTCTCACTGGAACCGCGTCGGATGACGGCTTGGCGGCTCATGAATTGAATTCGATTGTAGGAGAAGGACCTGCCTTCCATGGGTCCATGGCGAGTTAAACCTCCAAGGGGTCAGTCAAGTTGGCGGTCAAACACATTTCGCTTGACTCATTCTAATGCAATCAGCAAGGGCCGGCAAGGCGATCTAGCCAGCACCCCTGCAAGGCGGGCTCACGTCATTTTCATACTTGCGTCACTTCCTTTTTGGTGTATCACGACCATAACAGAGTGTCTCACCGCGAATGGTTATAAACCGGCCGAAAGCAAACGGGCACCCTCGATGGCGTCAACATTTCCCCTTAGTCAGTGTAGGGCGTGTAACTCACCATCAAGACCATCCAGGGATCAACTATTGAAGGGGCGCACGTGTGAAGAACTTGCCTGCCTAATTGACGAGGATATTGGTAACTAAAGTTCGACAGCGGATGGCCATATGAGTAAGCCGGCGAATGAATTACATGATGTCACGGAACGCTCGCGTCTCACGTCCTGCCATGGCCTGACAGACTTTCAGCGTCGAATCCTGGCCGCAGCAATACGAGCCCCTTCCGGGGATAATTGCCAGCCATGGCGTTTTCATTTTGAGGCTGAACGTGTGGTGAGCGTCTCCGCCGATTTCAAGCGGGCCAAAAGCTTCTTTGATTTCGAACATCGCGCGACAGCACTCTCGATCGGCGCATCAATTGAAAACATGCGGGTGCAGGCGGCAAGTGAGGGGTTCGTCACTGAGTTGGCATATGCCGCTGAGGACCACGGGCAGAACTACGCCACGCTGACCTTCTTACGCAATGAGGCTATGCGCATGTCCCAGGCGCCAGTAGCGGCCTTATTTCAGAGAACCGTCAACCGGCGACCGTTTCTCCCTGTCGCGATTGCTCCTTCCTTACGTGCTCAATTGTTAGAAGAGCCGGTTGATGGCGTGATGGTCCAAATGGTTTCTGAGCGTCCTGCCATTTCCCGATGGGCTGAAGTCATCGAGATCGGGGATCGGATACGGTATTCGCATCCGGCGATTCACGAAGAGCTCTTCTCCAAACTCCTCATCAATCGACAGATGGCGCAAGATGTTAGAATGGGGCTTGAAATCGATCGCTTGGGGGTGGGACCGCTTGGTGGCGCGCTCCTACGCGGGCTGCGCCCCTGGCCTCGAATGCAACGACTTTCTCGCTGGGGGTTGGTGTCTCTTCTCGCTCGTCAGTCTGGCTTTCTTGCTCGATTCAGCGGGGCTCTTGTGCTAGTCATGACAGGCCACACCGGTTCTGCAAATTGGGTGAGAGCAGGTGAGCAAGTCCAACGTTTGTGGATCAAAGCTCAAGAGCTCGGTCTTCAGACGCATCCGATGCCGGTGGCGCTCTATCTCGATCAGCGTTATTGCAGCGAAGGTCTGAACAACTTTCTTCCGGCGCACGATGATCTCTTACGCCGGTTGAGAAGTCGGATTGAAAGTCTTATTCCTGCAGGGATGGGTGCGATGCTCTTTCGGTTGGGATGGGGATGGCCAATGAGGGGCCAGTCGGTGCGACTCCCCATGGATAGATTTCTTGATTGAATAGAAAAAGCCCTTCCCGCCGATTAGGGAGAGAAGGGCTTTCAAGGCAGCTAGTCTTGTACCTTTCTACGGAACCATCCCAGTGCAGCCATCCCCGAGCCCAGCAACAAGAGTGTCGAAGGTTCGGGTATTGCGGCGAGGCTGAGATTTCCAGACCCGTCGATCCGACCGGACGTGAAACTATTCTGGCTGAAGCCCTGCAATGACGTATTCACGCCGTTAAAATCGGCAATAGAAAGGTTCAATACGAATGGTCCGCTTAGGAATCCACCGACGGGTGACAGTCGGACTTGAACGGCAAAGTCTCCGTTTGCCAACCCCGGAAACGCGTGCGCTTGACCGGCAATGAAACCGGACGATTGACCGACGAGAATATCGTCAGCTGTCCCGCTAACACTTACTGTGCCTCCAACAGTGCCGACCGGTGAGGCCGTAATGGTGCTATTGAGATTGGGATCCACGAACAGTCTTAGTGAAAAGTTGTTGAACGTGGCGGTGATGCCTCCTGGTATGCCGGTTGTGGGCGCGACCGTTCCGTCTCCAGTGAAAACGGCATAGAGCTTATAGTTCGTGTTAATCCCTGAGTTCGGCACCACATCCGACAGGGTCGGAAAGCGGTAGGAGCTAAAAAACCCGGCCCCCTGCTCATTAAAAGTGCCCGTGCCATTGGTCGCCGTCTGATTGACCAAAGCCACATAGCTAAAGTCGGCGAAGTTGGCCTGCACGGTCGGCCCGGTAACTCCTATCGCCCCCGGGTTCACGGTAAACGTGTCCGCTGAAGCCACTGCGCTCATGACGGACAGGGCGAATCCTCCCGTCAGCAGGCTTCCTCGTAAGAGTGCTCTCAACATTATTGAACCTCCTTGTGTAATTCATCGACCATGATGCGCCATCGTCTCTCTCATACGAAAAGCATGCGGCATGCCAGTGTTATAAGTATATGAGAATAGGTAACTATGCGGTGCTGATCGCCTCACCATGGCAGGAAAGTGTCAGCTGATCTTGCGGCTACGATCATGGAAGGAATCAGTGCAACACCAAGGAATGCTTTGAGATCCAGTCGTTAGCCCGTTTTGAAGCGATGGCGGATGGAAATTTGCCAAGGAAAAGCTGTCAAATATTTCGTCAGACGGCTGATCCCTCAATAGAGCCCGAACATAGAGATCTATAGGTGTGATCCTGAGTGCAATGAAGGAGACGAGAGCAGCGGAAGCGGTGGGGCAAACTCCGATTGTTTAACGATTGGGCATGACTTGCCTGGAAGAAGCGGCTAATTCTGGGAGCGAAGGCGCGCACTCAGCGGCGACGCGGCCAAGGAGTTTGGTTAGTACAGGATCGAAATGCGCCGATGCCTCACCTTGAATGTGTGAGACGGCGTCCTCTACTGACATGGCAGGCCGAGCCTCATGCTCGGCGGTCAGATGGTCGAAGGTTTCGGCAATCGCAACAATGCGCGCGAGGAGGGGAATCCCTTCCCCTTGCAGTCCATAGGGATGGCCTGACCCGTCGTACCGTTCATGATGGTAAAGGATGATTTGCGCCACGTCGGCAGGAAGCCTGAGAGGAAGGATCATCCGAGCGCCTATCTCTGGATGGTGTTTATACACGTCACGTTGCTGTAATTGTCCGCGATGAGGCGATTTTTCAAACGCGAGTCGGCCGATGTCATGCAGGAATGCTCCTAGAGCAAGTGCTTTGCATTCCACTTCGGTGAGAGGTAAGTGTTTGCCGATCAGACTGGCATAAAAACTTGTGCGATTGGCGTGATTAAAGAGTGGGCGGCTGTAAGATTCTAGAAGATCGGAGAGCAGAGGCGCGAACTCCGAATAGCCCACTGTGGGTGACTCATGCTTTGTTTTAGGGCAAAGTTCCTGGTATTGCTCGGTGACTTGTGTCCATGCGGCGGCACTTTCGGCTTCCGACCCCCACCGCCCCCGACTCATGCTTAGCCAGTGTCGTAAATTTTCCAGCCGCTGCTTCTTCGCTAGCGTTTGCTCGATAATGGCCAATAGCTCGGTGACATTGAAGGGTTTTAAAAGGTAGGCGGCAGCTCCAAATCGTGTGGCGTCCATCGCGGATCGCAGGCTTCCATATCCGGTGATGATAACAGCCTCGACTTCATGATATCGAGCTTTAACTTGTTGGAGCACCTCTAAACCGCTTTGGTCCGGAAGCTTGACGTCGAGCGTGATGAGGTCGATTGTATGTTCTTGGAGGATTCGGAGGGCCGTATGGCCGTTGTCGGCAGTGTGGAGATTATAAAAGGGGCGAAGAATGATCTGCAGTGCATTCCGAGGCCCCACTTCATCCTCAACGATCAGAATAGTGCGTTTTGAGCCGGGAGGAATCATATGGATAAAAGTACGTACTGCATTAAGGTGTACTATTGAAGGTGGAGTTTGTCAAGCAATTCCTCTCTTTTCTGCGTAGGACCAAATCCATGTCTTGCGGTGAAGCCGACCCTTAGTGCACCAGATCGGCTCGTTCCGTGGGGTAATCATTGTTGGTTGTCGGGTCCTCTCTCCTGATGCTTAACATATCCATCCGGTACTTCAGCATCCTGCGACTGATGCCTAATAGTGCTGACGCATGTGTCTGCACGTAATCAGTTTTACGAAGCGCGTCCAAGATAATCTCTCGTTCAAATTCCATGACGGCTTTGTCGAGCGACAAGCGACCGGAGAGGGTCTCCCCTCGCAAAACATCCGCATGGATATCGGTACGCAGACCGATGGGAAGATGCTCGGGGAGGATTGTGGCATCACCTGACCACACAATCGCTTGTTCGATGACGTTCTCGAGCTCACGAACGTTGCCGGGCCAATTGTATTTGGACAATACTTCCAGGCTTTCTTTCGAAAATTCTTGGCGGGAGCGCTTGTCTTCCTGGCGACGCTGAGACAAGAAGTGCTTGGCCAGATAGGGTATATCCTCGCGCCGTTCACGAAGCGGCGGTAAATACAGGGAGACGACATTGATTCGATAATAGAGGTCCTCTCGGAATTCCTTTCGGCGTAGCAGATCTTCCAGGTTTTTATTCGTCGCGGCCATAATTCGAACGTCGACTTTGATTGGATGCGTGCCTCCAATGCGCGTAAATTCACGCTCCTGCACGACCCGAAGAAGTTTGGCTTGTGTCGGCAAACTGAGGTCCCCGATTTCGTCGAGAAAGAGACTGCCCCCATGGGCTAATTCAAATTGGCCGGGCTTGCGCGCTTGAGCATCGGTAAAAGATCCCTTCTCATGCCCGAACAATTCGCTTTCAATCAACGTTTCCGGCAAGGCGGCACAATTAATAGCAATGAACGGGCGATCGCGCCTGCCGCTGTTATAGTGAAGAGCACGGGCGACCAATTCTTTCCCGGTTCCGCTTTCTCCGGTAATGAGAACGGTCGTGCGCGTGTCTGCGACCTGTTCAATTTTTGAGTAGATTTCGCGCATGCCGGGGCTTTTGCCGACCAGGTTGTGGAACCCATAGCGATTGACCACTTGGGCCCGTAGATATGTCACCTCGCGTTTCAACTCGCTATGTTCCAGCGTTTTCGCCACATTGAGGCGTAACTCTTCGACCTCAAATGGCTTGGTGATGTAGTCTGCGGCGCCCATTTTCATTGCGTCCACGGCGGTTTTCACCGTGGTGCTTGCAGTGAGCATAATGACCGCAATGCGAGGATCTTCGGATCGTATGGTTTTTAATACGGCTAACCCGTCGACACCCGGGAGCAGAATGTCGAGAAGAATCAAGTCAGGGGAGCTGCTCCGAAACAGAGCGAGACCTTCTTCCCCATCACCGGCGGCTAGAACTTCATAGGTCGGTTCCAGAACCATCTTTAGCGAGGTCCGGATGCCGATTTCATCATCGATGAGCAGTACTCGTTTTTTCATGTTCCTTGGCTTCCTTTGGCAAGTCGATCCCTAGTGGCTGTGTCCTCAGATTGATATAGAACGTGGTGCCCGCGCCAACCGTACTTTCCACTTCGATGTAGCCGTGGTGTTCTTGGATGATCTGGTGGACAATGGTAAGTCCCAGGCCGGTTCCTTCCCGTTCGACGCTTTCATGCTTGGTGGTATAGAAGGGGTCGAAAATATGCTCTAAGTTGCTCGCGGAGATGCCTATGCCGGTATCCATGATTTCAATTTGAATCCATGTCCCGTCGGATTTATGCAAGCGATGCGTTGTGACCGATAAGTGCCCACCCCGATCGTTCATGGCATCCATGCTATTCAGGAATAAGTTGAGGAGGACTTGTTTGATTTGCTGGCGATCCAACATGACGGGGGGCAAGTCCGGCGCCAAATGTTTTTCGATGGTGATGACCTTACTGTGGGCTTTCACTTCGATGAAATAGAGACAGGAGGCAATGATGTCATTCAGATTTTCCTCGACAAACTTCGGTTCCCGGTAGCGGGCATAATCAAGAATTTCGTGAATCAATCGTTCAATGCGATAGACATCTTCAATCACGACTTCGCTGAATCGTTCGATGAATTCGGCATCGTGCCTTCGACCCGGAGCGAGTTGCACGAACGTCTTGATGGAAGTCAATGGATTTCTGATTTCATGCGCAAAGCCGCCGGCTATGGTCTCCAATGACCGAAGGCGGTCGGTGCGGCGCATCAAAGTTTGCGATCGTTTGAGGTCCGTATATAACATGGCGTTATCGACAGCAACGGCAGCATTTTGAGCCAAGGTGGTCAGCAGATGCAGCTCGTGTTGCGAGTACGGCCGAGCATCGGCACGAGGTCCGAGGTTAATAAAGCCGATCAGGCGATCTTTATTGGTCAGTGGAAGGCAGACTTCACATTCCATGGCGTCGAGCATGTGAAGAATCGACGGGCTCACGCTGGCCGACTCGCTGAGTTGGGATCGAACCAAGGCCGCTCGGGAGCATCGCAGATAGTGAGGAAATTCATCTGCGGCTGAAAGCCGTATCGACGCTAACGCCTCGATGCCGGCACCGGCTGGCGAGGATAGCGTATAGACATCCTTCTCATTCTCCAGGAGAAAGATGGAGACGGCCTGAATGTTTAGCACTCTTTTCAAGGTGGTTAGAATAGTCTCGGTCAGAGCGGGAAGGTCTAAGATGGATGCCATCGCATGGCTAAATTCGGTCAGCGTTTCATATGCCTCGTGCTTTTCATTGAACAAGGCCTTCCGCACCATCGCCTCCATGTGCTTTTGTACCGTTGCCAATAAACCGGCGAAAATCATGCTGCTGGCAAGGAGGATTGCTGCAAACTGATAGTCCAGCGTTCCAGTGAACCCCTGGATGACCAGGAGCATCACGATATAAAACAACAATACGAGGAAAAGGGCTAGGGCTTTGGTTATCAGGGACCTCAGATTGAACGATCTGTCAGTCGCGAGGAGCACACGCACCTTACCTTAAGTGGGAACTGCGTCACTTAAGTATAGCCGCTGTCGTCAGAAATAGAACATATATATAACAAGGGGTTCACGCCGTATCTGAAGCCGGCACATCACATAGTGATAAAATCTTCGATGGCGAACCGCGCCTGCCGAGGACTCGGCATCATAGGTTTCCTATAACATAGCGCCAAACCGCAGAGTAGGGCTGATTGGCGCGGAGAGAAGCCGACAAATGCTGAGACGAGGGACTATTCAGAGGGAGTAATAAAGGGCGATTTCTCAGCGAGAGCCAGATAGGCTTGATTGCTGAAGGTTGAATAAATCCGAGGTTGGGAGGCTCCGCTGGACATCAAGAGCATCGCCAGTTCCTGACGATCAAAGAAACGAAACGCACCTTCACACGGATATTGAGTGATTGTGCCGGAAGCTTCGGCGGCTTCTGTTGCTTGTTGCCGTTCACTATCCCGCTTAGCCAGCCCCACAAATTTACGATAAATCTGAGTCAAGTCGGCTTGGGGTTTGAAATGGGTGAGTATCAGTTTCCCCCCTGGAACAAGAACACGAACAAGTTCGCGAAGAGTAAACAATGGATCACGGAGGTATCCGAGCACCAGATTGCACACAATATGATCAAAGTGTGCATCATGAAAAGGAAGGGGCGCATTGAGGTCCATACACGCCAAGCTGGCCTTCATGATGGACTGAGGGCGCACGGCCGATGCAAATTTGCCTCGTAACTCAGCCGCCACGCGAATGAGGTTCGTCTTGGCTTGCCGGAGACCGCTTGGGACGAGATCCATACCAATATAATGGAGCCGGGTCTCTTCACCAAAGAGCTGTCCTGAACGGAACGATCCGGCTATTAAAAGGAACATGCCGAAATTCCCATTGCCGCAGCCTGCATCCAGCACACGAGCATTGTTGCGAATCGGTCCCAGAAGGCGGTGAATGTGATCCAATAAATGCCAATATTCTGAGAAATTGACCAGAGAGTGCGATCGGTCCAGGTAATCGTGCCAGAACTGTATAGCGGTCGCTTGATCCATCTGATGGTGTCCGCGTGCCCGTTCAAGCTCCAATTGACCCTGATGACCAATGTTGTGCCTCGAAGGCTCTTTCAGTTCCCCAGGAGGCACGGCAGATAGCAGGATACGGCACTGTGCGACCATTTCTCGAAAGAGACGCCGGGCCTGATTGGGCTGATCAACGACGCCATGGCGCGCTTCTGGTATGGCATGCCAGTAAAGGCGCGTGTCGGCCAATGTCGCTTTTATCCGAGGCAATGAGTTCGGACGAATCCAGAGGTCTTGTTCAGATGAAAAGACAAGCACCGGCATTCGAAGGGTCGCCAAATCCTCCAGGGTCGAGTCGAAGTCGGCATAGCCTCCATCGATGGCATCACTCAACCATGCATCGGCATCGACATTGAATCCCAGGATGTTACTGATGCCCCGCTTCACACCTTGTAACGATGCGGAGATGAGATCCTCCTGATGGACCGCCATCAGCGTATATTGTAAGTCTACGACCGGAGCCAGCAAGACGAGCAACTTCATGAAAGCGCGGCTCCTCGCGGTTTTAATCGCGACCCGTGCAGTCACATCACTTGCAATGAGTGCAATGGGACTTGTCGGCCACCGATGAACGGCGTAATCAAGGACGGCATGGAGGTCATCCTGCATGCCGGTCAGCCTCGTCAGTACCATCCCGCCATGGCTTTCTCCTACGTGGCGACCGTGGTCGTAACGCAGGACCCGACAGCCGTTCGAGGCTAAATAATACGCGAGTTCAATGTACTCTCGTTTCGTTCGTCCGTATCCGGGCGCTATAACGATGACGGGAGCAGTGTTCGGAAGATGTTCGGGCAGGGCATCATAGGAGATGGCGATGCGCTGTCCGTGCTCGTTCGTGCATTCAAGGAACTCCGTGGCTATGGCCGGATTGTTGTCCGAACGCGGTATGCGGTCCGCGATCAAATACCGGCCGACTAGTGCAGTTAAGCCGGGCTGAATCTTTGGTTCGTGAAGAAAGCGAACGCCTACGCGGAGAGGATTCCGGCCGGAAGAATCGACTCGACGTGCAGCGCCGGGAGCAGGAGTGGCCCACATGACTTCACCGGTCAAGCGATATTCAGTCGTTTCAGTGGGCATGGCCGACTGAGGAGAAGCCTCAGCCGGAGTTGAAAAACGTACGGTCAGCTGTTGACCAACAATATCGAGTGAAGATTCAAGTCGAAGACAGGCCCCCCCGACACTCAGATTCGTGATCGAAGTGTCGCTCGGAGTCGAAGCAGTAGAAGGCGAAACTTCAACCTGCACTGGAAGCGCTAGATTCACACGAGTCGCCTGGCGCCGGTCGGTAGGCTGGTCGCCGCTGATGTCTGCTGGCTCAGCCGTTCCCTCAATCTTGGGATTTGGAGTGTCTTCTGAATCGGGCGGGTGTCGAATGAGTAAGACCGTACACCTTATCGAGATCGATCCGGCGCGAAGACCTTCTATCAGTGAATGGAGAATTCTTGCCTCCACCTCTTTGAGCGATGAAAACTGAATCGCCAGACCGCTCACCGGCCTCTTAGAGGCAGATGATTTACCTGGCATCGCGCGAATATCTCGTATGGTCGCGGCAATCTCCAACACACCAACGTCGCTTGCGAAACCGAGCCGCGTCACTTGAGCTTCCCTTGCCCGGACCTCGCCCTTTACGAGGATGAAAATTCCACCGAGGCTAATATTGAGGGCTGTGCCTTCCCAACTCGTGCCGTTGGACGCCACGCGCGCATCCATATCGATGACAATGCGGGACGATCGTCGCCGTTCTTCAAACGGTGGCGAGACTTCTCGAGTGCCGTGCGCAGGTTGCTCAGAGGGCTCTGTTGGTGGCCCTGCAACGACCTCTCCCGCAGCGGTTTCGTAAAGTGAAGCGCGAGTGGGAAGCGGGAGAGCAGAGGGGCCGGCTTGCTCACACAGACCTCGAACGGTCTGAAGCAACTGCTCCACATTGGCGAGAATGTGAGTCAGCGAGGAAGGAAGGTCGGTCAGCCGCTGAAGCGCCTGCAGATATTGCTGGCCGGCTGTGGGGCTGACGATACCTACCGTTCCTATAAATTGCCGATGTCGATCGTACAACGCCGTGGCGTTAATCTCAACCATGACGGGCGCGAGGCCGGGATCCTTATCCAGCAGTCGAAGTTTGAATCGGCGCGTGGCTCGGCTTTTCGAGCGACGTTCGTTAAAGCGCCGATCCGCTAATGTCAGATCCTCGGGTGGAATGAGCGTGGAGTAGTGGAGCCCGATTAACGCTTGAGGATCGTAATGCAGCAGAGACCGCACCTCATGGCTCACGTACAGGAAGCGACCTTCCGCGTCCAACTCATAAGCCATGTCGGTGACGGTATCGATCAGGCGCAGATAACGATCTTGCGAAAGATCGAGACGTGCACGTATGTCGCGTTTCTCGAGTACCTCACGGGTGACGAGAGGCAATTCGGTTAAAAAAGCCGGTGTGTTTTTGAACAACGCATAGTCGGCACCTTGTCGGATGAGGTCGAGTGCGACTATGGTATCCTGGCGGCCAGCAGCCACGATCAGGGCCGATCGTGCGGCTCGCCGTCGCATCTCCTGAAGCGTGTCGAAAATGTGAGGGGTAAGAATTGCCTCATCAAGGATAACAATATGCCAATCCTGTTTCGAGGCCCATTCCAACGCTTCTTCAGATGAGTAGACAACCTCTACGCGACAGCCTGGATAAAATGAACGTAGGCTTTTTGTGATGACTTTGACGTCTTCAGCCTGTTCGCTCGCAAGCAGAACCGTGATGGCATCACCGGACATCGGCACCATCCCGGCACGTCACCTGAGCAGAAGGTTGAGTCATTACCCGGAAGGAGACATAAGAATGGATCGTGCAAACCGGCAGAGCACTGTCAAAGGGACAGTTCCGTAGCCGGGGGATTGAGATGCCATGGTGTTCGAGTTCCACACGACTCATCTCGACCAACCAATGCCGGTGAGCGCTTAGACATAGTGCCAAACGGCCCTCCCAGCGATAGAGCGTTAAGGCCCAGCCCTATTGTCCGGCCAAATTATCAATGTTAGAGGGGCTTTGGTACGTAAGCTGCCATACCTGACCATGGCAGTCAATTAGACTTTGGACCTAACGCCGCGTGGCTGTGATATTCGAAGTGCTTGTTATGGTGAGGTAATTCGATGGTTACGTTCGTGAGGCGATAACATGTTGTACGTAGGCGTTCAACGTTGTGCTGTTTTCACAGACGACAGGCTATTTTGCTGCAGTTTGTGCTTCAGAATCGCAGGAACCGGGAGTCATGTAGAGAAGATAATTCCCCATGCCATGCTGGATATCTGAAACATGTAGCAGATGGTGATAGACCATCGTCATCTCATAATTGTCATGTGTATTCACAGAAAACCCATGGGAATCTCGATACACTTGATGAGGCTGAAAGGCCAAAAATCTTCCATCTTGTGCGACATCGGGTACCGTGCGGAGCAGCGTTCTGTTCAACGTTTTATCTTCAAGAGCAATTAACAGCAATTCGTCGTGACCATGCGGATAGGCAAACTTCACGCAACCGTCCATTCGGAACTTGACCGGTGCAGAGACCACATGCACACCCGGTTTAATCTCGATGCCTTCATCCGTCTGGTCCTTGCCGCGTTCACCGAACTTACTGTAGCAGACGATGTTCACACCGACCTGGTAGACATCCATTTCTTTAATGGGAGTGCCTTCAGGAGCCATCTCCATGGTGAAGGTAGCCATTACATCTTTGGTCGGAGGAGCCTTATGGTAGAAGGCAACGACCGACATAAGTTTCTTCCCTTTCTCCAGTTTTACTCCATATCCCTTCGGGAAGCGTGCTTCGGTCATCTCTAGTCCTGCGCCGGCGAAGAACAAGGGTTCCCCAGGGCAGGAGACACTTTCCTTGTCGTTGTTAAGCATCAAGATATGATGAAGGTAGTTCTGGGGGAGTGGCTTTCCTTCTTTTGTGAAGACGGCCGATTTGTAGCCGACCAGGTACATATCTTTAGGGAGCTCAAAAATGTGTTTTGGCATACTGGCGGCCAGATCACCGTCATGATCGGCTGGGAGGTCGATCGGGCCGAACGTTAACGTGACAGTATTTCCTTGGACCGTCACCGCCGTGGTAGTTTGACCTTGCAAGGTCGGAACGGCATGGTGATCATGGTTTCCGGCACCAGACGCTGGTGCAGCCAAAGCCGTTACGAGCATGAAAGTCATAAGACAGCGCATAGTTCCTCCTAGGAGATTCGATCGTCACTCCTCTGTATAGCGAACGTTGAAGAGGTAAGACGCTATGGTAAACGGTAATAGGTGCTGCGGCTGTAGGCGTTTTTGGCTATATACTATCAGAGAAACTCCAGAAAGCCAGTCTATCGACGTTCATTAAGGGTTGCGTGCCGGAGTAGACGGATCATCGCTAAGGCGTTTCCATAGATAGCTGCCGCCCCATTGGCGAGCGGGAATATTCTTTCGATCTCCCACGCGCGTATACCACCACACCCCTTTGGCTTCCATTCCATCTTCGGAGAGAAGGAGTTCGAAGGCTCCTTCTCTGTCATTCCCCGGCTGTTTCCAGGTTCCATTCCAGTGTCGGTCAGCAACCCCCAGTGTTGTAATGTGACCGCCTTGCCAGGAGTAGGGGCCATTTCCATCCTTATCCAGGTTCGCCGTGTAAGATTTATCTTCCTCTTGGATCTCCCACTTCCCAGTTAGGTCGGGAGTTGCAGAGTACTGACCAGAAGGGTCGGCTGCGTGGACGAGCCAAGGAAGTAGCAGGTTCGGTGCTGCGCCTAAGACAAGACACAATAATGCAATCCGACGAAAAATGGCCATGGTTTATGATTCCTGGGAGAGCGGCCAGAGAGGACGCTATCGTTCTTGGTGTGATTTTGTCAATTCGTTTCTCACTAGTACGACGGTTGTATTATCATCGCCGCCCCGCGCATTAGCTTTGTCCACTAGAGCCTGACACATCTGCTCGAGCGAGGCGGCCGGTCGGGATAGGATGTCGCAGATGATTCGATCAGGCAGCATCTTTGTCAACCCGTCGGTGCAAAGCAACAGGATGTCTTGCGGTCCAAGCGCATGGACGCTGATTTCTGTCTCGATTTCCACTTCAGCGCCGACCGCTCGCGTGAGTACGTGACGCATCGGATGGTCCACGGCCTCGGCTTGCGTCAAGAGGCCGTTTCGAAGAGATTCTTCGACAAACGAATGATCCCGCGTGACCTGGCTCAACAGTCCCGATCTCAAACAGTAGGCGCGACTATCGCCGACATGCGCAATGAGCGCCGTTGGCTGTGGATGCGGCAAGATCATGAGGATGACGAGCGTCGTGCCCATGCCGAGGAGTTCAGGGTGCCGAGACGCTTCCTCGCGAACCGCTTGGTTCGACCGGTGTACGACCTCGTGCAAGAGCTCACTTCGCGATTGAATATCCGTGGAGTCGGAGAGGCGGGCGCCCAGGCGCCGAGATAATTCATTCGCCACACGATTGACGGTGATGCGACTCGCGATATCGCCGCCCGCACGACCGCCCATGCCGTCGGCCACGATCCACACCCCTGATTCATTGAGGATGGCGAAGGCGTCTTGATTCGAGGTGCGGACTCGTCCTTGATCGGTAACTCCTACTCCGTACCACACGTCGTTGGCATGTGGCAGCCCGTGTGTCGTCATCTCAACATGACTCGGCATTGAGCCCGCACAATCTTGTGTTGACGACGTTGCATGGAGCACCTCGATGAAGTGGCCAAGTGGCATGAGTGCCTTCGGTGCCTAATGACGCTGGTTTGCGCATGCTGGTGGCGAGTGCGAGGAGATTGTAGTCTTGCTTTCAAATGAGAAACAAGTTAAATTCCGTGCCCGAGAAACTATCAACGAGAGAGCACATGACCGGAATGCCTCTGCGGAAGATTCGATTGTCGGTATCGGGTATCACTCTTGAGGCGGAAATCAAATCGAATAAGACTGCGGATGAGATCTACGCGGCTTTGCCCATCGAGGCCCCGGTGAATACATGGGGCGAGGAGTTCTATTTTAAATTCTCCGGCATGAAAGATTTTCGCGAAATGGCGACCACGCAGGTGAAGGTCGGGGACATTGCCGTGTGGGGCGTCGGACAGGTCGTCGCGGTATTTTTCGGCCGGACGCCAATGAGCATGGGACCCGATCCGGTCCCCGCCGATCGCGTCAATGTAATCGGTCGTATCCTTGGCGATGCCACGCAATTGCGGCACGTCATGGACGCCACACGCATTCGGATCGAAAAAGTATAGTAGGACGGCGAGATGAAACTGACTAAGGAACGGATTCATCACCTGGCTCAATCAGTGGCGTCTAACCTCCATGAGAAAGGGTTCGTACAATTCAGTGGGACGAAGCAAGCCTTGGTGGACGCCTTAGAAGTGGGAATTACCGATGAACTGTCCATTGAAGATCGTCTCAATGCCGAAGTTCGCACGCTCATGAAACAGTATGATGCCGAGATTGAGCGTGGAGGGGTCGACTATCAGAAAATGTTTACGATGATCAAGACGAAGCTCGTACGGGAACGGGGGCTTATTCTTTAGTACGAATGATCGCCGTAAACGATACCCGTGCATGAAGCTGTGAATGTTACTGAGCGATGACAAGATCAGCCATTTGGCACATGTGATTCTGACGTGTGTCAAAAAGAGCCAAGCCGCCAGCTTCAACGGAGACGATGTACAGGCGCTCCGCGAAATTAAACGCGTCCTTGCCACAGAGCTGGCTGAAGAGGATACCATCGACCGAGTGGTCCGCACCCGTTTAAGCTCCTATGCACGTCCGTTGGTCGAAGGCACGCCAGAATGGGACGTGCTCTACCGAAAATTCAGGGACGAAGAACAACGCCGGCATAAGAAGGTATGAGGACATCATGAAAACCGCCAGTCTCATTCTTGTCCTGCTCGTAGCGGTGTGGATTTCAGGCTGTGCTTCTAAGCCCAAGCCGCGCGTGCCGCTCCCTCTCAAGCCAAATGTTGCGCCAGAATTAGTGCAAATTAATTCCCAAGGGATAGAGGAATATCAGGGGCGACAATTTGATCAAGCCAAAGCACATTTTCAGCAAGTGTTAACCGGAGCTCCGACAGCCGCAGAAGCCCATTACAATCTGGGTCTCGCGCTCTTTGCATTGGGTGACAGCGACCAGGCTCGGGAGCATTTCATTGAAGCGGCCAATCTGGCGCCGGGAGACAAAGTGATCTGGGATTCGCCGGCCTTACGCCAATACGGGTCTCCCGACGCGAATATTCAGAAGCAGCCCAAAGATCCAAGCTATTCCAATCAACGACCTGGCTTTGGCGGCGCTCCGAGACGGTAACATAGAAGGCAAAGCTGAGACTTAGGTTGAAGTTTAGATAGTCCGGAATTAGCTTTATCCAGAGTCTTTACTGAATCTGGGTCTTGGCCTCAACTACTTCCTAAGAGGACTTATGAATGGCTGATGAAGTGACCGTGGGGACGAAGGCGCCGGATTTTTCCTTACCCGACCAATCTGAAAAAGTCGTGACTTTAAAAAGTCTCAAAGGAAAGCCGGTCGTGCTGTATTTTTATCCGAAGGACGATACCCCGGGCTGTACCAAAGAGTCCTGCGATCTTCGTGATGCCCATACGAAGATTACCAAAGCCGGCGCGGTCGTGTTGGGCGTCAGTCTGGATGGCGCGGAATCACACCGCAAATTCATTGAAAAATACGGCTTGCCGTTCTCGTTGCTAAGCGACGAAGAGGCGACGGTTTCGAAAGCGTATGGTGTGTACAAGCTGAAGAACATGTACGGCAGGAAGTACTGGGGCATCGAACGCAGCACATTTGTGATCGACGAGACCGGTTTCATCAAGGCGGCCTTTCGTAAGGTCAAAGTCGACGGTCATGCCGATGAAATTTTAGCGGCTTTGAAGGATAAAGGATAAGCCGACACGATACCTCCAGGCCGGCCAGACCTCTTGTATCGTTACTCCCTCCTATTCTGCCTTGCGACTCTTGCCCCGCATGTGGTTACAGGTGAATTGTTCCTCGATGAGCCGGTATCTCCAGCACTGCTTAACTTGATGACGGCCGTCTTACGATCATGAACCGGCATGAGGGCAAGCCGCGTAGCTCGAACGGCGGCTTTTGCAAAGAGGTGCCAGTGTGACGAAGCGATCGGTTGTGAGCAAAAGAGTCCACCGGAAAGAGCACGGGAAGAATGTGCCGATCATCATCACGCCTCCGCCGGGACCAGAGGCCAAGGCATGGGTCCGTCGTGATGCGCGCACGCTGTCTCAATCGGCCACCCGGATCTATCCGCTTGTTGTTGAAAGGGCAAGTGGGGCGGTGGTCGAAGACGTGGATGGCAACTGCTATCTGGATTTCACGGCTGGGATTGCCGTCGTGGCGACCGGGCATTCCCATCCAAAAGTATTGCGAGCGATTCGGGAGCAAGTCGCCCGGTTCATTCATATGTCCGGGACGGATTTTTATTATCCCTCGCAAATCAAACTGGCGGAGACGATGGCGGCAATTGCTCCTGTACCGGGGCCCGCGCGCACTTTCTTGAGCAATTCCGGCACGGAAGCGGTGGAAGCGGCCTTCAAGTTAGCCCGCTACCATACAAGACGTCCGTTGATGATCGCCTTTCAGGGGGCGTTTCACGGACGGACCATGGGAGCCTTGTCGCTGACGGGCAGTAAAGCGGTGCAGCGGCGGCATTTCGCCCCATTGGTTCCCGGCGTCACGCATGTGCCGTACCCGAATTGCTACCGTTGTCCCTATGGCCGCACCTATCCGTCCTGTGAAATGGAATGCGTCGAAGCGATCCGAAATGTGTATTTTAAAAGCACGGTCCCACCGGAAGACGTGGCGGCCATCGTTGTCGAACCGATTCAAGGCGAAGGCGGGGTCGTCGTTCCGCCACCGGAGTTTCTTCCGAAGCTCGCGGCGCTCGCGAAGGAGTTTGGCATCCTGTTAGTAGCCGATGAAGTACAAACCGGAATGGGACGGACGGGAAAAATGTTTGCAGTCGAACACTCGCGAGTGAAGCCCGATATCCTGACGATCGGCAAGGGCATTGCGTCAGGGCTGCCGATGGGGGCCACCGTAGCATCCGACCGAGTGATGAGCTGGGGGGCAGGCTCGCACGCGAATACATTCGGTGGCAACCCGGTCGCCTGCGAAGCGGCACTGGTCACCATTGAACTCTTGCAACAGCACCTGATCAGAAATGCGGCCCAGCTAGGGACGTATCTCTTGACGGAGCTGAAACAGTTAATGGCCCGCCACCGGCTCATCGGGGACGTCCGCGGCAAGGGATTGATGATAGGGATCGAATGCGTCCGCGATCGGGACACCAAGGAGATGGCTGTTTCGGAGCGCAATGCGATCATTCAACGCTGTTTTAAAAAAGGGCTGCTGCTGTTAGGATGCGGACAGAATGTGGTCCGACTCGTTCCCCCGCTGATCATTACAAAACGTGACGCAGATGTCGCCCTGGAAATCCTCGATGCCGTCTTTTCGGACGTTGAACGCAGACGTCCCTAGCGCTCCACGGCGTTCTCTCCTGTATACGTGTGTTGTTCTCCTG
This sequence comes from Nitrospira sp. Nam74, assembly GCF_965152615.1. Taxonomy (NCBI): domain Bacteria; kingdom Pseudomonadati; phylum Nitrospirota; class Nitrospiria; order Nitrospirales; family Nitrospiraceae; genus Nitrospira; species Nitrospira sp. Nam74. The sequence goes on along the minus strand of NZ_OZ224220.1, from coordinate 3,331,947 downwards.
TTCAGTGTGCTCCTTGCACCCATTGCCGTCTTGGCTGCCGACAAAGTGACAGCTCAACTTTCTGTACCCGATGCGTTGACGCTCCTCAATCGCCCGGTGAAGTTGGAGGCTCGGCTGACCCAGCAGGGCCTGTTGGCACGAGCCGGTCTTGGAGGAGAACAGGTTGAATACGTGGTGGGAGGGAAGAAGGTCGGTACCGCGATGACAGGTGGAGACGGTCGCGCATTTTTCGAATATACGCCGCACATGCGTGGAAATCTGACTATGACCGTCCGGGTGGTCGAGAGTGCGCGTGTGGCTTCTACAGAAGGCACGGGAACGTTATTTTCCTGGGAACGCCGCCGGCCGATTCTTCTTGTGGAAGTCGCATCGCTGATGGAAGAGCCGAAGACCCCGATAGTGCCATTCATCCCGCTTCCCCCGTTGCCTGGCGGCAAGACTGCTTCCATATCGCCAACGCCGGCCCCCGACGCCGCGGAGGAACTTAAGCGGCTAACGGATTTTTATTTTAATGTCATCTATGTGACAAGCCATTCCAGCATGGGCGAATCGGATGACATGCGGCGATGGCTTCACACACATAGATTTCCACCTGGACCTATCGTTCCCATTGTGACCGGCAAGGGGGCGCTCACGACGATGATCGAACGTTTGCGGGCCGATGGGTGGGATAACGTGAAAGCCGGTATCGGTCGAACAAGCGATTTTGCAGAAGACTTCGTTGCGCAACGGTTGGATGTGGTGATAGTCCCGGAACCTGAGCGCGAACAACTGCCTAAAAAAGCTCAGGTTGCAATGAGTTGGAAAGATGTGCGCAAGAAACGACTTTAGTCGGCTGAATTGGGCGACGGTCTATCTTGGTGGCGCACTTTCTTTTGTATTCCAAGAGCGACTCCTTTAAGATAACTGCGACGAGGTTCTAAGGAAGGGCTCCGGCTGATGCGGGCCAAGACCAGTTTTCTTTGTCAGGCATGCGGTCATCAGTCTCCCCGGTGGCTTGGGCGTTGTCCCGACTGTGGAGGCTGGAACAGCATGAAAGAGGAGCGCCTAACTGCTTCGACGGGCCGCGGGCGAGCGCCAGTGTTCAAGCTGGGAGCCGCGCAGGCCACTCCGATTGGTGAAATCGAAGTTATCGGCGAACATCGTCGGCGAACCGGCATCGGCGAATTCGATCGGGTCCTCGGCGGCGGTGTCATTCCGGGGTCCGTCATTCTCATCGGCGGAGATCCCGGCATCGGCAAGACAACTCTCCTCCTGCAGGCCCTGCCACGACTCATTTCACATACCGAAAGTGTGCTGTACATTTCCGGCGAGGAATCTCCGCAGCAGATTAAAATGCGCGGCGAGCGGCTAGGGGTCGATGCACCCTTGCTGTATATTCTCGCAGAAACTGCACTTGAAGAGATTCTCAAGACCATTCAAGAACTCCGGCCTGTCGCCGTGGTGGTCGATTCGATACAAACCGTCTACACGGATCAGATCACGTCGGCGCCGGGAAGTATCAGCCAAGTCCAGGAAGTGGCCGGCCAACTCATGGGATTGGCTAAACGGAGCGGTGTCCCGGTGTTTATTATCGGGCATGTGACCAAGGAAGGCGCCATTGCCGGGCCGCGGCTGCTGGAGCATATTGTCGATACGGTATTGTACTTTGAGGGCGATAAGGGTCATAGCTACCGTATCCTGCGCGCGGTGAAAAATCGGTTCGGTTCAACGAATGAAATCGGTGTGTTCGAAATGAAAGATGTCGGCTTGGAGGAGGTCACGAATCCGTCCGAACTCTTCTTAGCCGAGCGTCCGGCCAAAAGTACGGGCTCGGTCGTCGTCTCGAGTGTGGAGGGAACACGTCCCATTTTAGTGGAACTTCAGGCGCTCGTCTCTTCGACGGGCTATGCCATGCCAAAACGAATGGCCAATGGAGTCGAGATCAACCGGGTGTCGCTTCTGCTCGCCGTGATGGAGAAACGCCTGGGTCTTCATCTGTCCGGACAAGATGTGTATGTAAATGTGATTGGTGGCATGCAGGTGGATGAACCTGCGATTGATCTGGGGATTGTCGCCGCGGTCACCTCGAGTCTCCGTGAGTGTCCGATCGATCATGGCACGGTCATATTGGGCGAGATGGGCCTTGGCGGAGAAGTGCGTGCCATCAGTCAGGCTGAATTGCGTGTGCGGGAAGCGGCGAAGATGGGATTCTGCCGATGCATCTTGCCGCATCGTAATCTCGCGAAGCTTGATGCGATTGAGGGAATAGAGCTCATCGGCGTTCACGACGTCGGGGAGGCGCTTGATGTGGTGTTGGGGTAAGGCAAAATGCAAAATGTAAAATGGAAGATTGCGAAAGAAGTCCGGCATTTTTCATTGTTAGTTTTGCCTTGCCTCTTGCTGCTGCCAAGCTGTGCAATTTGGACGAAGCCCGGTGGACCTGTGCTTGAGACTCCGCTTCAAGAGGCGACGCTCGAGCGATTGATGGGATTGCTGCAAGAGCGCGAGGCGGAGATTGAGACCTTGAAAGGACTGTTTGGGGCACAGATCCAAGGGCCTGGCATTCCTGGAACGCAGCGGGTCGAAGGTGCCGTCGTCTATCATCGGCCGGATGCTCTGCGGCTTCGTGGATTCAATCGTCTCGGCATGAGACTGTTTGAGTTGGCCGTAGGCGAAGATCGCTATACCTTGCGGCTCATCAATGGGAAAGTATTAACGGGCACTGTGACTGATCTGCATCGAGTTGAAAAAATTGCGCGGCCGTTTCGATTGAGCCTCCTGGCTATGAGCGGGATTACCGGCACGCCGCCTGTTGCGAAGGATGAACGAGCGGCACTGACCCAAGAGCCGGAGCGCTATCGTGTCGATGTCTTTGCTCCACGAAATGGAATCAATGGCTCGGACATTCCCTATCGACGGATCTGGTTCGATCGTCGATCCCTTCAGGTGGTCCAGGAAGATCGGCTGTCGCCGAACGGGGACATTGAAGCCACGGTGCATTTTGACGATTTCCGACCAGTGAATCTCATCCCGGATGGTGCCATCGCTCCGGGTGGCACGGCTTCGGGGAAGAGCGTCTTGATGCCGTTTGTTATTCGAGCAGAGGAGAGTCAAGGTCCAAGCACTCTTCAGCTGACTTTTCGCGAAATGGCGCCCAATATGCCCCTGACGGCCGAAGAACTTCAAATGACGGAAGCCGAGATAGATACCCTCCCAGATAGTGGTATGATGGGATGAAACTGCTGGCTGTTGAGACGGCCACGCAATGTCAAAGCGTGGCACTGTTAGATGGACCGAAGATCCTGGCGCGATGTGATCGCGAGGCCGCCGGCCATCATGCGAAGTATCTGGTGCCGACCATCGATGACGTGTTCGAGGCGGCAGGGTGCCGGCTCTCCGATGTCGAAGCGCTCGCGGTCTCAATAGGCCCGGGTTCTTTTACTGGACTGCGGGTTGGACTGGCGACTATGATGGGATTCCGGATGGTGGCTAAGGTGCCGCTGGCGGCGGTACCCACGTTGGAAGCCATGGCCTGGAATCTGTCCGGTTCAAAAGACCTGCTCTGCCCGGTCTTAAAATGCCGTACCGGAGAAGTGTACTGGGCATTCTATCGGTGGCAGGATACGGGATTGGTAAGGATCGGCGAGGAACAGGTCGGACCGTTGGAGAAATTAGCGCGCGCGATGAACCAACCGACAGTTATCTATGGAGAAGGGTGGCAGGCGAATCGTGACAAGCTGTGTCGCCTTTTCGACTCGATGCACGTATCGATACAGGAAGGGCCGGCCGAATGCATGGCGGCGTCTGCCGTCAGTGTGGGTTTGGCAGGAGTGGAACAAATTCGAACGAACGATATCGCGGGATACGGCATCTCTCCGCGATACATCCAACGCGCAGAGGCGGAAATCATGATGGATCGTCGTGGAGCTGGTGTCCGGTAAGACCTATGGTTTCCACGCACCATCAAGAACTCGGATTTCTTCTCTTAGAGCCTGGGACGGTCCGACATTTGGACGCCGTCATGCGCATCGAAGAATCCTCGTTTTCCGCTCCATGGACGCGGAAAATGTTCGAGGTTGAACTCACCGACAATCCATTCTCGCGTTTCTTGACGGCTCACATTCCAAGCGCTGGTCAGGCACCTGAGGGTTCGCTCGAGTTGGTGGGGTATGTCTGCTTTTGGGTCGTGTTCGAAGAATTGAGAATGATGAATCTGGCAGTGGCCCCGCATCTCCGTCATCGTGGTATCGGCCGGTGGCTGTTGCAACAAGCGGTGACAATGGGCCTGGAGCAGGGCGCGCGGCGGGCATTGCTGGAAGTGCGTGCTTCAAATAACCGGGCTCTCGCACTCTATGAACAGGCAAGATTCTCTCGGTCTGGAGTCCGCACGAAGTATTACACGAACCCGGTTGAAGATGCGGTGCTGATGGAATTAGAGTTGTAGATGCACCGGTCAGACAAACGGCTATGCTCGCGCACCGCGCAGGATTGGAATATGCTGCATCTGAAAGAAGGCGTCTTGGCGCCTCGCAGGCGGGCGGGGTCAACTGGGGCGCGCAGTGGGTGCTTCGCCGGACCCACTGATCGATGTGTGAGCGGATGTGTCAGAGTCGTACAGGGGGAGGACGGTATACATAACCCAGTGATGGGATCGCGGGAATTGACTGGTTCTTCGCGGCCTGTCGCTCATCTAGGAGGAAACCTATGATGACCGTCGATCGGATTGCCGAGTTGCTGCGGGCCTCCAGCCTGGAATTCAGGCAACTGGAGGAAACTCACCACCGACTGGATGCCGAACTGAGCGAACTTCAGAAACGACACGTGTTAACGCCCCAGGAAGAACTGTTGAAGAAGCAGATGCAAAAAGAAAAATTGGTCAAAAAAGATAAACTCGCCGAACTGATTCGGCTCTATCGGGAAGAGCAGGAGCATTCGCCCTCGCATTAACGACTGCGCGTAGTGACATCATGGCCGCCATCCTTCCACCGCTCGCACGTCACATTTCTGCCGTCAAGCGACGCCTCATCGTGATTGGAATCGCGCTGCTGGCGTCGTTTGTGCTGACGTTCGCCTATGCCCCTGATATCGTGGCCTGGCTCAAACGGCCATTTAACGACGATCTGATCTTTTACGGTCCGACCGAGGCGCTGTTCGCCTCCTTAAAAGTCTCGCTGCTGGCCGGCGTAATTCTCACGATGCCGGTGATTCTCTATCAGGGCTGGAAATTCATCGAGCCGGCGCTGTTGCCCAAAGAACAGCGCTGGGCGATTCCTTTGCTCGGCTTGGCCGCTAGCTTTTTCGCGTTGGGTCTCGCATTCTGCAATCTCGTCATCCTCCCGCTTGTCATTCAGTTCTTCGTCAGCTTTGGCATGGACCGCGAGTTAACTCCGCAACTTGCCGTGGGCACTTATATCGATTTCAACGTAAAATTTCTCCTGGTATTTGGGTTCGCCTTTGAACTGCCCCTGGTTTTGACTCTGCTGGCAAGAATCGGGCTAGTGACCAGCCAGATGCTCGCGCACTATCGCAAACATGCCGTGATGGTTGCCTTGATTCTCTCGGCTATCGTCACTCCGGATGCGACACTCTTTACGATGTTGCTGATGGCCGTGCCGCTCATTATTCTGTATGAAATAGGGATCTGGGGCGCACGGCTGTTTGGTCGACGAAAAGGTTCTATAGAGCCGGGAATGAATCTCGAAGGTGTGACGCCGGTTGGGACCGCTGGGCATCGGGTACGATGACGGGCCAGGCAGGGACAAACGCCGGACGCCGTACGAGTTAAGCCATGGAAAAACCCACTCAACACTTCAACCGTCAACAGAGCATCCCCACTGTTGCCCTTTGCCTTCTGATGGTTTCATTCGCCTCGCCGGCGAACGCCTCTGGCCCTTTTAGCAGTGAAGTTCCGCAAAACTTCCCTGGCCCGATGATGGCTCCCAGCATTCAGGCCTTAGCATCGGTGGGTCCTCAAACGGTGTATGCCGGGTCCTTCGGGATGGGCGTCTTTCGAAGTGAAGACCGGGGGCAATCTTGGACCGCGGCGAATGCCGGGTTGACCGATCCTTTCATTCTCTCTTTGGCGGTAGGGCCGAATGGAATGATCTATGCGGGAACGTTCCGGGGCGGTGTCTTTCGTACGAAAGATGGCGGGAAGACGTGGGAAACATTTAATACCGGCCTCAAGCGCTTGGAGATCAAAGCCCTGCTGGTAAAACAAGGGGTGCTGTATGCCGGGACCGGGGATGGCCTCTATAGTCGCTCATCGGAAGGGATGTCTGAATGGACCGTTGTGACAAAGGGGCTGGATGACGTACTGGTGCATGCCATCGCGATGGCGCCTGACCATACCCTCTATGTCGGCACGTCAGGCAAGGGTATCTTGCGCTATGCGCCACATACGCAGGAATGGCAGCGCATGACGCACGGCTTAATGGATCATGAAGGACTGCGAGAAAATTTCATTCGGGTTCTGGCTATCGATAAGGACCAGGCCCTATATGCGGGGACGTTCGATGGGGGCGTGTTCAGGAGCGCAGATGGCGGGGAGACATGGCGATCCATTAGTCGCGCCCTGCCCAACGACTCCATTCGCGGCATCGTCTTACATGACAATAACCTGTATGTCGGCACGGGGCGAGGGATTTTCAAGACAATGAATCAAGGCGGATTGTGGACTCCCCTCAATAAAGGGTTAACGGAAATGTCGATTCAATCGCTGATTGCCGGTGAAAGCGGTGTCCTGTACGCCGGCACGAATGCCGGCGCGTTTCGCAGTGAGGACGGTGGCACCACATGGGTCAGCATTAGCGATGGGTTTCAAGCAGAACAGAAGTAATGTTAAACGTATCAGATCAGCATGGAAAGGTGTCAGCCTTCAGCGGTCATCCTTCAGCAATGCGGGGAGCCGAGCGCTGAGGGCTGAAAGCTGAATTAATGAAAGGTGCAGGGTTCAGCAATGAGCACGACATGGAAGCGGTCGGCTCTGCGCTGTCAGCCTGAACGAGATCTCTTCCGAATGCTGAGAGCCGACGGCTGCAAGCTCACAGCTCTCTGTTACAACAAAGGAGTCATAATGGCGGATGCAACTCAGACACGAGCGACAATTAAGGTGTCGGTGAAGGGTGAACCACTGGGCGACATCGTGTTGCGATTTTATCCGGATGTGGCGCCTAATCATGTCAAGAATTTTGTCACGCTGGCGAAAGACAAGTTTTATGATGGCTGCACGTTTCATCGCGTGATCCCCGGATTCATGATTCAGGGCGGTGACCCCAACAGCAAGAAGCCGGATCGTTCGCTGCATGGCATGGGAGGGCCCGGCCATCAGGTCGCAGCCGAGTTCAATAGTAAACCACACAAGCGGGGCGTCTTGTCTATGGCACGGTCCAACGACCCGAACAGCGCCGGTTCCCAATTTTTTATTTGCGTGGCGGATGCCAATTTTTTGGACTGGAAGTACACCGCCTTTGGCGAGGTGGTCAACGGGATGGAGATTGCCGACAAGATTGTCAACGTGAAACGGGATGGACGGGATAATCCCCTCGAACGCGTGGAGATGACGGTGACCGTCTCGGAATGAAGTCGGGCAAGGCAAAATTCAAAATTCAAAATGCAACATTGATCCGGGGTAACTTCTCTACTTTTTACCTGTGCCTTTTTACTTTGGCATTGGCGCTTGCGCTCGGCGCGTGCGCGATCCCGACGATTCCCGCGCGCATCGTTTATGAAAATCCAACCGATTTCGTCCGTCTCGAAGCCGACCCCTATGCCTTCCATGAAATAACACAAACCTTGCACAGTCATCCGGCCGACATCGAGGTGGAGGAGATGGCCAGATTGCTGAAGGGATTTTCTGTTCAAGAGTACCGCAATGTCCTGCAACAGTTATTTGGAGGCAAGGCGCAGCTGGAGCCAGTGTTTCGCGATGAAGAAATTGCGTGGCTTGCTCCACGCCTGTCCCAAGCGCTCGCCGCTGCGCGTCCGGATGAGCGCACGGCATTTTATATCAGCTACCCTCAAACGTCGAGCAAACGCGAGATTACCTCAGGTGGTCTGTACGTCCATAACGGTCGCCTCCATTTCATTTTGGGCAATTATCGGATTGTGTATGGCATCCCGGCTTATGGTATGGTCTATGATCGCCGCTATCCGGTATCTCCGACAGCGGCGAAAGGATTCAATCTGTTTTTTAGCCCGGCCGAGGCGGTCGAGAAGCAGAAGGCCACATGGTGGGAGATGTTGTCAGGCCGAAAGAAAGATGAGGTCGTCATTAATTTGCATAAACTTCCCCCTATCAAGACGGAGAAAGCGGCTGCGTAATCCTGCCCGATCTCGGTTGCAGTTGGTACGACACGTTCGTCCATTATGGTAAAGTGGCATTGAATTCCCCAGCCATTCAGGTCTAAAAGTCATCATGTGTGGGATATTCGATGTGAAGACGTTTCAACTTTGGGTGTGAGGCCCGTCTGAGCATGGAATCCGTCGCTCTCGTCAACATGCCGTTCGGGCATTCCAAGTTTCCCTCCATTCAACTGGGAACATTGTCCGCGCTTCTGAAATCGCAGGGCATCGGTGTCAAGAACCACTACCTCAACCTGTATTTTGCCCAGCGTATCGGGTTTCCGGTTTATGATGTGCTGTGTGAAAGCCAGCTTCTCATCGGAGAGTGGCTGTTTTCGCGTCTTCTATTCAAGGACAACCCGAAGCATCATCAGTACCTGCGTGATTTCAAGCCGTTGATTGAAGAGATCTCCCGAAAGGCAGGTTGCCCCAGCTCGTATCTGGAAGAGATCGAGGCCATGCTTGCGCCGCAGTTCCTGACCTGGGCATTGACCTCCGTGGATTGGGGGCAATATCGCCTGATCGGGTTTACCTCCATGTTTCATCAGAATGTCGCCAGCGTCACCTTGGCCAAATTGATCAAGGACCTTTATCCGGATGTCAAAATTGTATTGGGTGGCGCACATTATGACGGCGACATGGGCCTCGAGTACTTCAGGGCGTTTCCGTGGATCGACTATGCCGTGGTGGGGGAGGGTGAAGATCCGTTTCCTGCGCTTGTCCGACAGGTTCAGAATGGCGAGGAAACCGAACCTCCAGCCGGAGTGGTTGCTCGCAAAGACGGGACGGTCGTGTACAAGCCGAATCAGAAACTCTTTGTTGATTTTGCCCACACCGGCCCGCCCGATTACGACGAGTATTTTGCGCAGCTCGACGAGGTGGATCCGTCGTCATTTAAGGGCATGAATCGCATCTTGCTGTACGAGTCGGCCCGAGGGTGTTGGTGGGGAGAGAAGCACCATTGTACGTTCTGCGGGCTCAATGCTCAGAGCATGAAATTCCGTTCGAAATCGCATGAGCAGGTGATGGAGGAGTTACGCTGGCTGTCCAGTCGCTATGATACCACGCGATTCCGTCTCGTCGATAATATCATCGATATGAAATATATCGACCAGGTCTTTGGTGCATTGGGCGAAGGCCACTATGACTTGGATGTCTTTATTGAAACCAAAAGTAATTTGAACAAACAGCAAATCCATACCTTAGCGAAGGGCGGTGTCACGTCCATGCAGCCCGGTCTGGAAAGCTTGAGTGCGACGCAGCTGAAGGAAATGGATAAGGGCGTGAGCCCGATGCAAAATGTCGTCGTGCTGAAATGGAGCCGCTATTACAATGTGAATTTGAGCTGGAATATTCTGCTGGGTTTCCCCAAAGAAACGGATGAGGACTATCGCCGGCAGATCGACTTGATACCCTCGCTCGTGCATCTGCAGGCGCCCGAGAGCGTGGGCAAACTCTGGTTAGAGCGGTTCAGCCCGTACTTCACACGTCCGCACGAATATGGAGTGCGCATTACCGGCCCCGGCATGGCGTACGAGTATGTCTACGATCCCGAGAAGGTCGATCTCATGAAGGTGGCCTACGACTTTGAGTATGAAGTCGACCAGGGCGTGGACCCCGATCTTTTTCGAGAGTTGGTCGAAGCGGCTGGTGAGTGGCAGCGGCGCCAAGCCTCCTCAGACAAACCCTACTTGTATTACGTGAAAGCAATGGGCTATGTGACCGTATACGACGGGCGGATACCAGGCGCCCCGTCACGACAGCGCTATGACGGAATGGCTGCCGTGGCCATTGAGGCGTGCAACGAGGCACCCAAATCTCCGGAGCACATCCGCGAACAGTCGAAAGAGAGAGGTCTGGCCGAAGCCGATGATCCATCGATGATTGAGAAAATCCTGACCGAACTCGTCAGCAGACGTATTCTGTATACGGAACGAGGCAAGTACTTCACGCTGGCGCTCCCGACCAACGCCCATCATTAGGGGGCCGCCTTAGGGAGCGACTGTCTCAAGGCTCGCCGTCATGCCCGAGGCGTAGGCGAGCGTCACTTCGGCGATCTTGTAATCGTACTGGGCATCGGCCAATCGAGTTTGCGCGCTCGTGACCGCCACTTCAGCCTGTGTCACTTCCACGACAGACCCCAGCCCTAAGCGATAGCGCTGCTTCGCCAATTGCAACGCTTCCTGGGCGGTTTTCACTTGCTCCTCTGCCAACTTGATTTGTTGCGTCAGGGTAATGGTATCCAAATAGGACGTCGTGACCTGTTGCGTCAGCGCCTGCTCAATGCTGACACTGCCGGCTTGCGCCGCATTCTGCTGCGCAGCGGCTTCCCGCACCTGATTCTCGATGAGAAATCCCGTGAACAGCGGCATAGACACAAAGGCCCCGGCCGTCCACCAGCCGCCGGTGGCAAGATTCCGGCTCGTGTCGAAGGTTTCGTAATCACCGCCGCTGGCCAGAGCCGATATCGTGGGAAGATATTGGCGCTTCAGGGCTTTTACCCGGGCTTCCGAACTCGCAATGAGCTCTTTGGCCTTACGAACCTCTGGATGTGCCAGGCTCTCGCCGATGAGGGTTTCCAGCGCGCGTTGCGGGCGCACCTCAATGGGCAGGTCCTCCAACACATAATCATCCGACCCGGCAATGCCCATCGCGCGATTGAGGTCGGCATAGCTGGCTTTGATATCGTTTCGTGCTTTCAGGAGCAAAGATTCCGCATTGGTTAGTTCCACCTGAACCAGATCTAGGTCTAGTTTGGATTTCAGCTGTTGCCGGTAGAGGGCTTCAATCTGGCTTTTGATGATGCCGCGTTCCCGGACGGTCTCTTCCGCAATCTGAACGAGCTTCCGGCGCTTCAGGCTGTTGTAGTACAGTCGCTGGACATTGAGGGCGATGAAGGCCCGCCGCGCCTGAATGTCCTGTTCCTGGGCGCGCTCGGCGAGCTTCGAGGATTCCACGAGGCTTCGCGTATATCCGAAGTCATACAGACGCTGGTTGGCAATGACTCCGGCAGCGTAGGCGCTGAGATTGGACTGCAGCAATCCACCGCCGATCAGAAACCGTGGGTTGATACGTCCAGAGCCGGCCGAACTGTCCACGTTGGCGTAGACCTGGGGGTAGTACAGGGACTTGGTCTGTTCGGTCCTGGCAGTAGCGGCCTTCATCGATGCCGACGCTTCTTCAAGAATAGGATGCTTCTGCAATGCAATCTCCAGCGCCTGCCTCAGTCCAAGGAAGCTTCCACGGGCCACAGGCTCTGATGCAGAGTGGTTGACCGGAGCCTGTGCATAGCTCGTGGTGATGGTCACGAGCAATAGAATGGAGCCGATAGTAATCGCTCTGGCTAAGAACAACATCATGTTCTCCTTTATGTTTGTGGCCTAAGCGAGCTGAATTTCTGGACCGACGGCTTGCCTTCCGGCAAATTATAAGGCGAAGGCCGGACGGAGGTACCTTCGACTAGTTTGCTTTTCCCGACGACCACCACATCTTCCATACCGTTGAGCCCGTCAAGGACTTCGACCCATCGTCCGTCGCTCAGACCGGTCTTAATCTTCCGCTGAACAGCCTTTCCTTGATCGGCGATAAAGACCACGGTGTTGTTGCCTTGCACAATGAGTGATCCGGCCGGGACAACCAAGGCATTGGGGCTCGTCCGCAGTTGCAGGGTCAATTCGCCGAACGTACCCGGATGGAGGGCGTGGTCTGAATTCGGTAAATCCACTTCGATGAGCAAGCTGCGTGTGGACGGATCCAGTGCACGCGTCGTTCGCGTCACCGTACCGGTGAATATCTGACCGGGCAATTCCTTCACCGTCAGCGCGGCCGGCACACCGGTCTTTGCCCACGGCGTGTCTTCCTGCGGCACGTTGGCATAGACCCGTACGGTTTCAAGATTCATGATCGTAAAGAGCGGAATGGCACCGGACGATGAACTCGTCGCCACCTGAATCAGCGCCCCGGGGTCGGCAAATCGCGCGGTGATCGTTCCATCATAGGGCGCTCTCACTTTAGTGTAATCGCGTAGCGCGACACGCTGCTCCATAAGATGGCGGGCACCCTCCAGGGCAGCTTGCGCCATATCGACATCTTGTTTAGCAATCACATCCGGCGTCTCTTTCCATACATTGGATAATCGGTGATAGGTAATCTTTTTGATCTGATAGTCGGCTACCGCCTGTTGATACTGCTCTTCCACCTCCGGCGCGTCGATCACGGCTAGGATGTCATTTTTCTTCACGCGATCGCCCTTGTCGGGACCAATTGATTTCAAGTATCCGGAGACCTTGGCATAGAGCGTCGTTTGATAGAGGGGCGACACGTTCGCAGGCAGGGTGATCGAGTACGTTACATCGCGGCGAGTCGGTTTCACGACTTGGACATCAATCACGTGAGCCTCAGCCTGCAATTCTGAGGCAGGAGATGGGGCGACGGACGACGGCGGTGCAGCCTTCGGCTCGGCTTTGGATCCGACCGGCACGCCTTCGCTATGCTGAAGCAGGACGATGCCTGCTCCAATGAGCGTAACGGCGAGGAGAGTGATACATACCAGTACGCGCCGGTTCATGAGCACGCTGCGCAGGGAATGAGAGAGATTGTCTGTCATAGAAAGGATTCCTTCGTTCACTGCGTCGAGATCTCCGCCGGCTGGGCCGGTTCCCGCGCCAGCACTATGCTATGGAGCACCGGCACAACAAGCAAGGTCATCAGCGTGGAGACCATCAGGCCGCCCACGACGGCGCGCGCTAACGGCACCATGGTTTCATTGCCCTCCCCAAATCCGAGGGCGAGCGGTAAGAGCCCAAGAATAGTTGCCAGGGCGGTCATGATGATGGGACGAAGTCTTCGTCTGCCGGCTTCAAGGACGGCTTCTTCTGGCGACAGGCCCGAACGAGCCATGCGGTTGGCATAATCCACCAACAAGATGCTGTTCGAGACGACGATGCCCATCATCATCAGGGTGCCGATCATGGATTCCACATTTGCCGATGTGCCGGTCATATACAGCATGGCGACGGTTCCGATCCAGCCGAGAGGCACGGCCAGCAGAATGATCAGCGGGTCGATCAACGAGCGGAAGAGTCCCACCATCACAAGGTAAATCAAGACCACGGCAAGCGGCAGCGCCAATGCAAAATTTTGAAAGGCGCTTCGCATATTGGCGACTTCGCCCTTCACACTGACCACGACATCCTTCGGCAGGGCGATCCCCTTCAACGCCTCTTCAATATCCGTCGCGACACGTCCCAGATCATTCCCGACCGGCGTCACGAGGACATTGATCAAGCGTGACAAATCATAGTGGTCGACGGAGTCCGGCCCGGTCTTGTGTATTAGTTCGGCAACATCCCGCAAACGGACATCCGGACCGCGGCGATCGTCGGACCCGAAGAAGCCGCCATTCATCCCCATCGTACGTCCGGCGAACGGCGTATTCGCAAGAGCCAGCGTCGACCCTGAACTGCCGGGGATCGCCACACTGGCGGCCGGGGGAAGCGGCACCCCAGCGCCGACGAGCGGGATGTTGAGCAGGTCCTCCGTTGTTATGAGGGACTGTTCCGGATACTGAGCCAACAAAAAGTAGCCGTTCGCAGTTTTGGGATCGAGCCAGTAGTTCGGGCTGAGGGCAATGTTCGAACTGAGCCCGGTGATGACATCCACAATCACTCGGTCTTGAGTAATTCCGTAATAGGCCGCCTTGGTGCGATCCACATTGAGATGCAGTTCGGGATAATTCTTGCCCTGTTTGATCCGCACGTCGGTCGTGTTCGGGATTTGGGCGACTCGGTCACGGATCGCCTCGGCGACCGGCCTGATCACGTCGATACGCGGACCTCTCACTTGAATGTCCACCGGAGCCCGTAAGCCGAAATTCAGCACATCGCTGACGATCCCACCCGTTTGAAAGGCGATATCGATGCCCGGCAAGTCCCGGCGCAATCGTTGACGAAGCTCCATGATGTAATCGTCGGAATGACCTTTGTGACCCGTCACAAGGTTGACCAGCACGAACGCCGTATGCGATCCGGTATTGGGCGCGAAGCGGCCTGCATCTCCGTAATACATTCCGATGTTGGCTACCACTTCATCGAGATCCTCCTTGGGGACGACCTGCCGCACGATGTGTTCTACTTCTCCAACGATGGCGCTGGTCTTTTCAATGCGAGTTCCCTCAGGCGCTGATACCAACATCGTGAAATTGCCGGCATCGATTTTAGGGAAGAATTCGGTATGGAGACGCGGCACGAGTAGAACGGCGACGACGACCAATGTCAGAAGAGCGAGACCCAACACGAAGGCCTTGAAGCGAAGTCCGAGCAGAAGGGCGCGTCCGTAGGCATGTTGAAGGCGGCCGAACCACCCCTCATCATCATGCGCCTCATCTCCCTTTTCATGCCCGCGTCGATAGAGTCGAGCGAGAATGACGGGGGTTACGGACATCGACACCGCATAATCGGCCATCATGGCAAACGCGACCGTCAGGGCCAAAGGAACAAAGAGAAATTTGATGATGCCGCTGAAAAACATGATCGGTAGATAGACGATCAGAATACAAATCGTGGCGACGAGAATGGGCAGGGTCAGCTCGGCGGCACTGTCTTCTGCCGCTCTTCGTCCGTCTTTCCCCATTTCCAAATGGCGGTGCAGGTTCTCCTGGACGACGATGTTGTTATCGAGCAGCGTTCCAATCACAAGGGCAAGGCCTCCTAACGTCATGATGTTGACGCTCTGTCCGTTGATGTAGAGCAGGACCAGCGCCGACGTAAGGGAGAGCGGGATTGCCAGGCTGACGACCAGCGCAGCCTTTGCGCTGCGCAGGAAAAGATAAATCATCAAGCCGGCTAATCCGGCGCCGAGAAGCCCCTCCTTCTGCAAATTTGAGATCGCCTCTCGGATATAGAGCGATTGATCGTAAATAAATTTGACGGAGGCGCCGGCTGGGATCTCCGTCAAATTTGGAATCCGGGAGCGTACGCCGTCCGCGACATTGACGGTGTTCGCGCCTTCTTGTTTGGTCACCGGGATATAGACCGATTCCCGTCCGTTGACTCGCACGATCGACGTTTGCACGGCCGCTGAGTCGGCCGCCGTGCCGATATCGCGCACAAGGATGGGGCTGCCATTGACGACCTTGATCGGAAGCTCATTAATCTGATCCACCACGCGTACCAGACTGTTCGAATAGACGTAGTAGTCAAGATCGCCAAGCTTCACATCACCAGCCGGGAGGATGGCACTCTGTGCATTGATCGCCTTCACGACTTCAGACGGCGAGACCCCGCGTGCCAGCATCCTCTGCTGATCGAGAAAGACGGTAATTTGCCGGACCTTCCCGCCCAATACCGGAGGCGTTGAAATGCCGGGAATCGAGGCCATCTGAGGGCGGACAGTGAAATAAGCCAGATCCCTCATCTCCTTTTCGCTCAACGTGTCGCTGCTGACCGTCAAGAGACCGATCGGAAGGCTGGCCACACCAAATTTGTAGACGGAGGGGGGAAAGACACCGGGGGGAAGCACGCGAATGATGCTATACGCCAGGCTCGTAAGCTCGGACTGGGCCGCTTCGATGCTGTACTCGGGTTGAAAAAATACTTTGATATAACTGATGCCGGCGAGTGATTGGGATTCGATATGCTCGATATAGCTGGCTTGGAGAAACTGTTGTTCGAATCGCAGTGTGATCGCGCCTTCCATCTCTGTGGGGCTCAATCCGCGATAAAAGGTCGAAACCAGGATGACCGGAATATTGATGTCCGGAAAGATGTCGACTTTCATCTTTTGAAATGACACGCTGCCCAGGATAATGACGATCAGACAGATCGCGAGAACGGCATACGGATTTTTGAGCGCGGCTTTGGTCAACATAAGACAGTCCTATTCCAGCGAAGCCAGAAACGGCAGAGATCGCCCGTGAGCTTGACGAACTCCGCATAGGTGCCGGGCTTGACGGCATACCCGTTCGCCCCGGCCGCGTAAGACGCTTCAATATCGTGTTGAGCGTCCGAAGTCGTCAGGATGACCACTGGGACGTGATGAAGCCGTTCATGGCTGCGAATATAGCGTACGATGTCGAGACCGCTCCCATTGAGGAGTTTCAGGTCAACGACAATCAATCGAGGTGGTGCGCGATGGTCTTTCAGTTGATGGTTCAAATAGCTGAGTGCGGGCGCCATTCCATGCTCGATGTGAATAGCCGTTTCAAATCCATGCTGAGTCATCGCTTGGCTTAATAGCTCAGACTGGGCCAAGCTATCTTCGACCACAAGGATCGATGGCGACATTGTGATGGTATGTCCGATCACTCTCCACTCCCTGTCTGCTGATCAGCTAGTGCAAAACTCGTTGTGCAAACCCGGTGCCCAATAGACTATTAAGACAACAGGCTATCCCTAAGGCAACTAGCCAAAACATTGGTCATGAGAAGAGCTGTTCAGGAACCCGACAAGGGGCTTGCAGGTACACTGTGGAAATATTCCAGAGTGCTATGGAAAATTTCCACGGATGGTCTCTCTCATCCGGGGAGGTTATATGTTTTCAACTTTGCAAGGAGGGTTTTATAGTCAATGTTCAGGGTGCGGGCCGCCTGGGTCTTATTGCCGCCATGCGCGTCCATCACGCGCAAGATATGTCCCTTCTCGGCTTCCTCGAGTGAGCCGAGGACCGGTGTCTCAATCGAGGAGCGGCGGTGATTCTGGTCCAGCATCGAACCGACCTCTTCCGGTCCGATTGGATCCGTACTGTCCTGCGGTGACAGCAACAGCAGCCGCTCAACCACATTGCTCAGTTCCCGAACATTACCGGGCCACGAATACCGCATAAGGGTCTGGAGTGCCGGTGGCGAAAAACTACGGGCGCGTCCGCGCGCAAGCCGGAGCGACCGCAGAAAATGTTGTGCGAGGAGCGGAATGTCGTCGGGTCGTTCTCGAAGGGGCGGAACGCGCAAGCCGACGGTATTAATCCGATAGAGCAGATCGTCGCGGAATCGTCCCGCTAAGACGAGGTCTTGCAATTCCCGATTCGTTGCGCCGATGAAACGCACGTTCGCATGCAACGTCCTCGTACCGCCCACTTGGCGGTATTCACGTCGATCGAGAACGCGTAGCAGACTGACCTGCATGGCGCCGCTCATTTCTCCGATCTCGTCGAGGAACAATGTCCCGCACTCTGCCGCCGCTAGGAGACCACTTTTACTCTGCGTCGCTCCGGTAAAGGCGCCTTTTTCGTATCCAAAGAGTTCGCTTTCCAGCAGGTCTCCTTTGATGGCTCCACAATTCACGGCAAGGAACGGATGATCGCACCGAGGGCTCGCGGCGTGTAAGGCTCTGGCGACGATTTCCTTCCCGGAGCCCGTTTCTCCTTGAATGAGCACCGGCGCATTCGACGGGGCAATTTTGGTGACGGTCTCCATCAGCTGCCGCCACGCCGCGCTGATACAGTCAATGGTTTGATCCAGGCGCGCGATGCCCGCGCCGTGTCGCAAGGCAAGATTATCCTGTCGAAGGCTCCGAACTTTTACGATGCGTTCCAATGCGGGCAACACGTTCGATCCGTCAAACGGTATGTCCTTCACAAGGAAGTCGGATGCCCCGGCTCGCATCGCCTCGACAGCGGCATGGACCTCGCCATGACCGGTCAGCATTATGACGTCCACATCAGGCTGATGCTCGCGAATCCACCGAAGTACGTCCCGGCCATCCGTCTCCGGCATTTTGAGATCGGTGATGACGCAGTCAAATGAACTGGCATTCAGCTTGTCGAACCCTTCCTTCCCGTTGGAGACCACCACCACGTCGCAGCCTTCCCGTTGGAGCGTGTTTTCCAGCACCGTCCGTATGAACGGTTCATCATCGATCACAAGGATGCGCATCTCAATCGCCATGTCAGTGTCCCGTGGCCCGCGCGGGTGAATCGGGAAAGGCTAGATAAAAGGTGCTGCCTTTGCCAAGAGAGGAGTCGGCCCACACTCGCCCCTCGTGCTTGTCCATAACGAGCTTGACGATCGCGAGTCCCACCCCGGTGCCTTCGTAGCGGTCGGATGAGTGTAGCCGTTCAAAAAGACCGAACAGCTTCGTGCAATGCTGAGGGTCGAATCCGATGCCATTGTCTTTGACCCAGAGGATCGACTCTCCTTGTCTTCTCATGCCGCCGATCGATATGTCAGCCGCTTCATGCCCTGAAAATTTTAATGCATTGTCCAGTAAATTCCCCAGGGCTTGCTGAATGCTGGTTGGCTCGCCCCATATGTCGATAGTCGGCACATCAATGGTGATTCGAGCGCCTTGGCTCAATGCGGCGATCTGCCGTGACGCCACGACATGCTCGGCCAAGGCAGCAAGATTGACCTGCGACTTCGGCAGGGTTTCCTGCTCGAGCTGGGAGTACTTCAGCAGCGCGTCGATCAGCGCCGTCATGCGAAGGGCCGATCCGCGGATTTGACCGAGGTACTGGCGTGGAGTTGAATCAAGGACGCCCGAGTATTTCTCTTCAATCAGCGAGGAAAATCCCTCGATCTCGCGCAGTGGTCCTTTCAGGTCGTGCGCCACAGAATAACTAAACGCCTCCAGCTCACGAGTTTTCTGCTCCAGGGCGATGGTCCGTTCGCGAAGCGTGGTCAACATCAAGGCGAGCGAGACGGACAGGTCTCCCACTTCATCCCTGGCCGGCCAGATGTCGAACCCTGCCTGCAGTTCTCCATGCGCCACACGATCGGCAGCTCGGGCCAATCGGCGAAGAGGCGTGGCGATCTGGGTGCTGACCACGCGATACGTGGCTGCAATCACAATCATCAGTACGATTACCAGGGCCAGAATGACCAGGCGGGCCTGTGATAATAGGACGTCGCCTTCGAGTTTCATCTCGGTGTCGATCTTGGTATGAACGTCGATGAGGGCTGTGAGCGCTCCCGTGAGCTGCTCGTAGAGTGCTTGTGCCCATGTGAAGGTGGCGATCGATGATTCAGATTCGAGGCCTCCCTGGGATGAGGCGGCCAGTGTTTCTCGGTGAGAAGCGATGGCGTCCAGGAGAGACGACATCCGATCCAGGAGCCGATCTTCCTGGTCGGCCAGCGCTACCTGATTGTGCCGGGTCAGCATGCCGAACAGAACGGGATGGGTCCGTGCCGCATGAGTCGCCCGGTAGAAGGCCAAGGTCTGCCGAACGCCGGACTCATCCTCTTTCAGACGCGTGAACACCGCGTTCTGGGCTTGCCGTGACGAGTCGCGCTCAAGGGATGTCAGGGACAGATTCATTTGA
The DNA here is from genome assembly GCF_965152615.1 of Nitrospira sp. Nam74. Taxonomy (NCBI): domain Bacteria; kingdom Pseudomonadati; phylum Nitrospirota; class Nitrospiria; order Nitrospirales; family Nitrospiraceae; genus Nitrospira; species Nitrospira sp. Nam74. The sequence continues at coordinate 3,312,369 of NZ_OZ224220.1, read as the reverse complement.
AAGGCGGTCTGCCGCATATTGGCGGCGGTCACGACGGCCGGCACGGTGATGCGATTATGGCGTTCGACGTAACTGTTGATCTTGCTCAAATAAAACAAAATGGCCGCAAGGCTGAGTCCCAGCAAAAGGAGTAGGGAACCGAATGAGACGAAAAATTTTTGGGCAAGCGTCAGTCGTTGGAACCAGGCGAGCGGACCGTCGATCATGGCGTACAGTATCACACGCTCACAGGCCGAGCCAGATGAAGCGTGTGCGGGAGCCGGTGCTTTTAGCGTGACCGTCGAGGACATAATACTTGACATCTTGTACGACATCCTGGTACACGGGTCAAGCATGGGTGAAAAGAATAAGGCCGAGCCGGCCAGCAATATCGAGAATCGTTTGAGGAGCTTGCGCTCGGCGAAGGGCCTCTCGCAGAGCGATCTAGCCGGCATGGCGGGAGTAACCCGACAGGCCATTTATGCCATTGAGGCGAATCAATATTTGCCGACGACTGCCGTGGCTCTTCGTTTGGCCGGCGCGCTGGGCTGCCGAGTTGAAGATGTCTTCAGTCTGGTCTCGAGCGGAGAAGTCATAGAGGGTGAGTTCCTTGGTGCGCTTCCGACAGAAGCTATGCGAACCCGTGTCAAGGTTGCCAGAGTGGGGGAGCGAGTGTTCGTTCGCCCGGTGGCGCAACTGGGGGATGTGTTGAACTTCACCGTCCCGGCGGACGGCCTCATGTTGGGTCCCGCACGATCAAGGCGTCATAGTCATGTTCGGGTAGAGTTGATCAGGGATCGCCGTCTGATTGAAGAAGAAGTGGTCGTCGCCGGGTGCGACCCGGCTATTTTTTTGGCGGGCGAGTATCTACGCAGACGACAAGAGCGAGCATCCGTCGTGGGGTGGACAATGGGAAGCGGGGCCGCACTTGAAGCCTTGAAGCGGGGAGAGGTCCATGTCGCCGGTCTCCACATTGTCGATGTGAAATCCGGCGAGTCGAATCTCCCATATCTTCGCCGGCACCTGAAAGGTGATGGATATACCGTCGTCACCTTTGCATCATGGGAACAAGGATTGATTGTTCGGCATGGCAATCCCAAGGGGATTCGGGAAGTGGCCGATCTTGCTCGTAAGGACATCGAGATGGTCAATCGGGAGGCGGGTGCAGGAGCGAGGCTGTTATTGGATCACAGGCTGGCGGCAGCGGGCATCCATCCCGCGAAGATCAAAGGCTATCAACGAGAGGTGGCATCGCATCTCGATGTGGCGCAGGGTATTGCTAGCGGTCTCGTTGACGTGGGGATGGGAGCGGGATCCGCTGCAAGGCTCCTGGGGCTCGATTTTATTCCCCTTCAGGAAGAGCGCTACGATCTGGTGATTCCGACGGTCTATCTCACAACACATCCGGCCCTCTCGAGCTTTCTCGACGCGATCGTCAGCCGTCCGTTCCGGACAGAAATCGAGGCCTTGGGCGGCTACGACACACGGCAAACCGGAAAGATGCGGGACTTATGGGTCAAAACATGAGACGCTTATTCGGATGAATGGGGGATGCGAGATGTGGCGCATATTGATGATGAGAGCAAAAGTTGTGTCGTTCGTCGGATCAATCCTCTTAGGACTGGGGATCGGCGTATGTGCATCAGCCAAGGAGCCTCTCGTCATTGCGGCTTCGCCGAGTCTCGCGGCCCCTCTGGAAGCGCTTGGCCGTGCCTTTGAAGCAACCCATCCGGACGTCATGGTCAGGCTCCATTTTAATTCCGGCCTCGAAATGCGGCAAACGATCGCCGCCATGCAGAACTCGACAATCGGGCAATACTTCATTGAGAAAGGTCCCATCCATATCATCGCGCCTGGGGGTGATGAGCTGATTACCCGCCTCGAGCAGAGATACTATGTCCTTCCGAATGGCCGCAAGCCCTATGCGACCGAGCCGCTGGTTCTGGTAGTTCCGGAATCCTTGGCAGATGCTCCGGAGTCATTCGAGGCGCTGGCCAATAATCCTCAGATACGCGTGGCAATCGCGGATCCCGCACTGACGAGTCTTGGTCAAAAGTCGAGTGAACTCTTGAATCGGGCAGGAATTGCCGATTCGGTCAAGGGGCGTCTTGATGTGGCGGCGGACGCCCGGGGAGTCCTGAGTCATTTGCTCAATGGTAATGCGGACGTGGGTATCGTCTTTGGGCCTGATGCGGTTGAGGAAGGTGAACGCGTGCGGGTTGTTGCCGTCTCGGACGAACGGTTGTACAAGCCGACTCTTCATTCCATGGCCATGGAACGTTACTGTCCGAACAGAGATCTGTGTAACGAATTCCTCAACTTTATTCAGACGGCTGAAGCTCAGTCGGTTCTGAAGCGATTGGGCTACGGGTCGCCTTTTAAAAAATAGAACTCCTGCTAGCCCGAATTATTTATGAGTACCTGCTACAGCGGCCGATCCTCTCGCCCGGCGCGGCTTTTCTCGTTTGGTCTCCTCGACGGACCCCAAGTCCGCCTGTGTCGACCTCACGTGCGAGAAGCCTACGGGAAGGGACGCGTCTTGGCGCGTCTGGGGCGGGCGGGTGAAATGAGAGGCTTCGGTCTCAACCGCTTCGCGACGGCATTCATGAATAATCCGAGCTAGTCACCATCCCGCGTCATGCGCAATCTCTGCGATTAATTCTTCCTCTCCAGTAATGTCCGCCTAATTTCCGACGCAATCGATAAATGATGCGAAGCACTCGCCGTTGACCGAGGTGAGGCCAGTCACCCTTTTGTCCGTTGAAATGTATACTTGACATTTAAGTAAAGTATAGAGTACAAATCTGCTCGCTTTTTTATGCAACACGCATTGGTCGATTTCATCACAGGAGGCACTCATGGGATGGCGGGACATCACGGCACAGAGACGAGCGAGTGGAGGCATGGCTCTTCTTGGGCTGCTCGTCGCGTATATCGCCCTGGGAGGGTGCGCACGACTGCCGTATACGACAAAAGTGCTGCACCAGGATCGTCGAGTGGTGATCAATGCGCAGGAAGAACTGGATCGCCCTGGGTACACGCATCCGATGCAGCTAAGTGCGGCAGAAGTGGCAAGCATTCTTCGAGGACTCTCAGTGCGCGAGCAACAGCGCTTGCCGCTTCGCTGGTTCGCTGAAGAGGTGCCTCCGAAAGCCGTCTTTCGAGCGGATGAAATAGAAGCGTTAGCACCCTATCTCGCGGACGCCTTGACGAAGGTAGGTCCGAATGAGCGCGTGCATTTTGACCTGATTGGGCCTGGATTTAATCCGAGCATGGAAAAGGATGCAGTGAGCGGATGGGTCGCTGTTCGAGACCCGTATTTGTATTTCACGTTGGAATACTTTCACATCCAAGTTCCGACACGAAGTTCTGATCCGTACGACTATAACTATCCCACCCCAGCCCCGCTACCGAAAAATTATCTCCTGTATTTCGAGCCCGGAAGGTTTTGGGTCACGGATCAGAATGGCCGGCGAGCCGTGGAGTATCGATCGTTTTTGAAATCCGCTCCGTCACACAGCGGCGCAGGTACAGCGGCGCCAAGCGCCCCGGCCGGTGCGCCGTAACCCTTACTTATTCGTAATTATTCATTCATGGAGGCTGAGATCGGTATGACACGCTTGGCGGGAACTCTTGAATGCCCATCTGTTACCGGCGGTCGCGCTTTACTGTCGGTTCGCCTCGTCTTTATCGTCGGTGTTGTCTTGGCACTCTTGCAGACTATTCCTGGAATGGCGGTGGAGTCCGGGAAGCTCGTGGAGAAAGACGGCAAGTATGTGTTTGTGGAAAGCATGGATCCAGCCCTCAAGCTCATGCTCGATCGTTCGCTGAAAAGCGGCCTAATCACCCAAGAGGATTACGATCGCGTAACAAGAGAATCCGAGATGAGGAACTATCTTTTGCAGCCGAGCTTCAAAGCCTGGTACGACCGCGGTTTCAATTTTTCTATGAATGACAATGCATTTTTTCTTAAGATCCGCGCACGGATTGCTACCCGATTTACACAGCGCGAGCGGAACAGCGCCTGGCGAGTGGGCGATTCAAAAAACTATCCTGAACTCCTCGGGGTCTTTGGCGACTACCGTGCGAATCGCTCAGTCGATGAGGCGTCCACGTTCAATCTGAAGCGCATGCGCCTTTATTTCATGGGGCACCTGCTGAGTCCGGATTTCAAATACTACATCCAGCTCGCCGGCGAGACAGCAGAAAATGCGCAAAATCCTGGGTCATTGACCGTGCTTGATGCCAATGTTCAGAGCACGCACATCCCCTGGCTGAATGTGCAATTAGGTCAGTACAAGGTCTACTTCAACCGATCACAGATTAATTCCACGGCTGCAATGCAGTTTACCGACAGGTCTTTAGCTATGGAAGCCTTTACGGCAAGCGGCCTCAACCGACGCGATGTCGGAATCACCATCATGAACGATGAAGAAGTGTACCCCGTAAACTATTACTTTGGGGTGTTTAACGGAGCCGGCCCCCTCGTCAATCGATTTGCCCAATTTTCAAGTGAAGAGCCGACTGTCGGATGCCCTGGGGGGCAAACAAGCGGCAATCCGTTTCCGTCTCCGGCTACCGGCTGTGCCGTGAATCAACGGAACCTCAACGCGAATTTCCGGTCCGGAGTTAATCAACTGATGTACGCGGCACGTCTGCAATGGAATATCATGGGGCGGGCAGGCTATGGCGAGGGCGATATTGCCTATTCGGAAGCTCCGCAGATGGTGGTCGGTGGAGGGTACGTCTATAACCCGGCCATTAATACCTCTACCGACAATGCGTTTGTTGGGATCGATCTGGCCAATCTCAACTTCCGTAGGCAGCTCGCGACTCTGGGGAATGCACGAATTTTGGGGCAGGGCGTGGTTGATTTTTCCACGTGGACTCTTGACTACGCCTTCAAATATCGTGGGTTCTCTTTTCAGACGGAATACTGGTTCCGGAACGTGATTCGACATAACAAGGGGTTGCCGTGCCTTCAGACCTTGACTCAGGGAGGGGCCTGCACAGTCTTCGCCCCGGGGCAGTATGGCAATATGTACGGATGGTATGCGCAAACCGGCTATTACATTATTCCACGACGCCTCGAGTTGGCCGCACGCTATAGCTACTGGGACCCTGATACTCATTCAGGAGGTGACCTGATCAAGGAGGTGGACGTCTCACTCAACTGGTTCCTGTTCGGCACATATGATCATCAGATCATGGTGACCTACAGTAATGTCGCCATGGGCATGGGCGGGTTTGCGATCGGGCGCAGCGCCCCCTTGCCCGCTGTGGGGAATCCAGCTCTTGCGGCTTCATACCCGTCGGGCAATGTGCCGTTGGATCAAGGTCAGCAGACACTCATCGAGAACGCAATTCGCATTCAGTACCAGGTCTTCTTTTAATGAGGATGTGCGTCGTCCTCAGAGGAGGTGTGTATGCAAAACGGGAATCAACGGCAGGGACCGCCTGAAATATCGTCTGATACGTGGAATCTTCTCTCTGGTCGCGTGGTGTCTACCCTTCATGGCCTAACACGCACGACCATTAAAGTGATGACTGACGATGATGCGATCTTCAGAATTCGTTGTTCACCGGAACGTGTGGAAGAGAGGAGTCTACACATTGGTCAACAGGTGGTGGCACAGATTCATGTGAACGACGTGCTCTTGGGAATGGGTGGGATTTGGCCAGGAGGGGATCGATGGAATCGCTGGCCCGGTCGGATCGTACTTGTCGAGCCTGGTGCCGAGCGTCCATTGATTACTGTGAAGCTTCAAGGAGTGAGTCGCACGCTCCAATCTACTGGCCCTGTCGTGGGGCAGTCCTTTCGACCTGAAGCCTGGGATCCGGTGAATATTGTGATTGATCCTGAGAAGGTGGCCCTGATGCCTCAACAGAACGCAAGACGAAGCAGATGGACTGCCACAAGGGCGAGTACATACCAGCACCCCCGAGTTTGGCTGAAGGCTCGTGTCGAGACGGTTCGAAGGGCAGGAACCGGCTGGCTCGTGTCGTTGGATGTTGGAGGCGCCCACGTCTCCGCGCTGGTTTGTGGAGACCAAGATGTGCTCTGTGAATGGGTGCCTGGGTTGCCGGTGGAGATGCATGTCGATCAATGGGACGCGTGGTTGCGGCCGACGGGAGCTGGCCCGGATGCTATCATGTGCAAATTGACGTATGACACGAGCTTATGAAAGGAAGCGGTTCATTCAGAGAAGCTGTATCCTCCTGTTCTCTGTGTCCTCTGAATGAGGGGAGGGTCGTCGTGCAATGATCCTCCCCGAACACGCGTTTGGCGGCCATTCTGACAAGGAACGTATCAGATTCCGATATGGAGGCTTTTCTATTCATGCTAATGGTCATTGAAGCTGAGAAAGGGTCATGATGAAAATCAGACTGAGAAGCATACAAGTAAATGTGGGGATCATACTGGTCTCGATCCTGTTAAGTGGGATGTTTCAGTTACCTGCCGCATTGGCAGCAGAGCTGAAGATTGCCGCGGCCTCCGATCTCAATTTTGCGTTCAAGGATCTCGTCGCGGTGTATGAAAAGAAGACCGGTGAGCAGGTCAAACTCACCCTTGGTTCGTCCGGGAATTTTTATTCCCAAATCGAAAACGGCGCCCCTTTCGACCTGTATTTCTCTGCAGACATTCGTTATCCCCAAAAATTGATTGAGGGTGGCCATGGCGTTGCCGATTCTCTCTATAAGTACGCTGTGGGCCGAATTGTCCTCTGGGTGCCGACGGGATCGGCCGTGCCGATCGACAAGGGGTTCGGGTCCTTGGCTACTCCCTCCGTAAGAAAAATCTCGATTGCGAATCCCAAACACGCTCCGTACGGACGTGCCGCCGTCGCGGCGCTGGAGCACTTCAAGTTATATGATGCGACGAAGGACAAGCTGGTCATGGGCGAAAACATTTCCCAAGCCGCACAATTCGTTGAGTCGGGAGCCAGCGATGCCGGCATCATTGCGCTGTCCCTTGCGATGGCGCCCACGATGAAAGCGGCGGGGAAATACTGGGAAGTCCCGGCTGACGCGCATCCCCCGATCGAGCAAGGCTGCGTGATTTTGAAGCGATCCACCAATCAAGACCAAGCCCGACAATTCTTAAAATTTTTACAAGGGGATGAAGGTCAAGAGATTATGCGTCGGTATGGATTCCTGTTGCCCGGCTAATCGCGCCATGAGACCCCGTTCAATCATCATGTCGCTGTGCCTGAGTGTCGGATTCATGGGGCTCCTCGGCTGCGCTCACGGCGGTGCACAGCTCGTCCAAGACACCGACGACGGTGGCATCGTGACCTATCTCTATAAAGATGAGCGGGGTGGTCCCATGGGCTCACGTTATCGAAAGGACGCGATCGAGATCATGAAGTTGAGATGCCCGCAAGGCTATATGGTGGTGAAGGAAGGGGAGACGCGGGGATTGAGCGGAGTGTCGAGCATCGAAGGGGCCGAAGATCAGGTGAGCCGGCGATGGGCGTTTCAGTTTCGGTGTAAAACGTGATGAATACACATTGCACCACACTATATCAGTATGTGATATGCGGGTGGATTGTCATGGTGATAGTTGCTCTTCCCGCTAGTGGAACGATCGCACTTGCGGAGGAGGGAACACCACAGTTAGGTGGCTCACCGAGTTATTTGAAGTGCGCACCTTCACTACCATCGGCATCATCGCGCAGCGAACTGGAAGGGATTCAGATCGAGACCAGTGATATTGGATTGCATGAATTGTTCTTTTCGCAGGTCCTGCAGGCCGACGAAGTGCAACGCATCGATCATCCGCAAGTCGACTTTATTCGGAGCTATTGTTATCGGGACGTGCTTATCGTCGTTCGGCAAGATGTGAAGACGCCGCGACCGACCGGCTGGGTTCAAGTGAATTTCTCTGTTGTCGATGTCGGCGACGTGCAGAAACAGATTGAACAGGCGTTGCGAGATTCGGATGTGGCAAAGCGTGATGAGGCGGAGCGGGCTAAGGTTGTTCGACTTCGGCTCAAATCAGATGTGTCTCGAAACAACTGTCGCGCCACACGACTGGAAGTGAACGGTCCGGAAGGATTCATGATCGGCTTTGATCAATTCAAGGAAGGCAGCTGCAAACGTGCTGACGACAGACCGCAGAAGGAGAACCCAGAACCTAATCGTCCGCATCACTAACAAGGAGGTTATACATGAAACTGAGCGCGCGCAATCAATTTGAGGGAACGGTCACAAATATTACTCAGGGGCAGGCCATGGCGGAAGTCACCGTCAAGATCGGCAACCTCGAGTTCGTGTCGGCGATTACCGAAGGTTCTGTGAAGAATATGGGTCTGAAAGTGAATGATACGGTCACCGTGGCGATCAAGGCCACCGACGTGATGGTCGGGAAATAGTGAGACATTGCATTTCAATTCCTGCTTCCCTAACATGACCGCGCATCGGGGGAGGCAGGGAGCACTAGGTCGTGAATTGGATTGCAATTAGCGTCACCTTTCAGCTTGCGACCTTAACGGCCCTTATCTTACTCGTGGTCGGCCTTCCAATCGCTTACTGGCTGACCTTCTCGCGCTGGCGGTGGAAGTTCCTCGTCGAGTCGGTGGTGGCACTGCCTCTGGTGCTGCCACCGACGGTCTTAGGTTTTTACATCCTGGTTGCCATCGGCCCTCACAGTCCTGTCGGACAACTGTATACGCGCCTCGTCGGTCATCCGCTGCCCTTTACGTTTGAAGGCCTGTTAATCGCCTCCATTCTGTATAGTCTCCCGTTCGCGGTGCAGCCGTTCTCGGCGGGGTTCGATCAGGTGGATCGCCGTCTGCTCGAAGCCTCATGGACGCTTGGCGTGTCGCGGCTTGCCACTTTTTTCAAATTGGTGCTGCCCTTGTCGATGGCGGGGATGGTGACCGGCATCGTACTGAGTTTTGCTCATACGCTTGGAGAGTTCGGCGTGGTGCTGATGGTGGGAGGTAACATCGAAGGCGAAACGAGGACCGTGTCGATCGACATCTACGATGAAGTGCAGTCGCTCAATTACGCCGGCGCGGCAAAGACGGCTTTGTTTCTCCTTGTGATTTCGTACACGGTTCTGCTCGTTGTATACGCGATGAACCGAAAGGCCTGGGCGGTATGGCCGCAGAAATGATCGTCGAGGTCCAGAAGACGCTTGGTGAGCGGTTCATGCTCAACGCCAAGTTTCGCATGGGGTTAAAACCGGCGCCGGTGCTGATTCTCTTTGGCCCCTCGGGATCGGGAAAAACAACGCTCCTGCGATGCCTGGCCGGATTGGAATCAGCGGAACGCGGCAGGATTATCTTTGGTGAGCACACATGGTTTGATGCCTCATCGAAGCAGTGTGTCGAGCCACAACGGCGACAGGTCGGCTACACGTTTCAGGAATATGCCTTGTTCCCGACCCACACGGTGGCGGGCAATATCGGATATGGACTCGGGGCGCTCTCTGCCACGGAACGCAAGCGCAGGGTCGATGAAGTGATCCGCCTCCTTCAGCTTGAGGGCATGGAAGAATCGAAGCCGAACCGCCTGTCAGGCGGACAGCAGCAGCGTGTCGCCTTGGCCCGCGCCATTGCCCGCCAGCCGTCGCTGCTACTGCTCGATGAACCGCTGTCGGCACTCGATGTGCCGACGCGTGTCAAATTGCGAGGCGAACTGCGCGACCTCCTCCGACGTCTCGCGATTCCCTCCATCGTCGTCACGCATGACTGGGAAGAGGCGCTGGCGCTCGGCGATGAGATGGTCGTGCTAAAAGACGGAAAAGTGTTGCAGCAAGGCACACCGCAGCAAATCTTCAATCTCCCGAAAGACGTGGAGGTGGCGAAGATCGTCGGCATGGAGACCGTCATTCCCGGTCGGATTGCGCACGCAGCCGATGGACTGGTGACGGTTGAGGCGAAGGGGATGAAACTTCTCAGCGTGAGCCAGGAAACCGTCGGATCTGACGTATTCGTGTGCATACGCGCAGAGGATGTCGTGCTCGAGCCGGTCGGCACCGGTGCAACCAGCGCCAGAAACCACTTGCCCACTGTTGTTCAAGATGTCATCTCGATGGGAGCTCTCGTCCGAGTCGATCTCGAATCGGGATTCCCGCTGTCCGCCATCGTGACACGCTCTGCCCTCCAAGACCTCCATCTAGCCCCCGGAGTCAAAGTGGTCGCGGCGATCAAGGCCGGCTCGGTCCATCTGATTCATCGACCTACAACGGGTCAAATATCATAGATTGAACGGAGAAGAGCAGCCGGGTCCGGCTGATGCTCTCTGCTTCAAGATAGGACACATTCCTTCGAGTAGGGCAGGCGGGTTCTTGGAACTCAGCAGGCCTTTCGATTTCGGTATCGAAAGAATTTGCACCATTGGCCTTTCCTCTTGCTCATTCATCAACGGTTTCTTCTACCTTTGCATGTCGTCCGCTTGGTACAATGATTCACTCGCAGGTATTACCACCGATTTACCATGAAAGACTCGTAGGAGATCGATGCGTATTGTCATGAAAGCGTTGATTGGACTCGCCGTCGTGGCTGGTCTGGTCTATTTATACTATACGGAAGTGAAACCCGTCGTTATTTTTGGGCTGCGCTCTGACTATGCGTATGCAATTCCCTTTCAGAAGATTCCGGCCGGGCTCGACAGTCTGAAGGCGGAGTCCTGCGGGCAATGTCATCAAGCGATCTATGAGGAATGGAAGACGAGTATCCACTCGAAGGCCTACCAAGATCCCTTCTTCCATGCCTACTGGACGAAGGATAAACACACCTGGGTCTGTCTGAACTGTCATGCGCCGCTGGAGAACCAGCAGGCGACGCTGATTAAGAACATACCTCGTGATAGGGTGGAAAAGGCGCATCAAGAGCCCAATCCCCAGTTTGACCCGGAGTATCAGAAGGAAGGCGTTACGTGTGCGGCATGCCATGTGCGTGATGGGGTCATTCTCGGGCCGTTCGAAGATTCGGCCGCGCCCCATCCCACGAAGTTCGACCCGAATTTCCGGACGGCTCAAGTCTGCTATCGATGCCACAATGTAATTTCGGGACCGGCGCAATTTTATAATGTCGGACCGTGCGGGACGTATGCGGAATACGAAGGTAAGTTCTTTATGAAGCAACGCGGCTTCATCTGCCAAAGTTGTCACATGCCTGAAATACAACGGCCTGTGGCGACGGATGGCCCAATCCGGCAAGGAAGGCAACACCTTTGGCGAGGCGGGCATGATCCCGAGATGATCAAGCGGGCGGTTGCGATTCAGGTCGTTGCCAATCCCGCCGAGCCTAAGCCCGGCGAGCAAGTGCAGCTAACGCTAACCTTGATCAATGCCGGCGCAGGCCATAAGTTGCCGACCGGCGATCCGGATCGACATTTCAGCGTGGAATTCATGGTGGAAGATCGACATCAGCAGACGCTGGAAAGCAAGAAGGACACGATGGGACGCTGGATCATGTGGCAACCGGCGATTGTGGAACTGTATGACAATCGGTTGATGCCGCTGGCCAGCCGGGACTACACCTTTACGTATCGTCTTCCAAAAGAGACCGATGGTCTCACGCTCAAGGCGCGAGTCCGCTATCACATCCAATCGGAGCGGCAGCATGAAATGCTCGTCAAAAAGTACGGATTAACGGGGAACGATCCGTATTGGTTTACGATCTATGAGCGCGAGGTGCCCTTGACAGGCAATCTCACCGCCGCGCTGAGTGATGAGCCAGATCCGCGTCTAGGGTGTGTGGCTCCGGAGAGACCGCCGAGCAAACATGGATGATGGTTTTGCCGGCATTCCCAGGCCGCGCTAATGGGTCTCTTTCCATGGTAACGAAAAGTAAAACGTCGCTCCTTCGTTCACCGCACCTTGAGCCCACGTCTTTCCTCCGTGGCGGTGAATAATGCGCCGCACGTTGGCCAATCCAACCCCCGTACCATCGTATTCGCTTGCCGTGTGCAGCCGCTGAAAGACGCCAAAGAGCTTGTGCGCATATTGCATATCGAACCCCGCGCCGTTGTCACGAACGAATACGACCACCTGCTCTGTCCCCTCGCGCTCTTGTCTCGAGCCGACTTCAATCGTCGCTTCTGCGCGGCATCTGGTGTATTTCACCGCATTGCTGATCAGGTTCGTGAAGACTTGGCGCAGCATCGGGCGATCGCCGTAGACCTCCGGCAACGGATGAATATTCCAGATAACGGTTCGTTGTTGGAGATCCGGTTGAAGCCGTGCAAGCACATCCTTGACCAGCTCATCCAGGTTGACCCGTGTCATGGACATCTCGGTGCGCGCCATTCGGGAGAATGCCAAGAGATCATCGATCAAGCTGCCCATTTGTTTCGCTGATTGAGCGATGGTTGAGACATAGCGCTGCGCTTTCTCATCGAGTTGCGAACTCGTGTAGTTTTGGAGGAGTTCTGCAAACCCGTCGATGTGCCGAACCGGGGCGCGGAGATCGTGTGCGACGGAATAACTGAAGGCTTCAAGTTCACTGTTCGCCGCTTCGGCTGTGGCGTGAGCTTGCTTTAATGTCTCGTTCAGCATCGTCAAGCGCGCGTTCGCTTCTCGATATCCTCGAAGGGCCATCTCGAACGGCGACAGTGCCTCCGCCAGGAACTGGGCAGCTTTTTGCATACGGGAGCGTTCGTCGGCAGACGCCCCCCACGCGACGATGCCGTATAGCGACTCGTGATGTAGCATGGTGACATCAAGAACACTGAGACCATCGCTCAAGGCTTTACGCCCAAGCTCATAGGCCTGATGGAACCCGGCTTCACCAACATCCACCAGATGGCTTTCCAGAGCCGCGGTATATTGATGCTTGAGGCTGTCCAGTAGATCGATCACTGCGACGTACCTAAATAGCGTGTGACGAGGACGAGAGCATCATCGGTTTCAGTTCCGAATCGTCTGACGATGTCCTGCGCAACATCTCGCGGATGACGGTCAAAAGACACGTCGAGGCTGAAATTGTCCCGAATGCCGTCGGTCGCCAAAACCAGCGTGTCGCCAGGAACGATTGGAAGGACGGCGACACGAAGCGGCGGCAACTGATAGCCGACGACGCCGCCGCGGAGCAGTATCGATTCATATGGTGGCCGGCTCGATTTGTCTGCTCGGAACAGAGTCGCCGTGACGTTTCCGACCCCGAGCCAGCTGATTGTGCCGTTGAGAATGTCGAAAGAGGCCGCGCTGAGTACTGCGCCCCTCGTGCGTCGCAACGCCTCATGACACCGTTTGAAGAGTACCTCGAGTGGTTCCGCTGCATGGCCGTGCAGCACTGTGGCGGCGGCTTTCGCAGCGGCAGCTGCCTCGCACCCATGCCCCAGCCCGTCAATGGCGGCGATCAGGACGCCGTGGTCAAAGAAGGCGACGACGTGTCCATCCCCTGACTCCACTTCGCCTTCGAACGCGCGCGTGTCGACGCCCCACTCAATCACGGAACGCATCGCTGTCGGATTGGAGTTCAGCGAACCCATTTCTTCATGGTCACGGTTGTGCCTTTCCCGACCTCGGATCCGATCTCGAATTCATCCATCAGACGCCGTGCGCCCGGCAGACCAAGCCCGAGACTGTTTCCCGTCGAATAGCCGTCACGCATGGCCTGTTCGATGTTGGCAATGCCCGGGCCATAATCACGTGCAACGACGACGATCCCCCGTTTATCGTTCTCCTGCGCCAGGCTCAGCACGACTTCACCACGTTCGGCATAGATGATGATGTTCCGGGCCACCTCTGAAATAGCTGTGGCGATGAGCGCCAGATCGCTGCCCGAAAACCCGACCTGAAGCGCCAGATCACGACCCTTCTGACGCGCCGTGACAATATCGGTGTCGCGGCCGATGAGGATCTGCGTCTCATTCTCCACGATCACGGCGCTTCCTCCTCGAGCCTGGGCCCAGCAGTTCGAGTCCCTCTTCGAGGTCCAGTGCAGTGGCGATGCCGTCGAGTGCCAGGCCAAGTTGTACCATGGCAAATGCCACTTCAGGCTGAATCCCGACGATAACCGTCGCCGCGCCGCGCAGTTTGGTCATCTCAGCGACATTGCGGAGCGTCCGAGTGGCGAATGAATCCATCACATCCACGGCGCTGACATCGATAATGACTGCCTGCGACCGAAACGACCCGACTTTGTTGGCGAGCTCATCCTTCAATTCCATCCATTCACGATCAGTCATCGCCGCTTGGATAGAAGCGATCAGGATACCGTCTTGCTTCAGGATTGGAACAGACATTGCCAGCGCCCCTTACACCACTGCATGATGGTTCGATCCCTCCTTGAGGGCTGTCACCTTGTAACCAAGCAGACGCTCAGCCTCTTCAATGCCTCCTTGAAGATCGCCAACGGTAGGAATTTTCCCCATCTCGACGCCCAGCGTCACGAGGGTCTGAGCCACGTCAGCCGATAGTCCGGTGACGATCACGGTTGCGCCCATCAGTCGGGCCGCCGCGACTGTCTGAATGAGATGGTTCGCCACCTTTGAATCGACCCCGGCGACGCCGGTGACATCCATGACAACGACCTTGGCGCGATTCGCACGGATGGCGCACAAGAGACCATCCGTGAGTTGCTTGGCACGATGGGAATCGAGCACCCCGATGATCGGCAGCATGAGGAGTCGGTCACGAAGTTGGAGCGCCGGTGTCGAGAGTTCGCGGATCGCGTCTTGCTGCAGACTGATGGTGCGCTCGCGCTCAGCGATGAGGACGTCGACGATGATCCCGATATCGAAGAAGCCGACTTTCTTCAGGGACATGAAATGTTCAAAGGCCGCTTCAGCATCGTGCGCAAACTTCTTCGCAATCCTGGCGCCGATCGATTGCATCAAGCTGTGAAATGCGCCAAGAAAGATCCGCACGTCGAGTCCGGCCCTGCTATAGAGGGCGCCTAACTTGATGCGCTGCTCGACGTAGGGCTTTTCATAGTCACCATCCACCATGGCGAGAAGGTGGTCACGCTTGAGGCGTTTGGCCTCCTCCAACAGGTCCCGTTTGCTAAAGAGTGCCGCTGCCTCTTTAAACTTGGCGAGGTAGTCAAAAAAGATAGTCACGTGTTCTTCTACATGCGGTATCACAAGCTTCTTCAGAGCCACGATGCGAGGATAATCATCGGGCTGGAGATCCACAAACTTTCGGCGCAGTTCCACGTCATAGTGCGTGATTTGCAACAGGTGTGAATGCGGAGTCAGTCGCTCTTCAACCATTTGTCCCCCCAGCTTATCCTCGACAGTTGGATCATTGATGCTTCATCTACTAAGGCAGTCTAATAGTGCAGATTACTTTCATATTTACTAGAGGTTGAATGTACTCACACCGACAAGTATTTTGTACTAGCGCATGGAGGAGGGCTGGAATTTCTAGGACTCGACCGGACGTAACTTATCAGGAAACATTACTGATGGGCCACTCTTATGCACGCGATGTCTAGGCGTTACAATCTTCAGCTTGTCAAAGCTCGTTGGTTAGCCGCACGCCTCATCAAGCTAGGATTGATTCGCATCAAGAACTGTGTCGATAGATTCATGTCTCATAATGAGTTCTTGCCGTGATGACGGCCTTTCCAGTCAGATAGACCCGGTCGCCTTCCAGGCGAAGACGCAAGACGCCGCCGCGCGCGGACGCTTGATAGACGACAAGCTCGTTTTTGAGGCTGGCCTTCCAGAATGGGCAAGGCAGCAATGTGTGGAACCGGTCACGGGGTCCTCGCAGATGCCGAGCCGCCCGGGAGACGACGTCATAGTATGTAGATGATGCCTGACCTGTAACAATGATCGCCCGCGCCTGGATTGTTAAAACTAGGGTCGAAATCAGGACGGAGTGTTCGTACGGTCTCCTGAATCCACCCCCACCAGATAGTCGTGTCCATCCGTTCCGACATACTTCATCCTGACACTTAACGCCTGGTGCAGTTCCCGGGGGAGGCACGGTCTCGCACTAGTCGAGAGGCGGAAAATTTCAACTCGATCCGCTCTCTTCCTATTTATCTTGGCCCCATAGTGTCGCTATAGAAGCAGCTCATCAACATTTCCTGTTGCCCTAGCCACAGCCGGGTGCGCTGACATGTCAAATCTTCACATATTTGCATGGCACCCATCCTGCAACCTTTCTGCAGTGTCACCCAACATTTACTTCATCACGTAGGAAGGAGAACCACGATGGCGAAATCATTAGATGAGTTACTGAGGGTGTCAAGGGAGTCATTGCGTCCGGTGAATTCTCAGTCGATGGCAAACTGATCGAGTTTCGAGGAAAGGATAATCGCTTACCTCAGGACGTTGCGCAGTTCACCGCGCAATTCGCGGCGGCGGTGAGTCAGCTTTTCAGGGCGCTCGCCGCCGCCCATACCAAGATCAGTGGCTTCAACTGGGTGTCCGATCAGGGATGGGCCTATTCGGGAGGCGATCTGACAATTGCCGTGGGTGGACGGCACGGAGTGTTCGTGAAGACGAGGAAGCAGACTTTAATGAACTCTTCGAGGTGCTGATCGGTCCGCGACAGTTGGCCGGCGCACGCGCCTAGTTAGCGCGAGTGCGTGAAGATGGGGTGGACCACCATATTTCGGGCGGTCCATCCACCTCACTTCGAAACGCAGGTCAATGTGTAAGAGATCAGGAAGGAGGATGACCATGATATCTCATGTGTTAGCCGATCCCGTAGCCGCGCAGGAGGGACGATCTGTTGATGAATATCTTGTTGGGCTCTTACGCGAGAAGGGTGCGCAAACGCTCGACCATTTAGGTCAGTCGCTGCCGAACGTGAATTGGCCAAGGCTGTTTCTCGCGATCGACCGCTTGAGTCGAGCCGGCCGGATTGCCATCTCGCTGCCTCAACAGGGCGATTATCTTATTTCCCTTTCGTCCGATCCGTCTGCTTGTCTTGCCCCTCACTAACCAGCCGTAGTTATTTATCTGCGTCGTTACGCTCGGTCTTCAATGTTGATTCAGATGCGGCCTCGGCGCTGTGTGAGGGGGTGATCTATGATACGGATTGGGGAAGAAGCCTTTCCATTTAACATACCTGCGGTCATCAATGGAGATCTCGACTACCTGAATCCACAACAGTTGAGGGGCAGGTGGGTCGCACTTTGCTTTGTGTCACGGCTTGGACTGATCGAGGCCACTGTCCTGGATTACCAAGGAAAAGCTTTTGAGAAAGCAGGCGGAATCCTACTTGTCGTGCCCGTCGGCACCAAATCGTTGCATGCCTTTCAGCCCGTCTATGCGGATCACGCACACTTTATCATCGTGGGAGACCCACTGGGCCGTCTACAGCGTCTGTATGGCGGGCCTATCGTCTTGCCTCCAAGCCGTTGCCAGACCTTTCTCATCGATCCGGATGGTTTGTTTCGCTTATATTTGGCCCATAGCATCAATGATTGGGGAAGAGATGTCTTAACTGGGGTCCTCCGAACCTATCAACATGCGGCCCCGGCACTGGCATGAAACTCTATCAGTGTCCACGGTGCTATCGGTACAGTAGGGCTTCCAATGGAGCCTATCGGGCGTGCAGGACGTGCGACTATGCCATCACTCCCATGGCGCGTTGCGCATTGAACAGTCGCACGGCAGAGAACCAGTCATGGCTCCGTTGAGGCTCGCATGGAGGTGAACACCGGGGGGGTCTGACCGAGTGCCCAACTCTCCTCACCCGTAGACCGTATCCTGAATTCCTATCTTTCACCCTTATGTCGGTGTCTTCAGCAGTCCATATCGGAACAGGCGATCTCGTACGATATTCCGGCTGATTCCCAGCAGACGCGCCGTGCGAACTTGATTACGTTCGCAATATTCGAAGGCTGAGCGGATGACGGTCGCATCAATGTGCTGATAAAGATCCGAACGATCTTCTTCAAAGAGAGCCTGTAAGGCAGTTTTTAAATGGGCAGGTGATTCCGGTTTATTGGCCGACCATGCGGTCTTATGAGGGCGGGGCGCAAGGAGCCGGAGATCTTCAGGGCGAACGATCGTGTCACGGCATACCAGCAGGGCATGGTGAATCACATTTTCAAGTTCACGAATGTTGCCCGGCCACGGGTAGGCGAGCAACTGACGAACCGCTTCCTCCGCAAGCGTGACGGTTGTATATCCGAGCCGCGGCCCGTAGATTTCCAGAAAGCGATGTGCCAGTGGAAGGATCTCGCCTGCTCTTTCACGCAGAGGAGGGAGACGAAGCATCGCGACATTGAGCCGGTAGTACAGATCTTCTCGGAACCGCCCCGCGGCGACGGCTTCTTCGAGATTGACGTGAGTCGCGGCGAGCAGCCGGACATCGATCGGAATCGATCGACGTGAGCCGACGCGAACCACCTCGCGCTCTTGGATGACCCGAAGTAGTTTGACCTGGATGATGTGGGGAAGGTCGCCGATCTCATCCAGAAACAAGGTGCCACCGTGTGCGGTTTCGAACCACCCTGCCTTGTCGTTTAGCGCTCCTGTGAACGCACCCCGCTCATGACCGAAGAGTTCACTTTCCGCTAAGGACTCACTGAATGCCGCACAGCTAACACCGACGAATGGACCCTGGTGACGATGGCTGAGGCTGTGAATGTGGCGGGCAATCACTTCCTTCCCGGTGCCTGTTTCGCCGATGATGAGCGCCGTCGCATCACTCGGTGCAATCTTCCGTGCCTGTGTTCGATGGCTTTGGAACGCGGGTCTTCCAAGACGAAGCAACTGGCCCGGATGGAGAGCGCCAATGACTGAGGGTCGGCTACGGTCAAGACTCTGAGAGATCGTTGTTCTGCCATCATCCATTCATAACCGGTTCGAGAAGCCTCAAGCAGGCTCCTCGATGCCTTCCTATGACCATTGATCTCCTGCCTGTATCGCTGCTTTTCCCGTGAGATAGACGCGATCGTCTTCTATGCGAAGACGTAACACGCCTCCGCGCGCCGACGCTTGATAGGCCACAAGCTGTTTCTTGTTGAGTCTGGCCTTCCAGAATGGACCCAAACTGCAGTGTGCCGATCCGGTGACCGGGTCTTCATTGATGCCAAGGCGCGGCGCAAAGACACGCGATACCATATCGTACCTCGGTGAGGAGGTACGGCTCGTCACGACAATGGCTCGTGCCGGGATGGCTGAGAGTAAGAAGAAGTCTGGCTTCAGCGACCTCACAATGTCTTCTGACTCCACTTCAACCAGATAGTCATGCCCATCTGTCCCCACATACTTCAGCGGGACACCCAATCCCTGTCTCAACCCAACGGGAGGTGTGACCTTGTGGTGGTGAAGAGCTGGAAAGTTCAACTCGATCCAGTCGCCCTGCACGCGTGCCGTCAGTAGCCCGCTTCGTGTAAAAAACCGAGCCGTCTGTCGGCGCCGAAAGTAACCGTCCTCACGCAGGACATGGGCGGCCGCTAATGTCCCGTGGCCGCACAGGTCGACCTCCATCAACGGGCTAAACCATCGGAGGTTGAAGCCGCCGGATTCCCGATAGAAGAATGCCGTTTCCGACACGTTCATCTTGTGCGCGATGGATTGCATCCACGATGCTTCCGCTGGCCCAGGCAGGACGCACAGCGCTGCCGCGTTGCCTAGAAGGCCCTTTTCGACAAAGGTGTCCACATGGATGATGGGGGCTGTCATGGTTCCTCCACTGCGTCGATGTTACGTCGCCTCGCCGTTGTTTATTGAGAAGGCTGTGACGGCACGGCCTTTTCACTGAGCGGGTGTACCGGAAGTGATGGCAGTGCATCCCGATAACGGATGAGGAGTTCCTCTCGCTGATCGGCGCTGAACCAGCTGCCACCTGAGCGGACCTTCACCAGATACTCTTCCGGCTCGAACGTCGCATTAAATAAGCCGGACGTCTCAGGGATATCGGGCATCTGACGATCGTATCGGCTGATATCGGGTCCTGGACCATGGCGATCATGGACTTCGCTTAACATCAGGTGCAGGATCGGGTCTCGAACGAAGAGCCACCCTGTGGTCGTTTCTTCCTCACCGGTTGGTGTGACATGGCTCAGGTGAAAGTAGACTTGTTCGGACGGACTGGCTTGGGCCACGGCTCGTGAAATGGCAGGTGCCAAAAACGACAGGTCATCGTCCCGGAAGGCTCGTGTTTTAGGCGCCACTCCTGAGATGAGACGATGGATGACGTTGCGCCGTTCCCATACCCGGACCCCGCGGAGGATCGTGGCAACCTCACTTGGTGACAGAGCGACAGGGTGCGTATTGGGCTGAGAGTCTTGACTCTGCTCGAGCCGCACGACGTTTAATCCTTCTTCAGCGACGGTCCTGACCTGTTGGGTGGTTTTCCCGGCGCAACCTGTGTTGACCAATGTCGTGAAGGATGCCAGGAGAATGAGGAGTCCGGGAAGAAAGAGAGTGGCGTGTTTCGCGGAATGCGTCAATGGCATGATGCTCGCCTCCTAGCGTTTCGCGGTATGCGACTGGGGCGATGCCCGGTCGAATCCGTATGTTTTTAAGATGTCCTGTATAGCGGAAGACATGATGAATTCGTGAAAGCGCCGGGCCAATAAGGGATGCTTCGACGTCCAGACCGTGCCCAATCCGTACAGAATAGGAGCGTGGGACTCAGGAGAGAGCTCGGCGAGAATCGCAATTTTCTTATTGCGGATCGCATCGGTCCGATACACCAGCCCCACTTCGGCTTCACCCGCCGCAACCAGATCCAACACTGCGCCTGAATGTTCACCATAGACATACCGCGATTTAAGACGATCATCGAGGCCGGTTTTTTTTAAGGCTTCGGCCGCGAACTTTCCGACGGAGGACGTTTTCGGATTTCCTAGTGCGATGCGTCGCACCTCCGCCTTCGACAAGTCCTCTAATGTGGCGACTTTCGTTGGAAGAGCCGATTGTGTAATCAGTGCCAGGGTGGTCTTGGCATAAACGTGTTTTGTCCCCGGCAAGGTCAGCCCTTTTGCTTCGAGTACATTGATCTCTTCGATAGAGGAGGGGAGAAAGACATCGATCGGTGCGCCTTGCTGAATCTGGTCGCGGAGTGTTTGTGACGGTCCCCACACGACCCTGACCTCGACATTGCCCTGTTCTTTTTCAAAGATGGGCAAGATTGTTCGCAAGGCGTCCTTCAAGCTGTTTGCCGCCGCGATAGTGAACGTTTGTGGATGCTCGGCATGGGCCGGCTGCGCCGTCCACAAGGAGATCATCGCGGCGAGAGAGAACATCAATAGGGGAACACTCTGTCGGTTCATCATCGTTCCTCCTTGTGATCCAGTTGTGTTAGAAAAAGAACTGGTATTGCACGTTGATTCGATTTTCAACGAGATCGCTGCCAAATCCTGACAAGCTGGCAAACGGCGCCCGATCCGGTGCGGCCCCGCCGCTGCCCATGGTGATGTTGGAGAAATCTATGATCAGCCGGTTATTGTACGTGCCATCGAAACTGTAACTCAGGGCCGCACCGAATTCTTTGATGAGGTCATGGGTTTGCAGAGTAGAGGGGTCAAAGACTCCATATCGGGTTGCAATCTCCAGCTTCCTGGGGATGATGTACTTTCCAACCTGAACGTACCAGCCGTACGCTTGGCCTAGTTCCACCTGAGGGCCGAACGGTTGTGTCGTAGGGTCAAACGCGATGGTGCCGCTATCATGGTTCCGCACCCGCTGATGCCGGTAATATCCTTCGGCCTGTAGCGACCACCCTTGATACTTGGCCACGAAGTCGACTTCGTAGGTCTGAAAATCGTAAATCCCGCCCCCGAGCAATCTGCCGTTGAAGTTTTTCGCGACATTTTGTCGATACGCGCGGTCGACAATATCCGACCGAATTGAACTCAGATAATTTTGGGCGGGATCGTAGGCATAGCCCGCACCGATGGCGACTTGAGGCACACGTGAGTTGAGAATGTCGCCCTGACCGTATCCTGGATTTCCCGAGAGTTTGTACAAGAGGCGAATGGTGTACATCAATTCGCCCGTCATGAACCGCGTATCATAATTGAACGTCCGGCGTTGGGCGGATGGAAGACTGTTGTTGTTGTCGAGCGCCTGGCTCACCGACGTGCCTTCGCGAGTCAAGTTGGTACCGGTGCCATTATAAATGCCGATCGCATAGTTGAAGCGATACTTATCCTCATCGCTTAGAATATTGATCCCGATATCGCGCCGATTGACGAGGTTCGCAGCAAAGGCATTCTGTACGATCATGTTATCGGCAAAGGACGTCGTGGCAATGGAGGTGATGAGCGCACGATTGAACCACACCCGCTGTTGGCCGACTTGAACGGTGGCCCACGGAATATGCCAGGAGGAGACGTAAGCGTCGAGCAAGGTCGCTCTGCCGTTTCCGCCTTCTTGGTCCGCTTCTCTCTGATCCATTGCCAGCGAGACGTTGTAGCGGAGATCAGGGTCGAAGGCATAGCCGAGGAATTGCAATCTGGTCCGCGGGACGCTGAAGTCGCTCGTATCGCTCTGATTCCTAACGGCTCTAAACTCGACCTGCCCTCCAAGGACCTCCGGATTTCTGGAATCTCCAATCGTACCCCAGGCCTTATTGTAATCGTGGTATGAGTAGCGGACCTGGGTCATGAGCCGCATCTTTAAGAGAAACTTTGAGCCAACGCGAATGTTCAAACCATTGTTCACGTCAATGGTGTACCCGGGAGTGGAGAGGCGCTGTTTCGACTCCACGACCTTGAGTCCCCGTTCATATTCCTCTTGTGAAATGATTCCCTTCAGGAGCAGATATTTTAGCCCGGGATCTTCGATCGAGAGATATTCCCAACGTCCCTCTTTTTTTATGAGCTGTCCTTCTTCAAGCGCCCACGTATGAGGGGCCAATCCTGGGGGGAGGATGAACAACGTCAGGCCCATAATGAGCAACCGGAGATGTCTCATGCGAGTCGTTCCTTTTCTGCATGGGAACCTCCGGTGTGTCCGGTCGGATCACTGAATTGGGAAAAACGATTGGTAGGCCTCCGGTGACCCGGTCGGCTCAGTTCTAGTATCGCGGGGGTAGCGTCACATTAAATCGGACCTTTTCCTTGCGCTCGATCTGAACGATCTTGCGATCGTGGATGATAATTTCCACGGAGCCATAACGAATACCTTCGATCGCTTCAAGCAGTTTGCTTGCAATAGCGGAACTGGTCTCATAGCTATCTGCATGTACGTTGTTCATAGTTATCTCCCCCTCAACTCATTACGCATACGTGGTAGAAGACGGCGGCGCTGGTACGGAACGGTTGAAAGTTTTGCAGTACATGCATGCGAAACGCCGTATCACGACAATTCCGATAAAGATGATGTACTATGTGTAGCAGATATTTATAAAGAATGTCAACAATTATTAAACTATTACAAATCAGACGTTTATAAATTCACAGTAAGAATTGCTCTTTCTTGGACTGCCAGCGAGTTAATTCCCGACGTCACATCAAGAAGGAAAATAAACTATTGACAGTGCGGCCGACTTAATGTAACCATTGGATACATGACGCCACGTGACCTGAAAGAAGCACGTCAAGCACTGGGCCTCACACAGGAAGAACTGGCCCAGAAGCTACGAACCACCCGCATGACTGTGACTCGTTACGAAGGCGGGACCCGTCGCATTCCAGGCATGGTCGATCTCTTGCTTAAGCAACTAGGTACGACTCAACAGCTGCCGATGTTAGGATTTGTCGCTGCCGGCAAACCAATCGAGCCGGTGCCTCAGTCGGAGTCAGTGGAGGTGCCGTCCTCGATGATTAGGAAAGGGCAAACGTTCGTACTCCGTGTGAAAGGGGAGTCCATGCGCGAGGATGGCATCCTGCCGGGGGATCTCGTGGTTGTGCAAAAAAAGGCCACGGCATGCAACGGTCAAACGGTGGTGGCTCTGGTGAATCGTGAGGCGACCATTAAAAAGTATTACGAGAAGGAAAATCGAATCGAACTACATCCGGCGAATGCTACGATGCAGCCGATCCTAGTAGGACCTGAGGATGAATTTGCCATCGAAGGCGTAGTCATCGGTGTCATACGACATTGCATACAAGGCGATTAACAGAGAGGAGGTGTCCATGTCAGCTCCAGATTCGCAGATCATTACAGCGCGTCTTCTCGATCTTCAGCGGACCGTTGAACGGCTGAGCCGGCATGTCAACGATCTGCAGTCACAACTTGTCAAGTCCCGCGGCATCGCTCGCATACCGAAATCCTCGAGCGCTATTACGATCTGGCAACGGCTGGCCGGATGGCGCGTTCAGCCCACGGGGCGGCCGGTCCGTGAAAATAGGAGGAAACTTAGCCATGCTATCCATTCAACGTAAATATGTCGCGAACCAAGTCGGCCCTTGCTCTGACTGCGGCAAAATGGCACTTAAACTGAGTCGATGCGTCGATCAGCACACGTCTTCAACAGTGAGTCTCTGCCCGAACTGCGTGCCGGCATTTATTCAGCGGCAGCATATGCCTCCGGGATGCTGTGGCGAATAACTAAGAAGGCAAAAGAAGGGGGATATATGCGGGGTGCTGTGTCCCATCCAGCGATCATTGATCTGTATAGCTCAAGACTTCATCGGACAGACAGCAAGTCCTCACCGGGTTTAGGCTGCTAACATTTTCTCCTTCGCCAGCGGCACACTGTCCCCAAACGTTTGCATCGGCGTTTTGCCGTAGCACCAGCGGCCTTGATGGGACCGCTGTTCGTTATACTCCCGCAGCCACACGTCCAAATCTGCCTGGAGTTCGTCGAGCGTCCGATAGATCTTCTTCCGGAACACCACACGGTAGAACTCGTTCAACATGGTCTTGTGGAACCGTTCGCAGATCCCGTTGGTCTGAGGATGCCGGGTCTTAGTCCGCGTATGATCGATGTTCTCCACGGCCAGGTACAGTTCATACTCATGGCGTTCGGGTGCGCCACAATACTCCGTGCCGCGATCGGTAAGGACCCGATTCAGCGGAATGTCGTGCTGCTCAAAGAACGGCAAGACCCGGTCATTTAGCAGTTCCGCCGCCATCACCGGTGTCTTGCGGTCGTACAGCTTCGCAAAGCCCACCTTGCTGTACGTGTCGATGAAGGTCTGTTGATAGATCCGGCCCACGCCCTTGAGGGTCCCGACATAGAACGTGTCTTGCGCGCCACAGTAGCCGGGACATTCGCTCTCAAATTCCCCATGGGCTTCTTTGTCCGCCTTTGCCCTCTCCAAGGCCACCACCTGGGCTTCCGTCAGCACCCGCCCGTCTTGGGCGACCTTGGCCTCCAACGCCTTCAGGCGTTTCCGCGTGGTCTCCAGGTCATGCCGCAGCCAGATACCCCGGACGCCGGCCGGTGAAATCGTCAGGGCCTGCTGGCGCAGTTCGTTCGCGACGCGGACTTGGCCCCACGCGGGTTGGTCAATTGCTATCTGGACGATGGCCTGCTCCACCTCCGGGGCGACGCGATTCTTGAGTAGCGGTTTCTGCCGGGAGATCTCTTGTAACGCCGCCTCACCGCCCGTCTCGTACAGTTCTTTGAACCGGTAGAAGCTATCTCGGCTATACCCCATCAGCTGGCAGGCCTTGGAGACGTTGCCCAGTTGCTTCGCCAGTTCCAATACACCCACCTTGGTCTTGATGATCTTCTGCTCCGTGGTCATCGTCCTCGCTCCTTTCTTGAAGGCGAGGACTCTATCTGACTGTCAGTCACTATGCTCTGGAGAGAGTATTGCCTGCAGTGAGAAGGATCAGTACTTCCTGGAAGTCTTCGTTCTACTCATTATGATGGAGGCTTCTATGGCGACCAAGAAAAAGCAGCAGGACGTGGGGCAAGTGCTCTTTGTTGGCATTGATCTTCACCGAAAGAATTGGCATGTCACGGTCAGAACAACGGAGGTAGAACTCTTCCACGGCACGATTCCCGGTCGATGGGATGCGTTGCAGGCCCTCCTCAGTCGTTACCGCCGTGCCGTGCTGCACGTCGTCTACGAGGCGGGATATTTTGGGTACTGGCTTCACGATCGGCTGGTGGCGGTGGGCGCCACCTGTATCGTCACGCCGCCCAGCTTGATTCCTCAGGAGGCGGGCAATCGAGTGAAAACCGATCGGAAGGATAGCCGAAAACTGGCCCTGCTGTTAGCGAAGGGGCTGCTGAAGCAGGTCTGGGTACCAGACGAAGAGGGTCGGATGCACCGACAGGTCATTCGGCGGCGCCGCCAGCTCATTGGCGATCGTGTTCGCACGCAAAATCGCATTAAAGCGGAACTCCGATTCTACGGCATTGAGCTTCCTGAGCCCACAGGGCCATGGACCCGTATTTACCTACAGAACTTACAGCGTCTCCGGTTCTCTACCGCGTGGTTGCAGGACAGTTTTCAACGGCTCTTAGAGGAGTACGAATTCCTCACGGGTCAGATCGTCAAGCAGACCAAATTGCTCCGATCACTCGCAGAAACGGACCGCTATCGATCGCAGGTTCAATGGCTCCGAACCATTCCGGGCATTGGTCTCATTGCGGCGATGGAGTTGCTGTTAGAATTAGGCGACCTGCACCGATTCAGGCACGGCGATCAATTGGCGGCGTATGTTGGGCTGACGCCCTCACAGCACTCCAGTGCGGACAAGGTCCGTATGGGCCGCATTACCCGGTCCGGCAAAAATGCGCTCCGCGGGACGCTCATAGAAGCCGCGTGGCGGTTTCTCACAAAAGATCCCGGGATGCGATCCATTTATGACCGATTGAAACTACGAACAGGTGCGAAGCGCGCTGTGGTCGCTGTGGCCCGTCGTCTGCTCCTGCACGCCAGACGCGTGGTGATCCTCCGGCAGCCGTACCCTGCGTAAGTCCATGGCGCCGAGAAGCCAACTGTGGATTCAGAGGACGGAAGGAGCGTGACTTTATCTGCCTCGTCGGCAGTGACGGGGCGTCTGTCAGTATGCTCCTTCTTCTCATCGATATCCCTCGAATTGATGACCTGTGGTCGGCGTTCCGATCACGAATAGCAGATTGGGAGGGCTTCTCAGGGACCTTGACCTTTGACATAGCAGATTAAGTTCTAGCTTTCACAATTGATCGGACCGGCTCTTTTAAAACAGAGCCACTCTAGTCAGTCTCGGATATCTCCACCAAATCGTTTATTGTGAGCCTTGACTGCTGCTCAGCCACCCTAACCGAAGCTGAACTGCTTTCCGCAGGCATCACACTGCCACTGCTTCGCAATGTGTTGCGATGGATCAAATCCTATGCTGGTGTGAAGCACTTTCATGGGACGGCTACACAAGGGGCACTTTCGCTTCGAGTCTCCATTGCTGCTCACAGGTTTTGGTGTTTCTCGCGCCATCGGTCCTCCCAGAATATTCCAATCCGTCGCGTTTGCACAGCCTACGCTGTGCCCTGGGGCCGTTGCGGTTCATCAAAATTAGAGAGATACCGCCGCAGTCTTTCCTGCTCTTTCGTGTCCATGACTAGAAACGCCACGCTGAACAGGTGTTCACCACATCGCCGCACGCTCGCTGCCTCAATGATCACTGGAGCTTCGTCTGGTGAGAGCATCAGGTGCATGATCAGCGAGTCCTGAACGACAATGTCGGCCATAGATTCCATCTGGCACCCGCCGCGTGAGAGATTGCGAACAATTCCCATTCCCTTTTCCTTCCCTATAAAAGAAATAGGCAGCGTGACTTGGATGCGGCGGTTGTGTCGCTTCTCCTGCCTCGCCATCAGATCCTAAAACGGCATGGGTGAGTGCATGGGACTACCAGATACAGTGGATATACGTTTAGGCGGTGAATTAGCACCGGTGATGCTTGGAGGGAAGAAGGTTAAAGCAGAAAAGTCATCAGTCATTGGAGAAACGGTGGCGGTGCCTCGGATTGAACAGGATCCGCAGCCTGTAAGAAGTATACAGAATTGCATTTAATGAAGGCAACCGCCTAAGCAGTATCCTCACGGGCGACGAAACCCAATGAGCCGGTAAACCAAGCTACGCAACGGAGGACACTGCCATGAAGCCGAAGAGCATAGTGACAGAGATGCCAAGCGTGAGCTGGCAGAGCCGCGACACGTGGGGGCGAACGCGTGTCAAAGAATTTATCCAGCAGGTCTTAGAGGAGGAACTCACGACGTTCTTGGGACGGCAGAAATCCCAGCGGCGCGGCGCCGCCGAGGCGGGGAGCGGCTATCGCAATGGGCATGGGACCCGTGGCTGTTTGACGTTGAGCGGCGGGACAATCAAAGCGACCGAGCGTCTAGGGCAGTGGCGAACGGTTTGACAGCCGTGGTCTTACGCGGTACCCCCGTTGGTTAACGTGAGGTTCGAGACGTACCGAGTCGCTGAAATGGTCATTCATTGAGAATCTTAATGACCTCATTCCTCAGCATTCGGCTACGTAGGACAGGACAAGCCAAGCAAATGGCCATAGATACTATACATCCGCTTGCCATAGACG
The DNA here is from genome assembly GCF_965152615.1 of Nitrospira sp. Nam74. Lineage (NCBI taxonomy): Bacteria > Pseudomonadati > Nitrospirota > Nitrospiria > Nitrospirales > Nitrospiraceae > Nitrospira > Nitrospira sp. Nam74. The sequence continues at coordinate 3,284,085 of NZ_OZ224220.1, read as the reverse complement.
ACCATACAGTCAACAATGTATCGACGGTCTGGAAAGAAGCCTAGGCAGGCAGCGACCAAACTTACCTTGATGTACTTTTGAACACCACATTTGCTGTAAGTTTTTGGACTGCTGTTGCTTGGCACTTGTTAGGCGTCTGCACTTACCTTTTCGACGCGAATTGCTGATGCTCGGGGAGCGTGTAGTCTATGGCTGATTCCGGTTTAGAAGAGAGATGAATAGGCTAAGCCGCGCATCGACTGAAGATCCGTGAATGGAGGCAGAAGGCGATCAACTAAGAATGGCCTCCGACAACCGGTATCTAGCGATGGTGAGTCCTGTGTGGTTGAAACGACCGTGGTTGGTGCGGCGCCTGATGAGCAACTCCATGCATTAACTGACCTTGCCTCTCGTCGTTCAAAACTTCGTGTATCAGTGCTCCTAGTCTAGAGAAGTCAATCGGTTTAGGAAGACACGCCATCAGTCCGAGCCGTCCAGTCTGCTCTTCACAGCTTTTCAGGTCCCACCCGCTCATCATGATAATCGGAACATGTGGCTGTGTGCGCCGCAGTTGTTCCACGAACTTGAGTCCATTGATGCTTGGCATCAGGACATCTACGATAAGGGCATCGTAGTTACCCGTATGAGCCAAAATCAAACCAGTGGCGGCAGAATCAGCCACATCCACTTCAACGCGCTGATCTCTGAATGCGAACCGCAAGCGATTGGACAGCGCCGTTAAGCAATCTCGGTCATCATCAACCAGCAGCAAGGAAGGCATGGTTCGGTGCTTCTCCAAGTATCATCACGATACAACAGTATCCCTCGTTTCCGCTTTGGGCTTAATTTTCACTGCACGTCCATCGTCACGGGTTTAGATGTCATGCGTCCTCGTTCATCCGTGATCTCTAGCGTGATGGTATGGTGTCCTTTCGGAAAGTGGGCGACAGTAATATGAATGCTGGCTGCACTGGTAAATGACTTTGACGCCTTCAGTCACATCGACGTCCATTATTTTCTTCTCTTCAGGGTCTCCCGGGTTCTAAACCTTGTATTGGATAGTTGTAGCAAGGTATGAGCCAAATTGCTCTTGGCTCAACCTCTCGAAAATGCAATAAGTTCTTTCACGCCGCAGCTTTGAAGCAGGACAAACCATAAATCGACGGGACATTAAGGTCAGCCTTGCCCAAAGACCATTCGGTAAGTCGCGAAAAGGATGGATCGATGAGTTGGATGATGAGGCGAATGAAGCGCCTCGTGTGGCTGAAGTCCCCCTCAGAAGGGGGGAGATAGTCACTGGAAGCATTGGTGGCGGTGCCCCCGGATTGAACGGGGGACCCGCGGCTTATGAGTTATATAAGTCGTTACTGGATAACAAGCAAGTTCCCATAAACACAAGAGATCGAGCGGACAGGAATAGCCCAAATGAGGCCACCTGTCCGCACCCTCTGCACCCCAGGCGCACCCTCAAAATGGGTCCCATCGCCCCCCATCCCCCAAAAAATCACGTTCAGCACAACACGTGGGAAGCGATCTGGTTAGCGCACCACTTTTTAGACGTTTTTAGAATTGTGCCGGAGAGTTCAGTTGAGTAGGAAAGCGTAGTGCTCTTCCCCCGAACTCACTGGTGGTTTCCAGGAGCCGGACGCAAGCCCACGCTGTGCCGGGCCAGGCAGGGGAGGTGTGTCCGACGAAGATACACCTCCCCAGAGCCCGCTTTAGAAGGAGTTTCCGGCACGGTTGTCTTGAATGCGCAAAACGTCCATCATCTCCTTGGTCAATGATGAGCCATTGCTCGCCACATGGTTCGAATGGTCCGGCGTGCTCATCGGTTGCTCTTCAAGAATGCCAAGCAAGGTGACCATCTCATCATTGACCCTTGCTTGGTCTCCGTGGCCGACGGCGGTGCGAACCCGATCAAGCTGCGCGTGATATGCCGGTGTGCCATTCTGCGCAACAATTCCGTTCCCTTCAGGTTTCTGTTCCTGCGCGTCCGCCATGATCACGCCAATTCCTATCACTGATGCGATCGTCAGAGCCACCAACGTTGCCTTCGCATGCCTTTTCATAAACACCTCCATTTATTGTGTGAGAAGTGGAAACCTCTTTTCGTGTTCCATTGCTACTCACCAGACTCAACTTGCGTGCCAATGGTCAAAAGAGAGCGCAATGCGAGCACAACCAGAAGTTTTCACCTGCATGGGGGATATCGTTTCACCCAACCGAGTTGCATTGAGCCTCTAGCAGTGGGCCGTTGTTCGGTTATAGGGGAATCGGCGCGTATCAAGAGCGATACTGTCTGTATCTTTTAGTATGACGACAGGCGATGCGAAACAACTATCGAGACGCGATAAGAAGGCCAAGGCGTCACATCGCTATTTTGAAATGCGCTCGCCTCGGCGCGTGGGAAGCGGTTCAGTTAGCAAACTAGTTTTGGACGGTTTTTAAACTTTTAGATGGTCGTTGAGCGTTAATGGTTTGAAGCATTCGATTTGGGAGGATGCTGAGTAGAGCCGTCTGCGACTGCCTCCCTTCCTTCGATGGCCGGGATAGCGTGTCATGCGCCGTCCTGGCCTTTTTTATTTCTACTACTTTTTCCGTCTCGCCATACCGAACCCCATCAACCCTGTTAACACGAGCACCAATGCGGATGGCTCGGGCAGGGTGGTTATGTTACCGGTCGATGCACCGTGAAAGAGCACGAGACTATTCCCAAACGTTGCGTCCTGTCCGATTTCAAACGCGCAGTTGACGTAGGGTGGTCCGCAAAACTGGAAGGGGTTTATGGTCAAGGTGTCCCGTACCGCGGCCTGTGTCGTACCGGGAGGGAGCACACCGACAGGTGGGCGGCACGCACTAAGGTGGCACACAAGCGCACGCCCTTGTTCGCCTGTGGGTGCTGTGGCGTCTATCGAGTGGAGGGCATCGGCGCTTATCCTCTGCGGTATAGTTATGGAAAAGGTAGAACCATTCGCGCCGCTATCCCCAAGGCCCGTCACCGTATACTCAAGTACGAGGCTCATCTGGTACGGCGGGTGCCGGGGACTCAGAAGCTCGGTCGATTGTGCGACGGTGCCCTCCCACGCAAAGCCATTCACTTGAAAGCCTGCATAGGCAGAGTATGAGGGTGGCGGGAGGGGTGTGACCTGTAGATCGGCTAGAGTGGCCTGGTGTGTGGTGACAAGACCCTCTACCGCACCGGGGAAGGCTTCACCGTATGTAAGCGTGGCTTGCCAGTTCGAGAAGGTTAGGCTACCAGTTGTCAGCGTCCCACCGTCCACTAGATCGGACAGCGGTATGGCATGGGCGGGGTGCGTGGTTATGAGCAGAACGAACACTGCCAGAAATAGGTCTACACGGATACAGGCTTGCACATAACGGGTTGCTTTGCGTGTTACACGGCTTCCGGCAAGTACGAAGCGTCGCCACCAGGTCAACGCCAACAAGCCCGTCGTGACGAGAATAATCGTTGATGGTTCAGGCACGGTGGCTGTCTCAGGGGCCAGTACCATGGAAGTAGCGGCAGCGGTGAAGCGCGTTTCGATCACCATGTTACTGAAGCCGAATATACATCCACCTCCTGGTGGCTGTCCTGGGGGTGTGGCCGGGCCAAGGCTGCATCCGTTGTAGATGTTAAAGTAGGCGTTGGCCGTTACCTCGACAGACTGCCTACTGAGGGCGGCGTGCGTATGAGTGCAGCCCACATGTGGTTCCGTGGCGCAAACAAGGTTCACCCCGTCGATCAAAGCACGACCAGCTGTGAAGTTTACATTATCCGCCATTGTCGGCAGGATGTCCGCAGCTACTAACTGCATCCCATCCGGTACGCTTACCCTGTACGAGTAATTAAGGAACCCTTCAGTCACGGGATTTGAATTGCTCCCTCTAACGGTAAGGCCAGTCAGCGTCAAAGCGCCGTTGGTTGACTGCGCCTCAATATCGTTTAGCGAGCCAAAGTCAGCAAAGTAGCCAGGGCGGATGTCGGGCGGGTTCTCTTCAAGGCTCCAATGCGCGGTCCAATTCGAGTACGTGAACGTGCCGTCTGTGAAGGATGGGGTGGTGGTCAGAAAGGACATTGGAACGGCGTGTGCGGTGTGTGCGATTGCAAGCAGGACGAATAGGACGCATAAGCGTGTGCACATAAGTGCCTCCGTGTAACGAATTGTTCTACGCGCTATACGGCCAGCAAGTACGGGACCAATTTATAAGGTGGGAGAATTCTTTGTCACTGACTCTTCATGAAGTTTTCATGAAAGGAAGATGTCAAATAAACGGGCGATATAGTGAGCCTTCGGCGGCGCTATCAGTGCTCGGAGGAGGGCGAACGTTTACATCAAAAGTAGCAAGAAATGAAGTGATCCATGAGCAGGACAACTTAAGAAATCCAGCTGACACAAATTATTTACTGCTCTTATCCCGTAAAGCAGGTGAGAACCGATTGACTAGACAAAAGTCTAATGTTCAGGAAGAAACACCTTGTGCCCACGTATGTTTTAGTAGGGGTTGCGTCATGACTTCGGCGGCATTGTCAGTTCATCAAGCACTATAACGGAGCCCGGCGATGACATTAGCTATTCCCCAGTATTATGCACATCGCACCTCAAGTAGAATGGATAGCAGAACTGCATCGTTCGATGGGTATGAGCGGCATGGGGCACTGGGCGACCTACCGAAGTATTTGACCGTCCCCTTGAAGGAGATCATCTCAGGGCACCATTTCAACAAACAGGCACTGGCCTACTTGGTCGATTTTAAGAATTATAATGCTGACGCTATTTTAAAGAGAAAGTCTAGCCACAAAGGATGGCCAAAACCTCGCATAGAGTTGTCTGTCGAAATTACCACTCACGGGAATCTATCAGCGAAATGGTGTCCACGAGAATATGAGGCAAAAGACGGCCCTGTAACCGACTGGCGGGTTTTTGACGCGGTGCCGTATGGATGGGAACGACCAGTAAACGAGTTAATGTTCGTTCATGAAGTTGGTTCCGTGACTAATAAGAGCATCCAGCCAGAGCATGAGCCGGTACGGCACTATGTAAGCTATGCCGTTATAGCAGCGTATAGGGAATTGAAGGAACTGCTTGGGGCCGCTTTTGAAGTCGAGATTTCGCGAGACTTAGAAACTAGTAATGACGAGGGTGGCCACATGCGGTGGTACGACTTCAGCGTAGATGACCGCAAACAGACAGAGCTCGTGAGTGGATAGAAAACTTCACACACCGGTTCGGCACGCCGACTCATGCTCGCCGTCAGGCCGTGGGCGGCGAGCCTGTTGACTTCGAAGCGATGGCAATGAGTCCTTAACCCCATGTCCATGAAATCGGGGGAAGATCAGGGATAGCCTAATGATTTGAGGGCCATTGTCATGCGATTGGAATACACCACGGCTTTGCAGGAAGATGCCGCAGCTTTGAAGCAGGACAAACCATAAATCAGCGGTACATTAAGGTCAGCCTTGCCGAAAGACCATTCGGTAAGCCGCGAAAAAGGATGGATTGATGAGTCGGATGATGAGGCCAATGAACCGCCACATGTGCTGAAGCCCCTAGAAGGGGGAGTCAGACACTGGAAGTATTGGTGGCGGTGCCCCGGATTGAACGGGGGACCCGCGGCTTATGAGTCCGCTGCTCTACCAACTGAGCTACACCGCCACACTGCGACTCTTGCAGAGACATTCTTATACCATTCTGAAAAGCGTCGCGTAAAGATCATCCATGCATATTGCATCATGCTGATCATCACACTGACGGCTGCCCCATGCTCATCGATCCACCGAGCATGGACATGATGGAGAGCGACGTCTCTATAAAGGAGAGCAGCTGTCATAGGAAACAAGATCCCGCATCGCATACCCCGTATTAGGCGGACACAAACATCTGCAATGCCGAGACGCATGAAACCTGATCATTCTGTAAATTCGAAGCTCTAAGCAGGCAACTAAAATAGTTTCGAATGCAAACGGATTAATTATTCCTGAAGGAAAAAGGATGTCCTTTGATGTCTTCCTTTTCCTAGTTGAAATTTCGTTATGAAAGGATAAGCTTCTTGCCAATGTCTGGGGGATGATCAGCTGAACGTTCCACAGGATTGAGCGCTCGCCGCTGATTATCTGGTTCACGAGAAATAGCTACGCTTGGAACGCTTGCAGCCCTCATCATAAGAGTGACCATCTTTCACATGGATGGGATTCATATGGACAACGACTCATGCACTCTAGGCCATATTCAGGAGCTACAAGCACCCGTTGTATGAGCAAGGCGAGAAAGGGCATGGATCCTGGAGATGAGGCACGAGAGGTAAAACTGGGTCAATGCTGGGACGTCGTGGGTCTCGGATGCGCCGGGGCGGTCAGAACCCCTTGAGACCCCCGTGCAGGCCTACCCGAAGTGGTCGAGAAGTATGAGCAATAAGAGGGTTATTCTGCAGTGCGTACTGCGGTCTTCTCCTAAAGACACTTCGATTCGAATCGGAAACTGTTCGATACGCATGAAAGCCTGCATGTTCCGATAGGGGCAGCAGCACCGGCTGGATATGCCGATTCAGCTTTGGAGCCGTAGGGCGCTCCATCCTAGCCACGACATTACATGTCCAGCCGCATGTCGGGATGCACGGATGAGTGGCAAACGTCTTTTCTTTGGATTAGGGGTGACGATCATAGCGGCGGTCGTCGCTATCGTCTTATTTGTGCTGCTTGGGGTGACGATTTTCGAAGATGAGTTGCGCAGCTATATTGAAGGGGAGTTGAATGATCGGCTGGGGCATTACGAGGTGGACATCGGGACATTGGCCATCCGGCCTATCGCACTAGCAGTCGATATGGCTGACGTTATCGTGCGTCTGAAAGATTATCCAGATCGTCCCGTGGTTGCCATACCACGGGCCGAAGCAAAACTCAGTGGCTGGGGACTGCTGAAAGGGACATTTAGCGGTTCACTTGCCATCGACCATCCTGCCATTCGTGTGACACGGTCACAAATTCGTCGAGTCATCGAGGGCGTTCAAGACAAAGTTCCAAGTGCGGAAGAGCAGGAGATGTGGCAAGACAAGGTCCTGGCCATGTTTCCTATGATCCTGTCGCTAGCGCTCCGGGATGCAGAGGTGACCTACGTTGAGCGTAAAGGAAAGGTGCCGTTGCATCTCACCCATCTGAACCTCTCTGCAGGGCCAATTCGAAATATGAGATCAGAACAGGCGCAATATCCGACGCCTGTGAAGATGGACGCTGAAGTCAATGAGGATGGACAGGTTACCGTCCAGGGCCATGTCGATCTGTTTGCGAAGCCGCATCTTGCCGGGAAGGTCGAGCTATCTCTCCAAAACGCTGATCTTGGCCGGTTGCTCCCTGTAACGAGCCGGTATCATGGGCGATTGTATCAAGGTCGTTTGACAACGGAGGGGACAGTAGAATACGCCCCATGGGCCAAGGTGTTTGAGTTACGTGACCTGAGATTAGAGAAAGCCTTTATCAACTACATCTATGAGCGGCCCGCGCCGAAGCCCGAGAAACAGATCGCCAAGAAAAGTGCCGAAAAGGCAGTCGAGGTTGCACGTAAACCGGAAACTATCATCCGGATTGAGCACGTGACCGTGGTCGACAGTGAGTTTGGAATTGTCCATGCCGGCGTCGATCCGCCATACCGCGTCTTCTTCAACCGGCTTTCGATGGAGATAAACGACTTCAGCAATCGGCTGAAGGACAAACCCGCTGAAGTGACGATGAAGGGGGCATTCATGGGCACCGGCACTCTTGAAGCGCGTGGGATGTTTCGCCCAGAAACGACTGTTCCGGATTTCGATCTGAGTGTTCGGCTAACAGACGTTCAGGCCAAGATGCTCAATGATGTGTTACGTGCCCATGGCAACATCGATGTGGTCGATGGCGAGTTGTCGGTCTATGCACAGTTCAAGGTCCAAAACGGCGGCATTCGTGGCTATGTGAAGCCGTTAATCCGCCGGCTCAATGTATATGACACCGATCAAGAGCGGGGGAAGAGCGTGTTTCACAAGTTGTACGAGGGTACGCTTGATGCGGCGACATCGGTTCTGGAAAACCGGCGAGACGAGGCGGGTACGATCGTCGAGGTGAGCGGCGAGGTGCGTCAGGCGAACGTCGACACCTGGCAAGCTGCGTCGAATTTGATCAAGAATGCGTTTTTTCAAGTGGTCTTGCCGCGATTCGAGCGGCCGGTACGTCCGGGAGGCAACACGGCTGTCCTTGGCGTCGACTAGTCCTCCTCTATTCAATCTGAAATTCAAAACACATGCTCTTGTCTGAAACGAACGTTACGTGAAAGACAGAAACATCTTGGCTCGGTACTGAACAGGTGTAGTGTGCTTCACCCGTCCGAATCACCCTCCTTGTTGTTTGCCCCTATCGTACGATTCCGCGTGATGCGAACTTCTCCTGAGGATTACAAGCGGCCCTGCAATGGCAAAGAAGGACCGAATGCCATCCATACGTTTGCGCGATCGCTAGCCTGGAGCGTGACAGAAAACCGTCCTTCTCGTGCAACCTTTAACCTGTCCCTGATGAGGAAGACTACGCCGGTCGAGGCTATCCCATTACGGTACACCTGCCGCTTCAATCACTGCTTCCTAAACTTGGTACGAGACCAAGCACGGTTCTGCACTATCCCTTTGCGGAATTCACATACAGGGCAGATTGTTCTAGTTGAGATGGATGCGTCCTTCAGTCGTTCGTGCTCTACACCGGCGAGGCGATTCAGGAAGCTCCGCCGCGAGCGCTAGCCACCGTTGTGTTGAATAGCGGCGGAAACGCCTGACAGGATCGTCAACGTCATCTTACTCATCGCGTCACAGCCATGTTGTCGGCATCGCATCGCATGACCGGCGGGACACGATTCGCGAATCCGCACTCGTGAAAGCCCTGCTTGTTGAGATCCCGTGGCGTCTCATTAAGCTGCATTGCTGCTGCTATGTCAGCATGATTCTGCCGCCTTCCGCTCACTATTCCACCGGACGGACTGTTACCCTTTTGAGTCAGCCGGGTGCATATGTAAGCTTTTATCAGTGGCGCTGCCGCGGTTTTTACCGACGGCAACGATTGGCGGTTGTTTAGTATGCTAGGTGGCAGTTATTGCAAGCAACATCAGGACTGCTGTTCGACTCAGCAAGTAACCGTCACTATTCATTGAGCGGATCGTTGACCCTTCCGGCTCGGGGAGATGTCAGGGGACAGAAGAGAGGCGAAGATTGTGTAACAAAAGTACGCCACAGCTCGCCGAATGCATGCGAAGGCAGGACGAGCAACCCTTCGGGGACAATTCAAAAGGAAGGAGTACTCTATGGCGACTCTGATGCAAAAACTGATCGATCCATTGACGATGCTGAGAGCGGATCATGCGTATGTGAAGCAGGCTTTTTCTAGATGTCTGGCCACGGACTCTTTGACCGCGCGCCGTCTGCTGGTTCAGGAAATTTGCGACAATCTCATGATCCATGCCACGTTGGAAGAAGAATTGTTTTACCCTGCGCTGGAACAATTCGGAGGACAAGAGGGTCGTCAATTCGTGGAGCAGGCCACTCGCGAGCATCAAGAGATCAAAAATCGGATGAATGAGGTCATGCAGACGGATGTGCAGGGTTCAGATTTTGGCATGCAACTGAGGACGCTGGAAGAACGAGTACTCGCACACGCTGAGCGGGAAGAAGCGCTTTTTCCGATGGCGGAAGATCGTCTGCCGCTCCGCAGGCTAGCCAAGCAGATGGATATACGGCGTGTACAACTCATGGCAAGTGTGCGGCCGCCATCAGCGCTTGGTCTCATGGCACTTGTCCTTATCGGATTGGGAGCCTTGCTATTTGTTACGTTTCGCAGACAAGAACGGTAGCATCGTCACCTCGTGAACGAAATGCATCGCCTATTGATGAAGGGACGAAGAAATGGGGAACCGTGGAAGAGCGCGGAAACTACCCGAGGGGGATGAGGCGGTCCTGGATGGCCGCTTTTAAGAGTTGAGCGGTATTGCTGACACGGACTTTTTTCATCATGGTCGCGCGATGTGCTTCGACGGTTTTCACGCTGATCTTGAGACGGACCGCAATCTCACGGTTCTTCAGCCCCGACCAAATGAGGCCTAATATTTGTTGCTCGCGGGGCGTGAGGTCTTCCGGGCGGCGGCGTGATGCAGTGCGTCCCCCTGCTGTGTCTTGGCGTCGCATAGTTGCTTGTACAATTCTGTGCCGCTTGGGAGTATCAGTAAAAAGAGCATTATGGTGTGAGGTAGGGTCAGTCAGAGCCACCGGAGGTGTACTTACGGGAAATGCCCGGTTCTATGGTAAAGTCTCTTCGAACCTGTGCCGATAAGGATCTGTGACCGATTCAGTCCAGTGCAGCGCCTCGCGTTCACACGACCTCAGAACACCCGATTGCACAGGTCTCCTATGAAGACAATTATGCTCGTTGATGATGACCCGGTAATGGGCGAACGCCTGCGCCGTCTCCTAAAGCCGTTGGAGGGGGACTGGAAAATGGTCAGTGTCGACAGCGGCCAGGCTGCACTCGACACATTAGCCGCGGAACGGTGTGACGTCATTATGACTGACATGCGGATGCCGGGGAAGACCGGAGCCCAGCTATTAGAGGAAGTTCGAACCGGATATCCGCATATGGTACGCGTCCTGCTGATGGACCAATCCGATCAGGAAGGCATGTTGCGGTCAGCGGGTCTGGCGCATCAGTGTCTCCCGAAGTCCAGTCCCCTGGAAGTTTTCGAGTCGACGGTGACGCGTGCCTGTGCGATTCAAGGGTTGCTGACGAACGGCACACTCCTGAAGTTGGTTAGGGGGATGCAGACACTGCCCAGTCTGCCCACGCTGTACCGCGAAGTCATGCAGGAGTTGCAGTCGCCGGATGCTTCGATCGACAAAATCGGACAAGTTATCTCAAAAGATCTGGGCATGCTCACGAAGCTGCTCCAGGTTGTGAATTCGCCGTTTTACGGACTGCCAAGGCGTATCTCCAGCGCGACGCAAGCGGTGGCCTTATTGGGTCTGGACGCAATCAAGTCCCTTGTGCTGTCGATGAAGGTCTTTTCGCAGTTTGAATCCTCAACCCAGACCTTTTTTTCGCTTGATGTTCTCTGGAACCACGGGATGACCACCGGCCGCTATGCGCGCACGGTCGCCAAAGATCAAGGGACAGACACCCGCGTGATGGAGGATGCCTTTACAGCTGGTCTGCTGCATGATGTTGGATTGCTGGTGTTAGCCACCAACGTGCCGGATCAATATACCGAGACGTTGGCCCTGATGCAGAATCAGGGCATGGCTGAGTGGGAGGCTGAACGCCAAGTCCTCGGCGCGACGCATGCAGAGGTTGGAGGATACTTGCTGGGAACCTGGGGCCTGAGTGATACAATTGTGGAGGCCGTGGCATTCCACCACGATCCCACGCACTCGTCGGGGCATACATTGAGTCCGTTAACGGCCGTGCACATCGCGAATGTTCTTGAAGAGCAAGAACAGGCAGCAGGCATGGATGGGTCACCGATTGTCGCGGATCAGGCATATCTCCGTGCGTGCGGACTCAGTCCGGACATATCGACATGGGAGATGCTTTGCCGGGGAGCATCCAACCGCCCCGGAGAACGGTGAACGGCCCCTTTCGGTATAGCGGCCCCTTGGTCGCCTGTCTGATGGCGTTCAATCCCGGCTGCAGCCATCCCTCCAGCGTTCCTGTCTCTGTACCAGCGAATCGACCGGTGGTTGCCGACCATTCGCACGTGCCACTTCCCACGCCGACCGTCCTGTCAATTTTTTCCTTTGAAGATCGAACTCAGATGGCTGAACTGGCGTGGCTACGCACCGGGCTGGTTGACATGCTGATCGCCGAATTGGCCAATAATCCCTCACTGATTATTGTGCAACGGGAACGTGTGGACGAGATTATTCGCGAGCAAGCGTTTCAATTGTCCGGTCGGGTCACGGACGAATCGACCGTAAAAATCGGTCGGCTCATCGGGGCCAACGTATTCGTCACCGGACGCATGATTGTGGCGGACGGCGTCCTTCGCCTGGACGCACAATTAGTCGGTGTGGAACAAGGGACTGTGCTGGGCGCCGTTGCAGCTGAAGGCCGTCTTCACGAAGTGTCGACGGTGGCCCGACTGCTCGTAGAGAGGCTTGGCGCACTCTTTCCAACGGCGGCGAATGTGTCGGCAGTCTCGGCGGCTGGAATGGACATGCTGCAGACGGCAAAAGCCAACCATGATGGTGAGCAGTTATCGAGGGAGGGGAGACTTTTCGAAGCCCTAGCCGAATACGAGCGGGCGCTGGCCTTGAATCCGAATAATGCCGTCGCACAGAGCCGTCTTACCCAAACGCTGCAGCATCTCCCGGTTGATTCCTGGGTGAAGGCCGGCCATACCGACCCGGATCAGCACGGCCTGAGTCGTATTATGGAAAGATTGGTTCTTGGGCTTGAAACAGAGATTGGTCCGCCTTCGGTCGATGCTGTGGGTGCAGCCCGAAGCGGCTTGCGGATGCCTGTCCGGATTCGACTATCGCCCGTCATAGTTGATGAAGTTCTAGAGGCGTTCAAGGAGATCGGCGGCGTGTCGGTACGTGAGTCGGAACAGGACGACACCAGGATAGTCCGGTTTGATGACCATCCTGAATGGATGGAGAGGCTCGCTCGAGATAAGAGTCTGGCTCGGCGCGTCTGTGTGCGACTGCTGTCCGCAGAGGGCCTTACCATCGCCGTCTATTCGGATTTTCGGGCCTGGGCCCTGTCCAACTGGATCGCTGTAGATGGTTCTACCCTGCGGATTCGGCGCGCCCATGTGTTACAGTCTCAAGCCCGGTTTGATGAGTTGACGCCGGAACAGGGGACCACCATTACGTCTGTACGGGTCACAATCGATCGTGTGCCGCAAGAGCGAGCCACGGTCCGACTCGACGTGCAAATCGTGAACGACCAGCCGAACGCCAAAGAGACGGTGGCGCTGCCGCCTGAGAGCCGGTCCGAACGGTACAAGCGTGTCACGGAGCAGGAGGCGTCGATGTTGGATGGGGTGTTGCCGTTGCGAGCGCTCATGGAAGCGGCGTGGTTTCCCCCAGTGACAGCGCGACCCTGGAGCCGGGGATATAGGCCGGGTAATGACCGGACCGTCGTCATTACCTTGACACTTGATCCGGCAAAACTGCGAGTTCGCGAAGAGCCACGACTTGTGCTCGCGTCCGGAGACCTGACCTTTGACCAGACTGCACTTGCGGCCGTTCGTACCGGGTTGCAACAGTGGCTTGCCTTGCGAGGATCTGAATCGCCGTCACCGACTGCAGCCGTGCCGAGCCGAGGGGCCGATCCGAGTGGTCTGCCGGTGGCAGGATTGAAAGTGCGTGTCCAATTCCAATTACACCAGGATGTGCCGGCCCTGAATCTTGTCGGTCCCCGCGCTCTTGCCCATCCCCTCATGCCGTTACGTTCTAGTCCCGGCCTGCCATAGTCCACTGACTGCTTCTGCACTGAACCGTGTGCACGCAGCAATGCTTTGTCCTCACAGGCGTACGGTTACGGACCCGAACGAATCTGATGCGGTCGCCATACACTTTTCCTTTCTATTGAGATACAATCGGGCCGCTCCCGACTTCTCAAGCCGTCTACCGAGAGGTTGACCGTCTATGATCATGTTTCGTCTGCCATTGATCGTCCGGCCGCTCTCTGAATCATGACGTTGACGCGGCCCCGCATCAGCACCTTCCACATCAAGTTCGTCTCAAAGAGCATCCGTTGGGTCGCCGTGCATATTGGCGGGTGTTCCTTCAAGCGAGGGACATGGATCTTTGAGGCCATTACAGCAACAGCATTCTGGCCTCCTGGTATGGGTGAAACCGAATACCGCTCTGTGGATTATGCGGTACGGCGGGGCGCTGTGGTTGCGCAAGAGGAAGGCCTCCCTTTGATCGGTGCTTTTCCAAAGGGGCCGAGGGATGCCTAAACCGAACCCCGACCGTATCCGACTGATGATTGTGGACGACCACAAGGTCGTTCGTCTCGGCTTAATGACAATGTTTAGCCGACAGCCCGGCGTGCAGATTGTCGGCGAGGTCGGGACTATGGCGGAGGCCATTATGCACGCGCGGCAGTTGAAGCCTGATGTCGTGCTGATGGACGTGCGTTTGCCGGACGGCAGCGGCATCGACGCGTGCCGGGAGATTCGTGCAACATGCCCGGGCACAGAGATCCTTTTCTTGACTTCGTTTGCTGACGACGATGCCGTAGTTGGGACTGTGTTAGCCGGCGCGGCGGGATTCTTGCTGAAGCAGGCGGATGAAAAGGGGCTGATCCATGCCGTCGAGACGGTCGCCAACGGACAGTCCATTATGGACCCCGCCGTCACGCACGCCCTCCTTCAACGCATGCGATCGTTTTCCGTCCGCGATCATGACAATGCGAGCGGCAGGCTGTCGCCACAAGAAGAACGTGTCATGGCTTTGGTCGTGGAAGGGAAAACAAACAAGGAAATCGGCCTTGATATGGGATTAAGTGAAAAGACCGTCAAGAACTATCTCAGCAATATTTTTGAAAAGATGCAGGTGTCGCGTCGATCCCAAGCCGCTGTCCTGTTCGAACGTCACCGAATTGCGCGTTAGCCGAATCATCCGAGCGCGAAGCGGTTGAAGCTCATGCAGCGGTCAGGAACATACACACAGCGCCGTTTATCCCCCAGGCGGTAGAGTTTAAATAGGGGTTCTAGGAGGCTGACGTGCACGTTCTTCTTCCAACTTTTGGGCAACGAGATGACGGGTTCGACCGCCAGGCAATGTATGTGCGAAGCCGCGCTCTACGAGAACCTACAACATGAGAATTCCGTTGCACGCCGTGCACCTTGACAATAATCCGCTGGATTCGGAGTTGATCGAGTCTTTGCTTGTCCGGGAGGGCATCCCGTGCCGCATTCAACGCGTGGCGACGCGGATGAGCTTCCTCAAAGCGCTGGAGCAAGAGCATGTGGACTTGATACTCAGCGATGTGTCGTTGCCGACGTTCAACGGCATGGAGGCGTTGGCGATCGTACGTAATACCTGCCCGCAGATTCCATTTATTTTTGTCACCGGGACGGTGGGGGAGGAAAGGGCGATCGAGACGTTGAAGAGTGGCGCCCGGGATTATGTCCTCAAGCAGCGTCTTTCACGCCTCGTTCCATCCGTGAGGCGGGCCTTATATGAAGCGGAAGAACGCAATAAACGAAAACGGACGGAAGACATCTTACGTGAACGCGAACAGTTGTTCCGGCTGATTATGGAGAATACGACCGATCTCATCGCGGTCTTAGACGTGACGGGGAAACGAGTGTACAACAACCGTGCGTATCAAACACTTCTGGGAACAGACGAATCGCTCAGGGGCACCGATGCTTTTCGAGAGATTCATCCAGACGACCAAGCGGCGATCCGAGCCCTCTTTTTCGAGATCGTTCGAACGGGCATCGGGAAGCGGGCTGAGTATCGTCTAGTGCTTCCTGATGGACGAGTGAGGCTCATCGAATCGCAAGGCAACGTGATTCGCGATGTGACGGGCGCCGTGGTCAATGTGGTCATGGTGTCACGCGATAGTACGGAGCGTAAGCAGTCCGAAGAAGCCCTGCGGCGAAGCGAACACTGGCTCCGGACTATCCTCGATAGTGAGCCCGCATGTGTCATGATCGTCGATCGTAGCGGACTGATCGAGGAAATCAATCCCGCCGGACTGACGATGGTCGGGGCCGAATCCGAGGCAGAGGCGATTGGTCATCCGCTTATGCCGTTCATCCATGCCGAAGAGCGAGACACGTTTTCCAACAAACACCGGGACGCGTTGACAGGCACTTCCCAGACGTTTCCATGTCGTATCGTCACCCCGCAGGGGGCGATTCGGTGGATTGAAGCGTATGTCGTACCCTTCGGTGAAGATCGGCGAGAGGCGATGTCGGTGCTGATTGTGGCAAGAGACGTCACCGAATCCAGAAAAATGGAGGCGCAGCTTCAGCAGGCACTCAAGATGGAAGCTGTGGGCCGATTGGCCGGGGGCGTAGCACATGACTTCAATAACATGCTGACCGGCATTTCGGGACACGGCGACCTTCTGCTCCGCCAATTGCCCGCGGACAGTCCCTTGCGGCGGCATGCCGAAGAAATCAAGCAGTCGTGCAAGCGTTGCGCGGCCCTCACCAGTCAATTATTGGCGTTCAGCCGCAACCAGGTCCTCCAGCCGAAAGTATTGGATATCACTCGTGCGCTCTCGGGCATGGACAACATGCTGCGTCCCTTAATCGGCGATGACGTCATTCTTCGCATGCAGATTGACCCGGCTCCGACCTATGCGCGTGTCGATCCCTCTCAACTCGAGCAGATCGTCTTGAATTTGTCGATCAATGCTCGGGACGCCATGCCGGGCGGGGGCGTGTTAACGATTCAGACGGACGTCGTCGTCTTGGACCAGTCGGCAGTCGCCCATCGCGGCATCTATCCCGGGGTGTATCTTTGCCTAAGTGTGCAGGACACCGGTACAGGAATGGACGAGCAGACGATCACCCGCATTTTCGAACCTTTCTTCACGACGAAAGAGTTAGGGAAAGGGACGGGACTCGGCCTGTCGACGGTCTATGGCATCGTACAGCAGAGTGGCGGGTGTATCGAAGTCGACAGCGTTATAGGGAAGGGGTCTACGTTTCGACTCTTTTTTCCCACAATGGATGCGTCTGGCCGCCTTCTTTCAACCTCCAATCGCACCCCCTTAACGACTCTCGTTCCTCAGACCATTCTCGTTGTTGAAGACGATCGGGTCGTGCGAGGGATTATTTACGAAGTACTCAACCTCGGAGGATATCGGGTGTTGGAAGCGACCCATGGTGAAGAGGCAATGGCATGCTGTCACCAGCACGACGGGCCGATCGATCTGTTGTTGACGGATGTCGTGATGCCTCACCTTGGTGGGCGTCAGTTAGCCGAACAACTCCGTGGACGCTATCCCAAGATGAAAGTCCTTTTTATGTCGGGGTATATTGATGATGCGAGTCTGCGTGAGGTGCTGTCCCGAGATGGGATGGCCTTTCTTGCCAAGCCGTTTACGCCCGAATCTTTAGAGCAGAAGGTCCGCGACATTTTGCTTCCCGCCAGTTGAGCCCCTTCTGACTGCATGTCTCACTCTACCGACTAACTGGAATACATTACGATAGACTCTACGATAGAGTCTTTTGCCTTCGGCCATTCGCCTCAGAGTTGTTAGGGCGATAGTGCCAAGCAGTGCATCACACCTCACATACTGCAGACGTGGCTAAATCATCCTTTCTTCCCCCTAGTTCTGTCCAGCATCAGCTAAGCCTTCGGATCTGTCATTCTAAAGAATAGGTCAATAACTGCCGATAGTTCTCGTGTGGGACCATGCACAGATCGAGGTTAAAACAGACTCCCGAATCGGGTGCGGCCTCGCCACGTTCCGTAGGGGCGAGTCGAGTGAGACTGACGATCATTGCGGCGATGCTCGCCGTGATGTGTCTTTCTGCTGCCTCCATCATTCACGATCCCCAGCCTGAAGTCGGATTTGGTTTGCGCCTGCCCTTCCTTCTCTTCTGTGGAATCCTTGTCGGCGGTGTGGCCGTTACGCACTTCACAAAGATATTCCCAGTAGCGTCGAGACACCGTGGATTGACAGAAAGCGAATCGTTTCTCCGCAAGCAACAAGCGGCGCTCTGGCGTTTAACCAAGAGTACGTACATCCATAGCGGCGTCTTTGAAGAGGCCGTACGGGAGGTGACGGAGGCAGCTGCGCATACCCTGGAGGTCGAGCGGGCCAGCGTATGGTTGTTCAGCGACGATAAATCATGCTTGCGATGCCAAGACCTGTTTGAACGAAGTGCGAATCGCCATTCAGCCGGCCTTGAGCTGAGTGCGATGAAATTCCCTGTGTATTTTGACGAGCTGAGTTCGGAACGCGTGATTGCTGCGAGCGACGCAAAAAACGATCCTCGGACAAATGAATTTTCCCGCGACTATCTCATCCCCTTAGGGATTACCGCGTTATTGCATGCTCCCATCCAGAGTGGAGGCCGGATGGTTGGAGTCATGAGCCATGCCCATGTCGGTATCCCCCATGAATGGAGCCTGGAAGAGCAACAATTTGCCAATTCTATGGCGAACCTGGTCTCCTTGGCATTAGAGTCCACCGACCGCCTTCAGGCGGAAATCGCCTTACGGAAGAGCGAAGAGCGCGTACGCAGTATTATCGACACCGCGCTGGATGCCGTGATCGGTATGGATCACCGTGGATACATTCTCGATTGGAATCGCCGCGCTGAAACCATTTTTCAATGGACGCGTGAAGAAGCGATCGGGCGTGACCTGGCAGACACGATTATCCCGCCGCACCATCGAGAGGCGCACCGACGGGGGCTTCAACAGTTCTTACGATCAGGGGAAGGGCCCGTCCTCAATAGACGGATCGAGATCACCGGCCTGCGCCGAGATGGAATGGAATTCCCTATTGAGCTCGCGATCAGTCCCCTGAAGACAGCAACGGGTTATGAGTTCAATGCGTTTGTGCAGGACATCAGCGAACGCAAGCAGGCCGAAGAAGAACTCAGGAGTGCCAAAGAGTCAGCGGAAGCAGCCAATCGGGCCAAGTCGCAATTCCTTGCCAACATGAGTCACGAGATCCGCACACCGATGAACGGGGTCTTGGGCATGATTGAACTGATGCTGGCGACCACCTTAAACGCGAAGCAGAAACGCTTTGCCGAGACCGTGCGTCAATCCGGACAGAACCTCTTACGAATCGTCAATGAGATTCTCGATTTTGCCAAAGTGGAGGCCGGACGACTGTCACTCGAGCGCGTTGACTTCGATGTGTATGAAACCATCGAGGAGGTCATCGATTTGGTGGCAGAACGGGCCCAGATTAAGGGGCTGACATTGGCCTGCGAGATCGATGAGCGTGTGCCCGTCATGCTGAAGGGGGATCCCGGCCGGCTCCGGCAAATTCTCATTAATCTGATCGGGAATGCCATCAAATTTACGGAACACGGTGAAGTCGTCGTCCAGGTCAAAGCCGACCCCCAGAAAACAGCACAGTCTTTCGATCGCGAGTTTTCTCCGAGCGAGGACGAGATGGCACCCGATCCGCTTCCGGCGGTTCCGCTGTGTTGTCTGCGTGTCTCAGTCACGGATACAGGAATCGGTATCCCAACACATGCGCTAGCGAACATTTTCGAGCCGTTCGCTCAGGGTGACGGTTCCACCACCCGGAAATATGGTGGCACCGGGCTCGGCCTTGCCATTGTCAAACAACTGGCTGAAATGATGAACGGCACTGTGGCCGTGGAAAGCATCCCTGGCCGCGGATCGACCTTTTCGTTTACCGCTCAGTTCGACATGTCGACGGAGTCCTCATCGGAAGGCCGCCGGAAGTATGACCTCGAAGGCCTTCGCGTATTGATCGTGGACAGCAATCCGACGACCCGAACAATTTTGGAGAATCAGCTTAAAGCTTGGCGCATGCACTATGGCTCAGCCGAGTCGGGGGCGGAGGCGCTGTCGTTCTTGCAATATAAAACGGGCCGCGGCACACCTTATGATCTCGCCATTCTGGATGCGCACTTGCCGGATATGGATGCCGTGGCGCTGGCTCGCGCTATGAAGGGTCAAGCACATTCCAGTGGATTACGTCTTCTGACGCTGACGGCGATAACGCGGAGTGAGGATGTCGAGGTTCTTCAACAAGTAGGCATCCAAGCTGTTCTCACGAAGCCGTTTCGTCAGTCTCGACTTTACGATTGCCTGGCCACCCTCATGGGAGGGTCACCGGAAGAGCAAGCCGCGTTGTGTCGTTTCGATCCTCAACAACTAGAAGTCCCGACATTCAGCCATGGCCGGATACTGTTGGCGGAAGATAACCCCGTGAACCAGGAAGTTGCGCTGGGCATGCTCGAAGCGCTCGGCTGCCGTGCCGACTTGGCCTCGAATGGACGGGAGGTTCTCGACGCGCTCAAGCGGAAGACGTATGACGTCGTTCTGATGGATTGCCAGATGCCCGAGATGGATGGGTTTGAAGCCACAAGACGTATCAGGGAGATTGAAGCCGGCTCTGGACTTAGGACAGGTGATGTGAGTGTGAGATCCGCCACTGAGTCCTCTGAGGCCTCTGCACTCACTTCCGGACGCGTTCGCCGAATCCCGATCGTGGCCGTCACCGCTCATGCCATTACAGGGGATCGTGAACGCTGCCTAGCGGCCGGCATGGACGATTATCTCAGCAAGCCCTTTATGCAACATCAACTGCAGGTTTTGCTGCGACGGTGGATGCCATCGTCGGTGGCCGAGGCGGGGGTGAATGGGGCGAACCAGGTGGTGCAGACGGCTTCGAATGCAACTGCAGTGCGGGACGTGATGTCATCCCATGAGTCCGGTGCTCTTCTAGCCAGCCATGAGGCCGTATCGACAGGCTATTCAAATGTCTGGAGCGCCGACTATTTGGCCGGGCCATACGTCGAAGTACCGTCGATCGATCGTCGGGCGTGGGAAAGCATTCGATCGCTTCAACGACCGGGGCATCCCGACATGCTCAGGAGAGTGATCGAAAAATATCTGGCTTCGAGCCGGGAGTTGATCAAGACCATGCGGGGCGCCGTGCCGCGGCAGGATGCGGCGGCCTTGCACAGAACGGCGCACAGTCTGAAGTCAAGCAGCGCCACCTTAGGGGCGCTGCGGCTGGCAGCACTGTGTAAGGAAGCGGAGGCGATGGGGCGCACGAACACGTTCGAAGGCATGACATCGCTGTGGGAGCTACTGGAGGCCGAATATACAGTGGTGCAAGAAGCCTTGACGGCCGAACTTAACCAGGTGAGAACGTGAACGCCACGGATGGGATCAAAGATTCGGCTCAGGCACGTGCACTGTTGGTCGACGATGATCCCGTTATGCGCATGCTCGTAAAAGAGGCATTAGAGCAATGCGGTCTCCTTGTCGATGAGGCGGAAGATGGAAAGGAAGCCCTGTGGGCTTATGAGAAGGCCAGGCCGGATATCGTACTCATGGACGTCATGATGCCTCTGATGGACGGCTTTGAAGCCTGTAAGCATCTTCGCGGAATGCCGGAAGGGGATCGCACGCCGATCATTATGGTGACCGGCCTGGATGATTTAGATTCTATTACGCGTGCCTATGAAGTCGGCGCCACCGATTTTGTCACCAAACCGATCAATGCCGTGGTATTAAGCCATCGTGTGCGGTACATGTTGCGCGCCAGCCTGGCTCTGGGAGATTTGCGGTTGGCCAAGGAGTCGGCAGAGGCTGCCAATCGCGCCAAAACCGAGTTCTTAGCCAATATGAGCCACGAAATTCGCACGCCTATGAACTCCATCCTGGGGATGGCGGACCTTCTTGCGGAAACCCCTCTGGAGCCGACGCAGTCTGACTATCTGGACACCATACGACGGGCCGGCGCGGCACTGCTTATATTGATTAACGATATCTTGGATCTATCCAAAGTGGAAGCGGGCCAATTCACGCTGGAGGCGATTCCGTTTAATATGCATGAATTCCTCTCGACTTCGATCGATCTCTTTGCCAAACGCGCTCGCGATAAAGGCATTGACCTTCGGTATCGGATGACTCCGGATGTGCCGATGAACGTCGTCGGTGATCCCCACCGTCTTCGGCAGATTCTTATCAATTTGGTCGGCAATGCGATCAAGTTTACGGAGCGCGGAGAGATCGATGTTCTGGTGGAGGTCGACAGAGACAGTCACGCGACAGATAAGGTGACGGAAGCCGCGAACGGCAGGAAGGCCTCAGAGTGTCTGTTGCGGTTTTCAGTGCGTGACACAGGGATCGGGATTCCTGCTGAGAAGCACGACTTGGTGTTTGAGAGCTTTGCACAAGCGGACTCTTCGACGACGCGGAAATATGGAGGCAGCGGGCTGGGATTGGCCATTGCGAAGCGCCTGGCCGATCTGATGGGGGGCTCGATGTGGCTGCAGAGTGAACTCAATCAAGGGAGCGTCTTCTCTTTTACCGCTCGAGTGGATTTGCCTCGGCAGGCCCCGGGCGGTGAACTCTCACCGACCATTGCGTTGCAGGGGAAGCGTATCATCGTGATCGATGATGATCCGTCCGCTTCCCGCGCACTGGGAAGTCTGTTAACGGGATGGGGAGCGATGGTCGAGCTGCTTACAACCGGCGACGCAGCACTGGATCATATGACCCGGGCTCATCAAACCGGGCGGCCCTATGATGTGGTATTGCTCAGCGCACGTCTGTCAGGGACCGGAGGATTTTCA
Source organism: Nitrospira sp. Nam74 (assembly GCF_965152615.1). Lineage (NCBI taxonomy): Bacteria > Pseudomonadati > Nitrospirota > Nitrospiria > Nitrospirales > Nitrospiraceae > Nitrospira > Nitrospira sp. Nam74. Next base: position 3,261,829 of record NZ_OZ224220.1, on the reverse strand, counting down.
GTTGCAGAGGCGTTAGTGAAGGTCCCTCTAAGACCACAACAGATCATTATGCTGCTCCAGAGCAATGGTCGTAGCGGGGATATTGCCAGATGTCACGACCTCGGTCTGGGAGGATATCTATGTAAACCGCCTCAGTATAAAGATTTGTTACATGCGATCCGATCTGCGCTGGCGGACATCTCTTCCACCGACAAGCCGATAGGGAAGCTTCTTGGTTGGTCCTCGGCTCTCCACCCATCTTTGCGTATCCTCTTGGCCGAGGATTCGCCTGACAACCGAACGCTGATCCTGGCTTATCTGAAGGAGACGCCGCACAGCGTGGAGGTGGCCGAAAACGGGTCCATTGCCGTGGAGAAATGGAAAGCCGAGCGATTTGATCTCGTGCTTATGGATGTCCAAATGCCGGTCATGGATGGCTATGCTGCGACGCGAGCCATTCGAGAAACGGAGCGCACACGCGGCTGCCCGCCGGTCCCGATCATTGCATTAACCGCACATGCACGTCGCGAGGATGTCGAAAATAGTCAGGCGGCGGGGTGCACGGCTCACCTCACGAAACCGATTAAGAAGCCAACCTTGCTCTCGGCATTGGCCGAGTATGCCGACCATGAGGTCACACAATGAGTGACTCCAACGACGATATTCACAAACCGATTCGTATTCGTGTCGACCCCGACCTTGCATCTCTTATTCCAGGATTTTTAGAGAATCGGCGGCGAGATGTGAAGTCGTTATTGGACGCGCTTCATAGAGGTGACTTCGAGACCGCCCGCATTCTCGGTCACAGTATGAAGGGCTCAGGAGGCGGGTACGGTTTTAATGGGATTACGGACATCGGCGGTGAAATCGAAGCAGCCGCGAAGCACGGCGATGCGGTGGCGATTCGTACCTGCGTTAACGCCTTGTCGCTGTACCTGGCTCGTGTTGAGATCGTGAGTACTGGTCTTTCGCCGGCCTAAAAAGCGCGGCTAACATTCATACAGTGAGTCGTACTTCCTTCCATCGGTGAACAGGTTCGCCTGCCGTCACCTCCAGAAACCGTATACCCTGCAGAGCCACATCACGACGCTGCAGACCAAACTCCATCATTCCATGTGTACCATTTCATGAGCGTCGCGTCTCACCAATACTCCTATCGGACTTGAGCTGAATAAGGCCAAAAAGTTGAACTTCATAAGACAATAGGTCTAGCTATTTTGTCCAAATAGGGTATTATCTGGACCATTCGGTTACATCAAACCATGGGTGAGAAATGGGACAGGCTCACATTGTGGTCGTCGATGACGATCATGGCGTTCGAGAGGTTCTCCATGACCTATTGACCCAAGATGGCTATCAAGTCACGGTCGTCGCTGATGGACCGTCCGCTATCCAAACGGTGAAGGACACGGTCGTCCAAGTCGTCATCGCCGATTTGCGGCTGCCCGGCATGGACGGCCTCCGGGTGCTGGAGCAAGTGACTCAACTGGATGCGAAGATTGTAGGCATCGTGATGACCGGGTATGGCACGATTGATGCCGCAGTCAAAGCGATGAAGGCCGGCGCCTTTGATTTCATCACGAAGCCATTCGATGCCGACGCCGTCTCTATCGTCGTCAATAAGGCGCTGGAGTTTCAGCGGCTACGTCAGGAAAATGTCCTGTTGCGGAAAACGGTTCGGGACCAGTATCGCACGGAACATTTGATCGGGACGAGCGATGCGATGCGCCGGCTGTTGGACTTTATCGACAAGGTCGCCGACAGCGACAGCACCATCCTTATTTTAGGCGAAAGTGGAACCGGCAAAGAACTGATCGCCAGGACCATTCACTACAATAGCGCACGTCGCGATCAACCGCTCGTGCCGGTGAATTGTGGCGCCATCCCCGAGAACCTCTTGGAGTCGGAGCTGTTTGGGCATGAAAAGGGGGCGTTCACAGGCGCCGTGAATGCGCGCATGGGACGGTTCGAACTGGCGCATGGCGGCACCCTGTTTCTCGATGAAGTGGGGGAGATGAGTTTGGCCGTTCAGGTCAAGCTGTTGCGCGTTATTCAGGAACGGTGTTTCGAACGTGTCGGCGGCACAAAAACTATTGGTGTCGATGTGCGCATTCTGGCAGCCACCAATCAGGATCTCGAGGTCGCTGTCCAGGAAAAGCGTTTTCGTAAGGACTTGTTCTATCGCTTGAGTGTGATCCCTGTCACGATCCCGCCGCTTCGTGATCGACTCACCGATATTCCCTTACTCATTGAACATTTCATGGCACGATTTAATGAGATGAAACAGGCCTCGGTTCGGGGTGTCGATCCAGAAGCCATGGAATATATGTTGCACTACCAGTGGCCCGGCAACATTCGTGAACTTGAAAATCTGATCGAGCGCCTTATTGTCTTGAAGAAAACCGGCATGATCATGCCGGGGGATCTTCCCGACAAGGTGCTGCGATCGCTTCCACCTCCAGCCGCACGCCTTGAAGAGCCACTGTCCTTGAACGGGGCCGGCATTGATCTGGTGAGGGAGTTGGAGCGGCATGAGAACCGCCTCATTATCGAAGCGATGCGTCGGGCGAATGGCGTGACGAGCAAGGCGGCGCAACTGCTGCATGTGAATCGAACCACGCTTGTCGAAAAATTAAAGCGGAAGGGCATGGATCCAAAAGTTCAAGGGGAGTTGTATTCCTCTTGATCGGGCCTGGAATTCCGCTGGTGATCACCTCTTGAATTGCTCGGGATCCTTTTCAGTATCGTCAAGGAATTGACTGTAACCGGATGCATCGTCGTTCCATTGACGCCGTTCGTGCCGCGAACTCTGCCTTCAACTCTCGTAAAATCTAACAGTTTCTCGGGCAAGGGAGTCGATTTAATAAAGGCATAAGACTTGCTGTGTCCTCTCTTCATGCATAAGAGAGTGCCTATATCGGCAATCGTTGTTCTTATCCTCTCCTCACAACTTTCTGCGCCTGCATGTGCCGATCAACTGCATAGTTTCTCTCTTCCCGATGATGGTCCCCGGTATGTGAGGCCTCTGACCGGCCCGGATGGCGCACGCCTCTCTGAAGGTATCACCGCAATTGCCCAAGAGCGCTATGAGGACGCAGAGCACGCCTTCATAAGTTTGGTGAACGATTATCCAACCAGCCCGCTGAAGGGCACTTCTCTGGCCTTCGTGGCGGATCTGATCGCCAAAAGAGGAACAGATCATCAACGACGTCAGGCCATCGAGGCCTATCGAGCGCTGATTCGCGAAGAGCCCTCCTCGGCCAATGCGTCACGAGCCCGGTGGCGCATCGGCGATTTGTATGCGCAAGGTCGATGGCTGATAGAGGCGAAGGCCTCGTATGAGCAGTCTCTGGCAGAATCACCGCTGGAAGCGCCTCGAGCCTTATTCGGTTTGGGCTTGGTCTTTTTGGAGGCCGGCCAATGGAAAGATGCCGAACATGCGTTTCAACAGGTGAAGAAGCGAACCGATGATGAACGGCTGATCGTGCCCGCGACGTTTGCGTTAGCCGAGGCGCTGGCCAGGGCCAAACAATGGGACAGGGCGCAGTCCGCGTACGAAACCGGAATCCGACGATGGCCGCACGCATTCAAATGGCGCGCCGAATCCATCCTGTTGTTCGCCGATGTCAAACTACGCTTACAGAAACAGGCGGAAGCCCGTGCCCTGCTGGAGCAGTTTTATAATTTGTATCCCACCCATGTCGAGGCGCCGACAGCGCTCATCAGGATCGGCGACAGCTGGCGGCAGAGCGCCCGCATCGACCACGCGAAGACGTTGTATGCCGCAGTGATTCAGAAGCATTCAGGGACGTATCAGGAATCAATCGCCCGGATGCGCTTGGCAGAACTCGCCCGTGACACGTTTCTGCAAGCCAGGAAGTCTGGGCCGGAGTTGGGGATCGATACCATCCTGGAAGGCCGACCAGCAGGGGATAATGATTCACGAGAACAAGAAGAGATGTTTGAGCAGATCGCCGAAGTGTATGCGAGCGTTGAACTCGGAAGCGAGGCCTTGTTCCATCTGGGCGAGCATTTGGAGGCGCGGGATCGCCGGCTGGAGTCGGTCGACGTCTACCGCAGGTTGAGTGACCGGAAGGGACTCATTGAAGGCGACCCGTGGCCTGAAGCGGCGGGGTGGCGCTTGGTTGAAATCTTAGGCCCGTGGATGCTCGCAGCCTTACAATCCCACGATGATTTAACCGCAGTGAACTTCTTTTATCGGCATGGCGCGTTCGGAGAGGATGTGTATGCCGGCCATGTCATCTTGCTGCTGTTGGCCGAAGCACACTACCGACTTGGATTCACACCGCAGGCCATAAAGCTGTATCGGACGCTGGTGCGTGAGACGGTGTCCGACGCCATTCGTGAAAAGGCGTTCATTGGATTGGGCCTTGCCTATCTTGACCAGCAAGATCTGCCGGCGGCCAAACGGGTCTTTGAACGCACGCTGCTTCAGTACCCATCGGGGCAGAGCCGGTCCATGGTCTTGGCTCATCTTGCCGACACGCTTCATCGGCAGGGGGATTGGAACGGTCTGATTCGAGTGTGCCGCCTCTGGTTGCGCCATGCGAACGATCAGTCCTCCGAGGGGCGTCGGATGCTGCACCTCATGGCCGATGCGCAGGTGAAAATCGGGCATCCTCTCGAGGCGCTCAGCACGCTCGCACGTACGATCGGGCCTGCGAGTGCGAACGCACATAGGACATCGCTTCCCTATGCGGATCAACTGTTGGACGCGGGACGGTATGAGGAGGCCGCGGTGCGCTATCGACAAGTCATTCAGACTCCGCCCTCGCCGGCAGATGCCGATTGGGCTCGCTTGCAACTCGCCAAAATCAGACGTGCGCAGAAGCGGTACGGGGATGCCCGGACATTACTCGAAGAAGTGCAGTCGACGACGATCGACGAACTTCTCACGCGCATCTCGGCCGCCTTGTTGGCCGATCTTCCCCAGACGCGGCCGGCAGGATGATGAACATGGGACAGTCCATCGCAGACGGGCACAACTTTGAGATACTCCATGATGCGTTTCGCAGTTTCGATCAGGCGGCCGGGTCGTTGCAGGAAGCCTACCGGATGCTGATGGCCCGCGTGGAACGGTTGGACCTCGAGCTGGCCGCCAGCAATGAAGCGTTGCGCGTCAATTTAAAAGATAACGAGGATATCAAGGCGCATCTGACTGCGATTTTGGAATCCCTCACCACGGGCGTCATTGTGGCGGGAGTCGATGGCATCATCATTCGATGCAACCAGGCCGCAGAAAGCCTGCTCGGTGTTTCGCGCGACCAGATGCTCGGGTACTTCCTGAAGCAATTCCTCGATGAGAAACATTTGACGACCGGATGTTATCCCATCGTCTCGCCCACCGGTGCGCTCCTCGCGATTCTCCGAACCGTGCTTCGCGATGCGAACGGTCTTCCGGCTGGCAACCTGATCCTGCTCCAGGATATTTCCGACGTGCGCCGCTTGGAGGAGCGGGTGCAGCGCCGCGATCGTTTAGCGGCCATGGGAGAAATGGTGGGCCGGATCGCGCATGAAATACGCAATCCGCTCGGGAGTGTCGAACTCTTTGCCTCCATGCTGCGAAAGGATTTGGCCGACGATCCGGCGAGACGCCAATACGCCGAACATATCTCGGTAGCGGTGAAAGCCATGGACCGGCTTCTGGCCAATCTGCTGACCTATACGAAGCCCGATTGCTCTCAGGCCGGCCGGCACGCCTTACGTCCTTTGCTCGAAGAAGTTCTGATGCTGGCGGCGCACGAAATTTCAAGACGCGGGATCGATACGACCTTGGACATCGCCACCTCTGCCGACTCCGTCTGGTGTGATGCAGGCCAATTGAAGCAGGCGCTGTTGAATGTCTGTGTCAATGCAGCTCAAGCCATGCCGACCGGCGGCCGGCTCACCCTTGACGCCCGTCGCGAGTGTAATGGCGAGTCAGGAATGGGTGAGCCGTGTCCACTTAGAATTTCCGTATCGGATACGGGTTCAGGCATCGATTCGGCACATGTGTCGCGGGTGTTCGATCCGTTTTTCACGACGCGCGACGAAGGGACCGGCTTGGGCCTTGCCATTGTGCATGCCATTGTCGAGGCACACCACGGCCGTGTCGAAATCGAGACGCAGGCGGGTCGAGGCAGCACATTTACGTTCGTGTTACCTGCGGGAGAAAGCGTTGAGCCATCGCATCAGGCGCCCACGTTCGTCACAAAGGGTCATTGAGCCGCTGAGGAGGAACTATGAATGCCGCCTTGTCCACTGGATCTGCTGACAGCACCGTCTCCGAAGCGCGTTGCGTGCTCGTTGTGGATGATGAGCCGTCCATGCGATTGGCTGTGACTGAATCTCTTCGGCGCAATGGGTATACCGTCGCCCAGGCCGCCAATGGCCAGGAGGCGATGGACCGGATCGCCACTTCCAAGCCATGGCTCGTCTTGACCGATCTGAAGATGCCTCGGTCCGGAGGCCTCGAGGTCGTCAAGGAAGTCAAACGGCGGTGTCCCAATACACACGTGGTCGTCATGACTGCGTATGGAACGGTGGAAACCGCCGTGGAAGCCATGAAATGTGGCGCAGTCGACTATCTGCTTAAACCATTTGCGACGGAGCAACTTGAGCAGGTCCTCGTCCAGCTTGAAGCGGGGTTAAGTGCAGGGTCGGACGGCAGTGGCATATCCCCTTTGAATCGTCCCATGCTGGGAGAAGATCCGGCCATGGCGAAGGTCTTGTCGTTGGCGGAAGGTGTCGCGATAAGCCAGGCTACCGTGCTTATCCAGGGGGAGAGCGGGACCGGGAAAGAGTTGCTGGCGCGCTTTATTCACAGCCGGAGTCCCCGGGGTCATCGACCCTTCATCGCCGTGAATTGCGCGGCGCTTCCCGATGGATTGCTGGAGAGCGAACTGTTCGGGCACGAACGCGGCGCTTTTACCGGAGCGCTCATGAGAAAAATCGGGAAGTTCGAGATGGCTCATCAAGGGACAATCCTACTGGACGAGATCAGCGAAATGAATCTCGGACTGCAGGCCAAGTTATTGCGCGTGCTGCAGGAACGCGAGGTGGATCGCATCGGCGGGCGAGAGCCGGTGCAGGTCAACATTCGCGTCATCGCCACAACGAATCGCTCGTTACGGCAGGAAGTCGAGCAAGGCCGCTTTCGAGAAGATTTGTACTACCGTCTCAATGTATTTCCCATCACCCTGCCTCCTCTGCGGGAACGCCCCAGTGATATTCCGGTGCTGGCGCGTCACTTTGTTCGAGCGACTGCGTCACGAAACGGGCTCGCGGTGCCGCGCATTTCGGAGGCGGCACTCACGGTCATGCTCGGACGCCTCTGGAAGGGGAATGTCCGCGAACTCGAAAATGCCGTCGAGCGGGCCGTGTTACTCGCGGGCGATGGCGGTATCGGTCCGGAGCACGTGACCGTGGAAGAGCCGTCGAGGGGGCTTGCGCCGTCGGCGCCGACGCACACTCCGAGTTTGCCCGCCAACGGCTCACTGTGGGAGATGGAACGGGACTTGATTATGCACACGCTGGATCGGGTCAAGGGCAATCGGACGCATGCCGCCAAGGTTCTGGGGATCAGTATACGGACCCTGCGCAACAAACTACGCGAATACAGGCAGTTGGCACATCAGCCCGCCGTATTCTCGCCGGGGCCTCAAGCCGAATGCTGAACTACAGACCCCGGGCAACGGGGGTCGAAAAGGGATCGGCAAGATTTGCCGCGTAGGGTCGTTGTCCATGCAAGGGAGGTCTGATGCGATGACGATATTTGACCGGACCATAGGGCTCTTGGAACGCGCGATGGATCTCAGAGGCGCTCGGCAACGCGTCATTGCGTCGAACGTGGCGAATGAAGAGACCCCGGGATATCGGGCCAAAGATCTTCAGTTTAAAGATGCTTTGGCGCAAGCCGCAAAAGGCGCCACCATCGTTCACCTGCGGAGCACGCATCCTGGGCATATCGTGATCGGTGGAACACGTGGACACGCAGGGGGTCGAATTACTGAAGTGCCTGCGGCCGACCTTCCGCTTGATGCCAATTCAGTGAGTCTGGATACGGAAATGGCCAAGCTGAGCGATAACGCCATGCACTATAACACCGCCGCCACCGTGACCTCCATGAGGATTCGGCAATTGCTCAGCGCGATACGCGACATCCGATAGGAGTATGACGCCACGTCGAGAGCAACGGGTTTCTCGGCGGCCATGAAAGGAGAACAGGCACATGGATATAACCGATAGTTTGGCGATTTCCGTCTCGGCCTTGGATGCGCAGCGCCGCCGGCTGAATGTGATTGCCAGTAATCTGGCCAATGCGCAATCCACGCATTCACCGGAAGGGGGCCCGTACCGCCGGCGCGATGTGGTGTTTCAGTCGGCTCCCGTGCAGACGCCCTTTCAGCGCGCGCTTCGCGTATCGTCGATGAGAATGGACGGTCCCAATCTTGAAGGCGTGAAAGTGGCGCGCGTGGTGATGGACCACAAACCCGGGCAAGCCGTGTATGACCCGAAACATCCGGATGCTGATGCCAAGGGTTATGTAGTGATGCCGAATGTCAACGTCATGGAGGAAATGGTGAATATGATTTCGGCATCGCGGGCGTACGAAGCGAACGTGCAGGCGATTGGCGCGACGCGTGCCATGTGGAATCGTGCGTTGGAGATCGGACGATCATAGGGGTGATGCCATGGATGATATGACGATTAAAGCCGCGGGACTGTCGAGCATCGGTGGCCCCACGGAAGCATTCTCAGGGGTGAGCCCTGCGGAAGGACACCATGCCGGCGGCGGGTTTCTCGGGTCGCTGAAGGACGCGATTGCGCAGGTCAACGAAGTGCAATTGGATGCCAGCCAGGCCGTCGACAAGTTTGTCAGCGGCGAAAGTGACAATGTCCATCAGATGATGATGGCGCTTCAAAAGGCGGACGTCTCGTTTCAATTGATGATGCAGGTGCGCAACAAACTGGTGTCGGCGTACGAAGACATCCAACGGATGCAGATGTAGCAGGCTGCTGAAAAAGCCCGCCAACTGTGTTCTCAATCGTTCGAACGCCTCAACGTACTGAACAGTACGCCTCGGCGTGCGAACTCCCTGCGGCCTTGTTGGATGGGCTTTTTGAGCAGCCTGCAAAGACGACGTCTAGGAATGAATGTATCAAATAATGAAAGAGGGCGGTACACCTACCCATGCTCATGAAATTCAATAGTCTGCCGATTGCGAAACGATTGGGCATTCTCGTAGCCTTGGCCGCAGGAGTGGCGGCGTTGGTGTCGGTAACGCTGTGGACACAGCAGCCGGACATGCAGGTGCTGTTTGCCAATCTGGCGCCGGAAGACGCCGGGGCCATCGTGGAAAAATTGAAAGAGGCTAAAGTGCCCTATGAAATCGGTGCGGGCGGCGCCTCAATTCTCGTGCCGAGCGTGCAAGTGCACGATTTGCGTCTGCAGATGGCCGGCCAGGGGCTGCCACATGGCGGCGGCGTAGGATTCGAGATTTTTGACCGATCGACACTGGGAATGTCTGAATTCGTGCAAAAGTTGAATTACCGCCGTGCCTTGCAGGGCGAGTTAGCGCGTACGATCGCACAAATGCCCGACGTCGGACGGGCGCGCGTTCACCTCGCCGTTCCCGAACGCCGGCTCTTCAGCGGAGACCACGATCGCCCCCGCGCGTCGGTGGTCTTGTCGCTCCGCGGCAGCAACGGCCTGAGCCGCGCACAGATCCAGGGCATCGTTCATTTGGTCGCCAGTAGTGTGGAGGGATTGCAAACGCGTGATGTGACCGTCGTAGACGGCAACGGCCGTCTCTTATCGGAGGGAAATGGCGGCGGGGACGGGCCCACCCGTCTGACCGGCTCACAACTGGATTATCAGCGGACGCTTGAAAAAGATATCGAAACACGGATTCAAACGATGTTGGAGCGCATTGTCGGACACAATAAAGCGGTGGTGCGGGTCTCCAGCGTGTTGGATCTCCGGCAAGTCGAGATGACGGAGGAGCGATACGATCCGAATGGACAAGTGGCGAGAAGCGAACAGCGGACGCAAGAGAAGGCCAACGGAACCAACGGTGTGACCGGCGGAGTGCCTGGTGTAGCGTCGAATGTGCCGCCGGGTCAAGTGCAAGAGGCGGCCCAGACGAGCAGCACTAACACGGCCAATAAGAATGAAGTCATCAATTATGAGATCAGCCGGACCGTGGCCAAGATCATCGAACCGACCGGAACGATCAAGCAACTCTCCGTTGCCGTGCTGGTCGATGGCAATTATGAATCCGTGAAAGGCGGGCAGGGAGAGGACGGACGCAAGTATGTGCCGCGCTCCGAACCCGAGATGAAGCAGATCGAGGAAATCGTCAAAAAGGCGATGGGATATTCGGCCGAGCGGCAGGACCAGGTAGAAGTCGTCAATGTCCAGTTCGGATTGGAGGCAGACGCCACAGGCGTGTCGGGAACGATGGCCGAAGACGCGCCAAATCTTCTCAAGACGTACGCACCTTACATTCGATACGGGGTCGGTGCGGCTCTATTCCTCCTAATTCTCGTGTTTGTCGTCCGGCCGCTGGTCACAGCGTTGACCTCGTCGTCGCCGGTCTCACTAGGTCAAGAGCGGACGGCAGGGACCGCAACGGTACTCCCATCAGGCGAGGCGCCCGGGATTACTCAGACGCACGCGCTTGATCATGCCAGAAATAATCCCGAAACCACGGCGGTGGTCGTGAAGCAGTGGTTGAAGGCGGGGACCTAAGGGCGGCTCGTGATGGTGAGTAAATTAAGCGGCGAAGAAAAGGCGGCAATCTTGCTGCGCGCGATTGGAGAAGATGCGGCGGCGCAGGTGATGCGACATTTAGAGCCAAAGGATATTCGGAAGGTCGGGATCTACATGGCGGAATTGTCGAATATTTCACAAGAGCAAGAGAATGAAGTGCTTCAGGATTTTCAGACGACCGCCGGTCAGGGTACGATTGGATTCGAGGGGAGAGAGTACATTAAAACCATTTTAAGCAAAGCCCTGGGAAACGAGAAGGCCGCCCATATTATGGATTCGTTCACCTCCGCGAGTTACCCGGGCTTGGAAACACTCAAATGGCTGGATGCTCGTATGGTGTCTCAGTTGGTCAAGGTGGAACACCCGCAAACAATTGCCGTGGTCTTGGCGCATTTAGATCCGGAGCAAGCGGGGCAGGTGTTGTCGTCATTGCCTGATCATTTACGAGCCGATGTGGCCCAGCGCCTGGCGACCATGGAAGAAGTGCAGCCGGACATCTTGCAGCATCTCAGCGATTCTTTACAGGAAGCATTGAAAGGGAGTAGCGGGCCGCGGGCGCTGACCATCGGGGGTGCCAAAATGATGGCCGAAATCATGACCCGTCTCGATAAGACCACGGAAGGCACGATTATGTCGAAACTCACGGAGCGGGACGCCACACTCGCTGAGACGATCCGCTCGCTGATGTTTGTCTTCGATGATCTGGTCAAAATCGACGACCGGGGCATGCAGGAATTGCTCAAAGAGGTCAGCAAAGAGGAATTGCCGCTGGCGCTCAAAGCGGCTGCACCGGATGTCGTGGAGAAAGTCTTGCGCAACATGTCCAGCCGAGCGGCGACGATGCTAAGGGAAGATATGGAAGCGCGTGGGCCCGTGAAATTGAGCGAAGCCGAAAAGGCCCAACAGAATATCCTGAAAATCTGCCGAAAGCTGGAAGAGGAAGGGCGAGTCGTCATCGGTGGTGCAGGGGAGACCATGGTATGAGCCGCGTCGATACAGCGCGTCCCGACTGGAGCACCGGCGAGGTAGACATGGCGGAAGGCTGGCTCGATGTGACCTCGATGCCGCCCCCGCACGTCATGATCGTCGAGGACGATCCGGCGATCAGCCGGCTCTTGGTCGAGCTCGTGAAGGTGGAAGGCTTTCAAGTGTCCGCTGTTCCGTGTGCCCTGGCTGCCCTGGATGCCCTCAAGCAACGTTCGGCGGACATTCTTCTCACCGATTTTAAACTGCCCGATCGGGACGGTCTCTCGCTCCTCGAGCTTGTGATGCGAGACGATGCGAACATCATCGGGATTATCATGACGGGATTCGGCACGATCGATCTGGCAGTAAAAGCCATGAAGCTTGGCGCGACCGATATTCTTGTGAAGCCGTTTGAGCCGGATCAGGTTGTTCTGCTCCTGAAGAGAGTGCGAGAAATACAGCGACTGCGGCATGAGAACGGCTTACTGAAGCAGGCCGTGGTGCGCGGCGCGAATGTCCGTCTCCATAGTTTTCAACTGGAAGAGATGGGCTCAAATGGGAATGGCGCCACGTCCGGATTGTCTAGCGGCGTGACAGGAGCGTCGGAGGATGCGGCGGCCTATCAGCGTGGGATCGTGGAGGGCGAGCGGCGTGCCCGTGAACAGGCCGGACCGGTACATGAACGTCAACGGGCCCTGCTGGCATCAGCCGTCACAGAGTTTGAACGGGCGCGCGCCACGACGATCAAAAAGGCCGAGGAAGAGGTGACTGATCTGGCATTGGCGATCGCGTCGAAGATCGTGCGCGAGTGCATCGATGAGAAACGCGACTTCGTGCAACGGCAGGTCCGCGAGGCCATTGCGAGGGTTCGAGACAGCCGTGAGGTGTTGATTCGCGTGCACCCCGACGACCGTACCTTCATCGAGGCTTTACGCGCGACACTCGTCTCGTTGTTCGAAGGTCCAGTCACGATGAAAATCGAGGGTGATCTCGACGTGGCCAGGGGCGGATGTCTGCTCGAAACCCAGACGAGATTGATTGATGCGACGATCGACGCGCAGCTCGCTCGCCTTGGGGAGGCGCTGAAGCGCGACCTATGAAACGTCTTGATGTCCTGGACAACGTCGATTCCCTTGCCGTGTATGGCCGTGTCGCCCAGGCGGTCGGCACCGTGATCGAAGGTTATGGTCCGGTCACGTCGATCGGCGAAATGGGTGAGGTCATCCGTGAGGATGGAGATGGTCGCGTCCTCGCGGAGGTGGTGGGCTTTCGGGGCGAGCGCCTGTTGTTAATGCCGCTGGGAGACATGCGTGGGATTGGGCCCACGAGTCGGTTGATGATGACCGGCCGCCAGGCATCTGTGCCCGTTGGAGCGGGGCTCTTAGGTCGTGTGCTGGACGGCCTCGGTCGACCGATCGACGGCGGTGGTCCGATTCAATCCGACAGTCAGTATCCTCTGTATGCCGACCCAATCAATCCGCTACGGCGGCGCCGGATTCAGGAGCCGTTCGATGTGGGCATTCGCGCCATTAATGGCTTACTGACGTGTGGCGTAGGGCAGAAAGTCGGCGTCTTTGCGGGCTCGGGAGTTGGGAAGAGCATTCTCCTCGGCATGATCAGCCGGAATACCGTCGCTGATATCAAAGTGATTGCACTCATTGGAGAACGAGGCCGAGAGGTACAGGAATTTTTGGAACGGGATCTCACACCTGAGGCGCGGGCGAATTCGGTGGTGGTCGCCGCGACTTCGGATCAGCCGCCACTGGTTCGCATTCGAGGCGCCTTTGTTGCTACGGCCATTGCCGAATATTTTCGAGATTGTGGTAAACAAGTTCTTCTTCTGATGGATTCTTTGACGCGCTTCGCTCATGGGCAGCGTGAAGTCGGTCTGGCGGTTGGTGAACCGCCGACGACCAAGGGGTACACACCGTCCGTGTTTGCGCTGCTGCCGAAGCTGCTCGAGCGGGTGGGGACATGCGAGGGGGCCGGCTCGATCACCGGTATCTATACGATTCTCGTTGAAGGAGACGATCTCTCTGACCCGATCGCAGATTCTGCGCGGGCCATCTTGGATGGGCATATCGTGCTGTCGCGTGACCTCGTGGCACGGCATCATTTCCCGGCCATCGATATTTTGCAGAGCACGAGCCGGGTCATGATGGACATCACGACGCCACGTCACCGTGCCGCGGCGCGGGCCATCATTGAATCGCTTTCAACCTACCAGCGTGCGGAAGATGTCATCACACTTGGCGCGTACAAACCCGGAAGCAACACACGTGTCGATCGCGCCATGAAAAGCATTGACGCGATTAATACGTATCTACAGCAAGCACCTTCGGAGGCCGCGCCGCTGTCCGCCTCCGTCGAGGCACTTGTCCATGTAGCGGATGCCCAATCATGAATCTGGCTGCCCTCAGGCACTACCGCCGCCAGCTTGAGGACATGCTGCGTGCCGAGCTGTCCGTGTTGGAACGAGCACTCGAAATGGCAGCTGCGCACGGTCGTGCCCTAGATCAGGCTGTCGATCAAACCGCCGACGCATTTCAAGACGCACTGTGCCGCGGTCTTTCCGGTGACGAGATGATCGACTGGACCCTCGAAATCGAACGTGCGACCGTAGCGGCACGGCACGCTCTGGCGATGGTCGGGGAAGCGCGAGCCCGCTGGGAACAAAAGCGTGCCGACGTTCTGGAAGCGGCGCGTGCGCGTAAGACGTTGGATGTTCTTGAGGAACGTCGACGGCATCAACGGGTAATACGGCTCAGGCGGCTGGAGCAACAGAGTCTTGATGAGGCGGCTCATATTCGGTTCCTCAGGAACGCGCGTGAGGGAGCTCATCATGTCTCCTAGGACGCTCATTGGGATCTGGGCGGGGCTCATGCTGATGTTGTCGATCAATGTCGCGTTCGCGCCAGCCGGCGCGGCTCCATCAGACTCCTCCAAGGCTACGCCGAAAACTGAGACGCTCGAGGCTTCAGACGCTCAAGGATCCCTAGAACGGCAGGACAATCCTCTCAGGCTTCAAGGGCCGGCACTCGACCTGCCCCAGGAAATACTCGACATGCTCAACCAACGGCAACGCGCGGTCGAGCGTCGGGAGGAGGCCATGCGGACCGAAGAAACACGATTGCTGTCGTTAAAGAAGGACATCGAGCAGTTGCTGGCGCGTCAGCAACTGCTGTCCAAGACCGGACCGAGCTCCAAGAAGCCCGATGCTGAATCGGCTGCGAAGGCGACCGTGGATCAGGTGGTCAAAATGTATGAAACGATGCCGCCGGAAGAAGCGGCAGTCCGTCTGGAAAAATTGCCCACCGACATGGCGTTGGAAGTGCTTCGTTTGTTGAAGGGGAAAGCCGCCGGAACGATTTTAGCGTCGGTCAGGCCGGATAAGGCCGCGAAATTAACCGAACTGTTTTTGGCCGGCACGCCGGTGAAAAAACCAAAGCCCGTTCGCTAAACAGCTTGATTCCCTTCTCGCCACTCGCTTGTTGAGATTTCCTCCTTTTACCCAGCGACTCGGCAACAATTACCATCTCGTCCGAATCGCGTGGATCGGCCCTGCTTGTAAAGCGTTAATTCTTTAAAGAATAAGTTGACCGCCATGTGGCACGAGACTTGAGTGACGTCTCCTACTGGTGGAGTGCTGCATGGATATTTCGACAATCAAACCGTCCGTTGAACCAACTGAAGGTAAGGCGCACCTAAGCACCTTACCGGCATCTGAGTCGGCTTTTTTACAGCTCTTAGCCAGTCTCAATCTCACGCCGCCTCTTCCTGTCGATGCCCAGGCAAGTGCAACGTCGAATGATGAAATAGTGGCTCAAGGAGACTCGCCGGATGTTGTACGAAGTGGCTTGGCCTGTGTATCGACTCTGACCGCGGCCCAGGAACAGATGACGACGGCTGGGAAGGCAAATACCGAGGCAGTGCCGCTTGGAACACAGGTGCAAGCAGCGGCGACGCGCATCATCGCGTCGCCCGGGAACAATGCGAGTGATCCTGCCGGGACTGTATCGGAGGCCTTGGCAACAAGCGAGAAGGATGTGTCGGCCAAGGATCAGCCCATGGCGGCTCATGGCAAACCTCCCTTGCCGGTGACGGCGCTGCCGGATGCCAAAGGACCACCTGAAAGCCTCGCTCAGGCCAGGACTACGATGGATCAGGCACAGGCAGTTCCAACGACGAGATTGATGGATCCCACTGTTTCTCATGCAGCACAGGCGCCTCCTGAGCCGGCGTCGGCCGTATCACCGGAATCGAGCGGGTACCGACCCACTGTCGCAATCCAACCGACGAATAGTCCGGACACGCCCGCTAAACAAACGACAGCGGCACCATCGTCCCTGGTATCGAGCGTCGTCATGGAATCCTCTGATCATCAGCAAGGCGGTGCAGATAACCAATCTGCCTGGTCAGAGCACGAGGGGGGGAAAGAGCGATTCACGTCGGTTGAGACACATGGAACCCAATCCACGTCGTCATCGGTGGCGTCTTCGTTCAGTGCACAAGGGCCATCGGCTCCAGGCCGAGCGGCAGCAGCCCCCGCCGTCGTTGAGACCCCAAGGGTGACGGCGCCGTCGGAATCACCATTGCCGGCGTCTGTCCGATTTGAAGTACAGCCGGGCGATATGGGCCGCATTCGCGTCCATCTATCTGTCGTGGATCATACGGTGTACACGAATGTGATGACGGAACGGGTAGAGGCGCACGATTTTCTTGTCAGAGGTACGGAACGATTTGAGGCTGGACTCGCCGCGCACGGCCTGGATGTCGGGCGATTTCAGGTCGATGTGCAGGGCCAAGCCAGGCAGCATGCCGATCGTGGCGGAACGGGGTGGTCTCACGATGATTTTCCTCGCCGCAATCCCCAATCATCGGAGCCGGCGGTGGTTCAGCGGCATGCCGGCAATAGAGAGTCGGATTCGATGCATCGAATGATCAACGTCTTCGCATAGGGACGGAGACGGTTAGAAGAGGAGGAGCGAGCCATGTCAACGATTGCCAATGTGCTGGCGGCAAGTCGAACGACGTCAGAGGCCTCGACGCCGATTGAGAATGCCGCACTCGGCAAGGATGATTTTCTGAAACTGCTGGTTACACAATTGCAAAATCAGGATCCACTGAAGCCGACGGACAATGACGCCTTTATTATGCAGTCGGCCGCCTTTAGCCAGGTGGAGCAACTGACAAAGTTGGTCTCGTTGGTGCAACAGTTGCTGGATAAACAGACTACACCTTCAGCTGTTCCCACTGATGGAACAAAGGGCACCACGAGCGCATAGCGCCGACACAGCCTGTTCATATCATGAGATAAAGGAGGAGAAACGATGGGAATCCTGAGTTCCATGTTCACTGCCGTCAGTGGATTAAATGCCTATGGAAATGCGCTTGCGGTCATCGGAAACAATGTCGCCAATGTGGGCACGGTTGGATTCAAATCGAGCCGCGCGGCGTTTGCGGAACTCGTCTCGGCTAGTCTCTCGAGCGCGAACCTACAAGTAGGGCTGGGCGTTCACCTGAACGCCGTGCAAGGCAACTTCACGCAGGGCTCCCTCAATACGACCGGGAATACGCTGGATCTTGCGGTGGATGGGGACGGATTTTTCCAACTTGCCAACACGAGCGGCGCCACGTTTTATTCCAGGGCCGGGCAATTCCAAGTCGATCGACTCGGACAGGTGACCGATCCAAACGGGGCATTGTTGCAGGGCTACCAAGCTACGGCCAGTGGAGTGATTACGGGCGCCATCGGCAACATCACGCTCGCGAGCACAAATAGTGCGCCGCAAGCTACAACGGTCTCCATGATCAAAGCGAATCTGGACGCCTCCGCAACCGCTCCCACGCCGGCGTTTAGTATTACGGATCCCACGTCCTATAACTTTTCGACCAGCCAGACGATATACGACTCCCTCGGCACCGCTCATGATTTGACCTTTTATTTTGTGAAAACCTCCACTGCGAATACATGGAATCTGTACAGACAGATCGACGGAGGAGCGGCGACGGCGGCCACGGATCTGGTCTTTACGACAGCCGGGGCGCTGAGTACGGGTGGAAGCCAAGCGTTGTCGCTTACGATTGGGGGCGGAGCGGCGACTCCTCAGACGGTCACTGTGGATTTTACGAATATGACGCAGTACGGGGCGAGATCTGCTGTCTTGGATCAAACCCAAGATGGATACGCGTCGGGATCGCTGCAACGGGTCACCGTCGACACGCAAGGGGAAGTCGTCGCGCAATTCACCAACGGGCAGACCCGGACGTTAGCGCAAGTCGTGCTCAATCGATTTGCCAACCCACAAGGGTTAGTGCGGAGCGGCGATAACCTCTTTATCCAGTCGAATGGGTCCGGTTCCCCTGTGGTCGGCGCGCCGGGTAATAACGGGTTGGGCCGCGTGGTATCGGGGGCACTCGAGCAGTCGAATGTAGATCTCGGCAAAGAATTTGTCGATATGATCGTGACGCAACGAGCCTTCCAAGCCAATTCACGCGCCATTACCACCAGCGACGAAATGTTGCAGGAACTGGTGAACCTGAAGAGGTAGCGAATAGCCGTCAGCTATCAGCCCCGGTATTGAGCGTGGGAAGCCGGCAGAAAGCCTCTGCCGGCTTTTCCTTTCCTGCTGAAGGCTTCGGTGATCGCCAAATTCCGGGGGCCGTACGGACACGATACTGATGGGCGATTTTCAGAGCGCCCTGATCATGCGAATCGTCGGAGTCGGCCGAGTTCCGGCCTCAACGCGTCATCAGGCCAAGCCGATTTTGTAATGGTCGTTCCATGACCCAATCTCGTACCGTCCGCGGAAACGTCTCTGGTTCTTCAAGATAGGGGAAATGACCACGTCGTTCAAGATCGTGGGGCTGGAATGGAAATGTTTTTGCTGGCGCGCGGCAGAGGGCATTCGCGAAAAGCTTCTCACCACAGTCGCAGCCCGTGGCGCTGTTTAAAAGAAGTAGATGATTTAGATCTTGCGGATAGTGAAGAGCAGACTCTTCGATCACCATCGGGTGTTGAAGCGGAACGGCCTCGTAGTTGCGGTCAGCCCCGCCTCTTGAAGTACCTCTTCGAGTTGTACACGTTCCGTGATCACCCCGCATTTGTCTTTCATCTGATTTCGACTCTCGGCACCCTGATCCCTTGCGGATGGCCCACAACCACATGCCCGTTTTGGGAACAGCTAACTACCGGACACTCGCCTCGCGCGGCTGCTGGCTCGCTCGAGAAGATGGTGACGAATCTTATTGTAGCGATCCAATCCCAACAGCCTTTTCGCGGTGTCAAAGCAAAATCCTTCAATCCGCTGCTTGAGCAGTCCCGAACCTTGCCCCATCACCAGGGATTGAAACCGGTCCGGTAAGTATGCCCGTCGGATAGAGAGACGTTTGAGGGCTAGCAAGTCAAACGGTTCAGAATTCACACCCTGTTGGGACGTGCAGACGATCTGATAGCCGCATTCCTGTGCTAAGCCAGATAGCTGTACGCGCCAACTGCCTCCCGGCGCGGCAAATGCGACGGCGCGGCGCCCGAGGGCTTGCTCTACGCGCTCCTTTGACCGCCGCAGCTCGTCCCGCACCTGGCGCAACGGTAGGTCCCCGAGAGAGGCATGAGAGCAGCTATGTGATTGGATCGACATGTTATGTGCAACCATCTCACGTAAATGTGACCAGTTGACGTACCCCCGCTCGCCAATGAGATCTGTAATCACAAAAAATGTCCCTCGCATTCCATAGGAGCAGAGGATTGGATAGACGATTTCATAGTCACTGATCGATCCATCATCGAATGTGAGGCAGATGGGGCGCGCGGGCGTTGCTGCCATCGACAGGTCTCTGCTCAGTCCAACGACCAGGTCTTCAATGGTCACCGTGCACATCCGCTGCGCAGCGATCCATTGCACCTGGGCCTCAAACACATCCTTATCGAGTGTATACGGCCAGTTCTCAGGAGCTATGTTATCAGGGGCGATGGCGGAGCCCTTCGACTGACGGTCTTGAATCTGATGATAAATCGGGATGGGAAGCGGCATCAGTCCGTCTCGAAAGGTTGCTGGGGATTAAGTCGTCGTGACGGAGCCCAAGCGACGCATCTGTCTCGGAGGTTTCAGCCTGTCCTTACGTTTGAATGAGACGCTTCCAAAGAAACACGCTGCGCAGGAACGTGAGGGTCGTCTCTTACGGCGCGTAAGAGCGACGGAGATTTTTTGCGATTTCGATGGAACGATTACCGGCGTGGACGGCACCGACGCCATGTTGGAGGCATTCGCGTGTCCTGCATGGCGAGAGTGGGAGAACCGCTGGGTCCGCGGCGAAATTTCGAGCCAGGAATGTCTTGCTCGCCAGGTGGCCTTGATTCAAGTCGACCGGGAAAGGCTTGTCAGCTTTGCGGCTGATTTGCCGGTCGACACGGGGATTGTCACTCTCGCTCGCCGGTGTGCCGAATGCGACATCCCGCTTACTATCGTGAGTGACGGGATTGATCTGCTCATTGAAGGGGTCTTGCGTCGTCATGGCCTGTTGCACCTGCCCGTTTTTTCGAACCATCTCCGCTGGGATGAGACCGGCATACCATCGCTCAGCTTTCCGTTTGCGGCCGAAGGGTGTGAAAGTCGGGCGGGGACATGCAAATGCGCAATCGCTCTCCCTCAGGACCGGCGCTCGAGTGAAACGATATATATCGGGGACGGCAGGTCTGATCACTGCGTGTCCCCGAAGGTCCACACGGTATTTGCCAAGGGTGCTCTCCAAGGATGGTGTGCCCGCCAGAACATCCCGTACAAACCGTTTCAAACCCTGACCGAGGTGGCGGAACATCTGTTCCCCCAGGAGATTCATAGCCTATGAAAGCGTTATCGATGATTCAGCTCAGCGAAGAGGCGCTCCGCGAGAAGGAGGCGAAGTTTTGCTCGCACGGCGATACCGTGCACTATTCTCCCATGCCTAAATTCTTTCAAGGCTGTGAAGGGAGCTTTCTGTACGATCGGGAGGACAAACCCTACCTTGACTTACAGATGTGGTATTCGGCAGTCAACTTTGGCTACCGGAACGAAGCCATCATCAATGCCCTCAAGGCACAGCTCGATCGGTTACCTCAACTGGCCTGCCAATATCTCCATGAAGAAAAGGTCTTAGTCGCAGAGAAACTTGCCATGGAATGTGTGCGTGCCTTTGGCGTAGAGGGGCGCGTACAGTTCAACGTCGGCGGGGCGCAGGCGATCGAGGACTCTATGAAACTCGTTCGCAACGAGACGGGGAAGAGTCTCTTCATGGCCTTCATGGGAGGCTACCATGGCAGAACACTCGCCGCGTCCGAGATCACCTCGAGCTATCGGTACCGGCGCCGATTCGGACATTTCTCGAATCGCGCACACTTTGTGCCCTTCCCCTATTGTTACCGCTGCCCTTACGGCAAGAACCTGGATAGCTGTGACTATTACTGCGTCAAGCAGGTCGAGCGGCTCTTTGAAACGGAATACAATTCCTTCTGGGATTCGAGGGCGAATGAGCCGGAATTTGTTGCCTTCTATGTGGAGCCCGTTCAGGCGACCGGCGGGTATATCATTCCTCCGCCTGAGTACTTTTCCCGCCTCCAAAAGATCCTAAATGATCGCAATATTCTTCTGGTCGATGACGAAATCCAGATGGGATTCTTCCGAACCGGGACCTTTTGGGCTATCGAACACTTTGGCGTCAGACCTCATATTATTGTCTTCGGCAAGGCGATGACGAATGGCATGAATCCTATCTCAGGCTTGTGGGCGCAGGAGTCACTCATTTCACCCACGAAGTTCCCACCGGGGTCCACCCATTCCACCTTTGCCTCCAATCCACTGGGGACCACTGCCGCGTTGGCGACACTGCAGTGGATTGCCCAACAGAACTATGAGGAGAAGGTCGCCTCATCGGGTGCCTATTTTCTGGAGCAACTTCGGGACCTCAAGGCACGTCATGCTACGATCGGAGATGTCTCCGGGTTAGGCCTTGCCCTTCGCATCGAAGTCACGAAGCCGGATCGCTTCACTCCGGATAAAGTATTAGCCGACCGCATTTTTGAAGCCGGACTTGCCGGCGGCATTCCCTCATCTCGAGGTGCCATGGGGTTAGTGTTGGACATCGGCGGCCACTACAAGAATGTCTTCACCCTAGCCCCTGCCTTGGATATCTCCAAAGCGGACATTGACCTCGGCATCGAATTGCTGGACCAATTATTTACGACGTGCGCTCAAGGCTGATGATCTCTCGACGACCAAAACGGGCCGGCGTGTTGGATTACATGGTCGCCCGACATGGGACGGATTATGCGTTGCACACAGGGTCCGATGTGCTCGTCTATCTGATCCATGGGGTCACCGGCGCTCCCATAGAAATGCGGTATCTGGCGAAAGGCCTGGCCCGGCACGGATGGGATGTCTATGTCACGACCCTTCCGGGACATTGCACCAGCCTCCGGGATCTCGTGCGCACCACCGAAGTGGACTGGCGTGCGCACGTACAGGCTCAGCTTGCCTATGCCGGGGAACAGTACAGATCGGTTTTTGTCGCAGGTCTTAGTGCAGGGGCTTTGCTGGCTTTGGAGGCGTCCACAGTCGTGGACGTAGATGGGGTCGGCGTCATCTCACCGACCTTTGTGTACGATGGGTGGAACACGCCCTGGTCCCATGCCCTCCTCCCGTTCACCATGAAATTTATCCCGCTTTCCATGCAGCATTTGCTTTTTCACATCGATGGTCCTCCGTTTGGAATTAAAGATCCCATACTGCAAGCTCGAGTTCGCGCCGCATATAGCCCTGTTGCCATTCTCCGAGCATGGCTCCGAAGTGCAAGGGGGAGTGGACGCCTCGACGCTGCGCATGGCGCGGCTGTGCGCTGCGCGGCTTCCAACGGCTATCCGATGTTTCCGTTGAGGACCCTCACCGAGCTCGACCGACTCATCAGCCGAGTCCGGTCACGTTTGAGTACGGTCACGGCCCCCACGGTGATTCTCCAGGCGGAAGAAGATGATATGACCAGCCCCCGCAATGCGACGTTAGTTTACGAAACTATTGCCTCGAAGCAAAAACGGCTCATATTATTGGATGACTGCTATCACGTAATGACCGTGGACAAGCAAAAGCACAGAGTGGTCAATGCCCTGGCCGAGTTTTTTGCCATTCATGCATCGCGCGAGGTGTCTTCCGAAGAGACCGATTCGCCACCGGTCCGGGAGTACGCCTCGCATCCTCGATCTATCGGCATCTAGTTCCGCTCTCCTTTTACGCTGTCATAGAACCTACCTAAGCCGCCATTCCAATCCATGATCAACAGACAGGGTCAGAATGGGTAATCGATGCCTACAAAGACATTGAACCCGTCCCGGCCAACGGCAAGGTCCGCCCGGCCGACAATGTGGGGTTTGGCGATCACGCGCAGCCCCGCCCCTGGATTGATTTGCCAATTTTTCAGGTTGAATTTGTCGCCCGGTGATTGCTGTTGGACGCGGCCTACATCAAGAAACGGCGCCACCTGAACGTCGAGTGCATAATCCATGATATGCACTTCTTTTAACCGGATGCGCTCTTCCAGATTGACCAACATCGCCGTATTACTGATATACCGATTTTGACCAAACGCCCGGAGCGTATTCTCACCGCCTAACGTAGGCCGCTCATAGAACGGGATGCCGCGATTCTGACTCGTCCCCGACGGCAGGCTCTGCAACTGGTTTCCGACGACCCCGTCCAACAACAGCCGAGAAACAAACACATATCGACCGTCGCCATGGGGCAGCAGGGTACGGGCGTCCAATGTATAGCGAAACCATTGGTTCTCTTCTTCATGCGAGAGGTTCTGATTGAATTCGCCGGACAGCGTCACATAGCTTCCTTTCGTCGGCGTGCGTTGATGGTCACGGGTGTCATAGATCAGTGCCAATCGATGCCCGACGATCTTCGCTCCCTCGATGCCTGCGACGTGGCCAAACACGTCTTTGGTTTGCGGGAGGCTGGTGACGACACCGTCCTCGATACGTACCTCCCGGTACCGTTCGGTCAGCGTAAGTGCGAGGTCGGCATTGAAATTGATGCCGGCCGTGAGATGCACCCGCCCTTCCCGCAATGTGTAGTTTGTTTCGTTCGACTCGTGAGCTTTATTGCCGAACCCAAAAAACCGTTCAAAAGGATTTTTAAACCAGGTGGCCTGGACGCCAAGGATATAGCGGCCTCCGCCTGCGCCCACATCCTTGTACCGGAAGTCGATATCACGAGCGATCCGCTCGGATAAGGACGCCGTGATTTCATATTGCGCCGTATCGGATGGATAGCGGATCACATTGAGCGTGCCGGTTTGTCCAACCAAGGGATTAAAGAGGTACTGCGGGGCGATGATCGTGCTTAATTCGCCCTTCTGGTCCTCCTTGACAATAGGCATGAAGGCACCGATCCAATAGCGCTCATTGCGCGCATAGCTAAACGCGGGGAGGGGAATGAAGGTGTAAGAGCCTTTCTGGAAGAAGCCTTCAATGGCTTTCTTCTCTTCCGGTTTCAAAGGGCCCGGCTCAGTCTTTGGCATTAATGGAGCAATTGGTTGCTCATCGTCTTCCCGGGTTCCACTCGGCTGGGCACTCAGTGGACCTGCCCACGCACCGAGCAGCAGGCCAAGGACGAGAGAGCATCTCACGAGTAAGAGCATGCTTACGAAGGGCAGAGGAATCGGAAAAGGAAACGGCTGTAACCGGGCGGCACAGTCTAAAGGGGCGAGGTGGGCGCGTCAAGCCTTACCACTAAGTCTTTATTGTGGTTCAACTCACATATATAGTCCTTAGGCCGACAGTCCTCATTGACAAAAACTCGGCAGAAAGGTAGGGTTCTTCCTACTTCATGTGGGCTTCAATGAAGCTGGATCTGCTGACTCAGCCACGACAGATCTCCCCAAGCCTGTCTTTATTCTTTGCCATTCTGCTCGTTCTTTTGCCCACGTTCTATGACGTCTCTTCTGCAGGAGCGTCGTTCATCATCTTGGATCCTCACAATGCACTCGACGTCGAAGAGGACGATGCCTCCGATTCCCTGGACGGTCCCATTCTCTCGCATCAGCAAGTGGCGTTCACCACGGCGTGCGTTCCTATTGAGGTCGTCCGTTTTCTATCTCTCGCTGAAGAGGCGTGTTCCCCCCAGTGTTTCACTCTAATCTCCCTCACGGTGCGACCTCCGCCAATCCTCTAGTCTTTTACAAGCGCAAATGATAAGCGCGCTGTCAGCGTCGAGCGTGTCAATAGACATGACTTAGGCGCAGGTACCGTTCTGACAGTGGCGCACGGGTCAATAATAAGTTCATTACACGGAGCGACCGCGACATGATCGGTACAATTGTTGACGCGGCATTGCGCCAGCGGGTCTTGGTGTGCGTACTCGGCGTGTTGCTGATGTTCGGCGGACTCTATGCGTTTCATCGCCTTGACATCGTGGCCTACCCCGATCCCTCTCCACCCATGATTGAAGTCATTACGCAGTATCCGGGGTGGTCCGCGGAGCAGATTGAGCGCGCCATTGGCATCCCGATCGAAATCGCCTTGCAAGCCATGCCCGGGCTGGCTGATATCAGGTCCCTCTCGATTTTTGGGCTGAGTGACATCAAGGTCTATTTCAACTTTGGTACCGAGTACTTCCGGGACCGGCAAGAAGTGCTTAATCGTTTACAACTGATCACGCTGCCTCAGAACGTGCAGCCGGCCATCTCGCCCTGGTCCGCCATTGCCGAGATCTATCGATACGAAGTGGTGGGACCGGAGAAAAGCTTGACCGAGCTCAAGACCATTGAGGACTGGCAAATCCGACGAGAATTCAAACGCGTGCCGGGCGTCATCGATGTCACCACGTTTGGTGGAACCACGAAAGAATATCACGTGGATCTTAATCCCATCGCACTGCTGAATTACAACGTGGGTCTCGATCAAGTGATGAACGCGCTCACCAAAAGCAATACGGATGTCGGGGGCAATTACCTCACGATTGGCTCGCAGAGTTTTAACGTTCGGGGCTTGGGCCTCATTCGTGATTTGGATGATATCGAGAATGCCGTCGTGGCTGAGAAGGATGGGACGCCCATCTTTACGAAAAACATGGGACAGGTGAGCATCGGGCATCGGGTGCGTCTCGGGAAAGTCGGAATCGACGATCGAGATGATGTCGTGGAAGGGGTGGTCTTACTGCAGCGTGGAGCACAGGCGCTCCCGGTCCTCAAAGAGGTCCTTAAAAAGGCCGAGGACCTCAACACACGCACGCTTACCGGCGGGGTTAAGATCAAGACGTTCTATGATCGAACTACCTTAATTCACACGACGATTGAAACCGTAATGGACATTGTGATCACGGGGGTAGTCCTGGTCCTCATCATTTTGTTCATCTTTTTAGGTCATTTTCGGACCGCTATGATCGTGGCGCTCACCGTCCCCTTCGCCTTGCTCTTCACGTTCTGCATGATGGTGCTCGTCGGGGAATCCGCCAATTTGATTTCTCTGGGCGCGGTCGATTTCGGCATTATTGTTGATTCGACGCTCATTATGGTGGAAAGCATTTTTACGCACCTGAACCGGAAGGATCAGCAGGGGGTGACGGTGCCGATGTATATTGCGCGCGCAGGCCGAGAAGTAGGGAGTTCCATCTTCTTCGCCACCACAATTATTGTCGTGGCCTTCATCCCGCTGTTTACCATGACAGGCGTGCCGGGGAAGATTTTTGCCCCTATGTCATTGACCTATGGGTTTGCTCTGAGTGGTGCCTTGCTCATGGCCTTCACGCTGGCCCCGGTGCTGTGTTCGTTTTTACTAACCGGTCCTCTCAAAGAAAAAGAGACTGTCATTGTTCGTACCATCAAGTATTTCCATAGCAGAGTTCTCGCTTGGGCCCTCACACGCCCTGTTCTCGTCATCGGGTTTGCTCTTGCTCTATTCGCTGTCGCGCTGGCGGTCGTGCCATTGTTGGGAGGTGAGTTCATGCCCGCCTTGGAAGAGGGGAATCTATGGGTGCGGGCGACTATGCCGGTGGACATTTCATTTGAGCAAGCGAGCCGACTCGCCACGGACATCCGCAATGTGTTTCGACACTATCCGGAAGTGACGACCGTTGCATCCCAACTCGGCCGTCCAGATGATGGGACGGATCCCACCAGCTTCTTCAACGCAGAATTTCTCGTCAATCTCAAAAGTCAAAAAGAGTGGCGTCCACAGTTGCGGAAAAAGGCCGATTTAGTCGAGGCGATCGAACGGGAGTTACGGGAGTTTCCGGGAGTGACCTTCAACTTTTCTCAAGCCATCCAAGATAACGTGCAAGAGGCCATGTCCGGCGTGAAAGGGGAGAATGCGATCAAGCTGTTTGGGAAAGATCTACATACCCTAGAAGCCAAGGCGCTCGAGATCGAACACGTGATGAAACAAGTCCCAGGGGTCAAGGATCTGGGCGTCTTGCGACTGCTGGGCCAGCCAAGCCTCATCGTTGAAGTGGACCGACAGGCCTGTGCCCGTTACGGGTTGCAGGTTGCCGATGTGAACGCGGTGGTCCAGGCGGCCATTGGAGGACAAGCTCTGACGCAAGTGTATGAAGGGGAACGATGGTTTGATTTAGTGGTGCGGTTTCTCCCCGAGTATCGACAGGATCTTGAGAGCATTGGGAGAATTTTAGTCAGCACGCCGGATGGAGCGAGAATCCCATTGAAACAATTGGCCTCCCTGTCGATGCAAACCGGCGCCTTTATCATTTACCGAGAGAACAACGAACGGTATATCCCCATCAAGTTCAGCGTCCGGGGACGCGACTTAGAGGGGACCGTCAAAGAGGCCCAAGCGCGTCTCCAGAAAGAGGTCGTGTTGCCGGAAGGCTACCGGATGGAATGGCATGGGGAATTTGATCAATTGCAAGATGAGAAAGAGCGACTGAATCGGATCCTTCCCGTCACTCTGCTCATTATTCTCCTGCTTCTATACATGGCGTTAAATAGCCTGCGGGAGGCACTCTTAGTGTTATGCTCGGTCCCCTTTGCCCTTGTCGGCGGCATCTTGGCCTTGGCAGTCACGGGGACACCGTTTAGCATTTCGGCCGCCGTCGGGTTTATTTCTCTGTTCGGTGTGGCCATTCAAGGCGGCCTGCTTCTCATTAGTCGAATCCGTACGCTGATCAATGAAGGGCATGATGTCCGGACCGCCGTTATCAAAGGCGCCGAGGCCCGCATGCGGCCCGTGATGATGACGTCGCTCGCAGCAGCCATTGGGCTCCTGCCGGCCGCCATTGCCACGGGAATCGGCGCACAGTCCCAACAACCGCTGGCGCGGGTCGTGGTCGGCGGCATGCTGACATCCCCCGTTCTTATTTTGGTCGTGCTTCCGGTTCTCTGCCTGGTCCTCTATAGACGAAATGATCTCACCGCTGACACATCGAGACTCTGAAGATCGGCTATTCAGGCTTGTCGCGCAGGCCGGGCAATGGGATAGGGTAGTCAGCTGTTTCGTCGTCAAAAAAATTTGATTATGATTCAAATTCTTTAACGTCCCGCGCAAGCTTCTCATCTGCCGATTCCTGTGACCATCCGCTAACTGCTTGGGAGTCCACGCGAGCCTGGCTCAACGCGTTCTGGTCTGATTCATGCTTTTGTCGCCTTAGCTTTGTTGCTCTCTTGGGAGAACTCGTGTCAGTCATCCAAGTCATCTTATTGATTCCGGTCGTCTGTGGCTCTGTCTATGCGCTGTTGTGCATGTGGACTGTGTTTCAATTCCGTTCGGCGACACGCGCTATGGCTATCGCTCCATTTAGTGAATGGCCTCCCGTGACCATTCTGAAACCCGTATGCGGACTCGAAAAGGATTTGCGGACGAATCTGAGAAGTACCTGTATTCAGGAGTATCCCGCCTTTCAAGTCGTGTTCTCCGTCCAGCGTCCTGATGACCCCGCAATTCCTTTGCTGAGAGAGATTCAGCAAGAGTTTGGGTGCGAGCGGGTTACGGTAGCGATCGAAGCGTACGATGCTGGCCCCAATGGGAAAATCAACAATCTCATTGGAGGATTCAAGCACGCGCGGCACGAGATCTTGGTGATCAGCGACAGCGATGTTCAATTGAGACCGGACTATTTGAAGACCATCGTCGCGCCTCTTGCTGACCCTCAAGTCGGGTATGTGTGCACACTGTACAAAGCAATTGGAGCCGAGACCTGGTTCGAAAAAATGGAACTCCTGACCATCAATGCTGAGTTGACCCCGAATATGGCATTTGCCCTTGTGACAGGAGCGGCACAGTTCTGTCTCGGGGCGTCCACCGCTGTGCGACGGACCACGCTTCAGCAGATTGGGGGACTCGAGAGTTTGGCGGATTATCTCGTCGAGGATTTCGAGATGGGACAACGCATATGGTCCATGGGGCAGAAGCCAGTCATTCTGCCATACCTGGTCGATACAGTCGTGGACCTCAAGACGCCGTCACAATGGTGGAACCATTTGGTCTATTGGGATCAGAACAATCGCGCGGCCAGACCCGGAGCCCTGTTTTCTACCCTTATCATCCGACCCGTACCGTTTGCGTGTCTCTTCGCCCTCTCCACGCTTGGATCGACTCTTGGGTTGGCGATCTTAGGCGCGGCGCTTTCCATCCGGCTTGTGACCGCTACAGCAGTGATGGGATGGGGTTTGAAAGATGCAGACGGCCTGAGAAGTGTGGCACTCCTCCCTTTTCGAGATCTCGCGGCCTTAGCGTCGTGGTTCCTGGCGTTTACGAAACGGACCACGATCTGGCGGGGAGAGGCATTCATTCTCACGCGAGACGGAAAACTGGTCAGACAGAACACCACAGCATGCGACAACTCATTATCACAGGGGACGACTTCGGCCTCGCCGTCCCGGTGAACGAAGCCATTGAAGCCGCGCACCGTAGGGGCATTCTCACTACCGCCAGCCTGATGGTCGGCGCCGATGCTACAGAAGATGCGGTGGCTCGCGCGCAACGGCTCCCCTCACTCAAGGTCGGCCTCCACCTGGTGCTCGTTGAAGGGGTCTCCATTCTTTCCTCAGCGCTCATTCCCGATCTTGTGAATGAGCACGGTGAATTCTCATCACGTCTTGTGGCATCCGGTGTCAAGTTTTTTTTTAAGCCCGGCATCAGACGACAACTTGAATCGGAAATTACCGCGCAGTTTCTGGCGTTCCGCAAAACCGGCCTTACGCTCGATCATGTGAATGCCCACAACCACATGCATCTGCATCCAACAATCCTAGGCTTAATTCTGAAAATAGGGAAAGAACATGGACTGTCTGCGATGCGTCTGCCGTATGAACCATTTTTGCCGTCTTGGCGTGCTTCGCGCACGGGCTTTGTGTCCAAGTTCGCATCATGGGCCCTGTTATTCCCCTGGATGAAGCTTCTAAAACTACGGCTGAAGCTCGCTCGTATTCGTTCGAACGATTGTGTCTTTGGATTGCACGACAGCGGCCATGTGGACAGCCGTCTGGTCCTGCGGTTCCTTGCCCATCTGCCGGAGGGCGTGACTGAAATCTATTTTCATCCTGCGACGCGGCGCTGTCCAGAAATTGACCATACGATGCCCGACTACGAGCATGAGCGAGAGTTCGAGGCACTCATTAATCCTCGCGTCAAAGAGGCGCTGGGAACGCACGGCATCCGTCCGCTGTCCTTCAGCGAATTGTGAAGCAGCGACGCTCCATGTTGTGTGGACTATCTGTCAAAGATCAGCCAAGGAGAAGAATGATGTTACGAGTGTTAGTCGCCATGACGATCGCCACCGCCGCCGCCGCGGTCGGTCAGATTTTTGTCCGACACGGCATGCAACAGGTGGGGTCCCTGGACGAGTACGGACCTCTGGCGCTCCTGACCTATTTCAGTCAGGCCTTGAGCAACCCTTGGGTGCTCATCGGCACGGCATTGAATGGAATATTTTATTTTCTCTTCCTGGCGGCCTTGTCATGGACAGATGTGACCGTCGTTCTCCCGATGACAGCCCTTGAATTCGGGATGGCCGCCATCTTGGCTGTGATGATCCTCAAAGAGGCGGTGCCCACGTTGCGCTGGGCTGGGATCATATTGGTCATTGTGGGTGTGGTGTTAATCACCATGGCAGGACACGAAACCGTCTAACGGGAAACTGTGTGAATTCTGACGAGAGGAGCCACCCATGTGGACTGGGCATGTACAGGCCGTAGGGCAAGAACCTATCCGAAAAGTCCCGGCGGCCAAGATTCAATTCTTACCGGAAGACCGGGCCTGGATTGCGGAGCGCATCCAGGAAGTTCTGAGTACGGGCCAGTTGACGCTGGGTAAATATGGCATGGAGTTCGAACAGAAGTTCGCCAAGTTTTGTGGTACCGACCATGCCATCGCCGTGAACAGCGGCACCAGTTCCCTCGAGATCATTCTTCGTGGGTTGGGCGTCGAAGGCAAAGACGTGCTCGTTCCGACTAACACGTTTTTCGCGACGGCTGCGGCGGTGGTCCATGCGGGAGGTCGTCCCATATTCGTCGACATGGATCCGGAGTCGTTTGCCGTGCGGCCAGAAGATCTCGAGAAGAAGGTGACCACGAAGACGGTTGGACTGATCGTTGTCCATATCGGTGGCGTTGTGTCGCGCCGTATGCCTGAGCTTCTGGAATGGTCACGTAAGAAGGGGCTGTGGTTGGTGGAGGATGCCTCTCATGCGCATGGGTCGTCCTATAACGGGATGAGGGCTGGCGCATTCGGCATCGCGAGCTCGTTTAGTTTTTATCCCACCAAGGTTATGACAAGCGGCGAGGGCGGCATGATCGTGACCAATGATAGCCGTCTTGCGGTGGAAGCGCGCATCTATCGCGATCAAGGCAAGGCCAGCTTCACGCAGAATTCCCATATCCGGATGGGACACAACTGGCGCATGTCGGAACCGCACGCCATCATCGGCTTGAAACATCTCGAACGTCTGCCCTCCATGATTGCCGATCGGCAAAAGATTGCGACGGTGTATGACCGCGGGCTCACCGAGTTCCGAGGGCCGGCGCCTGTGGTGATCCCACCGGGAGGGACGTGCAACTATTACAAGTATCTCGTCGTGCTGAAACAGCAACAGGACCGGAAAGCATTAAAAACATTGCTCCGCGAGAAGTATGGGGTCTCGCTGGCCGGTGAAGTCTACGAAGAGCCGCTCCATACACAGCCTGTTTTTGAATCGTATGTGACAGGGCCGCTTCCCGTGTCTGAGGACTATTGTGCGCGACACCTCTGCCTCCCCATATTCTCCGGCATGGAAGAAACCGAGGCGCATCACGTGTTGAGCGCGTTGAAAGCCGTCATCGGATAACGAAAGGAGTCAGGATCATGGCAAAGGTTGTTGTCACGGGAGGAAGTGGGTTTATCGGGTCGCACGTCGTGGACGCCTTAGCTGATGCGGGACATCAGGTAACCGTGGTCGATCATCGCGTCCGCCCGCATCGGGACGATGTGGCCTTTGAGGACGTGGATCTCATGGATCTCTCCTCCGTTCTCGTGGCCACGAAGGGGGCTGAGCACATTTTTCATTTGGGCGCCGTCAGCAATGTGAATTATGCGTACAAGTATCCCGTGTATTGCACCGCGCTGAACATCATGGGCACAGCCCACATTCTCGAAGCGGCACGGATCAATGGGGCACAGCGCGTTCATCTGGCCTCCACCGTGTGGGTTTACAATGGCGCGCCGAACGGTAAACCCGCTGACGAGACGGTGCCTTTCTATCTGGAGGGAGCCGGGCACATCTACACATCTACGAAGATGGCCGCGGAAATGGTCTGTCATAACTATTCGCAGCTGTATAAAGTGCCCTTTACAATCTTGCGGTATGGAATTCCGTACGG
Source organism: Nitrospira sp. Nam74 (assembly GCF_965152615.1). Classification (NCBI taxonomy): domain Bacteria; kingdom Pseudomonadati; phylum Nitrospirota; class Nitrospiria; order Nitrospirales; family Nitrospiraceae; genus Nitrospira; species Nitrospira sp. Nam74. Next base: position 3,229,275 of record NZ_OZ224220.1, on the reverse strand, counting down.
TCCCAGGATGCGCGAAGAACTGCTCATCCCCATCTTCATCAAAAAGGCCTTAAATGGTGAACCTCTCACGATCTCCGGCAAAGGTGAACAATACCGAAATTTCGTGTACGTGAGGGATATGGCTGAAGCGCACGTGCTGGCCATGCAGGAGAACGCCGCGAACCAGACTTACAATTTAGAAGGGACGAGGAAGGTCACGGTCCTGGAGGTCGCCGAAGGCATCAAGAAAATTCTCGGAGACGATGTCAAACTTGATTTCGTTCCGGCTCGGCCAGGTGACTTCGGCGGCAAAGAAGTCACCGCCACCAAAGCTCGTCTTGAGCTGAACTGGTATCCGACGGTCTCCTTCGAGGACGGGCTGAAACGGACCGTCGAGTGGTTTCGTCAAAAATGGGCATGAGAAACTCTTTCCGGATGAGTTGAGCCGGATAGACGTGCCAGCCGGTTGGTGATTTCGCAGCCCATTGAATACCTACGCTACGCAGAAGACAATCAGGAGGTTGCTCCACTGTGTAAGCCTGGCTGAAATGTTCTTGTCTCAGAGGTCCTGAAATCACTCCATCGCCTAGCCATGTTGGCTCCACTCTACGACTCCTGTTGTTTTGGGGCGTTGTGTTCCTGCTTATTCAGCAGGGTGAGCGTCTTTTTCTTTTAGGGAACGTCGTCTTGCGGGATCCTCCATCGGCCGGTTTGCTTGCAAAGACGTTGGTGATTGGACTGCTGGCAGATGCCGTGACGACTTTCTGGGCATTAGCGCTGGCGTTCGTTCTGGCCGTGCTATTTAGTCTTCCATTCGCCCTATTCAAACGAAATGGGAAGGGACGATTCGCCTTTCGATATGACCGGGGGCTCGTGTTCGCGTTTATCCTCATGGCGCTGAGTCTCTTCGTCGTATCAACGGCAGATATTGGGTATTACCGATACAATCATCAACACCTTGACTTTGTCTTTTTTGAATATGTCGATGAACTGTTACATTCCGTTCAAGAAGAGGCGCCGTCCCAAGCCGGCCAGCAGACGACCGCCGAACTCGACGATGCTCGGCAATGGATGTTCTATGTCGGGGGATTTGTAGTGTTGGAAATGCTCCTCATCTTGATTTGGAGCGGGGGATTCTGGCGGTGTCATGCGCGTCGTGTTCCACAGTGGGAAGGACGATCTCCATATATCACGACGTTGGTACTCGCAATCATGCTTGGAGGAAGCGCCTATGGGATCGGTCCTCTTGGACCGTCTTTCGCCCATGTTCTCCAGATTGAAAGTGAACCCTACCGCAGTCTTTCACAAAATCCCATTCTCTTTGCCCGGCAACCGGTTCGAGATGTCTTCCTCTCCCAATGGGGTTGGACTCCGGCCATGCTTCCCGTCGCTATGGACTTAAACCAGGCGGTTCAGATCACCCAAGCGTACATGGGAGGAACATCGTTTCCCGTCGACCAATATCCTCTGGTGAAAGAACACCATCGATATAACGGGGTTGCATTTAACCGGCCCGCTAATATCGTCTTGATCTTTGTCGAAGGCTTGGACAGAAGATATGTGGGGCAAGAGATTCATGTGAGCCATGCGGAGCCTGATCGACCGGATCTGTCCCCGACGGTTCGCCTCACCCCCTTTCTCGATCGCTTCAAAGAGGACAGTGTCTACTTTGAGCATTTCTTTAGCAATGGCGTGCAGACGACACGAGGCCTTTATGCGACGTTGTGCTCGGCCTTTCCACGCCAAGGGACGGCTGTGATCAAAACACGGAACGGCCAGGACTATCTCTGTTTACCTTCCCTTCTGCGTCAGGCTGGGTTTCAAACCGAAATGGTGGTGAGCTTGGACAGTGACCTGCCCGGGCTTCGGCCATTCTTGGAACGCAACGGGATGGAGCGTTTTTACAGCGAACGGGATTTTCCTCCCAACGCCCGGCGGCTTGGGGTCGGCTTGACCGATGGCGCGTTGTTTGATTTTCTCCGCGGGCGGATCGAGAGCCTGCAGGCCGGCAAGGCCCCGTTCTTCCTTGCTACGATGACCTCTGGCACCCATCATCCTTTTACCGTTCCATTACAACATGCCGACGTTCGCGCCCTCCGGGAAGAGCGGGACCCATATCTGGCCGCACTTCGCTATTTTGACCTGGAGTTCGAACGATTCTTTACCGGTCTTCAACAACAAGGCCTGCTCAACAACACAATGATCCTGGTACTCGGCGACCACGGTCGACACGAACCGATCGGAAGTACCGATATAGAACGGCAGGCCGGCCACTTTCTCGCGCCCCTGTTTATTTGGCTTGATCCTTCACTTCGCAGGGATGATATCTACCGCCCTCATACAGTGGATCGAATCGCCAGCCAGGTCGATGTGGCCCCCACTATCCTTGCGATGAACGGGCTGACTCCTCGTCTCGCTCCATTCATGGGGCAGGACCTCAGTTGTCTTTTGATTACTCAATGTCTTTATGACAATCGTGCCTATGTTTCGAGCGTCTATGATGATCTCATTGGGATCGCCGATCCTTCGGGCCTGTGGCTATTCTCATTTCGCGACCAAATGATCAGTCGGGCCGATCTAGGATTACATCACCGCGATCACATATCACTCGATGAAAGCCAGGCGGCACTGCACTATCATGAGATGGTGGCGCTCTATCTCACGACCAATCTGCTCATCGAACACAATCAAATGTGGTCATGGACCAAACTCGGCAGCAACCTGTGAATGGGAGCCAACATCTAGGCGTGTTCTTGTGACCATGTCGAGGAGAGCGACACTTCCCTGGGTTGACCGGAGACCAATACACGCGGACTTCGTTTCTGTCATGATTCTCCTGGTGGTTGTACGCTGACGCACTCACGTGTGGAACTTGATGAATGGTTGTGCTATAGGTCCTGGCTCATGTGCTGCCCCCGCTTTCAAGTGTTCTTCATCGCGCTCATTCCAATACTGCTACAGGGTTGTAGTCTTGGGTTGATGCATGCCGCGGACAGTGGCGACTCGTCCGGCGTGTCATCGCTCCTCGATCAGGCAATAGATGCCAATACACAATTTCCGATTCTCGGTAGCAGTCCATTGATTCTCGCCTCGGCTAAAGGTCACTCGGAGGTTGTCCGTTTGCTCTTGGACCATGGTGCCCACATCAATGCGACGGATCATACAGGCTGGACGCCACTTCATGCGGCGATATACGGGGGACATGCCGAGGTCGTTCAATTGTTGCTGGAGCGGGGCGCACAGATGGACCAGCCAAATCATTGGTACCTTGCTAGTCCTATCACGCTCGCCGAGTCCTTGGCGCCAGATTCTGAGGACCGAAGGAAGGTCCTTACCTTGTTGCGATCTTTCACAGCCCAGTTCGCTGCCCGGCGTCCCAGGCATTAGACCTTGACTTTAAGCGAGTAGCTTCGGCGTCATCTTTGTTAATTCAGCCAAGCTAACTGGTACTTCCGGAGGAATGATCTGGAGTGATCCATGCCTGCAGGGCCATCCATAAACCTAGGGGGTGTTTCCTAAATTGTGGGGGAATGGATGGCGGCGGTGGTCTCGAAGGAGTCGGTGTGGGATGGCAAAGATTAAGGGATAGTAGGGCCGCCGGTAGTAGGGGTAATACCCATATGCCCAGCCTCAAGAGAAGGGGCACCCCCCTGTGGTGAGTGGGGGAGTTGCTTTGAGGCTCTCAACAGGCGTATGGCGTAAGGCGTTGAGGCTCCACGGGCCTTCATGTCACGCCGATTGAGTACCGCTGTCGTTACGATACCGTCTCATCTTGACTTGTCGGTTTATTCGCGGTATTCAGGGCGACGTATGCACTAAACGCAAACCAAAAAAACTCATACCATTTTGGCGCCACGAGGGTCTCGCCTGCCAAAAGCCCTCGCAGACCAAGGACTACCAGGACCGCAGGCAAAAGCATTTTGCCATCCAAGCGCCCATGCGTCAGGTCCACGACTGTTCGGTCAATGGTCGAGGCGATCCCTTCAATCGCTGTGCGCAAGTCAGCCGCTTCATTTGCTGAGCCATCATCCAATAGTTCAAGCCATTCGTCGATGTCAGTAGGTGTGAACGCCGCCAACCCAAAGGCGGCAGCTATGGCCGTGAGGAAGGCCGTGGAGCGTGTGATCGCTCGATCATGGTAGAGCACTACACTGCCTGTGTTTGGATTCGTCTCCACGTGATGGACGCCGTGAATTGACGCGAGCTTCTGCCGAAGATGAGGATGTCGATGCGGATGGGTCTTTAGTTCGGAAAATCTTAGACGAGTGCGCCCCGGCACTGTGTGGACAAGGCGAAGTCCCCGCATAGGCACGGCATTCATGCCTTCTGTCCTTCACGACGCCCGGTTGAGGCACGGCCGCCACTTTCTCGGCTCGCCTCTTCAGCACGCCCGGACGTGGGTGTTTCGGTGGCCCTGCTTGTCTCAAGTTGTGACTCCTGCTCCATTTCTGCACGGGCTTCAGCCACCATATCATTCAATTCTTCCCCTGCTTCCGCGATCAATTCTTTAGCAGAATCGTAGACCGTGATACCGTTTTTGACCAAGACTTTGGCCAGTGGTCGCAACGCAGAGCCCAGGGCGGGAATGACCGTGGGAGCCATGAGGATAGCGCCGACGGCAACAATGCTCGACGAGAACCAGGATTTGGGCAGGTCTTCAAAGAGACTCATCGCGGCCTCCCTGGATGATAAGCTAGGTGTTGTGTACTTATGTTGTGTGCTTATGATGAAGGCTGCGAAGGCAAAAGTCGAGACGGAACAAACATGTAAGCCTGCAACCGTCACGCCATCTCGATTCATCCTATTTGGAGGGTCCAGTGGTTGCAGTAGTATGATGAAGCTTTTCCCCATCTCACCATTTGAAAGAACACGAGTGCGACCAGCCGCAGAGTAGATCGCGGCACTCAACAATGCCGACGACGCCTTTACGACAATGTCTCTACAGTATGAAGTAGTGCACGCAATTCGGGGTCGTGTCCGATTGCGTGTACAGGGTATCGATGGCTCCATCAGAAACTGGATTATGTCAAATCGCTTCAAGCCAAAGGCCACACGGTGGCCGTAATTGGTGACGGCATCAATGATTCACCGGCCCTGGCACAGGCCGATGCCGGCATCGCCGTTCGGGGTGGAGCGGATGTGGCCAGAGAAACGGCTGGTATTACCTTACTAGAAGGCAATCTCTGCAAAATTCCGGAAGCGATCGACATTGCTCGTCAGGCGGTCCGATTGATCGAGCAGAATTGGCGGGTCATCGCCTATCCGAATTCCACGGCCATTGCCTTATCTGTGCTCGGGATCATCGGACCGGTTGGGGCAACACTCATCAGCAATGGCTCAGCCATCGCGGCGACGTTCAATGCGCTTCGTCCTCTGTTTCATCAAACCCTCCGGACATCATCACAAAGATCGGCATGGCGGACGGATATGGATTCTTTGCTCTCTGACTCTTTCAGTACGTCACATGTTCAATAAAGAGTGCCGGCTGTGTCGGTCATCGGACGACCTCGCCCAGCGTTGATCTGTGTCTCACAGTGATATGCACGCCAGTATGGCCCGTTGGGCGATTTGTTCACCAACCTGCAGCAGCGCCGAGAGCCGCCAACAAGTTCACCATGATGTCCTTAAATGTGATGTTCCAGTTTGTTTCGTCCAGCAGAGCTGATTCCCACGGTGTGACATTACCTCACAAAGGCATGGCGGCCGTAGCGGGGAGGGACACCTAAGTACGACCAGGACATCAGTGAAGTAGTCCTACAAGCGTCAGGGATCACCTGAACACTGCATCACGAGACAGACCTGTCTGTGTACTAATCCTAGAAGAGGAGATGAGTTTAACCGTTTTCAGTTCACTTGCCCCCGTATGGTAAGAACTGTGGTTCAAATTCAAATGTCACTGCAGTGGCTAGGCTCGAAAAGCCGGTAGAGATAGGCCCGTCTCTTATTCATCTCAACACTACCTAAAGTGGGCACTGACACTCATCGTGTTGACCCCGTCACGATTCTGACGCCGTCAACCGCCTTACTGTCATATTTCCAAAACCGTGTCGGCCGTAATTCGTAACTATACGGTTTCCTGCGCAGTTACCCCTCGTCGTTCTCTAAGTATAAGTGGCACACCCATTGCACAACTGCCATGCACAACCATCTTCAAAGGTGAATCATGGCCGAAGCAGTCGTCACAGCGGAAGAGGATAAAGCGCCCGCACGTGGCGCCGGCATCCCCATCAAACTTGTCATTCTCATCGTAGGCGGCACGTTGTTGCTGGGATTGGGCGGGACTATCGCTTTTATGAAGTTCGCAGGGCACAAAGAAGAGGTCCGTACCGATGCGTCTCAATCGCCTCAAGAGCCGGCCTCGGGCAAGCAGGAAGAGTCGGTGGCGAAAATCCAGAGCGCGAATACGCCTGGAGCGATTTACGATGTCGATCCCTTCATCGTCAATCTGGCCGATGTGCCGGAAGCGCGATATCTCAAGCTGACCGTGAAACTGGAACTGGATCGGGCCGACGTCTCAGCAGATTTGGGTGCCCGTGTGCCGCAACTGCGAGATACGATCTTGATTTTGCTGTCCAGCAAGGATGCCGCCAGTCTCCGAACCCCTCAGGGCAAATTTCAACTCCGTGACGAACTAACCCAGCGAGTGAACGCGCTCCTACCGAAAGGCGGTATCCGATCTGCGTACTTCACCGAATTTGTGGTGCAGTGATCACGAGCGGCCGGCGATCGGCGCTCAGCAATCAGCTCTGAGCTGAAAACTGACGCCTGAAAGTCGAAACTGAGGAACCGATGGCTGAAAATATTCTTTCACAAGAAGAAGTTGACGCACTCCTTCGTGGCGTGGTGTCCGGTGAAGTCGACACCGAACCGAAAGAGGAGGACACGGGCGGGACCAGGCCGTTCGACCTTGGATCGCAGGAGCGCATCATTCGTGGTCGCATGCCGACCTTCGACATGATCAACGATCGATTCAGCCGTCTCCAATCCGTCTCCTGGTCTGCCGCTCTTCGCAAGCAAGTTGAAGTCAGCATTGTGTCGACGCAGGTCATCAAGTTCGGCGATTTTCTGAAAAAGATTCCCATCCCATCTTCTTTAAGCGTCTTTCGCATCGACCCGCTTAGAGGGCATGGCTTGATCACGATGAACGCAGTGCTGGTGTACCTGCTCGTGGATCATTTCTTTGGCGGCAACTGTCAGACGCATGTGAAGCCTGAGGGGCGGGATTTCACTTCGATTCAGCAGCGCATCATCAAGACCATCGTGGACCAGGCGATGGTTGATTTGCAGAAGGCCTGGCAGGCCGTCATCCCGGTGAAGGTGCAGTATCTCCGTTCCGAAAGCAACCCGCAGTTCGCGATGATCGTATCGATTCCCGAAATCGTCATGACCGTCCTGTTGCGTGTGGATGTCGGCGAGTCGGGGCATGATTTGTTCATTGTCTACCCGTACGCCATGATCGAGCCGATCAAGGAAAAGCTCTATGCCGGATTTTTTGCCGATCATATGGATCAAGATTCCGGATGGGCCAATCGATTCCGGGACAGTCTTCAAGAGTGTCCGATCGATATGTCTGTCCAGCTGGGCACGACGACAATCCGGGTGAAAGATGTCTTGAACTTCCGGCCCGGTGACGTCTTGGTACTCGACCAGAGTCCCGGCGACGCGATGCTCGCGTCAGTCGAAGGTCTTCCAAAATTCCATGGGCACGCAGGTGTCCTCAAGGGCAATCGCGCCTATCGCATTACGAAGGTGCTGCCCACGAACTAGCTTTCGCACGAAGGAGAAGGCGTATGGCCAATGACGATGCAGCCCAGCCTCAGGTAGGGGAAGCCCCGACCGGAGTGGTGACCGATCCGAAGCCGGCCACCTTTCCACCACTGGAAACAAAGAATGGCGAGGGGTCAATCAAGAATCTCGATTTTATCTTAGACATTCCGATGCAGGTGTCAGTGCAACTCGGATCGACCAAGATGCTCATTCGTGATCTGCTGCAATTAGGACAAGGGTCCGTCGTCGAACTAGAGAAGCTGGCCGGCGAGCCGCTGGAAGTCCTGGTCAATCATCAACTGGTAGCTCGCGGGGAAGTCGTCGTGGTTAATGAGAAGTTCGGCATCCGCCTCACTGATGTGGTCAGCGCCGTCGAGCGGATCCAGCACCTGACATAGCACGATGATGAGCGAAGAACGACACGTAGCTGACGGCTTTTTCATTTCCTCATCACTCAGCATTCATCCCTGTCATGAGTGGGCACATGGACTTTTGGGATAGCGTCTTCCGCATGCTCTCTGCATTGGCCGTGGTGCTGGCGCTCATGATGATCGTCGTCGCCATCGCTCGCCGGATCATGGGCGCTCGTTTCTGCGCCCCCGCCGATGCGCCGTTCGTGCGAGTCCTCAGTACCGGCTATCTCGGTCCTCGAAAAACGATTTCTGTCGTTTCCGTCGCAGGCGAATTGCTGATCATCGGCGCGACAGCGACGGACCTCATCCCGCTAGGACGTGTCCGCCACTCGGAACGCCTTGGTCATCCCGTGCCTCCCTCCATCGCCTCCGGCGAATCGGTAAGTACAGCGGAGGCCGGAATATGGATGCCGTGATCCGGCCGCATGTCAGCATGATGGCGGCTGTCACGTTAGCCATACTGCTGGGCGTGGGAAGTAATGCGTGGGCGGAAGGCGCGTCGATCACGATCGACCTGGGAAACAGCGGCCGAGGGCAGACGGCGGTCGTCATCCAGATCCTCGCGCTGCTCACGGTGCTTTCGTTGGCACCGGCCTTGTTCATCATGGTGACTTCCTTCACCCGTATTGTGATCGTGCTGTCATTTCTCCGTCAGGCATTAGGGACGCAGCAAGTCCCTCCGAATCAGGTTCTTATCAGCTTGGCGTTGTTCTTGACGCTGTTCGTCATGGCTCCGGTCGGACAAACCGTGTACGCGGATGCAATCCAGCCCGTGCTCAATGAGCAGATCAGCTATGAGCAAGCGTGGGCAAAAGGCATCGTGCCGATCCGAGCGTTTATGCTCAAGCAAGTCAGGGAGAAAGACCTGGAACTGTTCGTGGATCTGGCGAAGATGGGGAAACCGTCGTCCCCAGCGGATCTTCCCATCCATGTGGTCATCCCCGCATTCATTTTGAGCGAGTTGCGAATCGCCTTCCAGATTGGATTCCTGATTTATATCCCCTTTCTAATCGTAGATATGGTGGTCGCCAGCATTTTGATGTCGATGGGCATGATGTTACTGCCTCCGGTGGTGATCTCGCTGCCGTTCAAACTGATTCTCTTCGTCTTGGCCGACGGATGGTATCTGGTCGTGGGATCGATGGTGAAGAGCTTTCATTAGCAGGATGTTGAAAAATGGCCGTCAGCCTCGTTCTCGTTCATACAACGCCTCAACTTACCGCTCCGGGAAAGGAGTCTGTCTCGACACGCCCCCGGGTAGGGAGGGTGAAATGCATACGCCTCGGCTCCGTACTTCCTGCGGCCTCGCTCACGACTGTTGTGAACGTTCTGCATAGTTTCTAACACGGGCGAAGAGGCGGGGAAGGGGCAAGACTTGAAGAGATGACTGATCGATGGGGAGGAATGAGATGAACACGGATGCAGTCATGGAAATCGGCCGGCGGGCTATTGAGACCATGCTGTTCGTCTCAGCGCCAATGCTGGCGCTCAGCTTGCTGATTGGGCTCGCGGTCAGCGCCTTCCAAGCCATGACCCAGATACATGAGGCCACCTTAAGCTTTGTGCCCAAGCTGATCGCAATCTTCGTCGCCACGCTCCTGTTCTTCCCCTGGATGATGGGAACTCTGGTGAGTTTCATGACCACTCTCTTGCTCAGTATTCCGGAATACGCGCGTTAACATGGCGGGATCCATGAGTCACACGCTCCAAATCGCCTTGCCCCACTTTCAGGTGTTTATGGTGATCCTCATTCGGGTCGGCGGCATCCTGGCGGCATGGCCGATTCTCGGCAGCCGGGTGATCCCACTGCACATCAAGACCGGCCTGGTGGTGACGCTCACCATGGTCTTGTTTCCCATCATTCATCTGCCGGCACTGCCGTCGGACCCGCTCCAACTGAGCGCCGGCATGACGAGCGAATTTCTTGTGGGCTTGGTCATCGGTCTCGCGGTTCGATTTGTCTTTGCCGGTATTGAACTGGCTGGAGACCTGATCGGAAGTCAAATGGGATTGAGCATGATTCAACTGTTCGATCCGATGAGTGCACATCAGGTGCCGCTGGTCAGCCAGTTTCAAACCGTCTTGGCCTCATTGATTTTTCTGGCGTTGAACGTCCAGGCCACCGTGGTACGCGTGATTGCCGACAGTTTTGATCTCATACCGCCCTTTGGTGCGCATTTGTCTACCGCTCTGGTAGAGGATGTGCTTCGCCTCTCGCAAGGCCTCTTTGTCATTGCGATGAAACTGGCCGCTCCTATTCTCGCCGTTGTCTTGTTAGTCAACGTGGGGCTTGCGATCATGGGTCGCAGCGTTCCGCAGCTCAATGTGTTTGTCACCAGTTTTCCCGTCACCATTGCAGCCGGATTCTTGGTGATGGGCGCCGCGCTACCGTATGGAGCCGGCTTGTTGGAATTCGAATACGGTCGCCTGTATGAGACCGTCTACGACCTGATGAGGCTCCTGCGCCATGGCTGAGCAAAACGAAAATCGCACAGAGCAGGCAAGTGCGCGGAGAAAAGCGGACGCGCGCCGCCAAGGGCAGGTCGCCCTGAGTCGGGACGTGCCAACGGCGGCCATGCTCTTTGGCGCGGTCGGATGTTTATATCTGCTGTCGGGAACCGCCGTAGCCAGGATCGTGAGCCTCATGCGGGAATGGTTCACGCGAGCAACCGATACGAAGGCGCTGATAGGGCTTCATATCGATGGGGTGCACGACATCATCGGTCGGTTTGGGTGGGAAACACTGGAATTGGTCCTGCCCTTCGCGCTGACTGTCGGTGTCGTGGGGACTGTCGCCTACCTAGTCCAGACCGGGGCACTCTGGAGCAGCGAAGGCCTGCGCATGGAGGGATCTCGCATTAACCCGGTTGCAGGACTCGGAAAACTCCTGTCGTTTCGATCCGCAGGAGAATTGTTCAAGGCGGTGATCAAGCTCAGCGTCATCGGAAGCGTGGTCGCCTTCGCCGTGCGGAACAATGTCTCGCTCCTTCCCGAGTTGGTGCATCAAGAACTGCCGGTGATGCTCCAGGTCATGGGCCTGCTGGCGTTTCGGCTCACCATGATCATCGCGTTTACCATTGGCCTGATCGCACTGGCCGACTATGGGTATCAGCGATTCGAATGGGAACGAAGTCTCAGAATGTCCCGGCAAGAGCTCAAGCAGGAGCACCGCGATGCGGAAGGTGATCCGGTGCTGCGGTCGCGTGTGCGCAGCTTGCAAAAGGAAATGGCGCGAAATCGGATGATTGCGGACGTGCCGAAGGCCGATGTCGTGATCACGAATCCGACCCACTTGGCTGTCGCTCTCCGCTATGACCAGCATCGCATGGCGGCGCCCATCGTGGTCGCCAAGGGAGCGGGGTTCATTGCCGAACGGATTAAGGAAGTGGCGGCCGAGCATGGCGTCATGATCGTTGAAAATAAGATCGTGGCGCGCACGCTGTATCAGTTAGTCGACATCGGCCGGGCGGTCCCCGAAGAACTGTACCGTGCTGTGGCGGAAATCCTGGCATTGGTCTTTCGTGCCCGTGGCACACGCTGATCTAGCGACGTAACGGAAGGACTTCATAGTGGCTCAGCGCCAGAGATCTGAAGAGACCGTGCCGGGTCGGGAAGGCCTATCGGGCATGCAGATAAATGTGTTCCGACAGCCGGATATTCTCATGTCGTTGGGAGTCGTCGGCGTCTTGATGATCATGCTGCTGCCGTTACCACGATTCGCGCTGGATATACTCCTTGCCTTCAACATCACGCTTGCGATCGTCGTTCTGCTGGTCGGCATGCAGGTGCGCAAGCCGCTCGAGTTTTCGGTGTTTCCGTCCGTGCTCTTGATGGTCACACTGTTTCGCCTGTCACTCAACATTGCGTCGACCCGCCTGATCCTGCTCCATGGCAATGAAGGACCGGCGGCCGCGGGCGAGGTCATCCGGGCATTCGGGAACTTCGTCGTTGGCGGAAGTTACACCGTCGGGCTCGTCATCTTCGTTATTTTGGTCGTCATTAACTTTGTCGTGGTGACCAAAGGCGCGGGCCGCATTGCGGAGGTCGCCGCGCGATTTACCCTGGATGCGATGCCGGGTAAGCAAATGAGCATCGATGCGGACCTGAATGCCGGGCTCATCAATGAAACGGACGCCCGACGGCGTCGGAAAGAGGTCTCGGAAGAAGCCGATTTTTACGGGGCCATGGATGGCGCCAGCAAGTTCGTGCGAGGCGATGCGGTCGCCGCGGTCATCATCATTCTGGTGAATATTATTGGGGGCCTGACGATCGGGATTTTGCAACAGGGCATGAGTCTCGCGGCCGCAGCCCAGAATTACACCCTACTCACGGTGGGAGAAGGTTTGGTTGCCCAAGTGCCTGCGCTGATCATCTCGACCGCGGCCGGTATCGTGGTGACCCGGGCGGCATCGGACGGGAACTTAGGACACGAGATCGCGAGTCAGGTGTTTTTCTCCCCCAAGGTGCTGGGTACGGCCTCTGCCATCCTGCTCGGCTTAGGTGTGGTTCCTGGCCTTCCTCATGTCGCGTTTCTGTTGCTGGGCGGCCTGTCCGGCTGGTTGGCGTATGAGCTCAACCAGCAGGCGTTGCAGCCAACGGTTGAGAGTCAGCAGGCGGCTGTAGCCAAGCCCATCGAGCCGACGCCCTCGGTCGCCCCGTTGGATCTGATGGAGGTGCAAGTGGGATATGGGCTGATCGGCCTCGTCGATGGAGACCGTGGCGGCGCACTCTTGGATCGCATCAAGGGGCTCCGGCGTCAGATTGCGGCAGACATGGGGTTCGTCGTCCCGCCCATTCATATCCGTGACAACCTGCAACTGAGGCCGAACGACTATGCGGTTGTGCTGAAGGGGGTCGAATTGGTTCGGGGAGAGATACTGCCCGGCCACGTGTTGGCGATCGATCCGGGAACCGCACGGAAAGGTACCGTGCAGGGCATTCCGACAAAAGAACCGGCGTTCGGATTGCCGGCGCTGTGGATCCCAGAAGCGGGCCGGGAGCAGGCCCAAATCGGGGGCTATACCGTCGTTGATGGAAGTTCGGCCATTGCCACGCATCTGTCTGAAATTATCAAACGGCATGCGTATGAATTATTGGGCCGCCAAGAAGTGCAGGTCCTTCTTGAAGAACTCGGGAAGGCCCATCCGAAATTGGTAGAGGAATTGGTTCCGGCTCTTCTGCCTTTGGGGGCGATCGTGCGGATTCTTTCCAACCTCCTCCGAGAAGGGGTGCCGATTCGCGATCTCAGAACTATTTTAGAAGCGGTGGCCGACCATGCCACAGTCAGTAAGGATCCCGATAGCCTTACCGAAGCGGCCCGCCAAGCCCTCGCCCGCACCATCACCAAACAATATCTTTCACCGGACGGCATCCTCCCCGTGATCAGCTTGGACCCTCGATTGGACCGTGCCTTGGTGGAACAGGTGACGGCGAGCGGGCAAGGCAGCTATTGGGCGGTCGATCCGAATGTGTCTCATCGTTTGATCGGGGCATTGAAGCTGGCGGCTGAGCGTGTGGCGGCGCGCGGGCAGCAACCCATCATTCTGTGCTCGCCGGTGTTGCGGCGCCATATCCGGCGATTGACCGACCGCGTGCTTTCAACCGTTCCCGTGCTGGCGCCGCATGAAATTGATGGCATCGCCACGATTAAGTCGGCGGAAACCATTCGTATTGGGGACGAGGCGGCATAACGAGGCGACATGAAAATCAAAACCTATCAAGCCGCAACGATGCAGGACGCATTGCAGGCGATTAAAGCCGAGCTAGGAGCCGACGCCGTCATCCTCTCCACCAAGCAACATCCGCAAGGCAAGACACGACTGGGATACAAACTCGTCGAAGTGACGGCTGCCATCGATATCGAGGCGCCGCGTGTCCATGTTCGTTCCAATCGCCATGTTTCACAGCAATCGCCCATCATGCCGGATCGGACGTGGCACGATGAGCCCAAGACCGGCGTCACGATGCCATTTGGTGACTTCTTGCGCGCCTCTTTGAGCGGCGGCCCTCACGCAGTGCCGCCCCGGCAAGGCACTCAGCTCTCCGGTACAGAGATCAATCGGCGCGATCCGGATTGGCAATCCTTGCACGAGGAACTAAAACGGGTCCAAGCAAGACTCGACGCTCGTGAGAGCGGGCCGAGTGAGCACAGGCCATGTCCACCCGAATGCATGCCGTATTATGAGGGTTTGATTGAGCGCGGTCTTGAGGCGAAGACCGTACAGGCGCTTCTCCATGACGTGCGCCTCGGGCTCCCCGCTGGGCCCTCCGCATATCATATTCACCAGGCATTGCAGACTGCGATTGCCGGTCAGGTCAAGACAAGCGGCCCCTTGATGAACAAGGAGGATCGCAAAAAGACCGTCATTCTGATTGGCCCTACGGGCGTCGGCAAAACCACCTCGATTGCGAAGTTGGCGGCCTACTATCGCCAGCAGGAACGGCGGTCTGTTGCGCTGGTCACGCTCGATACCTATCGCATCGCTGCCGTGGATCAACTTCGGATGTACGCGGACTTGATCGGCGTGACGTTGGATGTCGCGCTGACGCGGGGCGATGCCCTGCGGTGCATCGCGAGGCGGAATGATGCGGATCTCATCTTGGTCGACACGGCTGGACGAAGTCCCGGGGACGGTGTCGGGATGACGGAGGTGCGCGATATTCTTTCGCTGGACCATCCGGTGGACGTGCATCTTGTGCTCTCGGCGACTACACGGGAGCGGGACCTCAAGCAGTATACGACCCACTATCGGGGGATTCCGTTCAACCGGTTACTGTTTACGAAATTAGATGAGACGACCGGTATCGGTGGGGCCTTTGATCTGATGAGAATGACGGGCGTGCCGCTCTCGTATTTCACCGTAGGACAGCGCGTGCCGGAAGATCTCGAACTCGTCCGCCCCGAGCGATTCGCCGACCTCTTGCTCGGGGGATCAAGACGTATGCTGGAAACATCGACCCGAACGGAATGATGCCATAGAGAAGGGATAGGACGAGTTATGGATCAGGCAATGACTTTGCGACAAGCCGCATGCATCGAGCCGGAACGACGTTCGCGGGGAATCCCCGTGATTGCGGTGACCAGCGGAAAAGGCGGCGTGGGCAAGACCAATGTGGTGGCCAATTTAGCCGTCGCATTGGCGCGACTCGGAAAGCGCGTCCTGGTCCTGGATGCCGATCTTGGACTCGGCAATCTCGACGTGCTGCTCGGATTGATCCCACGGTATACGCTGGAACATGTGTTGGCGGGAGAGAAACGCCTGTCGGACATCGCGATCACCGGTCCGAGTGGCATTCGTATTCTGCCGGCGAGTTCGGGCGTGCAGGATCTGACCCACCTAACTCAGCCGCAGCAGATTCTTCTCCAGCAAGAGTTGGATCATCTCGCATCATCAATCGATCTTTTATTGATCGACACTGGGGCGGGCATTTCCTCCAATGTCCTGTTCTTTGCCGCCGCCGCACACGAGATTCTCGTGGTGGCGTCCCCGGAACCGACGTCGATCACGGACGCTTACGCCTTGATGAAAGTCTTGTCTCATCGATACCACGAAACCCATTTTCGGCTATTGGTCAATATGGCGCGAAATCAGCGTGAAGGGCTCGACGTCTTCCGAAAAATCGGTCTCGTGGCCGATCGCTTTCTGAACATCTCCATTGACTATGTCGGTTTTATTCCCGACGACGACTATGTGTCCCTCTCGGTCTGTCGACAACGCCCGGTGATCGACCTGTATCCTCAGGCGCCCGCGAGTCTCGAGTTTCAACGATTGGCCGGCATCGTGGAACGATGGCCCGTTACACGAGCTCCAAAAGGCGGCGTTCAATTCTTATGGCAGCGGTCGGTCCTGTCATGAAGACGAGTCAGGTTCGGATTCAGAAGGAGCGCATAATGAATCAGGCGGTTGATGTGAGTGCGGACCGCGTCAAGCTACACGAGGCGGATCGAGAGCGGGTGATTCGGGAATTTGCTCCGGTGATCAAGACGATTGCTCATCGCCTGGCCTTTCGGCTGCCGGCACACTTGGATGCCGATGATCTGATGTCGGTCGGAATCATCGGATTGATGGATGCCATGACCCGCTATGATCCGACGCGCGAGGCGAAGTTCAAGACGTACGCCGAGTTTCGTATCCGCGGCGCGATGCTGGATGAGATGCGCTCGATGGATTGGATTCCCCGGTCCGTACACGACCGTCTCTCGGCGTATGAAAAAGCCAATGCGGACCTCCTCAGTAAACTCGGACGGCCCCCAACCGACGAGGAGATGGCGCGCGCTTTGAACGTCTCGGTATCCGAACTCTCCGACTATCTATCACGGGCGCAAGGGGCGGTGTTGATCAGTTTGGATGATCTGGGAGTACAAGAGACGGACGGGCGGAAAATCCTCCGTCTGCTCGTCGACACGAATCATCCGGATCCGCTGGCAACCGTCGTGACCGAACATCGTCGCGCGCAATTGACGAAAGCCATCGATCGATTGCCCAAGAAGGAACGTCTGGTGCTGATTCTGTACTACTGCGAAGAACTCACCATGAAGGAGATCGGAAAGATTCTTACTGTCACCGAATCACGCGTCTGCCAATTGCATACGAAAGCCATTCTGTCCTTGAAATCCATGCTGCACGAATCGGAATAGGCGCCTAGGTAAATTGTGCCTGCCGAGAAGAAGCTGCCTGTCGTCGTTGAAGTGCGTACAGACATGACACACAACGAGAGTCGTGGGGCGTTGATGTCTCAGCGGTTTTACTCATCATATGTGACATGCCGCGTGGCATCCGCGTTGCTTATGTTGCTGATCATGACGCACCCATATGGATGTGAGGCAAGACGATGAACAGGGGAATCTATCCCATTTTGTCGGGAGCTCTGGCTCAGGAGCGCCAGATGCAGGTGTTCTCGAATAACGTGGCCAATGTGAATACGGCGGGCTTCAAGCAGGACGAATCGTTATTTCGCTCGCTCGTGTCACGATCTTTAGGGAATGGCATTCCTGCCGGTTCATCGGAGCGGGTCTTCGTATCCTCCCAAGGCCTCAAAACGGTTTTGGAAAGCGGACGCCTCCGCAAAACCGGGAATCCGTATGACATGGCCATCCGAGGCCCCGGGTTTTTTGAAGTTAAAACGGCTCAGGGTATCCGTTATACCCGCAATGGAGTCTTTCATTTAGATGGCCACCGGAGGCTTGTGACTGAAGCAGGCGATCCGGTGATGGGGCAGCGGGGCGAAATTAAATTGGCGCCGGGAGACGTTCACATAAGTCCGGGAGGCGCCATCCAAGTGAATGGGCAAGAAGCGGCCAAGATGAAGGTCATGGAATTTCCGGACAATAAGCCGCCGCAAAAGAGCGAAAATGGCCTCTTTTCAGGAGACAATGCAAAGAGTTCCAAAGATGCCGTCATCGAAGCCGGCTATGTCGAAGAATCGAACGTGAATGCCTTGACTGAAATGGTGAAACTCATCCAAGGCATGCGTATGTATGAGTCGGCTCAGAAACTCATCCAGACGTTCGATCGGATGACGGAAATGGCCGTGCAAGACGTCGGAAAGTTAGGGTAAGAGACTGTTCAGCGCGTAAGGCTTAGGAGGTCACGATGGTTCGAGCGATGTGGACGGCAGCGACAGGCATGACGGCGCAGCAGCTCAACGTCGATACGATTGCGCATAATCTGGCGAACGTTAACACCAATGCCTTTAAACGCAGCCGCGCAGAGTTTGCGGACCTGCTCTATCAGATTCAGCGCATGCCGGGATCGAATGCATCCAATATCGGCGTCTTTCCGGTCGGCGTCCAGGTCGGCGCAGGGGTACGGCCCGTGACCGTCGCCAAGGAATGGGTACAAGGTAATCTTCGCCAAACCGGTAATGAATTGGATGTGTCGATTGACGGGCCCGGATTCTTCCAAGTGGCACGCCCAGACGGCACAATCATGTACACGCGCAACGGCTCTTTTAAACGGGACAATGTCGGCAATTTGGTCACCGGCGATGGCGATGTGCTGAATCCCGTGATTACGGTTCCATCGGGCGCGCTCAAAATCGACATCGGCCAAGACGGAACCGTCTCGGTCCTGTTACCCGGTGTCACGCAAGCCTCTCAGATCGGGCAAATTCAGCTCACCCGCTTCGATAATCCCTCGGGGTTGGTCGCCATGGGAAATAATCTATTCTTGGATAGCTTTGCGTCGGGGCCGCCGACTCAGGGCATCCCGGGATTCTCAACGGGGTTCGGCTCAATTCAGCAAGGCTTCTTGGAAAGTTCCAATGTCAACCTCGCCGAGGAAATGGTTAATATGATCATCGCGCAACGGAGTTACGAAATTAACTCCAAGGCCATCCAGGCCGCCGATGAGATGATGGCCATGGCAAATAACCTCCGACGATAACGACATGGAGAGGATGAATCGTCGATGAGTTACACCCGTTGTTTGTATCTCGCTGCCGCGCTGACGTTCTTCATGATAACCGCGGTACACGCGCATTCCCTGGTCAAGAGCGAGGGGCGTATCCGGATGCAACACGTCACGCCGCAACACGTGCAGAACGCTGTTTTGGATTATGTGCGGTCGCAAAAAGAGGAGACGGTGGCCGACGTTCAGGTGCGGCTCCTCGAGCCGGAGCAGCCCCTGTCGCTTCCTGGCGCAGCCGTCGACATCCGAGTGCTCCCAATCCCCTCAGCGGAACGGTATGGTCGGCGGGAGTTTGATGTGGCGCTGTCCACCAATGGGAAAGTCATCCACACGGCGAGGGCATCGGCGGACATTATCGCGCTCGTCGACGTGGCCGTGGCGACAAGACTCATCAAGATCGACCAAACCATCGAGGTCGATGATGTGGCGATCGCGCGGACTCCTATGACGACGGCGCCGCAACAGTATGCGATGAATCTTGATGAGGTCATCGGGAAGCGGGCAGTCAGACCGATCGCGCCGCATGTTCCCATTCACGTTTCAACGTTGGCCCAACCCTATCTAGTCCGCAAAGGCGACCGCGTCACCATCGAAGCGAAACGTGGCGGATTGCAGATCCAGACCATCGGGATCATGAAGGTCGTGGGGAAGGTGGGGCAGACGGTCACAGTCACCAATCAAGATTCCGGAAAAGATCTTCGGGCGAAAGTCATTGGACCGGGATTGGTGAGGGTAGACTTCTGAGGGCTGCGTGCTGAAAGGAATCGCCGCATATATGATCGTTGCCGAACTAGCTCTTGGCTGCAGTCATGCACCGATCAGTTCAAAGCTGGTCGTGCCGTCGCTTCCACCGCCGAAAACCGTCGGGTCCCTCTGGCAAGAAGAAAACGGTCGGGCCTATTTGTACGAGGACATGCGCGCCATGCGTGTCGGCGACATCATCACTATTAAGATTCAGGAACAACACAAAGGGTCCAAGAGCGCGGATACGACCGCACAGCGTGAGTCGACGCTGACGAATAGCGTAGATGGCGGTGCCACCGGGACGATCGGGATCCCCGGATTTCGCCTAGGCGCCGGTTTGCAACGTAGTCTTGGCGTTGACGCGAGTTCGAAAAACAAGTTTACGGGAAAAGGCGCGACCAGTCGCGCGGATACCTTGACAGGAACCCTCTCCGCTATGGTCACTGAAGTGCTGCCGAACGGGGACCTTCGAGTAGAAGGGCGGCGGGAAGTGGTGGTGAATAGTGAAAAACAGGTGATGACATTAACCGGCGTGGTGCGCCGCGTCGATGTCGATACTCGCAATACCGTGCTTTCAACCGTGATCGCGGATGCGAAGATCGAATATGCCGGCCTCGGTGTCGTGGACGACGTGCAGCGGCCTGGTTGGCTTGTTCGGATTTTGGATTGGGTGAATCCCTTCTGAGTGAACGGGAATGATGAAACCAATGAACCATGAAAAGTCTACAAATGGGTCGGCGAGCCAAGTGCAGAAGGAAAGCGAACTCACTCTTCGCGAGCGCCTGCTGAAACGCCATCCTCTGATTGCGACTGTACTTGCAATTGGGCTGATAGCGTCAGGCACTGCCGATGCGGCACGGATCAAAGATGTCGCGATGATCGAAGGAGTTCGTGAGAACCAATTGATCGGGTATGGCTTGGTCGTGGGGTTGGATCGCACGGGCGATCAGGTCATCGGTGGTCAGTTCACGGTTCAGGCGATGATGTCCATGTTGAACAAGATGGGTATCAATCTCGTCATCGATCCGATCCAGTTGCTGACGAGAAATATCGCATCCGTGATGGTCACGGCAAAGTTGCCGCCCTTCGCCAAGCCGGGTATGACGTTGGACGCGGTTGTGTCGTCGATGGCCAATGCCAAAAGTCTGCAAGGCGGCACGCTTTTGCTGACCCCGTTAAAAGCCCCCAATCAACAGGTTTTCGCGGTAGCTCAGGGACCCATCTCGATCGGAGGTTTTTTGGGTGGCACCGGAGGAGCCGGGGGGAGCACGGTTACGAAGAATCATCAAGCGGCTGGAATCGTGCCGGGTGGGGCTATCGTGGAAAAAGAAATTGCGGTGAACATTGATGCCTGGGAATCCGTGAACGTGATGTTGCGGCAGGCCGACTTTACCACTTCACTGCGCGTGAGCGAAGCGATTGATGGTGTATTTGGGGCGGGGACTGCCGTTCCGGTGAACTCCGGACAGATTCGCTCGGCAATTCCGGCCAATTTTCAAGGGAAGGTCGTGCAATATCTGGCCACATTGGAAGCCCTGGACGTGTCTGTCGATGTGCCGGCAAAGGTCGTGGTCAATGAACGGACGGGAACGGTTGTGCTCGGCGAGCATGTGCGCTTATCCACCTGTGCCATTTCCCATGGCAATCTGAGTATTTCGGTCAAGTCGACCTTAAACGTGTCCCAGCCGACCGCACCGGTTATTGGGTCGAGTGCCGGACAAACCGTCGTGACGCCGGATGTTCAGACCGAAATCAAAGAAGAGCCCTCACGTTTACTGGTCGTGGATGAGACGGTGACCCTGGGAGAAGTGGTTCAGGCGCTCAACGCAGTGGGAGTGACCCCTCGTGATCTCGTGGCGATTCTTTCGGCATTGAAGGCCGCCGGAGCGCTTCAAGCTAACCTTGAGATTATTTAGGCAATTAATTGAAACAGCTCACTTTAACTAATCTGAGTGTCGTCTAAATGGACATCAAGTCGCTACCATTATATAGCCCGATAGCGGGGATACCGGATTCCAAGGCGCAAGATGCTGAAAACGCGGCCCTCGCATTGTCGAATCACGCAGAAGTCAAACGCGATCCGGCCGAGGTTAAGAAGGCAGCCAAAGAATTTGAGGGGTATTTTATTGCTTATCTTTTGAAGGAGATGCGCAATACAGTTCACCCCGGCCTGGTCAAAAACAAGGAAGGTCAGCAGTTCTATTCCTTTTATGACCAAGAAATTGGGAGGTTAGCGGCTCAGAACGGAGGCATCGGCCTCAGCCGTATGTTGGAGCAGTCACTTGTGCGAGGGCCTCAGCCATCCGTTCAGGCGCACGAGTCGGTGCCCACTCAAGTTTCTCCTCCATTTCGCCGATAAGACGCACGAGTGGGAAAACACCATCTCGGTTTGGCCGGCAAAGAGAGGTAAATGATGCAGATCTCAGGACATGGGCGCGCTCATGAATTGGCGAGTCTCCTGCTCGGAGTGAAGGACGTCGAGCGCCCGTCTCCATCTCAAGCCAAGGCTCCTGGATCGCGACAGGATCAAGTCGATATTTCAGAACATGCGAAGGAAATGGCGCGGATTAAAGCGCTCGCCAAAGAATCAGATCCTGCCCAAGCCGAACGGGTGGAGAAGATTCGACAGGCCGTCGATGGAGGCACCTACAACGTCAGCGGTCGAACAGCAGCCGATGCGTTGATTCGACATGTCTTAACCGACGCGGTGTTGTAACACACCGGGCCTGACCAAGGTGAACTGAAATGGCGAAAACGATGCGCCAAACTGACTTGCCGGGCCGCGATCTTATTGCTCGGCTCGCAGAGACGCTAGGGGCACTTCGGCAGCGAATGCAATCGCTTGTCGATCTGCTGGCGCGTGAACGGCAAGCCATTACGGTGTTGGCGATGGATCAATTGACCTCTGTCAACCAGGCGAAGCTTCAAGTGCTCAAAGAGTTGGCCACGTACGAGGACGTGCGAAAAGACCTCATTGGACAGTTGGCGATTATCTGGAGCATTCCGGCGGAGGCGATGACGATCGGACGGATCGCTGAGTATGTCGGCGGCCCGTTTGCCAGCCAGTTGAAGGAGCAACAAGCACAGCTCAATCATCTGATCCTTGCCGCAAGAGGCAGCAATCAGGTCACCGGCTCCTTGCTCCAGAAATCGCTGGCATTTCTCCATGAAGCCGTCGGCATGATGCAGGCTTCATTTCACGTTCACCTTGCGCTCTATTCAGAGTCAGGATCGATGCAAGCCTCGGCCCCGGCAGGTGGGATGCTGGAGCGAAGGGGATAAGCATGTCAGGAATTTCGAATCTGTTCAATATTGGATCATCGGGTCTCTTTGCATTTCAGCAAGCGCTGTCGGTGACGGGCCATAATATGGCCAATGTGAACACGAAGGGGTATTCCAAGCAGGACGCTGTTCTTGCCGAGGCCTTACCGATAAACGGTCGACCCGGTCAAATCGGCACGGGCGTCCAAGTCACTGCCGTCCAACGCAATGTCGATGCGTTTATTAACAGCCAATTGCTGGCCTCTCGTCAGCAATTAGGTCAGCATGATGCCTCCAACAGCGCCTTGTCCGATATCGAACGGCTCTTTGGTGATTCGAATGATCAGAGTCTGGGAACGGACCTCAACAATCTCTTCAAGGCCTTCCAAGATGTCGCGACAGATCCTTCCAATGTCACGGCCCGTATGGTCCTCTTGTCTAAAGCCAAAACGGTGGCCGATCGCTTGAACCAGGCTGATAATACCCTCAGCATCCAACGGCAGTCGCTGGATCAGGAAATTGGCCAGACTATCAGCACAATTAACAACCTCGCGCAACAAGTAGCCGACCTCAATGACAAGATTGGTCAGGCAGAGCTATCGGGGCAACATGCCAATGACCTGCGGGATCAGCGCCAGAGGCTCATCCATGATATCGGTGAGCAGATCAACGTGACGTCTCTGGAAGATGACAGTGGTCAAGTAACGCTCTTTGTCGGTCAAGGCCAAGTACTCGTGGACAAAAACGTCACGCACCAGTTAACAGGCAGGGCGAATGCCGCAAATAGCGGCTTACTCGACGTTGACTATCAAATCACTGCCAGCGCGTCCGTGACTCTGACATCCGTTATTTCTAACGGTCGCCTGAAGGGATTGTTGGATGCTCGGGATGTCACCATTCCTGACGTTCGGACAAAGCTGGACACCTTAACTTCTAATCTGGTCACAGAGGTCAATACACAGCACCAGCTGGGAGTCGGGCTCGATGGGTCCACCGGCTTAAACTTCTTTGCCTCTACCGGCGTGACCGCCAGAACCATCTCCGTCGCCTTAACTGATGGCCGTCAGATCTCCGCTTCGGACACTGCTGCCGGTCTTCCAGGCAACAATGTGAACGCCTTGGCATTGGCTAATCTTGAGCATAAATCGATTACAGCGCTGGGCAATGCCACGCTGAACGGGTATTACCAAGCGACCGCGTCCGGCGTCGGATCCCAGGCTCAACAAGCCTCACAAGACCTCACTTCGCAACAGATGCTGCAGAATCAACTGGAGGCGCATTGGTCTGAGGTCTCAGGGGTCTCGTTGGATGAGGAATTGGTCAACATGATGACCTACCAACGAGCTTTTGAAGCCTCGTCTCGGATCGTGGTGATGGCGGATGAATTGATGCAGACCATTTTGAACCTGAAACGATAGAAAAGGCGTACCGTTCAGTCATCTGCGTTCAGCCGTAGCAAAGGGTGCAGTCATCTAGGCTGATCGCTGAAAGGTGAGCGCTATTAATATGCGTGTTACTGACCAACAGATATTCGGGCTGGTCCTCAATCAGTTTCAGTCCATCAGCCAAAAGACCCTCGAGGCGCAACAGCAGGTCTCTTCCGGGAAGCGAGTCTCGAAACCCTCCGATGACCCCGTTGCCTTCGGGCGCATTGTCCTTGGGAAGGCGGACTTGGCCCAATACGGTCAATGGCTTCGAAATATCGATAGCGGTTCGACACGGCTGGCGGCCGCCGACGGGGCGTTAGGACAGGTTGGCACAATCTTGAGTCGGCTCAAAGAACTGGCCGTCGATGCAAGGAGCGATACGAACACCGCTAATGATCGGAATGTGATTGCCAAAGAGGTGCGATCACTGCATCGGGAACTCTTACAGCTCTCGAATACCGAAATCAATGGCCAGCGGATTTTCTCCGGTACGAAGACCGATGTCGATCCGTTCGTCCTTGGAGCCGGCGATACGGTGACATATGTCGGCAACGATGAAACCCAATCGATCGCCGTCGGCCAGAACCAAACGATTCAGGTGACCCTGGCCGGGAGCCAGGTCTTTACCGGTGCAACGACCAATGTCTTCACGTCGGTCAAGGATCTGTTGGCCGCCTTGGAAACGAACAATGGGACCGGGATTGAGACAGGCATCGGCGAGCTCGATCGGGCCATTACCCAGGTATCTGACGCCAGAGGACAAGTTGGTGCTCTGGATAACCGGTTGACCACCACGAAGTCTGCGCTTCAGGGAACCGTCGATCTTGTCCAGACGGCACTCTCCCACAATCAAGATATCGATCTTGCGGAAGCCATTACGAATTTGACCCGTCAACAGACTGCGCTGGAAGCGGCCGCCCGCAGTGCTAATGCGATTTTCAACAATTCCTTGCTGAACTTCCTCAAATAAGAGTCGCATCAAGCCAGTGGAAGTGTAAGTTTCGCTAGAGTGAACGTTATGGGTCCGGAATAGAGCGAGGGCCTCGCCAGGGACGGCATGCTGGTCCTGACTCGAAAAACCACGGAAGGGATTACGATTGGCCCGAATATACGGGTCATCGTATTGGAGATAAAGGGGGGACAGGTCCGTCTCGGCATCGAAGCGCCTCATACGGTGCAGGTCCATCGCGACGAAGTCTACGCGAGAATTCTGGAGGAGAATAAGCAGGCCGCTCTCACCGACGCCACCAGGCTCCCGCCCTTGACGCAATTAAAAGACTTGGTGAAGAAAAAGGCATGATGATCCACACCACCCGCTTCGGTGAGCTCGATTGTCCGGAAGACAAAGTTCTGAAGATTCCGTCCGGCATTATCGGGTTTCCCGCTTCCACGCGCTATCTCATTCTTGATCACGATCGTGATATGCCCTTTAAGTGGATGCAATCGCTGGATCAATCAGAATTGGCCTTTGTCATTATGGATCCTGTCTGGTTTAAGCCGGATTATCGTGTGACGATTGCCGTTGATGAAATCAGTGAATTGGGACGCGTGAATGAAGGCGATCTGGTGATGTTCGTCATTCTGACGATACCCGCCGACGATCCCAGCAGCATGACCGCCAATTTGCGGGGTCCCGTCGTCGTGAATGCCGCAACTCGCACGGCCAAACAATTAATTCTTCGCGACGAGTATCCCACTCGCGCGGCCGTGCTACACCAGGAACTACGTACAATTGCGCCACCGGTACGTCGTCCAATCTCTTTAGTAGAGTGCCATCGCTGAGGCCCAGCGAAGCAAGATCGGTAACAGCTCACGGCCTTACTACCTTGGATGGTATTAAGGACGGCTGCGCTGAAAAACCCGTTGCAGGACTGCTCGCAGATCTTCACTCTTGACAGGCTTAGCGAGATAGTCGTTCATCCCCGCGGCAAGACATCGTTCTCGATCGCCCTCCAACGCGTTCGCCGTCATGGCAATGATCGGGATATGGCGAAGCCGGGGATGAGATGCTGACGGTTGAGGATTGAGGCCGGACTCCTCATTTCTTGGTCCTGAGCCGGCTTCCAGCTGTCTAATGCGGCGAGTCGCTTCAAAACCGTCCATTTCAGGCATCTGACAATCCATAAAAATGGCCGCATAGGGAATGTGTGTGATCGCGTCTACGGCTTCGAATCCGTTCCCGACGGCATCCGCCCGGTAGCCCAGTCGTTCGAGCATGCGAATCGCCACTCGCTGATTCACCGAATTGTCTTCAACGACAAGAATACGGCCCAGGTTCTGAGACGAATGACGAATGATACGGACGCCCGATTGTGAAGGGCCGTTCGATTGCCCACGATCACCACTTGCCAAGATGTTCTGGACGCACTCCGACAAGTATGATGGTCGAAGAGGCTTGCTGACGCATTCGGCTCGTCCCGCCAGTTGGCGGTGTTCTGCCGCGCCCCACTTTCCAAACGGCGTACACAGGATCAGCTGTGTGCCGGCGATGGTCTGATCGGCTTTGATACGAGCAATCAAATCGTTGCTATCGACATCCGGCAAGACCGAGTTCAGAAGGGCGAGATAGAATCCCTCGCCGCCTGCGGCCGCTGAGTGGAGTAGTTCCATGGCGAGCTGTGCCGTCGCCGCTTCCGCCACCACGGCGCCCCATGCCGTCATCTGGCGCGCCAGGAGCGTCCGCTGCCTAGCATGCCCATTGACGATCAAGACCCTCCGGTTGCAAAGCTGCGGAGGCGGTGACAGGCAACCGGGCGGTGAGGCCTGTTTAGGAAAACGGGCTGTGAACCAGAACGTACTTCCCTGTCCGGGATGAGATTCCACACCGATCTGTCCGCCCATCATATCGGCCAGGAGTCTGCAAATGGCTAAACCCAATCCGGTCCCGCCATACTTTCTCGTCGTCGAGTCATCAGCTTGAGAGAAGGGCTGGAAGAGCCGGGTGCAGGCCTCGGGCAAGATTCCGATTCCGGTGTCCGAGATGTTGAAACGAATGGTCACGCTGCCAGCTGATGAGGGCTCCGGAACGACTTCAACCGCCACCTCGCCGTGCTCTGTAAACTTAACCGCGTTACCAATGAGATTAATGAGCACTTGGCGTAGTCGACCCGGATCCCCACGAAGTGCCGTAGGCACGTCCGGGTGAATGAAGGCCGTCAGTTCCAAGTTCTTAGCCTGAACCTGTTCAGCGAGAAGACCGACCGCATCCTCGACCGCTGCACGCAGGTCGAAGTCGATAATCTCGAGGCGCAGCTTCCCGGCCTCTGTTTTGGAGAAGTCAAGAATATCGTTGATGATCTGAAGTAGGTTTTCTCCGGAATGGCGCACGGCCTCCGCGTATTCTCGTTGTTCTTGCGATAAGTCCGTGTCGAGCAGCAGCCCGGCCATGCCGATCACGCCGTTCATCGGCGTCCGTACCTCATGGCTGACGGTTGCGAGAAAAGATGATTTGGCGCGGTTAGCTTCCTCAGCTCTTCTCACGGCCTGATTCAACTCCTCGTTCTTGTGTTCTAGTGTCCTCGCGAATTCGTGGATGGCGCTCTCCGCATTTTTGATAGCCGTAATGTCGACCCCATAGCCTCGGATGTGCCCTGAGTTGGGAATAGGGCAGAATGTCCAGGAATACCATTGTCCATTGACCAGCACTTCACGGTCTTTTATCGCGCTGTGAGCTCCGATGCACTGAGATGCGATTTCGAGCACGTTTGCCGGTAACACGGCAGGGAACCCTGACGAGAGGAAGCCGGATGAGGCCAGAAGGTTCATCAGGACCGGGTTGGCATACAGGAGATTGCCTTGACCGTCCAATTCGACAATCGGGAACGGGCTTTCCTCGGGTATCGATGCGAGACGATCGTGATCGCGCTCGAGCTGTAATTCATGAGTGAGATCTCGGAAACTAAACAGCAGGCCGGTCTGCGACGGCAAATCGAAGCGGATGCATTTGTATTCGACTGATTTTAACCGGCCGCTACGATCTTGGAGGATGGCTTGTGAGGTCCACGCCGGTCTGCTGGTTTCCAGCACGTAGCTGATCGGACACAACGTCTCATCGGTGGAGGGTTCGACATAGGTACAGTCGATCAAATCGTGCAGAAAGAGGCCATCACACGAGGCGTCACTCCATCCCAGCAGGCGGGCGGCCTCGTGATTCACCGATAGAATACGTCCCTTGGCGTCGAGCACAAAGATGCCGATGGCAAGGGCATCGAACAGTGCTTTGTTGAAGGTCGTGCCGTTGAAGTCATCCTGTGGGTCGGTGATGCCGCGTCCTACGATGTCCATATCTATGCGTCTACGATGCTTCGAGAAAGGTTTCGATCCGGCATGCCTCCTGCTGAGGGTCGAGATCGCGAAGAATGGAGCGCGCGGGGCCGCCCTCATCCGATTCGGACAGGTCTATAAGTAAGGGGTCAGCATAGTGCCGCCCCTTCGCATCGGAGATAATCTTCAGAGAAGGCTTCACCGAAAGTTCCGGCCTGGTCGAGACGACGACGGCGCGCTCGCCGGTACTCAGTTCGACGAGGCTCCCGATCGGATAGACGCCCAAGCATTGGATCATGTGCTCCACCTGGGTTTTGTGGAATTGCCCCGCGAGGCCAAGCTTGTAGATCTGGCGGATTGCCTGCGCAGGCGTCATCGCGGGCTTTCCATACCGGCTGGTCACCAATGCATCGTAGACATCCACGAGTCCGACGAGTTGGCTCAACGGAGCAATCGCCTCGCCGCGCAAGCGGGACGGATAGCCCGATCCGTCATACCGTTCATGGTGTTCGTGAATGATCCGGCGTATCGTCTCCGTGATCTCACGTGAGTCGCCCAACATGCTCAGGCCAAGCGCTGGGTGCTGATGAAGCAGTGCTCGCTCAGGAGCCGACAAGGCATCTCCTTTTCGGAACAGATTGAGAGGGAGGCGCATTTCTCCAACATCATGCAAAAGTGCCCCGAAGGCGAGCTCTTCGAGAGTCTGCGCATCCACACCTTGTTCGATGCCAATGGCCATGGTCAAGACACTGACATTCACCGCATGGGAGAAAATATGCGCGTTGAAGTGCTGCAATTGTTGCAGACGGGTGATCGTCATCATAGCGGACCGGTTTTCTATCAGCCGACCGTGAATACGCGCCACCATCGTCTGCAATGCCGGACTGTCGAGGCGGACGGCCGAGGTAATTCCCTCCAAAATGCGCTGAATCGCCGCCACGGATTCGGTATGCACAAGCCGGGCGACGGCGAGTTCCTCCCGGGACGGAATGGATTTGGGACGATTCGTCGAACTAACCGCCGCCTGAAGCGGCACGGGCATTCCCGATGGCAATGCGGTAGCCTGCCGCTGACTGGTTTCCGGTGTGTGTGGATGACCGCCGGGCGTGCCGTCCTCAAGATCAACGCCCTTCGTAGGGTCAATGACGACTTGCTTAATGCCGTATCGCTTCATGAGGGCAATATCCTCCGCATTGCGGAGGATAAACCGGTGCCTGAAAAAAGGCGTCGTTAACCAGGATCGGTCCAGCCGTTCGACGAACATGCCGAGCTTCAGCGCTTCAATCGGAATAGTTCTTGTCGTGTCACTCATTGCGCACCATCTGTGACATCACCGCATCCTGCCCTTTGGTTTCAAATTCATTTCAAATGGTGTTTGCTGCCATTTGCTATTCGGACTGCGGCTCACCGCGTCATGACCACACGTACACGGCTTCAACCGTATTGCCGTTGCCTTGATACGTCAGTGTGTCACACAGTGCACGAACGAGAGCAATGCCGCGTCCGCTATGCCCTTGATTCGTGCAGACGGCTGGAAGGAGTCCATGAACATCGAATCCCGGCCCGCTGTCATGTATCTGAATGACCAGTCGTCCTCCCGTATCTTTCCGGTCATGTTCAAGCCGAATCCGCAAGTGACCATGGCGTAGTTTAGCCAATAGTCGTTCACGCCGTTCGTAGTAGTCGGAGAACCCACGCGGCGTCTTCTTCAGTGATGAGTGGAGGCCTAATAATCCATGGTCGATGGCGTTCGCGACGAGTTCGGCCAAAATGGTGAAGATCGTCTGCTTATGCTGCGCAAGGTCCTGAATATCGGTAAGCGTTCGCATGAGAGTCGGCAAAGGGTCCACGCGCTGCAAGGCATCGGCTTCGAGAGCGAGTTGAATATGCCAATTTCCGGAGGCGGTCTCGCAGTGGGGCTCTGGCGCGTGTAGATCGGTGCCCGGAGGCGAGAGAGCCGGATCGCATGTTAATTGGACCAGTGCGATATCGTCGTGCGCCGCTTGCCCGTCGCGAAATCGGGTTACTGCCTCTTGAATCCGGTCGCACAGGCGGGCGCCGCTCCGCTCCGCATGCAGAACCTCCTGTTCCAGCCGTGTTTGTCCAAACATGTCTCCGTGGGCGCTTCTGGCATCGAGCAGACCGTCGGAGTACAGAAAAATCCGATCGCCGGTCTGCACTTCAATCGTGTCGGTGCTCGCGTCGAATTGTTCATCGGTCAACAGGCTTAACGGAAGGTGTCGTGAGTGGAACCGGCGGATAATTCCCATCCCCGTTCGAATGACGAGCCCATCGGGCATCCCGCCGTTCCAGATCGTAATGCGGCGTCCTGACGGATCCCATTCGAGCAGACACGCTGCGCAAAACAGGTGTGTCGGCAGGATCTGGCGGAGCTTATGATTAATTTCCGCGGCAATGCGGCCGATGGCATACCCGCTTTGGGTCATGCTGTAAAAGGCCTCGGCGACCGGCACGGCACCGACGGCCGCCGCGAGGCCGTGACCGGTAAAATCACCGATCATCACGTGCAGGAACCCATGCGGAGTCGGCGCGGCGAGCAACACATCGCCGCTTAAGAGTTCGGCGGGTGAGAGCCGCCACGCGAGATTCGGATGATGAAGGCAGCCTTCACGAAAGATCTTTTGAAAGATGGCCCGCGCGACATCCTGTTCGCCTTCATCCTTCTTCCGGGCCGCCAGTAAGGCGTCGTTTTGCATTTTGACCACCGCATGCAATTCTCGGATGCGCGAGAGGGCTTGAAGTTTCGCGCGCAAGAGGACCTGGCTATACGGCTTCGTCAGAAAGTCGTCGCCCCCATGAGCAATGCATTTCGCGAGGCCCGCCTCGTCGCTAATGCCGGTTAGAAAGATGACCGGTACGAAGCGATCGCCGGCGCGCTGCTTGATCAACGCCGTTGCTTCATAGCCGCTCATGAGCGGCATCATGATATCCATAATGACGAGCTCCGGCTGTTCACGGTCGAAGACGCTGAGGCTTTCCTCCCCGGTAGTGGCCTCCGAGACGCAATGGCCGTCATTGCGCAGCATGGCGGACAAGACCATGCGGTTCGTCTCCGTATCGTCGACGACGAGGATGTTCATGTAAGGGTAAACAACTTTTGGAAATTCGCGATCGCGAAGATGGTCCGCACTTCGGGTTTGCAATTGAGAATGCGGATATCAGCCTTGTCGCCACCTGCATACTCGCGCAACAGGAGCAGCATGCCCAACGCCGAGCTGTCCAGATAGTCGGTCTGGCCGAGATCGATGACGTAATATCGGGTACCGGTTGTTGTGGCGTATGCAAGACGAAATTCACGTTGGATGGTGAAGTCAAAGCGACCACGGGGCGTAATCGTTAAGGTCGTTCCGTCGGATGAGACATGTGCGGCAAGCATAAAGGCTCCCAAGCCGGTCAGTATCGGCATGACCTCTTATCGGTGCGGATGCGCCTCTTCTTTAATGGATCAACGGGCTTGGCTAGCAAATGTGTTTTAAGTGCGTGCCGAACTTTTCCGATAAGGACCTATAGGCGGACAGGTCATGGGGAGCACTGACAGCTCACCACGCATCCTGCCGTGCGAAGGCTTTGGCGCCGTCTCATGATGGATACGAACAGTACTATCAGACTTCGACGTAGCCGTATGACCGCCGATATCTCATCGCCTATGCCTTGCCATGCGTAAAACTATCCCTCTTGATCAAGTGATGATCGGCATGTCGGTTGTCGGGATGGACCGGTCCTGGCTCGATACGCCGTTTTTGCGCCATCGAGTGCTGATCACGCGAACGGATCAGATCGACAAATTGAAGAAAGCGGGGGTACGGTTCGTTGAAGTCGAGTGCGAGCCATGTCCCGACCCACCGGTTGTTCCTCCTCCGATTGGTGACACTCCTGACCCTGCTGTCTCCAGCCTGATGGATGAGCCTTCAGACGGCCGGCACATCGAGCGGACGACGACATTCGAGGAAGAACTACCGATTGCGCATGAAGTCTACCGGAATGCCAAGGGGCTCGTCGAAACGGCGATGCATGACGTCCGTCTTGGTCGCGCCATCAACAGCGAAGGTGTCAGTCGCCTCGTCGCCGCCATGGTCGACAGCATCCTTCGCAACGCTGATGCCTTGGTCAGTTTGTCCAGACTGAAGAGCTTCGACGAATACACCTTCTTTCATTCCGTCAATACATCGATTTTGGCTCTCGCCCTTGGACGAAGACTTGGGTTCTCGCCTGAGGCGCTGCATCTCCTCGGGTCAGGAACCTTATTGCACGATATCGGCAAGACGAAGATCCCGTTGGATATTTTGAACAAGCCGGGACGTTTCGAGCCTCATGAGTTCGAAATTATGAAGCAGCACGCCTTACGCGGAGTGGAGGTACTCTCTGCGACCACCGGGTTCCAAGAGGAAGTCGTCCGACCCGCATTAGAGCACCATGAACGGGTTGATGGAACCGGGTATCCATTTGGGCGCAACCGATCCGAGTTGACGCCCTTCGGGCTCATCGCAAGCGTCGTGGATATTTACGATGCGATGACAAGCGACCGCTGTTATCACAAGGGCATGCCGGCTCATCGGGTGCTCCAGCACCTCTATAGCCTTGGTCAAGACGGCCATCTCGATTCCAAATTTGTGCAGCAGTTTATCCAGTGTGTCGGCGTGTATCCCGTGGGGTCATGCGTCTTATTGAATACCGGCGAGGCAGGCATCGTCAGCGAATTGCACCAGGACCAACCCGTCTCGCCGAAACTCATTCTGGTCAGAGACGCAAATCTCTGCACGATTGCACCCAAGGCCATTGACCTCAAGGAGCAGACCCCAACGCCGGCTCGCAAGATCATTGCCGTCCTGGATTCCAAGAAACTGTCCATCGACGTCGAAATGTATTTAGGGGCGCGGTGAACACATAAATGTCGAGACGACGCTCCTGTCATCCGCATGTACTTCTGCTTCCTCCCATGACCATACGCTGTGCTAACGATGAACGACGTCGATGTGCGACTCAAGATACAACACCTCTCGTCCGATATAGTCCAGACGGAGGGAACCGATGACACGACGAAAGTCCGAAGGCCAGTGTCTCAAGCTGGAAGGATCGCAAACCGTCTTTGAGGCGGCGGAGCTACACCGTCGTCTCATCGAATTGTTGCGGACACCGCCTCCCTGGCGGGTCGATTTGAGCGATGTCGACTACATCGATACGAGCTGTCTGCAACTCCTGCTGGCAGCGCGGCTGCAGAGCGATGCCGGGAAGTCATTTGAAGTCACCGGCGTGACACCGGAGGTAGACCGGCACCTCGCCCGATTAAATTGCGTTCTCTCTTGAGAACGAGAGGACTCGCCACAGTCTCGTAGTATGCCCAATCGACGACAAGGGAGCTTGTTATGTTTTGGTGGGGAATGATTCTGGGAGCCATCCTCTCGGGAGGAGGTATGTACGTCCTCCTCTACCGGCCGGCATGCGAACAGTGGCGACAGGAACGAATGGCGCACGAGATGGAGCAGCAGGCGACTTGCGAGAAACTCGAACATTGGCGTCAGGTCACAGAATGCGTGCACAAAACGCTGCCCGTCTTGGTGGCTCAGGTGCAATCCGTGATTACCGAGACCGATCAGGCCGTTATCCAACTATCGGAGCGGTTCCAGTTTATTTCGAATCAAGCGAAAGAGCAGGTGGAGGAGACGACGTCCCTCTTCGGTCGTGACTCGGTGCAGAGCGAGGCCGCGCTCAAGGATGTGGATACGATGTTGGCGGCATTTGTCCAGGAGGTGATCTCGGCGGCGAGAATCGCACAGGACGTCAGTACGGCAATGGAACAGGCATCCACGGCGACGAAATCGATTGCAGAAAGCATTACTGAAATCGATTTTATCGCCGATCAAACGCAGTTACTCGCCTTGAACGCCGCGATCGAGGCGGCTCGTGTCGGCGAGCATGGCCGCGGATTTGCCGTCGTGGCAGAAGAAGTTTCCAAACTGGCCGGCCGGTCAAGCCGTGCGGCGGTAAGCATCCAAGAACTGGTCAATGCGGTCCAAACCGCAATGACGCGAGCCATGGGGCATGTTGCACAACTCGCGCGCGTAGATGTGCCCAATAGCGAAGCGGCCCGCTCCCGGGTCAGCAGTATGACGCATGGGCTGGCGGCATCCAACCAAAACCTTCATGCGCTCATTGGGCAAGCACAGTCGAGGGGCAGTGAATTGTCGAAGACGATCGGGCAAGTGGTGATGACGATGCAGTTTCAAGATATCACCAGGCAAAAGCTTCAGCACGTCGCGAATCCCCTAGAGTTGATGGGGGGCGCCTTCAACGACCTGCTGAATGGAGGCGTCAGCGAGGAGATCGTCAAGGAACTTCAAAAGCTGGAAACAAGTTATACGATGGAAAGCGAACGAGAATTGGCCAGGTCCGTCCTCACGGGAGAGGTGGGGGCTGTGCTCGTGGGAACCGGCACAGCCGATGCCGAAGACAACGTCACGCTCTTTTAGCTCGACAGGATCAGGTGGAGGAGGGTCAGGATGTCGAAAACAGTCTTGATAGTGGACGACAGTGCCACGATGCGTCAGATGGTGAATTTTACGTTAACGGGAGCCGGCTTCACGGTGGTCGAGGCCGGGGACGGAGCGGACGCCGTAAAGAAACTCACCGCGGGAACCAAGCCTCATCTGGTCATTACAGATCTGAATATGCCGAATATGGACGGGATCTCTTTGATTAAAGAAATCAGAAAAATGGGAACCTTGAAATTCACGCCGATTCTCATGCTCACCACCGAATCGACGGATGATAAGAAAAAAGAAGGTCAAGCTGCTGGCGCGACCGGCTGGATCGTCAAGCCGTTTAATCCGGAGCAGATGCTGAAGGTCATTGCAAAAGTACTCCCAAGCTAGCAGGTCCAGCCAAGGGGTAACCATGAAAATCGATCTCTCGCGATTTCAAGCGGCCTTTTTCGAAGAGTCCGCGGAACATCTGACGACGATGGAAGAAGGTCTCCTCCAACTGGAGCGTCGGCCTGACGATCTCGACCTGATCAATCGCATCTTTCGCGCCGCGCATTCGATCAAAGGCAATAGCGGCATGTTTCAACTCACCGCCATCACCGAGTTCACGCATCTTCTGGAGAATCTGCTCGATCAACTCCGCACCGGCAAGCGATATCTCACAAAGCCCGTCATCGATCTGCTCCTCGAATCAACCGACGGCCTGAAGCATTTGATCGAGACAGCTAAAACGGGCGAGGCGCATGACCAGAACCGTATCGCGGCTCTTCAGCAACGACTGACAGGCGGGGCCGAACACCACGAGGTGGCCCATGCGGTTCCCGTTCACATCGATCAGGCGCCGCTTCGTCGCGTCACCATCGAGTGGACTCCGGGCCCGACGTTGTTTCAACGCGGACTGGACCCGGTGCAGATCGTCAAGGAACTTGAGCCGCTGGGTCGCGTGCAGACGATCCTGCGCGGGCTCCAGGGCCTCCCTTCTCTTGTCGATCTGGACCCTGAGCGCTGCTATCTCGCCTGGACGTTCATTCTGGACACGGCGGCATCCGATCAGGCGATCGCCGATGTGTTCGAATTCGTGCGCGAGGACAGTCAGATGACGATAGAGACCCGTCCCTCTAGTCCTTGTTCATCTGCTTCTTGCGGCTCTTTCGATGTGTCTCTTCCCGACTCAAAAGATTCTCCGGCTCTATCCCATGCAACGAGCGACCCTCCGGGCGCCACAGGCGTCGGCGCGACGAGCACGGTGCCGAAAAAAAGTGATGCCGGGTCAATTCGTGTCGACACCGAGAAAATCGACAAGTTGATCAATTTGGTCGGGGAACTGGTGATCACGCAATCGATGCTCTCCCAACTGGGCAATCATTTCGAAAGCCAGGACTTGCCGGTGCTCCAGGAACGCCTGGCCCAACTGGAGCGCAACACTCGCGAGATCCAAGAACGCGTCATGTCGATTCGTATGTTGCCCGTCGCCATGGTGTTCAACAAATTCCCACGCGTCGTACGGGATCTTGCGGCCAAGAGCGGCAAAGACATCCAACTGGTGTTGACAGGGGAAGAAACCGAACTCGATAAGACGGTCATCGAATCGATCGGGGATCCGTTGACGCACTTGATTCGCAATGCCGCGGATCATGCGCTGGAGCCCCCGGACGAACGGATCGCGTTGGGAAAGCCCGCCCAAGGCACGGTTCGATTGAGCGCCTATCAAGAAGGCGGCAACATCTACATCAGCGTACAAGACGACGGCCGGGGACTGAATCGAGACAAGATTGTGGCCAAGGCGCGGGCCGGTGGAATCATCGGGCCCGACGAACAGCTTTCCGATGACCAGGTCTGGCTGCTCATTTTTCGCGCGGGCTTTAGCACCGCGGACCAGGTCACGGAAGTCTCAGGACGCGGCGTTGGAATGGACGTCGTGCGGCGGAACATCGAAGCGCTGGGAGGGACCATCGCCATCAAAACGGCGGCGGGACAGGGAACAACCTTTCTTCTCAAGCTGCCATTGACCCTCGCGATCGTTGAAGGCATGGCGGTGCGGGTCGGGTCGGAGACGTATCTGGTGCCGCTCCTCTCGATTATTGAATCGCTTCAACCACCGGCCGGGGCCGTCAAAACGATAGTCGGCAAAGGACAGGTGATCAACGTGCGAGGGGTGTACATCCCCATCGTGCGATTGTACGAGGCGTTCCATCTTGAGGCCGACCATTCCGATCCCATGGATGCGATTCTCATTATTGTCGAAACCGAGAGCGAGCGGGTCGCCCTCATGGTGGATGAATTATTGGGACAGCAGCAGGTGGTCATTAAAAATCTTGAGCAGAATTTTCATAAAGTCGATGGGATTGCCGGGGCGACGATTCTAGGCGATGGTACCGTCGGCTTCATTGTGGATGTCCGCGGCATGCTCGCTCTGTCACGCGGTGTGCCGGTCGCGGCCTAAGAGAAAGGAAACAGCGGATGAAAGTAGATGACGGCGGCAGCTCGAGAAACGTGTCGAAAACACTGTCGGAAGCCAATCAATACCTGACGTTCATGTTGGGGGATGAATTGTATGGCGTCGACATCCTCCGCGTGCAAGAAATCAAGGGCTATCAAAAATGCACGCCCATTCCCAATACGCCGGTCTTCATCAAAGGGGTGCTCAACTTGCGCGGCACCATCGTTCCGATCGTCGATCTTCGCGCCAAATTCAACCTGCCTCCCGTCGAGGCGACGATGTTCACCGTCGTGATCGTCGTCGTGGTCAAGGACCGTATCATGGGACTGATTGTCGACGCCGTTTCCGAGGTGATGGACATCGCCAGCGCAGATATTCAACCGCCTCCCATGTTGGGCACCAATGTCGACGTGAGCTTTATCAGCGGCCTGGGTCGATGCGGCGAACGACTCATTACGATTCTCAATATTGATCACGTACTCTCTCTGGAAGAATTGCTGCACGTCGGATCGACCTCCGAAGAAATCGAAACCGTGCAGGCCTGAAAGCGCTTCGCATGCTTACTTTATAAAGGAGGATGGGTGTCATGGTGAATTGGCGGAACTTAACAATCGGCACGAAAGTCATGGGCGTAACCGTGCTGACGGTGGGCGTGCTGCTCGGGGCCGGGGCCTACTTCCTGGGCCAAAAGATGCAGGAAGACCTTGTCGAATTACTCACCGGTCGAGCCCAAGTCATTCAGAAGCAGGTCGAGGTGACGCGAGCCTATATTTCCAGCCAGTACGTCGCCAAGGCCAAAGAGAATGGCTTCCAAATTACCACCGATCATTCGACGCCCAAATCGGTCCCGTTGCCGGCAACCGCCATCCGGGAAATTTCGGAAGAACTCGCCAAGGACGGGATTTATAGCGCGCGAATGATTAGTCGCAAGCCGCTCAATCCCAATAACAGCGCGAAGGATTCATTTGAAGAAGAAGCGCTGAAAGCTTTGGAGGCGGGCAAGGATGAACTGGTTCGCGTGGAACCTGTCGGCGGCAAGCTCATGTTCCGCCGCGCCACCGTCGATCGCGCATCGACTCAGGCGTGCGTTGGCTGCCATGCAGGCACGCAACTCAATCAAATGGTCGGCGCACTCATGCTCACCATTCCCATGGAGAAGCCCATGGAGCGGGTGAACGGCAATGTTCGCATGCTCTACGCGGGTATCGGAGGAGTGGCGGCGGTGCTCCTCGGCGTCCTGTTTGTCCTTGTTCGCAAGCAGGTCATTGCGCCGGCTGAGGCGTTACGCGCGGTGGCGGAACGTGCGAAGGAAGGCGACTTATCGGTGCGCGTCGATATCCATAGTCAGGACGAGATCGGGAAGACGGGCGATGCGTTCAACCAAATGTTCACGCGTGTGGCCGAAGTCCTCAATCAAGTCAAGGCCGGTGCCTCGACGGTGAGCACGGGCGCGGCCCAGATTAGTATGGGCAATGCCGACCTGTCCCAGCG
Organism: Nitrospira sp. Nam74; assembly: GCF_965152615.1. Classification (NCBI taxonomy): domain Bacteria; kingdom Pseudomonadati; phylum Nitrospirota; class Nitrospiria; order Nitrospirales; family Nitrospiraceae; genus Nitrospira; species Nitrospira sp. Nam74. The sequence continues at coordinate 3,190,581 of NZ_OZ224220.1, read as the reverse complement.
CACATCGCAGCAAGCGTCGGCCCTACAAGAAACCAGCTCGGCCATGGAGGAAATGACCTCCACGGTGAAGCAGAACGCCGACAATTCGAAGCAGGCGAACCAGCTGGCCATCTCGGCGCGGCAGACGGCCGAAAAAGGCAGCAAGGTTACGACCGAAGCCGTGACTGCGATGGGTGAAATTAACCGTAGCAGTAAGAAGATATCAGATATTATTAATGTAATAGATGAGATAGCCTTTCAGACGAATTTGTTGGCCCTCAATGCCGCAGTAGAAGCCGCGCGTGCAGGGGAGCAGGGCCGCGGGTTTGCTGTAGTTGCCGGGGAAGTGCGTAATCTCGCCCAACGGTCGGCCACTGCGGCCAAGGAGATCAAGACGCTGATCCAGGAAAGCGTTCAGCGCGTGCAGGACGGGACGGAGCTCGTGAATCAATCCGGAAAAGTTCTGGACGAGATCGTCACGTCGGTCAAGCGTGTCTCCGATATTGTCGGGGAAATTACCGCGGCCAGCCAAGAGCAGGCGACGGGAATCGATCAGGTCAACAAAGCCATTCTCGAGATGGACAAGACCACGCAACAGAACGCTGCGCTGGTGGAAGAAGCGACGGCTGCCAGCGAATCGATGAAGAAACAGTCCGAATACCTTCTGGAGCAAGTGCAGTTTTTCCAGTTGGAGGCCCCGAAAAGTTTGGGTAACCAAACGTCGAAGGCTGCTGCCACCGCGCCTTCTGTCAAGACGGCGACAGCTGCCTCGTCGCCATCCGTTCATGCAGCGGCTAAAACTTCGGACAGCAACCCTGACTCGCTCGCGACTGTGGGAGCCGGAAAAGGCGCGGAGCGCAATGGGCATGGCAAACTGACGCCCAGTGCCGAGCAATTCGAGGAGTTTTAAAACCTGAGGCCGCGCTCCGGCGGGTGCTTTCACCGCCGGAGCGCCGACCATTTCGGTGCGCCTCATGATCTGACATCGAAAGATAAGGCCCGCCATGGCACTTGAAGATACACTGACGGGACCGGTCTTCGACCGTTTTCGAGCCCTTGTCTATACGAAGGCCGGTATTGCGCTGGGTTCATCGAAGAAGTCTCTGCTGGTCTCTCGCCTCGCCAAACGCGCGAAAGAGCGCGGCTGCCAGAATTTTCAAGAATATTACGACGTCGTCACCCAGACGGGAGGAGGAGAAGAATTCCTGCAGATGCTTGATTGCATGACGACCAACAAAACGGATTTCTTCCGGGAACCTGTTCATTTCACCTTTCTGCGCGACGTTGTGCTCCCTTCCGTCCGAACCGAACGACGGCTGAACGTCTGGTCGGCGGCCTGTTCCTCCGGCGAAGAACCGTATTCTATCGCCATGACGATTACGGAAACGATTGATCAGGTCGATCGATGGGATTGGCGGATTCTCGCATCCGATATCTCCACCCGTGTGCTGGCGCAGGCCAAGACCGGCAAGTATGAGATGGAGCGCGTTGAGCGATTGCCGCCGGAGGCCCTGCATCGCCATTTCCTGAAGGGAACCGGCTGTGCGAAGGGAACCGTCAAAGTGAAACCTGCGCTGACCGATCACATCGCGTTTCGACGGATTAACCTGATGGATGAGGTGTACCCCATCAAGACGCAGCTTGACGTCATCTTCTGTCGCAATGTGATGATTTATTTTGATCGGCCGACACAAGAGTCCCTCCTAAAAAAGTTTTTTCGCTATCTGAAGGTTGGTGGGCATCTCTTTGTCGGGCATTCTGAATCTCTCCAATGGGTGCCGAATCCCTTTACCTATGTGGCGCCTACTATCTATCGAAAAGGCTGATGGTGGGAGAGGGCGATGAGTTTGCCCATATTCAACGCAAGCGCGATGATCGCTTTGGGCATGATGTGGCCATCCTGCTACCCGGAGATTATTGTGCCAGCCGAGAGCCGATGGTGATGTATACAATGCTCGGCTCCTGTGTTTCGGCGTGCATTCGCGATCCGCTCGCCGGTATTGGCGGAATGAATCACTTTTTGCTTCCAGAGCCCGGGCATCCCCCGTGTGAGACGGATGTAGGCTCGCCTTCTCGGTATGGATGCTATGCCATGGAGCAGCTGATCGAGTGGCTGATTCGGCATGGTGGATCACGTGACCGCTTGGAGGTCAAGCTCTTTGGCGGAGCGCGCCTGCACGAAAGGATGAGCGATGTGGGCCGGCGAAACATCGAGTGGATCCTGGAATTTTGTGAGCGGTCTCATTTGAAGCCGCTAATATCCGATCTAGGGCGTACCCATGCTCGCGGCATTTACTATTTCACGCGGAGCGGACGGGTATTGCTTCGGCGGGTGCGACCGGAAGGTCAGACGGGGAGCCTGCCATAAGGAGGCGGAAAATCGTATGCGTAAGATTCGTGTGCTCATTGTCGACGATTCCGCCCTCATTCGCCAATTGCTGACAGAACTGCTCAGCACCGACGCTGATATTGAGGTCGTCGGCACGGCCTCCGATCCGTACGCCGCGCGCCAGCGTATCAAAGAGTTGCACCCCGACGTCCTGACGTTGGATGTAGAAATGCCGAAAATGGACGGCTTGACGTTTTTGGAAAAACTCATGACCGGCCATCCGATGCCGGTGGTCATGGTCAGTTCCTTGACGGAGGCGGGGTGTCAAACGACGTTAAAAGCGCTCGAACTGGGCGCCGTCGATTTCTTTACAAAACCGAAGATCGATTTGCGGGACGAGATTACGGAACGCGCGACGGAATTGGTCGCCAAGATCAAAATGGCGATGCACGCTCGCGTCAGGCCGTTGGGGCAGAGCCGGGTAGAAGACGCGAAGGGCGCCAATCCAATATCGCGGACCGCGATGCTCAAGACGACGGATAAAATCCTCGCCATTGGAGCGTCGACCGGGGGAACCGAAGCCATTCGTTCAGTACTCCAGCACATGCCTGCCGATGCGCCGCCTATTCTCATTACGCAGCACATGCCTGAACGGTTCACCAAGGCGTTTGCCGATCGCCTCAATTCGCTGTGCGAGATCCTGGTGAAGGAAGCGTGCGATGGGGATAGCGTCCTGCCGGGACAAGCGCTTGTGGCGCCGGGGAACTATCACATGGAGCTGATACGAAGCGGCGCCCGATATCAGGTCCACATCACGCAGGGACCTCCTGTCAACCGACACAGGCCGTCGGTGGACATCATGTTTCATTCCATCGCCAAGACCGCCGGCTCAAATGCCCTTGGCGTGATCTTGACCGGTATGGGTGCCGATGGAGCGCAGGGGCTGTTGGCTATGAGACAGGCCGGCGCCGTGACAGTAGCACAAGACGAAGCGACGTGCGTGGTATTCGGGATGCCGAAAGAAGCCATCAAGGCAGGAGCCGTCGACAAGATCGTTCCTCTCCATCACATTCCGAGCGCACTTTTGACTATGTTGACGTAACCTTAAATGGGTGTTGAACCAGAAGAGTGCCTACCACATCCTTCATGCACTTCAAATCTGCTCGATCCTGACCGGCATAGAGTTTTTCACTGCAAGAAAGCCGCTTTTTACGAGGGCAGCCTTTGCCTCTCCACGCGGCAGATCTTGCCCATGTCCATCCAGAGTTTTTGCTATTCGTCTAATTCTGTACAGAGTTAGCCTTTAGTCGGCACTGGCATCGTTCTTGATTGAAACCCCTCCGGCACGCTCTTGTGTAAAGGAGAGATGGATGACATTGCTGACAAAGCCACGGCCACTTGAGCCACGCTGGTGTCTGGCTTACGACACAATCGATCATGGCGACATCGATCGTCTGGTCCAATGGCTGCAGACCTACCCCCGGCTCACGAAAGGCGCCCTCACTCTTGAGTTTGAACGCGGCTGGAGCGAGTGGCTCGGGTCATTGCACTCGGTGTTTTGCAATTCCGGTTCTTCCGCGAATCTCTTGATGTTCTATGCCCTGTTGCTCTCAGGCCGTTTAAAGAACAAGAAAGTGGTGGTGCCGAGTGTCGGATGGGTCACCTCCATTGCCCCAGCGATCCAATTTGGATTTGAGCCCATCATGTGCGAGGCGGACCCGGACACGTTTGGCCTCGATCTGAATCATCTTGAAGAGATTCTCGTACGCCATCAGCCGAGTGCGGTCCTGCTCGTCCAGGTCTTGGGCGTTCCGCACAAGATGGATGCGCTCCTGAAGCTGAAAGAGCGGTACGGATTCGTCCTTCTCGAGGACGCCTGCGCGGCGTTCGGTTCGAAGCTGGGGCCGCGGAATGTAGGGACGTACGGCGACATGGCGAGTTTTTCATTCTATTTCGGCCATCAAATGTCGACGATCGAAGGCGGCATGGTGTCGACCAACGACAAGGAATTTGCCGATCTCCTGTTCATGCTTCGTTCGCATGGCTGGAGCCGCGATCTCGATCAATCGACGCACGCTGGATTGGTGGGGGCACACGAGATAGATGATTTTCACACGCCGTTTGTCTTCTACGAACCTGGATTCAATTTGCGCTCGACCGATCTGAATGCGTTCATCGGACTCGGGCAATTGCAAAAGCTCGACCGGATGGCGGAGCGCCGTCACATCAATCATCGCCGCTATCTGCAGCTCTTAGCCGATCGTTTCTCTGTTCAGCGGGTCACTCAGGACGTCCGTGTCTCGAGTATCTCATTCGGCTTACTGGCCGACGATGTCGAACATCGACGGGCGATCGTGAAGGCCTTGGCAGAACACGGCATCGAAACACGCCTGTTCTCGGCCGGTAACCTGGGGCTGCACCCATTTTGGATGAAGCGCTACGGGAGGGCCAGCTTTCCGATGGCGGATCGCATCCATCATTGCGGATTCTTTCTCCCCAATCATCCGGCGCTGAGCGATGACGATCTCACCTTCATTGCACGGGTTGTTCGAGAGGCAACATGACCGACGGTCCGTTGCTCGTGACAGGAGGCACGGGGCTACTGGGACACGCGCTTCGCCCGCTGTGCCCTGATGCCGTGTTCGTGTCCAGTCACGAGTGCGATCTTCGCGAACGTGGCGAAGTCGTCAAGCTCTTTCGAGACGTTCGACCGTCACAGGTCGTTCATCTGGCGGCTCGCCTGGGAGGCGTCAAAGCCAATGCGGAGCGGAATGTCGAGCTGCTTGAGTCAAATGCGGCGATCAATGCCGCCGTGCTCAGCGTCGCACGCGAATGTCGCGTGCGTCGGCTGATTGCCGTTCTTTCCAGTTGCGCATTTCCCCTGTATGACCGGCGACCATCGACCGAACCGGATCTCCACGCTGAACTACCGTATCGAGGCAACCTCGGGTATGGATTTGCAAAGCGGCTGTTGGATGTTCATATCCGCCTGGTGGCCCAGGACAAGGGTCTGCTGTGGACCTCGATTGCGCCGGTCACAATGTATGGACCACACGATCATTTCGATCCCGAGGCAGGCCACGTCGTTGGCGCGCTGTTTCAGCGATGCTGGCAAGCGAAACAGACCGGCCGGGCGTTGACGGTGTGGGGCAGTGGAGATGCCGTCCGGCAATTTGTATTTGTGAACGACATCGCTCGATTGCTCGTCGTGATGCTGGCTCACGAGTCGATCTCCGACACGGTCATTGTGGCGCCCGATAGGGGCATGACGATCCGAGCGCTTGCCGAAGCCGTTGCTCGGGCCATGCAGTATGAAGGACCGATTCATTACGACGCCAGCCAACCTGAGGGAGTACGGGTCAAGCGGCTTCAAAGCGAGCGCTTCCAGAAAGCCTTTCCGACCTTTGCCTTCACGAGGCTCGAGCACGGTTTGCAGGAGACGGCCCGCTGGTTCATGTCAATGCAGTGCAAGGCTGATAGGACGAGTCTGGTGGCCCAGACGTCGGCTGGGGCCTAATTTAAGAAGAGGCGATAGTGATGACTGGTCGAGGTCTTCGCGTGCTGATGACCGGCGGGGCCGGCTACATTGGGTCCGTCCTCTCGCGGTGCTTGCTGGAGGAAGGCTATCACGTCACCGTGCTCGACAATTTTCTCTACCGGCAAAATAGCCTGCTGGATTGTTGCGCGCACGACCATTTCAACGTTGTGCGCGGGGATTGCCGTGATGAAGCCGTCATGAAGGATCTGCTCAAGACGCCGGACATCGTCATCCCGCTGGCCGCCCTTGTCGGCGCACCCCTGTGTGACCGTGACAAAACCGGCGCCGTGACTACCAATGTAGACGCCGTTCGGATGCTGTGCGCGCTGGCGTCTCCTCATCAAGCCGTGATCTTTCCGGTCACAAACAGCGGATACGGCATCGGGCAGCCGGGCGTGCCGTGTACCGAAGAATCTCCGCTCAGGCCTATCAGTCTGTACGGCGAAAGCAAGGTCGAAGCAGAGAAGGTCGTGTTGGATCGCGGGAACGGTCTCACGCTTCGGCTGGCGACGGTGTTCGGCTCTTCGCCACGAATGCGGATGGATCTGTTAGTGAACGACTTTGTCTGGCGAGCAATCAGGGATCGTGCCGTCGTGGTTTTTGAGGGACGGTTTAAGCGGAATTTCATCCATGTTCGAGATGTGGCGAAAGCCTTTGTACACGCCATGGCGCACTTCGAGAAGATGAAGGGGCGACCCTACAACGTGGGATTGGATGACGCCAATCTGACGAAAATCGAGTTGTGTCAGCTGATTCAGCGGAGTATCCCCGGGTTTGTCTATTTTGAATCGCCGATCGGGGAAGATCCCGACAAGCGGAACTACATCGTCTCCAATGCACGGATTCTCGGCACCGGCTATCGACCCGATTGGTCCGTGGAGCGAGGGATTTATGAACTGATGAAGACCTACACGATCCTCAGGGCGGGACAGTATGCGAACGTGTGACATCATGCAAGCCATGTTGGCAGGAGCCCACAGATGATTATCAGCCGGACTCCCTTTCGGGTGTCGTTTCTGGGCGGCGGCACCGACTATCCGGCCTGGTTCCGCGATCATGGCGGCGCGGTCCTTGCCACGACCATCGATAAGTACAGCTATATCACCTGCCGTTATCTACCGCCATTCTTCGAACATCGTACACGCGTGGCCTATTCCAAGATCGAACTCGCCAAAGCCAATGATGAGGTGCAGCATCCGGCCGTACGCGGTGTGCTCCAGTACCTCAACATGAGCGAAGGCCTGGAGATTCACCACGATGGCGATCTGCCGGCGCGCACGGGATTGGGCTCCAGTTCGGCCTTTACGGTCGGGCTGCTTCACACGCTCTATACGCTTCAGCACATCATGCCGAGCAAGGCCGAGCTGGCTCATGCGGCCATCCATGTCGAGCAACATCTCCTTCAAGAATCCGTGGGATGTCAGGACCAGGTGCTCGCCGCCCATGGCGGTCTGTGCCGCATTAATTTTTTTCAAAATGGCGAGATCGGGTACACGCCCGTTGTCATGAGGCCCGAGCGGTTGGAGGAGTTTCAAAACCAACTCTTGCTGTACTTTACCGGATTCTCGCGGATGGCTTCCGAGATCGCCAAAGAACAGATCGATCGGACGCGTGAGCGCCGTGTCGAACTGTTTGCGATGCTTCAGATGGTTCAGGAAGGGCTTTCCATCTTGACCGGCGAGCGGGACCTCAGCGAGTTCGGCGAGTTATTGCACGAGGCGTGGATGATTAAGCGAGGACTCACGTCAAAGATTTCGACGCCGGTAATTGATCAGATTTACGAAGCGGCACGACAGGCGGGCGCGACGGGCGGCAAGCTGCTTGGGGCCGGTGGCGGCGGGTTCATGTTACTCTTTGCGCCACCGGAACGCCACGCGGGCATTAAAGCCTCGCTGCCGGGCCTACTTCAAGTCCCCTTCCGGTTCGAAACAATGGGGAGCCAAATCGTCTTCTACGAACGGGAATCGCCGCTCAACAATGACAGAGGCTGGGCGAAAACCAAAGAGGCAGAGGCGCTTGTGGGCATTCACGCAGGAAAGAATCTTTTATGACGACGGTGCCGGCTTCCGATGTCGTGATTTTGTGTGGCGGACTCGGCACACGATTGCGCCCCCTCGTCAGCGATCGACCGAAGCCAATGGCGCTGATCCACGGTCGTCCATTTCTCGAGCTGCTCGTTGATCAGATCGTTGCCGATGGCTTCCGGCGAGTGATTCTCTGTGTGGGCTATCGTGCGGATTCCATCAAGGCTCACTTTGCTTCGCGAACCGACTGCCGGATTCTCTTGTCGGAAGAGCCGACGCCATTGGGAACGGCTGGCGCGCTGAGGCTGTCCATACCCCTTCTTAAGACAGCGACGGTGCTCGTGTTGAATGGCGATTCGTATTGTCCGATCGACCTTGCCGCACTGATCGATTTTCACCGCCGGAAGAAGGCCATAGGAACACTCGCCCTAGTACCCTCTCCAGAGCGACGTGCGGGAGGTGTCGTGACGGTCGACGAGCATGATCGGGTGACGGAGTTTGTCGAAAAGCCTGCGCCGGACGTCAGCGGGCATTTTAATGCCGGCATCTATGTCTTTGAGAGGCGGGCATTCGACGCGATCCCGGAGGCCAAAGCCTGTTCGCTCGAAATGGATGTGCTGCCGTCACTGAAACCGCATCTGTATGGCTTTCACATGGAGGCGCCGCTTTACGACATCGGCACACCGGATGGGTTGCGCACCTTTACCGATTTCTACGGCCGATCCAAACCACCGAGTCAACCTGATGTTTGGCCGGCGCGTGTCGGATCGATGCCGCGAGTATCGGATCTTCGGCGTGACATCAGGCCGCTCCACGAGACGCGAGGATAGGAGAGCTATGCCGTCCACGTCTACTCATCCCCTGGCGACATTGCCGTTCTCAACACGCGGTGAACACCTAATGGGACAAGAAATGTTCAAGGTGATGGAGCGCGCGCAGTCTCTCGAGCGACAAGGGCACTACGTCTACCACCTGGAGCTCGGAAACCCGCGTATGCCGCCGCCCGGTGCCATCATCGATGCCACCATCGCCGCCATCCATGAGAAGCAGCTCGGCTATACACCGATGGCCGGACTTCCAGAACTACGGGAAGCGGTGGCCAAACGGTATGTCGGGGTCACAGGGCAGCAGGTGGGACAGGACCATGTCGTCATCAGCCCGGCCAATCTCCTCATCAGCCAATTCCTCGATCTGACGTGCGACCCCGGTGATACGGTGGCGGTCTTTACGCCCGCCTTTCCATCATATTGGGCGGCGATCGAGCATATCGGCCTTCACGTCACGGCCATTCCCTTGAATCAGCAGACCGGATTTCACCTGACAGAGCGTCACATCGATGCCGCCATATCGGCACGTCCGAAAGCCATTATTGTCAACTCGGCGAATAATCCTACGGGGGCCGTCTACACGCAGCCGATGCTCGAATTGCTTGCCCACCGGTGCGAGCAAGAGCGGATATGGCTACTGAGTGATGAAACGTACGGTGATCTGTCCTTTGGCTGGCCCTTTTTCAGCCTCGCGGCCGTCGATTCTAGGCAGATCGTGACGATGTCATCGTTCTCCAAAATTTTCTCGATCCCCGGGTTCCGAGTCGGCTATGCGGTCGCACATCCATCCGTATCCGAGAAGTTGGCCCTTTCCTGCTCGACCCTGATTTCGTGCCTCCCGGCCTTTACCCAACTCGGCTGCGTGGCAGGCCTGTCCGTGCTGGAGGAGTATGTCGGACGTGTGCGGCGACACTGCGTGCACATGGCGCGGCAATGCGTCGATCTCGTCAATGCGTCGGGGGCCGTCCACTGCGGGACACCGGAATCGGGATTCTATCTGTTTCTTGATATTAGTCAGACCGGGGTCGACGACCTAAGCTTTTGCAAATATCTGCTTGAGGAACGTCACACCGCGGTCACGCCCGGCCGAAGTTTTGGAGAAACATGCCGCTCGTTCGTGAGGGTGGCCATGTGTGGTGAGGAAGCCGATGTGCTCGAAGGGCTTCACCGGGTCCTAGATCTAGCCGTAGAACTGAAAGGAGCTCATGGCGCAGGTTGATGTCTTATTCGTGACGCCGCCGAGCCGTGCTCATGTGTATCAGGCCTTGAGCCACAACTTGGCGGCGATTGAGCCGCCGGTGTGGAGCGGGCTGATCGCCACCTTCATGCGCCGGCACGGGTACTCGGTGCAGATTCTCGATGCCGAAGCAAGCGGCCTGAACCACCAGCAGACCGCAGAAGCCATTGTGGCCGCCGACCCGGTGCTTGCGGTCTTCGTCATGTATGGACAGCAACCGTCGGCCTCGACGCAATGCATGCCGGGAGGCCGGGAGGTTTGTACGCGGCTCAATGCAATGGCCACTGTGCCATCGCTAGTCATGGGCACGCATCCCTCCGCGCTGCCGAGACGCACGTTGCTTGAAGAGCCCTATCGGTATGTCTGTCAAGGCGAAGGTCCTTACACAGTGCTGCGGCTCGTCGAACTGTTGAAGGGCAAGGGGGGAAGTGTTCGTGACGTTCCCGGCCTCTGGTATGTAGCGAACGGACAGCCGCAGTCGAACGCTCGCGCTCCTGTGATCGCCGATCTGGATGGCGAACTCCCGGGGCAAGCCTGGGATCTGCTCGACATGACTCGGTATCGAGCTCACAACTGGCATTGCTTTCATAACTTGGACGGTCGGTCCGGCTATGCGTCGTTGCAAACCAGCCTTGGATGTCCGTTCGCGTGCACGTTCTGCTGCATCAACGCTCCGTTCGGGACCCCGGCACTGCGCCTTTGGAGCGCCGATCACGTGATTACGCAGATTGATCGCCTTGTCGGCGAGTATGGCGTGAAGAACATCAAGGTCCCGGACGAGATGTTCGTCCTGAATCGGCGACACGTCATCGGAATTTGCGATCGGATTATCCAGCGAGGCTATGACCTCAACATGTGGGCCTACGCGAGAATCGACACGGTGCAGGACGAAGTCCTCGCCAAGCTCAAACTAGCGGGGTTCAACTGGCTTGGGGTCGGGATTGAATCGGGGAGTCAGCATGTGCGCGATGGCGTGGAGAAGGGCCGATTCGGCGAACGGGAGATCATATCGGCGGTGAACAAAGTGCGGTCGCACGGCATTCATGTCGCGGCCAACTATATCTTCGGCCTGCCTGACGACACGCTGCCAAGTATGCAAGCCACGTTAGATCTTGCAATGGACCTCAACACCGAATGGGCAAATTTTTACTGTGCGATGGCCTATCCCGGCTCTTCTCTGTACGGACTGGCGAAACAGAAACAATGGCCGCTGCCGGATGAAGAAGGTGGGCCCGGCTGGATTGGTTACTCGCAGCATGCCTATGAGACGTCGCCGTTGCCAACTGACGTCTTGGCGGCCACTGAGGTCCTCGATTTTCGCGATCGTGCCTTCAATGAGTACTTCATGAATCCATCGTATCTATCTATGATAAAAGGGAAGTTTGGCCAGCATATTGTCGAGCATGTGCAGACAATGTGCAAACACACCGTGAAAAGGCGGCACCATGAGGGACAGCCGGTCCCCTCCCACGTCGTGAGCTAACAATGAGACCGGATGATCGCCGAGAGGAACACCGATGATCAAAGTCGCCGATTTCGTCATTCGAACGCTGGCTGAGCAGGGCATCGACAAAATGTTCGTCGTGTACGGCGCCGCGAACGGTGATTTGATCGATGCGTTTACGCGTGTGCCATCGACCGAGTATGTCGCCGTCATGCATGAACAAGCCGGGGGGTTCGCGGCGGAAGGATACGCCAAGATCAAAGGGAAGCCCGGTGTCGCGATTGCGACGAGTGGACCGGGCGGGATGAATCTTCTGACCTCGATGGGTAACTGTTTTTACGATTCCGTACCCTGCATATTTTTGACCGGACAGATCAACTCGCGATTTCTCCGTCCGGATCCTTCGATTCGCCAGGTCGGTTTTCAAGAAACCGACATCGTGGCCATGGCTGCGCCTGTCACAAAATACGCCAAGATGGTCACCAGGCCGGAAGACATCAAGTACGAGCTCGAAAAGGCGTTATGGCTCTGTCAGAACGGCCGGCCGGGTCCGGTGCTTCTCGACCTCCCTCTCGATATCCAGAAAGCCAAGATCGACGAGAAAGCGCTCATCGGGTTCGACCCCCCTTCTAGCATGCCGTACAACATCGATGTCATCGATCAACAGATTCGGGCCTATGTCCGCGATCTCATGTGTGCGGAGCGGCCGGTCATCATGGTGGGCGGCGGCGTTCGCCTCGCGGGCGCGCACGACGAGATGCTCGCATTGGGCCGGCGGTTACAGATTCCCTGTTTTCCCACCTGGAACGCCCTCGACGTGATCACCTCGGACTATCCGTACTATGGCGGGCGTATCGGCACGTATGGCGGCGCCGGGCGCAACTTCGGCATTCAGAATAGCGATCTTCTTTTGGCCATCGGCAGCCGGATATCGGGCCGGATCACGGGCGGCAACGTTGGGAGCTTTGCCCGCGGAGCCAGGAAATATCTGGTCGAGGTCGATCCTGCCATGGTGCAGCGCAAGCTGCAGCAGGTGCCGTTCGATGTCAATATTTTGAGCGATGCAAAACTCTTCTTGAATCGATTCCTCGCACTGCTCGATCGAGAGCCGCCTTGCCTGCCGAATTATGCGCCGTGGACGAATCGTGTCATGGAATGGAAGCGGCAATATGACCCCGTCCTACCGGAATTCTTTGCCAACCGGAATCATGTGCATCCGTACGCGTTCATGCGCCGCCTCTCAGAAAAGATGTCGGACCGCGATATTTTGGTCGGTGACTGTGGGGGCAACATTGTCGTGAGCAATCATGCCTTCGAAACCAAGTATGGGCAACGCAATCTCACGAATAACGGGAACTCACCGATGGGGTTTTCCTTCGCCGGGGCCATGGGAGCCTGGTTTGCCGATCCGAGCCGCCGCGTCGTCTGCACGATCGGCGATGGGGGGTTCAACATGAACCCGCAAGAACTCCAGACCTTTATGAATTATGGCGTCAACGTGAAGACCTTCATCCTGAACAACCATATCTATGGCATCACGAAGGCCTATCAAGAAACGAATTTCCAAGGCCGTGCGGAAGCCTGCGGACCGAAAGGATACCGCCCTCCCGATTTCATCAAGGTGGTGCAGGCCTTTGGCATGAAAGCGGTCCTGCTCGAGAAGCAGTCGGAGATGGATGCCACGATTGAGAACGTTCTGAACCATGAGGGCCCTGTCGTCTGCGATGTGAACATGCACGAGTACCATACCTATGAACCACGCATCTTTGGATGGAAGACGCCGATCGAGGATATGTATCCCTACCTGCCGCGGAAGGAGTTCCGGTCCAACATGCTCATTGAACCGACTGAGGGATGGATGAATCCCGAATATCCGGACGTGGTTCGACCGCCATCCGGTCAGGTCCCCACATCGTCCGAGAATGAGGCGGCCGTACGATCAAGAAAGGATGAACGATGAAAGTCCTGTTGCTTTACCCAACCTGGACGGGTGCCTACGGGCTCTTCGGTCATTTTGCCCGCCGCAATTCAACGTGGCCCCCTCTGAACCTCGCTCTTCTGGGCGCCATAGCTGAACAGCACGGGCATGAGGTGACCATCCTGGACGGAGAGGCGCAACGGATGTCGCTTGATGAGATGGTCAAAGCGGCCGTCGCCTCCAATCCGGATGTCATTGGATTTACCGCCACGAGCCCATTTTTTCATCTCTCAAAAGCGGTCGCGGAAGGGATCAAGCAACACGCTCCACATATTCCCATTGCCGTCGGAGGCCCGCATATCACGATCATGAAGGAGAAGGCGCTCCTGCCGGCCTTCGATTACGCGTTCATCGGGGAAGCGGAAGAGTCTTGGCCGCAGTTTCTCAATGCATGCGAGCAGGGAAAGTCTGTATCACACGTGGCCGGCCTGATCTACCGCCGCAACGGCCAAGTGGTATCGACCGGACCGGCGGTCGATATCACGGACCTGAATCCGCTTCCTATTCCGGCGAGGCACCTCTTGAAGATGCCGCTTTATAAGCTGGGCACACTGCGGGGACGGTTGCCGTTCACCTCCATCCAGACCATGCGCGGCTGCCCATGGAAATGTATCTTTTGCGCCTCCGAAGCCCTGAAGACGACCAACATGCGGGTGCGCTCGCCGCGGGGCGTCGTCGATGAGATGAAAGCAGTCGTATCGACGTTCGGCACGCGCCACTTTTACATTGTCGACGACGTCATGACGTTGTGGAAAGAGCACATTATCGAAATCTGCGACTTGATCGACCAGGAGGGATTGGACATTACGTTTGAAGGAAGTACGCGGGCAAACCTCGTTGAGGTAGAGGTGATCGCGCGCCTGGTACGCAGTGGACTCATCCGCCTGTCGTTCGGCCTCGAGACGGTGGACCCCGAGATGCGCAAGACCATGAAGAAGCAGGTACCGCTCGATCACTATACGCGGGCCAACCGGATCTGCAATGAGCACGGGGTGGAGGCGATGAATTCGGTCATGATCGGCCTTCCGGGTGAAACCCGCGAAACGGTCCGTGCCACGCTCACGTTCCTCGGCAAGGCCCGGGAAGTGAAACAGGCGAACTTCGCAATCGCCGTTCCCTATCCGGGGACTGAATTCCATGAGATGGCGATCAAAGGGGAGAATCACGTTCAGCTCATGACCGATGACTTTTCGGAATATCGACGGTATGGATCGGCCGTCACCACAGTCGGGGAGTTGACGCCACACGACCTGATCGAACTGCAGAACGAGGGGTTCGTCAGCATTTACTCTGCACCGTGGCGTTGGATTCCCATGTTGCAGAAGCATGGCATGCTGGGGGGCAGTTTGATGCTGTTCAGACTCGCCCGTCTTCTCATGAACAAGCTGTTCAACGCACAACGGAAGACAGCCGACAATTTTGTAAGCCTGGGTGATGGAGGATTCGATAGCGTTCATGGCCCAATGCTGCCCACGGCGGGCGGCGCCCCAGCTATGACCAGCGCCATTCAAGGCGGCGGATTGATCGGCATCGGATCCATAAAAACCGCAAAAATGCCGGCGGGCCACTATGGGAGCCCGGCAAGCCCGAATCTCTAGGCCGGGGAGGTGTGCGAGTGTCTGCAGCGAGGATGAGGCGACCACGATGACCAACGCCAAGCCCACTGCTCTCTTGATTCAACTGGAATTTCAGACATGGGCGGCGGCCCGTGCCTGGACCTATTCGGCCGGCTACGCCGTCCAAGAAGGGCTCACGGCGAACGGAATCGAGTGTGTCACGGTCCCGGCCATCGCGAACACACCCAGTTCGTCGCCGCAGTCCTGGCTGTATCAAGCGAGGAAGCTGCTTGACGGACGGCGGTTCGACCAGGTGTGGGTGTGGCTCGTGCATTCGCCTCTGGATGAGGCCTGCCTGGACTGGATCTCGACGCTGGCGCCGATCAGAGTCGGCGTGTTGATGGAATCTCTGCAATACGATGACGAGGATTACCGGCATGTGCCTCAACTGAAGGGACGGCAAGCCCTGGTCGAACGCCAGATCCGCTACATGACCCATGTGCTCGCACCGGATGAGCTGGATGCGGAATTGCTCAATACTGGCCGGATCGCGCGCGCCCTTTGGTGGCCGTGCATGGTGCCGGTCAGGACCATCACCACGCCGGCGATGCCCGCCTCCCAGCGGGGTGTCTTTCACGGGACTCCCTATGGGGCTCGGCAACAATGGCTCAGCGATCCGTCCCTTCGTGATGTCATGGCGTTTCAAGGTCCCGTCGATCCGCCGACGTACTACCAGACTTTATTTGATCGGTTGCAGGATGCTGCCACTCGGTTTCTCCGCAACGGACAAGACGTGACGGAGGAAAGGCTTCAGGAATACGTCACGGCGTTGCAGGGTATTCGTGCCGGCGAATTTGCCGAATGGATGACGGGACTTTCTCAGTGGGCCGCAATCGTGAATCTTCCAAGCCTGGCGAAATTTTACGGAGGGCGTGTCTTTGAAGGCATGGCCGCAGGCCGCCCGGTCGTCTCCTGGGCCATTCCCGACCGTCCGAAAAATCGTGCGCTGTTTGAAGAAGGTCTGGAGATCACCCTGTTCGACAAGGATCATCCCGAGAGCCTGGCTCGCCACCTCGAGCGGCTTCTTGCTGATGAAGGCCTTCGCCACTCGATTGTGTCGCGTGCCCAAGACCGGCTGAGACGTTTCCACACGGCCGAACGGCGTCTTCATGAGACGCTGCAATGGATCGGCACCGGAGTAGAACCGAATTATGGACTGCACCCGTTGGCGTATACGGTAGCATCCGAAACGGCCGGTATGTCTCCAAGCCGATCTGCGACACGGGCTCTGACCAATGTGTCACCGGAAAGACCGACTGGCGCCGCGCATACCGATCAGTTCTATGAGCAACTGTTTATTCATACCCCGCACTGGTCGGCGCCTCAGCCCAATCCGGATGAAGCGGCTCGGTGGTCGAAAATTGCCGGTTTCCTGGAGGTGATTCGCAGGCGCAACGGCAACGCCCCGCTTCGCATGGCGGAAGTCGGCTGCGGTCGAGGTTGGCTCACGAATCTGGCTTCGTCCTATTACGGAACTTGCGAAGGCGTGGAACCGGTGGCCGGGGTTATCGCCAGAGCGAAGGCGCTGTTCCCATCCCTTCGCTTTACGGCGGGCACGGCCGCCACACTGCTCGAGCAACCGGATTTCCAACCCTATGATGTCGTGATTTCCTCTGAAGTGATCGAGCATGTGCCGCACGGCGAACAAGCCGAGTTCGTACACAGCCTGCGCGCTCTGCTTAAGCCAGGGGGCTATATCGTACTGACGACGCCGCGGGGCGACGTCCGGGAGCAGTGGCAGCGCATCGCCCCACCGAATCAGCCGATTGAAGACTGGCTGAGCGAACACCAATTGCGCACGTTGTGGGAAGCCGAGGGGCTGCAGTGCGTGGGTCTGGAACGCGTCCATGTGGAAGTGCCGACCTTACGGTTTGTCCCGGCGCCCACGCCCGATGAGCACCGCACGCTGAATTTGCTGCCGATCTATCAGATCTGGGCCTGTCAGTGGCCGGGGGATCGATCCGAGGTCATGGTGTCCCGATTCAATATACCGCCGACCGTCTCGGTCATCGTGCCGACATACAACCGTCCTGAGCGGCTGCGCGAGGCCCTGCAGAGTGTCCTGGCGCAGACGTTTCAAGATTTCGAAATTATCGTGGTGAATGACGGCGACACGGACATGTCTCCCGTTATTGATGCGCTCCCACATGGCGGGCGCATTATCTACGTGAAGCATCCCGTCAACAAGGGCCTCGCCGCATCCCGCAATACGGGGGTGCGACTCTCGCGCGGAACCTATATCGCGTATCTCGACGATGACGACCGGTATTACCCGGACCATCTGGAAGTCCTCGTGCAGGCCCTCAAACAAGGTCCGTTCAAGGCCGCGTATACCGATGCCTACCGTGCGAGTGAAGTCTGTGACGGCCCCGAGAGAAGAGTGACGCAGCGCGATCTCCCATATTCGTACGATTTCAACCCCGCGCGCTTGCTTGTCACGAATTACTTTCCGGTCTTATGCATGATGCACGAGCGCGGGTGCCTCGACGATATTGGTCTCTTCGACGAAACCCTGTTTGCGCACGAAGACTGGGACCTCTGGATTCGCATGGCAACCAAATATCCGTTCCTACATATCCCGCGCACGACGGCCGAGTTCTCCTGGCGGACCGATGGGTCTTCCATGACGAGCGGCACGAGGGAGACGTATCTACGGACAACCGAGATTATTTACAGGAAATATCGCCCGCATGCCGAGCGCTTGCCCGGAGTCCTGGAGGCACAGCGCGGGGAGATGGCTATTCGTCAACGCGAATTGCGTCGCAAGCCCGTTGTCTGTTCGATCATTATTCCTGTCTGGAATCGGGTCGATTTGACGCAGCAGTGCCTCGTGAAGTTAGCCGAGAGCACGCACGGGTGTGAGTACGAAGTGATCATCGTCGATAATGGGTCTACTGATAGCACTCCCAAATTTCTAGCGACATTGTCAGGCGATGTCCGGATCATTCGCAACGAAGAGAATCTCGGCTTCGCAGTGGCCTGTAATCAAGGGGCGAAGCTCGCGCAGGGTCGGTATCTGCTCTTTCTCAACAACGATACCATTCCCCTAGAAGGGTGGCTGACGGCACTGGTTCAGGAAGCGGAGGGCTCTCCTGAAGTTGCGGTAGTCGGCAGCAAATTACTGTATCAAGACGGGACCATACAACATGGCGGAGTGGCGTTTTCATGGTTGTATGGAACGGGGTATCACCTTTATGCGCGCATGCCGGCTGATGCGCCGGTGGTGAATCGTCGGCGAGAGCTGCAAGCGGTGACGGCAGCGTGCATGTTGATTCGGCGGGAAGCATTTGAACGTGTGAGTGGGCTCGATGAAGGCTTTCAGAACGGATTTGAAGATGTGGATCTGTGCCTGAAGATTCGCGAGCAGGGAAGCCGCATTGTCTATCAGCCGAAGAGCATGCTCTACCACCTTGAGAGCCAAACGCCCGGCCGGAAGGCCCATGAACGTGAGAACGCCAAGCGCTTCCTGACTCGGTGGAGTTCCCGCTGGTGGCTGCCGGACGAATACGCCGTCTACGCGGAGGACGGCCTGGCATGCCACGCCCTCAACGAGAACGGAACGTGGACATACCGGGTGGCACCCTTCGTCAACGAGGTGGAACGGGCTCAATGGGAATATGTTGCAGCGGTTCAGCGCCTGACGCACCAGCGAGACCCTGTGGCAATGGCAGAGTTGATACAGAGACTCGCTCAGGTGGAGGCATGGCCAAATGATGGACAGGCCCTCCGCTGGGGGGCATATGTCTGCCGGCATATCGGTGTGCCTCGGCATGAGGAGATGTTCTGGCGGCGCTTACTGAATCGTGAGGACGCTCCCGACGTACGTGCTGCCCTTGCTCGTCGCACCATCGAACAGGGGAATCTCTCAGAGGCAGAATCTCACATTGCCATGTTAATGAATTCGGCAGGCGATCGCGGGGAAGGATGGCTGTTACGGGGTGTATTGGAAATCCAGCGGGTGGCCTATCGACAAGCAATCACAGCATTCGAAACGGCCCTGCAGTTCGGTGGGGATCAACGCAAAGCCCGCATGGGGTGCGGCATGGCGGCGATCGGCGATCGTCGTCTTGATTATGCCTGGAAATGCTTCACTCAAGTATTAGAAACCGATCCGGACGACGCCGAGGCGATGAATTGGCTGCTTCAAGCCGGCACCGCTCTCCAGCGATGGCATGATCTCGCCGAGGTCCTTCACGCCTTTGTGCAGCGCAATCCCGCCGATCTCGCGGTACGCTATGCGCTGGCCGGTGTTTCTCTGCGCTTGGGGCGTTACGATCTTGCCCGCGCCCAGTATGACACCGTGAGATTGCTCGACTCGTCCTATGAGGGATTGCCGGAGCTGGCCCAAGCGCTGGACGACCGTAATGCCTGCGTGGTCCCGCATGACCGCTGAGGATCGACCGAACCGGGCGCTCGTCGTTCAGTTGGCGCGTCTTGGCGATCTGGTCCAGTCGTTGCCTGCGATCACAGCTTTGCGCAGACGTCGACCGAGTGCCGAGATGGATCTGTTGTGTGCGGCCTCATTGGCAGCAATCGGTTCGTGCGTGCCGGGCATTGCTCGAGTCCTTCCCTGGGAAGTTGAGCGGTGGCGGGCCTGGGCGGATGGCTGGTCCACAGCTCAGCAGGCGACACTGACCGACATCGAGGCGTATCTGAAGATGATCATGTCGAAACCCTATGGGAAGGCATTCAATCTCAACCAGCACAGCCGAGCTATACTCGCCGCCAGCCTGTTTGGCGAACGGGTCGTTGGCCCGGGAGAACAGGGCCCACTGAGCACAGAGCTTCCCCCATGGGCGGACTATCTACGGGGCGTCGCGCGGGCGCGCGAGCACAATCGGGTCCATTTGGCTGACATGTTCTGCGGCATGTGCGGGGTGACCCCGCCCGGGGAAGCGCCCAAACTTGAGATTCCAGCCATTGATCTGCCGGAGGATTTAGCCTCAGTGGGGGAGAGTGATGGTCCTTGGATCGCCATCGTCGTCGGCGCCGGCGATGCAGCTCGATGCATCCCGCCGGTGGTCTGGCGTGACTGGATTCGCGTCTTCCTCGCCGCAAGTCCGGCGGGGCAGGTTGTATTGATCGGGAGCGGGGTGGATCGTGAGCGGGCAAATGCAATTCAAGATGGTTTGTCGTCCCTTCATCTTGGGCGTGTCTGGGATAGTAGTGGACGGACAACGATTGTTCAGACGGCGGCGATCCTTGCGCGTTGCCAATGGGTCGTCGGCAGCGATACCGGTCCGCTCCATGTAGGCACGGCAGTCGGAGCCCGTGCCATGGGGTTCTACTTTGCGCGTGCGCGAGTCCACGAGACAGGTCCCTATGGCCAAGGGCATTGGACATGGCAAGCAGAACCTCCGATTGAGTCAGAGATACGAAGCAAAGCGTACGCGCAAGAAATACGGGTGGAAGAGATACATCAGTGGCCGATCGCCCAGAGCATACAACTCATTTTGAATGAACCGTTGAAGGCATGCGAGGGATGGACCCTGTGGTCTAGTCGGCTAGATGAATGGGGCGTTCGCCATGTGGCGGAAGGAAACGCCACAGATTTCGGAGAGCGGCGGGAAGATGTGTGGCGCCGGTTACATCGGCCGATGCCATCGAAGGCACACTCTCATGAATACGTTTGAGGCGAATCTCGCAGCCATAGCAGTGAAGGATGCCGCGCTTGCGGCAGCCATTCGGGATGCGCCGGGCGGCGTGCTACAGGTCACATCTGCCAAAACCGGTCTGCCGACGGCCACGGCATGCGGGCGCTCAATCCATAGTGCCTACGACCCCTTCCGTCAAGCCGAGGCGTGGGCCAAGGCGCACGCAAAAGCCTGTCGCCCTGGCGACATCGTTCTCGTCCTTGGTGTGGGCCTCCTGTATCACGCCGAAGCTTTGCGAGCGTCCATATCGCCAGACACCACCATCGGCATTATCGTCCCCGATGTGAACGAGGTACGCGATGCCTGTCAGGTGCGGCGGTTCGATCAATGGATGAATGGGGTCGAGTGGCTATGGGGCTCAGTCGAGCGCATGGCGACGCAGTTGAGCAGCGCTGCCCGTCCGTTGCGCATCGTGACCTATGCGCCTGCGGCGGCGCTTCATGCGAGCGTCCACGCCGATCTCGAACGGATCATTCGTCAACAGGTCGCGGCACGGGCCGGAGGGCAAGTTCATGTGGCGGTCGTCGGTCCAATCTATGGAGGCTCGCTTCCCATTGCGAGGTATACGGCCTCGGCCCTTGAGCAATTGGGGCACCGGGTGACGTGGATCGATCACAGCCTGCACCAAGCCAGTTATGACATGATGAGCGGGTTGAAAGAGCGGCGCCATCGCCTGATGTTGCAAAGCCGATTGGCCGATGTGTTGGGCCAATTGACCATTGCGCGTCTTGCTGAAGATCCACCTGACGTGGTCCTCGCTCTGGCCCAAGCACCGATGACCTTGCCGCTGCTCGAGCATTTGCGGAAAAAGAACTTTCTCACGGCGATGTGGTTCGTAGAAAATTATCGCCACCTCAGCTATTGGCAGCAGGTGGCAGCCGGCTATGATCATTGGTTCGTCATTCAGAAGCAGGCATGCCACGAGGCCTTGCGTTATGCCGGCGCCAAGCAGGTCAGCTATTTGCCGATGGCGGCGGAGCCCTCCATCCATCGCCCCTTCACATTGACCGCTGAAGAACACACCGCGCTTGGCGCCGACGTGTCATTTGTAGGGGCCGGCTATGCGAATCGCCGCCAGATGCTTCCTCGCCTCGTTACAAAGGAATGGACGTTCAAGCTGTGGGGGAACGAGTGGGACGGGGTCCCGTCACTCACCAATGTCTTGCAACGAGCCGGAGCGCGGATCGATACCGACACATGCGTGAAGGTCTTCAATGGGACAACGGTCAATATTAATCTGCACTCGTGGAGCGGTGAGGGATTGGACCCCGATGGTGATTTTGTTAATCCGCGCACGTTCGAACTCGCCGCATGCGGCGCCTTTCAGATTGTCGATCAGCGCACGCTGCTCCCGGAGCTCTTCACGAGCGAGCAACTCGTGACTGTCGGTCGTCCCGATGATCTCGTGCCGCATGTCCGTCACTGGCTGCATGATGCGGCAGGGCGGAAACAGATGGCTGACGCGGCCCGAGAGCGTGTGCTGGCCCACCATACCTATGTCCATCGCATGCGACAACTCTTAGCCCATATCGGCGTCAGTCAGCCTGATCGAATCGGCGCGATCCTGCAAGGCGAGCGCCAGGCCGGCGCCCTCATGGACAGGAGTCAGTCGGTCCCTGAGCTGATTCCGGTCCTTGCTCAATTTGCGAGGCAAGAGCGAGTCGAACTCAAGGACGTCGCAGCCCGCATTCGTGCACGCGGCACGTCCGCCGTGCTCGCGCGAGAAGAGCTGCTCATCCTGATGCTGGATGAGTATCGGATGGAAACCCGAGATTTGCTATGAGCAAGCAAGTGCTGATCATTAACGTGACACGGATGGGGGATCTGGTTCAGACGATTCCATTGCTGGGGCGCCTTCATCACGAATGGCCCGGAGTCGCGATCGATCTGATCGTCGATACGACCTTCGCCCCGATGGCAGCCTTACTCCCAGGCATTCGCCATGTGCTGGCGTACGATTTTCAAAGGCTGATGGATCAATGCCGTACCATGGCCAAGGATGTGGTGGCCCTTGTCCGGGAAGTCTCTGAGTGGACACGGCCTCTGATTGGTACCAAGTATGACCGCGTGATCAATCTAACGTTCACTCGGCGCAGCGGCCTGTTCGCAGCCCATATCGGTGCTTCCGATATACGGGGTGTCACGACCACACCTGACGGCGTGTCGATCGTTCACAATCCTTGGATGAAATATTTTGCCGACATGCACCGGCACCGCCGCTTCAATCGGTTCAATTTGGTCGATCTGTATGCACTTGGCGGGAGCGGTCCAGGACCGCATGCTCCACTGACCCTCTCCATCACGCCGGATGCAAGAGAGTGGGCCGAGCGCTTTCTCCTTCCGACCGGCACTCGGGCACTTGCTATCGCCGTACAAATCGGAGCGAGCGACGCCATGAAAGCATGGCGACCGGAATATTTCGGTCGCACGATGGCGACCCTCAGCCGGCAGGTGAAGACAAGGTTCGTTCTGATCGGATCGAAAAGTGAAGCGGACGCTGTGCAGCAGGCGGTGACGGCCTATCGCGGCGCGGGCGGTGTCGCAACGATCCACGATGCAGCGGGGCAAACAGACTTGCCGAAGCTGGCTGCACTCTTGGCGCAATGCCGTCTGCTGCTGACCAACGATACCGGACCGATGCATGTTGCGGTCGGCGTGGGGACACCGGTGATCGACCTCTCCGTAGGCCATGTCAACTTCAACGAGACGGGACCGTATGGGAGGGGACATTGGGCTGTGCAACCGGATCTCGGATGCGCGCCATGCGGGTTCGAGCAGGTGTGTGCGCACCATGCCTGTCAGGACCGTCTCATTCCCGACCAGGTTGCGGCGCTCTGCCTGCATGCCTTGGGAGCCGCAGCGTTTCCGCATCCGGTGACGGGGGTTCGGCTTTACGAATCCGACATCGATGAGGATGGCCTCGCGTGTTACCGGTTGCGCGCGGGCCAAATGGATCCCACATCGGATTGGTACGGAAAGTTCTGGCGAAAGTATTGGTATGACACATTTGCTGGGCATCTTAGCAAGGTGCGCATCGATGAGCCACCGCCCGATTTAGCCGTTCAGAAAGTACTGTTTACAAAACTCAATCCTCTGGTCACGCGGCTGATCAAGCGGACGGCCGACCTCGTCCACCTGTGCAAGCGCCGTCCCTTACCGGTGCAAACCCTCCAGTCTGCGCAGACCGAGGTGGCTGGTGCGAGACGATGCGTTCTTGAAATGGCCGTGCCGTCACCCGCCTTCGGCCCGATCACCGTGGCCCTGCTTCGAGAATTGCAAAATGGCGACGGGATGGAATTACCGGTTATGGCTGAGCAACAAGCCACGGCCTTCCGTATTTGGGGCAGTCGACTCCGCGCTGTCATGGAACAACTCGACGCGCATCAATCAATCTCTTCTCGCAGGAGAGTGCCGCCAACTTCAATGCGCAGAGCGCTTCTCATGCCTTAACGGCCTTAACCGGGAGTCGATCATGCAAGTCATGTTGGATGATGAACAATGGACCGTGAAGGACGACATGTCTCTGATGGAAATCTTGGCACAGGTCAGTGATAAGGCGCATGCGAAGCATCGCGTTGTCACGTCGTTGCAACTCGGGTCTCGACCGTTGACGGACCGGGATCTCACAGCGGCCATGCTCGCTCAAGCCGGAGCCGGCATGGGACCTGTTCGTGCCTGCACGCTCTCGGTAGACCAAGTGATGAAGGGCGCTGACGGAACTATGGCGCGCTTCGCCGGTCTCCTCAAAGCGGACGGAGTCGGTCTCGTGCATGCGTTCCGCACCGGCGAAATCACAGCAGCTGCGTTGGACGCATGGTTGGGACGCCTTGCGGACTACCTTGAATGCGTGGAAACGAAGCGGAGTCAACGTGTAAGCGATTCGGCTGAGGCGCTGGTGCCCTGGGTGTCTCGTCTACTGGAGGCACGAATCGCGGAAGATTGGGTGGCATTGGCTGATCTGGTGGAGTACGAAATTGTCACTCGTCTGCCGGGATAGCCGTCGATGCTCCTTGTTCTCGGTTGCGTCCGATTCAGTCGTGTCTCCCTAACTCGTTTCAGTACTTGGCCTTTCCTCAAGTCTCTACGGCAGGATGCCGATAAAGATACCGTCACAGTGACTCGGGGTCGAAAAGGGGGTGGAGAAAGGAAGATGCCGACTCGCTGAACTCTTCGGCATGGATGCTGAGGGGGTGAACGTAGTCATTCAGGTTCATGGAGGAATAGATCATGTCGCTCGTAGTCAATACCAACGTTGCATCACTGGCCGCCCAGAACAATCTCACCGCCAGCACCAATCAGTTGGAGCGGTCGGTGGAACGGTTGTCGTCCGGTCTTCGTATCACCCGCGCTGCAGATGATGCGGCCGGCCTCGGTGTGTCTGAAACGTTGCGTGCACATATCCGCAGCATCAATCAGGCCGTTCGTAACTCGAACGACGGCATCAGTTTGACGCAGATTGCGGACGGTGCCGCCCAAACGATCGGAAATCTCCTGTCCCGGCTCCGTGAATTGGCGTCCCAATCCGCCAACGGAACGGTAGGCTCCACCGAGCGTTCCTATCTGGACCAGGAATTTGTCGCATTACGGTCGGAAATAGATCGAATCGCTTCGGTCACCGAATTTAACGGCACTGCGTTGCTGAGTGGATCCGCAAATTCCTTCACCATTCAAGTGGGATACAAGAGCGGAGCGAACAATAGTTTGACCTTGACCTTGAGAGATTTGGACGTCTCGTCAGTGGGCCTCACATCAGTCAATGTGTCGACGTCTGCGAACGCGCAGAGCGCGCTGGCCAATATCGACAGCGCAATCAGTGCCGTGGCAACGGCCCGAGCCGATTACGGTTCCTACCAGAATCGGTTCGAAGCGACGATTGCGAGCCTGCAGGTCACGAGTCAGAACTTCTCGGCTGCCGAGTCTCGCATTCGGGATGCGGACGTGGCCTATGAGACGTCGGTATTCACGAAAAACCAAATTCTGGTGCAGTCGGGCATCGCGATTCTGGCACAGGCCAACGCACTTCCACAGCAAGCGCTGACGCTGCTCAGGTAACGTGCGGTGTTCACCCACCCTCCCCGAAAAGGGGAGGGTCCGGGTGAAGGCCATATTTCATGGAGGCGGCCATGATCGACGAAATAGCAGGACGAGATGCGATTCCCGCCGCGCTTGTGAGAGGGGAAGCCGTTAAAAGCGGGGAGGCGCAGGTGTCTCAGCGTCCCATGCACGGTACACCGAGCGATGCGACACCCGAGTCGTCACCGGCGGATCGAAAGGCCGTTGAGGACTCCATCGCAAAGATTCGAGAGTCTATAGGACCGGTGAATTCCAGTTTGAAGATTGAGATCGACGGGGACACCGACCGGATCATCGTCAAAATCTTGGACGATAAGTCCGGCGAAGTTATCCGTCAAATCCCCTCACAGGAAATGATCGAGATCGCGAAGCGGTTGGACGCCATGCAAGGCATTTTCGTCACCAAACGGACATAATTATGGCCACAGGAATCAGCTTCGGCGGACTCGGGAATGGATTTGATTTCCAGCAGGTCGTCACGCAACTCGTATCGCTTCAGCGCGCCCCTATCGATCAACTGACATCGGACCAATTGGCGCTCCGGAGCAAGCTGACAGATTATGGAACCTTGGGATCGAACCTCCTGAAGTTGCAAAGCAGTGCGGCGGCCTTGAAATTATCCAGCGGGTTTGATCGCTTCACCGCATCGTCCGGTGATGCCGATGTGCTGAGTGTCAGCGCTTCAAGCGGCGCCACGCCGGGGAATTACACGCTCAGCGTCACACAGTTAGCCGCCGCGCATCAGATTACGAATAAGGCAACCAAGGCTGTCGCAACCACGTCGACCAGTATAGTGGCTGGCGCATCCGCTACCTTCAGCTTCACAGTGGCCGGAGGAGCCGCACAAACGATTACGTTAGGCACGGGGGCTAGTCTGGATGATTTGAAAACAGCGATTAACGATTTGAGCGCCGGCGTGACGGCGTCCCTGCTCAATACGGGAACAGAAGCAACCCCGTCGTATCGACTGGTCCTCACCGCTACGGCAACGGGTTCTGCCAACGCCGTGACCATTACCGCCGATGACACGAGTCTTGATCTTCTCAACGCATCAGGGACCGGGGGGATCGACACGCTTCAGGCGGCGCAGAACGCTACGATTGTCCTTGGGGATCCCACCGGGAATCCCGTCAGCATTGATCGCAGCACGAACACAGTCACCGATGCGATTGCCGGAGTGACCTTGACTCTCAAATCGATAACCGCCCCCGCTGCCACGGTGAATGTGGCCGTGAGCCGGGATGCCACAGCCGTCAAAACGGATGTGAAAGCTATTGTTAGTGCCTACAACGACATTGTGAAGTTCATCAATGACCGAAATACCTATGACACAGAGAAGAAGCAGGGCGGGGTATTTTACGCCGAGGGAGCTACCAGAACGGTTTTGAGCCGACTTCGGCAGGCCTTGTCGGACGATGTCGGTGGGCTGACGGGACTGACGGCGGTTGGAGAACTGGGATTTAAAACAGAACGAGACGGCACCATTACCATCAACGAAAGTACGCTTGATACTGCGCTCAGCACCAATTATTCCGGGGTGAAAAATCTGTTCATTGGCCAAGCATCCTCGACCGGGGTGGCACAGCGACTTTCCGATGTGATTGACGGGCTCGATGCCGTGGATTCCGGCACGTTGACATTACGGCAGAATGGGCTGACAAAGGACATCGACAGCTTATCGGATCGTATCACCCAGAAGCAAAACAGCCTGGACCTCTATGAAGAACAACTCCGGCTGCAATATGCGCAATTGGACGGATTGCTTCGACAAATGCAGAGTCAGATGGACTTTCTCAAATCGCGACTGTAACCAAGGATGGGGATATGCATGACGGGATTCACCAATATCGCCGGACGGAGGTTCTGACGGCATCAGAGATTCAAGTCATTGTGCTCCTTTACGACGGGGCCTTACAGTCATTAGAGTTGGCACGCGAAGGCATCCTAAACAACAATTATGCCGATAAGGCACGTTTCTTAGGGCGTGCAGTGGCGATTGTCAGTGAGTTATCAAATGTGCTTGATATGGAGAAGGGGAAAGAGATCTCGCTGTCACTTCGTCGACTGTACGATTATATGTTGGACGAGTTTACCCAGGCCAATCTTCGGCACAATGTCCGTCATCTCGACGGCCCTATCCGCTGTCTGAGCACGCTTCGAGAGGGCTGGCACACCATTGCACAGCAGGGCGCGATGGCTAGTGCGGCACTGGCGGGTTGAAGCCGATGCATTCTTCATGGGAAGACACGGCTGAGAAACTGACATTAGAAGCTGTGCAGGCAGCGGAAGAAGGTCGATGGAATACGGTCACTCTGTGTTATCAGCGACGGGGTGAGCTCCTTCTAGCGAATGACGTCTGTCGGTCGTTCGCCCGGCGGTTGCATCTTCTGGATGGTTTCATACTCGGGAGACTGCGCATGGCCACGATGTCAATCCAACATCTATTGACGGCCGTGTCCTTAAAGCGACGATTGCTTGGACGATTTGATGTAGAGCCTCAATCGACTACCTCGCAGGACCGCTTTCGACGCATCAGCCGTCGGATGTAGTGGGCGACCCTACACGGATTAGGCCATGCCCATTGAATTTACCCACCTTCATAATCTTGTCAGGACGTATCAACGATCATTGCATCTGAGTGAATTGAGTAAGGCTTCGACCGAGCCGCCCCACGACGAATTAGACGATCGCGTGTCCATCTCGGACGAGGCACGAGATGAGCGTCGGCAATGGGAACTGCATCCTGGCGCTGATCCCGAGGCCGATTCATCGGGTTCAGCCGGCGCCTAACGATTCATCGGCAGAGGCCAACCGGCACCCGGCAAAAATTACCCATTCATTGCGACACGACCGTGGACAACTGTACATACGGTAACTTACGTATTAACTGAAGTGGCATCGTTGTTGCTTTGTATGCTGACGGGTCAAATGGATCGGGCCAAGTGGGGAGAGGACTAGCACGTGGCGCATAGACGCGTAGTTTGCCCAACAGTCTTAATCAAGGCTTACGGAGTGTCGATGCAAGAGGTGTTGCACCAGCGATTGAGTAAGATTGGCTACAAGGCTAGACGGGTAAGTACACCGATGGAGGTTCTTGAATGTCTCGATGAACAGCCGCCTGTCGAAGCCCTTGTCTGGGCGATTGAGGAGCCGAAGAATGATGCGATACAACTCCTCGATCAACTTCGGAATCGTGAAAGCGATCTCTGCGTCATTTTGATAGGACCGGAACTGGGGGCCGAATGCGTTTCCGAGTGTCTGCGAAATGGCGCCTTCGATTATCTCGCGGAGCCGGTTCCGCCTGGGCGCCTGGAGGAATCACTTCGGCAAGGATTGGATATTCGTCAGTCGTTTCGCAAGGTCCAAGGCCTCTCCGGGCAATTGAGCACCGTCAATGAAGCATTGGGCCGTGAGAGAGACCGGTTGAAGCGCTTGAACCGGAGTCTTGTCCTCTTGAATCAACTTGGACAGGCCATGTCGGCAAGCCATGAGGCAGACGAGATTGTCCGCATCATGGCTCAACATGTGCCGGCCATCATGCCCTATGATGTCCTCACGGTGACATGGCGGGAACCGAAGCGCACCTGGGTGTATCGCGCCGATGAAATGACCTCACGCCCGGCCAAACAGAAGAACGATAGTCAGCCTGTCCCCCGGACGCCTGTTACGCATCTCGACGGCCCAAGCCGGGCCGGGAAGTCTCACGCCATAGGGGCAGCCGTGGACGCCATCGAAGTCCCACTTCTGTCGAGGAATGAGGATGTCGGCAGCTTTCGTTTGGAACGTAGGCAAGGAAGCCTATTTGGACCAGCCGACCGCGAGTTGGTGATGACGGTGGCCACATCCTTAGCGCTTTCGCTGACAAATGCGCATGCGCATCGCTCGTTGGAACAGATGGCCATGAAAGATGGATTGACGGATCTGTTTAACCGACGAGCGTTTGACCAACTTCTCGGACAGGAAATCAAGGCAGCCGAACGATATCAATCTCCTCTCTGTCTCTTATTGGGCGATGTCGATCATTTTAAAGCCGTGAACGATCGTTTCGGGCATCCCGTCGGAGATGCCCTGCTGAAAGAAGTGGCGACATTGCTGACGGAATCATTGCGTGAAGTCGATATTGTGGCGCGATACGGAGGAGAGGAGTTCGCTATTATTCTGCCACGGACTGATGTGGCATCAGGGTCGATTCTGGCCAATCGCATCCGGGAGCGAATCGAACGGCATGTATTCATCATCGAGCGATTCACGATTCGTCTGACGCTCAGCTTGGGTGTAGCTGGCTTTTCCCCACCCTCGGTGAGGACAAGAGAAGATATGATCCATGCGGTCGATCAAGCGTTGTACCTGGCGAAATCAGGCGGTCGCAATCGCGTGGAAATCCACGGGCTGGCCGCCCCGGCCGATCTGCCCATACGCGCGTAAGCGGAACTGTAAACGAATAAGTATTGGAGGCGGTATGCAGGAGCCTAAGAGGGCGGCCGTGATCGACGATCGAAGGGAGTGGCTTCGTATCGATGATTGCCTGTTCTTGGAATACCAGCTGGTTGGCGAAATGAGTTGTCCGGTCGCCATTCCCGCCGATCGTGCCGCTGAAGAATTAATTACGACGTTTATCAGCAAACCGACGGAGGACTTGTTGGCTGCCGCGCATCTTGATGCCGCAGGATCCCTCATGGTTCCGTGGCTCAAGAAAATCGACTGGGTGCTGGAAGCCATTCTTCAACGGCTAATCCATATCAGCAAGGAAGGGATCGCCCTTCCCAGGCTCACGGCAGTGAATATCAGCGGGGGCGGGATCAGCTTCGTCTCCTCTCGACAATTTCAGGAGGGAGATCAGCTCGATCTACGCCTCATTCTGCCTCCTTTTACGCCGATTCAGACGAGAGTCGTGATTACGCGTGTCGCCCCAATCGAAGGAGAAGCTGAAAGAGTGGGTTGGCGTACGGGAACCCGATATGTACAGATCGGTCAAGACGACCACGAATGCTTGATCCGCCACATTCTTCACCTCCAAGCGGAGCGGTTACGTGCCCGTCATGCGACTCAGCATGAGGACTGATTAGCTCGGATTATTCATGGATGTGTCGCGAAGCGGCCGAGACCGACGCCCGTCATTTCACCCGCCCACCCGAGACGCGCCAAGACGCTTCCCTTCCGGTAGGCTTCTCGCATGTGAGATCGACACAGGCGGACTTGCGTTCGGTCGAGGAGACCGAACAAGAAAAGCCGAGCGGGGCGACACGATCGGCCGCTGGAGTAGCTACTCATTGGAATAAGCGGGCTAGCTCTCCTCCACTCACCCCTTGTTGGGCCGTCTCAATCACACAAGCCGGCATCAACTGTCTCGCGATTCTCAGAAACGCTTGCCCGGCGGGGGAGTCCGGGGCCGACTCGACGACAGGGAGATACGTCCGCACGGAACGCTCGACAGCCCGGTCGTCGGGAATCTCGCCTAATAAGACCAGGTCACCGCCCACATAGTCTCGCAAAAGTTTTTGAAGTTGCAGTGTATTGACCTTCGACCGGGCGGTCGTACGATTGAGGACCAACAGAGGACGAAAGGACTCCAAGGCCTGTCTAGCGACGGCTTGTGCGGCATGATCGCTCTGTCCCGATGCCAGGACGATCTCCTCCACACTCCCAAAATCACGTTCCGCCAGTGCTGTATTGATGGGATCATTGCTCAGAAAGTTCGAGAGCACGCGTCGAATCGCTGCCAGCTTCATGAATCGATAGAGATCCAGGACCGACGTGGGATCAGGCGTGGCGACTACCAGATGCAGATCCGCCAAGAGGAAGAAATCCAAGGCATGATACCCGGTGCCGGCGCCGACATCGACAATCATGATGTCGGCTTCCATCTGGCGCAGATGACGAATTAACCGTTTCTTCTTGGCATACGGCATGTTGGCAGTGGCGAGTGTGTCGCCGGTTCCTGCGATCAGACGAAGCCCTCGCTGTGTGGACACAGGGTAGGCAATGGCGTCGAGGGAATTCACGCGTCGGCTGAGGAAATCGCTGAGCGTGGCGGCAGGATGGAGGAGGCCGAACATGATGTGCAAATCGGCTCCGCCGACATCCAGATCGACGAGGACGACACGTTTCCCCATGCCCGCCAGCACTAGGCCAAGATTGCCTGCCACGATGCTTTTGCCGACGCCACCTTTGCCGGATGCGATGGAAATAATGGTCGCCATAATCCCTATCCACCATTGCGAGGCCTCCAATGAGCCGATCAGCATTGGCGGTTTCCTTGTGCAGCCTCAACAGTAAAGCAGCTTTCGTGCCCATGCTCCCCATCGACTGGAAGATCGCGTAAGCCCCGCCGGCTGCGATCAGGAGACCATGAGCTTAAGTTTTTTCGAAATAGGGCCGATACGGCATTCGATATGAACCATGCTTTCTTGGCAGCAACGAACAAATCAGCAGATGCCGAAACCGGCTTGGATGGCCAGATTCTCACCGTAGGAGAAGTGGCTCATTTTTTGCGGGTCCCGAAATCGACGGTGTACAAGCTTGCAAGGCTGGGACAAATTCCAGCGTCGAAGATCGGCAAGCACTGGCGCTTTCTCCGCAAGGATCTTCAAGCTTGGATGCAACACCGATCGAACGGTCAATAGCCGTCCTCGGTTGGCTGTGCCCTCTGCAAGAGTCGGTTCAACGACGCCGATCGCCGTGGAAGGACACTATCGATGCAGTTGAGTCCGTCGACTTTTACAGATCTGCGCAACCTAATTTACGAGCGTACAGGAATCTTTTTTCCGGACAACAAAAAATACGTCTTGGAAAGCCGGCTTCAGGCCAGGCTCAAAGAAAGAAAATGTCGATCGTACGAAGAATACTTTCAATTGTTGAAGTACGATGCCTGGCGCGATCAAGAGCTGAATGCCGTCTACAACCTCGTGACAACGAATGAAACGTTTTTTTATCGTGACCTTCCTCAGTTGCAAGAGTTCGGGAACACGATTGTGCCAGCCGTGGTCAAAGCGAACGCGTCCACATCGCGCATCCGGGTCTGGAGCGCCGCCTGTTCCAGCGGCGATGAACCCTATACCTTAGCGATGATGCTGCTGGAACATCCTGCTCTTGCGAATTGGGCGATCGATATCCTCGGCACCGACATCAGCGAGACCGCCTTGGCCGCCGCGCGTACGGCCGTGTACGGATCGTATGCGGTACGCAACGTCCCCCCGGCAGTGATGAATAAATATTTTCAACGTGAATCGGGTCAATACGTGCTGTCCGACAAGGTGAAGCAACTCGTCAAGTTTGCGCATATGAATCTCTATGACGGGAGTCGGTTAAAAATCATCAGGGGGATGGACGTGATTTTTTGCCGAAATTGTCTCATCTATTTTGATGACAAGGCGAAGCAGAAAATCGTCAATAATCTGGCCGAATGCCTGCGCCCGCAGGGATATTTGGTCATCGGATTTTCCGAATCGCTGCATGGAATCACGGATGGCTTTAAGCCCCTGCACGCGAATCGGACGGTCGTGTATCAGAAGCTCTAGCGCGTACGAATCGTTTCATCAAGGAGGTTACGGAGATGCCCGCGGATCCCAGCATGAAAATCATGGTCGTAGATGACATGTCCACGATGCGCCGGATCGTCAAGAATCTCCTCAAACAGTTGGGGTTTGCGAACGTGGACGAGGCCGAAAATGGCCAGGAGGCCCTGATCAAATTGCGGAGCGACAAGTTCGGGTTTGTCGTCTCGGATTGGAACATGCCTGTGATGAGCGGTATCGAGTTGCTTAGAGCGATCCGAGCCGATGAGGGGTTGAAGGCGATTCCTGTCCTGATGGTGACGGCGGAAGCGCAGAAGGAAAATATTATTGAGGCGGTGCAAGCCGGCGTCAGCAATTACGTCGTCAAACCCTTTACGGCTGAAACTCTGCAAGAAAAGATGGCAAAAATCTTTAAATAGCTGTCAGTGCTCAACCGTCAGCAGTCAGCCCGGAGCTGACTGCTGGAAGCTGATGGCTGAGGGTTCTCGATGCGGGGAGGCAACGTGAACGATCCAAATCGAAAGCTGTACGGCGAATTAGGCGAGCTGACTCGATATATCGAGAATACGATGCGTCAGCTTCGGTGCGTGGAAGCGCCGGTTGAGGAAACGACGGCACAACTTCCTCAAGCCTCTGCGCACCTGTCCGATCTCGCCAAGCTGACGGAAGAGGGGACCCATCGGGTGATGGAGCTCACCGAGGAACTACAAGACAACCGCGCACGGATCGTGAATTTAGTCGGTGAATTGTCGGCGTCTCTGGCAAGCAGGGCATGTGGCACACAGGATCAACGCATCGCCGCCATTACAGATCTGTTGTTCTCCGATGACAAGCGGCTTATGGACATTATGACGGCCCTGTCCTTTCAAGATCTGGTCGCACAACGGATTAAGAAGATCATCACGATCTTGGATGATGTCGAGCATAAACTGCTGCAAATGGTGGTGGTGTTCGGAGCGAAGCAAAACGGGGCACCGGACGCGAATGGAAAAGCCGATCAAATGCTCAAGGAGCTGGAAGCTTCACGAAGTACGGCACTGAAGCAGGATCTGGTGGACGATATCTTGGGGCAATTCGGGTTCAATTAAATCGATCGTGGCACGCGAGGCGCCAGACAGACGATGGTGGAGGCAGTATGGACGATGAACTGAAGGAAATCCTCAGCGAGTTTCTCGTGGAAGCGGAAGAGATGATCGAACTGTTGGATCAACGGTTCATCAGCCTTGAGGCCGATCCCACCAATCGCGCGATGCTGGATGAAATTTTCAGGGCCATGCATAGCATGAAGGGATCCGGAGGTTTTCTCGGATTTACACGACTCGTCGACGTAGCCCACCGTGCAGAAAACATTCTGAATAAGCTCAGGCAAGGCGACATGGCGGTCACCCCCGCGGTCATCAACGTGGTCTTGGAGGCGGTGGATGTCGTCAAACTGCTGATGGCCGATATTCGAGAGTCGGGCACCGATACGCATGTGGAGGTCGTCGCCATCTCCGCAAAGCTGGACAATATACTTGCCGGCCAACAGCCCGGACAGGTCGAGACTTCCGTGACACCATCCATCTCCGCTGCGGATCCCGCTGTTTCGACCGAGCCGACGAATGACGCAACCGCACCCACGAAGCTTGGCGAAATTCTCATTCAGGAGGGATCGGCCTCAAAGGAACAGGTATTGGAAGCGCTCGAGCAGCAGGATCGAAAGCTACCATTAGGTGAAATCCTTGTCCAATCCGGAGTCATCACCGAAAAAACTTTGGAAACGGCCTTACAGAAACAGGCCAAGCCGAGTAAGGGCGGAGAAGACGATCAAACGATTCGCGTGGAAACCAGTCGGCTGGATAGTGTGATGAACCTCGTGGGCGAACTGGTGCTGGGCCGCAATCGGCTGATGAAGCTGGGCGGCGGATTAGAGCAGTCCTATGAGAATGAACCCTTGGTTCGGGGCCTCACCGAAACGCTTGCACAATTGAATCTCGTCACCACCGATCTGCAACTGGCGGTCATGAAAACACGCATGCTGCCCATCCGGAAAGTCTTAGCCAAATTCCCCCGCATGGTCCGCGATCTCTCTCAGAAGCTGGGCAAACAAGTACGGCTGGAACTGCACGGGGAGGAAACCGAACTTGACAAGTCTGTCGCCGATGAAGTGGGCGATCCACTCGTACATATCGTCCGCAATGCCATCGACCATGGGATCGAACTACCGGCCGAACGCCAGGCATCCGGAAAGGCATTGGAAGGCTTGGTGCGCATCGCGGCGTCCCAAGAGGGCAACAGCATCGTCATTCGCATTCAGGACGATGGGAAAGGGTTACAAGTCGACCGTATTAAAGCCAAAGCCTTATCGCGTGGCATTGTCAGTGAAGCGGAACTTGCGAGCATGGATCCGCGGGATGTGCTCAATATGGTGTTTTTGCCGGGATTCAGCACGGCTGAGAAGGTGACCGATGTGTCAGGCCGTGGCGTCGGCATGGATGTCGTGCGGACCAACATCCGCCGGATCAACGGGAGTGTCGAGATCGATTCACAGGTCGGGAAAGGCAGTGTGATCACGATCAAGCTACCGCTGACGATCGCGATTATCCAAGCGCTATTGGTGGAAGTCGAACAGGCCACCTTTGCCATTCCCTTGGGATCGGTCATTGAAGCGGTCAAGATTACCAAGGACGACGTCAAGACGATCAATGGACGGGAAGTGCTGACCTTGCGGGAGCGGGTCTTGCCATTGCTCAGGCTGTCGGAGGAGTTCGAAATTCCGCGAGATACCACCTGCGAAAAGTTCTATGTCGTCGTGGTCGGAATGGGTGAACGGCACGTCGGCGTGATTGTCGATCGGCTCCGGTCCCAGGAAGAAGTCGTCATTAAATCGATGGGCGATTACCTGTCCGAAATCAAGGGCGTGGCCGGCGCCACGATTACCGGTGAAGGCAAAGTCGTGTTGATCTTGGATATTCCCGAATTGGTACAAAGTCTCCGCGGTGGTCGGCAGGCATTGGCCCTGTCCTAACCCATCGTTCAGTGACACGGGAGAGGGAGAAGGCCATGTCGTCGTTAATTAAAGAAGTCGATGCCCGCACCGGTCTTGCCGGTACCAATCAAATGGAATTGCTGTTGTTCCACGTGGGGACGCGGGAAGTCTTCGGAATCAATGTCTTCAAAGTTCGAGAGGTCATGAAGTTTCCCGCGCTGACCCGTCTTCCGGAAGCGGATCCGCGAGTTGAGGGAATGGCCAATATTCGTGGCACGACCGTTCCGGTCATCGGCCTGACGAAAATCATTGTGGGGCTGGCAGAGGAGCAGGGCAGCCAATTATCCGATGGCAAACTCATCGTCACCGAATACAACGGAAGCCTGCAGGCATTCCATGTGGCCGGGGTCGACCGTATCCTCCGGCTTTCATGGACCCAAATCAAATCGCCTCCGCCGCTTGTCCGGAACAATACCAAAGGAGCAGTGACGGCGGTTGCCATGCTCGATGACGGCCGCATGGTCTTAATTCTTGATGTCGAAAAGATTCTTGCGGAAATGTCACCGAAATCCGATGAAGAAGTATTTGCGGGACTCGAAGTCAGGCCGCAGACCAAGGCTAAACGCGTGCTCTATGCAGACGATTCCGCCGTAGCCCGCACACAAATCCGAAAGACGTTGGAACGCCTCGGGATCTCCTATGTTCAGACGACCACCGGACAGGAAGCCTGGGAACGTTTACTGGAGATTGCGGAGAAAGCTGCCGCAGCAGGCCAAACGGTCCGTGATGAGATCCAGATCGTGCTGAGCGATATTGAAATGCCAGACATGGACGGCTTCGCGTTGACCAAGCACATTCGGGAAGACCCTCGTTTTATGGATATCCCCGTGATTTTGCATTCCAGTTTGACCGGGAATTGCAACAAGGAAAAGGGAAAAGCCGTGGGGGCTACGGATTATGTGACCAAGTTCGACCCGAAAGTATTAGGGGAGATTATCGCGCGTCACTGTTAGCGGCCTTGACCGTTGAAACGATCATAATCGTCCGATGCACACTGGAAGGGTGAGACAGGCCATGGGTACTGCTCCGATTCGGGTCCTTGTCGTGGACGACTCGTCGTTCATGCGAAAAGCCTTATGCGGGATGCTTGCGGGGGACGCGCATATTGGCGAGGTGGAGACGGCGCGCAATGGCGAAGAGGCGTTGCAGAAGATCTCCGCATGGAAGCCCGATGTGGTCACCCTGGACATCGAAATGCCGGTGATGAATGGATTGGATGCCTTGCGCAAAATCATGGAATCCCATCCTCTGCCGGTGTTGATGGTCAGTTCCTTGACGACGAAGGGTGCAGAACAGACGCTGCAGGCGCTGGAACTGGGCGCCGTAGATTTCATTCCGAAACAGTTGGATGGAGTGGTGACGAACATTGCGAGCGTCCATCATGAACTGGTTGCAAAGGTGATCGCGGCAGCAGGGACGGGCGGTAGGATGAGACCCCGGCGCCAGGCAGGGTCTCAATCAGTTCTCAGCCGTCCGTCCGTCAACCTGAGTTCTCAGTCGACGAGCGCGACACGGGGCAGCAAGATTGTCGCCATTGGGTGTTCCACGGGAGGGCCACAGGCGCTGTCCGAGCTCTTGCCGATGTTCCCGAAGGATTTCCCGGCCGGCATCGTCATCGTGCAGCACATGCCCAAATGTTTTACCAAGCCTTTCGCCGATCGTATGAATGCTCAATGCGAGATCGATGTGCGGGAAGCGGGTGAATCCGATGAAGTAACACCGGGAGTCGCCTTGCTGGCGCCAGGCGGTCTGCAATTGCGGCTCGCGCGCAAGAAGACCACACGAATCGGGATCGAATTGAAACCCAACACAGAAAACTTTCTGCATGCGCCCTCCGTGGATGTGATGATGCAGTCGGTCGCGCAACTCTACGCTGAACGCGCAGTGGGAGTCATTCTCACCGGCATGGGGCAGGATGGCTTGGAAGGCATGCGAGCCATTAAAGCCGGAAAGGGACGGACGGTGGCACAGAACGAGGCCAGCTGTACCGTTTACGGGATGCCGCGCGCCGTAGTTGAAAACGGCTGTGCGGACAAGGTGGTACCGCTGTCCCAGATTGCGGGTGAAATCATGAACATGATCTGACGGCACGGCATCCCAAGGATAGATAACCCATGGCTCGTATGGCGACCGGGAAGGCGCCTGAGAGGAGGAGGGTCAGATGAATCGGTTCAGTCAAATGCATATCGCTCAAAAATTCGTACTACTGATCGCCGTTGTCGCAATCGTGGTGACCGGGATCGGCCTCTATTTCGTATACCAGCAAGAGCAGAGCAAAATGATGTGGATGCTCGAGGGCCGCGGCAAGATCATTGAGACGCAGACGCAGGTGACACGCGCGTATATTGCGAAGAACTATGTGTCCAAGGTGAAGGGCATGAAGGGCGCTGAAGGCGTGCAGGTTTCCAAAGACCATGTGGAAAATCCGCAGGCGATTCCCTTGCCGGCGACCGCCACTCGGGAAATGAGCGAGGAGTTATCCAAGACCGGCTTGTTCAACGCACGGCTCATCAGCGGGCAGCCCCTCAATCCGGCCAACGGGACGAAGGATCGATTCGAGGAAGAGGCATTGAAAGCCATTATGGGCGGCGCGGAAACCTATTCGCGAGTGGAGGAGACAGGGACAACAACGACGTTTCGGAGGGCCAGCGCAGATAAAGCCACGACCACAGCCTGTATCGGATGCCACGCGGGAAAGCAGGTCGGGGACCTGCTGGGCATACTCTCCGTCAGCATTCCAATGGAGCAAATCAAAGTGGCCTCGAATGAGTCCATGCAGCGAAGCGCCGCGACACTTGTCGTCATGACGTTGGCCATTGTGATGACCATGTATTTTCTGCTGCGTATCGTGGTCATTCGTCCCTTAGTCGCGATGACCCACATTTCGCGGGATATTGCCGAAGGCGAGGGCGATCTGACCAAGCGTGTACCGGTCAACGGGAAAGACGAAATCGCCGAGCTTGGACAGTGGTTCAACGTCTTTATCGAGAAATTGCAGGGGATGATTGGGAAAGTGGCCCACGTGACCGATAAAGTGGCGTCGGCATCCGTTCAATTGTCAGCCACCGCCGAAGAAATGTCGAGGGGCTCGGAGGGCTTGACCTCTCGAACTGCCCAGACCGCCACGGCGGTTGAGGAAATGAATGCCACAGTCGCCGAAGTGGCACAGAATTCCGGAAAAGCCGCCGGGATGGCACAAGAAACGGTGCAAACGGCTAAGAGCGGGCGCCAGGTCGTCACCGAAACGATCGACGGTATGCAACAGATCTCGGACGCCGTCACGCAATCGGCCTCGATCATCGCCGCACTCGGAAAATCCTCGGATCAGATCGGCGAGATTGTCCGCGTCATCGAAGACATTGCCGATCAGACCAATTTGCTGGCCCTCAATGCCGCAATTGAAGCAGCCCGAGCGGGAGAACAGGGCCGCGGGTTTGCAGTGGTCGCAGACGAAGTTCGAAAGTTGGCCGAACGTACCACCAAGGCGACCAAGGAAATCGGCGATATGATTCGCCAAATACAACATGACACCAAGGGCGCCGTGACATCGATGGAGGACGGGACTCAAAAGGTCTCCAGCGGCGTGACGCTGGTGAACAAGACCGGCGAAACCCTCGGCAAAATTGCCGAGATGGTCACGCAGACTTCGGACATGATTCGACAGATTGCCGTCGCAGCTGAGGAGCAATCGGTGGCGACGCAGCACATTGCGGGCGATCTAGAGAATGTCGCCAAGGTCAGCAAAGAGTCGGCGGGGGGCGCGAGCGAATCGGCTAAAGCCAGCCACGACCTGAGTCTGTTGGCCAGCGAACTACAGGCCATCGTGGGGAGTTTTCGAGTTACCACCGACAAACGACGCTAAAAAGGCAGGTCATGATGATACAAGGGCGGGAAGGCAACGTCGTCGATGCATCACCGGCTGACGGCCATCGGGACAGCGATGGGGCTGATGAAAGCTGTCAGCTGGTGACATGTTGTGTCGGCCATGAGGAGTTCGCGGTCGATATTCTTAGTGTCCAAGAGATCAACCGCATGGTCGATATCACTCGTGTTCCGAAAGCGCCTGTCTTTGTCGAAGGAGTGATCAATCTGCGGGGACGGATCATCCCGGTCTTGAACTTGCGCTGTCGGTTCGGAATATCGGGCGAGGGTCAGCGAACGGCGAGATCTCGCATTGTAGTCGTGAATGTGCGGACCCGCGTCGTCGGCCTGATCGTCGACTCCGTTTCCGAGGTACTCCGCCTTCCCAAGCAAGCGATCGAGCCGCCGCCGTCACTCGAGACGGCAATAGGAGCTGAATTTATTCAGGGGGTGGGTCGGATCAAGGACCGATTGCTGACGGTCTTGGATCTGGATCGGCTGTTGACGCCGGCCGGACAGTCCGCGTTGCCTTAAGAGAGAATCATACGGGCGGCTCAGATTGGTCGGAATGACGGCGCTCTGGCTGCTCGCCGGCTATTGCTTGGAGCATGCCTAATGAGTGTTGAAGCACATCGGCAGCGCAGCTCAGCGTAGCTGGGACCTGCTGCAACACTTCTTCCCACCGTCCTTCTTCACGGAGAACCTGCAGGCGGCGATGTTGTTCTTCAAGAATCGCTTTTTTGGCATCCAAGATCAGGTTATTTGCGCTCATCAGCGTATATCCGTTCTCAGGCATAGTGGCGCCACGCTAGCAGAGTCTGTGGCGTGGTTCAAGATGGGCTGGAGGAAGGATCTGATCGGCTTCGTTGTGCATCGTTCTTGTTGGATCATGCGCTCAACGGGGAACAATCCATGGATTTTCTGACCATTTTCGGAGCCATTGTCGCGGTCGGCTCAATTCTCGGCGGCCAAGTCTTGGAAGGCGGCCATGTCGGGTCTATTCTTCAGCTGACCGCCTTCGTGATCGTGTTGGGCGGGACTCTTGGCGCAGTCTGCATTCAAACTCCCCTTTCGGTGGTGCTGAAGGGAGTTTCGTTGCTGTCGTTGGCGCTGTTTGATCCGAAGATCGACGTCAAACGGGATATTACGAGGATTATCGATTTGGCTAATCTTTCACGTAAACAGGGCCTCCTTGCGCTCGAGGGCACGTTGAAGGATATTTCTGACCCGTTTTTTAAAAAGGGTGTCCAATTTATCGTTGACGGCACTGACCCAAAGATGATGCAAGAGATTTTGGAAACTGAGGTTGAGCGGCATGAGGAAGAGGGGATTACCGCAGCGAAGATATGGGACGCCGCCGGCGGCTATTCACCGACCGTGGGTATTCTCGGGGCGGTGCTCGGGTTGATTCATGTCATGGAGAATCTGGCTGATCCCTCGAAGTTAGGAAGCGGAATTGCCGTAGCTTTCGTGGCAACGGTGTATGGCGTCGGGGCGGCGAATCTGTTCTTTTTGCCGCTTGGCAACAAGATCAAATTGAAGCTCAAGCATGAATCAGCGGCTCGTGCCGTGGTCATCGCCGGGCTTGTGGGAGTCGCTCAGGGAGATAATCCTCGCATCTTGCAGGAAAAACTGGAAAGCTATCTTCCTGAATCGCAACGGTCCAAGCCGGATGGTCGGTAATGGCCAAAAAACAGAAGCATGAAGAGCATGAAAACCATGAACGGTGGCTGGTCTCCTATGCCGATTTCATCACGCTCCTCTTCGCCTTCTTTGTCGTGATGTATTCCATCTCGTCGGTGAATGAGGGAAAATTTCGCACCGTCAGCGAATCCATCCAGGCGGCGCTACGGCCGGTCACTAGCCCGCCTGCGGCACGCATTCGTTTCGATCTAGGCGATTATAAATCCTCGCTCGTTCCGACGATCGGGCAAAAAATACAATTTGTCAGGCAAATCGTAGACATCCTGAACAAGATGAACAATACGGACGTGAAGATTCAGGATAAAGTGACGGTACGGGACACCGATCAAGGCGTGCTCATTACTATTGCAGATAGCCTGGTCTTCGAAAGCGGCCAAGCGGATATTCGCAAGGAAGCGCTGCCGCTTCTGGAAGGACTCGCGGAGGTCCTGACGGTGAACACGTCGGTGAAGGAAATTCGAGTGCAGGGACACACGGATAACGTGCCCATTCGCTCCGCCTTGTTTCCCTCCAATTGGGAACTATCGGCCGTGCGTGCAGTGATGGTTACGCGGGTGCTCACCGAACTCTATCGTATTCACCCGGAACAGGTCTCTGCGGTGGGCCATGCGGAGTTTCAGCCGCTGACGGACAATCTGACGCCGGAAGCTCGGGCAAAGAACAGGCGGGTGGAAATATTGGTGCTGATGAACGACTCCGATCATCCGCTCTAATCATCAGCGGCGTTAACCGACGAAGTCGGGATGGAGCCGATCAATGGGCCGGATCGTATTAGCTTTGATTTCGTTGTAGACGATGGCTCGGCCGGCTTGGCGCAACCGAGTGAATACGCCCTCGACAATGACCTGCTCCCCCTCGTGAATATCCGTTTTGCCTAACCCGATCACCTTGACGGTCCCGTTTGCGTCTTTCAAGAGAAAGCCATACGCGGATTGGCCCTGTCGATTCTCGGCGGTTTGAATGCTCGTCACCCGACCGACCACGATCACCATCTGCTTGTCATACTGATCCGGGTGCGTGACAAGATCGGCGACTTCCACCATGCCGGCACCGGCGGGACATGGAGCGAGCGGTATCAAGGACAGCAGACCTACGATCATCAGGAAGGACAGGCGGCGAGGCATGGTCGGTATCAGCATCGTGGCATCCTCTCGGCGTTGGTATTATCGCTTTTCTTCACCTAACATGCTTCGAAGGACGTGCGCACCCATTTCGCCCAATTGTACCTGAGCTTTCTCTTCCTCGGAAAGCTCCGGCACTTTCGGTGTCGGTGCGATGCGGTCAAGTAGTTCCTGTTCCACGGCAGCGGGCGAAAGATCCCACTCGCTCTGGATGGCAGTCAACCGCTGCAGCGTGAAGAGGGAAAGGGATACAGGAAGCCAGAAGCGACCTTCCAGTTCTTCGGGCAACGTGCCGGAGGCGAGTATCGACAATTTTTCCAATAAGGCTTGCTCGGTATGTTCCAATCCATCATACGGCGCCACCGACCGCTCCACGGGTCCCTGCGCAAGAACGATGAAGGACTCTTTCCACAGATCTCTCGCAACGGATTCCGATTCGGCCGCCGATGAGCCGCGAAGGACCTCGGCCTGCAGGTTGTCCACATATTGCTTGAGATATTTTACTTTTCGCGCGGCAAGGCTTCCCGCCGGGATCCCCCAGATATGCGCAACTTCGTGATCCTGAAGCGGGAGGGCACTGGCGCGCTGGAACTCGCGCTTCGCGACGTCATATCGCTTTCGGTCGCGATCAATCTTGCGAAGCAGCGTCTGATACTCCGCCACCAAGCGGCGCTCGCGATAGTCGTCTTCCGAAACCTCATTCCGTTCCCACTGAGCATTCAGATCGCGAACGACCGGTTTCAAAATGGCGCTACGGGCATGGGTCCGAATATCCTTCAACGTGTCGGTCGTCATTCCGAACCGCGTGGTCAGAAGACGTTCGGCGGCGACGATAAATGCCTCAAAACGGGCAATCTGGCGTCCCAGACATTCGCTTTGCAGCCACAGGCGCTCGCGCTTCAGCCGCGCCTGCGATTGGTATTGCGCCACACGATCGGCAATACCTTGGAGCGCTTCGCGAGAAATGACCGAGACAATTCGTTTCATACCGGCGGCCATACGGGGGTCAGGCCTGTCGGCCGCCATGTATTCAATTTCCTCCTGCGGCACCTCGAAATACCCGAGCATCAACAGATGCAGCATGATCCGGCCTTGGATCGGCAGGGACTGGACGGCAGAATCGATATGCTGTTTTGTGAGAACGGCAGCCATGAGACTAAGCGGTTCCTGTTGCTTGAGCTTCGAGGTAGGAAGCCACGTATTCTCGGATTTGTTGAACCGTGCCGGTGGCGTAGAGCGCCCGCGGGACCTCCACGCAGTGCAGTTGAGCAGGGTCGAC
This sequence comes from Nitrospira sp. Nam74, assembly GCF_965152615.1. Taxonomy (NCBI): domain Bacteria; kingdom Pseudomonadati; phylum Nitrospirota; class Nitrospiria; order Nitrospirales; family Nitrospiraceae; genus Nitrospira; species Nitrospira sp. Nam74. The sequence goes on along the minus strand of NZ_OZ224220.1, from coordinate 3,146,375 downwards.
GCCTCGCTCTATCGCGTACGCCTCATCCACGTATAAACTTACCGATCCGTCAGGGTGCCTGATGGCGTACAGTGCATGCGATTCTTCCATGACCTCGCCCCTGATCTCCAATCATCTACATCGTCGACTGTATCCGAATCAATTAACACACGGTGCCCCGTAGTGTCAAAGCGATGACCCTGCACCGTGGTCGTCATGGAACGCTGTCCGGCGCCACCAGACATAACCGGTAAATGCCAGCAGCGAGAGCAGAAAAACCGTTCTCACGCGGCCGTAGCCAAAACAGGCAAAATTGGCGGTGGCATTGAGAAGGCCAAAGGCGGCATAGGCCAGATACAGCAAAAGCGACCAACGCCGGATGCGGAGGAATCCAGATCCGATGAGGACGTGCAATGTGGGAGATTGGGCTTTTGCCACAAGGCCTAGGACGCCTCCGGGCTTGGCGCAAAAGACCATAAGGGCATACTCTGGATTGACTACAATGATGTACAAATCCATGGCGGCTGTGAGCAAGAAGAGGCACCCGAGAAAGCGGATATCGTGGGCCCGTTCCAGCACAATCCGAATTGTGTTCCGGAGCGACGGGGCGGAGCCGCTTGAAGGCAGGAAGGCATCATAGGCTTGAATAACCCACCACGGCAGGACGATTAGAAGGAACATGAAGATCGCCGCGCCGGGGCCGGCTGCTCGCCATGTGGCCCACAGCGCGCCTAAAAGACAACACGCGACAAAAGCCAGTGCAGCCGCTCGCTTGAATTGATGCTTGAGCGCTTGGCCCAATCCCGGAAAGACCGTCGATAAGAAGGCTGCGAGCGGCAAAGAGGGGGCACTGTGCAAGGCTGGCGTCATCCGTGTCCAAAGCGCCAGACACAACTACTGCCGGCGCTCAAACAACGGCGGCCTTCCGAATCGATTCGGAAGGCCGCCAAGGTGACTCTCGTGCGTGCACTCATCCACCGAGTGTGTCGAGTGCTTCCTTTAGACTCTTATGAATGCAGGTGAAGATGGGCGTATCCCGCAAGGTGTACCGACTGCCTTCGGTTTCGCGCAGGGCCATGACCAGATCGAGGAAATCTTCCGGCTTATCGGTTTCAAATGCAACAACCCATTCTTGGTCGTCCAACCCGAAGGAATAGGTCGTGTTGAGCTTAACGGACGGGAACCGATGCCCGACTTCGATGTGCTCGTCCATCATGCCCTGACGGGCTGCCTTCGTCAGCAAAAACCATTCGCGGGTCTTCACGAACGGGTAGACGAAGATGTACTTGCTCTTGCCCGGAACGATCGTGAGTCGCTTACTTTCCTGATTTTCGTGCACATGATGATCCACATAAATGGATCGCTTCGTCATCGCGAGATAGGAATAGGGCGTGGAAAGATATTTTCCAAGGCTGGTTGCCAGGAGTTTGGATGTCATTTCCTGGAACAGTTCCAGCTCATAGCTGATGCGCCACAGCATGATATCTGAATCGCCACGAATGCCGACCATTGTATAAGGGATCACAATCACACGAGACGTATACTCTTCCACCACCCGAACGAACTCTTGCTTGCCACGACTCCGTTCGTCCTCCGGGAGTCTGCGCCAGGCAGGATCGATTTTATAGAAGGCAAAATTGACAAACTGGCGCTTGACAGGTTGTTGCTCACCGCTGGCCATCGACGCGTCCTCCTTACGACTCGTTGAAAGGATTGAGGTACTTAGCACTTCACTGTCCGCTTTGTCAATCAAACAAACGTGGTGACATCCAGGATGTCTGTGCCGGAAAATACCTCGCCGCGTGCAGAAGGCCAAAGGATTAGGACTTCAGGCTGATGGATTCAGTGCGCCGAATTCAGGATACTGACGTGCAAGTGAAATCGAAGATACGGTGGTTGTCATGATCCTCTTGGCCTTAAGTACCAGCTTATCGATGCTCAGCTTCATCTCGGTAGTTCTCCTGACTGTGGGCGCGGCACTCTTGCTCATGCAGTGGAAAATGAACTGAGTGCGCTGCCGGCCTTCTTCTCTATCTCACCGGATCAGCACCTCTTGGGTCCTTGCCATCTGAAATTGAAATCTCCATCGGCGTTGACAGGTCCCCGCGCTCTTTGGTACCCGTTGAGGATGAGTGACGTGCGCGTACATTTAAGCACGAGGCGATGGCGGCGATGGGTTTGTCCCGCCATCTTTATGGGTCTCATGCCTTTCGGCCAGGGCTTTGCCATTGAGATCGATCCGAGCCGCGTGCACATCGAGACGGCGTTGGAACAGGGTAAGACGGCCGCCCTTCAACGCATCCCCCCTGATCGCCTGTATGCATGGTTCGGTCCAGTCGATGATCTTGAGCCCCGCGGCTTCCTCATGACCAAGGTCGTGGGACTCCGCGTCATGGCCGCCCATTTTGCCCTGCGAGGCGAGCACCCCTCTGAATCGGAGATCCAGAGCATTTTGGATGAGCCATCCTTGTTACTCAGCGTGACGCTTTTTGGAGATAACCCGACGTTTGCCGTGGATAGCTACATGCTGTTGAAACAGCAGGACCGAATGATCAAACCGAGTAAGGTGCGTTTCGATGGCAGGGCGGCCCGCACTCGGATGTGGCCCACTGCCCCGCGCTACCGGGCAAAAATCGTCGCTTCATTTCCTTATGCCGAGATCGACCCCCGCGCCAAAACCCGCATTTCCGTGTTTCCATCTGCCGGTGGTGAGGTGACGTTCGAGGTCGATTTTTCCACGATTGAGTAATTCACTCAACAATTGACCGTCTCCACAGCCGATGCTAGCATCCGCGCGATGAAGCGGGGAGAAATTATCGCGGTCGGATCGGAGTTGCTCATTGGCGGGCGACTGGACTCGAATTCGGTGTTCCTGGCCGATCGACTCGGCGCCATGGGAATCGATGTCAGATTCAAGTCCGTTGTCGGCGATACGGAAAACGATATCGTGGCCGTTCTTAAGACCGCCACGTCCCGTGCCGACGTCGTAGTGCTGACCGGCGGATTAGGATCAACCAGCGATGACTGTACTCGGCAGGCGGTGGCCCGAACCGTGGGCCGTCCCTTGCGGCCACGAGCCGAAGCTTTCGCCGGCATGTCCTCCCGACTCGCAGAGTGGGGCCGAACAGTCACGACAGCCCAACTCAAACAAACCTTGATTCCCTCCGGTGCAGCCGTCTTGGCGAATCCCGTAGGATCTGCCCCCGGGTTTGCGCTCCAATGGAACGGATCGTTCATTGCGGCCTTGCCTGGAGTTCCACGAGAAGCGCAAGCCATGTTCGACGCAGCGGTCGTCCCGCAATTGAAGGGGTCTGCGGCCAGGGTTGACCGGCGAGTCTTACAGACTTTTGGGTTGTTGGAATCCGACATCGATCAACGGCTCCGCGATCTGGTGAAGGCGCAGCGATCGATTCAACTCGGTCTTCTGGCCTCTGCGCTTGGCGTCACTATCTCGTTGACCGCACGCGGCATTCTCTTTCGCACCACACCGCTGTTGAATCGCATGGTCGCTGTCGTGAAGCGACGGCTGCATCACCATATCTATGCCGAGGGTGACGAGACGATGGAGGAGGTAGTCGGCCGACAATTATCGAAACACGGCTTGAGACTGTCTGTCGCGGAGTCCTGCACGGGCGGTCTGATCGGTCATCGTCTCACCCAGGTGCCGGGCAGTTCGACCTATTTCGAGCGAGGGATCATCAGCTACAGCAATCAAGCGAAACGGGATATCCTCAATGTACCGCTCTCGCTGCTCAAGCAGTATGGAGCCGTCAGCCATCACGTCGCAGCGGCGATGGCCAAAGGCGTCCGGCTGAAAAGCGGTGCGGACATTGGACTCAGCGTGACCGGCATTGCAGGTCCCGGTGGCGGGACGGAGCACAAGCCCGTCGGCCTCGTCTATATAGGGTTGAATGCCGGGAGTGCCCGGCGATCCCGTCAATCGACAATCACCGAGGAGTTCCGTTTTCATGGCGACCGCCAGACGATTAAGATCCGAGCGTCCCAAGCCGCTCTCAATATGGTGCGGCTGTGGGTGGCGGATATGGACTCACGCGCACGCAAATGATCAGAACCTTTATCGCGGTGGAACTCGATCCCATTCTTAAGCGAGCCATTGCCGCTGTTCAAGATACCTTAAAGCGCGAATTGCACCACCTCACGCGGGGAGTTCGTGTGCAATGGACGCGACCAGAGTCCATTCACCTGACGCTCAAATTCCTGGGAGATATCGATGAGAGCCAAGTCGGGGGCATTCTACAGGCACTGGGAAACGCCGAACGCGACCAGGCGCCGTTCTCGGTGGACGCGAAAGGATTCGGAGTGTTTCCAGACCTTCGGGGACCACGTGTTTTGTGGCTGGGGCTGTCGGATCATACCGATCGGCTGATTCGCTTGGCTGGATCCATTGATGCGGCGCTGACGCAGCTAGGATTTCCCGTTGAACAGAAGCCCTACACCCCGCATCTCACACTCGCTCGCGTCAAAGAACAGTCTCACACTATAGGAAAAGCCTTAGTCGACAGTGGCGTCATGCGAGACCCTTCGGCTTTTGGAACGTTGTCGGTCCAGGCCGTCACATTGATGAGAAGTGAGCCGACTCCATCCGGTTCGATTTACTCCCGCCTGGGTCTGGTTCCGCTTGGGCACGACAAAGTCTAGCCTAGGTTTACGGTGATCAATTGAGTATAATTGGCGAACTCTGCAACCGCTGAAGCCGAAGGAGGGCGCATGGCCGACCGATCCGCCGAAACGACAGAAAAGAAACGTGCGCTTGATTTGGCGCTTTCCCAAATTGAAAAGCAGTATGGGAAAGGGGCGATCATGAAACTCGGGACGGCGGAAGCTGCGGCCGATGTTCCTGCCATTCCAACCGGCTCCCTAGGTTTGGACATCGCCCTCGGCGTCGGGGGGCTGCCGCGTGGGCGTGTCATCGAGATTTTTGGGCCGGAGGCGTCGGGCAAAACAACGTTGACTTTACATGTCATCGCCGAGGCCCAAAAGATGGGCGGCATTGCAGCATTTATCGATGCTGAGCATGCCTTGGATCTCGGATACGCTAAAAAACTCGGCGTACAGACGGACGATTTGCTGGTCTCGCAACCGGATACCGGCGAACAGGCGTTGGAAATTGCAGAGACGTTGGTGCGCAGCGGCGCTATTGACATCATTGTGGTGGATTCGGTGGCTGCCCTGGTACCCCGCGCGGAGATCGAAGGCGAAATGGGCGATGCGCACATGGGCCTGCAGGCACGGCTCATGTCCCAAGCCCTCCGCAAACTGACGGCGGCGATTGCAAAGAGCCAAACAACCGTCATCTTTATCAATCAGATTCGGATGAAACTCGGCGTGATGTTCGGCAATCCGGAAACGACGACCGGCGGGAATGCCTTGAAGTTTTATGCCTCGGTCCGCCTAGACATTCGCCGCATCGAATCGATTAAAGAAGGCCAGGACGTGACCGGCAGCCGCGCCCGCGTCAAAGTGGTAAAAAATAAAATGGCGCCCCCGTTCAAACAGGCGGAGTTCGACATCATGTTTGCCGAGGGCATTTCGAAGCCGGGGGAGTTGGTCGATCTGGGAGTCGACAAGAAAGTAATCGACAAATCCGGAGCGTGGTACTCGTATAAAGGGGACCGGTTGGGGCAAGGTCGTGAGGCCGTGCGGGATTTTCTTAAAACGAATGTGTCGCTGGCAAAGGAAATTGAAGGGCGCGTGCGGGAAGCCGCCGGCGTGCCGATGCGGCAGGGTGATAAGGCCATCGAACCGAAAGAGACTCGCCCCGAAGAAAAGGCCGCGGAGAGCAAACGCCATCTCCCAGAGCCGCCGCGACGTGATGTGGCGCGCAGCGTGGGAAAATAGCCATCAATCGTCAGCTCTCGGCTTCAGCAGGCGGTGCAGCAGATGCGGAGAGCTGTCTTAACGCACCGTGCCGTCGCACCTAACACGCCGGTCGCTTTTGTCTGGTTCTGATGCCGTCGCGCAAGCCGCGCTTCGGTATCTGGCCCGCCGCGATCGATCGGTGGCCCACATGAAAGCGTATCTCGGCAAACTTGGCGCATCGCCGGCCCGGATACGGACAGTCCTCGCCAGGCTTCGAGCCTTAGGATATGTCGACGATCAGGCATTTGCCCAACGATGGGCTCGCGACCGGATGACGCGGAAACCGATGGGGCGTCTACGACTGGAGGCTGAGCTCCAGGCGCAAGGGTTGGACGAGCGAACCATCGCCGACACCGTTGAAGAGATCTATGCGGGGACTAGCGAGCGACAGCTCGCATTGCTCTTAATGCATGGCCGATCCGTGACGCCTGCATTCTTACGACGTCGCGGCTTCAGCGAAGACACGATTGAAGCGGTATGTAGCGAGATGACTAGTGAGCCATCAGCTTTCCGTGGTCAGTCTTCAATCGGAAAAGGGAAACTGAAAGCTGAAAGCTGAAAGCATAATCAGGAGCCTTATGAAGCAGACTGCACAACAGCTTCGACACGCCTTTATCCGGTATTTCGCTGAACGGGGACACCAAGCTGTTCCCAGCTCTCCACTGATCCCGCAGGCCGATCCGACCATCCTCTTCACGAATGCCGGCATGAATCAGTTCAAAGGAGTCTTTCTCGGCGAGGACAGCCGCCCGTACAAGCGCGCCGTGACCGTGCAGAAATGCATGCGAGCCGGCGGCAAGCATAATGATTTGGAAAATGTCGGCTACACGGGCCGCCATCATACATTCTTCGAAATGCTCGGCAATTTCTCCTTTGGGGACTATTTCAAGAAGGAGGCGATTCAGTTTGGCTGGGAATTTCTGACGCAGATCGTCGGCCTGCCGAAGGAGAAATTGTGGGTCACCATTTTTCGCGACGACGACGAAGCCGCTCGAATCTGGGAGCACGAGATTGGTGTCTCGCCGTCCCGCATTATGCGCTGCAATGAGAAGGATAATTTCTGGCAGATGGGAGAGACGGGCCCCTGTGGGCCGTGTTCGGAGATTCATTACGATCAAGGACCGGGCGTGCCGGGAGACGATATTCCGAACGGTGCCGGCGATCGGGTCATGGAAATCTGGAATTTGGTGTTCATGCAATACAACCGTGACGGGAACGGCACGCTGACACCGTTGCCGAAGCCCAGCATCGATACCGGTATGGGCCTCGAGCGCCTCGCCGCGGTGGTGCAGGGCGTCACCAGTAACTACGACACGGACCTATTCACGCCGATTCTTGAGGCGATTGCCACACGAACGGGCCACCGCTACGGGCATGAGGCGTCGGCGGATCGTTCGATGCGCGTCATCGCCGATCACTTGCGCGCAACATCCTTCTTGATCGCAGACGGGGTGCTCCCGTCGAATGAAGGCCGTGGATATGTGCTGCGCCGCATTCTTCGGCGGGCGGCTCGACACGGACGGTTGTTAGGAGTCGCCGAGCCGTTTCTGTATGAATTGACGCGGCCCGTCGTCGACATGATGGGGGAACCCTATCCCGAGCTACGGGGCGCTGCCGCGACGATTGCCGAAGTAACCCAGGGCGAGGAAGAGCGCTTCATTGCGACGCTGGACCAAGGGTTGCCGATTTTGAATGATCTCGTCTCTAAAGCGAAGGCTGCGGCGCGGACCGCTCTCGCCGGCGAGGAGGTCTTCAAACTCTACGACACCTATGGCTTTCCCATCGATCTCATTACTGAAGCGGCGCGCGAGCACGGCCTTGTGTTGGACGAGGCGGGTTTCCAGCGTGCGCTCGAGGAGCAGCGTGAGCGTGCCAGGAAATCGGCCGGTTTTGAAGTTGTCGCTGCCAAGCCGGTGATCGAAGATTTGATCGGCAAGATAAAATCTGCGGAGGCGATTTCGGTCCATCTGCAGGAGGACAAGCCTCGTATCCTCAAGTACGTCGCCACCGAGTTTGTCGGCTATGAGCATCGAGAGGCCGACGGGCTGGTCCAAGCCATCCTGAAGAACGACCAGCTGGTGAAGGAAGCGGTGGAAGGCGACGAAATCGAGTTGGTGTTGGATGTCACGCCCTTTTACCCTGAAGGTGGAGGCCAGGTAGGCGATCAGGGATTGATCAACGGGCCCGAGGGTCGCGTGGAGATTCGGGAAACGACACGCGCGGCCCCCGGTCTGGTTCTGCATAAGGGAGTGGTCCGTGCCGGGCGCCTGCGCGAATGGGAGCGCGTTCACGCATCGGTCAATTCCACGACGCGGATGGATGCTGCCAGAAATCATACGGCGACCCACCTCGTGCATGCCGCACTGCGCGAAATTCTCGGTCCGCACGTCAAGCAATACGGCTCATTGGTCGCCCCGAACCGGCTGCGGTTTGACTTTGCCCATTTTAAACCGTTGTCCTCCCGCGATATCGATGAAGCGGAGGCCCTGGTCAATGAGCAGGTGCGCCGGAACGCGCAGGTGCAGACCAATGTGATGGGCATTCAAGAAGCCGTGTCCGGGGGCGCATTGGCCTTCTTCGGTGATAAGTATGGCGACAAGGTGCGAGTGGTGGCCATTGATACCTTCAGCAAGGAATTGTGCGGCGGCACCCATTGCCTTCAGACGGGAGAAATTGGATCCTTCCGGATTATTTCGGAAACGGGCGTGGCGGCCGGCGTCCGTCGGATGGAAGCGCTGACGGGGAGTGGGGCGATGGCGCACGTGAAACAACTTGAGGCTGAAGTGCGCGAGTTGACGGATTTGCTGAAAGTGGGTCCATCCGAACTGGTGGCAAAAACGCGCAAGCTGATCACGCAATTAAAGGACAAAGAGCGCGAGCTGGAGCAAGTGAAATTGAAACTGGCCAGCGGCGCGAAGGATGAAGCCGATGTTCGAACGATACAGGGCATTCGGGTTCATGCGCAGCGGGCAGATGGACTGGCGATGACAGAGCTTCGCACCCTTATCGATCAACTGCGTGATAAGCTGCAGAGTGGTGTCATTGCCTTGGGGGCGGTACAGGATGGGAAAGTAGCTTTACTGGTGGCCGTGACGAAGGATTTAGTAGGTCGGGTGCGTGCAGGCGACCTTATTAAGGATATGGCCATGGAAATTGGCGGAACGGGTGGGGGGCGACCCGAGTTGGCGCAGGCCGGAGGCAAAAATCCGGAACGGCTCGATGCCGCGGTGACAAAGGTCTTTGAGTTAGTCGAGCGCGCACTGTCGAAATAAGAACGCGCCTATGCCCGACTCGACCATTGTCTGTGAGTAGTGTCGTGAAAGTCACGAAGCGAATCCTGGCCCTTGATCCCGGTACGAAGCGCATTGGTGTGGCCTTAAGCGACGAGATGGGATGGATTGCACAACCGCTTGAGACATTTGAACGACGATCGATGACCGCGGATCTTCAGCACATTCAGCAACTCGTTCAGGACCATGAAGTGGACCGCGTCATTATGGGTATGCCGTTTCGATTGGATGGCAGCGTCGGGCCGGCTGCTCAACAGGTCGAACAGTTTAAGACGATGCTGGAAGGCGCGTTGACGGTTCCGGTGATCCCATGGGACGAACGGCTGACCTCGAAGTCAGCCGAGGCGATGCTCATCGAGGCGAATGTGAGCCGAAAGAAGCGAAAGGGCGCGGTGGATCGAGTGGCGGCCGCCATTCTTTTGCAGAGCTACCTGGAATCACTTTCTGTCGAACGACAGTCGGGCTCATCCGATGGAGAACATTCGCAAGACGAGGCAGAGTGGGACGGCCCGTGACGCGACCCCCGTGGCCATGGATCATCATCGCGTCGCTCACCGTCGTCATCTTGTCAGGATTCCTCGTCATGTTGTGGATGACGAGTCCCGTTGACCGTTCCGCAACTGTCCCCGCTATCCATCTCGTTGAGATTCCCGACGGGTCGACCTTTCGCCAAGTCGCGGCGCTCCTGGAAAGAGAGCGTCTGATTCCAAGCCGAGTGGGTTTTCTGCTGTTAGGCCGCCTGACGCTGGCTGATCGCCGTATTATTCCGGGCGAGTATGCCTTGCATGGCGGCATGGCGCCACGTGAAATCCTGGCTAAACTGCTCGCCGGCCAAGTGGTCCTCCACCCCGTCACAATCCCTGAAGGGTATACGGTCGCTCAAATCGCGGCGATGCTGGAAGAGAAGGGATTGACGAATGCCAAGGAGTTTCTCACGCGTGCGCAGGACCGCGAGTTTATCCTGAGTACGCTCGATCTCGATCTACCGAACCTCGAAGGATACCTGTTTCCCGATACCTATCACTTCTCGCGGCATGCCAAGGCGAAAGAGATGATTACGACCATGATCGACCGATTCTGGCAAACCTTTACGCCGGATTGGCGAGGACGTGCACAGGACATCCATATGACCGTGCATCAAGTGGTTACGCTGGCCTCGATCATTGAGAAGGAAACGGGAGCCGATGGGGAGCGCGAGCTGATTGCGTCCGTCTTTCACAATCGTCTGCAGAAACGTATTCCCCTGCAAAGCGATCCCACCGTCATCTACGGCATGACGTCATTTGATGGAAATCTACGACGACGCGATTTGGAGAAGACCACACCGTATAATACCTATCGCATGATCGGCCTCCCTCCAGGCCCGATTGCCAATCCAGGGACTCATGCTATCCGCGCGGCGCTCTATCCGGCGTCGACAACCTATTTATATTTTGTGTCGAAAAATAACGGCACACACCAATTCTCATCAACGTTGACCGAGCACAATCTTGCCGTCGACCGGTATCAGCGGCGGCCGTCGAAACGCGCATCCTAAGGAAGGGACGACATGCTGCAACCCTGGTCCGATCTACCCGCACGCATTGATCATACAATTCTCCGACCAGAGGCCACCAGGGCCGACGTCCAACGCTTATGCCAGGAGGCGAAGCGCCATGACTTCCATGTCGTGTTCGTACCGCCTTGTTATGCCGCCGAAGCGGTGGAGGTACTGGCGGGGACAGCCATCCTGGTTGGGATTCCTGTGGGGTTTCCGTTGGGTGGCCATACAACGTCCATGAAGGTCCACGAGGCAATCGATGGCATCCGGAACGGGGCGGCGATCGTCGACATGGTCATCAATGTCAGTCGACTGAAATCCGGCGATCATGACGCCGTGAGAATCGACATTGCCGAAGTGGTGCAGGCAACCCCGAAGGCTGAACACAAGGTCATTCTAGAGACGTGCTATTTGACACAACAGGAAAAGCTGACGGCCTGCAGATTAATTGTCGAGGCGGGGGCGGACTATGTGAAGACCTCGACAGGTTTTGGTGCCGCCGGGGCGACACTAGAAGATGTCGCATTGCTCAAACAGGCGGTCGCCGGCCGGGCGAAGGTGAAGGCATCAGGTGGAATCAGAAATTGGGCGACGACCATGGCGATGCTGGAAGCCGGCGCCGACCGGATCGGCACCAGTGCCAGCATCAAGATCATCGAAGAATGGATGATGCAATCCTCTTCCCCGCGCTCTCGTTAGCAGGTGCCCTGTAGATTCGAAGGGGGGCGACGCCTGCCGCTCCGGGATCCGCATCTGTGCCCTTAGCTAGATGGATCCCGTGGCATCTGTTATCATGCCGCCGTGATCAATCGGGTCATCTTAATCATCGTGGACGGGTGCGGCGTAGGCGCCCTTCCTGATGCGGCCGAGTATGGGGATGAGGGTGCGAATACCCTGGCGCACGTCGCCGACGCCGTCGGTGGATTGAATCTTCCCATCCTTGAGTCGCTCGGGCTAGGGTGCATCGGAGAGTTCCGTGGTGTGCGGCGATCGGGCGATCCCGATGGATGCTTTGGCAAAATGGCTTCGGCCTCCAAAGGCAAAGATTCGATTACGGGACATTGGGAGATCGCGGGTGTGGTCGTCGAGCAACCCTTTCCCACATATCCCAATGGTTTTCCGATTGACGTGATCAAGAACTTCGAGCAAGCCATCGGACGAAAGGTGCTGGGCAATCGCGCAGCGTCCGGAACAGAGATCATCAACGAGCTTGGCGACGAGCATTTGAGGACGAAGTTCCCCATTGTCTACACCAGTGCAGACAGTGTGTTTCAAATTGCGGCACACGAGCGGGTCGTGTCCCTGGAGGAACTCTACGAATGGTGTCGTATCGCAAGAAGGATGCTGAGAGCGCCACACCTCGTCGGCCGCGTCATCGCTCGACCGTTTGCGGGAGAACTCGGAAGGTTCGTACGCACCGCCGGACGGCGTGATTTTTCGGTGGCACCAATCGACCAGACGTTATTGGATCGAGTGAAAGCCGCCGGACAGCCGGTGGTCGGCATTGGAAAGATCGAAGACCTGTTCGCCGGTCAGGGGCTGACTCGGTCGATCCACATGACCTCCGATGCCGACAATTTCGATGAAGCGGTCAAGCTACTCCATACTGTGCCACGCGGGCTCATTTTCATAAATCTCGTGGAGTTTGATACTGTATACGGCCATCGAAACGACGCAGTCGGGTGGGCCAAGGCGTTAGAGACATTGGATGGGAAGTTGCCTAAACTGCTTCAGGCGCTCCGTGTTGATGACATGTTATGCCTGACCGGCGACCATGGAAACGATCCGACGACGCCGAGTACCGATCATTCGCGCGAATATGTGCCGGTTCTGCTGTATGGCCGGCGTCTCGCGCGGGGTGTCAACGTCGGAACGAGGCATACTTTTGCCGACCTCGGGCAAACCATCGCCGAGGCGTTGAGGACGCCCATGCTGACCGCCGGACAAAGTTTTTTGGCGGCCGTGAGAACAGGATAGAATCATGACGACATCATTTGAGGCACAAGTGACTGCATTGGGACTTGTCTTGCCGGCACCACCCAAGCCGGTCGCCACGTATATCCCCGTTGTGCGAACTGGTAATTTGCTATTTCTCAGCGGCATGATTCCTCTTCGGGACGGCACGTTAACGATGACTGGCAAACTAGGCAAAGACATCTCCGTCGAGCAAGGCTATGAAGCGGCGAGAATCTGCTTGCTGAACGCGGTGGCGGTCATTCGGCAACACCTCGGAACGCTTGACCACGTGAAGCAGGTCGTGAAACTGGTGGGATATGTCGCGTCGGCGGAGGGATTCGTTCAACAGCCGGCCGTCATCAATGGCGCGTCCGATCTCTTAGTGAAGATTTTCGGTGATGCCGGTCGACATGCGCGAGTGGCCGTCGGGGCGGCCGCACTGCCTCTCAATGCGCCGGTTGAAATCGAACTAATCGTGCAGGTATCAGACGCTTAACCCTTCCAATCTTGTGGCGACATGCCACTACACGTCACACGTTTTCCGTTCCTCCTCGATCTATCAACATGTACTTCTTCACTTTAGGTGTTTCTGAAGCCAGGCGGTAAAGTCGTGTTCCGAGATTCTATTGTCGGCGGAGCCGGCATAAGATCTGAGACTTCCTGCCATTTCATGCCCTGCCAATAGTTTAATTGGGCGACCAATTGATCGCGCTCGGGGAGTTTTTGGTCATTCAGACAAAATAACTTAACCCAGCGCCTACTGCCCATCTTTCTTGTTTTAAATGGTCTAAAGCTGCCGAGTTCAAGACTTCTCTCCGTGCCCGATCCTCAGGCGACACTTTTTCCCACAGCTCTGCACATATAAGAATCATATTCAATGACAGTTGCGGAAGTGATCCGGCAGACGGATATTCGATGAAAGACGTAAGCTCTTGATCCCTCACTAAGACTTCGCCCACAGCCGTTGCCGCCTATGGCGGCCCAGTCTCATTCGTTGAAGCATGGCTTGAGACGGAGAGCCCAGGCTCCCGACTGGCGCCGCCACTCGACCGCACTACGCCTCCGGTTGCTTGGCCATGCAAACTTGGTCCGTCGCCAGTATCGTGAACGGACCTTCGAAGATGTATAGTGCGCGACCATTTATATGTAGCATACCTAATAATACAGGTATTTCGGTATGCTGCTCATCGAGGAAGGCAGTTTGGTGGTGACTGTGAACAAGAGATGGAGAGTGGATGATGAAGCGGCCTGAAAGCGGTTTTCGATCCGCTCTCATGGGGATAGTGGTGCTACTTAGTGCCGGCTGTACAGACTCCATCATGGCAACAGAGGAGACGCCTGGGCACCGTTTTGACCGGGTGATGAAGGAGCTTGCTGAGAACTGTGCCAAAGCGCAGCTCAAGCCAAATGACACGGCCTGCGACATTCTCAAACTGAAGCCGGCTGATCCTCTCGCGACGGAAGAAGGCCGGTTTGCGCATTCCATCAAGATTCCCAATCCGGTTCCGGAAGACAGCGGCTATAGGCCCGGGATGACGCCGCAGGAGTACTTTGATCATCTCTGCAGAACTGAAGCGGGTGAGTTCATCTACAAGACGGTAGAAAATGTCCAGGGCTTGTACATGATGCGTCCGAGGAAAGAAGCGACGGACTATGAGCTGGAGCATCTCTATGCGCTGGAAGATCCATATGGGCAGGTTCTAGGCGTATGGAACCATCCTGAGGAGTATTTTGTTCAGCCGTCTATAGGTAAGTATGACTTCCTGGAGTTATCAACTGTGTCAAGCACGATACCAGCCGCTAGCAGAAAGTATCACCGGTTCTATCGAGATCCTAATGCTCATCCAGGGAAAGATTATCAGACTGCTATCGATGGTCGTTTTGTCCGAGTTCCATACATAGTCGCTAGTGGGAGTACTGATAGTCTCATTAGCCGCTATGGGTTTACCTGGCGGGGACTTACTCGGCCTCACGAACGGCAGCTAGGCATAGCTGGAGGAGAACTCATTATTCTCGATATGAACACAAACGAGGTTCTTGCGGTGCGACGGGGCTTCATTCGCAGTGGAAGCGTCCGGAACAATTTGACTGGAGTCTGGTGGTTAACGGGACAAGTGTGCTCTGGAACTGGAAGCAAAAGAGATCATCTCTTCATAAAGGAAGTGCTCAAACCGATGTCTGAACATTCTGTCGCAAGGGGAAAATAAGATGCCTCAGAACTCGCTTATTAGTACATGGCTTGATTTTGCCATTCAGCAGATGGCCGCGGAATCATATATTCACAAAGCCATTTCGGGAGAATTAACGCTTGGTGAGGTGTTGCTTCTGGGTAATAATAATGTTCCTGGGGCCAGCCCTACTGATCCTAACCTAAGTGGCAAGACGCGCTTCACTAATATTCTCGCGGACCGCTTCCTTGCCACATGAGATATTATTGACCATCACGCCGATGACGCAACTGGATTCAGTGCCACGCTGATCCAGGAGAAAGGTACCAATAATTTTACACTCTCCTTTCGCAGCACGGAGTTTCATGATCAAATTGATGGAGGAGATTGGGAAAGAGATGGTCTCGCCGGCGCCGGCGGCGAGATCGCTTTGGATGGGTTCGCCTTCGGGCAGTTGGCAGCTGGAAAATTATTATCAGTCGCCGAAGGACAGTGGAGCACTTCCAACATGGGGGCATCGGGGCGAGATGTAATCTATGGCGATACGTTATTCGGCCGATGATGTGCTCGATGGAGGAGACGACGCTGATGAACTTGTATGGCGGTGCAGGCAATGATGCTTCCACACGCAACCCATTTTTTTGACACCGGTCTAAGGCAAAAGAGGCCTGTTGACATGAGCTGTAGCACGGGGACTACCCTGCGCGGTCTTGTATACGTAGTATGCCTATTATGTGGATTCAACGTACTGCTCTGATGGCGTGCCTCATCATTTTAGCCGGATGCGTAACCTCTTTGGCCCAGACGCCCGGTGAACGATTTCGGAACGCGCTCAAAGAAATCGAAGGCAATTGTGCAAAGCACAAGCTTGAAAAGAATGAAGTCTGCGGGAAAGTGACGAAGCTCAAGCCCGCGGATCCGTTGGCCACGGAAGAGGGGCGCTTTGCGCATTCAATTAAGATTCCGAATCCGGTGCCAGAGGACAGCGGCTATAAGCCTGGGATGACGCCACAGGAGTATTTTGATCATCTGTGCAAGACCGAAGCAGGGGAGTTCATCTTCAAGGCGGTGGAGAATGTTGACGGGCTCTACATGATGCGGCCGCGCAAAGAGGCCACAGACGACCAGTTGCAGCACCTCTATGCACTTGAAGACCCGTATGGGTACACGAATGGTGAGGCAACCGGAAGCGAGTTTCTCTTCGTTGAGCCGAATCGGTATCAATTTTTCGAGATGGCCGTAATGAAGGACAGAAAGCTTCGCATGGGGAACCAGTTTCTCGATTCGTCATATCTCAAGATGCCTGAAGCTAAAGCAAGATACGAAAGGTATTTCGGCTACAACGCCCGCAAAACACAGACGATGATCAAAGAGTTCGATACGAGTCTCCGAAGTCGTTTTGGCTTCACGTGGCGTGGCATCATTAGACCTCATGACAGGGAATTGGGGATTGCTGGTGGTGAACTCATTGTCATGGATCTGCAAACCAACGAGGTTTTGGGAGTGCGTCGAGGATATATTCGCAGTGGGGACGTGAAAAACTTAACAGGCATCGGGTGGCTCACGGGAAGGACTTGCCCTCAATATAACTATCGTCATCGAAACAAGGATTTTGATTTTTCCTATTGGTTTGTAGGCAAGGTGCTGAAACCAATCAACTATGAACAGAGCTTCAAGGAGCTAACCAATGCCAACTAACATCACAACCTGGCTGAAGTTTGCTTTACAACAGATGGCGGCAGAATCTTACCTTGATGGGATCAACTTGCAGAATGAAGATCAGGTCCGTCTCCGCTTAAGTGATGGCAATAACGATACCCGACTAGTTCACCCTGATCCGGCTACCGGCGAGCTTCCCGGCAAGACCCGCTTCACAAATGTTCTCGCCGATCGATTTCTTGCACGTTATGACATCATTGATCATCACGCCAGCGACGCCACTGGGTTTAGCGCCACGTTGATGCGTGATAGGACGACCAGAGAATATACGTTGTCTTTCCGTAGTACCGAATATCGTGATCAATCTGATGGCGGGGACTATGAGCGGGACGGGGCGAATGCGCCGTTCTTTGCCGGCGCGGATGGAGAGATTCTCACCAAGGGATTTGCATTTGGGCAGTTGGCTGCGATGGAGGACTACTTCAACAATTTAAAGCAAGGCAAATTGACGAACGGAGCTGTCGATCCCGGCTTGCAAGCCTTCCTGGCAACCCCGGGACACAGACTGAATATCACTGGGTATTCGTTAGGCGCCCATTTGGCCACCGTTTTTACTGAACTGCATGCCACAGAGATTCAGCACACCTATACATTTAATGGCACAGGACGTGGGGAATTTGCAGAGGGAGCGCAAGCTGAAGGCCAGGAAGCCGAACGAATCCGTGCCATGCTCATACGCCTCGGTCAAGTCCTCCGCGACCCAAGCGTGGGGCTCGTTCCCGGGATTCCTGAGGAGAACCAGCCGGCCGCGTACCGATCCGCGCAGATCGCCCATGATCTAGATCCGACGTGGAATCCATTTCAAAGTGGCTCGTTGGGAAATGTGTACAGTGATACGCGGTACCAGTGGGCCAAGCAAGTGGTCCAAGACGAGTTTTCACCCGTCTCCCGCGCGTTATCAAATATTCCACGCACGGATGGTGCCTTTAGTTTGATCACCCAACTGGTGGGCCATGCCTCACATGGCGATCAAGAGCTCGTGGCCAATACGGGCAATCACGCCGCAGAGACTCGGGTCTTCATTGAAGATCAACCGAATCTTGACGGCTTCGGCGGCTTCTTTGCACTCAACGGCGATTTTGGAACGACGCACAGCATCACGCTCATTGTCGACTCCCTCGCGTTGCAGGAGGCATTTCAAACCATTGATCCGAGTCTGACTACATTCGATCTCGACCAGGTCCTTGCGGCTTCCTCCAATCAATCGGCGTCAGGCTTTGTGGGCACATCCGGCATCGCCGAAGGTAATTCGTTAGAAAACGCGCTCGATGCCTTGGGCAAGTTCTATATTCCGACCTACACACCGACGAACTTCGGACGCCAGACGGGCGATTTTGGGCAGCTCACGTTCCGGAACGAATTCTACGACCATCTTAAGCAGTTGAATGCGCAAGTGGTATCGAACAGTGGACAAGTCATCAGCTTGGTCGAGATGCCGTTGCTGGATGTGGCGAATCAGGCGGAGAGCGACATTGCCTACCGATATGCCTTGAAGGAGTTGAATCCGTTCGCCGTGCTCGGCGTCGACTATACACGTCATAATGGCCAGGGAGAGCTCGACAAATTCAATGTTGTTGATGGTACCGGCTCCCTCACGCATGAATATCTGTTGGACCGATCGCTTTTTCTGGCGAAGAAGACAGAACTGAATCTAGCCGATACCGATGCCGGGACAATTGGGATTCATTACCAAGACCTTGCCAGTGGATATGAGATCGCTCCAACATTCAGCGGTTCCGAGTATATCTTTGGCGGCGACGCCAGTGAGGCGATTGAGGGAAACAATGGCGACGATCGTGTCTATGGCGGAGCCGGACACGATGTTCTCACCGGTAATGCCGGCGATGACTATCTAGAAGGCGATCAAGGGAACGATATTCTAATCGGTGGGATAGGCGATGATGTGCTGAAAGGCGGGGCGGGGTTCGACACCTATATCTATAACAGTGGCGATGGGAACGATCGGATTGAGGATGCGTATGGGCAGAATGTCATTCTCTTTAACGGTTCGGCGCTGCAGACCGGTGTGCATCGGGACGGGGATCTGTCGAATACGTATACCAGTCTCGATGGGCGGGTGACCTACCGGCTTTTCAATGGCGATCTGCTTGTGAACGATGGTCTACTGACACTCAATGAGAACTTTCAAAGCGGGCAGTTCGGGATTCGACTGATCGATGAGACTTCGTATGCGAATGGATTGACGGACCTGCCGTTCACCTTTGGTGACAATCCTGACACGTTTGCCTCCGGTGGAGGAGCAGGGAATCTCATCGTGCACATGGGCGGGGGTGACGACTACGTGCTCGCGGGCCGTCACAACGATCAACTCTTCGGGGAGGCAGGCAACGACACGCTATTCGGCAATAGCGCCGACGATCGGCTGTATGGCGGAGGCGGGAACGATGTGTTGGTAGGCGACAATGACGATGCGGCGGTTATCGACGGCAACGATCTGCTGGAGGGCGGCGACGGGGACGATTCGCTAGTCGGGGGCTGGGGGAACGACCTGCTCTATGGCGGGGCCGGCCGCGATGTGCTCTACGGCGATACGATGGGCAAGGCGCAGGGCGGTTCTTCGGCCGATGATGTGCTCGATGGCGGCGAGGGGGACGATGAGCTTCATGGGCTCGTTGGAAATGATGTGCTGTATGGCGGGGCCGGTAATGACTTTTTATCGGGCGAAGAGGGCGATGATATCGAAGATGGCGGCACGGGCGATGATTTAATTCTCGCCTACACGGGAAATGACATGCTGCTTGGCGGAGCTGGCCTGGACAGGCTTTATGGCGACCAAGGCAACGATATCTTAGATGGTGAAAGTGAGAACGATGCACTCTATGGCGGCGATGGCGACGATATTCTCCTCGGCGGCAGTGGCGATGACGCCCTGTACGGCGATTATATGAATAGTCCTTCGCAAGGAAGTTTGTCGGGAGGCAATGACTTTTTGAATGGGGAGGAGGGCAACGACACACTTCGAGGTGGAGCAGGGATGGATACCCTCCTTGGCGGGGACGGCGACGATCTGCTGATTGGCGATGAGGACGACGATCTTCTCGATGGCGGCCTCGGCAACGATACGCTGAACGGCGGCGCCGGCCGCGATATCTTTCAGTTTAGAAAGGGCGATGGGGAAGATACGATCGAAGATGCCGGTACGGAAGATATCCTTCAATTGAGTGATGGCCTTTCCAGCGATGTGATGCTCGAGCGCAACGCGAACAATTTGATTCTGCACATGAACGGCACCGCCGACCGCATAACGGTGCAGTCGTTCTTTCAGAATTCACTGAATCAGCTCAACCGGTTGCAATTTGCGGATGGCACGGTATGGGACGCAGCAATGATGGCAGAGAACGTGCGCCTCATTACAGGTACGGAACGGAACGATTACCTGCAAGGCTCCGCTCGAGACGAGCAGCTCAATGGATTCGGCGGGGATGATGAAATTTACGGCGACGGCGGCAATGATATCCTCGCGGGTGGAGATGGCGATGATTATATCAATGGGGACGATAACCGTTACCCCTTAGCGGGGAACGATATTATCGATGGAGGCAAGGGCGATGATTATCTGATTGGTGGCGGCGGCGATGATGTGATCGATGGCGGACCCGGAAATGATGATTTGTACGGAAGAGGGACCAGCGATACCACCCTATCGGACAATGACACGTTTCTCTTTGGCTATGGCTCAGGTCATGACAGGCTGTGGGATATTGGGTTTTATGAGGATGAGCTTGATACCATCGAAATGAAGGATGACGTTTCCCCGAGCGATGTGGCAGTCAGCCGCGGTTACATCGATCTGATTCTGAGCCTCAATAGCACCGGGGAGACGATGAATCTTCCATACTTCTATTTTTTCGGCAGCGAACGACTGTTAAATATGCAGATGACATTTGCAGACGGCACGATTTGGGATGCGTCGACGCTTCGGGATAAGTCACGGACGATCACGGGCACGGACGGAAACGATTTCCTAAGCGGTTACACATTCTTTTATCAGGATGAGGTACTGGACGGGAAGGACGGTCACGATACGCTTGAAGGCGGAAAGGGCGTGGATTATTTGCGGGGCGGCGCCGGCGCCGATACGTACATTTTTCGCCTCGGCGATGAGCAAGATACAATCGAAGATATGCCAGGGGAAGAGAATCGGATTCAGTTCGGCGATGGCATTTCACCGGAAGATGTGACGCTCGCTCCCTATCAAAGTAATTTGAATATCACCTACCACATGGAGATGAGTCTCTACGATCACACCATCTATCGCGATATGATTACCCTTGGCGGGTTTGATCGCAACAACGCCGCTAATCCGCTTGGGATCGACACGATGGAATTCGCAGACGGGAAAGTCTTCACGATCCAACAATTGATCGACCGCGGATTCGATATCGTGGGGACCGATCAGAATGACGTTCTTAACGGAACAAACCTTGTCGATCGAATATCCGGCGGCCGGGGCAACGATACGTTACAAGGTGGCGGTGGGAACGACACGTATTTCTTTAATTTAGGTGATGGCGCCGATACGATTGAAGATACTGCTGTGCCAGAGGCGGGAAACGTGGTCCAGTTCGGTCCGGACATTACCTTGGGCGAGCTCGATTTTCTCACGGGTGCGTCCACGTTGCTCATCTCGGTGGGGAATCAAGGTGACACGGTCTCACTCACGGATTTTGACTCTAGTGGAGCCTTCGGCTCGATGGTGGTGGAGAATCTACGGTATGCTGATGGAACACAGGACTCTCTGCGAACCCTGCTTCAGCAGTGGGGTCAATCGCTAGGGACTGAAGGGAACGATGTCATCATCGGCGGTCCTGGGAACGATTTGATCAATGCCAAAGATGGAAATGACGTGGTGTCCGGCGATAGCGGCAATGACACACTGATCGGCGCCTCGGGTGACGACACGTTGAACGGGGAAGCGGGCGATGACCGTCTGTACGGTGGCCTTGGCACAGATGTGCTGAGCGGTGGTGCCGGCAACGATGTACTCAACGGTGCGGAGGGAGATGACTCTCTGATTGGCGGAATTGGAGATGACGTGCTGACCGGGGGACGCGGCAGCGACACCTATTTCTTTGAACTTGGCGACGGCTTGGATCGAATTATTGACCTGGATACTCCAGGCGAGGAAAACAGAGTTGTGTTCGGTTCCGGAATTATTTTCGATTCAGTGAAATTGTTCTATAGCGGCGCGCCGAGCCGTGGTGATTTGCAGCTTCAGATCAATACGGGAGGCGATGCCATCGACTTTGGCGTGGTGTCTATGGCCGGCGCTGAGAGCTTCTTTCCCGTCAGGAGATTTGAGTTTGCCGATGGGGTTGTCAAAGCGTTGGATGATTTTCAACCAGAGATACGGGGAACCGCAAGCGAGGATGATCTTCAGGGGACTTTTTTGAATGACCATATTATCGGTGGGAGTGGAAACGATATTCTCGATGGGCGATCGGGCGACGACACGTTAGAGGGCGGTCTAGGCGACGATACACTGATGGGAGGAAACGGAGCCAATACCTTCATCTTTAATCAGGGGGACGGCGTCGATACCATTGTCAATCAATCTCAGAGCAATGAAGATCGGATTGTGTTCGGTCCTGGTCTGACGATCGGTGATATTGAGTTAACGATACGAACATCCGGCGATTTCTTTCTCCGTGTCGGCGCTGATGGAGACGGCATTGATTTGGGCTGGTCCGGCTTTACTCCTAGCGTGCAGACATTGGAATTCTCAGACGGGTTCAGCGTGCCATTGAACTCGTTGATCGATACCTTCATAAGCGAAACGGCTCAAACCTATATCGACAGTTCAGGCGCCATGGTTCTAGTAGGGGCCGTCGGAGACGATACCTTAGTTGCCGGTAGCGGTGCCGGGATTCTCGTCGGGGGCCGTGGGAACGATATGCTGATCGGTGGTGGCGGCCACACGACCTTTTATGGCGGGTTCGGCAATGATCTGTTGGTCGGAGGCAACGGCGGCAACACATTTATGTTTACGGTAGGGGGCGGCATTGACCGGATCAGCCTTCCGGTTGCCAACGTATCGGGCTCTAATTCAGTTGTGTTCGGAGGAGGGTATAGTACCTATCGACCGACTCTCGGTCTTGGATCGCTTTTGATCCAGTATGGCGATGCCGGTGATCAGGTCCACATCGAGAATTTCGATCCGAACGACGCCTATCATAATCCCGGGATCGATACCTTTACATTCACCGACCGGACGTTTACCTATACGGACTTTGTTAACCTCGGATTCGACCTTGCCGGCACTTTCGAGGATGATGTGGTGCTCGGCACGAGCGCGACAGATCGACTCAACGGCTTCGCTGGGAATGACACGTTGAACAGTGGAGCCGGCAACGATGTATTGAATGGTGGCGCGGGCAACGATCTGCTCATCGGCGGGAGCGGTGACGATACTTATGTCTTCAACATCGGCGATGGGATCGATACGATTGAAGAAGTTGCAGCGACAGGGGAAGGCAACCGATTACAATTCGGGACCGGGATTCGGCGTGAAGACCTGACCTTTACGCAGGCCGGTAGTACGGTGACGATCCATGTAGGGTCGGGAGGCGATGCGCTGCACTTACATGGCTTCGCACTGAACGGTATCAATGGTTCCCTTGTGGTCGAGACGCTGGCGTTTGCAGACGGCAGCACGATGAGTTTGAGCAGTTTACTGGGGCCCGTCATTACTGATGGCGATGATGCAATTACGACCGGCGCGGCTGATGATGTCATCGATGCCAAAGGCGGCAATGATTGGGCCTCGACCAATGCAGGGAACGACACCATCACAGGCGGAACCGGGAACGATACGCTAATCGGCGGCTCGGGCGATGACACGTACATTTATAGACTCGGCGATGGAAGCGATACGATCCAGGATACGGCGGCGTCCGGCGAAGGCAATGTCCTTTCGTTTGGGCCAGGGATTACGCCGGCCTTGCTGAGTCTTGGATTCGATCCGACTGGGCTCCTGCTTCGGGTCGGCACAGCCGGCGATGCAATTCATCTCTCCAATTTCGATCCGGTCGATCCGTACGGCCCGCATGCCATCGACACATACCGTTTCGCCGATGGCACGACGCTTACTTATGCCCAGCTGATCGATCGCGGCTTTGATCTCACCGGGACATCGGGCGGCGATACAATTGTCGCCACGAATGCTATCGATCGGATGACCAAATTTGCTGGGAACGATCTGTTGCAAGCCGGCGCAGGCGACGATCTGCTCGACGGCGGGACCGGCGCCGATACGATGGCCGGTGGAACAGTGAACGATACGTACATAGTGGACGATGCCAGTGATGTGGTCATCGAAGCGGCCAATGAAGGCGTCGATACCGTACAGAGCAGCATCAGCTACGCTTTGCCGGCTCATGTCGAAAATCTCACGCTGACAGGAACCAATGCAATCAACGGCAATGGCAATGTCCTCAACAACGTGCTTACGGGGAACAGTCGCGCCAATGTGTTGGATGGCGGATCGGGAGCCGACACGCTGGCGGGCGGTGCTGGGGATGATATGTACACGGTCGACAATATCGGCGATGTCGTGATCGAGCAGGCCGATGAAGGTGTGGACACGGTGCAAAGCGCAGTTAGCTATACGCTCGCAGCGAATGTGGAAAACCTTATCCTCGCGGAAACCGCTGCCCTAAACGGATCAGGCAATGGATTGGATAACCTCTTAAGTGGTAACAGCGCGGCTAATCGGCTCGATGGCGCCGACGGCAACGACACGATCAATGGCGGCGCGGGTAGCGATGCGCTGATCGGCGGGTCTGGGAATGACACTCTTGATGGCGGTCTCGATGCGGATCTCTTACAGGGCGGCACGGGCGACGACAGACTGTACTTGTCAATCGATGGCGTCTGGACGAGCGGCTTCGTGAATAAGAATGTCGGCAGCCCCGGCCATGTCGGCACCGCACAGACCGTGGCGTTGAACGGGAAAAATCGGTCCTTCGATGTTTTCGACGGCGGCGCAGGGAGCGATACGCTGATCGGGACCGCCGGTGATGATGCGATCGCCCTCGATGATCCATTGAGTGTCTTTCCCGGCACATCGATGCCGCGCTTAACCGGCATTGAATATATCCAAGTGGGCGATGGAAATGACACGGTCGATCTGACCAGCGCTGTCTATTCCTACGGAGATGTCACGCTCGATGGCGGCAATGGCGATGATGTGCTGTGGGCGAACGCCGGCAACGATTTGCTGCTGGGCGGCGCCGGAAACGACAACCTGTATGGCGGAGTAGGGAACGATCAACTTTTCGGGAATGATGGCAACGATACGTTGGATGGCGGCGAGGGAGCGGATCAACTGATTGGCGGTGCAGGTCATGACACATATCTGGTAGATGATAGCGGCGATGTCGTGATTGAAAATCCCAATGAGGGTACGGACACCGTCAAAAGCAGCATCAGTTATACGTTAGGCCTCAATGTCGAAAATCTTACTCTAACCGGAAATGCGGCCATCAACGGCACGGGTAATGCGCTGAATAACACTTTGACCGGCAACAGCGCCGCAAATGTGTTGGCCGGCGGTTTGGGCAATGACACGTATGTTGTCGGCGAAGCCGATACGGTGATCGAGCATGCCAACGAAGGGACGGATACCGTGCAGAGTGCGGTAAGCTGGGTCTTGGTCGCGAATCTCGAGAATCTGACCTTGACGGGCAGCGCTACGATCAACGGCACAGGGAATGAGTTGAACAATGTGCTGACCGGCAACAGCGCGGCCAATGTGCTCATCGGTGGTACAGGTGACGACACCTATATTATCGGCGCCGGCGATACCGTCATCGAGCTTGCCAATGAGGGTATGGATACGGTCAAAAGCGCCGTTAATTGGATGTTGAGCGCCAATGTCGAGAACCTGACGCTGACCGGTAGCGACGCCATCAATGGCACCGGCAATAGTTTGAACAATGTCTTGATCGGCAACAGCGCGAGCAATGTGCTGACCGGTGGCGCGGGCGATGACACGTATATCGTAGGCACGGGCGACAGCGTGATTGAGCAAGCGAATGAAGGGATCGATACGGTCCAGAGTTCGGTCGACTTGACCTTAGGCGACAACGTGGAAAATCTCACGCTGACGGGCAGTGTGGCGGTCAATGGGGTCGGCAATGGGTTGGACAATGTCTTAACCGGCAATGCGGTCGCGAATCTTTTGACCGGCAACGCCGGCAACGACACGCTCAATGGCGGAGCGGGAGCCGATAGGTTAATCGGCGGCAGCGGCAATGACACCTACGTTGTCGACAATGCGGGCGATGTGGTCGTTGAGAACGCCAACGAAGGCACCGACGTCGTGCAAAGCTCCATTAGCTACACCCTCGGGGCCAATCTGGAGAACCTTACGCTGACGGGGAACGGCGGCCTCACCGGCACGGGCAATGCTCAGAATAATATCCTGACCGGCAATAACGGCAATAATGTTTTGGATGCCGGAGCCGGCAACGATACGCTCATCGGCGGCCTCGGCAACGACACGCTGAAAGGCGGCACGGGCAACGATACCTATGTGATCAACCACGGCGATGGCCAAGACAAGATTTCTGAGAATGATGCGACACCGGGCAATGCCGATACGCTGCTCTATGGCTCCGGTATTAATCCTATTGATCTCGTGCTCAGCCGGCAAGCGAACGATTTGCGCCTCTCGGTCCACGGGACGACAGATCAGGTCACGGTTCAGAACTGGTATCTCGGGACCGCCAATCAGGTTGAGACCATTCAAGCCGGCAACGACCAGCATCTCTTGAACAACCAGGTACAGCAACTGATTCAAGCCATGGCAGCGTTTACCACGCAGACGGGCTTGACGTGGGAGCAAGGTCTTACGCAGCGGCCACAGGATGTCCAAACGATTGTTGCCGCCAATTGGCATTAGAACGGGAGCCGGAGCCTCGCCAAGCCAGTGGTGGATGAGCAGAGAATGATGGTGTTGGTGACTCAATCAATGGGACGCATGGGCCCGGAGGAATGGCGCGGCTTATACTTCACGTGTGTCCTATCGTTTCATCCATCCGAACTTTGCTAGTCAATTTCGGCCGTTGCTCTCTTGTTTGACGAGAGATTCCGAGGCGATTGTATCTACCAATGCGAGTGGTATGCATCAGGCGTCCGCTGTATTGAGTTCAAGCCGAAGAGCGGGGTGACAGCCGCCCCCTCAGTACTGCTCTTGCACCTTAAAACATCATCTGGTCGGCCCATACATGTGTATGGGTGTGTCAGGCGGCGCAGGTCCATCGCAGTGTCATTCTTGCCCATACGGGTTTGCGAACAGCGTGTTTATCCAGAGGACATTCCTGCCCTGATTTCCGTCCTCTGATTTGGATCCCTCCGCACGTATGGTCGCAATGCCATGATCCTCATACATCTGAAGGCTGTACGCGTCGTTATACGTCGACGACGTGACAAAAGAGTTTGTTGCCGCCCGAATGGTTCCCAAAACCGGCGTGTTCATGGCGGTATTGATTAGGCGCAGTGGACGAGGCGCCCTCCGTGTCCGAGCCGTATCGGCGAGGAGGAGATCGACCAGGACTGCACATTGTCCCCTATGTTGGCCTGGGCTCGAGTACATGCATGGCTTCGATATCTTTATGCGAAACACAAACCTCATCGTGCATGGAATGCCGAAGGTGCTTTTTGTGGTCGTGAGATCGGATTGTGTGTGTATGGAAACGACTTCGCTCACATCAGATCAAGGCGCTTTGGCGACACGTCGCCCAGACCGTGGGCCCTAATCGAAGGATGCCACCGCCGTCGGACAGGCTACTCGGGCCGTGAATTTGATCACTTCAATATACGTGACTCCTGAATCCTCCGGCGACTTCGCCTTGACAGCCAAAAAACCTGCTTGTTATAGTGCACGGCGTCCTACAATCTGCTGATTGCCCGCTCTATTGCGCCTCCGCCGGGCAAAGGATTTTCACGCCTGGTCATCATGAATAGTGGTGCACAACGCGATCTGAGGAGTGGCTTCATGTGGTTCATATTGTTCTGTGCAGTTCTTGCTCCGCTCACCGGCGTTACGACGTCCGCTTGGGCTGAGAGCAGTGTCGTCCCTGATGCTGCCCCGCCAGGTGCCGTTGTCAGCATTGCGGGAAAGGGATTCGGGCAGTTCCGTTCCGCGCAGGAGAACCGGGTGCTGTTCCGCGGCACCCCCGCGTTGATCCAACGATGGGATCCTGATCTTATTGTGGTGAAGGTACCACTACGAGCGTCGAACGGTCCCGTTGAAGTTGTTCGGGGCAAGAAAAAAACGACCGTTGGGACCTTCACCGTTCAGAAGCCGACTGTTCAAGCCGTTGCGCCGACAGAGGTGGAACCCGGCGCGCTTCTACAGATCACAGGCACTAACTTTACCAATACAGCGGGCTCGAAAGATCCTAATACAATGTTTGGGGTGAATGATGTCCTCATCAGCGGAGTCCCGGCAAAAGTGCGCAAGTGGCGCAACGACAAGATCGAGGTCGAAGTGCCCGGTAATGCATCGTCCGGCGACGTCGTTGTCAGACTGGCCTCTTCCGATCCGTTGCCTGACGGGTCCTGCTGTGCTCCAGTCGAATATAGCACTAGTAATACCATCGCCCTGAACGTCATCCCCTCCATTCGCGTCGATCCACCCATCGGACCGGTAGGAACGAAAGTCGTCCTATTCGGTAAGGGGTTTGGCGCTACGAAGACCCCGGAGAGTGCCGTAGAATTTAACGGCCAGCCTGGGACGATCGCGCAGTGGACCGATGGCATGATCGTGACGCACGTGCCGCTGCATGCGACAACCGGTCCCCTGACCTTGAAACTCAAAGATAAAGCTCGGGAACTGGGCAATTTCACCGTCACGGTTCCGAAAGCCACCGGACTCACACCCGTGAGCGCGCCTATCGGCAGCCTCGTGCGGATAACCGGCGAGAATTTTGGTTTCTATTCAGAGAGCGGCTCAACCCCGTTTGCCTTTTCCGACTTCAACAAAGGCGACAATGCCGTGGAATTCGGTGGCGTGCCGGGAATCATTTACCGATGGCATCACGACAAGATTGACGTGTGGGTGCCCTTCAGCGCGAAAGATGGACCGGTGGTGGTGAAGCGGGGAGGAAACACCCCGAAGCCTGACGGATCCTGTTGTGCCGAAAAGGGACTGGTCACGACGGAGGCGGGAACTTTCACGCTTGTCACCCCCAAAGTCGAGTCGTATAGCCCGACTGCCGCCGGGCTGGATGACATTGTGACGATTAAAGGATCGGGGTTCGGGAATTTCCTAAAAACGACGGAAGCGACCCAGCCTGGATTGAACGAAAAGGGCCACGATTATCTGCCATATGAACTCGGTGAGAATGTCTCGCGGACCGAAGTGCTCTTTAATAGTGTAGCTGCGATTGTCGTCTCGTGGTCCGATACGGAAATCAAAGTCCAAGTGCCGCATCGCCTCGCGTTCGGGATCGGCAGAGCCGGGGAATTCAATACGGACGTTTCGACCGGCCCATTGATCGTTCGCCGTGGATCATGGGATCTCCTGGCCGACGGATCTTGCTGTACGCCGAAGCGGTGGGTGACGGCCGAAGCTGGGACCTTCACGGTTCAGCAGACAGGATTGCCGGATCAGCGATTTTTCAAGGATATGCGCCAGGAAGCAGGCGGGTCGCAATAGGCTATGTGGCAATTATGATGACAGCCCTGAAGAAATCGATCTTTCTGTTGGCGGTGGTCTTCGCGATATCATCTACAGTCCATGCCGCTGAACCTCACCTCACGCAAGTAGTTCAGAAGAGCGGCACCGAAGTCACTCTGATGGGCATACACTTTAAGGACGTTCACCTAGGTTGGGCAGTGGGTTCCGGCGGGGCCATTTTGAAAACAACCGATGGCGGCAAACGATGGAAACCCGTGCAAAGTGGCACACGCATGCTGATGACGAGCGTATTTTTTGCCGACGCGAAGCACGGCTGGGTCGTGGGATCGAATGGGACAATTCTGCATTCCAAAGATGGAGGCGAGAAGTGGGTCCCGCAAGTCAGTGGGACTCAATCACCCCTCTATGGCGTCTATTTCTTGAATGGATCCGTCGGCTGGGTCGTGGGCGGCGGTGGCACGATCCTGCACACCGAGGATGGCGGCGCACATTGGAACGATCAGCCAAGCGGAACGAATGCCATTCTCTATGCCGTCCACTTCGTCGACCAGGACCATGGAGGAGTGGCTGGAGCGCTCGGTACAATTTTACTGACGGAGGACGGTGGCAAAGCGTGGACGCCCCAGGACATCCGCAGCTCAGGCACGTTTTTCGACATTGTCTTTACGAGCCCATCTGATGCGTGGGCCGTTGGGAACGCCGGTGCCATGTTTCAGACTCAGGACGGGGGCGGTCGATGGATCGACCGAACACTGCCGTGTCTTCGTACATGTTCACGATTGACGGATTTGCTTCGTGTGCGCTTTACCGATCCAAAATCAGGATGGGTCGTGGGCGAACATGGGGCGATTTATCGGACGACGGATGCAGGATTTTCCTGGTTTGCGGAAGACAAGAAGACCACACAATCCCTCTACGGGCTTACGTTTCCGGATCCCGCTCATGGATGGGCAAGCGGGGAACGCGGAACGATCATGCATATCGCGACGCCATAAAGGAAGCGATCAGCCACCGGCATTCAGCTCTCAGCCTTTTCAAGCTTGGAGAAAATAACCCCTTCTTGCCTTGATTGTTCAGCTGATGGCTGACCGCTGAAGGCTTTTTACCCTTACCCCAATTCCCCGAGCCGACTTTGAATGATCGCCACTGCAGCCAGCGCTGCCGTCTCGGCCCGAAGAATCCGTACGCCTAAGCTGGCCGATGTAAACCCAGACCCATATGCCACCTCCCGCTCAGCGGCACTCCAGCCGCCTTCCGGCCCGATCAACAAGAGAATAAGGCTGTCCGCATCTTTAGGCCAATTGACCGAATCGAGACTGCCGCCTTCCGAACGTTCGCTTAAGATCACTTTCACCGCTCCAGACGCCGAACGTAGCCACGGTATTAACTCAGTGGGTGCCTGTACCTCCGGCACTTCCCACCGCTCCGCCTGTTGAGCGGCCTCAAAGGCGATTCGTTGCCATCGCTCCCGTTGCGGACCAAGTCGCTCGGTACGAGGACGGGCGATCACACGTTCCGAGATGATGGGCACAAGCGACGCGACACCCAACTCTGTCGCCTTTTGAATCGCCCAATCCATTCGGTCGCCCTTCAAAATCGCCTGCGCGAGTATGATCTTTGGATGCCGAAGCGGGGGGCCTTCTCGCTCTTCGAGGACGTGCCCCTGCAATTCTCGTGGGGTCATCGTCGTGACTTGAATGAAATAGCGCCTTCGATGATGATCGCCGACCCAGAGCTTTTCCCCGACAGTGACACGAAGGCTTTTTCGTAAATGGTCCAGGAGCGGGCCGGTGATCGTCAGTGTGTCTTGGACGATATGGGGTTCGGCAATAAAGAAGACCGGCATAAGGAGTGGGAAGTGAAGGGCAGGGGACTACTCGAAAAATGTCTTCATCTTATCAAAAAACCCGTCCCCCTCGGTGTCGAGTGAGACACCGCTCTCCTTGGCAAATTCGGTGAGAAGCTCTTTTTGTTTGGCCGACAGCTTGGTGGGGATCTGGATTTTAACTTTGATGACTTGATCGCCCGTTTGCTGCCCCTTGAGACTCGGCACACCAAGCCCTTTCAGTCGAAGACTCTTATCCGGCTGCGTTCCCGCGGGAATCTTGATGATGGTGTTGCCTTGCAACGTCGGAATCTCGACTTTTCCACCAAGCGTCGCGGTCACGAATGGCACCTGTATTTCGCACAACAGGTCTGTATTTTTTCGCGTGAAGATGGGATGGGGCTTTGTTGTGACCGCCACGAACAGATCTCCGGGAGGGCCGCCGTTAAGACCATGTTCACCTTCGTTGGACAGCCGAAGGCGCATGCCGGTTTCGATCCCGGCAGGAATGTTCACGGACAGGGTTCGTTCGCGATAGACCCGCTTGCGGCCGCGGCATGTCGGGCACGGATCCGAAATAATCTGACCCGCGCCTTCACATTGACTACACGGACGGCTGATGCTGAAAAAGCCCTGCTGGAAACGCAGTTGCCCGGCCCCCTTGCATGTCGGGCACACCTTGAGCGCCGACGCGGTCTTCGCTCCCGTGCCATGACAGTCGTCACAGACTTCCCATCGCGGGATCTTGAGCTTCGCCTCTTTACCGTAGACCGCCTCTTCGAAGGACAATTCTAGGTTGTATTGGAGATCGGATCCGCGCTCCGGCCGCTGACCGCCGCGGGTGCCTTGACCGAAGAAATCATCGAAAATGTCGTTGAAAATATCTCCAAATCCGCCCCGTGGGTCGAAGCCTTCGCCACCGAACCCTTGCCCACCGCCGGCATGGCCGAACGTATCGTAGCGTCGGCGCTTGTCCTGATCGCTCAGGACTTCATACGCTTCGTTGATCTCCTTGAACTTTTCTTCGGAGACTTTCTTCTGCTGATCTCCGGTGTGCAAGTCAGGGTGGTGTTGGCGCGCCAACTTGCGAAACGCCTTCTTGATCTCGTCCTCGGAGGCGTTCCGTTCTACTCCGAGTGTTTCGTAGTAATCTCGTTTTGTCACGTGAGCCATAGTGAAGTGAAGGTGCACAAACGCCGGATCATGCGTTGACATGACCCGGCGTTGTGTCCGCTATTGTACATTACTTTTTGTCTTTGTCTACTTCTTCAAATTCCGCATCGACGACTTTGTCGTCTGATTTTCCTCCGCCATTGCCCTGACCGCTATCCGAGCCCGCGCCAGGTCCCGCTGAAGCCTCGGCGCCGCCTGCACCTGACGCCTTCTTGTACATTTCTTCAGCCAATTTATGCGATGCCGTGGTGAGGGCTTGCACGGCGGATTCGACGGCCGCGGGGTCGTCACCTTCCATCGCCTTGCGGGTCGCGGCGATCGCTTCGGTGATTTTCGCCTTCTCGTCCTCTCCGATCTTGTCGCCATGCTCACCAAGGTTTTTCTCGGTCGTATAAATCATGGTGTCGGCCTGATTGCGAGCTTCAGCCAACCGACGTCGCTTTTTATCTTCGTCGGTGTGGGCCTGTGCATCCTTCACCATCTTGTCGATTTCATCTTTGCTGAGCCCGCTGGATGCCGTGATCTTGATCGATTGCTCTTTCTGCGTTCCGAGATCCTTTGCCGACACGTGCACGATCCCGTTGGCATCGATGTCGAAGGTGACCTCGACCTGAGGCATGCCGCGGGGCGCCGGTGGAATGCCAACCAGATCAAACTGGCCGAGTAGTTTATTATCATTGGCCATCTCTCGCTCGCCTTGAAAGACCCGGATCGTGACCGCGGTTTGATTGTCGGCGGCGGTCGAGAAGATCTGGCTCTTCTTCGTGGGGACCGTTGTGTTGCGTTCGATGAGATGAGTGAACACTCCGCCTAAGGTCTCGATGCCGAGTGTCAGGGGCGTGACGTCCAAGAGCAGGACGTCCTTCACGTCGCCCTTCAGAACGCCGCCTTGAACGGCCGCGCCGATCGCCACTACTTCATCGGGATTCACGCCCTTATGGGGGTCCTTTCCGAAGAAGTCGCGGACCGCCTGAATGACTTTGGGCATCCGAGTCATCCCGCCGACCAGCACGACTTCATGGATGTCGCGCGCATTGACGCTGGCATCGGACAGGGCTTTTTTGCATGGGTCGATGGTGCGCTGCACCAGGTCGTCGACCAACTGTTCCAGCTTCGCTCGGGTGAGCTTGATGACCAAGTGCTTGGGGCCGCTGGCATCGGCCGTGATAAAGGGCAGGTTAATTTCGCTTTCCTGTGCGGAAGACAATTCAATTTTTGCCCGCTCGGCCGCTTCCTTCAACCGCTGCAGGGCCATACGATCCTTGCGCAGATCGATGCCCTGATCCTTCTTAAATTCGTCCACCAACCAATCCATCACACGCTGGTCGAAGTCATCGCCGCCCAGGAACGTATCTCCGTTGGTTGATTTGACTTCGAAGACGCCTTCGCCGATTTCGAGGACCGACACGTCGAACGTTCCTCCGCCAAGGTCATACACGGCGATCCGCTCGTCTTTTTTCTTATCCAACCCATACGCCAGTGACGCGGCTGTGGGTTCATTGATAATGCGCAAAACGTTCAGGCCGGCAATTTGCCCGGCATCCTTCGTGGCTTGCCGTTGGCTGTCGTCGAAATATGCCGGGACGGTGATGACAGCTTCCGTGACTTTTTCGCCGAGATAATCCTCGGCTGTTTGCCTCATTTTTTGCAAAATCATCGCCGAGACTTCGGGAGGACTATAGTGCTTGCCGCGGATCTCGACGTGCGCATCACCGTTCGGGGCCTCGACAATCTTGTATGGGAGGCGCTTGATCGCGTCTTGGACCTGTTTGCTGTTAAACTTCCGGCCCATCAGCCGCTTCACGGAAAAAATCGTATTTTCAGGATTGGTAATGGCCTGCCGTTTGGCAATTTGACCGACGAGGCGCTCTCCCTTATCGGTAATAGCGACGACGGACGGTGTCGTCCGGCTCCCTTCGGCATTGGCAATGACGACGGGCTCTCCTCCGCTCATGACTGCGACGCACGAATTGGTGGTTCCTAAATCGATTCCGATCACTTTACCCATGGTGCTCTCCTTCCTCTCTCGGGGCAGCAGCAACGGTGACCATTGCTGGTCGCACGATGCGGTCGTGCAGCAGGTAGCCTGGTTGATGTTCTTGTATCACAGTGTTTTCCGGTTGTTCGCCGGACTCTATTGTCGCGACAGCTTCATGCCGAGCGGGATCGAATGGTTGCCCTACACTGGTAACCTGCTTGACACCGAATTTTGACAGGGTTTCGAGAAATTGTTTCAGTGTCAGTTGAACGCCTTGGGTGAGCTGATCAGAGCCTGCCGATGACTTTGAAAAATCGACCGCGCGTTGAAGGTTGTCCAAAATAGGAATTAGGTCTTTCAGCAGGGTCTCGTTGGCAAACTTCGCTTGGTCACGTTGATCACGCTGGGCCAGACGCTTATAATTTTCAAATTCAGCGGCGAGACGCAAGTACCGCTCATTGAGACTCTTCACTTCCTCGTCCTTCGCTGCTAATGTCTTCTCGAGGTCGCTGCAGTCCGACAGTCCGGCCGTGCCGTCTTCTAAGTCGCTGTTTGATTGCATGTTTTTATCTTCTTCGTTCACGGGACTCCCTTCCTACCGACCGCAGATAGCCACCGGCATACTAAAGTCAACCCGCATCATTGTTTTTTGTTTGGAAAATCCACAATATTAGTTATGGTGCGCTATCCTCAGGCCTCGCCCCGAGTGCGGCGATAGAGCAGTTCAAGCCCTTCCAGCGTCAGATAGGGTCGGACTTCCTGAATTGTTCGTGATTCCGGCGCAATAAGGCCAACGAGACCACCGGTCGCTATGACTTTGGCTTTTTGGGCCAGTTCTGTCTGCATACGCGACACGACCTCGTCGACAAGGCCTGCATAACCGAAGATGAGGCCCGATTGCATGCTCCCCACTGTATCTTTTCCAATAACAGTCTTGGGACGAGCCAGTTCAATCTTAGGGAGCTTCGCTGTCCGAGAGAAGAGAGCATCGGCGGCAATCCCGAGTCCTGGTGCGATCGCACCACCCAAATACTCTCCTCCCTGTGTGACGGCACAAAAGGTGGTGGCGGTACCGAAATCAACGATGATGAGGCTGGTGCGATAATGCGCATAAGCCGCCACCGCGTTCACGAGCCGGTCGCTGCCGATTTCATGGGGATTGGGATACAGGACTTTTAGCCCAAGATCGAGTTCGGTCGACACAACCAAGGGCAAGTGATGAAAATAGGCTTCGATCATTTCTTCGAAGGTATGCGTCAGCGAAGGCACGACGCTCGATACAATCGCTCCGGTGATATGAGAGGTTTGGAGGCCTTCCGTTTCCAGCAGCCCGCGAAACAGCAGGCCATATTCGTCAGACGTTTTGAAGGCGTCCGTCGCAAGACGCCAGTGCCCTTTCAGCACCTGGTGCTCGTAGAGACCCCAGACAATATTTGAATTTCCGATATCGACCGCAATGAGCATGATCGGTCCCCCTAGGCGGACTCCCGGATCGGCCGAAGATGCGTCACGTCGCCGGCCCGAATGGCGACGAGGGTCCCGCATTGCGATTCGTCTCGGGAACGTTCGACCAGCACTCGAAGGGAACCGTCGTCGCCGATCGAATCAGCCTGTCCCTCGAGACATTCTCCATTCGCCATGTCGACGCGCACACGCTGTCCGATGCTCGCACACCGCAGTTCATATTCGCGCTTAATATCCAAACCGGCGCCCGACGAAAAGGCATCATAACGGAGCTCAAGTTCAGAAAGCAGCGTCGCCAAGAGGACTGCGCGATCGAATGGTCGTCCGGCTTCCGCCGCAAGCGAGGTGGCGAGATCGCGCAAATCTTCTGGAAAGGTGTCGCGCCACATATTGACGTTCAGGCCGATTCCCACGATGACACAGGCGTTTGCCGTTCCTGTCCCGCTGCTCTCACAGAGCAGTCCTCCCACTTTGCGGTGCTCCAACAGAATGTCATTCGGCCATTTCAATGAAGGCCGTAACGCCGAGATGACTTGAATTGCGCGCGCCACCGCGACAGCCGACAGAAGCGGGACCCAGGACAGCCATTGTGAGATGAGCTTCGGCGACATCGAACGCTTGAGCACAATAGAGCAATAGAGATTCTTGCCCGGTGGTGAATACCATGGACGTCCCAGGCGGCCTCTTCCTAACGTTTGGGTTTCTGCGACGACCACCGTTCCATCCGGTGCACCGTCCTGAGCCAGGGTCAAGGCGGTACTGTTCGTCGACGACGTGTGCTCGAGAATATGTAGGGAACGCCCCAGTGTGTTGGTGCAGAGCGCCTTTGTGAGAGCATGGGACGTTACGGGCTCGAAGGCGTTGACCGATGACATCTAGCGCCTCGCGGCCTTGCGGGATCGGCCGGCGGCCACAATGTCCATACTCAAATTGGCTGCAGGGGCTGAGTGCGTTAAGGCACCGATGGAGAGATAATCGGCACCGGACGCCGCCATTTCGCCCGCGACATCGAGCGTAATTCCTCCCGACACTTCGATCAGCGCACGACCTTTGATCACGGCGACCGCTTCGCGGACCTGAGCCGGAGTCATATTGTCCAGTAGGATGACGTCGGCAGTGCCTTTGAGCGCTTCGCGGACCTCGGCGAGCGATTGCGCCTCCACAATGATGCGAAGCCCGTGTCGACCACGCTCACGTGCCAGCCGACAGGCATCCGTGACACTCTGGCCGCGAGCGCGTAACAGTGCCAGATGATTATCTTTGATTAACATTCCATCGCCAAGCGAATGCCGATGATTCATCCCTCCACCCAGCCGGACCGCCCATTTTTCCAGCGCGCGAAGGCCGGGGGTCGTTTTTCGTGTGTCCAGTATGCAAGTGGGATATCCTTTGGTGGCCTGACAGAACCGAGCCGTCAAGGTTGCGATGCCGGACAGGCGCTGAAGGAAATTCAGGGTAACCCGTTCTGCCATCAAGAGGCTGCGTGCATCGCCATCAACCACGAGCACAATGCCATTGGTCTCGACGTGATTGCCGTCATCAACGGCTCGGATCATTCTGATCACTGGATCAAGAGCAGCAAATACTTCACGGGCCACCGCGATACCGGCGACCACTAGAGGTTGGTGCGCGACGATCGTGCCCTTCCCGCGGATCGATTTGGAAAAGAGGGCGGTCGTCGTCGCATCGCCCAAGGCGAGGTCTTCCGCAATCGCAAGACGAACGGCGGCGCGAATCTCCTGAATCGGTGGCAGGGGCATAGCCGGTTAGAGCATACTTCGAAGCTGTTGCTCGCTGCTTGCGAGCATGGATTGCTCGTGGGTCAGGGTGATGATCCGTTGTCGATGCTCGGCAACAACCTCGGCTGGGGCTTTCGCGACAAATTCAACATTCGCAAGTTTGCCCTCGAGTCGCGTGACTTCTTTGAGGGCCTCGGCGGACTGCTTCACGATTCGATCGAGCACTTTCTGCAAGTCCACATCGCCTTCCACACCTATTCCAATCGTCAATCCTTCGGTCACCAGACGCAGGACCTTTTCAGAAGGCCATCTCTCTTGGGGAATGATCTGCACAGTGGCACGGGTCAACTGCTCGAGATGCGGCAGTAAGGCTGCCAGGCTTGTGCGTTCGTGTGGATTTTTTGCCGTTCCGAATAGCGTCAGGCGTGCGCCTGGCGGATAGGCGAGGAGGGCGCGCCCGGCTCGCGCCACGGTCACAAATCGTTCAAAAGTCGCAAACTGCTCTTCGATCTCTTTCGCATTCCACCCGGATTGCGATGAGGGATAGGGGCAAATCATAATGCTGTCCGAACCGGACTGATGCGGCAGAGCCTGCCAGATCTCTTCAGTCAAAAAGGGCATAAATGGGTGCAGCAGTCGCAGCATGACTTCGAATGACTCAATCAGTGTCGCACGCGTGCGACGTGCCTCGGCAGACTCTGTGTCCTGCAGCGCGGGTTTCGCCAATTCAAGATACCAGTCACAGTACTCGTGCCAAATGAATTGGTAGAGATGGCCGGCAGCGTGATCGAAGCGATATTGCTCCAACGATGCCGTGGTGTCCTGTATCGTCCGATTCAGACGACTGAGGATCCATCGATCCGCAAACGATCGATCGTTCAGTCTCCCGGGTTCCCGGGTTCCCTCGGCATGCATCAGAATGAAACGCGCCGCGTTCCAGATTTTGTTGGCAAAATTTCGGTAGCCTTCGATGCGCTCTTCCGCCAGCTTGATATCCCGTCCCGGCGACGCCATGGAGGCCAGCGTAAAGCGCAACGCATCGGTGCCATATGTACCCATGATGCTGAGCGGGTCGATCACGTTACCCTTCGACTTGCTCATCTTCTGGCCTTCCGCATCGCGGACGAGCGCGTGAATATACACGTCTCGGAATGGCACATCGCCCATGAATTTCAACCCCATCATGATCATGCGGGCGACCCAAAAGAACAGAATGTCGAGTCCGGTGACCAGTGCCGAGGTCGGGTAAAACTTCTTGAGCTCAGGAGTGTGATCCGGCCACCCAAGCGTTGAGAACGGCCAGAGCGCGGAGGAAAACCAGGTGTCCAGCACGTCGGACTCTTGAATAAAATCATGCTGGCCGCAATCGGGGCAGTGCGTCGGGGCTCGCAACGCGACAATCGGTTGGGCCTTGGCGGAGAAAGTGTACGATCGTTTGCCGCCACTGGACGAGGCGGTCTGAATGGTACTGTCCTCGTTGCACTGACGGCAGTACCAGGCCGGGATCCGATGGCCCCACCAGATTTGACGCGAAATGCACCAATCCTTGATGTCCCGCATCCAGCCAAGATAGTTGTTCATCCAGCCTTCCGGAATAATCCGAATGCGCCCGTCTTCCACGGCTTTGATGGCCGGATCGGCCAAAGGCTGAATCTTGACGAACCATTGCGGGGACAAATACGGTTCCACGACGGTTTTGCACCGATAGCATTTGCCCAACGCCATCTTGTGATCCTCGACCTTGATGAGAAACCCCCGTGTTTGGAGTTGCTCCTCGATCTTGGGTCGCGCTTTACTGACCGGCAATCCTTGCACGCTCTCACGAACGGCCGGCTCAACCAACGCCTTCTGCAGACCCTCCGGATCAAGCCGGGCATGGGCGTCTAGAATGGCCAATCGAGGCAAGTGATGTCGCTCTCCAGCCAGAAAGTCGTTGAAGTCGTGTGCCGGTGTGATCTTCACCGCGCCGGTCCCGAATTCGCGATCGACCAATAGGGAATCACCGACAATCGGGATCTCGCGGGTCGTCAAGGGCACGCGAACACGCTTGCCGATCAAGTGGTGATAGCGAGGATCTTCAGGATGGACTGCGACAGCCGTGTCACCGAGGATCGTCTCCGGGCGCGTGGTCGCCACGGTCAAGGATGTCGATGGATCGTCGGCCAGGGGATAGCGAATGTGATAGAGCTTCCCTTTTGTCTCGTCATGCTCCACCTCGATATCGGAGAGCGCCGTCAGGCAACGCGGGCACCAATTGATCAGTCGTTCTCCACGATAGATCAGGCCTTCTTCATAG
This sequence comes from Nitrospira sp. Nam74, assembly GCF_965152615.1. NCBI lineage: Bacteria > Pseudomonadati > Nitrospirota > Nitrospiria > Nitrospirales > Nitrospiraceae > Nitrospira > Nitrospira sp. Nam74. The sequence goes on along the minus strand of NZ_OZ224220.1, from coordinate 3,106,701 downwards.
AGACGAACGAAGACCTCGCGTACCGCCTTGGACAGGCCTTCATCCATGGTGAAGCGTAAACGATCCCAGTCGCAGGATGCCCCGAGCCGCTTGAGCTGCTGTAAGATTGTCCCGCCTGATTGCGCTTTCCAATCCCAGACGCGGGTAATGAACGCCTCGCGACCCAGGGCTTCACGGGATGATCCTTCCGCCATGAGTTGGCGCTCCACGACATTTTGCGTGGCGATGCCGGCGTGATCCGTGCCAGGAACCCACAGGGCGTTCCTCCCTTGCATGCGTCTCCAGCGAATCAGAATATCCTGGAGCGTATTGTTGAGCGCATGGCCGATATGGAGCGACCCGGTAATATTCGGTGGCGGAATAACAATGGTGTACGGTTCGCCGGGGTGATCAAGCGGGGCGTGGAAGTACTTCTTGTCGATCCAAAACTGGTACCATCGCTCTTCCACCTGCTTGGGATCATATGTTTTCTCTAACTGACGGAGTGCCATGCGGTGAATATGCCAGACATTGGGGGAACATCTCAACCATTCGCTCAGGATGTTGAAAACCCCTCCGGCTTTGTTCTCGGCTCGTCAACATCCTCAACGTACCCAAAGGGTACGCCTTCGGTGTTGCTTTCGGCTGCGGCCGCGCCGCGAGGACGTTTTGAACATCCTAGACAGTGGGTGCGTACTTACGGTTGCTCACCTTAATACTTAACTTTCTCAGAAGGTTTCTTAAAGACGTGTAGCACCTCATGCTTGTGTGTGCAAGGTAGGTGTGCTATATAGGCGCGGCTCATGTGTAGAAATCTTCAGATCGGAGGAATGTGATGCCTCGAGGACGTGAGAAAGACAGGAAGATCCGTCGGAAACACACAAAGAACATTAAGCGCTTGAAGGCCCGCATCAAAACGCGACGCGCCGCGGCCACAAAGACCAAGCGAAAATAACCCAAACGCCGTCTGCTCCTTCCCTCGCTTCATCCCCTGATCTTTCATGCTGTCCTGCTGAATGTTGAAGGCTTGCTCCCGCTCCCGTCATAGTGCCACAATTCTGTTCATATGAAGAGCCTGCCGGTCGTCCAGAGGCACTCGTCGCCCCGCCACAACGATCCCATTCGAATTAGGGCGCACACTCTGCTGTGCCTGCAAGGGTTTCGCGGGGAGGGATATAGTCGGGGGTTTGTAGAGAACATGGCGGCCATCCATCAGCGACTGGATGATGATCCTTTGCAATGGGTGGAAATCATGGATGCGCCTGATGCCATCTGTGGCGACTGTCCCCATCTGTTGCCGACGGGCTGCTCATTACACGGGAAAGAGTCAGAGGAACATATGCAGGCGCAAGATCACGACGTCCTTGAGCGATTAGGGTTACGTGTCGGCGACCGCGTGCCATGGGGGGACATTCTCTACCGCATCCGGGCATCCCTCACAGGAGCAAGTCTGACTCATATTTGTGGGCAATGTCGATGGCTTTCGCTCGGATATTGCCACGACGGCATTGAACGTCTGCGTACTTCAGGGGAGTGTCCAGACAACTCCAGTGAACGGACCGAAAGAAAATAACTGATATGAGCCGAATTCAAGTCGTGTTCTTTGATGCCGCCGGCACGCTCTTCCATGTGAAGGGCACGGTCGCCGAGATTTACCTTCGACACGCCGAAAAATACGGTGTGGCATCTTCTCCCGCCATGCTGAATGCCGTGAGTGCCGCGTTTAAGCGGGCGTTCCATGAAGCGCCCCCTCCGGCGTTTGCGGTCACCAATCCAACGGACATCAAACGCTGCGAACGGCTTTGGTGGTTCGATATCGTCCATAATGTCTTTTACCGAGTCGGGATGTTTGAAGGATTCGATGAATACTTTGATGAGGTCTTTCACGCCTTCGAAGGTCCGGCGTACTGGGCCCTCTATCCGGAAACCCTGTCCGTCCTGAAGAGATTGAAAGAGCAGGGCATGGAACTCGGCGTCATCTCGAATTTCGACTCGCGTCTCTTTACCGTCTTGCGCGGACTCGGCTTGGCTGAATTGTTTGATACCGTCACGATCTCCACGCTGTCACATGTGGCGAAGCCCTCGTCGCGAATCTTTCAACTGGCCCTGGAAAAGCATGCAGTCGATCCACAGGAGGCGATTCATGTAGGGGACAGTGTGAGGGACGACCTGGAAGGCGCCCGCCGGGCCGGTCTACATGCCGCGCTCATCCATCGAGAAGAGGAGCATGCCCTCTTGCAGACGCCCAAAGCTGAACAGGCACTGATCCTCTGCAGCCTGGAAGACCTCCCTCACCGGCTCGCTGGTTTGTAAAGCGATCACCGACCCTCAGAAGTCCTCCGCCGTCGTTAGAGGCTATGTAAGCAGGGCGGGGACGAGATCTTTTGCACGGCCTTGAAATGAGCAATCCACGACATTCCTGTACGGAGTCGTTTCAAGATTCAGTTCGACGACATAAGCACCGGCGGCTTTCGCCACGGGGGCGAACGAGGCGGCCGGATAGACCATTCCCGACGTGCCGATGACCAGGAAGACGTCGCAGGACTCCAGCGCTTCAGACGCCTCTCGAAGATCCTCTTCCGCTAAGGCCTCTCCAAACCAGACAATGTGCGGGCGAAGCACCGCATGGCATTGATTGCACGCGGGAAGGATGGGAATGGGGACCTCACGATTGTCGTCCACGCGTCCGCACCCCGTGCAGCGCACGCGCCAAATGTTGCCGTGGATCTCTGTCACACGTCGGGAACCGGCCGCCCGATGCAGGCCGTCGACATTTTGAGTAATGAGGTGGAACCGGCCGGAGCGTGACTCAAGCCGTCCTTCCAACTCGACGAGCGCGTCGTGAGCCGCATTCGGATGCTTCGTGGCAATCAACTCACGTCGCCAGTTGTACCATTCCCACACGAGGCGAGGATCGCGATCGAAAGCCTCGGGAGTGGCGAGATCTTCTGCTCGGAAGGTTTTCCATAGACCATCGGATCCACGGAATGTGGGAACGCCGCTATCCGCAGAAATGCCCGATCCGGTCAGGACCGTCACTGTGCGGGCCTGCGCTAACCGATCCTTCACGTCATCGAGCGGCTGATTCCCACGCATTGGAGCATTATACGCCAGGTTGTCGCCACCATTTCCATCACGCTATACTCGGTTTCTATCGAAGGAGCAACGCATGCAGCAGATCATGATGGTGGGAGCGGGTTCGGTCGGCGGGTTTTTTGGAGCGCATCTGGCGAAGCAGTATCCTTCTCGCGTGTCATTTCTCCTCAGGCCAAAAACGCTTAAGGCGGTACAGGCACGTGGCCTGACGATCCGAAGCGCGAAGGAGACCTTCACGGTGCATCCTCTCGCAGCATCGGACCCTGGCGACCTCCCGAAGCCCGATCTCATTATTCTCACGATGAAAGCCTACGACCTCGATGGCGCTTTGGATCAGCTTGCGCCCGTGGTGGCCGAAGAGACCGTGCTCCTCACCCTGCAAAACGGGATCGATATCGAAGATCGTATCGCCGCTCGATTCAAGTCTGAGTCGATTGTAGGCGGCGTGGCATACATCTATTCGAAAATACTCGAACCGGGCATCATCGAGCACTACAAGCGTGGGTCCATTGCCGTGGGAGAACTCAACAGAGACCCAGGTTCCCGCGTGCCGCTGATTGCCGATCTCTTCAAGCAAGCAGGGATCCCATGCCAGCTTTCCGAGAATATCCGGCGCACCAAATGGGAGAAAATGTGCTGGAATTGTGTATTCAATCCGCTGACGGTCGTGATCAATGACCGCGTGTCGGCTGCACTCGCGCATCCTGAGCTCTTGGACACGATCCATCAGATTGTTGAAGAGGTCGCCGCCGTGTCGGCAGGACTTAATGTGCCATTACCGCCTGACATCGCGGATAGAGTGTTGCGCTGGACGCAAGAAATCCGGGATATCCATACGTCGATGTATGATGATTGGAAGGCCGGTCGACCCACTGAAATCGATTCACTGAACGGCTATATCGTTCGGAAGGGCCGTGAGCTAGGAATTCCGACGCCGGTCAACTCGGCGTTAACAGGATTCATCAAGGCTATCACCGTGCGTGTTGAGAGTGGACCGGAAACATTGCGTATCGATGGGGCGGTCATTCAACCCGTCATGCTTGACCGACATGCTCTCGCGCAATTGCCGGCTGACTATCAAATTCCCGATGTCGGAGCCTTTCATCCCGGCATGAAAGGGCAGGGAATTCGGGTGCACGGTCTCTTGGATATTCCCGCACTCGCCATCGGCGCCGACCATGTTACATTCCACGCGCATGATGGCCGCTTTGCCGCATGTCTAACCTTGTCACAGGCCAGAGAGCACGGCATTCTCGTGTATCAACTAGACGGGGACCCCGTGCCGGCAAGTAAAGGCGGTCCTTTTCGTTTGATAACCCCGGGGCTTGGAGATTTGTGTGCCAATGTCAAAGGCGTGTCGCGGATAGAATTGGGATGCGGCCCGGGAAAAGATACACGGCCTTCTTCGGCGAGCACGTAAGCGTTAAGGGAAACATAGTATTCCAGGGCTGTAGTCCAACAATACGTAGGTGTCCGACTGATTGAGCGTGAAATTCACTTGGTCTAAACTGCCAAGATATTGACCTTTCAGCACATTGTCGTCCTTGATTGCGGTAACCTATGGTCCTGGTCTTATTCGAAGGCGGCGCTGCTCTCAGGAAGGATGCGAGGCGGTAAATGGAGTGCCCGCAAGTAGCGACTTCCGAGTTGGAAGAAGAGAACCGTCGACTCGCATGCCTCGTCAAGACTCTGGAGACTCGGCTCCAAAAGAGCGAGAAACGCCGCCGCGCCCTTATTCGTATTTTGAATGACATGCAGGGCGTGGCTCGCCGCATGAATGACCAGCGGGCGGCAATGCTGCATATCCTCGCCGACCATGAACAAGACCGAAGTCGGCTAGCCCGTCAAGCGGTGCGACTCGACAACTCCCGCCGTGCCCTCCTTCATATTCTCCAGGATGTGCATCATTCCAATGAGCGGTTAGAGAAAAGCCGCAAGGCGATGATCCATATTATGGGAAGTTTGCGTGACACTACGGAACAGGTTCAACGCCGTGAGCACGAACTGCGTGAAAAACAGGAGCAGTTAGTCCATGCCGGCAAGCTGGCCACGCTCGGCGAACTCACGACGGGGGTTGCTCACGAATTGAATAACCCGTTGAACAACATCGGCTTGTTCCTCGGAAATATCATGGACCACGTGGAAGCGAATCAGGTCGAGCCTGAGCGGATTCTTCGCGACCTGCGCAATGCCATGCAGCAAGTTCGTAAAGCGACGACGATTATCAGTCATCTTCGAACATTCGGGCGCGCTGCGCCCGTCAGCCGTGAACCGCTCTCGATCAACGATGTCATCAGGCAGGCGGTTTCGCTGGTTCAGGAACAATTGCGTCTCCATCAGATTGAGGTACAGCTCAAGCTGGCGCCGTCCAATCCCATGGTGTGCGGCAGCGCCATCCAGCTCGAGCAGGTCTTTATCAATCTCCTCACGAATGCCCGCGACGCCGTCTCTAAAGCGCCGGCGAAGCAGATTTTTGTGCAATCGACCGTGGAAAATCATCACGTGACCATGATGGTGCAGGATAGCGGTCCGGGCATCCCGCCGGGGCTTGAGCAACGTATCTTCGATCCATTCTTCAGCACCAAGGACGTCGGGGCCGGGACGGGGCTCGGCTTATCGATTACCTATGGAATTCTGAAAGATCATCATGGATCCATTTCCGTCCAGAGCCCCAACGGTCAGGGCGCCAGATTTGTCCTGGAGTTGCCGCTTGCCGGCGAGGAGGACCATCCGGAAGGTGACAGGCGATCCTAGGCAGCTCCCGCTATGCTGACGGGGGGAGGCGGCGCTGACTGTAGTCCTTGGAAATGATCAGAAGTGTGAACATATGAGCATGCAGGTGTTGATCGTTGATGATGATCCCGCCTTGCTCCACGCCTTGCCGGAAGCGGTCCGGACCCGCATGCGGGACGTGCTTGTCGAAACGACGGACACGGCCCGAGATGCGCTCAAGCGCATCGCCGAAACGGACTATGATGCCATCATCACCGATCTCAAAATGCCGGGCATGGACGGCTTGGCGCTCCTCAACGAAATCCGGTCGCTTCGGCCGTACACACCGACGTTACTGATTACGGGTCATGGAGAACATGATCTGGCCGTGCAAGCTCTGCGTGGCGGTGCCTACGATTTCATTCAAAAACCCATCGATCGGGACTATTTCCTCGCGTCGCTCAGCCGCGCGGTACAGGTCTATCAGCTCAGACGCCAAGTGGAGGAGCAACGCCGCACACTTGCTCGGCACGCCGAGGATCTCGAACATGAAGTCCAAATGCGCACGCGTGAATTGCTCGAAGCCAATGCCGCAAAAGATGCGGCTCTGTCCCGCGCCCAGGGAGAAATTCTCCAGCGAACCCAAGCCGAAGAGGCGTTGCATCGACTGAATGAGCAGCTGGAGCAACGGGTCATCGAACGGACACGTGAACTCACCAAGTTGAATGCTGAATTAGTGCGTGAGATTGCCGAGCGGAAGCAAGCCGAGGTGGAACTGCACAAGAATCGGGAAGAGCTCCGGGCGCTCGCGGCCCGCCTCATGACCGTGCAGGAAGAGGAACGTCGCCGCATTTCTTGCGAGTTGCATGACGATCTGAACCAGAAGCTGGCGGTATCGGTGATGAACGCAGAAGCGGCGGAACGGCGCTGGTCGCCGCAAGACGAGGTGAATCGAGAGCGGTTGCGTGCCATCCGCAATGAGATCGCGGAACTCTCCGATGATGTCCGTAAATTAGCCTACAGACTCCATCCCTCCATCCTGGATCATTTAGGTCTGGCCATTGCCTTACAATCCCATGTCGAGGAATTCGGCAAACGAGAGGAAATCGAGGCGATCTTCACGCAACGGAATCTCCCTGAGACCATGCCGCAACCCGTGGCGACGTGTTTGTATCGAGTGGCGCAAGAGGCCCTTCGAAATGTGGCGAAACATGCCAAGGCATCCCGCGTCGTTGTCAGACTGGCCCAATGCGATCACTCCTTGCACATGTCGATTTTTGATGCCGGCGTGGGGTTCACGCCTCCGAAAGGAAAGGAACTCCAAGGTCTTGGCTTCGTCAGCATGCAAGAGCGCGTCCGCCTGGTCGGGGGCCGAATGTCGATCCGCTCTCGTCCAAATCAGGGAACCTATCTGTTTATACGCGTGCCGCTCACCGGGGATGCGTTATGAGGAAGCCTCGACTGCTCTTGGCCGACGATCACACCATGGTCCTCGAAGGATTTCGTCGACTACTGGAACCGGACTATGAACTGGTCGGCGCAGTCGAAGACGGCGAGGCACTCGTCAAGGCGGCGCAGCAAACAAAACCTGATCTCATTCTCCTGGACATCTCCATGCCGCTGCTCAATGGGATTGAGGCGGCACGCCAGATTCGAAAGGTCCTCCCGACCGTCAAATTTATTTTCCTTACGATGCATACCGACCCGACGTATGTTACGGAAGCCTTCAAAGCCGGCGCCTCTGGGTATCTGCTCAAGCGATCAGCGACGTCCGAGCTGCTCTGTGCGATTCAGGAAGTCCTCGAAGGTCGGAACTATGTCACGCCTTTGATTACCAAAGATCTGATGCATTCGATCATGGAGATCATTCGTGTGACCGAGTCCTCTCCCTCCTAACCCGACAAGCCGTCAGCTTTCAGCGGTCAACCATCAACAACAATCCGTCCGTTACCTTTATCTGCATTGCGCGGTCAGTCGAGGGCCGATCATTTAAGGCCTCTTTAATCCTGGACATTTCCGCCACGCTTGTGTAGCCTTCGGCCACATGCTGATTTCTTCTGAACGCCCTGCTCCGTCCCTGACGACTGCCATCCGCCTTTCGAAGTCGAAGTTCCTTTCCGGACTGCAATGTCATAAGCGACTGTATCTGGAAATCCATGATCCCACGTTGGCAACTCAGCCGGATGGGGTGACGCAGGCGATCCTCGACATGGGAACGGAGATCGGCGAGCTGGCCCGGCAACGCTTCCCCGGCGGTATCCTGGTCGACGTCGATCATCGGCATGGAGCTGAAGCGTTGAAACGCACACAAGAGCTTCTGAACGATCCCACCGTCCCCGCTATTTTTGAGGCGGCTTTTGTCCACGAACAGGTGTTTATCCGCGTCGACGTCCTCGAACGAGTCTGTTCGGTTCAAGACGGCTCGGTGTCATGGCGGCTGATTGAAGTGAAATCATCGACGCGTGTCAAAGAGGTTCATATCGATGACCTTGCCGTGCAGGCCTATGTGCTGGGCGGGGCAGGGCTCAAATTGGTCGGGACGTGTCTGATGCATATCAATACTCAGTACGTCTACGACGGGAAGAGGCTCGATCTCGATCACCTTTTTGCGGTACACGACCTCAGTGAACATGTCGCATCCCACCGGACCAAGGTTGTGACCCGTCTCACCGAGATGAAAGCGATGCTCGCCCTGCCTGTGCCTCCGATGGTTGAGCCGAGCGGCCATTGCCAGACCCCTTATGAGTGCCCGTTCTGGGATTTTTGCACGAAGGAGAAACCGTCCAGATGGATTTTCCATCTACCGGGCGGCAGCCAGACATTTCAATCACTTGCTAAGCTCGGCGTCACAACGATCGACGATATTCCGGCTGGATTTCATCTCTCCATCAATCAACGCCGCATGCGGGACAATGTCGAATGGGTCAGCTCCCGGTTGAAGGCCGTTCTGGAAACGGTGCGCTATCCCGTCCATCATTTAGATTTCGAGACCTTCATGCCGGCCATCCCAAAATTTCAACAGACACGACCCTACCAAACGATCCCGACCCAATGGTCCAATCATATCGAATGGGACAATGGGAACATCACGCACGCGGAATACTTGTGCCTGGATCCCAAAGATCCGCGCGAGGAACTCGTCGTGGAGCTGTTAGCGTCATTGGGGCAGGAGGGAAGTATCTGCGTCTACTCGGGCTACGAACGTGCCATTCTCGAACGGCTGGCCGATTGGCTTCCCACGCTGCGAGCGGATCTGCAACGTGTCATGGCCCGCCTTTGGGATTTATTCCCTGTGATCCGTGACCACTATTATCATCCGGCCTTCGAAGGTTCGTATTCGATCAAAGCGGTGCTACCGGCGGTCGTGCCGTCATTAGGCTATGGTGATCTCGACATTCAAGAAGGCGGGATGGCCGCGCAGATCTATTATCAGATGGTGTTCGATGAGATGGACTTGATAGAAAAAGTCCGCCTCAAGGAAGCCCTTCTGCATTACTGCAAGCGGGATACATTGGCTATGCTCGAACTGCGGCGAGCGCTCTACCGCAAAGCCGTAGGGGGATGTTGAAAAAGACCGGGTTACACCACCCTGCCTGAGTCGCGCCAAGACGCGCCCGTTCCCTAGCTGCCGTTCTCGGCTTAGGGTACGTCTGTGGTGTTCGCTTCACCTGCCGCCTTGCTCCGGAAAGGGAGAGCGTCTTGGCTCGCCTGAGGTGAGCGGGTGGAATAGACGACCTTTTTGAATATCCTGCATAGCCCCTGCGGCTTGATCCTAAACGGGATAGAGCGTGAATGGCTCTGCGTTTTGGGAGGCGCCGGGCAAATCGAGATTCAACGCCACAGGGTCAGGGGTGGGAAAAGAGCACGGCCGTACTGCCACCTTGAGGCTTCGTGAAGCCGTCCATGACGGCACGGTGAGTGAGATTGATGACGACTCGATTATAGTCTTCTTCCATCAGCCCGCTTGTAGACACAATTCCTCCGCTCCACAGGATGTTCCCGGTCTCCACGTCGATGCCTTTCACGATGACACTCGGCGCGTCTTTAGCACCATCCACGTCGACCAGCACGAGCACTTCTGCGCCTGCAAGAAGCCATTGCGAACGAAATAGGCCTCCGCCGCCTGGGGAGAGTTCAAGTGAGGGTCCTGCTCATCGAGAATCTGCAGTACTCGATCTCGTTGAACCAATGTAAATCCCAACTGCTGTAAATCATTGCTCGCCTGAGCCACGGCGGCAGGATGGCGGCCGACGACCATGGCCCGCATGTCCAGGACGACAGGGGAGGAGAGGTCGGGCGAAGTACCGACTGGAAGAGATGACGGCACAGGAGGATGCGTGCAGGCCGTCAGCATAAGGCAAGCCATTCCAAGTAGAGGTAGAGGAAGACGGATTGTACTCTTGCCCATCCCGATTCGACGCGTTGAATTCATGATGTATGTCTACACCTTCATGCCGGAGACTGCAACGAGACTTTAGTCGAGGCAGGCGGACAAGGCAACGGGCAAAACGTGAAACGCGACGGGAATCAGAACGAAGAACGATTATTTGGACGCGGTGACGAAGGTCAAAGCAGCGTGAGGGACGCGAATACGAGGGACTTGCAAAGGCAGACCGCACGGTGCCCACAAATATTTCGAAATCGAAAGCCTTCTGCAGGCAGGCATAGACGCGGGGGGCAGTTTTCAAGCGCACGGTGATGAGCTGCCGATTGCCGTTAGTCCTTCGCTCAGTGAAATGTTGCACCGACCGATGGTCCAGAAGCGGTCCGACACCGGTAAGTCGAATGAACTACATTAGTAGCGCATCGTCACTGATTGAGCCAATGGCGATCCAATCTATACAGTCTATACAGTTTGGAATCACAAACTGTTAAGGAGGAACTCATGGCACAGCGAGGCATCTTTTCAGCATTACTGATCACTACCGTCATGTTCGGTGCAGCTCCTTCGTTCGGTGCCGCTGAGGAACAGGATCCGGTGATCAGTAACCCACAGGCACCGGCTCCGGCTTTTCCGCCTTCGCGAGCCTGTACCAAATCCTCACCTTGCCAAAATGTGACGGGTGAAGTCATCAAGGTTGAAGAGGCCTATTGGATCAAGACCCCGACTGGCTTGGAAACCAGACTGAAGGTGACGGATGATACCAAAATGAACGCACCTCTCAAGAAGGGCGATAAGATCGCGGCCCAAGTGACTTCTACCGGAGAAGCCGAAGCGGTGGTCAAGATGGATGACCTTCCAAAGCGACCGACTGCTTCGGTACCGGACACCACCGCCGAGGACATACGCAGACAGCAGTCCAGCTCGGAACGGTAAGGGATGATTCGGACGGGAGATTTCATCCTCCCGTCCGAATTGAGTGTGACTCGCTTCGCGTTATCGGATGGATTAGGCTGAACTGGTCCCTCTTCGTCTCTTTTAAAGCTCTCTCGATCGCGACTTCTCCAAGAATCGTTATTCGTTCAGCTGAGGGAGGCGGATTGAGAGTCGCTCGAAATGCCTTCCGACACGGAAGGTCTTGTGCTTGTCTCTGGGTGGACCGGGATCGTGAAATAAAATCGGCTTCCGTGCTGAGGTGTGCTCTCCACCCAGATCCGACCGTGATGCAGGTCGACAAAATGCTTTGCGATGGCCAAGCCTAATCCAGTACCCCGCCGCTCCGAACCCAAAGATCGGCCGCTGTAGAATTTTTCAAAGACCTGGCCAATTTCTTCGGCAGCAATCCCGCACCCTGTATCCACAACGCAGATCTGGACACAGCCGTCAGCATCCCTACTCAACTGGATCCGCACCTCCCCACCCGCGGGCGTAAATTTGCACGCATTGTGGATAAGGTTCGTGAGGATCTGCGTAAGCTTGTCTGGATCGGCATGCACGAGCCACTCCGTAGGACTTGCTTCAGATCGCAAGTGAATGTCCTTCTGCCGGGCCACCGGTCCCAGCGTCTCCATGAGCGAGTCGAGCACCGTGCTAATTCTGATCGGCTTTGGGCGAAACTCTATCGTACCGGCTTCAATTTTCGTCAGGTCTAAGAGATCGTTAATCATGCGCACCAAACGTCCTATGTTTACCTGAATGCGCTCGAGGTACTGCCGTTGTTTTGGACTCAGGGGACCGCCGAGCTCGGACAGGAGGTTATCAACAAAGCCGTCGATCGCAGTCAACGGGGTGCGCAAATCATGGGATACTATGGACACAAATTCCGACTTTCGCAGGTTGAGGTCCCGCAGTTCCGCATTGGCCAGTTCCAGCTTGGCGTAGAGGTCTTCCAATTCCTTGGCTCTGGATTCTAACTCACGCTCCTGGCGATGAATGCGCAATTGATTCTTGATCCGGGCAAGGAGTTCCTCTTCATGAAACGGTTTGCTCACATAATCATCGGCCCCCGCTTCCAAACTTTCGACCGGCGCTTCCGTGCCCGCTCTGGCCGTCAGGAGAATCACCGGAATTTTGGACAGCGCCTCATTGTTTCGCATGGCGCACAACAAATCATATCCACTCATCACAGGCATCATGATGTCCGTTACGACCAGTGCAGGTCCATGTTGCCGGGCGTATGCGAGGCCCTCGATACCATTCGATGCGGTCATTACACCGTATTCATCCGTGAGTAGACGAGCCAAATAGGCCCGCATGTCCGCATTGTCGTCCACTATCAATACCAGAGGTCGATCGGACTTCATATTCTGTGACTCCACTGCGCCTTGTTCCGATCCAGCCGATCCTTCCTCTGAACGGACGGACGGCAGCACGAATGTCTCATCGTCTTCAAGAGGGACTATATCCCGCGAAGTGCCGCGTGGCAGCGTCACGGTAAAGGTCGATCCTTTCCCCGGGACGCTTTGCACCGTGATGTGGCCGTCGTGAAGCGTCACGATTTCCTTCGCGAGGGCTAATCCAATGCCGCTTCCCTCAAACCGCCGCATCGTGTCGCCTTCGACTTGCGTGAAGCGCTCGAAGATGCGACCCCACTGGTCTTCGGGAATCCCGATTCCAGTATCCTCAATCTCGATGGCAACATGGTTGCTTTCGCTCCGTAGTCGAATCCAGACGGTTGCTTGATCGGAGTCACTAAATTTAAACGCGTTGGCGAGAAGGTTGTAGATCACCTTCATCATCTTCCGTACATCCACTTCAAGGGGAAGCGGTTCGTCTGTCCCTTCGAGGAAAATCCGTTGTCGTCCCGATGATTGAAAATTAGCCGCGACATTTTTCACGAGCGCGACCAGATCCACGCAAACCTTCCGCATGTCGACTCGTCCACTCTCAAACCGGGCTAACTCTAATAGTTCGTTAATCAGAAACAGTAGACGAGCCGTATTGCGCAGTCCTGACTGCACGACGCCGTAGCTGCCCGGCGACAACGGTTGTTTTAGCAGCGTCTTGAACGCCCCAAGACTGAGGGTCAACGGTGTGCGCAATTCATGGCTGATGTTGGCAAAAAACTGATCCTTGAGACGATCTAATTCGAGTAGTTTTCGATGCGAGACTTCCAATTCTTCACGGGCGCACCGTTCTCTCTCGCGTGATTGGAATTCTGCGGTTTGGAGCTCTTCATAAAGATTGACTGAGAAGAGGCACGCCACACAGGTCCACAGCAGAAAAAAGGAATTTTGAATGGCGGCTTCCTGTGCCCCCGGCCCCAGGGGGGACAGGAGGTTGAGGCCATAGTAGTACGCGAGCGATATCAGTTGTGCGGTAAGATGCGCACGCCAAGAAATCGGTACAATGACGGCGGCGGCCAGAAAGACGAGATTTAGCCCATTATAGTACGGCGACGTGAATCCCCCCAGAAACACCGTCATCTGGGCGATGCACAGATTACCAATGACGATCCAGAGAATGAGTGGGATCTTCGGGTTCACGCGCGATGGTCGATAAACATATTGCACAAACGCGAGAAGAAATCCGGCTTCGAGGACGACTCGGAGGCTTAATAGGACGGAAAGGTGCGGGCGATAAAAAAGGAAATCTGAAAGGAAAAAGACCGGATTAGCGACAAGCCCGAGGTAATACAACGTGCGCAGCCGTTCCCTGGCAAACCGATCTCGCCAGGCGGCATAGTCGTCGACCTTCGTCTCTCCAGGAGACATGGTCAATCCAGATGAGGTGACAGGGCGACTACCCCCTCATTGTCTGATCTCTCAGGAGAATTCGGAGAGCGAGAAGGAGGGGGCCAGCCGACGTGTTGTTAAATTACTCCTTCTGATCGCGATCCGCAAAGGGGTCGAAACGTAATGCTGGTATTGTATCCTCTGCCACACATTCTTCGCGGCTGATTGGTGAAGGTTGATCGCGCAAGTAACGGTTATAAAATCTTTTGAACCGAGATTACCATAGTCGTCCGAGAAGCTTTTCTTATGGCCACACTGCGATAGGCGTCAGTCAGCATATCCCACGTTTATGAGGCTCTGTCCCTGAGGGCTGCTCTAATCGTAGCAATGAGAACATCCGGCAGAATGGGCTTCTGATGGAACGCATAGGCCCCGGCCTCCAGGGCTTGTATTTTGAGATCTTCACGGCTTGCGGTCATCACCAAGACCCGAGCTCCTCCTAATTCATGGCGTAATTGCTTCAACAGTGTCAGTCCATCAATTCGCGGCATCCGGATATCAAGAAGGATCAGATCATAGCGATAATTACGAATCCAGGTCCTGGCCGCATCACCATTGATAGCGGTTTGGACGACGGCATGAGGAAACTGGGATTTAAGGAGAGCAGGAAGGGCGAGCAGCGTGTCCGGATCATCATCAATGATGAGGATACGATGATCTTCTCGCTGGGAAGCAGGATTACTCATGCATCAGGTCCTATCCATAAGAGTAAAGGGCTCGTAACCAGAGCCCTACGTCACATGGTCGGGAAGACAGCAGGCTTTTCGCCACCCGTGGATGTGTTTATTTCACCCGTGATGACTCAAGCCAAATGCTGAGCGCCATGGGTCTGAACGTACATGAGCGGCCGACCCTAGGGTACTCTCAGGCTTTTAGCTTGACGATTAGGAAAAGCGAGGAGGGCGAAATAATGACTCAGTGAGTGTGAGAGACGGAAGAGGATCGGATGAGTTGCCTTGTACCGTAAAGCGCAGTGGATCGGTGAGCGTGAAGGCGCTCGGGACGATGGAAAAGCCTTCGATGAGGGACTCTGTAAACGTATCGCCCTCGGTTTCAAGATTCCATAGCGTAACCGGTGCACCCAACGCCACCATCCCTATAGAGATGCAAAGCAGTATGATGCCTCCCGTAAAATAATAGTTATGACTGATAGCGCGATGTTTCATGACGTCGGCCTCAATTTAGCACGGCTCCAGATTCATTTAAAAGGCGGAAGTATAGATACATGGCAAGAGTCATATTGAAATTCTGAGTACCGAGCCGTGCAATACAGGCGTGTTTGTCCATAGCTGTGGGGTCATTCTCTACTCATACAGGAGAATCATGGTTCTTCGATGCGATTATGCAAGGTGGATTGTCGTCCAACCTGATAGCAATGCTCACAGATCAATGCGGGGGTACCGCGGTCCGACGCCTATAATTGCGCCATGCGATACTGCGCATTGAAGAATGTCAGACTGTATCCGACATCTTCCGCCACGGATTACTAATCCGAGGATCGTCTGTGCGAGCATGTTGCGGTTGCGGTTCGTAGACCGGTGGCATGGCATCGACGGCTCCCGCTGCAAGTGAGCCACGTGCTAAAAAAGCGGCGTGTCCGACGTTACCGTGCAAACATCCACCTCACGGAGCCATGCGAGGTGACGAACGGAACGGCGCTTCTGACTTATTGGTGGCCTTACTGAGGTTCCCTGAGCAGGCCCATCCGAGTGGGGCGTCCAAGAAGTCTCGTGGACCGCGTACGAACTTACCGGACACCAGTTCAACAAGAAACTCGACAGTCCTTCCATTGCTGCGCTGATCCCAGCACAGCGTAACGTGTGTCACTATTTAGTCGTGGGTCAACACACACGAGACCAGGCAGGGAACGGCCGCCATGGGTCCATCGCGACGACAATTCTTTAAGCTGTCAGCCGGGGTGGTCGGAACGACAATGGCGCAGGGCGTCATGGTCAGAGCCGCTCCAAGGTCAAAATTCATTCGTGAGGGCCCGGGATCGTCCAATGTTTCCGCATATTCCACTGACGCACTGCTATACGCGGTTCTTTCACCATGCGATGAGAGTCCTCATGACCTTGGGAATTCTTCTTGCCGGGTGTGCCCAAGATGATCGGTACATCGCTGAAGCGCTGGAGCATGCAGATCAGGCCGTCTCCAACGGTCAGCGAAGGGATAACAATGCGCTTGCGGAACAAGCCACCGTCGCACTTCGTTACGTACGGCTTGCAGAACGGAATAAGAAGAACGATGGTCGTCTACAAGACGCGATACGTCTGTTGAAAGAAGGTATCCATCACGCCCGGTATGGTCGCTCCGACGCCGGTGTGCAAGCCGTCAAAGATGCGTACAAGGTGCTCGCTGAAATCGAATAGAGAAGTCGGCATAACGGACGGCATTGACACCTCAATTGCGGTTCAGCGCCGGCGCTAATCCAAGCGCGAGCATTTGTGCTCTAAAAGCAGGCCGAGCTGATGAACGACTGAACTGCATGGTACCCGGGATAACATAACATCAATCATCCAAAGGATCCGTACTGCTGGTACCTAGGATCTACTCCGACACAGTCGTGGGTCGGTCCTTCCCATCGCAATATAGCTCCGACTGCCTGCTATGTTCGCATCGACGGCATACTCCAATGAATCAGCGAGCGCGCATTGATTCTCATCATCATGATGTTCGCCGACGCTCGCCTCGGCCATGAGCCTTCGATCAGACCCAAGCTCGCGGATTTGCGCGTCTAGCAACGGGTGGCCAGGATGAACGGACAAAGGAGGCAAACATGATAAAGACATATCGAGATACTATCATGATGCTAGGAGCTGTGGCTCTCGGAGCGTGTGCCATGACGGGGGCATCGACTGACGGGATGTCGTAGCAGAAATCGGGAACCAGCGAGGAGAGCCATAGCGGCAGTCAGATGAAGGCACAACAAGGATCGCCAGAGGTCCGGCTGCTGGGATTTCTCAATTTCGCCAATAAGGCTGATTTGGAGGGCGGTCGTCCGGCACAGGAGCGGCGAGAAAGTATAGCGGTCAAGACCTATGGTCGGCAGATGGAAGTGGACCACATGCAGAGGTGCGGCGCTACGCCTCGGCGTGCTGCCGGCCATGGCGCCCGAGACACAGGCCCTCGTTCAGGAACATGAGAAGGTCTTGCAAAAGTTGCAGAGAGCATCCGGCACAGATTTTGACCAATCGTATTTGTCACATGAGATTGAGATGCACAAGCAGGTTTTGAAAACGGTCGACTCACTTGCCGGGCAAACCCGAGATCCGCAGCTCACGCAAATGATTGCAGGTGGGCGGCCCATTCTAAAGGCCCACCTCAAGGCTGCCCAGCAACTCATGGCTGAACTGCAGTAAATCTCAAGGACCGCGGTGCCAAAGATGGCACAAGAGAGGGCAGACCGACATGAGGGCATGAATGGCGCGAAAGGCCCCGTTACGTGCATATAGGGCTGCATCAGGACGAAGAAGGGGAAAGCATATGAGCATTGAACCGGATCTATCCGGGGTGACTGCTTTCTCAGCTAGGACGAGCAAAATGCTGGCCAGCGGACTAAAATCCTAGTCCCTTCATGAGCAACTTATGGGCGGGCATTAACCGACGTGAAGCCGTTCCGGCATTGAATGGGTTTACTTTATTTCGACCATGCTGCTTTGTGGAGATGTGCAGAACGGGGGTGATCGTCGTATCGCTTTCTCCTGACTTGCCGAGACGTCAACCTGCCGATTCCGACGGGTGAACACCCTTTACTGTCTCTTCCATCGCTCTCTTAACGGCAGGGGAGGTGCGGGGCAATGCGGCAGCCCGCATTGTCTATATCCTCGAGGCATATGCCACTGGCTTCACCCGCACCTCAATGTCGCGATCGGCCGTTATGGCTGTTTATTGACCCCCTGCTGGTCTGGATTGCGAGCATCAGGAACAGACCTTCTCGTGTTCTTTACGATGGCGGTTCACGCCGCCTGTGAACTCTGCCCTCCTCCAGACTCAATCGGAATCTCGCGGCGGCGCCGTTTCTCTTCAGGAATTGGCACGGTGACCTCAAGGATCCCATCTCGGAATTGTGCTTTCGCTTGCTCAACGTTCGCCTCATCGGGCAGCGGTATGAGGCGAGAGAATCGTCCATACCGCCATTCCGACCGTACCATGCCTCTCTCGCCGCGCTCTTCGTGCGTCTGTTTCCGTTCTCCTTCGATGAGCAGTCCTTCAGGTGTCAGTTCTACTTTGACATCGTCTTTGCTCATGCCGGGTAACTCCGCACGCACGACTACCGATCCGTCTTTCTCCGCCACTTCCACGGCGGGGGACCACAGGCTGCCTTGACTCGGCGACGACATCGGCCAGGGACTCATGGACCCGAACAGCCGCTCCATGTCCTCTGACATCCGGCGCATGAGTTCGAAGGGACTCGACATCAAGAGTTCGCGGGGGCTAACTGACCAGAGACTCGGCGTTCGAGTCCCTGTTGCCGCCGCCCCTCCCGACCGTTGTACGCTGACATCGCGAGACTGCTGCTGGGAGTTCGCCTGTTGCTGCTTCTCGGTCGCCATTGTGTCCTCCTTTCGTTGATTCGGGTACCTATGCTGTTCTCAAATACTACTCGAGTTTTCCGTTGTTTCTCCGGACTGCCGGAGCCAGATTGGTTCAACCTCGTCCGCCTTGCGTGGCCAGCAGAAGCACGGATCTCCTAACCCATTACTACCATGATCCGTTCAAAATGAGGACGCTTTAAACGGGTCAGGCTTTATGTCGCAATCATCTGAGCCGTTCCGCGGGACCGTCCGTTGAACCTGGCCCGAAACGCTACCCGTCATAGCAGGCACAGGGGGAATAACCTTCATGAGCTCTCAGCCGGTTGGGCATCCGAAAGTTAGCTGCACTAAGCGGCTCTTCGCCGATGTTGTCCTTGCGGAGCGTGCTCTTCTATCTCCTCGTCAGGGAACGAGGCCCAAATCGCCGCCCCCCAAGTGAAGAGCATCAATGCCAGCATCATTTCTACGACAAGCATGAGGGTCACCTCCTTCCTTCTTTGTAGTAATCATCGTTGTGGACTTCGTCAAGGTAGTGTAGGCCAACTGACGCCTATGAATTGAAACGTCGCATCGGCTCCCTTGAAGGTTTACGCCGTGCGGTCCTCGGATATGGCAATTGGGCCCGCTCGCTATCGATTTTGACCAGTTCGTTTATTCAAGTGACATGGAGCAACTGTAGACGGCGCGGTACACGGCACGCATTCGGGTCTTCCATAGCGTGGAACCGCTTGTCTCGCTCTATATGGCTAACGTTCGAATGTGCTCAAGCGGGCGGTAAAGCCGTACTCGATAGGTGAATTCAGCTGACGCCGTACTTCTTGATTAGCGACTTTCTCTCAAGAACTCCGGTCTCCGATGATCTAAATGAATTCAGTAGCCGACTTCATCGTTGGGGAGAGCAGATGCCATTGTTGTCACAAGAAGACCTGAAAATGGTCATTGCAGAGTCACATAGCCCGGCGGTGTCGATTTTTCTTCCTACCCATCGGGCAGGGCCTGAAACACAGCAAGATCGCATTCGTCTCAAGAATCTCCTGAAACAAGCAGAAACGCAATTAGTAAAGGAAGAGACTCGACCTACGGACGCGCGAGAACTGCTAGAACCTGTGTCGGCTCTCATCGATGATGCGGCCTTTTGGAGACACCAGGCCGACGGCTTGGCGATTTTCCGGGCTCACGATGTGTTCCCAGTCCACCGCCTACCAGTCATGGATTAGCTACGAGGAGGCCACTCATGGATCTACAAATTGAAGGGCGGCACACCGATGTGAGGCCTGAATGGACAGCCGACATTCAATCACGGGTGGTCGATCTGCATCCCGGGCATGATATCAAACATACCCGTGTCACGTTGACTAAACACGAGCATCGAAAAGCCGAGGACTCCTACGAGGCCGTGATCGTCGTACAGATTCCTGGGCATACGATCACGGCACGAAAGCAGCAGAACAGCTTTGAAGAAGCGATTCGGGATGCCTTTGCCGCCATGGAGACAGAGCTGGAGAAGATACGGGAGAAGCGCGGCTCGGCTGAAGTCCGCATGACGGCACCGCCGGAAAAAGGTGTGATTAGTAAGCTGTTCCGTGACGACGGGTATGGATTCATTACGATCGAAGATGGCACAGACGTCTATTTTCATCGGAACGCGGTCCACGACATGTCATTTGCGGACCTCGAGGACGGGATGGAAGTGAGATTGAATGTGGAAGCCGGGGAGAATGGACCACAGGCGACTACCGTGAATCCTGTCGCATCAGCGACGGAGTACTATGCCGACAAAGGATCTGTGACGTAACGGTGCGGCACTTTCTATGCGATGACCTCATCTGAGGATGGTTCGTATTCTGATGACGTATCGGTATCGGCCGGTGGTGGGAGCTCATGATGATCTTCAGAGATTATTTCGTGTACGGAGCGCGAGGTTCTGCGCGATCCGCCTCGTCGAAAGGCCACACCAGCCTTACCGAGCCGTACGCCTGCCAGGAAACCTGCAACACAGCAACCAGTAGATCAGGAGGGAAGGTTATGGCTGTTGAAGAGCTACGGCGCAATGGCATGATGGCGCATCTACTGGACGCGCTAGCCTCGGGGAAAGATATTGGCCACTATGGGCGACTGGTATTTGCCATGGTTGCGCGCCATTTTCTCCAGTCCGAGGAGGTCGTTGCCTATCTGATGAAGAACCCGGGTGTGACGGAACAGGACGCTCGGGCACTCCATCTGCAAGTGCAGGGCAAAGATTATAGTCCTCCACGGCGCGAACGGATCATAGAGTGGCAGCGAGAGCAGGAATTTCCGATCTGTCCCAATCCTGAAAACCCGGATGCCTGTAACGTGTACAAAGATCTGAAGTTCCCACCTGAGGTGTATGAACACATCGGTGGCTATTATGAGCAAAAAGCAGAACATGCTTCCTAAGCCATATGGCTCGAATCACCTGAACGCTCTTTTTGGCAACGAGCGTCGTCCAGCAAGGAATCAGCGACATGGTTGCCGTAGCTATTGCACAAGATGCCGAGATTGAACTGGCGATTACTGGTGCACTCAATCGCCTAAGCTTGGATTCGTTGGTCCGAGGCAAGCGTGTCGCCGTCAAGCCAAACGATACGTGGGCATCGCCATCCGACAAGACGGGAGTGACCCAGCCCGATACGTTACGTGGCGTCTTGCGCGTCATCAAACGACATCAGCCAGGGGAACTTATAGTCACGGGAGGAGCCGGAGCGGCAGAAACAGATCAGGTGTTTCGCATTGCGGGCCTGATGGACGTCGTGACGGAGGAAGGAGCGGCATTCTTCGATCATAACCGTCCTCCATTCGTCTCGGTGCCGTTGTCCTATGCGCCCAACCACGATGTACAAGGGCCGCAACGATCGGTCATGGTCAATCCCCGCGTCTTAGAATACGAGACATTGATCGCCATCAACCAGCTCAAATTGCATGAGACGGCAACGGTTACACTCGCGCTCAAGAACATCGCCATGTCCTTTCCAGCGGCTGACTATTACGGACACCCTCGCTCCACGCAACGTCATAAGAACGACTTCTTTGCCGACATGCATTCCTTTATCGCGGCCATGGCGAAGCGCTTTCCGATCGATCTCGCCGTCACGGTGGGGCATCCAGCCATGATCGCGACAGGACCGCTTGGAGGCCATGCCGTCGAGACCGGCCTCGTCATTGCAAGCACGGATGCCGTGGCCGCCGATGTGGTCGGTGCACGGTTGTTGGGATTTGAGCCCCAGGCGGTGCGGCATTTATGGGAAGCGGCACAGCTCGGGCTGGGCGAATTGGACACGAAACACATGAGTTTCCCGGGCCTAAACTTGCGTCAGGCAATCGAGGCCTTCACGAGCGCCGCGTACGGTGAACCTCTCACCTTTGAGCATGAATAATCGCGTCCGCTTCCCTGCAAGGAGACAGGCCGCCTCCGTTCGGCATTGTTCAATCAGTGTGCCACTGGACGTTTGCGCGAAGTCTGTAGGTATTCGGCTGCTTGCACGCCATCATCCGAATGTACAAAACATGCCTCGCACCAGATTGTAAGTACCACTTTGCTACAGGCGCTCTCTCGTCAGCTCGTCGGAAATCTAGCTGCCGAACCCCAGTTGAGACCACCGAATGTTAGTAACGCATAGGCATACCTGTATTCGAGGCCGACTTGGCGCCCGATAAGTTGAGACTATCTCTCGCTCAGAACGGCAGACATCGGCTCAGGTACAGAAGGGATGAGAGCATGACACTTCCGTTCGAATCCCACGCTTCATGTGTTGTTAGAGTGAGCGGTACGGCACCAGCGGCGAGGGATAATAAATTGTTTTACGTGGCGGAGAGGGTGGGATTCGAACCCACGGTCCAGTTGCCCAGACAGCAGTTTTCGAGACTGCCCGATTCGGCCACTCTCGCACCTCTCCGCACGACTTCGCTGGTTGGTTAGACGTTCTCTAGCGGAATACGCTCGCTCACATCTTGTCGCAGACGCCGAAAGAAGGTTTGCATCAGTTCCTGGCTCTCCAGCTCCAACACGCCGCCGCAAACTTCGACGCGATGATTCAATCGACGTTCACTCGGCAGATTGAATACCGAGCCGCAGGCGCCGGCCTTCGGATCTCGAGCCCCAAATACAAGACGCGATATGCGTGCCTGGATAATCGCGCCGGCACACATGGAACACGGTTCGATGGTGACGTACATGGTGGTTCCGGTGAGGCGCCAGGTCTTGAGTCGGGTCGCGGCTTCCCGGATGGCGACTACTTCTGCATGCGCGGTCGGGTCCTGCCAGACTTCGCGAAAATTGTGTACCTGGGAGAGCAGTTGCCCGTCCATCACGATCACGGCAGCAATGGGTACTTCGCCTAACGCGGGAGCGAGTCTCGCCTGGTCCAATGCCATCTGCATGAATTCTAAGTCTCGGTCTGTGATGAACGACATAGCTCCTCTAAGTAATCGACGCGGACCTTACGCAAACGGGCGGTATCTTACCACAGTCGGTTTCAGCAATCAGCTATCAGCTTTCGGGCTCGGGTAGAGGTTCTAAGGCTGAGCGCTGACGCCTGATAGCTGCCTGCCGGCTATTATGTTTGCCCGGCGAGATATATGGCACCCGTTGGTTGGGGGCGTCCGCCCTCGGGTTCCAGGCTGACGGCGAATTTAGAAATGCGGGAGAGATCCGGCAGGTCTTTGAGAACGACCCGGCTTTTCTGACCGCTGTCGGTTCTAAATGTTCCGGCGCTCATCGGCTTATCGACAATCGCCCACAGCTGATAGGTTTTGCCTGCCGGTAATGGCGGCATGTTAAAGGCATAGAAGAAAGCCTTTTGGGTCTCCTTGTCATATAAGAGAAAGGCGCCGGCCGACCTGGCGGATTCGACTCCGGTCAATGACACGACCTTCACGTGTGCCGATCGAAGAAACGTAAGCATGTCGTCGCGCTGGGCCAGAGTCTTGCGCAGTGCTGATGTTTCCTGTTCGCGTTTTGACAGCTCCTCACGCACGACATCGAGTTCGGCCTCCTTCTCGATGAGTTTGCTACGCGTGTCGCTGACGGTCCCGATGCGGTGCTCGATTTCTTCCTTGAGCGACGCAAGGGCCTGCTCCTGTTGTGTGAGGTCCTTTTGAAGGGCCGCCGTTCGCGTTGTAGCGTCATGCAGGGCCGCTTCGATCTGCTCGCGCTGAGCTGCCTCGCCGGCGACCTGCCTGTGTATCGTCCAGGCGTACCATCCCGTTCCGGCAAGCAGAAGCAGCAAAGCCATCGACACGACCGGTTGCAGGGACGGTCTCATGAACGAGGACATCAGGTTATTGATCCATGCAACGAAGCTCGACCCGGTGCGTTCGTCTTTGGTGGCGCCCTGAAAGACCGCCGCTAACAT
Source organism: Nitrospira sp. Nam74 (assembly GCF_965152615.1). NCBI lineage: Bacteria > Pseudomonadati > Nitrospirota > Nitrospiria > Nitrospirales > Nitrospiraceae > Nitrospira > Nitrospira sp. Nam74. The sequence continues at coordinate 3,082,889 of NZ_OZ224220.1, read as the reverse complement.
GGTCGACTTCGCTGGTGGCTGTACCGGTTGCAGGGCAAACGGCATAAGTCCGGCGGCTGCCTGGTACTCCTTTGCGAGAACGTGGCATGTGTCGCATCCCGTTAGGAGATGGGATTCCACGGCCGTCCGCTCCGCGCGATCCAACGCACCTATCGCATAGAGGGCGATTGCGTCTTCAATTTCCTCATGCGTCATGGCTACTCGATATTCCAACAGGGTTGCAGGGCGGTTTTAAGTTTGCTCATGCCCAGCTTGATGCGTGTTTTGATCGTGCCCACAGGTTCCTTGAGTCGTTCCGCGATCTCCGAATGTGACAAGCCTTGATAATAGGCGAGTTCGAGCGCCTGACGTTGGGCTGCCGGTAATTCGACCAATGCTCTCATCACGAAAGCCCGCACCTCCGCATCGGCTTGCTGATCGAACGGCGTCGGATTGTGCCCTTGAGTGTCGGCAATTGGCGCATCCTCGATGGATTCGGTCATCCTGTGTCCGCGTGACGCTCGCGCGCGGATACGATCGATGCCGCGACTTCTGGTCAGTGTGATGAGCCAGGCCATGGGTGACCCGCGACGCTCATCGTACCGCACACTTTTGCGCCAGACCTCGGTATAGACCTCCTGCAGCAGGTCTTCGGCCTCTTCCCGGTCGCCCAGCATCTTGAGCGACAGGGTGAAGAGCACCGGTGAGGAACGATCGTATAATTGCCCGAAGGCCCGCCGATCCCCCTTCGCGATCAATGTCAACAGGTCAGCATCGATGGAGGTCGAGTTCCGGGAGTCCATGCGCGTTGTCTTATCCTGAATAGAGCAGTCCGCTTCGCCGGCCGCGCATCATACCATACACTACGGAAAATGAAGGCAAAAGGATGTATGAGGGAGAGGGCGGCCTGGCTCTCCCCTTGGTGCTCGTGCACCGCGCACACTCTGAAGGTCCTTGGTGAACGCGCGCAGTGACGGGAAGAGCCAGGTCGCCCTCTTGGGTGGAGGAAAGGATGGTGGTCGCGTACTTCGGAACGTGCGCCTCGGGAATGGGCGCGTCTTGGCGTCGGGCCGGGCGGGTGGAGAATGGATGCGCAGTGACGGAGATACCCAGGCCGCCCCTCGGAGGTGGAGAAGAGAAGATGGTCTACTCGGGCACCACGCACACCTGGAACGTGATGCCGGGAAAGACTTGTTCTACACAGACGCGGAGAGGGCCACTGAGATGACGCCCGGGGAGAGCAGGTAGAAATAGTGTGCACTGTCAGAGGACCAGCGCGCCAAGTTTAGAGGGAAAGCGAAAAAGACAAAACTGTCTGACTTGAACATCCAAATCGTCGTTCGCTTCGTAGTGCGATGTGAAGGCAATGACGGGGATGGCTTTTATAGCGCGGATTTGCTGTCAGTCGTTGCTATCTATCACCCGTAGCCATAGGGAGCTACAACAACATAAGGGGGGTTGTATGAGGACGCAGTGATTATATGACGGGATTCGCGGTGGTCGGGTTGCTTATGATGGGGGCCGGATGCGCAAGCGAGATCTCCGGCACGGCGATGAAACCAGAGAGTGAGATGAAACAGCCGATGCAGCCCTCGCTCTATGAACGGTTAGGCAAGAAGGAGGCGATCACTGCGGTGGTCGACGATTTTGTCGGACGGGTCGCCAGTGATGGCCGAATCAACGGGAAGTTTGCCAATGCCAATATTCCGCGGCTCAAAGCGATGTTGGTCGAGCAGATCTGCGCTGCGTCGGGTGGGCCTTGCACCTATACCGGCCGCGATATGAAAACAACGCATGCCGGCATGGCGATCACCAATGAGCAGTTTGATGCGCTGGTCGGCGACTTGGTAACTACGCTGAACAAATTTCACGTGCCTGAGCGGGAAAAGAAGGAGCTGTTGGGCGCCCTAGGGCCGGTCCGCAAAGATGTTGTCACAACAATGTAACGGAGCGGCGTGGAGGGAGCAGTCGCCTCCCTCCCGCTACAGATAGGTTTTCAGAATACCCGCCGCTTCCGCCACTCCCGTAGCAGGCGGAGGCGACGCCACAGGAGCGGGAATCACCATGGCGGCTTCCATCGTTGGCTCCCATCGACCCTGCAGGAAATCCTCAACCGATAGTTCAAGTCCGCGACCATAGTGGTGCAGATAAGAGACCAAACTCTCTTCATCGACGAAATTATATCGCCGGACATAGATCACGGGGATTCCCGTTGCCACCGCCTCGACGATGGTTCCATAGCCTGGCTTCGTCAGTAACATGTCACAGGAGGCCATGATCGTCCGAAAGCTCAAGGGAAGTCCGTCAGATGAGACGATGCGCTGCGTGCGAGGTGGCACCGGCCCCGGCATAATAAAGCGATAGCCGGTCATGGCTTCGATCTGATCCCAGGGCAGTGACGTGAGTGGGATCCCTCCGAAGGCGATCGCGACCAACCGCTCATCCGGGGACGCTCCTATAACCTGACGAAGCCCTTCACGGTCGGGCGTGAGTCGCGTGGCAATGGGTCCGACATCAACTATCCGGTGAAATGCCGGCATGGCTATCGAAGGTGCTACCCGAATGATCACGTTTGCGAGGGAGTAGGCGTGTTGAATTTCTTCGATCAAGGGTGCAGAAGCTGACGGCGTCTCATTTTGAAGATGACTCAGCACTTGGTCCCAGCACAGTGAGCTCAAGCCAACGACAGGGATATTGGCACGCGCCCCCGCTTCGATGGCGAGGTAAGAAATATCGGAGAGCAGCAAATTCGGCGAATGGCGGTTGATGGCGTCTGCTTCTTGAGCGAAACGGTCGGTCCAGCTCGAGTGAAATCGATCATAGGCCGACCAGGTTTCCTTTACGTCAATATGGAGCGGCCCCTGCTGAACACATCCGATGTCTTGTTCGCAGGCACTGATGTCCCAGGGGACTTGTAACTGGTCTTGAAAAAACCAGGAGGGGACGGTTGTTCTGAGAAGGACCTTTAAAGAGGGGATGCGGCGTCCCAGTTCATTGAGGACTGGAACGACTTGCGCAGCATGGCCGAACCCATGTCCCGAGACGGAACACCAGATCAGCGGCATGCTGAAGTCAGGGACAAGATGTAAAGTAAAACTTTAGGTGTTCCGGCCAAAGCTTATCCCCCTCGTCTTTTTGACGTTACCTTGTACGTTTGGCAAGGTCACTCAGTCGCCTGATCCATACGATTCGCTGGGGGCGATGTTGTAAAGCAATTCCAGGTCAAACTCTTCGATCAAATCATTGGCGGTCTTGACTCCCAGATCGGATCGCGTTTCGTTGATCACCAAGTCGATCGCCATACCGGCGTGCTGCCCATACTGATCGATCGCGCTTTGGATGCGTTGGCGGGCATCGTCTTCTGTCATGGTTCCTCCGTGAGCGGTGACTGTCCTGTCAAGGCATAGCAACCGGATGCTGACATCCCGGTCATCCTCGATGCTGCCATTCGGCCTGCACGCGATTCAAGCGTAGCGCATCTTCCTGCCATTGAGCCAACCCGTAGTGTTGGCCGATGAGGACGATACGCTCCAGACATCGGATAGCCGATATCGCATCGCCCCGCTGTTCATACATATCGGCCAGCAACCGCAGTGCAGCCGCTTCGGCCGGTTCATTGCCGAGCTTAATGAAATGCTCGGAGGCATTGTTCAAACATTTTTCAGCCTGAGAGGTTTGGCCGGCCAGCAAAAATGTTTTCCCCAGCTGACCATAGGTGGTCGCCAAACCTTCTTCATTCCCCACGCGCCGGTGCGACGCCAGTGCTTGCTGAAACCTGGAGATCGCGGGCTCGGTCTGGCCGTCTGCGGCATGCTGGAGGGCTAAGTTGGCATAGAGACTCCCCAGGGCGCGGTGATCGTTCAACGATTCCAGTAGATCCAGTGCCTCGAGGTAATAGGCGCGTGCCTGTTCAGGATGGCCGGCTTCCCCATGCACATTGCCGAGATTCACGAGGGTCTGACCGACGCCCTGCAGATTGTGCTGCTCGCGCTGTATCGCCAACACTTCACGATAACACCGGTTGGCCGTTTCATAGTCTCCCATCATCGAGCAGACATTCCCGAGATTTCCGAGCGAGTCGGCAAGAGCTGGCGCGTCTGCTGTGAGTCGGTCATCGTGCACGGCCTGTTCGTAGCATATCTTCGCCTGAGCGACATCGCCACGATGTAACAAAATGCGGCCGCGGTGTTTATCGTTCTCAGACATCGAAAGAATCGGAAGATCCAGCTCTTGAAGCGCGAGTCTCACGTTAGGCTTAAGGGATCACGAAAGCATGCTTGCCCGTCAATCTCCACCTTTAAACACATCTTGGTCGCACTCGTCCTCTTCCTCTTCACTCTCGCCAAGTGCCGCTTTATATGAGGTGCACAGCTCGACAATTTGTTTGGCCTCCGGGCTCCCATCATCCCATTGCGCCAGATATCGATCGCACAGAGTGAGGCCGGTGTGAACGTGCGTTGCCGACGTTTCTTCGACGAACTGTTGCCACGTGATGAAAATCAGAAACGCCTGGAAGGATTTGACGTGGGCGTACGGCTCGCTCAGAGCTTGGAGCGTCTCATAAGCTGCGAGCGCCTCGTCACCGACGCTCGCGGAAAAGATGCTTTCGGCCTCGAGGACGGCGTCGAGATCCTCGCCCAACTCACCGGAACTCGCCACGCGTTGCAATGCCTGTTGTGCGGCAATGGATGCATCAAAAGTCATAATGCCATGAGCATAACGATATCGAACCCGATGGGTCAATCCGGCACGCGGTTTACTTCGCGCTCAATCGACGGGTAGACTCCACGTATGACGCAGGAGCAGACCACCACAGACCGGCAAGCAAATGAGCTCATGTTGCAAGTGTTGGGCTATCACCAGACGACGAAGCATCATTTCTATCGCTATGCGCGCGCCCTCGGGTACATGGACTGGGCGAATCAACCGAATCCGTTCCGGCGGTATGAGGAGGCGATGCTCATTCGGTTGCCTCTCTTAGAGTCTGATGAGCAGCCCGTCTCGCCGGCCTATGATGCTCTCTACCGCCCGAACAGCGTGCCGGTACAGCCTGTGACGGTCGTCACGCTATCCCGCTTTTTGGAATATGCCCTTGCTCTCTCTGCCTGGAAGCAGGCCGGCGATACACGGTGGGCGCTTCGCACGAATCCCTCTAGCGGTAACTTGCATCCCACCGAGGGCTATCTCCTGCTCAATGGTATCTCCGGCCTAAGTCTGGGACCTGGTCTGTATCATTACGCCCCCAAGGAGCACGGGCTTGAACGACGAGCCGATTGGCCCTCCGATTTGTTCGCGGCACTGATGCGGCCATTTCCACCAGGAGCGTTTCTCCTGGGACTGACATCCGTACATTGGCGCGAGTCGTGGAAATACGGTGAGCGCGCCTTTCGGTACTGCCAACATGATGTGGGTCATGCGATCGGCTCGGCGCGCATTGCCGCGGCCACCTTAGGATGGAAGATGGTGCTGCTTGAGGATGTCGGCGATGATGATATCGTCGCCTTATTAGGAATTGGGCGGGACGGGGACTATGGACAGGCGGAACGCGAACATCCCGATTGCCTGGCTGTCGTCTGGCCAGGGGATGTTGATGCCACAGGGAAGCTGCCACTTGTGATTGAATCCGACGCCATTCCACGAATCGATCGCGTGACGTGGCATGGCACCGCGAATCGCCTGAGCCGGGACAAACCCGATCCATGGGAGATTATCGACGTCGTGGCCGCAGCGTCCTGGAAGCCGCGAACCGACCCTCGTACGATTGAGCTCGACAAGATCACTAAGGCGTCTTCCGATCGAGCATTGCTTGAACCTGATGCGCCAAGTGCGGAGCGACTGTCGGCCGGTCGTATGATTCGACAGCGTCGCAGCGCACTCGCGTTCGATGGTCAGACATCGATCGACGCGGCTCGGTTTTTTCTAATGTTGTCTCGCGTAATGCCTCGCCGAGAACGTGCGCTCGCACATCGTCCCATGCCCTGGGATGTTGTTCCCTGGGAGGCGGCGGTCCATATCGCGCTGTTCGTGCATCGCGTCGATGGCTTGCCTCAAGGCCTCTACGTCCTGGTTCGGGATCCCGCCAAACTAGCCGAGGTGCGAGAAGCGATGCATCAACATTTCGTATGGACGCGGCCGCCGGGGTGTCCTGACGATCTTCCTCTCTATCTCTTAGAGGAGGGCGATGCCCGACAACTGGCAAGTCAGGTGAGCTGCCATCAAGAGATTGCCGGCGCCGGGGCTTTTTCGATGGGTATGATTGCCGAATTTGAACCGACGATCGAACAATATGGCTCCTGGTTTTACCGTCGCCTTTTTTGGGAGACGGGCCTTATTGGCCAGGTGCTTTACATTGAAGCCGAGGCGGCCGGGGTACGGGCGACCGGCATCGGATGTTTTTTCGATGATCCGGTGCACCAGGTATTTGGCCTTCAGGATATGCGGTTTCAATCCATCTATCATTTCACGGTCGGCGGCCCTGTGGATGATCCTCGACTAACGACGTTGCCGGCATATGGGGAATAGCGTCAGTCATCAGTTTCAGCGCTCAGCTTGATCCGAGCAAAGCTGAACCGTGATAGGTGATTGCTGAGCGCTATACACTTAGGATACATTTTGCACCATGTATAAAATCAAAAAGAAGCCTACAAAGACTGAGAAGTCTCCGGTTCTGTACAACGTGATCGAAGACTATACCGAGTCCGATCCTCCGGGGAATGTCACGGTGTGCGCCATGACGGAGCCAGAGGATATCTCCGCACACGCGCGAATCCTCTCCGAGAGCTATGAGATTCCCTTGGATGTGATGACCCGGCTCCTCACGGACGGGGGGATCTATATCTATCCTCAGACAGGTCTCCTGGTGACGCAAGGCTTGTTCACGTGCAAGGTGGACCCTGCCGGCGTGAGCCCTAAACAAACGTGGGTCCTGGACGTCATGCAATATACGGAGGCGGAACAGCTCGTCCGGTCGTATGGGATCTCGCTGGAAGAGGCGAGTGCGAGAGTCTTTTACCGCACGTTGGCTTCCGAACTTCAGGAGAAACTCACTCACAACAAGCTGGGCATGGACGATCAGAAGCCGGGTCGGGGGAGTGTACGACGCGGAGACATTCGATACATCGACTTCCGAAAGGATTGGTCACCGCATTTCAAACGCCTGTGCATTATGCCGGACGGACGACTGGTCGAAACCGGTGGACCGGCGGATTTCGCCAGTGTTCACGGCATTACCGTCGCACAAGCCCGAAGCCTGATTGAACAGGGCGGCACCTTAGAAGTGAACGGTGGGGAAATCCTGGCATGTCAAATTGTCAATGGCCAGCCATCGGTGGCACGATTCAGCCGGTCACACTATGCCAAGGCGAAGGATCTTGTTGCGACGAAGCAACTCCATTTGATGGACGCGCTCAGCGAGGTCGCGCTCAATGACCCCCTCATGATGCGTGCACTGAAAAGGTTAGAGCAGACCGCCCGTTAGCCGTTCTTCGGCCGGGACGTGCAATTCTGTACGCTGTGCTTGGTCGCTAAGAATTTCCTGCCGGTCGTCTTTCCTTCTTATTCCCATTACTTCCCGATTCAAGGTGTAAAAGCCGCCAGGCATGTAAGTTGCTCCCCCTATTGGTGAGTTCTACGTATGGAGGGCGACCATGAGAAGCCGGTGGAGCACGTGGAGCACCGCTGGGCTTGTGATCTCCGCCGGGGCATTCATTGGCCTCGTGGCATCAAACCCGGAACTTCAGGATTATCAAAAGCAGGTGCTGGCGCCTGTCGCAGAAGAACGGCCAAGCGCGTCCGATGCCATGTTGACCTCCATTCTGCAATCAATTTCGATTCCCAGCTCTTCTGGCGGTACAAGTGACCCGGCACCCAGCGTCTTGACGGTCCTGACGGACCGTACCAGACGGGCGAACTACGGGATGTTCTCCGTTTATTCAACGGAGTTCGATTACTGCGAAGGCAATAGTGCGGTTCGAACTGTCGGGCGGTCGCTCGGGATTGCCGGGAAATTTTATATTTTGGACAAGGGCGAGTGCAGAAACCAGCACAACGGTTAATTCGAATTCGAGCGAAGGTCCTCGCTGAGCGTTTTGGTCAACGGCTTCGTTAACGGGCCAGCCAGTAAGCTTTCCTGAATCGCGTCTTCCCATTCTTGCTGCTTCTCACGATTAAGCCCGTGATTGCTCTCGGCATCGTATTGTACGTTCATGCGTGTGGCCACGGCGTTCAACAGGATCAACATCGCTTTCGGATCGCCTCCGTTCATGAGGGAAAGATTGGCTTCACGAGCCAGCATGCAACTAATGGTGTAATGCAGTTGCTCATGACGGAGCAGTTGCTGCGAGGAGCGCACCTTCAATGGATTCAACGTATAGGCAAAATCAGCGCGGACCCAGGACAACTTCGGATCGAACACGGCGAGAATGCGGGGCGGGGAATGCGCCTCCAGGTGAAACCGAACCGCGGTTTCCGCTGCGCGACGTCCTACCTCGGCTTTGGGACGGAAGTCTTCCCATGTCAGAAGGCGATCCGGCACACAGCTCGGCACATTCGGAGGATCCTGGGCCCATCGCATCGCCGAGGAGCATCCGCTGACGAGCAGACTTAGCAGCACCACGGCCCACAGCTTCGCTTGTTGCCATTTTTGCATTCCAGGTCGTTCGACCGCCTCTTCCTTGACTGCCAAGACATTTGCCATACGAAACCGGTGATTGTAGGCTCCTTTCCTACGGGACTCAACTACTCCATCATTATTGAAACGACGTCGAGCTTTTCTTATACTTAACGCCCCCTTCCCTTCGGACGCCTTTAGTAATGCTTTGGCTTCAAGGATGCTCACGTCCTCCGGATGACGACATGAGGTGCTGTGGCACGCTGATGGCAAATATGGCTGCGGCAAGGTACCGTGAGTGTCACATTTCTTTTGTTTGGTTGTTTAGTTTTTAACCAGTGGAGGAGGCACTATGGGAATGCCAGGGGTCCCCGCAGAGGGACTGAAAAGAATCGGTCAGATTACCCCGACCAATGGCGTCCGGTTCCGGTTCGATCAAGATGCAGCCGCCATCGGAGCTGACCTGGTGAGAGACCATACGACCGGCGCTCCGGTTGTCGATGGGGCCGGACGGATCGTCGGCTTCATCAGCGAGATCGACCTGCTGAGAGCCGTGCGAGGCGGTCATGATCTGCGGAAGCTGCGCGCGGAAGATATCATGACACGATGCCCCATTTCGGTCGATGAAAGTGCATCCATTGCCGATGCCATTGACGTGATGGATAGCTGTCATCTGCTGAATCTTCCTGTCCAGCAAGCGGGACAGGTGAGCTATTCCATTACCCGGCACGATTTGCTTCGGGCAACGATGGGACTTGGGCCGGGCATGGAAGCCTAGCCAACGTCCGTTCCTTTCTCAATCCCCCCTCCAAAAGATGCGGCGGCCGGCGGTATGACCGCGGCCGCCCGCGCACTGCCATCGGACCCGAAGTCGTTCACACTTCAGGTATACTTGGTTCGACCGCGCGAACTTTTCAACCAATGTATGGGTGATAGATGCGGCATGCTGCCGAGAGGATCTTCATCGGCTTTGCTTTCTCTTGCTGTGTTGCCATGGGCTGCCAGCGAGAAACTCCGAGCGAGAAAGTTGAACGGCCGACCGATAAAGCCGCCGCAGCTATCGAAGGAACTATTCATACTGCCATTGGGAAGGCGAAAGCCGTGGAAGGAACGCTACAAGGAGCGGCGGACAGAACTGAGAACCAAATTCTGAAAGCAGGCGAATAGGTTGAAATATTTCAAGGCTGGCTGCGAGCACAACTTCAGCAGCGACCTTACGGACCCTGAGTAGCGACTCGTTTAGCGAGACGATGGGCCAGACGCATCATGGCAGCGGACCGGTCGGCAGGATCCAACATAACATTCAGCACATGCATCCGCGTCTGGTCTGAAAACGCAGTCTTCAGAGCGTGGATTAAATCTTCATGCGTCGTGACCCGATGAGGCACGCCGCCTCCAACCAGATCGCAGATCCTTTCATAGTGCCATTCGTGCACATCATTAAATGGCCCGTCGAGAATCTCACGCTCGGTTGAATAACCGCGGTTATTCAAAATAATCACGATTGGGATTTGGCTGTAGCGCACGCAGGTGCTCAATTCCGAACCGGTCATTTGGAACGCGCCGTCTCCGACGAGAACGACCGGGCGTACGGCAGGATCCGCAAATCCGGCTCCGACCGCAGCCGGCACGGCAAATCCCATCGAGGTATAGTACGCAGGCGACATGAATTCGCTCCGTCGGCGCACGCGTAAATCGGCGCCTGCGAACAAGGACTCGCCGATATCAGCGATAACCAGGGTCTTCTCGTCCAACATTATTTCGAGCTGACTGAATAGTCCACGAAGGGTGGCCGGGGCATGAGCTGCCGGGACTTCCGGCAAGGCGGTGTCGAACATCGGCAGTGGTCGTGAAGGAAAGCGCGGCATCGGTGCGGCGATCAATGCGCGTACAAAATCCTCGAAATAAACCCCCTCATACCGATGGTGTTTAATCGTCACGGCATCCGCTGTAGCATGGACGGTCCGACCGGCGCGCATCACGGGTGACCGCGGATCGAGATCTTCGAGATCGGTGAGGATCGAGCCCAGCATGACGAGACAATCGGCCTCGTTGACGAAGTGCTGAACCTCATCGTGTCCGATCAATCCGCCATAGACGCCGACAAACAACGGGTGATCCTCCCGAATCACCGATTTCCCCAGGAGCGTCGAGGCGACGGGGATGTTCATACGCTCAATGAATTGTCCGAGATCCTCCTGCATCTGGAAACGATGCACTTCAGCACCTACCAAAAGAACGGGCCGTTCCACAGTCGCGAGCATTTCGCGCACTTCGGCCACTGCTTCAGATAGGGCGGCCGGGTCGCTTTTGTCCGGCGTCAACAAAGGCCGTGACGCTGCCCTATGAATGGGCGCATGGACAAGATCGCGAGGGATTTCCAGATAGATGGGACGCTTGTAGTGGAGCAGCGCCGCTAAGGCACGATCCATCTCCCGTTCGGCCGTCAATGGATCGTCCAAGATAACGGAGGCCACCGTGACCTTTTCAAAGACTTCCTGTTGTGTCGTGAAGTCGCGGACCATATGGTGCAGGAGGGGATTGCGTACGCGTTCAGAAAGGCCGGGCGAGCCCGACAGGAGCACTACGGGGGAGCGCTCGGCATAGGCGCACGCCACTGCATTGACGACATTCAGGCCGCCGACACAATAGGTCACGCACGCGCCGCCGATTCCGTTGATCCGCGCGTAGGCGTCCGCCGCATAGCCGGCACAATCTTCTCTGGTCGTGCCGACGTGTTGAATGGGCGACTGCTCGATGAGTTGGTACAGGCTGAGGACGTAATCACCGGGGATGCCGAAAATGTGGCGCAGGCCGAGTTTATACAACCTGTCCAGTAACGTTGATCCGATTGTCTCCATACCGCTTCGCCCCTCCTCGAGAAAAACTGTATCCTGAGCCTGGGTGAAAGTCCAGGTGAGAGAAAAGGGATGATTTTGGTGCACTATCCATGCATAGTATGCGCGCCACGCGAGATGAGAATCCGGCATGGTCACCGACTGGTTCAACATTGTGATCGGCGTCGATGAAGGATAACCGTGGTCCTGTTGTCCCCGCCGGCGTGACCCTGCCGGAAATCACCGTCAAAGCCGTCATCCTGTCCATCGTTCTGGCCGGAATCCTCGCCGCAGCGAACGCCTATCTTGGCCTCTTTGCCGGCATGACCGTGTCTGCTTCTATTCCAGCAGCGGTCGCCTCGATGGCGATTCTACGCCTCTTTCGACGCTCCAATATTCTGGAAAATAATATCGTCCAGACGGCGGCCTCCTCGGGGGAAGCGCTGGCGGCCGGAGTCATCTTCACCATTCCAGCGCTTCTCCTCGTCGGATATTGGTCTGAGTTTCATTATTGGCAGACGACTGTCATTGCCGCCATCGGCGGACTGCTCGGCGTGCTCTTCACAATCCCATTGCGGCGCGCCTTGATTGTGACGGCCGCATTGCGATTTCCCGAAGGTGTGGCGACTGCGGAGGTGTTGAAAGTAGGGTCAGAAAGCGGACAATGGGGGACCCAGGCAGGATCCCATGGTGCCGACACAACGGGCGATTTTCGGACATTGATCCTGGGAGCCTTCGTGGGAGCAGCGGTGAAGTTCGGCGAGAGCGGGATGCGGCTCTGGTCCGAATCCATAGAAGGCGCAGGCCAGATAGGACGATCCATTATCTACGGCGGTCTCAATCTCTCACCGGCGCTTCTCGCGGTCGGATGCATTATTGGACTGCCTACCTCCATGGTCGTCTTCCTGGGTGGCGTGTTGGGCTGGATCGTCCTTTTGCCGATCTACGCCATGATCAATAGCGTCCCGGACAGTGTGACGGCCCTTGCCGCCGCCAAAAGTATCTGGAGCAACCAAATTCGGTATATCGGTATTGGAGCCATGCTGACCGGAGGGCTGTGGACCTTGACCAAACTCAGCCGGCCCGTGGTAGACAGTGTGCTCGCGTTGAAACACAGTTACCGAGCCTCATCGGCTTCCGGGGTCGATCATGCAGTGCGCACGGAACGCGATGCGTCGATCGTGTGGCTGGTGGTGCCCTTCGTTGTCTCGCTTGTGCCTATGGCATGGATCTATGTGACCGTTGTGCAGAGCTTGAGTGTCGGCCTGATCATGACGGGCATTATGGTCGTCGCGGCCTTTCTCTTCTCGTCCGTTGCCGCCTATATGGCAGGACTCGTCGGGAGTTCCAGCAATCCCATCTCGGGCGTCACGATTGCGACGATCATGCTCGCCTCGTTGCTGCTGGTACTGCTTGTCGGCCAAGGGCATCCGAGGGGACCGGCTGCGGCACTTATCATCGGCGCCGTCGTCTGTTGTGCCGCCGCAATGGGCGGGGATAACTTACAGGACTTGAAGACGGGCCATCTCGTAGGCTCCACTCCATGGAAGCAGCAAGTCATGCAGGTCATTGGTGTACTGACCGGCGCGGTCGTCATTGTACCGGTCCTGACCCTCTTACAAGCGAAGTATGGTATCGGAGAGGTGTCGGCTGCGCATCCTCACCCGATGAGCGCCCCGCAAGCGACGCTCATGGCGAGTCTCACGCAAAGCGTGTTCGGGGCTGGATTGCCGTGGACGTTAGTCGCGCTTGGTGTCGTGATTGGCATCGTCGTGATTCTCCTGGACCGCCGGCAGGAGGCGCGAGGCGCCGCATTTCGTGTGCCAGTGCTCGGCGTCGCGCTCGGCATCTATTTGCCACTGAAACTGTCTGCTGCGATATTTATCGGCGGACTCATCGCCGCCCTGGTTCAACGAAAGAGGTTGCAAGGGGATCAGCTTCCACGCCGTGGACTCTTATGTGCAGCGGGATTGATCACGGGGGAGGCGCTTATGGGAATTCTCCTTGCCCTCCCCATCGCGCTCAGCGGCCTGTGGCCTTCAATGAAGGCAGACCCATTCAAGGTGTTCGAGACTCCACCGGTCGCAGGCTGGCCGGGCCTGATTGTCGTTGCGATTGTTGCTGCGATGCTTTATCGAACCGCATCCTCCAACTCATCTCGCGCCTAAGGGCCACGACTGTTCAAAAGGTCTTCCAGCGAGGCCGCAGCCGAGAGAAAACTGAAGGCGTAGCCTCTGGGCTACGTTGATGATTTGTTCGAGGTGAGAACGAGGTGGCGACGTTTTTCAACAGCGCGTCAGTCGCTGGGTGGTTCGAAATGACCCGGCGGCCGACTCTGCCATGGCACCGTGGCCTGTCTAGCTTGCTTGACCAAGCTTCGAAGACTGACTTCCGCGGCTCGAATGAGTTTGGGATCACCGGCTTGTAGAAGTCTGGTTAACAGCACGTAGAGTTCACGATCATGATGAGCCGAGACCAGAATACGCTCAATGACAGGATCGATGCTTTCGAGCGAGGGGGGGTCGGATGCCTCTCCGTCAGGATCGGCAGCCAGTAATTCCAGCTGTTTCGGATCGCCGTGCAACCATGAGGACGGCACGCCGAGTGCGGATGCCACCGCTTCCATCGTCGAAAGCGTAATGTCCAATTGCCCTGTTTCAATGGCTTCCAGCGAGTCAACTGCCAGTCCGGCCTTTGTCGCTAATGCTGTGATGGAGTGCCCGCGGGATATGCGCCAAGCCTGGATATTCGAACCAATCGGCATGAACCGATGATAGCGAATCCGGGTATCAGAGGCAATCCTGTCAGGCGGAGTGACAAGCGGGAAACGTAGACACGGTGCGTTGTCTAGGAGGAGGGGTATGCTCCCGAGCAAAGCCTACCGGCAATCGCATCGACTTTTTTCAAACCGAGGTTCGTAAGCCGATATCTACCACCCTTGCCCCTCCCGGATCGAAGGACGGAGTAATCCTTGGTATAGATCGTCAGGATTCTGTCCAACCGCTTCACCGGGCATCCGGACTGCTTCAGTGCTTCCGTTAATACTGTGACGGGAACATCCTCCTCATTCCGCAATCGTTTATGCCCGAGGAGCAGGAGGAGCACCGCGTCAGCTTCCGGATACTCGCCGCGGGGAGGTTGGCGTAGCGATAGAAGTTGAGTGTGAGGAGAAACCTCAAATAGCTTGGCCAGATCCTCTCTGTGGCCACCAGCTTCAGTATGCATGGCTTGCGGCGCAACCTGGCGAAGATGACGCTCGGGGTCCGGGTGATCGACGTGTCGCTCAGATGCCGGACCAGCCCCTTGTATCATGAGGCGAAACGCCTCAAACTGTCGGCTCACAAGGTCCGACTGACCCTCGGCCTCAAATTCTTGTCCGTCAATCTTCACCCTAAGCTTGAAGGTCCCTTGAGGTTTGCTCATCCTGACGCAACTATGCCGTAAAATAACCGACCTTGGCAATACCACACAAAATAGCGGCACGGCCGAAAAATGCACCGTCGCCCAGTGTGGCTACGGTTTTTAAGATCCCAGGCGGGCAATACTCCTTGTGGATATCTGTTGATTGCGACGGTAATGTCATTTCGATGAATATAACGTCAACATTATGTCAGTAGAGGTTAAGCTGTGGATAACGGTGGATTATGCATAAATTAGTGGCCGCGAAGGCGGCCTTGATCCGCGATCTTGTCCGGCACAAGAAAAGCAGAGATGCAGAGCGCCTCTTTATTGTAGAAGGCCCCAAGCCTATTGAAGAGCTGCTTACAACTCACGCTGCTTATTTTCAGGCTCTCGTGGTGACTGAGACGAGTTTGGCCACGGCGGATCGGTCATTGGTAGACGCTATCCAGCAAAGTGGCTGTCCGGTCTATGTGTGTCAGGAACGGGTTTTAGCCACGCTGTCGGATCTCACGACGCCGTCGGGAATGCTTGCGGTTGTCCGACAACCAGTTTGGGATCCGCAGGCGGTCTTTCGGCACTCGCAGCTCCTCGGATTGTATGGCGAGTGCTTGCAGGATCCTGCCAATGTGGGTCCTATCATTCGCACGGCGGTCGCCTTCGGGCTCAACGCCGTCTGGCTTTCATCCGACTCCGTCGATGTCTTCAATCCAAAAGTTGTAAGGGCAAGCGCTGGAGCGCTGCTTAAGTTGCCGATCTTTTATATTTCGGACGTGGCGCTATTCGGGTCGGTCGATTGTGCGATCCTCGCGGCTGAAGTTCCAAGTCGGCGATCGTGTCGCGTCCAAGACATTTCAACGCTCCCGCGTCGCACAGTGGTCGCATTCGGCAATGAAGGTCGTGGCCTCTCGACCTCCACGCTTCAACATGCCTGGCTCAGATTCCATATCCCGATATGTCAGGAGACGGAATCGTTAAATGTCGCAGCAGCGGCTGCCATTGCCACATTTTATTTGAGCGCACTGCCACATGACCTGCCTGAATGATAGTGAAAGGCGACCGTTCAGCATTCCGGGGTTGCCGTCCCAATCCGCTCTAATCCTACGCGAATAGACCGCATAGCGTAGGACTACAACGGCGATGGGGCCATTTTATTGCTGGATTGCTTCAACCAACTGTCTTACACTTTGTTTTCCTACATGACAGTGGTGATTCGTATGGAGAAGCTTCACTTGGTTTCCTTGGCGCGCCGGTGCTGCACGTTCATTGTGCATCGCCCCTTTATCAGTCTCTTCGCTGATCCCTTTCGCCGCATCTCCCTTCTTTTAATTGGGCTCGTGATCAGCGCCGGCGTGATTGGAATGCTGGTCTTGCAATTCGTTAAAGGCGCCTTCATCGAGAGGGCAGGCCATACGCTCGAATTGGCGGCCGCAGACGCGGCCGATAAATTGGATCGGCTCATGTTCGAGCGGTATGGCGATATCCAAATGATGGCGCATGCCATGGCATCGGAAACACAGAATCGCACATATGTCTCCACGTACCTGACTCGTATGCGGCAAGTCTATCCACTCTATATCTGGCTTGCGGTGACAGATGCTGAAGGCAATATCATTGCTTCCACCGACTCCAGGTGGGTCGGCCGATCCCAAGCCTCCAGCAAGTGGTTCGAGACTGTCCGCGCTCAGCGCAGTATTATAGTTCAAGGGGCACAATCGTATGCGGAAACGGGTGGCCTTCAAGCCGTTTCTTTTTCGGCGCCCCTCATAGATGCCGATGAAAAATTTCAGGGCGTCGTAACCTCATTAGTCAGGCTGCCTGTGCTGGCCGACCTGTTTCAACAAGCGCAACAGGTGTTCCAGATGCAGGTCGGACCGTTCACGCAGCCGGAATACCTCGTTGTGACACAGGAGGGAGAGGCACTCATTGATCCCTCCTTACGTGAAGGCAACATGAGGGACCTATCCGCATTGGTTTCCGTCGTGCGGCTCAGGGAGACGGAGAATTCGGGTTACGTTGAAGAACGGACCCTGCCGCGGCATCGAGAGGTGATTACAGGATATGCCCCAACGAAAGGCTACGGCTCGTTCACCGGACTCTCATGGGGAGTGTTGGTTCGAGTCAATAAGGAAGATGTCCTCGCGCCCATCACCAAGATCACCGGCAAGATAGCCCTCGCAGGCCTCGCTATCGTGCTACCGGCATTGACATTTTTATTTTGGACGACCCTGAGGCTTCAAAGAGAACACATGAAGCTGCGTGAAAGCGATGAAGCGCTTCGTCGGGCGCAGTCGGAGTTGGAACAACGAGTCCAGGAGCGCACGGTCGAACTTGAAGCGAAACAAGCGCAACTGGTCCAAAGTGCCAAATTGGCCAGTTTGGGTGAGCTGGCCTCCGGCATTGCGCATGAGCTCAATAATCCACTGAACAATATCGGATTATTTGCCGGGAATGCAGAAGAGTCTCTGACCAGCGGACAAGTCAACCCCACACGGCTGAGGGATAGCCTTGTCCACATTCAAGACCAGGTGCGCCGGGCGGCCGGCATTATAAACCATATCCGAACCTTTGCCCGGACGGCTCCCCTCAGCCATGAAGACCTCTCTATTAATGACGTGCTCCATCAATCTGTATCGCTAATGATGGAGCAGTTACGGCTGCACAATGTTAGCGTCGTGTTCCACTTTGACGAGAGGCAGCCGCTCGTGCAGGGAAATAAGATCCAACTGGAGCAGATCTTCGTGAATCTGTTGGCCAATGCGCGTGATGCGATGCAATCGCGCGACAAGAGAGTTGTCACGATCGCTACTCGCATGGTTGACGACCGGACGGTACGCGTAGAAATCAGCGATACAGGTTCGGGCATTGCTCCATCAGTATTGCCGCGTATTTTTGATCCATTCTTTACGACGAAACCAGTCGGGTACGGGACGGGTCTGGGGCTCTCCATCACATACGGCATTGTGAAAGAGCATCGAGGCACGATTGATGTGAGAAGTTCTGAAGATGCCGGCACGACGTTTATCCTGCACTTTCCTGTCTCAACTTACGTCAATGAGAGGGAGCTCGCATTGAGGAATGCCTCGAAGAGGGAACCCGCCCAGGCTTAAGGTGAGGAATGCCCACTGACCTCACTTACCATTGCCAACAGGTCCTCACATACCAACAGCACCCGCTGCTGTTCGTCGGATCCCGGAGTAAATATTCCATCACGGAAGGCGTGGGATTGAGCCCGCCTACGCAGTAAGCATTGTCTTAACCGCAGGCTTGGCGTCACAGGTTGCGCTGGCTTTCAGATGGGCGAATGAAGTGCCGAGAGCTACGTCAGTGGTATGGATGGATATCGATAACCATGTTGTCTTCATCGAGCTCTACCCGGACCGGCTTGCCTTCTTTGAGGACCGACAATTTGCTTCCCGCCAGACTATCTACGGCGAAACTCTTCGTCCCTTCATTAGTCGACAGCTCAATCACGCCCCAAAAGGGGTCCGCATAGCTCAGATTACCGGTCATGAGACTATGTCCTGCCGGCATCATGCCTGTTTTGTGGATATCCAACAGGATGTTGCTTTCATCGACTGTTACCGTGACCTTATCCCCTACGTGTGGATCCTCTAGTCCCATCCGTTCAGCCTTCTGGAGGCTTATGGCTCGATGCTGCAACCCGGCAGCGGGCTGTAAAAATATCAGACCGGACTGGATTCTCGACACAACCGTCGTCAGCTCTTTATGCGTGGTAGGCCCGGCCTGATCCGGCTCATGTGCGCCAGCCCCGACCACTAGGAAAAGAACGCTCGCGCATGCCGACAACGTGCTGGAGTACCACTGATGACGCATAAGGCACCTCTTATTCGTGCTGCCGTGATTGTTCCTGCCGTCGCACAAGGGAAGTGAGCCAGTGATCTCGGCTCCGACAAAGTAAGGCAAGTCGTGCTGAAACGGAAACTCCCCGAACGGAGGAACTTCTATAACCCTTTCGGGTGAGACGCGGAATGGCTTGCGCTTACGTATAGAGCCTTGAAGGCGCCTGGACGTATGGCTTCAGATCGTCGGGATGAACCAGAGGTCAAACTTTCAACAGATCTTCAAAATTGGCGTGCAGGCTCGACAAGGAGATGGAATGAGTTGCTCTCTGTGCTGAACGCGATGTCGTTTAATAAAATTCGCAAGCAGATCGTCGGAAGACAACAGAGTGGGCCTTTTTGGGGTACCTGAAGATCCGGGTCGGGAAAGATCCGCAGGATATGGCCCAACTCGGTCTGTTTCATTGAGAGACGGGTCTTTACATCTGGTGGACAATGCGCTTGAACTCAGCAGGACTTGCCAGCGTGGGCGAGGGTTCAAAGCCCTGTCTCTACTGAAATGATCCCCTTTTGCTTTACCATTGTTCGTCTATAATAGACTGGGATGAAGGCACGCAACGTTCTCTCGCTCTCGATGGCGCTGGTAGTCGCTCTGATGGCCGGGTGTGCGGGACGCGATTATGGAATTACCCCACGAGACCACACTGTCTCATTCAATTGTTGCCGCCTGCAGCCAGGCACTGAGAAACAACAGGCCATCGCGCACACGGCGTCCCGGCTGGTGGGGGCCCGAACGATTCAAGCAGGAAACCGGTTCATTTCTTATGACTGTGCGGGAGTGACCCGAGCCATCTACCTCACTCAGGGGATCGACCTCTACGAGGGGGGCAACCTGAAGGCATATGCTAACGGCGTCCGGTTAATCTATGAGCGCGTACGAGCGTATGGACGGATCCATCATGGTCCGACTGTTCGTCCAGGCGATCTGGTGTTTTTCGATAATACGTGGGACTTCAATGGTGACGGTATCCTGAATGATCCTCTAACCCATGTCGGCATCGTGGAAGCCGTGGAACAGGATGGCACGGTTGTGTTTATTAGTCGTGTATCGAATGCGATTGAACGCTACCGGATGAATCTGCGAGCGCCGAATGTGACGCGCGCCTCCGATGGCCGGCTGCTGAACGATTACTTGCGCCGAAAGAAACTCGCAGATCCGCTGTCGACGGGATATTTGACTGGTCAGTTGTTTGCCGGATTCGGTACGCTAGATAAGTGACGACTGTGCCATACCCTCTCGTCCGATCTGTTTGTCATCCGTCGGCTTGTGACTTGCCGATGGGGGCAGCAGGAGATCGGCAAACCTTCAGATCCGCGGTTTCCGACAGTCTGATCGACTATTACTCACGGGCTTAATCGAACGGAAGTCTGCAGATCGGGGCACAAACATGGTACGGGTATTCCACGCTTGATCAGTTGCATAGGAGAATTAATCTTCATGCCACAGGCAGAATCGGTGACAGCCGTCGCCCTCGGCGTTCATACTATCGACTGGGTCGAGTGCTCGGGGTTGGGAAGGGCCTTCTTCCATCCTCAGGGATCATCGCAGAATCGGCTTCGGTGTCCCGGTCGGCGGCAAAGAACTCTGAGAGACATCTTGTTGGCTCGGGTTCTTCCAGTTTCTTATCCTGGCCGTCAGTTGAGGGACACGGCATCAGCCAATTGGATTCCTACCTGTCGGTCCGGTTCTTTATCAGGCAGGTAGCGGCTTGCCCCGATGAATATGCTTGTGTTACGGGCGTCCATTCGGTAGGATGCACGACTATTTCGATGAAGGAGGATGGCATGAAGCAGCTCAAGCGCCATGCGAAGGGGCATGTGGATTTAACGCAGGAAGAAGAAGAAGAACTCCGGCGCAAGTTGTTGAAGAAAGCGCGGAACGGCGATGGGAAAGCCCAAGCCGAGCTGATGGCATCGTATGGAGTCCGAGTCTATTCGGAAGCGGAACGCGCGTCCTTAGTCCATTACACGGCGCCGAAGAGTCCGCGAAATAGGAGCACAAAAGCCGCTCGAAAGAAGTAATGGCATCAGCGGCGAAGCAGTCCGGGCTTCATTGCCCGCCTGCCGGTTCTGTCCCGCCTCATGGTTTGTCGTCATACCCCGTTGGTCCTACATCAGATTCAGTGTCTTGCGGACAGGCAACCCAACGCGCATTCGCTACGTTACTAAACCTAAGTACCGCTATCACACTCAAGGAGGAGGATCGTATGAGTCGGATCGTCAAAGGAAAAGTCGGGAATCAGCGTTCCGGTCCGGCGCTGACACCAAGGCAGCAACAAATCTTGAAATTGATCACTGACGGATATACCAGCCGCGAAATCGGCAAGCAGTTGAAGATTAGCGTTCAAACGGTGGAAGTCCATCGCTTTAATCTCATGCGACGGCTTGAAGTGCGCAATGTCGCTCAACTAATCCGCCAGGCCCTGGTCCTCAAATATCTCCCTAAGTCGTACCCACAACGAACGATGACGCCGGCTCATTCATAGGGTAAGTGTCCGAACACTGTGGAGAGGTGCGAGAGTGGCTGAATCGAGTGGGGAGTCATCTCCGCTGTCCGGGAAACCGGACCGGACGTTCGAATCGTCCCCTCTCCGCCAGTGAAGTGTGTACCGTGGATCAGGCTGGACGGAAATTCTCGTCCCGCAGATTCTATTTGGCGCGGATCAGAAATAAACTGATGTGAATGATGACCAGCGTGTACAGCATTTCAAATGAGGCAGGTAGTTTCCGGCCAAGGAGCGCTTCTTCGTAGAACAGAGGAACAAGACCAAAGCACAGAATGAGTGCACTCAGCAAGCTGGGCCGACGCAGGCCTTTGATCCAGCGGATTACCGCGGCTTTCATGTCGCGACACCTCGTGCCTATCAGTACGTAAACAGCCGACAGTGTAGAAAATTACCAGTTCAAATGCAATGAGACGAAGGTAGAGTTATCACTAAGAATTATAATGATATCGGGGTCGTCAGCAAGTGAGTAGGGTAGGCGATTTAGGCGATGGTTGGTGTTGAACTGAGGAATCGATTGACGACCTCGCGGAGCTGTTTAGTTCGGATAGGTTTTTCAAGGAAGAGCGTCGCGCCTGCCGCGATCGTAGCGTCGCGGACAGAGTGCCCGCCTAGACCGGTGATAACAATAATAGGACAGAGCACGTCTGCCCCGCGAAGATTGGCCACAAACTCAATGCCACCCCCCGGCATGTGGAGATCGGTGAGAATGAGAGAAAATGAGCGTTTGCCCAATTCCTCGAACGCTTCGTAAGGATTCCCGGCCACAATAAGAACGGCACCGACAGGCGACAGTGCATCGACATACAATTCACGTGTCTCCTCATCATTTTCGACAATCAAGATAACGGGATCCGTTGGACCGTGTGCCATACTGCAAACCTGCCGTGAGTAACGCGTTCAGCTTGCCACAGTGTAGCTCATTTTCTTTTTTTTGATGTCGGACGGGCGCGACAGGATCGCACCGGTGCTTGAAGAAGGATAGAGCTGAGTGGACTTCTCGTCATAAGTCTTAATCGTCCGGGGATCCTAGTAAGGGGCGTTTTGCCGCATAATCCTACATTTGAATTTCCGTCCGGACGACAATCTCTCGCTCTGCTGTAGAATGTTATAGGGGCCGCCGTTGAGCGCCCGTGCTTCTCTCCCTCGGCGGATGAAAGAAGAGTATCGGCATGTACACGACCTTACGGAGGACGATCGGCATCCTGATCGTCTTTGGTGTGGTCCTCGGTGTCGTCGTCGCATTTCTCGATGAACCCCTCCGCATCTACGCCGAACGTGCGTTCAATCAACGCGTGAACGGGTATACGCTAACCATCGGAGAGTTAGATTTTCACCCTCTTGGGCTCTCGGTTGATTTCAAGAATGTCCGGTTAATTCAGAACGAGCATCCCGACCAGCCCGTGGTCGACCTACCACGATGGCATGCCAGTATTCATTGGGGCGCATTGCTCCATGGGCATCTGGTCAGCGATCATCGATTCGAGCACCCGGTGATGAAGATCACTCGTCCACAGATGAAAACCGAGGCAGAGGATGAGATGCGTTTGGAGAATCGCGGCTGGCAGGAGGCCGTGCTGGCAGTCTACCCGTTCAAACTGAACATCTTCACGATGAGTGACGCCGATATCACCTATTGGGACAATCCTCGATCTAAACCATTGCATCTCGACAAACTGAACGTGCAAGCGGAAAACATTCGTAATGTTCAATTCAATGATCGCACCTATCCTTCGACGATTCATCTTGATGGCCGACTCTTCGATTCGGGTCGTATCACGATGGACGGGGCGGCGAATTTTTTGGCTGAGCCGCATCTTGGATTGAACGTGGATCTCGCCCTTGACCAAATTCGACTGGAAGATGTCCTGCCGATTACCGGTCGCGTGAATGTCCAATTAAGACAAGGTGTGCTTTCAACTAAAGGGCATGTCGAATATTCAGCCATGATCAAGCAGGCGATACTGAGCAATCTCCTATTAGAGGGCGTCCGCGTGGATTATGTTCATTCCGCTCAAACCAAGGAAGCGGAAAAGAATATGGCGAAGACCACTGCCGAAACGGCACAAAAGCTGAGCAATCACTCGGAATGGCTGCTTCGTGTTGATCAGGCGAAAATCCTCGATAGCGAGCTGGGCTTCGTCAATGAAGCCGTCACCCCGCACTATCGCGTGTACTTGACTGAGGCCAATATCGGTTTGGAGAACTTCAGCAATCAACTTACGCAGGGAACGGCGTACGTCAAAGTAACCGGAAAGTTCATGGGATCAGGCCTCACCCAAATGAGTGGCACATTCAGGCCGGAGAGAGACTTCCCGGATTTCAATCTGAAGATCCGCATGGTGAAGACCAAGATGCGATCCCTCAACGATGTCTTTCGGGCATATGGAAACTTCGACGTCGTCGAGGGCGTATTCTCGTTCTTCACGGAGTTGAGCGTCAAAAATGGAACGATCCATGGGTACGCCAAGCCTTTGTTTAAAGAGGTCGATGTGTATGACACCGAGCAGGATCAGGATAAAGCCCTTGTTCAACAACTTTATGAGGGCGTCGTCGGCGGTACCATGACGGTGCTTGAAAATAGGCTACGCAGTGAAGTGGCAACGACAGGGGAACTCTCAGGGCCGGTCACAAGTCCTACGATGAGCACATGGCAAGTGGTGACCAAGCTGATCCAAAACGCCTTCTTTAAGGCCATCCTGCCGGGTTTTGAAAGAGAGGCAAAAGCACGATAGCCTCCACCTTACCATTGCTGATCTTTTTTCGCTGATCCGAACTCACCATGCTCCGTCGTCCCCATGGTAACGCCGTCCTACGAGGCGGTGCGTCGATGACCTATTTTTGTATTAGGTGAAACTATATAGATTGTCTCCTGCGATCCCCTGGTAGGCGTCCCCACAAAGGAGGACATTGTGCTTCGTCTAACTCCTCGTGTTGTACATATCCCGGTAGCGAGTCCTGCAGTAGCATGGGCACGTTTCAGAATAGCGGCACTGGCTCTCTGTGTAGCCGCGCTGTTCGTGTCCGGTTGCGCCGACCCAAATCCGATCTGGAAGAAATTAGACGAGGCGACGCTTCCACTTCAAGTCAATGCACTGGTGACGGGGCATCGGAATGTTCTAAGCAGACAACAGACGCTCACGTATGAAGGCTGGCGTGTCAGCTTCGGTCCAGAGTTACCCATGGCCACGGCGAGCGTGAACTGCACCTGGCAATTGCGGTGTGACGTCCAGATTAAGCATTTGCAATGCGCGACGGTCGGGGGACAAGAGGAGTGTTCCCTACATCTGGATACGCTTGACGAAGCGTGCGAACTCTTGGTCGAACAAACTGGGAAAAAGGTCGGCATTGACTGTCCGGTCGATATTGTGTTTGACGGGGATGACGCCGAGCTCAGTGCGATGAGAATCCGGTACTGACGCCGCGTTCGTCCCGCTTGTCGAGAATGGACGTAACATTTGGAGGAGTCGTATGTTTAGGCTGTTTCTTGCTGACGACCACGCCATTATTCGTCAAGGTATTAAACGGGCGCTGACAGATATGACGGTGGTCGGCGAAGCCAGTACGGCGGAAGAGTTGCTCAAAGGCTTGCCTAAGCATCTTTGTGACGTGCTCCTCCTCGACTTGGCGTTACCTGGTGAGAGCGGTGTTCGTCTCATTCCCAAGATTAAAGCACTCTATCCGCGTGTGCGGATTATTGTCTTCTCCATGTTCAGCGAACCGGAATATGCGCGGCATGCATTGGAGGCGGGGGCGGCCGGTTATGTGCTCAAAACCGCGTCTATGCAAGAGTTGCGTGATGCGATTCGGCAAGTCCTGGCCGGACACAGCTATCTCAGCCGGCCTTTTGACGAACACGAGATCAGCGAGCCTCGACCGGCGATCAAGCGCTTGTCGCCACGCGAAGAGCAGATCATGCACCTGATCGGAGCCGGCAAACCGATGCGAGATATTGCCGAATCTTTGGCCTTGAGTCCTAAAACCGTCGCCACGCATCGCGCCCGCATACTTGAAAAGCTGCAGCTTAAATCGAGCTCGGATTTACTTCGTTACGCCGTCTACCATGGATTGAAAGGATCGGCGACCAAATAAAAAGCCGTTTTCTGTAGGCAGGCCGGAAATGGATGATTGTGAACTGAGGCAGGAGTCGACCCGCGGTTAGCCCAATAAGTTTTCATGAATGGCGTAATGCACCAATTGCGCATTCGTTTTCATCTTCAACTTTTCCAAAATGCGGGATCGATACGTGCTGATCGTTTTAATGCTGAGACCGATCTTTTCTGCGATCTCCTTCATGCTGGAGCCCTGGGCAATATGGCACATCACTTCATATTCGCGGGTGGAGAGGGAATGGTGAATGGGTGCGTCATATCCGCCGTCGAGCCGTCCCACCAGGGTTTCTGCCAGCGAGGCGTTGATATATTTGCCGCCTGTCGCCACTTTTCGGACAGCCGATACAATTTCTTCAGGGGCCCGTTCCTTCATTAGGTAACCGGACGCGCCTGCCTTCAGAGCCCGTATTCCATACAATTCCTCAGGATGCGCACTAAGAATCAACACAGGCATAGTCTTATGCCGGCGTCGAATATCCTGCAACACTTCAAAACCACTTCGTCCCGGCATCGTAATATCAAGCAGCACGACGTCCACAGGCTGCTTGGCAAGCTGGTCGAGGACTTCCTCCCCATGCGCCGCCTCACTCGAGACGATAATGTCAGGTGTGTCCATCAAAATCTGTTTGAGGCCTTGTCGGACGATTGCATGGTCATCCGCCACGAGCGTTCGTATCATCATGCCTCCCGTCGAGGTAAAGAGGACTATTAGGTCTTATGTAGCAGATATTACGACTTCGGTATGCAGGACGGACGCCTACAGCGGAATAAGGTGTGTCCCACGCATAGAGCTACGGCCCCTGATATGTGATCCGATAGATGACACCGGCCAGATCATCCGATACCAATAGGGCGCCGTCGGGCATTACCAGGACGTCGACAGGCCGTCCCCATGCCGTGTCGCCTTGCAGCCACCCTTCACTGAAGACGG
Source organism: Nitrospira sp. Nam74 (assembly GCF_965152615.1). Classification (NCBI taxonomy): domain Bacteria; kingdom Pseudomonadati; phylum Nitrospirota; class Nitrospiria; order Nitrospirales; family Nitrospiraceae; genus Nitrospira; species Nitrospira sp. Nam74. The sequence goes on along the minus strand of NZ_OZ224220.1, from coordinate 3,056,656 downwards.
TATATTTCGGTGGACCATTCCCATCTCGCGTCACGAGGGAGACCCGGTATCCGATTTTTTCAGTCCGATTCCACGAGCCATGCTCAGCAATAAAAATTTGGTTGCGGTAAGGCTGTGGAAACATGCGCCCGGTATAGAACCGCATGCCCAGGGCAGCCACATGCGGTGCGAGATTGATAGCCGGCGCCTGGAATTCGTCACACTGGCGCGTATGGCCGTACTCGGGGTCGAGGATCGTTCCGGCATGGCAATATGGAAATCCGAAGTGAAGTCCAGCGGAAGGCGCGTGGTTCAATTCATCCGGCGGTTGATTATCCCCCAGCCAATCTCGACCGTTATCGGTAAACCATAGATCGTGGCTGATCGGATCCCAATCGAATCCGACGGTATTGCGGATCCCCCGTGCCACGATCTCATATTCACTGCCATCGCGATTCATCCGCGCCAGCAAGGCATAACGGTCGGGATCGGGTGCACAGATATTGCAGGGGGCTCCAACGGAAACATACAGCTTCTGATCGGGGCCGAACGCCAGGTATTTCCAGCCATGGGCTTTGTCGCTGGGAAGGCGGTCAGTAATCACGACCGGTGCCGACGGGTCATGGAGCCGTTGTTCAATGTCATCGAAGCGAAGAATGCGATTCAACGCAGAGACATATAAGGACCCCTCAGAAAAACCCACTCCGATGGGCATGTCGAGACCGCGCGCGATGGTGAGGACGCGGTCGGCGCGTTGATCGCCATCTTGATCAATCACGGCATACACCGTCCCTGCTTTTCGCGTTCCGACAAACAGAGTGCCCTTTGCACTGAGGGCCATCCCGCGCGCATTCGGAACATTGTCTGCGTATACCGCGATGCTGAAACCGGGAGGCAATTTGATCTGATCCAGCGGCAGCCACGATGCAGGGCACACAATAGGCAGAGCCAGCATGCCAAGCAGTGAGCAAAGTGTCGTCACAACAGAATGCATCATCATCGTCTCCTTAGCCTTTCTCATATCTGTTCTGCAGACCGCCTGACATGAACGCGATTCATGTGGTCATGCCGTGACTCGTCGATAGTGCAAGGTCACTGGCTTCAGATCCATTGTTTCCGCGCGCACACGAGCTGCCTCGATAAGATGATGCGATGGAGCCAGATGACAGGCGGGGTCTGTGTCGGCTGGATTGCCAGCCAGATGGAACGCTTGACAACGGCAACCACCATGGTCGAGGGAGCGCCTAGAGCAACTTCGGCAGGGGTCGCCCATCCATTCGTCGCCGCGAAAGCGATTGAACCCTGATGAGGCATGCCAAATCGTATCGAGGCGGGTGTTCTTCACATTGGGAAATGAAAGACCGTAAGCACCATCGAGGCTTCTCGCCATATGGCAGGGAAGTGCTACACCGTCCGCCGCGATGACGATGGAGCGGCGCCCCCAGCCATCCATGCAAGACTTGGGAAACTCGCGGTAGTAATCCGGCCATACAAACACAACGTCCATGCACCCTCGCAAACGATCGCGTGCGTCGAGCGCGACGACGCGTGCCGCCTCTAACTGTGACTTTGTAGGCAAGAGGACATCCCGATTGCGGAGCGCCCAGCCAAGGTATTGAACATTGGCCAGTTCGAGCCGGTGGGCTCCCAGCCGCTCTGCGAAGACAATCATGTCGGCGATCTCGGAGAGATTGTCTCGGTGCAGCACCATATTGATGGTCAACGGCAGGTTGATCTCTTTGATCCATGCGGCCACCTGGGACTTGTGTTCAAGCCAAGGTCCCCCGGTCATCCGTGTCATGCCATCGGCTTGAAGGCTTTGAATGGACAATTGAATACTGCGAAGGCCGGCGGCCGCCAAACGTATGAGACGATCGTGAGTCAGCGGAATGCCGCTCGTCACCAAATGCGTATACAACTCGAGCCTGTGCGCTTCAGCGATCAGCGATTCGAGATCCTCGCGCAACAGCGGCTCTCCGCCCGTGAGATTGAGGTGCACGATGCCCAATGCTTCGGCCTGGCGAAAGACGGTCAGCCACTGAGTCGTCTCGAGTTCATCGTGAGAATCCCGGTAGTCAACCGGGTTGGAACAGTACAGGCATTGCAGCGGGCACCGGTACGTCAGTTCCGCGATCATGGTGTAGGGACGGCAATCAGCCGACATGTATTAGTCCTCGGTCCATCAAGGTCTGGAGAAAGTTACACACGTCCTGCTCGATCACATTGCCGTGCTCGGGCCCGTATCGAACAACGAGATGTGCGATGATTTCCTGAACCTCATAGGCGCCGGTACAATACTGCACAATCGTTTCGGCGGTATCACTGAGTTCCAACCCACGCTCTGGATAGATGAGCAGGCATCGGCCGGACCTTCGGTCGGCCCGGACGATCACCTTGGAGGTGAGTCTGGGCCGGATCCCTAAAAACTGCGCTTGTTGGATCATATCTGTTGTGTGCCTAGACGCAGTCCGCGTACACCGCATCGAGAAGGTCCCACAGAATAGTGGCCTTTTCCGTCCAGGCTTCCAGGCACCTATCTTGGTCTTGAGGAGTGACCGCGTGCGTCAAGACATACGTGAGCGCCATATTGGCATCGGCATCGGCTTGACGAACTCGACGCCGAAAATACTCGAGGCTCCCTGGCGCGATCCAGGAATAATGGTGCTCCCACGCTACAATGCGCTGAGACATAAGTGGTGGCGCAAACAATTCAGTCAGTGAGGAGGCGACGGCTTCGAGGAGAGACCACTCGCGGACACGTTCAACATACCGATCGCACGCCTCCCGGACCGCAGGCAGGACATCCCGGCACTCGCGGACGGTCTGTGGATCCAGTCCCACTCCTTCGGCGAGCCTCAGCCACAGCGCGAGGCCACCGGGATCAGCGGCGCTCCCATCTTGTTCCATGAGTCGATGGATCCACGCTCGACGAAACTCGCTGTCATTTGATTTAGCCAGGATCAGCGCGTCTTTGATGGGAATTCTGGTCTGATAGTAATAGCGGTTGACGACCCATTGTCGGAGTTGATGTGGGGTCAACTGTCCGCGGTGCATCAAGAGGTGAAAGGGATGGCGATGGTGATAGCGGGACTCGCCGGCTGCACGGAGGCGGGCGATAAAGGCCGTAGCGGTCCGAGGGGCATCGAGTGCTGTATCCGTCATAGCTTGACCTCCATGCCATCATACGCGACGTCCCATCCGGCTGCCGTGACGCTGTCATGTTCACGCGAATCGTCGCGCAAGATGGGATTGGTATTATTGATGTGGGTGAACATACGCCGCGCGGTGAGGTTCGAGAGCTGCGCAAGCGTGCCGTTCTCGCCGCTGATTGGTACATGTGCCATCTGCCGCGCCGATCGCTCGGCGAGACCCTGGCGCATCAATTCATCGTTCGACCAAAAGGTTCCGTCCCATACGATGACATCAGCCCGCGACAGAGTCTGATGAATGGTTTTCGTGATCTGTCCGACCGACGGGAAATAGGCCACCCTAGCGGTCGAAGAATCGGCACGCAGCACGAGTCCGATGTTTTGACTGGCCGCTGGTGGAGCGATCCCCTCTAGGTGAAGGGGCACTTTTCCGAGTGCCGCAATAGCCTGCATTCTGAGGCCCAATGGTATGCCTGATGCCGATCGCAATTCCTGTTCTGATTCCACCACGATCTCGCGCCATGTGAGATGGCCGGCAAAACGATCGAGGGTGCGAAATAAGACATTGCGCTCAATGAGCCCGTGCCATACCGATGCCGTAGCGTAGACAACTAATGGCTGCCATTCGCGTAGCGACAACAGCCCGGCGCAATGATCCGCATCACCATTGGTCAGGACAATGGCGGCAATCGGACTATCGCGGCGCGTACGGGGATGGAGCGCGGAATACGCCTCAATCTGTGTCCGAATATCGGGCGAGACGTTAATGAGGACATAGTCCGTTCCATTTGCAGTGAGACATGCCGATTCCTGTGAACGGGGAATCGCCCGAATCGAGCCAGTCCGAACCCCATGGCAGTTGCCGCAGGCACAGTTCCATTGCGGAAATCCACCTCCCGCTGCCGACCCGAGTATTCGAAGCAGCATCACGTCCCGCGGATCGCTTCTGGGTCTGTAACCTTGGGATCAAGCGGTATGAGAGCATCCTGAAAAGGTGCGACGTCCGGTGGGTCTCCGAAGTCATCTTGATAGCCGCCAATTTCAGCATCCATCTTAATTTCGACAAAGGATGGTGTTTCCCAACGCATGGACATACCTCCTGGCAAAAGCGCGCGAAACTATTCCAATTGTATTCCCTTCGGTGATGACCTCTGTCAGTGAAACAAGAGAACTCGCGTAGGCAGTATTGGGTTAGGCCGGAAGGAAGTATAAAAATGAAGTATAAACAGGATGGGTTTGCCGTATGACCAGTTTAAATTTGAACGAAGGAGAATCGAGATACGGCGTCTTGAGTAGTGATGATGTTGGCTTGGCCATCATCGACGATGATGGTGACCGTAAAATCGTGGGCCAAAAAACCTGGGACCGTAAAATGGACGGCCCCAGTAATATCCAGGAACTCCGAGGTACAAAGACAGACCGGGTGCCGGATACCCATACCAAGGATAACCGTAGGGATACGGATATCCCGAAAAGATCGGCGGCGCGACATATCCTGGAGATGGTGAAGAAGATGGGGTGTCCCGTTCGGCCAGTCTTCTCTGAAGATCTTGATTCGCCGCTGCCTGCCGGTCCATCTGATCCCGAAGCTGTCCCAACATCTGTTTCTGTGCTTGCAATTCCTCTTCTACATGCCCCGCCTTACTGTTCTGTATTTCGATGTAGGCGTACAGACAATTCAAATGCGCGGCGCCTGAATAGGCCCGACATTCCGCCGGCGAACCCATCGCGGGCGTCACTCTTCCAGCTGAAGACGGCGGAGCAGGTGCACTGTGCGGCATATCCTTGCGGTCGGTCGTCTCGCCTTGACGTTCACCCAGGACAGCAGCGTGTTCCTCGACTGCGTTCGGTGTATCGAACTGTTGGAGCGTGTCTTCGTGAGCTTTCCTCTGCGCGTTGACCGCATCGTTGTGCGTCTGTTGTCGCGCGATATAGCTGTAGAGACAATTGAGATGATCGTCTCCCGTAAAGGCCTGACATTCCTGCGGCGACGTGAATCCTCCTGCCTGGGAGATGCCGCTTGTTAGTAGGTACAAGCACAGACTGACGGGCGCTGCCCACCAGACTGGTCGGACTCGATTCACACGGGTGATGCCGCAATGTTTCATGGTGCGCCTCACTTAGACCCTTCTAGGTTTATTATAACGCACCTTGAACAAGCCTGTGACAAGTTGCAGGGGAACGGCTATACAACAAGCACAATACTGTGGATCAATAAGGGATCATCACAATCGGCGGTTATTTCGCCACGCTCGTCTGGTCAGTTTGTGTAACACCTGGGAGAACGTCTCTCGCATCTGCCGGTCTTCTTCCTGCACTTTTCTGAAGAGCGCAAATAAGATAGTCGCCCATATGACACATGATGGAAGGAGCCGGTTCACGGCTGCTAGGTCACTCTGTCCCGTCGTGGCTAACGCATATCGAAGTACGATTAGGACCGTCGCACAGAGGCCTGTCATGATCAAGGCGATGGTCTCTCTTCTCCCCGACCAAAGGGCAATCCAGCCCACTGGAATGACATAAAGGACGGGCACGGCTACGCCAAGGGGCATGGATAGATCGATCCAAAAGACACCCATAAGGAATGCGGACACTGATAGCAAGCGAAGGAGTCGAGGAAATGGGAGGAGTGAAACAAGTGCATGAGCCATGTATGCCCGTGTCTGTGCGCCAGCGTGTGAGAACAACACGCGAGAGAGTCGGTAGTTGAAGTCCTTCACCGCGTGGGCTTATGAATAACCATTATCATGCGAGTCGGTAATGTGGTGTCAGTAAACGTGTAATTATCGTCCATGACAACATGAAGGGGAGGCTATCTATATGCTTACAGCCGATCCTCAAGATATCTGTTATCCTACCAGGATAGGTGTGAAGACGCGTGCATGAGTTTTAATTAACACCTGTCGACGTGAAGAAAGGAGCGGGACGATTATGGCTCTAGAAGTCATCAACCACCAAGTACCCGAAGAAGAAAGCGAAGCAGTGGCGGTTGCGACTATTATCTTCGCAGCCGGATTTTTCCTGGGGATTGGGACGGGAATGCTGCTGGGTTCAGGCGCCGGTAGTGGAATGCGCGGGCGCCTACGAAATGTTGTCGATCATCTAATGGGGGATGTGGCGAAAGGATTGAGCGGCGCAGTCGAAACCGGCAAACAGATGCTGACCAAAGAAGGCATGTCCGGTCCTCGCTGATAAGTAAGCACGAGAGAGCAGAAGCCATCATCGTGAACGAGAAGTGAGGAGGATGGTATGTTAAGAAAGCAAGTCCTCCAGCCAGTGGAATCCTATCCGTCAGGCCAGGAAATTTCTATTGCAGATGTAGCCACGGTTCTCGTGACATCTGAACTGTCCGATCATCCTATCGACCACATGTGTGACGGCCAACGGGGACCCGGCAGCACCCGATGGATCGCCGAGCAATCGGGCGACCAAACCATCGTCCTGGCTTTCGATACGGCGCGGACCATTGAGACCGTCAGTCTTGAGATCGAGGAAAGGGAAGTCAGTCGGACGCAAGAACTCACCCTAGCCGTTTCGCGCGATGGAGGGCAGACATACCAGGAAGTGCTTCGCCAGGAATTTAACTTTAGTCCATCAGGGGCCACATTCGAACACGAAAAATGGCGCCTGGGAGCAGAAGGCATTACCAATTTACGTGTCTGGATCCGGCCGGATAAGGGAGGAAAACCATGCCGTGCAAGTATTACGTCACTCGTTCTTCAATGACATAGCCTCGGGTCTTGTGCGAGCAGGCCCGCTATTACCTTCTATCGCGGATGCCACGTCCTTCCCGCAGTCCCTAGGTTCTACTCTACAGCCTCTAAACCGCAGCACCTTGCTCTCGATCCAAGTTTCGTAGCAGTTCAGTCAGTACATTCCCGGTAGGACGAACTATGACGCCGGCCTGCATGCGCGACCTCTTGGGGCAGGCTCTTTCACTATATGAACATGCGGCTTGGCAAGACAGGAGGGGCTCAATGGCGAAACGTCGCCTTACAGCAACTCTCAACTCTCACAATCATTCACCAAGGGGGCCAGGTTATGTATAAAATTGTGGCATTAGTTCTGTTCGTGGCGTTGACCACGTGCATCGGTGTGACGGGAGCGTGGGCCGAAGATCCAATGTCGCAGAAGGAAGCCAAGCCTGATCTGAAAGAGCGCTTGATGAAGGACGCGGTCAAAGGCACGTTGATGCAAATCAATGGCGAACAGTATGTGATCAAAGACGATGATGGGAAAGAGGTACGCGTTCATGTTGATACGAGTACGAAGATGGACAAAGTCGTTAAAGGGGATCGGGTGAAGGCGTACATTACGGAAAAAGGGCACGCCACGACGTTGCAACGATTAGAGAAGTAAGGTAACGATTTCATACATTCTGGCGGCATTCTATGATGCTGGGGTGAAAGCAGGTGTTTCAGATAAGGAGAGCATGGCTTCCAGCATTGGAACGTCATCCTCTCCTTTTTTTGGGGGGCAGGACCTCGATCAACGACTGGCGATGATCGTAACTTGTTTCAGCTATCCCAGATCGTCCAGTCGTCCCAGCGTACAGATTGATCAAGGGGTGTACAGAATGGACAGTCGACTCGTACATCGTCGGTCCACCGGCGATGGCAGTCTTCACATTCCCATATAAAGATCGTGTCGAGCAGTGAGCATGAGATGCCGACTTCCTTGGTTGTCATACGCCTACCTCACATTTCATCTGTCCCGATGAAGGCATAGCAAGTGCCGCGCCACCAAGTTCCTCAACGTAAGGCGGCAAAAGTTTTGAACTGCCGCTGATTCGTGCTGCCCCGCATATCTGTCAAGTGAACAAAGTGTCCTCGAGGGTGAACGCTTAAGTCACCAAATGCTCTGGACTCGGCCGGCGGCAAGGCTCCAGTCATGAAGGGGACACCGTTCAAAGGACGGCCTTGTATGGGATTGAGGAGGAATGCGAAGCAGCACGATCCGAAGATTTAGCGGACCAACCATCCGGTAGATGGGATTCCGGTCATGCCTGCCCAAATATTCTCGATCCGAGATAATTCAGAAGGCCACGACTACTCATTAGAGTGTCGATTTAGGCGAGGTAATTACAATAGGTGCCAATGGCGTCACGGTGCAATGCCGCCACGGCCGAGAGGGTGGCATGGAACTCATCGAGATTAAACGGCTTGAGAAGAAACCCGTTCGCTCCAGCGGTGCGCGCCTCCTGAGCGAGCGGGACTCCGGACATCAATACGACAGGAAGGTCCGGCCACTGCCGTCTCACCTGTTTGAGAACGAAGAAGCCATCCTCGCCCGGCATACTGACATCGCTGAGCACGACATCACATGGCTCCTTCTGCAATACGTGAAGCGCCTTGGCTGCCGAGTCGGCGGTGATCACGTGAACCCCCGGGAGCGTTCGCTCAAGCAATGCTTGTACGAGCATCAAGATTGTCGGCTGGTCATCAATCAACAGTACACGTAGATTTCTCATGCCTGCAGCATGTCAAGATTGAATCGGTGAAACAATTGCTCTGTGGTTCTACGTCGATGGTCCAGGCGGCTCCCATCACGACTTCGACAAAAGTCGTACGCCTCCTGCCGGATTGGTTCAGGGAGGAGGTGCGAGTACTATGCCGGATAGTGAATCACGAATACGGGAGACTGACATGCCTATTATGTCGCAAATCGTCTGTGATGGGTGCCAAGCCGTGAAGAAAGAAACGAATCATTGGTACACGCTGGTGGTCGGTCACGACCACGAAGCCTGTGTTCGGCCCATGGGATTTACCCCTTCAGCGCTGCTGCAGGCGGGGGCTCCGGCAGGCGTGCAGTACCTCTGTGGACGGCTGTGTGCAATTGCGGCGCTGGACCGCTGGATGGATGGTGTGACACTGGGCGACACGACGGAACACAATGGAGGATGACATCGACCTGCACATCGATCTACGATACGTCATCATCCGCGCTGCTCTTGAAGTGTCGGACCTTTTCGTTGATGCCAATAGTGGTGATCTTCTTTGACGAATTCAACGATACGTTCTGTCGGAACGAAAGACGAGGCAGAACGACATAGTTCCCACAAGAACGGCTGTACATTCGCGAGTAAAACAATCTGTACCGTCGAAGGTTCCGCGGTGCTGAGACGGACATCCTGATGTGTGAGGATGATCGCTCTTGAGATCTCACAGGTCACATCTTTTTGTGAAAGCCGCTCTATGAGCTCTGCGACGGGTTCGTTGAGTTGCTGCGACGGAGTTCTTCCGTTCCGATCAAGAATCGGCACCTGTGTCGCGGGTGCCCCCTTCGGATCGTATTTCTGTCGCATCCAGCGGTCCTTAGCACAAATGATCGTTCCGGAGAGATGTTGACACTCTAGGGCGACAACACCCACCGGTCCGATTAACAGATAGTCGATGTTTCCCTTTTGATTCTGATACCCCTTCAAAAGCATCCATGCTCGACCCGGCAGTGCGGCGAGCAGATCCGCGGCCAGCCGCTGGTCTGCCTCTGCTTCAGTTTGCAGACGTTGCTCTTCGACGGACGGCCCTTCAAGTAGGGGCGGAGGCGGGTCACCACGTTTGAAGAGTGTCCGGTGGCGCCACCATGCCCCGATCCCATGGACAAGACGCAGGCGTCGGAATGCGGTGTGAGAGGTCTCGGCGAGCGCCGAGACCTCTTCATCATAGGCGCGCAATTCTTGTTGGTAGTTGACCCGAGCTTGCTGATAGCGCTGCTCCCGTTCTGCTCGCAGAAGACGGAGTTGTTCTTCACGGTAATCGGACAGGATCACGTGTTGCATCCCATTACTATACGCTATGGCAGCTGCGATAGCAGCACCCCTCACACTCCTTCTGTGAGTCGTCTTGTATGCGACATTCGGTGAGTAGCCGTTCGCGAACGAGCGACCTTGCTGAGCCAGGTGACACCTGCTAGTATTTAGTACCGATGCACTATACCTTACTACCTTTCCGTCGAATTCTTCAGTACCCGGCTGTTCGTTCCGCATTGCTGGTCATACTCGGCCTATTGCTTGGTGTGGAGCTTATGGCATTCGCCGGCGGACGATCTTTCTTTGGTCATAGTGTCGCAAAAGCCGCTCCATCTCTTGGCGTCCCCGAGACAGGGGAGGGACAACAGTTAATTGTGATTCCAGAGGTTCAACGCGAGCCGCGCACGCGGTTCTTGAGTGCGTTTCAGTTGCCCGAACGCTTAACGTTTGCGGGCCAATCGGTGCCGCTGGACAATTGGCAAGTGCGCGAGCGTATTGAATATGAGTTCTACCAATTTCTTGCCGATGAGGGACAGAGCGTCATTTTAGCCAAGCGAAGCGGGCGATGTTTCCCGCAATTTGAACAGCAATTGGCCGCCGCAGGGCTGCCGGACGATTTGAAGTACCTCCTGCTGCTCGATAGTCAATGTCCCCATACGGTGTCGGTTCCCTATCAACGCCAACAAGGGACGAGTCAACGAAAGCGGAGTCGGGGGAGTTCCCCGCCCGTGAATCGAAGGCAACTGGAACTATCTATTGGCGCCACGATGGCACGGTTGAGCGCCGCGAAGACCAAAACGGGAGACTGGTTTCTGGCAATGGCGGCCTACCTAGCCGGCGAGGATCATGTAGAGAGGGCATTATCCGAGCAGAAAGTCCGGGAGTATTGGAAACTGTCTGATAACCGCGATGTCATGCGGTACGTGCCGCGTCTGATTGCTGCGAAAGAGATTTACTCTCACCCCGATCGCTATTTGGGTCTGAACAAAGAAGATCTTTATGCACCGGTGGAGACCGAAACCGTCACTGTACTGGTGACGGAACCAAAGCGGCATCTGGCCGCGATTGCCAATGACCTCGGCACGTACTACCTGGAACTAAGACTTCTCAATCCGCAGATTATGAATGACTCGTTGCCACGCGGCAGGCATACACTCAAGGTGGCAAAGCAGAGAGTTAGCACTCAGTAGATTCAATACCATCCCGTGCGCAGGTTTCCACTCACTCGCGTACTTCCAGGATACAGTACAGGCGGTCTAGCTCTGCGGACGCGCGCGAAGCTCATCTGTGCGGGACTCTGTCTATCATGGCGGAGAACAATCCCAGTCGCAATAAAGGCCAAAATAGACCGTGCTCCTCAAGGCACTTTGCCGGTCACCATAGCTGCCTGTGAGCAAGAAGTCCTCACCGATCAATTTTTCGGCTCCGTAACGTACTGTTATTGTAGTCGCGGCATGGCGGCTATACCCATGCCGAGATACACGAGTCTCGCATAGCAGTGCAGCTGTTTCGAGGCGTGTATCGCTGGGCAGCCATGTACCGCACCCGGTTTTCTGGACAGTGTTCCTCTTAAATAGGGTGGTCCCATTTTCAATGATCGCGGTCTGAGCGTTCATTGGACCGATTTTGCCCCTATGGTGAGTATTGGGTCGACCGGCGATCCTGGATCCTGAGTCAACTGTGTGCGTCATTTTTCAGGTGGATCCCGCCATGAACTGGCTGCCTCGCATTAGGCGGCCTCTGGCTGCTGAGCATCCAAGCGTGCTTGTACTGGGGTACGGTGGCCCAGGCGCTCGATCAGCCACTGGTGGTTATACCGGTGGATGAATTCTCCGATGATCTGCCTGGCCTGCTCGAGGCTCTCAAACTGATGCAGGTAGAGACAGTGTTCTTTGAGCGTGCGCATAAACCGTTCGGCCACGCCATTGCATTGTGGCTCGCCAACAAAACTGGGGCAGATGGTCATCCCGAGCCAGTGGACTTCCTGGATCCAGGCCGCGGCGATATATTGCGGGCCCCAGTCACAGCGAATCTGCAGGCCGCGGGCAACCTCTTTGGCGAAGAGGCCAAACATCGTCTGCACCCCATCGCGCAGCGGTTGGAGGGCGGCCCAGCGATCGCCGCGCTTGGCCACATGCCAGCCGACCACCTCATCGGTATGGTGATCCACAGCGCCAAAGAACCAGCACCAGCCCTCCTGCTTGGTATAGAAGCGCGTGGCATCGGTCCCCCACATCACGTTGGGCCGATCTGTGATGATGCGGCCATCGTGCGCGGGATTGCCATTGGGCGGTCCAAGCCGGCGCGGGGCCAAGAGCTGATGCTGCCGCATCAGGCGCAAGACGCGCTTGCCGCCGACGCGGATGCCCGCGTGGCTTAGGCGGGCGCGCACCTTGCGATAGCCCTCCCCATGGAACGGACTTGTCGTCAGGACCTGCCGAATAGCGGTGACCAGCTTCTGATCACTGACCGGCGTTTTCGGTCCGCGCTTGCGTGTCGCGGCCGGGGTCGGCGCCGGCCGGTCAGCATAGACGGTCGACCGCGCCAAGCCATACACCCGGCAGATCAGGGCGAGGGGATATCGGCGACCGGTACTGGGACTGATGTGAGTCCTCATGGCCTGCGCTTCTTCAATTCCTCCCCGTACCCTTTTTTTTCGAGCAGATCTTCGGCGAGCTCCAGGCGCATCATCACTTCCCCTAACTTGGCGCGTGTCCGGATCAGCTCCCGGTCTTCCGGATCGGTGTGGCGTTTCAACCCCCGGGCCCCCGCTTCCAGGAATGCCCGTTTCCAGCTCTCGAGCTCATGGGCCGGGACTTGGCTCTCTCGCGACACGCTGTCTAGCGGTTCGCCCCGCAGGAGCCGAAGGACCAGTTCCGTCTTCCGTTGGGCACTCCACCGTTCAGGCGGCTCAGAGTCCTCGCGAAACGGTACTGGCTCTTTTGAAGATTTCGATCGATCCATTCCCAGCCTCCTTGGACAGTATTGTGATCCAAATGACTGTCCAAAGAAACCGGGTCCGGTTTAGCCATCCCCTAGATCAATGTGCACATTGACCAACGTCGTCATCTTGGTTACCTTTCACAGCTCATTCAGAGATTGGGATATGCTGCAGACAGGAGAACGTCAAAGTTAAGCGCGGTCTCCCGGGGTCAGGTGAACATGCCATTCTGTCAGAGGAAATCAGGCCGTGGCCTGCATGAGAATCGATGAAACACCTGTTTGATAACCTGAGACTCTTCTGCATGGTCCTGACAATCACTCTGGCGCTTCTTACTCCATGTCGGGATGTAGAAGCGCGAGAACGTCTTGCAATAGAAGCGGTGATGTTTCATACGTTCGCACAGGACCTCGTCTCTCATATGCTCCCTATCGTGTTTACAGGAATGAGCTCTGAAGGGAGTCAGGCAGCATCCCTCTCATTGGTCGATACCATGTACTGTGGGGGCAAGGAGGCAGACGGCACTGCGAAGTTCATCGGCATTCTCTATCCAGGCGAGGTCAGGAACGATAGAGTCACGCGAGGATTAGCAGAGGATGATTGCAACGGTGTGCCTTTAACGATTCTGAAGCGAGTCATCGCGAATGATCGGTCGCCGCAGTGGGTCGGATTAGTCGACTTAAAAGTACGGTGGACTCCCTGGCAAGTGGAATTCACTCCCATCAAGCTTCATGGCCTCTCCAAGTCTCAGCATCCCAAAATCAGTTTTGATCTGCCCCGCGGCGCTAGCCGGCTCTACCAGACATCTCCAATGAACATAGCAGTAGGCGATGGGAAGGCAGTGCCGGTGCATGTCGCCCTTGCAGCGACCAGCAACGCATTCGTCTTAAACGGATTGGTCGTGGAGACGCCACCTGTACAATATGTTCCAAAGTTTTTGGGAAATATTACCGACAAGCAGCCGACCGGAACGAATGCCATTATTGCCATTCCTCACACTGTCGCCAATACCATTTTTGCCCAGTACCTGGCAGGAGAAACCTATGCGATCCATTTAACACAGTCTGCTCCTACCTTGACCGTCAAGAATCCAAGTATCACTGGAAGTCGGGATAGATATCGGGCGACCTCCTTGCTCGGTTTGAGAGAATATCCGGACGCCTTTACGGCAGAGGTGGAGTGGACGGGGCTGGATCTGCATCTCAACACGGTATTTCTTAGACCGCGCCATACGCCTTGCGGATCTGATGTTATGTGCCAAATCAAAAAGTCAGGGTTGGACGCCTTAGGCAATTCACTTACTCATGTTCTCACTGCTCAATACAAGAATACTCCGTTA